>NZ_CP049818.1:0-2433118 GCF_018437745.1 Jeotgalicoccus sp. WY2 | reverse complement strand
TAAAAATGAAATACTATTTTTAACTTCAATCTCAGGTTCGAATTTTTTCGGATTTGAGATGGCACTGACTATAAGAGGATCAGTGCCTATTACTATTTGATCTCTAGTTTCTCTATAAAAAATATATCAATCCTGAAAATATGAGTAAAGAATTCATTTCACTCTTCGAAAAATCTGCTAACGCCAGCGCAAAAGCACCTTTTAAATCACTTACATAATCTCTCAAATCAAGATCTTCCAGTTTTGAAAGTGAAGTAATTATATCCTCGGTACGTTCCACAAATTGACCAATGAGAGAAATAAATTTTGAAGATTCATTGTTGTTCAATGTTTTTTTTTCATTAGTATAGAAATAACTTTTTATTTTATGACTCTCCTTAAAGGAAAAATCATGTTTTGTCTGTTTAAGCTTGTCTATATATTTCGTAACTTCATCACAGTCATGCATTATCTTATTTTTTTGAAAAATATATAAGAAACCTTTCACCTGCATCCTACCCACATTTATTGTTATATATATTTTAACACAATCTCAATGCATAATTAACAGGCCATAATATGTTGAGTATAAAATGGTTTTTAATATGTTGATTATAAATTTTGATATGTCATAAAAGAAAAGTTTTATTCAATTTTTTGTTGAATACACTATCGATGAAAAATCCAGCGTCATTATAAAGATAGAGAAAATAATATATATACCCTTAAAGATTAATTGAAGATAAAAAATGTTGAGACTTAATTGTGGAAAAATATTGTGTCTAGTTTAGCAGTTACATTTGGATAACGATACATAATCTGGCAAGGTGTAATACATGTCCGTTGTGATGCGTCATAAAACATTTATAGCACTAATTTAGAGTGAAAAGTTAAGCATTCTCTAATAGAGGATTAGATGCGTCTATATTATCCGATTTAGATGGTAATGAAAGCTGCGATTTGTCTGATATCAAACGTAGCGACGCAGTGAAAACATTAAAGCTCCGTACGCATTTTTTCACCTTTTCAGTAACTAACTTTCTAATAGTCGTAGAATATATTTTTTATTGAATATTAAACTGTAAATACTCCATAATATCTCATTCAATCCTTAAAATAATAAAATCAGTATGTTTTTAATAATTATTGATATTAAAGTTAATTGTCATTGATGATTTTATTTACTTGTTCTTGTAAGAATATTGGATAATATTTTGCTAATTCGGAATGTGTAGTATAATCAGCTATCGATAAGTTTACATTTTCAATTCCCAACTCTTTTGCCATTTCCATAAATGGAACAACATGTTTTAGGTAATGACTCTCCCAGAAACCAACGTGTATAATTGTTTCTGGATAAGGTGATTTTATATTAGAAAGTGCATTATACATCAGTTTATTTGCAAACTGCTTTTTCTTCTGTTAGTTCTCCAAAATAGATTTAAATATTGCTTTTCCAACTGTAGTATCCTCGTGATTGCTAAAAAGATAATTACCTAATAATATCTGTGGACCTCCAGGTATAATCTTTCCTGCTCCATAAATATATCCATGATAAAGTGCTGCAAATCCACCTTTGCTCGAACCAGCAAATATTGTATCTTTTTTCTTTACACCTAATTTTTTAGCAACTTCATCAATTAGCTTTTGAGTGGCATCTGCGACATTAGAATTTTCTTTTGAATTTAAATAATACGAACTTTTAGTAGCTTTATCTCCACCATAATCATCCTATATAGTCGATTTATATTATAATCTTTTAAAGATCCTACGTAATTATATGAAGGGTTTCTATTAACAGCTTGGAAAATAACTATCAATTTATTACTTGTTTTCCTTCTATAGAGTAAATTTTCATACCATCTCTATTTATTTGTTCTGGGTAAACCATTTTATGTTTAGTTTCATCCATCCATCTTTCCTTACCTAATTCTTCATCATATTTTTTTACTTGATACTTATATTTATAGACACCATTTGAATCCAAGTCTTTTGAATCTACAGTAAAGTATGATTTACTCTTAATTAATTTCAATAATGTTTTCTTGGCTACTAGGTCTGTGATAACGAGTCGACTTACCACATCTATATATATTCTTCAAATGGTCTAAATTTAATAATTACCATTTATATCTCCTCTTTTTCGTTAGTTGATTATAATTTTCAGAATAATCCTAAGCGTGTATAATGATTTAACATAATTTTTCTAAAAAAACTATTGAAGAAAAACGCTTGAGAATTTTAAAATAATAATAATAATATAACTATTAAATTCAAATGTAGTAATTTATGCTAAAAATTTTTGAGTACTAATTATCACACAATATTAGATAACTTTTTGTAAATAAATTTCGTACATATCTGAATCTAACATAAAGGTGATTTTATTTTTGTCAATTTTTAAATTTTTTAGATCTTTTTCATCATCTATTAATGAAGTAATAAAGTTACATTCCACAGAGTTTTGTCTAAATTCTATTTGATGTGTTTCCAATAATTCATTGAACTTTTCTGAATAAAACCCTCTGTTTTTATTATCATGTGTGAAGTATTTGCTTAACGTTCGACCAGTATGTTGTTTTAGTATTAAAGTTCTGCCCTTTGTAGTTCTAAGTTGAAACTGATTAGAATCAATCTGATTTATACTAATTTTTGGATCCAGATTAAAGTTTTGACCAATAAATTGCATTTCTTCTGAAAAACAACGGTCAACTATAATCATACCTACATTTTCAAATACATAATATCTCTATATATAATTAGTTTTTTATATAAATTATTTACCGCTCCTATATGAATATATTTATTGTTTTCATGAACGAAATTTATTTTCAATCTCTCAGAATCTATAACACTATTCTCCAACTCATAAGAGTCATATACCTTATGAATTGTAGTATGAGCAGAAGGTGATACTATGTATGCTTTTTTAGGGTTTTTACTATCGTAAGTATATTTTCCTGAATCGATAAATATATCTTCACCTTTATGGAAATAAATCAATGATAAGTCATCATAATGTTTATGAGATTTTAACTGATAGCCTGCTTTAAAAGTAAAGTATGATGACTCTTTCTGGTTCTTGCTATTTTTGCTATTAAGAAATACAATACCTGCTTGATAATCTATGAAGTTTTCATATTCCTTATCAATTTTTGATTTATGAATACCAGTGTCTCCTATAAGTGGATATGTATTGTCTGGTTTAATTATAATGTTATTTAGTTTAAAGCTTTTCTCAATAATTGCTTTACATCTTTTATCAAATTCTATTTTTAATATTTTGTAAGCTTTATAAAATCTGATGCTATGTTTTGAGTTACTCTATGATATTCTGGAGAATTCTCCAGATTATAGCCTTTAGAGGAAAATAGTTTTAGAATCATACGTTCCATCCTTAACACAGAGGTTTGCCTATAGAGGTTTGATAGCGATTCATTTGTTAAATAACAACTTAAAAATAAGAGCCCTTCATCACTCATCATGCCATGATTATTCTCCGCATAAAATTCTTTTCTTGATAGAAAATCACAATGTTTTACTAATAATTCTTCAAACAAATTTTCATCTATTTTATAATCTTCTGGACTATTTTGTTGGAAATATATTATGGTCTTCATTCTCCTAGCACTACTATGATCTCTCCAACTTGAATTTTTAGAGTAATATGTCTCATTAGAGCTAGATGTCATCCACTGTATTATAATTTCTCGAGCTTTTTTTATATATACATCCATCTTTGTCATTAAATAACTATTTACAAGATTTCTTACTATAGTTAGGCAATGTAAATAAATTTGATACGTACCTGCAGCATGATTGTGTTTATAATTCCAATTAATGCCTTCGGGGAATTCTACAATATCAAAACCCGGAAAGAATATATATTTGTTTTGTAATGCTAAGTCAGAGTTTTTTGTATGCGATACTTTAATTTTTCCGACATTGTAATTATTTAACTCTATTAATAAATTCTTGTCCATCGTTTTCATATAATCGCTCCTATGGTGATATGAAAAATTAAATTCTAATTTCAACTAATTTTTTTTGATTATAATAAGATAAGCATTTATTTTTAAAAGTAACATTACTCATAATTATTTTCAGCTCTATATAAAGCTGTTATAAAATCATCTTATTCTGTTCTACTTCATAAACAATTCTTGTATTATAATTCACTTTTGAGAATTCCTCAGAATAGCAACCTTGTTGTACAGATGATGTTATATCTTTACTTCTAAGTGGAAATGTTTCTAATATATTCAATATTATCAATCACAATTTTAAACTTAAGTTCATTTATTTTTCTAACTTCAGAATTTTTATTAAGATTGAAGATAATTTGAATATTTTCTACACTCACTGATGAAATGCGATCGATTAAAAGCAAAATTATCATTAGTTAGAATTACATCTCTACTCATTGAAATACCATGATATAAACCATTCATGCCAGAAATTTTCTGTATAATTTTTCATCAGTAAAATTATATTTTAAAGTTTAAATTGATCAGTTAAAGCTTCTTTAATATATATTCTTTATTTTTAATATATATTGTATTATGAGCTTCAGGTGAGATAATATAATCTCTTATAGGATTAGTCATGTCATAACTATATTTCCCAGAATCAACTAATATGTCATGACCATCGTTATAGTAAGTTATCGACAAGTCGTCATAATGCTTATGTGTTTTATTCTGATAACCTGATTTAAATGTTAAATATGCACTGTTTACTGGCTCAACTTTATTTTCATTATGTATTATAGCAATGCCTGCTTCATAATCCACAAAATCATTATATATTTTTTCATTGAGTGTTCATAGAATAATCCAGTATCACCAATTAAAGGATATGATAAATCAGGTTTAATTATGATTTGTTTATATTTTTGAGCATTGGTTATCATTAAGTTAATTTCTTTATCTAATTTTATATTATGACGTGTTAATGCCTCATTTAAATCTTTGAATAATATTAACACTAGTTTGTGATATTCTGGCGAATTTTCTAAATGAACACCCATCCTGCTAAAATCTCTATATAAAGCTGTTTTTATTCTATAAATCGCTTTCTCTAAATAAATTTTCTTTTGTATATTATCTTTCAAAACAGAGCTGCTATAAATTAAAGCAATATCCATCATTATTCCGTGATTATTATTCTTATAGTATTTTTCGTCGCTTAAAAACTCACAATGCTCGCTTATAATTTTATTATATTTCCATTTTTTAAGTTTGTATTTGTGACTCTCTTCTTGAAATTTAATTATATTTTTTACTCTCGTGGCAGTAGCATGCTCATTCCATTTTTCATTATTTTTGTCATCGGTTTTATACCAGTTCAAAATTATATTCTTTGACTCCTTGAAATATAATTCATTATAATAGTATTTATTTGCAATAATAAAATCATTAAGAATATTAAGAGAGTGTAAGTATATTTGAAAAGTTTTTTATTTTCATCTGATTTAAAATCCCAATCTATTCCATCTTTAATATCTATAAACGGAAGATTATTTTTAACAACCAACCTACCTTTAAAATACTCTTCAATATTTCTTATTGCTTTTTGTTGTTTTTTGTTCATCCATTGCTCCTTTGATATAACTACTTTACTAACTTAATTACTAGATTTCTTGATAACTAAAGTTCAAAGTATTTAATCATAGATTCCTTACGATATTTTTAATTATTTAAATATAAGATACACTATATGACGTACAGATTTAATATTCACCAATTAGTTATATTGAAATTATATCATAAATAATTTAAGTTTGTTTCTCGTTAAAGTGTATGAATGTATTGTGGAATATACTATTAACTTTTAAAAACTTATTAATCAAGTTTTGATTGTATATTGTTATAATAAACACTAATATATATTCTATATTTGTAATAGAAAATAATAATGGAAGTGAAAACTGTATGAAACTAGAAGAAAAATTATATCCTAAAGGTTTTTGTTTACTACGCATAATGATTTTTGTTCCACTATACTATAAAGATAAATATATTAGAGCAGTTCACATTTTCCTATGATCCTATTTATGAATTAAATTATTATATGAATAACAAGCACTTCATAATTATACATGGACATTTCAAACATATTGGTATAGATATCGATTACAATCATGATAAATTATTACAAATTTCGCTTGATTATTATTTAAATAATTATAATAATAACTTTCTTGACCTCTTAGATTTTTAGGAGGAAGATACTGTATTATTATAGGCTGTAAAGAAAGTGTAGAAGTATTTCAAGATGCCACTGGTGCAAGAAGTGTTTATTATGCTTTAGACGAAGACATCATTAGCTCACATGTAAATTTAATAAAAGACATATCCATACTGAAACAATTGATGAATTCAAAAAATTTACTTATCCTTACTATTCCTTTGATAACTCCCCTTTCTTAAATATAAAGCATTAGTACCAAATTTTAAATTAGATTTTAATAGAAAAAATATAAAAAGATTTTTCCCCAGATCATATTAAATACAAAATTTTGAGCGATGAGGATAAAATTAGTCAAGTCGAACTTCTATGGAAAAAACAGTTGAAATATTACTATGAGAACTATGAAAATATGTTGATATCACTAACAGGTGGTAACGACAGTAGAATATCATTGGCATTAAGTAAAGAGTATAAAGATTACTTTTTTTTCACTTACTGTAAAAACCCAGAATACTTAAATTACAACTCAAAGAGTGACCAGGTTTACAATATTGATCGCTTAATTGTTGAAGAAATTTTAAAAGATTTCTATCAATCAAATTTCTCTATTATAACAGAAATATAGATTTATCAGATGATATTAAGGATTTACTTAATAAAAACTCGATTATTAGTCATGGTAGATTTTTACTAAGTTTATATCTTAAACATTTCCCTAATAATATAATGCATCTTCGAGGTACTTGTCTTGAAATAGTTCAGTCTGTATATGTGAAGGATGAAGAAAAATAATAATAAAAGTTCCGTTTTAAAAAAATATTTGAAAAGTTCTGAAAAATTCCATAATAATTTAAACAAAGATTTCTTTAAAGATATTGGGGTAAAAGGAATAGAATCACTTAATTATGATGTAGATCATTACGATTATCAAGTTCTTGATTTGTATTATTGGGAACATAGAATGGGAAGATGGCATCCAGAACTTTTAAATGAAACAGATCTTGCCTTTGATACTTTCTTACCGTTTAACTTACGAGCAATATTAGACATAGGTATGGCATTTAGCT
The DNA here is from genome assembly GCF_018437745.1 of Jeotgalicoccus sp. WY2. Classification (NCBI taxonomy): domain Bacteria; kingdom Bacillati; phylum Bacillota; class Bacilli; order Caryophanales; family Staphylococcaceae; genus Jeotgalicoccus; species Jeotgalicoccus sp. WY2. The sequence goes on along the minus strand of NZ_CP049818.1, from coordinate 2,425,880 downwards.
TTGAAAAAAGAAAATCAGGATATCTATTTAAAGAATTAATCAATAAAAGTTATCCTATACTAAACTTTTATGGTGTTAATGAAATTAAAAATTTATATGAAAAATTTAGAGGTTCAGAATTAAATGATAAATATAAATTTATCGATAATTATTTCATATATGATGATACTTCCAAGACAGAGGTAAATAAAGTCACTCATTCAAATACACTAAAAATTCCAGAAGCTCATTTAATTAAAGGAAATTATACATTTATAGATTATTTCTATAGTTCAAAAAAGGACTTTTAAACTTAGCTTTACTCTCCCCATATAAAAATGTTGATGCTGAAAGTTATTTAAAATACGAAATATATCACAATGATTTTAAAATTTTAGAAGAAGATATTTCCAAGTGGAATTTAGTTAATAATATTAGTATATTTAATTTAAATAAGGATGATAAAATAACAATTAAAATTCTCGCATTAAAAACAGTTCAACTTCTATCATGGGAACGTGCTTCAGAACTGAAAATTATAAATTTATATGAAATAACCTCTGATGAAGACATCTCTACAAATAAAAAATGCACTGCTACTAGCCCTTACTCCACTATTTACTAAGAAAAATATCAAGACAAAAAGCCTTCTTAATTTAAAAGAAGGCTTTTATGTGTCCTTAATTCAAAGTTAACTGTTTTTAATTTAAAGAGTGGTTATTTTCTCCTCTATTAAAGAATAATCATCTGTAATGTATTCCTTATATAAATTTAATATTTCTTCTAATTTTTCTGCTGCTGCTTTTTTATTTTCTTTTTTAACCTTCTCTAACCTCGGAAGATACCAGTTCATTAAGTAGTATTCAAAACGATCTTCTAAATACTCGTTAATTAAATCATTTTCAGTTAAGAAGTTTATACGGTATTTTTCAAGTTTCAAGTATTTCTCAAAGAAGGACAAATCGACTGTATTCGTTACAGAATCAGCGACAGCTCCGTAATACATATGAATCACTTCATCAATGGCCTTTACTTTATTAGAATGAAGCAGCAATTCCTGATAGTAAATTGTATCTTGTCCGATGGCACCTTCAACCATTTTAATATTATTTTCATCAATAATATTTTTACGTACAATCATTGCCTGGATACTCTGTGCTTTTAAGAACGAGCGTTTCAGGAAGCCTTTTGTATCATCAATCAGATTGCTCTTATAGTTGTAATGCTGAACTGTTTTATAATAGTTGAAAATACTTTTTTCATTCTGGTCTTCCTTAACCATATTGCCGACTACCATATCAAGGCTGTCGTCCGATTCAATCTCTTCTAAAAGTCTGCTGAAGCCGTCTCCTGTCGCTTCATTATCCGGATCAAGGAAGGTGACCAATTCTGTTGAGGCAAGTTCTACACCCTTATTACGCGGCGTTGAGGCACTGCCTGATGCATTTTCAAATTCGTAATAAACAATGTTCGGATTCCGTCTGATTAATCGGTTTACTATATTGACTGTTTCTTCATCAGTTGAACCATCATTTACAAAAATAATTTCCATATCATCGTATACTGACTGTCGTTTTAAACTACGCAGACATTTGTTCTCAAGGTATCTGCCGTTATTATGAATTGGTACAACAACACTCAGTTTATGCTGTCTGCTGCTCTTAGCCGGAAGGTTATCATGCAGAACAACCTCAGTATCATCAATATTCAAACCGGATAAGACTTGTTCTTTTACAGTGTCTATCTTAGCATCCGGTAAAATATTCAAATCAAACATTGTTAAGGCAATATCCGAGAAGTTATCGGTATAGTTGTATTTCTCTTTAGTCTTATCTTTTGTGACAAAATCAACATCTGCATACTTAAAGCCGCTGACCAGTTCTTCTATATAATTTTCTTCATAGTATACTTTTCATTGTCGAAATAAGTTACAAACGGTATGGTGATAACCCAATATCGTCCAGTTCACCCTTATTAATGAAATCTATATTTTTGTATGACTGAGCTTTAACCATCTGATCTGCTTCTTTATCTTCAGATTTCAACACAACCAGTACTTTGGCCTTATCTACATTCAATTCATGTCCCAGTATCCCGTATATATATTGTATTCTATGATACGTCGTTTCATAATTCATAGTCTGGCGGATACCCGCAGAAGATATTTCTTTATGGCTCTATCAGAAGTATGAGTTAAAAACTGCGGCACATCCGTTTTATAATTATAAATAAAGACATGAGGAAATTTACTGTTCACTCCGACTGAGAAGTTTGACAGCAGGATATTACCAAACGCTTGAAGCTCATACACTCTGTTTGCAAACATTGTATTAGAATATTTAACTGAGTTCACGTTAATCGCATTACGGTAGATTTATGTGTTTTCATCAGCAAATCATGCGGTAGTGGATATGAAAGATGCTTCATATATTTTGGCGGGAAATGATATCTTTTATTTTCCACCTCTAGATTGCGGTCAATAATCGTTAAATCTTTTCCCGATTTAATCACTCCGTCAAATGCCATCGCGGATTCCTGATTTCTTATTGGATATTTCACCATCCAGCTGCCAGCAAATATGACATCATCTTTATATTCTTTAAATTCTGGTGCATTTATACCTATTGGATTATGTTTATGCGGGTTGATTCCAAACTCCAGCTTATACACTCTGTCATGACCGACTGCTTCCACATAGCGGGGAATAATTTCTTCTGCTGAAGTAAAGACATAATCACATTTTTTCGCAATTTCTATGAACTGGTCATAGTTGACAGGGTCCTCTTTTGAATAGAATAAAGCTGGTATATTTCTGTCCTGCAGTTCCTGAATTAATTCATACAGATGGTGGCGTTCTTCTGATTTGTCTTTAGAAACATTCTGCCAGCTGCCGTCGATGCCTTTCCAGGTTGTTGCTACGATAACAAAGTCAAATTCAATGTCTATAGTCTTGTCGTAGTTAATGTAATGAAGGTTCACAACATCTTTATAAGCTTCATAAAAACTCATCAAATAATACCGACATTTAAATCTATTTTTTGAACAATCTGGAACCGTTAGATTCTATTACATGTCCAGCCAATCTCTCGACTTCATCGATTAAACCTGGTTTGCCTTGCTCATTGAATAACTTGTAGTACTCTTCCAGAGACAAATCATGATACTGAGTTGATGTCGATACATCTTTATTAAAGAGATCCCCATATGTATCGACATCATGGAATTTAGCCAACTGATATAACCCCAGCAAGTAGTTATCTGAAATACTTACATGAGGTAATACTGATTCATTATTATTAGTCGTCAATACAATACACCTATCATTGCCAGTATTTCGTCTGGAGCTTACCGAAGAACGATTGTTTAAGATTTTTATATTTCTGTTCAACATTTTACGTTTTTCTTTCTCAAATGCCAATTCTTCTTTTAACAATTCGATATCTTTGTCGACAATTAAATCGTTTACTTCTTCAGTATTTGAAGGTTCTATTTCAATATCAGTATCTCTGTACTGACTTTTCAAGCGTTCAACCAGAGCTTTTGTCATTTTACGTTCTTCCGATACATTCTGAATCAAATCGTAAACGACTGTTTCATCAAACGTGTATTGAGGTTCATATTCAGGAAGGTTTGCTTTGTCATATTCCAGTTCACTCATATCCGTCCAGTAATTACCCATTCCCGTTTTAACTTTTGCGAGATTAATATCTCTGAACATATGGACAATGGTAATCGGGTATATCTTCTTCTCATCGATGCGGACTTCGCTCGTTAAATTATTAAATTCAAATAATTTAAAGTCGTCAGTATAACCTGTGACATTAATTTTCGCTCTTTCAGAGCGTACAAGCGTATCAGCAGAGAACCACCCCTGCAGACGGTGTTTTTTAAACAGTGCCTCGTATTCTATGCCGTCTTTAATCATTATAAATCTGGAGTCCAGCATCTGATCTTTAAGCAGACTTAAGTTGTTTTTAGCTACAACAAAAATCTGTTTATCCTGCGTTTCCATAAATTTATCGAGGTCCAGTCTCACATGTTCTCGGGGTTTTGAATAAACTATTATAGAAGTTTTTAACTCAGCCCAGCCTAGTTCATTACCTTCATATTCGAGATAATAGTAATCTTTCTTATCCACTTTTCTATGTGCAAGCACACGCATAATCTGTTTCTGAAAATCTTTAAGGTCGCCAAGTTTTTTCATTGACTGTACTGATTGCAGCAGCGGCTTGTTCCCCTTTTCATAAATCCATACGTAATGACTGACATCAAATTCTTTCACATGTCTTAAATATTTATCCAGTTTATGTTCCATATCTCTACCCCGCATTTATGTATTATTAATTTAAAAAAAAAAACTGCAGACATGTCAGCTATTAACTTTGTCTACAGTTTTATATTTATATTTATGCTAGAACTTTTGAATATTACCGTAGTTGAAGTATTGTACTTCTTCGAAGTTGTTCGGTACAACATTCTTCGTATCAAAAATCACTTTGTCTTTCATCGTTTCAAAATCATTGTCCGTTAAAATCTTGAACTCACTGTGATCGCTCAGCACTAATACTAATGAAGAATCTTTAACCGCAGTTTTCATATCTTTTTCTACGAAATCCATCTTCACGTGAGGATCGTAAGTATTCACTTCAAGACCTTCTTCTTTACGAAGCAATTCGTAAATATCGAAAGCCGGTGATTCACGGATATCATCAACGTCGCCTTTGTAAGTCAGGCCAAACACAGTTACTTTATTGCCGTTAAGCTTAGACAGCATATCTTTAGTAATGCTGACAACATATTCAGGCATAGATACGTTAATTGCTCTTGATAACTGAATTAACGGAGATTGCTCAGGTGCCTCTGCAATAATGAAGTACGGGTCAACTGCAAGACAGTGTCCACCGACACCAGGTCCTGGTGTGTGCAGGTTAACACGCGGATGCTTGTTAGCCATTTCAATTACTTCATGTACGTTAATATCCAGACGGTTACAAATCATTGCAAGCTCGTTAGCTAAAGCAATGTTCACGTCGCGATATGTGTTTCCATCAGTTTAGACATCTCTGCTGTTTTAGCATTTGTCTCGATCATTTCACCTTGTACAAATGTGCCGTAAACTTTTTTACCCGCTTCAACACATGCTGGCGTCATTCCACCGACAATACGGTTGTTATAAACAAGTTCGTGCATAATTTGACCAGGAAGTACACGCTCAGGACAATGTACTAAGTAAATGTCTTCCCCGATTTTAAATCCTTGCTCTTCAAGATAAGGTGCAACGTGATCATCCATCGTACGCGGTGCAATTGTCGATTCCACAATTACAGTATCACCTTTTTTAAGGATAGGTACAATCGACTCAACACCTGACATTACGATTGAAATATCTGCTGATTTGTACTCATCATTGTTGTTTGGTGTAGGCACAGCAATAATATACGCGTCTGCTTCTTCAGCAATCGTTGATGCTCTGAATTTACCAGTTTCAAGCACTTCTTCCAGTGCATCTTGTAAACCAGGCTCTTCGATGTGAATTTGCCCTCCATTTAGCATATCTACTGCTTCTTGTTTAATATCGACACCAACTACGTCGACACCATGTTTTGCAAACATGATTGAAGTTGGCAGCCCAATATATCCTAATCCGATTGTTGTTAGTTTCACTCTGAAACACCCTACCTTTTCTTAATTAAAATTATTCTTTTCTTAGTATACCAAAACTTTTTACAAAAAGGTTAATTTTTTGTAAATAGTGATTTAATTCATGCCTGTCGTTCTTTTTAGCGCTCACTACAGTCACAGCAGTGTCTGCAAGCTCTAAAATTGCGCCATAATTTTCCAGTTCTTGAAATTCAGGACCGATAATAATATATGGTCATAATAATTTTTTAGAGGGCTTAATTTCGACAGTACGTTGTACTGGCTGAACTTATCCATCAGTTCATTTTCCGGCATTTCTTCCACATGAATAATATCCAGTTTTTCATACTTGGTCTGGTTAATCGCTTCACTTAAAAACATAGATATTCTCAGCGTAGAAAACAGATTAGGCTTTGCTTTTGAATGAATATACTCTTCAATGCTGCCGGTGCTGCTGCTGTCTAGATTCACTACCAGTACTTTGTCTTTAAGTTCTGTTAGTATATATGCAATATGCATCGCTGCATCCACAGTTGCCATTCTCTGGTCTACAGATGAAAATAGAGTCTTGTTATTTGGATTATCATGATTTTCATTTCTGATGGCAATTGCCGTGTCGTACAATTTATTAATTATATCTTCGTCAAAATCGATTAATCTTTCTTCACTTTCACTCATCGTATCACTCCTAGAAAGTACCCAGTGTTCTTTCGCCAAGATAGTGCTGAATATCTTCTTCAGTACTTATATTTCTATTGTTCAGCGCTGTCATTATACCTACAGCAGCACCGATTAGTAATGACAGTAAAATAATTAATGCTTTCAGTAACGTGTTTTGCTCGGTATACATTTCAAACACAACACTGTCAGATACAGCCAGTCCTTCTTCAGTTAGCATGTCCATAACCTGGTTCTGGATTGAGATATACTCTATCCCCGCCTCAGTATGAATCGTCAGCTGCAGTATATTAGAACCCGACTGTCCTGTTACGTCTGCAACTTTAATGTTCTCTGATGCATTATTGATTGTTTCATTTAACTGAATATTTAAATTTGCAATCGTATTTGGTGCGAGCTCACTTTCTAATGTATAATATTCTTCGTACGTTGTACCGGATGGCGGTATGAAGAAATTAACAGCTGTACCAATCACACCAAATGCCAAAATACAGATGACAATATTAAGTAAGTTTTTCTTTATAAAATACATCACGCCGACTCCTTATAATTGATTCATTGTATATTATACTATTAAGGCAAAGAAATAGAAAACATTCTAAGAATAATCTTGAGGTGCAATTTAATGAAAATTGATATTATCGGCAGCCAGTTTACCGGCCGCTTAACAGAATTCAGAAGTTTCCCCTACGATGTAAATATTTTTGTGTCAGGACAAAGTTTCCTGTCGCTCTTGTCAAAACCCTATCCTGTATCAATGAAAGACATTAATACATCGGATATCGCTGAAATCTCTACAGCGCACAGAGATCTGAACAAAGCGAATTTAATTAATCTGCAGGAATCACGTGCTGAAGTTCTGATGATCGACTTATTGAGCGAACTTAATACTCTTGTGAAATACGACGGTTCATACTTTAACAAACAATCATTCGAGCTGCTTGATACTGAAGTCGAATATGAAAGCATAAGAAAAATTGAGCAGTTTAAGGCTGTTAAACAGCATATAATAAAATTATTGAACTGACAGCTTATTATGAGCAGGTTATTTTAATCGATGTGCTGCCGAACAATGAGAACGATGACTTCATTGCAGGCATTTATGACATGCTGTACAGCAGCATTGAAAACAAACTTGTTCTGAGCGTTGATAATAACGGTATCAGCGATATGCTTAATGCGCCGATTGAAATATATGACGAAATCGTTCAGCAGCTGCGCAAGTTCAACTCCGATAACTATGAGAATCAGCTGCTCTTTGATGAAAAGTTGGAAGGTGATATTCTCTCAGTCTATATGAACTATATTGAAGAGAGACATTATGTGTATGAGCTGTACAAAGACGGACAGCCTTACAAAAAATCACACCGTACTGACTCCAGATACTGCCAGTTTACACTCGATCAGTCAGGAAAATACCGAATTAGAGTCACGCCTGATACAGATAACGTTAAAGCCAGATTTTCACAAACATATGCTTATAAATCTGACAGCGTTTCAACTGGAGGTTCTGCAGCTGAATATGCAGAAATGCCAGACCATAAAAACGAATGGATGCTCTCGCTTATAATAGACCGCATGACTATTAAAGGTCTTGTCGGCAACCCCTATAAATACCCGGAAGGCTTTAAAGGTATGGATGTCTATCAGAAAGAAGAAATGAAAATACCTTATATTAAACGCGAGAATCTGCCGGAAATATCACTGGCATTACTTGAAGCTATGTCTAAAGAGGAATTAGCAGCTTTTGTGGACGCGCATAAAGAGACTATCAGCCGGGCATCAGCAGCAATGCAGAAATATATCAGTTTCCTTCAATAGTAAAAAAGAGCTGCACATAGTGCGGCTCTTTTTTAACTTGCTCTGATATCCAGTTTTTCGTACACTTTTATAAGTTTTTTCAGCAGTACTGACCAATCCCGGTTGTCCACTACCCAGTCCCTTGCGGATTCTCCTATAGAATCATTATTAAGCACGCTGATTACGGCTTCTGTAAATGCTTCTTTATTATCTGCTTTAAAGTAAACACCATTCACCTGATCCATTACCATCTCTTTTAGAGCGTTAACATCACTGACAATGACTCGTTTACCCATGGCCATTGCTTCATAAGTTTTAATTGGTGTCACCAGCTGACAGACCAGTTTATCCTGGCGCGGAAACGGCGCAATATCAATGACTGAATAGTAATCTTTAACTGTTTCAAAAGGCACCTTGCCTGTAAAGATAATATCCTCGCTTAAATTCTGATCCAGTACTTTTCTCTGCAGTGTGGCACGGTACTGCCCGTCACCGACCAGCAGCAGTTTAAAACGCTGCTTATAGTCGCCGCTGTTATTCAGTGTTTCAACAGTATCGATAATTAAATCAATACCTTCGTAATTTGTAATAGAACCGACAAATCCGAGAACAATACTGTTATCCAGCTGATAACGCTCGATAATATCATCAGACTTTTCTAAAGGCGATAGCACTTCACTGTCCACGCCGTTAGGCAGTACTGTAATTTTTTCTGCAGTAATCCCTTTTAAGATTAAGTATTCTCTTAAGCTTTCACTGATAACGATGACTTCATCCGCATGCTGGCAGCATAATATTTCATAGTGCTCCTGCATATTAAAACGGTCGGAGTTAAAGAATTCAGGCACTTTTGATGTCTGCGTATGGTGCCACAGACCGCGGACTTCATAAATTGTTTTAATATTAAGCTGATTGCCGAGTCTGATTGCCGGCAGCGCATTTTGGAAGTTTGACGCTGCATGTATGACCGCAGGTTTTTCTTCCAGCACAATTTTTAATAATTCCTCTTTATAAACATTGAAATATTTTCTCATCGGCGTACGGTTTGTTAAATACTTATCCGACTTGTCTATATAATAAGTCCGGTAATCACCTTCATCAAGACTCGGTTTTGTATAATTCTCATGTTCCGGAGACCAGCCGAGTCTCGATGTTGCCACCGGACGGTAGCCGTAATCACGCACTCTTGAAACAATCTCATTCGTGCGGATTGTATAGCCGTTAATGGCAGGCATCGCTTTATTCAGTACGAAAAGGACTGTCTTCCCATCATCTTCGTAGACGATCTTCATCCAGCGGTTTAGGCTGCCATTCGCTGTGGAACAGCTCATGTTCCTGTTCCGCCATTAAAAATTCTCCCGGATAGACTCTGGAGGCAAACTGCTTTCTCATTTCCTGCAGCATTTTATATCTTTCTTCAATATTCCCCATCACATGATGAGAACGTATTAAGGAACGCAGTACATCTGCATTATTCGGTTTAAGCTGATATGCCTCTCTCGCATGGTGAAGCGAACATGCATACATTTTTAAATTAAACAGATACATTGATAAGTTTATATGTATTTTTAACTGCTTATCCAGTGTATTAGATGAAATCAGTAAATTAAGCTTCTCTTTTTCAGCGGCAGTCGCATAAAATCTCGCCAGTATATAAGATTTGTTTTTTTCCTGCAGTTTTCTCTAAGAACGAAAAAATATAAAATGGTAAATCATAACGTTTATTGACACGCTGCAGCTGATTAATCACTGTGCTGTAGATTCTTGTTTTTTCCCTGGTGCTGAAGTTATGATAGACAAATTTATCTGTCATCGTGCGTGTATCTTCATCTATAAAAAGTGTGGCGCTGTGAAAGACGTTTTCCAGACGCTTGTCGGAATTAAACATCTTCTTAATCAGTGAATCATTAAAGTTTAAATGCCCGTCAAGCACAAGTCTTCTGATGCTCATAATGTGCTGTGCATTCAAAGTCACTTCTGGAAGAAGCTTCATAATTTTATTCATCAGCATTTTAGTACCTTTGCCGAAATGATAATAATTTAAGAGATTCTGCAGCCGGTCCGATTTCTTATCGTTGGCACTTAAGTTAAAGTCCAGCGTATCTACTGCTATCGGGTCTATGTATTTAAAAAGTTTTTCATTTTTATTAATGTAATCGACAAATAAAGCATTTAAATCATCAAGGTTTTGTTCTTTAACAAAATAATTATTGATAACCAGCACATACCCTAAATCACGCAGGTTTTCATCGGTCTGGTCCACCGCTTCTTTAATATCTGTAAACGGTGCATTCGAATCAATGTCATTAAGTAGCATCGTTCTGTACTGCGACCATGAATACTGGTAATATAAATCATCTTTCTCCTGATGATACAGCTCTTCAAGCTGCATTTTATTTTTATTGGTCTGCTCAATCATTTTTTCAATGGTTTCATAATGATTGTCTTTCATTAAATTGCGGACTAGAACCAGCTGCTGTTCCTCGGTCAGCTCTGCCAGTACATCGTGACCAGAATCTGAAATCTGTACGACATCTTCATAGCGCTTCAGATTATAATACAGCTTTGTCTTGAATGGCACGAGCGCCTTATTACGGTCATTCGCCACCATTTCAAGAGAACCTTTGTAGTTCTTTTCATGACGTAAAATAAGTGCCTTTAAATACGCCTCATAATCATTCTGGAGACGCATATTGTCTATTAAATCCATCAATGTTAAATGCTCTGACTTGCGGAGAAAGTAACTCAGGCCCGGTTCAGGTCTTCCGATTTTCTTTGACAGACTCAGTTTCAGGATGTGTCTTGAGACGACAGGCATATTATTTTAAAGTTACGTATGAAACGATTCCTTGAAGGTATCTCATGGCAATTCTCCTATGTCTAATCTTAAATGAACTGAACTCCTACATATATTGCTAGTAATTTACTAGAGGCATTACAAACTAAATATCTGGAAGACAATACCGAACATCATAAACAGAAACAGCAGTGTTCCAATTGCCACGCTGTTCATGTTTATTTTTTCTTTTGGCAAGTCTAAATGCTGACTTTCTTCCATCTGAATTCCGACCATTTTATCTTTGTATTCTATCTGTTCATCTTTAGTCAGGTTTTTATACTGATTTACAAATTCAGCGTAGCTCTTAACAACATCTTTCATCTCACCAAATTGTTTCATCTCACCGTACTGAACCCATACTGCTTTATTGCAGAACTGTCTAATCTGTCCCGTGGCATGCGATACAAAGAAAATTGTTTTGCCCTGCTCCTGGAAATCGCGCATACGGTCGATACATTTATTAGCGAACGTTTCGTCACCAACTGACAATGCTTCATCGACAACCAGGATATCCGGATCTGTATGAATGGCAATCGCAAAACCCAGTCTCGACTTCATCCCGCTCGAATTTTTTAATCGGCTGCTTAATAAATTCACCAAGCTCGCTGAATTTTAAAATGTCATCGTAGCGTTCAGAAATTTGCTTTTCTGTTAAGCCGTGCATAAGACACTTAATCCGTATGTTCTCTTCACCAGTCAGTTCAGCGTTGAGTCCGGCACTAATCGCTATCAACGATACTCTGCCATTAATATTAATCTTCCCTTTTGACGGTACTGTTGCCTCCGCAATTAAATCAGACAGGGTCGTTTTACCAGAACCATTTAATCCTAATATACCCACTGTGTCGCCTGCATTAACTTCAAAATTAATATCTCTTAAGGCATAGAATGGTTTTGCTTTATATAACTTTCCGAAAGTTAATAATGATAATACTTTTGCAATACGGTTTCTGTTAATATCATATATTTTAGAGACATTTTCCACTTTTACTTTATACATAAAAATCCACCTTTATAGGTAATCCACAAGTCTGTCTTTATAGCGGTAATGCACCACCAACGAAGAATAAGAACAGTGTAATTGACCAGAAGAATATATGGTCAGACAAGCCGCCGTAAAATGCCGGTCCGTCAAATATCAGTGCATATCTAAACGTCATTAATAAATAAGCGAATGGATTAAATGCCAATTGTTTCCATCATTGGCGGACGCCCTGCAGGCTCCCAGAATATCGGGGTAACGAAGAAAAACGCATAACGTTCGCCTGCACATTTTTAAAGTCGCGTATTAATATATTAACCGAAGACAAATGAGGGCAATACTGTATGTAAAAACGATTGTTGCAAACATAAAGTAAACAAACCAGATAATGTGCAGGTTCAGAGTAGCCGTTTACAATACTGATGGCCAGTATAATCGCCGTCATAAACATAAATGTAATTACGTTATTCGCCATCGACATCGATAACAGTACACTCGATGGGAACTTCATTTTTGTCACCAAGCCTATCTGGCTGCTGATGGCATTGGATGCAGCATTTATACAGCCCGATATAAACGAAAAGGCAAATATACCGGTGATCAGGTAAACAAGGAACGGAACGTTCTGCACATCACCCCGGTCTCCTCTTAAGCCGAGACCGAATATTACATAGAACACTCCAACCTGTGCTGCAGGCATGAGTATTGCCCATAGTATACCGAGGTAATGATTGGCGTACTGCGCTTTTATATTATAAAGACTTAATTTCCATATTAAATGAAGGTTCTCAAAGTTCTCTTTTAACAAAGCAAAAACATTTTTCATTATGTAAACTCCAATTTATAATTTCGAAATTAATTATACGCTTAATTTAAATAAGTGTCACTAGGTCCAGCGACACTTATTTATCACATTTTTATTATAGTTCTATCATATTCTTCTCAGCGAGTTCCGTCAAAGACATTTCCAGCGCATATTTCACATGTTCAATATGCAGTCCGCCCTGAGCATATACTGTATACGGTGCTCTAATTGGTCCATCTGCCGATAATTCAAGCGATGCGCCCTGGACAAATGTGCCTGCCGCCATAATAACAGGGTTCTGATAACCCGGAATTAAATCAGGAATCGGCATAAAGCGTGCATTTACCGGACTCGCTTTCTGGATCATCTGAGTAAATGTAATCATTTCCTCTTCATTATTAAACGATACACTCTGAATTAAGTCCGTACGGGCTTCAGTGTATCTCGGTGACGGTTTCATATTTAACTCTTCAAACACATAGCTCATTAAGAGCGCACCGTTAATAGACTCCATTACAGTATGCGGTGCCATAAAGAAACCCTGGTACATATCAGTCAGAGCATTCAGGCTCGCGCCCATCTCCTTGCCTACACCTGGTACTGTTAAACGGTAGCTGACGCGTTTTATGAGTTCTTCTTTACCTGCAACATAGCCGCCCATCTTAGCCAGGCCGCCGCCCGGGTTTTTGATTAACGAGCCTGCCATAATATCCGCACCCGCTTCAAGCGGTTCTCTCGTCTCAGCAAATTCACCGTAACAATTATCAACGAATATAATAATATTAGGATGTTTTTCTTTGATTGTTTTTATAATTGCTTCTATCTCATCAATATTCATCGATTTACGCGATGAGTATCCTCTGGAACGCTGAATGCCGATAATTTTAGTGTTCTCATTGATACTGTTTAATATTGCTTCTGTATCAAACTGATCATCTTTTAAATCAACCGTCTTAAACGTGACACCCATTTCTTTTAGACTGCCAATATCATCTTCAGTATTGCCGATTACTTTTTCAAGTGTATCGTACGGAGCCCCTGTAATATACAACAGCTCGTCTCCATGTTTTAACAGGCTGAGCAGCACTAAGCTGATTGCATGTGTACCTGAGATAATCTGCGTGCGTACAAGCGCGTCTTGTGCCTTAAACACATCTCTGTATATCTCTTCAAGCTTATCACGGCCGACGTCATCATAGCCGTAACCAGTTGTCCCGCTGAAGTCGCTCTCTGTTACAGAATGCTCTGTAAAGGCAGCCATCACCTTTTTAAAGTTTATAAGCAATATCTTTATTCTTTTTAAAATACGGCTGCAGTGCATCTTCAGCCTCGTTCATGATATTTAAAATCTTATACTCATTAGTCACAGTTGTCATCCTTATCTACTATACGTTTTACAAAATTACCTGCAGGTTCAAACCCGCTGATTTTCACTTGTTCTTCATCTATATCAACAGTCTTAACGATTGTCTGTCTCTTCAAGCTGTAAAGCTTATCCTGTCTTCTCAATGGTATCGACGTATTATATGCATCAAAAGACTTTACCATAAAGTTTTCTATATCCATTAACATATCTTGTGCCGGCATGTTCATATTTACAAACTTATGCGGCTTCATCGGCAAGAGTCGTTTCTTATTATTTAAATCTGTTTTATTAAACAGTATCAGCTGCGGTATTTCCTTCATACTGAGTGAATCGATTAAATCCAGCACCGTATCGTACTGACTCACAATATCTGGTGCATTATTATCAATGACGTGAATGATAAAATCACTGTCCGCCGCTTCTTCCAGCGTTGATTTAAAACTCTCTATTAATGTTGTCGGCAGTTTTTGAATAAAACCAACGGTATCCGATATTATACACTGAAATCCTGACGGTAAAACCATTTCTCTTGTTAAGGGATCCAGTGTCGCAAACAGTTTGTCCTCCTGCAGCGTGCCTGCATTCGTCAGTTTGTTAAACAGCGTTGACTTGCCTGCGTTCGTATAGCCGATTATCGACACTTTCGTCACTTGGTTCGAACGTCGTTTATCACGGTATCTTAAACGGTGGTCTTCAATCACATGCAGCTGCTTTTTTATATCACTGATCCGCGAGTTAATATGACGACGGTCCGTTTCCAGCTTCGTCTCACCTGGACCTCTCGTACCAATACCTGCTCCCAGTCTCGAAAGATTAATACCCTGACCTTTTAAGCGGGGCACTAAATACTCAAGCTGAGCCAGCTCCACTTGCAACTGACCTGCTTTAGATTGTGCACGGAGACTGAATATATCTAAGATCACCTGTGTACGGTCAATAACATTCGTATCCATAATTTCTTCTATTTTACGATTTTGACTGACCAGTATTTCATCATTGACCATCGTATAGTCAATATCTTCATACTGCATCTTCACTTCTTCTAAAAAGCCGCTGCCCACATAGCTTTTTCTGTCTATCGATGAACGGTTTTGAATATGCGTGCCGATAATCTCTATTCCTATCGATTCGCTGAGCTCTTTAAGCTCTCTGACTTCCGACTCCACATCTTTATTTTGTTTCGTGTTCGTCGCAAGAATTACTCCGGTATGTGTCATATTCATGACAAACACCTCCAGTTTCTTTGTTTAATATTACAATATCATGTTTCAACTATATTAATAAGGCTATATTATAATAACCAATATTATGCAAAGTGACCAGGAAAGGAGGATCATAGATGAAAACTACCTTTTATGATCTCTCTGCACAGGATGCAGACGGCGACCATATACAGATGCAGGATTTAAAAGGAAAAGTAATACTGATCGTTAATACAGCAAGTGAGTGCGGTTTTAACAACCAGCTCCATGAGCTTGAAAAACTATATAAAAAATACCATGATATCGGTCTTGAAATTCTGGCTTTCCCGTCCAATAACTTTATGAATCAGGAACCCTGTTCAGCGACTGAAGCACGTGACTTATACAGCGAGCAGCACGGCGTGTCATATACCGTGATGGAGAAGATAGATGTTAAAGGCGAGAATATTCACCCACTATTTAAATACTTAACTGAAGGTAAATCCGGCTTAATTACTAATTCGATTAAGTGGAACTTCACTAAGTTTCTAGTTACCCGTGAAGGTAAAGTAGCTAAACGTTATGCACCGCAAAAATCACCGCTTGATGTTGAAGATGATATCGAAAAATATTTAGCAGGTTAAATTCAAAACAGCCAGACATAATGTCCGGCTGTTTTTCTTATGCACGTATAAATGTGCTGATTGCATGCTTATATATAATTTGAACTTTACCTTCTGAATCAAGTTCAACGACGTACTTATCATAGTCGCTGATTTTCCCCTGTAATTGGAAACCGTTCATTAAAAACACTGTGATTTCCTTCCCTGATTCTTTGTACTCCCCTAAAAACGAATCTTGCAAATTCATTTAATTCTCCCCTTTTGTTTGTAAGAATTGATATATATCCGAAAAGATTATATCTGAGTTTGACTGTGCGATATCATACCAGTGTATATCCAGCTGATTACGGAAAAAAGTCAGCTGCCGTTTTGCATACTGCCGTGAATGTGCCTGAATGCGCTCCATCACGTCCGGTAATGCAGCTTCCCCTTTGAAGTACGGCAGAAATTCTTTATACCCGATTGCCTGTCCGGCTGTCTTTGACAGTCCGGTATTTTGAAGTTCGGTTACTTCTTCTAGGAGTCCCGCTTCAAACATTTCGACCACCCGTTTATTAATCCGGTCGTATATCACACTTCTGTCAGCTGTTAAGCCTATTAAGAATGTATCATATTTCGCCTTTTGTGTATACGCTTTCTTTTCTGTTATATCAAGCTTTGCCTTTACAATCTGACGAATAATTTTCTTATGATTATTCGGATGAATATCACTGTCCGGCATAATTTTAAGGAGTTCAGCGAACAGTTCTTCATCATTCAGCTGCTCGTACTCTTTCGTTAAACGGTCGATATCCGCCTGATTTTCTTCATTGAATTCGTATCCTTCAATCAGCGCTTTAATATAATGTCCGGTACCGCCGGCAATCATCGGCAGTTTGCCCCGTGATTCTATATCTTTCACGAGGTATTCAACCTGTGCTTGAAAGTCTGATACTGAAAAAGTTTCATCAGGATTTAGAATATCAATCATATGATGCGGAACATTCTCCATTTCAGCTGCAGTGATTTTACCTGTGCCGATATCCATGCTTCTATATACCTGCATCGAATCACCGCTGATAATCTCGGCATTAAATTTTTTGGCAATATCGATCGATAACGATGTTTTGCCGATTGCTGTCGGGCCGACTAAAATAAGTAATTTACTTTTCAATATATTTCTCCACCCATCTAACGATGTTTGAATATACCGCACCTCTGTTTTCCTCAAACAGCACTTCATGCCGGGCATTCGGCACAAGTTCCATTTCTACATTTTTAAACTGCCGCCCGAGCCGCCAGTTCAAAATCTCATAATCCCTGCCGAAATGCGAAAATGGATCATCCGCGCCGCCGATTAATAAGTAAGGGATATCTTTGTAGTTTTTAAGGCACTTTGAAGAATCAACGTAGCGGATGTTTTTCAGTATTTCAGCAAATGCTTTGACGCTCATGCGCTGACCGGCTGCATGCGGGTCCGTATTATACGCTAAAGTATGCTGTTCATCGGCCGACAGCCAGCGGTTCTTAACCGTGCCTTTAAAATTTCCGTCGTAGCCGAGAAACGACATTTTGTTAATGATACGTGACTTTGTAGCCGGAATCAGTTTTGACAGCGGCTGGATAAAAGCGTTCGCCACAGTGTCGGAGAACCTAACTTTACTGCCGGTCCCCACGATAATTCCTGCATCGTAAATATCCTCTTCAAGCAGTCTTCTTAAGAGAATTGAACCCATCGAATGACCGAGGCCGATATGCGGAATATTCTCAGGCATTGCCTTGCTGACAATCTTTGCATCTTCAAGCAGTTCATCGAACGAATTAAAATGGCCGAGATTACTCAGTTTCTCGTCAGCACCGTGTCCTCTGTGGTTATGAATCACGCAGTGAATATCGTTTAAAGCAAGGTACATGCAAAACTCTTTATACCTCGCTTTATGATCCGCCATGCCGTGCAGAATCTGGATGCTCGCCTTCGGGCGTTCCGGCATGTAATGCGTCACTGAAATACTCCTTCCTTTGTTTCTCATCGTACGGTTTAAAATCTTCAATTCAAGTCCCCCTACTTCATTATTCGGTTGAACAATCGTTCGATTTCATAAGTCGTCATATGAATAATTACCGGCCGCCCGTGTGGACACGTGTACGGCGAATGACATTTTCCGAGCTCTGTAAGCAGCGCGTCCATCTGGTTTTTATCGAGATAATGATTTGCTTTGATCGACTGCTTGCAGCTCATCATAATAGACATTTCCTCACGATACTTATTTACATCGAAGTGATCTGTCTGTGAGATAAACTCGATTAAATCATTGATGTCCTCTTCCGGATTATTTGCTTTAATCCATGATGGATAACGGGCTACAGTATATTGCTTAATGCCGCTTTTTTCGATATCAAAACCGATTTCCTGCAGTTCAGTGAGTTTTTCATCGATTGTAATGACATCATCAAAGCTGAACTCAAACGTATACGGAATTAACAGCGGAATGCCGTCATCTTCTTTAATAATGTTCCGATAAATATATTCGTACTTGATGCGCTCCTGTGCTGCATGCTGGTCCATTAAATACATGCCGGTTTCATTCTGCATAATAATATATGTGCCGTGCAGCTGGCCGATAATTTCCAAATACGGCAGCTTTTCTTTTTCCGGCAGCGGTTCGTGTTCTACGAAGGCCGGTATATCTTTTGGTTTAGCCTGCTGCTGAACCGGTGCGTCCTGTTTAAACGGATTGGTATATTGTTGTTTTTGCGGTTGAAATGGTCTCTCTGCTTCTTGCTGTAGCGTTTCTTTAAAAGGCGTGCGCTGCTGTCGTACCGGCGGTTCATACGTATTAATATGCTCTCTGATCTGTTCATGGCGCTCCGAAAAATCCATTGCCGGCTGTTCAACTTTTTCAGCTTTTGGTTTTTTATGCTCTACTTCAGGAATCAGTTCTGTTTCCATCAGTGCTTCTTTAACCGCTGCTTCAGCGAGCTTTAATAATTCCGTCTCTTTTGACAGCTTTACTTCCACTTTTGACGGATGCACGTTTACATCGATCAGTTTCGGATCCATCGTAATATTTAAAAATGCCAGCGGATATTTATCTCTCGGCTGCAGCGTATGATAAGCGTTAATAATACTCTGAGACAGTTTAAAGTGGCGAACATGCCGGTTGTTAATACTCAGGTTAATATAGTTACGGTTGCTGCGTGTGACTTCAGGTCTCACGATATAACCGCTGATTTTATAGTCCGGGCTTTCGGCACTCACTGGAAGTGTGTTAGCAGACACCTGAATGCCGTAAAGAATATTAATTACTTCTTTTAAATTGCCGTTGCCTGTCGTTTTAAAACGGTCTTTACCGTCAAACGCGAGACGGAAACTGACTTCAGGATAATTCAGCGCCATCCGCTGCATAATATCGATAATCTTTCCCGCTTCCGTACGCAGGTTTTTAATATATTTTAAGCGGGCAGGTGTATTAAAGAATAAATCTTCAATTTCAATGATTGTCCCGCGGCGTTCATGCCAGACGGTATCCTCATCGTATTTCCCGCCGCTGTATACAATTTTGAACGGGGTCGAATTATTTCGCATACTTTCCAAGGTCACTTTCGATACTGCACCGATACTGGCAAGTGCTTCCCCGCGGAAACCGAGTGAGCGTATTTCGAACAGTTCGTAGGCCGTATCGATTTTACTCGTCGCATGACGTTCAAATAAGAGCGTGCGGTCTTCATAATCAATGCCGTGGCCGTTGTCGACCACTTTAATCGATTCCATGCCGCTGTTAGTTATAAATACTTCGATGACCGTAGAGTGAGCGTCGAGCGAGTTTTCAACAATTTCCTTGACGATTGAACTCGGACGCTCGACCACCTCGCCTGCAGCTATTTTATTTTGTATATGAGCGGGCAATACGTGAATTTGTCCCATGTGCTATCCCTCCCCGCGTGCTTTGTTCACTAATTCATGCAATGTGTTCAGCGCCTCCATCGGCGTCATATTATTTAAATCAAGCGATGTTAATTCGGTTAATAGTTTTTTATCGTCTTTAGATACTGCTTCACTGTCACCGAGCGGCAGTTCCAGCTGGAAGATATCGTCCCGCTTACTCAGTTTCGGCTCATGGTTCTGATTTTCAAATGAGCTTAAATATTCAGCTGCCAGTTCCGTCACCCGGTCCGGCAGTTCTGCGAGTTTCGCGACATGAATGCCGTAGCTCTTCTCGACCGCTCCCGGTTTCACTTTATGCAGGAAGACCAGCTTGCCGTCGTATTCCGTCGCTTTAACGTGGACGTTCTGCAGCCCTGGCAGTGTGTCTTCCAGGTTCGTCAGTTCATGGTAGTGGGTTGAAAAGAGTGTCTTCGCACCGATTTCCTCATGAATATAGACGAGCATCGCCTGGGCGAGTGCCATACCGTCATATGTGCTGGTCCCGCGGCCGATCTCATCAAATATCAGAAGCGAGTCCTTTGTTGCGTGCTGGAGTGCTGTATTAGCTTCCATCATTTCGATCATAAATGTCGATTTACCGCTCGATAAGTCATCGCTTGCACCGATGCGTGTATAGATGGCATCGAATATCGGCAGTTTCGCGCTCTCTGCCGGCACTCTCATGCCGATCTGGGCCATAATAATGATTAAGGCCACCTGGCGCATGTACGTCGATTTACCGGACATATTGGGACCGGTAATTAAATAAATAAAGTTATCTTTCGTCATCGTGAGGTCGTTCGGTACATATGTGTTTTCGTTCAGCATGCGTTCAACGATTGGGTGACGCGCATCAATCAGGTCGATTGACTTGTCCGTTTTGAATTCCGGCGTCGTCAGATGATAGTCGTTTGAAACTAAGGCGAAGGATATCAGTGTATCGAGTGTCGAGATCTGCTCTGCTGTACGCTGCAGTCTCGTAATATAGTCCATCATAGCTGTCCGGAGTTCAGTGAACATATTGAATTCGAGTTTAATGCTGTCGTCTTCTGCTGTTAAGATCTGACTTTCCATTTCTTTAAGTCCGGTGTAATAAACCGTTCGGCATTTGTGAGTGTCTGTTTACGGTTATATTCAAACTTTTCGGCATCGAAGTTCATCGCCTGAACTTTGGAAATTTCCAGGTAATAGCCGAACACTTTGTTAAAGCCGATTTTTAAGTTTTTAATGCCAGTGCGTTCTTTTTCTGACTCGAGATAATTGTTCAGCCATGTACGTGCATTTGTGCTGATGTCTCTTAAATTATCGAGTTCATCGCTGACACCGTCTTTAAAGATTTTCCCTTCGCGGATTGTTTTCGGCGGTGTATCTGTTAGGACTACCAGGCGTTCATACGCATCTTCCAGGCTGTCGAAATTCTGGAATGTTTTGTTGTCTGTCAGTTTTAGTGATTCAAGTACTGCCTTTAATTCCGGCAGTCCGTGAAGCGAGTCGCGCAGCTGGACTAAGTCTTTTACGTCCACGTTGTTAAAGGCAAGGCGGCCGACGAGCCGTTCGATATCGTAAACGTGATTTAAAATGCCTGACAGCTGCTGGCGCTCGGTGAAGTTCTCGATTAGCGTCGTTACGATACTTTGCCGATTTTCAATTTCTTTTTTTGACACGAGCGGACGCTCGATCAATTTTCTGAGCTGGCGTTTGCCCATCGGTGTTTCCGTACGGTTTAAATACCAGAACAGAGAGCCTTTTACTTTTTTCGTCTGAATGTTTTCTAAGAGCTCAAGGTTTGAAATGGCTGCATAATTTAATTTCATAAATGTATTGATACGGTGTTTTTCCACCGTCTTTAAATGTTTCAGTTCCTGCATATTTTGTGCACGAATGTAGTTTAACAGCAGATTAATCGCGTGATGTTCATCGACATCATCTTCATAGTCATAATCTGAAGGAGTGTCTGCTTCAAACACCGTATAGAGCGGCGGATCATTATAAATGCTATGAATGATATGTTCACTTTTAGCATTCGTGACCAGTTCCCGGGCGCCCAGTGTTTCTATTTCACTTTTCAGTTCTGTCTGGTCGCTTGTTGAAAAGGCGAAAATTTCACCCGTTGAAATATCCGCATAGCTGACTCTGTTCTGCCCTCTTCTTCATGCAGCGCCAGAATGAAATTACTCGCACCGTCGTCCATACCGAAATCATCGATTAAAGTACCCGGCGTAATTACACGGACCACTTCTCTTCTGACCATGCCTTTCGCCTGCGCGGGATCTTCCATCTGTTCACAGATGGCCACTTTAAAGCCATTCTCGATTAGTTTTGCTATATAGTTGCGCGCAGAATGATATGGCACGCCGCACATCGGTATCGGATCTTTACTTTTATCGCGTGAAGTTAATGTGATTTCGAGCACTTTGGCAGCCGTGACTGCATCGTCGTAAAACAGCTCGTAAAAATCTCCCAGTCTGAATAAAAGTAAGCTGTCCGGATGATTATCTTTAATTGAAAAATACTGTTTCATCATCGGTGTTGGTTCCCGCATTTTAACACTTCCTAAATTAATCTTGTCGTATTATTATAACACGCACCGACGCTTATATCCGCAGTAAGACTCCGTGTTTTTCCAATTGTTTTAAGATGATAAACGATGTAAGAGCGCCGATAAAACTGGATACGAGAAAGGCTGCAGCGACGATGGTGAAAATTTGTTGGTCGAGCTCCAGCACGATGATGAGCGGGTACAAACTGAGTGCCCCGAGTATGCCGGTGCCGAGAACTTCACCAGCTGCAGCGAGCGATAACTTTTTAGTGTATTTGTAGAGGAGCCAGGCAGCGAGCGCGCCGATCATACTGCCGGGATAGGCGAAGACGGTCCCCGTACCGAATAATATTCTGATTGTAGACGAGATAAACGCCTGCACGATCACCCAGGGACCTGTGATGACTGCACCAAGCACATTGATTAAATGCTGCATCGGTGCCGCGCGTATGATTCCGATTGGAATTGTGATAAGCGAACTCAAGATAACGTTTAAGGCGACGAAAGCTGCGGTGAAAGTCATGTTTCTAGTAAGTTTGTTGATGGTGGTGCCTCCTTTTGATTACATTTTATAATTGTTCGAGTTATGTTTGCTGATGCGGTCGGGAATTCGTTATTGACCGTATGTGGTTCTCTCATACGGTCGAAGATTCTTTATTAACCCGATGTAAGTCGTTCATGCGGTTGGAGATTTGTTATTAACCGCATGTGAGTCGTTCATACGGTCGCAAAGTATTCTTTAACCGCATGTGGCCTGTTCATGCGGTCGGTGTATTGTAAAAACATACAAAAATGGCGCTGAAACACTCTATAATTCAGAGATTTCAACGCCATTCAATATGTAGCTGATGCTTATTTAAACTGGTCCGGATCGCGGTTTGGTTTGTTGCGGACTGCAGCGCCTGTTTCACCCTGCATCAGGTCTCCGCCTGTTTGTTCGATGATTTCGCTTGTAACTGTTGAGCTGATTGCATGCGAAACCATTTGCAGTAATTCGTTAACGCCTGCCTGTGATTCTTTAAACTGATCTACAAGCGGCATTTCGTCTAATTCCGCTTCGATTTTAGCCAGTTTTTCTTCCGTCATCTGGTAAGCGCGTTCTTTACCGTAGTTTTGGAAGTTTACTGCCTGCTGCTGCTGCTTTTAAGACTAGCCATTTTTTCGCGGATATCATTATTCTCGTGAATTTTAGCTTCCGCTTTCTGGAAGAATTCAACCTGTTCTGTTTCCGCCATCATTTTACCGAGCTTTTTTGCTTCTTCTATTATTTCCTTCTTAGTATACATTCGAAGTTCCACCTTTTAGTTGATATATACCATTCATTATATATGAAAGCATTCATTTATTAAATGTAAATCTCCTGATTCGTTTGTCAAAGTACAAAAATGCACATCCCGAATATAAGGATGTGCATAACGAATCTATGCCACTTCCCTACGCTGGCATAATCCAGATCAGGTATTAAGAGTATTTCTCAGCCTCAAAAAGGCACCTCCAGTGGTTGTGCAATATTTAATTAAGTCCATCTTAACTTACTAGGAATAACTTGTAAAATATCTTACTGATTCAACATATCATGATATTTACCTTCAAGCTTCAGCAATTCTTCTTCCGTTCCCGCTTCAAGCATTTCTCCCTGATCCAGAACAAATATACGGTCGACGGCTTTTATCGTGTTGAGACGGTGGGCGATAATAATACTCGTCCGCCCTTTCATCAGCCGTTCGAGCGATTCCTGAATTTTTAACTCTGTAATTGTGTCGATGCTGGATGTGGCTTCATCGAGGAGCAGTATTGCCGGGTCGGTAATGAGTGCCCGCGCAATTGATATCAGCTGTTTCTGTCCTTGCGAGATAAAGCCTTCGTCTAAGTCGAGCACTGTATCGTAGCCCCGCTCAAGCGTCATAATAAAGTCATGGGCATTGGCAACTTTCGCCGCTTCTGTCACCTCATCGTCTGTTGCATCCATTCTGCCGTAGCGGATATTTTCACGGATGGTCGCTTCAAACAGATACGGATCTTGCAGCACAAACGCAGTCTGAGAACGGATATTGCTCCGCGAATAGTCTGTAATATCCACACCGTCTACAAGGATGTGCCCTTTATCGGTTTCATAGAACCGCGCGAGCAGCTGCATCACCGTCGTCTTGCCTGCACCTGTGGCACCAATTAATGCGACCGATTCTCCGGAATTGACTTCAAATGACAGGTCCTTAATCGTTGGATGGTGCTGCTCCTTGCTGTATGAGAATGTGACATCTTTAAATTCAATGTGTCCTTCGATTGTCTTATCCGTAATTTTTCCGTCGTTTGATTCTGCCGGCGTATCGAGTATTTGGAATACGCGTTCCGCACCGGCAATCGCTGACAGTACCTGGTTTAACTGATTCGATAAATCCGCGAGCGGACGTGTAAACTGGCGGGCATATTCCGCGAACACAACAATCGTTCCGACTGTAACGACACCGTTTGTCGTCAGTGCCAGAATACCGCCGGCGCCGGCAACAATCGTAAATGAAATATTGTTCAGCATGTTCATTATTTTCGGAATGAAGCCGGAGTACAGGTTCGCCCAGAATGTAACTTCTCTTAAGTTTTTAGCACGGACTTCAAAATTCTGTACCGCACGTTCTTCCTGCGAGAATACTTTAACGATTTCCTGGCCGGACACGATTTCTTCAATGTAGCCGTTCATTTCACCTGTACGGCGCTGGCGCATTTTAAAAAGCGGGCCCGTACGTTTCGTAATAAATCTGACACTGACAATTAATATCGGGATAATCAGTGCCGTCAGGAATGTTAAGAGCGGACTTAAGTAAAGCATGACTGAAAACGTCCCGAGCAGCGTCACAATACTCGTTGTAAACTGGATAAACGATGAGTTCATCGTCTGCGACAGCGTTTCAATATCGTTGGTCATCCGGCTCATTAATTCACCATGCTGGCGTTTATCGTAAAATGTCACCGGCAGTTCTTGCATATGTTCAAACAAATGGTGACGCAGATTGTAAATCGTGCGCTGCGACAGCCCGACCATCAAATACGCCTGAATAAATGTCGTTAACGACAGCAGCAAATACGTTGCCAGAAGAATCATCAGGATTCTGAACAGGCCGCCGAATTCCCGCGGGATAAAGTAAAAGTCGACGATGCGTCCGACGAGGAATGGTCCGACGATGCTTAAGAGACTTGTTACGACGACGAGCGAAATTATCAAGTACAGACGTTTTCGTTCACCGCGCATAAATTGCCAGATACGCTTTAACGTTCCGCCCATATTATCTGCTTTTTTTATTGGCCTGTTTATTGCGCTCCATATCTTCTTTCGTTATGAGAGGTTCATGCCCAAAGGGTCGTGCAAAAAAGTTAGTCATCGAGATGCCCCCCTTGTTTCTGCGATTCGTAAATGTCTCTGTACAGTTCTGACGTTGCTAAAAGCTCTTCGTGAGTACCCAGTGCAGAAATTTCACCGTCATCTAAAAGAAGTACACGGTCCGCCTGTTCGGCAGTAGAGATTTTCTGAGTAATGACGATGCGCGTTACGTTTTCGCCTTCCAGTGCATCCCATAAATTATTCTCAGTTCTGACATCCAGCGCTGAAGTTGAATCATCGAGAATAAGAATGGACGGTTTTCTGACGAGTGCCCGTGCAATCGACAGGCGCTGCTTCTGCCCGCCGGACAATGTTACACCCATTTGCCCGACCGGCGTCTCATATGTCTCATCGAAATTCATTATATTGTCGTGAATCTGTGCTTTTTCAGATGACATAAATACATCATCTTCATCAGCGTGTAAATTCCCCCAGAGCAGATTTTCGTATATGCTGCCGGTGAATAATATGGCACGCTGCGACACGTAACCGATTGTCTGTCTGAGTTCCGTCGTACTCCAGTCGAGCACATTTTTCATTAACGATCACTTTTCCGTCAGTCGCATCGTACATATTCGGAATCAGACTAATCAGCGAACTTTTGCCGGAGCCGGTGCCGCCCATAATAACAAAGTTTTCATTGTCGTAAATTTCAAATGAAATATTTTTCAGAACATAACGGCCTGTGTTTGGATATTTGAAGGAAACATTATCGAATTTAACCGTGCCTGCACCGTCAGCCGCATCAAACGTGTCTTTATCCTCTGCAGCAATCGGTGCATGAAGTATTTCACTAATACGGTCACTCGAAGCTTTGGCGCGGGACGAGGCGATAATCAGAAACGCGAACATCGAGAATCCGCCCTGCATGCGGAGCGCGTAGTTGATTACGGCAACGATTTCCCCGACGGCAACTTCATTCGTCTGAAGCAAATCAGATGCCACCCACAGTACCAGGAGCAGACTGCCGTTCATAATTAATAAAAGGACAGGCAGAATCGATTCCATCAGTCTTAAGGCAAAAATTGTATCGTCGCGGAGTTTCGCTGCGACTTTAGCAAATTTCCCGGTTTCGTATTCACCTGAGTCATTGGCTTTTATCAATCTGACAGCTTCTAAATTCTGCTGAATAAAACGGTTAATTCTGTCCAGCCAGTGTTGCACCCGGAGAAATATTGCCGCACCTTTTCGCGCTGCGAAAAATAAGAAAATAGCGAGGACCGGCGTCAGTATTGATAAATACAACCCGAGCGTCGGATTGACGATAAATGACATAATCAGGGAACCGACGACTAAGAGCGGCGCCCGGAACAGTATCCTGAGACTCATAAAGAGCAGCATTTCCGTCTGCAGCACATCCTGTGTCATTCTCGTAATAAGACTCGATGTTGAAAAACGCGATAAAGTCCCGAGCGTAAAGTTCTGAACCCGCGTAAAGATTGCCATCCTGAGATCATAGCCGAACATGTTCGTCAGATGACTCGTAAAATATGTATTCAACAGACCAGCAATGAGTGCAATAATCGATATTGCGAACATAATAACCAGGTAGAATATAACATTGTCAATACTGTTAATCATAATTCCGTTGTCGATGACCTGCTGAATAAACAGCGGCTGAACAAGTTCGACAATCAGTTCCACAAACATAAAAATTAAAGCAATAAAAATCATCCATTTGTACTTCATAGCGTAGCGATAAACTGTAATCATTGTATAACCACCCTTTGTTTCTGTGACGTAAATGTCTTCGATGACAATCTTTCGAAAACCGAATTAATTATATTATGCCATAAAAGTGACATAATTTTCATTAAACTTGAACTGAATTGAATAATTTTATTTTTTAATGCAAAAACGGACGCATTTTATGGATGCGCCCGTTTTCATTACTCTTCGATTTTGAAGTTTTTAATTGTCTTACTGTCAGTGTCGATAATTACACCGCTGATTATTCCTTTACCTTCATCAGGCACAACGTGACGTTCAGGCAGATTTGTAATAAATCTGCGGATTACTTCGTCTTTACGGATACCTAATATCCCATCTTTAAAACCAGTCATGCCGACGTCAGTTATGTAAACTGTACCATTTGGCAGGCGCGTCGCATCATTCGTCTGAACATGCGTATGTGTACCTACTACCGCATTCACCCGGCCGTCTAAATGATAGCCCATCGCGATTGACTCGCTCGTCGTTTCACTGTGGAAATCGACGAAAGCTGCATCGTATTCATGCTCTTCTAGAATTTTATCGATTACTGTGAACGGATTTTCAATCGGCTCGAGGAAACTGCGCGCCTGCAGATTAATGATTAATAATTTTTTACCGTTAATGTTAACGACGCGGCTGCCGTCACCCGGCGTACCTTCCGGAAAATTCGCCGGGCGCACCATTTTGACATCCGTATCAAATAAATCATAGACGTCGCGTTTCGCGAACGCATGGTTACCCAGTGTGATAAAATCCGCCCCGCCATTTAAAATTTCTTTATAAGTACTTTCTGTAATACCCTTGCCGTGTGCCGCATTTTCACCATTCACAATCGTAAAATGTGCACCGTGCTCTCTTTTAAGCCCCGGCAAATAATTTTTAATCATGCGTCGGCCAATTTTTCCGACAACATCTCCAATGAAAAAATTCTCATCAAATCACCCTATCTATTTGCTTAATTATACATTAATTTTGCGTGGATAATAGAGAGAGTTTGGCGGGTGGGTGTGATTTTATGTCATTTGTGCTTCTCATGTCGCTCGTTGGGGAAATTAGGTCTAATTACCCAACACGACGAGTTCATTAGGACTTTAACGCTATTCGTCCCATTTGATGGGCTCGTAGGGTCGATTATGATTAATAGTCCCAATGAGATCGTTCATTAGGGTGATTACGTCTATTCGTCCCCACGTGGCCGGCCATACCCTTTGACTATTCAAATTTTACAATTGTGTTCTTGTATCTTCGACCAGCGGTTGTCTTCAAAGCATCATTAAAATCATAATACTTAAAAGTATGTGTTGAGCTCCTTCCTCTCTTCTCAATATTACAATGTGCATTCATGAACCGTGCAAGTGTCGATTTTGTTAGCTGATTATTTATTAGATAAAGTATAGATTTTTTAGTGATTGGTTGATTATAAAATAGATATTTATGATCGCTAAGTGCACGTAAAAAATGCGTTTCATTTGTTTCGGTTGTTCCGCAGTTACTGCAAGTAAAATGAAAACGTCTTTTTACCTGCTTAAAACTTTTGCATTCACCACAATAAATTCCTAAACGCAGCCTGTTTATATCTGCCTTTTCGTTGAAGTATATTTATTAACTTTGTTATTATTTATGATGTTAGCAATTTTCTTGGCTTTGTCTCCCTTCTGACTGTTATTTAAGCTATGAAGATAACTCCTTAAATGACTGCGAACAATAACTTTATCCCATATACCGTCATTTTCACTCGTCAACCGGAAATCATCGTTGATAAAAAAATGCAGCATCCACTTCAAATTTTACTGATGAATTCTTACTTAATTTCATTAGTTTACCTTTTGCTCTTCTTAGCTGTGCAAAGGCATCATCCTCCAGTGAGGTTCCATTTCTATACCAATCATCTTTAGTGTAATGATAGTCACCATGAAAATTTTTAATTTCATTTACTGTTACTTTATTATCTGTTATTACAATACTGTCATATTGAGTCACGGTATTTCCTACTTTCAGATAAACATCTCTAAAAATATAAACATTAGAATGCCCAGTCTCCTCAAAAATTTTATCGTACAAACATTCACCTTCAAAACCTTTTTTCAAAATCTTCATTTGATATTTTCATTACGAGATAATTCTGAACGTGCGGAAAGAGCGTTATAGTACAAAAGTTCAACTGGTATTTCTCGATAATTAATAAACAAACTATCTCCTCCTAAATATAAAAAAGTATCTCTTATACTATATATACGGAGAAATGATGATTTCCTTTTAAAAAAGTTACTTAAATACAAAAATAGCAAACTGGTTTACTTATTACACAAGTTTATATATTTTTTCCCATATAATGTATGTGACACTTTCACGAATACTCTATAAATCTGTATAGCTTCATGGGTATAATTAAAGTTTAGGTATGTAGATAAACTGATGACTTTCAGATGATTATAATGTCGATCGATGGGGATGCTCACATTGGGACGATAAAACTTATTTGCCCCATCGTGGACCGCTCATTGGGACGATAAAACTTATTTGCCCCATCGTGGACCGCTCATTGGGACGATGAAACTTATTTGCCTCATCGTGGACCGCTCATTGGGACGATAAAACTTATTTGCCCCATCGTGGACCGCTCATTGGGACGATAAACAAGAAAACAAAAAGACCAGAGACTCCCGTCTCTGATCTTTTTATTTTGCGTATTCTATGGCCCTCATCTCGCGGACAACTGTCACTTTTATGTGTCCTGGATATTGCAGTTCATCTTCTACACGTTTCTTAATGTCTCTTGCAAGACGATGTGCTTTTAAATCATCGATATCTTCAGGGCTTACCATTACGCGGATTTCGCGTCCAGCCTGAATTGCAAATGTTTTTCTCTACGCCATCGTAGCTTTCTGCAATTTCTTCAAGTCTCTCTAAGCGTTTAACCGTAGTTTTCCAACGTTTCACGACGCGCACCAGGGCGCGCTGCAGAGAGTGCATCTGCTGCTACGAGATTGAAATGACACTTGTCGGTTCAACCACCGTGGTGTGACTGAATCGCATTGATTACCGTATCTTGTTCTTTGTAACGGGATGCGAGTTCGACTCCGATTTCTACGTGGGAGCCTTCAATTTCGTGGTCGATTGCTTTACCGATGTCATGCAGTAATCCTGCACGGCGGGCTAAAGCGACATTTTCGCCAAGTTCGCTCGCAAGTATTCCTGCGAGGTAGCCGACTTCGATCGAGTGCTTAAGTACATTTTGTCCGTAACTTAAGCGGTATTTCATTTTACCTAAGTGTTTTGCAAGCTCAGGGTGAAGGTTGTGAATATCAAGTTCGAATGCTGCAGCTTCACCTGCGTCACGGATTTCAGTTTCCATATTCCGACGGGCTTTATCCACCATTTCTTCAATGCGTCCAGGGTGAATGCGGCCGTCCTGCACGAGTGCTTCGAGTGCACTTTTCGCAATTTGGCGTCTGATTGGATCAAATCCGGACAGAATTACTGCTTCAGGTGTGTCATCGATTATCAAATCGACACCTGTCAGCGTTTCAAGCGTTCTGATATTCGTCCTTCACGGCCGATAATGCGGCCTTTCATTTCATCGTTCGGTAATGTGACTACTGATACCGTAGACTCACTAGTATATTCGGCTGCGTAACGCTGCGCTGTAAGTGCGAGCAGTTCACGCGCTTCTTTGTCTACTTCCCGAGTCGCTTTGTCTTTCTTTTCTTTAACCATTACAGCCATATCATGTGACAGTTCCTGTTCTACCTGCGAGAACATTTCTTGACGTGCTTCATCGCGCGTCAATCCGGAGATGCGGGATAATTCTGTTTCTTGTTGACTTATCTTTTCATTAATCTTGTTATCCTTGGCATCAACCATTTGCTGTTTTTCTTCAATTTTAGCTTCTTGTTTTCCAGCATGTCATCTTTCTTATCGAGTGATTCACTCTTACGATCAAGCGATGTTTCACGCTGCAATAATCTGTTTTCAAACGCTTTCAAGTCGTTGCGCTGAGTATTCATTTCGCTGTCAAAAGCTTCTTTCAGATTTTGGTTTTCTTCTTTTCGCTTCGAGCAGTTTTTCTTTCTTCAGGTTTTCGGATTCCTTGTTAGCTTCACTTATAATATGTTCAGCTGAAGTCCGTGCCTGACGCTGCTTGTTCGTCAATATATTGACAATAAAATATCCGATAACAACACCCAGAATAATACCAAGTAAGATTAAGAGAATGTCTATAAAGTCCACAATAAACACCTCCCTAACTAAGGTTCTAAAGTGTGTTAAATATAATATGAAGTTTAATTAAATATTATATAATTCAATTCTAAATATAATCATAAAGAAATCAAGCACGAGTATTTATAATACCGGTGCTTGATCTGAATGGCCTGTCATTAATCAGGCTTTATTTATTTTTCAGACTCGTCTTCGTTCAATAAAGATTCATCTTCTTGTTTGTTTTCATCTTCAGGAATACTTCACCAAAATCCAAGTGCCGAACGTAATTTACGTTCGATTTCTTCAAATAATGCTGGATTTTCTTTTAATGTTTTTCTCTTCTGGCGTTTTCTTTACCTTGGCCTAGACGTTCACCATTGTAAGAATACCATGCACCGGCTTTTTCAACGATTTCTTCTTCAACGCTCAGGTCGATTACTTCACCTGTACGTGAAATTCCTTCTCCGTACATAATATCGACTTCGGCAACTTTAAATGGCGGAGCCACTTTGTTTTTAACGACTTTAATTTTCCGTACGACCGATATCCTGACCGATCTTAAGGCTTTCTGCACGTCTTACTTCAAGGCGTACTGAACTGTAGAATTTAAGTGCGCGCCCGCCTGTTGTTGTTTCAGGGTTACCGAACATGACACCGATTTTTTCACGAACCTGGTTAATGAAGATTGCTGTTGTATTACTTTTCGAAATAGCGCCTGACAGTTTTCTTAATGCCTGTGACATTAAACGAGCCTGCAGACCCATGTGCGAGTCTCCCATTTCCCCTTCGATTTCAGCTCTTGGTGTAAGTGCTGCAACTGAATCGACAACGACCATATCTACGGCGCCGCTTCGTACGAATGCTTCTGTAATCTCAAGTCCCTGCTCACCTGTATCAGGCTGAGAATATATAGGTTATCGATATCGACACCTAATTTAGTTGCATATTCCGGATCCAGTGCGTGCTCTGCGTCGATGAACGCACAAATGCCGCCCTGACGCTGCGCTTCTGCAATTGCGTGCAGTGCAACAGTTGTTTTACCTGATGATTCAGGTCCATAAATTTCTATAATACGGCCCTGCGGATATCCGCCTACGCCTAATGCTCTATCTAATGTAACCGATCCCGTTGAAGTTGTTTTTACTTTGCGTCCTGCATCGTCCCCAAGCTTCATAACGGCACCTTTACCAAATGACTTTTCCATGTTTTTAATAACAGTATCTATCGCTTTATGTCTCTCGTCCATAATGTACCTCCAGTCGTAATCTCATAAATTATTATATCATGCTCAAAATAAAAGCGAATATATGTTCGCTTATAAAATCAGAATTCGAATAATTGCGGACAGTATTACAATATCCGTTTATATTACTTCTGAAACAGCAAAACTGCAGTGAAATCACCGCAGTTTTGTTTATTTCTTATCCGCTTTAAACACATCGCGGCCTTTGTAGAAGTATTCTACTGCCGACAGTATCGTAAAGAACACTGCGATATACATAAACCACTGGCCGAGCGATATCGGTAAATATGTCGTGAAAATATCGCCGAACAGCAGAAATACAAGCGCCAGCATCTGGAAAACTGTTTTAATTTTCCCGAGCTGTCCCGCTGCCGAGACGAACCCCTGCTCTATTTGTAAGAGACGCAGACCGGTTACTGCGAATTCCCTCGCAATAATCACCACTGCAATCCAGCTGGAAATCGTATGCCATTCTACAAGTACGATTAAGCCTGCTGCAACGAGCAGTTTATCAGCTAACGGATCGAGGAATTTACCCATATTGGTAATCATATTCCACTTGCGTGCAAGATAGCCGTCCAAAAAATCCGTCAGTGCTGCAATAACAAATATCACTGCGGCGATAAACTGTTCAACTAAAATAACTTCGCCACCTAAAAATGTCATTGTCCCGAAGCCGAAGTCAAGGAGTGCAAAGACTAAAAAGACTGGAATTAATACGACTCTAAAGACGGTTAGCCAGTTAGGTATGTTCATTTATTGTCACTCCCTTGTGATGTTAAATTGATAATATACTGTGACTGTATCACCGCGCTGGGAATTATCTATCCCTGTGCCGTTTAATGAAATATCAAATGATGTTGAGTTGCCGAGCGCAAGATTGACAACCGTCGCTTTTGGGTCGATGTCAAAGGCTCCGCCGTCCGATTCTTCATACAGATAACTATTTTCAAGGTCATCCGTTAAACTGACCCAGGAAGATTCATCACCTGTCAGTTCAAGTGTCAGTTCTTCAGGTGCTGTGACATTATAAATCAGCGTGTTCCCTTCACGGTTAACGAAGCTCACCTCAGCCGTTGGTTCCGGCTCTTTCTCTGCAGCAGCTTCTTCTGTTGTTTCTGCGGGTTCTGCAGTTTCAGTTTCACCTTCTGCCGCTTCTTCCTCTTCAGGTGCTGCCTCTTCGTCTTCTTCGACCGTATCAGTCACTTCCTCAGCTGACTCATACACTCTTTTCGTTTCAAAAATATCACCTTGGGAGCCGATTTGCAGCAGCACCAGCCAGACGGCAAAGAGCACAACAATCATCGTAATAAAACCAAGCAGTACTTTTTTTAAGTACTGGAAGTCCTGATTAGATTTTTGAATGCGCTTTTGACTGCCGGATGCAGCGGCCGGGATTTCATCTTCGAAACGCTCCAGTGTCTGCTCGGCATCCATATTTAAGAAATCTGCATATTTTCTAATTAGAAAGCGTGCGTGTTTAGGTTCAGGCAGCTGTGTCAGGTCGCCCGCTTCAATAATTTGAATAACGCTCCGTTTATACCGGAACCGCGCTCCATTTCTTTTAAAGTGATGCCTGATTTTTCACGTTTATTTTGTAAATATGTCCCAAGTTTCATAGTTTGTTAGCTCCAATTAGAAAAAGTCCATATTGTCACTTTCGAACCAGTGACGTTTCTTATGTTTTTCATAAGTGATTTCCTGCTCTTCATGTTCGCGGATTTCAATAATATAATCAAAGTCATCCTGTGTTAATTTAAAGAAGGGATCATCGATTAATAAATCCGGATGCTCGACAACTGTCGTTCCATCATATTTAATGACCTGATTGACCAGACGCTTATGATCCATACTTTTTGATTTTGATGTTACCGCACCGTCTATTATATAAACGTTGCCCTTATCGTATTCCTGCTTGTGGAGACTCGTGCGTTCCGTCTGCTTCAGCATCGTCGAGGACAGAAACAGCCATTTATCTCCTGCCGACACACTGCCGGCGACAACCGACTCAGTTTTCCCGACACGCGGCATGCCGCGGACGCCGATTAAGAACGTTTCATCGATATCGAATAAAATTGCTAAGAAGTCTACGACGACACTGATTTCTGCACGGGTGAATCTGAAAATATTTCTATTTTCTTCTGCCCGTTTAATAAATCTGCCGTGGCGGAGCGTTAATCTATCAGTAATTGTAGGTGTCCGCATTTTGCCGACTTCAATTTCATCGACATGATCGCAAATCCATTTAAAGCGTTCCAGCTTCCACAAATCATCCGTCCGGACCAGCAGAGCGCGCTGGGATAATTCCACACCGTTAATCGTTTTAATACTGAGTCCGATATTCCCCATTAAACTTAAAATATCACCGAGCAGTCCCGGACGGTCATCCAGGTTTTTATATTCTAAATATACTTCTTCGTCGCGTTCCGGATAAAAATTAGGCTTTTCAGTATTCACGTATACCATCCCCCGTTAATTTTTAAAACTTCTCCAGTAATGCTCCGCGCATTGTCAGATATTAAATATTCTACCGCTGATGCCACTTCCCGGGGTTCGATTAAACGGCCCTGCGGGAGGTCTTCCAGCATCATCAATGTCTTCTTCGTTCAGCTTTAAGGTCATTTTACCACGGACGACACCGGGAGCTACAGCATTAACTGTAATATTTGACGGTGCCAGCTCCTTCGCGAGGGATTTAACAAGCGTTTCCTGGGCCCCTTTAAACGTACTGTAGATGCTTTCCATACTTGCACCATAGGTGCCCCAGACACTTGAAATCACGATGATACTCGCAGAGCCGCTCTGCCTCAGTTTCGGCAGCAGTACTTTGATAAAAGTAATCAGCGCTCTGACACTGACGTTGTACTGCGCATCCACCTGTTCAAGCCTGGTGTCCTGGATCAGCTCGAACAATGCCTCACCCGGCGTAAAAATCAGCGTATCAACTGTTTTTAGCCCGTTAAAGCAATCCTCAATTTCACTTTCTTTAAAAGGCTCTGATAAGTCAAGATAGTGATGCGTACTTTTAAGTTCAGGGGTATTTCTGTGCGAGAAAGTAATCAGCTTATCGTCTTTTAAACATTCATGAATACTCTTTCCAATATCACCTGTCGCACCGACTAAGACGATATTATTCATAAGCCTTCACGATCACTTCGACCATGTTTTTCGTGTCGATTGAACTGTTGAAATAATTCTTAACATCTTCAAGCGTAATACTGTCGACAACTTTAGGTACATTATATAAATCATAGCCGTCGAAATAATATTTAGTATACTGGTTTGCAATATATTCAGGCGAGTTCAGACTCGTTAAATAATCGCCCATCAGTTCGCGTTTTTGACTCTTCAGACGTTTCTCCGTAAAGAAGTCCTTTTCTTTTACTTCGTCAATAACGCACTATTTCTGCAGTAAATGTTTCATAATCGTCAGTTTCCACTGCCATCAGTGTATGTCTGACCATTTCTTCTTCCTGGTAAGCAAAGTTAAATGAATCATCGATAATACCGCGCTCAAGCAGCTCTTCATAATACGGTGACTGTTCGCCGAAGACCATGTCTAAAGCAAACAGCATCGCCGTATCACGGCGTTCACGCGTCTCGTTGTCACTGTCATCGGGCAGTGATTTAAATCCGAGCATCACCTTGGGTGTCGATACCGCAAGCTCCATTACTTTCTGCGGCGTTTTAACACCATAAGGCTCTTCCGGCGTAAACCGTTCAATATCTGACGGCAGAAAATCCGGACGCGAACCCTGATGTTTTTCTATATAATTAAATGTTTCTTCTATATTAAAGTCGCCTGCTAAAATCATTACCATATTGTCCGGTGCATAAAACGTTTTATGGCATAAGTATAAATGCTCAGCCGTAATATCTGAAATCGATTCAAGCGTTCCCGCAATATCGATTGCCACCGGTGAGTTTTCATACATTGCATTCAGCGTTTCATGGTAGAGACGGTAGCCGGGATTATCCTGGTACATTTTAATTTCTTCATTGATAATACCGATTTCTTTTTCCACTTTTTTTGGAGTGAAATATGGAATCTCAACCATGTCCATTAACAGCTGCAGATTTTCAAAGAAATTCTCTGTCGTGCTGAATAAATAACTCGTTCTGTCAATCGATGTAAATGCATTCGCACTCGCACCCATTTCAGAAAATTTATTGAACACGTCGCCTGCTTCTTTATCGAACATTTTATGTTCTAAAAAGTGCGCAATACCGTCCGGCACGTTGTGAACTTCGCCATTTGCTCTAAAGTGATTGTCCACAGAACCGTATTTCGTCGTGTACGTTGCAAACTTTTTGTTATAGCCTTTTTTATCGATGATAAAAACCTCAAGGCCATTATCCATTACTTGCTTATGAACGATTTCGTCCAGGTGGTCATAGCGGACAGTGGTAAATTTATTTGTCATTATCTATACCGCCTTTCAGCGTAAATACTGTATCAAGTTTAATTTTCCGAGCAATTTGAATGACATCGTCTTTCGTAATTGCATCGAGCTGTTCCGTCCAGCTTTTCACCGGGGTTTTTATCGATTGTTCTTTTAAGAGTGTATTGTAATTTAGTGATATTAAACCGCGCGGCTTATCCATCGATTCTTTACGGTTTGAAAGCATATTGCGTTTAATTTCTTCGACGAATGTTTCTTCAAAGTCGCCGTCAATCACACGCTGTAGTTCTCTCTTCACCGCGTCTTCAAACACCTGGATATTATCGTTATCGACGCCTGCCAGTACAAACATATAGCCGTTTTTCACGTCGACCTGTGAATGAATTGAATATGCCAGACTCATTTTCTCGCGGATGTTCGTAAACAGGAGCGATGCTGCACTGCCGCCGAACATCTGATTGAAGACGTTCAGCGCCATGACGTCGCCTGACTCCGAATACTGCACGCGGAAGCCGAGATTCACTTTAGCCTGCTCGATACGCTCGTAAGCGGTCTCGTATTTCACTTCGCCAGCAGGACGCACCGGGTAGCCTTTATACGGATACATTTTTACTTCGTCATGCTCATGAAGACGGGCTAAATGATCGAACACATTATCTTCGACTTTACCCGCAACGATCACAGACATAATCATCTGTCATCATGCGGCTGTGCGCATCTTTAACATCTTCCAATGTTAAAGATGCGAGGCTGTCTAAATCACCGAATGATAAATACTTGTAGTCTTCTGTTTCAAACATCGTTTCCAGCAGCATCTCGAATGCACGCTGTGCGTGATTATCCTTCATGCTCTTCAGACGATTTGCCATCAGACGTTTTTCACGCTGGAAAAACGCTTCATCCGATTCATCATAATTAAACGGCGTGCTGAATACATCTTTTAACAGCGCTGTAATATCACCAAGCATATCATATCTTCCATAATGAATTTATCATTGACGAATTCAATTGAGAATTTAACGATATGGTCGCTGCCTTTTTTAACGACATTCGATGTAAGATGCGCACCGTAATGTTCTGCTAAATATTCAAGCAGCACTGCGTTTGAAGTGAGTCTGTCCGTCTGTTTAATCATCATTCGGCTCAAGAGGCTTCGTCTTGTGACATCAGTACCTGTGAGCGGTGCTCTGAAGTACACGCTCAACAACTGTTTTAAATTTTTCTGTATATATTTTTACGATTGGCACATTATTAATGACTCTTTTGTCTACACCTGTCATTTAAAAAAACTCCTAACTAATCTTCGTGGTTTTCAATTAAGACACTGCGAGGTTTAGAACCGCTTGCAGGTCCAATGACACCATTCGCTTCTAAATCATCAACGAGACGCGCTGCACGGTTGTAGCCGACTCTGAACTGACGCTGCAGCAGACTTGCTGACGCACGCTGTTCTTCGATTACAAACCATTTCGCATCGGGATATAATTCATCTTCCGATTCTACAGGCGCACTTACTGTCTCTTTCTGATTCATTATAACTGATTTCTCATAATTTGCTTTCATTTGGTCTGTAATGAACTTCACGATATCCGTTACTTCATCATCATCTAAAAATGCGCCCTGAACACGAATCGGTTTCGAACGGCCTGACGGCAGGAACAGCATGTCCCCGCGCCCGAGCAGTTTTTCTGCTCCCATCGAATCGATAATCGTTCTGGAGTCAGTCTGAGAACTTACACTGAAGGCAATTCTGGACGGAATATTCGCTTTAATAATACCTGTAATAACATCAACAGACGGACGCTGCGTTGCGATAATTAAATGAATTCCGCTGCACGTGCCATCTGGGCAATACGCGTAATCGATGCTTCGACATCTTTTGATGCGACCATCATTAAGTCTGCCAGCTCATCGACAATAACGACGATATAAGGCAGCTTCTGAACTTTTTCAGGATCTTCTGCCTGGCGGACCAGGTACTGATTGTATGCTTCGATATTTCTCGTATGCGATGCACTGAACAGATCGTATCTGCGTTCCATTTCGCTGACGACGCGGTTTAAAGCATCGCTCGCTTTTTGCGGATTCGTCACGACCGGTGCCAATAGATGCGGAATGCCGTTATAGACATTCAGCTCAACCATTTTAGGATCGATCATAACCATTTTAACTTCATGCGGTTTCGCATTTAACAGAATGCTGACGATAATGCCGTTTATACAAACGGACTTACCGCTTCCTGTTGAACCTGCAACAAGCAGGTGAGGCATCTTGTTAAGCTCAGCCATAATCGGTGCACCGGAAATATCTTTACCCAGTGCAACTTCCAGCGGATTGTCAGATGATTTACGTTTAATCACTTCACGCAGAGTGACCATACTGACTACTGAGTTCGGCACTTCAATACCAACGGCAGATTTACCTGGAATCGGTGCTTCAATACGAATATCTTTGGCTGCAAGACTAAGTGCAATATCATTTTGAAGATTAATAATTTTAGAGACTTTCACTCCAACATCCGGCTGAATCTCAAATTGTGTTACTGCCGGACCGATACGGATTTTAGATACTTTGGCGTTTACATTGAAGTTTTTAAGTGTTTCTTCAAGGATGCGTCCCTGTTGAATGACTTCTTTGTTACTGACTTTTTCTGTCGGTTCAGCATCATTCAGCAAGTCAATTGACGGCAGCTTATACTCGATGAGCTGCTTGAGTTCTTTATCGTCAAACTCATCAAATTCACTGTCGCCAGCCTCGCCTTCAGGAATATCAATCGCCCCGTCGTCATCCGGCGTATCATATTCAAGTTCTTTCTTCTCCGCAACCTCTTCTTCAATTTTAAGGGCGTGTGTTCTTCTGCAGTCATATCGTCAGGCACCGGTGCGTCTTTATATTCTTCCATCAGAATTTCCGAATCGTACACTTCCGGTTCGACGTATTCGTCAGCTTCTGCTAAGAGCGGATCCGTTTCACTTAGCTCTTTTTTTACTGAAGCGTGCTTTACGTTTCTTGTCCGCGCGTTTTTCTACAGGCTCGTCTGCAGCCGGCGATTCGATTATCGGCTCTGCTTTAGGTTTTGGTGCAGGCTTTTTAGCCTTCTTCTCTTTTTCTTTCTTCGGACGGTTTTTAAACCACTCTGCAAGTTTTTCAAACAGACTGACGATTCCTGCACCTATGGCAGTTAAACCTCTGATAACAAAGTTAAAGTCATTGCGGAGCGATTCTTCAATGCTCTTATGACGGACGATAATAATACTCAGGTAAATGAATATTAAGCCGATTAAGAGCGTACCGAAGAAACTGATGCTGGTTGCTGAAAAGTTAAACAGCGTCTGGCCAATAATTCCTCCGCCGGTAAAATCTAAGCCCGGTTCACGGGTCATAGCGAGCATATCGTTAAATGTAAAATAACTGTCTGTTCTCGACCGGTCGGATAAATACAATATCGAATGCAGCAGGAACAAGAGGCCGAACTGCATCATAAAATAACCGAGCATGCGTTTTGTAAACGGGAATTTTAAATGTGTCGCCAAATAAAAACTCGCGAGCAATAACACGAGGTATGTAAAGTAGCGGCTCGTACCAAAAAGAAAATTAAACACAGCATCGGCATATTCACCAACGAGGCCCAGCTGGAATACTGTAATGATAAGTAAAATAATAATGATTAAAGCAAAACTCGCATAATACGTTTTCTTATCATTGTTTTTCTTTTTCGCAGTGCGCTTTCGTTTAGTCGCCATCTTTTACCACCTTCATTTTCACTTTTTAATTATAACAACGGAGATATAAGGTTATCCTAATATCTCCGTCGTTTTTACTCTATTATATTTCAGAAATGATTGGAATAATCATCGGACGACGCTTCGTTTCATCGTATAGGAATTTACCGAGGTCATCTGATATTTTGTTTTAAGACACTCCATTCAATTTTACCGGCACTGATATTGTCTTCGACAATACCTCTTACGTGTTCGGCAGCTTCTTTCATAAGTGCTTCCGATTCTTTAACGTAAACAAAACCGCGGGATTGAATTTCAGGTCCAGCCATAATTGCTCTCGATTCGCGGTCGATTGTCACGACTGCGATAAAGATTCCGTCTTCAGAGAGCAGTCTGCGGTCGCGCAGAACGATGTTACCCACATCGCCGACACCGCTGCCGTCAATTAATACATTGCCGGCTTCGACTTTTTCAGTGCTGTACATTTTCTCTCCGTCAAACTGAACAACGTCACCTTTTTCAAGGAGGAAAATATTTTCCGCTTTAACGCCTGTTTCAGTCGCCAGACGCGCGTGGGCAATCTGGTTTTTAAATTCACCCTGTACAGGAATGAAGTGTTCCGGATTAAAAATGTTCAGCATCATTTTAAGCTCTTCAGCAAGCCCGTGGCCTGAAGCATGAATATTTTTAGATGGCGTGTTGATTACAGCACCTGCTTTAACGAGTTCGTTAAGCGTCGTGTACAGTACAACTTCCATATTTGATGACGGCGTTGTTAAGATATAAACTTCGTCGCCTTCTTTAATATTCGTTACTTCGTGCTGGCCGCGTGACATTTTACCAAGTGCTTCAATTGGTTCACCCTGAGAGCCTGTTGCAATAATGACTACTTCATTATCAGGATAATCTTTAATTTCATGACTTGGTAAAAGAAGTCCGTCAGGAATATCAAAATAGCCGAGCTTTCTCGCTACTTTAAATGAAGATTCAAGCGTGCGTCCTAAGAACGACACTTTACGGTTCACTTTCGCAGCATTAGTCAGCACCTGCTGGATACGTACGAAGTTCGACGCATAGCATGATACAATAATACGTTTTTTAGATTTTTGGAAAGCGTCCAGAATTGCCCCTTCAACAAGGTTTTCTGCCACGTTATAGCCCGGTTTCTCAGCTTCTGTTGAGTCACTGATTAACGCGAGTGTTTTGTTTTTAGCAGCGAGTGCATACATCTTCGACATGTTGTAGTCGTAGTTGCCTTTTAAGCTCTGGTCGAATTTGAATTCGCCCGTATAAACGACTGCACCGTAAGGTGTATTCAAGCTGATTCCGTAAGAATCCGGAATACTGTGCGATGTTTCGAAAAATTCTACATCGGTATTGCCGAACTTCATTACTGATTCATTGTTAATTGCGTAAAACTTAACTTTCTTTTTAACGTTCTTCTCTTTCAGACGTTCTTTAATTAGAGCAAGTGTTAAACGCGAGCCGTAAACAGGCACGTTTAATTCTTGAATAATATAAGGAATTGCACCGATTGAGTCTTCATGTCCATGAGTAATAAAAATTGCTTTCAGGCGATCTTTATTTTCTAAAACATATGAAATGTCAGGTATGACAATGTCGATACCCAGCATTTCATCTTCAGGGAACATAAGACCCGCATCGAGAATAAACATATCGTCGTCAACTTCAACGACATACATGTTTTTTGCAATCTCACCAACGCCGCCGAGAGGAACGATTTTCACATGTGCTTTTTTAGTTTCTTTATTCACATTAATGTCCTCCTTGTTAATTTCCGGCAGTGCTATTTAGTCTTCTTTTTCTCTTTATCTTCTTCAAGTAATACTTTACGGGAGCCATTAGCTCGTCCCTGTCTGTCGATTTCAGTAACTTTTATGCGGATTTTATCGCCAATTTTAACGATATCTTCAACTTTGTTGACACGTTCAGTATCAAGCTGTGAAATGTGCACAAGAGCGTCTTTGCCCGGGAAGAGCTGAACGAATGCACCGAATTTTTCAATGCGTCGCACTTCACCGTTATAAATTTCGCCGACAGCCGCTTCGCGTGTAATATCTTCGATAATTTTACGAGCAGCCTGTATTGCATCCTGGTCGTTTGAAGCGATGTATACAGTACCATCCTGTTCGATATCCAGCTTAACGCCTGTTTCGTCGATAATTTCATTAATTTTCTTACCGCCCGGTCCAATAACGTCGCGGATTTTAGCAGGTTTAATATGCATAACTTCAACTTTCGGTGCATGCGCTGATAATTCAACGCGCGGCGTGCTGATTGTTGCAAGCATATTTTCTAAAATGTGCAGACGGCCGATGCGTGCCTGCTCAAGTGCTTCCTGTAAAATCGCTTCACCTAAACCGTCGATTTTAATATCCATTTGAATTGCAGTAATACCTTTAGGTGTACCGGCAACTTTAAAGTCCATATCTCCAAGCGCATCTTCCATACCTTGAATATCAGACAGAATCGTATAGTTCTCACCTTTTTTAACAAGCCCCATTGCAATACCTGCAACCGGTGCTTTAATTGGTACACCTGCATCCATTAATGCAAGCGTCGAACCGCAGATTGATGCCTGTGAAGATGAACCGTTTGATTCAAGCACTTCAGACACGACACGGATTGTGTACGGGAATTCAGTTTCGCTAGGAAGAACTTGCAGTAATGCACGTTCCCCTAATGCACCATGACCGATTTCGCGGCGGCCCGGCCCGCGGATTGGACCTGTTTCACCAACAGAGAAATTCGGGAAGTTATAGTGGTGCATATAGCGTTTCTTATCTGCTTCGCC
The DNA here is from genome assembly GCF_018437745.1 of Jeotgalicoccus sp. WY2. Classification (NCBI taxonomy): domain Bacteria; kingdom Bacillati; phylum Bacillota; class Bacilli; order Caryophanales; family Staphylococcaceae; genus Jeotgalicoccus; species Jeotgalicoccus sp. WY2. The sequence continues at coordinate 2,382,072 of NZ_CP049818.1, read as the reverse complement.
AAGACCGTCGATGATCTGGTGTTCACCAAGACCGCCGAGTGTTGCGACAGATAGCGCCTGCGTTTGTCCACGTGTAAATAAAGCTGAACCATGCGTGCGGGGCAATAGTCCTACTTGTGAATTTAACGGGCGGATTTCAGCCGGTTCACGGCCATCAGGACGGACTTTATCGTCTGTGATCTGACGGCGGACTTCAGCTTTAACTAGCTCGTCGAATACTTTTGAAGCCTCTGAAACTAACGTTTCGTAATCTTCAGCATCTTCGTCGAAACTCGCGATAATATTCTGCTTCACTGCAGTAATATTCTCTTCCCTTGTCTGCTTGTCGTTTTCCTGAATTTTAGCATAAAGCTCCTGCGCTTCGGCCTGAGCTGTTACTTCGGCGCGGAACTGTCCATCGATTTCATCGATAGTTACTTCGCGTTTAACCGGATTAATCTGTGCAATCGCGTCGTTTTGGAACTGCACAAGTTCTTTAATGTTTTCGTGACCGAAAAGAATCGCTTTTAACATAATATCTTCAGGAATTTCCTGTGCCGCTGCCTCTACCATGTTTACTGCGTCGTAAGTACCCGCCACTTGAAGTTCAAGTTCCGATTTTTCCATCTGTTCCACTGTCGGATTGATGATAAACTCCCCGTCGATTAAACCGACAGTTACGCCGGCAATCGGTCCGTCAAACGGAATATCCGATACACTTAGCGCCATCGAAGAACCGAGCATTGCTGCCATTTGCGGAGAAGCATCGTTGTCTGCAGATAAGACCATAGACATTACCTGTACATCGTGACGGTAGCCATCCGGGAATAACGGACGGATTGGTCTGTCGATTAAACGGCTAGTCAGCGTAGCATCTTCACTCGGACGCCCTTCACGCTTGTTAAAGCCGCCGGGAATTTTCCCTGCTGCGTACATTTTTTCCTCATAAGCTACTGTTAACGGGAAGAAGCCGATATTCTTCGGTTCTTTCGACCCTGTCGCTGTAGAGAGCACTACTGTATCGCCGTAACGCACAAGTACAGAACCACTCGCCTGCTTAGCCATTTCCCCGTACTCTATAATAAGCGGGCGACCGCCCCACTCAGTTTCAAACACTTGTTTAGTCTGTTCATTCATAATTTGTTTTCTCTCCTTAGCTTTGGCACTTATAATTATCATATCATTTTTGTTCTAAAATATATATAAAAAGGAATTGGGGGTGAGGATGGATTTCGTGCGTGATTTAGGCGTTGGAGAATGACGGTTTCGTTACTATAAAAGCTGTTCATTGTTACTTTGATGCTGTTGCGACACTATGAAAGCTGTTCATTGTTACTTTGATGCTGCTGCGATACTATGAAAGCTGTTCATTGTTACTTTGATGCTGCTGCGACACTATGAAAGCTGTTCGTTGTTACTTTGATGCTGCTGCGACACTATGAAAGCTGTTCATTGTTACTTTGATGCTGCTGCGACACTATGAAAGCTGCTGATTGTTACTATAGGCTGAAATCTTTCGGTTCCTTTATCACATCACTAACTTTATCCTTATATCTCTGTACTTTTTTGGTTTTTGTGATGGCTACATTGAAATCATAGTACTTAAAAGTATATGATGTTTGTCTTCCTTTTTTATTACATCACAATGTTTCTGAAGCGCACGAAGGACTGTAATTTTATGAAGTTGGAAGTCTATCAGCTCCAGTATGGACCGCTTCGTCATTGGGTGATTGTAAAACAGAAACTTATGATCGCTCATCGCGCGGAGCAGGTGCGTTTCATTACTCTCTATTGTACCGCACTTGGCACATGTTAACTGGAACCTGCCCTTCTCCAGCTCAAAACTTCCGCATTCTCCGCAGTACAGTCCTTTACGAATCTGCCCAACATTCGAACTGCCGTTAAAATACGGGTTCACTGTTTCATGCTCGCGTATCAATGCTACCAGACGATCTGCCTTCTTTGTATTATAACTGTCTTTAAACTGCCTGAAATATTTCTTCATATCCATTCGAATGACGACGTTTTTCCAAATTGACGTATCTTCCGAATACAACCTGAAGTCATCGTTTGGAAAAATCACTTTCGCCTTAATATCAACAGTAACTTTAGCATTCTTGCATATGCGAAACAATTTCCCGACTGCCCGGTCGACCTGTGTAAATGGATTATCAGGAATGACTTCATTATTTCTAATCAGCCTGCCGTCATTAAATTGATACTCGCCGCTGTAGTTTTTAATCTCATTAACAATCAGAGTGTCATTCGCAATTATAATACTGTCATACTGCGCACCTGATTTCCCTGCAGCAAGATAAACGTCTCTAAAAACATACAAGTTATCGTGGCCGGTTTCGTCGAATAATTTATCGTATAAACACTCGCCTGAAAATCCGTTCTCATATATTTTCAGTTCACGCTTATCCTCTGCACTTAAAACCTCCCTCCTGCTCAATGCTCTGTAATGTAAAAGTTCTGCCGTTGCATTTCTGTCATTTAAATACATTCATTTTCCTCCTTTTTAAAAAGATCCTTCTACCCTATATATACGGGAAAACAGCGATTTCCTTTTAAAAAAGTTACTTAAACACAAAAATAGCAAAACTGGTTTACTTATTACACAAATCCACATAGTTTTTACATTATTTGTATGCACTGAATTTACACATCAAAAAAACCCGCTCCTCAATGAGAAACGGGTTCAAAATTATTAATAATTTATAAATTAACGACGTAGACCAAGTTTAGCGATTAAGTCGCGGTATCTAACTACATCTTTGTTACGCAGGTAAGTTAGTAAGTGTTTGCGGCGACCTACCATTTTAAGAAGACCGCGTCTTGAGTGGTGGTCTTTCTTGTGCGTACGTAAGTGTTCGTTTAATGTGTTGATGTCCTCTGTTAATACAGCGATTTGAACTTCTGGTGACCCAGTATCAGTTTCGTGTACGCGGTACTCTTCGATTAATTCAGTTTTTCTTTCTTGTGAAATTGCCATTATAATTCCTCCTAATATTTTATATACACCTGTATCCGAGCATGCGTCGGAGTTTCAACAATGCCAAGATACGGTACTTGTCATATTATATACGTTTCCCATGCCTTTTTCAAGTGTTCATTTACACGATAAAAACCGGACCTCTTTAAAAGTCAGGACTATTTATCCTGCAGCATCCGTCGTGCAATCTGCGCATCGGAATCGATTGCAGCAATCAGCGGCTCGATGCCGTCGAATTTTTCTTCGTCTCGGACGAAATGGTGCCAGTGCACTGTGACGTTTTCTCCGTATATATCGCGGGCGAAGTCAAAAATGTAAACTTCTGTCGTTAAGCGCGCATTATCGTGGAATGTCGGTTTAACACCTACACTCGCCACACCTTTATAAACAGTGTCGTCGTTTCGATTGTCATCGTGACAGCATATGAACCTTTTGCCGGCATAAAGTAGCGGTAGTTCGGTTCGATGTTTGCTGTCGGGAAGCCGATTGTCCGGCCGCGCTTCTCCCCTTGTACGACAATGCCTTCGATATCGTAAGCGCGCCCTAATGCAGCGTTGGCATTATCGAGCTCGTGGTTATCGAGATATTCGCGGATACGTGTCGTCGATACTTTATCATCGTCGAGTTCGTGCTTGTCGACTTCCGTCGTATTGAATTCTTCATACTGTTTTAAATCAGCGACTGTGCCGCTGCCTTTTTTACCGTATGTATAATCGAATCCTGCAATGACTTCTTTAATTTTGCTGCCGATAATATATTCCTTAACGAAATAATCTTTATCGAGTCCTGCAAATGCACTGGAAAAATTAATGACGAAGACATAATCTATGTCCAGTTCTTCAAGTTTCTTCATTTTAATATCAAACGGTGTTAAATAAGTTGTACGCTGTTTTTTTGGATCCAGTACGACAGACGGATGCGGATCGAATGTCATGACTGCTTTTTTTAAGCCGTTAGCTTCTGCAATCTCCTTCATCGTATCGATAACATCGATATGGCCTAAATGGAGACCATCAAAAAAACCTAATGCTGCAGCTGACGGCTCTATGTTTGAAAGTACTTCATCGTTTGGGTAGTGCAATTTAATTATTTCCATAAGTCCCCCATAAGTTGTTAAACATTTTAAATGGTTTTAACTGATCAGGTTTTTCCGGATGTGTTTTATAAATTCCGAGCGGCATCTCACCGCGGGTGAATAATATAGTATCAAGTTCAGTTAACCCCAGCATTGTTAATATATCACTTTTTACTATTTTTGCCCGTGTGTGATTTGGAATAATAAATCTTCATTATTTTGTATATCGTGTCTTAATATATCGTCCAGCATATCGATGATTGGAATCGGCTCTGCTTTGACTGTGCCGTCTCTTAAATCATCTAAGCGAATAGCTTCGTCAATTGAAAATCCGCATGAGCCTGTCCGCCGGAGATATGACATATGTGCTGGATAGCCGAGTGCAGCCCCGATATCGACTGCAAGTGTGCGGATGTAGGTGCCTTTTGAGCATGTAACGTCGATATCAAATGATATTGTCCCGTCCTCGTAACGGACGTCTGAAGTCAGTTTTAGATTTTTAATCTGCACTGTGCGGGACGGCCGTTCAACTTCAATGCCTTCGTGTGCATACCAGTACAATTTACGTCCATTTACGCGGACTGAGCTGTACAGCGGCACCATCTGATAATAGTCACCCTTGAACTTTTCAATGGCTGACAGAACATCCTTTTTAGTAATGCTGCCCTCAATGACCTCAGCGGTCTCCATCGTTTTACCTGTCGCATCTTCAGTATCTGTTGTGCGCCCGAGTGTGACAGTCGCGATGTAGCGTTTGTCCCGCTGCTGCAGTATTTCAGTCAGTTTTGTCGCGTCACCGATAACGATTGGAAGAACACCTGTAACGGAAGGATCGAGCGTACCTGTATGACCGACTTTTTTCGTGCCGAGTACGCGGCGCATTTTGTAAATCACGTCGTGTGAAGTCATGCCTGCGGGTTTATCGACAGGAATCACGCCGTGTATATTATTGTTTGCCATTATCTTCACCTGCTTATTTTATGTAAAAAAATAAAACCGCACCCGACTCCCGGCCGGGAAAACGAGTGCGGCTTATATTGTTTTGATTATTTATCCTGGTCTTTAATGTCGCTTAACAGTGATTCGATTTTTTTACCGTAGTCGATTGAAGTATCGTATTTAAATTTAACTTCAGGTGCTTTACGTAAACGAATATTAGATGCGACAGCTTTTCTGAATAGGCCGTTAAACTTATCCAGAGTTTCCTGGACGAATTCTCTATTATTATTTAATGACGTATAGTAAGCCGTCGCTGTTTCGTTTTCTTTCGTTACTTCGACTTCGGTCACTGTAACCATACCGATGTCCGGTTCTTTATCTGTAACTGTTGTACGGATTTCTTCGCTAAGCACTTTTTTAATTTCTTCTGCTATGCGTTCATTTCTCGTTGACATAATTATTTCCTCTCAATCTCTACCATAATGAATGGCTCTATTTGGTCGCCTTCTTTGATATCGTTGAAGTTCTTAATTGTAAGTCCGCATTCATAACCTGTCGTTACTTCTTTTGCATCGTCTTTAAAACGTTTCAGCGTATCGAGTTCACCTTCGAATACAACGATGCCGTCACGAATGACGCGCACACCGCTGTCACGTGTGATCTTACCGTCTGTAACGTAAGCTCCTGCAATTGTACCCACTTTAGATACTTTGAAGATTTCGCGTACTTCAACATTACCGATAACTTGTTCTTCGAATTCAGGGTCAAGCATACCCTTCATAGCAAATTCAATTTCTTCGATAACTTTATAAATAATACGGTGAAGTCTCATATCGATCTGGCTTTGCTCTGCAGCACGCTTAGCATTAACATCCGGACGGACGTTAAAGCCGATAATAATCGCGCTTGAAGCATTTGCTAAAGTAACATCTGATTCGTTAATTGCTCCGACACCCGTATGAATGATGCGGACGTTAACGCCTTCGACATCGATTTTCATCAGTGAGAGCAGCAAGTGCCTCAACCGAACCTTGAGCGTCACCTTTGATGATGATGTTGAGATCTTTCATCTCGCCTTCTTTCATCTGTTCGAACAAGTTATCGAGTGACACTTTCTGGTTTACTTCTCTGTCTTTCATAATCTTGTTTTCGTGGCGTGCTTCACCGATTTGACGTGCTTTTTTATCGTCTTTGAAAACTACGAAACGGTCGCCCGCTTCAGGCACATCGTTAATACCCGTAATTTCAACAGGTACAGACGGGCCTGCTGATTTAATACGCTGGCCAGTGTCTGAAACCATTGCACGGACTTTACCGAATGTAGAGCCGACAACGATGGAATCTCCGACGTTAAGCGTACCGTGCTGGACGAGCAGGCTCGCTGCAGGTCCGCGTGATTTGTCGAGTTCCGCATCGATTACTGTACCGACTGCAGGCATGTTGCTCGTCGTTTTAAGTTCAGCCATTTCGCCGACTAAAGTAATCATTTCAAGCAGGTCGTCTATACCGTCGCCTGTTAATGCTGAAAGCTGAACGAAAATAGTGTCGCCGCCCCAATCTTCAGGATAAAGACCGTGCTCACCAAGTTCAGTCATTACGCGGTCTGCGTTGCTGTTGGTTTGTCTGTTTTGTTTACCGCTACGATAATCGGCACTTCAGCCGCTTTCGCGTGGTTAATTGCTTCGATTGTCTGAGGCATTACACCATCATCTGCTGCAACAACAAGAATAGTAATATCAGTTACCTGAGCACCACGTGCACGCATTGTAGTGAAAGCTGCGTGTCCAGGTGTATCTAAGAAAGTGATTTTCTTATCGCCGTGTTCGATCTGGTAGGCACCAACGTGCTGAGTAATCCCGCCAGCTTCACCTGCAGTCACTTTCGTGTTGCGGATTGAATCAAGCAGTGTTGTTTTACCGTGGTCAACGTGACCCATAATTGTAACAACGCTTGGACGTTCTTCGTCGAGAGTCTGTTCTTCTAAGTTAAAGAAGTTTGTCAGATCGGTATCATCTACAAACACTTCAAGTTCAGAAGTGAAACCGTAGTTTTCAGCAACCACTTCAACTGACTCCTGGTCAAGTGACTGGTTAATGTTTGTCACAATACCTAACATGAATAAGTCTTTTACGATAACTGAAGATTCTACGCCGATTTTTCTGCAAGTTCACCAACAGTGATACCTTCTTCGTAAGTGAAGTGTTTTGATTCAGGTTCCGCTTGTTTCGGTTCCTGTTTTTTAGCTTCAGCCTGTTTAGGCTTCGCAGTATTTGGCTTATTTTTCTGGTTTTGTTTTCTGTTGTTATTATTATTTTTTTGCTGGTTTTGTTTCGCATTGTTCTGTTTAGCTGCAGGTTTATTAGCAGCCGGCTTTGCATCAGCTTTTTTAGCGTTCTTTTTAAACTGAGCGTCGAGGACTTTAAGTACATCATCTTCTAATGATGACATGTGACTTTTAACCTCGATATTTTCGATTCCAGGAAATCGATAATTTCTTTACTTGTTAATCCTGTTTCTTTGGCGTACTCATGAATTCTAATTTTACTCATTGAACCAATCCCTTCTATAGGAGCTCTTTTATCTTTCTGGCGAATCCCTTGTCGGAAATTGCCATTACGACCCTGTTATATGTGCCGGTCGCATGTGAAAGCTCTTCGTTTGTGTACTTGTCAATTACTGTGACATCATACGTTGCACATTTGTCTTTAATTCTCTTAGCTGTACTTTTACCGCATTTGCCGCAAGTAACACAACTTTTGTTTTACCGGTTTTATTGCCTCGAGTGTTTTCTCTTCGCCGGTAACAGTTTTTCCTGCGCCGGTTGCAAGCCCGATATAATTTAAAATTTTATCATTCATCGTTTTGGAATATCCTCTCTGTAAATAAGACGGATAATTTCATCGTATACCGGATCAAGTTCCTCAGTATTTTTACCGAGTGATTTTTCCAGCATCTTTTGGCGCGTGCATTATTCACTTTGTCGAGATCTTTCACGACATAGCTGCCGCGTCCATTTTTCTTGCCTGTTTTGTCAGCGGACACTTCGCCTTCTTTTGTTACAACGATGCGGATTAAATCTGCTTTAGGATGCATTTCATTCGTCAGGATGCATTTGCGCATCGGAATTTTCCGTGCCATTTCTTCACCTCTAGTCGTGACTGATGCCAGCCTCGGCAGCATCTGTTTCGCTTTTAATATCGATTTTCCAGCCAGTGAGTTTTGCAGCAAGACGTGCATTCTGTCCTTTTTTACCGATTGCTAAAGACAACTGGTGGTCAGGAACGACAACGACTGTGGATTTAGAATCTTCATCAACTTTAACACTCACTACCTGTGACGGGCTGAGTGCATTTTTAACGAATACTTTCGGATCTTCATCCCACAGGACGATATCGATTTTTTCACCGTTCAGCTCATCAACGATAGCTTCAACACGTGCACCTCTGGCACCGACACATGAACCGACAGCGTCGACATCAGTGTTTTTGCGTGAACGCTGATTTTTGAACGCTCGCCCGCTTCACGTGCAACGCTCATAACTTCAACAGTACCGTCAAAAATCTCAGGCACTTCTTCTTCAAATAAACGCTTCAGAAGATTCTTTGGGGTGTGTTCTCGACACGAAAATCTGAGGAACCTTTAGTCGTCTGTTCCACTTTGTTTGACGAACTTTAATACGTCGTTGGAATGTATGACTCATTCGGCATACGTTCTGATTCAGCAAGCACTGCATCAGTTTTACCAAGCTGAACATAGACGAAACGGTGATCTACACGGTCGATAAGACCTGTCAGAACTTCGTCTTCTTTGCTGATAAACTCGTCGTACAAATGCCGCGTTCAGCATCGCGGATACGCTGCATAACAGCCTGTTTCGCAGCCTGTGCCCCTACGCGGTTGAAGTCTTGCGGAGTCACGTCTTCATCAAACGGATCGCCGATTTCATAAGCCGGGTTATAATTCTGTGCTGTTAACAGATCGATTTCTGCAGTCGGATCTTCTACTTCAGCCACAACATCTTTACGTGAAACCACATGGTAAGCACCTGTCTCCATATTTAAATCAATCGAGACGTTTTTATGATCTGTATAGTTTTTCTTATATGCAGTAATCAGCGCTGCTTCAATGGCATCCACAAGCACTTCCATCGGAATGTTTTTCTCTTTATGAATAAATTCCACTGCATTAATTAGTTCCTGATTCACTCAATTTTCCTCCATTCTAAAATAAGACGGCTTTTCTTATTGTTGCTATTTTTTCACGTTCCACTGTAATAGTTTTTTTGCGTGTTTTTACTTTGTAATCAATTGTTACTGAATTTTCATCGTAAGCAGTCAGTATGCCTGTCCACTTTTTCACCGTCAATTTGCTTATACGCCTTAACGTAAATGCCTTTGTTCAGTGTGAGTTCCAAATCTTCTTCATCCTTTATCGGACGTTCTGCTCCGGGAGATGACACATCTAAGTAGTACGCGCCTTCGACAATATCCCACTCATCCAGTTCAGCACTGATTATTTCTGCAAATGCTGCACAGTCGTCGAGTGTAATACCACCTTTTTTATCCAGGAAAATACGCAGGAAAAAGTCTGGTCCTTCTTTAACGTAGTTAACTTCAACCAGTTTTAAATCGTTGTCTTTGGCAATTGGCTCGACATGAGTAAATACTTTTTTCGTTTGCATTCATGTCAAAGTCCCCCTTTCAAAACTAAGAGAAGAACGGGGCAAACCCGTTCTTCTCCTGCAGACTGAGTATTTTTATTCACTAATATTATACCATAGGCTCCCATGGCGTGCAACAATGCTAGATGTCAAAGATTGACAGCTGAGCTTTGTCCGGTAAATGATCGAGACTGCCGAGTTCAGTTAAGTACTCGATCAGTTTCTGTGATACGCCGGCTTTCTTATTTAAATCTTCTTTAGAGATAAAGCCCTCGTCACGACGAGTTTCGACAACCCGTTTCGCAACCGAGGCGCCGAGTCCCGGTACTGAAATAAACGGCGGAATCAGCGTGTCGCCTTCGATAATAAAGTCGAACGCGTCCGACTTATCGATGCTGACAGGCTGCACTTTAAAGCCGCGCTGTGCCATTTCATTAACGAGTTCCAGAACAACGAGTGTATCTTTCTCTTTCTTTGACAGCTCCTGGAAGTTCTGGTTCAGTTCGTTCACACGGTGACGGATTGTATCTTTATCTTTGACCATCGTTAAGAGATCAAAATCCGTTGCACGTACTGTAAAATAGCTCGCATAGTAAAACAGCGGATGGTGCACTTTAAAGTAAGCAATTCTTACTGAGTTCAGTACGTAGGCAGCAGCGTGAGCTTTCGGGAACATGTATTTAATTTTCTTACATGAATCGATGTACCATTTCTCAACGCCGTTATCTTTTTGCCTGTTCGTGTTCTTCTGTTAAACCTTTACCTTTACGCACTTTCTCCATAATATTAAATGCAACACTCGGCTCAAGTCCTTTATACATCAGCGTTACCATGATGTCGTCACGACAGCCGATAACGTTCGACAGATCACATGTACCTTTACGTATTAAGTCCTGTGCGTTGCCGAGCCATACGTCTGTACCGTGAGACAGTCCTGAAATCTGTACGAGTTCACTGAACGTCGACGGTCTGGTATCTTCCAGCATCTGACGCACGAAACCTGTGCCGAACTCCGGAATGCCGAGCGTTCCCGTTTTACATAAAATCTGGTCCGGTGTTACTCCGAGTGATTCAGGGCCGCTGAACAATTTCATCGTTTCCTGATCATCTGTCGGGACTGTAGTCGGATCAATGCCTGACAGATCCTGCAGCATGCGGATCATCGTCGGGTCATCGTGACCGAGTATATCCAGTTTTAATAAGTTACTGTCTATTGAGTGGAAATCGAAATGCGTCGTCATCCATTCAGCTTCAACATCATCCGCCGGATATTGAATTGGTGAGAAGTCGTATATATCCATGTCGTCCGGGACAACGATAATACCGCCCGGATGCTGCCCTGTTGTACGTTTAACACCGCTGCACCCAAGTACGAGACGGTCAACTTCCGCGCCCCGTTTGTGCAGACCGTTATCGTTTAAATAACCTTTGACGTAACCGAATGCTGTTTTCTCGGCAACAGTTCCGATTGTACCGGCTTTGTAAACGTAATCCACCCCGAACAGATCCTTCGTGTACTGGTGTGCTTTAGACTGATACACACCACTGAAGTTTAAATCGATATCCGGTACTTTATCCCCTTTAAAGCCAAGGAATGTTTCGAACGGTATATCCTGTCCTTCTTTAATTAAATCCACATTACAATTGCTGCATTTTTTATCAGGTAAATCATAACCGCTCGATACCGAACCGTCAGTAAAGAACTCTGACTCTTTACATTCCGGACAGACGTAATGCGGCGGCAGCGGGTTCACTTCGGTAATTTCAGTCATCGTTGCAACAAGACTTGAACCGACAGAACCCCTTGAACCGACGAGATAGCCGTCATCAAGCGAGCGTTTAACAAGCTTGTGGGAGATCAGGTAGATTACAGCAAAGCCGTTACCGATAATACTCTCGAGCTCTTTCTCAAGCCGGTCGACGACAATCTGCGGCACGTCTTCACCGTATAAAGCTTTCGCATTATCGTAAGTCATCTCTCTGATTTCTTCTTCCGCACCGTCAATTGTCGGCGGATATAAATCCTTTTTAATGACTTCAACGTTGCCGATCATATTAGCAATTTTCTGCGTGTTAGAGACGACAATTTCAAATGCTGTCTCCTCATCCAGAAAATCGAACAGCTCGAGCATTTCCTCAGTTGAACGGAAATGTGCTTCCGGCAAGTTGCCGCGTGACAGCGGATTACCCGGATTCGCCCTGACTAAAATATCACGGGACAGCTTATCGGATTCTTCCAGATAATGCACGTTGCCTGTTGCGACAACTGTTTTGTCCAGTTCTTTGCCGAGTTTAATAATATTTTCAATAATTTCTTCAAGCGTTGCTTCATCGCGTACGACTTCTCTGTCTAACAGCCGCTGGTACAGCGGTTTCGGGAAGACTTCCAGATAGTCGTAAAAATGCGCTTTTTTCTTCGCTTCTTCATATGACTTCTGCATCATTGCAGTGAATACTTCACCGTTATCGCAGGCGCTGCCGATTAACAGTCCTTCACGGTGTTCTTCAAGCACCTGGCGTTTAATACGCGCAGATTTATAAAAGTGGTCGGTCAGTGACAGACTCACAATTTTAAATAAGTTTTTTAAACCTGTATTGTTCTGCACTAATATCGAAATGTGTGTCGGCATCGCCCGTTTGTACGAGTCGCTGTTCGACAGACTCTTATTAATGTCTTTATGATTTGTAATACCATAGTCCGCTTTCAGCTGTGCCATCATCTTAATGAATATAAAGCTGTTGCTTCAGCATCGTAAATCGCCCGGTGATGCTGTGTTAAATCGACATTATATTTCTTCGCTAGAATATTCAGCCCGTGCTTTTTCATTTTGGTATTTATCGTTCTTGACAGCTCAAGCGTATCGATAACACCGTTTGTCGACTTGCCGAATCCTTCTTTACCATAAGCTTCATCGATAAAGCCCATATCAAAACTCGCATTATGCGCGACGAATATTGCATCGCCGACCCAGTCTTTAAAGTCTCTGATAACTTCACTGATGTCCGGCGCACCGACGAGCATATCGTCAGTAATTCCCGTCAATTCTTTAATCAGTTCCGAGAGCTTTTCTCCCGGATTGCTGAAGCGTTCAAATTTATCGATAACTTCACCGTTTTTAACTTTAACACCGGCAAGCTCAATAATTGAATCATATTTAGATGATAGTCCTGTTGTCTCAACGTCAAACACGACGAATTCATGATCTTCCAGTGAATAATCCTGCGGACGGTAGGCAATTGGTGCACCGTCATCGACGAGCAGGCCTTCCATGCCGAAAATCATTTTAAAATCATCATCGCTGTTCGTAGCGTTAAAGGCATCCGGAAATGCCTGGACGTTATTGTGATCCGTAATAGCGAGTGCTGAATGTCCGTACTGTTTTGCACGTTTAATATATTCTGTCACACTCGTCATGCCGTCCATCTGGCTCATCGTTGAATGCAGATGAAGCTCAACACGTTTCTCGTCTGCATTATCGCGTTTCGGTTTTTTATTAACCGCTGTTAAGTTGCGGATATTTAAGACCATATCCTTCGTAAACTCATCGTATTCCACGCGGCCTTCAATAATTACCCAGTCGCCTGATTCAAGTACTTCAAATACTTCATCGTCGTTTTTACCGTGGCGGGAAAACATTTTCGCCATAATTGAATCAGTATAATCCGTCAATTTCAGCTGCAGAATTTTACGGCCGCTTCGAAGGTCACGCACTTCTTTAGAGAAAATATGCCCTTCGATTTTTACGCTGTACTCTTCATCGAAAATATTTTCAAGCGGACGCACACCGTCGAAGTTTTGCGGCTTGCCGATTTGTTTTGGCACATTGCCTTGACGCTCCATCTGTTCGTCCATTTTTTCCTTGTCAGAAATAAACTGCGTAATGAGTGCTTCCCGTTCATCGCTGATACTTTTCTCCAAAGCTTCTGAACGCGATGATTGAAGTTCATCGTCAATTGTTACTTCAAGACCGTTTAAATGGATGCCGAAGTATTTATATGCATTTAACAGATTGCCGTTAATATGCTTATTGAAATGCGACTGTTCAATCGCATTTTTAACTGCGATATAAAGCACACCTTCATTCAATTTTATATTAGTGCGTTCGAGCTGATGCTTTATATTATCATTGATCGACAGACTGTTTACTGCGGTCATGAAATAATCCAGAACGAGCTGTTCATCGAATTCACCCTCGGCCATAATCAGTTCTGTTTTCGCAATGTCCTTAAATGCTTTATTTATATTAGTACTCATCATTTGATACAGCGCGCTTGGTATAATGCGGTCTGTAGTCAGATGGAATTGCCAGATTCTGTTATCGTCATCGACGACAACGCGTGACAGCTCGGCATTTTCCAAATAGTTATTTTGAGTAATATTTGCCTGTTCAAGTAAAATCTTTAATTTATCGTGGCTTTCCAATTAGAAAACACTCCCAGTTAAAAATTCCATAGCCTGCACCGGTTTCCTTAGAAAAACGCGTAAATCTAAGATTTACGCGTAGTCATTGTCTGCAAGATATGATGTTAAGTCTGTAATCTGCACTTCTGTTGATTCTTCTTCCAGACGGCCTTTAACTTCTACAATGCCGTCTTTTGCACCGCGTCCGACGACAATTCTTACAGGCAGTCCAATTAATTCTGAATCGGCGAATTTAACTCCCGCACGTTCGTTGCGGTCGTCATATAATACCCGGTTTGTCTTCGATAAAATATCGTATAATTCCGACGCAGTATTTGTAATCGTCTCATCTTTCGTATTCGCTGTAATAATGTGAATATCAAAAGGTGTGACTGATTTAGGCCAGAAAATCCCTTTATCATCGTGGTGACTTTCGACAATAGCCGACAGCACACGTGAAATTCCGATACCGTAGCAGCCCATTAATACTGGTTTTGCACGGCCGTTCTGATCCAGCACGTTAAAGTTCATCGCCTCTGAATATTTAGTGCCCAGTTTAAATACCTGACCGACTTCAATACCGCGCATAAATTTAGCAGGACCTGATCCGTCAGAGACCATCTCACCTTCGTTAATAAATCTGAAATCAGCTATACCCGCCGCTTCAAAGTCACGTTCGTGGTTCACATTTAAAAGGTGGTAGCCTGTTTCATTGGCACCGACAGGATAGTTTCTCATCGCTGCCACCTGGTAATCCAAGTAAACCGGAATTGAAGACTCGACAGGACCAAGTGATCCTGGTGAAGCATTCAGTTCAGCTGTGATTTCAGCGTCTTCTGCCATTTCGATAATTTCTGAGTTAAAGTATGCTTTTACTTTAATATCGTTTAACTCCTGATCTCCACGGATAACAATCATTTTCAGTCCGTCATCAGTTTTAACAACCATCGTTTTAGTCGTTAACGTTAAATCTGTATTTAAGAAATCAGCAAGTTCTTTTACTGTGCCGATTTCAGGTGTTGCAATTTTTTCAGTATCTTTCATTTCTTCAGTGCTGTTTTCAGCCGGAGCTGTACATTCTGCTTTTTCAATATTTGCAGCATAGCTGCTTTCATCTGTATAAACGATAGTATCTTCACCGATATCAGCAAGTGCCATAAATTCATGTGTATGGCTGCCGCCGATAGAACCGCCGTCTGCTTCCACTGCTCTGAAGTTAAGGTCAAGTCTTGTAAAGATACGGCTGTATGCATCGTACATATCTCTGTATGTTTTATCGAGTGAATCTTCATCGATATGGAAGGAGTATGCATCTTTCATTATAAACTCGCGTCCCCGGAGCAGACCAAAGCGCGGTCTTAACTCATCGCGGAATTTCGTTTGAATCTGGAATAATGTTAACGGCAGTTTTTTATAGCTTTTCAGTTCATCGCGGACAAGTGAAGTAATAACTTCCTCATGTGTCGGTCCAAGTGCAAATTCTCTGTCGTGACGGTCGCTGACTCTCATCAGCTCTTTACCGTAAGCTTGCCATCTGCCTGATTCTTCCCATAATTCACGCGGATGAAGAACTGGAAGATGCACTTCGGCACCGCCGATATTCATCATTTCTTCGCGTACAATATCCTGAATATTGTTCAGTACCAGCTGTGTAATTGGCAGGTATGCGTAAATACCGCGTGCGAGCTGTTTAATCATGCCTGATTTCAGCATCAGACGGTGACTTAAACTTTCGGCTTCTGTTGGTGTCTCCCTAAGTGTAGGGATAAACATTTGTGATTGCCTCATACTGTTTCACTCCTATAAGAAAAATGTTTTAATGTCGTTCCAGGTGACAAGCACCATAATAACTAAGACGAATAATACGCCGATTAATTGTATGTTTAATTCTACTTTGCGGTTTAATGGACGTCTGAAGATTCCCTCGTATAAAACGAATAAAATTCTTCCCCCGTCGAGCGCCGGAATCGGCAATAAGTTCATTATACCTAAATTCACACTGAGCAGTGCAGTGAAGTTCATCAGCACTAAAATACCCTGTGAAGCAACGGATTCCGTCACTTTATAAATACCGACCGGTCCATTCAGCATATCAAAACTGAATGTGCCTGCGAAAATTGTCCCGATCATATTAACAACGAGTTCAAATATTAGTGACATACTGGAGACCGTTTCCTGAATTCCCCACCATACCGGTGCGATAATTCCATTTTCGAAATCTCTGCCGACACCGATAATCAGACGTTTCTGTTCCGTACCGTCCGGCAGCTCTGTTGCTTCAACAGCAGGAACAAGCGTTTCTGTATGAGTGTTTCCTCCTGATTCAATAACGAGTTCCTGAGGGCTGCCTTCGCCTTCTTGAATCAGCTGTGTCATATGCGCCCAGCTGTCGACTGTTGTCCCGTCGATAGACTGAATGCGGTCGCCTGCTTCAAGGTCAATATCCGCTGCTGGCGTATCTTCCACAACCGTGCCGACAATCGGTTCATCCATCGGTTTACCCTGAATATAGAACAGAATTGTAAACAACACGAATGCAAGCAGGAAGTTGAATAAGGGGCCGGCAAACAGCGTTAAGAAACGAGCCCAGACACTTTTCGTTTCAAATCTTCCCGACAGCGGTGCAATGCGTTCAAGCTCGGAGTTTTCTACAAAGTAGCATTCCTCGCTGAAATGATAAGTCACTTCGCTGTTATCATTCAGTTTTAAACCTTTTACATACATCGCTTCTGAAATGTCGCTTTCAACAACTTCAATTTCTTCGACGTGCTGGAAATTATGTTTATCATCTAATAGAATATGTGTAATTTCATCGTTCTCATTTAACTTAATATTGATACGCATACCGGCATTCAGCGGATTGACTTCCATATCTTTTGATGCCATTCGCACGTATCCGCCGATAGGCAGAAGACGCACCGTGTATTGCGTATCATTGTATTTATATGAAAAGATTTTCGGCCCCATGCCAATGGCAAACTCCGGACACATAATGCCTGCGCGTTTTGCGAAGAACATATGGCCGAATTCATGCACGGTAACAAGCAGACCGAAAACGACTATAAAAGCTAAAATTCCTGTCACTTACTTCACCTCATATTTGATTTATAGCGCGCGTCAAGGCTCAGTATCGTTTCAAGATCGGGATTTTGAATATTCTCGTGCTGCAGCATGCGGGATTCAACGATTTCTTCAATTTCCAAAAATGAAATTCTGCCCTGTAAAAATTCACCAACTGCATATTCGTTCGCAGCGTTCATTACAGTAGCGAGAGTACCGCCTGCTTCCAGCGCATCATAAGCGAATTTTAACATTTTAAAGCGGTCAAAATCCATTGGTTTGAAGTTAAGCTGTGATAATTCATTTAAGGACAGCGGATTATTTTTATGTAACCGCTCCGGATGAGTAAATGCATATTGAATGGCCGTTCTCATATCGGAGTTGCCAAGCTGTGCCATAATACTGTTGTCAAATTCCACCATCGAGTGAACGAGCTCTCTTTATGAAGCAGTGTTTTAATCTGGGCAATTTCGACATCGAATAAATGCTTCGCTTCAATGACTTCAAAACCTTTGTTCATCATCGTCGCAGAATCAATTGTAATCTTTTGCCCCATCGACCAGTTCGGGTGATTTAATGCATCTTTCAAAGTGACATTGCCGAGGTCAGCACGCGTCAGATCTCTGAATGAACCGCCGCTTGCTGTTATAATAATATTGCTGATTTCTTTTTCATTTTCACCTTTTAAACATTGGAACAGAGCTGAATGCTCTGAGTCCACAGGAATAATCTGCACATTTTTGAGAGCCGCACGCTCCATCACAATAGCGCCTGCTGCAACTAATGTTTCTTTGTTCGCGAGTGCAATATCAATGCCGGCGTCTATTGCAGCAAGTGTTGGTTTTAGGCCGACACTGCCGAGAATTGCTGTTAAAAGTAAATTGCTGTCAAATGTTGCAACATCGATAAGACCTTTGTCTCCCGATGTAAATTCAATATGCGGATACTGAACTTTCAGCCCGCTGACGGCATTCTCATCCTGTACTGAAACGAGCAATGGTTTAAAGTCATGTAAAATCTCATGCAGTTTAGAAAGGTTCCGTCCGGCTGAAATTGCACCGAGTTTAAAGTGTTCCGGATTATTTTTAATGACGTCAAGCGCCTGGGTTCCGACAGAACCCGTGACACCGAGTATAGAAATGGTTTTTATCATATAATTCACCTGTTATTATGAAATAATCGGTAAGATGTTCATCAGGGGCAGTACGAAGATGAAACTGTCAAAGCGGTCTAGAATACCGCCGTGTCCCGGTAAAAATGTGCCTGAATCTTTCACGTCAAAGTGACGTTTTAATGCGGATTCCACGAGGTCCCCCATCTGCCCGAATATACTGAGAACTACCGTAAACGGAATTAAGAGCCACAGTGACCCTTCCATCAAACCCGCCATAACGAAAACAATCGGTATAATTATCGATACAAGCGTACCGCCGAGTGAACCTTCAATCGTTTTGTTTGGACTGATCTGCGGCCACAGTTTACGTTGCCGAATGATTTACCGAACAATTAGGCACCCGTATCTGTAAGCCAGACAATCAGCAGTGCATATAAAATATAAATAAGTCCTGATTCACGCGTTTCAAAAAAGTACATAAAACCGATGCCGATATATGCAACTGCCATGACGCAAAAACTCATATCGACAAAGTTAAATCTGTTCTTCGAAACAACTGTCGTCGACAGCATAATAAGTGCGAGTGCAACGATAATCTCCAGCTGGAAATCAGCGATGGCCGGGGAATAGGATTCCTGCGGTATTAAGACCATACAGAGAGCAATTAAAGATAAAACCCCCGGCAGAGAAAATATATGGATACGGTTCATCTTTAAAATTTCGTAAAGAGCCGTAATTGCCATGAGGTAGACTAATATTAGCAGCGGCCATGAGCCGAGAATTACAATCGGCAAAAATAACAGCAGCGCAATGACTGCAGTTATCGTTCTAGTCTTCATCTATTACATCCTCCTCATTTAAGCCTCCAAAACGCCGTTCTCTCTTTTGATACTGGCCGATTAAATCATCCAGCTCAGCAGTCGAGAATTCCGGCCACAGCGTATTTGAAAAGAATAATTCGCTGTAGGATGCCTGCCATAATAAGAAATTACTCAGCCGGTATTCACCTGACGTTCTAATAACCATTTCAGGGTCCGGCATATCTTTAGTCATTAAATAATCTTCGAATCTTTTGCTGTCGAGTGAATCAGCATCAAGTCTTCCTGCCTGAACGTCAGCGATCATCTCTTTGACCGCGCCAATCAGTTCGTCACGTCCGCCGTAGTTCAGTGCAAAAACGAGTGTTAGACCGGTATTTCCGGCAGTTTTATCGATGGCAGTCTGAACTGCTTTACGCGTATGTTTCGGCAGTGCTTCGAATTCACCAATCGTTTTAACAATAACGTTTTTTTCGATCAGTTCCGGTAAAAACGTACCGAGAAAATCGGTCGGCAGTTTAAGTAAGTAGTTCACTTCACTTTTTGGACGGGACCAGTTTTCAGTTGAAAACGCATAGAGCGTTAAATACTTTAGTTTAATATCTGCAGCATGTCTCACGATGCTCTTAATATTCTGCATGCCTTCATAATGGCCTTTTATGCGGGGCATGCTGCGCATCTTCGCATATCTGCCGTTGCCATCCATAATAATCGCAATATGTTCCGGTATTGGTCTCTCAGTCAGAGATTTGTTTTTAGTCGCATTAAACATGACGATCCTCCGTGCCAAATATGTATCTGTAATTAATTTTAATATACTTCTTCAATTATTTTATTTTAACATAGTTATACAATAAAAAAACAGGTAAGTCCCCTTACCTGTTTTTATAATTAAACTTCCAGAATGTCTTTTTCTTTAGCGTCACACATTACGTCGATTTCAGCGATGTGTTTATCTGTTAATTTCTGAACGCTTTCAGTCAGACTTCTAAGTTCGTCCTCTGAGATATTGCCTTTTTTTCTGAAGCTTTCAGCTCGTCATTTGAATCGCGGCGCACGTTACGGATTGCAACTTTAGCGTTTTCGCCTTCTTTGCGGGCATCTTTAACAAATTCTTTACGTCGTTCTTCAGTCAGCTGAGGTATAGATATACGAATCAGCGTGCCATCACTCGTTGGATTCACGCCGAGGTCCGCCATTTGAATTGCTTTCAATACGCTGTCAACTGAACTCTTATCGTAAGGTGTCACTACAAGCATACGTGCTTCAGGAATACTGATGCTTGCCAGCTGATTAAGCGGCGTTGGTGCACCGTAATATTCAACATTTACACGGTCAAGCATACTTGAGTTTGCAGCACCTGTACGGATTGATGCAAGTTCTCTCGCCAGACTGTCAATTGACTTCTTCATTTTGTCTTCGGATGTTTTCAAAACGGATTCACTCATATTAATATCTTCTCCTATTGCTTTGTAATTGTCGTACCGATTGTTTCTCCTGCAACGGCACGCTTAATATTACCTTCTTCTGTAATCGAAAATACCACAAGCGGGATGTCATTGTCCATACAGAACGATGATGCTGTTGCATCCATTACCTGAAGATTTTCCTGTAACATTTCAATGTAAGTCAGTTTGTCGTACTTAACAGCTGACGAATCGAGCTTCGGATCTGCAGAATACACACCATCTACGTTATTTTTACCCATCAGGATAACATCTGCTTCAATTTCTGCTGCACGGAGTGCTGCTGTCGTATCTGTGGAGAAGTACGGGTTGCCTATACCGGCTGCAAAAATAACGATGCGCCCTTTTTCAAGATGACGAATTGCACGTCTTCTTATATAAGGTTCAGCGACCTGTTTCATTTCGATTGAAGTCAGCACTCTTGTCTCATGACCGAGCTGCTCTAAACTATCCTGCAGTGCAAGGGAGTTCATTACTGTTGCAAGCATTCCCATATAATCCGCTGTACCGCGGTCCATACCGAGATCGCCGCCTATTTTGCCGCGCCAGATATTCCCGCCGCCGACGATAATCGCCATTTCAACGCCTAATTTCTGAGCTTCCGAAACCTGTGATGCGATATTTTTAATGATTACCGGATTAATTCCGAAACCATCGTCGCCAGCAAGTGCTTCCCCGCTGAGTTTTAACACGATTCGTGTAAATTTAGAAGATTCAGCCATGTTTTTCAATCCTTTTCATTGAATTTATTACTTAGAAAAAAGACACCGAAGTGTCTTTTTTAATAAAATTATTTTTAACTTGTCCGAGTACTTCTTCAGCGAAGTTTTCTTCGCGTTTTTCAATACCTTCACCCAGTTCGTAACGAACGAATGAACGGATAGATGCATTTTTAGAATCTAAGTACTGCTGAACAGTCTGATCAGAATCTTTAACAAATGGCTGATCTACGATGCAGATTTCTTCTAAATACTTACGAACTCTTCCTTCAACCATCTTGTCGACGATTTTTTCAGGTTTACCTTCGTTTAAAGCCTGCTGACGCAGTACTTCACGCTCGTGATCAAGTTCTGCCTGATCAACCTGGTCGCGTGAAACGTATTTAGGGTTTAATGCTGCAGCGTGCATCGCAACATCTTTTGCGATAGTTTCGTCAGTTGTACCTTCTACTACTGTTAACACACCGATACGCCCGCCCATGTGCATATACTGGCCGAATGAGTCGTTATCAGTCTTAGTTTCAACTGCAAAACGTCTGATGTTTAAGTTCTCTCCAATTGTTGACACTGCATTGTTCATGATCGAAGTAACAGTTTCACCGTCAATTTCAGAGTTATATAAAGCTTCTACATCTGCAGGTTTAGTTGCAAGGATGTGTGCAGCAATTTTCTTAACAAGTTCCTGGAAGATTCGTTACGTGCTACGAAGTCTGTCTCAGCATTGATTTCAACGATTACTGCTTCGTTTCCTTCTGCAGCAATGTAAACAGCACCTTCTGCAGCAATGCGGTCAGCTTTTTTAGCTGCTTTCGCAATACCGTTTTCACGTAGGTAATCGATTGCTTTATCGATATCTCCATCAGTTTCTACAAGCGCTTTTTTACAATCCATCATACCTGCGCCAGTTTTATCACGTAGTTCTTTAACTAATTTTGCTGAAATAGCCATTATCAGTCCTCCATTTAATTGTTGTAAAAAAGGTGATAAGAGTATTACGCTTATCACCAAGATTTCAATTAATTATTTGTTTCTCTTCTTTAGTCTCAGCTGAAGCATCTTCTTTTAAGTCGATATTTTGTTCTGCTGCTACTTCTGCGTCAGAAATACCACGCTGACCTTCTAAAACAGCATCTGCCATTTTGCTAGTCATCAGTCTAACCGCGCGGATAGCGTCGTCGTTAGCTGGGATTACGTAGTCGATTCGTCCGGATCACAGTTAGTGTCGACCATTGCAACGATAGGAATTCCTAATTTTTTTAGCTTCTGCAATCGCATTGCGTTCTTTGGCGTGGGTCACACGATGAAAATTGCGCTAGGCAGTTGGGGCATGTTGCGGATACCGCCAAGGAACTTGTTTAAGCGTGCATATTCTTTACGTAATTCAACAACTTCTTTTTTAGGAAGTACGTCGAAAGTACCGTTTTCTTCCATTCTTTCGATTTCAGAAATTCTCTTAATACGTTTGTTGATAGTTTGGTAGTTAGTTAAGAGTCCACCTAACCAGCGTTGGTTGATGTAAAGCTGACCAGCACGTTCCGCTTCTTCTTTAATAGCGTCCTGAGCTTGTTTTTTAGTACCGACAAAAAGAACTTGTCCGCCTTCTTCAGAAACTGACTTAACGAAGTCGTATGCTTCTGCAACTTTCTTAACTGTTTTCTGTAGGTCGATAATGTAGATGCCGTTACGTTCCGTAAAGATATATCTGCTCATCTTAGGGTTCCAGCGGCGTGTCTGGTGTCCGAAATGTACACCTGCTTCAAGCAATTGTTTCATAGTAATTACTGCCATGATTTGTTTCCTCCTAATGGTTTATACCTCCAGCATCGTGCTGAATAACCACCTGTTTAAAGGCACCGGTTAATCCCTTACTCTGCTGTGTGTATTTGGTCTTTTGACCGATTAATACTATATCATATATATTGTCTTTTTGCAACCTTAGCTGTCTTTACGAAGCTCGGGCAGGAAATCTTCTTTTTTAACTTTGATAAACGTCCCTTTCATTCCTAATGAACGGGATTCGATTACGCCTGCACTTTCAAGTTTACGAAGTGCGTTAACGATAACTGAACGCGTAATGCCGACACGGTCTGCGACTTTAGAAGCAACAAGTAGTCCTTCGTCTGCATTAAGCTCATCAAAAATGTGCTCGATTGCTTCACGTTCAGAATATGATAATGAACGGATCGCCATAGAAATACTCGCTTTATCGCGCGCTTTCTGTTCAACTTCTTCATTTTTCTCGCGCAGGATTTCCATACCGACAACTGTACCGGCATATTCAGCAAGTACTAAATCGTCTTCTGAGAATTCATTTTCTCTGCGGCCGAGTACTAATGTACCTAAACGGTTGCCTCCACCGTAAATCGGCACGATGCACGTTTCAGAATCCTGATACGAATCTTCCGCCGGGAAGATAGTTAAATCATCTTCGAATGCGATGTTTTCGCGAGTTTCTGTAATACGCATAATCTGGTTAACGTAATACTCAGGGAACTGTCTGTTTTCAAGCATATCGACAATACGTTCGTTTTCGATAGTCTGTTCAACACCGATTCCGAGTAACTTACCTCTTTTTGACACGATGAATGTATTACATTCTAAAATACCGCTTAATTTGTCTGCGACTTCTTCGAAATCTACTTTAATATTTGAACTGCCTTGAATTAAATTGTTAATCTCACGTGTTTTCTGTAATAAACTAGCCATGATATTTCACTCCTGTTATTTTATAAAATAAATTCACTTAAATCTTTATCTGTAGAAATATGATCCAGTTTCGAATCGACGTAGCGCTTCGTAATCTCAACGTGCGCACCCTGCATACTGCTCGCTTCAAACAACAGCTCTTCGAGCAGTGTTTCTAATATTGTATGAAGTCTTCTTGCACCGATATCATCTGTCGATGAGTTTACCTTGTAGGCAATCTCAGCAAGTGCTCTGATTGCTTCATCTGTAAATGACATCGATACTTCTTCTGTTTTCAGCAAGGCTTCGTACTGCTGCAGCAATGAATTCTTCGGTTCTTTTAAAATGCGTTCGAAATCATCTGTCGTCAGTTTGTTCAGTTCGACGCGGAGCGGGAAACGCCCCTGCAGTTCAGGAATTAAATCACTTGGTTTGGCAACGTGAAATGCACCTGCTCCGATAAATAAAATATAATCCGTTTTAATCGAACCGTATTTAGTCTGCACTGTTGAACCTTCAACGATTGGTAAAATATCGCGCTGCACACCTTCGCGTGAAACGTCACCCGAGTTCTGGCTGCTTTTAGCGATCTTATCAATTTCATCGATAAAGATAATTCCCGTTGTTTCTGCCAGTTCAATCGCCTCGTCATTTACATTATCGAGGTCGATCAGCTTTTCAGCTTCTTCATCGATTAAATACTGACGTGCTTTTTTCACTGTCATCGTGCGTTTTTTTTTCTTCTTCGGCATTAAGTTTTGCAGCATGTCGCCCATGCCGTTGTTATCCATACCCGGCATCATCATGCCAAGCTGATTTGAACTTTCAGCCACTTCAATCGTCACTTTTTCATCTTCAAGCTTGCCGGCCAGGAGCTGACTTTTTATATCGCGGCGTTTCAGCCTGATTGAATCATCTATTTCTTCCAGCTCTTCTTCTTCATTCTGCTGGTTCATCAGCATTTCAAACGGGTTATTACTTGCCGGTTGTTGTTTTTTTCGTCCCGGTGCAATTAAACCTGTCAGACGTTCATTTGCTAAATCCAGCGCATCATCGGCGACTTCATTTTTCTTAGCCTCTTTGACCATGCGGACAGCACTGTCGACCAGGTCTCTGACCATAGATTCAACATCGCGGCCGACGTAACCGACTTCCGTATACTTAGTCGCTTCAACTTTTGTGTAGGGGCTGCCGGTAATTTTAGCAATGCGTCTTGCGATTTCTGTTTTCCCGACACCGGTCGGTCCAATCATCAGAATATTTTTAGGAATAACTTCCTCTTTCAGTTCATCGTCAAGCAGCATTCTTCTGTAGCGGTTGCGCATTGCAATCGCGACTTTTCGTTTTGCTTCATCCTGCCCGATAATACTTTCATCGAGGCGGGCTGTAATTTCTCTTGGAGAAAGATTGGTGTTTGACATTTATCTCACTCTTTCTTTAATCGATTGTTTCTACTATTATATTATCGTTAGTAAATACGCAGATTTCACTTGCCAGAGTCAAGCTGTCACGCGCAATCATTTCAGCACTTAAATCTGCACCGTGTTTCTTCAGTGCGCGTCCTGCTGCGAGCGCGTAATTGCCGCCGGAACCAATTGCCAGAATGCCGTCATCCGGTTCAATCACTTCACCTGTACCGGAGACGAGCAGCAAATCGTTTTTATCCATTACAATCAGCATCGCTTCCAGCTGGCGGAGCATTTTATCACCGCGCCATTCTTTAGCCAGTTCAACTGCAGCACGCTGCAGATTGCCGTTGTACTCATGCAGATTCGCTTCAAATTTTTCAAACAGTGTAAAAGCATCTGCCACACTGCCTGCAAAACCTGCTACGACTTGATCGTTAAATAAACGGCGGACTTTTCTTGCGGTATGTTTCATTACGACCTGATTGCCGAGTGTTACCTGGCCATCACCTGCAATCGCCATTTGGCCATGATGCTTAATCGCGAATATCGTCGTCATCTTGTCACCTCTTTTTATTACTCGGGTGTGCATTTAAATAAGTCTTTTTAAGCTGATCAGTCGTCACGTGCGTATAACGCTGTGTCGTTGATAAAGACTCATGGCCGAGCAAATCCTGCACTGCCCGTAAATCTGCTCCGTTGTTCAGTAAATGCGTTGCAAACGTATGCCGGAAAGTATGCGGATGAATGTCCAAGTGGAGTGCGCTGCGCTTCACCGTCATATCGATAATATGGCGGAGTCCGCGAACTGTGAGCGGCCCTCCTCTGTGATTTACCCACATTGCATCATTCTTAAGTATTTCTTCGCTGTATGTTTCCGCATAACTTTCCAAAGCACGGGCTGCACGGTCATGAAACGGTACGACCCGCCATTTGCGTCCTTTCCCGAGCACCCTGACAATCTGTACTGTGAAATCAATGTCCTTCAGCCTTAAACCAATCAGTTCACTCGCCCGCATACCGGTGGCGTAAAGCAGTTCCAGTATTGCGAGGTCACGTTCATACATTTTATGATTCTGATCCAGACTTTCAAATAGCGCTTCGATTTCATTCTCGTACATAAAATCCGGGAGCACTTCTTCCTTTTTTGGAAAAGGCAGTGCCGTAAACGGATTTATATCGACGCATTCTCTGTCAGCTAAATAATTATAGTAGCTTCTAAGCGTCGATATTTTTCTCGATACGGTTGATTTTTTAAAATTGCGGTCATACAGCATTGCCAGGTAGTTTCTTGCATCCATATATTTAAATGCTGGTACCGATAAACTTTCAGTCTTCAAAAAAGTTATGAATTCATGAATATCATGATCATAACTTTTTATAGAATGATCGGAAAAATTACGCTGATACTTAAGCATTCGTAAATAATCATTGACGTAAATTTCGACCACCTCATCCTTTGTCTGAATTTTATCATAATTTAAATTATTTAGCCAAGCAATACAATGTAAACTAGTCCGCAAGTAAACAACAGTAGTTATATTAAACCATTTTTAATTAAATTGCACTTAATTGTACAAATATTTATAATTCTGTCAAAAAGGAAGACAATAAAGGCGCTTTCATTTCGTTTACCTTGTAATTGCCTGCAGGATGGGATTCAGAGTGGTGTTCAAATAAAGTTAACACATACCGAAGATTTAAAAAAACCGTCCCCGAATCACCGGGGACGGTTCATTAATTAGCTTGCGTCTTCTTTATATTCACAGTTCGTACATTTAACCTGTGCTTTTTTACCTTTTTTCGTTTCAACCAGGTGATGTTCACATTTCGGACAGTCGCGACCGATTGGACGATCCCACGATACATAGTCGCATTCAGGATATCTTTCACAGCCGAAGAAAATACGGTTTCTCTTCGATTTGCGTTCGACGACTTCTCCTTCTTTACAAGTTGGGCATTTAACGCCGATTTCTTTGACGATTGCTTTCGTGTTGCGGCAGTCAGGGAAATTCGAACATGCCATGAATTTACCGTAACGTCCCATTTTGTAAACCATCGGAGAACCGCATTTTTCACAGTCTTCTCCAACCGGTTCGTCTTTAATTTCGATTTTTTCCATTTCTGCTTCCGCGCGGTCAACCTGCGGACTGAAGCCTTTATAGAATTCGTCGATAACTTCGCGCCATTCTTTTTTACCGTCAGCTACTGAGTCGAGGCTTTCTTCCATATTGCGGGTAAAGGCAATATCGATAATATCCGGGAAGTATTCCACAACCTGCTCGTTGACGATTTCACCGATTTCTGTCGGGATAAAACGTTTCTGGTCCATGCGGACATAGTTGCGTTTTTGAATGGTATCGATTGTCGGTGCGTAAGTTGACGGCCGTCCGATTCCCGATTCTTCCAATGTCTTAACTAGACGAGCCTCAGTAAATCTCGGCGGCGGCTGTGTGTAGTGCTGCGCCGGTTCAATTTTTTGATGTTACCGTCTCTCCTTCATTCATTTCAGGAAGTTTACTGTTTAAATCATCTTCAGTGTCATCCGTGCCTTCGATGTAAATTTGCATAAAACCTTTAAATTTAATCGTCTGGCCGGTACTTCTGAAGAGTACGCCGTTGTTGCTCAAATCTATTTTAACTGTATCTAATATTGCCGGCGCCATCTGGCTGGCAATGAAACGGTCCCAGATTAGTTTATACAGACGGTGCTGATCGCGGCTCAAATACTGCTTCATATTATCCGGTGTACGGTTTGCAGATGTTGGACGGACTGCCTCGTGCGCATCCTGTGACGCAGCTTTCGCTGCTGATTTCTGCGTGCCGGTATATTCTTTGCCGTAGGTCGACTCGATTAAATCGTATGCTTCATCTTTGGCAGTATTTGAAATACGTGTCGAATCCGTTCTCATATAAGTAATCAGACCGACTGTACCTTCTTTTTAATATCGATACCTTCATACAGCTGCTGAGCGAGCATCATTGTTTTACGCGCTTTGTAGTTCAGCTTGCGCGCTGCTTCCTGCTGCAGTGAAGAAGTTGTAAACGGCTGTGCCGGATTACGTTTTTTCTCTTTTTCTCAACAGAATCGATATTGAAATCCGAACCTTTTATTTGACCCATGACTTTATCGACATCGTCTTTATTCTGAAGTTTAGTTTTCTGCTTATCTGAAGCAAGCTTGTTAAATTTACCTGTGAATTTCGAGCGGCCAGTTTTAAATGTTCCTTCAATAGACCAGTATTCTTCAGGAACGAATTTACGGATTTCGTTTTCACGGTCGATAATTAATTTCAGTGCAACCGACTGAACACGTCCTGCCGATAATCCTTTTTTAACTTTCTTCCATAATACAGGTGAGATGTTGTAACCTACAAGGCGGTCAAGTATGCGTCTTGCCTGCTGCGCATCTACCAGCTGCATATCGATTTCAGATGGTGTTTTAAAACTTTCTTTAACTGCATCTTTTGTAATCTCATTAAAGACCACACGGTAGTAATCATTGTCTGCCCCAAGTGCATGGCTCAGATGCCAGGCAATTGCTTCCCCTTCTCTGTCGGGGTCACTTGCTAAGAATACTTTCTTCGCTTTTTTCGCTTCTTTTTTCAATTCTTTTAGTAACGGGCCTTTACCGCGTATCGTAATATATTTAGGTTCGTAATTATTTTCTGTATCAATTCCAGTCTGACTGCGCGGAAGATCTCTCACGTGTCCCATGGAAGCAATTACTTTATAACGTTTACCGAGGTACTTTTCAATCGTCTTTGCTTTCGCAGGTGATTCTACGATCACTAAATTGTCTGCCACTCTGCTGCCTCCTAATTTGCTTTTAATCTATTCAAGTCCAAATGATACACAGTTAAATTTTACTTTGTCAATGAAAATCCACTTATTATAATATTTCGTCTTGCTGCTTTCAGTCGAAATCTCTCTGAATATCATCTGCTTCTGTCACAACTGATGCGCCTTCTTTTATACGTAAATTTGTTCCTTTTGACAGTGCGGATGTAATATTTCCCGGCAGACAGTATGCGTTCCGGTTATCGTCGAGTGCCATCTCAAGCGTAATTAAACTGCCGCTTTTTTCTTCCGCTTCTGTTACAAGGACACCTCGGGCAGAGCCGGCAATAATTCTATTGCGTGCAACGAACTGCCATTTCCGGATTGGTGTGTCCGGCGGATATTCGCTGATTGTCAGATGACTCTGTTCCATCTCCCGGCGGATATCCGCAGTTGTTTTTGGATAGTGTGTACTGTGCCCGAATGCAAGCACACCAATCGTCTTCATATTATTGCCGATTGCCGTCTTGTGTGCCGCTTCATCCGCACCGTAGGCAAGTCCTGATATAATAGCAATGTTTTTAAGACTCGGCAAGAGCACCTCCAGAGATTTAGCTGTATAGCTTGTCGATTTTCTGCTGCCAACGACACCGAGCATATCTTCCATTAAGTACCTGGGGTTTCCGCGGTAATATAATATGTAGGGAAAATCATAAATTTCTTTCAGTAAAGGCGGATAAAGTGAGTGTTCATGCGTAATATAGCTGATATTCAGCCTGTCCAGAAATGTGATAATTTTCTTCTGTCAAGCGTATTTGCAAACTCAATTTTGCGCTTTAATTCAGGCGAAATAAAACCGTTATTTAAGAGTGATAATATTCTTTTGAAGTAACCCCTGCATAGCTCATAAGTAGTAAATCCATATGTGCCTCCCCTGATATTATGATACTTATATTATAAGAGATTTCAGGCTTATTCAGATTTCAATTTACCGACAAATATTTCCAGAAAAAGACAAAAAAGACGATAATCCATTAGGATTACCGCCGTTTTTCACTCACATGCACGAGTTATATTACATTTATTTTACTGTTAAACATTTTTCGTAAAGACCGTCTTCTTCTTTGATGCGCTCGATAAGCGTTTCACCAATTTCAGAAGGTGTTGCAGCTGTTTTAATTCCGCATTCGTTCATGACACGGATTTTTTCGTCAGCTGTCCCTTTACCGCCTGAAATAATCGCACCGGCATGGCCCATACGTTTTCCTGGAGGTGCAGTTTGTCCGCCGATGAAGCCGACAACAGGTTTAGTCATGTTATCACGAACCCACTCTGCAGCTTCTTCTTCAGCAGTACCGCCGATTTCCCCGATCATTACTACAGCGTAAGTTTCTGGATCTTCGTTGAATTCTTTAAGCACATCGATAAAGTTCGTACCGTTAACAGGGTCTCCGCCGATACCGACAGCAGATGTCTGGCCGACACCTTCCTGAGTTAACTGATGAACTGCTTCATAAGTTAGTGTACCTGAACGTGATACGACACCAACGTGTCCTTTTTTGTGGATATAGCCGGGCATAATACCGATTTTAGTTTCATCGGCAGTAATAACACCTGGACAGTTCGGTCCGATAAGACGCGTGTTTTTACCTTCTAAATAACGTACTACTTTAACCATATCGAGTACCGGAATATGCTCAGTAATACAAATTACGAGGTCCAGTTCAGCATCTGCAGCTTCAATGATTGAATCTGCAGCGAATGGTGCCGGCACGTATACTACTGATACTGTTGCGCCAGTTTCTTTTTTAGCTTCTTCTACAGTGTTGAATACAGGAACGCCTTCAACTTCCTGTCCGCCTTTACCAGGTGTCACACCAGCAACGATTTGAGTACCATACTCAAGCATCTGCTTTGTGTGGAATAGTGCTGTTGAACCGGTAATACCCTGTACAATTACTTTAGTATTCTTATCTACAAATACAGCCACAATATATTCCTCCGTTATTATTTATTTTCGTTTACAGCAGCGATGATCTTCTCGGCACCTTCAGCCATTGTGCTTGCCGATGTGATTGCAAGACCTGAATCTGCAAGAATCTGTTTACCTTCTTTAACGTTTGTACCTTCCAAACGAACGACAAGAGGAATTTCAAGACCAACGTTATTTACAGCCTCAACGACACCTTCAGCGATAACGTCACACTTCATAATACCGCCGAAAATGTTTACAAAGATACCTTCTACAGCTTTATCACTTAAAATAAGTTTGAATGCTTCGGTAACTTTCTCAGCAGTCGCGCCGCCCCCTACGTCAAGGAAGTTGGCAGGTCTTCCGCCGAAGTGGTTAATCGTATCCATCGTTGCCATAGCAAGTCCGGCACCGTTAACCATACAGCCGATATTACCTTCTAAAGCGATATATGCTAAATCGTGCTTAGAAGCTTCGATTTCTTTTTCATCTTCTTCATCAAAGTCGCGTAATTCAACGACATCTTTGTTTCTGTATAATGCATTCGCATCGAAGTTAACTTTCGCATCAAGTGCAATAACTTCGCCGTCACTTGTAGTTACAAGCGGGTTAATTTCCATAATTGCAGCATCTTTTTTGATAAATACATCGTATAAAGAAAGCATTAATTTAGCTGCTTTGTTTACAGACGCTGTTGGAATATTAATATTGAACGCAAGTCTCTTAGCCTGGAACGGCATAAGACCTACAGCAGGATCAATAACTTCTTTAAAAATCTTTTCAGGAGTTGCTTCTGCTACTTCTTCGATTTCTGTTCCGCCTTCTTCAGAACCCATTAATGTAACGCGGTTCGTCGCGCGGTCAATTACAAAACCTAAGTAGTATTCGCTGTCGATATCGCAGCCTTCTTCAACGAGAAGACGTTTGATTTCAGTCCCGTCCGGACCGTTCTGATGAGTAACTAAGACTTTGCCTAATAATTCTTCAGCATATTCCTTAACCTCATCGACAGATTTTGCTATCTTAACGCCGCCTGCTTTACCACGGCCACCTGCGTGGATTTGAGCTTTAACAACGTAGACATCTGAATCAAGTGTTTTTGCAACTTCAACTGCTTCTTCTGGTGTAAGAGCAACGTCACCTTTAGGTACGTTTACACCCATTGAGCGAAAAATTTCTTTTCCTTGATACTCATGGATATTCATGATTTTCCTCCTAAGACTTTTTAATAAAGCTTACATTCCTAATTATAGGAAACACTCACTCGAATGTAAACGTGTAAGTGGCAACTAATCAAACAAATTATTATTATTTTGCGAAAGTTTGAAAAAAAATCACAAGTTACCCGGAATATGGTTCGAAACCGCAGTATTATTGAAATTTAGAACGTTTATCGCGCTAATGATTGTGAAATAAAACACTTAGTTAATTTAGAAACATACTTTTTACCGGTTCAAATGTCTTCCGGTGGATGGGCGTTGCTCCGTATTTTTCAAGTGCTTCAAGATGCGCTTTCGTACCGTAGCCTTTATGATTTAAAAATCCATATTCCGGATATTCTGCAGCGTATTCTTCCATCATTAAATCACGCGTCGTTTTCGCAATAATTGAAGCTGCAGCGATAGAGTTCGACACCGCATCTCCTTTAATGATAGACGTCTGCGGCACACCGTTGTCGAGCGTCATTGCATCGATCAGTAAATGTTCAGGCTGACCCGATAAATTATCAAGCGCACGCTGCATCGCAATTTTCGTTGCATTGTAAATGTTATGCATGTCGATTTCTTCAGCTGTTGCAATACCCACTCCGTAATCGGCATATTCCATAATTTCTTCACGCAGTGCGAGCCGTCTCTTCAGCGGAACTTTTTTAGAATCATCGAGCCCGATTATTTTATAATCCTGCGGCAGAATAACAGCTGCTGCCACGACATCGCCTGCCAAGGGACCCCGTCCAGCTTCATCGATACCGGCAATAATGATATCCGGGTGTTTGTTTTCATGCATCATCATCGCGTTGAAATGTTCAGCGAGCGCCACTTCTTTTTGGAGTACGCGCGCCCGAGATTTAAGCGCGCCCTGTACACCTTTGCGCTCGTCTTCGTTATAGGCCGAGGCCGTTAAATCGGCCATGGTTTTTATCTTGTTAATCTCCAGTTTAATATCGCTTATCTTCATATTATTATTAAGCATCCTCAGGCAAATCGAATGTAAACTGACCGATTTTCGCATCGCGTGTATCGTAAATCACTTTTTCCGCAACGCGTTCGTAGTCGATTTCATTGCCGCTCATTTTAAAGCCGCGCGACTGGCCGATGGCGTCAAAGATTTCCACGATTTCAGAATTTTCATCGATATTAATATTATAAAATTTATTAATTGCATCAAGGTGATGTTCCCGCATGAATTTGAGTGCAAATATCGCAATGTCATCAAGGTTTACGACGTTATCTTTAATCGCACCTGTCAGAGATAGTTTACGGCCGATCGACTCATCTTCAAATTTAGGCCAGAGTACGCCCGGCGTGTCGAGCAGTTCCATTTTCGACCCTGCTTTAATCCACTGCTGTGCTTTAGTTACGCCTGGTGTATTACCCGTTTTCGCAACTTTACGTTTTGCTATATTATTAATAATCGTCGATTTCCCAACGTTCGGAATTCCGACAATCATCGCTCTGATGGCGCGCGGATTAATGCCTTTTCGTTCCATACGTTCAAAGATTTCCTTGGTCGCTTCGACTACTGTATTTTCAATCTTCTTCAGCACGTTCGGCTCCTTGCCGTTCAGTGCTATAGGATAAACTCCGTCAGCTTTCAGCCGTTTAATCCAGCGATCCGTCTCTTTATTGCTGGCCATATCCTTCTTGTTCAGCACAACGACTCTCGGCTTGTCACCGATAACATGATCCAGCATCGGATTTTTGGAAGCATACGGTATACGCGCGTCCAGTATCTCGATAACTACGTCCACTTTCTTCAGACTCTCTTCAATTTGGCGGCGAGCCTTCGCCATGTGCCCCGGGAACCAGTTAATAGACATATCAGGTTGCCCCTTTCTGTATTGTTTCGATTTTGTAGTTTGTTTTATATATTCCTTTTACATTTTATCATGATTTTGACGTGTGATGTGAGGATGATTGGCTTGCAGAGTTTGTTATTTACTGACAGTGTCTGACAAATCCGTTTATCGGACAGTGTCAGTTCTACAGTGTCTGACAAATCTGTTTATCGGACAGTGTCAGTTCTACAGTGTCTGACAAATCCGTTTATCGGACAGTGTCTGTTCTACAGTGTCTGACAAATCTGTTTATCGGACAGTGTAGAACCAAAAGTATTAGATAATATCGAATTAGCTGAGATAGTCCTTATATTTACGGGTTTGCTGCTCTTTTCTCATGGCTTCATCGAAATCAAAATACTTAAATATATAATTACTAGTTTTATAGACTCCTTTGACATAACAATACTTATTCAGTACTCGCTGAAGAGTGCGAACATTCACGGCATTTCCCGTAAACTCCATCAGCCGCCTGCTTGTCATGGCTAAATCTCCAAACAGATATTTAAAATCGCTCATTGCCCGGACGAGATGCGTCTCATTGCTTTCACGTGAACCGCAGGTCATGCACAGCAAATGAAATTGCTGTTTTTCCAGCTGAAAACTCCCGCACCCGCCGCAGTATAGGCCGTGCCTGACTGATTCGAAGTCGACTCGATGTTTAAAGTAAGGGTTCGGCACGATGTGCCGTTCGATTATATCGGCAAGCTTAGATGCGCCTTCTCCGCTGTATTCGTTATAAAATCCGTTAAAGTATCTTTTGAAATCAGCACGGAGTACTACTTGATTCCACACTTGGTCATCCTTCGTGAATAGCCGGAATGATTCGTTTGGGAAAATTAATTTCCCCGAAACTTCAAACTTAAATCCAGCGCCTCTCTGCAGATTCATCAGTTTTCCAACGGCCCGCCTGAGCTGACTCATCGGATCGTCGGGCAGCGTTGCCCCTCCACTTCGTGTCCACATGGAGGCTTCCACTTGATAGTCTCCAGTAAAGTTTTTAATTTCATTAACGATAATACCGGATTCACTGACAATCAGCGTATCGTACTGTGTAACGGACCCTTCAATCAGCAAATATAAATCACGGAATATGTACAGGTTCTCATGCCCTGCTTCATTTAAAATCATATCATAAACGCGTTCTCCTTCAACTCCCCGTTCCAGTCTGCGCAGTTTATCGTGATTTTTAGCTCCTAGTGCTGAACGACGCTGCAAAGCGTAATAATGGAGCAGCTCCTCAGGTAATTTTCGAGCTGTTATAAACATAATCTGACCCCTCCTGTCAATTCAGTTAACATATTTATACACTAAAAATTAACATTAATAAAACAAAAGTTAACAAAAAAGAGAAACAACCATCTTATAACCCTCGAATAACTTCACTCATTTTCGGGTATAAAATAACAAACAACAAAAGGAGACAGATTATGGGCAGACCGATTATAGGAATTACAACGGCAATCGAAGAAAATAATATGAGTTTAAGACCGCACTACATCGAAGCTGTGACAGATCTCGGCGGTGTGCCGCTGCTGCTTGCGAAAAATGATGATGAGCAGTCGATTAAAGAACAGATTGAAGTACTGGACGGTTTATATTTAACGGGCGGCAATGATATTAATCCGAGTACTTACAATGAAGAACCGCATCCAAAACTTGAAAAAGTTGAGCATGGCCGTGATGAGTATGAAATTGAAGTGATCAAACATGCTTTTAAAAGAGGAATTCCGATTCTGGGAATTTGCCGCGGCAGCCAGCTGCTGAACAGCTTAACCGACGGCACGATGTATCAGGATTTGGAAGCTCAGTACGAAGGTGAAGATTTAATTCAGCATAAGCAGAAGTCAAACAGAGATTATCTTCAGCACAGCGTGCTGATTGAAGGCTCCAGATTGCACAAAATCGTCGGCACGGATAAAATCAGGGTTAACAGTCACCATCATCAAGCGAACAAAGACGTTGATAATAAGGACTTTATCGTGTCTGGACGCGCGCCGGACGGTGTGATAGAAGCGCTCGAGGGTACGGGCAATACTTTTATAATGGGGCTGCAGTTCCATCCGGAGGATTCGTATAAATTTGATGAGCCTTCGAAGAAAATTCTGGAGGCCTTTCTGTCGGAAGCTCAGCAGTTCAGAGCTGAAAAAAGATAAAAAACACCCGGACCTCTAAAGGTTCGGGTGTTTTTAAAGCGGTCTTATCGGATTTCTCTAATACGAGCAGCTTTACCACGCAGGTTACGCAGGTAGTAAAGTTTAGCACGACGTACGCGTCCACGGCGAACAACATCGATTTTCTCGATTTTAGGCGTGTGAACTGGGAATGTACGCTCAACACCGACACCGTAAGAAATCTTACGTACAGTGAAAGTTTCAGAAATTCCGCCTCCGCGGCGTTTGATTACAACACCTTCGAAAAGCTGGATTCTTTCGCGGTCTCCCTCTACAATACGAACGTGTACTTTAACTGTATCTCCTGATTTGAATTCAGGAAGATCAGATTTTAACTGGTCTTTAACGATAGAATTTAATAATTCCTGTGACATAATATATCTTCTCCTTCTTCCAGTTATCTTGCCATTTCTTGCCCAAGCTAAGCGGATGACTGTGATATTTACGTGTATTTACACTCGTACAATATTACCATACAAACCCCAGTCCTTCAATCACTTTTACGAATAAAATTGAGCTTTATTCGTCTAGTAAATCCGGACGGCGTTCTCTTGTTCTTTTCAAGCTTTGTTCGTGACGCCATTCATCAATTAACTTATGGTTGCCCGATAATAGAACGTCCGGCACTGTCATGCCGCGGTACTCCCTCGGACGGGTATAATGCGGATGCTCAAGCATGCCCGTTGAGAATGAGTCTTCCTGGTGGCTGGCTTCATTGCTCAGCACATCGGGGATTAAACGGACGATAGCATCAGTCATTGTCAGTGATGCCAGTTCGCCGCCTGTTAAGACATAATCCCCTATAGATACTTCATCGGTTACAAGCGTACGGATACGCTCATCGTAACCTTCGTAATGACCGTTAATAAAGACAATATTGTCTTCTTCAGCCAGTTCCTCAGCCATTTTCTGATCAAATGGCCTGCCCTGCGGACACATTAAAATAACGCGCTTCTTGCCTTTAATTTCAAGACTCTCCATTGCGTTGAATACAGGTTCCGGTTTTAAGACCATACCTGCCCCGCCGCCGTATGGATAGTCATCGACCTTGTTATGTTTATCATTTGAAAAGTCACGGAAATTAATCATGTGATAATTAACGATACCCTTGTCTTCAGCGCGTTTTAAAATAGAAGCACCGAGTATACCTTCATACATGTCCGGGAACAGTGTTAAATAATATATATTCATTAATCCAACAATCCTTCGAGTGGTGTAATTTCAACTATGCCGCGGTCAAAATCGACAGTTTTAACAACCTGTTCGATATAGGGAATTAAATATTCGCGCTCGCCGTCAATCACCCAGACGTCATTGGCGCCGGTGAACATGACATCTGAAATTTTACCAAGTTCTGTATTATCGTCCAGATTAATGACGGTTAAGCCGACAATATCACGGACGTGGTATTCATTGTCATCGAGTGCTAATTCTTCAGCATGGTCTTCGATAAAAACATCTTTGCCTTTTAGATGGATAATGTCATTTATGTTCGACACACCTTCAAACTTCAGCATATGAAAGTTTTTATGCGTGCGGTAAGATTCAATCGTCAGCTCGCCGCTGCCAATTTCAACTTTATTACCTGCCTTGAAGCGTTCTTTTAAAAAATCCGAGTCGCTTAAAAGTTTAACTTCGCCGCGCACACCGTGGAAATTTACCAGTTTACCAATTTTAATTCGCAAGATGAACACCTCTTATAAAGAATAAAAAGACACACTCTTTAAGTGTGTCTTAGTGCAAATCAACAAACACTTTCTTTGACGCGTCTCTGTCAGCGTTTGAAACTACAATGCGGAGCGCTTTAATAAAACGGCCGCCGCGGCCGATTATTCGTCCGACATCGGTTTCATGTACGCTTATTTTATACGAAACTTTATGCGGCGTCTCATCACGGTTGATGATGAGTGCTTCCGGATAATCCAGCATCGGTTCAAGAATTGTTTGAAGTAATTTGTCCATCGGAATTATTTCCCGAATTTAGCATTGTGGAACTGTTCCATGATGCCTTTGTCACTGAAAATATTACGTACAGTGTCGCTTGGTTTAGCACCTTGCTGCAACCACTCTAACGCTTTTCGTTGTCTAATACAACGTTATCTTCAGATTTTGAAACCGGGTTATATGAACCGATTTGTTCGATGATTCTACCATCTCTCGGGCTGCGTGCATCCGCAACTACGATACGGTAGAAAGGATTTCTTTTAGAACCCATACGAGTTAATCTAATTTTTACTGCCATGTGTGAAAACTCCTCTCTATACTTCTTTCGTTCGACTTATTTATCATACCAAACGACAACACACATGTAAAGAGTTTATTCTTTACATGTGTGTTTTTTATTTTAAAATGGAAGACCCATGCCGCCAAACGGATTCTTGCCTTTCTTTTTACCGCTGGTCATCTGTTTCATCATTTTCTTCATATCGTTAAATTGTTTCAGCAGGCGGTTGATTTCCTGCAGTGAACGGCCGGAACCTTTTGCAATACGCTTTTTACGGCTGGCGTTCAGTTTTTCCGGATGCTCGCGCTCATCGAGAGTCATCGAACGGATAATCGCCTGGACGTGGTCAATTTCCTTGCCCGAGAACTGCATTTTATCGAGTCCTTTAATTTTGTTGGCGCCCGGCATCATTTTTAAGAGATCATCAAGCGGTCCCAATGTTTTCACCTGGTCCATCTGGCTTAGGAAGTCATCCAGCGTAAAGCTTGAGTCCTTAAGTTTTTTCTCGAGTGCTTTCTGCTCGTCTTCGTTCACATTGTCCTGTGCTTTTTCAATAATAGAAAGCACGTCACCCATACCGAGTATGCGTGAAGCCATGCGTTCCGGATGGAATGCTTCCAGTCCGTCCATCTTCTCTGAAACCCCGATAAATTTAATCGGTTTTTGTGTCACGGAACGGATTGACAGTGCTGCCCCGCCTCGTGTATCACCATCGAGCTTAGTCAGTGTCACTCCGGTAATATTAAGCAGCTCATTAAAGCTTTCTGCGACGTTAACCGCATCCTGACCTGTCATCGAGTCGACAACAAGCATAATTTCATCAGGATTAGCAATGTCTTTGACATTTTTCAGTTCGTTCATCAGTGCTTCATCGATGTGCAGACGTCCTGCCGTATCGATAATTACGGTATCCAGGTGTTCTTCTTTTGCATGCTCAAGTGCTTTCGTCGCTATTTCTTCAGGTTTAACCTGATCACCGAGCGAGAATACCGGCACATCAATCTGCTTGCCGACTGTTTCGAGCTGATCGATTGCTGCCGGACGGTAAATATCTCCCGCCACTAAGAGCGGACGCTTATTGTGTTTTTTACGCAGATGCAGCGCAAGTTTCCCTGGTCGTTGTTTTACCTGCACCTTGCAAACCGACCATCATAATGACTGTTGGCGGTTTCTGAGACAGATTAATCTTCTGATTTTCTCCGCCCATCAGTGATGTTAACTCTTCCTGTACGATTTTAATGACCTGCTGGCCGGGTGTTAAACTGGTCATTACATCCGAACCGAGTGCGCGTTCTTTAACGTCGTTGACGAACTGCTTCACAACTTTAAAGTTAACGTCGGCTTCAAGCAGTGCAAGGCGCACTTCGCGCATCATTAATTTAACGTCAGATTCAGTAACTTTACCTTTACCTTTTATGCGGTCCATCGTGGACTGCAGTCGTTCTCCAAGACCTTCAAAAGCCATAGTGCCATCCTCCTTAATCCAATTTCTCTAAGCTCTCAATTATTTTTTAACGTCTCTTGTTATATTGTCGCCGAGCTTATTTTTAAGCTCCGCATACAATTCGAGGCGTTTGTTAAAGTTTTTATACATACCAAGTGTTTCTTCATATTGCTCCAGCATATCGCGCGAGCGTTTAAGATTATCATACACAGCCTGCCGTGTCACGTTCATCTCTTCTGCTATTTCACTGAACTGAAAGTCTTCCAGATAATACAGTTCAATGTATTTCTGCTGTTTGTCAGTTAACAGAGACTGATAAAAATCATACAGATAATTCACCCGCATCGTGCGTTCTAAATCATTTGTCATCTGTATCTTCCTCTAATTTTTCTTCTAGTGTATCGCTCTCCTGAATCATATCAGCAAATAAGCCGTACACATAGTTTTCCGCATCGAACGGCTGCAGATCATCGAGCTGTTCACCAAGTCCGACAAACTTAACCGGAATACCCAGTTCATTTTTAATCGCCAGCACAATTCCGCCTTTAGCAGTACCGTCCAGTTTCGATAAAATAATCCCCGAAACATCAGTCACTTCTTTAAATGCCTTCGCCTGGCTGAGTGCGTTTTGTCCTGTCGTGGCATCGAGTACAAGCAGCACTTCATGCGGTGCTTCCGGCACGACTTTTTGAATGACTTTTTTAATTTTAGACAGTTCATTCATTAAGTTACCTTTGTTTTGCAGACGTCCTGCAGTATCACAGAATAGAATATCAGCGCCGCGTTTTTTCGCAGCGTTTACCGCGTCGTACATTACTGCCGCCGGATCAGATCCTTCTGCCTGTTTAATGACATCGACACCTACACGGTCGCCCCATACTTGCAGCTGGTTAATCGCGCCTGCACGGAACGTATCTCCCGCAGCGAGCATAACTTTCTTGCCTTCTTGCGTATACTTGTGTGCGAGCTTGCCGATCGATGTCGTTTTGCCGACACCGTTCACACCGACCATTAAAACCAGTCAGGCCGTCTTCGTTAATCGTCATCTCATCTGAAACGTCACCGTTACGCTCATAGATTTCAACCATTTTTTCAACGATTGTCTCACGCAGTTCTGACGTTTCAGTAATATTTTTAAGCTGTGCTTCACGACGAAGTTCTTCAGTTAATTCCATTACTGTATTAAAACCGACATCAGCTGAAATTAGTACTTCTTCAAGTGCTTCGAAAAAATCTTCATCAACAGTACGGTAGCGGGACATTAAAGCGTTGATATCCTGCTGGAATTTGTCACGGCTCTTTTTAAGACCCATTTCAAATTTATAACTGAGCTGATCCTGTTCCCATTCCTCGAACTCATCAATCGATATCAGGCCGTCGTCCAGTTTATCCGTCTGTGTTTCGAGCGACGCAGGTTTTTCTTCCTGTATTTTCTTTTTACGTTTAAAACGGTCAAAATACCCATTAATTCCCTTCCTCTCTTACTGGTTCTTCGTAATTTTTTAAATCAACACTGATTAGTTTTGTTACACCTTTTTCCTGCATCGTGACGCCGAACAGGCGATCCGCTTCTTCCATCGTCCCTTTGCGGTGTGTAATAACGATAAACTGTGTATCAGCTGACAGTTTTTTCAAATACTTCGCGTATCTCGTTACATTTGCTTCGTCGAGTGCTGCTTCAACTTCATCGAGAATAATGAAAGGGCTGACTTTCACACGCAGCACACTGAATAACAGACTGATTGCAGTCAGCGCACGTTCGCCGCCTGACAGCAATGACAATGAAGACAGCTTTTTACCAGGCGGCTCAGCAAATATTTCTATGCCTGCATCCAGATAATTACCTTCTTCCAGCAGTCTAAGCTCCGCACGGCCTCCGCCGAACATATCGGTAAAGACTTCCTGGAAGTAATGGTTCACCTGATAGAACGTCTCTTTGAAACGTTCTGCTACTGCTTCATCCATTTCACTGATCACATCTAAAAGTGTCTGGCGTGCATCGATTAAATCTTCTTCCTGTTCTTTTAAGAACGTAAACCGTTCATTAACGACACTGAACTCTTCAATCGCACCGATATTTACCGGCCCGAGTTCTTCAATACTCTTCTTATTCAGTGTTATTTTTTGACGTTTCGCTTCAATGTTATCAAATGACTCAAATTGTTCACGTGCCAGTTCATAAGTCATTTTATAATTGTCGCTTAAGTATGTCATTTTATTTTCAATCTGCGTACCCAGACCTTCACGAGCACCGGAATCAGTTCTTAACTGCTGCTGGCTCATGTCTGCGGCTTTACGCAGTTCACTTTCTGCTTCGGTTCTTCTTATGGTCCTCTTTTATAGTCTTCAGCTGATCAGTTATCGACTGCAGCTTATTGTTAACCTGACCGAGCACTTTGGATAATTCCTTTTTGTTCTCCTCGAGTTCTGAAATATTCAGCGCTGAGAGATCATCATTAATCATATCCGCTTCCGACTTCGTGTTATCGATGTTGTGCTGCACATTATCTATGTTTAAAGAGATACGTTCGATTGCTGCATCGGTAAAACGCATTTCGCCGTCCAATGTTATTTTATCATTGTTCAGCTGCTGTAGTTCACTCTGAAGCTGTGTAATTGTGTATCTTTTTCACTTTGCGAGCGGCTCATCATATCGATACGTGTAGTGATATCGGTCATCTGATGAGTATAGTCTTCTATCTTGCTCATCATAATTGCCAGTTTCTTCTCAGGTGACAGTCCTGCCACTTCACTTGTCAGTTCGTTTACTGCATCTGTTTTACTCGATAGTGTAAAGCCAAGCTGCGTAACTTCCTGCTGAAGGATATCGTGGGTTTCACCGAGCGCCGCTCCAGATTCTTCGAGCTGTTTTAGCTTGACGGTATAATCCGCAATCTGCTCTCCGGCATCGTCGACTGCTTTTTTCAATGACGCTGTCTGCGATGTGTATTCTTCAATTTTTTCGGTAATTTC
Organism: Jeotgalicoccus sp. WY2; assembly: GCF_018437745.1. Classification (NCBI taxonomy): domain Bacteria; kingdom Bacillati; phylum Bacillota; class Bacilli; order Caryophanales; family Staphylococcaceae; genus Jeotgalicoccus; species Jeotgalicoccus sp. WY2. Next base: position 2,339,130 of record NZ_CP049818.1, on the reverse strand, counting down.
CGCAATCTCTTTCTTCGACTCCATAATTGAGCCTTTACGGTTTTTTGAACCACCGCTCATCGCCCCGCCCGGCATAATCGTTTCGCCGTCCATCGTAATAATGCGGACTCGCTGATTCGTTGCTCGTGCTAGCGCTGAAGCATCACTCATATTTTTAACGACGACTGTCGTATTTAACAAGTGCAGAATTACTTTGCGGTATTCGCGTTTAATATCCGCAACTTCCGATAATACCCGTAATCAATATTCGACGCTTCAAGCGATTTTTCCACGTCGACCGACAAGTGGCGTTCGCGGATCGTATCAAGCGGCAGGAATGTCGCAAAGCCGAAGTTTTTCTGTTTTAAAAATGCGATTGCCGTGCGTGCATTATGCTCAACATCCATAACGATGTTCTGGCTCGCCTGGCCAAGCGCTGTATCGAGCGCCGTCATATACTCTGAAGGTGCCGATATCAGTTCACCTACTGCACCGATCACCCCCGGAATACTGTCTTTATTTTTCAGTACTGCACGGACTCCCGGATAATAGCCCTGATAGTTTTCTTCCATATTTTTCAGCATATCGAGTTTCGACTGCTGATTCTGGATGAAATTCGCTGCACGGTTATAATCATTTTAGATTTATCATACAGCCCGTTCAGGTCAGTCAATTCTTCCCGGACATTTTATAAGCAGTACGCGCAGCAGTTAACTGTTCATCCGCTTCACTGAGCGCCTGTTTTTTCTCAATTAGAGTCTGTTCGAGTTCCGATACTTCAGCACTGAGTATTTCCAGACGTTCTTTTTTGTACTGAATGCTGTCTGCCAATTTTGACTGTTCATCGCGGCTGCGGCGTTTATCGTTTTCGAGCGTCGTCTTTTTAACCATCAGCTCGTAATATTCATCTTTCAGCTTTTCAATGTTGCTGTCATCTGTCGACTGTACAGCGGCAAGTTCTCGCCTTTTATCTCCCTCCGACTTTTTCTGTTCTGTTCTTTGTTCAGTTAATGCAGTTTTCTTACTCTGTTCACTCTCCAGTGATGCGGTTAATTCTGTCAGTTGTGCTTCGTACTGCTGTAAACGGGTCTTTAAATCTTCTTTCAGCGTTTCTTTCTTCGTTTCACGCTCTGCGTATAAAGCAATGCGTCCTTCGATTTTTTCAAGCTCACGCGTCGTTCTAAGAAGCTCCTGATTTTCGGCACGCTCTTTTTGCTGCAGTGTTTCCCGTTCTTTTTCAAGTGTATCAAGTACCGTGAGCACTTCTTTTAACGTTTGACGTGCAGTTTCCAGTTCTGATTCTTCTTTTTGAATACGTGCTGTAATATCATCAAGTTCTGTCAGCAGGTGCATCGTATCGTAGACATTCACTTCGATATCGCTCTGTGTCATCTCTTCCTTTAAGGCGAGATATTCTTCTGCAATCGCACTTTCACGCTCCAGTCTCGCCACCCGTGAACTGATTTCTTCAATGATATCGTGTACACGTGATAAGTTCTGTTTTGTTTCATCGAGACGTTTTTCAGACTCGTGTTTACGGTTTTTATATTTCATTACGCCGGCAGCTTCTTCGATAATTTTGCGGCGTTCGATTGGTTTCGCTTTTAGTATTTCATCGACCTGGCCCTGGCTGATAATGTTATACGCATTTTTACCGAGACCAGAGTCTAAAAATAGTTCTGTAATATCTTTCAGTTTTGATTTTTCACTGTTGATAAAATACTCACTGTCACCGCTCCGGTACAGTTTTCTTGAAATAACGACTTCCTTATCTTTACCGAGTGTATAATCGTCATTGTTTAAAATCAGACTGACCGATGCATAGTTCATCGCCGTACGGTTTTCTGTACCATCAAAAATGATGTCTTCCATTTTCGCACCGCGCATCACGCGCGCCGACTGTTCACCGAGCACCCATCTGATGGCGTCGGTAATATTACTTTTGCCGCTCCCGTTAGGACCGACGACAGCAGTCACGCCGCTGTCAAATTTTATATTGACCTTATCTGCAAATGATTTAAAGCCATGTGCATCGATCTGCCTTAAAAATACCATATGTCTCTACACCTCTTGGCCAAGTGCTTTCAATGCACTTTTAGCTGCTTGTTGTTCTGATTCTTTTTTCGATAAACCCGCACCGGTACCGTGTACTTTATCACCAATAGAAACTTCTGTTTCAAACTGGCGGTGGTGGCTCGGTCCCGTCGAGCTTACGAGTTCGTATGTGACGCTTTCTGAAAACGCCTGATGCGAATATTCCTGCAGCATCGTTTTATAGTCGATAACTGCATTATAATCCTCAGATGAAATATGCGGAAAGACGAAATCGCTTAAAAACTGCCATGCGCCTTCATTTCCCTGATCTAAATACAGTGCGCCTAAAAATGCTTCAAACGCATCGCTCACTATCGACGGACGGCTTCTGCCGCCTGTTTTTTCTTCGCCGCGTCCGAGCAGGATTAATACCGGCATATCGAGTTTCGAGGCAAATACTACAAGTGAAGGTTCACACACGATATTTGCACGAAGTTTTGTCAGTCTGCCCTCAGGCAATTCTTCGTACTTGTTAAAAATATGATCTGACACCATCAATTCTAGTACTGCATCGCCGAGAAATTCGAGCCGTTCATTGTTATATCTTTTATCGAGTCCTAAATCATTAATATAAGAACTGTGCATAAATGCCTGCTGATAAAGACCGATTCTGTCGACGTTAATATTAACTTTGTCCGCAAATTCTTTAAATTTCACGTTAAATTTTTCAAGTCTCACTTGTGCTGCTGAATCCGTTTTAACTTTATTCAGCACTATTTGGAAGTCCATATATCCACCTCATTCATTTTACTATTTTCTGCATTTATTCACAAAGAAAAATCCACTTCATCATAAGTGGATTTTTCAAGTGTTTTATTGTTCTTTTTCTATTTTGTCAATGAAATTCAATGCGTCGCCTACTGTGTTGATTTTTTCAGCTTCCTCATCAGGAATTTCCATATCAAACTCATCTTCAAGTTCCATCACTAGTTCAGCGATATCAAGTGAGTCAGCACCAAGGTCATCTTTGAAAGATGCTTCTGGTGTTACTTTTTCTTCATCGATTCCAAGTTTGTCAACGATGATGTCTTTAATTTTGTCAATATTAGCCATTGTTTCTTCACCTCCCTTAAATAATATCACAGCTTTTAACCCATGTACATACCGCCGTTGACGTGTATTACCTGTCCTGTGATATAAGATGCTTTGTCGCTCGTTAAGAAACTGACAGCATTCGCAATATCTTTCGCTTCACCGAAATGTTTCAACGGAATCTGCTGCAGCATGCCGTCCTTAATATCATCTCCGAGGACATCTGTCATATCACTTTGAATGAATCCTGGTGACACACCGTTAACAGTAATGTTTTTTGATGCCAGTTCACGTGCAACTGATTTCGTCATGCCGTCGATTGCCGCTTTTGTTGCCACGTAGTTCGTCTGTCCCGCATTGCCGAGTGACCCGACAATGCTTGAGATGTTTACAATGCTGCCGGATTTCTGGCGGATCATCGGACGTGACACGCTTTTAATAACGTTAAAGACACCTTTTAGGTTTACATCTACAACGTCGTCGAACTCTTCCTCTTTCATGCGCATCAGAAGATTGTCGCGGGTAATTCCAGCGTTGTTGACAACGATGTCGATTGAACCGTACGTATCTGTAATATGTTTAATCATTGCCTTCACGTCATCTGCGTTCTGGACGTGACACTGATAACTTTCGGCAGTACCGCCGTTTGATTCGATTTCTTTAACCACAGCGTCTGCTTTATCTTTTGAACCTGAATAGTTCACAATAACCGTGTGGCCTTCCTTACTAAGTGTCAGTGCAATTTCACGGCCGATTCCGCGTGAAGCACCTGTAACCAATGCTATTTTACTCATTTAAAAACACCTCTGCCTGTTCGAATGTATCGATATTTGAAGTAGATATTTCTTTCGTAATTTTACGCACCAAGCCGGATTGAACTTTTTTCGGACCGACTTCAATTGCTTCAGTCACACCGTGTTCTGCCGCAGTTTCAACGCACTCCACAAACCGTACCGGATGTGTAATCTGCTCAACGAATTGATGTTTAATCGTCCGAGCGTCTGTTTCAGCTTGTGCACTGACGTTTTGAATAACCGGAATTTCTGCATCTTTAAAATCAATCGTGTCGACGAATGATTTAAACTGCACGCGTGCCGGCTCCATTAGGTGAGAGTGGAATGCCCCCGATACTTTTAAAGGAATAATACGTCTTGCACCGCGCTCTTTTGCAAGTTCTTTAAAACGCTCAACCGCAGCTGTATCTCCCGATACGACAACCTGATCTGGTGCATTAATGTTGGCAGGTGCAACTTTAGAGTTATCATCCGACGCACTGATGCATGCTTCTTCAAGATCTTTAAAGCCCATACCGATAACAGCAGCCATTGCGCCGCTGTCTGCTTTACTCATTAACTCACCGCGTGTTGTGACGAGTTTAACCCCGTCTTCCAGTGAAACAACACCTGCATGTACAAGTGCAGGCAGCTCACCAAGCGAGTGTCCGAGGAGGTAATCTCCTGTCAGCTCAGTCGCAGCCAGTACTGCAAGACTGTGAGCGAATAGAGCGGGCTGTGTGTATTCCGTATCGTTCAGTCTCGCATCTTCTTCTGAAAACATAATCTCTTTTAAGTCAAAATCAACATATGAAAAAATTTCATCTAGTACAGCTTTGGCTTTATCGTTGTTCTCGTATAAATCTTTTGCCATGCCGCCGTACTGGGCACCTTGTCCTGGAAAAATAATTAATCTACTCATTATCTTCACCTATTAAGTCTTTTATTTTGTCAATCGTCCCTGAGTCTGCCATAATTTTCGCTTGTTTTACAGCATTGACAATTGCAGTAGCATCCGATGAACCGTGTGCTTTAATTACATTGCCCTGCAGTCCCATCAACGGTGCGCCGCCGAATTGTCTGTAGTCGAGCATATTTTTAAGTTCTGCAAAGTCTTTTTTCATTGCCAGTGCCGCAAGTTTATTTACGGGGTTTTTCAGCATAATTTTCTTCACTTCACCGAGCAGGCTTGAAGATGTTCCTTCAATTGTTTTTAAAACGACGTTGCCGGTAAAGCCGTCAGTCACCGCGATATCTACATCGCCAGTTAAAATATCGCGTGTTTCAAAGAAACCGTGGAAATTAAGGCCGCTGTGTTTTAACAGCTGATACGTTTCTTTAGTCAATTCAGTTCCTTTAATTTCTTCACTGCCGTTGTTGATCAAACCGATTGACGGGTTTTTACGCCCTTCAATATTTTCCATATACACGCTTGCCATCTGTGCAAACTGCAGTAAATGATTCGGCTTGTTTTCAGAGTTCGCACCCATATCAAGCATCAGCATACCTTTACCTGAAGTTGTCGGCAGCATAGTCGTAATTGCAGGACGTTCTATTCCTTTAATACGCTTAACGCCAAACAGTCCGGCACTCATAATCGCTCCGGTATTACCCGCTGACACAATTGCATCCGCTTGACCGTCAGCTACAGCTTTCACTGCTCTAACGAGCGAGCTGTCTTTTTTTCTTCTGACAGATTTAACCGGATCATCTTCCGATTCAATTTTTTCCGTTACTTCGATAAAAGTTACACGCGGATGATTTCCGCTGTAGCTCCCAGGCATGCCGAATGCCAGAATTTCTATATCATCAAAAGTATCAGCCGCCTGGATTATACCTTCTTCTATCGCTTTTGGAGCATTATCTCCGCCCATTAAATCTACAGCAATTTTAGTCATGCTCTATTCACCTTCATTATAATACATTTCAAATTTACCAATAAAAATTACTTTGCCATCGACTTTTGATTCCACTTCGATGTGCGCTTTATTATTGTCCATCGCCGTTACTTTCGCTTTCGCAACGACTTTATCGTTTAATTTCGCCGGACGCTTAAAATCCACCGCCGCATGCTGCGTTAACGCCAGCGGCTCGTCGATTAAAGCAACGCAGAGCGAGTTCGCCTGCGCGAACAAAAAATGACCCCGTGCAATATGATTCTTTTCAAACACGTGGCTCTCTTCAACGATAAAAGCGACAGCGCGCTCTTATTAAGCTCAATATCGATAATCTCTCCGACTACTTCCTGGATAGAAAGTGAGCGGATCTTATCAACACCCTCACGCGCTACATTTTTAATGCGTGCACGCAGCTCAGGAATGTTCAGTTCCAGTCGGTCAAGACGTATCGTTTGAATCGACACACCGAAAATATTCGCCAGCTGCTCATCCGTTAAAAACGGATCCTCGGAAATATGAGACTCTAAACTCGATTGACGCTCCTGTTTTTTTAGCTTCACCATTCTGATTCCTCTTTTAGTAGTTGGTATTAATATCTATATATAGCACTAGAATCAGTATATAAAACCTGGCTCCTGATTTCAATTAATTTAAAGAAGTATTTTAAATTTCGCCGTGGAATCTGATCGAGTTTTTAAAGTTTACCGTTGAATGTCGGAAGTGACACTGTCCGATAAATGGGTTTGTCAGACACTGTAGAAGTGACACTGTCCGATAAATGGATTTGTCAGACACTGTAGATATGACACTGTCCGATAAACGGGTTTGTCAGACACTGTAGAAACGACACTGTCCGATAAACGGATTTGTCAGACAGTGTCGCCCGGGAAACACGCTGAAAACTCTGCGAGTGTTATGGGGTTATTCTCGTCACAGCCCAATATAAAAGCACCTAAATCCACTCGATAAAGAGATTCAGATGCTTATGAGTTTACATAACTTCAAATTCACTAACGCTCTTGCACCAAATATATTAGCCCTCAACAATTTCGGCTTTCACTATCAGCCGCTTTTCAAACAGCAGTGTTTCCGGGTTATACTCCTCGCATGTAATCAGTGTGAGTTCCTGCGGGTCGCCCGCAGTCTGATCGAGGACACCGACTTCCGATGGATCGACTTCGAACATTTCAGTAATTTCATAGACGCGGGTTTCATCCCGTGTAATGAAGTTTATCTCGTCGCCGACGCTCGCACGGTCAATATAGTTGAAGCGGATACCGGCGCCTTCGACGCGGTGGCCTGCTATCGGGATGTTTTGCATATCAAGATTGTCCGTGTCTTCTAAAAAGCTCACACCATTGCGCAATTTTTCTTCTGACAGAGGACCCATGTAGACGGGCTCGAGTATATCCGCACTGGCAATCTCAAGGACGCCGGCCATATCGTCACCGATATTAATGCCTTTAGTGTCCTGCCTGGCGCCGGTGACGAATGTTTCAATCGGGTTCAGCTTAACATCGTCGTCACCGGCCTGGTAGGCGGTTATTAAACGGTCGTTGACCTGATCTGTAAAATATTCGCGTATATCCTGCCAGAAAAACAGCACGATCGCAGCGAAAATCATTAATACACCAGCGGTTCTTACTAAGACTCTCATGGGCCTCCTCCAATCATCTGCACATTTTATAAATTATTATTTTCATATACTTTAACCGCTTCTTCACGTGCCACTTCAAGTATTCTGTAATCTTCTGTAATATCCGCTACTTTAAACTGAGGCAGTCCGCTTTGGCGTACGCCGAAGTAATCGCCGGGCCCCCTCATTTCAAGGTCGCGTTCACTTAAGACAAAACCATCTGTCGTGCTCGTCATAATATCCATACGCTGTTTCGCATTTTCCGTTGCCGGATCGCTGACTAAAATACAGTAACTCTTTTTACTGCTTCTCCCGACCCCGCGCAGCTGGTGCAGCGTGGACAGTCCGAAACGTTCAGCATTAAATATGACAATCGCAGTCGCGTTCGGCACGTTAATGCCGACTTCAATTACCGTCGTCGAGACGAGCAGCGGCTTTTCCAGCGCTTCAAACGAACGCATTGCTTCATTTTTCTCTTCAGCTTTCATCCGCCCGTGGACTAAGACGACTTCTTCCGGACTGAAATATTCTTCAAAAATTTCGTGAATTTCATAGACATTTTTCAAATCGAGCGTCTCCGATTCTTCGATTAAAGGCGCAACGATATAGGCGCTGTGCCCTTTATCGATTTCAGATTTAACGAACTCCAGCACGTAGTCGATTTCTTTAAACCGGCGCCATTCAGTGTCGATTGGAATGCGGCCCTTCGGCATTTCACGTATTACGAAACGTCCATATCGCCGTAAGATGTAATCGATAAAGTTCTCGGAATCGGTGTTGCGGTCATGTACAGCACGTTTTTGCGGTAAGCCTTGCGGTTCAGTTTTTCCCGCTGATTGACACCAAAACGGTGCTGTTCGTCGGTAATTATAAATGATAGACGATCGAATACAACGTCGTCCTCTATCAGCGAATGTGTCCCGACGAGAAGATCAATTTCACCTGAAGCGAGCCGCGCAAGTATTTCCCGTTTCTCGGCAGGCTTAGTCGTCCCCGTGAGTTTAGCAATTGTCAGCTCGCTGCCGTACGTATCTTTAAAGCTTTCGTAGTGCTGATTCGCCAGCACTTCTGTCGGCACCATCACGGCACTCTGCTCGCCGATTGTTTTTACTGCGTATACACAAATTCCGGCGACTATCGTTTTACCGCTCCCCACATCTCCCTGGAGAAGCCGGTGCATCGATATATTCTGCTTAAAGTCGCGGCAATATCATTGACACTTTTTTTCTGGTCACCTGTTAATTCAAACGGCAGCGTGTCGATAAATTCTCTCAGCTCATCGATATTATAATCGACTATAAATCTTTCATTTCTGACCCGTTCTTTTTGACGGCGCTCCATAATTTTAAGCTGATAGTGATACAGCTCATAAAATTTAATCGTCCGCCTGGCGGCAGCGACCATTTCATGGCTGTCCGGGAAGTGCAATGCATACAGCGCATCACGCACCGGCATCAGCTTGTACTTCCTCTTTAAATCCTCCGGCAGATCAACATTAAACGTTGCACTCTCAAATGCTGAACGGACAATTTTCTGGAAAGTTTTTGCCTGCATCACACCGCCAAGCGAGTATTTCACCTGATAGCCGCCGCCTGCTTCAAAGATTAATTTTGTGCCGTTAATTTCAAGCTTATTGCGGTTAAACTTACCGTACAGCCGCGCAAATTCACCATTGATGATTTTACTCTTTAAATACGGCTGATTAAAAAATGTTACTTTAACGTAAATACCATCGACATCCATAAAGAACGTCAGACGGCTTTTACCCTTACGGAAAAAAGCCACCTGAGGTTCTGTCTTTACCGTACCTTCAACGGTCAGGTTTGCACCATCTTCTGCGTCATTTAAGTTGACGACACTGTGATCTATGTAAGCCGTCGGCAGGCAGAAGAGCACATCGTTCATGCCCGTAATTTCCAGAGCAAACAATTTATCCGCCACCTTGTCGCCGACGCCTTTTAATTCTTTAATACTTCTATCAGGACTTTGAACAGCGTGAATGCCGCTCATTATTTCGCACCGAAAAGTTCAGCTTTCAAGCGTTCTCCCGTCGGAGTTGCAGCAAGTCCGCCGCGTCCTGTTTCACGTAATGCCGATGGCATTGTTAAACCGATTTTGTACATCGCTTCAATAACTTCGTCAGCAGGAATACGTGATTCAATACCAGCTAAAGCCATATCTGCCGCAGTCAGCGCGTTCGTTGCGCCTGCTGCGTTACGTTTAACACATGGCACTTCTACGAGTCCTGCAACAGGGTCGCACACCAGACCCAGCATGTTCTTCATTGCAATCGCGAATGCATGCGCACTCATGTCAGGCGTACCGCCTGCGAGTTCAACGAGTGCGGCTGCAGCCATTGCGCTGGCACTGCCGATTTCCGCCTGGCAGCCGCCTGCAGCACCTGAGATACTTGCATTATTCGCAACAACAAAACCGAATGCTCCCGATGTAAACAGGAAGCGTATTTTCTGTTCTTCTGTAATCGATGGATCTTTTTTAACCATCGCAAATAATACTCCCGGCACAACGCCCGCAGAGCCTGCTGTCGGTGTCGCACAGATTTTACCCATTGCTGCGTTTACTTCATTCGTACTGACTGCATACGCAATCGCCATAAGGTTAAGATCACCGCTCAACCCTTTGCCTGACTCGATGTACTTTTGCATTTTAACTGCATCCATACCTGTCAAACCTGTCGTTGAATTTACACCTGCAAGCCCTTCTGTGACTGCACTTTCCATCGTCGTTAAGTTAGTTTTCATTAAATTATATATATCGAGGTAACTTTGACCCGTCGCTTCCATTTCCTGTCTGACCATTACTTCCGACAGTGAAATACCTTCTGACAGTGCACGTTCTGTTAATTGATTTATACTGTTAAACATGAATTATCCTCCTGTCATTTCAATTACGCGGTCGACACCTTTAACAGCTCTTATTTCCTCTAATGCGCCCGGTAAAATTGTATCATCGAGTTCAACGGTCATTAAAGCAACCTGTCCCTTTTCTTTACGGGACACACTCATCTGTGAAATGTTCAGCTTTTCATCGCCGAGTTTTGTCGTTACCCGTGCAATCGTTCCAAATTCATCTTTATGAAACACGAGCAAGGCGTGATAGTTACCTGAAATATTAATGTTGTAGCCGTTAATACTCACGAGCTCTATCTTCCCGCCGCCAATTGATACTCCTTCGATGACGAGCTCTTCTTCGCCTTTATAAATGGAGCACCGCTGTATTCGGATGAGAGCGTTCTTCATTCATTTCGATAAAACTATAAGTTAAGTTATTGTTTTCAGCTTCTTTTTTGGCGTTGATAATTCTTTCGTCGTCGGTGTCATAGCCGAGAATTCCGCCAAGGAGTGCAACGTCTGTCGCGTGTCCCTGATATGTATCGCGGAACGAGCCGTACAGATAGATGTCCACCTTGTCCGGCTGACCGCCGAACAGACTTCTTGCAAGCAGCCCAATTCTTGCAGCTCCTGCTGTATGTGATGATGACGGTCCGACCATTACTGGACCGATTATATCAAAAACACTTTTAAACTTCTATATATCCCCCCCTAAAGTCCAAAAAGCCACATCGGAATCACCGATGTGGCTGATATTGCTATTCTACAGATATTAAATAGCTGTAGACTGGCTGTGCACCATTATGAATTTCAAATTCAACATCTTCATGTGCGCCTTCAATATCTTCAATTACTGATTCAACTTCTTCTTCAGTACCGTCTTCACCGATCAGTATTGTAATGATTTCAGTATCTTCGTTAATCATTTTACTGATAAGCGTATGAAGTGCGTCCTTTTTAGAATCGTTGGCAGTAATAATCTTACCTTCGGCAATACCCATATGCTGGTCTTTTTTAATGTCCACACCATCTATTTTAGTGTCTCGGACTGAATAAGTCACCTGTCCTGTTTGAACATGTTCAAGTGACTCGCTCATTGCAGCTTTGTTATCTTCAAGTGATGCTTCCGGATTAAAGCTGAGCATGCTTGCAAGTCCTTCTGGAATCGATGTTGACGCTACAACAATCGCCGGAATTTCAAGTACTTCCACCGCTTGTTCTGCTGCCATGATTATATTTTTATTGTTCGGCAGAATAATAACCTTTTTAACATCCTCGCCTTTAATAACGTTCACAATATCTTCCGTTGCCGGATTCATCGTTTGACCGCCGTTAATGACGTGTGTAACACCGATACTCTTGAACAGTTCATTGATGCCGTCTCCTGAAGAAACAGTAATAATTGCCGTATCGTAAGACTGCTTTTCAGCAGCTTTATTTTTCTCACCGTGAACAGTTCTGAATTGTTCACGCATGTTTTCGACTTTCATCTTAATGAGCTCACCGTAAGTTGCAGCATAAGTGAAAGCTTCTCCCGGTCTCTCAGTGTGCACGTGTACTTTGACAATTTCATCGTCATTTATTACGAGCAGTGAGTCACCGAATTCACTCATTTCATTACGGAAGTCATCTTCATTGAACTGGCGTTTATCATCTTCAAAACGCACCATAAACTCCGTACAGTAGCCGTGTTCAATGTCGTCTACGCTCATAAAATCGTTAAAGTCGTTATCGTGGTCATGCCCATCGTCAGTAAATGACTCGACTGTCTGTGCAGGATTGTCGGGAATTTCTTCGCCTGTAAGTGCGCTTAAGAAACCTTCATATACGTACACGAGTCCCTGGCCGCCTGAATCGACAACGCCGACTTCTTTCAGTACAGGAAGCAAGTCTGGTGTGCGTTTAAGTGAAGCTTTTGCTTCTTCAAGCGTCGTAGTGATCAGCTCGACCATCGATACATCACTTCCATTAAACTCTTCCGCTTTTTTCCCTGCATCTTTTGCGACAGTTAAAATTGTACCTTCAACTGGTTTCATTACCGCTTTATATGCAGTGTTTACACCTTGCTTTAACGCTTCGATAAAGTCATCTGTGTCGATTTCTTCTTTTGTTTCGATCGCTTTAGAGAATCCTCTAAATAATTGCGAAAGAATAACACCTGAGTTCCCGCGTGCACCCATAAGAAGTCCTTTAGAGAAATGTTTCCCTACGTTTCCTATATGAGCGTCGTCAAGCGGTTCAACTTCAGCTGCCCCTGAAGACATCGAAAGATTCATATTAGTACCCGTATCACCGTCAGGGACGGGGAAAACGTTTAATGAATCTACATAATCAGCATTTTTTTTCAGGTTACTCGCCCCGCTCAAAATCATCCGGCGGAACATCAAGCCATCTATCTTATCCATTGTATTGTAAATCCTCCCCAACTATTCGTCTCCGCCGATAATGCGTACACCTTGTACGTGTATATTTACAGCTTCAATACTTAAGCCTAATGTTTTTTCAAGTTTATATTTTACTGTTGATTGTACGTTTGCCGCCACTTCTGAAATTTTCACGCCGTATCCAACGATAATATACAGTTCAATCGTCAGTTTACCTTCATTGTGCTCGACAATTACGCCGCGTGAATAATTTTCTTTACCAAGCAATTCCGCAAATCCGTCGCGGACCTGGTTTTTAGAAGCCATACCGACTACGCCGTAAGATTCGACGACGGTACCGCCAGCAATGTTTGCTATTACGTCTGTAGAAATCTCAATTTTTCCTAATTCATTTTCAATTTCCAGCGCCATTTATTTCGCCTCCTAATACATCATTTAATTATAAGCAAATCACCGGTGTAAATACAAGTGTTATTATAGTATTTACCAGGCTCTTAAGTTAACTTTTCGTTTGTTTGTTATCGTTAATATTATATCATACTGCATTTTGCTTAAACACTCATAATACGTCCTCAGGAGAAATTCTGCAGCCGATAAAAGCATTCTCAAGCCTTTCATATACATCGCAGTTATAAAAAACACGCTCAGTCCCAGAGGAACAGTGCGTGTTTTATCAATAATTTTTATTCTCCTGCTGCTTCTTCCTCTGGCTCGGCCTGCGGCAGATCTACGATAACACCTTCGCCGCCGATTGAGATTGGCTGTGTACCATTCCATTTCTCAATTAACTGCTGCATCAATACTTCTTCGCTTAGGGATTCCTGAACCACTCTGTTGGCCTCGGCTTCACCTTCTGCTTCAATACGTTTACGTTCAGCTTCTTCAGTTGCAATCAGCTTGTCTGTTTTTTTGCGCTCCAGCTCCTGAGTTGCTTTCACACGGTCATCTATCGCTTTTTGAGTTTCAGCATCCGGCTGAGGTGCGCTCAGCATAATGTCCTCAATAATAATTCCGTCTTTTTCAAGATCGTCTTTCGCAATTGCAATTGTTTCAAGTTTAATATCGCCGATGCGTTCACCGAATGCCTCGATTACTGTATAATCCGACACAGTTTGACGCAAGGCATCATTAATACGGGTTTTTATGTAACCTTCTTCTAAATCTTCTATTGTAATGTTGCCGAATTTTTTATAGACTGCCGATGCTTTTTCACTGTCCACATGATAGTTCAGTGCTACCGGCATATTAATTGTCTTACCATCAATCGTTGCAACTGCAAGTGATTCGTAGTTTTTATTCTGTGTCCGAACCGGATATTCAATCACACGCTCCGTCGGATAAACAAGATGCCAGCCCTGACCGAGCACTTCATCCTGCACGCCGCCATTAATGCTGTAAATAACACCCACATGTCCGTTTTCAACTTTCGATACCATTAAAATCAGACCCGCGATGAGTCCTGCAATAACTAAAACTCCGACACCTATTGCTGTATATATTTTTTTCATTTTTTCTGCTCCATTTCTATCTTAAGTTGTTCTAGTTCTTTTATTTCTTTTTCCAGCATTTCTGCCTCTACAGTATGTCCGAACTTTTTCATATGCGCATCATATGTAATATTTTTACGTTTAATTTCATGCTTCAGCTTTTTCACTTCATCATATTTATTGTACTTATGTCCGAGCGTTGCCAGCTCATGCCGGAATATAAAAGCCAGTGCAATAATTAATACGGCGAGCATAATTCCCACAAACAGCAGTAATTTAAACATGTACCTTTCCTCCTTTTTACGTTTTATTTTTACAATAGAATTTTGAGTTCCGTACTCATTTTTCACACCAGACTATCGTACCATGTAGAATTACAGCGTAAACAACTTTTTTAAAGTATTAATCATACGGGCACTCAAATAGTATTTGAAAAAAATTCATATCATACTGTAATTAAGCAATTTATCACTTTTAAAAACCATCGCTTTTGTGCGAAATATATAGACAATAATAGCGAATTAATGCATATTGGAGTATGCATAAAGAACAGATGAACATGATTATGTAAATTAAATTAAAGGAGTGGGATTAAGGTGAAAGAATGTTATGTAACAGGACGCAGATCTAGATCTGGTAACAACCGTTCTCACGCGCTTAACTCAAGCAAAAGAACTTTTGGAGCTAACCTTCAAAAAGTTAGAATCTTGGTTGACGGCAAACCTAAAAGAGTTTGGGTTTCTGCTCGCGCGCTAAAATCAGGTAAAGTTGAACGTGTTTAATACTTCAATTTAAAAACTGGTATCACTTACACAAGTGGTACCAGTTTTTTTATGTTTATTTTTAGTCTTTGCGGTCTCGGACTGGCATGACACCCGTTCATATGTATCCGGATACCCCGGGACTGGCATGACACCCGATCATATGTATCCGGATACCCCGGGACTGGCATGACACTCGTTCATATGTATCAGGATACCCCGGGACTGGTATGTCACCCGCTCATATGTGTCCGGATACCTCGGGACTGGCATGACACCCGTTCATATGTATCCGGATACCCCGGGACTGGCATGACACCCGTTCATATGTACCCGGACACCTCGGGACTGGCATGACATCCGATCATATGTATCCGGATACCCCGGGACTGGCATGACACCCGTTCATATGTATCAGGATACCCCGGGACTGGCATGACATCCGATCATATGTACCTGGATACCCAGGGACTGGCATGACACCCGTTCATATGTATCCGGATACCCAGGGACTGGTATGTCACCCGCTCATATGTTGTCCGGATACCCCAGACCTCCCGCACTGCCCAGCTCCTGCACACCAAAAATCCGCCTGAAATAATTTCGGGCGGATTTTATAAGTTAAAAGAACGACAGCAGCCAGACGATAAACATCCCGATAAATATTGCGGGTATCATGTTACCGACACGCATGTGTGTAACGTTCAGCATATTCAGTCCGATAGCAAGAAGGATTACCCCGCCTGTCGCACTGACCTGGTCGACCATCATGTCGAGTATGTTTCCAGGTATAAAGTTCGCTATCTGACGTGCACTGATAATAATTGCCGCGATGTAGAAAAATGTCGGAATACTGGACAATATGACGCCGCGGCCGTAGGCGGTTGTCATTACAAGTGCGATAAAGAAGTCCATCGTCGCTTTCGTATACAGTACATCGTTGTTGCCCTGCAGCCCGGCATCCAGACCGCCGACTATTCCCATTGCCCCGACGATAAAAATCAGCATCCCGGAAATCAGGCCCTGGGAGATATTACCACCGTGTTTATCACCGAGACGAACTTCCATTAAGTGTCCGAAACGGTTGAGCAGTTCTTCGAGTTTAACTACTTCCCCGATGACTACTCCGATGATGAGTGATATAAGCGTCGTTAGAATATCGGTTGCACCGACGACCATCTGAATTCCCATCGTAATAATAAATAATCCCTGTATTTTCATAATCGCATCTTTAATATGCTCCGGAATAAAAGTAAATACCATTCCAAGCGCGCCGCCGATAATAATCGCTAACGAGTTAGCGAGAGCACCTGCAAATATCATTCACTCACCTCTAATCTGTTGATTTAATCATTAATATATCTTTATCAGTATTAATTACAACATTTTTTTCATTATATTCATTACTTACAGTTAACGTTCTTCCGATACTTACGTATGTATCCTCAAATCATATTTAAAACCTTCGAGCGTTAAGAGTGTATCATCGTAAGCGGAATAAATGAGACATACTTTTTGTCATAATCTCTCGGAAGTATATATTCGCCTTCTGTCAGCAGCATAATTTCATTTGTTTCATTTAACAGCCGGATATCAATGTTACGCAGTTCTTCGTGCGCCAGCAGCTGAATATTCATCAGTTCATGATCTTTTCTGCCGCCTAAGGCACCATATACATCAATCGCTGTATACCCCAGTTCAGCCAATGACAATAGTGCAAGTTCACTGTCAGTAAAATTTTTAGCACTCGGAACAATATCGAGTGCTAAGCTTTGTTTGAATAATTTCAAATCATCTTCGGTCACACTGTCAAAGTCACCGTATGCTTTCAAAACGGGAATATCTGCCTCAAGCAGTCCTTTGACTCCTGCATCGACACCCGCCCACGGTGCATCATTCTGCACTGTGAATGGAATATTCCGCAGCAGCACGTTAATATGTTTCATATAATCATTCCTTCAGGGCGCTGATGACAGCAGCTTTATCGTCTGCTTTAAATAAGTAGGACCCGCTGACCAGTAAATTCGCACCGTGTGCTTTAACGAGTTCAGCTGTTTTATCGTTAATGCCGCCATCGACTTCAATATCAAATTTATTCGTTAAATTCTCTCTGATTTTAACAAGTTCATCCAGTTTATCAACACATGAGTCGATAAAACTCTGTCCGCCGAAGCCCGGGTTCACTGTCATAATTAACACGAAATCAATGTCATTTAAAAGATGACGGACTGCTTCAACAGATGTTTGAGGATTCAGTGCGATTCCCGCCTTCATACCTTTACTTTTAATCAGCTGAACAGCACGGTGTGCATGAGGTGTTGCTTCAATATGAAACGACAGCATAGCAACACCCATATTTTTAAAATCATCGACAAACTGCGTCGGATCGTATGTCATTAAATGAACATCAAGGGGAATCGACGCTTCTTTAGCAATGGCTTCACATACAGGAATACCATATGAAATATTCGGCACAAACTGGCCGTCCATAATATCCAAATGAAAAATATCTGCCCCCGCTGCTTCCATTTCTTTAATATCGGCACCAAGTTTTGAAAAATCACCTGCGAGTAATGACGGTAGCACTTTAGCCATATCTAATACCTCTCTTTTCTGTTATCAATTTCATTATATATTTTTACATAGCTGTTGTATCTCGACTCTGCAAGCTCGCCGGATTCAACTGCTTTTTTCACACCGCACTTCGGTTCGTTAATATGCAGGCATTCTCTGAATTTACAGCTGTACTGATTAAAATCGATAAAACAGAATTTAATATTGTACTTATCGATATTTAGAAAATCAATCGTTGCAAAGCCTGGAGTATCTGCGATAAAACCGCCGTCGATACTAATTAATTCAACGTGGCGCGTCGTATGTTTTCCGCGGTTCAGCGCATTTGAAATCTCATCTGTTTTTAAATTCAGATGCGGCAGCAAGGTGTTTAACAGCGTCGACTTCCCTGCACCGGACTGCCCGGCAAGTACACTGAGCTTACCATTAAATACGTATTTCAAATCTTCGTTAATATGCTCTTTATCGGTAAAATGCACTTCGTAAGTCGATGCATATGTGAATTTAATTTTTTCTATAAGTGCCTCGTCTTCACTCAGATCATTTTTTGTTACAATAATGACCGGTTTTATATCATTTGCCTCACTGTAGGCGATAAAGCGGTCCAGCAGATAAAAACTGAAATCGGGAGATTTTAAACTCGTCGTTAACAGCAGCTGGTCAATATTTGCGACCGGCGGTCTATTGAGCGAGTTTTTACGCGGCAGAATTGCTGTAATATAGCCTTCATCAACATTTTCTATTTGGAATTCAACATAGTCGCCGACGAGCGGGCTTTCTTCAGTTTTTCTGAAGCGGCCGCGTGCACGTGTCTCGTACACTTCATTATTCGATTCTACATAATAAAAGCCGCTTAGCGCTTTAATAATTTTTCCTGTCTGCATATAACACCTCAAGTTTATTTAAATACTCTTTTATTATAACAACAATTTAACTGTGATAAAATTGAATTTGTAAAATAGAATTGGGAGGACATGAAAATGGATATAAACATTTCACAAATTGATACAGTTAAAAATAATAAGAACAACGTCGTAATCGATGTTCGGGAAACCGATGAACTGGAATTAACAGGCTACTTACCCGGCGCCGAGCATTATCCAATGAGTACATTTAATCTGGATGATGCCGAGCTTGATAAAGATAAAGACTATTACATCGTCTGCAAAGCAGGCGGACGCTCTAAACGCGTTCAGGACTATATGAACGCTAACGGCTATACTGCTCATAATGTTGAAGGCGGCATGATGGAATACACAGGACCAAGAGAACGTCTGCAGTAACAGTTTTAAATGATTATCTCTTCACTTTTATCACAAAACGAACGCGCAGCCCGTTAACCGGGACTGCGCGTTCTTTATATCCACTCTTATTTTCTGTCTACGACTTCTTGAACATTCTTAATGATGAATCCGCTCTTAACGTATCCAGGGATACTGTTAAGGTCGACTGTTAAGTCTTGTTCCGGTACATCATAAGTTACTTTTTCTGCGAAGTATTTCATTGTTTCTTCCATGATGATTACTGTAATCCACTCACCGGCACAGCGGTGGTTAGTCCAGTAGTCTCCGCCGCCTTGCGGAATAAGGTCAAACGGTGAACCGTCCCAGTCTTCGAATCTTTCCGGACGGAATTCATTCGGGTTTTCCCAAAGTGTTTCGTCGTGCATTGAGCCGTACACATCTATTGCAAGACCGTGGCCAGCCGGAATTGTAACTCCCTGGAAGTCGATATCTACTTTAGCTTTACCAGGTAAGAATGGTACGAACGGGTAGAAACGGCGAACTTCTTGTGAAAACTTGTATGCATAGTCCGGCTCGCTCTTAATTTTTTCACGAGTAATCGGATTATCGTGCATTGCAAGTAAACCGAATGCTACGAATCTGTTGATCGCGATTAATGGACGGAATGTGTTCATTAAGTCGATCGCACAGTTTCTTGAATCCATCGGGTTGCCAAGATAGTCTTCCCAATGTGCGAATTCGTAAAGCGCTGTACCTTCAGGCGGGTGAATATTGCCTTTACGCGTTTCAAGAATTTGCTCTTCAAGCCAGTCTTCTACGCGGCGGCGCGCAGCTTTAGATTCTTTATATCCTTTAAATACTCCGCCAAGTCCTTTGAATGAGTCAATCATGATATCCATGTCTGTTGCGATTTTTTCGATATCTTCCGGCGGAGCTTGTACTCCTGCCCAGAGTACCGACTTTTGTCAGAAGAACGATAGATTCACGATAAATATTTACCTCATCCATGCTTTCCATACGCTGAGTATTTGCCTGCCATAATGTACGTGTTAATTCGCGTACGTAGTTCAGGTTTCCCAGTCATTAAACTCATAAATAATGCTTTTCTGTCGATGTGTTTCTTACCATCAATTGTGTGGATGGCACCTTTACCGAAAAGTGTATTGACGATACGTTTTGGCAGCATGCCCTCACGCTGAACAATATCGTTGTTGTAGAACATTTCTGCGCCTTCTTTTCCGGTAACTACAGCGAATGGTTTACCGCCTAAAACTTTAGTTTCAAACACAGTTGTGTTTAAACGGTCGCGTCGCGCTGATTTTTTGTATAAAGGTATCCTTGTTTCATCAATTTTAAAGTGTTATCCAGGCCTTTATCCCTCTTAAGTGATGCCATTTTCATTCCTCCAATTCGAATGTACTTCACCATTATATATAAACAGCAAAGCCAATGCCAATATTTACTCGTATTTACAGTTTCGCTTATAACTTCTTCTCCGTCAACCTCTACGCGGTATTGACCGGCTTCTTCTTCAAGTAAAATAAGTGAAATTGTATGGTTCGTATCTTCAGTTATTTCGATTGTTTCTGAAACTTCTTTAATATCGTTATCTTTATCTCCGATAAAAATCTCAGCTTCAACCGGTTCAGGGTCTGAGTCCGCCTTGGAAGCTTCTTTATCTTCGCTTGATGAACTGCTTGGTTTATCCGCTGTATCTTCTTCCGGATAAGGTATGTTTAGTGAAATCTGGTACGTTGTTTCATTCGGCGGTTCTTCTCCCAGTGAGACGATAACGTTAATCTGGGACCCCGGCAGGAAATCACCGTAACTTGGATCTTGCGACACTATCGCACCTTCCTCGACTTCGTTGCTGTAGACTTCTGTCGTGACGTTAACGATAAAGCCCTGACTCTCAAGCTCAGTTCTTGCTGCTTCGAGAGGAGTTCCTGTGTAATTCGTAATCGGAATCGGTTCAACTCCGTCCGACACCGTAAAGGTAATCGGCGAGCCGTCAGGGTATAACTCTTCACCTGCAGCAACGTCCTGGTCGAGAATTGTCCCTGGCGCCTGATCGCTGTACTGTCCTTCTGAATCAATATTTGTAAACCCGGCCGCTTCAAGTTCCGCCTCAACCTCTTCATACATCTCACCGGTATAATCAGTCATCGTATACGGCTCTTCACCGAGGCTGACAAGCATATCCACAGTACCGCCGCGTTCGACTTCAGCACCCGACACAGGTGAAGTTTCAATAATTATGCCTTCTTCAAAGCTGTCGTGGTATGTTTCAGAGATATTGCCGGTGACGAGGTCTTCTGAGAGCAGATATTCTTCCGCTTCTTCTACTGTCATATTCTGCATATTTTCTATATTGACCGTCGGCGACTGTCTCGGCCACAAGAGGTAGACAATTATTGCCGCAGCAGCGAGAAGGAAAAACAGAATAAATAGTATCCACGGCCACTTACGGCGTTTTTTCTTCGGCTCCTCTGCGGCGGGATTTATTTTTTCTTCTTCTTGTACCGAGGGGTACAGCTTTTACTTCCTTTTCAGCTGCCGATTTTTCTTCAGCCGTCACTGCAGTCATTGTTTTTTCCTGCTCATCTTTTTTAACAGTAACATACGGTTCAGAAACATCTTTATAGTAAACAAGTGCAGAAAGTACATCATCCGCGTGCCTGTATCTGTTCAGCGGTTCTTTTTCTGTACACTTCATCACGATATTTTTTAAGCCGACTGGAATATCGCGATAGCGGGAAATGTCCGGAAACGGTTCTGATATATGTTTCAGTGCGACTGATACAGCAGTTTCTGCTTCGTAAGGTAAATGCCCTGTCAGAAGTTCAAAAGCATCACTCCAAAAGAGTAAATATCAGTGCGTTCATCTGTATTATGCCCTTTTGCCTGTTCAGGAGAAATAACTGCACGGAACCGATGACCTGATTCGTTTCCGTCATACGTGTTTCACTCAGTGCTTTCGCAATACCGAAGTCGGTAATTTTCACTCTGCCGTTCGTATCTAGAAGAATATTCTGCGGCTTAATATCCTATGAATAATACCGCGGTCATGTGCATGTTCTATTCCCCGAAGAGTCATCATCGCAATACTGATTACTTCATCAATATCGAGTGGATTGTTATTTAAAATATGCTCTTTTAAATTAGGGCCATGAACGACTTCCGTCACGAGTATGTGATACTCATCCGTTTCGTCCACATCGAGCACGCTGACGATATTCGGATGAGACAGCTGAATCGTACTTGCCACTTCACGCCGGAAACGGCGCACGGATTTTTCTTTATCTACCGGATCTGCTTTAATCATCTTCACGACAACTTCACGGTTTAAAATAATATCTGTCGCCAGATAAACGGAGCTCATACCGCCCCCGAGGTATTTCAAGATTTTATAACGTTCCGATACTACGTTACCAATCACTCGCCCCCACCTGCTTTCAAGTCGGCTAGAACGACGCTGATATTGTCGCGTGACTTATTTTCTGCAGTTTTTATCAGTTCTTCTGCTTTTTGTTCCAGTGTCAGTTTTGTACTGTACATCAGGTGATGAATCTCGTCAGGTCTGACAGTATCTGTCAGACCATCGGTTGCCAGCGCGATATAGTCATGCTGGCGTCCCCGAAGACGAAAGACATCAGCCTGAATTACTTTTTCAGTTCCCATCGCTTTCGTAATTAAATTGCGGCGCGGATGTGTCAATGCTTCTTCCGCGGTAATTTCTCCGCTTGCTACGAGCACGTTCACAAAAGTATGATCTTCAGTGACCTGTTCTATTTTACGATTGTTCATGACGTATGCACGTGAATCCCCAACGTTCAATACGAGAATTGACGACTCGATAATTGCCACGAGCACAAGTGTTGTACCCATACCTCTGTATTCAGGGTGTTCATCCTGATAGTCATAATTCATGATTCGTCTTTATAACGAGTTCCCGGAGAAAACGTTCCGCTTCATCTATATTAAACAGATTATTGTCTTCCCAGGCGCTCTTTACTTTATCGTGAACAAACCTGCTCGCAACTTCCCCGTACTGATGACCGCCCATACCGTCTGCAATTAAAAGCAGCGGCTGATTAGTACGGTTATAAAAATGCCCTGTTAAATCTTCATTGATATCTCTGTAATTACCGCAAATACTTTTTTCTGTTACTTTCAAGATTAAACCCCTATCCGTGGCATTAGCTGTCAGACTTTTTAAATCTCGCAATGAAAAAACCGTCTGTGTGATGTTCATACGGAAAGATTTGTCTGTATGGCCCCGTAAAGTTAAATGCCGGAATACTAAAATCATCAAATTCAATGTCATCGTGATTTTTCTTAAATGTATAAGCAACATTTTCATTTTCCAGCTGATGAATGGTGCAAGTTGAATAAATTAATATGCCATTAGGTTTCAGATATTTCTTAACATTATCTAAAATATCGAGCTGTAATTCAACTAATTCGTTAATACTTTCTTCATTTCGTTCGTATTTAATTTCGGGCTTGCGTTTAACAACACCGAGACCGGAACATGGTGCATCGACGATAATACGGTCAAATTGCTGGCCGTAATCGTATGTTTTAGCATCCGCAACGAATGCTTCGTAGTTCGTATGCTGCAAACGTGCAGCCTCGTTATTTATTAATGTAATTTTATGTTCATGCACGTCTCCTAGAGTTACTGAGCCATTGTCCATTGATTCAAGTGCATGCAGACCCTTGCCGCCCGGTGCACTGCAGACATCCAGTATGTCGTCTTCAAGCGGATCCAGTGCCAGATTAACAAACATCGAAGAGACATCCTGAATCGCAAAGAAACCGTCTTTATAAGACTGACTGTGGGTAATATTCTGTCCGTTAAATTCAATAGCATCCGGGTGCAGATTGGATTCTCTGACGTCATAGCCTTCATTTAAAAGCATTTCAATTAAATTATCTCTGTCGATCAGCTTTTTATTTACCCGGAGGTACATTTGCGGTTTTTCATTCAGCGATGAAATAATACGCTCTGTTTCTTCAGTACTGTAATGTTTAAACCAATGCTTCACCAGCCATTTAGGCATGCTGTATTTCACAGATAAACGTGCCGCATCATTTTTAATGTCATCGATATTCGGTCTTTCGCCTCTTAAGTAAGCACGCAATATACCATTAATCTGTTTACCTGCCTGCAGCCCGCCGCGTTCTTTGGCGATTTCAACCGCTTCATTAATCACGGCAAAATCAGGTACACGGTCGAGATACTCCAGCTGATAAATTGAAATCAGCAGCAGATAACGCTGCCAGCGGCGTAATTTTGTTTTTACAAATGGTCTTACATAATATTCAAGTGTCAGTTTATGCTGCAGCGTACCGTATAGAATTTCAGTCAGCAGACCTTTATCCTGCGAATTTAATTCTTCAAAGCGGAGCGCTTCATTCAAAACGATGTTGCTGTATGCTTTATTGTCGATTACATCTTCATATAATTCCAGTGCCAGTGCTCTCACTGTCATTCGTCTTCACCCAGTTTCGTGCCGATTAAATCACTATTATTGTTAATAAAATCAAGCGCATTATTTTTTTTCTTGCCGGCAAGCTGAACTTCTGTAATATTTACGAGCCCGTCCGTCGCCGCGACTAAAAAGCCGTTGTCACTTTTTCCGGTAATCGTACCCGGTGCTGCATCAGCTGTTTTATTTGTCAGCTCTGCTGCAAATATTTTCAGACGTTTACCATCCTGCATCGTGTGCCCGACAGGCCACGGTGCAAGCCCGCGTATATGATTAAATACATCGCGTGCCGGTCTATTAAAGCTGATGACTTCATCCGTTTTTAAAATGTTGGGACTGAAAGTTGCTTCACTTTCAATTTGAGGCGTGCGTTTGTTCGTACCTTCGATAATGTCCGGCAGTGTTGTCATCAGAAGTGATGCTCCGACTCTGCTGAGTTTATCGAACAGTGTACCTGTGTTGTCATTGTCTTCAATTTGGATACTCTTTGCGGCAATAATATCTCCCGCATCCAGTTTTTTCGCCATATACATTATCGTTACGCCCGTTTCCTTATCGCCGTTAATAAGCGCACGGTGAATCGGCGCACCCCCGCGGTGTTTGGGTAACAGCGATGCATGAACATTAAGCGACCCTTTAGACGGGACATTTAAAATGTTTTCCGGCAGTAGCTGGCCGAATGCAGCCGTAATAATCAGGTCCGGCTCAATATCTGCTACGATTTTAAGCGCTTCTTCACTCTTCATCGTTTCAGGCTGATACAGCTCAATACCGAGCAGTTTTGCTGCAACGGCAACCGGCGGGTCTGTCATTACTTTTTTTCGGCCGACAGGTCTTGCAGGCTGTGAAATGACCAGATCGACACCGTATTCTTTATGAAGTTCTTTTAATATCGGCACAGAAAAATCCGGTGTACCCATAAAGATAATTTTTGTCATGTTAAATCTCCTACATAATATATTGTGGATCGACATCGATTTTTAAAGACAATCCTGTCTTCTTATAAAGCTGTGTATATTTTGATCGAGAGCATCCAGTACATCTTTCAATGCCGGCTCCCGTTTATATTTAAGCAGAATCTGGAATCTGTTTTTATTTTTAATTCTTTCGATTGGACTTGGTGACGGACCGATAATAATACAGCTGTCACTCACGTTTTTAACCAGTGTATTGTGAATATCTGTCGTCGCATCAAGACAATCCTTAACACGCTCAGATGACACTGTAAACAATATATGAAAATAGAACGGAGAATACCGTGCAAATTTCCTGAACTGCATTTCTTTTTCATAGAACTCGGAATAATTATTATCCATTGCCAGTGTAATCGCGTAGTGCTCCGGATTATACGTCTGAAATATAACTTCCCCCGGAAGTTCGTGACGCCCGGCACGTCCGGCCACTTGTGTTAAGAGCTGGAAGGTCCGTTCATTCGCCCTGAAGTCCGGCAGATTTAACATCGTATCCGCGTTCAGCACTCCGACTAGCGTGACGTTCGGATAATCAAGACCTTTTGCGATCATCTGCGTACCGAGAAGTATCGGTGCTTTTCCATGCTCAAAACGGTTTAGCAGCTGTTCGTGCGCGCCTTTATGCTTTGTTGTATCGACATCCATTCTAATAATGTCAACGTTAAATGTATCCCGTAAAATCTCTTCAACTTTTTGTGTACCCGTTCCTCTGAACGTTACATCATTAGAGCCGCAGTCTGCACACTTTCTCGTTACCTGTTCTTCATAGCTGCAGTAATGGCATAAAAGGCTGCTGTTGTTTTTATGATACGTGAGTGAAATATCACAGTTCGGACAGTTCGGCACATGGCCGCAGTTCTGGCAGATCTGGAAGTTGGCGAAGCCTCTGCGGTTTAGCAGCAGCACTGTCTGTTCCCCTTTTTCCAGCCGGTCGTATATCGCAGCTTCCAGTTTCCTCGATAAAATTCCAGAGTTGCCGTCTTTATGTTCGTCACTCATATCAACAACTTCTGCTTTAGGCAAAGGCTGCATGCCCGGACGATGTGTGAGCTCAAAGCGCTTGTACACTTCCTTCGAGCTCCGCGCATACGATTCAAGCGAGGGTGTTGCAGATCCTAAAACGACAGGACAGTTATGGAAGTCCGCGCGTAATTTTGCCACTTCGGCTGCATGATACATCGGTCGTTCTGATTGTTTATAAGTCGTTTCATGCTCTTCATCGATAATAATAATACCAATATCTTTAAACGGTGCAAAAATAGATGAGCGTGCGCCGACTGATACCCGTGCGCGGCCGCTTTGGATTTTACGCCATTCATCGTACTTCTCACCATGCGACAATGCAGAGTGCAGTACGGCAACATCGTCGCCGAAACGAGCTTTAAATCTGTTGACCATTTGCGGTGTCAGCGCAATTTCTGGCACCAGCATAATTGCATCCTGGTCAGTATTAAGCGCTGTCTGTATTAGCTGTAAATAGACTTCGGTTTTTCCGCTGCCGGTAATACCATGCAAAAGAAATGTTTCATTGTCATTATTTAATACGGCATTATTAATATTGTTAAAAGCAGCAGCCTGCTCATCAGTTAATTCTTTTTCATAATCCGCTTCAAATATTCTCGATTCGTACGGGTCGCGTTCGACGACCATATCCAGTTTTTTTACGTACCCTTTTTTCTCAAGTTCACGAACAATTGCTTCTGAGTAGCCCTGTTCTTTCAGTACTTTAAGCAGTACCGGTTCATTGTAATCTTCAATGACCTGAAGTGCTTCAAACTGTTTCGGTGCACGTTCAAGCGGTGCTTTATTCAAATACAGTGATTGCACACCTTTTTGAACTTTTTTCCGGGTATGCTGTTTAATCTGAATATCCTCATAAATATCTCCAGACTCAATATAAGGCAGCAGTACTGCAAGATTTTTCGCAGATAAACTCTTCGTTTCGAGTTCACCGTTTGCAGCGTAGCTTTCATATATAAATTTAGCTTCACTTGATGCATCTTCATCAAGCATCAGCACTTTTTTCGATTTTGTTTTCAGTGCAACCGGCAGTATTGTTTCGATTACTGAAATATACGGCTCGATATAATAATTTGCCAACTTTTTTGCCAGCTCAACCAGTTCCTCTGTTAAGACCGGTTCAACATCCATCACTTTAACGATTTCCTTAACCTTACCTTCCGGTATATCAGTATTATCGTGAATGCTCATCACGTAAGCCTGTACATGTCTCGGGCCAAACGGCACGAAAACACGGTGACCGGCTTTAATGACGTTCGACAGGTGAGCAGGTATTTTATAATCGAACAGCCGGTTGACATCCTTACTGTTTACACCGACGATAACAGTAGCATACATCAGCGCATCACCCGTTCTGTGAGCGTATCTGCTATTTTTTCTGCGAGAAGTGTTTTAGCCATTTTAGGCAGCGGCACTTTACTGCCGTCCTTAAATATAATTGTAACTTCATTGTCATCGCTGTTCATGCCGATAGAAGTATCCGATACATCGTTCATTATAATCGCATCCGCTTTTTTAGACTCCAGTTTGCCGAGTGCATACGCTTCAACATTTTCTGTTTCTGCAGCAAAACCGACAACGTACATATCTTTGTTGTTATGACCGGCATATTTTAATATATCCTGTTTTCTACAAGTTCTATCGAAGGCACATTACCCTCTTGTTTTTTAATTTTTTGTCCGCTCTGTTCTTTAACAGTAAAGTCGGACACTGCTGCCGTAAAAACACCAATATCAGCAGCCATATGTTCTTTAACCACCTCGAACATTTCAGCTGTCGATTCAACATCAATACGCGTTACACCGGAAGGTACAGGCAGATTGGTCGGCCCGCTGACTAAGATTACTTCAGCTCCGCGTCTTTTAAAACTGTCTGCGATACTGTAGCCCATTTTTCCGCTCGAAAAATTAGAAAGGTAGCGAATCGGGTCAAGTCGTTCCCGTGTCGGACCTGCAGTAACTAAAACACGTTTTCCGCTGAGCTCTTTGTTTTCGTTCAGCATATCGTTAATTTTTTCCATAATATCTGGAACTGATGCAAGACGCCCCTTTGCATTATAACCGCACGCAAGAAAACCTGTTTCCGAATCGATAAACTCCACACCCTGGCCTCTCAGTTTGTCGATGTTTTCCTGAACTGACGGCTGATGCAGCATGTGCACATTCATTGCCGGTGCCATTAAAACGGGTTTCGTATTTGCAGCAAGCACATTTAAGAGCATATTATCGTAGATTCCGTTAGCAAACTTACCAATCGTATTCGCTGTTACCGGGACGACTGCGATAATGTCAGCCCACTCTCCGATATTAATATGTGCAATATTACTTGGGTCTTCTTCTAGAAAAGTATTTGTGTAGACGTGGTTTCTGCTGATTGCCTGAAAGGCGAGCGGAGTTACGAACTCCAGCGTGTTGTCTGTTAATACGACGCGGACTTCGTGCCCGGATTGAATGAGTTTACTCGTTAAATCAATCGCTTTATAACTTGCGATTCCTCCCGTCACACCGAGGACAATATTTGCCAAATTAATCACCTCTTCAAAAAAAGCTGACAATTTCTTGTCAGCATCATTATTTCTCTTTTATTTGTGTACAGTAACTTTGCCGGCTGCTATTTCTTCTAAAGAATAGCCGACGTTAGTTTTAGATACATATGAATCCAATATTAGATCTTCAGGATGTTCCTGCAATTGTCTTGCGCGTTTTGCCGCCATAGTAACTACAAGGTACTTTGAATCGACATTTTTTTAAGTTCATGACCAGCTGGGTATAACATTAATTATTTGCCTCCAGTAAAAGTTTTCTTAACTTATTTTCCACACGTGAGCGTTCCAGGTGACTCGCCTCAACAATACACTGAATTTTTTGACGCGCCGTATCAACATCGTCATTAATTACGACATAGTCGTATAAGTTCATTAAGCTGAGTTCACGTCTCGCTTCTTTAATACGGTAATTAATCACTTCTTGTGAATCTGTACCGCGACCGATTAAACGCTCTTCAAGCTGGGCCAGTGTCGGCGGAGCAAGGAAGATAAACAAAGCGTCCGGGAATTTTTCTCTGACCTGCTTTGCGCCTTCGACTTCAATTTCCAGAAACACGTCGTGTCCATCTGCAATTGTGTCTTTCACGTAATCTACTGGTGTGCCATAGTAATTTCCTACGTATTCAGCATACTCGATGAATTTATCCTGTTCAATTAACGTTTCAAATTCTTCGTGCGACTTGAAAAAGTAATCTATGCCATCACGTTCGCCTTCTCGTTTCTGTCTAGTTGTCATAGAAATTGAGTATTTAAAATTCGTCTCTGGGTGATCGAAAATGGCTTTGCGAACAGTGCCTTTCCCAACTCCCGAAGGCCCCGAGAGAACGATGAGCAATCCTTTATCAGATACCATAGAATGTAACCTTTCTAATTTTGATTACTTCTTAATGTACCATAGATTGCATAAAATTTCATCCTTAAAGCGGACATTAAATATACATTCATGATAAAATAATATGTAATCATTTTGAGGAGGATACGCCATGGCTTTTGACGGAAATTTTACGCACGCACTCGTAGATGAACTGCAATTTTTAGTGCGCGGTAAAATAAATAAAATTCAGCAGATGGATAATTCATCTCTTCTTTTAAAAATGCGCGCAGGCGGAAAAAATCATCAGCTGCTAATAAGCAGCCACCCGATGTATGCCCGCTTCCATTTAACAGAACATAAATATGAATTTCCATTTGATCCGCCGATGTTTTCACGCATTTTAAGAAAACATATCGAAGGCGGCTTTATTACTGAAATTAAACAGCTTGGCAATGACCGCCAGGTGCATATTCATATACGCGCAATTAACGATATCGGAGACGATATTGAACGCATATTAATACTTGAAATTATGGGACGCCATTCGAATATTATTTTAACAGATAAAGAGTATAAAATTATCGACGGCATTAAACATTTAACACCGAATAATAACGTGCGGACGATCATGCCGGGCTTTACTTACGAAGGACCGCCGACAGATAAAAAATTAAATCCAAGAACGGAAGCGCTCGAAGAACTGCCGAAATTTATCGATTTTAATTCAGGCAGACTGAAGAAGCAGATTTTAATGAACATCGAAGGATTCAGTCCGGTATTTATCGATGAAGTCGAATCACGTGTAAAATATTTCAATATCGATAATATCGTTCCTGCAATTAAAGAGACGCTTAAAGACAGTGACAATATTCAGGCAGTCTATTACGACTTGAAAAAGCCGGTATTTTACTTTACCCCGCTCACTCATTTAGGTGAACCGGATAAAGTCTACGGTAATCTCAGCCAGCTGCTGGACGACTATTACCACCGCCGTTACCAGATCAGTGCAATCCGCCAGAAATCGTCGGATTATCTGCAGGTGATTGAACGTGAACACGATAAAACAGTCCGTAAAATTACGAATCTAAAAGCCGATTTAAAAGAAGCGGCGGAAAAAGATAAATATCAGAAATACGGCGAGCTCATTACTGCGTATATGCATAACATTGGAAACTATCAGGAATCAGCAGTCGTGATGGATTACTATACAAATGAAAATATAGAAATTCCGCTCGATAAACAGCTCTCCCCTGCCGGTAATGCACAGCGCTATTACAATATGTACAACAAGTTGAAAAATCGTGAAAAAATTGCACAGGAACAGCTGCGCCTGGCACATATGGATGTCGAATACTTCAGCAATCTGCTGCATCAGATGGAAAATATTACAACAGCAGACGAAGTTGAAGAAGTCCGTCAGGAATTAATCGAACAGAAAATAATTAAAGAACGCAACAGAGGTAAAAAGAAAAAGAAAGTGAATAAAATTCAGCTGCACGAATTCGAAACGTCCGCTGGACTGCCTGTATTCGTCGGTAAAAACAACAAGCAGAACGACTATTTAACAAACCGAAAAGCACAGAACAATCATCTGTGGTTCCATACGAAAGACATACCGGGATCACACGTTGTCATTGCACATAACGCTGCAGAGATAACAGAAGACGATATCCTTGAAGCGGCAATGCTGGCAGCATTCCATTCTAAAGCCGGCCAGTCTGCAGGCGTACCCGTCGACTATACAGAAATCAAACACGTTAAAATATACCGGGAACTAAACCAGGATTTGTAACTTACAGTGAACAGTCGACAGTACTGGTTGATCCGGATGCCGAGAAAGTCAAAAAAATGAAGAAAGATTAATGAAGAGCGCCGGTGATTCGGCGCTTTTTGTGTTGTTTTTTGTTTTCGACCGCATGTGGGTGCTTCATCAGGTTGAATAGCAATTTTCGACCGCATGTGGGTGCTTCATCGAGTCGAGTATAAGTTTTCGACCGCATGTATCCGGAAATGCGTTCCACATTGGGACGATTAGCAGTTTTCACACCAACAAGCGGTAAAATCCACACAACAATCAAAAAAGGCAAATCCATTGATTTGCCGACCGCACCTTAATATTATTATAATCCATCTCTAAACTCACGCACATCGTCAGCACCGGCTGAATCCAGCACGCCGCGTTCTTCTGCTATTTCAAGCAGTGTATCTAAATCGCACAGTACCGAGTAAGCGCAGCCTGCTGATTCAAATTTTTGAACGGCACCTTTTATGCCGTAGGAAAATATTGCAACGACGCCTAATACTTCAGCGCCTTCTGCGCGCAGTACTTCTACTGCATTCAGGCTTGAGCCGCCTGTAGAGATTAAGTCGATGATACAACACGTTTTCCTTTAACTGCAGCACCCTCGATTTGGCGCGCCGTCCCGTGTGCTTTCTTGCTTCCGCGCACGTATGCTGACGGCTTAGCGAGACGGTCTGCAATCAGTGTTGCGTGGGGGATTCCGGCAGTTGCTGTGCCAACGATGACGTCGGTCTCCTCAAATTTACCAAGCTCTTCTATAAGCAGCTGTATCACTTTACGGTGTGCTTTAACATCACCGAGTATTTGTCTGTTATCACAATATATCGGAGATTTTATCCCGCTCGCCCATGTGAATGGCTCTTTTGGCGATAATTTAACCGCATCGATATCGAGCAGTGTATGTGCAACTGATGGATACATATTACTCGCCCTCCCATAATCGTTTAATTTCATGATACGCTGAAACAGGTTGATCACTTCTGTTATCGGCCGGCCGACGACGATATAATCCGAACCGAGCATTCTTGCCCTTTTCGGTGTGACAACACGGACCTGATCATTGTGCTTACTTTCCGACAAGCGGATGCCCGGTGTTACGGTTAAAAAGTCCGGTGAGATTTCATTATGTATCATACGGCTTTCAAGCGGCGATGATACAACGCCGTCGAGTCCTGCTTTATATGCCAGCTCCGCATAATGCAGCACGCTGTCAGTTAATGACAGCGGCGTTGATGTTCACGCTGCATCGTCTGTTCATCGACGCTCGTCAGCTGTGTAACTGCTATAATTTTACCCGCTGCATTTTCTTTTCTGAATGCTGCTGCTGCGCGTTGCATCATATCAAAACCGCCTGCTGCATGCACATTGACCATATCCACATTAAGCTTGCCGAGTACCGACATCGTTCGCTCCACAGTTGTAGGAATGTCATGTAATTTTAAGTCCAGAAAGACATCGTGGCCATATGCTTTTATGACGTCAATAATTGCCGGTCCGCTTTGCATATATAACTCCATGCCAATTTTAACGTACAGCTTCTCATCGAAGCCGGCGAGAAATTCTTTCGCCATTTCGTATGTACTGAAATCTAAAGCAATAATTGGTTTCGCTGTCATCTTATTTTCCTCCTGTTATGTTAAACGAACGTCCTTTAATATCGTGAATATGCGATAAATTCATGACTCTCACTTTTACATGCATATCTTCAATTAATTCCTTGCAAATATACGGATTCGTAAAGTTCATCGTACCGATTGCGACCGCATCAGCACCGACACTTATAAAATCAAGTACATCTTCAACAGTTGCAATACCACCCATACCGATAATCGGAATATCGGGCAATGCCTGTCTTACTTGATATACCATGTTTAAAGCGACGGGTTTAATTGCCGGTCCGCTTAAGCCGCCTGTCGTATTTGCCAGTATCGGTCTGCCGTTATTGTCAAGCCGCATACCGACAAGCGTATTGATCATCGTAATACCGTCTGCTGCTGACACACTTTTCGCCATATCAACTATATTAGTGACGTTCGGCGACAGTTTAACATAAATCGGTTTTGCACTTACTTCTTTAACCGATTCTGTTAACTTCCTTGCCGTCTCTGGATCTGTACCAAACTGAATACCGCCCTCTTTAACATTAGGACATGAGATATTTAATTCAAGTGCACTGACATTCGGCGCCTTGGAAATCTTTCTTGCCACCTCAACATAATCTTCAATTTTAGTCCCTGCAACATTCGCAATAATCGGCACATCAAACTGCTCAAGATACTTTAATTCATGTTCAATAATATGATCCACACCCGGATTCTGCAGGCCTATGGCATTCAGCATACCGCTCGATGTTTCAGCAACTCTTGGTGTTTTATTGCCCATTCGAAGCTCTTCTGTTGCAGCTTTAATCATAATTGCGCCGAGCTCTGATAAATCGTACAGCTTGGAAAACTCTTCACCGAAACTAAAACATCCGGACGCAGGCATAATCGGGTTCTTTAACTCCAGTCCCGGCAGCGATATATGTAATTTATCCGTCATAGCACAACCGCTCCTTTTTCAAATACAGGCCCGTCTGTACATATTTTAACCTGCTCGCCGGCTGTTGTTTCGCATACACATGCGTAACATACGCCGAAACCGCAGCCCATTCTTTCTTCCAGAGAAATAAATCCGTCCATCGGCATGGTGTTATCCAGTACTTTTAACATCACTTTCGGACCGCATGCATAAAACTTATCAAAATCAGTACCAATTTGCTGGATGACATCTGTCACAAACCCTTTTACGCCGTAGGTCCCGTCTGCCGTTGCAACTTGTGTCTCGCCAAACGTTTTAAATGCCTCTTCATAAAATACATCTTTTTTACTATTAAAGCCGAGTACGTGTGTTGTTTTGACGCCTCGCTTATTCAGCTGTTTTGTGAGTTCATATAACGGAGGCACCCCGATACCGCCGCCGACAATCAGCACATGTTCACCGGCTTCTGCCGTGTTAATATCGTAGCCGTTGCCTAGCGGCATCAGCACATCGACAGCTGCTCCTGTATTAATTTCAGCAAGCTTTTTAGTGCCTGGACCTTCTGCACGGAATGTAATCGTAATTTCACTTTTTTCAGCATCAATACTTGAAATTGATATCGGACGCCTTAAGACGTGTTCAGTCGATTTTGATACTCTGACGTGAACGAACTGTCCCGGACGGAGCGTATATTTTTTAAGCTCCGTCTTCAGCACAAGTTCATAAATATTGTCGGCAATTTCTGCTTTGGCTATTGCAGTTGCAAGTTGCAGCATGTCAGCACCCCTGTATTTTACTTATTGTCGTACACAATTTTACCGTCAGCAATAACGATATCACTCGTCAACTGCTCTCCATGGAACGGTGTGTTTTTTGATTTCGATAAAAAATCATTCTTATCCAGAGTATATTCACGGTTTAAATCAATCAGTGTCAAATCAGCCGCACGGCCAGCTGCTATTTTACCGCTGTCCAGTTTAAATACTTCACTCGGCTTTATAGTCATCCAGTCGACAAGCTGCTGCAGCGTAAACACACCTGTTTTAACGAGTTTCGTGTAGACGAGCTGGAAGGCATTTTCAATGCCGACGATACCGAACGGCGCTGTTTCAATACCAGCAGCTTTTTCATCTTCATGATGCGGCGCGTGGTCCGTTGCGATAAAGTCCAGAGTGCCGTCTAACAGTCCTTCAATCAGCGCTTCTCTGTCATCTGCACCGCGGAGCGGCGGATTCATTTTGAAGTTCGGGTCTTTTTCGGTTATATCATTTTCATCAAGTACTAAATGATGCGGTGTTACTTCTGCCGTTACTTTAATGCCGGCACGTTTAGCATCGCGAATGACCCGGACGCTTTCTTTTGTCGACACATGACAGACATGATAGTGGCAGTCTGCCGCTTCAGCGAGCAGTACGTCTCTCGCAATCTGAGTCGATTCTGTAATTGCCGGAATGCCTTTGACACCGAGCTTTTCACTCGTCTTGCCTGGGATTGCTCCGCCGTAAATTAATGTGTTTTCTTCAGTATGTGCAACGATTGCCATATCAACTTTTGCAGCAGCCTGCATTGCACGGTACATCATATCTGCACTCTGTACTCCTACACCGTCATCGGTAAAAGCAAATGCTCCCTCAGCTTTTAGAGCTTTAGAATCAACGAGTTTCTCACCTTTTAAACCGGTCGTAATCGACACATACGGCAGAACTTTAATCACTGCATCTTCTTTAATTTTATTATTTAAATCGCGGAGTATTTCAGGTGTATCAATAATTGGATTTGTATTAGGCATCGGACAGATTGTCGTAAAGCCGCCGCGTGCTGCAGCGTTAGTCCCCGATTTAATCGTTTCTTTATGTTCAAAACCGGGTTCTCTTAAGTGAACGTGTACATCGACAAGGCCTGGTGTTAATAACAGGCCGGTGCAGTCGATAATGTCCGTATCAGCATTAAGATTCTGTCCGAATTCAGCAATTTTACCGTCTTTAATTAAAACATCTGAGATTTCTTCTTTATTATTGAGTAACAGCGTAGCGTTTTTCAAAAGCATTGTTGTTGCTCCCTTCCCCATCAAGTACTGATTCTAATATACTCATACGCATAAACACGCCGTTTGTCATCTGTTCAAATATGACACTCTTTTCGCCCTCAACCACTTCGTCCGTAATTTCAACGTTGCGGTTTATCGGAGCAGGGTGCATGATCAGTGCGTCGGGCTTCATATTGTCCATGCGTTCTTTGTTCATGCCGTACAGCGCGTTATATTCTGCCTTCGGCATTTTTGAATATGCTTCGTGACGTTCATGCTGAACGCGGAGCAGCATTATTACATCTGAGATTTCAACTGCTTCATCGATTCCGATATACGGTATGTTCAGCGTGTTATCCTGTAATTCAACAGGTCCTGAGAAGTATACTTCCGCACCCATTTTAGTCAGCGCTTCTGCATTCGATTTTGCAACACGCGAATGTTTGATGTCACCGACAATTGCTATTTTAAGTCCGCATAATTGTCCTAAATTTTCATAAATTGTCATCATATCGAGAAGTGACTGTGTTGGATGTGAACCGCTGCCGTCACCGCCGTTTATAATCGGAATGTTGAGGTGTTCGAGTTCTTCATAATACTTATTATCCGGATGTCTCACTACTAGTGCATCTGCACCGATTGCTTCCAGTGTTTTGCATGTGTCGTAAAGTGATTCCCCTTTAGATACCGAACTTGTCGATACATCGAAGGGCAGGCGTTCAACGTTAAGTTTTTTCTCGGCCATTTCAAAACTGAGTTTTGTGCGCGTCGAGTTTTCATAAAACAGATTGACAACTGTTTTATCGTTTAGCTTCATAACCGGTCTGCCATTTTTAATGTCGATTGCTCTCGTAATTAACGCTTCGATTTCTTTCGGAGTGACATGTTCCATAGATAATAAGTTTTTCATTTATTTCGTCTCCCTCTTAGGTAAAATTAGATTTAGAATAATTCCTGCTACTGCAGCGAGTGCCATTCCTTCCAGGTTGAAGGGAATATTGCCTATCGTGAAGTCTAAATGCGCTTTACCGATCCCGATGACTAAAATCACAGAGGCGATAACCAGGTTGCGTTTGTTGTCAAAATCAATTCTAGCGTCGATCAGCATGCGGAGTCCGCTTGCTGCGATAATACCGAACAGGAGTATGGACACACCGCCCATAACCGGTGATGGAATGCTCTGAACCACTGCCGTAAACTTGCCGACAAAACCGAGTATCACTGCGAGCACCGCTGCCCCTCCGATTACCCAGACACTGAAGATTCTCGTGATGGCGAGCACCCCGATGTTTTCACCGTAAGTAGTTGTCGGCGGACCCCCGATTGTACTTGCAAACATCGTTGCGACACCGTCACCGATAATCGAGCGGTGAAGTCCTGGTTTCTTAAAGAAGTCGCGCCCGACTATTTTATTGATAACCATCTGGTGTCCGATATGCTCTGATATTGTGACAAAGACGAT
This sequence comes from Jeotgalicoccus sp. WY2, assembly GCF_018437745.1. Classification (NCBI taxonomy): domain Bacteria; kingdom Bacillati; phylum Bacillota; class Bacilli; order Caryophanales; family Staphylococcaceae; genus Jeotgalicoccus; species Jeotgalicoccus sp. WY2. Next base: position 2,301,762 of record NZ_CP049818.1, on the reverse strand, counting down.
TGGCAGCATTACCATGAAGAGTCCAAGTTCATTGCCGGTGTATAATCCTGATAAGGAATGTACAGATCCGGCAGCACAAACCAGCCCGTAGTTTTAATTAGTTCAAGGTCTACTATGCCAAACAGCAGTGCTGTGGTGTAGCCTCCGACGATACCGATTAAAATCGGAATTAAACCGAGCACGCCTTTAAGGAAAATTGAAGCCAGTATTGTAATCGTGAGTGTTATCAGTGCAACTGTAATGTAGGTCATGCTGTAACCTTCCTGATTGCCTGAGTCCGTGTACATTGCCATATCTACAGCGACTGGGGCCAGCCCAAGGCCGATTACCATAATGACCGGTCCGACGACTATCGGCGGCAAGAGGCGGATAATCCATCCTGTTCCGGCGAGCCGGATAACCAGCCCGATCAGAACATACAGCACACCGCTGAAGAACAGCGCTGTCAGTACTTCTCCAAGTGTATTTGCGCCAAGTGCGATAATAATTGGAAGTATAAAGGCAAAACTTGAACCAAGGTATGCAGGAATCTGCCCCTTAGTAATTAAAATGTAAAGGAGTGTTCCGATTCCGCTTGCAATCAGTGCCGCACTTACCGGCAGGCCTGTCAGAAACGGCACCAGCACAGTTGCTCCGAACATTGCAAACAAATGCTGTGAGCTTAGCAGTAATCCTTGAAAAAATTTCGGTCTCTCATGTACATCGAGTTCAGGCTCTACTGAGCGTTCGTAAATCTCATCTTCAAACTTTGCCATCTTCCAATCTCCTTTTTATTTAAAGTATAGTAACGCTTGTTTCCTGATCGACTTCTTCTACTTTTACTGATACTTTTCTGTTTTCGATGTCGGAATGTTTTTGCCGACGTAATCAGGTCTGATTGGCAGTTCTCTGTGTCCTCTGTCAACGAGTATTGCGAGCGATATTGTTGTCGGTCTTGCTGTGTTCAATATTGCATCAATCGCCGCTCTTATTGTGCGTCCTGTTTCAAGTACATCATCGACGATGACCACGCTCATATTCGTAAAGTCTGTATCCACGACGACTGACTTGTCCGCCTTGATATCTTCCGGGCGGTCATCTCTGAAGCCGCTGATGTCAATCGTGCCGGTCGGCAGTTTCACACCTTCTATTTCTTCGATGCGTTCCTGAATGCGCAGTGCGAGGTGCTCACCGCGTGTTTTAATACCGAGCAGCACGATGTTTTCACTGCCTTTGTGTTTTTCCAGTATTTCGTGCGACATGCGGGTAACTGCCCGTTTAATCTGCTCACTGTCCATAATTGTTTTTGCTGCCATTGTTAATTCCTCCAGAATTTTTGCATAAAAAAATGCTCATGTCAGAAGACATGAGCATATAGTTATATATTTCGCACAGCGATTTTTACATAATCTGCCCATTCCGGCCCAGATTACTCATCATTGTGGCGTTCACGTCTTCTTAGCCTCACAGGACTAAAATTTAAAGACTTCGTATTCAATTGATTGAAATTATCATACCAATAGCGTTCATTTAAGTCAAGCTGTAATTTATTTTTCAGCCAGACGCATTTCATCGATTACGTCTGTGAAATATGCAGGAAGTTTTTTTAAACTCCATATACTTTTCAGTTTTCGGATGAGTAAAACCTAAAACACCGCATGCAGCAGCTGTCCACCGACTTCAAGCGTTTTTCTCGGTCCGTATTTTGGATCACCGGCAAGCGGATAGCCGATATATTTCATATGCACTCTGATCTGGTGCGTACGTCCTGTTTCAAGAACACATTCAACAAGTGTAAAGTTTTCGAAACGTTCAATGACGTTAAAGTGAGTGACCGCATCTTGCCGTCATCGACAACTGCCATATCCTGGCGTTCTTTCGGGTTACGGCCAATCGGCGCTTCTATCGTCCCGAGATTGTGCGGAATTACGCCGTGTACAAGAGCAGTATATTTTCTCGTTACTGACTTTTCAACGAGCTGTTCTACTAAATGACGATGTGCTACATCGTGTTTAGCGACCATCAGAAGTCTGATGTGTCTTTATCGATACGGTGAACGATACCCGGACGCAATTCACCGTTAATGCCTGACAGGTTGTCGAGCTGCCCCATCAGTCCATTAACCAGTGTGCCAGACGCGTGTCCTGCCGCCGGGTGAACGACCATGCCGCGATCTTTGTTAACGACTGCTACATCATCGTCTTCATAGACGATATCAAGATTTAAATTTTCAGGAACAATATCCGCTTCAACGTTTTCACGTTCAAGCAGTTTAATATTGTCGTCCTCTTTTACTTTATAATTCGGTTTTACCGTTTGGCCGTTTACTGTAATGTGACCCGATTTTACGCGATTTTGTATGTCTGTACGGGATGTATCGGGAACGATACTTGCGAGTACTGTATCCAGTCTTTCGCCTGCATTTTCTTCAGTTATAATTAAATTCATTTTCTTCTTTACCTCTTCCCGTTATAAATACTTCGATTAACAATATAATCACGCCGATTGTAAGGGCACTGTCTGCCACGTTAAAAATAGGGAAATCATACGTAAAAATCAGCACGTCGGCGAAATCCAAACTTCCTGGAATAACAGGCGGTCGATAAAGTTACCAAGCGCACCTGCCATCAGCAGTGTAATACCGAACTGCATTAATAGATTATTTTTTGCTTCAGTCTTATAAAAATATATTAAAAATATAAGCACAGCGACTGTGATGATGTAGAAAAATGTCATTCGTCCTTCAAACATTCCCCATGCAGCACCGCTGTTGCGGTGGGAAGTGATTTTAAAAAACTCCCCTAAGACTGGAATCGATTCCCCGAGTTCCATTCTTGTCGCTACTAAATACTTTGTCAGCTGATCTATTGCCAGTACGATTATTCCGAGGATTACCATCGGATATATTCTGTATTGTTTCATCACTTACTCTGCTCCACAACTTCTCGGCAGCGTGGACAAATATCATCTTCACCGTTAACTAATGCGTCAGCAGTTGAATAGTTCCAGCAGCGGTTACAGCGTTCGCCGTCAGCATGTTCAACTTTAACAGTAACAACGTCGTAAGCTGTACCGTCAGCGACTGTTTCAGCCACTTCAACCTGCGACACGATAAAGAACTGCTCAAGATTACCGCGGATATCATCCAAATTAAAGCCGGCTGTGTCAGTGTTACTTTTGCATCGAGTGATTTACCAATCACTTTTTCATTGCGGGCTTCTTCAAGCGCTTTATAAACGTCATCGCGGACAGTCATGAATTTCTGCCACTTCCCTACAAGTTCAGCATCCGTTTCTTCACGCTCTGGATAAAGCTCAAGGTGAACACTTTCCTTGTCAGTATGCGGTGTATGTTCGTAAATTTCTTCAGCAGTGTGTACTAACACAGGCGCAAGAATAAGATTTAATTCTCTAAGGATTTTGTACAATACTGTCTGCAGACTGCGTCTGATTGGTGCATCTTCTGATTCAATATAAAGAATGTCCTTGCCGTAATCGAGATAGAAGTTCGACAGATCGACGTTGATAAAGTTTGTACAGTCTGGTACATCGTTACATAGTCATAACGCTCGTATGCATCAAGCATAAATGTTTTCAGCTCGTTAAAACGGTTGTACATATTTATCAACTTCATATAAATCTTCGTATGCCACGTTATTTTCTGCCGGGTTAAAGTCGTTGACGTTACCGAGCAGGAATCTGAATGTGTTACGAATTTTGCGGTACACTTCCGACACTTGTTTTAAAATATCGTCAGATACACGAACATCCTCCTGGAAATCTGATGACATTACCCACAGACATATCAGCACCCATCTGCTGCATTACTTTTGTCGGCAGAATTACGTTACCGAGAGATTTAGACATTTTCTTGCCTTTCCGTCCATTACGAAACCGTGTGATAACAGTTCTTTGTAAGGCGAGTGGCTCTTGTTGCAACACTTGTAATTAGTGATGAGTTAAACCATCCGCGGTACTGATCCGAGCCTTCAAAGTAAAGGTCGGCAGGATACGTTAAGTTCTCTCTGTAATCCAGCACACCGCGGGTGTTGAACCTGAGTCAAACCAAACATCCATAATATCGGTTTCTTTCGTAAACTCTCCGTTAGGTGCACTTTCATGCGTGAAACCTTCCGGTAATAAGTCTTTAGCATCCCACTCAAACCAAATGTTTGAACCGTGCTCTTCAAACAGTGACGCGACATGTTCAAGCACATCAGCATCGATGATCTCCTCACCGTTTTCGTCCGTGGTAACGGCACACCCCATACACGCTGGCGTGAAATGACCCAGTCTCCGCGATTTTTGATCATATTGTACATGCGTTTACGGTTCCATTCAACCTGGAACTTCGTATCCATTAACGCATTTAAAATATCTTCACGAACGCCTTCAATCGATGCAAACCATTGCGGTGTTGCACGGAAGATTACAGGTTTCTTCGTACGCCAGTCATGCGGATACGAGTGAGTGTAAAATGACAGTTTTAATAATGCGCCGGCTTCTTTCAAATCATCTGAAATCACTTTGTTCGCATCATCGTAAAACAGTCCTTCATATTTCCCAGCCTCTTCAGTGAAAACACCTTTGTCATCAACAGGGCTTAACACGTCAAGACCATACTGCTGACCAACTTTAAAGTCATCGTCACCATGACCTGGAGCAGTATGAACAACGCCGGTACCGGCTTCAATCGTTACGTGGTCACCTAAAATCACTAAGCTTTCACGGTCGAATAACGGATGCTCTGCTGTAATATATTCAAGCTCCGAACCTTTAAATTCTTTCGTGCGTGTAATTTTTCTTTGTCGAACTCAACTTCACCGGCAAATTGATCAAGCAAATCTTCTGCTACGATAAACTCTTCACCTTCATAGTTAAACTGGACGTAGTTTAAGTTTTTGTGCACAGCAAGTGCAAGGTTTGATGGAATTGTCCACGGCGTTGTTGTCCAGATGACAAATTTAACGCCTTTGTCTACAACCTCTTGACCGTCTTTTACTTTAAATGATACGTAAATTGATGGTGATACTTTATCCTGGTATTCGAGCTCAGCTTCAGCGAGTGAAGATTCACTTGTCGGAGACCAGTAAATTGGTTTTTTACCTTTGTAAATTAAATCTTTTGCTACCATATCTTTTAAGACACGGACTTGTGATGCTTCAAATTCAGGTTTATAAGTCAGGTAAGGATTATCCCATTCACCATCGATACCCATGCGTTTAAAACCATCGCGCTGGATATCGATTTGCGAGTTCGCAAATTCAATACATTTGTTTCTGAATTCTTCAATAGACATCGATTTACGGTCGACACCTTTATTTGTCAATGCCTGTTCAATCGGCAGACCATGTGTATCCCAGCCGGGTACATATGGTGCGTAGAAGCCCTGCATCTGTTTGTTGCGGATAATCATGTCTTTGATGATTTTGTTCAAAGCGTGACCCATGTGCAGGTTACCGTTGGCATATGGCGGTCCGTCGTGAAGAATGAACGGTGTTACCTTCGTTTAATTTTAGTTTTTTATTGTAAAGATCGATGTCTTCCCAGTGCTGCTGCATTTTTGGTTCTTTGTTAACTAAACCGCCGCGCATTTTAAATGCTGTTTTCGGCATTAATAAAGTGTCTTTATAGTCCATAATGATTCTCCTTTTTTATAATAAAAAGACTCTAAGCATGTTAAGGGGCGAATGACCGCGGTACCACCCTTCTTGACTGCTTAGAGTCCACTTTGTTTACTTATTTTTTATAAATCATTAGTGATTTCAAAGCGTTCATCTTTGCCGGAGCTCTCACCATCCTCCGATCGCTGCATTCCAATGAAAGTTTGCGTGTCTAATAATACATATTAATTATGCTAAATATCTTACAATTCGTCAATGTAAATTTGCTTTTTCGGATTCGGTGCCGTCAAATTCAAGTAATCTTTCCCAGTCTTCAGTTTCCAGCAGGTCGAGCTGAGCCTGAACCAGCATTTTATAACGCGCTCTGAAGATTTTCGCCTGGCGTTTTAAATCCTCGTTATGCTGCATCATGTGATTTTCTTTCTGTCTGGCACGGCTGACGATTTGTTCGCCTTCTGTTTCAGCTTTTTGAATAATACTGTCTCCGTAATTCTGTGCGCGCTGTTTAATATCGTCGCCAGCTTTGGCTGCACTTAAAATAGCTTCCTGAATAGATGATTCTACACTTTTGAAGCTGTTCAGATTTTCCTCACGTTCGTTCAGCATTTCTTCAAGCTGTGAAATTCTTGCGTCTTTCTTCTCAAGTTCGTCAGCAACTTCTGTTAAATGCTGTCTTACGGCCTGTTCATCAAGACCTCGGTAGACTGTTGAAAACTTTTATTAGTTATTTCTCTCTTCTCAATCCGTTCACCTCAATTATCAGTTACTATCATTACTTCAAGTCTGTATTTTCCTTTTTCGTTTCTGCAATTTGTTCCGTTACGATAAAACGGCCAAATCCGCGTACCGAGATTATATCTCCAGTTTCTATTATAAACGAAGGCTCATCGACTATCGAATGATTCACTTTAACTTTTTCTTTTTCAACGCGTTCCTTCGACTTTGCTCTTCCCTCTTTTAAGACGAGTGAAACGATTGAGTCGAGACGGTAAGATGAACTGAGTATAGCAGCAGGCTTCATAGTCACGTTCGCGTCGATAAATTCCTGGTGAGGTATTTCCGTTAATTTCAGCGGTGCATTTTTAATTTTTGTCAGCTCTGTTTTAAACAGTTCTTTAAAAGGCTCAGTTACAGCGAATTGAATTTTATCACCGTTCACTATATCTCCAATAATCGACCGGTCGACACCGATACTCATAATTGCACCGAGAAGATTACGGTGTGACAAGGTTACAAATTTATCGGGATAGGACACTTCAAACACAGTAACTAGAAAATCATCCTGTGAAAACTCGAAGTATTCCGGCAGCAGCATTGCCCGGAGACGCTCACGTTTTGTTCTTGCCTCCGCCGTAATAATGTACCGTAATGTCCGGGTAATTTCCGCTTAAACTTTCAATCATCTTTGCTCCCGCGGATTTAAGAAATCCGTCAGCACGGCATAAAAATTATTTGATGCCTGCTCAAATTTACTATTCAATAAAGTCAGCATTTCCCGTTCTTCGGGCCTGAAATGCTGGTAAATATCTTTCATAAAATCACACCTTAATAAAGAATGGAGATATTGGCTGAACCAATATCTCCGTTTATGAAGCCCACATAATAAGGACTCTAAATATTTCATTCAAACCAAACTGGAACAGGTTGAAGATGATAATTAAATTATCGGGTGATAAATCCAGAACTCCGCCTAATGGCGGTATCATGCGTCTGAACGGTTCTAAGAGCGGTTCGTAAACCTTGCCTAGAAAATCGCCGAAAGCCGATTCGCGCAAGGCCGGCAGCCAAGAAGACAGAATGTAAATAATTAAGCCCCATGTAAATATCGGCCATGCAAAGTTAAAAAACTGATAGATGTAAATTAAAACTGTTACTATTAATGAATTATCCAAAATAACGCTCCTTACATTTCATCGAAAAACTCTTCTTTGTCAGAGATTTCACCCTCAACACCAAAGCTGTTTGGTGTACAAAGAAAAATATCCGCACCTACTTTTTGAATATCGCCTTCTAAAGCATAAACTGTTCCGCTTAAAAAGTCCACGATGCGCTTTTTTGGAACCGAATCAATTTTGTCAGATTAACCAGTGCCGCACGGTTGCTTTTCAGCTCATCGGCAATATCCTGCGTTTCCGCAAACACTCTTGGTTCAAATAAACATACTTTTGTATTCTGATCATTTACAGGCATTGTCCGATTCTCCCTGCTGGATTGATTATTATTTCTCTGTTCATGCTGTACTTTTTGCGCTTTTGGTGCTGCCGGTTTCGAAACCCCTTGTTTTGAACCGGTCACTTTTTTCTGGTTTTGTGCTGTCTTTTTAGGTACCGCCTCTTTTTGACGGCTATTCGGTTGTTTATTCGTATTCAGATTTGTCACTTTCGCCGGTGTTTTAGTGCTCTGTCTTAATATTATTAACAGGGACTTCCTCTTCGACGACAAATAAATTTTTTATAAACTAGTAATAGCCATATTTCTCACCTAACTCCCCATAATTTTACTGCCAATACGTATGTATGTTGCACCGTTTTTCACTGCACTCGGGTAATCATTGCTCATCCCCATGCTGAGTTCAGTTACATCAGGATAATTTTTTTCAACTTTTTCCTGCAGATTTTTTAGTCCGGTAAAAGTGTTCTCAATAACTGAACTATCTTCTGTATGAGGTGCCATAGTCATTAAACCGATGACTTTAACATATTTGTAATCTTTTAGTTTCAAAAGGAAATCTTCTACTTCCTCCGGCTGAAGACCATGCTTAGAATCTTCATCAGAAACATTTACCTGTATAAAACAGTTTACAACATGTTGCCCCGTCTGTTCAATTTTTTTCGCTACACTTTCACGCTCAAGTGAATGAAGGTAATGGAGGTCGTCAATAACTTCTTTTACTTTTCTCGACTGCATAGTACCGATAAAGTGCACTTCTGCATCTTCAGGCAGTGCTTTACGTTTTTCAATAAATCCTTCAATGCGGTTTTCGCCGAAATGTCTGACCCCTGCTTCATACGCCTCGAGTGTTTCTTCGACTGTATGATACTTAGTTACGGCAATAATGTTAACATCATCGCCGACTTCGTTTTTTATCTGTTCGTAGTTTTCTTTAATCATTATTATGCCTCCCTATAAAAGCCAGTGCCCGTCCGGTGTTACCCTGCTCCAAACGAAACGAGAAGAACTCATCTGCCTCTGTACCAATACTGGTTACACTAATGTGCTGCAACTTAATTCCCGCCTGGATTGCCTGGTGTTTATTAACATCTTTTAAATCGAGCTGCCATCCGGTGTCTGTCTGTTCATATGAACTTTCAGGAACCGGTGTGAGTGCGTCGATGACAGTATTATCCACTTCATAATACTCCTTGTTGATGCCGATACCGATAATGACTCGTAAGTTATCTTTACTGCCTTTGTAGCAGTTAATCAGTTTCTCTGTAATGTGTTCAGCTGTTCCTCTCCAGCCTGCATGTGCAAGACCGGTAAAATTATCGACCGTACTGTAAACGTATACAGGAATACAGTCAGCATAATTCATCGTTAAGAGCACACCGGTATCGTAAGTGTACAAGCCGTCTACATCATAAAGCTGATCACTGAGTGTTTTAATATTCGTACCGCCATCCGCTGTTGTCACTTCTTTAATATTACCGCCGTGTTTTTGTATCGGCAGTACCCATGACTCCGGAGGGAAATTAATTTCCTCTGCAAGCATTTCCTGATGAGCGTGAACATTTTTAATATCATCACCAATATAGAGTGCCATATTAAAACTCTGATTTGGATAAGGGCTGTGACCGCCTTGTCTGACAGTATAGCCAAACGTCAGCGATTCTGAAGTGCTGCCCGAGTAATGATTATGTAATTCAAATGAGTTATTATTATTCAAATTATCTCCCACCTATAAAATAAAGGAGATATTGGGTCGCCAATATCTCCGTTATATACAATGCACAAAATTTATCTTCTGCGTCTTTCTCTTCTCGAGCTGTTCCCTTTAAGGAAAGTCGGGACATCCGGCTCTTCCTGAGGTCTGCTGTCGAATTTATCCGGCTCACGTGTGAATCCGTCATCTTCAGCAATGTCTCTTGAATTGTATGCCGGAGGCTGGTTAAAGTTGCTGCCTCCGCCGCGTGACTGGTTTTGTTCAGGCTGCTCAGCAGGTCTGTCTGAAGAACGCTGAAGCGTTTTTTCATTAAAGCCTGTAGCGATTACAGTAATCACAATTTCGTCTTCAAGTTCAGGGTTAATAACAGTACCGAAGATCATATTAACATCTTCATCCGCTGCATCCTGAACGATATCCGCTGCTTCCTGCGCTTCGAACAGTGACAGTGATTCTCCGCCTGTGATGTTCATTAGAACACCCTGCGCGCCAACGATTGACGTTTCTAAGAGAGGACTTGAAATTGCTTTTTTAGCTGCTTCAACTGCACGGTTTTCGCCAGCTGAAATACCGATACCCATTAATGCAGAACCCTGGTTTTGCATAATAGTTTTAACGTCCGCAAAGTCAAGGTTAACTTCACCGCTTACAGCGATAAGGTCAGAAATACCTTGAACACCTTGACGTAATACGTTGTCAGCTTCTTTAAATGCTTCCATCATCGGTGTAGATTTATCTACGATATCTAATAAGCGATCATTTGGGATAATAATCAGAGTATCAACTGCTGCTTTCATCTGCTCAACACCTGCAGCAGCCTGAGTTTGTCTCTTTCTTCCTTCAAAACCGAATGGGCGTGTAACAACACCTACGTAAGTGCACCCATTTCTTTAGCAATTTTAGCAACGACAGGTGCTGCACCAGTACCTGTACCGCCGCCCATACCAGCTGTGACGAATACCATATCCGCACCCTGGATTGCATCTTCGATTTGTTCGCGTGATTCTTCTGCAGCTTTTTTACCGATATCCGGATTAGCTCCGGCACCTAATCCGCGTGTTAATTTTTCGCCGATTTGGATTCTTGACTCAGCTTTAGATAAGTTTAAAGCCTGTCCGTCAGTGTTGATTGCGATAAATTCAACATTAGACATTCCATCCTCGATCATACGGTTAACAGCATTATTACCGCCGCCGCCAACACCGATAACTTTTAACGTCGCCATGTGATTGAAACCTTGTTCAAATTCTAACATTAATCTTTCCTCCCAAATGTACTTCTACTCAAATAGATTTTTAAATATTTTTTTAACTTTACTGCCTAAATCGCCCTGCTCTTTCGGTTCTTTATCTATCCGTTCAGAGTTAGTCTCGGCGTCATCATAAGTGTAATCCTCGTATTCGTCATCGGCAGCTTCATTATCAGCCTGTGATTCCTCAATACTGTCTTCATCAGGATAATTATAATCATCTTCGTATGAACCTTCATCATGATTTTCATCCCGATTGACCTGAAGCTCATTCTCTTCTTTACGTTTTGCAAACAATCCTGTAAAGAAGTTTGCAGGCTGTGCTTCCTGTTCATCATTCACTGTATTTTGTGAATCTGTTTCTGGATAGTCATCATAATTATCAATTGTAACATATTCCAGTAACTCATCAAACATTATTCCGCTTGATAAAACTGAGATTGCGCTTGAGAATTCGGGTTTTCTCGCACCCATTTGATTTGGTATATGAACTCTTACTTTTTCAGCAACTAAATCCTGCATCAATTCTTTGATGCCGCGAATATTTGCAGTACCGCCTGTCAGAACGAAACCGCCCTGTACATTGTTAATGCCGTTCTTAGCGAGGTCTTCAAATACACTCATGAACATATCCTCGACAACGAGCTCGATGACATCAGCTAAGTCTTTTGAAGTCACTTCTGCCGGTTCACCCGAGTCATTTTGCTGAAGCATCATTTTTTCATCGTCGCTAGCAAGATCAAAAAATGCATGTCCGTACTGTTCTTTTGCCTGATCCGCTTCATCGTATGTAGTATTAAACTCATCGACTAAATCCAGCGTTATATCACGGCCGGCAAGACCTATGCTGTTAGCATATTTTAAAGATCCTCGTTCATAATAAGCAAACTGAGTTAAGTCAAGACCCATATCAATAACGACAGCACCAAGTTCAATCTCAGCATCTGTCAGTATGTGCTGATAGTTTACCGCATCTGAATAGACATCCAAAATAGTTAAACCTGCTGCTTCAACACATTTAACGATATTTATAAGCAGTGTGCGATTTGCAGAGACTACTCCCGCTTTAACTGCCAGACTTTCTTCTGCGATCATTTCTTTCGGATCATTTACTTCATGCAGACCGTCGACTAAGAAAGATACCGGGTAAACGCTGACTACTTCTTCTGGCCTGCCATATCTTCTATTCTTACATTTTCGAGCAGTTCTTCGATATGTTCGCCGTTAATTTCTGTCGCTTTCCCGCCGAAACGTATTGCGTCCTCTGTGAACTGAATGTGAGTATCCGCGATTGGAATTTTCACAAACACTTCTTCAATATCTACACCTGAAGCGATTTTCGCTTTTTTAATTGTATCTGTAATTGCATTTTTAGCCTGATCAAAATCGTTGATCATCCCTTTAGAAACCCCATCAGTGAAGGTCTGGCCGGTACCAATAACATTCACACCATTGTGAAATTTTTCCCCGACCACTACTTTGACACTAGACGAGCCGATATCAAGGGCAACATAATAATGTTCCTTCACCTTATTGCCTCCTACACAGCCATTTTCATAATACTATTTCTAGTTTACATTATACTCTGATTAATGTGAACTATTTCAAAAGATTTGTTTTACTTTATGTGTTTTTATTCTTCAGCAGCACTGTCTATTTCACCAAGTGCTGATCTTACACCGTCGAGTGCTTCATTTATATCTTCGATATAACCCGCCTGTGACGGTTCATTATAAATATTATCTTTAATTTCACGTGCATCGGCGCTGTCGTACGGCAGATAACTTGTGCCGACTTCCATATCTATTATACCGCCGGTCTCCTCACCGATTTCCTGACGGATACCGATATAGTAATTCATTTTATCACTAAACGTTTCATAATCTGCAACTATTTCCTGACCGTCATTCATGAACACGTGAATACGGCGCATCGAATTATCTGTCGGCCGGAAATATATTTCTGAAATACTTTCCAGTATATCAACTTCAATTTCGTTCAGCGCTGCAACAAGCGCATCGAATTCTTCACCTTCGAAATTGTAAATAATCGGTGCATTGCGGGGAGCACTTGGATAGCCCCGCTGTATTCTGCTGTTTTCGAGCACCGGAAAATAAAGATCTTCACTATTAATATAAGCAATAGCTTTATATTCATTAACGTTAACTGTAACATTATTCGGCCAGTCACGCTCTACAGATACTTCTTTAATAACCGGCAGCAGTTCAACGTTATCCTCAGCTTTGCCGGCAGAAATACTGAACATCTTATCCCCGGTACTAAAGCCGATCCGCTCTTCAAGCTCTGCTTCTGTAACCAGGCTGTTGCCTTCAAAACTTATTTCTTTAACATCACTGGCGCTTGAAAACACATACCATAAGAGTACACCGAGCAGCAGTATTAAAAAGATTATAATTCCGATATACATATGTACTCGTTTAAATTGAAACTCTTTTTTGGGTTTCTTCGGTTTATCTTTTCTTTTATCTGCCGCTGCTGTTTTTTTACCGCCAGACTTTTTATCTTTAACAGTTTTATTTTTCTGTTTACCTTTTTTCTTATTATTTTTATCTTTGGTATTTTCAGCAGCGGTTTTTTTATCTTCAAAATCTTTATAGTGTTCAATTGTTAATGATAAATCCGCATCTTCTGATTTTTCTTTTTTTGGAAACTCTTTGGTTTTCGGCTCTTTTTCAGCTTCATCTTTACTACCGGATGGTTTAGCAGTATAGCCGACATACTCAGTATCCTGACGTTTCTTTTTAATTTTTCTTTAATGTCATCGATATTATTATCATCGTTACTCATCGGCTATACCTCCTTATCTTTTAGCTGAGTTTTGCGAAGCCTTCCTTGAAGTGATCCCCGCGGCGCTCGTAATCTTTATACTGATCCCAGCTCGCACATGCCGGGGAAAATAATACTGTATCTCCCCGGACTGCGTAACGATGTGTCAGTTCTATCCCTGTATACGGATTATCAGTCACGTCATAAGGAATATTCAGCTTCTCTGCAAGTGCTTTAAACTTAGGGGCTGTTTGTCCAAATGAGACAATCCGCTTCACGTGTCCTGCATACTGCATTAACTCGTCGAGTGACTGCCCGCGGTCCAGTCCGCCTGCAAGCCAGATAACCGGTGTATCAAAACTCTTCAGTGCAAATGATGTTGCCAGATTGTTTGTCGCTTTGGAGTCGTTATAATAAATCACTTCACTTCACCGACTTCGCCGAGACGCTCAAGTCTGTGGGATATACCGCTGAAAGTAGTCAGTGTCTGTTTCATTGCATCCAGACTTACACCGTGCGCTGAAGCAACGAGCAGTGTTGCAAGAATATTTTCGATGTTGTGCTCACCTTTTAATACAACATCTTTAACCGGCATGATTACTTCACCATGCACGATTAAATTGCCGTCAGCTGCATATGCATCAGCTGCATTATCAGCGTCAAAATACTGGATGCGGCATTTAATATCCAGTCCTTCCAGCATAGACGCCTGTTTTTTATTGAAAATCAGCAGATCATCTGCTGTCATATTTTTAAATATTTCAAGCTTGGCGTGAACGTATTCTTCAACCGAGCCGTGATAATCCAAATGAGCTTGATAGATATTCGTAATGACCGCAATATTCGGTCTGAATTCTTTAATACCCATCAGCTGAAATGATGACAGTTCCATCAGCAATGTATCATCAGCTGCCGCTTCCATTGCAGCGTCTGTTGCAGGATAGCCGATATTACCGCATAAAATAGGACTGCTGCCGTTATTTTCAAGCATCTCACCTAAAAGATGTGTGCACGTTGTTTTACCATTTGTGCCGGTCAGCGCATAAATCGGTGCTTCGCTTAGATGATGGGCAATCTCAACTTCTGTAACAATTGGAATCTTTCTTTCTTCTGCTTCTTTTAAAAAGGGAATACTGTACGGGATACCCGGGTTTTTAACGATTAAATCTGCTTGATTTAAAAGATTAGCCGGATGGTGTCCGTCGACTATTTCAACACCCCACGCATTATATTTCTGTTCCGATTCTTCATCAGAGAATACTTCATTCGTCGTCAGTGTAACGTTTGCTCCTAAACTGACAAGCGCATTTACAGCACTTTTTCCACTTCTGCCATAACCGAGTACGATGACATTTTTATTCTCGTATCCGCTGAATAGTTTCATCTTACATCACTCCTAATATTACACCGAGCACACCTGACAGCAGGCCGACTGACCAGAAGACGATGACGATTTTCCATTCATTCCATCCTGACAGTTCAAAATGGTGATGAATCGGCGTCATTTTAAATATTCTTTTGCCGGTTGTTTTATACGATGCCACCTGCATCATTACACTTGCTGTTTCAATTACGAAAACCAGACCGATAAGTAAGAGCAGCAGACTGCTGTTCAGAAGAATCGATACCGTTGCAATAATACCGCCGAGTGCGAGTGAACCTGTATCACCCATGAACAGTTTTGCCGGATATTTATTAAATATTAAAAATCCAATCAGTGAACCAATTAAAATAAAAAGAAACAGTGCAATTTCCATCTCACCTGTTACAAGGCTGATTGCAAGGAATGAACCGAATGCAATAATCGATGTTCCTGTCGACAGTCCGTCAAGACCGTCTGTTAAGTTCACAGCGTTAGAAAATCCGACGAGCCAGAACACAATCCAGACGACAAAGAATATACCGAGCGGGATAAATAAATCAGTTCCCGGAATCTGAATGCCTGCGTCGATATCAGGAATCCAGTTAATCATTATAAAAAATAATGACTGCAACTGCTATTTGTGCAAGAAACTTTTGTTTTGATGACAGTCCTGCATTATCTTTTTTAACGACGATAATATAGTCATCGATAAAACCGATTAATGCAAAACCGATTGTAACGATTATTAACACGAGCAGTTTATAAATATCATCAACGAAGAACAATCCGATAACGGACAGGACGATTGTCACTAAAATAAATGACAGTCCCCCCATCGTCGGTGTTCCTGTTTTAATCATATGGCTTTCGGGTCCTTCTTCCCGGATAGTCTGACCAAATTTCATGCGTTTCAATAAAGGGATTATAATTGGTATCAGTATGGCAGTCAGCACAAGTGCAGCTGCGAAAAATATATAATTCATAGTTCCTCCTAATCGTTCGGGTCATTAGACGATAAAGTGATTTCCACAGCAGTTTCTTCCGTTATTGCTGTGCCCGCATTTTGTGACTGGCTGTTTACGTAACCTTCACCTTCGACTGTAATATTTATACCTATAAAGTCAGCCAGCATCAACGCTTCCCGTTTCGAAAGCCCTTTGAAGTCCGGCAGTGTCGGTTCACCATCTGTTTTTACAAACAATGAATCGTAAGGCAGCAGCGTGTCATCCTGCGGAAAATGCTCAGTAATCTCTGTACCGTTCCCGACTATTTTCACATCAATTGTATCATTTAATTCGCCAGTTAAGGCGTCTAACTTCTGCCCTCTGTAGTCTCCGATTTCGACAACATTATGATCACCTGATACGTCCGCTTCAGATACTTCTAAATATTTCAGCGTTCGTTCCATCAGAGGATTAAAGCCGCGTGCGACACCGTTATCCCATGTTTCACTTTTGTTCTCACTGGCAAGCTTAATACCGTAATAGACAATCACTTCAGGGTCTTCTTTTGGCGCATACCCTAAAAATGAAGTGAAGAATTGATAATCTCCATCCATATATCCGCCTGTGTCCGGATCATAAATCTGAGCAGTACCGGATTTCCCCGTAACTTCATACTCATCAGATTTATACTGAGGGTTATGATCCAGCGAACCGTCAATCAGTGTATTCATTTCAGACACGGTCTTCTCTGCCGCTTCCGGAGAAATAACCTGTCTAACTGTTTCTTCCTTACCGTCATATACGACCTTCCCGGAATCATCCGTAATTTCGTCAACATAAGGTTTCTTCATTTCGCCTTCATTCAACAGTGCCGTCATACCCTGAATCAATTGAATCGGCGTTACTGTCGATGTCTGTCCGAAAGATGTTGTCTTCTGCTGCAGTTCATTATCCCAGGCCATCTGTCCTGTAACTTCTGTCGGGAATTCAGATCCTGTTGTCTCTCCAAAGCCGAAGTCTTTATAATACTGAAGCATTTTATCTGCGCCGACTTTATCCTGCAAAATCATCATCAGAACGTTTGAAGAATACTGCATACCTTCATTATAAGTAATATCGCCCCAGCCTTCAGTTTCCCAGTCGTAGATCGTTGAACCCATTACGTCCATCGAGCCTGAAGTATAAACAGTATCCGGGTCGTAGGCGCCTTCTTCGATAGCCGCTGCCAGTCCGAATACTTTAAATGTTGAACCCGGTTCAAATGAATATTCATAAAGCATATTCAGCCAGCTGTTCCCGAAGCCCTCACGCGTTTCAGGGTTAAATGTCGGGCGCTGACCGCTTGCCAAAATCTCACCTGTATCTGCATCAGCGACAACCGCAATTAATTCTTCCGGCTCAAAATGCTCTTCCATATCCGATAATGTATCTTCAAGATAGAGCTGAATATTCGGATCGATAGTCAGTTTAATATCATGCCCGTTGACCGGCGGTTTAACATTATCAGAGTTCGGCACAATATAACCCCAGACGTCCTGAGAATAATCCACACTGCCCGGCTCACCTTGCAGCAGGTCGTTATAAATACGCTCAAAACCGAGCTGCCCGTCGAGGCCGCCAATGTCATCATTTAATTCAGCAAAGCCGATTAAATGCGAAGCAAATTGCCCGTTCGGATAAAAACGTCTCGTTTCGGGTTCAAAAACTATACCTGTCGCCTCTGATTCTTCCAGAAACTTCTTATCATTATATGAAACATTGCGTCCAGCCTGTCCAAGTTCCATCTGGAACTGGCCCTTTTCAATGTTTTCTTCAATTTGTTTTTGTATTTCTGCTTTATCCATATCGACAACTTCAGCAAGTAATGCTGCTGTCTCTTTTGGATTGCTCACGTGATTTGGATAATTCTCATCCGTAATTATGGCAATCCGGTAAGCTTCCATATCAGCTGCCAGGATATTGCCTTCACGGTCGACAATTTCTCCGCGTTCGGGTTCATTTATCGCGCTGACGGCATACTTATCCTGCCCTCTTGCGATTAAATCTTCATCATCTATCGTCTGAAATATCATCAATTTCGTGAATTGTCCGATAATCAAAAGAAAAAGCACTCCTATACCGAAATATATCAGGAGTGCGCCAATTGTTACCTTGCTATTTTTAAGACTGAGTTTCCGTCTAATCTTCGCCATACTTTTCTACAACCTTTACATTGCTATTATTCAAATCTAAGCCCAGTTCCTGAGCTTTTTCGTATATGCGATCGTAGGAAGCAAGGTATGTGACTTCAGTATTCAGCTCACTGATCTCACCATTTTTAACTGCAATTGTCTGTTCTATAGATGACTTCTCACTTTGATAGTTGTATGCTTCCATTTTCAAAGATAGCACATATATGGAAACCGCTGCAATCAGAACCGCCAGCGTTATGTAAATAGCCATTTCCATCCGCTTTATCCCGACAAGTTTTTCTTTTTTCAGGGTTTTCGGCTGACTGTCAGGTTCTCTGTATACTTTTTTCGCAGGATTTACTTCAGTATATCTTTCTACTACCATGTCAACACTTCCTATACTTGTTTCTCAGCAATTCGAAGCTTCGCACTGCGCGCACGCGGGTTGGACTCGAGATCGTCGCCTTCGGCGATAATCGGTTTTCGATTTACCCTTTTTAATACCGGTTCATAGCCCTCAGGGATAATCGGCATATTTCTTGGCAGCTCCGGCCCTTTTTCGTATTCAACGAACATCTGCTTGCAAATTCTGTCTTCTAAAGAGTGGAATGTGATTACCGATACACGGCCATCTTTGTTCAGCAGTTCAATTGCCTGCTCCAATGAACGCTCGAATACACCCAGCTCATCGTTAACTGCAATACGGAGCGCCTGAAAAATACGTTTCGCAGGATGTCCGCCTGTTCTTCTAAACTTCTGAGGAATTTGTGATTTAATAATTTCCGCCAGTTCGGTCGTTGTTTCAATTGGTTCGATTTGTCTTAAACGCTCGATTTCTCTTGCAATTTTTTTCGAAAACTTCTCTTCACCGTATCTGAAAAAGATACCGACTAAAGCTTCGTACGGATAATCATTAACAATTTCGTAAGCATCCAGCGACTGCGTCTGATCCATTCTCATGTCGAGTCGTGCTGTCTTTGAGTGACTGAAGCCCCGTTCTGTAACGTCTAGCTGCGGACTTGAAACGCCGAGATCGTAAAGTATACCATCGACACTTGTCACACCTAATTCGTTAAGTGCTGTTGTTATATTTTCAAAATTTGTATGAATTAAAGTTATGTTACTGTTGTCTTTAAATTTTTCACGGGCGTTATTTATCGCTGTCATGTCCTGATCAAATGCATAGACATGGCCTGTTTCAAGCTGTGACAATAAATATGATGTATGTCCGCCGCCGCCGAGTGTTGCATCGACATATATGCCGTCCGGTTTAATATTTAAACCATCGACTGTTTCTTTCAATAAAACTGAAGTGTGGTTGAACAATTTGTCACATCCTAAAGGTCAAAATCGATTAAATCTTCTGCTATATCTTCAAAGTTATCTTCTGATTCTGTATAAAAATCTTCCCAGGCTGCTGAATCCCAAATTTCGATTCTGCTGGATACACCGATAACGGTGCAATCTTTTAATAATCCTGCGTATTCACGCAGATTTTGCGGGATATTGATGCGTCCCTGCTTATCGATTTCCACGTTCGTTGCACCCGAGAAAAATAATCTCGTAAATTTACGTGCATCTTTCTTAGTCAGCGGAAGCGCTTTAAGTTTTTCTTCTATGCGGCTCCATTCGTCCACTGTATAAGCAAATAAACAGCGGTCGAGCCCTCGCGTAATAACGAATTGTTCATCGAGTAATTCTCTGAATTTGCTCGGCACAATTATGCGGCCTTTCGTATCCAAATTATGTTTATACTCACCCATGAACATATTCTCACCCCGCTATATATTAATTTACCACATCTCCCCACTTTCCTCCACAAATTATAAAAAGATTGCCAAATTATTTTGTCAAATTAAAAAAGCGATTTCTTCAAATGAAGAAATCGCATGGTATCCGCTAATTATTAACTTTTTATGACCGTTAATTTCTCTGTATAGCTGAGTGGGGAATAATCCCAATTACTCACCGCAAACTGCCAAGGGTGATAGAGTCTTTCCTGCAATGCGCCATTCGGCATCAATTTTTCGCTTAATTCGTCCAGATTGTTGAGCTCTTGTCTTAAACTGCGTTTTACATCCACTGAGTAGCGTTTTTTCAAATAATCAAGTTCATTCATATGGCGTTTTTTGTTACCGTCGATTATCCCGCTCTTAAAATATTCATCCGCGTGTTCATACAGCGGCTTAAATGCATCTTCAAGAGTCGATTTTACGCGTTCAATTTCATTTATAACCTCATCATTTGTATGAGTTTTAATAAGCGTCTTTTTTTGCTCCTCTATCTGTTCGGAGATACTGTTATCCAGCATCAGCTCATATCTTTTAAGCAGCTTGCTGATTCTGTCATCCACATGCATAAATTCCATCCGCTTCATGACGATCGGCATCTCGACATTCATTGCACCGAATACTTTATGCAGCTCTCCCCAATACGATACCTCGGCCCCGCCGCCTAAAAATACAGCAGTGTTAAACAGCATTTCCTGCATCAGCGGTCTCGTCACGACGTTATTGGAAAACTCCGCCGGCGACTCTTCAATTTGTTTCAATACTTCATCATGACTCAGGTTTTTATCACCAAGAATGTAGCCGGAGCCGTCTTTGGCTTCAGTCAGCAGCGAACGTACTGTTGTCGCATTCACAAACAGATGAACATTCGTGTCTGTTTGAATGACCGGTGCTTTATTGACCGACTTTAAAAATTCATTCTGTCCGGATTTAAATGCATCGTCAATTTCTTTATGTTTCTTAAATATTTGCTGCATCATCGGCACTTCAAGCTCACGCACCGATTCGAGATGTGAATTAAAAATTACCAGACCATCATCTTTAAATGTTTCGTGGACCAGACTGTGAAATAAGTCCGTCCACGACGTACATCGCTCAATAGATTCAGATACTTTCTTCTTTAACTCTGCTGCATAATCCGAGTCACCGATATAACCCAATACTTTATCAAGCGTTTCAGTCATCGCTTTTTATCGTAATTATAAAAACCGACACTCATCGGCACTGTTAAATTGGGCTTGTAACTTACTTTAATCCGTCTGCGGTGATAGGTATCATAAAGATGTGTGTGATTCACCTCTTCAAAATCGTGATCCTCACCTGCAATCCAAAATACCGGTACTGCATCGTAGCCGTGATTTTCTTTCATTTCAACCACGACTAAAATTGATATAATTTTATGAATAATGTACGACGGGCTCATAAATAATCCTGCCTGCTGGCCGGCAATAACAACCTTATGTCCTTTTTTCAGCAGTTCAATATTATGCTGCTGCTCTTGTGATATGCCGTACTGTGACATATCCGCTTCGATAATGCTGCCGAGCTTTGCAGTATGACCGTGTACCGGACGCTGAAGCACTTCTTTAATGCTTTTTTCATCGTACGATAAACCGCCGTAGAACTGTTTAATGTCAGTTTTATTATGTATGTTTTTAGAAAAATCAATAGTCTCAAAATGCATAAATCTTTCTCCTCAATTAATGGTTATTCAAAGTATAAAAGTTATTTAACTATAAAACAATTGAACGGCTTAGCAATTATGAATATACTGTATAAAAAGGAGCGTTGCCAAATGTCAAAAGTAAAAAATTTAGCGATTAACTACAAAACAGCAGAAGAATTTAAAAAATTCCGTGAGTACGGTTCCCAGGAACTTCACATATGATGAACTCGAAGCCAATGTAATCGATGCAAATATCGATTCACCTTTTTACGGTATTTACCAGGGCGATGAACTGGCAGCACGAATGTGCCTGTATCGCCAGGAAGACACAGAACATCCGATTAACTCTGACACAGCTGATTATTTAGTTATATGGAAACTTGAAGTGCTGGAAAAATATCAGGGCAGAGGATTCGGCAGTGAACTGATTGAGTACGCCAAATCATTTAACATTCCGATTAAAGCCATCAGCCGCTTCCAAAACTCCCGCAATTTTTTTGAAAAACATGATTTCGACGCCCACGAATATGATATCGAACGCGATTTGGCAGACGAATCACTAATGTGGTATCCAAAATAATACTTATCTGATGTGTAGAGCCGGGCTGGTAATTTAGTCCCGGCTTTTTGCTTTAGATTCTGCCTGGAATCGTTGGATTTTGTTGTGCCGGATGTCTATGAGAGTTATTCATAGAATTTCTAAACGTTGCGGAGACCTATGAAAGTCAGTCATAGAATTCCTAAACGCTGCGGAGACCTATGAAAGTCAGTCATAGGATTCCTAAACGCTGCGGAGACCTATGAAAGTCGGTCATAGGATTTCTAAACGACACGGAGACCTATGAGAGTCAGTCATAGGATTTCTAAACGACACGGAGACCTATGAGAGTCAGTCATAGGATTCCGACCTTCCAAACCAATGAAACCCGCTCATGCCGCTGCAAAAGATTCCCGCCTAACTCCAGCCTTCAAACATAAAAACACAAAAAAACGGTCTGAAGATCTTAAAGTTAAGATTTTCAGACCGTTTTCTTATTAAGGCAATTAGTTAGCACTTGCTACGACTTCTTCGCCTTTGTAGCTTCCGCACTCTTTACATACACGGTGAGCTAATTTAGTTTCACCGCAGTTTGAGCATTCTACCATTCCTGGTAATGAAAGTCTCATGTGTGAACGACGTTTATTTTTACGTGTTTTTGATGTTCTTCTTTTAGGTACTGCCATTGTTATTCCTCCTCATCGCTTAGCTTTAAAGCTTCTAGTTTTTGTAATCTCGGATCCACAGCCGGTTTTTTACCGCTGGCTTCCGATTCATCCATTACTGTCCAACCACTTGCTCCTGATGACCCGGGTAGCTCGTCACTCTCAGTATAAACTGTCGGTAAGTTAACGATTAGCAGTTCTCTGACTACAGGTTCCAAGTCCAGTGTATGGACCAGCGGATGCAAGTTGTCATCATCTGTTTCCTCGTCTTCTTCAAGTGTTTCATCGAACACTTCGACAGATTGTATTTCGAGAGGCAGACTAACGGCATCACCGCTCCGGCTGTCGATCATCTTAACAACCGCCGATATATGCAAGTCAACATCTACTCGATGATGTCCGAAAAACATATCACCATATATATTAATATCTTCTACAGCAAGTATGTCCGCACGATCAAACAATGTGTCTAACTGAACAGTTTCATCAAAAGTGAATTTCTCACTGGCGTACTTTCTTATTTGTGAAAGCGACCATTTCATACAATTCCACCTCTTATGAGCACAACAGATATTGTACAATTATAAAGAAAAAGTGTCAAGTTTTTTTCTTAACAAATAACTTCAATCTGTCTAATATTTTGATACACTTAGTATAACATTTATCGGGGGTTTATGTATGAAAATTTTAGCATTAATTACAGAGTACAACCCATTCCACAATGGGCACATTTATCATATAGAGAAAGCCAAGGCGCTCACAGAGCCCGATGTCACTATTGCCATTATGTCAGGAAACTTTACCCAGCGCGGCGAAATCGCAATTACGGATAAGTTTACACGGACAAAAGCCGCACTTAAACATGTCGACCTCGTCGCAGAGCTCCCGTTATTAAACGCTGTAAGCTCCGCGGATGATTTCGCACGCGGCGGCGTGCATATTGCGGATAAACTCCAGGCGACTGACCTGGTGTTCGGCAGCGAGTCCGGCAGCATCGATGCACTGATTAATGCAGCGGACGAAGCCACCCTCTTTGAAGATTCACCGGAGTTTCATGCGCTTCTAAAACAAGGGTACAGCTATCCGCGCGCAATAAGCGCTCTGGCCGACAGTTCTCTGCTTTCGTCTCCGAACGATACGCTTGGCATCGCTTATATTAATGCACTTAAAGAATTAGATTCATCAATCAGACCCGAAACGATAAAGCGTATCGGCAACAACTACAGCGATGCTTCGTTATCCAGCGCTGAATTCTCAAGCGCGACAAGTCTGCGCGCTGCACTGTTCCAGGGCAATACGGAACAGGCTCGAAACTTCATGCCGGAGAGTCTTATCGATCAAATGACGGGCAGTCATTTAGCTTCTAATGAAGAGTTTTACAAGACGTTGAAAACTGTTATTTTAACCCGTTCAGCAGAACTTAAAAATATTTAATGATGACGGAAGGACTCGAACACCGTCTGAAAGATAAAATCCGCAGTGCCGGCAGCTATGATGCATTTTTATCAGCAGTAAAAACCAAACGCTACACGTGGACACGGCTCAGCAGACTGATGATTGCAATTCTTTTAAACATTACCGAAGACGTGATGGATCAGCATACGCTGGGTGACAGCGTGCGTATTCTCGGCATGACGAAAAACGGTCAGCAGTATTTAAAAACCCTCGATTCTGTAACTATCATTACGAATGTAAATAAGAAAAACCGCGACCTTGTATCACACGAAGTGACGGCCACGGAAGTCTATAATACTTTTACCGGCAAAAACAAGAATGATTTCAATACCCCGGTGATTATTGTTCCTTAAATTTCTCCTTTAATGCATCTTCAATCAGCGGCGGCACGATATCTTCAATCTTGCCGCCGTATTTTGCAACTTCCTTAACAATCGATGATGAAATAAATGAATAATTATTATTCGTCATTATATACATCGTTTCAATCTGGCTGTCGAGCTTTCTGTTCATGCTCGTCAGCTGCATTTCGTATTCAAAGTCACTGACCGCACGCAACCCTCTAATAATTGCATCCGCTTTGACCTGCTGACAAAAATCGATAAGCAGTCCGTCGAACTGCACTACTTCGACATTATCCAGATGACCCGTCACACCTGAGATTAAATCGATACGCTCATCCGGTGAAAATAAACCCTGTTTTGAAGAGTTTCTTAGCACTGAAACGTATACTTTATCGAAAATTTTACAGGCGCGTTCTATAATATCCAAGTGTCCGTATGTAATCGGATCAAAACTGCCCGGTACTACAGCTATTTTACTCTTTGTCATAATGCTCCCCTACTTTCCTTCTGTAATCAGCAGCCACACTTTAATCGAGCCGTATTCATTTTCTCTGACGACTTCAAATCCCTTATGGTCAAAGCTTTCATTTTTACCCGCTTCAGCAACAATTCTGCCGCCGGATGCCAAAATATTATATTCTGAAATAAGTTCGAGACTTTTATCGATTAGTTTCTTATTATAAGGCGGATCCAAAAATATCAGGTTGAATGATTTCTCACGTTTCCCCATGGCTTTTAACGCCCGGCGGTAATCGTTGCGGAAAATTTCCACCGGCTCATCCAAATTTTTAGTATTCTCTTTAATAATTTTAATTGCGTCACCTGCACCGTCGATAATCATCGCGCTGTCGGCTCCGCGGCTCAGCGCCTCAATTGCAAGACCGCCTGTGCCTCCAAACAGGTCCAGTACGCCTCCTTCGACGTTGCCAAGCATGCTGAATACACTTTCACGCACTTTATCGCTTGTAGGCCGTGTATCGTTTGATTTTAACGTATGTAATTTCTTTGCTTTATATTTTCCGCTGATAATTCTCATAAGTATTGCCCTTTCATTTGGCTCTGTCATATATTATAATTTATAGGAGTTGATTACATGCAAAAATTCATCACTATGGGTGAAGGCTACCACGAAATATTTGAATTACAGGCGCTCATTGAATATAATCATGAACGTGTTAAGCATGCGATATTTTTATACAACGATAAATCGCCTGCTACATTTTTACTGGTTATGCAGCCTGTTGAACAGGACGTTCAGGCAATCTATACTGTTTTTAACGGCATCGTCTATAACGAAGGTCAGGGTAAAAAATATCAGTTGATAAAATCATGGTGTGAGGATAAAAATCTCAGCATCGTTGAATTTTCAACAAAATCACCGGAAGACTTTTACGAACAGGAACAGTTCTACCAGTATTTAACCGGGATTTTACGCTTAAATCATCTGGTTATTCCAATGACCTGATTTACATTACGCGATAATCTTCTTTTTCTTTATCTTCAGTATGATATTCGCGTTTTATATTTGGGTATTCACTCAGTACAATATCAGTAACAAATTTTAATTTACCAAGGTCTGCGAGTGTTTATCCAAGTCGTTTTCATCGATGTACAAAAGGACATATTTCTTAGTTTTATTCACATAAATTAAATGTCCGTGCCGTTTCAATTGTCGAATGAATTTATTTTGTTTAAAATAAACATATATACCAAGTCGGTTGACTAACATTGACTGACCACCTATCTAAATCTTTAGAATCATAATAACATATATCTTATATGTTTTTTAAATGAATATCTCATGGAGGTTTCCAACATGGCAAAATGTTTTAAAAGAATGGTTACAGCAGTCGGCGTTGCAACAGGTCTGACACTTGGCCTTTGGGCTGGTACGAAATTAGTGAAAGAAACGAAAGTGCGCGATATTAAACCGTATTTCAAACAGCGTTCACCGTATGTATTCGCACACCGCGGCGGTATGGGGCTTAGTCCTGAACATACACGCATTGCATTTGATAAAGCATCCGAGTTCAATGTAGAAGGATTCGAAATCGATATCCGCTTAACGAAAGATGAAGAAATTGTAGTCTTCCACGATGCGTATGTAGACAGAACATCGAACGGCGCCGGGAAAGTCAGCAACCTGACACTGGACGACTTAAAAGAACTAGATTTCGGCTACCACTTTACCGATGTTGAAGGAAATCACCCTTACCGCGGACATGACAAGGCTAAAATTGTCACGCTGCGTGAGCTGATTGAGGAATATCCGGGTAAACTGATCAATATCGATATTAAAGATGATCCGGACACTTATTCAGGCAGCCTCGTTCCGAGTCTCCTTTACCGTCTCATTACTGAGCTTGGAGCTGAAGACCGCGTACTCGTAACAAGTTTCCACGATATTCAAATTAATCAGTTCAATCTGTATGCTGAAGATAATGTCGCACTAGGTGCAGGTGTCGATCAGGTCAGCCGTGCTTACTTCATGCACCGTGCAGGATTCGGTCATATGTACGAGCCGCAGGCAGACACGTTCCAAATCCCAACGGAATACAACGGCATTCGTTTAGATACAAGTCGTTTTATCGAGTACTTAACGAGCCTGAATATCGCAGTAGGATACTGGAATATTAACAAGATGGATAAAATGGATGAACTTATTCAAAAAGGTGCACACACTATAGTGACCGATTATCCGGATATCAGCTATCACCTTTTAAAAGAAAGATATTAATTTTATATTTGATTAGGCAGGATTCGCAAATGTGCGGGTCCTGTTTTTGATTTAAGCGTTGGGGTATGCATGACAGGCTTTCATGCATATCCGAAGCTTTTCGGGCTGGCATGACAGAGTTTCATGTGTATCCGAAGCTTTTCGGGCTGGCATGACAGGGTTTCATGTGTATCCGGGACCTTCGGGACTGGCATGAAAGGGTTTCATGTGTATCCGGGACCTTCGGGACTGGTATGACAGGGTTTCATGTGTATCCGGGACCTTCGGGACTGGTATGACAGGGTTTCATGTGTATCCGGGACCTTCGGGACTGGCATGACAGGGTTTCATGTGTATCCGAGACTCCTGGGACTGGCATGACAGAGTTTCATATGTATCCAAGACTCCCAGGACTGGCATGACAGAGTTTCATGCGTATCCGAGACTTTTGAGACTGGCGGCTTTCATACGTATCCCAAACTTCCAGTACTGCACCCGTTTTAATCCAATAAAAAAACACGCTCCCAAATGGAAACGCGTTTAAATATATATTAACCTGCACAGCTGCAGCTTCCGCCTGTTGCACAGCCGCTGTTTGAACTGTTTGAGAAAAATGGATTACTGCTGACGATATTTGCATGAGGACTGACCGATTGGCCTATAATAAAGAGTATTTCATCCAGCAGCGACTGCAGCTGAAATTCCGCTCTTCTATATTCCATAATTATCGGATGCATGTCCAATGCTTTTTTATACTGATTAATCTCTTTTCGCTTCGTACTGAAATCAGGATGATATTTGCCAAATCGTTCAACATCGATAAAATCTTCTTTTAAACGTGCAAAATGCTCAATCATTCCTTTGACTTCAGCGTCTGTGTCCAAGAGCGCTTTATAATTACAGTAGTTTTTATATTCTTCTGTCTCAGTAACCATATCGTTTAGAGAGTCTAGTGAATCCATAATTTCAAAATCTATACTTGTTATCATATCAATCACTCTCTCATTTTTATCATATTGATACATTTGTTACTATATGATAAATACCATTTGCAACCTGTATTGTAATAGATTAAAATTAGGGTAATGGATAAATGATAGGGGGCAAAATGATGGTTTTTGAAAACTCAGGTATTGAAAATGTAGTCATTCCACAAGGCTCACTGCAGGATATTATGAACCACAATGGTTGTGTTCTTGGCGGCAGTTGGGATTATGAACGTATGACTTTCGATTATAAATACGAAATTCCTGAAGGTATTTATTACTTACGTTTTCCTGGATATGCAGTAGATGGAGACGTTGGTGCAAATGATGCAACAATGCAATTAATGGACCCGTACATGGGTAAACATTACTATCCGACTGGCATCGAATACGGCAGCGACGAAGTATTCCCTGAACGCATCGTTGAACATGCGATCAGCAAAATTAGAACAATCAACAAAGAACTAACTGAAGTTGCTAGTTTTAATTTATAATAGCTGCTACATAGAAAAACCTCTTACAGAAGTTAATCTGTAAGAGGTTTTTCTTAGTTCTGGTGGAATATAGCATCCCATAAGCCGGTTGTTTCCCCGCCCGGATAAAGAATATAAAGAATGATATTACCATAATGCCGGTAATCGCTGTAAAGAACCAGATTGTCGCAGCTGTCATACCGAATTTTCTATGATAGCGAAGTTTATTCTTCTTGCCGGTAAATACTTGAATTCCTCCGAAAATACCACCCGTTGTCGCCAGAATAATATGACTGACAAGGAATATTACATAGTATATTTCAAGTGAGTCCGGCCCTCCGAACTGTGTATTCCCAAGGAATATTGTTTTCGATATGTAGATAACGAAAAATGATAACGCAGCAATCGCAGCGAATGTCATGAATTTCTCATGCGACTCTACATTGCCTTTTTTAATATGATAAACCCCGATTGCCATAAATATCGCACTTAAGACGATAAATGACGTACTGATCGTGGGCAGGATAAAATAAATGTCCAAGATGTTTCCTCCTATACTCTAAAGCGATTATTCATTTCTTTTTGTGCCTGTGCTCTTTCTAAAGCACGTTCAGTAATCTGATCTGCATTTTTACGTTCTTCGTTAAACCATTTAAAGAATATATGAGCAAGCATAACACCAAAAAATACTTCCTGAAGTACTTTCATAATAATTCCGCCTGTCCGCTGATCTGAAAGCGGCGTCATATTCGTGAAATACTCAGGTCCTGATATCATACCGGCGCCGGCAATACTGTCAAGAATCCCTGCCGGAACACATAATGCCATGGCATTCAGCCACGCTTCCCCTTCGGTGTATGTTGAATACATCGGCGAGCTCGCAAAGATAATAAGCGCACAGGCCGGTGTCACAAACACACCGATACCGAAAATATAAAGCAGTTTAAATAATCCGCCCAGCTGTTCTTCTTCCGGCTCCACTTTGTTAAATATCGGATAGAATGCCATTACAGCAATCAGGAACATTAACGCAAGTACGAGCGTATGAAGTGTTGCACTCATTTTTAGATTATCCATAACAACCGGCAGATGGTAAATCGAAAATGCAGCAATAAGCAGCATCAGCGTTACCAGCGGTTTTTTCGCCCCGAGACGGAGCACTGGACCAATTACCGGCAGCTTCACAATATATTTCTGAAGATAATCCGGCACACTGAAATAAATCAGCGGTGCGATTAAAAACAGTACGAACGCCATTTGCACCATGTGGAACGTAAATAAAATATGACTTAATAAATCTACAGGTGCCCCGTACATTGCATACAGTAAAATCATATTAGTAACGAATAATGCGCCTTCTTTTTGAGTCAGCGGGCGCCCGCCTTCAAATTCCCTGTACCATCTCGTCGTTATCAGAAAAATACTGCTGTAATGAGAATGACAAAAGCCAGGAAAAATGGACTCCAGTTTGCCATGAAACCAAATATTTTAATTGAAGTTATATTTTCCATCAGTACCACCTTAAATTTGACCTTATTACTTCTAGTATAAAATTATTGCCATTATAACTCAAGACGATAAAAACACACAAAGTGACAAACTGTTGACCAAAAAAAAGATGACCTCCAAAGAGATCATCTTTTTTTGTATTAGATTGGCTGTCCAATCCATACGATATAAATGAATGTTACGCAGAATGCAATTGCGAAGAACATTCCTACAATCATAAACAGTTTAGCAAACTCATGCCCTTTATCTTTCATATGCATGAAATAGTAGAACTGAAGAATAACCTGAATGAATGCAAACAACATTACAATTCCCATTATAAATGTTGCATTAAAATCCAGTGCAACCATACCGAACGCCATAAATGTTAAGAAAATCATAAATGAAAATCCTGTAAGCTGCAGACGCATTTCTTTAGTTCTCTGACGTCGAAGATTTCTCAATTGAGTTTCTGTCATTGATCTCGCTTCTAATTCAGCCATTTATATCACTCCTAACAGGTAAACGATTGTGAAGATGAATACCCACACAACGTCAATGAAGTGCCAGTACAGTGCTGCAGTGTTAACTTTAGCTGCTGTATAAACTGATAAACCGCGCGTTGCGTTACGGATAATCAGACCCGTAATCCAAATCAGACCGATAATTACGTGGAAACCGTGCGTACCAATCAGAATGTAGAATGCACTACCAAATGCGCTGGATCTGAATGTATGTCCAAGATGTACGTATTCATAGAACTCGTAAATTTCCAAGGCAAGGAAGCCCGCGCCAAGTAATACTGTAATTGCTAACCATAACTGCATCTTGCTGAAATTATTATTACGCATGTGATATATAGCGTACACACTCGTCAGTGACGATGTAAGTAGTAACATCGTCATGACAAATGCAAGTTCAAGCTGGAACAAATCAGCTGGAAGCATATGATCAGAGCTTGGCACGCTGTCTTTTAATGCGAGGTAAGTCGCAAATAATGATGCAAATAGTACTGTCTCTCCGCCTAAGAATGTCCAGAAACCGACGAATTTGTTTTTACCTTCGAGTGTTGCTGTCTCCGGGTGCTCAGGCCACTGTTCATTAGGGACATTATATTTCATTTCAGCCATTATTTAGCACCCCTTTCAAGTTCTTCAAGATCTCTCAATACTTCTTCCTTAGTTACATAGTAACCAAGATCATCTTTGAATGAGCGTACAATCATTGAGATAAATGTAATTGCAAGTCCAATTACAAGTACCCAGAATGCCCAAGGTCTTACAGGTAAGTCTGCTACTGCATCGATTGCCCACTCTTTGCCTGAAGCAAAGTACAGTGCACCAAATGAAGCAATGAATAGTCCTAATGACATTACAAATGGAATGATTGAATTATTAGGCATGTGGAAATCATCAAGTGATTCCGCCGGAAGCATTTCTCCGTTACCTTCTTTTTTCTCAATCCAGAATGCATCTAGTCCGCGCACTAAAGGAATCTGTGCAAAGTTATAATATGGTACTGGAAGTGGTAATGACCACTCAAGTGTACGTCCGTCACCCCATGGGTCACGTCCAACTTTTTCATTTTTCGCTATTGTCATAATAATATTGATTACGAGAATAATAACCGCCAGTGCCATTAATAATGCCCCGGCTGTCGAAATCATATTTGCTGCGTTGTAACCCTGTCCGTCCAAGTAAGTGAATACTCGGCGCGGCATTCCCCATAATCCTAAGAAATGCTGGATAAGGAAAGTCAGGTGGAAACCGAAGAAGAATAACCAGAATGTTATTTTTCCTAATTTTTCACTCAGCATCGTAGCGAACATTAACGGCCAGTAGTAGTGAAGTCCTGCAAGTAATCCGAACACCACACCACCAACGATTACATAATGGAAGTGAGCTACGATAAAGTATGAGTCATGGTACTGGTAGTCAGCTGGAGCTACTGCCTGCATGATACCAGTTACCCCACCCATAACGAATGACGGGATAAATGCAAGTGCGTAAAACATAGGCGTTGTAAACTCTATACTTCCGCCCCAGATCGTAAAGATCCAGTTAAATATTTTAATACCTGTCGGTATTGCGATTGCCATTGTTGCCAATGCGAAAATTGCGTTGGCTGTCGGTCCAAGACCTACTGTAAACATGTGGTGTGCCCATACCATGAATCCGAAGAAACCGATAAGCACTGTTGCGAATACCATTGCTGAGTAACCGAACAAACGTTTACGAGCAAATGTTGAGAATATTTCAGAGAATATTCCGAATGCCGGAAGGATTAATATATAAACTTCCGGGTGACCGAAGATCCAGAATAAGTGCTCCCAGATAATCGTGTTTCCTCCAGCTTCTACTATAAAGAAGTTGGAACCGAACATACGGTCAAAAATTAACAGGAAAAGACCTACTGTTAAAGGTGGGAATGCGAGGACAATCAGTACACCTGCAACAAGTGTAGTCCATGTCATAAGCGGCATTCTCATATACGTCATACCAGGTGCTCTCATCGTAATGATTGTTGTTACGAAGTTAATACCTGATATTAAAGTACCTGCCCCTGAAACCTGAAGTCCAAGTGCATAGAAGTCAACCCCGTGTCCGGGTGATGCAATTGACAGTGATGCGTAGCTTGTCCAGCCCGCATCTGGTGCTCCGCCTAAGAACCATGAAAGGTTAAGGAAGATACCACCAAAGATAAATAACCAGACACCCAATGAGTTTAAGAATGGGAATGCCACGTCACGTGCACCAATCTGGAGCGGTACGGTAGCGTTCATAAACGCGAATAACAGCGGCATCGCTGCCAGGAATATCATGGTTGTTCCGTGCATTGTAATTACTTGGTTAAACAATCCTGCTGAAAGGAAGTCGTTATTCGGCACTGCAAGCTGAATACGAATCAGCATTGCTTCGATACCACCGAGTACGAAGAAGAATCCACCAGCAATTAAATAGTATTGCAATTTTCTTATGGTCAACGGTTGTCATATACTCCCAAATCGTTGCCCAAAAACCATTTTTCTTCGCTGTTGCTTTAGACATTACTAGTTACCTCCCTCTTCTGACTCTTCATCTGCAGCTGGTTCTCTTAATTGCGATACATCGCCGGAACCTTCTTCAACTTTAAGTTCCATTAAGTATGATGCTACTGCTTGAATTTCATCGTCAGTTAATTCGTAAGTGCCTGCCATCTTGTTATCGGTTTGAACTCAGGATCTTTAATCCATGCTTCAAGGTTTTCCTGATCATGTTCTAAGAATCCAGCGATTAATTCACGGTCACCGAAGTTAGTTAAGTTAGGACCCATAGCACCCGGGCTGCTTGTCGGTGTTGCTGCGTGACATGCCATACATGAGTTATTGAAGATTCCTTCTCCGCGCTGTGCATCTTCAGATGAAGCCTGTACAGGTTCTTCAACTGCTTTCATATCTGCAAGCCACTGATCGTACTCTTCTTCAGGTAATGCTTTAACTTTAAAGTCCATTAATGCGTGTGACGGTCCGCAAAGCTCAGCACATTTACCGTAGAATAAACGGTCTGCTTCCTGAGATGCATCATCGTCGAATACTAAGTAGAAGCTGTTAATGCCGTCGATGTTAGTATCCATTTTACCACCGGCTGCCGGTACCCAGAATGAGTGTTTCACATCTGCGCCCTGCAGGTTGAAGTAAACTTTTTTATCAGTAGGAACAACAAGTTCCTGAGCTGTTACTACTTCTTCGTTAGGATATTCAAATTCCCACCAGTACTGATATGCTCTGACGTTGATTACTGTTTCTTCAGCGTTTACATTGCCATCAGCATCTGTCATAACTTCAGTATCTGCTTGTTTAAATACGTAATATACTGTTGGAACAGATAAAACGATAAGCAGTAGGATCGGAATAGATGTCCAGATAATCTCAAGTGTGTGGTTTCCGGAAACATCTTCCGGTTCGAAATCCTCACCTTTTTTACTTCTGCGGCTCTTAATACTGCGATAGTGAACAATACAGTAACTACTGCAATAACAAGCAGCATAATAATGATTGATAATACCATTAAGTTGAACTGTTCTTGTCCGACTTCACCCGCAGGTCTTAAGGTACTTAATTCATTAGTACCACAACCGGCCAGGAAAAGAGTAAGCGCAGAAACTAATAATAGTGCCTTACCTTTAAGAAAACTTAAATTCATTGTTGGACCCCTCTTTCATTCATTTACTTTTTAAATATTCACAAGTAAGCCGGCTACGATAATCATGACGAAAAATATCACGACGTAGTTGAGTGAAAAGACAAATATTCGCCCGGCATAGCGATTATAGTCTGTAATCCGTTTGAACCGGTTAACACTTAAATAAAACCAGATAACGTTAAGCACGGTTGTCAGTGCAACAAACCACATACCAAGTTCAAACATCATAAGTGGTGTGAACAAAAGAAGTGCCACCCAAAAAATAATGGAGTTTCTTGTGCGAACATTTCCCTTCACAGAAGGAAGCATCGGAATGCCAGCCTCTTTATATTCATCGCTGCGTCTGATGGCAAGTGCATAGAAATGAGGCATTTGCCATACGAACATTACGATAAACATTGACCACGCTAACATGTGTAGATTTGGCTCAAATACTGCCCAGCCTATTAGCGGAGGCATTGCTCCGGGAACTGCTCCTATAATTGTGTTTGAGACAAGATGTCTTTTTGCAAAAATCGAATATACAACTGCATAACCAAACGCTGCGGCTAACCCTAGAACTCCAACAGTCGTGTTGATTAAAAATAACATTGCCAGACCGATTCCGAACATCGAAAATCCGATTGTAAGAATCTCTTTGCCTGAAAATGTTCCGTCAATACTCGGTCTTTCCTGTTTCGACTTCATCAGCCGGTCAATATCTCTGTCATAGAAATTATTAAGGGCACAAACGCCTCCGATGACTAGTGTCGTACCTAGAAGCATCAACAGCATGACAGGAATTGCTTCGAAAAATGAAATGTTATACATAACAGCAAGAAAACCAGCTGCGAATGCAGGTATTAAGTTCGCTTTAATTATGCCATCCTTGATGAGTGTTTTAATTGCTTTCAGTTTTTTGCTGCGTGCTGTTTGATGTACCTCTTGCTGATATACATCACTGTGCATCTATACGCCCCCTTTCATAAACAAACACATTTACCTTTAATAATAGATTATCCCGGTCACATTTTCTATACATATTTGAAATAAAATTGTTACTTTTTGCATTGTTCATGAATTATTCATCAATATGCCTCATTATGATACGGGTTCTGCTTTATACTCGTAAGAGTATGGTATGAATCTCTACACTAGTTAATTTTACCATAGTTTTATAAATTGTTAAGAGCTATATAAAACTTTGCACATTGCAAAGAATGTTATTCTAATATATATTTATTATTTGTATAGCGAACAAAAACGCGATTGTTTGAGGTGTTGCATTTTGTATAGAAATTTAAAGATTGTAGCAATTATTACGACACTGATTATGGTATTTGTACAGATTGGTGGCGCCCTTGTTACAAAAACAGGTTCTGAAGACGGCTGCGGAGAAACATGGCCGCTTTGTCACGGACAGCTTATTCCTAAAGACTGGCCGCTCGACACAATTATCGAACTCGCACACCGTGGAGTTTCAGGTATTGCTATTATCTTCCTATTAATATTAGGTTATATGGCATGGAAACAAATTGGACATGTCCGCGAAGCTAAATTCCTTATCTATCTGTCACTCAGCTTTATCCTGATTCAGTCATTGATTGGTGCAGCAGCTGTAATTGGTATTTGGGAAGGCGACTTCGTACTTGCAGCCCATTTTGGCATTTCATTAATTTGTTTTGCAGCAGTATTTCTGCTGACAGTACTTATTTTTGAAGTCTCACACGGCGTTCATGAACGTAAAATTTATGTCAGTCCATTTTTAAGATATAACACGATATTACTTACCATCTACATATATTTTGTTATTTACAGCGGAGCGCTGGTAAGACACACTGACTCGTCACTTGCATGTACAGAATGGCCGCACTGTATGCCGGGAGAAATACTCCCGGGCAACTTTTATCAGGCTGTGCAGATGGGACATAGATTCCTCGTCGGCGTATTAGCAATATGGATGCTGTTAATTCTCATCCATGTTCTGAAGAACTACAGTAATTCACCGATTATAAAAAGGGTGGATTATCGCATTTATTCTTCTGATGACACAGGTATTAACAGGTATGCTCGCAGTAATTACTAAAGTAAATATTTTCATAGCATTATTCCACGCATTGTTTATTACACTCTTGTTTGGACTGCTCTGCTACTTCATTATGCTGTTATCGAGAAATAAAGACTAGAACTGATTCCCCGTCAATCTTCGAATTGGCGGGGAATTTTTCATAATTATTTACTTAAGGATATGCATTCATAAAATAGATATTCGAAAAGAAGGTGGCAATCTCTATATTGAAATCCATAACCGCCGCCGTTCATGGCCTGAAACTCAAGTTCAACTCGATAATACAACAGGTAAAAAATAAAAAACCTTCTGACATTAAAATAAAATTTAATGTCAGAAGGTTTTTATTATATTTATTTACTTTTAAGTTCAATTTCTTTCTGCTTAACATGTTTCGCTGCAATTATCAGCAGACCGATTGCAATCGACACACTGAGGAACGATGATCCGCCGTAGCTTAAGAGCGGCAGAGGCACACCTGTCAAAGGAATAATTTTCGATATTCCGCCGACATTTATAAATACCTGCATCGTAATATACATCGCCACACCAATACATACAATTCTGTAAAATGTATCCGTAGAACGATGGGCATAAGTTAATGCTTTAACGATAATAATTAAGTACAGTACTACGATTAACAGCACACCTATCAGGCCGAGTTCTTCTGCAATTACCGCCATTATAAAGTCGGTATGCGGCTCGGGCAGATAACCCAGTTTAATAATGCCGTTACCGATTCCCGTTCCAAACAGTCCGCCGTGCGAAATCGCGATAAGCGAATTCGTCAGCTGATAGCCCGTCCCCATAGGATCGTTAAACGGATGGAAGAACGTTTCAATACGATGCATCTGATAAGCGGACAGTACAGAGCCTTTAACAAGATATGTAATTCCTGCTACCATACCCATTGCAAGTGTTCCGAATAATGCAGACCAGCCCAGTATTTTGAATGGAATTCTGACATATAAAAACATACTGAGTATAATTGATGCAATTACAAGCCATGTCCCCATATCATTTATCAATACCAGGCCTGATATTACAAGAATGAAAACCAGCGGAAAGATACTCGAATAGTCGTCGTTGCTGATTCGTTTTTCCCGCCTTGAATATAGTAGGCCAGATATAAAATCGCCACAACTTTAAAGAACTCCGATGACTGCAGTCCAAAAGCCCCAAAACTAATCCAGTTACGCTGTCCGTTAACCTCGGTTCCGAAAAACATAGTTATTAAGAGCAGTATTACAATCCCCACAAGCATTAAAAGCTGTACGCCTTTCATTTTGAAAAAGTTGCCACTCATAAAATACGTCATAAAAAAGACGATGCTGAAACCAAGTATAATGAACATCAGGTGCCTGATATAGTAATGTTCAGAGTTTCCTTCGTTCATTTGTGCTGGTACCATACTTGCACTGTAAACCATGACAAGACCTATGAGTGACAGTGCAACATATGCGATTAGTATTAAAAAATCCACGTATTTGGAATACGATTTTACATAATTGAAGAAATTTTTTATAAATTGCACGCCTGTTCCCTCATTTAAAAAAGTCTAAAGAAATATTCTTTAGACTCGATTCTTTTCTTTTTCCATATATGCTTCGTGTACTTTGGATACTTCAACTTCAAGATGATCCAGAATAGCACGGCCGTCTTGTGCGTCAACTAAGCCAAGTCTCACTGCAAAATTTATTTCTTTCGATAAGCCGAACATTTGTGTATCCAGTACTTCTTCAAACACAGGACACTGGGGCATCGTTAAATTTTCCATTTGAACTTCGATTAGTTGGAGAATTCTATCGGCGTCTTTGTCTAATTGGTCATAAGCAATTTTACTCATTTGTTTTTCACAGACACGCGGTTCCCCCCTCATTTACTCTTCATAAAATTTTATCTCAACAATCATAAAAAAGCAAGTGACATCCCGAGACAGAATAGTTAAAGTTTCATCATCTATTGTATAATTTTATCGTAAACTTTGCTATAATTTCTAAGCAAAGGGAGAGATATTAATGATAATACAACTTACTGGGAATGTACGCTACCAAATTACTCTGGATCCATCGACGTGGATATTCGATGACCGTAAAATCAAAATAGAAGATTTACTCGCACAGACAGCGGATGGTGAAGAAATCACATTCAATGATGAAACTGAATGGAACCGTCAGATTATCGAAGGTGAAACAAACCGCCTACGCTTAAATCTGAAAAGAAACATAAAAAAAGCGAACTGCTTGAAAGTTCATTTGTAATCAGTCTTGCACCTTTCCTTGAATATGCCGAAGCATTTGAAGATGAAAATGCAAAAATTATTTTTGTACATAACGACGGTGAAACGGAACTTTTATACAAAGATCGCGAAACATTTTACGCGCACTTCTCAAACAAAGGTAAACGCCTGCATGAAGATGGACTCTTCGACTTATTAGTTGTCGGTGAAGACGGCATTGAACAGCAGCGCCTCGTTTATGTCACTAAAATAGAATTCAAATAAAAAAAAAACCGCGAACTTTAAGTTCGCGGTTTTTTCTGTTATTGAGCCGGTGGCCCTTTCGGCTGTGCAATATTGCCTTCTTTTCTTTCCTTGTGCAATCTATATCTGTAACCTGCGAGAATAATTGCAATAACAATTAAACACTCTGCAACAGGATAAAATGCACCAAAAAATGTCAGGAATATTACACCGATAAACATCATTAAATATAACTAATGTTTGCCACAGCTTAACTTTGCGGGCAAATCCTAATTGATACACGATAGCACACAGCACGAAAATCGTAATGAAATACCACATACCGGCTTCAGGATTCGTATCCAGGCCATATAATCTCCCGAAGAAAGTGAGGCGCTCTTGTAAACCCGTCCCACTTTGGGTATTCAGGAGAATGAGAGGGTTAAACAACTGCCTCACTCCACTCCGCTATTATTAATTACCTTTTTTATACGCTTTTTCACGAGCGTTTTTCTCTAAAATTTTCTTACGCATACGAACTGTTTCCGGAGTAATCTCCACAAGTTCATCTTCGTTAATATATTCCAGTGCTTCTTCAAGAGTCATTGATCTAGGTTTTTTCATCGTAGTTGTCTGCTCTTTATTAGCTGAACGAATATTATTGGCAGCTTTAACTTTAGTAATGTTTACAGCAAGGTCATTTTCGCGTGAGTTTTCTCCAACGATCATACCTTCGTATACTTCAGTACCAGGTTCCATAAAGTTCGTTCCGCGTCCTTCAAGTGCAAGGATTGAGTACGTGCTTGCAGCACCTTTATCAATCGATACAAGAACACCGTTTCTTCTTCCGCCGATACGTCCTTTAACTAATGGACGGTATTCTTCGAAAGTATGGTTGATAATACCGTAACCGCGTGTCATCGACATGAACTCCGTGCGGTAACCGATAAGTCCGCGTGCAGGAATTAGGAATGTCAGACGAGTCTGGCCATTGCCTGTTGTTACCATGTCGAGCATTTCACCTTTACGTGTACCCATTGATTCGATAATGCTTCCTGTGTTTTCTTCGTGAACATCGATTTGTACACGTTCGAACGGCTCACATTTAACACCGTCGATTTCACGTACGATAACTTCCGGTTTTGATACCTGAAGCTCAAAGCCTTCACGGCGTAAGTTCTCGATAAGAATAGACAGATGAAGCTCACCGCGTCCTGAAACTCTCCATGCATCCGGCTGATCTGTAGGATCTACACGTAATGATACATCCGTCTCTAATTGAAGCATTAAGCGTTCTTCAATTTTCTGGCTGTAACGTGCTTCCCTTCTCGTCCTGCGAATGGGGAGTTGTTTACTGCAAATGTCATTTGCAGAGTCGGTTCATCGATATGAAGAACAGGCAGTGCCTCCTGAGCATCAGTCGGCGTAATAGTTTCACCAACGTTAATATCTTCCATACCGCTGATTGCAATCAGTTCTCCTGCGCTCGCAGATTCAATTTCCACACGTGAAAGTCCCAGGAAACCGAAAATTTTCGATACGCGGAAGTTTTTAATTGAACCGTCGATTTTAATTAACGATACAGTTTCACCGACGTTAATCGTTCCGCGGAATACGCGTCCGATTCCGATACGGCCAACATAATCGTTGTAGTCCAGTAATGAAACCTGGAACTGTAACGGCTCGTCACTATTATCACAGGTGCAGGTACGTAGTCTAAAATAGTATCGTAGATAGACTGCATGTTTTCATCCTGCTGGTCTGGTTCAAGACTTGCTGTACCATTCATTGCAGATGCGTACACAACTGGGAATTCCAGCTGCTCGTCATTTGCATCGAGTTCGATAAAGAGTTCAAGTACGTCATCCACTACTTCTTCTGGACGTGCGCTTGGCTTGTCGATTTTGTTAACTACTACAACAGGTTTTAAGTTTTGCTCTAATGCTTTCTTAAGTACAAAGCGTGTTTGAGGCATCGTACCCTCATATGCGTCGACAACTAAAATACACTACAACCGTCAACCATTTTCATAATACTTCTACTTCACCACCGAAGTCTGCGTGACCCGGTGTATCTAAAATATTAATACGCGTATCTTTGTAGTCGATCGCCGTATTTTTTGCCAGAATTGTGATTCCGCGTTCACGTTCAATCATTTGAGTCCATGGCACGTTCTTCACGTGTTCATTCTCTCGGAAAATACCAGACTGTTTTAACAGCTGGTCTACAAGTGTCGTTTTACCATGGTCTACGTGCAATAATTGCAATATTTCTAATGTTTTCTCTCAGTTCATCAAGAGGATTTTCCCTTCGTATATAGAGTATCTTTATAACCGTAACAGTATACCACATTTTTTACCAATCTGAACATTCAAGGATTTATTTTTTATGATATAATTCGAAATAAGACAAATGACTTTTAGGGGAATACTTATGGAAAAGAAAAATCAAAAGCTGTATTTTTCATACTTGCTGTTTTGGCAGTGTTAATGATGGTTGCATTTTCAGTCTTCATCGCTGAAGAAATGATAATACTTGCAGTGCTTTCAGTTATCGTGTTTCGCCATCTTCGGTGTCGGTTTCACACTCAAGAAAAAGTATCGTGAAATGGCTGGCTGTAACTTCAGTTTTAATTTAACTGCTTATTTATTATAACAGATTTCACTATTTGTATTGGAAAAATAGGGAAATCTGTTATATTTTTTTGTCATTTTTTAAATTATTGTCTTTTGACGGTAATTTAAGACCGGTCAATAATGAGATTATCATTATTAAAGGAGCTTTGCTATGAGACAAAAAAATGAAAAATTAAAAGTTTAAGTTTCTGTATAACCGGTTGCCTTTTAGCGATGACGAATCTGAAGAATATGAAGCAATGCAGCGTATGGATTTGCTGGAAGAACACTTCGATTTGTATTTAAAGAAAATTAATACATCAAATATGGAGCTGTTCTGGCACTGCGAAGTAATTGTAGGTAGTGATCATGAACTGATTAATGTATTGATTGTAACGGAGTACTGCTATTACCTGTTCATTTTGCATGATTACGCCGGTGAACATTTTATTAATCCTTTTAATATTTTAATCGACAGCAGCTACGAAGCTGTTTACGATTTAAACCCGGACATCAAAAGTTTACGAAAAATTTAAAGAAACACTGATTGATGGTAATTTCCAGCGTCCAATTATAATTAAGCACGTTGTAATGAACGAAACTTTCAAGTTGGCAAAACGTCCCTCAGATCAGTTTTTATCGCTTAAAAATTTACCCTATTACTTAAGAGCTATTGAACACAGTGCTGTAATTAGAAAAAAGCAGCCGCGTCCGGGATTGCCAAGTTAAAAAACCGTGCAAAAATCTCGAACGCAGCTGCAAATGATTTCACGTACGGTTTTAAATGTCCAGCGTGCATGGAGTTTAATCTTCAGCTTCTCAGCAGTAAATTAGTAATGTGTGAATCCTGCAACACCATTCATAACATAGAGCATATGTTTACAAATTATTTCGATATGCTGGTTCTGCTTAATGTTTCAGAGCCGTACACTAAAAAACAGATTAAAAATCATATCGGCATACCGCTCAGTAACTATGCACTGTTAAAATACATCGGTAAAATTTTCACGAAAACGTCGAAGCATGCTCAGCAGTATTATTATAAATCGTGAAATTCATCATGGAAATCATGTAGTTCGTATCGGCGGTAAAATGTTCGAGAATTTCTGAGTGAATCTTGGGATTGCCGCTTATAACACTCGTCGAGCTTAGGAGCGGCAGTTTTCTCCATAAATCAGTCGTCTTATAGCCAAGTTCACCGGTAATAATTTCTCCTCCGGTGTAATCCCATGGATACAGTTTGAAAAACAGCAGGGCTGATATCTGTCCTCTGGCAAGCATAGCAAACTCAAGTGCTGCCGAGCCGTATGAACGCACGCTGCGGGATTTAGCCATAATCTCAAAAAATGAACTGCGTGTCTCTTCAGCGAGAATCTTTTTGGATTGATAGCAATTAGAGACTGATTTAAAGGTACATTTTCTGCGGGTTTAAGTGCCTGGTCATTTAAAAAGGCACCATTACCGTACTTAGCGTGATAAAGATCCCGCTTCATGCAATCGTATACTAAGCCGCAATGTGGTTCTCCGTTGATAAATACACCGATAGATATTGCAAAATTCTCTCCCTGATGCACAAATTTAAAGTACCGTCAATAGGATCGACTATCCAGATGACCCCTTTTGTATCATTTATTTTCACCGTGTCCTTCTTCTCCGATAATACGGTGCTCCGGAAAACGTTCCAGTATTTTAGTGTAAAAAACTGTGTTTCTTTATCAACATCCGTGACCAGATCATTCGGATTTGATTTTCTGTCCACTTTAAACTCCTGAGTCATGCGCGTTTCGATAAATTTCCCTGCTTCAACGATTAATTCCTTGCCAAAGTTATATATCCATGAATACACCTCAATCATTTGATTGCTACTCAACTTTATTTATCATAAGAGAGACCTTTTGAAAGGAGCTCAACCTTTATGAAGTATACATTTACACAAACAGACTTCGATGTTTTCAATATCGACGGCTTGGAAAACAGAATGGCAGCACTTATTGAAAATACCCGTCCGAAACTCGAAAATCTCGGTGAGCAATTCAGTGCATACATAACTGAAATGACCGGAGACGAAACATATGCACATGTTGCAAAACACGCACGCCGTACGACGAACCCTCCCGATGATACGTGGGTGGCATTCAGTACTAACCCCCGCGGCTACAAAATGATGCCGCACTTCCAGATTGGTTTATACAATAGTCATGCATTTTGCATGTACGGTTATTTACGAATCAAAAGAAAAAACGCCTTGCAGAAAACTGGCTCGATAATATGGAGAAATTCGATAATCTTCCTGAAGACTATCAAATTTCACTCGATCATATGAAACCAGCAAAAACACCGCTTAGCGAATTGAGTGAGGATGAGCTCGAAAAAGGTCTCATCAGACTACGTGACGTAAAAAAGGCGAATTTTTAGTCGGTAAAGTTTATAAGCCCGGCGACAAAGCATTAAGTTCTGACGAAG
Source organism: Jeotgalicoccus sp. WY2 (assembly GCF_018437745.1). Classification (NCBI taxonomy): domain Bacteria; kingdom Bacillati; phylum Bacillota; class Bacilli; order Caryophanales; family Staphylococcaceae; genus Jeotgalicoccus; species Jeotgalicoccus sp. WY2. The sequence continues at coordinate 2,257,875 of NZ_CP049818.1, read as the reverse complement.
TCTTTATAAAAGACCTCGAACAAGTTATGGAAAACCTCGTTCAGTTCTATCACCAGGATTAATATATTATTTGACGCAAAATCCATATGGGTTTTGCGTTTTTTTGTGAGTACGTACTTGTTTTGTGCCACCGTCAGCCTATTATTTCCTCAGCACCATAAAATAACCCGCAGGTCAGACTCCTTTTGGAAGAAGCTGACCTGCGGGTTGATTGTTTTACAGCACAGTTATTTGTTCTCTCGTTATTGTTTTATGATTCGACTGAAGTGCAAGTGCCTGGATTTCTCCCATTCTGCTGAGATCCAGATTGCCGCCGCTGACGATAACTCCTGTGTGCTCGGAGTCAATTTTGTCGTTATATGCTAATAGTGCTGCAAGTGCTGTTGCACCGGCTCCTTCTACTAATGATTTTGTCCGTTCAAGCAGATAAACCATTGCATGCGCAATCTGGCTTTCTGATACACAGTATATCTCATCGACATACTGACGCACGACCTGCTGAGTTAATTCACCGGGCTGTTTGACAGCGATGCCTTCAGCAATTGTACTGCAGCTGTTAAGCACCACATTGTCGTCTTTTGTATAATATGATTTAAACATCGATGGTGCATTTGCTGCCTGCACACCGATTATTTTAATAGATGGTTTCATCATCATAGCTGCTACTGCAATACCGCTTATTAAACCGCCGCCGCCAATCGGTACAATTATAGTATCGAGCTGGGGTATTTCTTCCAGCATTTCTATACCAATCGAGCCTTGTCCTGCCATAATATCGTAGTCGTCGAAAGGATGAACATATGTTGCTCCTGTCAGTTTTTATGTTCCAGAGAAGCTGTAAATGCTTCCTGGAAACTTTGTCCGACAAGTTTAACTGCTGCACCATAGCCTTTTGTTGCTTCAACTTTCGCTGAAGGTGTACTTTCAGGCATAAAGATCGTCGCAGTCACATTCAATTTTTTAGCAGCTAGAGCGACACCCTGTGCATGGTTGCCAGCAGATGTGTTACTACACCTGCTGCCAGCTGTGCCGGTGTTAATTTCGACAGTTTATAAGAAGCACCACGATATTTAAACGCACCGGTCTTCTGATGATTCTCCAATTTCATTAAACGTTTTTACCGGTTTTTTCATTTGTTGTCTGTGATGTGATCACCGGTGTTTTGTGCACGTTGCCTCGCAGATATTCCATAGCATCTCTGACTAAATCACTGTTTAACGAATTCCCAAAAAACCACGCTCCTCAAAAGCTGTTATTTTTTCTTCATTTAATAATGTTAATGCAATATCATCCAACCGTTAATTAGTTTTTCTTTATGGTAGGCCGGAATGTCAAAACTTAAAGTCTTCCCATTGCTGTCTGTAATTTGCTGCTGTTCTAAATCTACAGATAAACTAAAATCTCCGTCTTTTGCCTGTTCCTGCCACTCAGCTACTTGCTCTTTTGGCATTTTAATTATAATAATGCCATTTTTAAATGCATTTGAGTAAAATATATCTGCAAATCCCGGGGCAATGATGACTTTATAACCATAGTCCAGCAATGCCCACGGTGCGTGTTCTCTCGATGAACCGCAGCCGAAGTTATCGCCTGCGACCAGTACCGAAGAACCGTCAAATATTGGATTATCCATATCGAAATCTTCGCGCTTCGTTCCGTCTTCATTAAAACGCCAGTTATAAAAGACAAACTGACCGAAGCCTGTACGTTCGATGCGTTTTAAAAAACTGCTTAGGGATAATCTGGTCTGTATCTACATTGGAACGGTTCAGTGGATATACTTTACCTTCATGCTTTGAAATTGCCTCCATAATTACCCTCCTAGGCCGTTACTCTGTTCTGATATTTTCTAACGTCGACGAAACGGCCATTAATCGCTGCCGCTGCAGCCATTTCCGGACTGACAAGATGCGTTCTGGCACCGTTACCCTGACGACCTTCAAAGTTGCGGTTTGAAGTAGATGCACAGCGCCCGGCCGGTACGTGGTCCTCGTTCATACCGAGACATGCACTGCACCGGGTTGCGCCATCAAACCCTGCATCAATATGACTTTATCGATGCCCAGTGCTTCCGTCCTGCTTAACAAGGAATGATCCCGGTACTACTATGCTTTCACACCCTCTTTAACCCGACTGCCTTTAAATATCTGCTGCACGTTGTAATCCAGCACACGTGAATTCGTACATGAACCGATAAATACATGATCAATTTCAATATCTGTAATCGCCATTCCTTCTTCAAGTCCCATATACTCAAGTGCACGTTTTATTGAATCTTCATCTTTTGAACCGCTGACTGTCGGTGTAGTGGCACTGATTGGCACTACCATGCTCGGGTTCGTTCCCCACGATACTTGAGGTTCAATTTCCGAAGCATTAATTTCAAGTGTTGAATCGTATTCCGCACCTTCGTCAGTACTTAAGCTCAGCCACTCGTCAGCAAGTGCTCTGTATTCTTCTTCATCTCTCGGAACGTAGCGGCGTCCGCGCAGGAAGTCTACAGTTGTTTCATCCGGTGAAATCAACCCTGCACGCGCTCCGCCCTCTATAGACATATTACACACCGTCATACGTCCTTCCATCGTTAAATTCCTGACAGCTTGTCCTGTGTATTCAACGACATGACCGGTACCAAAATCAACACCGAACTTTGCAATAATCGCTAAAATTAAATCTTTTGCAGTTACTCCAACACTTAATTCACCATTCACTTTTACATTCATTGTTTTCGGTTTTGTCTGTGTTAAAGTCTGCGTTGCAAAGACGTGCTCCACTTCACTCGTTCCAATACCGAATGCAAGTGCTCCAAATGCACCGTGAGTCGATGTATGAGAGTCACCGCAGACGATCGTCTTACCAGGCTGTGTTAAACCCAGCTGCGGACCAATGACATGAACAATCCCCTGATCCGGATGATACATATCTGCAAGTTTAACTCCAAATTCCTCACAGTTTTTCTTTAATGCATCCATCTGTTTTTGAGCAATTTCATCCTGTGCATCTTCTCTGTTTTTCGTCGGAACGTTATGATCCATCGTTGCAAACGTTAAATCCGGACGGCGGACTTTTCTATTATTTAAGCGTAATCCTTCAAAAGCCTGAGGTGAAGTCACTTCATGGATTAAATGCTGATCGATAGAGTAAATCCGGTTTGCCTTCTTCTTGATGAACGACATGACGTTCCCAGATTTTTTCGATTATAGTTTTTTTCTGGACCATGTTAACCTTCTCCTTTAACTTTTTTATAGACAGCTAATAATTTTTTCAGTCATTTCCGTTGTAGATAACGTCGCTGCTCCGTCAATCTTTAAATCTGCCGTTTTAAAACCTTCAGAGAGCACTTGATTCACTGCCTGTTCTATCGCGGCTGATTCTTCGTGCAAACCAAATGAATATTTCAGCATCATTCCAACAGATAACATCATTCCGATTGGATTGGCTTTATTTTCTCCTGCAATATCAGGCGCTGAACCGTGAATCGGTTCGAACAGCCCTAATCCCGTTTCACTTAGACTTGCCGACGGCAGTACACCAAGTGATCCTATAATAACAGAAGCTTCATCGCTTAGAATATCGCCAAAAAGATTTTCAGTTACAATCACATCGAAATACGCAGGGTTCGTAATTAGTTTCATCGCAGCTGCATCAACAAGTTCATGCTCTACAGTAACTTCAGGATATTCTTTACTGATGTCATTTACTATTTCACGCCACATTCGGCTCGATTCCAGCACGTTTGCCTTATCTACCGATGTTAAATGTTTACGGCGTGTCATCGCTGTTTCAAATGCTGTACGGACGATGCGCTCAATCTCGTCGTGTGTATACGTTAAAGTATCGACAACACTTCTGCCGCCATCGCGCCGTTCACTCGGCTGACCGAAGTACAGTCCCCTGTCAGTTCTCTGACAATCATAAAATCACTGCCTTGAATGATGCTTTGTTTTTGTGATGATGCTTCCAGCGAATCGAATATAGTTACCGGCCGCAGGTTTGCAAACAAATTAAAGTGTTTGCGGATTTTAACAATCCCTGTTCCGGACGTACTTTACTGTCTGCCCATTTTGGACCGCCGACAGCACCGAGTAAAATAGCATCAGCTGTTTCACATGCTGCGATTGTTTCTGTCGGGAGCGGATCATTATATTATAATCAATGGCAGCTCCGCCAATATATTTTGCTTCCGCCGTAAACTCGTGATTAAATTTTTCTCCCACAGCTTTCAGTAGCGCCTCAGCTGATTTCATTATTTCCGGACCAATACCATCGCCGGGAAGTGTTATTATATGTTTTTTCATTGCCGATTCTCCCCTTTATGCATTTACACTTTCAGTAGCAGTTACCGCTTGTTCACTCATCAGATAACGATTTACTGCATTAATATATGCATTCGCCGATGCTGCGAGCACGTCTTGAGCCGTGCCCCGTCCTGAAAACTGCTGGCCATTAATATTAAGCTGCACACGGGATTCTGCAAGTGCGTCTTTCCCGCCGCCGACTGAACTGAGCTGGTAATCGAGCAGATTAGTCGTTTCAGCAAGTATTTCCTGAATTGCTTTATACAATGCTTCAACACTGCCCGAGCCTGTAACTTCGTGTGAAATCTGTTTACCAGCTGGAGTCACTACATCGATATGTGCTTTCGTCTGACCGTCCTGTTCGTAATTCACTTCGAAATTTTCCAGCACGTACCGTTCAATGTTTGATGCATCTGTTTTAATTTCCATAATGATGGAATATAAATCATCGTCTGTTACTTCTTTTTTATGATCCGTCAGCTCTTTAAAGTTTTTAAATGCAAGTGACAGTTCTTCTTCAGTCAGCTCAACATTAAATGATTTTACTTTATCTTTAAATGCATGACGCCCTGAATGTTTTCCAAGGAATAGCGGTTCAGCCGATACACCGACCAGTGCCGGAGAAATAATTTCATAAGTTTCCACGTTTTTCAGCATACCGTCCTGATGAATGCCCGCTTCATGTGCATAGGCGTTGCGGCCGATAATTGCTTTATTCGGCTGCACTGCCATGCCTGTCAGTTTTGCAACAATGTCACTTGAACGTTTAATCTCCTGTAAATTCAAGGTCGTTGTGTAAGGATAAAAATCTCCGCGTATGTGTAATGCTACTGCGATTTCTTCCAGTGCTGCGTTTCCTGCACGTTCACCGATACCGTTAATGGAACATTCTATTTGTGTCGCTCCATTTTCAATACCTGCTACCGAGTTTGCGACTGCCATGCCCAGATCATTATGACAGTGTGTCGACAGAATCGCTTTACTGATATTCGGTACATTTTCTGAGACATATTTGAACATCTCACCGTATTCTTTAGGCGTCGTGTAGCCGACCGTGTCAGGCAGATTAATAATTGTTGCACCCGCATCGATTACGGCTTCAATAATTTCCGCAAGGAACGGCAGCTCTGTACGCGAAGCATCTTCTGCTGACCATTCCACTTCATTAAATTTAGTTTTTGAATACTTCACCATCTCCACAGATGTGTCGATGACTTTCTGCTTGTCCATCTTCAGTTTAAACTCCCGGTGAATAGGGCTCGTTGCAAGGAAAATATGAATTCTCGGATTCGGTGTATTTCTAAGCGCCTCATATGCACGGTCAATATCGTGTTTTTTCGTTCTTGCAAGCGCCGTTACCGTAGAATTTGTAATCGTATCTGCAATGAGTTTCACCGCCTGGAAGTCGCCTTCTGAAGAGGCAGGAAAGCCTGCTTCTATAACATCAACACCGAGTCGTTCGAGCTGTTTTGCAATTTCCAGTTTTTCTTTTTTATTTAAGTTGACTCCCGGTGACTGCTCACCGTCTCTCAGCGTTGTATCAAAAATTTTAATATTTGTTATATCAGTCATATAGACCTTCCTCTCTTCAGTTTTTATTTTATCTAATCGGATTTTGAACAAATGGCATTAAGTCTCTTAATTCCTGACCGACTGCCGTGATCGGGTGATTGTACTCGCTGTGTTGTTAATTGCATTGTACTGAGGGCGTCCTGCCTGGTTTTCTAAGATCCATCCTTTAGCGAACTGGCCGTTTTGGATCTCTGTTAATACTTCGCCCATGCGTTCTTTTGTTTCTCCGTTAATCACACGCGGGCCGCTGACAAAGTCACCCCACTGTGCTGTATCCGAAATTGAGTAGCGCATGTTTTCCATACCGCCTTCATACATTAAGTCCACGATAAGTTTTAATTCGTGCAGGCATTCGAAGTATGCAACTTCCGGCTGATAGCCCGCTTCAGTTAATGTTTCAAAACCTGCTTTAACGAGCGATGTCAATCCGCCGCACAGTACTGCCTGTTCTCCGAATAAATCAGTTTCTGTTTCTTCCTGGAATGAAGTTTCAAGTACTCCTGCACGTGCAGCTCCAATTCCCTGAGCGTATGCTTTAGCAACATCTGCGGCCTTACCTGTTACATCCTGGAATACTCCAAATAATGCAGGTACCCCGGCTTCTTCCTGATACGTACGGCGCACTAAGTGTCCCGGCCCTTTCGGTGCAACTAAGAATACGTCAACATTTTCTGGAGGTACGATCTGGTTATAGTGAACGTTAAAACCGTGAGCGAAAGCTAATGAACTGTTTTCTTTTAAGTTATCTTTAATTTCCGCTTCGTACACTTTCTGCTGCCCTTCATCCGGCAGTAAGACCATAGTTACATCGGCATCTTTAACTGCCTCGCCGACAGTTCTGACATCAAAGCCGTCCTCTTTCGCTTTGTCGTATGATTTACCTTTACGCAAACCAACGATTACACTATGACCAGAGTCTCTTAAGTTTTGTGCGTGTGCATGTCCCTGTGAACCGTATCCTACAATCGCTACTGTTTTCCCTTGTAAACTTCCTGTGTTGATATCTTTGTCATAATAAACTTTAGCCATAATTTAATTTCTCCCTTTTAAATATATTTTTTTAAACACTGAGTGTTTTTAAATCCTGTATGTTTTTCTGCTGTCCGCGTCTGAATGCTGTAACACCTGTGCGGGATAAATCTTTCAAGCCATAAGGTGTCAGCAGTTCAATTAGTGCATCCACCTTATCCGGTTTTCCTGTTACTTCTATAATGAGTGAGTTTCTTGAAACATCGAGCACTCTTGCCCTGAACGGTTCGATAATACTCTGGATTTCACTTCTCGATGTACTGTTCGCTCCAACTTTAATCAAAGCGAGTTCTCTCGAGACAATTTTTGAATCAGTAATATCATCTACTTTCAGGATGTCGATTTGTTTGTGCAGCTGTTTAGTCAGCTGTTCCGAGCTTTTATCGTTTGCAATATCAACGACAATTGTCATCTTCGATATGCCCTCGGCTTCCGAGGCACCGACCGTAATACTTTCGATATTAAATCCTCGTTTGGCAAGCATTCCAGTTACTCTGTTCAGCACGCCGCTTGAGTTTTGCACTGTTAATGTGATTACTCGCTGCATTCTCTCACTCCTATCATTTCGTGATTTCCTTTTCCTGACGGCACCATTGGATATACAAGGTCAAGTTTTACAACTCTCGCATCGATTAATACCGGTTCATCTGAAGTCAGTGCTTCTTTCAGTTTTGCTGACACTTCATCTTCCTCGGTATATCTAAATGATTTAACACCGAAGCTTTCACCAAGTTTTACAAAATCCGGATTCGTCTGCATCAGTGATTCAGAATAGCGTTCGTCGTAAAACTTCTCTTGCCATTGTCTGACCATACCAAGCGCTTCGTTATTCACGATAACTACTTTGACCGGCAGACCGTACTGTTTCAATGTTGCAAGTTCCTGCATTGTCATCTGGAAACCGCCGTCACCGACAATGGCAACAACTGTCTTATCCGGAAATGCCAGCTGTGCACCGATAGCTGCCGGTAAACCGAAGCCCATCGTGCCGAGACCGCCGGATGTAACGAAATGGTTCGGTTCTCTGAAGTTATAAAACTGTGCACTCCACATTTGATGCTGTCCGACATCTGTCGTTACTATCGCTTTGCCTTCAGTCGCTTCATATACTTGTTCGATAAACCACTGAGGCGAGATTAAATCTTCACTGCGTTTATACCATAATGGGTTTTGTTCTTTATCAGCTTGTGTTTTATGTCTCCAGCTGTCGATTGTTTTCATCTTGCACTGTCCGCCGTTTAATAATTCAAGTGCTTCTTTCGCGTCGGCGACAACCGGTATTTGTGTTTCTATATTTTTACCAATTTCCGCGGGATCGATATCGATATGAGCGACTCTTGCATGCGGTGCAAAATCAGCAATTTTACCTGTCAGTCTGTCATCGAATCTTGCACCGATGTTGATTAATAAATCAGCATCGTGGATTGCCATATTCGCTGCATACGTGCCATGCATTCCTGCCATACCTAAGAAGTTTTTATCGTCAGCGTTAAAAGTTCCAAGTCCGAGCAGCGTAGATACTACAGGCAGATCATATTTTTTAATGAAGTCCCGCAGCTGCTCAGAAGCTTTAGCAAACTGAACACCTGCACCGGTCAGAACTACCGGACGTTCAGAGTTCTGCAGTGCTTCCAGTAAACGGTTGATCTGCAGCGGATTCGGTTTAGTTGTCGGCTGATAGCCCGGCAGGCGAATCGTATCATCTGCTGCTGCTTCTACGACTGCTTCCGAGATATTTTTGGAATATCGACTACAACCGGACCTGGGCGCCCTGTAGTAGCGATGTGAAATGCTTCTTTAACAATTCGTTTTAAGTCTTTTACATCTGTTACCTGATAATTGTGTTTTGTAATCGGTGTGGTTAACCCGATAATATCCGCTTCCTGGAAAGCGTCTGTGCCGATAACTTTCGATGATACCTGGCCGGTAAATGCAACGATCGGCAGTGAGTCCATCATCGCATCGGTAATACCTGTAATTAAGTTCGTCGCACCTGGTCCGCTCGTTGCAATACGACCCCCGGCTTACTGCTTACTCTGGCATATCCTTCCGCTGCGTGGATTAAACCTTGTTCATGTCTACAAAGAATATGTTTGAATGAACTCTCATGACGGTAGAGCGCATCGTAAATCGGAAGTACTGCACCGCCTGGATAACCGAAGACAGTATCTACTTCATGTTCCGCTAATGCTTCTACTAATAAGTCAGCACCTGTTTTTATATTCGCAATAACATCTTGTGAGTGTTCAACTTCAACCTTCATAATATTTCCTCCTTATAGCATAAACTTAAAATAAAAAAGCCCAAATCTCTCAAAGATCATTATAGTAATGATCAATGGGGAGAAAGGAGCTTTCACGGTACCACCCAAATTTATATACACATTTCTGTACATACCTCTGCAACTGGCATAACCAGTTAAAATCAATAACGAGTTTTAACCCGTCCCAGCCTACTTCTTTTCAGCCGGGCACTCAGGGATGAGATTCTTTACTGCTACATTCTGAGTTCGCACCAATCACTCAGTCTCTGAAAATGTTTTGCAGTACCGAAGTTCCCTTCAACGCTTTAAATTTAATATTTGAATTATTTGATTATTTAATTTTCTTAATGAATGTATAATACCCCGTATTTTTCTTAAAAGCAACAGTAAAAAGCCAATTATTTTAAATAGTCTAATATTTCTGATAATGTAATCGTTTACATTATTGCTACGTACGCTTTTCATAAAATAAATGTTTTTATACTCTTTTTACACGTTTTTAGATGAGTTGTTAAAACGAGAGAAAAACAAAAGAATCCGTACGTCTCTATTCGGGGAGAATTTGACGTACGGATTTTTCATCTTTTTATTAAATTTATCAGTTTCTGCCCGGCAGATCATCCCTATTAAAGAAGTCTGTGATTGCACCCTTAGATGATGAAGAAACGATATGCGCATATTTACCAAGCACGCCTTTACTGTGAAGAGGCGGCAGCACTAAGTCTTTACGACGTTCTTTTAGTACTTCATCAGAAACATTAAACGACAGCTCTTTTGTATCCTGGTCTATCGTGACAATATCACCTGTTTGAATTAAGGCAACGTTGCCACCGTCTTGTGCTTCCGGTGCGATATGGCCAACGACAAGTCCGTGAGTTCCTCCGCTGAAACGGCCATCCGTTAAGAGCGCAACATCTTCACCGAGCCCTTTACCGACGATTAAACTTGATAGTGACAGCATTTCCGGCATGCCCGGTCCACCTTTAGGACCAACATATCGAACAAGTACTACATCGCCTTTAACAATCTTATTCGCCATTACAGCTTCGATTGCTTCCTGTTCAGTATCGAACACTTTCGCTTCACCGACGTGACGGCGTACTTTAACACCCGATACTTTTGCTACCGCACCTTCCGGCGCCAGGTTACCTTTAAGCACGATTAACGGACCATCAGCGCGTTTTGGATTTTCAAGCGGCATAATGACATCCTGTCCGGCTTTTAAATGTTCAACTTCAGCAAGATTTTCAGCGACTGTCTTACCTGTTACTGTCAGGCAGTCTCCGTGAATGTATCCTTTTCGTGAAGATATTTCATTACACCCTGCACTCCGCCGACATTAAACAGATCCTGGAATACATATTTGCCTGAAGGTTTTAAGTCAGCCAAATGCGGTACTTTCTCCTGGAAATCGTTAAAGTCATCAATTGTTAATTCAACTTCAGCTGCGTGAGCGATTGCTAACAGATGAAGAATCGCATTTGTCGATCCGCCGAGTGCGAGAACGACAGTAATTGCATTTTCAAAAGCTTCTCTTGTTAAAATATCTTTCGGATAAATTTCTTTTTCCAGCAGGTTAAGTACTGCTTTCCCCGCTTCATATACATCCTGTTCTTTTTCTTTTGTCACTGCAGGGTTGGATGCCGAGCCTGGGAGACTGAGTCCCATTGCTTCGAGCGCAGCAGCCATCGTGTTTGCCGTATACATGCCGCCGCATGCCCCCGGTCCCGGACATCCTGCACATTCTACTTTTTTGAGCTCTGCATCATCAATATCTCCATTATTCCATTTGCCGACACCTTCGAATACAGAAACAAGATCGATATCCTGGCCATTATGCCGTCCCGGTGCAATCGTTCCACCGTAAACAAATACGGCCGGGATATTCGTATTCGCTATAGCAATCGCACAGCCTGGCATGTTTTTATCGCATCCGCCAATTGCAACGAATGAATCAAAGTTCTGTCCCTGAACCATCGTTTCAATAGAATCTGCAATAATATCACGTGACGGTAATGAGAAACGCATTCCCGGTGTCCCCATTGCAATACCATCTGCGACAGTGATTGTGTTAAATTGAACCGGTACCCCGCCCGCTTCAGAAACCCTTCTTTAGCGAATTGTGCAAGGTCGTTTAAATGAATGTTACATGGTGTTGTTTCAGCCCAGTTGCTGACAACTCCAATTTGCGGTTTCTTAAAACTTTCATCAGTAAAACCGACAGCTCTCATCATTGCTCTGTTTGGTGCTTTTAATCCAATATCATCATATACATTTGAACGAATTCTTATATCTTTCTTCTCTGTCATAGTTGCCCCCGCCTTTTTAATCTTTTAAACTTCTGTTTGCTTAACTTCTTTATGTTCTTCTACTGTTTCCTTATCTTTTTTAGTTACATCTTTATCATTACCAAGTTTACTCAGCCAATTCGCTGCAAGTGAACCGGAATATTGTGCCAGACACTGAATAGTGCTCCCGGTACAGCTGCGATTGGTGAAAAGTGTGTTGCTGCAAGAGTTGCTGCAAGCCCTGAATTCTGCATGCCGACTTCAATCGATAAAGTTTTCGTATCTTTAAGATCAAAACGGAATACTTTACCGAGAAGGAAACCGACTAAATATCCAAGTAAATTATGGAGTATCACCACTGCAAAAATAAGTAAGCCCGAAGCAAGTATATTTTCAACGTTATTTGATACAACCGCAGTGATTACACCGATAATCCCGATTACAGAAATTAATGGCAGGACTCCTACAGCCTGTTCAACTTTATTTCCGAGCAGATACTGTACTGCAACTCCAAGTGCAATCGGTACAAGTACAATTTGGATAATTGAAATAAACATTGCTGAGAACGAAACCGGCAGCCATGCACTTGCTAACAGCAGTGTCAAAGCTGGTGTAATAATCGGTGCAAGTAAGGTCGACACAGACGTTGCTGTAACCGATAATGCCATGTTTCCTTTTGCAAGATATGTCATAACGTTACTTGACGTACCGCCCGGCGAACACCCGACAAGAATTACACCAATCGCAATTTCCGGCGGCAGCTGGAATAGAAAAACCAGTCCTACTGCAATAAGCGGCATGATTGTGTACTGTGCCACTACTAGAGTAATGACTTCTTTCGGCGCTGTTATCACCTGTTTAAAATCTTTTAATTTTAAAGTCAGCCCCATGCCGAACATAATAATTCCGAGCAGCAGATTTATGTATGGAGAAATCCACGTAAAACCTCCAGGAAGAAGAAAAGCTAATGCTGCGAATAAAATAACCCAGACAGCAAAAGTATTGCCTATAAATGTACTCAATTTGATTAAAGCCTTCACCTGAATCACTCCAATTCAATTCTTATTTAGTTATAACAGGTATCATAACAGAAATATTCAGATTTTAGAATATGGATATTTGATTATTTAATAAATTCAGATAACTCAATAATTATATAAAGTACTGCAGGCATTGATACCACCGTGTTGTTATCGGTTACATAATTGATTAACATTTATGTGTAAAATTTTCCATAATAAAAACCGAAAGCGCTTTTCATGCTCTTCCGGTTCAATATTATATTACTTGCGGTTTCTGCGGTCAACGTTGTCTCTTCTCGTACGGGCGGGGTCTGCTCTGTCGATTTCATTTAAATCTTCCAGTTCAACGCCGCTGTTACGCTCGTATTCGCGCTCAGTCACCGGACGATTGATATTATTAGAATCGATATTATTATCTACAGCGATCACTTCATCCTCATCGATGCGGCTGAATTTACGTGTGCTTTCAATATCGTCATTGTTAACATCATTATTATTGTCATTGTTATAACTGTATTCCGAATCTCTGTTCTGATGAACTTTAACATCATCGTCAACAGTCACTGTTCGGTGCTGTTCATGTTCATCTCTGTGATTCTGTTGCGGGCGGTAGTCGTTGCGCTCATCACGTGTATTGCTGTCATTACGCTCTTCACGCGGATAAGCCTTCGCCGGTTGTTCATTCTTAACTACTAAATCTTTACGTGCAAACAGCAGAATTGCTGCAATTACGAAAAATAGTGATGAAACTAAAGTAAATACTAATGGTGCTGCCAGGATAGCTGCAATCAGCAGTAAGATACCTGCTAAAATTCTGCGGCGCATATTCAATAGTCCGAGTATTGCAATGATTAAAGGTAGTGCAAGATACAGTGCTACCATCCAAAAGCTGCTTAGTCCTGAAATTGTCATATCGATGACAGCCTGAGGATCAACACCCTGAGTATTGATGCCCTCCATCTGAGATTCTACCTGATTGGTGATTTGCTCAATTTGAGCCGGGTCATTCATAGTAACTAATGAGAAAAACAAGATTCCTGCGGTAAATGCCAGCAGTATAAGCCAGCCAAGCCAGCCAAATATTCTTTCAGCAATACGGCTGACGGGTTTTACAGTCTGTGTGTATTCTTTAGCCATAATAATCCTCCTAAGTTGTCTTTAATTAGTTAATACCCATGTCACATTTTTTTAATCAAGTGACATTTTAAATTGTAAAAATAGCTCATTATAACGGCTGATCATCTCAGGTCCGAGATCTCTGTACATTTCCAGTGATTCAAGCTGTTCATCTTCCGGATAAAATCTCGTATCTTTACGGACTTCTTCGTCCATCAATTCAAGTGCCGCAGTATTCGGCGTGGCATAGCCCACCCACTCGGTGTTCACTGCAGCAATTTCACTGTCTAAGAGAAAATTGATAAACTGATAAGCACCGTCAGTGTTCTCCGAGTTTTTCGGAATGACCATTGCATCAAACCATAAATTAGAGCCTTCTTTTGGTACAGTATAATTCATTTCGTCATTTTCCCGCATTATATCCTGTGCCATACCGCTCCACACAACAGCAACCTGTGCTTCGTTCTCCGTCATCATCGAGGCAATTTCATCGCCGACGATTCCCCGGATATTCGGTGACAGCTGGATTAATTTATCCGCTGCCGTTTGCAGCTTTTCATCATCCGTCGTGTTTAGCGACTCACCCATACTGTTTAATGACATGCCGAGTACTTCTCTCGCACCGTCCACCATCAGTATTTCATTTTCCAGTGATTCATCCCATAAAGTATTCCACGTTGAAAATTTGAGTTCCGGTACAATTTCTTCATTATATAAAATTCCTACTGTACCGAAAAAGTACGGAACTGAGTATGCAGTAATTTCTTCGGGCATTCTCGATGAAATATCATTATCTATATTTTAGCATTTGGAAGTCTGCTGTAATCGAGCGGAATAATTAACTGATCTTTAATCATTTTCTCAACAGTATATTCGCTTGGAAAAATAACATCATATGGTGTGCCTCCTTGGTTAACCTTAACCATCATCGCTTCATTTGAATCAAACGTTTCATAGACAACACGTATTCCTGTTTCTTCATAGAATTTCTCGAGCAGCCCCGGGTCGATATATTCTCCCCAGTTATAAACATAAAGTGTATTACCATCATTATTGTCTGACTGTTCCAGCAGATTTGCAGTTACGAGAAGTATAATTCCAGCTGTCAGTGATACCGCAATTAGACTGATAAAAGTTTTCATAGCACCTTCTCCTTTTTCACCTGTTTACGTGTACTGAGGAGATAGTAAATAAATACAAGTGCGAACACAAATAAGAAAATCAGTGTCGACACGGCATTGATTTCTAAAGAGATACCGCGTCTTGCCATTGCATAGATTTCTACTGACAGTACAGAAAATCCGCTGCCTGTGACAAAGAACGTTACCGCAAAATCATCAAGTGAATAAGTCAGTGCCATAAAAAATCCTGCAATAATGCCAGGCTTTATAAACGGAATGATGACTTTAAATATTATCGTTTTAGCATCCGCCCCGAGGTCTCTCGCGGCGTCGACCAGCGACTGATTCATATTATACAGCTTAGGAAGAATCATCAGTACAACGATTGGCACTGAAAAAGCAATATGAGCCAATACCACACTGACAGATCCGAGAGAAATTCCTGCGAGCGTAAATAAAATGAGCAGTGATGCACCGATAATGACATCGGGTGAAACGATCATAATATTATTGATGCTGAGCAATTGCGTCTTGTACTGTTTTTAACATTGTACATAAACAATGCACCGCCGAGACCGATTAATACTGCTGCAGCACTAGAAATTAATGCAACAGCCAGCGTATTAATTATAATAACGATGAGTCTCTGGTTCGTAAAAACACTTATATAATGTTCCAGTGTAAAGCTGTCGAAACTGCTCATATTACCTGCACTGTTAAACGAGTAGAACATTAAATACAGTATCGGAAAATACAGCAGTACGATAACAATCAGTAAGTATAAATGAGAAAGTTTCTTCATATTTTATTCACCTGCTTTTTACTGCTGCCTCCGGTGAATATCATAACAATCAGCATCATTAAAATTAAAAACACGCCAATCGTCGAGCCCATCCCCCAATTTTCATTCGTTAAAAACTGCTGTTCAATTGCAGTGCCGAGAGTAATTACTTTATTACCTGTAATCAGCCGCGTAATCATAAACAAGCTTAAAGAAGGAATAAATACAACCTGTACACCTGTTTTCACGCCTTCGACAGACAGCGGCATAATGACTTTAAACAGTACTTCCGTCCGGCTTGCACCGAGATCCCTTGCAGCATTCAGCAGATTATTATCGATATCGTCAATCGCATTAAATACCGGCAGCAGCATAAACGGCATAAAAATATACACACTAACAATGATAAATGCCGCGTCGCTGAACAGCAGCTGAAATCCTTCAATATTTAACCATCCTGCAATATCGTTTACCACACCATTACGCCCGAAAATACCAATGAACGCATATGTTTTCAGCAATAGATTGATCCATGTCGGCAGGATTATAATCAACAGCCACATCGTTTTGTTGGACGTCATTCTTACAGCCAGCGCAAGCGGATAACTGACGAGTAGTGTGAAAATTGTAATTAAAAATGCATACCAGAACGATGAGACAGTCATCTTTATATAATTTCCCGAAAAAAATTCTGCGTAGTTATTAAGAGTAATATTACCGGAGAAGTCCAAAAAACTGTAGCCTGCCATCAGTAAAAGCGGTGTTATGACAAACACCAGCATCCAGATAAAATACGGGACAGCAAGTAACCGTCTCATCTACTGGTCCTCCTGGAAAGATTCAAGCCGCTCGTTAAATTCATCTTCATCTTCACCTGGAATCATGATATGAATATCTTCAGCATTAAAGTTCAATGCGACTCTGCTGCCGATTTCAGCATTTTTTGTCGAATGAAGCACCCACTCATAACCATCTTCATCTATGCAGCAAATTTCGTAGTGTACACCTCTGAATAACGCAGAGTCTACAGTGACATTTAGTTTTCCAAGATTATGGTCAACGATATAAATATCTTCGGGTCGAATCATGACATCAACTGGTGTTCCCGGTAATATACCTCCGTCTATACAGGCATAAGTACGATTGTAAATATCAACCTTCTTATCTTTAACCATCGTTCCTCTGACAATATTAGATTCACCGATAAAATCAGCAACGTATCTGTTTAACGGTTCATCATAAATATCTTTTGGAGTACCTGCCTGTACGATTTCGCCTTTTTGCATCACGATAATTTCATCGCTCAGCGCCAGTGCTTCCTCCTGGTCGTGCGTTACAAAAATAAAAATAATACCCAGTCTTTTTTGCATTTCTTTCAGTTCATACTGCATATCAACACGCAGCTTTTGATCGAGAGCAGAGAGCGGTTCATCAAGCAGCAGTATATCCGGTTCATTAACAACAGCACGTGCAATTGCGACACGCTGACGCTGTCCGCCGGATAACTCACTGATGTCACGGTATTTATACTCCATTAAATTCGTCAGTTTTAACACTTCATGAACTTTATCATCAAGCAGTTTTTTGCAGGTTTTTTTCACTCTTAAGCCAAAAGCAATATTGTCATATACATTTAAATGCGGAAACAGCGCATAATCCTGAAACACTGTATTTACTTTCTTTTATTCGCATCGACATTATTCATTTTTTTATTTTCGAAAAAAATCTCACCGCCGGTTGGATGAATGAAACCGCCGATGAGTTTTAATATAGTTGTTTTGCCGCAGCCTGACGGCCCTAATATTGTATAAAACTTACTGTTTTCAAATGTGTAATTTATATTATGAAGTATTTTGTTTTCGTCATATGATTGCGTAATATTGTGAAGCTTAATAACTGTCATAACTGACCTCCCTTATAATCATTCAATTTATTATATGCGAGGATATTACTGTATGACAATCTTTTTTTTACGGCTTAATTATGTCCGCCGGTTCTGCATCTTTAAGCTGCTTAATCAGCAGATAAGGAACTTTTCCGCTGACTTTTTCATATCTTTGAATAGTGTTTTCTCTTCAGATTTTGACGGCACAATTTTTTTAAAGTCATGGTATGCTTCTTCAAACTTTCCTGCCAGCACGCCTTCTTCATAACCTATTTCAACTGCTTGATAAAATGACATTACATGCAGTATTTCTTCAGTGTTCCAGTCATAATCCAATGGATATGAGTATTCATTGTTCATAATTTTTACCTCCAAATAAAATAAAGGCCAGAGTGATTAACCCTGACCTTTAAAGTTTATAAAATTACATTGAGTGAATTGGACGGCCTAGAGCAACTTCCGCTGCCTCCATCGGAATTTCACCTAATGTCGGATGCGCGTGAATTGTTAACGCGATATCCTCAAGTGTCATACCAGTTTCAACTGCAAGACCAAGTTCAGAAATTATATCTGAAGCGCCGTTACCTGCAATTTGAGCACCGATAACAAGTCCGTCTTCTTTACGTGCTACAACTTTAACAAAACCGTCTGTTTTGTTAAGTCCAAGCGCACGTCCATTTGCCTGGAACGGGAACTTGCCTGTAACAACTTCGATATCTTTGTCTTTAGCCTGTTTTTCGTTGTAACCGACCGTAGCCAATTCAGGTTCAGTGAAGCAGACAGCAGGCATAGCGATGTAATCAACTTCTGATTTCTCACCAGCAATTGCTTCCGCTGCAACTTTACCTTCGTAGCTTGCTTTGTGAGCAAGTGGAAGTCCGTCAACGATATCACCGATTGCATAAATATTTGAAACGCTTGAACGTGACTGTTTATCAACTTCGATTAAACCGCGTTCAGACATTTTAATTCCTAATTCTTCAAGACCAAGCTCATCAGTGTTCGGTCTGCGTCCTACTGTAACCAGTACGTAGTCTGCTTCGACTTCATGAGTTTCATCTTTTGCTTCGTAAGTTACTTTAACGCCGTTTTCTGTCTCTTCAGCAGATTTAGCCATTGCTTTAGTAACAATTGTAGCGTTTTTAGATTTAAGATTTTTCTTAACAAGCTGAGTCATCTGTTTTTCAAAACCGCCTAAAATGTCAGGTGTTCCTTCAAGAATCGTCACTTCTGTACCGAAGTTGGCATAAGCTGAACCAAGCTCAGTACCGATATATCCGCCGCCGATCACAATAAGTTTCTCTGGCGCTTCTTCAAGTGCCAACGCACCAGTAGAATCTAAAACACGGCCGCCGAATTTAAATCCTGGAATTTCAATCGGACGTGAACCTGTAGCGATGATTGCATTTTTAAACTCGTAAGTTTGTGACTGCTTATCATCCATTACTTTTAATTTGCCGCTGTCTACAAAGTAAGCTTCACCTTTAACAACGTTGACTTTATTCCCTTTTAAGAGCATGTCAACACCGCCGACAAGTTTGTTTACTACGCTGTCTTTAAACTCCTGAACTTTAGAGAAGTCTAATTTAACGCCTTCAGTAATAACACCCATATCTTCAGAATTTTGAGCTTCCTGGTAACGGTGTGCTGATGAAATCATCGCTTTAGATGGGATACACCCAACGTTTAAGCATACACCGCCGATATTGCCTTTTTCTACTAGTGTTACACTCTGGCCAAGCTGTGCTGCACGAATTGCAGCGACATAGCCGCCGGGACCTGCACCAACTACAATTGTATCTGTTTCAATAGGAAAATCTCCAACTACCATTTTAACTACCCCTCCATTAATAATAAATCTGGATTATTAAGCAGACGCTTAATATGATTTAAAGCATTTTGAGCTGTTGCGCCATCGATTTGTCTATGGTCGTAACTAAGTGATAGTGCTAGAACACGTGCTGCGACAATTTCGCCGTCTTTAACAACAGGCTGTTCTTCAATTCGGCCAATACCTAAGATAGCAACTTCCGGCTGATTGATAACTGGTGTAAACCATTTGCCGCCTGCTGATCCAAGATTGGAAATCGTTACAGAACCGCCCTTCATCTCTTCAGATGAAAGCTTACCGTCACGTGCTTTTGTAGCCAGTTCGTTTATTTCATCAGAAATTTCGAACATTGAAAGTTTGTCTGCATCTTTTACAACAGGTACTACTAGACCTTTTTCAGTATCTGCCGCAATACCTACATTATAGTAATGTTTTTGAATGACTTCAAATGTTTCATTATCAATTGAAGTTTTAATTCAGGATATTTCTTAAGTGCCGATACAAGAGCTTTAACTACGTAAGGCAGGAATGTTAATTTAACATTCTGTTCTGCTGCGATTTCTTTGAACTTCTTGCGGTGATCCCACAGTGCATCGACTTCAACTTCATCAATGTGTGTAACGTGAGGAGATGTGTGTTTAGAATTAACCATTGCTTTCGCAATCGCTTTTCTCATACCGCTCATCTTCTCGCGAGTTTCCAGTTCACCTGTCTGCTGTTTAGCCGGTGCTTGTTGTGCAGTTTCAGAAGCTGCTGCTGAATCATCAGCAGACGCTTTTGTCTCTGTTGGTTCAGCTGATTCAGAACCGAAGTTTTCGATATCTTCTTTAAGAATACGGCCATTTTTACCTGTGCCTGTTACTTCTTTAATATTAACATTATTTTCGCGTGCAAATTTACGTACAGACGGCATTGCAATAACTATCTTATCGTTGTCTGACGTGTCTTTATCCGCTTGTTTTTTTTCTTTATTTGGAGATTCTTCAGACACCTGTTCCTCATCAGCAGGTTTCGCTGCATCATCAGTCGGTTTTTCTGAAGTTTTTTCAGCTTTTTCTTCAGGCTGTTCTTCAGTTTCTTCTGCAGATTCTGAATCTTCACTGCCGTCGTCAATAGTAACAATGGTCGTACCGACTGTAGTGACTTCGCCTTCTCGATGAATCTTAGAAACAGTTCCATCTACAGGAGATGGAATTTCTACGACTGCTTTATCGTTTTGAATTTCTACCAATACATCATCTTCATTAATCTTATCGCCTTCAGCAACTAGCCATTTAGCGATTTCCCCTTCGTGAATTCCTTCACCGATGTCCGGGAGTTTAAATTCAAATGCCATAATTATTCCTCCTATATATTAGACTTTAGAAATCCAGAACTTCTTTTGCACGTTCAATGATATCATCTTTGTTCGGTAACCAGACGCTTTCAGCCTGTGTGAACGGATAAACTGTATCCGGCGCTGTTACGCGTTTAATCGGTGCTTCAAGGTGCAGAATCGCACGCTCTGATAGTTCAGATACAACGTTAGCTGCAACACCAGCCTGGCGCTGTGCTTCCTGAATCATTACTGCTCTGTTAGTTTTCTTAACAGATTCGATTAATGTGTCATAATCTACAGGCGATACTGTACGGAGGTCGATTACTTCAACGCTTACGTCTTCTTTTGCAAGTTCTTCTGCAGCTTTCATTGCTTCCTGAACCATAGCGCCGTATGCGATTAAAGTAATATCTGTACCTTCTTGTTTCACACTTGCTTTACCGATTTCAACTTCGTAGTCCTCTTCAGGAACGTCTTCGCGGAATGAACGGTATAGTTTCATGTGCTCAAGGAAAATAACAGGATCATTTGAACGGATAGCTGAAATTAACAGACCTTTAGCATCTACAGGGTTTGACGGAATAACTACGCGTAAACCAGGAGTTTGAGCCATTAATCCTTCTAATGAGTCAGCGTGAAGCTCTGGTGTGTTAACTCCCCCGCCGAATGGTGCGCGGATAACGATTGGTGCTGATTTAGATGCACCTGAACGTACTCTGTGGCGAGCAATCTGACCTGCAATGCCATCCATTGCTTCGAACAGGAAACCGAAGAACTGAATTTCAATTACCGGACGGTAGTCTTCTAAAGTTAAGCCTAGGCCTAATGACACGAGGCCGCTTTCTGCAAGTGGAGTATCAAATACACGGTCAACGCCGAATTCTTCCTGCAAACCTTCTGTTGCACGGAATACCCCGCCGTTTACGCCTATATCCTCACCAAAAACAAGAACATTCTCATCATTTTTAAGTTCTGTAGCCATAGCATTAGTAATAGCTTGAATCATCGTCATTTGTGCCATAATTATTTAGACTCCTTTCCTTTATAGTACTCATACTGCTCTTCTAAGTTAGATGGTTTTACATCGTACATAAGATCCATCAGCTCAGTAACAGATTGTTTTTCAGTTGCATCTGCTTCTTTAAGTGCAGCCTTAACATCTTCTTTAGCTTGTTCAATTACTTTTTCTTCTTGTTCTTTAGACCACAATTTTTTGCCTTCTAAATAAGTGCGGAAACGGACAATCGGGTCTTTTTTCTCCCAGTCAGTATCCTCATCAGAAGTTCTGTATCTTGTTGGATCATCTCCCGCCATCGTGTGCGGTCCGAAACGGTAACACAACGCCTCAATAAGTGTCGGGCCGCCTCCTTCTACTGCGCGGTCGCGTGCATCTTTAGTCGCTTTATACACCGCAAGTGGATCCATACCGTCTACAAGAAACGCCCGGGATACCAGCTGCTACAGCTTTTTGAGCAAGTGTTGCAGCTTTACTCTGCAATTCTCTCGGTGTAGAAATTGCGTAGTTATTGTTCTGGATAACGAAGATTGCCGGTGCATTGTATGCTCCTGCGAAGTTGATTCCTTCATAGAAGTCACCTTGTGAAGTTCCGCCGTCACCAGTATACGTAATTGCTACGTTTTCTTTACCGCGTTTTTTAAGGCCGAGTGCCACGCCTGCGTTTTGTACATACTGCGCGCCGATAATAATCTGCGGGCTTAGTGCATTAACGCCTTCAGGGAACTGGTTTCCTTTATAATGTCCGCGTGAGAATAAGAATGCTTTAGTCAGCGGCAGGCCGTGCCAGATTAACTGAGGTACATCGCGGTAGCCCGGAAGTACATAATCCCCTTTTGATAATGCATAGTGACTCGCAATCTGCGATGCTTCCTGTCCAGCTGTTGGTGCGTAGAATCCTAAACGTCCCTGACGGTTAAGTGCCGTCGAACGCTCATCTAAAACTCTAGTCCAAACCATTCTCGTCATTAATTCAACGAGTTCCTCATCAGATAATTTTGGATCCATGTCTTTATTGACGATTTCGCCTTTTTCATTCAAAATCTGAAGCATTTCAAATTTAGCTTCTATCTCTGAAAGAACATCAACTGGATTAAATTTCTTATTTGCTGCCATGTGTGTTCACAATCCCTTCTAATTTGTTTAGTAATTAACTTCATTTTATCATACTACTGTTCTAACAGTAAAACATATACAGGTATAACAGAATGGAACAGAGCTGTCATGTCAGTGTTTTCATTAGTGATACAGTTATAACTGTTATAGTAACACTTTAAATTCTTAGTTATTTTCAAGTATTTGCTCTATTTCGCTTTTTAACTGGTTAATTTTTTCTGTTTCAGCTGCAAAGCTCTCGGATGCTTCGTTAATCGGTTCGCTGTACTCGGCAATTATATTTAAATGCTCATCAACTGCGTCCTGCGTAATTTCTTCTTCCCCTAAATATTCAAACAGCGCCTGTTCCGCTTCGAGGGCTTCTGTATATGTATCCGTCATCGTTTCATGAGCATCAAAACGTGCGTCCATAGCCGATACTAATGAGTTGCTTCTTTTTTATACTCTTCATTGGAAATGTCTTCCGCCACTTCACGCGCATTTTCAAATGCTCCATTGGAATCCGCAATCAGCGTCCGTTCTTCTTCCAGCAGCTCCAGGCGCTCTTTAGTATTCGTCTGAAGTTCTTCGCTGATGCTGTTAATTTGTTCTATATCAGCATTGTTCAGTTCTTCCTGCAGTGCGGCCTTTGTGACTTCCAGTTCATTATATTGTTCATTTAATTCAGCAAGGCCCTGTTCTTCGCGCCGAGACTGCCGGTGAATTCATCATAAAAATCATTCAGCTCAGATTCAGCATTGCTGCATGCACTTAAAAACAGTGCTGCACTGCCTAATAATAAAATAAATTTCTTCACTCGAAATGTACCCCCAGGTTATTTAAAATTTTATCAATATTTACAATACCATCTTAACGC
This sequence comes from Jeotgalicoccus sp. WY2, assembly GCF_018437745.1. Classification (NCBI taxonomy): domain Bacteria; kingdom Bacillati; phylum Bacillota; class Bacilli; order Caryophanales; family Staphylococcaceae; genus Jeotgalicoccus; species Jeotgalicoccus sp. WY2. The sequence goes on along the minus strand of NZ_CP049818.1, from coordinate 2,234,364 downwards.
AAATATAATGTATAATAAACCGAGTGTTTGAAACAAGGAGGTTTTATCTTGCTGACTATGGAAGATATTGTGCGCGACGGTCATCCGATGCTGCGTAAAAAAGTAAGCGAAGTGACAGAAATCGATGCACAGACAATAGCAGAATTAACAAGTATGAGAGAATATCTGATCAACTCACAGAATCCTGAAGTGAGCGAAAAGTACTCACTCAGACCGGGTGTCGGACTTGCTGCACCTCAAATTGGTCTTGATAAGCGTATGCTCGCAATATATGTTGAGGATGAAGATGGTAATCCTGAATATGATTACATGATTAACCCTAAAATAATAAGTCATTCAGTGAATGAAACTTATTTACCCGGCGGTGAAGGCTGTCTGAGTGTTGACGAAGACATTGAAGGCATTGTTCAGCGTAAGAAACGCATTCGCGTCAAGGCCGAAACAATCGATGGAGAAAAAATCGAGATTAAAGCAAAAGGCTTTTTAGCAGTAGTACTGCAGCATGAACTCGATCACCTTAATGGCGTAATGTTTTACGACCATATCGATAAAAATGAACCTTTCGAGCCGCATGATAATGCACAGCCGCTCGATTAATTCTGCAGAGGAAAAGACGGTGTCTGTATAATAACAGACACCGTCTTTTTAAAATTAAATAAATTCATCTTTTCTAATGTTATAATCGATATTTTTCACGCAGTTGCCGAGCAACATATCATCTCTTCTTCATTAAGAAAAACAGGGTCTTCTCCGTGAGGCATATACATCTGTATTGGTCTTTGCATCGCTGCTGTAATCAGCATATACATAGTTCATAACGACCTGTTTTCCGCGAACATTGAACTCAATTCCGGTAAACATTTTATCACTTCTAATCATTTCATTCTTAACCTTCGACATAATCTGTTCTATCTTCACAGTTTCCCCTCCCTTGATACTATTATAAAGTCTTTGCAAGTACCGAGTCTATATTGTAAAATGAGATTAAGTATATAAGGGTGTGATAGTATGCTGAGAAGGTTACGTGAGAAACTGAAGAGAAAGTTGAAAAGCATCCTGGGCAGAAAAGGTTTATTGCGCAATGAATATATGAAGGGTAAATAAGACCCTAAATAATGTGCTTAAAAATTTAGGCACATATTTTATTTTTTATATTTATTTTAATAATGATAATTAACTAACAAAGGAGTCATAAATTATGGCAGTATTTAAAGTATTTTTCCAGCAAGACTTGGACATGCGTATCATCAGAGAAGACACAAAGACGCGTTATGTCGAAGCAGAAACAGAAGAAGAGGTTCGTAATTATTTAAAAACGAACCAGAACAATATCGAATTTATCCAGGCACTTAGTCCCGCGCATCTGGAATATGAACAAAGCAACAACGAAGATTTTAAAGTAGAGACTATCGCGTAATGACGCTTGAAACAAATGAAGTAGGTGTATTTGCTCTTGGGGGACTGGGAGAAATCGGGAAGAACACATATTGTATAGAATACAAAGATGAAATTATTATAATCGATGCAGGGGTCAAGTTTCCAACAGATGCTGAACTTGGCGTTGATTACGTAATACCTGATTACACTTACTTAAAAGAAAACGAAGATAAAATCAGTGCACTGATTGTGACACACGGTCACGAAGACCACATCGGCGGTATTCCTTTCTTATTAAGACAAATTTCAGTACCTGTTTATTCAGGTCCGCTTGCTTTAGGGTTAATTCGCAACAAACTTGAAGAACACCGCCTTCTTAACCAGACTGAGCTAATTCCTATCGATGAAGATACTATTCTGAAATTCAAACACATCGATATTGAGTTCTATTTAACAACTCACTCTATCCCGGAAGCATACGGTGTTATCGCACGTACTCCAGAAGGTAATATCGTTCACACAGGGGACTTCAAATTTGACTTCACACCTGTCGGTGAACCGGCAAACCTTGCGAAAATGGCTAAACTTGGTGAAGAAGGCGTGCTTGCACTGCTTTCGGACTCAACAAATGCTACTGTGCCAAACTTCACTATCAGTGAAAAAGAAGTCGGCCAGAATGTTGAAGATATATTCCGTAAATGTTCAGGTCGTATTATATTCGCTACATTTGCATCGAATATTTACCGTGTGCAGCAGGCAATTGAAGCTGCAGTAAAATTCGACCGCAAAATTTGTATATTCGGCCGCAGCATGGAAAACAACATTAAAATCGGCCAGGAGCTCGGTTACATTACAGCTCCCCCCGAGACGTTTATCGAACCTAAAATGATTAACAAGATTGAAAAACATAAAGTTATGATTTTATGTACCGGTTCACAGGGTGAGCCTATGGCCGCACTATCGCGTATTGCCAATGGTACTCACAGACAAATCAGCATCATCCCTGATGATACTGTAGTCTTCAGTTCTTCACCGATTCCGGGTAACACGCTAAGCGTCAACAAAACTATCAATGCTTTATATAAAGCAGGCGCTGATGTTATTCACGGTAAACTATCTAATATTCATACGTCAGGTCATGGTTCTCAGGAAGAACAGAAGCTTATGCTTCGTTTAATGCAGCCTAAGTACTTTATGCCGATTCACGGTGAATACCGTATGCTTGATCTGCATAAAAAACTAGCAATTTCAACAGGTGTTAAAGAAGACAATGTCTTTGTCTTTGAAATTGGTGATGTCCTTGCCCTGACGAAAGACAGTGCAAGATTCTCACATCGCGTTACTGCCGGCACAGTATTCGTCGATGGTAACGGCATCGGAGATATCGGCAACATCGTTCTCCGCGACCGTAAATCATTATCAGAAGAAGGACTTGCAATTGTTGTACTGACAATTGACTTCGAAACTGGTGAATTGTTAAGCGGACCGGACATTATTTCACGCGGCTTCGTCTATATGAGAGAATCATACGGACTGATCCGCAGCGCAGAGAAAAAAATCCGCGACGAAGTAAGAACCTTGCTCGAATCAAAAGAAAACGTTGAATGGTATAACGTTAAACAGCTGATTATTGAAGAACTAAGCGGTTTCCTTTATAACAAAACGAAACGCCGTCCAATGATTCTTCCAATCATCATGAGAGTTAACGATGAAAAATAAAATCATATAATAAATTACGCACCGGAGTCCATGGTTGTATAGGGCTCTGGTGCTGTTTTGTTTTTATTTATATTTACTCTATAATTAAAGTTGAATACATATTATTGAGGAGGAGCCGTAATGACACATCACAAGCTTTCTAAAGATAATCTTTTCTATGCAATGAGTAAGGGCAACGAGGCAAAGTTAAAAGTAAATCTCGGCGATACTGTAGATATTGAAACATACGATTGCTTTACCGGACAAATTACATCTGAAGAAGGTGCATTTGGCGGACTTGACTGGGACAAAATAAACCCTGCATCAGGACCGGTTTACATCGATGGTATTAAAGCCGGCGATGTTTTAAAAGTAACGATTAACAGCATTGATATTTCTGCTGCAGGTGTTATGGTAGCCGGCCCTGGCCTGGGAGTTATGGGAGACGTTCTAAATGATACCCTGGTTCGTATATACGACATCGATAATGACAGCAATTCAGTCGACTTTAACGGTTTATCAATTCCCGTAAATAAAATGATTGGAGTTATCGGTGTTGCTCCGCCGGATGAACCTGTCAATAACGGTACACCTGATACACATGGCGGCAATATGGACTCTTTGAAAATGACAGAAGGAATTACATTATACCTCCCTGTTTATCATGACGGTGCCCTGTTTGGTCTTGGTGACGTTCACGCTGCGATGGCTGACGGCGAAATTAGTGTTTCAGGACTTGAAGTCAGCGCTAATGTGAATGTCACATTTGAAAAAGCTCAGAACTTATCGACTGAACATCCTGTAATTATTAATGATGAAGGAATTTACTTAAACGTTTCCGATGAAAGTCTGGATACAGCTGTAGACGTTTCAGTTCATAAAATGGCAGAACTTCTTCAGCCAAAAACCGATTTAAGTATGGAAGAATTCACCATGCTGATGAGTCTCACCGGCCAGACAAATTAATCAGATTGTTGATCCGAAAAAGACTGCACGCTACTTTGTGCCTCAGTATATTCTCGATCATTACGGTATTGAATTAAACTAAGCTGGTTTGAGTGACTATGTCACTGCCACATAAACAAGAAAGCATCACCACTCATTTTTTGGAGTGATGATGCTTTTTTATTTAAGACGCTCCATAAAGTTCTCAAAGTTATTTATCTGCTTATCACTGCCAATAAGAATCAGTATATCACCTGCAAGTATACTGATTTGCGGATCTGGGCTGACGATAATGTCATTATCCCTATTAATCGCAATAATACTGATACCGAATTTCTCACGTAAGTTTAAATCGTTAATACGCTTATTTTCGAGTTTGATATTTGCACTGTATTCAATAATAGAATGGTTGCTTGATACTTCCAAATATTCTACGACCGAGGATGATATCAGTCTATGGGCAATCCGTCGGCCCATATCCCGTTCGGGATGGACAACAATATCCGCACCGATTTTCTCAAGCACCTTGCCGTGATAAGAGTTCTGAGCTTTAGCTGTTACTTTATTAACACCTAAATCTTTTAAAATCAGCGTTGTTAGTATACTTGCCTGAATGTTATCACCGATAGCAACAATGACATTATCATAGTTATTACCAATACTTTTCAGCATCATTTCATCAGTTGAATCTCCGATAATGCCGTCTGAGTAATAGTCTTGATATTCATTGACACGGGCTTCATCTGTATCAATAACCAGTACATCCACGTTCATTGCGCTTAATTCCATGACGATACTTCCGCCAAATCTTCCCAGTCCGATGACTGCTATTTCTTTTTTCATAGTATCAACCTATTCTTTAAGTGCCTAATATTTTTTGTTTCCTTTAACATAATCCTTATCGAATAAGAACAATCTCGCGAGCAGGAATAATGAAGGAATTAATATAGTAAACCTAAAATAAAGACGACTGTCAATGCAATGCCATATTTTCATTCACGACAGAGTCATTAATATTTACATACGGATAAAGAATGTACGGCAGCTTACTGATACCGTAGCCGTAAATGCAAAACCGTACTGCAGCATAATCATAATGAAAGCTGTGCCGTAGTTGCGGCGCTTCCATATTAAGAATACTGCGATTATCATCGCAAGAAGACTCAGCCCGAATAAATACCAGTAATCCTGAGCTGCCAGGAAGTGTTCATAGTTATGATCTCTTAGCCTAAAAACGTAAACTGTGTAATGACCAGCGTTGGAAGTGTCCAGATTAAAAACCAGGTTCTCGTTAATTCGCTCGCTTTTTTATCTTCTGCTTTCGCCGCGTAAAACGTCAGGAATCCGCTTGAAATATAAAGAACCGAAATAATTGCGAGAAATACTACCGACCAGCCGTACGTGCTGAAAATTAATTCTTCAAAGTCCAAATCAATACCTGTGGCGGTTTCTTTTATATAACCGCCTTCTGAAATAACCAGCGTAATCGATAATGCCGCTGGAATCAGCAGTCCGGTAACGCCGTACAGCGCTGACCATGACAGCTTACTTTCCCTGTTATAAGAGTTAAACGCATAATACGAACCGCGTATCGATAACAGTATTAAAGCAATTGACCCTGGAATCAATAGTGTTGTTCCTAAATAATATGCTGTGTCCGGATAAAATCCGACAATCCCGACAAAGAAGAAGACAAAGAATACGTTAGTCGTCTCCCATACTGGACTTAAATACCGTGCAATTATCGGACTGATGATGTTATCATCACCCGTTAATTTTGAATAGAAGTTAAAAAATCCTGCACCGAAGTCGATCGATGCGATAATGACATACAGATATAAAAACGTCCACAGTACCGTAACACCGATAATTTCATAATCTAGGCTCATGGCAGTCGACCTCCTTCACCTTTAGAAGCAATTCCGGATTCTCCGTACCAGTTCAGTTTATCCTCTTCAGCTGATTTACCTTTAAACATTCTAAGCAGCACGTAAATACACGTAACGCCGAGGACTGCGTACAGCATCGCAAAAGCAATCAGCGCTATACCTAATCCGTCAGCCTGTGTGACCGCTTCAGACACTCTCATATAACCGCGGACAATCCATGGCTGGCGCCCCATTTCTGCTAAGAACCATCCTGCTTCTATCGCTAAGAAGGACAGAGGTCCTGCCAGCGCGTACATATATAAGAGTGCCGGATGATGTTCGTGTATCTTTGTCCACCGTTTCGTAAATTTAACGATAAAGTAAACTGCAGCCACACCTAAGCCGTACATTCCGAAGAATACCATTAAGTCAAAGAAGTAATGAATAATCAGCGGCGGACGTTCATCTTCCGGAATTTCATTCAGTCCTGTCACCTCAGTATCAAATGAATTTCCAGCCAGGAAGCTTAGTGCCCATGGAATGCGCAATTCGTATTTAATTTCCTGTGTTTCCTCATCTAAAATACCAAACAGTACTAAGTCCGCACGTTCTTCTGTTTCAAAATGCCACTCAAAAGCTGCCAGTTTTTCAGGCTGATTCTCATGCAGAAACTTAGCTGTTAAGTCTCCGGCAAGCAGTGTAAATCCTGCCATAATAACACCGATGGACATCATTACTTTTAAGCCTTTTTTATGATATGTTCTGTCTTCTTTATGAGAAGCTCTCAGCAGTTTTACAGCACTGATTGTCGCCATCAGGAAAGCAACAGTCATATATGCCGTTACAACAACGTGGAATATCCTAACCCATGATGAAGGGTTAAACATTGCGGCAATCGGATCGACATTCAGGAACTCTCCGCCTTCAAAATCAAATCCTGCCGGTGTATTCATAAATGAGTTCACCGTCGTAATAAATACCGCTGACAATGTAGAACCGATAACAATTGGTATATTTAACAGCCAGTGATACCAAGGGTTTTTAAATCGATCCCACGTATATAAAAATATTCCTAAGAAAATTGCTTCAAAGAAAAACGCAAATGTTTCCATAAACAGCGGCAAGGCTATAATCTGACCGCCGAGCCTCATAAAGTCCGGCCATATTAAGGACAGCTGCAGACCGATAATTGTTCCGGTTACAACACCTACCGCAACGGTCACCGTATAACCTTTGGCAATACGACGCGCCATTGTTAAGTACTGCGCATCTTTTTTCCTTAGTCCTAAAAATTCAAGAACCATAAATACTATTGGGACGCCGACTCCAATAGTGGCAAAAATGATATGAAAACCTAATGTCATACCGGTTAAAACCCGTCCAATTAAAACCTCATCCATTTATACTCACCCCATATTCATACCTATCATTATAACTGTTTTACCCTCTTCTATTAAATGGTTAGGTTTAAAATTTAGTGACATATTTGTGAATAAATTAACATACTTTGCTGTTCAGTATTTACACAGTGTCATTTTCAGGTATTTTCACCTTGCTGTGGAAGTATAATCCGACAATCACCATCAAGAGCAGACTCGTTATCGCAATACGAGATGCCGCTGTCCCGAGGTCGCTTAGAACTAATGTAATCGTACCGTAAATAAAGGGCCCAACAATTGCGCTCATCTTAGCACTGAAGGCGAACAAACCGAAAAACTGCCCTTCTTTTCCTGAAGGGGACAATTCGATGATAATTGTTCTGGAAACAACCCACACAGAACCCATTGCTACACCGAATAAACTTGCTGCAATCCAAAACGTCCACATCGGCAGCGGCAGGGCTGCGATTGTAATCGCTGCAGCCAGCAATAGACCGATAATGCTGAACGTCGGTTTCGAACCGTATTTCTGGTTAATAAAGCCAAATACCAGTGCTCCGACAATACTGAACAGTGTCGCCACCATAAAGACGACTAAAAATGCACTTGCTTCAAAGCCGACCACCGTTGTTGCATACGGCTGCATCATTGCTATTGCCGTTGCAAGTGCGTCATTGATAAAAAAATAAGCAATCATAAAAAGAAAATTGATGGATATTTTTCGCTTCTTTAAACGTTTGATACACATCTTTATATCCTTTAAAAAACGGCTGTTTAGGTTTTGCTTTCTGCACAGGGTCTTTATTGATAAAACAAAGGCAGTGCAAACAGCAGAAATAAAATACCGCTCAGCCAGAATGCGTTATGAATACCGCTGTCACCAATAATTATTAAGACCGAGAATATACCGAATAATGTACCTAAATATCCGAGTGCCACCCCGAAGCCTGAAATAAGCGGCACTTCTTTTTTACTGCCGAGTGATGACAGCATGCCATCGTAAAAAACATTTCCTGAGCTGTAAGTGAATTTAGCAAATACGAAGAGCAGTATCGTTAACAAAAGACCATTCGGAATACCGAATATTGTGCCGGTGTTCATTCCACCGAACAGTCCCATCAGTATGGATGCCACAACTGTCAGCAGTGTATATAATAATATACTTCTTACGTTTCCCTGATCTGTCCATTAATACTCCAAATAATGGTGAAAATAAAATAAGAAATAAAGCACTCGCCGCATTAGCATATGCGATTACTGTAGATGATATTTGTTCCAGCTGTGCGTTTGTCCCGATTATTTCAGTTATGTATTGAGGGAAAAACAGCGTGACGATATTCGCGGAGAATATCGTATTGGCAAAATCAAACAAGGCCCATGCCAGTACAGGCAAGGATAAAAATAATACGGCGGGCTTGCGGCTCTCATTATGCATAGACTAACTTCCCTTCTTTTTTGTAAAAAAAGACATGCAGAAAAACTTCTACATGCCCAGTGTACTATACAATTTTTAAGATTAAGTTAAGTTTAAGTGTTCCTCAATTAAATAAAGAACATCTTCAGCACTGTCAGCTAACAGCACCTGTTCGCTCAAGTGTTCCATATCGGTCTTTTTGATTTTTGCAATATGTTCACGTATTGCCATATTTGTTGGATTTACAGACAGTTCATCTATGCCAAATCCGATAAGAAGAGCGATGGATTTATAATCACATGCCATCTCACCGCAAATGCCAACCCATTTATTATTATTGCGTCCGCTGTCAATGACCTTTTTAATCAGGCCAAGAACACTTGGATGATAAGGCTGGTATAAATCACCTGATCATTCAGACGGTCTGCTGCCATCGTATACTGAATTAAATCATTTGAACCGATGCTGAAAAAATCAACGTGCTTCGCCAGCTGATCACTGATAATTGCAGCAGATGGTGTTTCAACCATAATACCCACAGCAATATTATCAAGTTCTTTGCCAATTTCAGCTTCGTATTTTTCTTTCTCCTCAACGAGCAGCGCTTTTGCTCTGTTAAATTCATCGATTGTAGTAACCATCGGGAACATTACTTTTAAGTTGCCATGCTCGCTTGCTCTGACAAGTGCACGGAGCTGGGTTTTAAAAATTTCTTCATTTTTTAAAAGGAAACGAATTGACCGTTCGCCTAAAAATGGATTACTTTCCTTCGGCAGATTCAAATAAGATAATTCCTTATCTCCACCGATATCAAGCGTCCGGATAATTACCGGCTTATCATCCGTAGAAGAAAGGACAGTTTTATAAGCTTCAAACTGCTCATCTTCTGACGGCAGATTCATTCTGTTCATATAAAGAAATTCCGTGCGGTAAAGTCCAACACCTTCAGCGTCGTTGCTGGTGACATCATTAATGTCTTCCGGACCTTTAATATTCGCATACAGGCTAATTTAATACCATCGAGGGTTGCCGTTTCTTTACCGATAAAATCTTTTAATTTTTCTTCCCGTTCGTCCTGTGCTTTACTCTTTTCACTGTATGCCGCCATTTCAATTTCTGTCGGCGAGAGCACAATATCCCCGGTGAAACCATCGACAATAATATCATCGCCGTGATTCACTTTTGATAAAATATCGGGAACACCTGAAATTGCAGGTATATTTAAGCTGCGGGCAATAATAGCCGAATGGCTGGTGACTCCCCCTGTTGCTGTAATGATACCTTTTACATACTTACTGTCTAATTGTGCTGAAGCAGAAGGTGTTAATTCATCTGCAACGACTACTACAGGTTCGTCCACGCGCGTTAAATCCGTCAGCTCGGTACCTTGTACATTTGCTATTAAACGCATACAAATATCTTTAACATCCAGTGCACGGGCTTTCATATATTCCGAATCGAGCGATTCGAATTTAGTAATATATACTTGCCCCGCAAGCTGAATAGCTTTCTCAGCATTGTTTAAACTGTTGATGTTATTAATAATCTGCTCATTAAAGCCTGGATCATCCAGCATCATAATATGTGCATCAAAAATTGCGGCACTGTCCTCATCGAGGTGTTCACCAACATTTTCTCTCAATATACGGAGCTGGATATGAGCTTGTTGAATACTTTCTTTGTATGCTGATATTTCTTCGTTAATATGAGCAGCATCGATTTTCCTTTCCGAGATATCGATATCTGCTCTTTTGGAAATAAATATGCTTCCAAAGCCGATTCCTTCACTCAATTTTAAACCTGAATAATTTCTGTCATTATTCAGTCAGTCCTTCGCTAGATAAAGTTTCAGAAATTGCCTCAATCGCTTCTGCTTCGTCTTTGCCGTCTGCATAAATAGTTACTTCTGCACCTTTGCCTACTCCTAATGACATTACACCCATTATTGATTTAAGATTAACTTTTTTACTGTTATATTCGAGTTCGATATCCGAGTCGAATTTCGTTGCTGTCTGCACTAAAATTGTGGCAGGACGTGCGTGAATCCCTGTTTCGTCTATAATTAGAAATGACTTTGTTTCCATTATGTTGTCTCCTTTAAGTGTGAATTTCTCAATGATTACACTTATTTTACACCACTTTTAAGATTCCTGCATTGAACCATCGATATTTTTCGAATTTAAATAGTCTACGCATTTCTCAATATGGTCGTTACCAAGCTTTTTCATTAGGAAATAACTGATTATCGCTGTAGATCCTTGCGTCACAATTGGAATTACCCCAAATGTTCCATTCTCTTTACGATTTTTCTTACCAATTTTATTAACAGCATAACCGATAGTTTTCCGTGCAACGAATTCTCCGCCGGCACTGGAAATCATTACAGCAGCTCTTGTTTTCATGTCATCGCTGTACTTCGCTACCTCATCATGAGTAATACCGAATATTTCTTCAATTTCACCAGTAATTTCATTAAGCAGTTTCATATCTGTACCAACATCAAGCAGCGGTATAGGAAGTGCTGCAGCTAATGCAGATGAAGCAGCTTTTGATTTCACCAGGTCACGGGCTTCATCTGCCCGTTCTTCAATTTGTGCATTCGTTAATGGTCCGGTCATAGTAAATACTCCTTTATTTTAAAAGTTATATTATATGCTATACCCGTTTTTTATTTTTTAGAACTTAAATTGATTGTCTGACCGTTAAAAATTTATAAATGATACTCGCAGCTATCGCGCTTGTCTGGTCATTAATGTCGAGCGGCGGGGATACTTCCGACACATCGAAACTTTTAAGATTTTGAAGTCGAGCAAACTTGCTGACAAGTTCATGAATTTCTATCGCAGTATAACCATTCGGACTCGGTGCACTAACACCTGGCGCAATTGCCTGCTGCAGTGAATCCATGCACAATGTCATAAGGACCGCATCATAGCCCTGGAGTACCTCTGCTACTTTATCGGCAGCATCTGTATTTCTCATTTCATCAATTGAATAATATTTTACGCCGAACTTATCCGCTGTATTATATAGCGTTTTAGTATTGCCCTCGGGCTGTATTCCGAGACAATAGTAATCCACTTCGCCGTCAGCAGATAAAATCTGATGGAACATCGTGCCGGAGGAAGGCCTTTCATCCCGGAGGTCAAAATGCGCATCGAGATTGACGATTGCGATTTTACCGCTGAATGCCTGTCTCGCTCCTAAATAATGGCCGTAAAAAGTTTCATGTCCGCCGCCGATAATAATAGGAAAACTGTTATTTTTATAAATCTCATTAATAACATCTCCTAAGTTCTGCTGGGACTGTTCCAAATCTTCAGTACCGAGCACTGTTCCAGCATCGTACAGTTCACCCGTGAACGCATATGACGACATCTTCTCACGGACTTTAAAAGGACCTTCTGCAGCGCCTCTCGTCCCCTTATTCCGTTTGACACCTTCATCTGAACTGAACCCTGTAATTACAGGTACCCCGGATTCTCCCTTGTACTCTTTAACAAGCTGATGGATTCTTTCATGAATCGCCTTGTCATCTGTACGTCCACTGTAGCTATATTTTTCTGTCTGTTTCATTTTTATCAACCCCTTTAAATTCTTTAAATATACTGATCAGTAATAACGGTGTCAGCAATAGTACTAGAAAAACATTGAATGGTAAAATAAACAGCGATAATTCCACATCTTTAAACAGCGTAATATACAGACTCACTGTAACATTCATCCAAAGAATAAAAATAACAATCATCTGTCTGTGATAATACTTATCTTTCAAAAGATTCATAATCGTGAACACTAAATATAAAACTGCCAGGACAAGTGTGATAAATAAATTGACCCATTCGTAAATTGTCTGCATCTGATTAAGTCTGAAATAACCTTCTACAAATACACCGTTCCGGTTATTAAACTCCAGGAATACGAAAATAAGTACGATAATACCGAACAGTATTTCTAAATAGTTAACTTTGAACCATGAAGGCAGGTCCGTTTCGAAAAACTGTTTCAGCTTATCCAGAATTTTGTTGCGAAAATCGTATAATTTTTGTGAAAACCCTAAATATTTATCAGGTGCAAAACGCTTTTTACCGCTCTTCTTCTTGTTTAATCTGGAAAGTTTTTCAGGGCTTGTATCTGCCGGTTTCTTCAGCAGATTGTTTGCTTTCAGCAAGAACACACCGACCCACAGAGCCATGTATGACGATACCCACACCAGTGCAAAAAATAAATTAATAGACAGTACGTCTGTCGGTGTTATCGTCGATTCTATATTCGAATACACTGCATTTTGCGTAAAGAAATATGCGATACCGTAAAACAGCAGAATAATCATATAATGCTCTTTACGATGTTCCGGATTTAAATATTCATTAAATACACTGAACAGCAGATGAATAATAAATGCGAGCAAAAACAGCAGTGCAAAAAGTCCGTAGGACTGTGTCATTAATATCGTCGTCACGATAAACAGAACCAGCGACAGACCGATAAAGAAAAAGGTCAGCGGCACATCGTATTTAGTAGTGTTAATCCATGAGCCTACTTTAAACATAAACAGTCCAAATAAAATTATCAGTATGCCCGCAATAATTGGAAATCCTCCAATCATCATCGACAGCATATTTGATACTTCGACGAAGAAAACATTAATTAAATCAAAAATTGTTTCTATGTTATCCTCTTCGACAGGGACTTCTTCATTTCTAATCTGACTGGTGTTAATAATATAAAAAGACCTAAAATAATAAAAAACACACCGAGTATAAAACTAATAATCACTTCACTGCGATTTCTGAATTTACATATCATCCTGTCACCTCAACTCTCTCTATTATATAAAATTCAAGTATAAAAATCATTCTTCAGCATATTTATGTTATATTTATAAATTCGGGATATATATCCTACTAACAGATAATAATTATAATATTGATACAGGCTAAATATTTACGAATAATATACTTAAGTTTTTACGTGCATGACAAGGTGTAATTATATCATTTAGTTATCCTATACTCATGCAAAAGAGGTTAGCACTCAGCTAACCTTTTTTTATTTTGTTAACAGTGCACGGTGTGCAATGTCCGTTCTGTAAAATATTTCATTCTTATTAAACTCTATTTCTCCAACGCTGCCGTATGCAGATTTTAGTGCTTCTTCAATTGTAAGACCGGTACCTGTCACCAGCATAATACGGCCGCCTGAGGAAATATAATCTCCATTTTCAGTCTGAGCGAGACCGCTGATAAAACTGCGGTCCATTATTTCATCGGTAAATGAAATTCCAATACCGCGTTTATATTCATACGGATAACCTTCTGTCGCTAGCATCACACCAACAGTGTAGCCGGACTTCCAGTCAATTTTGAGCTGCTCTTTCTGCTGCACCTTTTCCAGTATGCAGGCGAAGTCGCTGTCTATCATAGAAAGCAGAACCTGCGCTTCAGGATCGCCGAATCTCGCGTTATATTCGAGAACCTTTACCCCATATCTGTCATCATTGCACCGAGATATAACACGCCGAAGTAACTCAGCCCTTCTTTAACCATTGCCATGGCTGTCGGTTCAATTATTTTTTCAATTGCTTCCTGCCTGACTGTTTCACTGATATGCGTGACTGGAGCATAAGCTCCCATACCGCCGGTATTCGGCCCATCACCTTTGCCAAACGCACTTTTATGATCTTGTGCAATCACTTCAAATGTGTGGGTATATTCTTCATTGACCATAACCATCAGTGAAAACTCTTCACCTAAATACTCTTCAAGCAGCAGCGGTTCCATATCACCTTCATCTGACACTGCGGCCAGCTCTTCCAGTGCTTTTAACCCTTCTTTCTGCTCTGTATAATAACGACACCTTTACCTTCGCTTAAGCCGTCTTTTTTAAGCACATAAGGCGGTATCGCCGATTCTATATTCTTTTGCCTCATTATAATTTACAAATACTTTGAAATCCGCTGTTGGAATATTATATTTTTTAAGCAGATTTTTCGTGTATGATTTACTGGTTTCCATACTGGCTTCTTTTTTACGCGGTCCGAAAACAGTCAGTCCGTATTCATCTATTAAAAAATCTGCCAGACCAAGTGATAATGGAACCGCATCCCCTATGACGACCCAATCCACCTGTTTCTCAATACATATTCCTGCAATGGCATCGAAATCATCTTCATCGACCCGGTACATTACCTCGCAGATTTCACGCATGCCTGCATTTCCCGGTATTGCATAAATACTATTAACACTTTTTGAATTTGCCAACATCTTGACAATGGCATGTTCTCTGCCGCCCTTGCCAATTACTGCAACGTTCATAGTTTCCCCTTTCATACTGTCGCACTTATGTAATATGAACTTAATATTATTATAACTTAAATAGAGAAGTACTACTAATTTTCTTCGGGCAGATATTAAATTATATCTATAGCTTTTTCTTATGTTTTTCGAGATAATGAAATAGACAAACTTTAAGGGAGGATTTTTTTATGACTGCAGAATTATTAAACGGCCGCGAAATTGCTAAAGAATACCGTGCCGGATTACAAAGCGAAGTTGAAAAATTAAAATCACAGGGAATTGTACCAAATCTTACGGTGGTAATTGTAGGTAACGACGGCGCTTCATTAAGCTACGTACGTTCTAAAAACAAAGCTGCTGAAAAAATCGGGATGGAGTCTTCTATCGTGCGATTAGATGAAGATACTTCAGAAGAAGAAGTACTTGCAGCAGTAGAAAAACTTAATAACGACGATAAAGTAAATGGCATTCTTGTACAAGTTCCACTGCCGTCACAGGTAGATGAAAATAAAGTACTTGAAACAATTGCTCCTCATAAAGACGTAGACGGGTTCAGCCCGGTTAATATCGGACGCCTGTACACTGGGCAGCGCACATTCGTACCATGTACACCGCTTGGTATTATGGAATTACTGAAGCATACAGGTTCACTGGAAGGTAAAACAGTTGCTGTTGTCGGGCGTTCACACATTGTCGGACAGCCGGTAGCGAAATTACTAACTAACGAAAATGCTACAGTAACACTGATGCATTCACGTACTAAAGACATGGTTGCAAGCCTTAAAAACTTCGACATTGTCGTAAGTGCAGTAGGTAAGCCGGGTCTTATTAAAGGATCTGACTTAAAAGAAGGTGCAATCGTTATCGATGTCGGTAACACAGTTGTCGACGAGAAATTAGTTGGCGATGTTGATTTTGAGAGTGCTAAAGAAGTAGCAAGTTACATTACACCGGTTCCAGGCGGTGTTGGTCCACTGACAATTACAATGGTCTTAAACAACACGTTATTAGCTGCTAAATGGCATAACGAAAAATAATAAACCTAAAAAGGGCCTCTCCAAATTTTCGGAGAGGCCTTTTGATGTCCTGTATGATTTAACCTCTTATTATAATGTACGCAAAATAAATTACATATAAGACGAGCACTCCACCTGAAGTACGAGAAAGTTTTCCTTTCCATAAAGCAAGAGTCATTAATATCACAGTAATAACAATCAGTATCCATGCATCTGTAAAGAGACTTCCGCTGACACTTAAAGGACTGATTACCGCAGAGAGCCCCAGTACGAAAATATGTTGAAAATATTACTACCGATCAGATTACCAAATGCCATTTCCGCTTCGCCTTTTCTCGCAGCAGCAACAGACGTTGTGAGTTCCGGCAGCGATGTACCGATCGCAACAATTGTTAAACCGACAAGTGCCTGACTCATACCGAGTGACAGAGCAATTGCCGATGCACTGTCGACAACCAGATCACCGCCGAAAATAATACCCGCAAGACCGATAACAAATAGGGCAATGTTTTTAAACCAGCTGCTGTCATTCCCCGCTTTTTTAGCTTCGCTCTCCTGAGTTGCTTCTCTGGTGCGGCGTGCTTTCACAAATGTATAATATAAAAATAAACCAATACCTGCCAATAAAATAATTCCATCGATACGTCCTACTATATTGGAATCAGCAGAAAATAAAAATTGGTCCGACATAAATACAAGAAGCAATACTGCTGCTATCAGAGCATAGGGAATTTCTCTTGTCTGTGTTTCCCTTTCAATTAAAAATGGAGAAACCAATACAGTAACACCAAGCATTAAAGAAATATTTATGATGCTACTTCCGACAATGTTGCCAATAACCATATCACCATTGCCCTCAAGTGAAGCAATTATACTGACGACTGCTTCCGGTGCACTCGTACCAAGCGAGACTATAGTCAATCCTACAATTAGCGGAGAAATATGCAGTTTTCCGGCAATTGCCGATGCCCCGTCCACAAAATATCCTGCACCTTTTATCAGCAGTACGAATCCTATAATTAATAATATATAAGTCAAATCCCTTCACTTCCTGTCCGCACTATTCTTGGTCGTTACGACTGTAGTGTGCTAAAATTAAAAAAAGTATTGTGAATCCAGAGGTGTAAATAAATGAATGCAGATACGCTTATAAAATTTATGATTGGTGCACTTCCAGTCGCACCAATCGTCAGTGATTTCGTAGATAACGAAATTGAAGTACCCGCTCAAGGTCCCGATCAAGCATATGAAAATTATGATGGTCCGACTATGACAGAAGAAACCGACAGCCATTCGGGCAATATACCCGCATAAAAGGTGTCAGTTATATTAACGTTCAGACCGGCAGTGACTTCGACCCGATGGCCGGTGTTTATGCGCTGGACAACGAAGATGGAAATATTACCGATAATATAGAAGTCACAAATAACAGCGTAAATACAGAATCTCCAGGTACCTACAGCGTAACCTACCGCGCGGAAAATTCGCGGGGCGGCTATTACGAACATGTCCGTCAGGTTACAGTATCTGATAGAGAGAGCGATCCTGTACCACTGATTCCGCCAACTGAAGCACAGCTGGGTGAAACTGCACCTGACAAAAACTCTTCAGCTGATACCGGTAATTCTGTATCATTCAGCGGCGTCGAAGATTTGACAATCAGCACCGGCGAATCATTTGATCCTAAAGACGGTGTCCGTGCAATAGATGTGGATGGTACTGATATAAGTAATGAGCTTTATATTTCTGGAGAAGTGGATAATGAAACTCCAGGTGAATACACGATAGCTTACGCTGCCTTTGACAGTTTCGGCGATCCGGCTGCTGCCGCACGTACAGTAACAGTAGAATAGAAATTAAATTAAGCTGCAGCGGTCTTCCGCTGCAGCTTTTATTTTAACCTAATTGTCTTTTAATTTCGGCATTAAACTGGTCTAAATCATCGGGTGTGCGGCTTGTAGCAAGGTTGCCGCATACTGTGAGCGGGCTGTCTTCCCATTTTGCTCCTGCATTGATTAAATCGTTTTTAACGTTTTTAACGCTGGTGACTTTTCTATCTTTCAATAAACCTGTATCTACCAGCAGCTGAGGGCCGTGGCAAATTGCAAATACCGGCTTGTCTTCTTCAAGGAAATGCTTGGCAAATTTTGAGAAGCGGTCTTCTTTGTCTCCGCGTAAACTGTCCGGTGAAAATCCGCCCGGGATTAATAAAGCATCATAATCATTCGGTGTTACTTCTCCGATAGACTTATCCGCTTCGAATGTTCCGCCTTTTTTACCTTCTACAGCTGAACCATCCGGCGAAATGAGCACTGCTTCATGTCCAGCTTCCTCAATTGCTTCTTTAGGGCTTGTATATTCGATATCTTCGACTAAATCTGTCATAATAACAGCTACTTTTTTGCCATAAATAAATTCCTCCTGTAATTTTATTTCTAATCATTAATATTCCCGTTTAACTGTATTTTAAACATAAAAAAGCACCAGATATGACGTGCTCCCCTTAAGTTGGACCTAAATCCAACTTAAGGGGAGTTTTTGTTATGAAAATAAAAAACATAGTTTTGAGTTCAAAATGGCAGTAGTTCAATCCTACCTTAATAATGAAGGTGGATATAAGGCTTTAGCTAAGCAGTATCAGATCAACCCTTCATTAATTACAAGATGGGTGAATAACTATAATGAGTTTGGGCCAGACAGCCTGCTTAAGCACATGACGAAAACAACTTATACTAGTGAATTTAAACGATCTGTTTTAGACTATAGACAAGAAAACTTGTTGTCCTATAAAGATACAGCGCATCATTTTGGGATTCGTAATCCTTCCATGATTGCCAACTGGCATCGTCGATTACGTGATGGTGGGCACGCTGCGCTTGAGGAAAAACGTAGAGGGCGTGTAAAGAACATGAGTCATCAGTCTAAAAAAACAAGTCAACCATTGAATGAAACAGAACGCGAAGAGCTCGAGAGACTACGAGAAGAACTAAAAATGTCTGAATTGGAAAATATCATCTTAAAAAAGTTAAAAGCCTTACCGACAAAACCAACAAAGAAAAAGCGGTAGTCGCAATTGAAGTAAGGCAAGAGACGTCATATTCATTGAAAGATATTCTAAACATCTTAAAGCTGCCCAAGTCTGTTTATTACTACTGGGTGAGACATGTTGATGATCAAAGGCAAAAAGATTTACCTATATTAAAGAGCGTTCGAGAAATTATTGAACAAAGTAAGGGGCGGTATGGCTACAGAAGGATTAAAGCTGTATTGGAACAAGATGGTATCATCGTTAACCATAAGCGTCTTTTGCGTATCATGCGGACCTACGATTTACTGTGTGTGAAATTTACAAAAAAACATCGAAATAAATACAGTTCATATAGAGGGACTGTCGGATACATTGCACCAAACACAGTCAATAGGGTATTTAAAGTAGATAAGGTCAATACGCTTTGGCTGACTGATGTGACGGAGTTTTCTTTACCGTCTAAAGGAAAACGGCTATATCTTTCAACGATATTTGATAGCTGTACTTCAGAGATTATTGCTTATGAGATGAGTCGATCGCCTAACTTAGACATTGCTTTAAAACCATTGACGGATGCATTAAGCAAACACCAAGGTCTGTTGAATGATTTAGTCATCCATTCAGATCAAGGATTTCATTACCAACACAGAGCATGGGTAAATATCCTCGACACCTATAATGTGACTCAGAGCATGTCTAGAAAAGGGAATTGCTTAGATAATGCACCCATGGAAAACTTTTTTGGCTTATTGAAACAAGAAATGTTTTATGGCGAACAGTTTGACACTTATGAATTGCTTGAATCCGCTATCCGAGAGTATATTGAATTTTATAATACCAAGAGAATTAAGACAAAATTAAAAGGCATGTCTCCTGTTCAATACAGGAAACATACCTTAAAATCAGCATAATACCAAATAGTCTAACTTTTGGGTATCACGTCAATACGGCGCTTTTATTAATTATATTTAGCAGTTATCAGTTCTTCATTTCTAACTCCGAGTTCTGCATTAACTTCTTTTACTTCGTCTAAATAGCGGTTGCTATTGGCAATATGAATATCCATAAATGCCTGATGCAAAACATCATCGCTGCCGAGCATAGACTTAAATTCAATTACCGCAAGTGAGCGATTCGATATCGCAAGGAGCAGATCGTCTTTTATTTCCTGAATCCGCAACTGTTCACCTGCCGGTAAATCATCAGGCACTGAAAGATTTTCAACTTCTTTTTCCAGCTTCACATAACTCTCATTTAAGTTCGTAATTTCATCAGCTGCATACTCCACTTCCAGCCCATCAAACTGATATGCATTATAAAGCGGAATAAAGTTATTATGCCAGACATCAAATATATCGTCATGGGTTTCATTAATTTGTACGAGAAGCGTTTCAAGTGCTGCACTATTTGACTGTTCAGCATCGCTTATATTGTTTTTCAGTATATTTTCAGTATCGTGATCGCCGGTGTTGGCTGTGCTGTTCGATAAATTATTTGCAGTATCTTCTGATGTCGTTATAACCAAGTTACTTGCAGTGAAATGTGTTTTAGCAACTGCCGATAAATCTTCTGCTTTAGAAAATTTATCGTTTTGATTACATCCGATTAGAAATAATACAAATAGTGATAATAATATTTGTCTCAAGTTAGGACCTCACAAACAATGACTTTTTCATTTCGTTCATAAAGTATTGTAACATAGTTGTAACCTTGTTGAAATATAATATTTAATTCCGTATTTTCATCAGAACCAGACAGCGTAAATTATTAGAGATGCAATGATCATGGTAATCATAGAAAGCGGTGCACCGACTTTTATATAGTCACTGAATTTATAACCACCAGGTCCGTATACAATCAGATTCGTCTGGTAACCGATTGGTGTCATAAAGCTCGCTGATGCAGCAATAGTAACAGTGACTATTAGACCCATATAATTTATATCCATCACATTAGCCACTTCAAGCGAGATTGGAAACATCAGCACAGCAGCTGCACTGTTTGTAATAATTTCAGTGAAAATATTAGTGACTATATAAATAATTATAATGACACCGAGTACTCCAAGCGGCGTGGCAAGTGATGTCAGACCACCTGCTAAATATTGCGCCAATCCGGATTCTGTCATCGCCGCACCGACAGCAAATGCACTGGCAATAAGCAGTATAACGTCAAACTGAACAAATTTCTTTATTTCATTTGTGTGTAATGAATTTAAAAGCAATAAGCAGAACGACGAGAACCAGCATTGCTTCAAGCATTGAGAATAATCCAAGTGTTACCGCAAGAATCATAGAAATCAGGGCGATTAAGCTGACCCACCCTTTACGCATATCCTGATTTAAGTTTTCAGGCGGTGCTACGTCAGTGACAACATAAAAATCAGAAGAATATTTATGCTTATCAATAAATGCATTATCCGCAAGCAGTAAGAGAGTATCACCTGTTTTTAGAACGATGTCTCCCACCCTGCTTTTAATACGCTGGTTATTACGGTGAATAGCGATAACACCGGCATCGTAGCGCGTTTTAAAATTAGCCTGTTTCAATGTTTTATTAAGGAGAGCCGAATTATGTGAAACTACCGTTTCAACTAAATGACTGTCTTTATTACTTACATCATCCAGTGTGAGTTCGGAACCTGTTTTAATCGTTACACCTTTAAATTTCTGTATTTTCCCGATTGTATTTAATGAGCCGGAAAAAATAATATGATCTCCGTTCAGAACTTTAGTCTCACCCGTAACTGGATAAACTCTGCTACCATTACGTATAATTTCAATTAATATATTCCGTCCAGCACATCACGGCCAAGCTTGGTTACGCTTTGTCCTTCGTGTTCAAAATTCTTTTCAATAATTGCTTCTGCCAGAAACTCTTTAGTCTCCTGACTGATCTGCTCTTTTGCACCAAGATGTTCCGGCAGCAGCTTATATCCGATCGTCAGCAAGTATATAAGTCCAGCGGCAGTAATCGGCAGCCCGACCACTGCCAGTGTAAAGAAGGAGAATCCTTCAAGTTCTGCACTAATCAGCAGACCGTGAACGACCAGCGTCGTAGACGTACCAATCATTGTAATCGTCCCGCCAAGAATTGTAATGTAAGATAAAGGAATTAAAAATTTTGATGGACTGTAGCCGTTCTCTATCGCCCAGTCTCTAATTATCGGTGTCAGTGCAACGACTATCGGTGTGTGTTAAGAAAACCCGACGCCAGTCCGACCGGAAGCATTACCTTTATCATACTTGTTTTTACACTCCGGGTTTTCCCAAGCAGTTTATAGACAACCAGCTCAATAATTCCGTGTTTCTGAATGGCGCCCGCTACGATAAACAGGAGCAGTACTGTCAACATTCCTTCGTTCGAAAAGCCGCTTAATGCCTGACCGCTGCTTATAACGCCGGTTATTAGAAATATCACCAGTACTAAAAAGATTAAAAAATCTGCACGAATAACCTCAAATGACAAACCTATTAACATTAATACGATGATGACTGCGACAAATATCATTTCTCCGGTCATTCAATCTCCCCCGCTGCATGGTGTTCTGAATCTTAAAAATATTTTACCATAAAAAATATTTAACTATAGAAAAACAAGGCAGATTACTCTGCCCTGTTTTTCATCAGCGTATGCCGTCCCGGGTTGATCTTGATTTGGACTTGGAGAAACCAAGCCATTTCATAATTCTTTTAAGTACCGGCACATGCAGCAGCATGAATTCCAAAACTTTTAAATCCCGCTTCATTCTGTGAGGTTCTTTTATTAAACGGTACAGCCACTCGAGCTGCAGTTTAATCCATATCTCAGGTGCCCGTTTAATCTGTCCGCTCAGTACATCGAAACTGCCGCCGACCCCGATAAATATTCCTTTATCGAATTTGTCCATATAATGATGTATCCAGCCTTCCTGCCGTTTGGCACCAAGTGCAGCGAAGACAATATCCGGTTTTGTACCGGCTATATAATCTGCGATATCATCATCATATCTGTTAAAGTAGCCGTTCTTTCTGCCTGCTATAATCAGGCCGGGATAGTCCTTTTCGACAATTTCTGTTACTTTAATATTTACTTCTTCACTGGCTCCTAAGAAGAATACGCGTTTCTATTATCAGACGCATATTTAAGCAGGTCGTACATAAAATCTACACCTGTGACTCGTTCTTTAATCGGATTATTGATCAGCTTCGATGCATTAACGACCCCGATACCGTCAGCAAGAACGTAATCTGCGCTTTTCACTATTGTTTTAAAGTCGGGATCATCCCGTGTTGCAATCACAACTTCCGGGTTTGCCGTGACGATAAAACATTTTTTCTCTTGTTCGATAGCTGGATAGACTATTTTATTTAAAAACGAATATCTGGATATATTGATAAAATCAATGTCCATCAGCTTAACAGTGTTATATTTTACCGTCACAGCGATTCTTCCTTTCTTACATCTTCTTAATAATTTATTTACTTTCAGATGTTACACTATGAATATTAAAGTCTAATTAAAATTGGAGTGAATTTATATGGTTACTGTGTTTGCACACCGCGGTGCTGAATCTGTTGCACCTGAAAACACTGAAATCGCCTTTAATACAGCGCTTGATTACGGCGCCCGTGCGATTGAACTGGATGTCCAGCTGACGAAAGACAGCGTACCTGTAATCGTTCATGATTACAAACTGAAACGTTATAATAAAGACGCAAAACTTGCAGTTAATCAATATACTTATGATGAACTGCAGTCTATAGATGTCGGTAAATATTTTGACGAGAAATTCGCAGGTGCTACAATACCTTCTTTAGAAAATGTGCTTCAGTTTATGCCTGATGATATTTTAATTAATATTGAAATTAAAAATTCTCCTGAGCGTCATATCGGTATAGAAAAGCATATCGCAGACCTTGTACTCAAGCATTATAATCTCGATAATATTATAGTCTCATCATTTGATCATACGGCTCTGCTCCGCATTGCAGAATGCAATCCAAATATTAAACTCGGATTCCTAATACATTATCCAATGATTAATGCCGGAAAGTATGTAAGCATGACAGGACTCAATGCTGTCAGTGTGCATCCGCATAAAAAAATTGCCAATGCTGCATTCATTGAAGAATGCCACAAATACGGTTTAAAAGTCTATCCATATACTGTGAAGAGTCAAAAAGAAGCCGACCGGCTGACAAGTCTTGGTGCCGATGGTTTCTTCACATCGTCAGAAACTTTGTATTAAACAAATTAAGAGGTGCACAAGCACCTCTTAATCATTTTGATCATCATTTAATTCTTCTATATCAGCTGCCACATTGTTGCTGTGTACCCATGCAGATTCATTTTCGCCTTCAATAATTCCTCTGTACCAGATATTATTGCCGACTAAAATTGTTTCATTTACATTAAAAGGTAATCCTTTATGTTGTTCAAGAGATTCATGAACATACTGGCGCTTACCGCCCCACGGTTCAGTCGATGCATAGCCGCGCCCTTTTAAGTAAAATGTTTTTTTGTCATTGTCTACAAGTGTATGAACATGCGCGGATGTTTCTATTCCTCTGATCCATCCGATAACACCATCTTCCCCGCTTGGTTTAGTACTCAGCAGGTAATAATTCTCAAACTGGTATGTCGCTTCTCTTTTTACGTAATATACTTTATTCTTTAAATGCTGAGCATCCGTTTTGCCATCTTCTTCATTCGGCGCTTTGTATACATACGTCGTATAGGCTTTTAAATGCACCAGTTTGCTGACCGGCCGCACCGAGTAGGTATGAGATGCCTCAAGTTCTTCATCGTCATCCAGTACCATTAAATCGCCAAGCTTTTTATATTTATTTTCGCTTGGATCTTTCGACATTATTTTAGTTCTGTATAAATCTCTTTCATCTTTTTGCATATTTTGCCATTTTAAAAGGAAAGCTTCATACAGCGGCAGTACATCTTTGACTTCGCCGAACGCTTTAACACGTCCAAATTCGAGCCACAGAATTTTATCGCAGAACGATTTCATTTGTCCAATAGAGTGGCTGACAAAAATCATCGTTTTTCCCTGGTCTTTAAATTCGAGCATTTTTTTCAGACTTTTATCTGCAAATGCTTTATCTCCGACCGACAGCGCCTCGTCTATAATTAAAATATCCGGATCCACTTTTACACTGATAGCAAAACCGAGTCTTGATTTCATTCCGCTTGAGTACGATTTAACCGGCTGATCGATAAAGTTTTCAAGTTCTGCAAACTCAATAATTTCAGGTTCGAGCGTTTTAATTTCATCCTTTGAAAATCCGAGCATTAAACACTTCAGCTCGATATTATCGCGCCCTGTTAAATCATCATTTAAACCTGCAGCCACTGCGATAAGCGCGGGCTGACCGTTTACCTGTACTTCACCGCTGGTTTCAGGGACGATGCCTGCAATAATGTTCGACAGCGTCGACTTACCGGAACCGTTAATGCCGATAAAACCGACAACATCGCCTCTATCCGCTTCAAAATTCACACCGTTCAGCGCATAAAAGTCCTCACCATGCCCTTTAGGACTAATAAGATCAAGCATGCGGTCCTTCTGATTCTCGTAAAGTTTATATTTTTTCACGACATTTTTAGTAATAATAGCTTTTGTCATTTTTAAACCCCATTATAAGTAATCGATAAAATTACGTCTGAATTTAATATGCAGCACCGAACCGATAAACAGCATAACGAACATCAGTCCCCAGAAGTATAATGAATATTCCCACTGTGTAACAAGGAACCATTCTGTGCCGAAAAATGCAGCACGGTAACCCTCAATTAAATATACCAGCGGATTTAACTGCATAATCACCATCAGCGTTGGGAAACCCGACAGCATCGACAGCGGCCACAGCACGCCTGATAAATAAAGCAGCATGCGAAGCAGCGAGTTAAGCACTAAATGAACGTCCCGGATTAGCGTCGACAGTGTTGATGTAATAAGAGCAAACGAATATATCAGCACGTACGTTGCAAAAATAAAATACGGAATCTGAATAAAGTACACGCTGACATAGTAGCCTGCAAACTGAAACACGATAAAAGCGATAGTAAGCATAATTAAATGCGTATAAAACTTTGAAAATATCGGAATATTAGGTATTACACTTAACGGGAAATTCATTTTTGACAGCATCTTCAGTCTGGTATAAATCGATTTGGACGATTCTATACTTGCCTGATAGAAAAATGTCCAGACGACAAATCCTATAAACAGCCAGAAGAAGAACGGCACTTCCATACCACCCATTTCAATTGGTGCACGGGACCTTAATGTACCAAACACAAACCAGTATATAAGAATACTGATAACCGGAGTCAGCACTTCCCACACTATGCCTAAATAATTATTCTGATTCTTACTTTTCACATCATAAACTGACAGGCGCCGCACTAAATAAAAGTGGGCAATCTGTTCCTGTAATACTTTCCACATGGATTTCATAAGTTACTCACAACCTCAAATTTTCATCAATGGTGAATTATATAATTTTACTTCTTAAATAACAAATAACTTCATCAGCAACACGCTGTGACGCTTTACCGTCTTCAAGTGCACCGAATCTGCTGCGGAATTCTACAGTATTATATACTTCGTTAAAGTCTTCATTTTTCGTATTTTCAATTGCTGTAAGGAGCTCGTTTGTCGTAGTAACGAGCGGTCCCGGAGCTTTCTTTTCAAAATCAAAGTAAAACCCTCTGAGTTTATCTCTGTAATTATCGATATCATAAACGTAGAATATCATCGGTCTTTTTAAGTTTGCATAATCGAAAAATACTGATGAATAATCTGTAATCAGCATATCTGAAATGACATATAAATCCCTGATTTCTTCGTATTTCGAGTAATCATAAATAAAACCTTCATATTCGCTGATGTCAAGATTCTCACTGACCAGATAATGCATTCTCAAAATAATAATATATTCGTCAGACAATGCTTCGTACATTTCTTTCAAATCGAATTCCAGATTAAATTTATAGCGTCCTTTACCATGATAAGAATCATCTCGCCAGGTCGGGGCATAAAATCACCTTCTTATCCTCAGGCAGATTCAAATCTTTTTTCAGGTTTTGAATCGCTTCATCATCGCTGTTAGTAAACAGGAAGTCGTTGCGGGGATATCCGGTTTCCAGCATGTGGTTCTCAAATTTAAACGCTCTTTTAAATATTTCAGTTGAATATTCATTCGGTGAGACTAAAAAATCCCACTTTGCAGATTCACGGGTGAAGTTGCGTTTGTAGCGTTCTGTGTCAGTGCCGGGCATATGGACTTCATCCATATCAACCGCAAGTTTTTTAAGCGGCGTGCCATGCCATGTCTGCAAATACGTCGTCCCTTTTGGCTTTGGAATCCAGAGCGGTAATCTGCTGTTTGAAATCCACAGTACCGCTTTATTCATATAAATCATCCAGCTGAGAGAAAATCTCTTTATATGAGGAATGTCGTAACGTTCAAACACATCAGTGTATCGCTTATCGACACTCCACATAAATCTGTATTCCGGGTAATGAATCGACATATATTCGTATAGTGCCCGCGGATTATCACTATACTGTTTTCCGAGGAAACTCTCAAAAATAATCAGCGAATTTTATTAAAAGACTTTCCGCATATCCAGAATGCTATTTTATATAATTTTAATGCTAAATTTTTAATTTTTTTCATATCCACCACACCTGCAAAGTTTTCATAATTATCTTATGCTATAATTCATAATACTACAAAACACTATAATAATGCTTTAACGGAGGCAAATTATCATGAAAAAAGTAATTACTTACGGAACATTCGACCTGCTTCATACAGGACACATAAATATACTGCGACGTGCGAAGGACCTCGGGGACTATTTAATCGTTGCAGTATCTACAGACGAGTTCAATATACAAAAACATAAGGAAGCGTATCACTCCTTTGCAGAGCGTAAACAAATACTTGAAGCGATAAAATATGTCGATGAAGTCATCGGTGAAGATAACTGGGATCAAAAGGTCAAAGATGTTAAAAAATATAATATTGATACTTTCGTGATGGGCAATGACTGGGAAGGTGAATTCGATTTTCTTAAAGAATATTGTGAAGTCGTTTATCTGCCGAGAACGAGCGGGGTTTCAACAACAAAAATTAAAGTCGAGCTAAAGCAGAAAAATGATTAAAGAAGCAGCCATTGCTTTTTACCTTGCTGTGCTCAGCACTATCTTTAATATATTTAGTCTGATGCCGCTGAAAGACAAAACGATAATGCTGTCATCGTTCGGTGACAATATAGAATATGTCATTGATGAAGTAAAGAAACAGACCTCATCAGAAATTTACATATTAAAAGAACCCCGCTCACAAAAAACGTTTAACAATATCAAGGCAGATAATATCGTTGATTTTACTCCGCGCAAAGTTTTCTCTTTAATCAGGGGAATGTATCATCTCGCGACAGGTAAGTATATTTTTATCGATAACTATCACGTGGTACTCGCTGCCTGTAATTTCCGTGCGTCAGTAAAATGTACTCAATTATGGCATGCCAATGGTGCGGTGAAATATTTTGGATACAGAGATAAAACAATAAAAGACCGACGGATCAGCACATATGACCGCTTTAAAAAAGTCTACAGCAGATTCCATTACTTTGCTGTCGGTTCGGATGAAATGGCTTATATATTTGGTGAAGCCTTTGAAGCAGATGACAGCCGCATGATCAAAACCGGTGTCCCGAGAACTGATTCTTTTACAGTAGAGAGGCTGTTAACAACGCAGCAAAAAAGTACATGCTGCGCTGCCAGAACTTACAGGTAAGAACTGCTCTATGCACCCACATTCAGAGATCATCAATTTGAACTGGCAGATGTAAATCTGAGTATTGATTTGATGAAAAAAAGTCTTGGCAGCGAGTATCATCTGCTGTTAAAACTTCATCCTGCCGTTAAACTGTCCGGCTTAATAATGATGAGTTTGTCACTGACGTCTCAACACGTTTTGAAATTAACTCGCTGCTGGTCTCTTCAGACATATTACAGACTACTCATCGATACCGTTTGAATTTTCAATTCTGAATAAGCCTATGATATTCTTCCCCTACGATTTAAAGGAGTATGAAAAGAACGCGGTATCTGGTTTAACTATGAATCATATATGCCCGGTCCAATTGCGTACAGTACAGAAGATATTATTAAAGAGATACAGGAAAACAATTTCGATATCCAGAAAGTTACAGATTTTAATGACCAGTGGAATAAATACAGCAGCGGCCAGTCGAGCAGAGATTTAGTTAAGCATATATACGGAACGTAAAAAGAAACCATCCTAAGCCGGATGGTTTCTTTACTTATTAATTTTACTGTTAATTTTATCTTTAACACTGTCATATATCCGTGCTGAATTAGCATGATCCTGATATTTAAATATGCCTGAAATATCAGGCTGATCCGATTTAAAGTTCAGCTTAATCTGAGTTTCAATTAAATCGATTAAATCATCTTCGGTCCGCGCAATATCACCGATAAAAGTCTGGAATAACGGACGGAGTTTTCCCTGTCTGAAAAATTTTCTGACATCAAAGTGATAGTAAATAACGGGCTTATTCATCAGTGTAAAGTCAAAGCTCACACTCGAGTAATCCGTTTAACAATGAATGCTCAATCAGGAGTTCCTGTACTGTCCGAGTGCCGAGCTGAATAAATTTAATATTATTGCTCGGGTTTAAAATTTCATCGTTAAAATACATCTGCGCTCTGTAATGCGGGTAAAAGTTCAGCTGTACGTCATTATCTTCCAAAATTTTAATCAGGCGTTCATTGTGAATCAGCCCATTGTAGTTATGGAAATATTTACTCGTCAGAAATGCCTCATCTGTATTAATCCAGTCACGCCAGGTCGGCATAAGCAGTATATCTTTGTTTTGTTCCCCCGAGGCAATGAATCAAACCGGGCAAGCCCTGTAATTGCAACATCTTCATCATCGTATCCAAGCTTCTTCATGACGACATCGTACTTCTCAGGTTCGCTGCTGACTATAAATAAATCGAACGGCAGATCGTAATATTTTTTATGGTATTCCACTCTTTTACGGCCGAGCACACCATGCTGAAGGAATATTCTTACAGTATCTTCGTAGTTGAAAAAATCGCGTGCCGGCTTATAAGGCAAAAGATTTTCAAGATCATGTGTGCCGAGCAGAACACCTGCTTTAAAGGCAATTTCAAAATGTTCTATCGAACCAAATGCCAATACGTGCGGATCTGATTTTATCTTGTCATAATCGAGAGCATTGCTTTCAATGGCATAATACGCGTTTATATCTGTGTGCTGCCGCAAATATTTGTATAATGCATAACCGTTATCCTGTGCTGTATCGTAACGCTCACCGACAAGCCACATGTTATAATCTTTCTTATTTGTCTCACCGGGTATTACTACCTTTTGGAATAGAGAATGTTTCTATTTTAAGATTATCAAATGGCGTTGTTGTAATTAAGTGATAATGGGCGTTTCCTTCATCATCCTTTTCAGAATAGCTGCCGTAATAATTATCTTTTTTATAATCGGAGAATTTATATTTAATCTTTTCTTTCCGCACGATTTCTCCGTCGGTGTGAATCATTGCAACAAATACATCCAGTATGGTTTTATCCTTGCTCTTAATCGATACTAAATTCAAGTCGTTCAAGTCCATACTGAATTCTTCATCAATCTGAAACGGATTGAATCTTTACTGTAACGATCTTCAAAAATCATATAGGTGTCACAATCTGTAAAGTTTTCTTCACCCCTTATGAAACCTTTAAAACTAAAACCTTCAATTTCGGTTATCTTTCTTCGCATGCGGGGGCGGGTCATTTTAAAGCCAAGCGCCGTATTTTCTCTTATAAAACCAGACTTTTATATTTTCATGTTCGTAATTAATAACGAGACGTTTACCGAAGCCAAGTACATTCAGATGATTTACATTCGGCTGCAGTGTAAGCGGCTCCTCTGATGCGGTAATCAGCTTAAATTTTTTCTTTGAAAATTCATTAACGAGTATACTGACTGGAATGACTGATTCAAATTCACCAGGCGATACATTTTTGTCTTAAATCGTTCTTCCTTACCGGAAATAGTATCCACAGTAACAAATGTATCAATGTCAAAACTTTCATTATAAGACATTTTTAAAAATACGCTGTCTTCTGATATCTCAGCATCAGCGGCAGTCATTTCAAGTTGATTTTCGATATATGCATAGAGTTCAGGACCTTCATTTAAAAACTTCAGATTATGTTCTTTAGTCGTTAAATCCACTTCATCTATACTGAGTTTGACCGGATCATTTCGTATCCTTTAATAACATAAACTGTAGCTCTGCCCATAGTTACATTGCTAAAATCAGCAGCAGTCATTACCTGTCCTTTACCGACATTCAGAAATTACTTTTATTTGGGTAAAGCAATGCAATATTGTATCGTTCCATATCATGTTTATCTTTAAATGCTATCGATAAATTATCATATGAAGCCTTCATTTCTCTTGCAGAAATATAAGAAGGATTGAAAGTATACTCTGCAAATAAATGCTCAAGAATAAGTGTCCCGTTAGCCATGATATTAAAATATCTGCCATTTTTAAAAAATGACGTTTGTTATGATTATCTATATTTTCTTTCACAATCATATGTTTATTATTAAATGTAATATTTATAGATGAATTACCATACACAGCTTTAGCATTCCATAAGGAAGCTTTATAGAAGTACATCTTTTTCAAGTAAACATTCCAATGTCCTTTGTGTCTCCTCCATTAGAAAGAAAAACTTCTAATTTTTCTTTTAAATTGAAATTATAAAATTTTTTTAAAATTACATTTACACTGATATATTCTTGGTGTTCAGTCACATCGCAGAAGAAAATTTCACGAGTCAAAAATCTCATCTTACATGGTATCATTTTTATTAATTTCTTTTAAGGTTACTCATTTGAAAACTCCTAAAGATTAATAAAGTTTATAATAGTATTCTCATTTTACATTATATTTTAGAATAAGAAAATTATAAAAGAGTTTAAGTAGCTTGAGAGCTACTTAAACTCTTTTAGATGGATAAATTCTTCTAGTTTTTCTATATTACTTTCCCATAAAAAATGTGATTTTAAGAGTTCTTTCGAATTCTCTCTTAGAATCAATTCAAGCTCCTTATTACTTTTCACTTCCATGATGGCATCTACTAGATCATAGACTGTTGCTTTCTCTTTAGCGTAGCCAATATGATACTCATTAATTAAATCACTCGTGTAACCGCCTAAATTCGTCACTACAGGGACGCCTGACGCAATTCCGTCAATTACTTTACCTGGCAGTACATTTAGGAATACCTCGCTGTCTTTTAGTATAGACAGCTGAATATTTGAATTACGTATTTCAACCAGACACTCTTCTCTCGTCTTCTCTTCTTCGAAAGTAATATATTCAAAGTTATTATACTCAATATACGATTGGAATAAATGAGCGTTCATTCCGTAACCGATGATTTTAAAGTTAATTTTATTTTCTTCAAGTTTGTGTGCCATTTCCTGAAGTTTTTCATAGCTTTGTGCAAAGCCAATATTACCGGTGTAAATAACCTGAAATTCATCAGGAACATCTTCAAACCCAATTTCTTTTTCAGTAAATGCATTCGGTAAAAATAATATAGGCTTCTTTTTTATCATCCGGTTTATGTATTTTCTAAACCCTTCATTGTTAATAACAATTTTATCCGATTGCTTGTAGAGCATTTTTTCCATGAATTTTAAGATCGGGAAGAATAAGTCGATATTCATTTTCTCAACATCACGGACACTGTCCGGCCAAAGGTCCCGCACTTCTAAAATACGTTGGACGCCTTTACTTCTCTTTTGGAAAAAGGCAGCCCACGGAAGAAATATGTTAGGTGACGTGACATAAACAGCATCGTACATATGCTGATATTTTTTCACATACACTCGTACCTTGTAAGCAAGTTCAAAATAATATAATAAACGGAATGCCATCGATTTACTTTGCTTATCCGTTCTCATTTTAAGTCTCATTATATTTTTCGAATGATTTATCTGGTCATTGCTCCAGTATTTATCTTCATCATACATCTTTGCATTCGGGTACGATGGATTTGTCGTCAGCACTTCAACGTCATGCTTTTTAGACAGCTGGATATATAAGTTTTTTAATCTGTTCGCACCGGAACCGATTTCCGGATAAAAATTCTGTGTGATTAATAATATTTTCATAAGTCACCTTAACTTTTACAAAGATAAAGGCTAAACAATTAAGTTCAGCCTTTCTTAATAACTACTATAGATTTTTATATCACGATTCAATATGATTATATAATGATAACATAAAAGATTAATTAGATAGTATGACCTTTTTATTTTACTTATTCAATGTAAATTAAAATAATTTTAATTTAAAAGAACGTTTAACATTCATAGTATCATTTATCAATTTCACAGTATCTTCTTGTCCCAATGGATTATGTCCCGCTTTTTTATTATGGTAAAGTAATGTTTTTGTCTGTTGCAAATTCAGTTTACTCTTCGTGAACTTTTGCATATAAGGAAAATAGTGCTTTTTCATATCAGGACCACATAGTCTATTTTGTACATATAAAATATTGGGAGTATAATCATAGTATTTAAAAGCTTCTATAACATCTAGTCTATGAGCATAATTTTCATAAGCATATTCGATACTCCCATATATTTTTTCAATTAATGGTTTAGAAGCACTCTCTGCATAATTCTTTACATCTGTCTGTGGATTATTAACAATAGCACTAGAGTCACTATGCATTGCTGATAAAACCATAGACATAAATCCACCCGCAGAAGAGCCATAATAATAAACATCGTTATCTTTTATTTCTAATCTTTTTGATAAAGTTTTGATAATTTCACTATATATTTCTAAAGCAAACTCTTCTTTGATTCCCTGTCCCCAACCAATTCTAAGTTTATCTTTATGAATTGTCGGGTCATCTAGAAATATATGTGAAGCATCAAAATCATCTGACCACTTATGTCTCATATAAACGGGCGGTTTACTTCTTTTAGGATCAATTGCACCATTTGATAACACAAGTAACTTTGAAGTGAATCTTTTTAACCTTACTAGAAAACAATATGTTAAATTATCACTTGTATAATGTATTTCTGTTTTTTTATTAAATCTAATTTTTATTTTTTCAAGCTCACTTATACTATTAATTTTTATTATATCCATATAATCCCACCATAATTCGTATTGCTAACATTTTATAATCAAACTAGCTAAAACACTAATCAATTTATAACATTATTACTTTAAAATATATTTAATTGCAATAAAACACTATAAACAAAAAGACCAAATAATGAAACAATTGGAATATATCGTAGTAATGGTCTCCGATACTTTTTAATTTTAATATCATTACTTCTTTCCTGCTGCTTTGCAAGCATTTCCTTCTTATAATCGAGTTGATCTTGTTTGGACATTTTCTGAAATTTTGTGATAAACCGTGCATACTCGTTAGCGATGGGGACACACTTGCCGTAATCAATCATCTCACCATAATGGATCCACATTGCTTTATTACACATTCTGCCAACCTGTTTTGCTGAATGGGAAACAAAAAATATTGTTTTCCCTTCTTTTTGAAACTGTTTTATTTTTTCAATACATTTATTAGAAAAAGTTTCATCTCCAACCGATAAAGCTTCATCTACGATTAGCACATCAGGATCTGTATGAATTGCAATGGCAAAACCTAGGCGTGATTTCATACCGCTGGAATATGATTTTATCGGTTGATTTATAAAGTCATCTAGTTCACTGAATTCTAAAATATCATCGTAACGTTCATCTATTTGTTTTTCAGAAAGTCCGTGCATTAAACATTTCTTCTTAATGTTTTCCACACCTGTTAATTCCTGATCCAAACCAGCATTAATCGCAATCATTGAACTGGTACCATTAATAGTAATTTTACCCTCGCTAGGTACTGTAGCCTCACCAAGTAAATCGGATAATGTTGATTTACCTGATCCGTTCAAACCGACTATACCTACTGAGTCACCCGGTTCCACTTCAAATGATATGTCCCTTAATGCATAAAATGGTTTTTCTTTATAAAAGTACCCGAACGTAAATAATGACAGCAATTTGTCCTTACGGCTTCTGTTCATATCATATATTTTTGAAATATTTTCGACCTTAACTTTATAAGTCATATTTAACCTTCTCTCAATTACTTAATCCATTATAAATATTAAGTAACTCTTCTTTTTCATTTTCCCAGTTATATTTATACTTCGCACTTTTGCAATTCATGCTTAATTCATCTCTAAGATCAGGGTTATCAATTAATCTCTGAGTAGCTAAAGCAATACTTTCAGGTTTATCTGCTTCTACAGTTATACCTATATTCTCTTCGTCTACAACACGTTTTATTTCAGGGAAATCACAGCTGATGACTGGAACTTCTGCCATGATATACTCAAAAAGCTTATTAGAAGATGCTGAGTAATGATTATAACTTGTATTTTGCAGTACCTGATATCCTATATAAGCTTGTTTCGTATATGAAGGCAGTTGATCTAACGGAACTTTAGGAAGAAACTTAACTTTATCTTCCAATTCCTTTCTAACTGTTGCCTCTATCAGCTCTTCTTTCAGCTTGCCATCACCAATTATAACAAGTACTCCATTTTCAATATAATCCATCACCTGGATTAATACATCGAGTCCTCTGCCATACTGAACTCCGCCTTGATACAGTAATATTTTTTTTGAACGTTCGATATTAAGCATTTCATATAAATCGACGTCAGGAACCTTGTCTATATCATACAGTGCTGAATAATTGTGAAGTGTTTTTGGCAGATAACCATATAACTCTTCATGTTTTTTGCACGTGTTTTGTTCTCAACAATTGTTTCATCTGCAAATTTAATCAAACTTTTTTCTACTAATTTTAGTGTCCGGGTTATAGCCTGTCCGGTCAGTTTGAACTTCATGAGAGTCATAAACAAGTTTACTGTCATGAATTATCGTACAAATGACACCTTGAGCCAAAGTGTTTAAATCATTGGAATGATAAATGTCTGCTCTTTTCTCAAGACCTTTCCCAATCATTTTTAAACTTCGAATCAATTTCACTGTGTTTTGTCTCAGCTTATTATTTTTAAGGTTACTGCAGTTGCAATTAATCCGCTTAACATCACTAACAAGCTTTTTAGAGTATTTGAATAAAATCGGTGACATTACTGCCGTCACTCCAGCAGTCACACTACTGTCACTCTTTCTTTCTTTTAAAATAATACTCGAGTGCAGCAGGGTACATTGGCACACGATGCACCTTAAAGTTCTCATTGATTACCTCATATGGAACTGCTTCGGGTATTTTTTTATTTGCAATCGCAATTAAATTTACATCATAGCCATTTTCACTTAATGTAAGACACTCTCTCATTACCCGTGCATCGTTCGTAAAATGGTTCCATACAAACACTGTGACTTTTTTCATTATTCATCACCTATATATTTATAAAAATCTCTTCACCATTTACAGATATTTGTAGTGCAGATTCATTTATGTCTGTCACCTGTATATTTAGAGAGTCATCCATACTGATTATTGTTTTAAATACATAATCACTGTTACTATTAACAGCTGCTGAAAACCTCAGCTGTTTTGTTTCTACTGCTTTACCATAACCTGAAGTTACAATAGATTGTACTGGTTCAGTCTGTGAGGGTAAAACATCAATTTTTTCTTTAATATCCTGTAATTGAGTAAATGTTACAATATTTCCGGATTTAGTTTTAATTTTTGCAGTGCTGGCTTCATAATTTACAATTTCAATCTGTGGTGACAAGTTAAAATTTTGATATATATTTGATTCTACTTCACTTTGTGCCGAATCCAGCAATATCACAACTGGATAATTCTTTAACGCAATTAATCTGCGGGATAGTTTTGAGCTTTCAAAGCTGTGGTTCTTCCCTTCAACAAAAGTATACTTTTTATTATCAAAGTATTTTGTTATCTGCACTTTTCTGGAGAATCTATTATCATTATCCAATTTATAATCTTCTTTATCAAAGAACAGGGTACTGTGAGCCTGGGGCGACATAATGTAACGTCTTCTTATATCACCGCCATAGCTGAACTTTCCGGAGTCTACAAGAATGTCATCTCCTTTATAGAACAGAGTCATGCTTAGATCATCTCTGTGTTGTGTGTGACTGTTGAATAACCTGCTGTAAATGAAGTATAAAAATCTTCGCTCTGAATTACAGTCAGACCAAGCTCATCATCGGAGAAATTTTTAAATACTTTTTTCTCCCTAAAGCACTGTTACCCGAGTCTCCTAATGCAGGCAGACGTTTGTCCGGTCTAGAAATAACTGGTAAAAACTCAAGAGCAACGTTCAATTTTTTGTTTATTATTTCACCAAATGTCTGTTCATGCTTATTTAAATATTCTTCCATCTCCTGATACATTTTCACTACCATCCTGTGATAGTCAGGAGAGTTTTCTAAATGCCCCCCTTTAGAACTGAAAGAATACCAGAATGTTTCTTTTGCTCTTCTGTAACCTGTATTGAATAATTCGCGATTATCAAGAATATTTCCGAGAATCATTAATGATCTGTCCATCATTAATGAATGATTATTATACTTATAATTCTTATCATCCATTAAGAATTCCCCATGTTTTTTCAGGAGATTGAAGTATTTTTTTTCATCGACCTCTAAAATATTTTTGAGAGATAGAGAAAATAATAATATTTTGAACTCTGTTGGCTGCAGGATGATCATACCAGAGCATTTCATTCTTCTGTTTTGATTCCATAAAGTCAACCCAGGATTCTATAAACATTTTTGCTTTTTCTAAATACTGAACATCTTTTGTATTATCATACTCCAGCAGCAAACTGCTGACAAATCGCAATGAATGTATATAAACTGGTAGCTTTTCCCATAACTTTTATTTGTTGCATTCCAGTTATGACCATTATTGAAATCAGTTTTTGCAAAGTTTGGAAATGGAATAATGAAATTATCCATAGCAGAATCCGCTATTAATTTAGTGTTTTTGTCGTATTCAAGAAGTTTAATAAAATCATATTCTTCTATTGAATCGATAAAATTAACGCTGTCTTCTCTTTTTAATAACCTGGCAAAAATATTTGTCATGAAATTCATTCCTTATAATTCACTTCGTTTTTCAATGCCTTGATACTTTCCAATAAATCATTGTCTTCAACTTTTTCATAGTTATCATATAAACTGTAAATATCTAAAAATCTTGTAATAGCTTCATGACGTTCTTCCCGTTTGATACGATCAATTCTTGATAAATACCATCCTTTAATATAGAAATTGAATCTTTCATTAAGGTAAGTTTCAAGTAATTTGTGTTCTTTAAGGAATGGTATTCTTTCAATTTCAAGTTTGTAATATTTATCAAAGAATTTCTTCCCTATAGTATTAGTAACTGAACCACTCACCGCTGCGTAATACATATGAACAAAAGTTTCAACTGCAATTGCATTGCGGCAGTTTAAAATCAGTTCCTGGAAGAATACAGTATCCTGTCCCGCTGCGCCTTCAACCATTTCTATATTGTTATCCTGAATAATATTAGTTTTAACAATAAGTGCCTGAATACTTTGGGCACGGAGCCCGGAATCTTTCATAAATTGATGTGTATCATCAATTAGAAGATTTTTATTATTGAATTTTTTAACAGTACCGGAATATTTGAATGTAGCCCGGCGTTTATTATCTTCTTTCATAATATTACCAACAGCCATATCAAGATCCGGATTTTCAAGCAGCTTATTCAGTAAATCTGCATAACCATCACCCGATGCTTCATTATCCGGATCTAGATAAGTTAGATAAGGTGTCTTAACCATTTTAGCGCCTTCATTCCTTGGCCTTGATGCACTCCCTGACCCTTCCGGGTACTCTACATAGACAATGTCCGGATACCTGCGTCTTAATCTGTTGATAATACTTATAGTCTCCAAATCAGTGCTTCCATCATTTATAAAAATGATTTCCATTTTATCAAAAATAGATGATCTCGTTAGACTTCTAAAACACTTATCTTCAAGATATCTTCCGTTATTATGAATCGGCACGATAACAGAAACCAATTTCTCAGTGCTTATAGTTTCCGGAAGATTAGTTAGTATTTCTGTCATTGGGATTGCATAACCATTTTCTGAATCTGTCTTAAAACTTCTATTTAAAATACTTGCATCGAACATTGTCAAATTCAGATTTTCATAACTATTAGAGTAGTCATGCAACTTGGAATTTTGCTTAGTGACAAAATCCACATCAGTATATACGAAGGCCGACAGTAAATCCTCAAGATGATACTCTTCATAAATAAATTCTTCACTGAAGTATGTTATAAAGTTATAATCCCCGGGATGTACTCCAGTCAATTCACTTTCACTGATTAAGGTTTTATTATTATACATTTGTCTGTCGAATGAATCCTGTATTTTAGCTGTGATTCCTGAAGCAACAACTAAAATTTTCTTTTCTTCAATATTCGACTTCATTCCGAAGTTCTCCGCGAATTGAGAAATACGGTGGAAGCCAGTTTCGTTAAGCATAACCTGTCTGATTCCTTTTGCTCTCATGTCTTCATATTCTCGTTCAGAGTGATTACTAAGCATGGATTTCACATCAGCTTTTGTATTCACAATAAATAAATTCGGAAATTTATTATTGACCCCCATACTGTAATTAGTAAGCATAAGATTTCCCATTGCCTGCAATTCAAACACCCTGTTGGCAAACATTGTTTCAGAGTACTTCACAGAGTTGACGTTAATTGCCCACGGAATTAATCTGTGAGTGTCCATCAGGTCATTATGTTCCATAGGATAGGTTAGGTTTTCAATGTACCTTTTTGGAAACTGATATCTCGTCTTTCTCAGTTCCAGATTTCTGTCCACGATAGTTAAATCGAAACCATTTTCCTTAACACCATCAAACATTCTTGCGGATTCGTTATTTCTTACCGGATACTTTTCTGTCCAGCTGCCTGCAAATAGGACGTGGTCTTTGTTTTGGATTGCTATTTGTGTTCTGCTGCCTACTGGATTATGATATTTCGGATTTACACCGAATTCCATAACGTGAACGTGTTCGTTATTACAGTATTGTTTATACTTATCCACCATTTCCACTGCACTTGTATAAATCACATCACATTCTTTGGCAACATCTTTAAATAGGTGGTAATTTACAGGATCTTCTTTAGAGTAAAAAGCTGTTGGCACTCCGGACTTTTTCAATTTAGAAATCATTCCCATAAGTATTTCACGTTTATCACTTCGTGGTGACGCAACCTGAGCCCAGCTGCCGTCAATCCCTCTCCAGGAACTGACTACAATTACAAAATCAAAATTACTATTTTCAATATCACTGTCTGCCGAAATATACTTTATATTTGCTGAATCTTTGTAAGCATTATATACAAACTCATCACAAATAATTCCGATATTATAATCTAGTTTCTTATAAAACCGGGAACCGTTGCTCTTGCTAATTTCAGGAAAATGAGTTTCAAGTTCTTCTAAGAAATCTGTCTTGCCATTTTGTTCAAATTCTTCGTAATATTGTACTGTGAGTTATACATTTTTTCATTGCTTAAATGTTCGAGTGCTCTGAAGTAATCTTCATCTAGAAGATTGACATAGTGCTTAAGACGTTCTACTTTATCCAGGTCATCGAACCCTTTAATTATTTCTGTATCTTTTACTAATTCAGTTTCTTTTTCAGTGAAGTTCTTACCCACTATTTCCCTCTCCTTTCCCAAATCGCGATTTGAATTTTACCAAGCTTTGAATTCCTCAGATTATTATATAAATGTTCTACGCGATCGATACGGGTTTCGTACTTTTCAATATTTTTTTCTAGTTCAATTTGTTTTTAAAAGAGATTCAATAATGCTTTTAGTTTTCTTCCGCTCGTTTGTCTGCAGCTGAATAAAATTTTCTTGCAATGGACCGCTGTATTTTTCCAGATGGCTTGTGCTATAGTCCAACTCATCTAAATTTACCCATGAAGTTTGATTTCCAGTAGATAATTTAGCTAAATTTAATTCAGGAAACACAAGTGTTACTGTTGCTTTCATTGTCTCTGCAACTGGCTCCTGATCAATAACCAGGTTAGAATCTCTGTAAAGCTGCACGCTGTCATCCAGAGTTATATAATCAAGAGTATCGACTCCTCTAATAATATCTTTGGGGTAAACAAAGCCCTGGAACTTCCCTTTTAAATAAATCATTTCGAGCTGTTTACTTTCTATTTCTATAAATGATTTAGATGTTAGCAACCTGCCTTTTAATGATAAAACTAAGTCTTTATTAATATTTATTTCCCTATTAAATGCAGGTGTTGTGAATTTATCAAAATCAATCTTCACAGATTCAAGTTTCTTTGGGTGTATAAAGATAGAATTCTCCAGTGCTGTCCAACCGATGATATTAGCACCGAACTCTATCAGACCATAAAATTCTCCATCTATCTCACGTAATCCTAAAACACGTACAACCTGATTATTTAAAT
Organism: Jeotgalicoccus sp. WY2; assembly: GCF_018437745.1. Classification (NCBI taxonomy): domain Bacteria; kingdom Bacillati; phylum Bacillota; class Bacilli; order Caryophanales; family Staphylococcaceae; genus Jeotgalicoccus; species Jeotgalicoccus sp. WY2. The sequence goes on along the minus strand of NZ_CP049818.1, from coordinate 2,192,736 downwards.
TCCCCAATGTACGTTCACTTGAATTAATATCGAACTCATTATATATATTCTGGTTTATTTTCCTGTACTAATATTTCAAAAAGTTGCGGTGTTTTGATGTATTCTTTCAGTTTATTTACTAATTCAATATTCATGAAAATACTCCTCTTATAAATAATCTACCAGTTTATTTTTAAATCTATAGTGGATGTGAACTCCGATGTAGATTAATATTATCGTTAATGACCAAAAATATAAGTGATCTGCCATCTCACCATAGAGCGGCCCACCTTCAAAAACCATCGCATATCTGTAATTCATAAGCAGATAGGCAAATGGATTGAGCGAAGCCATTATCTGCAGTATCTCATTAGCTTCTGATAATGACCAGAATATCGGTGTCATGAAGAAAAACATTCTAATAACATTTTGCAGTATTTTTCATATCTCTGATAATAATTATGAGTGATGACATGATTAACGAAATACCAAAAATTATTGCAGAACTTGCAAATATGAAATATAACAGCGCTAAATAATGCACCGGTTCTGAGTATCCATTCCACAAGCTGATTGCCATTACAATAGTTGTAACTAGCAGCAGATTAAATAGCCCATTCAAAATTGCAGTGGATAGTAAAACACTCGCTGGGAACTTCATCTTCGTCACTAATGAAAGCTGACTTTGAATAGCATTTGAAGCACCATTAATACCTTGTTGAATATAAAGCCATGGGAACAGACCTGAAATCAGATAGACAAGGAATGGTATGCCTTCTACATCTCCTCTATCTCCACGCAAGCCTAAACCAAATACGATGAAATATATTAGAACCTGTAAAAGTGGTTGAAGTATATTCCAAAATGCACCTAAATAATGATTAGCATATTGACTTTTAATATTATAAATAGAAAGTTTCCATATTAAATGTCTGTGATGCCATTGTTCCTTAAAAAATTCTATAATTTTCAGCATAGTTTTCCTCAATTCAATTTTTCACTTAATTACATATGCAGTAAAATATTGTTACGTGAACAATAAAAAACCAATAATCATTATATTTTCTGTTAAGACTTCTATTAAATATAAAAAGTGTTACCTGCAAAACATGATAACACTTAGATCTCATAGTAAATATTATTCAATATCTGTTTCTCATTATCCCAGTTATACTTATGTTTTGCTCTTTGAGTATTCTTCTTAAAATAATTACTTTTACCTTCATCATCAATTAATTTCTGAATAGCCTGCTGTAACTCTGTTGTATTCGACTCTTCAACTGTTAAACCGACTTTCTCTTCTTCGATTACTTTTTTGATTTCAGGCAAATCAGATCCAATTACAGGAACGTGAGCCATTAGATATTCAAATAGCTTATTAGAAGAAGCAGAGTAATGATTAAAATTCGTATTCTCTAAAAACTGTATACCAATATCTGCAGATTTTGTATAACTTCTCAGTTCTTTATAAGGTACTCTGTCTATAAATATCACTTTGTTTTCAAGTTCTAATTCACTATGATAATCTATCAGATTTTGACGTTCTTTTCCATCACCAAGCATAATTAACTTTCCATTAATATTTTTAAACGCATCAAGCAGTTTAAACAGTCCTCGGCCTTCCTGCATTCCTCCCTGATACAGCACAATTTTTGTACTTTCAGGAATATTATATTCTCCCTTATCGGGAATGCTTTAACTTCATCAATATTATATAGTTCAGAGTAGTTATGTATCGGAGTTGGACGGATACCATATAAATCATTATGATAGTTTGCCCGTGTGTCATTCTCTACAATTACTTCATCAACAAAGTTCAGTAAAAACTTTTCTATTTTATATATCTTGTCAAAACTGTAGTGCGTTCTGCTCGTCTGGACTTCATGGGAGTCTATATTAATGGCTTTCTGTTTACACGCAATTTTGCACTCACAATGCCTTGTATTAGAGTATTTAAATCATGTGCATGGTAACGTCTGTATCATACTTTCGTCCAAGCATTATCATTTTGAACATTAACAGCATGTTTGGTATATGCTTGATTAAAATAGATGACTTAATTTTATCAGTTATCTTTTGCGGTAATTCGATCTTTAAAGGTCTATTTACAAACACTCTTCCTCTAACTTCCTCACTGGAAGAAAGATGCATTTCAGACAATTCTTTCTTAGCGATTATAGTTACTGTATAATCTAAATCAGTTAACGCCGTAGCTTCTCTCAGTACTCTTGCATCATTCACAAAATTATTCCATACGAACATCGTTATCTTTTTCATTTGCAACCCTCTATATTTTAATATATTGTTTTAAATTATGTCTTATTAACATTATAATAGAAGTTAGTGTATTTTAAAATCTAAACAAGAAATGGGTCTATAACATTGATGAAGAAAATAATTTGGACAGTTGTAATTGTCCTGCTGCTAATATTGATTGGCGCCGGGATTTATATTTACAGTCTTTATAATACTTTTGATGAAGTGTCAGCAGTTCGTATGAACCTACAGACAGAGAAAAATCTGACTTGCGGGAAGAAGATGCTAACGTTGAAGACAGTTTCACAGTTCTGATTTTGGTACGGATGAGAACGAATCACGTGCTGAAAAAGAAAATTTAGGCGGCGACGATTTCCGTACCGACAGTATGATACTCGCAACTTTGATAAAACAACGATGATGTAAAATTAGTCAATATTCCAAGGGATACACTTGCATATATAGAAATGAAGAGTATTTTGACAAAATTAATCATGCACACATGTATGGTGGTCCTTCTGCTTCAATGAATTCTGTAGAAAAGCTTTTAAATGTACCTGTGGATTACTATGTACGTATTAATATGGCAGGTGTTGTAGATATCGTCGATTCCGTAGGTGGAGTTGAATTCGATGTTCCTTTTGAGATGAATGAGCCTAATCAGCATGACAAGGGGCGTGTTGAACTCGAAGCTGGCGTGCAGGAACTAAACGGTGAAGAAGCTCTTGCAGTAGTAAGAAGCAGACGTGTAGATTCAGATTTAGGCCGCGGAAACAGACAAATGGAGCTTGTTGAAGCAGTGCTTAGCAAAGTTAAATCATCCGGCGGTTTAAGAAATAGATGATTGTTAAAAGTGGAGCAGATAACACAAGACAGAAACTTTACATCGAAAGATATCCGCCAGCTTGCTTACTACTGCTTTTAATAATATTTCATTCGATTCAACACAATTAAGAGGCAGTGACTATTGGAATCAAGGTAATGGAGCATATTTCTACAGAGCAGATGATGAACACTTATTTGTTCTGTCAAACACAATCCGCGATATACTGGAAATAGAACCTTCTGAACCTTTTGATTTACTGCAGCTAAGATTAGGCGATTATCTTGTTCCTTACGAATATCTGGATGAGTATATGCTGACTGAACATCAGCCGGAAAGTATTCCATTTTTTGCTGAAGAAGGATACGAAAGTCCTTACGGCGACGGTTTTGAAACTGAACAATTTGATTATGAAGAATCAGATATTGAAGGTGAAGATGATCTAGAAGATACTACAGACGGTGACTTCAACCAGGATAATCAGACACCTCAAAATGAAGGTACTAATGAGCAATCACAAGAAGAAAATTATAATAATGGCGGCACTTACGATGATGGTACAAACACTCAGCAGGACGGTTATTATGATGATGGTACAAATAATCAACAAGATGATGGCTACTATGATGATGGTACAGAAACGCAAGATGAATACTATGAAGGCAGCAATAGCAATTCACCTAATAACGGTTACTATTATTAATTAAGTGGAGGTGGCTGTTTTGAGAAAATCATATGACAAAGTGACTAATATTCATGAAATGATGGATAATCTGGAAGATCTGATTAAAAACAGCAATCAGCCCAAGATTGAAAATGAATTTTTTATATGAATCACGAGCATAAAGAGTTATATTTATCTCTAAGAAGCTATTTTTCAGAATCACAGAATAATCCATCTGTCGATGCAGCATGTTACATTACTGCAATTCCTGAAATATATGAAGTTGTAAATATTTTCGACTATATTTTTCCGCTGGACTGGATTCAAAAAGACGGCAAATTATCAGATGAGTTTAAAAAGTTAAAACCCCATATCCAATATATTGCACTGGCAGCAGCAGAAGCTAGCAACATTAGATTTAATACCCGCCCTGCTTTGTCTCTCGGTATGGATTACTGGAATATCGAACAGCTCAAAGTGTTTTGGCAGTATACGATTATACGAAGAAAAAATGCGATGTAGGTGATGAAATGGAACTTAAAATAACTGATGATCAAAAGTACTACAATCAATGTCTCGAAATTAGAAAAGAAGTTTTTGTAGAAGAACAGAATGTACCGCTGGAAATGGAAGTAGACGAGTTCGAAAAAGAAGCAGTTAATATTCTACTTACGCTTGATGAACGTCCAATCGGCACAGTCAGATACCGTGATGTCGGCGAAGGCTTAATCAAGGTTGAGCGCATGGCTGTAAGAAAAATTGCCAGAGGCTTGCACCTCGGACAGACTCTTATGAACTTCGTTCATATTCATGCTGAAGAGAATGGTTACACACGTGCAAAGCTCGGCGCACAGGTTCATGCTATTAAATTTTATGAGAAACTGGGTTACCATGTCGCGTCTGATGAATTTGATGATGCAGGTATACCGCATAAATATATGGAGAAAGAACTATAAAGGTCTCATATAAGAGACCTTTTTTTGAGGTTAAATATTTCTTTCTTTCAAATGACTATTTATATCATAGAAATATTGAGTTTAAATAAGGAGATGTAATTTTTGAATAATGCTTTAACTATAGAACGAAAATTCCGCCCGGAAATAGAGGGTTTACGAGTAATAGCAGCTCTTTTAGTTGCAGTTTATCATATTTGGATTGGCAAAGTATCAGGAGGAGTCGATGTCTTCTTTGTTATATCAGGTTTTTTAATTACAACCTCTATTGTGTCCAGATATAATCGTTACGGCGAATTAAAATTTTTACCATATATCACTAACTTAATTAAAAGACTTTTACCTTCAATAATCATAGTGGTTTTTACAGTTATTATTTTAAGCGTTTTTTACTGCCTAGAACAATTTTAGATAAAACATTTTATGAGATAATCGCATCTCTCTTTTATTATCAAAATTGGCAGCTCGCTTTTTCTAACACTGATTATTTAAGTCAGGAGCAAATGAGTACCCCACTGGAACACTTTTGGGCCATGTCTATTCAAGGACAATTCTATCTTATTTGGTTTGTTTTATTCGCATTTGCATTCTATTTATTAAAAAAGAATATTAATTTAAATGGTGTGAAAATAATAAATTATATATTAATTATTTTATTTATATCTTCATTTACATATTCTATATATTTAACATCAGTTAATCAGCCATGGGCATACTTCGATACATTTACGAGAGTCTGGGAATTTTCTATTGGCGGTATACTTGCAATAAACTTATCAAAAATTAAAATCAATTCGTTTATAAGTAATATTCTCGGATGGCTTGGATTCATTGGGCTATTATTAACGGGTATTATATTTGATGTTTCAACGATGTTCCCGGGTTATATCGCATTGTGGCCGACACTTTGTGCAGTCGCAATTTTAATTGCTGGGAACAGTTCAAGTAATACCGGAGTTACTAAATTCCTTGGATCTAATTTAATGGTTAAACTTGGAGGTATCGCTTTCGGTATATATTTATGGCACTGGGTGTTGTTATCATTCTATAATTATCATTCGGAAACAAATCCAAGCATCCTCATAGGTATAACAATTATAATCACTTCTATTGTTCTCGCCTTGTTTATGTCCAAATTCATTGAAACACCTTTTAAAAACATGGAGATATCGATAAGACCGTTAAAATATATTGGTTACGGAATATTGATTAATTTGTTTATATTAATTGGATTGTTTACTATTTATAATAAATCTGCGCCAAATATTGAAGAATTAATAAATGACCCTGACTATCCTGGTGCATCTTCAATTTTCTATGATATGGAAGTACCGAACGCCACTCCTATCCCAACCCCAGAGGAAGCTATGGACGATCTTGCAGAATCTTATGATGACAAAATGAATCAATCTAAAAACGTAGGTTCTTTAAAAATTGGGGAGTATGGTCAATTGGAAAATAATCAATACACTGTAGCTTTAGTAGGTAGTTCCCATTCTGCGCATTGGCTTGGTGCGTTACAATATTTTGCAGAAGAAGAAAATATAAAAATTCTTAATATAGTTCAGGTAGGAAGTCGCTTTTCTTCAACTAACACATCAGACACCACTGCAGATTGGAATAATAATGTCATGAATTACTTAGAAGATAGTAAAAATGAAATTGACTTAGTCGTTGCTACTTCAGATATCGGGAGCGTAGATTCCCCTCTCCCACCAAAAGGTATGGCTAATCAATTAAATACTATTGGTGATGAGATAAAATTACCTGTAATGGCTATACGTGACACACAACGTTTTGGATTTAATATTCCTGAATATTTAGATCAACATGGTTATGAAGCTACAAAAGAAAAAATGAATTCTATTGAACCTATCAGTGAAACGATGCCTTGGGAGAAAATAGATTATAAATCTCCATTAGTCCACCCTGTAGATTATAATGATTACTTTAAAGTTAATGGTGAGTACGAACCTGTTATTGGAAATGTTCTTGCGTATTTTGATGGAAGTCATATTACGAATACTTATTCAAAAACAATGGGACCAGTGTTACGTGAAGATGTTATAGAATTGCTTGATAAATATTCTTCGTAAAATTTAATGGTGAGCGTTATTAATCTCCAACATCAAACATTCTATGAAAATATAAAAAAACTACCTCAGGTGCTGTAGTGCACCCAAAAAGTTGAACTTTTTTGGACTTGGTATAATAAATTGTGCATACGGCGCTGCTAAGTTACCATAAAAACGCGATTTACGATACCACGTAAATCGCGTTTGTCATTACCACTTAAATCGACGTATCGATACCATCGATTTTACGTAAGGATTCACCACTTAAGATGAGTTTATAGGATTTTGAACATGCACGATCTAAAATAGCGTCCGCAATCGCACCGCCACCTAATTTTTTGTGCCATTCTGCTGAAGACATCTGTGAACACAAAATTAAAGATTTCTCGCGACTCCTTAACTCAAAGACTTCCATCAAATGCTTTTGCTCCTGTTCTTTAGTCGACGTTAAGAGAAAATCATCAATCACCAGCACATCTATTTTCATGAGTTTCTTCAACAATTTATCTAACGTGCCATGAAATTCAGCGAGATCAATATCATTCAATAATTCAGTCATCCGATAATATTTACCTGTAAATCCAGATTCAATCGCATGATTGACGAGAGCGTTGGCTAAATAGCTTTTACCTGTACCTGTCGCCCCTTGAACAATGACATTTCGATGATGTTGAATATAATTGTTGGTTGATAATTGTTCAATACTTTCTTTGCGTAATCCTCTGGTCGATTCATAGCGGATATCTGAAATCTGTGCCTCTTTATGTGACAGAGTGGCTTGTTTTCGATACCGTTCAATGCGATTATCTTGTCTGATTTGATACTCTTCGTTAACGATTACTTCTAAATAATCCAGTGGCGTCAACGCATGATTCTGCTCTGACAAATACATACTATGGAGCTGATCTGCCATTGTTGTCAGTCGCATCTCACGTAACTGACTGATAATCATTTGTAAGCGCTGTTGATTATTGCTCATAATAATCAGCCCCTCTCAAAAAGGATTGTTCCGGACTTTCCGGGGTGCTAGACTTTAAGTGGGACGTGCCAGTGTTCAGTAATTGCGTGATTAAGCGATAAGCTGGATGAGATGTACGTTCTAATGCATGATGGCAGGCAACATTCAGGGCGGAATCTGAATGAGTGTCTGCCAATTTCAATAGTGCGTGGACCCGTTTGTAGTGTGTTTGTTCCGGGCCATCCGAAAACATCTTTTCAACGACTAAATGGACGTCGGGACCAATATGTCGCGCCCACTTCAAATAGCGTTGACTATTCCACTCGCCATGTGTCGCACTATTTTTAGGTAAGTGCTCGAGGACCGTAGTATAGCCGCCCGGCAGTTTATTCAATGTCTCATGCTCACATAACATGCGGTCTTGATACCATACCTGGATCTTTTTCGCATAAATTTTAAGTTTGAGACGCTGACCGATATATTGATACGGCACAGAGTAATGGTGCTTCTGATAACTGATATGCGCATTATTATAACCTTCACTGTTTTATATTCACAGTACTCAAATGGGACAGTTGGCAAAGATTGAAGGGCCGTACGCTCCATGTCGTTAAACATAGAGAATCGAGAGCCTGGCTTCTTTTGAAACGGTTTTTGATTAAAACGATTCAGTTCTTTTCTTAAGTAATCATTGTAATCATCCAAGCCAAAGCATTGATAATTCCGCATGCGTGCAATAATGTGGGTCGTTAATGATTTGACCGTATTTTCAACAGTCGCCTTATCCTTTGGCTTGCGTACCCGAGTCGGTAAAATAATCGTGTGATAATGATTCGCCATCGATTCGTACGTTTCATTTATTTTAAGCGTCGTTCGGGTATGCTTCGTTACGCCTGTTTTCAAATTATCGGGGACCAGCACGGTCGGCACCCCTTGAAAATATTCAAACATCTGAAGATGTGCATTAATCCAACTGGGCTGCTTCATATCATGACAGCCCATCGCAAATCCATATCCACTGAAGGGCAACACAGCGACAAACAAGTACCCATAAATCACTTCACCGGTATCTGGATCGATCCAGCGTATTTTTGTGCCGGCCCAATCCACTTCCACACGTTCACCTGCTTTGTGTTTCATGACATGCGTAAATGACTTCTGACTCAGATAATCATTAAAATACTTTTTAAATTGCGTCAAACGATAGTACGGTTGACCAGTATGCCGGCACATATCGACATACTCTTCCCATAATAACTGCATTGTCACACCCGGCTGGGCGAGCGACTTGGATAACGATGCGTAATCCGGCAAGGTGTAATGCATGTCTCGTTGAGTGGGTTTGGATGGCCTGGGTCCAAACAATGTATCGAGCCGGTCGGCATCCCAGCCACTTAATTCTTTGTAGGTTAGTTTGTGCTGACTGGCGGTATCGATGGTGCGTTTAATGACGGGCCGACCGGATCCGACCATGTCACTGATTTTCCTTTGACTGAATGATAATTCATTCAATCGGACAATCTCTAAATAATTGGGCATTGACTGCCACCTCCATAAATATTTTATGCCGCTGTTGTGCGACATAAAACATTTATAGCACTAATGAGATTGAAAAAGTAAGTCATAAAAAATAATCCTCTATCAGAGGATTAGGTGCGTCTATATTATCCGATTTAGGTGGTAACGAGCGGTGCGATTTGGGTGGTATCAAACGCAACGACGCAGTGGTAACTTAGCAGCGCCGTAAGCATAAATTGGACATTAAGTTAAGAGAAAATGGGGAATTTATTATGCCAAGAAGAACCTATGATAAACAATTTAAGATTCAAGCCGTTAAGTTAGTTATGGAAGACGAGTTTTCAGTTAAAGAAGTATCAGAACAATTGGAGGTCCATCATAACAGTTTATATAGGTGGGTCAGCGAGTACGAAAATATGGTGATAGTGCGTTTCATGGCAAAGGTAGCGCACTTTTTGATTTGCAGTATGAAAATAAGAAGCTAGCCAAAGAAAATGAACGGTTAAGAGAGGAATTAGAGCTTTTAAAAAAGTTCCAGGTCTTCTTGAAGCAAAACAAGAAATAAGATTTAAGTACCTTAAAGCGCACCGGTCTGAACTAAATATTAAACGAGCGTGCAAGATACTGAATGTATCTCGCTCAGGGTTCTATGATACCTTCATAGACAAAAATCCAAAAGACAAATTGAAAATGAAGTTTTAAAAGAAAAAATCAGTAAAATATTTCACGAACATCATGGTCGCTACGGAACGATTAGAATCACAAAAGTTTTAGACAAAGAAGGTATACATGTCAATCGCAAACGAGTCGGTCGTTTGCTTCATGAGATGGCGCTGTATGCCAAAGGAAGCAGGTACAAATATAAATACAAAAATCATAAAAGACCCTCACTGATTCATCCTAATTTAGTCAATCAACCATTTCTAGCCACACGAAAGAACATCATATGGCTAGGAGATATCACTTACATTAAAGTCTCAGAACGGTTTCTATTCTTAGCTGTTTACATAGATGTATTTACTCGTAAAATTGTAGGTTGGTCATGGATACACGTATGAAAGACCAGCTAGTTATTGATGCTTTAAATCAGGCTGTTGGCAAGGAACAACCACAACCCGGCTTAATTATTCATCAGACAAGGGTCACAATACACAGGTAGTCGATTCCAATCTTTATTACGTCAACATAATTTTAAAGCCAGCATGAGTCGAAAAGGTAATCCTTATGATAATGCATTGATGGAGTCCTTTTATAAAACCATAAAAGAGAGCTTATTCATGATGCCAATTTCGCATCGATTGAACAAGCTCAGTTAGAAATATTTAAATATATCGAAACATATTATAACACTAAAAGATTACACTCTTCTCTTGGATTTCTATCCCCCAAAGAGTTTAAAATTCTAAATAATCAGGATTAACTTACAAAAGTCTCTTAACCTCGTGTCTAGTTTTTCTTGACAAGTCCACCCTAAAGTTGAATTTTGGAGTTCAACTTTAGGGGTGCACATCAGTGCACGATTGCGCCTGAGGTAGTTTTTTATTAAGAATCAGTACTCGTGTCCCAGCTCAGAAAAAAGACTATTATTTTTATCTGTATACATGACAGCGACAGTTAATATTGAAGTTACAATGATTTTTGCTTTAACGTAGTAGTATTTTTTCAATGTCTTTTCGAATAATTGGTGCAAAAGTTTTGTTAAAAGTTTCAGTCATATGATTTTGTCTCGATAAGCTAAAACATTTCCAACTATAGGGGGACACGTAGTTCCGTCACACAAGTAATCTGTATAATCCACATATGTTACGTTCTTCGGCGGATTTGACAACTTCTCCCATGCAGATATAGGAGCTAGAGTTTTAGATTTCTCTATGCTGCACTCACCAGGTTCATTCGCCTGACTCAAACATTCCACAACGTCTTTCTCGAAATAAGGAGTATCTCGAATAGCTAGTATGGGAATATTATAATCATTTAGTCTTTCAAATTGCTTAAGAAAACCTTTCGGAACTTCTTCATATTCCCTATCTGCAATATCTGCTAATGTTATTACTAAATTTGGTTCATACTCTGCAAGCTCATCTACTACTTTAGTATTCCACTCATAACAATCGTCTGCAATGCCTTCACTGTTATCTAAAGAGAATCTACACCCGCTCTTTGTAACATTCAGTATCTATAATTATCTCCAAGATTTTGAAGACTCGGCAGCCAATGCGTTGATTTCGATCCTCCTACTAAAGCAACCGTATGTTCATAGTCATCAGTATTGCCATACTCACAAACTTTAACTTCGGATTCTCCAGGAGAAAGCTGACAACCGTCAGCATATGGAGAGGGGGTGTCTTCCTTAGCAGTTTCGAGAGACGGTATAGGTTTTGAACCTTCAGGAGAGAATGATATGTCTTCTGAAAGAGCCCCTGGGTAATCGCTGTTACCTAGAAGCTTCTCCTGATTTGAACTCTGCAGTTCGCCTGCTCCATACCATGCTCCAAGCAGAGTGAGCACTACACCTAACTGAATTGCGATAGGTATGAACTTTCTAAACGTAAAATTATTTTTTCCAATTAATTTGTTGATTGGTGTTTCTAAAAATTTGTTCCCCAGATAGCTTAAGATTAGTGATATAAGTATGATTAACATCCCATGTAATATACTGACATCAGTCGTGTCAAAAATTACGTAATAAAAGCTTAATAATGGCCAATGCCATAAATATAATCCGTAACTCAATCCACCGAGCCAGACCATTAATTTACTGCCCAGAAATTTTTCTACACCCAGTTTCGATGAGTTTTCTCCTGCTACTAAAATGAACACTGCTGCTATTACAGGAAGTAATGCAATGTATCCTGGGAAGCTTTTTTCAACATCTAGCATTAATCCTGTTCCTAACAGAATTAATAAACCAATCCAGCCTATTACCGTGCTTATAAATCCCGGCAATTTAATTTTATATATAATAATTAAAAGTAATCCGCCTATACCAAATTCCCAAACCCTTGTCCTGGTATCAAAATATGCCAGGGGCTGATTGACAGCAGTCAGATATACAGAATAAATAAATGATAATATTATTATAGTTAATAATATTCCTACAAATGACTTTTTAAAATCAACTTTAAATTTCTTGTGGATTATAATTGCTAAGCTTACAATTAAAAACCATATTACATAAAATTGTCCTTGTATAGACATAGCCCAAAAATGCTGGACCGGACTTTTTTCACTTCCCTGATTTAAATAATCTGTTCCTGATACAGCCAGCTGCCAGTTTTCAAAATAAAATATCGATGCAAAAATCTCTTTTATTATTCCAGCATGCCGATACTCCGGCATAATAAAGTAACTTGCTATCAACACAACCGTTAGTACCAATAGAGCATTTGGCAACAGCCTTTTTAGCAAACCGAATATAAAGTTAAAGAAATTAATATATCCATCTCTTGCATATCTTGAAAGCAATGAAGTTGTTATTAAGAATCCGGACACTACAAAAAACACATCTACGCCGCCTGAAACTCGCATCATCCAAATATGATACACCGCTACAAGCAATGCTGCTACTGCTCTCAAACCTTCTATTTCTGGTCTGAATTTACGTTTTATTTCCATTAAAATACCTCGTTACTTTACTTAATCAATAATTAAATTTGTAAATTCAGCTATTTAACTGACTACCTAAATTAGGAACTTTGGTAATTCATAAACCTTATCATCAAATTTCACCTGAATACTATTAGATACTTCAAAGATATTTAATGATTTTGGTTCTTCCAAATGAATGACAAAATAATTATTGAACTCCGAAGCATTTTCTTTGGTATTAAGTATTTGATGAGTTTTTACTACCTTGCCACTTGAAGGCGAATTTACCGCTCTTGGCCACTTAGACTCAGTATTTCCATTTAAAATATTTACATCGCTATTTTCCGGAAATTCTAAAGTAATACTTACATCATCATTTTTCAGCTTAAATTTTTCATCTGATAAGTGTTCCAGCGTTACATTGTGGTCTAGATTTAATCTTTGATGCCAAGTATCAAGATTTTTGCTAGTTCCATTATCAAATACAATGATTATATTTTCTTGATGTAAATAATAGATAGTCCTTCTAAGTCGTGCATCATCATAACCATTGTTATAACCTGAAACAACAGTATACAGACTACTATCTAAAAATTTATCAGTCCAAATTGTTTTATGAATTTTATTTAATTTATCTTTTTTATAATTTTTTGCTAATGAAAAACTGCTGTGTGCTTGTCTTTTCACGATATATTTCTAAATTTACTAGTACTATAATTAAATTTCCCAGGATCTACAAAAAAATCTTTATATTTATAGTTTAAAATAAAACTTAAATCATCAGAATGTTTATGTGTGATTGTAGAAAAACCACATATGAATGCTAAATATAATAAGCTTTCTTTATTTTTTATAATACTTATTCCAGCTGCTGGTTCACTAAAGTTTTCCCATATATTTTCTATTTTATTTGAATTATTTACATGAAAACTATCGCCTATTGGCGGGAATTTATTGTCAGGCTTTAAAACCAATGAATAATATTTTCTTATAAGCGGAAACATGTTAGTGACTTCTACGCCTAATGATCTATTATTTCTTTGTAAATACTCTTCCAATCCCTCATATAAACCAAATACCATCTGATGGTATTCTGGTGAATTTTCCAAATGAACTCCATTATCTGAGTATGTCACCCAAAAAATTGATTTAACTCGTTCATAGCCTTTAAGAAAAAAAGATTCATTATTTGTTGCCAAACCGAGGACTATTAAGGCTTTGTCCATCATAATCCCGTGATTATTATACCTATGAATTTCGTCATCACATAACAGTTCTGCATGTTTTGACAGTATATTCATATATCTATTTTCATCAATGGATATCTTTTCTTTTTTAGCATTATAAAAAAATCAATAAGAACCTGGCTTCTTGCACCTATAGCATGATCATACCAAGTCATCTTAGTTTCATTGCCGGCATCAATATAATCAAACCAACTTTCTATAATTTCTTTTGATTTAATTATAAATTCATCATTAGCAGTTTCACGATATTGATTTAATAACTCATTAACTACACGTAAGTTTTGAAGATATAACTGATAACTTGTTTCTACTTTTGGATGCTTATATTCCCAATCGAAATCTTTTTTAAATTCTATATCATCAAATTTGGGAAATGGTTCTATAATATTATTCAGTGCCTTTTCTGCAATCCTTTTAGTATTATTTGATGTTTCCAATAATGGAAATACATTGTTTTCATTTAAGTCTAAATTCATAATATTCTCCTTAAGCAATTTTTAAGCCTCCACTATCCGCTTCAGCTGTTCTATCTCGACAAAGCCGATAGAGTTTCTCTCGTTCAGCTGTACATATGACGGCAGTTTATCTGCTGATTCCAATAATTTCTTACTCACCTGGAATTTTCCGATAATCACCATAACCCTGTGTACTAGAGTGGCCAGCTCATCGACGATGTCCTGATTCAGCTTAGACACTTCAAGGTGGATAATCGGATTTTTGCGTTCCTTAGACGGGAACATGATTGTTCGTATCCATTTAAGCTCGCTTGCTGTCAGTTCCTGTTTTGTTTTTAATTCAAGTATCAGGAAGGGGAATCTGTCTTCATCTTTAAACGCATTGTCATACTGCAGTTTAAAATGATAAAATTCAAAACCGTGTTCTTCATATCTGATTAAATACTGGTGTTTTTCCTGCTGAACAAAAAATACAGTGCCGTATTCTACATTTGTACTGTTCTCCAGTTCCTTGAATTTATCAACTACGTTAACGAGCTGCGAGTAGTCGAGCAGCACCTGCCCTGCTTTTTGTCCCTCTTCCGACTTTTTCTGCGTTACTGTAATCTCTGCTTTGTCAGATGTCAGTATCGCTTTTTCCTTGCCGTGAAACAGGGTCGATGTTTTTAATTTGTGAAATTCCCCATATGTATACCCCATCGTTTTGATGCCTGGTAAGTACGATTCAAATATCAGATCTTCCTGCACCAGTTTTCCAAGCAGCAGATCGACTGTGGATTCGGCAGGCACATCTATTTTAATAATTGAAATGCCGCTTTCAAAATCTCTCACTTTAACTTTTAGTTTCAAGTTTCTCTCTCCTTCTCCAACTGGACAAATGATTTTAATATGTCCACTCTTAACGCAACGAGTTCAGCGTCTTCATACATTGATTGTACTTTAACATCGCGCAGTTGAGAACTGTTTGAAGGAATTTTCTCCGTGATAAATTTCATAAATGTAATTGCATAGTCTTCTTTAACATTCGTTGCCTGATACGGAACATAAAAATCCGTTACATTATTATTGTAAAAGCCTTCGAGCTGAAAGCGGCTTTTATCGGAGTTTTCAAGCCATGATTCATCGTACTGCGACCAGAAACGGTCGGCATGATTATCAATAATTGTATCTTCTTTAATACATGTTATATCAGTACTGTCACATGCTTCGTCGAAATCCTCAATCGGCAGTGAGTAGATGTGTCCAAATTCATGTATCAAATTACGATATTGTGTTGCTTTATGTGTATTATCACGTACATCCATCGCCAGCACCGTCCCATCCTTTTCAATCGTCACATAGGCGGCGGTGTTGCCTTCACCATCCGAAAACAAACGGTATTCATTAATGTTCTCTATATAACGATTCGGGAATACTTGCTTGAATACATGCCACATTGATTTAAATGTTTCTTCATCACCGAACGGCAGCGGATTTTTTACATCACTGCCGGTAATTTCAAAGTCTTCTATTTCATAATTGATAAATGTTGTCCGTGTTCTGTTTTCAAAAAATATATGCGGTTCATCCTGCAGGTCAACATATTCCCTGAGGTCTGACAAATAACGGTCACCGAGATCCGCACATGTTTCAACTGTACTGCAGTCATCATGTACAACTTCTTTTGACCAGTCGACCTCTGCTTTAAAGTTTTCACTGTCTGTGCTGATTGATTCCAGCAGTTTAAAACCGCCGGTAAATAACAATATCAGTACTAAAGCGAGTAATAACAACTGGATAAACATCTTCCCCGATTTGCGCAGACCTGTTTCAGGTATTTGACGGTTTTTTGCTGGCGTACTGCTGATAAACTCACGTTCTGTAAGAATTGACTTTATCTCATTTAAATAATGATGATAATTAGGTATACCGCTGTCATCAAGAATAATTAAATCTTCATCATTGACTTGAGGTATATATTCACCGCAGCTAAACACAATTGTCTCGAGCTTTCGTTTACGTGCAAAGTTTAATATATACCTGAAATCCCGTTCACCGATATCTGTCGTTAAGATAATTTTATCAAGCTGCTGTAAATACTTTGCTTTCGGGTTAAATGTTTCATACACATTAGAGTTAACGATAAACTCATCAGCGCTGACGATACCGTACGGGGCTGATACTGCCTGTGCACTTGAATGAGTGACTCCGCTTTTACGCAACGTTTCTTTTAATTCGGCAGTCAGTGCAGTTTCTTCTGAGCTGAAATTAGTATGCAGATACACATCGCTGTATGTATGCTGTGCTGCGAGGGCAGATAAAAATACGCCGCCGGTGAGATTCTGTTTTTGATTTTTATAAATACCGCCGGCTGCGAGTATCGCCATTCTTATCCCTCCCTATCTTTAAAGTACCTTCTGAGCGCTTTTTGATTTTTTACAGATCTGTCGAGTATAAACAGCGTCTTTTCATACTGTTTTTTTGCAAAGTTATAATCGTAGTCCGTTTCCACTTCCCGGCCGTCTATAAATATAATGACCAGTTTGCCGTTCACCATTTTAAAATCAATCAGCTGGCGCAGGTTCACAAAGAATGGATTTTTGTATTTGCAGCTGTGCAGCGGAAAAAATACAAACTGATATTTCTCGTCGATAATAATCGGCTGCAGGCGGTGGACATTATGTATCAGTTTCACGTTCTGACGTTTCACTTTAATACTGCTTGAATAAAAGTATACCAGTGTATCATCAATCCATTTCTCCGAAGTCTTACTACAGTATATTACACCATCAGTATGAACAGCACGGCATAAGTATCCAGGCTCTGCTACCGGTTCAATATAGAGCACCTGCGGAGACAGCTCAGGGACAGTCAGCATATTCTCACCCCATCATCAATTTAATAAAGCCTCTTAATTATAACCTTAAGTTAACTTATTTAATATAAATATAACTATTGTTAACAAAAATAGCATTTAAGTTGTATTAAGCTTACAATTTTAGTTCTTTCTGCGTTTTATCATCTGCATAATGTTTCATATTATAGACATCCGGAAATACAAAATATGAATCGATTCATTTAAGGACTGCTTAAATGACAGTAAACGATAAAATAACTTCCTACGAACCGATGATTCACAGTATCGTGCAGCAGCTGAATATTTTATATGATAAAGATGAGTATATGCAGATCGGCCGTATTGCTGTTTTTGAAGCAATAAATAAATTTGATGTTAATAAAACTTCGTGCAGTGAATCACAGTTTGTCTATACGCTCATACGCCAGCGGCTGATTGATGAGATCAGAAAAGTGTCACGTTATCAGGAACGCTATACACCGGTTGAAAATAACAATCTCGAAACACCTGCTTCAGGGGATTCTTATAATCTTGAAAATACAGCTGCCAAAATACTGAATACACGTGAATACCGGTGGTTTACACTCGCTTTATCAGGATATTCTCTAAAGGAAACTGCTGAAATACTCGGCGTCAGTGTCTCAACTGCAAAAAATATAAGAAAAAATGCGAGAGCTAAGCTCGGGAGAAGCTTATCACATTAAGGGTAAACACTTGTAATTCTCTGTATATATAGTATAATGTCAGTCATTATCACTATTGTAGTGGAGGAATTTACATGGACGCTAAGAAGAAAGAAAAAGAAGAATTAGATGTTAAAGTAGGTAACATTGTTTCATTTGATGACATGATTGGTAAAGTTGAAAAGATTAATGATAATTCCGTCATTGTTGATCTTACTATTAATGATAATTTTGACGAGCATGAAATGTTCGAAAAAACTGTAGTTAATCATAAAAGATACAAAATTATTGATGATTCGACAGATTAATATTTTAAAAAGGCAAATGGCTTTGACCATTTGCCTTTTTTAATACCTTTCATTGACAACCGCAGTGAATTAAATATATATTTACATTAACATTGAAAATCTTCCAAAGTGGGTATTAGTATGAAAAAAATTCTATGGACTATCTTTATCATTTTAGGTGTCGTGCTCCTCGCAGCAGTCATCTATATTCTTTACCTATTTAATGCTTTTAACAGCGGGATATCAGATTCTTATGAGGAAATTGACCGCGACCGTTCTGAACTCCGCGTCGACGATGTCGATGCATCGAACGATAACTTTACTGTACTCATCCTCGGTATCGATGCCGATGCTGAAAGAACACAGGACGGTGAGATTAACGCCGATCACTTCCGTTCGGACAGTATGATTTTAGCAACATTTGACCGCGATAATGACGACGTTAAAATGGTAAACATTCCGCGTGATACGCTGGCGTATATCGATTCGATGAATTACTTCGATAAGATTAACCACGCTCACGCATTTAACGGACCTGTCGGTGCAATGAATGCAGTCGAATCATTATTAAACGTACCGGTCGACCAATTCGTCCGCGTTGATATGAACGCAGTTGTAGAAATAGTCGATGCAATCGGCGGTGTTGAATTCGATGTACCTTATGAAATGAACGGCCTTCAGCCGGGAGTTCAGCACTTAAGCGGTGAACAGGCACTTGCAGTTATTCGCAACAGAAGTATCGACTCAGATTTAGGTCGCGGTGTACGACAGATGGACCTTATTGAAGCAGTGTTTAAACAGGCTCAATCATTCAGTACACTGTCACAAGTTGACGATTTGATTAACATCTTTACAAGCAATACCAGCCATAACTTTGCGACAGGTGATATCCGCTCGCTCGCATCATATTATTTATTCAATGACGTAGCATTTGAATCATCACAGCTGCAGGGTACAGGATTTACAGCTCAGTCTAACGGTATATACTACGCATGGCCGGACGAAGAACATCTCTTCGCATTATCCAATACCATTCGCGATATACTCGGACTTGATCCATCAACAGCCAATGATCTAATCAGCATCAGACTTGGTGAACAAATCCAGCCGGTACAGGAAGTCAGCACAGATTTACTCGAGAACTTTACACTCGATAATCCGCCGGCTTACACTGAAGAAGGCGCACAAAACCAGTACGGTGACGGTTTCGGAATCGAATAATTTTATTATTAAAGCCATCTGCAGCTGCAGATGGCTTTTTTGTGTTGTGTTTATCCGGAATAAACAGTTGTCCTCCGATCATGCCAGTCCCGGAGATTCCGGATACACATGAGACCCGATCATGCCAGTCCCGGAGGTTCCGGATACACATGAGACCCGATCATGCCAGTCCCGGCGGGTCTGGATACACATGAGACCCAATCATACCAGTCCCGGAGGTTCCGGATACACATGAGATCCGATCACGCCAGTCCCAATTAAAAAAACCCGCGAATAGGCGGGTCAATCAATTTCACAAGTATCTGTAAACAAGATCTAGATATTCAATGTCCTCAGCGACTTTGGAGAATTCTTTATCTCTTACAGCTATGCTGTGACCGAGGTACTCAAATGTATTAACTCTCGTTTTAAACCGTATATCGAGTTCCATTATATGTCCGTTATGCACGTGATGATACAAGGGAACTTTCTCCCCGTGTACCCGGGTTGTGCTGAATGCCGGTGTCTGTTCATCATAATTCGCTTCGTAAGCTGAACCGGTAATTACAATCCCGACTCCTTCCAGACTGTTTTTTAATTCTTCAATGCATGCTGAGTCGTCTGTAAAGTCGGACACAAAGACGATAACATAGTCCGGATTTTCTATACTGTGCATATATCGCAGCCATTTTTTTAATGATGCCTGCAGATTCACCACTGAAATCTGCTCTGTTTTATCTTCTCCCGGTCCACCATATCCGCCTACTACTGCAATTTTCATTCTGTTCATATTAAATATTCTGTACGGCTGCCCGTAAAATGGTTCATTCGTATATTTCTGTACTATATTTGTGCTGATCCATGGAAAATACGATGTTCTCATCGCTTTACTCGTACCGCCAATATTATGAAGGTCATTCACATTGAGTGTCGCAAATTTATAGCGCAGGTGATTCATGCTCATAATATGAGGATTTTGCGGCCCCTTTGTATTTACAGAATTTCCGACCGCTCCGCCGAGATCGCAAAATATCGGCCGTTCGTATTCCTTCATATTCATACTGTTAACCGCGCTGGATATTTTACCGAATGTAACACCTTCTCTTTTACCGAGACGTTCATTCATATGCTGTGTAATATTAATTTAACATTTAAAAATTCAGAAACCATTTAGTTCACTCCCTGCTGATTTAGCCTACCATCAGGCGTTCTTCAGAGTATTTATAAGTCAGTTCTCGCTGTCTGCCTGCGATTGACAGTAAGAATGAAACAAATCCTATTCTGCCGATAAACATAAATAACATGATTACTAGTTTACTCAAGGTTGATAAATCTTCAGTTATTCCCGTCGATGTACCCGTCGTGCCGAAAGCTGAAGTTACTTCAAAAATAATCTGGGTCAGTGTAAATTGATGTCCATCTACAATTAATACTGTCAGAATACCAGCGAAAACGAGACCGACAGCGAGAATAAATACTGCAAATGCCCGTTCAATATCTTTTTTTGCAATCCTTCTCTGAAACACATTAATGTGCTGACGCCCTCTTGAGAAAGATATAAGGAACAGTATCAGTATAGCAAATGTTGTCGTCCGTATTCCCCCGCCGGCACTGGACGGTGATGCACCGATAAACATAAGCACACTCATAATAAGCTGCGTTGTTTCCGTCATCTGTTCCACACTAACAGTTGTTATCCCCCCACTCCTTGTACTTGCTGATAAAAACATACTCGTCATTATTGACGACAGAATATTTTTATCTTCAAAGTATTTAGCGGACTCGAGGAGAAATATTAAAGCCGTACCAATCAGGAGCAGTATGCCGTATGTTGATGCTGTAACTTTCGTAAATAATGAAAAGCGGAAGCCCGGTGAGTGTTTGCTGAAGAAGTGCTTCAGCTCAATCAACACCGGATAACCGATTGCACCTAATATAATCTGACACATCACAGGTATTTCAATAAATAAATTCCCTTCAAGATGTGTTAAAGAATTACTGTACAAATCGAGTCCGCCGTTCGTCGTTGCGGATACAGATAAAAATGTACCATGGAGCAGTGCATGTGCAAAATCACCCGACTGAATATAAAAGTACGAAAAATATATTATTGCACCGAATATCTCTACAACGATAAGCAGCGTAATAATATCGAGAACAAGCTTCACTGCCCCTGACATTTTATACTGTGCATTGTCGGCAATAATCTGACGCCGTTCTCTGACTCCGATGCGCCGGCCGAGTAAAATCCAGAGCAGTGTGCCGACTGCCATTATTCCGATACCCCCAAGATTCATTAAGAACATCAGCAGAATGTATCCGGGGATATTAAATGTTTCCACAATTGTCACTGTGCTTAAACCGGTAACAGAAATTGCCGATGCCGCGACAAACAGTGTATCGATAAATGGAATTCCATCTCCCTGATAAAATACTGGAAGACTTAATAATGCTGCTGCTGCAGCTAAAGCTAGAAAATAATACATCAGTATGCCTCTTTGTGGGCTCAAGTTTGTAAACCACCGTCGTAATTTTCTCAAAAAGACTATCCCCAATCCAAAAATCAGTTAATAAAAGATTATAGCCACATTATACAATAAAAAACCTTCTGCCGATTAAAAAAAACGGAATCCCTGAGCGGGATTCCGTTAAAATTATTTTTAATTATTCAAGTACTACAGTAGCCGACTGCTGTTCACCATTACGGTAAAAGTCGATTGTCATTTCTTCACCGGCTGCTTTCGCATAATACAGATGCTGTCTCAATTCAACCATATTGTTAATTGGTTCGCCGTCAAGATGAGTAATAACATCGAGTTCCTGCAGTCCAGCTTGTGCAGCAGGAGAATTTTCCTGTACACCGCTGATTATTACGCCGCCTTTAACTTCCTCTGGCAGCTGCAGCTGATCGTACACAGGTGATGATGCAACATTCAGCAGATCCTGCAATGTTATACCGAGGAACGGCCTTGTCACTTCACCATTTTCCTCCAGCAGACTCGTAACTTCCTTCACTTCATCAACGGGAATTGCAAAACCGATGCCTTCGACTGAAGCAATTCCAATCTTCATAGAGTTAATACCGATTAAACGCCCGTTAGCGTTATCAGAGCCCCCCCGGAAACCTGGGTTATTGCTGCATCAGTCTGAAGAACGCTCGCTTCCCAATCTATTGAGCCGTCTCCGTCAAGGTCGACGGGAACAGAACGGTCAAGACCTGAAATGATCCCCTGTGATACTGAACCGGAGAACATTTCACCAAGCGGTGAACCAATCGCAATTGCCGGTTCACCGACAAGCAGATTGCTGCTTTCTCCAAATTCAATCGTCGTTTCTACGACGTCTGATGGAATGCTCAGAACCGCAAGATCTGTCCAGATATCCGAACCGACGAGCTCTGCATCAACTGAGTCTCCGCTTTCCAGATTAATTTTAATCTCTTCAGCACCGTCGACCACATGCTGATTTGTTACTACATAGGCAATATCGCCTTCTGTTTTATAAATTACACCGGAACCGCTGCCCGCTTCTTCTGCCTCGTCGGAACTGGTATTAATTCCGGGTATAATTGACTGAATACGCTGCATGTTAATCACTGATACAACTGCCGGTTTTGCTTTTTGTACGGCTGCTGTTGTATCTGTAATCAACTTATCGGCATTTTCTTCTTCAAGCTGTTGTTTTACTTCAGATAAATCCTGATTGGAATCCACTTCGGATGCCGCCTCTTCGTCCGTTTGCTGTTCTGCGCTCTCTTCTTCGTCTGTGCCCGTAAATAAAAGATACGCACCGAGCACGAGAAGTGCACCGATAATCCCTGCGAGCAGCGGCAGTAAAAATGATTTAAAGCCGCCTCCGCCGGAATTTTTCTGTTTTTCTGTTACAGTACGGTAATTCGAATCTCTCTCAGGTTCTTCTGCAGAATCATGTACTTCTCTATTATCGTAAGTATCATTATCTGCGCCGAACTCCCGCTGCTCTTCACGTGACCTTGTAAATTCAAACTGATTTTCCGCTTCTTCAGCTGATTGATTTTTATCCGTGAAATTTCTTGCTGTCCGTCTGTATTTTTCTCTGTCAATCGGACGTTTTCTTTCATCACTCATAATAATCACTCCATCTGCATACTTTACAAGTAATTATAAGGCCTTTTAAAAATTCATGCCAATTATACGTTTAAAACTATGCTTATTTTTCAGTTTCTTCTTTCTTACCGCCGCCGAACCAGCCGACAAGAACGATGATTAACATTACAGACCAGAAGATAATTTTCCAGGTTGTTGAATGAGGGAATTCAGCCGGAATAATTCCAACTGCTTCGTGTGCTAGTGTCAGTACTGCCAGTTTAACCCCTACCCAGCCGACGATAACGAATGCGGCAATTTCAAGTGATGGACGTTTCGCAAGAAGTTCAACAAAATAGTTAGCGAAGAATCTCATAATGATTACCCCGATAAGTCCACCGATAAGCATTACAGTATACTGTCCTGCGTTAATTCCGAAGAAATCCCCGCCGACTGCAGGCAATGCAAGTGCAATCGCTGCTGCAGCTAAAATTGAGTCTACTGCGAATGCAATATCCGCGAGCTCAACTTTGAAAACAGTCATCCAGAATCCTGATTGTTTCTTATCTTTCTGCTCTCCAATTAGATCATCAGCACTTTTGTCCTTATGTTTTCTAATAGCAATTAAGTGTGATATTGAGACGTAGAATAAGTACAGCGCACCTAATCCTTGAACCCACCACCATTGTACGAGCCAAACGAGTAATAATATCGCAATAACGCGGAACACAAATGCTCCGAGCAGTCCGTAAAACAATGCTTTTCTTCTTCTTACAGGATCTAAATGACGTACCATAACCGCAAGTACGACAGCGTTATCTGCTGCCAGTAAACCTTCCAGACCGATTAATACAATCAGGACCCATGCATATTCCAGTAATACAGCTGTATCCATTTTTATTTCCTCCTTTTTATTTCAAACACAAAAAGAGACCTAAACAGGCCAGTCTGTGCATACAATCTGCACAGCACTGTCTGTTAAGGTCTCACGATACAATAATTTATATTGCTCAATGTACCGGGATTTCTCCGTAATGACGATACACTGATAGTTTCCTATTCGTTACTCCCCTTAAAATACAGGTTCGTTATAAGTGTTTTTTAATTCTTACTAAATATAATTTATTAAATATAAAAAGTAAAGTGAAATTTTATTTACAGCAGGCTGTACAGTTTAATTTCAGGATACTTATCCGAGAACCAGCGCATGGCAAATTCATTTTCAAACAGGAAAACCTGCTTATCAAAGCGGTCGTACACTAAGTTTGCACGCGGCGAGTTCATTGAATCTTTAATATCTTCCTCATTCTCAACCCAGCGGGCAATCTTCTTGCCGACAGGCTCCATAACGATATCCGTATTATACTCATTTTTCATACGGTGCTCGAACACTTCAAACTGAAGCTGTCCGACCGCCCCTAAGATTGGCTGATTCGTATGCATTGATTTGTAATACTGAATCGCACCTTCTTGTACAAGCTGTTCGATACCTTTATAGAAATGCTTCTGTTTCATAACGTTCTTAGCAGAAACATAAATAATTCCGGCGTGAACAGAGGCAGTGCAGCAAAATCACGCGGTTTCCCACTGTATAGAGTGACCCCGATTTGATAGTTGCCTGTATCGTATAACCCGATAATATCACCGGCATATGCTTCATCGATTGTTTCTTTATCATCAGCCATAAACATCGTGGCACGCGAGATTTTTGTCTTCTTTTTAGTGCGGTCAAGTACCGCATCCATACCGCGCGTAAATTTACCTGAAACAATTCTCATAAAAGCAAGACGGTCGCGGTGTCTCGGATCCATATTCGCCTGAATTTTAAAGATAAACCCTGAAAAATCTTCGTCTGTCGGACTTACTTCCGTTCCATCCGTCGTTTCACGGCCGGTCGGCTCAGGTGCAAAGTCAACGTAAGTGTCGAGGAACTCTTCAATACCAAATGTCGATAATGCCGAACCGAAGAATACCGGTGTCAGATCGCCTGATGCAATTTTTTCTTCATCAAAATCGTCTCCCGCTTCTTCCACCAGCATAAATTCATCAATTGCATCTCTGTATGCTGAATCTTCTTCAATCTTATGGCTTTCAGTCAGCTGATAATCATCGTCCAGTGTCAACTTACCATCTTCTCTAAAAGGATTGATCGTCCGCTCGCGGCGGTTAATGATACCAAAGAAACTTGGCCCCATACCGATTGGCCAGGTCATTGGATAAGTTTCAATCTCCAGTGTTGATTCAATTTCTTCAAGCAGTTCGAACGGTTCTTTACCGACGCGGTCCAATTTATTAATAAATGTAAAAATAGGAATGCCGCGCATCTTACAAACTTTAAAAAGTTTTAATGTCTGCGGCTCGATACCTTTAGCTGCATCGATAACCATAACTGCCGAATCGACTGCCATTAATGTACGGTACGTATCTTCCGAGAAATCTTCGTGCCCCGGTGTATCAAGAATATTTATTTTATAGCCGTCGAAGTCGAATTGCATCACCGAACTCGTGACACTGATTCCGCGTTCCTGCTCTACTTTCATCCAGTCACTCGTTGCGAATTTACCGGTCTTCTTACCTTTGACCGTCCCCGCTTCTCGAATAGCGCCGCCGAATAACAGCAGCTTTTCTGTCAGCGTCGTCTTTCCGGCATCCGGGTGGGATATAATCCCAAACGTTTTACGTTTTTGTATTTCATCTTTTATTTCCATTATTGTCTCCTTGCTCAGTTCTTATTACTGATAGTATTACTTTTGCGGCATGTTCACTGTCATCTTCATCAAGCAGCGTAAAGAGATGGATAATCAGCTCATCAGCCATCTCTTCGTCACCGAGATTATTATCCATCTGCATACTGAATGCCAATTCTGGTATGCTGACAATATAAGTTTTTTCATATTCTGAAATATAAACTGGACATGCTGTTCCGCTAAATTGTACCGTTGTTGTTAACATATTCTTCACTCCGGTATTTTCTGTATGCGGCATCCAATGCAATTAAGTCATCTCTGTGCGGCACTTTAACGTAGTTCTCCATAATCTGGTATGGTTCCCGTCCTTTACATGCAAGAATAATCGTATCCCCGGGTTCTGCAATATCCACTGCGTGGATAATTCCTTCTTCCCTGTCTGTATAGGATACATGATTATCGTGGACTGCTCCTTCTTCAAGCAGTTTTACAAGCATTTCAGGATCGTCATTCGCCGGGTTATCAGGAGTGAATACGGCATAATCCGCAAGCGTTGCGATGGCACCCATTTCGGCGCCTTTTGAATAATCCCGTTCTCCTGTCATACCAATCAGACAAATTAATCTGCCTGTCACAAACGGCTTCACTGAATTGATTACTTTACTGAGCGCATCCGGCGTATGTGCAAAATCTATTATAATATCTATCGGCAATGTCGGATCGAGTACTTCAAGTCTGCCCTCAACCGGTTTCATTGCAGGTACTGCCGATAAAATACGTTCAATCTCATAACCCTGCAGCCATTCACTAATAACTGCGCACATTAAATTCTGGATGTTATATTCCCCGACAAAAGGAGAATTTACTTCAAAGCTGCCTTCCGGTGTATTCAATGTAAATTTAAATCCTTCAAGGCTGCCCTGAATATCCGATGGGTAAAAATCAGCTGTGCTGTCCATGCCGTATGAAATCGTTTCAAACGGCGTCATGTCTTTATACACTGAAGACCATGCATCATCGTTATTTAAGATGACGTATTTATGTTTTTTTACATCCTGCCCAAGCTGTGAAAACAGCAGGCCTTTAATATGCCCGTATTCATCCATGCTGTTATGAAAATCCAGATGATCCTGCGTCAAGTTCGTAAATATCGCAATATCAAAGTTGATGCCGAAAGTACGCCCAAGTTTTAAACCGTGCGATGACACTTCCATCGTAAAAACCTCAGTATCATTTTCATGCGCTTCTTTTATGCGTTTATGAAGCCGTGTTGTTTCCGGTGTAGTATTAGCTGACACCATATGCGTCTCATTAATCATGAATCCATTCGTTCCAAGGTAAGCACTTTTAGTACCGAGTGCCATACTCAGATTATGAATCATCATCGAAACTGTCGTCTTGCCGTTCGTTCCGGTCACACCGATCATCGTCTGGGATTCGTGTGGAAAATCATAAATGTATTCGGCAAATAATGCTGCAGTTTTTGACGGGTCTTTCACTACCAGCAGGCCGATATCTGAAGACAGTTCTACATATCTGTCCGCTATAATAAAACGGCAGCCGCGTTTAATTACATCTTCTATGTAATCGAGTCCGTCGGTCTGATGTCCTTTTATTGCTACAAATACAGCAGCGTCGTGCGTTTCCCGGGAATCTGCTGTGATATCTTTTACAGTCTCCGGAAAATTTCCGTACGTGGTTTTTATCTTCAAAAGAGATAGAAGCATATTTGATTTCATCTCAGTTACCACCTTTCAACTTAAATAATTATACATGAAAATACCTGTTTAAAGATAGAGTTATGTCGTTTTTCATTAAAAAACAAGCGGACTGGGCAATAATGCCGAATCCGCTTGTTTAAATATTATTTTATTTATGTTCTTCTTTTTCTTTTTTCTCTTTGGCTTTTTCTTCTTTAGCCGCTTTTGCTGCTGCTTTCCGTTCTTTTCTCTTAATCAGAATAATACTCAGCTCATATAAAAGAATCATCGGAATCAGCGTCACCAGGTGTGTAAACACATCAGGCGGTGCAATCAGCGCTGTAATAACAAGCAGTGTGAAATATGCATATTTACGCATCGTCGTCATTACTTCAACAGTTAAAAGCTCAATATGATGCAGGAATAATGCGACAACCGGCAGCTGGAAAACCAGTCCGAACGGTATCGTCGTTATTAATAAGAACGACATATATTCATCCGCTGTTACAAGTACATTAAAATTCTGCTCTCCCATTTCAATAAGGAAGAAGTAGCTTAACGGGTGAACGATAAAATACCCAAAGGACAAACCGGTTACAAAAGCAGCAGCATAACCGGCAGCGAGCCTTTCAGGAATTGTGTTTCTTTGTCCACAAGACCCGGTCTCATAAACTGCCACAGGAACCAGCATATAAACGGGATGGAAAACCCAATGCTGATAGCCCCGGCTGTTCTTAAATAGAAACGGATGACTTCAAACGGTCCGAGAACGACGATTTCCGCACCTTTTGACACGACAGGAAACCACCAGCCGACAGTTGAAAAGATAATTAGAAACCATATTGTAATCGTCACCGCAGAGACTTAATCAGGACTGATCTTAAATCCTCAAGATGATCGGTCAGCGGGGCATACGGCTCCTCTTTCGTTACCTTTTTACGTTTAGAGACGAGTTCAGGTTCATTATTTACATGTTTGTTATCAGGATCCCGATTCTCATTATTCTTCGGTTCCATTATACATCACCTTATTCTTATTCTAGGCGTCCGCCATCTTCAGCATATTTAATAATACCATCTGCACAGCGGTATGCAAGTGCTCCTACTGTTGCAGTCGGGTTGTAGCCGCTGTTGTGCTGGAAGTTCCCGGCACCGACAACGAATAAATTATCGCGGTCCCAGTGCTGCAGATAGTTGTTTACCACACTTGTTTCAGGGTCAGCACCCATTGTCGTACCTCCGGTATTATGCGTTGACTGGTAGGGTGCGATATTGTAATCTGTCAGCTCAGCTGAAAGATCAACGTGGGACGCGCCCATTTCTTCCAGGATTTCACCTGCACGTTCAGCAAGATATTTCTGTCTGGCTCTGTCCTGATCAGTAAAATTATAAGTCAGCTGTACCAGCGGCACATTAAAGGCATCTTTATACTCTGTATCCATGCTCAAATAGTTATCCTTGTGAGGACTTGTTGCTCCCTGACCTGAAACAGATAACACACGTGTATAGTTTTTAATAGATTCTTCTTTAAACTCTTCGCCCCATGATGCTGTTCCGCTTTTAACGGGATTACTAAGTATCGGTCTCGCACCGGTTTGAGTTATCGCCATGTTTCCGCCGTGCAGGAAGTCTAAGTCTTCGTGATCAAAATTATCCCCGTTATAATCATCCAGCGCCATACCGAGTGCACCGGCACCCATAAATGTATTGAACTGCTCCTCAAAGAATCCAGTTGCGCCGCCGAAAATCTGGTAACAGTAATTACGTCCGAGCGAACCTTTGCCGGTTTCAGGATCATACTGTTCACCAATATCCGACACAGCAAGCAGTTTATAGTTATTAAAGATGTAGCTAGTCAGAGCGACAATTTCTGCCGGCTGAATAAATTCTTCCCCCGTCAATGTATCGACAAATTTCACACCTGATACTTTCGTATCGTCGTCTTCATCTGTTATTATCTCAACAACGTTAGCATGTGTACGCAGTGTGAAATTATCGCTTTTCTGTGCCGTTTTAATTACTGTAATCTCAGGTGTTGCTTTCGCGTCAAACTCACAGGCAAAACGTTCACAAAAAGCACAGTACTGACAAGCATTAATCGTTTCGCCATCAGGGTTTTCGTATTGCTGGCTAAGGTTTGCAGACGGCATCATAATAGGGTTAAGCTCCATATTATTCGCAGCTTCTTCAAACATTCTGAGCATACGTGATTTTAACATCGGCGGAGTCGGATATGACTCCGAACGTTTCCCTCCAAGAGGGTTGTCTTCACCTGAAATACCTGCGGTTTTTTCAAATGTATTGAAGTACGGCTCGAGTTCATCGTATGTAATTCCCCAGTCCTCAAATTGGTAGCCGTCATCTTCCTGCAGTTTCTCTTTACCGTAGCGCTCTTCTGTCATCGATTTAATTTCAAAATCATAAGGTAAAAATCTCCACGTCTGTCCGTTCCAGTGTGTTCCTGCTCCGCCGAGATTATCACCTAGCAGGAATGAACCCTGCTGGCGCATTGGCAGAGCTTTTTGATCTTTGTTATTTCTGAAAGTAATCGTTTCTTTTGCTATATCCTGCATTAATTCATAACGTACTGCGTATTTCAGCTCATCGTGCACATGCTGATAGTCTGCTGTACCGCGTTTTTTCCCGCGCTCAAGTCCCATCACTGTTAAGCCTGCTTTAGTTGCTTCTGCTGCGATAATACCGCCTGTCCAGCCGACTCCTACTGTTACTACATCTACTTTATCTAACGTTGTTACCATAAATTTTCCTCCTTAAAAAATTTAAATACTGGATTCTTTTAACAATCCTCTCAGTTATTCTCAGTCTGGATTTGTCATTTAATCAAATCCAGACTCCGATGAATTTCATCAGAGTCTGTGAATTATTGGCCAATATATTAGTCAGCCATGCCGAATACCGGTTCCGGCTCAATTTCATGGAACTCATCATCTTCAATGTACTGAATAAATGACATTTGATGTCCAGGGTATTTTTTCATTTTCCAGCCGGCCATATCGCGGTTTCCGCGGTATACCGGTCTGCATAAGCTCCTTCGATTGTTGCTGCACGCAGCATCGTAAAGAAATAACTCGCCGTAGCTGTATGCGCCGGCACGCCTAAATCAACCTCTCCCGATTCAAAATCAGTCAGGATGTCATCCATCTGATCATCTTCAAGATCCGGGAAGTCCGTTTCGTGACGGCTGTTCGCTTCTTCATTAAGTTTGTTAATACCAAGCATAAAGTAGTCTCGGCGATTTAAATTTGACTGGTAACCCTGTGTAGGCAGCGGCTCTCTGAAAGGTCCCTGCATGTATTCTTTAGAGTTAAAGCCGTACTGTCCTGTAAGCTGGCCGTCTAAGTAAAATGCACAGCCCAGTTCGATTGCTCCCGGTCCTGATTCACTTTCCGGGAAAATGCGTTCCATTGCTGCAGATACAGTATTGAAGTCTAAATCGTTATGGAAGAATACACGTGAGTTATCTGTTAATCCGCCTGTATTGCTTCCCGTTGAAGTTTCTTCTGAAGCCGTATCTTCTGTAGTTGCCGCATCCTCTTCGGAAGATGATCCGTCTAGATTGAATCCGACCAGTCCTCCAAGTAAAGAACCTCCGATGATTCCACCTGTTGCCACACCAGTCGTTTTTAAGAAGTCACGTCTTGAAAACTGCTTTTCTTTCGGTTTATTTGCCATTTTCTACTCCTCCTAGTTAGAGTGATTAATTATATATTATATACTTATTTTTTAATTTGTATATTGCTAAATTACACATCTCAAATAAAATGTATTTGTGTTATAACAATATAATACTGCATACCACTACAGCAATAGTGGTATAATGTAAGAACTGTTCTGCTGAAATTAATTATATTGCAGAAGTAGTCAGTTAGAAGTTCACCTGTCATTCAAATACTTATATTATTCAGGTGTGCTGTAAGACTTATTGACCACCCTTCTAAAATAATATGATTAGATTATATACTAAATTTGACAATTTTAACATAGGTGGTGGAAATTTTATGTCATTCTTTAACTTACTAACATGGAATAACAGCCATATGGATTTACGTTTCATGGAAGACGATCTGCACGGCAAGGTAAACATTACTAATGTCTACAATGATGACCGTTACGTAAACATGGACAAAGTGAATAAGAAGTACGATTCCAGACTGAAAGATGCTCAGCGCAGCATCCGCTCAAACAGAATCATTATGCTCGTTCTTTTTACTCTCGCTGTATTCTTACCCGCTGTTCTGCTGGGCGTCATTCAAAGTAACCTGCTCTTAATCGGCGGTATTATCGTTTATGCTATTATTGCGTATTTCTTAATGGAAGCAGTAAACCAGGTGCAGATTAACAAAATACTTCACGATATAACTAACGACAAAGAAATCCATACGCAGCCTTAATCAGGTGCGCATGGATTTTTTGATTTCTTATTCTTTTCCCTTTGCAGTATTCAGTCCGCTTATTGTCCCGTAAAGTTTTGTCTCTTTAAACACAACCCCCGAAACCTTCTTTCCGCACGCGATAAACACTGTACGCTCCTTGTATTTACTCCTGATCCACCAGTAGCCATCGTTATCATACAGCTTATCGAAATAAAATTTCATTTTCTCATTCGTAAAACCAACTCTCGTTCCAGTTAAAGATGGAAATCCACGTATATTTATAACTTTTTTGGAAGTAAAAGTGCCGCTCCACAGCCAGGCCGCGGTATACCCCTTTTTATCGACGTTTATCGTCAGCGGATTAATACCTGTACAGACAAAATCCCGTTCCCCGTTTATATAACCGTATCTTTGAAATTGAATATGAAGATGGCTGTCCATCCTGACGTTCTGGTAATTAGTATTGCTCTGATAACCGATAATATCCCCCGCTTTTACATGCTGTCCTGGACGCACCGTGAGCGGGCGGGCTAAATGTCCGTAGATTGCCTGGAAGCCCAAATTTTTATTAGCAATAACTACAGTACCGCCAAAATTACCGTAACTGTTCGTACCGGCAGTAACCATGCCGTCAAACACTGCAGGAATTGGTGCCCGGTCATACTTCACAAGATCGTAAGCTCTGTGGTAGCCGCCGCAGTAATTGTCGTAATTATATCCATTTACCGTATAATTTCTGAGTCCCCAGATGCCGCTTTTATACTTCGCTGGATCAGATGTAACTTTAAATCCATGACTCACTAAATATGCTATAGGATTCATTTGTCTCCTCCTTTTTACGTTCTAACCTGTATATCGGTCAGGACACTTGAAAAGGACAAACGAAAAACCCGTACGGGATTTGAACTGCTCCCTGTCAAGTAGACAGGTAAAAAAACAAATAGTATTTTGGTCGCACACGACGTTTGTCGTGTGCGTTTTTTTATGCGGGTATCTTTAAGCCCATCTTCAAAGTGACACGCTGCGTATTATAAAATTTGATGTACGCATTGATATCCTGTTTAAGAGTCTCAACAGTATCGTATGAATTTAAGTAATACTTCTCAGACTTAATAATGCCCCAAACATTTTCAATCGGTCCGTTATCAATGCACTTACCTGGACGCGACATACTATGAATGGATTGGGTGTGTTTAATAAAATGATGAAACGCATGAGAAGTGTATTGGGAACCACGGTCTGTGTGAATGATGGTTTGACCTCCGATGATCTGTGACTCTATTTGTTTGAATGTCTGAGTCACCAGAGATTGTTCGCTGTGCGTGTCCATGTGATGCGCAATGATTTTATTCGTGCATAAATCCAACACAGCACTTAAATAGACTTTACGTCCGTCGGTCGTACTGAATTCAGTAATATCTGACACCAGTTTCTGCATCGGTTTAGCTGCATGAAATTCACGGTTCAGTATATTCGCAGCGATATAATCCGGCTTAACTTTCTTATATCTACGTTTCTTTTTACGGATGACCGATTTTAAATTCATCATTTTCATTAGTCGATACACATGTTTGTGATTCACCTTAGCCTGTCTGTAATGATTCAAGTATATCGTCATTCGACGATACCCATAAATGCCATCTAACGCATTATATGTGTCTAACATCATGGTCATCAATGATTGATCTCTATTTTCATACTGTGCAGGTTTTCGATTGAGCCATTTATAATAGCTCGCTCTGGAAATCCCCAGCACCTGGCAAAGATGGACAATCGGATATTTATGTTTTAACCGCTTCGACCGTTTGGTACGACGCTTTTTGGCGGATTCTTGTTTGATCAACTCTCTTTCCATTTGTTCCTGCTTTTTTAGCGTCTCAACTTCCATTTCTAACCACTGATTTCGGACTCTGAGCGCTTCAATCTCAGCTTTCAACTGTTCTTCACCCGTCTGAGCTTCCGATGTCTTCTTCTTACCTCGATTGTCTTCGAGTGCTTTCGGTCCAAATTGTTATACTTTCTCGTCCATGAATAGACGTTAGTGTAGCTGACCTTAAATTTTTCTGCAGCGTCTTTATAAGATAGTTGGTGATTGATGACATACTCCACAATCTCGATTCGTTCTTCGTATGTTGTCTTTCTACTTTTCATTTGATAGACCTCCAGTTTTGGAGAATACGTTCGATTCTCTTTGCCTTCAGTATATCGCATCACCCAGTTTCTAATCGTACGATCACTCGGAATATTATATTTAACAGAGAGACCTTTATAGGACAAATTACTATTGAAGTATTCTTGAACCACTTGATGTTTAAATATTTTTGAATAGTTGCGATTCTTTTGTGATCTCAGTATTCCAGTCGTCCCATGCTGCAAGTATTTATCTAGATAGAGTCGGAAGGTTGATTCGTTTAAATCTAAATCATAATCTTCACGGAGTGCTCGAAACGAAGTGCCATCTAAATATAACTCGATGTATTCAATCAGTTCATTCGTTGAATACCTTATGTTTGATTTCAAGAGAAAACTCCCCCTAAAGTAGTTTACTTTTTTAAGTGTCTACTTTAGGGGGAGCATATCAATTCCACTAAGGAGTCCGTACGGGTTTTATCAACATTATTTAAGTGGTTTTTGACAGATCTGTCAGCATTGTATTTTTCAAGTTTGTACGATATCTCCAGATGTTCTGGATAATAGTTTTAATTACCGCATAGGTCGGTATTGCTACAAGAATACCAATGAAGCCCGCGATATTCCCTGCAGCAAGAACGATGGTAATTACCGTCAGCGGGTGCAGTGCGAGTGACTGTCCCATAACGTTTGGAGTAATTAAGTTACTTTCAATCTGCTGGGCAATCAGCGTGATGAGTGATACCCAAATAAGCATTACCGGATCCTGAATAAGTGCAAGCAGGCCGGCAGGAATAAATGCAACCCACGGACCGACGAAAGGCACGATATTCATAAACAGTGCAAATATTGCTAAAAGCAGTGCATAGTCTAAACCGATAATCGTATATCCGATGTATAAAATAATACAAAGGATAAATGATACCAGCATCTGTCCCTGAATAAATGAACGGAGTGTCTGATCGATATCATGTAATAATTCAATTAAAAACTGTTTGAATGTTCCGCTGAACGGTGATGTCATAGATGGAATGAACTTTTGGTGATCCTTCAGCATAAAGAAGAAGAAGAATGGCCCTAATACTAACGTTAAGAGCACACTTACTGTGCTTGTCACTATCGTAATCGCATTAGAGACAAAGCCGCTCAGCACGTTAGTTCCCATATCGAGCGCATCCTGAGTCACTGACTGCAAATCGATATCAAATGGCAGCCGTTCACGCTGGCTTAATAAGTAGTTTGTTAAATTCTGCACTTCACTTTGCAGTATAGGGAGCCTCGATACTAGATTCTGCACCTGTTCAGTTACCATCGGTGCTACTGTCAGCGCAATAATCGCAATAACTATTAATAATGATAAAAATGGCAAGAATACTGACAAGTCTGTGCGCATTGCGTTTTTCTAAAAAGCGCTGAATCGGTTCGGTTATGTAGTATAGCAGCCCGCCTATTAATACCGGAAAAAATATTGTCATTACTATCGTAATAAATGGTTCAAAAATAACCTGAACCTGCATCGCGATAAGAATAATAACAAAGGTAATAATAAGTGCTATACCGCTTTGAAACCAAAGTTTATTAGTCATAAGGTGGCACCTCTAAAATATATTATTTTGTTCATATTGTATCATTACCGCCTGTAATTTCATACTATATAAAGCATATTCAGAAATACATGTTATCTCGCGCGTCAAATTGGTAATATACTATGTAAGGAGGCGTTAATATGGATAAAACCAGGAAAAGTACATACCACATCCCTTGACTCGGAGGTTTGCGGTGAATCATTCGAAATACAATATTACCTGCCTAAATCGTATTCTGATCTTTATAAATATAATGTTATTATTACTTTCGATTCGCAGGATTTCTTTAAGTACGGACAGCTTGAGCGATTAATTGAAAAGATGGAAACTGATGATGAACTGGAACGGGCAATCATTGTCGGTGTCCCATATCCTTCAGTTGAATGGCGCAATCATTACTTCAGCCCGAACGGAGAACAGCATGAAAAGTTCGTCACTTTTGTCGGGCGTGAGCTTAACAGTTTTATTGACAATAACTTTAAAACTTTAAAAATGGCAAACAGCCGTCTTTTAATGGGCGAGAGTCTCGCCGGCAGCTTCGCTCTGTCAGTTGCACTGACATATCCGAATACGTTCAGCCAGGTACTTGCTTTCAGCCCTTTCGTCGACGAGCAGTTTATCAGCCGTTTTAAAAACAGCATGAGTCTGATTAATTTAAATATTTACCATACAATCGGACTGGAAGAAGACGATTTTAAAACTATTATGGGACAGCAGGCTGACTTTCTCACACCGAACCGGGAGCTGAATGCCGTGCTTGAAAATGAACCTCTTGAATACACATACCGTGAACTTGAAGGCGGTCATATTTGGAAAACATGGAAACCGGAACTAAAAAATGTACTCGAACATTTTTTTAGATAGAAAACGTATACAATTTTTTTCGTATAATGATATACTTGAAACAAATCGTTTAGGGAGGCATTTTAAATGAAATTTGGAATAGCATTATTTCCATCTAAAAAACTTCAGGATACTGTGAACCAATATCGTAAGCGTTATGATGCTAGATATTCATATATCGCACCGCATATTACAGTAAAAGAAGCTTTTGAAGCAGAAGAACATGAAAAACCTCAAATTGAAGAATTTGTTAAGAGTGTGGCTTCAAAACATAAGCCCACTGAGATTGAAATTAAGAAAGTTTCAAGTTTTGCTCCAAAAAAAAGTTGTTTACTTTAAAGTTGAACCTAACGAAACTTTAAATTCAATTCATGACGCATTTAATGAAGGTAACTTTTACGGCGAAGCTTCACATCCGTTTGTACCCCACTTTACTCTTGCGCAGGAAGAAACAGCTCAAAAATTTGAAGATACACTCAGCCATTTACAAATGATTGGTATCGAACATTCTGAAACACTTGATAAAATCAGTTTATGTGTGCAGCTTGAAAACGGCATCTGGCACGTTACAGATACATTTAAATTAGGCCAATAAAAAAACTCCCGAAAGGGAGTTTTTTTATTATGCCATAATGTGGTAACCACTGTCGACGTGAAGTACTTCGCCAGTAATACCGCTAGACAGATCGCTTAACAGGAATGCTACCGTGTTACCAACTTCAAGCTGGTCAACGTTGCGTTTTAACGGTGCACGTTCTGCGATTTCTTTAAGGATTGATTTGAATTCACCAACAGCTGATGAGCTGAGCGTACGGATAGGACCTGCAGAAACCGCATTTACACGAATTCCCTGCTCGCCAAGATCGTAAGCCAGGTAACGTACACTAGCGTCAAGCGCTGCTTTTGCTACACCCATAACGTTGTAGTTAGGCATTGCACGTTCGCCGCCAAGGTAAGTCATCGTTACGATGCTGCCGTTTTCCTTCATAATTTCTTTTGCATACTTAGAAACAATCGTTAATGAGTAAGCACTGATATCGAGTGCCATTTTGAACCCGTCACGTGAAGTTTCGCTGTATCCGCCAGTTAATTCATTTTTATCTGCAAATGCGATTGCGTGAAGAACACCGTCGATGCCATTTGTTTTTTCACCGATTTCTTTAAATGCCTTAGCTACATCTTCATCACTTGTTACGTCACACTCAACGATAATATCGTGCTCGCCTTCAAGGTCAACAAGAAGCTTATCCAGCTCTTTACGGAAACGTTCGCCTAGAATTGTGAATACAAGTTTTGCACCCATCTTATCCAGCGCACGCGCTGCACCCCAGGCGATACTTCTTTTATTTGCTACACCCATAATTACATATGTTTTACCTGATAAATCCATTCAGAAATCCTCCTAATTCATCCCTAGTATTAGTACCTACTACTAATCTACATTTTATTAAGCTCCATTGCAAGAAATATCATTATAATAAGCTCGACATAAATACATTTGCCAGTGCAAAGTATATAAGCAGACTGATAATATCATTTGCTGTCGTAATAAACGGGCCGCTGGCAATAGCCGGGTCAATCCCCATTCTATTCATTAACAGCGGCACTACTGTACCGATAATAGTCGCAACTGACATCGACGCAATCAGGCTGCCGCTGACGATAATACCGAGTACAGGTTCGCGGTACATCACGATAATAATTAGAAAAATAACAATACCGCAGACCATGCCGGTAATAAATCCGGAGCCAAGTTCACGTCCCGCAAGTTTTAATTTGCTGGATTCTTTAATCTCGCCTGTCGAAATACCGCGTATTGCAACAGCGAGCGACTGCGTACCAGTGTTCCCCGCCATCCCGCTAATAACAGGAATAAATGCACTGAGCAGCACAACGCGCGCCAGTGTATCTTCAAAGAACGACAGCATCCACGCTGTGATCATACCCATAAACGTTAGTCCGATCAGCCAAGGCAGACGTTTTTTCGCCGTTTCCATTGCAGTATCGGATGTACTTTCGTTATCACTCATACCGGCAAGCCTCGAGTAGTCTTCTCCGGCTTCTTCATGAATAACATCCATAATATCGTCGGCTGTAATGATACCGACTAAATGATCTTGGAAATCAACAACTGGTACTGCCAGGAAATCGTAATCACGCACAATTTGCGCGACTTCTTCCTGGTCATCTGATACACGTACTGACACGACGCGTTCAGTCATCACATCACCGATGTATTCATCATCATCGGCAACAATCAGTTCCCTGAGTGAAATAATACCAGCAAGACGATTGTCCGAATCGGTAACAAACAGATAATAAATCATTTCTGACTCCGTCGCCATTTCTTTTAAATAGCGCATAGCTTCACGCACAGTCATCTGGCTGTTTATACTGACAATTTCCGTCGTCATAATACCGCCGGCAGTATCTTCTTCGTAGTTCATCAGGCTGCGTATTTCCGCTGCATCTTCCTTGTCCATCAGCGGTAAGTAAGTCGTCATTTTTTCGCGTGATATTTCATTTAAAATATCCACGGCGTTATCATACTGCATCGCGCCGATAATATGAGCCGCATAACGGGCATCAATTTTATCCAGCAATTCTTCATACTCATCCGCTTCAAGTTCAAGCAGATCGAAAAAATCCGACACTTCCCCGGGACTTAAAAACTTATATAAAGTGTGACGCTGTTCATCTGTCAGTGTCTGATAAATTTCACCCTGCTCATAATTGTGCAGGTCCATAAAAATATCTCTGAAACTATCAAGATTCTCTTCATCAAGATATTTAATCAGACTCTGTCTCACTGCCTCAAAATCTATTTCTCTGTCGTCTCTTGACATACTCATACCCACTCTCAACAAAAACTTTTATGAAATGAATGAATCGTGCACTCTTTGCCAGAACGGGAATGGCCTGAAGCGTGCAAAACGTATTTTTTCTTCAGCTACTGAAAACTGAATCGATTTTACACCTTTATGCACTAAGTTTACATGGTCAATTGTCATCTGGTATTCTTCACTGTTTACCGGTCTGACATTGACGAAATGGTGTTTCGGCAGTACGAGCGGTGAGCCCACTGTCCGGAAAACACGGTTGTTTATCGATGCGATTTCAGTCATCTGAACCGCTTCGATGGACGGATGTATAATTGCGCCGCCAAGCGCCTTATTATAAGCAGTCGAACCTGAAGGTGTAGAAATGCACAGGCCATCGCCTCTGAACCTTTCGAAATGCCGGTTTCTAATATCCACATCCATAACGAGAGTCGAGCCATTCGTCATCCGGAGCGTTGCTTCATTTAAGGCGAGATACTTTGTTTCCATACCGACCTGGTCATAATGAATCATCACTTCAACAAGCGGATATTCCACGATTTCAAAGTCATCATTTTTCAGCGCCATTATCAGGCGTTCAACTTCATCCTGTCCCCAGTCGGCGTAAAATCCAAGATGTCCTGTATGCACACCGACAAATGATACTTCACCGACAATATGCTGATAGCGGTGAAATGCTTGCAGCAATGTACCATCACCGCCGACAGAAACGACAATTTCCGGCGCTTTTCATCGAGCACCATATCCATGCCGAGCATATAATTCATCATCTTATCAGTCAGTGCATTCGATTTTGTATCCCCTTTTGAAACTATAG
Organism: Jeotgalicoccus sp. WY2; assembly: GCF_018437745.1. Classification (NCBI taxonomy): domain Bacteria; kingdom Bacillati; phylum Bacillota; class Bacilli; order Caryophanales; family Staphylococcaceae; genus Jeotgalicoccus; species Jeotgalicoccus sp. WY2. Next base: position 2,152,154 of record NZ_CP049818.1, on the reverse strand, counting down.
CAAATCTCATATCATCACCTGATTTCATTTATATATTCCGCTTCTTGGAAAAGTATTTCTGCGCTTCCTGAACTTCTTCTCTGATTTCCGACATTTCCTTATCAAGTAAATATGCCGCTTCAGCTGCGTTTTGCAGACGGTCTTTAATTTCCGGTGGATACTCTCCTGAATATTTATAATTCAGAGTGTGTTCAATCGTTGCCCAGAAATTCATCGCGAGCGTACGAATTTGAATTTCAGCAAGAATATTAATCTTGCCATTCACACTCTCAACAGGATACTCGATAATAATATGATATGACCGGTAGCCGCTCTCTTTAGTATTTTCAATGTAATCCCGCTCTTCGATTACTTTCATATCATCGCGTAACCTGATGTGATCTGTAATTACATTAATATCATCAACAAACTGGCACATAATACGTATGCCCGCGATATCGTACATTTGTGCACGCAGATTATCATAAGGAATGTTTCTCGTACTCGCCTTTTCTATTATACTTTGTACGGGTTTGACTCTCGATGTTACAAATTCTACCGGTGAAGATTGACTCGTAATCTGATAGTCTTTTCGAATCCCTTTAAGCTTAATTTTCAGTTCTTCCACCGCCTGTCTGTACGGGGCTAAAAATATACTCCATTCTTCCAATTAAATTCATCCTCCAGACTCCACTGTAAAGGCCGATATTTTTTACATCTGACGTAATTTTTCTACCATATTCCGTGAAAGCTTATATATAGAATCTGTTTGCTTTACAGGTTTAAAAAATTTAAGGATAATAACTGTAAGGAGTGGTAATGATGTTCGAAAAAGAAATAGAGTTTAAAAACTTACTCACGGAAAGTGAATACGGTAAAAACAGAACGATCATTTCTCCGGCGAAAAACCGATGCATTTAACAAACTACTACATAGATAATAATGAGCTTCAGCTTATTCAAAATTTATTAATGCTGAGAATAAGAGTGCAGGATGAAAAACAGCTGATGACTGTTAAAATCCCCGATGAACGTCATGTCGTTTACGAATACTCAGGACTAACAAATATCGATCTCTCAGAAGGTATTATAATAAATGAAAACAACATTCCGGAAAATATACGGGAACAATTAACGAAACGTAATATAACGACAAATAACCTTTCTATTCAAGGTTCCTTGATTACTGAACGTTTTGAAAAACCTTCACACAGCGGACTGCTCGTTCTCGATAAGAGCATTTATCTTGGCATGATCGACTACGAACTCGAATTCGAGGCGCCGGATGTTGGCACAGGAAAGGCAGAATTCACGCAAATTCTTAATAATTATGGTATCGTACGACGAGAAGAAATTGTTAAAAGCGCACGATTTTACAATACACTCAAACAAAAAAGGGGGTTAACTGATGCCTTTAGCATATAAAGAAATTGGTGAGGAAAAGCTCCATAAGATGATAGATATATTTTATGACTATGTTAAAATGACGACCGGATTAATCATCTTTTCCCCGAGGATTTTACCGAAACTGCTTATAAACAGAAACTGTTTCAAACACAGTTCCTCGGCGGACCGAATTTATATAATGAACAATACGGCCATCCGATGCTCCGGGCGAGGCATATGCCTTTTAAAATCTCACCTGCAGCTGGTGAAGCCTGGCTTGAAAATATGAACCAGGCAATACTGGACGTCGAGATAGAAGATGAATTACGTGAGTATTTGATGGCACGCTACACTCTCACTGCAAAGCATATGGTAAACAGTGAACATTAACTGCCTTCAACAAAAATACAGAGGTGAAATACGTGAGCAAAAATAATAGTGAAGACCTGCTGTTATTGGAGCAGTCGGATAATACAGTCGAAATCTTTTATTTCTTTGATCCATTTTCAAATGACTGTATTGCTATGGAACCCATAATCAATAAATTACTGATTGAATACCGCGGACATATTACTATTAAAAAAATTCTGGCTCCGTCGCTGTCTGTTCTGACAAAATGCCAGGCTCAGTCTACGGCAAGTGATGATAATGTTGCGCTTGCTTATAAAGCCGCGGAAATCCAAGGGCAGTCAAAGGCCCGTGCTTTTATCAGATATATATTTAACCGGATTAACCCGGTCAATACAATCTGTACTAAAGATATGATAGAGAGAGTGCGAGACTCGCGGGAATCGATTTAAATTCATTCCATGAGGACCTGCACTCGCCGACACTCGATGCAATGCTGAAGTACGATTTATCTGTCTTCAGGGAAATGGATATCGAAAATCTGCCTGCCATGGTCTTCTTCTCGGGCGATGTGAAATCACAAGGCGTTAAAGTCGACGGCTGTTATCCGTATCACATCTACACTTATATTATTAATGAGCTGATTGGTATTGAAATAGAAAAAAGACAGCTTCCGAGTATTATCGACTACATCAGGGCACACGAACTCGTCAGTTTTGATGAATTGAAAACTATTTTCGAATGGCGTGCTGGATTACTGCTGAATGAACTGAAGAAGCTGCGCCTGCAGCGCCTGATAGATGAAGTCAACTTAAACAATCAGTCTTTTTATCAGCTTAAACAATCTTCAATTCCGCTGCAGACTAAAATATAAATTTAAAAACGTCCCGTACAGCTGAAAACAGCATATACGGGACGTTTTTTGTATTATACTGGAAGGAACAAGGGGGGGTAGAAATCTATGCTTAAAGACTTAATCTCTCAAATCACTATATTTAACACGCTGACTGATGAGGAACAGCAGGAAATTGCTAAAATTACTCATATCAGACATTTCCATAAATCCAATCATTTTTTATCAGCACGATCAAATGGAATATTTCTTTTTTATATCGATGGCAACATAAAAGTATACCGATACAGCGCTGATGGACGTGAACAGATTGTCAATTTTTTCGGCGCCGGGGAAATGGTTCCCCATCATGCAATCTTCCGTGATGATCCTTATCCCGCCAATGCTGTGTCGATGAATGAAATCAGAGTACTCATGATTGGAAAAGCAGATTTCGAAACACTGCTGAAAAACCATAGTGATATAATGATAAAAATGTTTAAATATTTAGGTTCGATGATTGTCGACCTGCAAAACCGTCTATATGATAAAATTCTCCACCCTGCCGATGAACAGCTGCTGAAATCTATTTTAAGACTCGCCGTCAGTTACGGTAAGGATATAGACGAGGACAATTCACTTATTACACTTCGTGTAACCAAACAGGATATCGGCAGCATGATCGGTTTATCAAGGGAAACAGTCAGCCGTAATATTTCACTGTTTAAAAAGCTGGGTTTAATGTATGAAAATAAAGAGGGCTATATTCTCAATACAGTAAAAATTAATAATTATATTACTTTAAAATAACTACCCGCTATCCTGTTCAAAATACTGCCGCTGATCGGTAAACAGCATCAGCAATACGTAAATCAGTATACTTACTGCCAGAAACATAAAACCGTAACCTACAGTTTTCTGATCTGTCATTAAATAGTTGTTGCACAGCGTACTTTCCGAAAAGACATACAAATAGCTTAAAGCTGAAAAGATAACACCAAGTATGAGAAAGAATGAAACCTGTGCCGCTTCACGCAGTTTCGGCCAGCTGTCCCTGAGAGGTACTCCGGCCAGAAACGGCAGCGATATAAACTTGAACAGTTCCACTGACCATATTTCCAATGATCATCCATCGTTCTCGGCAGCATCCAGTAAAAGAGAATAATTAAAAGCAGCAGCAGCCCCGGATACCCCGTTTTGTTAAACTTTGCAAACAGCCCGGGGATTTTCTTCTGTATAAAAGGAGACATGAGAAGTCCTGAAACGAACAGCAGCATCATCTGCATGTGCATGTGCATCGCCATAATAGATTCCATGAGATGACGGACAGGCGGCAGTGCGAGAAACAGAAGGAGTGCCAGACCATAGTAAAATTGTCTCATTACTTTTCCTCCTGTTCTTCAAGATGTTCCGTCAAAATTTCCGCTGCGATATCCGGCTCTTTAAAATTAAGGACTTCTGTTAATTGCCCTTCAGGATTTAAAATATAAAATGACGTATTATGCTGATAATCAGTATCACCTTCAGGTATTACTGTAACTCCGTAAGTATCAAGCAGTATTTCAAGGTCATTATCATCAAGTACTCTTAGCATTTTCCACGATGCGGGATCTGCGTTGAAATATTCAGCATAACGGTCCAGTACTTCAACTGTATCTCGCTCCATATCAAATGACACGCTTAAAATATCAGGTCTTCTTCGAAGTATTTATCGTCTCTTCTCGTATACGTACTTCATATTCGTCGTCATTTCAGGGCAAGCCGCAGCACATGACGTATAGATGAATGTCATTAATACATGCTTTCCTTCAAAATCTTTAAAGTTAAATGACTCCCCTGTCTGATCGACCACTTCAATGTCCGGAAACTTAGGCGGCTGTGTTTGCAAATCCTGGATTCGCTGCTGTTCCATTGTAAATGCAGTAAACCCGTTTGTCGTAAAAAACAGGAGGATGATACCGAATATGACTATACCGATACTTGCAGCAATGTCTTTTTTCACAGTACCCATCCTCCTTTAAAATTTCCGTATTACCATGTTCTGATTGGCGGTGAACCCGGCGGTGCATTTTCGATAATATCAATAATCGGCACGACATATCCCATAGATATAATAACGATTGCAAGCACGACCCACAGTCCCCAGTTTTCCGTCCATTTTGGTGTATGGTGCAGACCTTCATCAGAAGCTGCCATAAATTCCGTATAACCTTTTGGTGCAAAGAACATTAAGTTAAACACTATATAAACCATCAGTAAAGACCGATAAAGCAGCGTTCCGCCTGCACCGACAAACAGCAGGTACGGATCCCAGCCGAGGGCTGTTGCACTATCACCGTATGTTGTATACTCCGTTCTGCGCGGTGACCCCATCAGTCCAACTGCTGACATTGAGATTGTCATGAACAACATTCCTACTGTCCAGAACATCGTCTGCCATATACCTAGATTATGAATTTTCGAAGTCATAATACGTCCCGACAGATGCGGAATAAGCCAGTACATCAATCCGAAGAATGTCAGGACTACGGCCACTCCAACAGTGACGTGGAAATGACCGACAACCCACATCGTGTTGTGAACAACTTGATTCAGCTGATTATTGGTCTGCGCAATTCCCCCTGCTCCCCCGAAGATAAATGAAATCATCGCAAGCATTATCGTAATGAAGCGAACGTCTTTCCACGGCAGTTTAAAGAACCAGCCGAAAAGACCTTTGCCGCCTTTATTACGTCCTGCACGCTCAAGCGTTGCAAACAGTGCAAATGCTGTCATCAGTGAAGGGAACCCGATAGCGAGACTCATAAATAAGTGCATAAACTTAAGGCCTTCAGTGAATCCCGGGTCCACAATCTGGTGGTGGAATCCTCCGGGCACGTTCAGAAATACAATAAGAATCACAACGAGTCTTGCGAGGCTATCGCTGAATATTTTACCGCCGATTACTTTTGGCAGCACGATGTACCAGGCAGATACAGCAACCAGATACCAGACGTTAACGAGTGTATGTCCAAAGCTCCAGAACAACGTTCTTGTAAGCAGGACGTTTATCGTCTCAGTCCAGCCGAAAGCCCATGGAATCAACATTAATACTTCCCACGTCACGCCAAGTGAACCAAATGTCACGAGCACGTATACCCCGACTGCAAAGAATGCGAACAGCGGAAGATGTTTGCCTTTGTTCCGTTTCTTCCATGTGAATGCGCTGATAAATACACCTGCTGCGGACAGCCAGATACTCAGTACTACGAAAACGAGGCCGATGTAGAACCACGGGCTGGCAGCCATCGGTGCGTAAAATGTATACAGTACCGTTGCTTCGCCTGCAAGTACCATTACTGTAACTAGCAGTGCACCTGCAACAAAACTCGAAAAGCTGAGCCAGCCGAGCACTCTCACGGTTTTAGATAATCCGCCAAGCACATAATCTACAGCTGAATACAGATAGCCGTTCATAAATAATGTAGTAAAACCTAAAATTAAAAAGATACCATGTGCAGTCAGCAGTTCGTAATAATTCAGCCCGCCGACAATTTCAAGCACTCCCGCTCTGTTCAATCCTTGAATTAATCCGAACAATCCGCCAAGCAAAAGCAGGATGAACGCGGCCGCAAAGTTAGTTAGTGCCAGAGAACTTACCTGTACTTTTCTTATGCTTTCCATGCCATCACTCCTCCACCGTTATTGTGGCGGACATCATGTTATGTCCGGTACCGCAATATTCATTACAAATCATAATGAATTCTTCTGAATCATGAAATGTCTGTGTAATTTTTTGTATGTGACCGGGCATGACCATCGTATTTAAATTTGTGTGCGGCACGTTAACACCATGAACCACATCTTTCGATGTCATAATAAATGTAACTTCTGCACCTTTTGGCACTGTAATTTCATTCGGTACAAACTGGAAGGCTTCCAGCGTCATAACCACTTCATACTCATTGTCTCCGACTTCATATACTCCCGGATTATCAAAAGGTGCTGTCGTTTCCACCTGTGCAGGATCTATCGTTTCTTTATGACTCGGCGGTCCCATACCGAGAGCAAATGCCTGATAACCTGTAATACCCATAGCAATAATAATTACTGCTACCGATAAAATTAGCCAGATTTCTTCAAATTTGTGCATTTTCATTTCCTGATCCCCCTCTTTTTAAAAACGCATAATAAATAATATGAGCAATACGAGTGTCCATAACACTATAGCTCCTCCGACGAATACAATCGTTGCAAACAGTGTGCCCTTCAGCGATTCTTTGTCATCGGTGATGAGCTCATTTTTTTGTTCGTTTTCCTTACTCATAGACGTCCCTCCCTGATTATTTCCTTACTTCAATTATTATAAATAAAAAAACCATCTGTGACATATATCACAGATGGTTTTATAATTTATAATATTCAGTTAAAAATGCGCATAAAAAAAGTAGCACATCTTCTATAATGTGCTACTCAAACAAAGGGGATGGGAGAAATTTTTCACTGTTAACAAAGGGGTATGTTTCAGTGATAAAATTTTCATGAGTTAAATATAGCATGGTAATAAGCCTCAAGCAACACTTTGAACAGTTTTTCACATTATTGTCATAATGTAAACGAATTCACATACTTATTTTTCTAAATCAGTGAGTAATTCTTCAAATTTTGTCAATTGTGCTTCAAAAACTTCCAGTGCATTTTCAATCGGTTCGCTCGTTGTCATATCGATACCGGCATTTTTTAATATTTCAATCGGGTAATTTGATGAGCCTTTTTTCAGGAACTCATTAATATAACGCTGTGCTGTCTGTTCTCCTTCTTCCAGTACTTGTTTTGACAGACTCGCTGCAGCAGCATAACCTGTAGCATATTGATAAACGTAATAATTCATATAGAAATGTGGAATTCTTGCCCACTCTACTTCAATCGCTTCGTCGTAATTAACCGCTTCACCGAAGTACTTCTTATTAAGTTTCCCGTATACTTCGCTCAGCTTCCCGGCAGTCAGCGGTTCGCCAGATTCTTTCATTACATGAATTGCATGTTCAAATTCCGCAAACATCGTCTGGCGGAAAACAGTGCCTCTGAATCCTTCAAGCTGTTCATTCAGTAAATAGAGCTGCTGTTTTTTATCGTCAAGTTTCTTAAACATATAATCTGCAAGGAGTGCCTCATTAAAAGTACTAGCAACTTCTGCGACAAATATAGAATAACCGCTCGTATTTGCAGGCTGGTTCTGACGTGAGTAATAACTGTGCACAGAATGTCCAAACTCGTGTGCCAGTGTGAACAGATTATTTACATTGTCCTGCCAGTTCATCAGGATAAAAGGATTTGTGCCGTATGTCCCCGATGAATACGCACCTGTACGTTTCCCTTTGTTCTCATAGACGTCTACCCAGCGACTCTCAAGTCCTTCTTTAACGATGTTCACATACTCCTCACCAAGCGGCTGAAGTGCATTAACGAGCCATTCTTTTGCGTTATCGTATGTCATATCGAAATCTGTGTCCTCGACTAACGGCACGTACATATCGTACATTTTCAGTTCGTCAACATTCAAGAACTTCTTGCGCAGTTCAGTATAGCGGTGCAGCAGGTGCATATTGTCGTTAACTGTATTAACTAAGTTGTCATACACCGATTCAGGAATATGGTTATTTGATAATGCCTGGTGACGGCTTGAATCATAGCCTCTGACATCCGCACTGAATGCATGTGTACTCACGACCCCTGCAAGCGTCTGACTGAGTGTGTTTTTAAATTTATTGTATTCACCATATAAATTATTATAAGCAGATTCACGCAGAGTTCTGTCTGATGATTTCAGCATTTCTACGTAGTTGCCCTGAGTCAATTCATGCTCTTTGCCGTCCTTGTCCACTGCAGGCTTAAAGTCGACATCCGCGTTGTTGAACATACCGTAAACCTGCGTCGGCGTGTGCATTACTTCTCCAGCCTGTGCAAGAATATGTTCTTCTTTATCGCTTAAAATGTGCGGACGCTGTTTGTTCAGTTTTTCCAGGTCAAATTTAAATTCGCTGAGACGTTCGTGGTCAGCGTATTCTTTTAATGTCTCTTCCGGAATTGCCATAATTGCCGGTACGAGGAAGCTCCACGCTGTTGAATATTTAACAGCAAGTGATCTTGCACGGCTTTCAAGTGCGCTGTAAGTATCATTTGAAGTATCCTGATCGTGTTTTAAGTGAGCGTAAACAAAAAGCTGCCCAAGTTCTGTATCAAGTGATCTTTCCAGTTCAAGCGCATCCGCGAGTTTTTCTGCAGAATCAAAACCGTCTTTGAATTGGTTATTATCGGCAATCTTATTTTCAAGCGCTTTGTACGCCGCATCGAAATCTTCATCAGATTTAAAAATTGTCGTTAAGTCCCATGTATTTTCCAGCTGTTGTTCTTCTCTAGTAATTAATTTCCCCATAAATAAAAACCTCCGTTTATTAGTAACACAATTTTCTCAATAATTTATTCTTAATTCAAGCAATATCTTTCGAAAACCGAAAAACTTTTAAATAAAAAGTTAATAATGACTGAACAAGCGTTTTTTTATTAGGAATATCTGAGATAGCTCTTAATTTTATAAAGTGAAAAAACTTTTCACGATCAAAAATACCCATCGATAAATGGTAATAAATATATAATTTCCATTCGATTGGAGAGTTTATAATATATCTTTCTTCAAAACTGGTAATATAAAGAAATGCAGGCAGCGTATCCGGTGTCAGACCCAGCTGATACATATAGGTTAAAGTCGGATTAAGTACTGATTTCTGAGCCTTTTCCCGCTGGATTATCTTCTTCACAGTCCCTCTCGTAAGTGTATAGGTTTCGTCCCACACATCACTTTTGACATATGTGAGTATTTCATGCAGCTCGATATTTTCTTTTTTAAACGTAAAGCGGTTGAGACCAGCTGTATGACCGATATGCCATGCGCTAACGTTCAGTGTGTCCGTATTTACCGTATAGACAATATCATTCGTCATTGTCGACAGCTGAAAATGATTTAAATAGACGTGAAGACCTTCCGTTTTGATTTCCTTTTCATCAAGCAGCCACATCACACGCATACCGAGCTTATAATACCCCGCTGTACGCGACAGAATTAATTCCGGACTGATTCTCGATAACTGAATTTCAAGAGCAAGACGCTGCTCTATAAGCAGGTCCGGTATCTGCTCGATACTTTCAAGGTAATATTCCATTGCTGTGACGTAGAATCGGTTCAGCTCCAAATATAAATCATGTTTCAATTTTAAATGCAGCAATGACTCTCTTTTGTATAAATACCTGCTGCACTGCAAAATATGATGGTGTGAAAAGTGCGGAACCTTCACGCTTCCAGCTTTCAGGACGACCGGTGTGTCGCAGACAGGACAATAATACCTTCCGTTTTTCACTGCATTATGTGCTAAAATCTGTGTACCCTGTTCATCATTTGCAATATACATAAAAAAACCTCCTTTACCTATATATAGGGAAAAAGGAGGTTTTATTTTTTTTTCGTACAAGTTAATTAATTTTCTTGAAAATATCTTCTTACCTGGGCACGAACGTTATTACTCATTATAATTTTTCCATATTCATCCAGTAAGGCACTGGCAATCGAAGTCGGCTCACTGTATTCCAGCAGCTTTGATTCAATACCTTCCATACTGTCAAAATGCGTTCTGTAGTCAAAGAAGACCTGATAATAATATTTACCATCAAGTACATAAAGTAAATCTTCATACAATGTTTCATCTACTTCAACTTCATGAGTATATTTTATTAGATTTTCAAAGTCATTAAAGTAAACCATCAGCGGCTCATTAATGACTGGAAAATCAAAATTATTAGTGTTGTCAGTTTTACGTTCATCGATGGTTTTATCGATAAATGACTCGATTTCCCGGTTTTCAATATTCATGGCATAAGGCTCCATGCCATACGGATCATGTTCATTCTGGGACTTAGACACAACGACTTCTATACCTTTGTCGAACGCGTGCACTTGAATCCATAATGGACCATCCATAGCAAAATCATCAGTTTGCTCGTTGTTTACTTCGTCCATAATCGTCCAGAAAAATTCTTCGCCGCGCTGACGGTTCATCCATAAATCTTCTTTATTAAAGCCTCGGCTTTCTATATCGCTGTATGTTAAAAAGAATTTAATGGTCGAGTCGTTCACTCTTTCAATTCTCATCCTGCTCACTCCCTTACCATCATTTCTGCTTATTATACTAAGGATTACAATATAATACCAAATTTTAGATTTGTCTTATTATTATATGTTAAAACGCCCGCAGATAGCAAATCATCTGCAGGCGTACTGAACTTCATACATATATCAAATTAATCATCGTACTTATATTAAATTATAGTTCTGCTAGGCGTTTAGCTTCGATTAGATGCAATGTTCTAATACTGCGTGGCAAAAAGCGTCTGATCTCATCTTCGTTGTAGCCCACTTGTAAACGTTTTTCATCCATAATAATTGGACGTCTCAATAATCCAGGGTTCTCCATAATTAAAGTATACAGCTCATTCATAGGAAGGCTTTCAATATCAACATTTAATTTTTGGAAAGTTTTAGAGCGAGTCGAGATAATTTCTTCAGTCCCGTACTCTGTCATTCTTAAAATAGATTTAACTTCGTCTAAAGTTAACGGTTCAGAAAATACATTGCGTTCCGTATAAGGAATATCGTTTTCCTGCAACCATGCTTTTGCCTTACGACATGACGTACAACTTGGAGAAGTAAATAGTACTACCATGTAACTCACACTCCAATTTTTTATTTCTAACAAGAGTCTATACCCGTTTAAAGCAACCTTTAAACATCTCACCAGTATGTAACTCTGCCTCTTGTTGACAATTCTTATTATAGGCAACAAACATTAAAATAAAATGAGAATATTGTAATAATCTTAAAAATTATTAATTAATCTGACATTAAATATTACTGTCTTCAACTTAGTTACCTTATACTTATAATAACATCAAAATTGGTCAAAGTATATAGTAATAACGTATGAATACTGTATAATCACCATTTAATTTGACATATATTTATGTTAAATTCTCCACGTGATTGCACAACTGCTAAAAGAGTATTAATATTAAGATACTAACTAAAACTATGTAGGTGACATTAATGAAAACATTATTCTCAGGCGTACAGCCAAGCGGTATTCCGACTATCGGAAACTACATTGGTGCCTATAAACAATTCGTCGAATTGCAGGACGAATACGATTCATATTTCTGTATCGTTGATCAGCATGCAATAACTGTTCAGCAGGACCGTTTAAAACTCCGTGAAAACTCACGCGCACTTGCGGCAATTTATCTTGCTAGTGGACTTAATCCGGACAAGATCTCATTATTTATACAAAGTGAAGTCTCAGCACATGCTAAAGCTGCATGGATGCTGCAGTGTACTTCTTATATCGGCGAACTGGAACGCATGACACAGTTTAAAGATAAAGCACGGAAGCAAAACCAGCGAGATGGAATCTCTGTCGGACTGCTGACGTATCCTGCTTTAATGGCGGGCGATATTTTACTCTATAACTCTGACGTTGTACCCGTCGGTGATGATCAGACCCAGCATATTGAATTTACCCGCAATATTGCCGAACGCTTCAACTCTAGATACAACAACATCTTTACACTGCCTGAAATTAAACTTCCTGCAGTCGGCGGACGTATTATGAGTCTGAATGAGCCTACTAAGAAGATGAGTAAAAGTGATGACAATCAAAAGTCATTTATTACTTTACTCGATGATCCGAATCAGGCAGCGAAAAAAATCCGTTCTGCAGTGACTGACTCAGATACGGAAATTAAATTCGATAAAGAAAACAAACCGGGAATTTCAAATCTCCTTACTATTTACAGTTCATTAACTGATAAAACAATCGATGAACTGGTTCAGGAATATAAAGACTCAAGTTACGGGGACTTTAAGAAAGACCTCGGCGAAGTCGTCAAAGAATTCCTGGTCGGTTTCCAGGAAAAATATAATTACTATCTGAACGGCGATGAGCTTGATGATATTCTTGATGCAGGCCGCGACAAAGCAGCACGAAAAGCAGATAAAATGATTGAAAAAATGGAACGCGCGATGGGACTTGGCAGAAAGCAGAGAAAATAATAAGTAATCCTGACAGAACTTTGATTCTGTCAGGATTTTTTGTGGGTAAGCGGTGTCTCATTGCGGAGCAAACGGCTTTACTCGGGAATGACACAGCTTCATTGCGGAGCAAACGGCTTTACTCGGGAATGACAGGGTCTCATTGCGGAGCAAACACCAAACATCCGCACAAACCAAAAAAAGCACGCTCCACCCGAGGCAGAACGTGCTTCAAAATATATTTTTAGTCTTCGTATTTTTTAAATACTAACGATGCATTGTGCCCGCCGAAACCTAAGCTGTTTGATACAGCATATTTAAGGTCAGCCTTTTCCACACCGTTCGGCACGTAGTTAAGATCACATTCCGGTGCCTGATTTGTTAAGTTGATTGTCGGGTGAATTTTCCCTTCACGCAGACTGTAGGCAGTAATGATTGCTTCCATACCGCCTGCACCGCCGAGCATGTGGCCCGTCATTGATTTAGTCGAGTTCACAAAAAGATTATCCGCGTGTTCTTTAAAGACCGTACGGATTGCCATTGTCTCAAATTCATCATTGTACGGCGTGCTCGTACCATGTGCGTTAATGTACTGCACTTCTTCAGGTTCAATCCCTGCATCTTTCAATGCTTCTTTCATTGCGCGTGCGCCGCCTTCACCGTTTGGTGCCGGTGCTGTAATGTGGTGTGCGTCACCTGTTGAGCCGTAACCGACAATTTCAGCGTAAATCTGTGCACCGCGTGCTTTCGCGTGTTCAAGTTCTTCTATTACAACGATACCTGCGCCTTCAGCGATAACGAATCCGTCTCTGTCTGCAGAGAATGGACGCGATGCGTATTCAGGGTCGTTTGAATTTGATAATGCTCTGTTCGCCTGGAATCCTGCGACACCCATATTAGTAATTGGTGCTTCAGTACCGCCCGTTATCATCGCATCCGCCTGACCGCGTTCGATAATTTTAAATGCATCACCGATAGAATTCGTACCGGTTGCACATGCTGTTACCGTTGCGCCGTTTGGTCCCTTCGCACCTTCACGAATAGATACCTGGCCGCTCGCCATATCCGGGATCATCATCGGAACGAAGAACGGACTGACTCGTCTTGGGCCTTTAGTCGTCAGCGCGATAAAGCCTTCTTCCAGCGACTGAATTCCGCCGATACCGGAACCGATCCACACGCCAATTCTGTCGGCGTTGCTGTCGTTTATTTCAAGCCCTGAATCTTTTACCGCTTCTTCTGCCGCAATAACAGCAAACTGCGTGAACTTGTCCATTTTACGTGCTTCTTTTCTCTCGATAAAATCTTCAACATTTAAGTTTTTTACTTCTCCGCCGATATGAACATTAAACTGTTCCGTATCGATGTTTGTAATTTCTGCTATACCATTTTTACCCGCTAATGCATTCTGCCACGTTTCCTTTGCTGTATTACCAATCGGTGTCAATGCCCCTGCACCGGTAATTACAACTCTCCTTTTAGACATTAAGAGTCCTCCTTCTTAGTACCCCATGTTAAACAAACTGCGCCCCATGTTAAACCGCCGCCAAACCCGACTAAGACAATATTGTCTCCCGGTTTGATACGGTTTCTTTTTACTTCATAATCCATGCTGAGAGGAATCGATGCTGCCGAGGTATTTCCGTATTTATCTACAGTTACACTCATTTTATCATAAGGCAGACCCATACGTTCTCTTGCCGCATTCATTATTCTAATATTTGCCTGGTGTGGAATCAACATATCGATATCTTCTTTAGCAATACCTGCTTTTTCTGATACAGTAACGCTGGATTCACCCATCTGTCTCACTGCAAATTTAAAGACTTCACGTCCATTCATACGAATATATCCTTTTTCTTTATCTCCGTATAAATATTTTCCGCCCGCACCCTTGCTGCCGAGTTCGAATGATTTGATGCCAAATCCTTCTTCAACTTCGCCAACAACAACTGCACCGGCACCATCACCGAATAACACAGCCGTAGAACGGTCTTCAAAGTCAGTGATGTCCGTTAATTTATCAGCACCGACAACCAGAATATTTTTATAATTGCCGGATTTCACGAACATTTCCGCTGTCGATAACCCATATATAAAACCTGTACAGGCAGCCAGCTGATCCATAGAAGGAATATTGTTCAAGCCAAGTTTCTCCTGAATCATATTCGCAACTGACGGAAACTTCTGGTCTCCTGTAGAAGTAGCTACAATAACAAAGTCAATATCTTCTTTTGCAACGCCTGAATCTTTTATCGCTGCATCAGCAGCATAAAAAGCCATTTCGCTCGTTTCCATATCTACAGCGAAACGTCGTTCTTCTATACCTGTCATTTCTCTAATCCATTCATCAGAAGTATCAAGAATTTTTTCAAAATCAAAATTCGTAAATACTTTTTCTGGTGTATATGAACCAATGCCGAGAATCCCTACATTTTTCATGCTTCTCACACCTTATAGTCTCATTATATTACTAGGTACTAATTTATCATAATTTACAGGATTGTTCAATTAAAAGCAAACCTAAAATTTTAAATAAACAGAAAAGAAACCGGAGACTTTTATCTCCGGTTTCTTCCTATTAGTACTTATTATTCTGCGTCTTCAACACCAACGCGGTACCATAACAGATCTTCGTTCCACTCGTAATCTTCAGAGTAGTTGATTACTCTTTCGTTTACTGGTGTAACAAATGCACGGTAAAGAGTTGGAATTACAGGGATATCTTCAACCATAAGTTCTGACCACTGGTTATAAATATCTTTTCTGTAATCAGTATCAAGTGCTTCTTGTGAGTTACCTGCTGTTAATAATTCAGTACTTTCTTCTGTTTCATAACGAGTGTAGTTAAATGGTGCTTCCGGACCGTAAAGACCTGAAGGGTCTACGTCAGATCCTACACCCCATGCACCCTGATAGATATCAATTTCAGGATCGTCATTTTCAACCATGTCGTAGAATGAGTTAAACTCGATAAGACGACCGTTAGTTAATTCAACATTTAAGCCGATATCTCTCCAAGACTGAATGTAATAGTTTGCTAATGGTTCAGCAATGTCCCCGCCTGACATAGATGCGAAGTTAATGCTTAATGGTTCGCCTTCAGGGTCTTCTCTCATGCCGTCGCCGTCTACGTCTTCGTAGCCAGCTGCGTCAAGAATGCTGTTTGCTTCTTCCGGATCGTATGCAGGAACTTCTACCTCTTCATGCCAGTTAGCATGGTAAGGCGTAATTAATGAAGTTGCTTTCCAGCGAAGACCGTTGTAGAAACGTTCACCAATTGCGTCGTTGTCAATTGCATGCCACATCGCGCGGCGTAATTCTACGTCACCCATCTTCATTTCTTCAGGGTGTAATTACTTACCTTCCTCAGCATCCCATGAGCCGAGTTTGAATCCGATATAAGTGTATGCTCCGTCGATATTAGCTAACCATTCCACGCCTTCCATATCCGCAACATCCGGATACTGGTCAGACGGGAAACTCTTAGCGATATCAATGTCGCCTGATTCAACTGCACTTGCAATTGAAGATGGTGCGATTACACGTACTGTAACTTCTGAAAGTCCAGGTTCGCCGCGCCAGTAGTCTTCGAATTTAGACATTGAGATTGATTCACCTGGAACGATTGAATCAACTTTGTATGGCCCGATACCGATTGGGTTTTCGCGTGTTTCAGGTGCTGCAGCCATTTCTGAAACTTCCATTCCCTCATATTGATGAGTCGGGAATGCGTATGACCAGAACCCGCCTGCTGTTAATGATGGAGCAAGTTCTGTATAAGTAAATACAGCTGTCTGTTCATCGACGATTTCGATACCTGAAATAGAATCAGCATCGCCGCTTCTATATTCTTCGTAACCTTCGATTAATGTAAAGCCGTCTGTAGAACCACGTACACCGTCGTAATCAGGGTGTCCGATGATTTCATATGAAGAAACGTAATTCTGGATAGTTAATGGCTGACCATCATGCCACATAACACCATCTTGTACAGTGAACGTTACAGTGTTATCATCTTGGTTCATTTCATACTGTACAGCACCTTCGTTCGTGTACTGGAAATCCGCATCCATTGAAAGAACAGCTTCATCAAAGTATGCCATCATGTCTGCATCTGGAGCCCCTTGGTAAAATGCCCAGTTAAGTGTACCTTCAAATGGAGTATCTGATGAATAACCAATGTTTAAACTTCCTTCACCTGATGGTTCTCCTGTTTTAGATACCGTTTTTTCGAAGTCCTCATAGTTGTAAACTTCCCCAGTAGCAGAATCCCCTTCTTCACCAGATTCCTCTGATGACTCTTCATCTCCAGATTCTTCTGTTGAAGCATCATCTGTAGATGTATTCTTCTGAAGAATCTCCCCCGCATGCTGCCAGCGCTAAAACAAGTGCCAGCGTCATAAGGAAGCAAAATCTCGACCAAGAAATTTTAGTCATTTTATTTCCTCCTTTGTTTTTCACTGCTTGATATATACAAAGTTCAGAGTTCCGAACTTTAGTATCAAAATTCAATTTCTTCCATAATATGTTTGTAAAGTTTTCTTAATATTCATATTAGCATAGTTATGCATTTTTACAATAAATTTTTAGAAGATTGTGTTATTTAATTATGCATTGCGCTGACGGGCATCTCCGGCACGTCTGAACGCTTCTCCGATGTTTCTTACACACAGCATTAAGATTAAAATAAGTATTGCAGCAGGGGCCCAAATCCACCATCTGTTCTGCAGTGTCTGTGTCTGAATCGCATACGCCATCAGTGTACCTAGTGACGGTGTACTTTCAGGGAAACCAAAACCGATAAATGACAGTCCCGATTCAATCCCGATATTCGCTGCTAATGACAATGTGGCGTTAACAATAATCAGACCAACCATATTTGGCATCAACTGCTTGAAAATTATTTTAATGTTCGAGCTTCCAAGCGTTCTTGATGCATTGATATAGTCGAGCTCTTTTTCCTGCATTGCCACTGAACGTATCAGTCTGGCAGTACCTGTCCACAGGAAGGCTGCCATAATTAATGAGAACGTCCAGATATCATATGAAGGAACGATTGTTACAAATACAACTACGATCATCAGGAAAGGGCAGTACCATGAAGAAGTCAACGACACGCATCATGGCGTTATCAATATGTCCTCCAAAGTAACCTGAGACAACACCGTAAACGATACCAAAACCGACACTTAAAGCCGTTACAATGAAACCGATAGCAAGCGAGTTTCTCGTTCCGATAATAAGCTGTCCGAAGATATCCCGGCCGCCGTAATCCGTGCCGAGTCTGAAGTCATCATTTGGCGGCTGGTTAATTGCGAATAAATCTACTTTGACGATTGCCGCCTGATTCAGAAACATCGTTAAACCGAATACATAAGATGTAATAATCACTAATATAATAAGAGAGAACAATGCGAGTTTATCGCTGATTAATTCCTCAAATATAATTTTCCAGCCGGGCTTCGAGCGCGGGAGGTTTTTCATGTCGAGTGCACCATGCCCCACTGCACCGTGCGGCAAATCTGCTTAACGCTCATATCGAGCTCTTTACTTTCACTGCTGTCTTTATCACGCAGTGAAAATGCATCCCCCTTTTCAGCGGGGTGTGTTCTCTGTTTTCCGACTCTTCATTGAACTTATACGTGTCTCTTGATTATCTTTTAATCTGTTTTTGTCTTCTCTTTCGTTGCCAAATATACCACCATCCTTACTTAATGGATACGCGGATCCACTATTTAAAATAATACTGACAATAATGTACCGATGATCGCGAGCATTCCGTACATAAGTATAAGTACGTAGCTACTGAGAAAATCACGGATTGATATTGATTCAAGGAACAATCGTCCCATGCCCGGATAGCCGTAGATTGTTTCGATAAACAGCGATCCGCCCAATAATGCAGTGATTTCATAACCGAAGAATGCAGCAATCGGTAAAATTGAGTTTCTGAAAATGTGTCTTGTATACACTTTGCCTTCTGTTACCCCTTTAGCACGTGCTAAAGTGATGAAGTCTTTTTGTTTAGTTTCAATAATACCGCTCCGCAAGTACTGCACTGTACCGACCAGCCCGATTAGAGCTATTGCGAAACTCGGCAGTATAAGGTGCTGAATCTTACTGACTACATATTCAAATGTACCCGGTGTAATACCTGCCCCGACTGAACCGCCTGTAGGGAACCAGCCCAGCGTGTAGCCAAATACCAGCAGTAAAACTAAACCGAAAATAAATGTTGGTGTTGCAAACCCTAAGTATGTGTTACCAGTAATCAGACTGTCGAGAGGTGAGTCGTTCCATCTTCCTGAAACAAGGCCTAATGGAATACCGATTAAGTATATTAATACTGCTGAGAATAACGACAGCCATATTGTGTTCAGCATTCTGTCACCGATAACATCAAGCACCGGCTGCTGTTTAAAGAATGAAGTACCGAAGTCCCCCTGAAGCATTGCAAATATCCAGTCTCTGTACTGTATGTACCACGGATTGTTTAAGCCCATCTGCTCACGCAGACGTTCAATCTGTTCGATTGGCACTGTCGGGTCAATCAGACCGCTTAAAGCATCTCCCGGCATTAAAGAACCGAGGAAAAATACTAAAATACTTAATAAAATAATTTGCGGAAACGATATAATCAACCGTCTTATAGTAAATTTTAACATTCAGCCATTCACCCCTTCTGAGGCAGTGCTGCTTTATGTGTCGCCGAAATGTCTATCAGCGGCAATGCTCTGCCATCTTCATCTAAATATTCATGGAAATGCTGATCGTATTCTTCTTTCACCGATTGGCGAATATGCAGATTTTCATCAATTTTATCTACATTTGTATCTGGAATCGCAGCGATTAAACGCTTCGTATACAGATGCTGAGGATTGTTGAAAATGTCCTCCGCTGTCCCTTCTTCAACGAGACGTCCCTGATACATAATGCCGATATGCTGGCACATGTGCCGTACAACGCCTAGGTCATGCGCGATAAACAGCATCGTTAAATCCAATTCTTCCTGAATATCCTGCATAAAGTTAAGGACCTGTGCCTGTACTGACACATCTAGTGCTGAAACCGGTTCATCTGCAATAATCAGCTTTGGATTCAGAGCAATTGCACGCGCTACACCGATTCTCTGTCTTTGTCCGCCTGAGAATTCATGCGGATACTTGTACAGTGAGCCCGGCGGCAAACCGACTTTCTGCAGCAGACCGAGCACTTCAGCAATCAGTTCATCTTTTGTACGTTTGTGATAATTTCTAATCGGCTCGCTGACGATATCAAATACACGCTTACGTACATTTAATGAAGAGTATGGATCCTGGAAAATCATTTGAATTTCCTTACTGTTTTCAACAGATTTCCCGCTGCCGCTAATCGGCTTGCCGTTAAAAAGGATCTCTCCTTCCGTGATATGATTCAAACCGATAACTGCCTTGCCTGTCGTTGTCTTACCTGAACCAGATTCTCCAACAAGTCCGTACGAAGTACCCTGAGGTATCGTCAGCGACACACCGTCAACTGCTTTAACATGGTCCTTAACAGTGTTGAAAAAACCGCCTTTTATCGGGTAATACACTTTTAAATTGTTTATTTCAAGAAGGTTAGTCATTCTTTCACCTCTTCTGCCGCATCAATTTCCATCTGCTGCTGTTCTACGTGAAGTCCGATATCCTTATCAGTTTTTAAATAGAAGTCTTTATAGCAAGTACAGCGGACAAAATGTCCCGGACTGATTTCCCGAAGCTCCGGATTATGTTCATGTGATTCATTCGGAATCCACGGAATGCGCGGTGCAAACCGGCATGAATCTCTGTCCATTTTATTCAGTGACGGTACAACGCCTTCAATAACGTGAAGTTTGCTGCCCATTTGAGCTTCGTTCGGCAGTGAGTTTAACAGAGAACGTGTATACGGATGTTTCGGATCTTTAAATAATTCTCTCACCGGTGCAATTTCTACAATCTGTCCGGCATACATTACAGCTACCCGGTCCGCCATTTCCGCTACGACACCAAGATCATGTGTAATGAGCAGTACGCCTGAGTTTAAGTCTTCCTGCAATTCTCTGATTAAATCGAGAATCTGTGCCTGAATCGTTACGTCCAGTGCTGTCGTTGGTTCATCTGCAATCAGGAGACGCGGTCTGTTCGCAATCGCAATTGCAATAACAACACGCTGCCTCATACCGCCTGACAGTTCGTGCGGGAATGCTTCTCCGACACGTTCCGGATTCGGTATTCCTACTCTCGACAGTAATTCAATTGCATAGCTTTCTCTTTCACTTTTAGCTTTCGTCTTATGTATTTTCAAAGTTTCTATTATCTGAAGCTTTATTTTCATTAACGGGTTCAGCGCTGTCATAGGATCCTGGAAGATCATAGCCATTTCGCCGCCGCGTATATTGTTCATCCTTTTTTCATTGAACTGCAGCAGATTTTTCCCATTAAAATCTACCTGACCTTCAATGCGTGCATTTCTGTGAAGTTTCATTAATGAAAATGCCGTCGCACTTTTTCCTGATCCTGACTCTCCTACAAGTGCCACCACTTCATTCGGCTTAATATCCAGTGATACGCCGTCAACGGCAGGATAATAAGTACCGTCGATTTTAAAGGATGTCGTTAAATTTTTAATGCTGAGTAGTTCTTCTCCCACTTAAATCACCTTAACTTTCCCTTTGTCAAAACTTTCTCTTTTCTTTTCAAATTATGTAAATTCTTATGTTTGTTTTTCTATTGTATAGAGACACTGTCAAAAAGGCAATATGAATTATCTAAAAATTACAAACTTTCTGTATGAAATTTATTAATATACACTAATGCATAATCACTTGCATCCTTATTCTATGAGACCGCTTTCAATATTGCAAGCGTTTTCATGATTTTTTTTTTTCATACTGTACTTTATATACTTTTTCATGTAAAATGAGTGTATAAAATACGTTAAATCGGAGGCTTCTCACTAATGAGATATCTCGTTACATTTTTATGGGCATTCATGCTCACACAGATGGTTAACTTCATACTTAACAGTCTTGCTGGCGGCGGTCCTTTAAACTTCTGGATCGGGGTGTAGTCTTAGCTGTAATCATTACACTATCAATCTTCATTCTTGATGGATTGACTAAAATGTCAGCAGATCCGCATGCAGGCGACGAACACTAAACTGGATTTCATATGAAATCCGGTTTTTTATTTGAATTTTTTAACTTTACTGTAAAATGGGTATAATAATTTTATATTCAATTCCATCTTTTTTGGAGGTCATCTTATTATGAAGAAATATGTCATGTCCATCGATCAGGGCACGACGAGTACACGTGCCGTACTCATCGATAAGGAAGGTAAAATTGCCGCTTCAAATCAGCGGGAATTTACGCAGCACTTCCCCCGTTCAGGCTGGGTTGAACATAATGCAAATGAAATATGGAGTTCTGTACTGTCAGTCGTATCCGGAGTAATGATAGAAAACAATATTACACCGGCGGAAATTGATTCAATCGGCATTACAAATCAACGGGAAACTGCAGTTGTCTGGGATAAACATACCGGGCTGCCGATTTATAATGCGATTGTCTGGCAATCCAGGCAGACCGCGGATATTTGTTTTGATTTAAAAGAACAAGGTTATGAAACGCTGTTCAGAGAAAAGACCGGGCTTTTGATTGATCCCTATTTTTCGGGCACTAAAATTAAGTGGATTCTCGACAATGTCGACGGCGCTAAAGAAAAAGCTGACAGCGGCAATCTTTTATTCGGCACGATAGACAGCTGGATTATATGGAAGTTCACTGAAGGTGCTACTCATGTAACGGATTATACAAACGCGAGCCGGACGCTTTTATACAATATATACGAGCTCAAATGGGATGAAGAACTTTTATCGATTTTAAATATACCAGCTCACATGCTGCCGGAAGTGAAGTCATCAAGTGAAGTTTACGGCTACACGACAAAGTCTCACTTTTTCGGTTATAACATTCCAATTGCCGGCATTGCCGGGGATCAGCAGGCGGCGCTTTTTGGCCAGACGTGCTTCAATGAAGGTGATGCAAAGAATACGTATGGGACGGGCTGTTTCTTGCTTTTGAACACAGGTGAGGAACCGACTTCAAGCAGTAACGGACTGTTAACGACAATCGCTGTCGGTATTAACGGCAAGGTAAATTATGCACTGGAAGGTTCTATTTTTGTTGCCGGCAGTGCTATTCAATGGCTCCGTGACAGTCTCGAATTTTTCAGCGATTCTAAAACGAGCGAACGGTATGCACTGGAAGTGGACTCTTCGGCAGGAGTCTATGTCGTCCCCGCATTTACTGGTCTCGGAGCACCCTACTGGGATTCAGAAGCCCGGGGTGCGATGTTCGGACTGAGCCGCGGTGCAACGAAAGCACATATCAGCCGTGCAACTCTTGAAGCTGTTGCTTATCAGACGAAAGATGTCCTCGATGCAATGCAGCTGGATGCAGACATTAAAATCGACAGACTGCGGGTAGACGGCGGTGCTTCTGCCAACAACTTCCTTATGCAGTTTCAATCGGATATTTTACAGACAAAAGTTGAGCGTCCGGAAATATTGGAATCAACTGCGCTCGGCGCTGCTTATCTTTCAGGTCTTGCAACAGGATTTTTTGAGTCTCAGGAAGCACTGCAGGAACTCAGTAAAACAGATTCTACATTTACACCGCTGATGGGCGATGATAAACGTGAGTCGCTGTACAGCGGATGGCAGAGTGCCGTCCGTGCGACACAGATGTTCAAACCAGATTGATAATAAAGTTTTATAATACAGGAGGAGAATTATGTTAAACGCACTTACACGCAAGCACCAGCTTGATCATATGTCGAAATTTGAATACGATTTACTTATAATTGGCGGCGGAATTACAGGCGCCGGGATTGCCCTCGATGCATCTATGCGCGGTTTGAATGTAGCGCTTGTTGAAATGCAGGATTTCTCCCAGGGTACAAGCAGCAGAAGTACGAAATTAATTCACGGCGGTCTTCGCTACTTAAAACAAATGCAGGTCAATGTTGTTCGGGAAACAGGACGTGAACGCGCCATCGTTTACGAAAACGGTCCGCACGTTACGACACCTGAATGGATGCTTCTGCCATTTCATAAAGGTGGTACATTCGGTGAATTTACTACAAGTCTCGGACTGAAAGTTTACGATTCTCTCGCTCAGGTAGATAAAAATGAGCGCAGAAATATGCTGACGAAAAAAGAAGTTATTGAACGTGTGCCAAATATTAAGACCGACGGCCTGCAGGGCGGCGGTCATTATGTTGAATATAAAACGGATGATGCGAGACTGACTGTTGAGGTCATGAAGAAAGCCGCTGGATATGGAGCCGATGCCATCAATTACGTTAAAGCAGATGGATTTTTATATGACAATGGTACAGTTACCGGTATTATTGCAAAAGATGTACTTAGAAATGAATCCTATGAAATTAAAAGTAAGGCCGTCGTTAATGCAACCGGACCTTGGGTCGATGAAGTACGCAAAAACGATAAGCTGGGTAAACAGACGAAGAAACATTTAGTACACACTAAAGGTGTTCATGTCGTCTTTAAACAGGAAGATTTCCCGCTGACACAGGCAGTCTACTTTGATACTAAAGAAGATGGGCGAATGATTTTTGCCATTCCGCGTGCAGGTAAAACTTACGTTGGAACAACGGATACGTTTTACGGTGAAAACAAAGCAAATCCGACAGCTGATGCTGAAGATAAAAAATATCTGATCAATGCCATTAACTTTATGTTCCCAGGATTAAATGCAGATGTGTCGATGATTGAATCATCATGGGCAGGCATTCGTCCGCTCATTCAATCCGGCAGTAAAAATGCATCAGATATTTCACGTAAAGACGAAATCTGGCACAGCACGAGCGGTCTAATTACAATTGCAGGCGGCAAGCTAACAGGTTATCGTCATATGGCAGAGGAAATCGTTGATAATGTTTCCGACTACTTAAAGAAAAATCATAAGATGAATATTAGAAAAGTCTCTACTAAAAACGAACCGGTCTCAGGCGGTGACGTCGGAGGCAGTGTCGGCTATCAAAACTATGTCGATAACATCAGCCGTAAAGCATCAAGCTACGGCCTCAGTCTGGAAGAAGGACATCACCTAGCAATGAAATACGGCAGCAATGTTGAAGCGGTTTATCAATATGCTGGTATCACGAACGACAATAATGAAAAATACGGTTTGCCGAAACCTTTATATGCAGAAGTGATTTACGGCATACTGCATGAAATGGTTATCAAACCGACCGACTTCTTCGTCCGCCGTTCAGGCAAACTTTACTTCGAAATTGAGGATGTGCTGGAATACCGCGACGGAGTTGAACGATTACTTCAGGATACTCTAGGCTACGATGATGAAATCAGAAAAGTATTTTCAAATGAACTCGATGAGGCGATTGAAGATACAAGAAAATAATTATTTAACTTAAAGGAGCGGTCAATTCATTAGAATTGGCTGCTGTTTTATTTTGAATGTTTTCGTCTCTTATATGTTGCTGGATACACATGAGAGACCGTCATGCCAGTCCCGAGGAACCCGGATACATATGAAACCCTGTCACGCCAGTCCCGAGGAACCCGGATACATATGAAACCCTGTCATGCCAGTCCCGATGAACCCGGATACACATGAAATCCTGTCACGCCAGTCCCGATGAACTCGGATACACATGAAGCCCAGTCATGCCAGTCCCGATGAACCCGGATACATATGAAACTCTGTCATGCCAGTCCCGAGGAACCCGGATACATATGAAACCCTGTCATGCCAGTCCGGCGGGGTCCGGATACATATGAAACCCCGTCATGCCAGTCCCGAGGAACCCGGACACATATGAAACCCTGTCACGCCAGTCCCGAGGAACCCGGATACACATGAAGCCCAGTCATGCCAATCCCGAGGAACCCGGATACATATGAAACCCTGTCACGCCAGTCCCGATGAACTCGGATACACATGAAACCCTGTCATGCCAGTCCTGTATTCAACACAAACAAAAACACGCCTGAAACAAAAGTTTCAGGCGTCTTTTCACATTCTTATTCTATTTCAAATACTAATTCACCCTCGATATAGTCTGCTTTAATGTGCAGTCCTTCTGTTATATCTGTCGCAATGAGTTTTCTTGCGAGTGGTGTTTCGATATGTTTTTGAATAAATCGTTTCAACGGACGAGCACCGAATTGCGGTTCATATGCACTTTCAGCTACCCAATTTTTTACATTATCTGTGACTTCAAGCGACATATGCTGAGCGTCGAGACGTCTGTTTAAATCTATAATCAGACGATCGACAATGGCACCCATATTTTTCTGAGTTAACGGGCTGAACATAACAATATCGTCCATCCGGTTAATGATTTCAGGTTTAAAGTGCTTGTGTACTTCGCTCATCACTATATCTTTTGTTTCATCGTTCAATTCACCGTCCGCAACAACAGTGTCTAAGAGATGCTGAGAGCCGATATTTGATGTCATAATGATTATTGTATTTTTAAAGTTGACGCTGCGCCCTTTAGAGTCTGTCAGACGGCCTTCGTCCAGCAGCTGAAGTAAAATATTAAACACATCCGGGTGCGCTTTTTCCACTTCATCCATTAAAATAACCGAATATGGCTGACGGCGAACGGCTTCTGTTAATTGCCCGCCCTCTTCGTGACCGACATATCCCGGCGGTGCACCGATCAATCTCGACACTGAATGTTTTTCCATATATTCACTCATGTCGATGCGAATCATATTTTTTCAGAGTCGAACATCGTTGCAGCGAGTGTCTTCGCAAGTTCTGTCTTTCCGACACCTGTCGGTCCTAAGAACAGGAAGCTGCCGATTGGTCTGTCCGGATCTTTAATGCCCGCACGTGCTCTAATAACTGCATCTGCTACAAGATCAACCGCTTCATCCTGACCGACAACGCGTTCATGAAGTATATCTGAGAGTTTGAGCAGTTTATCTTTCTCAGTCTCGACGAGTTTCGTTACCGGAACTCCTGTCCACTGGCTGACGATAAACCCAATCTCCTCTTCAGTCACAACTTCTCTTATAATGCGTCCTCCACCTGCTGATGCTTCCTGCATATCTTCTTCATATTCAGCCAGCTCTTTTTCAAGCTGCGGCAATTTTCCGTGGCGCAGTTCCGCTGCACGTTCAAGTTCGTAATTATTTTCTGCTTCTTCAATTCTTGACGCGCTTTATCAACTTCAGCACGTTTATCATTAACTCTTTGAATCTGTTTTTTCTTTGCCGACTTTATTCTGCAGTGTTTTCTGTTCTTCTTTAATATCTCCGAGCTCGGTTTGCAGTTCTGCCAGGCGGTTTGCCGATACCGTATCCTGTTCACCTTTCAACGCCTGCTCTTCAATTTCAAGCTGCATCACACGGCGGTTAATCTGATCCAGTTCCGTCGGATTAGAGCCCATTTCTGTACGGATTGTCGCACTCGCCTGGTCCATCAGGTCAATTGCTTTATCCGGTAAAAAGCGGTCTGTAATATAGCGGTCCGAAAGTTCAGCCGCCGCAACGAGTGCGCGGTCTGTAATTCTTACACCATGATGGACTTCATAGCGTTCTTTCAGTCCGCGTAAAATTGAAATTGTATCTTCAACATCCGGCTCAGGCACCTGAACTTTTTGGAAACGTCTCTCAAGTGCTGAATCTTTCTCAATATATTCACGGTATTCGTTAAGTGTTGTCGCACCGATACAGTGGAGCTCCCCTCTTGCCAGCATCGGTTTCAGCATATTGCCCGCATCCATAGCACCGTCTGTTTTACCGGCACCAACGAGCATATGAATCTCATCGATAAACAGAAGAATTCTGCCATCTGATTCTTTAACTTCTTTTAATACTGCTTTCAGTCTTTCTTCAAACTCGCCTCGGTATTTTGCTCCCGCAACAAGTGATGTTAAATCGAGTTCAAATACTGTTTTGTCGAGCAGACTCTCAGGAACATCCTTACGGACGATGCGCTGTGCAAGCCCTTCGACAATTGCTGTTTTACCTACACCCGGTTCACCGATTAATACCGGGTTATTTTTCGTTTACGGCTTAAAATACGAATGGTATCACGGATTTCTTCATCGCGGCCGATGACCGGATCCATGTTCCCCTTACGTACCTCTTCTACAAGATCACGCCCGTACTTTTCCAGGGCTTCATATTGATTTTCAGGATTTTGTGACGTCACATGATTTCCCCCTCTGATTTTTTTCACAATTTCTTTAATAATTTCTTTATTGCCGACTGCTTCTTTTAATATGCTGTCCTCTTCAAGAGCAGCAAGCAGTATGTGTTCCTGCGAGATAAATGTATCTTCCATCTCTGCCATTTTCTTTTCTGCATTATTATATAATCGCGAAAAGCCGTTCGACATATATACGCCGTATTCAATGCTGTCTCCGGTTACTGCATTATAAGTTTTTAATTTTCTGTCGTATTCTTCAATAATTTCTTCAGTGTTAACGTTTGCTCTAGTCAGTATATCGGATGCCATGCTCTCATCTGCTGTCAGCATAGCTTTTAATACTGTTTCCAATTCAATGGACTGCAGTTTCAGCTCAACAGCTTCCTGCTGTGCGCGTTCAATAATGTTTTGTACTTTCAAAGTCATTTTATTAATATCCAATTTACTTCACCTCAGTTAAGTAAAATTAGGTCTAAAAGATGTTTGACCTTTTTTGACCTTAATTTAATTATACTCTTTTTCTTCTTTAAATCAAGTAATTAATAGCAATATTGAGCAATTTATCATATATTTAGTGATGGGTATTTAAGGAGGAGTTTTAACGTTGGATATTATCACTATTATTAAATATGTATTTTTAGGACTGCTTCAGGGTATTACCGAACCGATTCCTGTGTCGTCCAGCGGTCACCTGGTAATCGCTCGTGAAATGTTTGGCATCGAAGCTCAGGGGCTGTCGTTTGAAATTTTTAAATACAGCTTCGCTGATTGCAATTCTGATAGTCTAGAAAAGATATTATCAGTATTATTCAGAACTTATGGAGATTTGTTTTTAACGGTGCCAGAGATAACAATGCAGTGACCGATTTTAAGTATACAATCTGTCTTATTATCGCTACTATCCCGGTCGGTGTTGCAGGTTGTTATTAAAAGATGTTATCGGCGAAAATATCTCCGTTGGCTTTGTAGGTCTTATGCTTCTCGTTACCGGTCTCGCTCTTTTATTCATTAAAAATAAACGCGGTGTTAAACGAGACGGTGACCTTACAATCAAAGATTCAATTATTGTCGGTATTGCGCAGTGTATAGCATTAACTCCCGGCATCAGCCGCAGCGGCGCTTCAATTGTCGGTGCGATTGCTGTCGGATTAAGTCAGAAAAATGCGCTGCGTTTCGCTTTCCTGTTATACATTCCGGTATCTGTCGGTACTGCAATGATTTCAGTTGGAGATATTGTTAATGATCCGAACATGAGTACTTTATGGCTTGCATATCTTCTTGCCTTTATCGTAACAATTATTGCGACGTACTTTGCAGTTAAATGGCTGCAGAATGTCATGGAACGCGGCAATCTTATTATTTTTGTCTATTACTGTTTTGCACTTGGTACATTTTCAATACTCTACCAGTTTCTCTCTGCATAAGAAAAACCCGCGAAGAAAATTCTTCGCGGGTTTTTCGCTGCTAAAAATAATATTAGCTGACGCCTAATGCAATTTTCGCATAGCGTGTCATTTTGTCTTTATCCCATGGCGGGTTCCAGACGATTGCAATTTGTACATCTTTGACTTCAGGCAGTTCTAACAGAGAATGTTCGACCTGTCCCATGATTTGCGGCCCCATAGGGCAGCCCATCGATGTTAAAGTCATTTCTACTCCTGCGTTTCCTTCGTCGTCAAGGTTTACACCATAAACTAAACCAAGGTTTACTATATCTATACCAAGTTCGGGGTCAATAACGTTTTCTAACGCACCGTACATGCTCTCTTCCATTGCTTATCCAAACTAATCACTCCTAACTGTAGGGATAGAGCATAATAGACTATAACACAAAATTATACACTAATAAATATCTAGAATAAACAGAAAAACAGAAAAGGAGATTTATATGGACAAGCATATCTGTTTAGATTTAGACGGCACTCTATTAACGACGAAAAAACAACTCCGTATACAAAGAAGTGCTTACAACACTTAAACAACAGGGCATGAACTGATGATCTCTACCGGGCGTCCCTACCGGGCAAGTGTTCCATACTATAAAGAATTAAAAATGACGACGCCTGTCGTGAACTTTAACGCGCATTTGTCCATCATCCGACAGTTTCAGTTTCCAAATGAAACACGAAACGCTGGATCTTGATATTACTAAAGCAATTGCGAGGAAATACCGGAACTTAATATTAAAAATATTGTTTGCAGAAGTTAAAGATAATATATATACACTATCATGACAGCGTATTGTTCGATGCATTTAAAATGGGAGATCCTAAAATCAGTGTCGGTAATTTATACGACACGATTAATGAAGATGTGACGAGTATTCTCGTACAGGCTGAAGAGTCTGAAATGCCCCATATCCGTCAAACACTCGATGAACTCTTTGCTGAAGTCATTGAACAGCGCCGCTGGGGAGCACCGTATCCGGTCCTTGAAATCATTAAAAAAGGAATTAATAAAGCTGTCGGCGTCGACTATGCCAGAGAGTTTTTAAATATTCCAAGAAGCCGCACTATCGCATTTGGTGATGAAGATAACGATACAGAAATGCTTCAGTATGTTGAACACGGTGTCGCGATGAAGAATGGTATTGACGACATTAAAGGAATTTCAAATTACGTTACTGAATCTAACAATAACAATGACGGTATTGGTCGTTTCTTAAATGAATTTTTCGACCTGCGCCTGAAACCATAAGGAGGAATTATAATGAAACTTATAATCGACAGCTGTGCTGATGTTTCTTTAGAAAGAGCACGCGAATTAAATGCTGAAGTTCAGCCTTTATCAATCCAGATAGACGATCTCAGCTACATTGATCAAATTGAAATTACAAGCGAAGAAGTTATCCAGGCAATTAAAGATGGCAAGCGTCCAATGACAAGTCAGCCGAACCCTGAGAGTTTTGCTAAAATTTTCAAAAAATATGCAGAACAGAATGAAAGTATTATATATCTCGGTTTATCAAGCGCTTTATCCGGAACATACCAGAGTGCAGTGATTGCCCGAGATACGGTACATGAGGAGTATCCTGATGCTGATATAACATTAATTGACACATCAGCAGTCAGCTATGGCCTTGGTCTTATCGTTGAACGTGCGGCCGGCTATATAGCACAAGGTGACGATAAAGATACAGTTATCTCAAAAGTTGAAACAGATATTTCACAAATCAGACACCTGTTTACGGTGAATGACTTAAACTATTTAGCTGAAGGCGGCCGTTTATCGAAAGGTTCAGCTTTCTTAGGCGGACTGTTAAACATTAAACCGCTGCTGCACGTTGAAGATGGGAAATTAGTTCCCCTCGAAAAACACAGAGGTCTTAAAAAAGTGTTTAAGCGCATGACTGAACTCGCACATAAAGAAGGTGCATCCGGCACAGGACATATCGTTCATGCTGACGCTGAGAAACTTGCGAATGATTTGAAGAAACAGCTGCTGGACAACACTGCAATTGAGTCGATTAATATCTCCAGTATCGGACCAACAATCAGTTCACATACAGGCGACGGCACCATCGCCCTTTTCTATTTTAAAGACGTTAAGTAATATGACTAAAGTTATAGTGGTTGGAGGTGTCGCAGGCGGTGCCACTGCTGCATCCCAGCTGCGCCGGTTAAACCCGGAAATTGAAATCGTCATTTATGAACGCTACCGCGATGTCAGTTACGGATCATGCGGTATGCCTTATTACATCGGCGGAGAAGTCGAAAAATGGGATAGTCTGGTAAACATGACTCCGGAGAAATTCAAAGACAAAGATATCTTTGTGAAAACGGAACATGAAGTCATCGCTGTTAATTCTGCAGATAATACTGTCACTGTGCTTGATAAAATAAATAAGCAAGAATTTACCGATTCATATGATTACCTTATTTTATCTCCAGGCGGTTCACCGAAAAAGCTATCTTCTGTAAAAGGCTCAGAACAGGTATTTTCGCTTCATAAGCTAGAAGATCTGGACTATATAATGTCTTATATAGAAGATAATAAAATTAAAGAAGCAGTGCTCGTAGGATCCGGATACATCGGTCTTGAAGTTACCGAGAACTTAACTGACAAAGGCATTCACGTTACGATTCTGCAGCATGATGAACAGATATATAAAAACATTGAAGCGGATATGAACGGCGTACTCTATGAAGCAATGACCGAACACGGTGTTACACTGAAGTTAAATACGGAAATCGACAGTATTGAAGGTAAAAAAGCAGTATTAACAAACGGTGAAACGATTGATGCACCACTTATTATTACTGGCGTCGGCATTACACCGAATACAGTATTTTTAGAGAGTTCAAACGTCATTTTAAACGATGGACTTATTCCTATTAAAAAACGGTCAGACAAATATTGATAATATATATGCTCTCGGTGATGCGACTGTCACGCATTATCAGCATGTACCTGAGCTGACAATGCAGGCAGCACTGGCATGGCCGGCGCACAGACTTGCACATATTATTGCCAACCAGATTGCCGGGGACAAGTCGATTACACATGAAGGATTTCTCGGAACAAACATCGTTAAATTTTTCGACTATCATATTGCGATATTCGGTTTATCTGAAAAGAAGTGGCGGACATTCCCCACTTTGTTGTCGATCAGAAACAAAAGATAAATCCGGCTACATGAACAGTGCAGCACCGATACATGTGCGCGTATATGTCTCAAAAGAAAGCGGAATTATATTAAGAGCGGCAGTCGTCGGAACCGGCGGTGTCGATAAACGCATTGACGTATTATCGGCACACACCAGACTCGGCGGCACAGCATACGATCTGATCAATATTGAAGTCGGGTATTCACCACCCTTCTCCAGTCCGAAAGACGTTATTAATATGGTAGGCTATAAAGCGATTGAGAAAGCCAAGGAAAAATAAGTTGAAGGAAGCCGAATTCATTTCTAATGAATTCGGCTTTTTTTGTGCTGCTTGCAAGGAAAATTTTCTTCCTTTGCCTGCGAGAGGCTGTTGAAGGCAAAGGAGAAATTTCTCCCAAATCAAAAAAACGCACCTCCATTAAAGGAAGTGCGATTCACTATCTATTGCTTATTTATTATTCTTTTCCAGCTCTCTTTGTGCTTTATACTTTCTGCTGCGTGCTGCAACCCAGATAAATATCGCAAACAGTCCAAAGACTAATAAGGCTGAGTATAAGTAGCCATTGTTAAAGCCTGCTTCTTCAATAACTGAATACAGTTCTGTTTCTTCTCTATCAAGTACAGCGATATATTCTCCATCATGAGGGCGGATCATATCCCCGATAAGCATTCCGCTGTATACTTTACCTTCTTCTTCAGCTGACTGCTCAAATGTAATAGATTCTGTTTCAGCCGTATTATTTACATTCAATATATAATCAACGTCATCTGTGTAGTACTTAACGACATAGTGTCCATCTTCGTTCAGGATTGTCTCAGTTTCTGATTCAGGTGCCTGCATAATCGCGTGGTTCCTGTATACTACTGCGATACTCTCAAGATACTCAATAACTTCCTTATCACTTCTAAAGTCCATTTGCGGGTGAATTTCCGGATAGCTGCTGCCGTTAAATGCAACTTCTGTACCGTACGTCATCGCGCTCGGTCCCTGATAAGCGTATAAATAGTTCCCGAGCTGCTGCACTCTTGTGCCCGGGAACATATTCTGTTCTGCCGCGTGGTACGTAAAACGTTCAGAGAACCAGTGGTCTGCCATAATCATCTGTTCATCTTCAGGGAATTCAGGAAGCTCCTGATTAATTCCGCCGTAGGTTTGTGCTAAATCTGCTCTGAATTCTTCCGTTGCTATCGTATCGAAACCTTCAGCAGTTAACCCTTCTGTCGATAAAATTCCGTAAGTATCGATATCTTCAGGTAAAAACTCTTCAGCATTAAGCCCATCCTGATTTATAAACATGCTGATACCGTCTACATCGTAACTATCGATAAAGTTCTGAACCATTGCACGGTATGTGTCCTGGTTATCCGCATTGTTAAGGTCAATTATTTCTCTGTCGATATCTGCGTAGTAATCTGTCTGAATTTCGTTAAATTCAGGCGCTTCTAATGCTGTATAATCATCAGTTGCAACAGCCGGCATATCAACAACAACTTTTAAATCAAGTTCATGTGCTTCATCGATTACTTTTTTGAAATCTTCCGGGCTGCCGTAAGATTGCGCAAGCGCGCCGTAATCCGTTACATCATAGCCGAGATAATCATCTTCGGCGCGCTCCATTACCGGAGACAGCATAATCGTATTAAATCCCATATCCTTAATATATTCAAGAAGAGAAGAACGATACCGTTAAAATCACCGCCGAAAGGATAGTAAGGATCGCCGTCCGGAGTGACTCCGACATCATTACCTGAATTATTATTTAAAAACCGGTCGACAGTAATCATATAAACTCTGTCATATGTATTCTCTTCAGCCGATACTGCATTGCTGCTTACAAACAGCAGTGCCAGAATCATGCTCACAAGCGTTAAAATTCTCTTCATAATTTTATCCTACCTTTTATTCGTATAATTATAAGTATACTAAACTTCAGTTAAATAGTTTCTGTTTTCACTAATTGTTCATAAATTTTATTTTAACACGGAATATAAATTTAATAACTTAAAGATAAAAATGCCGGTCCGTTAAATTTTAACAGACCGGCATTTTAATTAATCATTTAGTTTAGAAACTAAGCATACCTAGTGGCAGCATTGCTCCCATAATTACTGTTGCAACGATAGCGATAAGACAAATAACTAAAAGTACCGTCGCTTTTGCAGAATTTTTCTTAAGTCTTACGATAGACCATAAATCCAATTGAAAGAATTCCAAGCAGTGCTTTTATGCCGTACTGCATATGTGACCCTGCATTGCTGATGCCTTCCATATTGCCGACGTAAACCATGATTCCGCTGAATAATACAAGCATAGAACACTCTTAACACCATATGCATAATAAATGCCGGTTTGTTTTCAGCAGTATTGTTCTTTTTGTACATAAAGTAAACTGCAATAAACAAAATGAACGAAACAATAATTGCCGTTAAGTGTAAATGTAACATAGTCTGATTCCCCCTCTACATTAATGATTCCTGTAGTAGTATATCATGGAATGTTTACTCTATGTGTGTCGTTAATGTTCCAATTCCATCGATTGAAACACGTACTGTGTCCCCTGATTTTAAGAATCCTGCAGGATCCATTCCCGCACCGACACCAGCTGGTGTACCTGTTGCGATAACGTCTCCCGGCTGAAGCGTCATATATTTAGAGAGTTCTGCAACCAGTTCATCAATTTTTCTCACCATTAATGATGTGCTGCCGTCCTGACGGATTTCATCATTAACTTTAGTAACAATCGTTGTATCCTGCGGATTTGGAATTTCATCCTTGGTTACGATATAAGGTCCCATCGGTGTTGCCAGACTTTTCGACAAGAAGGCCTGTTTGTGTGATTTTTGTAATTCTCTCGCTGAAATGTCATTGACGATTGTGTAGCCGTAAATATAATCATAAGCCATTGAACTGTCTATGTTTTTTGCTTCTTTCCCGATAACAACACCGAGTTCCCCTTCATAGTCCAGCTGCTCAGTCATAGCTGTGAATGAAGATATTGTATCTTCATCTCCGACCAGGCTTGAATTTGCTTTTGTGAACACATACAGCTCAACTTCACTTTTCATTTCTTCAGTATGAGCTTTGAAGTTACGGCCAAAACCGATTGTATTATTCGGCGGTTTAACCGGCGCTAAAATATTAATATTTTCAAATGGCGCTTTGTACTTATCAGCATTATCAGATGCTTCTGCACTTTCAACAAGCTTTCTGACAAGTTCCTGAAAATCCAATGTGTGGTACTCAGTAATGCCTTCCAGTAATGTTCTCGGATAATCCTTAACATCACTGAAATCCTGGAATAAGAGCGGAATAATCCATGCACTATCCTCACGTTTTACTTTGACACCATAATAATTCTTTTCTTCAAATTCAAAAGTTAAAAATTTCATTGGACAATCTCCTTTGTTTTCTTTCATACAGTATAACAAACATTATTTAATTATTCTTGTTTCATTTTCTCATTTATCAGAAAAGTTCGTTCTAATGCGGGAATATTATATTTAGCCAGCACATTCGACACAATAAGCAGCAGAATATAAAGTGCTGCGACGATAAGCAGCAGCATCTGTACGGAGATCTGACCGTACATCGCCATGCCGAAACCGTAAAATATAAACATCATCAGAATATTAAATGCTATATATGAAGTTAATCCGTATCTACCCAAATTAGAGAACAGGTTAAACACCGGTTTTGGAATGCTGTCTGCAATATATGCCAGAACCATAAAGTAGCCGATTGCTGTTACCGGACCGCCGAATCCTTCTCCAAGTGTTTCACCTACAGTTGTACCGAGAGAAAGCACCTGCAGAAGTTTTTGCAATACCTCCGGCCAGCAGCACCATAATAATTCCGCCGCTGATATACGGACTGTCTTTAATGAATCCTGAAAAATTCAGCTCTCTTAATGCGATACCGAGTAAGATTGAAGGTAAGATGATAAAGACCGCTGTACAGGGAATCCGTACCGTGCCCTGTCAGTATATCTACGTTCATATTGATAATCGCAAGGTAGTCTGTGCTTCTGTACGTACTGATAAATTCATTGACCCGCTGAATACCGGAATACATATGCTGAATATTAGAATTCAGCCCTGTAATAATTTCCAGCACCACATTAAACATTAAATGGAGTGCGTATAACACCAGCGATGCCGCCAGCGTTATTATCCAGTGGCGGCCGACAAAAATCAGGCCGATAAATCCCATAAGAATTATAAACGGCATCGCATCAAAACCGAAAATAAGCACTGCATTTAAAAGTAATATTACGAGTGCGGTGCCAAGCACTTTGGCCAGATGTTTTTTACCGGTATAGCCGTACTGGCTGAGCATATAGCCAATAATAATACTGATCAGCGGTATTGCTGAACCGCCCGTAATAATATCAGCAATATTAAAAACGTTCAGGTCCCGGCCGAAGAAATATTCGAACGGGTTAAGTTCATTAAGCGGCATCATAAAATATAAACCGCTGTATATAAATAGCAGTATCAGCGATACACCGCCGATAAAAAATATGTCTGTTTGAATCATTCAACTGGAATCACCCCATAATCAAAAAAGTAAAGCACGGCAGTGACCGGCTTGCCAAGTGAGACCTGCGCTGATTTTGTATATATGTCCATCTGCGTGCTGTATCTGTCAGCCAGCTGTTCACCTGTTAAATTCGTTCCCGCTACACGGTCTGTCTTGTAGTCAATAATAGTATAGTGATCATCATACTCTAACAGACAGTCGATAATCCCCTGGACAATCTGTTCAGGGTGTTCTGCATAACCGATTGCCTCCTGGCTCATTATAAACGGCAATTCTGTATAAATACCCCGCTGTTCATTCAAGAGCTCATTCATCTTGCTGTCGTTAAAGAACCGTGCAGCATTTTCTTTCATTTTTTTAATATGCACTGTGCTTAACAGCTCGTAGTTCTCACTGTAATTATCGATGAGTGTTTCTATATATGCAGTTTTCGCATTGTCATCCATCAGGCTGAGCGTCTGCCACTGATGCATAATATGCATCATCATTTCGTGCATAATCGTCCCGAAAATCGGTGCTTCAAGAGAATCCGCCAGGAAATTCGGTTCCCTTAAATTCACTTCGCTTGTATGATTAATGTACGCAGCACCGTCAGGAATCGTTTCATTTCTCCGTTTAATAGACGTTACGGATTCCTTGGTTGTAACTTCAGTGTCATCGGTATTCGGATAAGTGTAAAATAACCGCTCACGAACTTCGGGTATAATATCCGCATGCAGTGCATCGATATCTTCGAGGTCCGCATACTCTATCCGTTCGTTTTCCACGGCAGCTGAAAATTCTGCTTCTTTCACTTCGATATATGGAACATCAGATTGCATTAATACCGGAGCTAAAAAGTCCATTGCCGAGCGAAGCTCCGCACGCGTTTCAAAAGAAGGTTTTTCCATGCGGCTGAAATCGTATTTGTAGGCCGCTTCACCTTTAAACATCAGCGGCAGATATAATTTCTCCTCGGCCCTTGTCAGAGCAACGTATATCAGTCTTAATTCTTCACTCAGCTGTTCGATATTCAGAAAATCATTTGCGATAAAGCCGTGAATACTCTCATAGTGATAATTTAACTCATCATTAAAATTATTAAATACAATACCGAGCTTTGGATGCACGTATACACGCGTCACTTTAGTCAGCGTATAGTTCTGTTTCAAGTCCGCGTATATTACATGTTTAAACTCCAGCCCTTTAGAACTGTGAATCGTCATTACGCGTACTGCATCATCTGTATTTTCAAGCGAACCTTCTTCTCCGAAATCTTTGCCTTCTGAAATTAAAAATCAATATAGCTGATAAACTGATATAAACTCGTATTGTTCATCGACTGAAATTCGAGGGCTCTGTCAATCAGCCCGTTCAGATTTGCGCGTCTTGCAGAACCACCCAGCAAACCGCTGAAGAACTCCAGAATATTGAGCTCAAATATATTTCAGAGATGAGTTCCGGCACGCTTAAATATTTCGCATGCAGCTTCAGCTCTTTAAATGTGCCGACAAACTCCTCTATTTTTCTTAATATAAATTCATCACCGTTATATTCTGTCAGTGCTTCATATAAATATTTTTCTTCTGAAGCAATCCGAATCAGCGAGATTTCTTCTTCACTGAAACCAAACATGGGCAGACGCATCACTCCGGCTAAGTGGTCATCCTGCAGCGGATTGTCTATCAGCGATAAAATACTCCGCATCGTTAAAATCTCAAAGGTTTCAAAATATCCTTTGTTGACGTCGATACTAATAGGAATATCTGCTTTCTGGAATTCATGGCGCATAACGTCAGGTGCGAAACGGTTTCTGTTTAAAATAACGATATCCTGATACCCCGCACCTTTTTTGTAGAGTTCCTGCACCAATTTAACAATCTGTTTAATTTCTAGTTCATCTGCTTCCGCCGATTTTAAAGTCTTATCGTAAATAACCGGCAGCACTTCAACAGTCGATTCCGGCTCTGCTGTCTCGATGCCTTTAATTAATTTTTCCTTCTCAGTGTAATCAATTTCACCAAGTTCTTTATCCATAATATTTTCAAAAATTAAATTTGTTGCGTCGAGTATTTCAGAGCGCGACCGAAAATTGCGGTTAAGCTGAATCAGCGTGCCGCTGTCCTGTTCATTAAATCGTTCGCTTTTATCGATAAATAAGTCTGGTGCTGCCTGTCTGAAGCGGTAAATAGACTGCTTTACGTCGCCGACCATAAACAGGTTGCCATCTTCTTCTCCGCCGGATTTCAACAGCTGGATAATCGCTTCCTGCACGCGGTTAACATCCTGATATTCATCGATCATAATTTCTTTAAATTGTTCTTTGTAACGGTTGGCAATTTCAGATTCGTTGGCCGTTAAAATTCCGAGCGCGTAATGTTCATAGTCATTAAAATCCATCTCATTAGATGACTGCTTATCTTTTCTATACGCTTCAATCACTTCTGACACAATATTGATTAATTGATTATTCATGCCGTTCAGCGGTGCGAGTTCTGCTTTTACGTCGTCAAATGTGTACTGTTTTAAATTGCTGATTTCCTGATAAAGAGCATTCGCCGGCTTATTAAAACGTTCATTTAATTCATTTCCGAAAGCTGTCGCACTTTTAATAAAAGCATTTGCCCCTGTCACCAGTTTTGCTGACGGCAATTTGAAATTCCCTTCATTATTGAAGCTCTCAAGCGCCTGCAGCACGTATTTATGCATAACAGCCAGTTTTTCGTAAGCATCGTCAATCGGTTTTTCTTTTAATTCTTCATCCCGTTCAGCACCATCGTATTCTGCTCTAAGCGTATACAGATCCTGGTCCAATTTTTTTAATTTCCGCTCTAGCACTACTTTATAGCCGTTCAATATATTTGTCAGTTTATCTTCAGACATATACTGATCAATTATATTATTTACAAATTCACCCGGTTCCTTGGTTGCAATGGCAACATGATACAGCTGGGTCACAAGCTTATGAAGCTCACTGTTATCTTTATTACTAGTAACAAACTGATCGAGCTTTAAAAAGTCTTCATCGGCATCGATATAAAATTGTTCCAAAACGTTGCTTATAATTTTCTGCAGGCGGATTTCCGTCTCGACCTGGCCGAGTGTGCGCATGTCCGGCGGCAGACCAATCGCGTTATAGTGTGTCTGAATCAAATACAGACAAAAACTGTGCAGTGTGGATATATGTGCATCGTTCAGTTTAATAATCTCTTCATTCAAACGAGGATCAGGCGTGGCATTATATGTCTCACGCAGTGCGCGTTCGATTTTGTCTTTCATATCTTTTGCGCTCTTGTTCGTAAACGTCGACACGAATACTTCGTCGATAGAATAATTACCTTCGATAATATTCTGTTTAATACGTTCTACGAGCACCGCTGTTTTACCCGAACCCGCCGCTGCGGATACTAATACATCCGATCCTTTAGTCTTGATTGCCTCTTCTTGTGCGGCAGTAAATTTAACCATCGTGCACCTCGCTTTCAAATGCCTCTATATCTTCGTCCGAAATACGATTCGTCCGGTAATCTTCTGCATTTATTAATTTATCGATGTGGCAGGCCGCCTTAAAATCACAGAATTGGCACGGCAGACCGCCATTCGTATCAATCGGATTGGCAAGCGTATTGCCATCGTAAATTTCATCAGTTGCTGTTTTAAATTTCTCCATAACGTATTCTGAATAATGTCTGAACATATCTGAAGACATCACCCGTTTTTTCGAGTGGCTGTTAAAAGTACCATCCTTCTTCTCCTGCAGCGGAAAATATTCATTAAGGTATTCTGTATCTGTAATTAAATTCTCGAGTCCTCTGTTGCCGTCGATATTTAATGTATTATCGTCTGCCACGAACAGACCTTTAGGCTTCAATGCGTTTTGGCGTTCTTTTTGTGCTTCAGCAGCATCCTCAGCTTTAACTTTCGGTTCGCTGACATGATAAAACAGCATGGAGTTCGGCATAATTTCTCCTCCGAGGAGATCCTCTGCTTTATATCAGTACGTACATATACGTAATAATCTGCAGCTCGACTCCGTTAAGCACATCGGATTTTCTTAAGTCTCTTGCGCTCGATTTGTAGTCGATAATATTTACATAAACTTTACCGTCTTTTTTATACGTATCCACCCTGTCAATTTTACCGCGCAGAATGATTTTTTTACCGTTCGGACTTGCCAGAATAAGCTCGCCGAGTTCATCTGATTTTTTACCAAAAACCGTTTCAATCATTGTCATCTTATAATTGCCGAGCGTTTCGATATCTTTCATAAAGAGCAGCGTTGTCGTAATTGCCTGCACTGCTTTCTCCTTCAGTGATAAATAATATTCGGACCGTTCAAAAATACCGTAGCTGATCGTTCTGAGAACAGTTTCCACTGCATTTTTCACCGTGTTTTTAATCTTTTCATCATCATGTTCGAGCGTCATATTTAAATCGGCAGCGACTTTTTCCAGTGCATTATGGTACAAGTTACCAATTTCAAGCGGCCTTACCGTATAGTTCTGTCTGACGTTGAGTTTCAGACCGTAATTTGAAAAATGCTGGAAATTACAGTTGAAATACGACTGAAAACGCGACACACTTGCTTTCATTTCTCCGCCGTATAACTGTTCTGCCGTAGCATTGTTAATTTTACGTGCTTTATTATCATAGGTCAGATTTCGTCTCAAACGTTTAATAACGGCCTGTCTGTCACCTGTTTTAATAACTGATAGACAGAAATAAAATGCCTGTACTGGGGCACACTGCTTAAATCCTGCAGATATTCTTTATCCGTCGACATGAGCTGGCGGAGCTTAAAATGCTCCAGTGCTTCCATACTGCGTATACTCGAAATTAGCCGGATTGAGCTTTTCACATCATAATGTGCAGTTTTGCGGTACGTATAATTCAATACATTCTCCGTGTCTCCCGGTAAAAATTCCGCAACGAAGGGACTGATTTTAGTCGCTTCTTTACTTTGCAGTGTCGATGACCAGCTGATGAACAGCTCATCTGTCGGACGCGTCACTCCGAGGTAAAAGACGAAGCGCTCGTCCTGTGCAAGCGTCCGTGCACTTGGTGATAATGTAATGCCGCGCTGGCTCAATACGAGTTTTTCTTCATCAGTTACTATCGTCGTACTGCGGGATTCCTCGGGCATCACATTGTAGTTCATACCCACTATAAAATATACTTTTTATTCTCCACTTTAGCGAGATCCAGCAGCCCGATAATTACCTGGTCAATCGTTGCAGGTCTCGTATTAAAAGTAGCAGATTTTAAGCCGTCAATAAATGTTTCATAGAATAATGAAAAGTCTATTTCTTCATCTTTAAACACAGTATAGCTGTCGTCCAAAAGACGGATAAATAAATTATACGACTGTTCAGTTTCGTTTCTTAGACGGACATCTGTTTCTTCCAGCTCGTGAATTTCATCTTCGAGTTTAATTAAAATTCCATTATCCACGATGAAGTTATAAATTGCTGTAACGTAATCTTTAACCGTCTCACCTTCATTTAAGGAATTGAAAAATGCTTTCAGCTGCTGGAGTTTACTGTTCTTATAGTCAATCATCTCACTCAGTGATTCCGTATTATCAATCCGGTCAATCATACCCTCTGCATCGAGACGGTATTCAATCGCAAACCGTTCAATCGAACAGCTCATACCCTGTCAGCCCCCGTTCGATAATAATATTTTCAAGGTGAGCAAGCAGCTGATCGTCACCTCCATTATTTAAGTATCCGGTTTTAAGAACATTCAAAAATGATGAGCTCTGAAAGCGGCTCTTATAGCATTCGAGAAGAGCAATAATCAGCTGTGTAAACGGGTTGCAATGCATAAAATGCTCAGCGTCCATATGATAGGAAATATTGAAGCGCTTAAATGTCGTTTTTATGTGTTCCT
Source organism: Jeotgalicoccus sp. WY2 (assembly GCF_018437745.1). Taxonomy (NCBI): domain Bacteria; kingdom Bacillati; phylum Bacillota; class Bacilli; order Caryophanales; family Staphylococcaceae; genus Jeotgalicoccus; species Jeotgalicoccus sp. WY2. The sequence continues at coordinate 2,109,258 of NZ_CP049818.1, read as the reverse complement.
CATAGCTTGAATCACGGTATAAAATACCGATATCGGAATATTTTGCGCCTTTTTCTCGTACCAGTGTCTCAATATTACGTGCAATTTCAACGACTTCTTCCTGCACCGAAGGTGATTCTGTAATTGTAATACCGTCGAAGTTCGTCATTTTTTACCTGTTGTAATGAAACTTTCAAGCTGCGTCAGTCCAGTGCGTTTTGCACGCAGGAACTCATCATCGAAATGACGGAACTGAACGTAATGCTCACCGAACAATTCCTGGAGTCTTGTAATTACCGCCTCAGTTTTCCTGAACAGCAGTGTATCCCTGCGCGCCTGCTCGCCGCCTTCTGACTTGCTGTGAGTTAAGAGCAGATTAACTTCTCCTACCTTACCTTCAAGCGCATAAATTAAATCGAATTCACTTTCAGTGAAGTTGTGGAAACCATCGATATAAATCACTGCATTATTTAAGTACGTATATTGTCCACCCGGTTTATATCGTCTATAAAATTTTGAATCATATTTAAATCTTCAATATTATATTCCGCAATCTGTTCTGACCACATGGAATATATTTTATTTAAGTCTTCATATTTTTCTGTCGTTCTGCCTCTCTCAAACTGCATATCAAAAAGCTGTTCAGGCTGGACGCTGTATGCTCTGAATTCTGTAATCTGCTCCAGCACTTTCTCAGAAAATTTTATGTAGCCGCCGGATGTATGATAATAATTTAAAACTTCTTTCATATCATTCATCAATTTATGCATGAACATGACGTGTCCCGCTTCTGACAGTGACTCTTTTTCGGGCTGGCCGAGTTCATTGTAAACGTGCCACATCAGTCTGGTAAAACTGAACACGCTCGTCCGCATACTCCCGGTAACGAAACCATTTTTTGGCTGGGTAATAAGCTGTTCATAACTCAGTGTATTTTGCGTCGGTGTAACGATATATATTCGAACCGAGCGGTGAATCCTTCGTCAGTGCTTCAATTTCATTAAACATAGTGCTTGTTTTACCGGTACCGCTCGTGCCGGTCCATAATGTGATTCCCATACAATGTGCCTCCTGACTTGAATAAAGGAGATATTAGATTCCCTAATATCTCCTTTTAGTAATATTTATAATTAAAAATCAATTGCTATTTCATTCAGCGGCCAGAATCTGAGCTGGACTTCGCCGATAATAGAATCCTCGGTGATTAAACCAAAGTCTCTTGAGTCCCTGCTGATTGGACGGTTATCACCGAGCACCAGATAGTGACCTTCCGGAATTACTCCGTCTTCCACACCCAGATCGCTCAAGGTGAAATTATCCATATAGGATTCACCCTGGTGGGTGACATAATCTTCCTGCAGCGGTTCACCGTTTAAATATACAGTACGGTCTACCATCTCCACATTATCACCAGGCACACCAATTACACGTTTAACGTAAGCTGAGTCTTCATTTGAATTAAATACAATTACATCGTCCTGTTCAACATCAGTCAGGTCGTATATAAATTTATTTACTACTACTCTGTCGCCATCTTCTAATGTCGGATCCATGCTTAGCCCATCGACTGAAAATGAGACAAAGAGAAACATTCGTATGACAGCAATTACCACAATTGCAATTAAGATTGCTACGGCCCATTCGCGAATTTCTTTTGCCAATTATGACACCTCTTATTTATTCATTTTTCTTTCCAGATATTTCTGATACCATTTTGAAAGCAGATATAACAGTACTAAAAATACCAGCGAGAGTATGAGTTTTAACGGTGAGTCAAAAAATGAAGTTATGTCATAACCGACAAGTGTCATCGATAATATCATAATAAATTTTGACGCTAATAATATTATAAGTATACATGTCTTCTTATATTAGATAAAGCTGTGATAACATTTACGACTGATGACGGTGTAAACGGCAGTGACAGTAATATGAATAAAAATGTAAATCCCCGTTCATCGATAAACTTCAGCATTTTGTTAAGCTTGTCGTGCTTTTCTATATATCTTTGTGCCGGATGCCTGAATAAATTGCGGACAATTAAAAACACTAAATAGCTGCCCGCCACACTGGCGGTGTAACTCACGAGGAAACCGACAATAATACCGTATGAGTTAATATTTAAAATAACAATTACGACAAGCGGTAAAAACGGCAGGAACGCTTCGATAAACACGAGCAGAAATCCTACGATAAAACCTAAGTCTTCAAATTTTTGAAATAGCGTCTCTATCCCCTGTTCAGTCGTCAAAAGTTCGATTAATTCGTTCAAGTGTTTTCCCTCACTGTAAAATACTAAAAGACTATATTTGTAATAGTCTTTTAGTATAGATTATCAATTAATTCATTTATTTAACATGATTAATGATGATTTATCGCTATTTAGCATGCACGGCATTCTTTTTAGGAATAAGTTTTTTAATATTATCTTCTGCATTATTAAACATTTCTACAATTGCCGAGCCGACGATAACACCGTCACAGTGCTCGCCAAGCGCTGCTGCAGCGTCTCTTGAGTTAATTCCAAATCCCGCACATACCGGTACTTTGCTTTTATTTTTAATACGACTGAGATTATCAAACACTTCCTGGCTGTAGCCTGCTTGTTTACCGGTCACGCCGTTAACAGTTACTGCATAGATAAATCCTTCCGCTTCATCTAACAGCTCTTTCAGCCTGTCATCTGACGTCGTTAATGTCGCGAGACGGATAATGGCAATATCACTACCTTTTAATACTGTTTTAAGTTCAGCTTCCTCTTCAAGCGGCACGTCCGGCACAATAATTCCGCTGATATTTGCAGCATCTGCATCTTTTGCGAATTGCCCTAGTCCGTAATTAAAGACCGGATTATAATAAGTCATTAAGACGTAAGGCACATTTATTTCATCTTTAATTTCTGTAAGCTTTTGCAGTATATCCCTAAGACTGACATTGTGTTCAAGTGCGCGTAAACCGGCACGCTGGATGACAGGGCCGTCTGCTGCAGGATCGCTGAACGGAATACCAATTTCAATCAGATCCACTCCCGCTTCTTCCAGTGTTTTAATCTGAAAGGCAAGTTTATCGAGTCCGCCGTCTCCTGCCATATAACGCGATAAACGCTTTATCATCTTGACTGTTTAGTGTCTGGAACATATTTTCAATACGAGTTTTAGTCATTTGTTCTTCTCGCCTCCAGTTCTCTCTTCACCATTTCAACATCCTTATCCCCTCTGCCTGATAACGACACGACGATAATTTCATCTTTTGGAAGTTCAGGTGCAATCTTCATAACATATGCAATGGCATGCGAACTCTCCAGTGCCGGAATAATGCCTTCTGTGCGTGACAATTTCTGGAATGCATTCAGCGCCTCTTCATCTGATGCATATTCATAACTCGCACGTTTCGTTGAGAATAAAAAGCTGTGTTCCGGACCGATTCCGGGATAATCGAGACCTGCTGAAATTGAATGCGTTCCCTGCAGCTGACCGTTTTCATCCTGCAGCATATGCATTTTTGCACCGTGTGCAATACCGACTGAACCGCGGTTGATTGCAGCAGCCACTTTATTTGTATCGATGCCTTCTCCTGAGGCTTCTACTCCGATTAATTCAACATCTTTGTCTTCGATAAAATTATAGAACATTCCCATCGCATTACTGCCGCCGCCGATACATGCAACAACTTTATCCGGCAGACGTCTTCTTTATCTAATATTTGCGCTTTTGCTTCTTTTGAAATAATGCTCTGGAAATCACGTACAATTTGCGGGAACGGATGCGGACCAAGTACTGATCCTAGTACATAGTGTGTATCTTCCATATGCTGAACCCAGTATCTCATCGTTTCGTTTACAGCATCTTTTAAGGTCGCAGTGCCCTGTTCCACTCTAATGACTTCTGCACCTAAAAGTTCCATTCTGAACACGTTAAGCTCCTGGCGGTCCGCGTCTTTCGCCCCCATAAACACTTTACATTCAAGGCCTAAGAGGGCTGCGATTGTCGCCGTCGCGACACCGTGCTGTCCGGCGCCTGTCTCCGCAATTACTTTAGTTTTACCCATATATTTAGTCAGCAGTCCCTGGCCAATAGCATTATTAATTTTATGTGCACCGGTATGATTTAAATCTTCGCGTTTTAAATATATTTTGGCTCCGCCGAGTTTCTCTGTTAAGCGTTCCGCATAGTACAGCGGATTTTCACGGCCGACGTATTCTTTCATTAAATAATCAAATTCACGCTGGAATTCCGGATCCTCACTTGCCTTTTTATATGATTCTTTTAATTCTTCAAGTGTCGCAATTAATGATTCAGCTACGTAAGTGCCGCCGAATTCACCATATTTACCATCCGCACTTGGATATTTATAAGTTTCTGTCATTTTGTCCACCTCTTATATTTTTTATAAATGCTGCGACTTTTTCAGGATCTTTTTGACCGTCAGTTTCTACTCCGCTGGATACATCGATAAGTGCAGGACCGGCAATGGCTGCCGCTTCCTTAACGTTTTCGGGATTTAACCCGCCGGCAAGGGCCAGTCTGGATTTATCAATTTCAGCTAAAGGCAATTCAGACCAGTTAAATGCAACACCGCTGCCCCCGTAATATTTTTCTCTCGGACTGTCGATCAGTATATACTCCGCATCGTAATTAAATCGTTCTTTGTACGACAATTCCGAGTTCGAAGGAAAAGCTTTAATCGCTCGTCCTTTATATTGTTCAACAAAATCTTTGTCCTCGTCGCCATGAAATTGTATAAAATCCAGACCCGCTTCGTTTAATGCGGCATCCGCCTCTTCTTTAGAAGGATTAACGAAAACACCGACAGTTTTTATACCAGTTCCTTTTAAGCTCTCAGTAATTGCTGTCACTGTCTCCAGATTAATACGGCGCTTGCTCGGTGCCAGTACCATGCCGATAAAGTCCGGCTTTTCTGCTGCTGCCAGCTGCGCTTCTGCTACTGTTTTAATTCCGCAGATTTTAATTTTCATACACTTCACCCGATTTCAGTTCTTTAATTTTTCTGCGATGCTGTCTGCTCTCATTAACGATTCTCCGACGAGCATTCCTGCCGCGCCCGCCTGCTTCATGCGCCCGGCATCAGCTTCTGTATGAATGCCGCTTTCGGCGATGAAATAAATATCATTCGTTCCGCATTTTTAAGGAGCCTTTCACTATTGCCGATATCAACAGTAAACGTTTTTAAGTTTCTGTTGTTAATACCGATAATCTTCGGTGAAATTTTCAGTGCGCGTTTTAACTCGTCTTCGTCATGAACTTCAACGATAATATTTAAGCCAAGCTCTGTTGCATAACTGTATAAATCCTGCAGTACTTCGTCTTCCAGTATAGTGACAATTAACAAAACAATATCGGCCCCGTGGTTATAGGCACGGTTAATCTGCCGCTTATCGATAATAAAATCTTTGTTCAGTACCGGGACATCTACTTCATCAGCAATTTTTTTTAAGTCATCAAAGTACCTTTAAAGAAACTTGTGTCCGTCAGCACGCTGATCGCATCAGCTCCGCCTTTGACATGGATTTTGCCTGAGACGCGGATCCATCACTGCATTAATGTCACCTTGTGACGGTGAAGCGCGTTTCACTTCGCTGATTAGAGCGATACCGTTATTACGGTCAAGCCTGCCTGTAAAGTCCAGCGGTTTTTCTCTTGTAATTAATTCAACTTCCTCCGGATATTTCAGAAGTTCTTCTTTTTTCACTTTTACAATGTCGTCTAATATTGTCATACTTTCGACTCCTCATTATTTTTAATGACTTCCTGCAGTTTGTTATATGCTTTCCCCGACTGAATCGCTTCTCTCGCTTTTTGGATACCTGCACCGATTGATTTTGCTTCATCTGCGACGAACAGACCAATGCCTGCATTCAGCAGTACTGTTTCGATTTGTGCACGTGTTGCGGTTCCTTTTAATACTGATTCGAGAATTTCTTTATTCATAACCGTCTCCGCCTGCAATGTCACTCTTATCGCACAGTGTTAATCCGTAGTCTGTCGGATCGATAACGACTTCTTCTATTTCACCGCCGCGTAAAAATACGAGATGGTTTTCTCCAAGCAGTGTTGCTTCGTCCATATGGCCTGCACCGTTCATTACTACTGCATTTTTACGTCCTAAACGCTGCAGTACTTTCGTAATTGTCATCAGCTTTTTACGGTCGTAGATGCCTAAAAACTGATAGTCCAGATCGAGCGGACTAATACATGGTCCGATAAAATTAAATACTGTCGGACGTTTTAAGGTCTGCCTCACTCTCATAATCTGTCGCATTTTCGGATGTACATGCGGTGCACTTAAAAATGTAATATTTGACTCGTTTAATTCTTTCGCAACTCTGTCAGCGTCGAAATTTAAATTTACGCCAAGTGCCTGCAGTACATCTGAACTTCCCGTCTTACTCGTAACACTCTTGTTGCCGTGTTTTGCGACAGTCACTCCGCAGCTTGCCAGCACAAAAGCTGAAGTTGTTGAGATATTGAAACTCCGGGATCGATCCCCGCCGGTGCCGCAATTATCCATTACTTTATTATTTACATTTGGAATATCTTTCGCATATGACTTCAATACTTCGGCAATCGCTGTAATTTCATCTACTGTTTCACCTTTATCGCTTAGTGCGATTATGAAATCTCGGAGTTCATCATCTGTTATTTTACCGTCTAACACTTCTGTAAAAAATTCTTGCATTTCTTTATACGATAAATCACTGCCGTCTTTTACTTTTATCATTGTCTTTTCAGTTACTGCTGCAATATTTAATGTCATAATATATTCCTCCTAAAAATTAAAAATCCCCCATGACAAAAATGTCATGGAGGACGATGTTAAACCGCGGTACCACCTCAGTTGAAGTTTTCACTTCACTCAAATGCATAACGGCATTACCCGAGCAAACCTAAAAACCGGAACCCAATTCACTGCAGAACACGCTGCCGGTTTCCACCATATCCGGCTCTCTGTTAACGTAAGACTGCTGCTACTCAATCCATTTGCTGATATTAAATTAGTATAAATAAAAAACTCTCCATGCTTAATATTAAAAAATATTAAGGACGGAGAGCCGCGGTGCCACCTATATTGACCAGTAAAGCCCGGTCCACTCATTAAAAGTTATATTAAATTAAAGTTTTATAAAAGAAGTCCATTCGCATATATGAAATACCGGTTCACAGCACCACCGCTCTCTTGTAAATCGATATATGTTACTGCTCTTCCTTCGAATTGATTTTAATACTAACAAGTTTAAAATATAAATGCAAGGGTTAAATTCAATTTATCTGAAAATTCATTCTTAATAATCTTTCTGAAATATTGATATGATTGACTTTATCAGGTGTAATAAATTTTTGCAAATTCTTTTTATTTTAGTATTAATTCTGCAATGAAACTCGCTCATTGGTGAGATAATTCGTTACCTCTGACATGAAAACCGCTCATTGGTGAGATAATTCGTTACCTCTGACATGAAAACCGCTCATTGGTGAGATAATCCGTTACCTCTGACATGAAAACCGCTCATTGGTGAGATAATTCGTTACCTCTGACATGAAAACCGCTCATTGGTGAGATAATCCGTTACCTCTGACATGAAAACCGCTCATTGGTGAGATAAACGATTACCTCTGACATGAAACCCGCTCATTGGTGAGATAACTCAAAAAAACTGCAGATAATCAAAAAAAGACAAAACCCAAAAGGGTTTTGCCTCTAAAATAATCAGTTTTATGCCCAACCGCGATAGCGTGAGCCTTCTGCAGTTCTTTTAAGACCTACGATAAATGCTGCAAGTCTCATATCGATTTGACGGTTTTCGTGAAGGTCATAGATTTCGTTAAATGCTGCAACGAGTTTTTGTTCCATTTTCTCGTTTACTTCATCTTCACTCCAGTAATAACCCTGGTTGTTTTGTACCCACTCGAAGTAAGATACTGTTACTCCGCCTGCTGATGCCAGTACGTCCGGAACGATCAGAACGCCTCTTTCAGTCAGGATGCGTGTAGCTTCAGTAGTAGTTGGTCCGTTTGCTGCTTCACATAAAATTTGAGCTTTAATGTTCGGCGCATTGGCTTCAGTAATCTGGTTCTCGATTGCTGCCGGAATAATAACGTCGCAATCAAGTGCAAATAACTCATCGTTTGATAATACATCTTCATACAGATTCGTTACCATACCAAAACTGTCACGGCGTTCTAAAAGATAGTCGATATCAAGACCGTTCGGGTCATGAAGTGCACCGTTGGCATCTGAAATACCGACGATTTTCGCACCTCTGTCGAATAGGAATTTAGACAGGAAGCTGCCTGCGTTACCGAATCCCTGGATGACAATACGAATGTCTTCCATCTTCATATCGCGCTTTTTAAGTGCTTCTTCAAGACAGATTACAACGCCTAGTGCTGTAGCTCTGTCACGGCCTTCTGAACCGCCGAGTACTAATGGTTTACCTGTAATGAATCCAGGCGAGTTGAATTGGTCAATCGCGCTGTACTCATCCATCATCCAAGCCATAATCTGCGAGTTTGTGAATACATCCGGTGCCGGAATATCCTTAGTCGGTCCAACGATTTGAGAAATTGCACGAACGTAACCGCGTGACAGTCTTTCGACTTCATCCATGCTCATTTCGCGCGGGTCACAGATGATTCCGCCTTTACCGCCGCCGTAAGGCAGGTTAACAATACCTGCTTTAAGAGTCATCCACATAGACAATGCAACAACTTCATCTTCTGAAACGCTCGGGTGGAAACGAACTCCGCCCTTAGTAGGACCCACTGCATCGTTATGCTGTGCACGGTATCCCGTAAATACTTTAACTGAACCATCATCCATTTTCACCGGTATACGCACTTTTAGTGTACGTAAAGGTTCTTTGATTAATTGGTACATATCGTCGTTATAACCAAGCTTATCGAGCGCCTCTTTAATGATGCGCTGTGTAGATTCAACTAAACTAATTTCTTCTGACATTTTGATCCGCCTTTTTTTGTAACTGTTTTCATCTCATATTGTATCATAAAGATTATTTTTAGAAAGTATCTTTGTTAAAAACTTTTTTAACTTTATCGAGGGCCCAGTCAAGTTCGTCTTTCGTCACAACTAGCGGCGGTGCAAATCTCACTACCGTACCGTGAGTTTCTTTGCAGAGCACGCCTTCATCTTTAAGCTGTTCACAGAATATACGTGCACTTTTATTAAGTTCCAGACCGATAAAAAGCCCTCTGCCGCGAATGTCTACTATAGCTTCATGGCTGATTTTCTTCAGTTCACCGAGCAGGTATTCTCCGAGCTCCAATGAACGCTCTGACAGCTTTTCATCGATAATCACGTCTAGTGCTGCTTCTGATACTCTGGCCGCCAGCGGGTTGCCGCCGAATGTCGAACCGTGCGATCCTTCATTCAGTACACCAAGTACTTCGTCATCACCAAGTACGACTGATACCGGGAACACGCCTCCGCCAAGCGCTTTTCCTAAAATGTACATATCAGGCACGACTTCATCCCAGTCTGTTGCAAACATTTTTCCTGAACGTCCAAGGCCCGCCTGAATTTCATCCGAGATAAACAGGACATTGTTGCGGTCGCAAATTTCTCTCACTGCTTTTAAATAGCCTTCCGGCGGAATATTAACACCCGCTTCACCTTGAATCGGTTCTAAGATAACTGCAGCAGTATTATCATTTATCGCATCTTCCAGCGCTTCTGAATCTCCGTAATTAACAATTTGGAAACCTTCACCAAGAGGACCGAATCCTCTTCTGTATTCCGGCTCTGACGACATCGACATTGGAATCATCGTTCTGCCGTGGAAGTTATTTTTCATGGCAATTACTTCCGCCTGATTATCAGGCACCCTTTTTACTTCATACGCCCAGCGTCTCGCTGCCTTAATTGCGGATTCAACAGCCTCAGCTCCTGTATTCATCGGCAGGACTCTCTCTTTACCGGAGATTTCACTGAGTTTTTCGAACCAGTCTCCAAGACAGTCGACGTGGAACGATCTCGATGTCAGGGTTACTTTATCCGCCTGATCTTTTAATGCCTGAATAATCTTAGGATGACGGTGTCCCTGATTCACCGCAGAGTATGCACTCAGCATATCCAAATACTTATTTCCTTCAGGATCTTTCACCCATACGCCTTCCGCTTCAGAAATTACAATCGGCAGCGGTTTATAAATATCCGTATCATACCGTTCTGTCTTTTTGATGATTTCTTCACTTCTCATTAATTTCTCCCCCTTTTATGTTTAAAAAGTCATTTAAATATACATTATTAAATATGTATTCATCACCATCATGACTGTAATTAACATTATTATCAAGAGATTTATTAAACCGTGTTCCAATAGTCTTTGCAAAGTTTGAAAACGTATACATTAAACTGGTTTTTATACTTATTAAGCCGTAATTCCAGTGGAATAAATACATTTAGAATGAATATATTCATCGGAAAATAAAATAAAAAACCTGTAATTATTACAGGTTTTACTACTGGCATTATTCTACGTTCTTTTGCCTCTTCTATCCAGAGCGGCATTCGTTCTGCCAGCGTCTGGAAACCGTATTTCTCGGTATCTTTGATCTTCTCTAATACAGAACGCTTATCTCTTTTTTTCTCTTCGTTCTTAAAGTATTCATTTTCTTTCAATGATAAGCTGATTTTACCGTTTTCATCAATGCTGACAATTTTAGCCTTTACTATTTGGCCTTTAGATAAATATTGATTCACATCGTGAACGTAATCGTTCATCACTTCAGAAATATGGATCAGACCATCACGATTATCAGGAGTTTTGACAAAAGCACCGTACGACTGAATACCAGTAATTTTCACTTTGACGAACTGGCCGATCCGGTATTTTTTTGCCATGTTATCCCTACTTATTTACTTCTTTTATTAAATCCATCACCATTTTAACACAGTTAGCTGAAGTAACCAAAAAATAACATAGCAAAACACATACACCAAGATGGCATATGTGCGCGTATTTTTCATATCAGTTATGTAAATCTGCGGAGCTCTGAGGTCGCACACAGAAATAATAGGTTTCTTATTTTAGTTAGATTACTATTTCCGTGTGGAGTCATCCTTATACTCATGTTCAAGTCTTTCGAGAACTTTTTCTTCGAATTCTTTCATCTTCTCTTCTTCATTGCGCGAATATTTTTTAATAAGTTTGTACACGATAAACGCAAGTAATATAAAAAGAAGTAACATGATAAGAGCTGGAATGTATTCCGTTTTATCTTCCGGGAAATAAAGGAACGGCATCATTTTTAAATCACTCACCTTTATACACACAAGTATATCAGAGTGTTTTATGGATTAGATATTATAATAATGACTAATTTGTGATACTTTCAGCAGGATTTTTGTAATATCTTTATTAAATATGTATATATTTCCCTTCTTTTTTCAAAATAAAAATGCACAGCCTGTATTAAATACACGGCTGCACACCTCTTAATTACATATATTATTCTGTTACTTCAATTGTTTCGATGATTACATCTTCAGCAGGCTTATCCTGTCTTCCTGTTTTAACATCAGCAATTTTCTCGATAATATCAAGACCTTCAATAACATGTCCGAAAACAGTATGTCTCTGATCTAACCAGGGAGTTCCACCGTGTTTTTTATAGCTTTCAACGATTTCAGCCGGGTAACCCGCACCTTCAAGTTGTGAAATCATATCAGCCGGTACGTCTTTTAACTGGACGATAAAGAACTGTGAACCGTTTGTGTTTGGTCCAGCATTAGCCATTGACAGTGCGCCGTACAGGTTGAATGCATCTGTTGAAAATTCATCTTCGAATGCTTCTCCCCAAATACTCTCTCCGCCCATGCCTGTTCCAGTCGGGTCGCCGCCCTGAATCATGAAGTCTTTAATTACTCTGTGGAAAATTAATCCATCGTAATATTTATTTTTTGCGTGTGTAACAAAGTTCTCTACAGTTTTAGGTGCAACATTGTTTAACAGCTTAACTGTTACGTCACCCATGTTTGTTTTGATTACCGCTTTTGTTTCGCCTTCTAAAACTTCTGTTGTTAATTGTGAAAATGCCATGAATTCGGCCTCCTGAAAAATTTTATTAATTTCATTTTTGCAGCAGTAATAATGAAACGAAAAATTAAATATTTTAAATTCAGTACTACTTACTACTATATACAGTATACGAGAATAGCCTGAAATTTCAAACCGTAAGCGTTTATTTACAATTAATATTAATGTATAATGATTAAATATAATAACGTTAGAGGAGGATACACTTTGACATTGATACATTTCGCAATATTTTTACCTGTTATTGCTGCAATCGCAATCGCAATAATCTACAGGTATGTTAAAGATGTACATCTCGGTTGGTTTGTTTTACCTATTCCGACTGTGATAGTCGCATACTTATTTAGCTTAATACCTTCTATTGCTAATAATCAAGTTTTCCATCATACATTGAATTTAATGCCCCGTATCGGGCTGAATTTTGACGTCTACATAGATGGTCTCGGCTTACTGTTTGCAATACTCATTTCCGGTATTGGTGCGCTGGTAGTATTATATTCTATCGGCTACTTATCAAAAGACGAAAAGCTTGGCAATTTTTATGTCTACTTGCTTATCTTTATGACTGCCATGCTCGGAGTAGTTTTAAGTGACAATATTTTAATGCTCTACTTCTTCTGGGAACTGACTTCAATTTCCAGTTTCCTGTTAATCGCTTTCTGGTTTACTAAAGAGAAATCGATTTACGGTGCACAAAAATCAATGCTGATCACTTTCTTCGGCGGATTTATGATGCTCGGAGGATTTATTATTCTGCATCTTATTACAGATACGTTCAGCATTAGAGAGATGATTGCCAATGTTGATTTAATCATGGCAAGCCCTCTCACACCGCTGGCAGTTGTTCTAGTACTGCTCGGTGCGTTTACCAAATCTGCACAGTTTCCGTTTTACATATGGCTGCCGGACGCTATGGAAGCACCGACACCGGTCAGTGCTTACCTGCACTCAGCTACGATGGTTAAAGCTGGTCTCTATTTAGTTGCAAGATTTACACCGGTTTTCGCATTCAGCGAATTATGGGTATGGCTGATTTTAGTTATCGGTCTTGTCACACTGTTCTGGGCTTCATTCAACGCCATTAAACAGGATGACCTAAAAGCAATACTTGCATACTCGACCGTGTCACAGCTCGGTCTCATTATGAGTCTCCTCGGAGTCGGGGCACTTGCAGTATCTACAGGTGCCAACGAACAGATTTTCACAGTCGCAGTCGTTGCTGCAGTGTTTCATATTATTAACCACGCAACATTTAAAGGCGCACTATTCATGGTTGCCGGTATTCTTGACCACGAAACCGGTACACGGAGCATGAAGAAACTCGGCGGCTTAATGACGCTGATGCCTATTACATTTACAATGACACTGGTTACAGCATTATCGATGGCAGGTATTCCTCCATTTAACGGATTCCTGTCAAAAGAATTGTTCCTTGGGGCAATGTTTGAAATAAGCAATGCGAACTTCAGTGTGCTGGCTGACTGGAGTGTACTGTTCCCGATTCTTGCAATCGTCGGCAGTATTTTCACATTCGTTTATTCTATTAAATTAATTCACGGTGTTTTCTTCGGCAAACGTACACATGATACGCCGAAAGAGCCGCATGAAGCTCCAAAATTATTACTGGCTTCACCGATTATTTTATCGTCACTGGTTATAATTTTCGGATTGTTCCCGAACATTCTGTCAGGTTCAATTATCGATCCTGCAGCAATGAGCATACTCGGTACAGATACGGCATTGAATACTAAAATTTCACACTGGCATGGATTTGATAATCCTGCACTGTGGGCGACAGTCGCCATAGTTGTAATCGGTACAGTGCTTTACTTATTCAGAAGCAGCTGGATGTTCATTTACGATTATCACAAAGAGCAATTTACTTTGAATCATTTATACGATCAGGGTCTTATATACAGCCAGCTCGGCTCAGCTAAAGCGACAGACGGTATTATGAGCGGCTTCCTGAGAGATTACATGGTTTATATTTTCGGATTCTTCGTCGTTCTCGGTATCGTTACGACTTTCTATACGGGACTGCCGATTACATTTGATGACTTCGCTGAAGTCGGTATTCAGGACATGGCTCTCGTACTCATCATTTTAGTGTCTCTAGCAATTATTATGATGACACGCTCACGCATGGTTTCGATTATTATGCTCGGGGCAATCGGGTTTTCAATGGCATTGTTCTTCGCATTCTTCAGAGCGCCGGACCTTGCACTCACTCAGCTTGCGATAGAAACAGTAACGACGACATTATTCCTCGTTTGTTTTTATCATCTGCCAAAACGCTCGAAACATGAAGAAAGCATTAAATTTAAATTTACGAACTTTATTGTCTCTGCAGGTGTCGGAGTTATCGTTATTCTGTTTGGTCTGGCAGCATATTCAAACAGACTGTTTGAATCGATCAGTCAGTATCACATTGATCACGTCTATGATCTGGCTGCCGGAGGTAATATGGTAAACGTAATACTGGTAGACTTCCGTGGTTACGATACCTTAATGGAAACTCTGGTCTTCGGAATCGCTGGAATTGGAATTTATGCATTGATGAAAGCAAAAGTATCAAGAAAGGATGATGACAATGAAGAGCACGCTTAAAAGAGCTGGCTACAGTAAAGTTCAACGCCAGATGAATGATGTGTTTATACAATTCACTTCTAAAGTGATATTTCTCATCATCCTGTTGTTTGCTGTAAACCTATTTCTGGCAGGTCACTACACACCGGGCGGCGGTTTCGTCGGCGGTCTGCTTGCGGCTTCAGCCATCATACTGCTGCTTATGGCCTACGACTACAAAACAGTTAAGAAAATGATTCCGGTCAACTTTCATTTAATGATCAGTGTTGGTTTGGCATTTGCAATTCTCGTACCTACGCTGCTATTTTTCTTCGGCGTTCCTTTCTTCACACACCAGCATACATACATTAACGTGCCGGTGTTCGGAGAAGTTGCACTCCATACAGCAGTACTTTTTGATATCGGTGTATTCCTTATTGTCGCCGGGACATCATTATTGATTATTACACTCGTTGGGGGGACAGAAGAATAATGGAACTCGTCACTATATTTTTATCAGGAATACTAATTGCCAGTGCGACTTATTTAATTTTATCGAAAAGTGTGTTGCGTATTATCATCGGCCTTTCGATTCTGTCTCATGGAGTACACTTAATGATTCTGACTATGGGACAGTTAAAACGGGGCAGCGTGCCGGTTCTTGATGAGGCAGTTACTTCTTATTCTGATCCACTGCCCCAGGCTTTAATTCTGACAGCAATTGTAATTTCATTTGCACTGACTTCATACAGTCTCGTACTTCTGCTCAGAAATTATAAAGAGCTCGGTACTGATAACACTGAAGATATGAAAGGAGTTCCACATGACGACTAACATACTACCTATGCTCCCAGTCATACTTCCGTTCATTGCCGGTGTCATTATGCTGTTTATCGGCAAACGTCCGATGCCTCATCGAATTATATCGGCTGTAACTGGTTTAATTTTGATTGGTTTTGCAGCATTTAACATCTATTATGTATATATTAACGGTACGATGGTTACTTATCTTGGTAATTGGTCAGCGCCATTCGGTATTAGTGTTGTTTATGATATGACCGCTGCTCTTTTAGTGTTTACAACATCAATTGTAATGTTTTTCGTTATCATTTATTCATTCCAGTCAATTGGATATGAAAGAGAGAAATATTATTATTATCCTATGGTTCTGTTTATGATTACGGGAATAAATGGCGCCTTTACTACAGGTGACCTCTTCAATATGTTTGTGTTTTTCGAAGTATTCCTGCTCGCGTCGTATGTATTAATTACATTAGGCAGCCGTAAAGTCCAGCTGCAGGAAGGGTTTAAGTACCTGGTTGTTAATATTGTGTCATCAAACTTCTTCCTGGTAGGACTTGCATATCTGTATTCCGTTACAGGATCACTTAATATGGCTGACATCCATATCAAACTTTCGAGTTATGAAGGCAGCCTTGCCATAATGACAATTATCTCGGTTGTATTTATATTCGTTTTTGCTACAAAAGCAGGCTTGTTCCCGTTATATTTCTGGATGCCCGGCTCCTACAGTGCACCGCCAATTCCGGTAATTGCATTGTTCGGCGCACTGCTAACTAAAGTTGGTGTTTATGCAATTGCAAGAACATATTCACTATTCTTTACAACTGACGTAGCTTACACCCATCAGATACTTCTGCTGCTGGCACTATTAACAATTGTAGCCGGCTGTATCGGAGCTCTTGCCTACACTGATATGAAACAAATTATTATCTATAATATTATGATTGCAATCGGTGTGATTATCGTTGGATTCTCAATGATGGACTACGCCGGCACTGTAGGTGCGATGTACTATCTGATCCACGATATTGTTATTAAAGCAGCACTGTTCCTTTTGATCGGCTTCATTATTTACCGGACAGGTAAAAACGATGCAGCTGATCTTGGCGGGCTGATTAAGCAGCACCCTGTTGTGGGCTGGATGTTCTTTGTCGCCAGTCTCTCACTCGCAGGTGTTCCCCCGTTCCCAGGCTTTTTCGGTAAGTTATTTATCGTCGAGTCTGCATTTGATAACGGGAATGCAATCGCTGCTGTCATCGTATTATTATCGAGCTTAATCGTGTTATACAGTATTATGAAAATATTTATTATATCTGGGGAGAACCGGCAGAGCCGATTGAACTTAAGAATATTAAATCGGATAAACTGCTGTTCTCAGCTATTGGTCTCGTTATTGTTTCAATAGTCTTTGGTCTTTCAGCTGACTTCTTATTCCCAGTCTTTGAAATGGCGGCTGAATCATTCTACAACCCGTCTTCATACTCTAATTATTTGATGGGGGTGGAATAATTGTCATTTCAACTTTTAATTAACATCGTTTTAGCATTTTTATGGGTGTTTATGAATGGAGACTTTACTGTCGGGACATTCGTTACCGGGTATATAATCGGGCTCGTAGCTGTTTATATACTGCGCAACTTCCTGCCCGGCCGTTTTTATCTGAAGCGTCTGTACTGGATGGTACGTCTGTTCCTCGTCTTTATCATTGAGTTGGTAAAAGCCAACGTCGATGTAGTACGCATCGTAATGGCACCTAAAATTGACATTCATCCCGGATTCTATGCTTATCCAAATGATCTTGAAGAAGAATGGGAAGTCGCACTGCTGTCCACCCTGATTACTTTAACACCGGGTACAGTTGTGGTAGCTATTTCCGAAGACTACTCTATTATTTATATTCACGGTCTCGATATGGACGATGCTGATGCAGAAATTGCTAACATTAAAACTTCTTTTGAAAATGTAATAAAAGAGGTGGCTAAACCATGACAAACTTTATCAATATAGTAGTATCATCTGTATCATTGCATTCGCATTCGCAATGCTCGGTATGATTTACAGAGTTCTTAAAGGACCGACACTGCATGACAGAGTTATTACACTAGATGCATTCGGTGTCACGCTGATGGGAATGATCGGACTGGTATCGATAGCACTCGATACATCATACCTGCTCGTCGTCATTATGCTGATCGGTATGATCGGATTTATCGCAACTATCGGCTTTGCCAAATTCCTGGAGAAAGGTGTGATTATTGAAAATGACAGAGATAATAATAGTTAGTCTGATCACATTTTTCTTAATCGGCGGCGCCTTTTTCACAATTGTTTCAGCAGTCGGTGTAATCCGCCTTCCGGATACATACACAAGAGTGCACGCAGCTTCGAAAAGTTCAACGCTCGGTGTTGGAATGACACTTATAGGAGTATTTATATACTTTGCGTATTACCATGCAGAAGTTGATACACAGTTGCTGCTGGCTGTATTATTCATTTTCATCTCTGCACCTGTCGGCGCACATCTTATTGCAAGAAGCGCCTTTCACTCCGATGTTGAACCGTATCAGCTGACAATTCTTAACGAATTGAAACGAGATGAAACAGGCTCTGAAGTTGAAACAGAAGAAACTGTAAGATTAAAAATTGAACGCAGTAAAAATAAAGAACTGAACGATTAATTTAATTTATTCCTCCGGAAATTTCCGGAGGAATTTTTTTGTTTAATAAAGATTTTTCGTGTTCTTGGTTCAGGATACACATGACACCCGTTCACGCCAGTCCCATGTGGCTGGGATACACATGATACCGTTCATGCCAGTCCCGTGAGGTTCGGATACACATGATATCCGTTCACGCCAGTCCCGTGAGGTTCGGATACACATGATATCCGTTCACGCCAGTCCCGTGAGGTTCGGATACACATGATACCCGTTCACGCCAGTCCCGCGAGGCTCGGATACACATGACACCCGTTCATGCCAGTCCCGTGAGGCTGGGATCACATGATACCCGTTCACGCCAGTCCCGCGAGGCTCGGATACACATGATACCCGATCATGCCAGCCCCAGAAAACCACACCAAAAAAGGGAACCCGCAGCCGGATTCCCTTCTAGTCTTTATCTTATTATCTTTTCTTTCTTATTGCCACGGTACATCTGCTTAATGCTACCAGCTCGTCGTCTTCATCGGTCACTTCGATTTCCCATACTTGTGATGTTGAGCCGCCGTGTTTTAAAAGTGCAGTTGCTGTCAGTGTGCCTTCACGTTTCGCTCTCAGGTGGTTGGCATTTATCTCCATTCCAAAGGCAATCTCATCATCGGCAATCATCTTAAATGCACCCATACTTGCTGCCGTTTCTGCCAGTAAAACATTAACACCGCCGTGCACGTATCCGAATGGCTGAAGTACTTTTTCAGTAATCGGCATTTCTACTGCACATTTACCAATCTCATCAACTGTAATTGTAATGCCAAGTGTTTTTAGTACCCCTTTATTCATACAGCGTACCCGATTCGATTAAGTCCACTATCGTCCGAATCATTACACCTGTAGATCCTTTTTTTGCGAATGGTGTCGTACTTGATGTATTGCTTGTGCCTGCAATATCAAAATGTACCCACGGTGTTTCTTCTGTAAACTGGTTAATAAATGCAGCGGCAAATGATGCTCCGCCCGGCTTAAAGTCTGCATTAATTAAATCTGCAATGTCAGATTGTTTTACTCTGTCGTCTTCAAGTTCCGATATCGGCAAGTGCCAGATGTCTTCGCCTGTCACTTTGCTGCTGATTAAAAGGTTATTGATAAATTTTCTGCCCTGGTTTGTAAATACACCGGTGCGGTCTGTACCGATTGCCTGTATCACTGCACCTGTCAGCGTCGCAAAGTCCATCATTATTTTAGGGTTATACGTCGTTGAAGCGTAGTACACAGCATCAGCCAGTACAAGTCTGCCTTCAGCATCAGTATTTGATACTTCAACTGTTTTTCCTGACAGCGATTGATATACATCGTCAGGCCGCATACCATTGCCATCCACCATGTTTTCTGCGAGTGCAAGCACTGCAACAACGTGAACCGGCAGTTCTAATTTCGATATCGCGTCCATCATGCCAACAACGTTTGCTGCACCGCTCATATCATACTTCATTGAGCGCATGCCTGTACGTGTTTTAAGCGAATAACCGCCCGAGTCGTAAGTAATACCTTTACCAACTAAAGCAATCGGTGCATCGTCTCTTGCATCAGGGTGTTTATATTCAATCGTGACTAATCTCGGTTTTCTGACAGAAGCTTTACCGACTGCAGCAAGTAAACCGAAGCCTTCCTGAACGAGTGTATCGAAGTCTTTTACTTCACCTTTTATATATGGGCGTTCTTTAAACTGCACGGCCACTTCATCGGCAAAACTTTCCGGATACAGCAAGTTAGGCGGCATTGTCGCGAAATCTCTGGCAAGTATAATGTTGCCAAGTGCTGCTCCGTGATCGTAACCAGCTTTCACATCTTCTTTTGTAATCAGTGTGACATCCAATTCATCGCGGAACTGCTTTTTATCCGCCGTATCATAACCCATCAGTACGTGATTGCTTACTGCAGACATCATGCCTATTGCATCAGCGACTTCTTTAGGTTCAAAAGCAAATGTATCTAAAATAAACTGAGCTTGGCTGTCTTTTTCCCCGTCCATAAACTGGAACAGTTTACCGACAGCTTTTTGTACTTTCAGCGCAGTTAATTCACTGCTGTCTCCTAAACCGACAGCTATAACTTTACGGTATTGACGCTGAATAGTAACACCGGTCGTTGTCACTTTACCGAATGTATCAGACAGTACGTTTGCCGAAATAATCTCTTCAGTTAAACCATTTAATAATGTATCGAGTTCATCGAAATTCTTCAGCTCTTTTATATTTTCAGGTAGACCGATCACAATTGCTGAATCGTCAGCAATGTATTTTTCTTCAAATTTAATTTTCAAAATGTGTTCCCCCTAAAACATTTGATAACCTGCTTTTCTTAAGTAGCGTATTGTCATGCCTGCTAGAATAATTCCGATAAAACCACTGCCTAAAATGACGACATCATATATTGATATTCCGATGATATTCTCCCATAAAATACCGAATGATTCACCGGGACTTGCTATGTAATCAAATAATGATACTCTGCCGATAATCCATAACACAATTACCGGATAAACATACGCCATAATCCAAGTCATCTTCAAAATCATGTTCAGAATAAAACTGATCCCATAAAATAAGACGAAGTACAGCAGTACAGAAATAAAAAGCTGGACTATATTCATTGCCATAATTATTTCCTCCAAAAATAAAAGCATGGGCATTATATACCCATGCATAATGCTGAATTTTAAATTACAGGAATTTTCCTTTTGTAGCACCTAATACTGCGCCGCCGATTTTCAGAACTGCACGAGTATCGATGACTTTCTTCATGAATGATGCTGATTTCCCTTTAATTTCACGACCGAAAACTACACCAAAAACTACATACAATTCCATCTTTAGAGCCTAAAGAACATACTGTTCCTTTATCGTCATAAGAGAATGCCGCCATTTTCTCGCCGTTTAAGTTAAGTTTAATATTTTTAGCAGTGTGTTCACCTAATTGCATTGCAATTTGAGCAGTTGTCGGATATGGACGGGCGTTTTCGCCAGTACCATTCATTACAGCTGCTACGTCACCGATTGCAAAGATATTCGGGTAACCGTCAATTGTCAAATCTTCTTTAACGATAATGCGTCCGCGTTTAACGCCTTCAAAAGATTCTTCCATCAGACGTGAACCGCGTACACCCGCTGTCCATACTACACTTGAAGCTTCAAGCTGAACTTCTTCGTCGTTAACTTTAACAACGAAACCATTTTCATTTGCTGCAACAATTGCAGTACCAAGCATAAATTCAACACCGCGTGATTCAAGGAAATCAACTGCGTACTGAGTTAATTCATCCGAAAACATTGGCAGCATTGAAGGCATTGCTTCTACACACGTAATTTTAACGTCGTTGTAGTCGATACCATGTATTTTGCACAGCTCAGGTAAAGTTTCAACAAGTTCACCCAGGAATTCAACACCGGTAAAACCTGCTCCACCGACAAGAATAGAAAGATCTTTAGGGTCTTTTGATGTTTTATACTTGATAAAGTTCTGTTCAATCTCTTCGCGAGTCGTTACAGCAGTTTCCGGGCTGACGATTGTCGTTGCAAATTCGTCCATTCCTTTAATGCCGAATGATTCACTTTCAAATCCTAGTGCCACAACAAGCGTATCGAATTCGAATTCGCCCTGAGTTGTTTCAACAACTTGCTGATCGCGGTTAATTTTAGTTACTTCTGCAGGAATAAAACGTACTTTCATGTTATCGACTACTTTCGCAATCGGATACACGCCGTCTTCCCAGTTCATTGAACCTGCTGCAGTTTCATGCAGCCAAGTAGATTCATAGTGGTATTCATTTTTGTTAATTAAAGTAATGTCCGCTTCCTGGACTCCAATAATTTTCTGCAGTTTACTAACTGTAGATAAACCTGCATAACCGGCACCAAGTACTAAGACTTTTTTTCTTTCATAGCTCATAATTTATTTTCCTTCCCAGCGAATAAGTTTATATGTTTTATACTGTTATATCAGTTTCTATACCAGTTTATATATTAGCACTATATGTTAATATTTCAAGCGTTTTCACTAATTTTAACAGTCTCCCGGAGCTCCCGCATTTGCTTTAGTTCTAAATGAGGAACCGCAGCCGCATGACAAGCTTGCATTCGGGTTTTCAATCGTAAACCCGCCGCCGATAAGCGACTGTTTAAAATCAATCACAGTACCGTCTACAACAGGCAGATCCATTTTGGCAACGAGCATTTTAACACCGTGAAATTCGAATACTTCATCCTTTTCCGATGCTTCACCTTCCGCCGCCATGCCATAAGTTAATCCTGTACAGCCTCCGCCCTGAACTTTAAAACGCAGAAAACCGTCGACCATGTCATTCGCTTCCAGCATATCTTTAACTTCGTACGCTGCACTTTCTGTCAGTGTTACTGATGACATAAAAATCACTCCTGTTCTAAATACTTTGTTATAAAAATCTCAATATCTTAATTATACTATACGAAAAACGTTAGCACCAATGATGAGTTCACTCATCAAATGCCTGATTATTTTTATCGATCCGTTTATACGTTTTTTCAAGAAGCTGCTCATTATTTTTAGCAGCTACGATCTCCCCGTCTACGAGAACGAAAAAACTTTTACTGCATAAACCGCAATTATTTGTGCATTCATAATCAACGACATCGATTGCCGGATTTTTATCCAGCTGAGCATACACATCGTGAGTTCCCTTTTGCATATTAGCGTTGCAAAATTCTACAATTGTATACATTGGTCATGCTCCCCACCTTAAAAAATAAAAAAACTAGAGACGTCACGTCTCTAGTTGCAATTTAAAACACTTGCTCGATTTCAACAAAACCTGGTACTTCTTCAAGAAGTGCACGTTCGATACCGGCTTTAAGAGTAATCGTTGAGCTTGGGCATGTTCCGCATGCGCCTAGAAGTCTGAGCTTCACAATACCGTCTTCAACATCTACGAGTTCAACGTCTCCGCCATCACGCAGAAGGAAGGGACGTAATTTATCTAATACTTCTTCAACTTGTTCATACATTGTATCCTGACTGACTGCCATTATACTTCACTCCAATCATTTATGAGCATTTTCTATATACAGTACATTATAATAGAAATTCTCTTAAAAATCCATCATTTGAAAGTCCTATTTTTACGCCAGCATAAGTCCTCTCTGTGTTAAAGTCTTCGCAAACATGACCGTTAACACGGCTAATATGACATCCTTAATTAAAAACGGTACGACCGCAGCCATTAATATTCCGTCAGAGACATAGGAGTTCCGATTACCGTATTCATAATAAACGCGAAATAAAGCACACCGCATATAAATCGTCACCATACCTAAGAGCGTAAAGGTAATCATTCGTCCCGCATGTTCATTGCCGCCGACAGCTGTAATCACTACACCGGGAATGAAACCGAGCACAAATCCGAATGACGGTGATACGAGAGACCCTAAGCCTCCGGCGCCTGCAAAGACCGGAATACCGATCAGGCCGATGAATATATATGCTGTAATTGAAATTAATCCCAATTTCTTCCCAAGCAGCATTCCAGCCAGGAGCACCATCGGCACCTGCAGCGTAAACGGTATCGGGCCAAGAGGAATTCTGATTTGTGCACCGACAGCAATCAGTGCAGTAAATAATGCAGCAAAAACAAGATGTTTAGTTTTCATATTATTACTCCTGTAATTTTGATTAGTTATATCATAACAGGAAAAAACCCTCGTGTTAACCTAATATTTAAAATGGTTAACACGAGAGCGTTACTTAAACTTATAACTGCCAGTCACAAAGCGTATCAATTACATGTGACGGCGGTATTTCTTTCGTCATTACTTCTTCTTTAGAATGCACACCTGTACCAACATGAATCGTATCCAGCCCACCGTTAATTCCCGTTAAAAATCAGTGTCGTAATTATCACCAATCATTACCGCTTCACCCGGCAGCAAATTTAACCGTGCTAAAGCACCATCTAAAATATAACGGTTTGGTTTGCCGGTAATGACAGGCTCGACTCCAGTAACTTCACTGACCAGTTTTACGAATGAGCCGTTCCCAGGAGAAAAACCAAAATCCGTTTTAATCTTTATATCAGGATTTGTCGCAAGAAAGCGCGCGCCTTCCTGAATCAGCCGGCAGGCAGTAATAATTTTATCAAACGTAATTGATGTATCGAGACCCATAACGACCGCATCCGGTGCCGTCTCAGTTAATACAATACTGCTATCTTTAGTCAGCGTGTTTTTAAAACTGTCAGTCCCGACTATATATACTCCCGGTGAATTGAATTCCTGTTCAAGATAGTTTTTCATTGCAGCTGCCGACGTGTTATATGATTTACTGTCGTTGTAAAGCCCATCGTCTCAAACTTTTGAAGAATTTCTTCAGGATGTCTGGTCGCATTATTCGTCAGAAATAAATAGGGAATGCCCGAAACATTTAAACGGTCGATAAAATTAATAGCACCATCAATGACCTCGTTACCGTTAAACATCGTGCCATCAAGATCGATTAAATATCCTTTATACATCATCGTCCCCGCTGAATGCCGTTACGGCCTGCGAATCATTTTTGTAAAAATATTCAATGCTCTTCTTAAAATCTTTATAAGCACTGATGTTCTCTTTAAAATCTGCACGCATTGCTTCGTGATTCACTGCCTGATAGTTTCTCGTCAGTTCTTTTCTCCACTGCAGCGTATTTTTAAACTTCTCTGCATCTTCAGGCCCTATTACTTTTTCCTGAGCCAAAATATCAAGCACATCCTGATAGTTACCGGGATCTCTTAATATAAACGCATCGATAATCATATTACCTACATCGACTGTCGCTTCTATAAGCATGTGACAGGCTCTTTCAAGCGCTAGATTATTCTCAGTGTCAATCGTTTCTGCAAGTCCTTCAATGTAGTCGAGACGCTTGTTTAACAGTTTTTTTATCTCAAAATACATTTCTACACCTCATCATTATTACTCTCTTATCATATCATATGCCTGCGCCCAGATAATAAAAAGAGACCGGTCCATTACGGCCCGGCCTCTTCCTGAACTTCTTCATCAGACTCTTCAGTCTGTTCTTGTAATTCGTGTTTTGAAACTTTTCGTAAAATAAAGTACGCACATCCGAAGTTGCAGTATTCATTTAAATACTCTTCGATAGCATTGACCCGTTTGTCCGGTTCCACTTTACGTTTTCCATTTCTATAAAAACCGGCAAGCCTCAGTTTTTCATAACCGACATCACCGACGATGTAATCATACTTGTTCAGCAGTTCGCTGTATTTTTCAATAAATATTTCTTCATCAAATGCATCGCGGTAATTTTCCACGAGTTCAAAGTTCATATGATCAATCGTAATCATAGACGCACACCCTTTAATCAAACTAATACATCCATGATAGCATAATTTTTACCATTATGCGTTCTGTTTAGCTACCGGGCGGTACATAAATTTAACGATAACAAACACTACAAGAAGGCCGCCGAAAACGCCCGCTAGTGCCCATAGTACAACTCGTAGTAATTCCCAGTATGAATAAAACCGGCAAGTCCGATTAATGCTGAAATAAGCGCATATGGCAATGCGTCATAACGTGGACGATGTGATCACTGCCGGATCCTGTAGACGACAGAATTGTCGAATCGGAAATTGGAGACAGTGGTCACCGAACACAGCACCGGCCAATACTGCTGCAAACTAGGCAGTAAAGAGCTCAGTTGCATCAAGTGAATAATAATTTCGCCGCAACAGGAATCAGAATACCGAATGAACCCAGCTCGTACCTGTAGCAAGCGCCATAATACATGCAGATAAATATCACAGCCGGCAGAAGGACTACTGGCAGATTCGAATTTTCAACCATTGCACCGAGCAGTTCACCTGTGCCCAGCTGACTGATTAATCCGCCGATCATCCATGCGAATGTTAATACCATCATCGCAGGGAACATGGCAAGAAATCCTGTTTTGATGCCAAGCAGAATATGTCTGCCGCTGAAATCATTGTCATTTTTCGTCTGCTTGAAATAGTAAACCAGCGTCAGCACCAAACCGGCGATACCGCCGATTAACAGTGCGTGTGTAATTAATGTGTTTTCCATTACAGTGAAGACGCTCCAGTCTCCGCCTTCCATTGCGCCTGTAATATACATCGCAACGATAACGGTCAGTGCAAGACCGGCAATCGGCACGATTAATGCACTTGCGCTTGAGCCTTCATGGACAGGCAGGTCTTCATCCTGCTCTGCAAATTCAGGTACCTTATCGCGCAGAATACCTTCATTAATTGCCAGCTCTTCTTGTTTTCGCATCGGTCCGATATCGAACTTAAAAAATAACGATAAACATCATAACAATTGCCGCTATGACATAGAAGTTCATAGGGATCATATACATAAAGCTCTGGAACGGTGAAATATGCGTCATACCTGCTCCGATTAAAAGCGGTGCTGTAAGCCCCATAATTCCTGCACCCCAGCTGGATACAGGCGACATCACCGCTACCGGTGAGGCTGTAGTATCGACCAAGTAAGCCAGTTTCGCTCTTGAAATTTTATACTTGTCGGTAATCGGTTTTGCAACCTGACCGACGATTAATGCACTGAAATAGTCATCGATAAAAACGATAATACCGAGCATTCCGGTCATTAGACCTGCACCGCGGCGGGATTTAACTTTAGTCAGGGCCCAGTTAGTAAATGCACGCGCACCGCCTGACATATTCATAAATGCTGTCATAATTCCGAGCAGTGTTAAGAAAATTAATATGTATGCATTCCACGTGTTCAAACCGCCGTCTTCAATAAATATTGCCAGAAATGAATCAACTACCAATGTGAAAAATTCACCAATTTGGCCGTTCGCAATAACAAATGCCGAGGTAATAATTCCTGCACCTAAACTAATGCCGACTTTTCTTGTTACTACAACAAGAATAAGTGTAAGCAGGGGCGGGATTAACGGCATATATTCCCAATTTAAAAATGATTCCATCTTTCTTCCTCCTAATTTTTTCAATAAAAAAAACCACAAATACGCTGACAGTACACGCATTTATGATTTATCTATTAAATGTAGCGCATCATGTAACTGACAGTGCCCAGCCTGTTTAACTGAACCCCAGAACAAATACCTGCCGGTACTATCCTTCGGCACTTTCCCCTTTCAAGTATTTTCTAAACGCATGCCTGCTGAAATACTTTACTGTTGAAAAGTGCAACCTCTACTTTTTCTTTATTCAATTATTTTACATTATAGCATATTCAGGATTGAAAAGACTATACCGCTTCAAGATAATTTTTTATGATATCTCGCAGCAGGTCCGGCACCATATATTCTTTTTTCGAATATCTGAACTGCGGAAAAATTCTGCCAAACGTATACATGTCAAGTGTTCCAAGTGTATATTTCTTCTTTTCATCAATGAGTTCGTCACCGATATAATATTCGCGTTCCGACTGGATATAATGAATATTATCAGTAACGAAACAGCCGAAAATATCTCCTCTAAAACCCAGTCCCCGTACGATTTCATCTTTATACTCATGTCGGTTTGCCTGAGTAAACACTTCTTTCATTTCGCGCCCCGTGAGTTCTATCTGGACTGCATTAATCGCATGCGGCAGCACTTTATGAAGTGAGTATTCAGTCAGTTCGCCGCCTTCAAACGGACTTGCTATAAGCCCTGTATGAATGAGTCCGGCATCGCTTTTAGTAAAATCTTTAAGCATATATGCCAGCAGAGAACTGAACCGTCCTGCTGAATACAATCTCCGGTCGATCGGCAGTGCATCTTCTTTTACGACAGTATTTTTTAAAATTGCTTTACCTTTATTATAATAATCGTTTTCAACCTGGGATAATATATCCGATTCAATCAGGACCGCTTTTTGCCGGTGAGCTCACCATCTTTAAATTCAAGCGTCACTTCGCCGATGTATTCTCCATATCTGCCTGCTGCTGCAAGCAGCACACCGTTGACACGTTCACCTTTATCAAAATGATGATGCGTATGCGAGGATAAAATCAAATCAATTTCAGGAAATTTGTTTGCGAGTGATTCATCGTCGTACATACCTAAGTGACTCATCATCACGATAACATCAACCTGGGGCTGCAGTTCCCGTAAATACTTTTCTATCCAGTCAAAAGCATTTGCCACTTCCCAGTCTAATGCCAGATAGAAGGGTGTAAATTCCACTGTCGCTGCGATAAAACCTATTTTTATACCGTTTGTTTCTTTAATAGTGTAAGGTTTAAAATACGGTTCTTTACTGCCCACTTCGCGCAGATTCGCACAGATTACATCGAACTCGGCATCGTCGTACAGATGCTTAAGCTGATTTTTGTCAGGGTGATTCCTTCATTATTTCCGAGCGTAGCCACGTCACATGTAGCATTATTCAACAATTCAATATTGCCTTTTCCGAGTGTCGCTTCTGTATATGGATGCGAACGGTCGACATGATCGCCGATATCGACATAAAACATATTGTCTCTGAACTGACGTCTTTTATTTTTAATGAAGCTCGTGAACTTCATGTAATTATGTAATGCACTGTGTATATCATTAGTATGATAAATTTTTACTTCCATACGAGCACTCCTTAAAGAATTGTTTGTAAAATCAAGTATAATCCCAGTAAACAAGACGGTACGAAGCAGTACAACTAAAGCATCCGAACTGAACCGCTGATTAATTTTCACACCGATAGTCGCTCCAACGACCGCTGCCGGTACGAGCATTAGTATATACCAATAAACGATTATTCTGCAGTACGTGCCCGAATGCCGACGATACACCGGAGAAAAATACATCATCATACTCGTACCGATGGCAATTGTCGGCGGCATACGGAAAACCATCAGCATTAAAGGTGTCATCAAGACACCTCCGCAATACCGAAAAGGCCTGTTATAAAAACCGACGATAAATGTTATCGTAATAGCAAGATACGGCGGAAAGCCGTAGTGATAAATATACCTGTTTATCGCGGTGAGGTTTTTAAATACTTAGGGTTTTGGAAAACTTTCATCGGCTTAATTTTGTTTCTGATTACTAAGAGAAACTGATAAAAATTAAGAATATCCCGAAGTATAAGTTGAAACTGTCAACTGTAAACAAGCTGCTGGCATATGAGCCTGCAAATGCCCCCGGCATTAACCCGATTAAAAAACAGAATACCATTCTGCTTATCAACCTGCTTGTTTCGCGCATATGAAATCATCGCGCTCATACCTGTAAATATTAAAAGCATACTCGATGTACCGACCGCCGTCTGCGGTGTTATTGCCGCAGCAGGCCGAGTGTCAGCCCAAAAAACATTAAAGCCGGAACAACGATGACACCCCCGCCGATACCGACGAGAGAGCCCAGTATAGAAGAAAGTAAACCAATTAGTATAAGCACGATAAATTCCATGACCCAGCCCCTTAGAATAGTTTCAGCTGCTTCGGCGCGAGTCCGCTGTATTCTATATTCAGCATGCTGATTAACTGTTTGCATTGCCAGCTGCGTGACCTCCTGAGTTATTGTTAAAAACGATATAGATATCTTTCGTTTTATGCTGCAGTATATTGATTGTTTTTTTTAACCACTCGAGTTCCTGTCTGTTATAATCGTATAAATAACGCACGTCCCGCCACTCTTCGGATGTACGGTTCTGCTGTGTCCAGCCGTGAACGTTCCGGCCATGCAGGCGTATAAATGCTGTATCATCCGTAACGCGGTTAACGAAAGGAACTGAACCGATTCCTGCCTGCGGTTCATCACAAATACTGTGAATGACCTGGCTGTCATGCAGAAATTCCAGTGTATGTTCTCTAAAATCATCACGGAACCATGTCTGATTACGAAATTCCACTGCGACTTTAAAAGGTTTCAGCAATTCGATTGCAAATTTTACATAGCGTATGTTTTTGCTGTTGCAGTCAAACCACGGCGGAAACTGCAGCAGGACAAATGCAAGTTTATTTCTGTGAAACATAGGCATCAGCATTTCTTTATAGGCAGAAAAGACATCTTTGATAGAATCGTAATGCTCTCTGTAGTCGCTGTGCCCCGTCATGAACTGATGAGCTTTCACTGCGAATTTAAAGGTATCAGGTGTCTGATCGCACCATTTTTCCACCGTTGACTGGCGCTGCACCGCATAGTATGTTGAGTCGAGTTCAACAATTGAAAAATGTGAAGCATATGTAATTAATTTATCTTTTTTATTTGAGAGTTCGGTGTACAGCGAATCGTGGTCGCCCCACCCTGTCAATCCTATATAAATCATTAAATCACCTTACTTCATTTTAGCACATTTACATTGGAGGATTTGAACCATGGAGATTATTGACTTTCAAAATGTCAGTTATCAATCGATATTGCACAATATAACAGGGTCTTTCAGAGAAAATAAAATTACGACTTTTATCGGCCCGAGCGGGGCTGGTAAAACAACGTGCCTTAAACATATTAACGGACTGATATCTCCGGATGCCGGCAGTGTTTTTACCGCGGTGAAGATATAGCCGGCATCGACATTACCGCTCTCAGAAAAAAGCCGGCATGGCATTTCAAAGTGCGCCGATGCTTAGCGGCACAGTGTACGATAATTTAAATCTGCCGCTGCAAATATTTGAAAAGCTGAGTCATGAGCGTGCCGCCAGACTTCTCGGCATGGTCGAACTCGATGAATCATTTTTATCGCGTAAAATCAAAACACTGTCCGGCGGTGAAAAGAGCCGTATTTCTTTAGCGCGCACATTCGTCTCAAAACCTGAAGTACTGCTGCTCGATGAAATTACATCGAGTCTTGATTACACACTGGTCAGAGAAATTGAACGGCTGGTAATGAAACTGCAGCAGGAACATCAGCTGACTGTGATTTGGATTACACATGATCTCGCTCAGGCTGAACGCGTCAGCGATGATATCTGGTTTTTAAATCATGGTAAGCTGCTCCTTCAAGGCTCAATTGATACATTATACAGTTCAGAGAATACAGTTATCCAGCAATTTTTAAGAGGTGAACGCTAATGGGCTTTCAGGAACTTCTGCTCTCCGGTGTCTTTGTTATTATTCCTCTTCTTATTGCTGTTGTACTGAAACTGGGGCTTACGAAAGATATTGTTATCGCTTCGGTCCGTTCTATTGTCCAGCTGCTTATTGTCGGTTTGATACTGACTTTTGTCTTCGACAGTGACAGCAGCATTTACATGATTTTAATGATAATAGTAATGATTGGTGCTGCCAGTCAGAACGTTATTAAAAAAGGTACGCGAATTCCCGGTATCAAATGGATAATCATTTTAACCCTGACAGCAGTTGAAGCTGTTTCAATGACAATTATGCTCGGGTTCGGCATTCTCGATTTTGAACCCGAACAGATTATTCCAATCAGCGGCATGATTATCGGTAACTGCATGGTGCTGTCATTATTGTTCGTCAGTAAATTTACCGATGAACTTGAAAACAGTGAAGAAATGATAGAGCTTATTTTATCATTTGGCGGGCAGCCGAAAGATGCGGTTTCCCGAAGTTTAAAATCAGCAATTCAAACAAGTATGATACCGACGATAGAATCACAAAAAACTATTGGACTTGTCCAGCTTCCAGGCATGATGAGCGGGTTGATTATCGGTGGAGCCGCGCCGATGGAAGCTGTCATGTATCAGCTGCTCATTTTATTTTTAATACTGACCAACGCAACTGCCGCTTCTGTTATGGTCGGATATTTATCGTATCCGAAACTGTTTAACAGCCGTCTGCAATATATGGGTTTGAAAAATGAATAAAAGGCGGGATTGCTATGAAAAATTCAGCTCATGTTAAAGGGTTAATTTTTGTTATTATCGGGGCCGCGCTTTGGGGTATCGGCGGGACTGCGTCCGATTATATTTACCGAGACACCAGTCGACGTTAACTGGTATGTTACAGCCAGGCTGACGATCAGCGGTATTATCCTATTATCTATATACACTTTATTTTTCCGGAAGAAACATCGTACAGTCTGGAATAAACATACAGTGCTCATGTTCTCAATATATTCCATCCTCGGCATGACGATGGTGCAGTATACATTTATGGCGGCAATCGGCTACGGCAATGCTGCTATTGCTACTGTGCTGCAATGTACCGGACCGATTTATATTATTCTGTATGCAGTGATAAAGAAATACAGACCATGGACAAGAGCAGAGGCTTTTATAATCGGTGCAATGATTATCGGAGTTATTCTAATTGCTACAAACGGCAATCTGGTCAACCTTGCAGTATCGCCAGCTGCATTGATGTTCGGGCTCGCATCCGGTGTTGCACTCGCCTACTATACATTACATGCACCAGTGCTGCTCCAGCTCATACACCCGCTTCAGCTTGTCGGCGGATCAATGCTGACAGGCGGTATTATTATGAACTTCATTCATCCGATATGGGTGTTTGATTTTTCATTTGACTGGACGGCAATGCAGATTATTATACTGGCATTGTCCATACTGCTAGGAACAACGCTCGCGTTCTACTTGTACATTACGAGCATGAAGTACATCAGTTCAACAGAAGCCGGGATACTCGGTTTGCTGGAACCTGTATCTGCAGTGCTGACGTCTGTCATCCTGTTAAACGTTGGTCTCGGCATGTACCAGATTGCAGGTATTATTTTAATACTCGCAGTCGGAGTATTTATCAGTACGAGAAAAGCTGAAGCAGCGTAAAAAAATTGAACAATAAAAAATTCCGTCCTCATAATGAGAACGGAATTTTAATTTTATTATTTTGTTTCGACTGCAGCTTCGTTAGAAAATACTTCTGAAGTATCTTCTTTTTTCTTCCACAGTTTTTCAAGCTCTTCAAGAGTTTTACCTTTAGTTTCAGGAAGAAATTTCCAAACGAACAGTCCTGACAGTACACACATCAGGCCGTAGAACCCGTATGTCATTGCACCGCTGACTTCCATCATGTACGGATAGAATGAAGTAATGGTAAAGTTTGCAAGCCATTGTACCGCAACTGCAATTGCCATAGCAGCGCCTCTGATTCTGTTAGGGAATATTTCTGATAATACAACCCAGACAATTGGTCCCCAGCTCATCATAAACGATGCTGTGAATATTACGATAAATACCAGTGTTGATATACCGATTACGTTAAACCCTGACAGCAGGCTGACTCCGCCCATACCGATTGCCATACCGATAGAACCGACAATCAGCAGAGGTTTTCTTCCAATCTTATCAACATATTTTATAGCAATAAGTGTAAATATTACATTTACAAGCCCCATTACTACAGTCTGTACCATCGATGCATCTGCACCCGCTCCGAGATCTTCAAAAATTCTCGGCGCGTAGTAAAGTGCCACGTAATAATACCGATAAATTGCTGGAAGAATGACACCATAATGCCTACGATAATCACTGTTTTACCAAATGCAAACAACGGTGTTTTTTTTTCGTTGTTTCCAGTTTACGTGTTTGTACAATATCTGCCAGCACTTTTTTAGAGTGATCTGCAGAATGATAAATTCTGTTTAATACAGCCATCGCTTTATCATCCTGTTTGTTGAGCGCAAGATATCTTGGTGTTTCCGGTACTGCGAACAGCAGCAGGAAGAACAGAAGTGCAGGAACTGCTTCTGTCAGGAACATGTATCTCCAGCCTATAGTTTCCATCCATGATGCAGTTTCCCCAAAAGCGATGCCGTAGTTAACAAAATAAACTACGAGCATACCGAAGATAATTGCAAACTGGTTCCATGAAACAAGTTCCTCTAATTCCTGACGGCGCCATTTCCCCAATGAACATCGGTGTAACAGCAGATGCCAGGCCGACACCGATACCGCCGATAATACGGTAAACGTTAAACATGATAAGAAGACCTAAGCTTGCTTCTCCCACTTCAAAGAACAGAAGTTCTGGATATGCTGAAAGCAGTGCTGAAACAGCAAGCAGAACAGCTGCAAGCTGCAGTGATCTCTTTCTTCCGATTCTTTCCGCAATTTTACCTGAAAGAATTCCCCCGATTACACAACCGATTAATGCACTCGATACTGTTACCCCGTGTATGAATGAATTATAGTCGGCTGTTATGTACTTTTGAAGAGATTGTTCCGCTCCGGATATAACAGCTGTGTCATATCCGAATAACAATCCTCCCAGTGTTGCAATTAACGTCATCGTGATTAAAAACTTCACATTATAATGTGGTCCCATCACATGACACCCCCAAAGTTTTATTTAAATTCTAATAATTTGCTTGTGAGCCCCTGTGTCTTCTCATAAACTTCTCTGTATAATTCAAATAATTTCTTATATTGCACTTTGTTTTCATTGTTTGGACTGAATGTCTCTTTGTAATCAATCCATTCCTCAGTAACTACTGAAAAATCTTCAAACCATTGTTCACCGACAGCTGCAATCATTGCGGCTCCAAAGGCAGGTCCTTGTTCTTCAGTACGCGTCATAATCTCTGCATCGAAAATATCCGCCTGCATCTGCAGCCATTGACGGTTCCCTGCACCGCCTCCGATAGAAACAATACGGCTGATATTCTTGCCGTTTTTACGCATAATTTCAATACTCTCGTTAAGAGAGAAAGTAATCCCCTCGATAACCGCTCTCTTCATGTCGGCAGCATTCGTATTCGCATCAAGTCCGATAAAGCTGCCTCTGATTTCTGCATCGTTGTACGGCGTTCTTTCACCGAGAAGGAATGGAGTATATAATAGTCCTTTCGCTCCAAGCGGTGATGTTTCTGCTTCCTGCATGAATTCACCAAATGTTTGATCATCACCAAGCATTTTTTTCAGCCACTGAAGGCTGTATCCAGCTGATAATGTTACACCCATTACATAATTCTGACCGCTGACACAGTGGTTAAAGTAATGTACTGAGCCGTCGTTCATGTAATCATCTTCTTCCTCAGAAGACAGAACCACACCGGATGTACCGATACTGACCAGCTGTCTCGTTGAATCAGTAATACCGGCTCCCAGAGCACCGCAGGCATTATCTGCCCCACCCTGATAGATTGAAATATCCTGCTCCACATCAAACATCTTTGTTAAGAATGCCTGATTTACCATGTGAAGGAATCACTTCAGGACAGATATTTTTATCTATTCCGAGCTGATCCAGAAGGGCTTTTGACCATTCGCCCTTTTCACATCGAACATTACTGTGCCGGCTGCGTCAGAAGGCTCTGCAAAAACATTGCCTGTCAGACGGTAAATCACATAATCTTTCGGCATCATGAATTTATCGATTGATTTAAAGTTTTCAGGTTCGTTCTTTTTAATCCACATCAGTTTAGACAGTGTAAAACCTTCGAGAACTGTATTCTGAACCTGACCAAGCAGGTTGTCGAGACCGATGCCCGTGATGATTTCCCTGCACTCTTCTGATGTTCTCGTATCATTCCGAGAGTATTGCCGGTGATCTACTTCACCGTTTTTGTCGATGATAACCAGGCCGTGCATCTGTCCGGAAAAACTGATTCCTGTAACTTTGCTGCCATATTCACTTTCAAGCATGCGTTTCAGACTTCCAATTGCCGCTTCATACAGTCTTCAGGATTCATTTCACTGTATCCCGTTTTCTCATGAATGGTATCATATTTAACTTTGTCACTTTTGACGACTTCTCACCCGCGCTGACTATAATACTTTTCATCCGCTCGTGCCGATATCAATGCCAATTACGTATTCCAATGTTAGACACCTCTGTTGATATTAGAATATCTGATTGATTTGTGATTTACTCATTCAAGATGATCTGAAGTATTTGTAATTTCACTGTTATTAAAGCATACGTTTCGAGTTCTTCAAGGCTTGTTTCACACCATCTAAAATTTGACGTCCGATACCTTCATGTAAGATTTATATTTTTCAATCAACAATATTTTCAAAAAGTTATCTTCAATCATCTTATATGCACACGAAGTCCAAGTGCAAATGCAATCCATTCCTGCTACGTGCGAAAGAATAAGATCTTTCTGTTCGAATGAAGTACGTCTCGGTTTCGCATCGAAATTCAGGCCCGCCTTTTTCAAGTCCGCCGTTTTTAAGAATTTCGTACATTGCCATAGTTGTTTCATACACATCTGTCGGGAATTCATCAGTATCCCATCCAAGAAGCGGGTGACCCTGGTTAGCATCCACTGAACCAAGCATATCGTTGTCGCGTGCATATCTAAGTTCGTGCTGGAAAGAGTGACCTGCAAGTGTTGCATGGTTAGCTTCGATATTGAATTTGAATACATCTTCCAGACCGTGTTTTTGTAAGAATGCATGGCCGCTTGCCACATCAAAATCGTACTGGTGAGATGTCGGCTCTTTCGGTTTAGGTTCAATCAGGAACTGTCCTTCATAGCCAATCTTATCTGCATAAGCCTTAGCTAATTTGAAGAAACGTGCCAGGTTGTCTGTTTCAAGTTTCATATTTGTGTTAAGAAGACTTTCGTATCCTTCACGTCCGCCCCAGAATACGTAGCTGCTTGCGCCAAGTTCTTTAGCGATATCAAGCTGCTTTTTAACTTTAGCTGCTGCATAGGCAAATACATCTGCATTTGAAGAAGAAGCCGCACCATGTACAAAACGCTCATGTGAGAAGTTGTTCGCTGTATTCCAAAGCAGTTTCTTGCCTGTTTCATCCATCTTTTGTTTGATAAGTGCAACGATTTCATCAAGGTTGTCATTTGTTTCTTTTAAGTTTTTTCCCTCAGGTGCAATATCTGCATCGTGGAAACAGAAATACTCAACATTCAGTATTTCAAGCAGTTCGAACATCGCTTCTACTCTTGCTTTCGCTTTGTCCATGCCTTCAAGATGATTCCAGTCGCGTTTTGCAGTGCCGCCTCCAAATGGGTCAGAAAGATCTTCAGTGAAGGTATGCCAGTAAGCCACACTGAATTTCATGTGCTCAGCCATTGTCTTACCGCCGATTACTTCTTCCGGGTTAAAGTATTTGAAACTCATAGTATTAGTTGAATATGGTCCTTCATAGCTGATTTGTTCTTGATTGAAATAAGTCATTATTGTTCCTCCTGAAATACTTTGTTTATTGATTAAACAAAGAATACAACTATTTGAAATCGCTGTCAAACGATATTTTAAAATTGTGCTATACTTTGAAGAAATCTCATCTAATCAGACATAGGAGAGCGCTATGAATAAAAGTATAGTTAACCAGCAATCCATTAAACAATTCAATACGAATAAAATTCTGAAACTGCTCACATCGACTGAGATGATTTCAAGAGCTGAACTGGCTAAACAGACAGGTCTGAACAAAGCGACAGTATCAAAAATTACTGACGAGCTGCTCAATGAAAACCTGATTATTGACCTTGGTTACGGAATATCCAGCGGCGGCAGGAAACCAAAATTACTGAAATTTAATCCGGATGCAAAATATATTGTCGGAATAAATCGGCGGCAGTGATATTTACTTTACAGTGATGAATATGAGACTCGATGATGTTTTTACACAAAGGATTGAAAAAAAGAATGATACGGGAATAATATCAGAAATGCTTAGAGATTCTTTTAATCATGCTATTAAAAAACTCAAAATCCACACAAAAGATATTATCGAAGTTGCTGTAGCAGTTCCTGCAACTGTAGATATTAAAGGAATGATTATTCACGCACCAAACCTCGGCTGGAAAAATATCGACCTGGCTAAAGAATTCAAAGATGTATTCGAGGGTATTCCTATTAATATTTAACGAAGCAAACGCAGGTGCGCTCGGGGCATTGAATCATGTTAATAATCCGGAAAATAAAAATCTGGTCTACGTAAGTGCCGGTATCGGAATCGGTACAGGAATTATCATTTCCGGTAATCTCTACAGAGGAAAAATGGGGCTAGCCGGAGAATTCGGACATAATGTTATTGTCGAAAATGGCAGACAATGCCATTGCGGGAGAAAAGGATGCTGGGAAACATATGCATCAGAACAGGCATTCTATGATTCTCTCGAGAGAAAAGGTCTGACCATGGAAAAAAATATAACCAGAGTTCTGGAGGAACTGGAAAATAACAACGCAATAGCACTTGAGGCTATTAATGAATTGTCATCATACATACAGGTTTGGAGAATGTCGCACGGGCGTTGAGTCCGGATTACATCATCATCGGCAACAAGCTCAGACACCTTAAAGACTACTTAAATATATACGATGAGATTCAGGGAACTAAAATTTTATTCGCAGACAAAGACAGCCATGCAACAATCGAAGGAATGGGCTTTGTTATCACTAGAAAATATCTTTATCGGGACCGGTACACCGTTAATAATTAATTAGAAAAAATAGAGTCTGCTCAAAATTTGAGCAGACTCTATTTTTTCTATCTATCTGTACTAAAACTGAATACTGTTTCTTTTTATATGTATTCTTTTTATCTATGCTGATTTCCTGATCAGGAAGTAATTTCAAAGCTGCCGGTAAGCATTGTGTTTCAACACAAAACCCGGCGTATTTTTGAGCCTTCCGGTCTTTCAAAACAACACTCTCATCCAAATTATTGCCTGTGTACAGCACCATACCGGGGAAAGTAGTCGTCACCTTCATTGTTCGCCCACTCTTCTTATCCGTGATATTTACGGACTTATCATCTTTTTCAAAAATAAAATAGTGATCAAAACCGCCATTCGCAATCTCAATCTGTTCGTCATCAGCTGCAAAAACATCGCTGAACAAACGCCCATTTTTCAAGTCGAACAGTCCTTCACATTTCTCCGCACTTTCCGAAATCAGCTCCTCATTCATCTTAAGGTAACTTTCGGTATTGCTTCTGACCAGGTGATTTCTTGTATCTTCACTCCCCAGATTAAAGTAAGTATGATTGGTCGGAGCCACTGCGCTTTCCGACTCAGCACTGACTTCATATTCAAGCTTCAATTCATTGTCCTCACTCAGGCTGCATATGACTTTGAACAATGGACTGCCTGGATATTCGTCGTCCATCTTATATTGAAAAACGATTTTATCATCTTCTATAGAGCTGTCCCAGATTTTGTTATATGGATTCAACTCACCACTGTGCAGAAGATTTTGTCCCTCATTCGGATTGAATGAATATACTTCATCATCGATGGTTAATTCCGCATTCTCGAGTCTTCCGGCAACAGGTGCAATCACAGATCCAAGGAAATGTTCGTTTCTGAAATACTCTTCCAGAGTTTTATATCTCAAGACAACGTTGCTGTATTTCCCGTCTTTATCGGGAACAAGTATTTCTGTAATACTGCATCCGACATTGATTAATTTTACAGTCGTACCGTTATTATTCTTAAGAATATATTCTATGATTCCTTTATCGTGCTCTTTACGTATCACAATAACATCCCCCGTCGCATTTACTGTTTACAAATTAAAACATCTTAATTACGATTTATAGTTTAGCATAGGGATTCGTTATTAAATATTGAAATTAAAAAACTCCTCTAAAGAAGTTTACTTTAGAGGAATTCTAATATTATTTTACAGCTAATGTTTCTTTTAAATCTTTTTCAACAGCATCCCACAATTCAGGAGATGTTTTGAACTTTTCTTTCATTTCTGTGATAGCAGATTTAAATGCTGCATCGTATTCTTCTGTACCTTTTTCAGGCATATCTTTCATAATATCTTTTTGAATGACTGCCGTCATTGGTGCACGCGGACCCCATACTGCCGCTTCTTTTTCTTCTTTGTTAATCGCAATGACTTTCGGAATGACTTTGTTGCCGTTAGTTAAGTAAGCGTTCATCAGTTCTTCATTATCATCACGCAGTGCCACTTTTACGTCAATGCCAGCTTCTTCTGCGAGTTTAAACAGAATTGGAAGGTTAAGCATGCAGTGACCGCACCATGGTTCAGCAATAACGAGCAGCACCATCTCACTATTTTTGAAGTTCTCAAATTCATTATCTTTCGTTACTTCGTGTTCATTATAAATTTTATCGAACCCGTCTTTTAATTCTGTAAGTTTTTCACGATACTCATCCGGCGTTAAAGCGATGTCATAAAATACTTGTAAGTTATCCATTTATCTCCCTGCCTTTTTAAGTTGTTATCCTTATTACAAGTCCTTAGAGTTGGATGATACAAATATTACATACCATTCACTGTTACTGTCTTCTTAAAAAATTTTACTGTAAGTTAATTAATGTTGCAACGACTAAAGCAATAGCCGCGATAAGCAGCCAAATTAATACCAGTTTCCAAACAAATTTCACCCTTTAATATATGGAATACCTGCTATAGCAAGTACACCCATTAATGATGCAGATGTTGGAATAATACTGTTTGTAATTGCATCTCCATACTGGTAAGCCAGAACTGCAACTTGACGCGGTATCCCCTGAAGATCGGATAGCGGTATCATAATCGGCATCGTTGTCATTGCCTGCCCTGATCCCGAAGGAATAAAGAAGTTAATGATAACTTGCACTCCCAGCATACCGACTGCTGTCAGCGCTGTTGGCACGTTATCCAGCATAGCACTCATACTGTAAATAATAGTATCTATAATCAAACCTGATTCGAGCACAACTAAAATTGCTCTCGCAAACCCGACAATAATAGCGCCGTAAACAACGATCTTCATGCCGTCGATAAATGCATCGAATACAGCATTCAATTTCAAGCCGCCTACGAAACCAATAATTATACCAACGATAAAGAAGTTAGCCGCCAGTTCCGTTAAGAACCATCCATGGACAAAAATACCATAGACGTTAATTGCAATAGTCAGTACGAATAAAAAAACAATTAATATATGACGTTTTCTCAATTCTGTCAGTTCCAGTGCATCATCTGTAAAGTTCAGCTGTCCAGTCTGACTTTCTTCGTAAACAATACTGCGTTTTGGATCTTTTTTAACTTTTTTAGCATAGGACATTACAAATAATATTCCTGCTAATAATACAAAAACATACACAATCAGACGGAAGCCCCATCCTGAAAATATCGGCAGTTCAGCTATGCCGTGTGCGATACCGACTGTAAAAGGATTAAACATCCCGCCGATAAAACCGGCAGCAGCACCTAGCGTTACCATAGCTGTTCCAACCATTGCATCATACCCTAATGCAA
Organism: Jeotgalicoccus sp. WY2; assembly: GCF_018437745.1. Lineage (NCBI taxonomy): Bacteria > Bacillati > Bacillota > Bacilli > Caryophanales > Staphylococcaceae > Jeotgalicoccus > Jeotgalicoccus sp. WY2. Next base: position 2,068,101 of record NZ_CP049818.1, on the reverse strand, counting down.
CCGCCAGCATAATACCGATTGGCACGAAGATAATAGTTTCTTCAGCCATACCTGTTGTAAAACCAAGGACAGAAAATACTGTCATAATTACCGGTATCAGCATAAATTCATTTTTTTGAACATTCTTCATTACGTTTTGAATAATTGCTTCCAGTGCACCTGTTGCACGAATAACACCAAAAGCACCGCCAATTAGAAATATGTAGAAAATAATATTGGCTGCTTCATTTAATCCGGTAGGAATTGCCATGAACAAATCCATAATAGAAACAGGATTCTGTTCAACACTGTGGTAACTTCCACCAACAACTTCTACTCTGTCATCCACTTCTACCCGCTCATACTCACCTGCAGGAACTATGTAGCTCAGTGCTGCCCCTAAAATTACGATGAACAGCAGTATCGCATATGTATGCGGAAACTTCTGACTGATATCCTTACTGCTCTTGCCTTTTACATTTGTACCTTCTCCCAATATAATCACCCCTGAAATTATACTAATTCAAATACCCTATAAAAAACTTTATACACCTTTTATTAGAATTTTTTCAATAATACATCAATTATTACTTAAATACCAAAAAAACCGCCGCAAATAAATGCGGCGGTTCTCAATATATTAAACTGTATTAACCGATTGACCCTTCCATTTCGAACGAGATTAAACGGTTCATTTCTACTGCATATTCCATCGGTAATTCTTTTGTGAATGGTTCGATGAAGCCCATAACAATCATTTCTGTCGCTTCTTCTTCACCAAGTCCACGGCTCATTAAATAGAATAACTGCTCTTCTGATACTTTCGAAACTTTCGCTTCGTGCTCAAGAGAGATGTTATCATTTAAGATTTCGTTGTATGGAATCGTATCTGAAGTAGATTCGTTATCCATAATTAACGTGTCACATTCGATGTTAGAACGTGCACCGTGTGCTTTTCTGCCGAAGTGTACCTGACCGCGGTAAGATACTTTACCGCCGCCTTTAGCAATTGATTTAGAAACAATTGTAGAAGATGTGTTTGGCGCTAAGTGAATCATTTTCGCACCGGCATCCTGTAATTGTCCTTTACCTGCTAAAGCGATTGATAATGTCATACCGCGTGCACCTTCACCTTTAAGGAAGATAGCCGGATATTTCATAGTAATCTTAGAACCGATGTTTCCATCAACCCATTCCATAGTTCCGTTTTCATCAACGAAAGTACGTTTTGTTACCAGGTTGTAAACGTTGTTTGCCCAGTTCTGGATTGTTGTGTAGCGGCAGTATGCATCACGCTTAACGATAATTTCAACTACAGCAGAGTGCAGTGAGTTTGTCGTATATGTCGGTGCAGTACAACCTTCAACATAGTGTACGCTTGAACCTTCATCACAGATGATTAAAGTACGTTCAAACTGACCCATATTTTCAGAGTTAATACGGAAGTACGCCTGTAATGGTGTATCCAGTTTAACGCCTGGAGGGCAGTAAATGAATGATCCGCCCGACCATACAGCCGAATTCAATGCAGAGAACTTATTATCAGAAAATGGAACGACAGTTCCGAAGTATTCTTTAAATAATTCTTCGTTCTCTTTTAATGCAGAGTCAGTATCTTTGAATATAACGCCTTGATCTTCAAGATCTTTCTCCATATTGTGATAAACAACTTCTGATTCATATTGAGCTGAAACCCCAGCTAAATACTTCTGCTCAGCTTCAGGAATACCTAATTTATCAAATGTACGTTTGATTTCTTCAGGCACTTCATCCCATGAACGTTCAGTTTGTTCAGACGGCTTTACGTAGTACGTGATTTCGTCGAAATCTAATTCTCCTAAATCTCCGCCCCATAAAGGCATTGGTCTGTCGTAGAAATGCTGCAATGATTTTAGACGGTAGTCCAGCATCCACTGCGGCTCTTCTTTCATATTTGAAATTTCACGGACGATTTCTTCAGTTAATCCTCTGTCAGAACGGAAAATAGAGACGTCCTTATCGTGGAAACCATATTTGTAATCGCCAATTTCGGGTGCTTGCTTAACCATATATGATCGCTCCTCAATACTATATTTTTTCGGATTCTTTGAATCCTTTTTCCAGTGCTTTCCAAGTGAGTGTTGCACATTTAATACGTGCCGGGAATTGGCTTACTCCCTGCAGGGCTTCAATGTCTCCCATATCTTCAGTGATATCGTATTCCTCACCAAGCATCATATTCGAAAATTCAGCAGCCATTTCTAATGCTTTGTCTACGGGCTGATTCATGATAGCTTCTGTCATCATAGATGCGCTGGACATGGAAATTGAGCAGCCTTCTCCTTGAAACTTAACATCTTTAATGATGCCCGCTTCAACGTTCAATGTGAGCTGAATCTCATCACCGCAAGTCGGGTTATTCATTTCAACTGTCATCGAACCATTTTCAACAACACCTTTGTTACGGGGTGTTTTATAGTGGTCCATAATAACTGAGCGATACAGCTGATTCAGGTTGTTAAAATTCATACGAGAAAAACTCCTTCGTTTTTTCCAGACTTTCAATAAATTGATCGATCTCTTCGATCGTGTTGTATATATAAAAACTTGCTCTTGCTGTCGACGATGCCTTGCACCATTTCATCAGCGGCTGTGCGCAGTGATGTCCGGCGCGTACGGCAATACCTTCAGAGTCCAGCGCAGTTGCGAGGTCGTGAGGGTGAACGCCTTGAAGGTTAAAAGTAATGAGTCCGGCACGTTTATCTTTACCCGGCCCATAAATTTCAATACCTTCTATTTCAGACATTTTGTCATAAGCATATGCTACAAGTTCTTTCTCATGCTGATAAATGTTGTCGATACCAAGTTCGTTAATATAATCGATTGCTGCATTTAAACCGACAGCCTCGGCAATCATCGGAGTACCTGCTTCAAATTTCACAGGCAGATCCGTCCATGTCGATTCGGTTTTATTACATAATCAATCATATCTCCACCGTATTCAATTGGCTCCATTTTATCAAGCAACTCAGCTTTGCCGTATAAAATACCGATACCTGTCGGTCCGAGCATTTTATGTCCGCTGAATGCGTAGAAATCGACGTCAAGATCCTGTACGTCAACTGCCATATGAGGTACAGCCTGTGCACCGTCGACAGAAATATACGCATTGTGAGCGTGAGCAATTTCAGCAATAGACTTGATATCATTAATAGTCCCGAGTACGTTCGATACATGTGTAATCGCAACGATTTTCGTCTTGTCGCTCATTGCAGCCTTAACGCTGTCAAGTGCTATAGTACCGTCTTCTTCCAATGGAATAAAGACAAGCTTTGCACCTTTACGTTTCGCAAGCTGCTGCCAGGGGACAATATTCGCGTGGTGTTCCATCTCGTTGACGACAATTTCGTCGCCGCTTTCAATAACCAGGTCACCGAAACTGCGGGCAACTAAGTTAATAGCTGCTGTAGTTCCCCGTGTATAAACGATTTCTTCAAAGCGCTTCGCATTGATAAAGCTGCGCACTTTCATGCGCGCTTTTTCATATGCATCTGTCGCTTTCGTACCGAGGGTATGAACCCCGCGGTGAACGTTTGAGTTATACTCTCTGTAATAATCGTTCATAGCTTCGATTACTTTTAACGGTGTCTGACTCGTTGCCGATGTATCTAAATATATGAGGTCTTTTCCGTTTACCTGTTCACCAAGTATCGGGAAATCCTGACGGATTTTTTTTATATCCATTCGTCAGAGCCCTCCCTTCCTTAAGATAATACCTTAAGCTCGATAATCTCTTTGAGTTGGTTTCTTACTGATTCGATAGGCAGTGCTTTAACTACCGGATCCAGGAAGCCGTGAATAACAAGGCGTTCCGCTTCTTTCTTCTCGATCCCTCGGCTCATTAAATAGAAGAGCTGAAGATCGTCAACACGGCCGACTGATGCTGCGTGTCCTGCTGTAACATCATCTTCATCAATCAGAAGAATCGGATTCGCATCACCGCGCGCTTTTTCGCTGAGCATAAGAATACGTGATTCCTGCTGAGCGTCAGCTCTTGTAGCACCGTGCTTGATATAGCCGACACCGTTAAAGATGCTGGTAGCCTGGTCTTTCATTACACCGTGTTTTAAAATGTGAGCATTTGAATCTTTACCGTAGTGGATAATCTGCGTTGTGAAGTTTGCTTTCGTTTCACCGCGTCCAACAGTTACGATTTTAAGATCCGATTCAGAACGGTCACCGTTTAAATAAGTTGTATTGTCATAAATGATATTTGAATCATTCATCAAACCTAAAGCCCAGTCGATATTAGCATCATCTGAAGCTACACCGCGGCGGTTAACATATCCTGTCATTTCTTTCGGCAGGAAATCTACAGAACCGTAAGTGATTTTAGAGTTATTCAGTGCAATAACTTCTGAAATAATATTAATTTTTTCAGTTGATGATTCAAGATTTGTAAAGTAGTTTTCAACGTAAGTCACTTCTGAACCTTCGTCTGCTACTAACAGCACGTGGTTGAATAATGAAGCATCTTTATCGTCGTGAAGTACTACCATCTGGATCGGATCTTCAATGTGTACGTCTTTTGGCACATAAATGAAGATTCCGCCGTTTAATAGTGCAGCGTGATACGCTGTCAATTTGTTCTCATCAATTTTAACGCCTTCAGTCATAAAGTACTTTTCTAAAAGTTCAGGATGATTGTTTGCTGCGTCAATGATGTTTTCAGCAATAACACCTTTTGCTTTAAGGTCTTCGTCAAGACGCAGATTAAGCAGGTTATTATTGTGCTGAACATATATTTTTACTATTATCTAAGTCAATTAATTCTTTAACGGCTTCTGGTAATTCTTCAAGCGTATTATAAGTGCTGCTTTCAACTACCGGTGAAGTAACGTTAAAGAAGTCCCATTTGTCTACCTTAGTCTTGTCAGGTTTAATCATGTCAAGACTATCAAATTTATCTACTGCTTCTTTTCTTTTACCGAGCAGGAATTCTGATTCGCCTCTTGTATTTGCATTGGCAATAATCTCTTCCTTGTTCAGTTCGAATGCATTTAATTCAGTAGCCATAGTGATCCTCCCGTCTTATTTATCTTCAGCGTTGACAGTTTCGTCATCGATGCCAAGTTCTTCTTTAATCCAGTCGTAACCTTCAGACTCCAAACGTTCAGCAAGCTCTTTACCGCCTGATTTAACTACTTTACCTCTCATCATTACGTGAACAACGTCAGGTGTAACGTAGTTAAGTAAACGCTGGTAGTGAGTAATGATTAAAGCACCGAACTCCTGACCGCGTAACTTGTTGATACCTTCAGAAACTACTCTTAACGCGTCAATATCAAGACCTGAATCAATCTCATCTAAAATACCGAATTTAGGCTCGAGCATCATTAGCTGCAGGATTTCATTACGCTTCTTCTCTCCGCCTGAAAACCCTTCGTTTAAGTAACGTGTAGCCATATCCGGATCCATTTCAAGATAATCCATGTTTTTATCTAATTTCTTAATGAACTGCATTAAGTTAATTTCGTCGCCTTCTTCACGCTGTGCATTAATTGCAGAACGCAGGAAGTCTGAGTTTGTCACACCAGAAATTTCTGATGGGTACTGCATACCAAGGAATAAACCAGCTTGAGCACGCTCATCACTTCCATTTCTAAAATATTTCGCCGTCAAGAAGAACTTCACTTCTGTAACTTCATAGCTCGGGTGCCCCATTATGCCTGTGCAAGTGAGACTTACCAGTACCGTTCGGTCCCATTACAGCGTGGATTTCACCCTGCTTAAGTGTTAAATCAACACCCTTTAATATTTCTTTACCGTCTATTTCAACGTGTAGATTCTTAATTTCTAAAACAGATGCCATGTCTAATCCTCCAATTGAAATTTAAGATTTTCTAATACTCCTATAGTTTATAATAATTCTAATCTATAGTCAAAGTACCAGACTCTTTACAACACCTATACATATACCTTAGAAAGCACGCAGTTTAAAGGGTTGCGGCTTGTAAAAGTACATTATTTACAAAAATATAAAACACTTCTAAATGATTTCCCTATCATTTAGAAGTGTAATTTTTTTATAATCTATTTAAATATATCTATTGTAAACGGCGGCTTGTAAGCTTCACCGTTTATCGCCTTAACGATGCCGATAATTGCAAAGATATAAAATGCGATTGTGACTGCGGGAGCAAGTACAATTCCAATTAAAATGATTGTTGACAGCCATGCTATAAACATATAAATCGTGTACGATAACCCGAAGTTTGCAATGTGCCGCAGTGCGTCTGCAGTCAGCGGCTCATCATCTTTCTTCAACGCCCAGATTAAAAGTGGACCGACTACTGCCGTAAATAGTGACAAGATGTAGGAAACTAAGACCAGTGTGCTGTCGAAACCTGTTTTCGGTTCATTATTGAATTCATTCATGTTAGTTCCTCCCGTCCATATAGTGTTATATTATACTGTAATTATACCATTTCTGAAAAATGGTCACAAATAATAGGAATGATCATTGCCGCTTCTATTGTAGTCACTCCATCTTCACTTTTCGAAGTTTACTAAGCACATCGGTCACTTCTGCCTATATTTTACTCAATTGGCAATCTGTATACTGTTTCAGTAGGCATACCATTTTCAAACTTCAAGCTGTACTGTCCTTCTTCGGCATCTGTCACCATTGTATAAACTAAATCAAATGTTGCTTCTTCATCAGGCTGCAGTTCTTTAGATAAATCTTCTTCTGATAAATCAAAGAGGAATTGATCGCCGCCTTCTCTAGTGCCTTCAGTGACATCAGGATGCACATATTCACCGATTACAATTGGTTCATCTGAAATGTTTTTAATTGTTATATTTACTACACCTAAAAATGAAGTATCAGGTGCATTACCTACAAACTCATCTAAAGCCTGTCCATTATAGTCTTGAACCTGATCAAAAGAATTAACTGTTACTTCATACTCAGTTTCCCATTCAAAACTTTCTATTTGTGCAGTATCTCCAATTTCATAAACTTCGCCTGACTGATTCTCATCTTCAGTTGAATCTTCAATTTCCGTCGTTTCTTCTGTAGATGTATCCGTACTTTCTTCATTACCTGTGTCTTCCGATTCATTACCACATGCTGCTAAAGTTAGAGAACTCATTAAAGCTAGTAAAATTAATTTTTTCAATACGAACACTCCTTAGTAATTATAATGTTTTTCTGATTCTAATATATAATTTTTGAATTTTCCTATGTACTTTTAATCGTCAGAAACAAATACTGCTTTTATTTTTTGCATATTTTCACCTACAAGTTTAAATTGACTGGAGTTTTAAGAGTTCAAAATAGTACTATTTCTAAATAAATGTCTAATGTGTGAACTTTTCATGGGTTTATAATACTTGTTATCAACTTACATTTCCACGTTTTTATAGTAAACCACTTTCTTAAAGTTACTCTGTTATATAAATGTAACATTAATAGTTACTATACTTATAACTGTAGTATAGGTCTTAAACATATGTGAGGAATGAAATTAAAATATTATAGAGATAGTATTTGTCAGAAATATTTACACAAAATGTAACACTTAATTTTTCACAAAATTAAAAAACCAGACAGCTTTTGCTGCCTGGCAAAGGGGTTTTACTTTATAAAATCAATCGTAAATGGCGCTTTGTAAATCTCGCCATCCGATGATTTAACAATACCTATGATGATGAATATATAAAATGCGACTGTAACAATCGGCGTTAATATATAACCGATTAATATTATCGTCGTTATTCCTGCAATAATTAAATATATAGTGTACGATATGCCGAAGTTTACAAGGTTACGTAATGCCACTTCAGTTCCCGGGTCATCATCTTTCTTAATTACCCAGACGATTAAAGGTCCGATTACTGCTGTGAAAAACATTAACACATACGTAATAATAACGATTGTTTTGTCGAAACCGTTACTGACTATATTGCTGTGCGGCTGTTCATTGTTCTCCATTCAAACTCTCCTCCTCCGCTTAATTTTATTTATACCCTGTATTTTATTACCAAAAACATTTAGTTCACATAATTTATCTATTCGTACATTTCACGAATAAGTCAGTACTGGTATAATGTACTTTAAACGATTACAACACTTGCGAGGGAATTTTTTTGAATACACATAATGCTCCAACTGACAGTCCGTCAAAAATTATAAAACTACTAACCGATATAAAATATTTATTAAAAGGCAAAGTCCTTGTCGCCAATGTACTCCCTGTATTTACAGCGTACTGGCTGGCACTTTATTTTAATGGAGAGAACTTTGCCGATCACTGGCTGCTGTTTTTCTTAACTATGATTGGCAGCACACTCGTTATCTCCGGTGCACTGATGTTTAATAACTGGTTTGAATACGATCTCGATAAAAAAATGGACCGTACCCAGCGTCGTCCGACTGTAACCGGTTCTTTCTCCTTAAGAGGTGTACTCATTGCCGCCATTGTTACAACAATTATTGGAATGACAATGATGATGCTGACAACAATTGAAGCAGCGGTTTACTCGTTTTTAGGCTGGTTTTTCTATGTCGTCCTCTATACTTTTTGGTCAAAAAGAAGATACACAGTCAATACAATTATCGGCAGCATATCCGGCGCATTCACACCGCTGATCGGCTGGGCGGTCATTGCCCCTGCCAGTCACGTCGTGCGATTGCACTATTCTACATTAATCATGGCAGATTCCGCATACGCTGGCAATGCCATTAAACGTCTGGACGACATACGAGAGCCGGCGTGCCGATGCTCCCTGTCGTTATCGGTGTGATGCCACATCGGACAGAACCTGTTTAGTCATTGCAATGCTTCCTGTTCCGTTCATTTTACTCGGAACATTCGGCTGGATATTCTTCGCCGTGTCGATACTCTTAACAAGCGGCTGGATTATTTTATCAGTAAAAGGATACCGTACTGATGATAAACAGCGCTGGGCCAATATGAATTTGAAATACTCATTAATATATTTAATCGTCCTCTTTATGCTGATGATTGTACTCACAATATAGAAAAACTCTGGAATGACATTTAGTCAGCCCAGAGTTTTTTTTCTGTATATTATTGTGCAGGAATAATCGTGCCGCCGTATTCTTCTTCAATAAATGTAACCATTTCTTCAGACTGCAGTACTTCAATCAGTCTTTTTAGTTCCGGACGTTCTTCGTCGCCTGCTCTTACAGCAACAAGGTTAGCGTACGGCGAGTCGCCTTCTTCTACAACGATTGAGTCTTCAACAGGGTTTAAGCCTGCATCGATTGCGAAGTTAGCATTGATTATTACTGCAGGTGCTTCGTTATTTTCATACATATTTACTAACAGTTCAGGTGCAGTGTTGTTATCGAATTCAAAGTTGTGCGGGTTTTCTGTAATGTCATCGAATGTGGCATCCTGAATTTCAATGCCTTCTTCGATTTCTACTAAACCGGCAGTAACGAAGAATGATAAGAAACGCCCTTCTTCAGCCGGGTTGTTCGATACTAAAATTGTCGAACCATCTGGAATATCTTCCAGTGAATCATAGTCATTTGAGTATACTGCCATTGGCTCGATATGCACGTTGCCGATGCTCTCAAGTTCATAGCCGTGGGACTCCACTTCACCGTCTAAGTATGGTGTATGCTGGAAAAAGTTAGCATCTACTTCTTCGTCAGCCAACAGTCTATTCGGTGTAGTGTAGTCGTTAACGATTTCAACGTTTACTGTGATATCTTCTTCAGCTAAAATTTCAGCTGCTTTTTCTAAAATTTCAGCGTGCGGTGCAGGTGACGCCGCAACTGAGATTTCAGCAGGCTCGCCTTCAGCACTGCCTTCTGTTCCTTCTGATTCCGAACTGTTACCGCATGCCGCTAAAACTAATACGAGTGCAAACAGAGTGACAATACCAAATATCTTCTTCATGTAATAGCCTCTTTTCATTATATTTTTTATTTGTAGATCAGCGTTTATCAACTGCTCTTGATGAGAAGTCTCCAATAATTTGGATGATAAATACGATGACCAGAATTACTACAGTTGCAACTAGTGTGACATCCGGCTGATTTCTAGTAAAGCCGACCATATATGCGAGATTACCAAGACCGCCTGCGCCGATAACACCGGCAATTGCAGTTGAACCGACTAGCATAATTGATGTCACTGTAATTCCTGAAATTAATGCTGGAAGTGATTCCGGAATCAGCACTTTCCAAATGAGTGTCCAAGTGCCGGCACCCATCGATTCAGCCGCTTCAATCACACCTTTGTCAATTTCCTTCAGGCCGATTTCAACTAAGCGTGCAAAGAACGGTGCCGCACCGATAATCAGTGCAGGCAGCGCACCGTTTGAACCCATTACCGTTCCCATAATTGCTTTTGTAAACGGCATAATCAAAATGATTAGAATGATAAATGGAATCGCTCTAAACAGGTTAACGATAAATGATGTTGCCCCGTATACTGGTTTCGCTAGACCCTTGTCATTCTTTTTCGATAAGAAGAGAATGATTCCCAGTATTAAACCGATAACAAAGGCCAGCGCTGTTGCAATTACTGTCATATATATTGTTTCGTAAGTCGCTTCAAGGACTGCATCCCACTTCACGTTTTCGAAAGCGAACATTTCTTTAAATGCTGTTAGAAATTCACTCATTTGCTTTCAACCTCCAGCGTGACGTCATGCTTTTTAAACTCTGCAGTAATTTTTTCGAGTGTATCCTGATTAATATCAAGAGCAATGTACAGATGGCCGTATGATTCCTGGTTCGTCTGTTTAATATTCCCCGAGAGAATATTCACATCGAGCCCGTAATCTTTAATGACCTGTGACACAATCGGAGATTTGGTACGCGTACCGACAAACGTCAACTTGACGATTGTCGATGTCGGGAATGCTGCTTTAATTTCTTCAATCGCAACCGTATGGTCATCATCCGAAATATCATCTTTAACGAAACGTTTCGTTACGTTAGATTGAGGATTCTGGAATAATTCGATAACCGGGCCGACTTCTACAACTTTACCGTTCTCCATTACAGCCGCGCGGTCACATATTTTTCTAATAACATGCATTTCGTGAGTAATTAAGACGATAGTTAGTTCATCTTTTTCGTAATATTAACGAGCAGATCGAGGACTTCATCCGTTGTTTCCGGGTCGAGCGCACTCGTTGCTTCATCACACAGCAATACTTGCGGTTCATTAGATAATGCTCTCGCAATACCGACACGCTGTTTCTGACCGCCCGACAATTCACTCGGATAGTTATTTTCGCGCCCTTCAAGTCCGACCAGTCTAACTAATTCCGCTACACGTGACTGACGTTGTTTTTTCGGCATCCCTGCGATTTCCAGCGGGAAACTGATATTTTCAGCGACTGTACGCGACCAGAGCAGATTAAAATGCTGGAAAATCATCGATACTTTCTGGCGTTTTTTACGCAGCTCCTTCATCGTCATCTGACTGATCTCGTCCCCCGTTACAGTAACAGTTCCATCTGTCGGCTGCTCCAGTCCGTTTAGTAGACGGATTAGTGTGGACTTTCCCGCACCCGAGTAGCCGATAACACCGAAGATTTCACCTTCTTTAACATTTAATCCGACATTATCCACTGCAGTTATATTTTGATTTTTAGTTTTAAATATTTTAGTAACATTACTAATGTCTATCATTTAGAATTCCCTTTCCTCTCTAGTGAAACAATAAAAAAAGCCTGCTCCAAAAATGAGTAGGCTTTTAAACGTTCATTATGCCTCTCATCTATGGATATCAATCCGGTGATTTGGCACCTTGTCACAGTGACGGTTGCCGTGGCTTCAAAGGGCACATCCCTCCACCACTCTTGATAAGAGTTAATATTTGATTAAATCTATATTATACTATTCGACATTAGTCAAACAGAAATTCTTCCAGCACTTCATTTAAATAAGGAACAGACTGGAACGCATAAACTTCTTTGACCAGTTCTCCATTTTTAAACAGCAGCAATGCCGGTGCAGAACGAATCTGATAATATTCGATCAATCTTGTATAAAAATTTAAGTTGATACGTTCATAGGAAATCTGTTTCGTCTCAGCAACGACACTGAGCATCGTCTCAGAGATATCACATGTTTTACACATTGTGGCAAAACCGAAAATAATGTAGCGTTCCTTATCCCGTATATTCTTTAATATATCTTCCGTTGAAATTATTTCCTTCACGATTAAACTTACCTTTCATTATTAGGCTCGTATCTACATAAAATCCATGTCTTAAGAGGAGGTTTGCGAGATAGTCATGCGGACAGCGTCCAACTTCTCCAAATTTCGGATCTATATAAATATGTGTACTTTCACTTAGATGTTTTTTAAACCACTTACGAATTTTTCTTCCTTCTTTATCCGCATCGGATAAAATAAAAATTTGAGAATCACCAAGCTGTTCAATAATTTCATCAAGTTTTGAAATACCCATCGTACCAAATGTGCAAATAATCTGTACAGGCTCCACCAGCACTTCTTCCAATCTGCGTTTGTCCGTTTTACCCTCAACAATGAGTACTTTATCAGAAAGATTCATTCGTATCACCCTTAGTTAAATTTTTAATATAAATTCACTTTAAGCAATAAATACCAGTTTAAAAAAACTCCGGACAAAAGTCCAGAGTTGACGTTATTATTTCTCGATTACTGCCTGGTAACCAGCAGCGTCAAGAAGATTATCTAATTCGCTTTCATCTGAAAGTTCAACTTTCAGCATCCAAGCACCTTCGTATGGACTTTCGTTAACAAGCTCCGGACTGTCTTCAAGCTCTTCGTTAACAGCAACTATTGAACCAGACACTGGTGCATAGTTCAGAAACAGTTTTCACTGATTCTACGCTGCCGAATGAATCACCTGTAGAGATGTCGTCGCCTTCTTCTGGAAGCTCGACAAAAACGATATCTCCAAGTTCAGACTGTGCAAAGTCAGTAATACCGATTGTAACAGTATTGCCTTCAACTTTAATCCATTCATGATCTTCACTGTATTTCAAATCTTGTGGTAATGACACGCTAAAACCTCCCTTTTAACTTATCATACTCATTGTTACATATTTAACACACTTTAAGCAAGAGGAATTATTTCAGTAATGCATTTTTATAAGTTTCCTCTTTGAAACCTAATAATACATCATCATCAAGTACCACCATTGGGCGTTTAATCAGCATTCCGTCACTTGCAAGAAGCTCCAGTTTTTCTTCTTCACTGAGGTCATCCATACGTTCTTTCAGGCCCAGCTCTTTAAATTTAGTACCGCGCTTGTTAAAGAAATCATCAATTGGATGGGATGATTTGTCCAGGATACCTTTTAATGTATCTTTCGCAGGTACATGCTTAACCATATCGATCACAGTGAACTCCAGATTGTTATCTGTTAAAAACTTTTTACCTTTGCGGCAAGTTGTGCATTTAGGGTATTCATAAAATGTAATCATAGTTATCCTCCCGAATAAGAAATAATTCTTACTTTTATAATACCCCAGATAAATTAATTTATACATATGTAAAAATGAAAAAAGTCCGAAACCTCAGGGGAAGGTCGCGGACAAGGGGGCCGGGGAGAAGAGTTGTATTTTTATATCTTCTAGTTCTTACTCTACCACCGGTTTATTATGCTGCTGTTAAGCGGATGTAAAAATTGCTTAATATTTTATTTTGTAAAAGTTTTACGTAATTCTGTAACGTGAATCTGTCCCGGTGCCGCACCTCTCGCTATAAAGCCGTATGTAAAAGCAGAAGCCGCTTCACCCTGTGCAGTGCGCGTCACTTTGCCGAGCTCTCCCATCGAAATCCCGATCACTCTGTCCCCGTACTGCTGTTTAGCAATTTTTACTGCTGCGCTTACATTGCTGACATCCGCCTCATTCTGAGGGAAATATGCAACTTTATACAAATCACCGCCAAGCGTATTCATTTTATTAAACATCGATAAAATACCTTCTGTATCCGGCGTCTCTTTAAAATTATGATGGCTCATCAAACAAGCCACATTATTCACACGTGCAGTTTCACTGATGGAAGCGATAATTTTATCACCTGTGTCCACTTCGATGTCGATATAATCAATGTCCATTAATTTACACACTGCTTTCAAAAGAGCTTCGTATTCAACCGTCGTTTTAGAACCGCTGCCGCCCTCTCTCGCTGTGCGGTATGTATAAATTATTTCCTTATTCAGCGGTTTAAATTCATCGATAATGCAGCTGACATTTTTAGCATGATCCTCACGGTTTAAAGCATCGAATACATCACCGCGTATTTCAACAATATCAAAATCATTTATATTCTCTTTCGCCTTGCTAATTTCTGCATTTATTTCGTCGTCATTATGACCAGAAAGTGTGACGACAATTTTCGTTGTATTCATAAGTCTTCCCCTTTGTACGTACTGAATGCGATTGATAGATATTTCAATCTAATGGTATCATAAAACCATTATAGTATCCCGGAGGTTAAAGTAAATGAAAAAGTTTATCTTTATGCCAGCACTGGCTGCAGCATTATTTATGTCAGCATGCAGCAGTGGAGAGAATGACGAAGAACCGGAAATATCATCAGATAATGAAGAAGTGGAAGTTGTTGAAATTGACGAAGTCGATGAAGAAGCAGGCGAAGCAGCAGAAACAGACAACTACCAAATCGGCGAGGCAGTTGAGCTTAACGGCATTACAGTGACTATAAACGATGCCTACTTAACAGATGAACGCAATGACACCAGTATTATCGACGTCAGCGGCGTACTCGTGCTGGATGTTACCTACGAAAATGGTAGTGATGAAGTATTTCCTGCAGGACGCGATATAACATTGGAAGCAGGCGGTGAACACGTAAGAAGCTATGACATGGACAGCACCCTGCCTGCTGATCTTGCTCCAGGAGAAAGTATCACCGGTCACATGGCCTACGGATTAGTCAAGGCGCCTGAAGATGTGGTTGCTGTATTCGAGCCTCTGATGAACGATTCAGGTGAGAATGCGATATTTGATGTAGAGATAGAGTAAATTAGTTTTGACTCTGGTGGCGTGCTCTCACGTATTCTGTGCCGCCGTGGAGATATATCACCTCTCAAGCCCCCTATATCCGGCAGCAACAAAAAGAAGAGCCCTCATGACGTGCTCCCCTTAAGTTGGACCTAAATCCAACTTAAGGGGAGTTTTTGTTATGAAAAATAAAAAACATAGTTTTGAGTTCAAAATGGCAGTAGTTCAATCCTACCTTAATAATGAAGGTGGATATAAGGCTTTAGCTAAGCAGTATCAGATCAACCCTTCATTAATTACAAGATGGGTGAATAACTATAATGAGTTTGGGCCAGACAGCCTGCTTAAGCACATGACGAAAACAACTTATACTAGTGAATTTAAACGATCTGTTTTAGACTATAGACAAGAAAACTTGTTGTCCTATAAAGATACAGCGCATCATTTTGGGATTCGTAATCCTTCCATGATTGCCAACTGGCATCGTCGATTACGTGATGGTGGGCACGCTGCGCTTGAGGAAAAACGTAGAGGGCGTGTAAAGAACATGAGTCATCAGTCTAAAAAAACAAGTCAACCATTGAATGAAACAGAACGCGAAGAGCTCGAGAGACTACGAGAAGAACTAAAAATGTCTGAATTGGAAAATATCATCTTAAAAAAGTTAAAAGCCTTACCGACAAAACCAACAAAGAAAAAGCGGTAGTCGCAATTGAAGTAAGGCAAGAGACGTCATATTCATTGAAAGATATTCTAAACATCTTAAAGCTGCCCAAGTCTGTTTATTACTACTGGGTGAGACATGTTGATGATCAAAGGCAAAAAGATTTACCTATATTAAAGAGCGTTCGAGAAATTATTGAACAAAGTAAGGGGCGGTATGGCTACAGAAGGATTAAAGCTGTATTGGAACAAGATGGTATCATCGTTAACCATAAGCGTCTTTTGCGTATCATGCGGACCTACGATTTACTGTGTGTGAAATTTACAAGAAAACATCGAAATAAATACAGTTCATATAGAGGGACTGTCGGATACATTGCACCAAACACAGTCAATAGGGTATTTAAAGTAGATAAGGTCAATACGCTTTGGCTGACTGATGTGACGGAGTTTTCTTTACCGTCTAAAGGAAAACGGCTATATCTTTCAACGATATTTGATAGCTGTACTTCAGAGATTATTGCTTATGAGATGAGTCGATCGCCTAACTTAGACATTGCTTTAAAACCATTGACGGATGCATTAAGCAAACACCAAGGTCTGTTGAATGATTTAGTCATCCATTCAGATCAAGGATTTCATTACCAACACAGAGCATGGGTAAATATCCTCGACACCTATAATGTGACTCAGAGCATGTCTAGAAAAGGGAATTGCTTAGATAATGCACCCATGGAAAACTTTTTTGGCTTATTGAAACAAGAAATGTTTTATGGCGAACAGTTTGACACTTATGAATTGCTTGAATCCGCTATCCGAGAGTATATTGAATTTTATAATACCAAGAGAATTAAGACAAAATTAAAAGGCATGTCTCCTGTTCAATACAGGAAACATTAAAATCAGCATAATACCAAATAGTCTAACTTTTGGGTATCACGTCATCACGGACTCTTCTTTTTGTTCTATTATAATTATTCTACTACTTCTACTGATAGATCCACGTCGATATTGCCGCGTGTTGCTTTAGAGTACGGGCAGAAATCGTGTGCCTGCTCTAAATATTTTTCTGCGTCTTCCTGAGACATGTTTTTAACTTTAGCTTTAATATCTACACCAAGTTTAACGCCTTCGCCGTCTTCTTCAAGACGTACTGTCAAATCAACTTCCGGCTCTGCGTTACGAACGCCGCCTTTTTTAATCATTAAGTCGAATGCGCCATTAAAGCATGATGCATAACCTGCAGCGAATAATTGTTCAGGGTTAACACCCTCGCCACTTTGATCCGGCGGAATTACCGGTGAATCGATTGCTTTGTCGCCTGTTGTAACATGACCTTTACGGCCGCCTGTGTTTACTGCATTGATTTCATATTTAACTGCCATTATAAATGCCTCCTAATATTTTAGTATCAGTTCAATCTTACTCTCGAATTGAACTTTAATCCAAACATAGTATTTAATCACAAAAATAAAGCCGTAATTCATACAGCTCCATTTTTGTAAATATTATTTTTTAAATTTGTCAGAAAAGTTATCGATAGATTCGTTAGCTTTATCGGTACCTTTTTCTACGTATTCTTTCGCTTTACCAGCAGCTTTTTCCTGCATGCCTTCTTTTTCCATCTTCTCGTTTCCTACTGCGTTACCTATTGTCTCTTTAGCATTACCTTTTAACTGTTCGAACTTGCTATCTTTTTCTGCCATTTAAAACACTCCTTAATTAAATCAATAGTATTTTTTGTACAGTTAGTATATTCCCACTCAGATGCAGCTTAAACATAAATTTAAATTAATTCGAGTCCGATATGCTGCCAGTACATATAATACGTTAAAATCATCAGCACAATATAGACAGGCAGAAGCATCATACTCATCCTCATCAGTTCCCGGCTTTCAAACGGACGGTCTTCACTTTCGTAAAATATCAGCAGCGCTTTTGAGCTGACCGGCAGCGTCACACAGAAATTAATTCCTAGCAGCGCGATAAATACCGCTGCCTGTGTATTTAAATTAAATGATTCTGCCAGTATTATAAATACCGGTATTAAAACTACTGCCCGTGTCGTATGGCTCGTAATCAGAATATGCGATAACACACTGATTAATATAATGATTAAGAGAATCGTCAGTTCCGACGTGACATTCAATCCGCTGAATAAAGTCATTAATATATACTGAAAATAATCCGTTACTCCGTAATCAACCAGCAGCTTACCCAGTGCTGCTGCACCCGCAACGAAGAATATTAAACTCCATGACACGCTTGAGAGCCCTTCTTTCCAGCTGATTAACTTAAAGTGAGGCAGCATCATTATTAAGCTCATTAGTATTGTGACAAATGCGATATCGAGTCCATGAACCGGTTCACCGAGCCAGAGCAGGATTGTAATCCCGACCAAAATCAGTGCAGATTTCTCTCTTTCAGTAAAAGGTCTTTTCTCTTGTTCAGATTTAACTTCGAAGTCATAGCCAAAATCTTTAAAGTACATCATTTTTAATATAAATAGAGTTATCAGTCCGACGATCAGCCCAAAAGGCATCGCGTATATTAAAAACTCGACATATGATATTGATTCGCCGGTCTGCGTACTTAGAATTCCAATACCAATAATATGACTCCCTGCACCAAGCAGTGTCGTATTCGCCCCCATCAGAATCAGAACCGGAATTCCTATCCCGAAAAATTTCTTATGATGATGAAATCTGCCGCTTAAAATATTGTAGACAGGCAGCATTGCGGATGCTCTGCCCGACGTAGATGGCACAGCGACTGACAGTATCTGAATCAGTAAAAACGTAAAGAATGTCACGCGCCCTTTCGTATAACAGTGTCGCTCTATCCATTGCGTCAGTCGGCTGAGCAGCCCGCTTTTGACCAATACTTCCGCAATTATAAATGCTCCAATCATCAGCCATACAATATCGACATTAAATGATTCAAAGATAATTTCTTCCGGCAGCCCAAAGAGAACCCCGGCACATAACGACAGCCATGCAACGAGTCCTGCAGGCAGACTGGAAAATATAAACATGCCTAGCGCAAATATAAATATGATAAAACTTAAGGAACCGAGGTAATCCAATTCCTTTAACAGACCGATCAGCACAGCAATCAGTATAAATACGATACCCAGCACTTTATATTTAAGTGTCATTTAACGGACTGCTCCGGGGATTCTTCAATATTCCGGGCTAGCTGTGTACCAATCATAATTTGACGTATCGTATTCTCTGTGCATTTTTCAAGCCATTTCGCTGCGTCTGTCATGGACTTTTCAAGTGTTGCCGGTTTTGGAATAATACTCGCATACGCATCGATGCCGCTTTCATAGTTCATACTCGCTTTTTTACCGATTGTTCCCGCAAACGCAATAACAGGTTTATCATATTGTTTTGCGATGCGCGCCACTTCAGACGGTATTTTATCGTTTGGCGTCTGATAATCGATACATCCTTCAGCGGTAATTACGATATCCGCGGTCTGAATCGCATCCGATATCTCTATATACTTGCGTATAATATCAAAGCGCGGATGAAGCTCCGCACCCGATAAATCCCCAAGACCCAGCACCGAGACCGCCTGATGCACCGCCTCCGTTTACATATGATAAATCAGTGCCGGTCAGCTGTTAAGCAGTTTCGCTAAATGGTCGAAGTTGTCCGATAAGAGCTGCACATCTTCTTTTGACGCTCCTTTTTGAGGACCGAAAACTTTCCCCACACCACTTTCACCGCAGAGTACATTTTTCCAGTTTACTGCAACATCTGTACTTACATTCTGGATGCGCGGGTCAATTTCAGACATATCAATATGGTGAATGTTACCGATATCCACACCACCTGTAATATTTAACAGTTCATTATTTTTATCGTAAAACTTAACACCGATAGCTTGCGCCATCCCGCTACCGCCGTCCGAAGTACCTGAATCGCCGCAGCCGATTAAAATTCTCTCGGCGTTATTGTTCAGCGCTTCAATAATCGTTTCACCGATACCGTATGTCGTCGTATATAAAGGATTTCTCTGATCATACGGCACGTGGCGGAGTCCTGCAATCGCAGCCATTTCTATTACTGCAGTTTTCACACCGTTTTCATAGAAAATACCGAAGAAAGAATTTATTTTCTTACCGACCGGTCCTGTCACTGCCGTATTAACAATTTCCCCTTTTTTTAACTTAACAATTGTTTCAACAAAACCTTCCCCGCCGTCAGCCATCGGAATCACAATAACATCGTGTTCTCTGCTGACACGGTTAATTCCCTTTTCAATTGCAAACCCTACCTCTTCTGAACTTAAAGATTCTTTAAACCCCGATGGGATAACTACCATTTTCATAATAAATCTCCCTTTCTCTGTTGTGTTAATACATAAATTACACAGGAAAAGTTATGAATCGGTAGACGAATGATTAAAGGTTAATTAAATTACTCGAATAAAATATTAATAAAACAAAAAAAGACCCAATCCCTTTAAGGATTGAGTCTTAGTATGGAGACGGCGGGAGTTGAACCCGCGTCCAGAGACCTCGCAACATTTCTTTCTACGTGTGTAGTCCATTATTGAGTTTCACATGGATGATGGTAATGAACGAACCTCATTCCATGCTAGTCCGATTAATCTCTTCTCTCAATCTTCCGACCGCAGATTAAAGAGCGTATCCTATTTCAATTGGATCATCGTCACGGGCCATAGGAAAGCTCATGGGATGATGCAGAGCGCTCTTAGGCAGCTACTGCGAAATTGTTTTGTTTGCCAGTTATTATAACTGAGTATCGTTGATGACGAAGCCGAAACCTCCGACACGCTTAAAATGCCCGAATAGCCCCTGTCGAATCCGGAACGTCCCCGGATTAATTAAATACCGACGTATTTCGTCGAGCACTTAATATTATAACACGATAAAAACCCATTGACAAATTAACGGAACTGCTCTTTCATTGCACGGTCAATTTCGCGTTTCATTTGTTTCTTCTTCAGATCTTCGCGTTTATCGTATTTTTTCTTACCAGTTGCAACTCCTAACAGCACTTTGCACATGCCGTTCTTTATACAGTTTCAGCGGAATAATCGCATTACCCGGGGCATCAAGATGCCCTCTGAGTTTATTAATTTCCTTACGGTGCAGGAGCAGCTTGCGTGTGCGCAAGGGTTCGTGATTAAAACGGTTGCCCTCTTCGTACGGTGCAATGTGCATGTTGTAGGCATACATTTCATTCTGATAAACACGCGCATACGAGTCTTTTAAGTTCGCTGAGCCCCGCCGTATTGATTTAATTTCTGTACCGCTCAGCACAATGCCCGCTTCAATCGTGTCATCGATCGAGTAATCATGACTCGCTTTGCGGTTTTGTGCCAGCGGCTTAGTCTTCTGATTGTGTTTACTCATAAGCCTCTACTTCTTTCCGTTCCCTTTTTTCGCCACAGATTTATAGAAAGGTTTTTTCTTGCCGCCTTTACTAAAGCTCCCTTTCTTTTCACGTGAGCGTGTTTTTTCTTTTTTGTTATCTCTGGCATCACCTTTAATGGTAACAGGTGCGCTTCTTCTTTCCGGACGTTTTCTGTCAGGCATGCCGACAACTTTAAAGTCTATTAAGCGTTCTTCAAGGTTTACACCAAGCACTTCTATTTCAACTTTATCGCCGATACGGAACTGAGTACCTGTACGCTCCCCAATCATTGCCATGGCACGTTCATTGAAATTGTAATGATCATCAGTCATATGGCTGACGTGAACAAGTCCTTCAATTGTATTAGGCAGTTCAACGAACATACCGAAGTTCATTACTCCGGCTACGACACCTTCGAAAGTCTCGCCAACATGTTTCAGCATGAATTCCGCTTTCTTCAGATCATCAGTGTCGCGCTCAGCATCCTGGGCGCGGCGCTCTCTTTCTGAAGTATGCTTGGCAATCTCAGGCAGTTCGCTCTTATTGCGTCGGATTGTCTTCGCATCTGTTTTCCCGTTAAATAGATATTCACGTATTAAACGGTGAACAATTAAGTCGGGATAACGGCGAATCGGTGACGTAAAGTGAGTGTAAAACTCAGTCGACAGTCCGAAGTGACCGAGAGACTCCGGTGAATATTTCGCCTGCTGCATCGAGCGCAGCATCAGCATTGAAATAACCATTTCTTCCGGACGGCCTTTAACTTCTTCAATAATTTCCTGCAGTGCATGAGGATGAATCTGATTGCCTTTACCTTTAACTACAACACCAAAACCTGTCAGGAAATCAAAGAACTTGTTCAGTTTCTCTTCTTTTGGCTCTTCGTGAATACGGTACATAAACGGTACATCCATCCAATGGAAGTGTTCTGCGACCGCTTCGTTTGCTGCAAGCATAAATTCTTCAATCATTTTCTCGCCCGTACCACGATTTCTTAAGACGATATCTTCAGGTGTGCCGTCTTCGCCGACAACTACAGCTGCTTCATCGAAATCAAAATCGATAGCGCCTCGGCCTTCGCGTTTAGCGCGCAATGCTGCTGCAAGTGCTTCAGCTTCCAAGAGCGGCTCATACACTTCTTTAAACTCATTAATAACGCTCTCGTCTTTATCTGTCAGCATCAGATTCACATCACCGTAAGTCATACGGTAATCTGAATTAATTACACTCTCAAAAATTTCGTGATCCACCGCTTTACCGCCCGGTGTAAATTCCATACGGCAGCTCAGTGTCAGACGGTCGACATGCGGATTTAACGAACAGATTCCATTTGATAAACGGTGCGGAATCATCGGAATTACGCGGTCAACTAAATAAACACTCGTGCCGCGGTGATACGCTTCTTCATCCATGGCCGAATTCTTCGTAATATTGACTCACGTCGGCAATACTGACAGTCAGTTCGAAGTTGCCGTTATCCAATTTCATCACACTGACAGCATCATCAAGGTCTTTCGCATCTGCGCCGTCAATCGTAATCGTAAAGTCGTCTCTTAAATCGACTCTGCCTTTAGTATCATCCTGATTAATCTCGTCAGGTATTGCTTCAGCCTGTTCCAGGACTTCATCAGGGAAATCAATGCCTCGATGCCGTGCTGGTATATAATCGATAAAATATCTACTCCCGGATCATTTTTTATGGCCGAGAATTTGAACGACGTGGCCTTCCGGATTGCCTTGGTCGGGATTATCCGGGAACTTCGTAATTTCAACGAGCACTTTATGGCCGTCAATTGCACCGAGATTATTATTTCTCGGAATAAACACATCGGTTTTAAATGTCTTCGAGTCAGGCACAACGAAACCATAGTTAACATTTGCACTGTACTCTCCGACGAATTTCGTTACTCCGCGCTCAAGAATGCTTACCACGTGGCCTTCTGTTTTATCGCCGCGTGTACTCTTCTCGACTTCAACCAGTACCGTATCACCGTCAAATGCACCATTTACTGCTGTCGGCGGAATAAAAATCCTCTATTTCTTCTTCCTCAGGACGTAAAAATCCAAAGCCGCGTTTGTGCATTGATAAAGTACCCTTCACTTTGTTTGAGTCAGGTGATTTCATATATTTGTCTTTCTTCGTTCGGACTAATTTACCGGATTCTTCAAGAGAGACTAAAGTTTTCACCATATCTTTGAATTCATCCGAGTCATCCGCTCCAAAAGATTCTTTAAACTCATCAATTGTCATCGGTTTGTAGTCATCGCTATTTACAATGGCTAGTATTTTCTTTAAAGTCTCTCATTGTAATCCTCCATATCTATTGTTATTACTGTAATTCGTGCTGCTCAATAAAATTGTATATATCTTCAAATAATTCTTCCTTGCTTTCATCTATAGTCAGTACGTGACCGCCTTTATCGTACCATTTAATTTCTTTTTTCTTCAGTCCCTGTCCTGTTAAAAATAACATTTGCACTGTCTCGGTCAATTACTTTATCATGCGTTGCCTGGGCCACAAACAGCGGGACATTAACATCATCTAAATTCCCTCTTACCATATTAATAAACGTGCTGATATCATCAAAAGTCCCTGTCATCTTAAGATTTTCAGTCTCTTTTTTTATTTGCTCAGGCGTTTTGTTTTCAAACATCTTCAAATACTTTTCTGCATACCCGATAAACTGCGCGTACAACTTCGAAGCTTCCTTCATATACATTGGACTGCAAATCGTACTGAGCCCCGTAACATCGCGCTCCAACGTGAGGCGCAGCGCCATTACACCACCGATTGATACACCGGCTACAAAAATATTACTGTAGCCCTCATCTCTTAGAAAATCGTACGCTTCAACCACCTGTTTATACCAGACGAACGGAGAAGATTCTGTAATCTTCTTCGGATGTTCCGCGTGGCCTTCGTAGTTTATCGAATAAGAAGTCATTCCCTTTTTCTGAAGATACCGGCCGAGCTGTCTCACATCAGACGTGTTGCCCGTAAAACCGTGCAGCAGAAGAACTGCATTATCGCCGCTCGGCTCTTTAAAGTAAAATTTCTCAGGTAATTTAATATTCATGAGGTCACCTCAAAATAGTGTTACTTTTATTGTACGCTAAATTTCTGTGATACTAAAGAATCATCGTTCCAATCATAAAAAAAGAGCCTGAATCCTGTATTAATCGGATTCGGGCTCACCCTTTATCGTATTAACCTAAGTATGTCAGTAACAGCATAATCATAAAGAATAGAATTGATAAAATTACAGTTGCTCTATGTAGAACAAGATCCATTCCGCGCGCTTTTTGCTTACCGAACATTTGCTCAGCACCACCGCCGATTGCTCCTGACAGGCCGGCACTTTTTCCGGATTGTAGTAACACTACAGCGATAAGCGATATACACACGATGATTAACAGAACGATGAGTAGTGTCTGCATGAAGATACCCCTCCGATTTATATTAACAGTATAAATAGTACCAAAAATTTACTGTATGTGCAATGTAAACAGCAGTTTTGTAATGTAGTTGTTACATTAGGGGCAGTGAGTGATTTTGCAAGAACTGTCTATTTTACAATTCATTTTTTGAATTTTTGTCATTTGGAGATAATTCACTTATATTCTATGTTAATACTATGCGTATAATTCCATTAAAATTTAAACAATTGCAGATTTTATCAAGGCGGACAATTCTCGGTGAGACCGAAGAAAAAGAAAGGGATAAATTGCATCGCGGCTACGCTGGAGAGCTCGGTTTCGATAAACTTCTCGAAGAGCTTGTGCAGGAACTCGATGTATACCATTTAAAAGATTACCGCTTTAAAATTGATCCTGGTGCGACGACGATGAAGGTGGCCAGCGGTTTGAGCGAAGTTCAGATTGATAACGTGCTTGTCGCCGGTGATCGTATTTATACATTCGAAGTGAAAAACTTCGGTTTTGATTTAGTCTACGGTGCGAAGTCCTGGCACTTCACCGGCGGCCGGGAATACAAAGACTTAAGCATGCAGGTCAACCGCCAGCGGACTTCGCTCGACTTTCTGCTTCGGTCCGGCGGATTTAACTACGACATCACCTCGCACCTAGTTTTTGTAAATCCGCGGCAAACTATTTACAATATGCCAAATTTAGAAAATCTGCTGGTGCCGAGCAATACACACCGGCGGCTAGGCGGTATTTGTGTATCCAATCGTTATGACCAAAGTGCTCTCTCAAGCTATCTGGACAGCCGCCGTTTGAAGAAATCCATGTACGACTTGCCGGCGAACGTTTGCTTTGAGGAGCTCCGTCCGGCGTCTTTTGTTATCAGTGCGATTCGGTCGCGGAGCTGGAGCGGGTTAATTCATATAAATATTGCTGTCGTTCATGTACTAAAACATTTAGTACTTTCGAAATAGTTCTGGTACTCATTGATGAATTGAAAACTTTAAATGAATCATGGGAAGTGTCAGCCGCCAAGATTTCTAAGTTAAGTGGAGGTGTTGTCAGCAGCTCCACAGTACGCAAGTATAAACGCGAAGGTAAAAATTATTCTAATAAATACTCAACTTACAAAAATTGCGTTTTTGAGTGGAATTTTTATTTTCATTTATCGTCTGCACCCTTTCACATATTTTATGAGCAAGGTCATCACTTTTTGATCCATCTTGCTCATTTCCACGCCAATTATGAGCAAGCTCATCACTTTTTGATCCATCTTGCTCATTTACACACCAATTATGAGCAAGCTCATCACTTTTTGATCCATTTGCTCATTTACACACCAATTATGAGCAAGCTCATCACTTTTTGATCCATCTTGCTCATTTACACACCAATTATGAGCAAGCTCATCACTTTTTGATCCATCTTGCATTTCCACGCCAATTATGAGCAAGGTCATCACTTTTTGACCCACCTTGCTCATTGACGCACCAATTATGAGCAAGGTCATCACTTTTTGATCCACCTTGCTCATTGACGCACCAATTATGAGCAAGGTCATCACTTTTTGATCCACCTTGCTCATTGACACACCAATTATGAGCAAGCTCATCACTTTTTGACCCACCTTGCTCATCTCTGCTCTCACTATCCTATCCACCACAAAACAAAAACCCCTCTCACGAGGGGTTTTCCACTTATATCACTTATTTATTCAAGTTATAAAATGATGCCAGGCCTTTGTATGTGCCCGTTTCGTACAATTCGTCTTCGATGCGGAGCAGCTGGTTGTATTTTGCTACGCGGTCTGTGCGTGATGGTGCACCTGTTTTGATTTGACCGGCGTTTGTTGCGACAGCGATGTCAGCGATTGTCGTATCTTCTGTTTCACCTGAGCGGTGTGAGATGACTGCTGTGTAACCTGCGCGCTGTGCGACTTCGATTGCTTCGAATGTTTCCGTCAGCGTACCGATTTGGTTTACTTTAACTAAAATTGAGTTTGCAACGCCCTGTTCAATTCCCTGAACTAACTTCTCAGTGTTTGTAACGAACAGGTCGTCTCCGACAAGCTGGACTTTATCGCCAATTTTGTCAGTCAGTAACTTCGTGCCTGCCCAGTCGTTTTCGTCTAACCCGTCTTCGATTGAAATGATTGGATACTTATTAACAAGTTCACCGTACCAGTTAACAAGTTCTTCTGACGAGTAAGTTTTACCCTCACCTTTAAGCTCGTAGTTGCCCGTTTCTTTGTTAAAGAATTCGCTTGAAGCTGCGTCCATCGCAAGAACGATATCAGAACCGAGCTCGTAACCTGCAGCAGCAACTGCTTCGCCGATTACTTCTAAAGCTTCTTCGTTCGATTTCAGGTTTGGAGCGAATCCGCCTTCGTCACCGACTGCAGTGCTGTAGCCTTTAGTTGATAAAACTTTCGCAAGGTGATGGAAAATTTCCGTGCCCATGCGGAGTGCTTCTTTAAAGGTAGATGCGCCGACAGGCATAATCATAAATTCCTGAATGTCGATACTGTTGTCAGCGTGCTCGCCGCCGTTAATAATATTCATCATCGGTACAGGAAGCTGCACCGCATTAAATCCGCCTAAGTATTTATATAAATGCTGGCCGAGAACATCTGCTGCTGCTTTCGCTACGGCAATTGATACACCTAATATAGCGTTAGCGCCTAATTTTTCTTTATTTTTCGTCCCGTCTAACTGAATAAGCATTTTATCGATTGAAACCTGTTCTAAGACAGTGAATTCCCCATCGATTAATTCAGGCGCAATAATTGAGTTAACATTTTCTACTGCCTGCTCTACACCTTTGCCTAAGAAGCGTGATGAATCACCATCACGAAGTTCTACCGCTTCATGTTCCCCTGTTGAAGCGCCTGAAGGAACGAGTGCCCGGCCAAAAGCGCCGCTTTCTGTTAACACTTCAACCTCGATTGTCGGGTTTCCTCTAGAGTCTAAAACTTCACGTGCATATACGTCTGTAATTAATGGCATGTCATCCTACTCCTTTATTAGTTAAGTTCGAATTTATTATAACGTATTTTTAATTAAAAGGCTCTTAC
The DNA here is from genome assembly GCF_018437745.1 of Jeotgalicoccus sp. WY2. Classification (NCBI taxonomy): domain Bacteria; kingdom Bacillati; phylum Bacillota; class Bacilli; order Caryophanales; family Staphylococcaceae; genus Jeotgalicoccus; species Jeotgalicoccus sp. WY2. The sequence continues at coordinate 2,040,570 of NZ_CP049818.1, read as the reverse complement.
CTGTCATATCTTCAGGCTGATTAATCGTCATTATATCAAGCATCGTCGGTGCTAAGTCTGATAAACGTCCCCCTTCACGCAGCATAACAGACTTGTCCGTAACAATCACCGGCACCGGATTAACCGTATGTGCCGTCATCGGCTCGCCTGCCATCGTCACCACTTCGTCCGCGTTGCCGTGATCGGCTGTAATAATCGCAGTGCCATCCTGGGCGATAATTTTATCGACTACTTTACCGAGACATTCGTCTACCGCTTCAAGCGCTTTGACCGTCGGTTCAAGCATACCGCTGTGGCCGACCATGTCCGGATTCGCAAAGTTTAAAATCACCATGTCGAGGTTCCCCTCATCCAATGCACCAAGCAGCTGGTCCGTCACTTCATAAATGCTCATTTCCGGCTGCAGATCATATGTCGCCACTTTAGGTGAATTGACTAAAATACGCGATTCGCCGTCAAATTCATCATGACCCCCACCGTTCATAAAGTACGTCACATGCGGGTATTTTTCAGTTTCCGCAATGCGGAGCTGAGTTTTCCCGGCATCAGATACGACTTCACCCAGCGTATTAACCAAGTCCATTTTATCAAATACTACATCCGCTAAAACGGCTTCGCTGTATTTTGTAAATGTAACGAATTTTAAATTATCGATTGTCCCGCCGCAGTCGAAACCATCAAATGCCGAAGCCGTAAATGCTTCCGACAATTGCGCTGCACGGTCCGGTCTGAAGTTAATAAAAATAACTGCATCATTATTACCGACAGTCCCCAGTTCATTAACGATAAACGGCTCAACGAATTCATCGAACACCTCATCGTGGTAACTTGCCTCAATACCCGCAGCAGCAGTAGGGAAAACCGTTCCTTTTCCGTGAACCAGTGCATCGTATGCAAGCTGTTCGCGGTCCCAGCGTTTGTCGCGATCCATTGCGTAGTAGCGCCCGCTCACTGTTGCAAAGCTGCCGACACCAATGTCCTCAAACTGTCGCTCCGTCTCTTCTATGTAGGTCAGGGCCGACGATTTACTCACGTCGCGCCCGTCTAAAAATCCGTGTACATGCACATCATTAAGGCCATTAATTTTGGCCATTTTCAGCACTTCAAACAGATGACTGTAATGAGAATGCACACCGCCGTCGCTCAAAAGTCCCATAATGTGCAGTTTGCTGTTATTTGTCTTCGCATGTTTAAGCGCGCTTAACAGCACTTCATTCTGATGAAACTCGCCATCTTCAATCGCCTTATTGATGCGCGTTAAACTCTGATACACAACGCGTCCTGCACCAATATTTAAATGACCGACTTCGGAGTTGCCCATCTGCCCTTCAGGCAGACCGACATCGAGACCGCAAGCACTTAACCTGCCATACGGGTATTCATCCTTATATCTTTTAAAGTTCGGCATCTCTGCATGCGCAATTGCATTGCCGAACTTTTCATCACGTTCGGCAAAACCGTCCAGAATAATTAAGGCAGCAGGCTTTTTCATTGCGCTGCTCCTGAGATTAACGCCGTATAATCTTCAGTCTTCAATGAAGCGCCGCCGACTAACGCACCGTCTACATCGCTCTTAGACATCAAGTCTTCAATCGTTGCAGGTTTAACAGAACCGCCGTATAAAATACGTACATGCTCTGCAGTTTCCGCGTTATAAAGTTTTTCAATTTCACTTCTGATCAAACGGCACATCTTGTTAGCATCGTCGCTCGTTGCACTTTTCCCTGTGCCAATCGCCCAAATCGGTTCATAAGCGATAACAAGTTCGTCTGCCGCTTCAGCTTTAATACCTTCAAGAGCCGCTTTAATCTGGCGTGCAACTTTCACTTCCTGCTCGCCGCTTTCGCGCTCTTTTTCTGTCTCACCGACACAAATAATCGGCACCATGCCTGCCTCAATCACAGCATGCACTTTCTTATTAACGTCGCTGTCAGACTCTCCAAAAAGTTCTCTTCTTTCAGAATGCCCCGCAATAACGTAATCGATGCCTAAATTCTGAAGCATCAAAGCTGAGATTTCTCCCGTGAATGCGCCATTTTGTTCGTAGTAGACATTCTGTGCTCCGATTTTAACATTCGTTTCTTTAAATTTTTCAACAAGTACAGGCAGGTCGATAAAAGGCGCACAAATTGCCGCCTCTACGCCTTCCTTCAGATTAAGTTTTAACAGTTCTTCAGCAAAATCCGATGCTTCTGATACTGTCATATTCATTTTCCAGTTTCCTGCAATAAATGGTGTACGCATATGACTTACTCCTCCTCAGCGTTATCGATTGCCTTCAGACCCGGCAATTCCTTACCTTCTAAGTATTCTAACGATGCACCGCCGCCTGTTGAAATGTGGCTGAATTGATCAGCAAATCCAAGGACTTGCGCTGCGTTTGCAGAATCTCCGCCGCCGATAATTGTAACCGCATCTTCAAGTTCTGCGATTGCCTGACAGACACCGACTGTACCTTGTGCAAAGTTTGACATCTCAAAAACGCCCATCGGTCCGTTCCAGACGACTGTTTTCGCTCCTTTAAGCGCCTCTTCATATAACTTAACTGTTTCTGTACCAATATCGAGGGCCATCATATCATCCGGAATGTTATCCACCGAAACGTTGCTGTGTTCTGCCTCATTTGAAAATTCTGCAGCAACAACAACGTCAACAGGCAGTATTAATTTACCATCGGCTTTTTCGAGCAGCTCTTCGGCAATTTTAATATTGTCTTCCTCCACTAATGACGTGCCAATTGAATGCCCCTGCGCTTTTAAGAAAGTGTTAGCCATGCCGCCGCCGATTAAAATCTTATCCGCTTTATTAATCAGGTTGTCGATGACGTTAATTTTGTCGGATACTTTTGCTCCGCCTAAAATTGCTGCGAATGGTGTTTTAGGATTATCGACAGCTCCGCCGATAAACTCAATTTCTTTCTGCATTAAAAACCCGGATACAGTAGGCAGATGCTCACTGATCCCGACATTTGACGCATGTTCGCGGTGCGCTGTACCAAACGCATCATTAACAAACAGATCGCCGAGCGATGCCCAGTACTTGCCAAGCACAGCATCATTTCTACTTTCTTTCGAGTTGTGCAGATCTTCGTAACGCGTATTTTGCACCATCAGGACCTCACCATTTTTAAGCTCCCCGATACCTTCTTCAAGATCTTTGCCTCGTGTTTTATCACTGAACAGAACTTCTTTACCCATAATCTCGCTTAAACGCTCAGCAACCGGCGCTAATGAATATTCACGCTTGTCCTCTTTAGTTTCAATACGCCCCAGGTGTGAAAATAAGATTACTTTTCCACCTTTTGCTAAAACGTAGGAAATTGTTTTTACAGCAGCTTTAATACGTGTATCATCTGTAATTTTTCCGTTCTTCATCGGTACGTTAAAATCTGCCCGTATTAATACCTTTTTGCCTTTTAATTCAACATCTTCAAGAGTCTTCTTCATGAATGCGCCTCCAAATTTATATTCACTTTAATTATACATATCTCGCCTGCTTATTAAAACATTAAAAATATTTAAGTCCATTCTATTAAAAAAGCAGCAGACTATTTCGGTCCGCCGCTCTTCTTAAATCTATTATTTATAATTGCCTTTTACGTAATCGTATATAGTTACAAAGTCGAGAACGCCTTCTTGAATCACATTGCCGCCGTCACTTAGAACGGGAATGCGGACCATGTATTCTTCTTGCAGTTCATCGTCGTTATCGATATTCACTTCTGTCAGTTTCACTACGTTATCTCTCAGTTCAGACAATGCCAGTCTGATCTGCAGTTTTCCTTCATTACACAAGTGGCAGTTGTCGCGAGTGTAATAAGTAAGATTCAGCATTAGTTAAACCTCTTTCTTCCGCATATTTTTAACTTTACGTTTCAATGTCTGAAATAATGAATCTATCATCTCGGTTGAAATAATTCCCATTGCAATTGCCAGCGACACGAGGGCTACTTGAAATCCGTAGGCAAGTGCCATGTCGTAATTCTCAAGCACCACACTCCGCATAGCATTGTAGGCCAGACCGCCAGGTACAAGAGGAATAATGCCGCATGTAATAAAAATAATAATCGGCGCTCTCAGTTTACGGGAGCTCATTATCGATAGTGCAGTCAGTACAATCGCACCTAAAAACGAAGCGATGACCGCCTGTATATCGTTCTCGGTCGCGATAAAGTACATCAGCCAGCCGAAAGCACCGCTCATTCCGCCGGCGAGTATCGTTCTTCTCGGTGCATTAAACAGTATGCCGAATCCTGCAGAGGCGAAGAAACTAAGTATAAATTGAACTGCATATAACATTGTTCCCCTCCTAGACCGCCATGAATACGAGGCCGACTCCGGCACCGATTGCAATCGCTGTAAGCGAGGCCTCAGCGCCTTTCATCGTTCCTGCCATCAGATGACCGCGAATCATTTCACGTATTGCATTTGTAATAAGCACACCGGGAACGAGTGGCATCACTGCCGCAATAATAATAGTTTCCAGTGCTGCTCCCGGACCGAATTCCACATATAATACAGATATTACAGCGATAAAGAATGCCGCAAAGAACTCGTTAAAAAACTTTATTTTAGTATAGCGCTGAATGCTTTCTGTAATCAGCACACCCGCCATACCTCCGGCAGCTGCGACCGGAATATCGACCGGCGCACCGTTAAACAGAAGCAGAAACATAATGGCAACCATCCCACCGGTAAATACGACCAGCTAAACAAATGGAACTTTCAGTTTCGTGAATGTTTTCTATAGTCTTAATTGCATCTTTTATCGGCAAACCTTTGGAAATGCTCTTGATAAGTCGTTAATATTCACGACTTTTTGTAAATTATTTGCACGTTCATCGATTCTTATAGTTTGAGACAGGGCGTAATCATTCATCGACAGAATAATTACCGTTGTCGTTACAAAACCTGAACATTATCGATACCATAGTTACCGCCTACGGACCATCGTATCTTCGATACGATACGTTTCCGCACCGCTTTCAAGTAAAATTTTCCCGCTGTTTAAACAGACAAAGAACACTTTCGGACAAAGGCTTCGTCTAAACTATCATCGGGTTTTATCGACTGTTTCAAGTTCTTCGAATGACAACTCGCCCACCTCTTTTTTAGCACCCCCGAGAAGAATTGAACTCCCATCTTAAGAACCGGAATCTTACGTGTTATCCATTACACCACGGGGGTAGAATAATATAAATTAAGCACATTTCATTATAGCAAGGAAGCTGTGAGTAATAAAGACTAATTATTGACGAAATGCGTAATTAAATAATATGATAAAGTGATTCACATCAGAAGTTCTTTCTTTTGACCTTATTTGACTAATGTGTTATAAATATAATATCAATTAAATTAGTTCACAAAAACAGGAGGCAATATTATGAATTTAATACCTACAGTTATTGAACAGACAAATCGTGGCGAGCGTGCTTACGATATTTATTCAAGACTATTAAAAGATAGAATCATTATGATCGGGAGTGCAATCGATGATAACGTTGCAAACTCGGTAGTCAGCCAGCTGTTATTCTTACAAGCTCAGGACTCTGAAAAAGATATTTATCTTTATATTAACTCACCAGGCGGCAGTGTGACTGCAGGCATGGCGATCTATGATACAATCCAGCACATTAAACCGGATGTACAGACAATCAGCCTTGGACTTGCAGCTTCAATGGGTTCATTCCTGTTAACTGCAGGCGCTAAAGGAAAACGTTACGCGCTTCCTAATGCTGAAATTATGATTCACCAGCCGCTTGGCGGCGCTCAGGGTCAGGCAACTGAAATTGAGATCGCAGCAAAACACATTTTAAAAACCCGCGAGAAATTAAATCAGATTTTAGCTGACCGCACAGGCCAGCCGCTTGAAAAAATCGAAAAAGATACTGACCGCGATAACTTCATGACTGCTGAACAAGCTAAAGAATACGGTTTGATCGACCATGTTATGGAACCGGAAAAATAAGATGATTATTTTAGAGTTTAAGTCACATACGTGACTTAAACTCTTTTTTAAAAATAAAAGTAATCTTATATACTGGGAGGTCAAACATTTGAACATTCTCATCACAGGCGGCACAGGTTTTATCGGTTCCAAATTAACACACGCATTCCGAAAAGACCGCCATCACGTTTATATTTTAACCCGTCAGGAACAGACGTCAGAGCACCCATATACATTATATTAAATACGATGATAATAACTTTAACAATTTGGACTGGACTAAAGACCTGCCGGATGATTTTGATCTTGTGTACAATTTGGCAGGCGCATCTTTGAATAACAAATGGACAGAAGAATATAAAGAATTAATTCTGTCGAGTAGACTGAATATGACCAATATGCTTTGCAAGTGGCTGGAAAAATCCGGTATTAAACCGCTCGCATTCATAAACGCGAGTGCGGTCGGCTATTATCCGACAAGTGAAATCGTGGAATATGATGAATTCGACAAACTATCTTCGACAAACTTTTTATCGGATGTAGTTAACCAGTGGGAAGCGGCGGCAGCAAAATTAGAAATGCTCGGCATTCGCGTCGTTTACTCCCGCTTCGGTTTAGTTCTTGATAAAGACAACGGTGCTCTGCCGACGATGGCGAAGCTGTATAAAGCAAATATCGGCGGCGACATCGGGACGGGCAAGCAGTGGTACTCGTGGGTGCATATCGACGATGTCATTAACGCCCTCTTGTTTATCGGTGTGAATCAGGAAGTCAGCGGCCCGGTGAATGTCACGGCTCCTGTACAGGTCAGACAGCATGAATTTTCAAAAGTGCTGAGCGCTGTCCTTGGCAAGCCGAACTTCTTTAAAACACCCGCCTTCTTAATCGATAAAGTACTCGGAGAACGTGCCCTGCTCGTTACTGAAGGACAGAAAGTTCATCCGCGCGTGCTGTTAAACAGCGATTTTAAATATCTGTATCCAACATTAGAGCAGGCGATTGAAGACATTTACAGTTAATAAAACACTTAGAAGAATATACAAATAAAAATCGCACTTGAATTCCTTCGAAGGGAAGCAAGTGCGATTTTTTATTTAGTAAGCTATTTTAAAGTACGAGTTCGTCCCCGCTTCGCAGTTTATCTGCGATTTCATCGAGTTTTCTCAGACGGTGATTGATACCTGATTTTGATATCGCGCCAGTTGACACAGCTTCGCCGATTTCTTTTAAGGTCATATCCTGATGTTCAACGCGGATACGCGCGACTTCTCTTAAGCGCTCCGGCAGTTCATCGATACCAATTTCTGCATCGATAAATTTAATGTTCTCCACCTGGCGCATCGAAGCGTTAATTGTTTTGTTTAAGTTAGCTGTCTCACAGTTAACGAGACGGTTAACCGAGTTGCGCATATCTCTAACGATACGTATATCTTCAAATTTTAACAGTGCCTGATAACCGCCGATAAGACTTAAAAATTCTGCAATTTTCTCTGCCTCTTTTAAATAAATAATATAGCCGCGTTTACGGTCTATATATTTAGCATTCAATTCGTAGCTGTTCATCAGATCTGTAATTGCCTGTGCATGTTCTTCATACAGCGAGCCAATCTCTAAATGATATGCCGATGTTTCCGGGTTATTGACAGAACCTCCGGCAAGAAATGCACCTCTTAAGTAGCTTCTTCTGCAGCATTCCTTGTTTTTAATTTCATCGGTAATTGTATTCGTCAGTATACCGCCTGAAAAAATATCCAAATCTGCGAGCACATCTTTAGATTCTTTTTTAATGCGGCAAATATAGACGTTGTTCTTTTTCAGCTTCATCTTTTTTCTTACAAGCAAATCTATTTCTATTCTGTATACATTTTTAATCAGCGTGAAAATACGGCGTGCAATCGCAGCATTTTCAGTCTGTACGTTAATAACCCATTGCCCATCAAAGTAACTGACAGCGCCGTTCATTTTTATTAATGCGGACAGTTCGCTCTTCATGCAGCACTCGTCCACTTCAATTCTCGTTAGTTCATTTTTCATTTCGGAAGCAAATGACATGCTACCACGTTCCTTTCAAAATCTTTCCTAATACTTCAATGTCTCGGTTTGATCAATCACAATATCGTATATAATTTCAGCGAGTTTTTCATTGTTATGACGCACAACACGTTCTTCATCAACGATAATCAGTTCATCATCTGTGATAACTGTCACCCCGTGCGCTTCCAGTTTATCCCGCTCGCTTCTAATAGTATCGACGCCTCTATTTTTATAAGTATCCGCCATTTCTTCATAGACGTCCTGTTCGTTTAAAATAACATAGTCAATGACACGTGCCTTCAAATGCTTTTCAATCGCATAAAGATGATCGTAGGCTGACATGCCCATCGTCTCACCCGGCTGTTCCAAAAGATTCGAGACGTATACTTTAATACCTGCTGATTCTGTCACTGCTTCGGCAATGCCTTTTGGCAGCAGATTCGGAATGATGCTCGTATATAATGAGCCCGGACCGAGCACGATAATATCCGCTTCCAGTATCGCTTCCACCGCAGCTGGTGTCGCATCGATATTCGTCGGTATTAAGTACATTTCCTTAATTTCTTTTTGCACTTTCGGAATATAGCTTTCACCGATAATAATCGAATCATCGGCCATTCTTGCTGCGAGCTTAGGGCTGACATTTGTCGACGGAATTACTGTACCCTTAACGTTTAATATTTTGACAGCTCGCTGACTGCAGTCGCAAAATCACCGCTGATATCATACATCGCAGCGAGCATTAAATTACCGAGAGAATGTCCTGATATTTCATCTTTTTTAAAGCGGTACGTAAACAAATGCTCGAGCTTGCTCTCCACTTCACTTAAAGCAGACATTACGTTTCTGATATCTCCGGGTGCAGGCATATCGATCTGATCGCGGATAATTCCGGTTGACCCACCATCATCCGCTACCGATACTATCGCAGAAATATCCATCGGATATTCTTTTAAGCCGCGCGATAAAACTGCCAGACCCGTGCCCCCGCCGATAATTGCGATTTTAATCTTTTTCATTCAGTGTTCCTTCTATCGCTGCATCACGGTGGGTCGTGTTAATCGAAAATGCGAACTTATCCTTCAGATCTTGTGCAAGGCGTTCAGACAATGCAACAGAACGATGCTGTCCGCCTGTGCACCCTATCGCAATCGTGAGCTGGGATTTTCCTTCTTTTATAATTGAGGAATTAAATATTTAATCATATCGTACAGTTTTTCGTAAAACGTATCAGTATCCTGCCACTTCATGACGTAGTCATAGACTTCTGAATTCAGTCCGGTTAAAGGACGGTACTCCGGAATATAAAAGGGGTTCGGCAGGAACGAACATCGAACATTAAATCCGCATCGATTGGAATTCCATGTTTAAAACCGAAGCTCAGTACATTGACAGCAAAAAATTCTTCACGCCCGCCTGAATATAAAGTGAAGATACGGTCTCTCAGCTCTTTCGGTGACAGATCCGTCGTATCGATTATTACGGATGCCCGTCCTTTTAAGTCATCGAGTATGTCACGTTCTTTTTTAATTGCTTGAAGTACGGAAACCCCTTCGTTTAACGGGTGGGAGCGCCGCGTTTCTTTGTAGCGGCTGACGAGTCTCTCATCATCCGTATCGAGAAATACAATACGCAGCATAATACTTTCATTATTAAGAACTGTCTCCAGTTTTTGAATTAAATCATCGAAAAACTCTTTGCCCCGTAAATCGATGCCGAGTGCGACTTTGTTCATTTTACCGTCAGTGGACTCCATTAATTCTACGACTTTTGGAATAAGAATCGGGGGAAGATTGTCGATACAAAAATAGCCTGTATCTTCAATTGCTTCCAGTGCAACAGATTTTCCTGAACCGCTCATACCTGTAATTATGATTAAATTTTTCATAAAGCACACCCTCAAATTTACTTATTTTCAATCTTGCCATTCACTTATATTATAACGGATAACGTTACGAAAAAACCCCCTTACGGGGGATTTGATACTATTAATTATTCATTGTCTTCCAGCTTCTCAAGATAATGCTGAGCATTTTGCGCTGCAAGACTGCCGTCGCCTGTCGCTGTAACAATCTGACGGAGTGATTTCTCTCTAACATCTCCTGCGGCAAATATGCCCGGAATTTCAGTTTCCATTTCTTCATTCGTGACGATATAGCCGTCATCATTTAAAATACCGAGGTCTTTAAACGGTGATGTCAGCGGCAGCATACCGATATAAATAAAGACACCCTGTGCATCAAAGTCATATGATTCACCTGTATTTTTATTTTTCAGCGTTACTGATTCTACGCGGCTTTCACCGTTAATTGACTGCAGTTCTGTATCCCAGATAAAATTAATTTTATCATTTTTAAATGCACGGTCCTGTAAAATTTTCTGAGCACGCAGCTCATCACGGCGGTGAACAATTGTTACTTTGCTCGCGTATTTCGTCAGGAATACACCCTCTTCAACTGCTGAATCTCCGCCGCCGATAACGACAAGTTCACGTTCTTTAAAGAATGCACCGTCACATACTGCACAGTAACTCACACCACGTCCGCGAAGCAAATCTTCACCTGGCACGCCGATCGTTTTGTATTCTGCACCCGTTGTAATCACAACGCTTTTCGTATAAATGTCTTCAGACGATGTTTTCAATATTTTAATATCGCCGTCAAGTTCGACGCTTTTAATATCGCCGTACTTATATTCTGCACCGAATTTCTGCGAGTGCTCAAACATTTTAGATGATAATTCCGGCCCTGTGATCATACTGAAGCCCGGGAAGTTTTCTACTTCTTCAGTGTTCGCCATTTGTCCGCCTGGCACACCGCGTTCAAGCATTACTGTTTTAAGCTCTGCACGTGAGGCATAGACTGCTGCTGTCATGCCTGCAGGTCCTGCACCGATTATTACTACGTCATATATCGTTTTTTCTTCCATAATCGTTCTCCTTTAAAAAATTACTACATATAATTATATAGGCTTTCTGCCCGTAAATCATTATATCTGCTTTATTCTCTCTATTGCTTTATTAAGTCTGTAAACTGTCGTATTAAACATTTCAGCGACGCCTTTTTTAGTCAGCTTGCGTCCCCCGGGATATAAATACAGCGCTGCTGCGGTATGGCTTTCAATATCGTCAAACTCTTTATGCTTTTCATACAGATCATGAAACACGTTAATCCACATCAGCAATGTCTCTTCATCTCTGACTGATAAGTCATATAGCAGTTCCAGTCCGATATGCATCCGTCCAAGACGAACCAGTTTCAACCCTTGGAATAAAAATGTCACATACAGTTTTTCATAATCATCCAGCGTTTCAATATGATCCCATATCGATAAACCAATAATTGCTTCGCGCGGTTCTATTTTACTTATTAAATATAAGGCGAGCAGTCGTTTGTGCTGATCTTCATCATGCAGATACATGCTTTCCAGTGCGAGTATTTTATCTGCGGCTTTTTGTTTATTCCACGGACTGAACTTCTCATCCACCGGATGGAAATTCTGCATGCGTGTCCAGTATATTTTCGATTCTTCATGCATGCCTAGATGATGACTCGAAAAACTAAGCGCATGCAGCAGCTGGAAATTGATTATTTTCTGCTTTTTGTAAAGCGGGAAGAGCAATTTATATGAATGTTCATACTTCTGCAGAAAATTTAATACCAGTCCGACTTTAAATCGTGCATCGTCATCAAGCGGCTCAACGATTTCAATTTTTTTCAAATACGCTTCATACTCATCAAACTGCTCAGTATGATAATGCAGCAGCGTCATATGGCTGAGTGCATGCATATCTGTCTGATCGTCTTCCAAGAGCTGCCGAAGCAGTACTTCAGCATCTTCATACTTATTTAAAAATAAGTAAGCCATCGCTTTTAAATTTCTGAACTCGCGTTCCTGCTGTATGTCCATGCAATGAATCGAGGTAATCAAGTGACTCTGAGACTTTTGCGTTCATAAATAAATACTGGAAAATCTGCTGGCCGATAAATCGTTCTGCTTCTTTTTCAAGTTCGTCCTCATCATCGATTTCCACATCGAACATTTCTTCAAGCTTATCCCCGTAATCTGTATCGGGGTGTGTAAGTCGAATATTGCACACCATAAAAATGCTTTATTTGCATCGTGTTTAATAATATTAATCTGACTTAAATATAAAAGTACTCCGGTTTGTAATCATCATTGACAAATGCTTCGATAATTAAGTGCTCCGCTTCGTTGCCAAATCCATTTTCAGCCATGACATATACATACTCAGATAAATAATCCGCATTGTCCGGGTTTTTATCGTGTGTTTTTTAAGAGCTGGAGTGCGTCTTTTTTATTATTCTGCTGTCTTTTTTTTATACCCTGCCTGTAGTAATGCTCTCCGTTTTGATCGAGAGAGATTACTTTTTTGTTAGTCATTATGTTCTCTCCCTTATAATCATTGGATTGCCGTAGACGAGTGCATTATCGGGAACGTCTTTTGAAACTACTGTACCTGCCCCGATTTTTACACCGCTGCCTATTTTAACGCCCGGCAGAATTGTTGTATTCGCACCGATCATCGTATTTTCACCGATATTGACTTTGCCGATTCTATATTCATCCGTTAAATATTCGTGTGTCAGTATCGTTGCATTATAACCGATAATCGAATTTTTTCCGATTGTAATCAATTCCGGAAACATTAAATCAGGCATCGCTTTATACGCAAATGATACGTGTTCGCCCAAATTTATATTCAGAAAACGCCGGTATAATTTATGTTTCAGCTTAGTCGACGGTAAAAATCGGCCTGTTTCTATAACGATAAAGTTTTTAGCAACTTTAACTATCGATACAGTGCGGTATAAATGCCAAAGCGGATTTATTTTAAAGCCCGTATGCCGGGTTAATTTCCTCATGCTACTTCTTCCTTTTTTTCTTCTTATTCACTACTGTTGATGATTTCTTATTGTGTTTAGGTTCATCTTTAGCTGCGTAATTGCCGTATACAGCGCCGTATTTAGGCAAATCGTATTTCTGCTGACGGTAAATCATAATTGCGATTGCCGCAATTATCGTGATGACCGAAATAACCTGCGCTGTCCGGAGCATATCGCCGATCATTAAACTGTCCGTGCGCATGCCTTCGATAAAGAACCGGCCGACTGAATAGTATATCAAATAAACTAGCACTGTGTGCCCGAGTGGTAATTTCGCACGTATTATAAATAAGATAATAACGCCGATTATACTCCATACCGATTCGTATAAAAATGTCGGATGATAGTAAGTGCCATCGATATTCATATGAATAATAAATTCTGGAATCATTAAGTTCTCGAGAAACTCTCTTGCTACCGGCCCGCCGTGAGCTTCCTGATTAATAAAGTTTCCCCAGCGCCCGATTGCCTGACCGAGCAGTATGCTCGGAGCTGCGATATCCGCCACCTGGAAAAAACTGTAGCCTTTCACTCTCGTATAGATTATACCGGCAAGGAATCCGCCGATCAGACCGCCGTGAATTGCCATGCCGCCTTCCCACACTTTGATAATATCAAGCGGGTTAAAGAAATAATGGTCAAGATTGAAGAAGACATAGTACAGACGTGCACCGATAAGAGAGAAAATAATGATATACATCATTAAATCCATAAATAAATCTTCAGGAAGTCCTTTTTTTATCGTTTCCCTGTTTGCTAAAACGTATCCGAGTATCATACCGGTTAATATAATAATTCCATACCAGCGAACGGACAACGGTCCGAGCGATATTGCCACCGGATCGATGGCGGCGTTTAAAATCATCATGAGTTGCCTCCGTTATTTTTAATCTTTTCATTTAAACGGTCGTTAAATTCAACCGCTGCGTTATGCCCCATCTGATTTAGACGGTGGTTCATAGCTGCAACTTCGATAATGCCTGCGAGACTTCGTCCCGGGCGAATCGGAATTACTTTTTTTGTCACTTCTGAATTTAAAATCTTAATTTTTTTATCTTCAAGGCCGAGACGGTCGTATGTATTATTATCAGTCCAGTTTTCCAGATGAACATTCAGCATAATACGTTTTTCAGACAGTATGCACCCTGCTCCGAACAATGTCATGACGTTAATAATTCCGAGACCGCGTATTTCAAGCAGATGCTGAATCAATTCAGGCGCCGAACCCATCAGCACATTTTTTGTTACCTCTTTAATTTCAACGTTATCATCCGCAACTAAACGGTGCCCGTTTTTAACAAGTTCGAGCGCAGTTTCACTTTTACCGATACCGCTCTCTCCTGTAATCATTACACCGATACCGTACACATCAACAAGCACACCATGCATATTGGTTTCGGGAGCCAGTTTTTTTTCTAAGTATGTAGTAATACGGCTCGTAAAATTTGTCGTGTTGTCTTCTGTTATTAAGAGCACTGTATTTGTCTGGTTGCACGCTTCGATTAATTCAAGCGGCGGCTGCTGGCTGCGTGTGACGATAATACACGGTGTTTCTTTTCTGCACAGACGTTTTGCACGGTCTTCGCGCTCCTGATCTGAAAGCACCCTTTCAAAAAATGAAATTTCCTTCATACCGAGTATCTGGACTCTGTCAGATGAAAAGTGAGAAAAATATCCCGCAATTTCCAGCCCGGGCCGTGACAAATCAAAGCTTGGAATTTCGTTTTCAAGCCCTGTATTTCCGCCCCATATTTTTAAGTTAAATTCTTCGACTAAATCTTTTACTACTAACATCCCTGCACCTCCGGCCGGCTTCTCTTAAATCAGTTTACTGTAACTTACATTATAGCAAAAAATGGGCTGACATTCGCCAGCCCTTACTTATTAATATTTTTTAGCTGCGGTGCAATGTCACACTGCCGACTTTTGTGCCGACTTCAAGGAACATTCCAGCTTCGTCTGTGTTATTTATAAGCATCAGCTCTTTAAAACCGATATCTTGCTGTTTCATATAGCGTGCATCAAGTTCAGGTGGATAGTTAATCTGTCCAAGAACAGTCGACAGACGTCCTTCAAGCTCTCTGCCGTGAGGTACGCTGATATTAATGCTGCCCATATTTGAATTAATTGTGGCTTCTTCAGTTTCCTTCTTAAGCGCAATATTAACCGAACCGTTTGATGAAATATCAATCGTTTTAGCATCGAGATTATCAGTTAAAATTGTCCCAAGCATAGATACGATTTCAATGCCTTTATACTCGCCCTCTGAAACTTTAATGTTCCCTCTCGATGTGCGGATAAATGCATTTTTCGCCTGCACATGAGCTAGTTCAATATCTCCGTTTAAAAGACGCAGTTAGATCAGTAAATGATTTATCAGCGATTTTAACATTGCCGTTTGACGTCGATAAAATGATGCGTCTGAGTGTTTCTTCAGTCACTTCGATAATCACGTTAACACGTGCAGACTTAACATCCGACACGATAACGAGCTCGTCATTTTTAACATCACAGATTATATCCTGGAAGTAATTTTTCTTCGTATCCAGTTTTCTGTAAAATGGTGTAATTTCAAACTTTACAACATTGCCGCGTTCCCCTTTTTTCAGTTCAACATTACCATTCGCGATATCTACTGAAACGCTGCTGAACGGCGTGTCAACTGTTTCAATTAAACGGTTTTTCGGCCCTTGTGAAAATACTGAATCAAAAGATGAGCCGACTGAGTCAAATGCTTTTTCAAGTCCGTCAAACATCTGTTTCGCCTGACGCTGAGTACCGAATTTACTTTTGACGTTTGTATATGTGTCATTCACTTTATCTTTGTTGACGAATTTATTAAACTCATCGACAAACTGGCCGACATAGTCACCGAATAATCCTGTTGATTCATGGTTCCCGGACGAATCTTGTTCTGTATGTTTCTTTCTCTCTTTAGCTTCTGGCTCTGATTTCGAGTTTAATGCCGACATCAGTTCGATTGCTTCTTCGGAAGTTATCTTGCCTTCTTCAAGCATTTTCAAAATACGTTCTTTACTTTCCACTGATATTACCTCCTAATGGTTTCTGGTTAACCACTTCTTAAGATGATGTCCCGTGTGGCTGTTTTCATTGGCAATTACATCTTCTACTGTACCACTTACGACGATGTTTCCGCCACCTTCGCCGCCTTCCGGCCCGAGGTCAATAACATGATCCGCTACTTTTATTACATCGAGGTTATGTTCAATAATTACAACAGTATCCCCCTGTTCAACGAGACGCTGAATCACACCAATTAAGTTTTTAATATCTTCTGAGTGCAGTCCTGTCGTTGGTTCATCGAGAATATACAGCGTTTTGCCATTCGAGCGTCTGTGCAGTTCGCTCGCCAGTTTCACACGCTGCGCTTCACCGCCTGACAATGTTGTCGCCGGCTGGCCGAGCCGTACATATCCTAATCCCACATCGACGAGTGTTTTAATTTTACGTTTAATTTTAGGCAGATTTTCAAAGAAATAATATGCTTCTTCTACTGTCATTTTTAACACATCTGCTATGCTTTTGTCTTTATATTTCACTTCAAGTGTTTCTCTGTTATAACGTTTTCCGTGACACACTTCACATGGAACGAAGACATCCGGCAGGAAGTGCATTTCTATACGGAGTATACCGTCGCCGCGGCATGCTTCACAGCGTCCGCCCTTAACGTTAAAACTGAAGCGTCCTTTCTGGTAGCCTCTGACTTTTGCTTCATTTGTCTGGGCAAAGACATCTCTGATGTTATCAAACACGCCTGTGTAAGTCGCAGGGTTACTGCGCGGTGTACGGCCGATCGGCGACTGGTCGATATCAATAATTTTATCGATATGCTCAATGCCTTCGACTTTATCGTGTTCGCCCGGTACTTCTTTCGTTTTATAGAGTTGGTGGTGCAGGCTCTTATATAAAATTTCATTGACCAGTGTACTCTTTCCTGAACCGGACACACCGGTTACAAGATTCAGTACACCTAGCGGAATATTAACATCTATATTTTTCAGATTGTTTTCTCTGGCACCTTTAATCTTAAATGCTTTTTTCTTATCGGGTTTCCGGTAATTTTCCGGCAGTGCTATTTCGCGCTTGCCGCTTAAATATTGGCCCGTTAATGAATTGTCATCTGCCATAACTTCCTCGGGTGTACCGTAGGAAACAACTTCCCCGCCGTGTTCACCGGCACCCGGACCGATATCGATTAAATAATCACTCGCGAGCATCGTATCTTCATCGTGCTCAACGACAATTAGTGTGTTGCCGAGTTCTCTCATATCTTTTAGAGTGTTGATTAGACGTTCATTATCGCGCTGATGCAGTCCAATTGACGGTTCATCCAGAATATAGAGCACACCGCTGAGGCGTGAACCTATTTGTGTTGCCAGACGGATACGCTGCGCTTCTCCGCCGGATAACGTGCCGCTCTTTCTGTTCAAAGTTAAGTAATCGAGCCCGACGTTGCGTAAAAATGACAATCTGCTGTCAATTTCTTTTAATATCGGTTCTGCAATTTCTTCATTTTGAGCTGATAAAGAAATATTGTCGAAAAAGTCTATGCCATCCTTAACAGAACGTTCGACGACTTGTCCGATATGCGTATCGTTTACTTTAACTGCAAGTGCCTCATCGTTTAAACGGTACCCGTCACAGCGTTTGCACTCAATTTCACGCATATACTGCCCCATCACATTTCTCGTATATTCGGAAGGACTCTCATTATATCGTCTGTCGATATTTTTCAGCACACCTTCAAACGCCATCTTGCGTTCACGAACTACACCGTTATCCTGAGCGAATTTAAATTTTATTTCATCTTCGCTGCCGTTAAAAATAATATCTTTTTCTTTATCGCTTAATTTTTTAAACGGTACAGTCATATCGATATCGTAATAGTCTGCAGCCTGTGTTAACAGCTGCGTATAATACGTTGAACTGATCGGCTGCCATGTAATAATCGCACCGTCGTCCAATGATATTTCCTGATCCGGCACAACGAGTGTTTCATCGACTGACATTTTCATGCCGAGGCCGTCGCACTCTGCACATGCACCGTACGGTGCATTAAATGAAAACAGACGCGGTTCAAGTTCCGAAATCGTAAAACCGCACTCCGGACATGAAAAGTTTTCAGAGAAATGCAGGTCTTCGCCGTCAATGACATTAATTGTGACGTTACCGCCGGATTTCTCCAATGCCACTTGCAGCGAATCGCTGAGCCGGGTCTCAATTCCTTCTCTGACTGCAAGTCTGTCAATCACGACATCTACATCGTGTTTTTTATTTTTACTGAGCTCAGGTACTTCTTCTATATCAAACATGTCTCCGTCAACGACAACACGTGCGTAGCCTTCTTTACTTAAATCAGTTATTAATTTTTTATGCTGTCCTTTTTTACCGCGCATTAATGGAGCAAATACTTGAATACGGGTACGTTCCGGCAGCTGCATCACAATATCGGTCATTTCTTCAATTGTCTGGGAAGAAATTTCAATATCGTGAATGGGACAATAAGGCGTTCCTGCCCTTGCATAAAGCAGTCTTAAGTAATCATATATTTCCGTAATCGTCGACACAGTCGAACGCGGGTTATTGCTCGTCGTTTTCTGGTCAATTGATATTGCCGGTGACAGCCCTTCAATCGCATCGACGTCAGGTTTTGACATCTGCCCTAAAAACTGGCGTGCATATGAACTGAGTGATTCGACATAACGGCGCTGGCCTTCGGCATAAATCGTATCGAAAGCAAGTGACGATTTACCGGAGCCTGATAAGCCCGTCATAACGACGAGCTGATCTCTCGGAATGTCTAAATCGATACCTTTTAAATTATTCTCTCTTGCACCTCTGATGCTGATGAATGGATTTTTCATGTAACTCACCCTTCTGCCTGAATCTCAAATATTGCATCTCTCAATTCAGAAGCTGTTTCGAAGTCTAAATCTCTGGCAGCTTCTTTCATTTCCTGTTCAAGTTTCTCAAGCAATTTCTCGCGCTCTGATTTTGTAAGTTTCTTCGTCGCGGATTTTTTCTTAACTTTATCATCTGTTTTAATGTCTATATGCGCACTGATGACATCGCGGATTTCTTTCTTAATTGTCATCGGTGTAATATTATGTTTTTCATTAAATGCTTTTTGTGTTTCGCGGCGTCTCGACGTTTCATCGAGTGCATACTGCATCGAATCTGTGATTTTATCAGCGTACATAATAACGTGCCCGTTGCTGTTTCTGGCTGCACGGCCAATCGTCTGTACAAGTGCACGGTTCGAACGAAGGAAACCTTCTTTATCCGCATCGAGTATCGTTACGAGCGACACTTCCGGAATATCCAGTCCTTCACGGAGCAAGTTAATTCCGACGAGCACATCGTAAGTCCCGACGCGCAGTTCGCGAAGTATTTCGATACGCTCAAGCGTTTTAATTTCAGAATGCAGGTACTGTACTTTTATGCCAGCTTCTTTTAAGTACGTCGTTAAGTCTTCCGACATTTTTTTAGTCAATGTTGTTACTAACACACGTTCATTCTGTTCTATTCTTCCATGGATTTCTTCCATTAAATCATCGATTTGATGTTCTGATGGTCTGACGTCTATCGTCGGATCAAGCAGACCTGTCGGACGTATTATCTGTTCAACCATCTTCTCCGTATGTTCAATTTCATACGGTCCCGGTGTTGCTGAAACGTAGAGCAGCTGCTCCGCCTTTTCTTCGAACTCAGAAAACATTAACGGCCTGTTATCGAGTGCACTCGGCAATCTGAAACCGTGATCGACAAGCACTTGTTTACGCGCTTTGTCTCCGTTATACATTCCCCTGATTTGCGGTACAGTAACATGGGATTCATCAATCATAATAAGAAAATCTTTAAAATAATCAATCAGCGTATACGGTGTTGAGCCCGGTTCACGCAATGTTGTATGCACTGAATAGTTTTCAATACCTGAACAGAAGCCCATCTCGCGCATCATTTCAAGGTCATAGTTCGTCCGCTGCTCGAGACGCTGCGCTTCAAGAAGTTTATCTTCGGCGCGAAATTTCTTCAGCTGTGCCTCCAGCTCTACTTCATATAACGTTCAATCGCGACTTTCATTTTCTCATCTCGCGTAACGAAGTGGGATGCCGGGAAAATTGACAGATGCTCGCGTTCTGCATACACTTCGCCCGTTAAATAATCTATTTCACGAATTCTGTCGATTTCATCACCGAAAAATTCGACGCGTATACACTGTTCATCTTTGAAGCCGGAAATACCTCTACGATATCGCCGCGCACTCTGAACGTTCCGCGTTTAAAATCGATATCATTACGTGAATACTGAATGTCGACAAGCTTGCGTAAAAATTGATTGCGGTCGAGCTCCATTCCCGTACGGATAGTCACAACTAAATCACGGTACTCATCCGGATTACCCAAACCGTAAATACAGCTGACCGAAGCGATAACGATAACGTCATCCCCTTCGAACAGCGAACTCGTTGCGGAGTGGCGAAGCTGATCGATTTCGTCGTTAATCGATGCATCTTTTTCGATAAACGTATCGGTGCTCGGCACGTAGGCTTCAGGCTGGAAGTAGTCATAATAACTGACGAAATACTCCACTCTGTTATTAGGGAAAAATTCTTTAAACTCACTGTATAATTGTCCTGCTAATGTTTTGTTATGCGCAATAATCAGAGTCGGCTTGCCGATTCTCTGTATTACCTGGCTCATCGTATATGTTTTACCGGTACCCGTTGCACCGAGAAGTGTCTGGTGTCTTTGTCCGGACCCGATTTGTTTTACTAATTCTTCAATCGCTTGAGGCTGGTCACCAGCCGGCTCAAATTTAGAAACTAACTCAAAATCTGCCATTGTTTCGCCTCCATTTATTAATCTATACTATTTTAACAAAAATAGAGCAGAAATAACAAACATTTGTTCGGTCATCTCTACTCTTCATTATTCGTATTAAAATTATCGAGCTCAAAAATTTCTACTACTATATCCTACAAAAATCGATGCAGAATCTATGTAAATTACCCACTCACTGGGGTAAAAACCTCTGTATATCGATGCACCAAAAAGAATAAAAGTCAGCATTATTGCTACGTACTTATTACGTGTCAGCCGCGTAAACTACGACAGTCGTAGCTGGAACGACCATTGCCATCATGTACCAGTACAAATCCATAGCGGCTACTCCCGGTTCAGAATAGTGTTCGTTATTTCAAACAGTTCATCTTTTGGAATGAAACGTTCCGACAGCATTTCTGTTAATATATTTTCCAAAAAGTCCCGCACGCATACTAAATGATCAAAACGTTTAATCGTTGCGAGTGATTCTTCATAGATTTCAAAAAACAGAGGTTCGGGATTTCGCTTCTGTATTTCACCGAAAGATTCGTATAAAAGATCGATTTTATCAGCAACAGAAAGAATCTGTCCTTCAAGCGTGCTGTCTTTGCCTTCTTTCAATCGTTCTTTATATATTTGCTGATACTCCGGCGGAAATTCAGTTTCGATAAACTTCGTTGTCATCGTTTCTTCCACTTCCATAAACAATGTGTTCAGCTCGAGAGAAGCATACTTCACCGGCGTTTTAATATCCCCTGTAAATATTTCAGGGTAATCGTGATTCAGTGCTTTCTCATATAAAGAACGCCAGTCGATTTCATTGCCTTTATGCTCCTCAACCGTCCCTAAATACTGAGCAATCTTCGTTACTTTAAACGAATGCGCAGCAACGTTGTGCTCCTGATACTTAAACTTGCCGGGACATCTGACAAGCTTCTCCAGGTCATTTAAACTTTTAAAATATTGATGTACTCCCATTTATTGTCGCTCCTTTACATAGTTAATGTAATTCGTGATCAATTCCGGTCCAATTTCTCCAATATACGCCCGCACAACTTCACCATTTGAATCGATAAAAAAAGTTGTCGGCATTAAGCTGATTTTAAACTCCTCTGTCATACCCGCCTCGTCAGTCAGTTCGAACACAGGGTACTGCACATCGTAAGTTTCTAAAAACTCATCGCGATTTTTAACACTGTCATCGATATTAATACCGACAATTTGAACATCACTGTCTGCAGTGTCCATCGCGTACTCATTTAACTCAGGGGTTTCCCGTTTACACGGCTCACACCAAGAAGCGAAAAAATTTACAACAGTCACTTCGTTATTCTGAATAATTTCGTTCAGCGGTACTTTACTGTTAATTACAGCATCCGACTCCGTATTCAGTAAATTTAAGCCGACCGCATGATGATTATCGCGCCCCTCTGAATCCTGCAGCGTCTGCAGACTCCGCTCTTCATCTGATCATCGGAAACATTAATAACGGCACCGATACTTATCCCAATGAGCAGGAAAAACGCGACAAAAAAACTATTGTAATAACCCTTTTACCCGCCATTAAATCCACTTTCCTTCTAATATCATTTTAATCATTTTAACATACCGCACTAGGAAAGTACCGTCTGCCGAGGTTAAGAAAATGTGAAGATTAACAAAAAATTTTCAGACTATATTTTGTGATTATCACTCTTACGATCCTTTCGCCACTGTTCGCTCATCTCTGTCACTTTATCATCAAGCTTTTTAATCTGTTTGAACGTTATAATGTTCAAAAAACCGAGGATAATTAAAGAAGTCAGTGCAACTGTTGTATCGTGATCATTTGAAATAATTCTCATTGATTGTACTCCTTTCTAATACTGTAATATATGAAGTGATTTTAGTTTATCGGACACTGTGAAAGGCCTAAATCATTATAAAAGCAGCTGACTGTAAAATCGATTAAGAATTATTTATTCTATAGTATTAAATAGCCTATTTTCTTAAATTTATTCAAAGGTATAAAAATAGCGGGAACAAATCTATATAGAATAGACCTGATTCCCGCTGATTTTATTAATGTATATTAGTGGATGAAGTTATGGCTTGAAACTTGAGAAGCACTAATAGTTCTCGTTTTTTGATCGCCAAGTCCGCCACCGAACTGCATTTCTGATACTAAGATTGATCCGTCACCGTTTACACGCTCAACAATTGCAACGTGACCTTGGCCGTATGAACCATTAGTGTAAGCTGGAGCCTGCATAATAGCACCTACTGAAGGTGAGTTGTTTACAGAGTAACCTGCTGACTGAGCATTAGATGCCCAGTTCTTAGCGTCGCCCCAAGTATTCCCAACGCTCATGCCCATTGATGAACGTTTTTCAAATACGTACCATGCACATGTACCCCATGAATAGTAGTTCTTGCCGTTGCTTGCGCTAGAAACAGGAGTTGCTGCTGCAGGCTGTTCCTCAGCTTCTTCTGCTGCCGCTTGTTCCGCAGCTCTTTCAGCCGCTGCTTGTTCAGCTTCTTGAGCTACCGCTTCTGCTGCTGCAATTCTGTCTGCTTCAGCTTGTTTAGCTGCTTGTTCAGCTTCTTCTGCTTCTTGAGCTGCCGCTTCTTCTGCTGCAATTCTGTCTGCTTCAGCCTG
Organism: Jeotgalicoccus sp. WY2; assembly: GCF_018437745.1. Lineage (NCBI taxonomy): Bacteria > Bacillati > Bacillota > Bacilli > Caryophanales > Staphylococcaceae > Jeotgalicoccus > Jeotgalicoccus sp. WY2. The sequence continues at coordinate 2,017,198 of NZ_CP049818.1, read as the reverse complement.
TTCAGCTGCTGCCGCTTCAGCCGCTTCTGCTTCTTGAGCTGCTACTTCTGCCGCTGCAATTCTGTCTGCTTCAGCTTGTTCAGCTGCTGCCTCTTCAGCCGCTTCTGCTTCTTGAGCTGCCGCTTCTTCTGCTTCTTGAGTTGCCGCTTCTTCTGCTGCAATTCTGTCTGCTTCAGCCTGTTCAGCTGCTGCAATTCTATCTGCTTCAGCTTGTTCAGCTGCTGCCTCTTCAGCCGCTTCTGCTTCTTGAGCTGCCGCTTCTTCTGCTGCAATTCTGTCTGCTTCAGCCTGTTCAGCTGCTGCAATTCTATCTGCTTCAGCTTTAGCTGCTTCCTCTTCAGCCGCTGCCGCTTCTTCTGCTGCAATTCTGTCTGCTTCAGCTTGTTCAGCTGCAATTTCATCAGCAGTTGGCTCTTCAACAACTTCTGCTGCTGGTTCAACTTCTTGAACTTCTTCTACAACTGGCTCTTCAACAACCTCTGCCGCTGGTTCAACTTCTTGAACTTCTTCGACAACTGGCTCTTCACAACCTCTGCTGCTGGTTCAACTTCTTGAACTTCTGCTACAACTAGCTCTTCAACAACTTCTTCTGCTGGTTCAACTTCTTGAACTTCTGCTACAACTGGCTCTTCAACAACCTCTGCTACTGGCTCTTCAACAACCTCTGCTGCCGGTTCAACTTCTTGAACTTCTGCTACAACTGGCTCTTCAAGTGTTTCTACAGCAGGTGCTTCTTCTACTGCTGGAGCTGAAACTGCTGATTCGTCAATTGAAATTTCCTGACCGACGAAGATTAAATCTGAAGATAAGTTGTTCCATTTCTTTATTTCATTATAATCTAACGAGAATTCCGCTCCAATAGCCCAAAGCGTGTCGCCCGGTTTAACTATGTATGATGATTCGTTACTAGCAGGAGCAGGTGCCGCTTCTCTTCCTTAACCGTAAGTACGTCACCTGGGAAAATAATGTCACTTGAAAGTTCGTTATCAGCTTTTAAGTCTGCAACTGATGTACCGACTTCGCTAGCTATTCCCCATAAAGTGTCTCCACTGGATATAGTATACTCGTCTGCCGAAACCGCTGTTGCTGCTACACCTGTGATTGCTGTTAAAGTTGCTACAGATACTACTGTTTTTTTCATAAAGTGAATTTCCTCCTGCTAGATAATTAGTTTAATATATTTTCTTTTATATGTTTTTGTCTAATGTTTACGTTCACATCTATCTATTACGATACGATGTAAACTATAGCATAAGGATTTGCAGAAAAGCTGATTGTAATATACTTGTAATATAAAAGAAACTTAGTGGAAATCTAGAGAGCATTTCTTTACATATAAAATAATTTAAGTTATTTCAAACTGATAAACGTTGATTCTATCATGAGTAATTTTATTTATCCATTTTTGTCACAGCATTTTTCACAAATATTATTTCAGTTTTAATTCGAAATATAAGCTTCCCGCCGCTAGTTTTTATAGCTGCCATAAAGTCTTTTTATTCTTGAAAATTTAAAAACACGGGCACAATTTAATGTGCCCGTATTTCTCTGTTAAATTATTTTTGATTCGACAGCCATTCAACCAGATTATCCAAGTCTTCTTGGTCTTCAACCAAACCGCCGCGGATGACGCGTTCTACTACAAACTGTGCGAATCTGCTTCATTCAATCTCGCACCGACTTCTTGCACAGTTCGGACCTGATGCGCCTTCAAGATCAGCACCGTGACAGCTGAAGCATGATGCTGCACGGTATACTGCTTCACCGTCTTCTGATGTCGCTTGTCCGTCACCTACCACAGCCGCTTCTTCTGTTTTCTTCTTCATTTCCTCCGCCGCATGCGCCGAGTAACAGTACAATACCTAAAACCTGCAGTCAGCAGTATTTTTTTCATTTATTACAGACCTCCAAATATATTACATACTCCAGCGCAGATACGCATGAATAAACGGTGATAAGTTTCCATCCATTACTTTATCCGTATTTCCGACCTCGTAGTTTGTTCTATGATCTTTAACCATAGAGTACGGGTGAAAGACATAACTTCTAATCTGGCTTCCCCACCCGATTTCTTTCTGTTCACCTTTAATGTCGTCAATTTCTGCACGCTGTTCTTCCAGCTTACGCTGATACAGTTTTGCTTTCAGCATCTGCATCGCCTGTTCACGGTTTTTAATTTGTGAACGTTCATTCTGACAGGTTACAACACTCCTGTCGGCAGATGAGTAATACGGACAGCAGAGTCCGTCGTATTGACGTGCTGTCCGCCGGCACCGCTTGAACGGTACGTATCAATTTTAATATCATCGGTATTGATTTCAATTTTAATATCCGTATTTTTAAACAGCGGTGTTACTTCACATGAAGCGAATGACGTATGACGGCGTCCCGACGAGTCAAATGGCGATATTCTCACCAGACGGTGCACACCTTTTTCAGCTTTTAATAAGCCGTAGGCGTTCGGTCCTTTAATAGATATAGACACACTCTTCACGCCCGCTTCATCGCCGCTCTGATAATCCAGCGTTTCAATTTTGAAACCTTCTGATTCACTGTAGCGCTGATACATACGGAGCAGCATTTCTGCCCAGTCCTGAGACTCTGTGCCGCCGGCACCTGAATGCAGTTCGAGCATTGCATCCAGCGCATCGTGTTCGCCGCTTAGGAGCAGATTCAGTTCATACTCTTCAATTGCCGCTGACGTTTCTTTAACGGATTCATCAAGCAGTTCCGCCAGTTCCTCGTCGTATTCTTCACGCAGCAGTTCGTGGGATGTTTCAATATCGTCCAGCGAGTCGCGCAGTGAATTAAAACCATCGACAATTTTTTTCAAATGGTTGTTCTCTGCGATGACCTCCGCTGCCTTATCGCTGTCGTTCCAAAAATCCGGGTCCAGCATAAGTTCTTCATGTTCCTGAATCTGAGTCCTTTTTCTTCTAAGTCAAGAGACCCCCTAAAGTCATTTAACTTATCTCTGCTGCTTTGTAAAAAGTTTTTTACTTCACTTAATTCCATATTTTTTCCCCTAACTTATTGTCCGTGACAGTTTTTGTATTTTTTGCCCGAGCCGCATGGGCACGGATCATTTCTGCCGACTTTAACCTGGCGTTTAACCGGCTGTTTTTTAGCTTTTTGTTTGCCGTCGCCTGTCTGCATTTGTTTTTTATCTACAACCTGTTCACGTTTCATTTCTTCATCCGTGCGGACTGTCGTCTTCAGCACAAATTTAGCAGTATCATCCTCTATATTAACGAGCATGTTTTCAAACATTTGAATACCTTCGTTCTGGTATTCACGGAGCGGATTAATCTGACCGTATGAACGGAGATGAATACCAGTTCTCAGCTGATCCATACTGTCTATATGTTCAACCCACTTCTGGTCCATCGTGCGGAGCATCATCATACGTTCGAACAGACGCATTTTTTCTTCTCCGAGCGTTTCTTCTTTCTCTGCGAGGTGAGCTTTTACTTTATCCATAACAATCGTATAGATTTCTTCAGCACCTCTGCCGCGGATTTCATCAGCATTGATTTCGTCTTCCGGCAGATACATATCCGTCAGAGTCTTAACATACTGCTCATAATCGATATCTTCTTCGGTATCGAGATCATAAAATTCAACTGTCCGCTGCACAGAGCGTTCAAGCATATCGTTCAGCAGTTCTGATACATCATCGTGATCGATAATTTCATCGCGTTCACCGTAAATAATTTCACGCTGTTTACGCAATACTTCATCATATTCAAGCAGTCGTTTACGCGCATCGAAGTTATTTCCTTCAACGCGTTTTTGTGATGATTCCACACCGCGTGAAATCATTTTGCTCGTCAGTTCTTCTTCGCTCATACCCATCCGTTCCATAATGCTCTGAATTCTTTCAGAACCAAAACGGCGCATTAAATCATCTTCTAAGGACAGGTAAAACGTACTTTCACCAACGTCACCCTGACGTCCGGAACGTCCGCGGAGCTGGTCATCAATGCGTCGTGATTCATGACGCTCAGTACCAATTACCGCAAGTCCGCCGAGATCTTTAACACCTTCGCCGAGTTTAATATCTGTACCGCGTCCGGCCATGTTGGTCGCAATAGTAACCGCGCCTTTTTTACCGGCTTCTTTAACAATTTCCGCTTCACGCCCGTGGTTTTTAGCGTTCAAGACATTATGGCGTATGCCGTGTTTTTTCAGCAGATTTGAAATCAGCTCACTCGTTTCAACCGCTACAGTACCGATTAAAATCGGTTGTCCTTTTTTGTGGCGGTCGATTACATCTTCGACAACTGCACGCAGTTTAATTTCTTCTGCCGCATAAATTTTATCTGTATTATCGAGTCTCTGAACCGGCTGGTTCGTCGGAATCTGTGTAACACGCATATTATAAATGTTCATAAACTCTTCTTCTTCGGTCTTCGCTGTCCCTGTCATGCCCGACAGCTTATGGAAGAGACGGAAAAAGTTCTGGAAAGTAATCGATGCCATCGTGCGCGATTCATTTTGAATATCCACGCCTTCTTTTGCTTCGATTGCCTGGTGCAGCCCGTCAGAGAAACGGCGGCCTTTCATCGTGCGCCCTGTAAACTGGTCGACGATTAAAATGCCATCATCTTCAACGACGTAATCCACGTCCCGCTCCATTGAGAAGTTCGCTTTTAAGGCCTGATTGATATGGTGCAGCAGGCTGACGTGCTGAACGTCATACAGGTTATCGATTTTAAACCATTTCTCAGCTTTCTCCATACCGGATTCGTTCAGCTGAATATTTCTCGTTTTAATATCGTACGTGTAGTCTTCTTCCTCTTTCAGCATTTTAGAAAACTGGTGTGCCTGTAAGTAATACGTTTCTCTTCCTTCGCTTTACCTGAAATAATTAACGGTGTACGCGCCTCATCAATTAAAATCGAGTCGACCTCATCAATTACGGTAAAGTTTAAACCGCGGAGTACACGGTCCTGTTTGTACGTCACCATATTATCTCTTAAATAATCAAAGCCAAGTTCATTATTTGTCGTATACGTAATGTCCGCCGCAAATGCTTCGCGCTTTTCAGTACTGTTTTTAGCATTCAGGTTTAACCCGACAGTCAATCCTAAGAAGTTATACAGCACTTCAAGTTCTTCCATCTGAATTTCAGATAAATACTCGTTGACTGTAATAACGTGAACGCCGCGTCCTGCCAATGCATTTAAATAAACGGGCATAGTCGCTGTCAGCGTTTTACCTTCCCCGGTTTTCATTTCTGCAATATCGCCTTTATGGAGGGCAATACCACCCATTACTTGAACTTCGAACGGTTCCATGCCGAGCGTACGTTTCGATGCTTCCCGTACTACAGCGAATGCTTCCGTCAGTATATCGTCGAGCATTTTTTCTTCTTTCTTTCTGTCACCTTCTGCAGTCTGTAACTGCTCTTTAAATTCTGCAGTTTTATTTTTAATTTCATCATCACTTAATTTTTCTATTTCCGGTGCAAGTTCAAGCACTTTCTGTGCTTGTTTTCGCAGCGCTTTTAACTCTCTTTTATTGCCATCGAACATTTTATCCAAAACACCCATGGATTTTCTCTCCCTCGTGAAAAATTACCTGTTTATACATCATTACATTTTACCACCATTATATAGGAAAATAAAATTGTAACATTAAAAAAACCCGAAGGCGGGTAAACCGCCGTCAGGGTTTCATGAAATTTGGTATTAATTTGTTTCGATTAGACCGTATTTACCGTCTTTACGTCGGTAAACAATACTAGTACCGTCAGTTTCTCTATCATTAAAGACGAAGAAGTCATGACCAAGCATATTCATCTGCAATACCGCTTCTTCAGAATCCATCGGTTTCAGCGTGAACTCCTTAGAACGGAATATTGCTATCTCGTCATTGTTTTCATTATCTTCTTGTGCACCGTTTTCAAACGCTGTTGCATTAAAGAAATCGGCCTCAGGGTTTTTCTCTCTGAATTTACGGTTTATTTTAGTTTTGTGTTTGCGAATTTGTCTTTCCAGCTTATCAATTACTAAATCAACTGCTGCATAAAGATCATCGTGTCCTTCCTCCGCACGCAATGTTAAATCTTTCATAGGTATCGTAATCTCAACTTTACCGCGTTTATTATTACGAACCTTGATGTTTACATGTGCATGTGTGTTTGGTACGTCATTGAAATAACGTTCAAGTTTTGCAACTTTTTCCTCGATATGTTCGCGGATTGCGTCTGTTACTTCAATGTTTTCGCCTCTGATTTCAACTCTAATCATGATGAGCCCTCCTTGTAGGTACCTTTGTTTCTTATCTTCATTATATCAAATGTGCTGCGCTTTTGAAAACGTTAACACATCAATATTCTGAAAATTTAATACTTTGATCACATTTGCCGCCTGATGTATTGTAATGCCGGTCGTATAAATGTCATCTGTTATAAGTACACTCTTACCCGTTAAGTTCATGCTGCTAACATTTTCAAGTAAATAAAATGGATTTGTACTGTTTAGACGCTCCTGCCTGGAGAGTTCCGACTGTCTTTTCACCTTCTGAGTACCGAGCATATCCGTGTACTTTACACCGAGTACCTCCAGTACAGCTGACGTCTGATTATAAGTCCGCTCCTTCATCCGTGCCTTTGATATTGGTACAGGCACGACGTAATCGTACTGCTTAAAGTTAAATGCACACAACAGAGCAAGCACTTCACTGAGCGCATAGTCACGCATAAACTTATAACGGTGCATGAGCAGCTTCATCTCTTCATTATAATCAGTTATCGTATACATTTTATTATCAGGATAAATGGCATGTAGAACGTGACAGTCGCGGCACATGTCAGTCTTTTCAGCCACAAGCTGATGACACCTGCCGCATCGTGCTCCCGGATATTTAAAGTTCAGTCCGGTGCGGCAAGTGAAACACAGCGGCTCATTTTTCTTAAAAAGCGAGATCAGTGTCGGTTCTTCATTAATCACCTCATGACAGTTTAAACATCTCAAAGCGTATCCCTCCCTTTATTAAATTGTCTGATGGCAGTGAGCGTCTTCGTGATGCCGGCAGTATTAAACGTTGTCATCAGCCAGATATTTCCTGTCGGATCTTTTGGTTTCCGCCCGACGCGCCCGCATATTTGAATCAGACTTGCACTATCGAACCGGTGTGCGTCGATGACAATTACGTCCATATTCAAAAACGTGACACCGCGTTCCAGAATAGTCGTTGTCAGCAGAATATCGAGCTCGCCGTCCCGCATCATCTGCACTTTCTTATACCGTGCCTTATCTCCGCTGTAGACCGATTCCAGACGTTTGTATTTAATTTCCATTACCGCAGCCAGTGATTTCATCATGTTGATATCCGGAAAAAAGATAAGAACTTTTCTATTTCCCTTCATAATCCCATCTACCAGTTCAATAAGTTTTGGCGGTATTTTTTTCTTTTTAATATACTTGTCAGCATTATGCCAGACAATGTTAGGCACAGCTAAATCATAACCGTGATAGCGGCGTGCAATCGTCACGATGTTATCTTTTCCGGCAAGTAATTTCATTTCACGTGTTGGCGTTGCTGTCATTAGAATAATCGAAGCATCATCCGCAGCCGCCCGTTTTATCGTACTCATTAACAGCGGTTCTTCCGGCAGCGGAAACGCATCGACTTCATCGATAATAACATCATAATGATGGATGCAATTAAACAGCTGATGTACGGTGCAGACTGTAAACATATGAGAGAACACCGATTTTACGCCGCTGTACATTAAATCAATCCGCACTCCTTTAAACGCATCTGCCAGTCTTAAATAAACTTCTTTAACCACATCGATTCTCGGTGAGATGAACGCCACATTCAAACCGTTTTGCCGGGCATACTTAATACCTTCAAATGTAATCTCAGTTTTCCCCGCGCCAGTCACCGCATAAACAGATTATGTTTATTCTTAATCGCATCAAGCAGTCGCGCACTCGCTTGTTTTTGTATATCATTCAGCTCAAATTCAAGCCTGTAATCAATGTTCTCGCTCTTACGCTCTGTTTCCGAGCCGTACAGCGGATTAACTGAATCAGACCGGCCAAGCGCAACGCAGTGCAGACAGTACGTAATGTGCGTATTTTCATATGAAGAATAATAAGTGTAAAACAATTGTTTGTCACGGTTGCCGCAGCGGAGGCACTGATTATTCTTTACTCCCCTGTCAAACATAATATCCGGTGCGCCGTGTTTTAAGATCATAATAATTCCTCCAATAAAAAAACCGCAGCCTGAATAAGCTGCGGTTTAAAAATATAAAATTATAAGCCGGTAGTGTCTACGTTATACGTTGTAAAACCGATGCCGAGTGCGCCTTCCCCTAAGTGCGTACCGACAACCGGTCCAAATTCCTGCAGAATAAATTCAACCTGCGGAAATTTTTCTTCCAGCTCAATCTTATAACGTTTACCAAGTTCTTCTGCGTTAGCATGAATTAAGCAGGCTTTCAGTTCTTTGCCAGCGTGCTTTTCGAATTCAGCCTCCAGCATCTCCTCAATTTTCAGCATCGCTTTTTTCTGCGTTCTGATTTTTTCGATTGCGACAATTTTACCGTCCTGAAATTCAAGAATCGGTTTAATCTTTAACAGTCCGCCGATAAATGCCTGAGCGTTCGATAATCGTCCGCCCTTTTGCAGATTAGTCAGTGTATCGACTAGGAAGAATGCGTTCATGTTGCCTTTTTTTCTTCATCTCATCAGCATCTGCAAGTATTTCTTCAAGCGGTTTTTTGTCAATATTCTGAGCTGCATATAAGGCCATAAAGCCAAGCGGTGCAGCAGCAATTTCTGAATCGACCACGTGTACGTTAATACCGTCGACGCTTGCTGCAGCTGCTCTCGCATTTTGACACGTACCGCTGAGTTCAGCTGATAAATGAAAACTGATTACGTCGGTGTAGCCGTCACGGTACAGTGATTCCAGCAGTAAAATATAATCCCCGATAGACGGCTGACTCGTCGTCGGCAGTTCATCCAGTGATGCCATTTCCGCATAATACCATTTGTTATCTATTTCATTTTCTTTTAAAACTTTATCTCCAACAACTACATTTAATGGAATTGTATATATATATGTCCGGTTAAAATATGCTCAGGCAAATAACTTGTCGAATCCACGACAACCGCAACTTTCATATGCGTCTCCTCCAATTCATCTCGTAACTATTCTACTACATATCAGACATATGATAAACTATTATTGAGGTGTTTGTATGGAACAAAAATACATGAATTACAAAAGTGCAAAAACAGAAATCGTTATTAAAAAGTCCCGGTTTTTATCGTTTATAAACGGACTGAATCAGAAGAAAAGCGAAGGCATTCATCGCTGATATAAAGAAAGAGCATAAAGCTGCCACGCATAATTGCAGCGCCTATATCGTCGGTAAGAGTGCGCTGATTCAAAAGGCGGACGATGACGGTGAGCCTCAGGGTACAGCTGGTGTGCCGATATTGGAAGTGCTGAAAAAAGAAGAGCTCTATAATGTTACAGTTGTCGTTACGCGTTACTACGGCGGAATTAAACTTGGTGCCGGCGGCTTAATCCGCGCGTATTCACAAGGGGCATCGAGTGCGGTCCAGGAAGCCGGCAGGGCTGTTGAAGTCCCGGTGATACCGCTGACTGTTACGCTCGACTACACTTTTACAAGCAAGTTTGAACATTTCCTCGGTACGACTGATGCGTCCATCGTCTCTCAGGATTACACTGATAAAGTGAGCTACGTCATTCACGTTAAAGAAAAAGGCGCTGACGAAATCGTCAACACCTTAAGAGAAATTACCAGCAACAGTTTCTATTATGAAGCAGGCGATATTATTATCGCTGAAGAAAAAGTCTGATTATGGAATTTTATTAAATACTTTCTGGAAAAAGTTCAACACCGGACGCCGGTTTGAACCGATCAGATTTGTCGCTTCGACGACAATGTTCATAGTAAACAGCAGCAGAATGCCGATGATTACCGCACCTGGAACGGTTGCGAGATACATAATCACACCGCCGATTGCAAACAAGAGGGCAATAAAGTAAATCAGCACAACGGTCTCCCTGTGGGAGAACCCAAGCTGCTGCACTCTGTGATGCAGGTGGTTTTTATCTGCGCCCATTACGGACACACCTTCCCTGTACCGCCGGATTGCCGCGAAAAATATATCCATAAAGGGCACGCCGAGTATAATAATCGGGAAAAACAGCGATATAAACGTAATGTTTTTAAAGCCGATAATCGACAGTACACCGATAATATAGCCGAGCATCATCGCTCCGTTATCACCGAGAAAAATTTTTGCAGGGTGAAAATTGTACGGCAGAAATCCGAGACATGCGCCGAGTAAAATAACACAGAGCATCATAACGAAGATATTCTGCTGGAAGATTGTAATAATTGCGATACTCGCCAGTGCAATAATCACTACGCCGTAGCCAGACCATCGAGGCCGTCGATCAGGTTTATCGCGTTAATAATCGCTGCAAGCCAAATAACAGTGACCAGTATGGAAAAGACACCAAAGTTGATTTCAAAACCGAACGGCGTAATCGTATCGATTACAATACCGTAAGAAATCGGCACTGCGATGGCAACGAGCTGGCCGAGAAATTTAATAAACGGCTTCAGATCATACTTGTCATCGATCAGACCAATCAGGCAGATAACCGCTGCACCGATAATAATCGGTTTATATTCAGTTTCAACCGGCTGAGCAAACAGCGTTACAATAGTGAAACTCAGCAATATTGCCACGCCGCCGAGATAAGGCATCGGCACCTTATGCACTTTGCGGTAGTTTGGATAGTCTACAAACCCGAAACGTTTCGCAAGGTATATAAAAAGCGGCACTATTAATAAAGATATCGCGAACGATATACATAAAATAAATAAAGTATACATATTCTCACCCGTATTTTTAATCCAATTAAATATACCATATTTGGTATAAAAAGTTTCCTTTTTAAAGAATCAAATGATAATTTTCCTTAATGAATAAATCATTGTATAATGAAGATATTAATTCATCCGGTCAGGAGGCGCGCCATGTTTATTGATTTCCTTTTAAATATCGCATTGATTATAAGCGGTATCTACCTCTTTTACCGTATTCAATTTTTCGAAGAAAAAAAGATTGTGGAAACAGGCTTGTTTCAGTCACTCTTAATGACAACATTGTCAATTTTGTCACTGCTCGTACCATTCAGCACATCACAGGGCGAATTTTCACTGTTTTTTATTCCGCTGTTAATTCTTGCAGCATATAAAATTTTACTACGGACTGATGTCAGCTGCTGTCGTATATTTTTTCTATCACTTTATTTTTGAACACAGTACCTCAGTCTATATCGTGTTTTTAGCGCTGTACATGCTGTTTCTAATGGTCGTGCCATTTATGCGTAAAATTACGAATGCGAATTTAGTTGTGACGAATATTATCTTCACTTCTTTATATATGATTGTCTTGAACCAATTCTTCTACAATATATCATTAATGACGGGTATAATACTACTCGTTGTAACATCGCTGATTATATTTGTTGCACATATGATGTATGAAGATATTAATACGATATACAGATTAAACAAACGTATCGATGATGATGAATTTATCGACCACTTAACACAGCTCGGCAATGTTAAATCGCTCGACAAATTAGTCGATGATCATTTTGAAAATGACGACACGCTCAGTCTTCTGCTAATCGATATCGATAGTTTTAAATCGTATAATGACAAGCACAGTTACGATTCCGGCGATAAAATTATCCGCCAGATGGCATCGCTGTTAAAAAATTACGTGCCGACAGGCGGTCATCTGTTCAGAAACAGCGGCGAAGAGTTTGCGATGATTATTCCAAACCTTTCATTCGATAAAACCGTCCGCCTCGGTGAAGCAATACGCAACAGCGTCGAATATTCGAAATTCCACATCAACGAAATCGATACGGTCAATGCGACTGTCTCAGTCGGTGTCGGATACAAAGATACAACCGGTGCGACGAAACGCGATTTGTTAAAAGAAGCGGAAGGCGCATTGTTTGAAGCGAAAAAACTGGGACAAAACAGAGTAATGTTTGCCCCAATCGGATAATAAAAAAACGAGCCCCGGCTCGTTTTTTTTTAATCTTCTACACTCGACAGAGTGCTTAATGTAATTTTACCGTGTGAATCGTGCCACTTCACGTTTCCTTTGGAGAAGTAAAATGCCTGCGGCGATTCATGCTTTATATCGTAAGTTTCAGAGATATAGTTAGATAGGTCGCGATGATCCTGGACGATTAAATAATAGCCGTCCATGTCTCTTTCATAATGGAACTTTTGAAATTCTTCAAAAGCCGAAGCAGATATCGGACAAGTGTTGCTGTGTTTTAAAAAATAGAATTCAGTTTTATTTTTAATTAGATTTTGAAATGCATCTATACTGGTTATTTTAGTTAACATTTCATCACACCTTTCATAACTTTATATAATTTATCACTTATTTAAAAATATAGCAAATCAGTTTAAAAACATGATATAATGCAACTGTACTGGAGGATTAATTATGACTAAAAAATTAAAACGCTGGACATTCCTTGACTCGCTTAATGCGATTCTGTTTATCGTCGTTGTACTTTTCTTTTTAGACTTTGACAACAACATTTAATGTCCTGGATATTGCTAGCAGTCTTTGCATTTTGGCTTATTACTGTAATTTTAAGAAATGTAATGATTTCAAAAATCGAAAAAGATCCGCAGCATCCTCTGCATAATATGCAGACTGGTAAAGACATAGGCAACAATGTAAAAAAATGAGACTCCTAGCGGGCCTCATTTTTTTGGTTTTCAAGTGCTTCTTCATACTGGCTGTCGAGTGTCGCTGCTGTTTCAACGAGGGGCAGCACATTTTGCAATGATACTTCCTGCAGGTTTTCAACAGAACCCATCACTTTTTTACGTTCTTCAAAATACGTGCGGTAATTATAATGCATCTCGAGTGAAATCGTACGTGCACGAGTTGCTTTATCCGTCGATATGTTCAGTGCGTTCAGTGCTGCAATATGATCATCCAGCATCGGTAATAGAATCTCGTTGGCATACTCCTCTTTTTCTTCCACGCTTTTTTTATTATGGAATTCAGTAGAATGTTCATCGAGGCTTTCACTGTTAGCATTGATTACTTCAATCAGCTGGTTAATCTCATCGATTTCCTCAGAACTTTCAGCTGATTCAATAATGTTGTCGCGCTCTTCCTGATGCGTAATAAACGACTGGCTCAGCGAGACGAGCTGTGAATTAGAGTCAATTGACAGTACATAGGAGTCTAAAAATGAAGACATCTGAGATGTAAAATCCTGCTTTACGCTGATGCTCTCACTTATAATTCTGTGTACTTCCTCGAGTTCGCTGTTTGTTACTTCGATATTATCCAGCTCTTCAGAGAGGCTGTCTGTAATGGGCACGAGATTTTCATCGACTTCCGTTTTTAAATTCTGCAGATATTCAATATCCACCTCTTCATCTGCGTAGTACATTGCCTGAAGTTTATCGAAATTCATATTATTAACAGTGCTATTAAATTCATTATTAAGGCTGATCAGCTGTTTTGTACTTTCTTCATAAGTATGTAAATCAGCTTTCAAATTGTTTCCGCAGGCTGCCAGCAGCAGAACGAGCAGACCGAACGGGCGTAATATCAGCGATTTGTCATTCATATAAGAACCTCGCTTTATGAATAATTTACTTTATTTATAATATGGTACATTATATCATAATTTATGTGAGTTTAAATTTTTCTCTATTTAAACTATAATATAAATAAGTATGATTTGAGAGGAACATTGATTTGAATAACTTACAGCTTAACCAGGAGCTTAAAAATATTAACTTCATCAATCATTAAAACAGATGAACAATTATATAAATATACTTATACAGAAACAGGCGGAGCGGCGGATATATATGTCGAAGCCGGAACGATTGAAGATACGGCAGCAGTTATTAAATTTGCTAAAGAACATAACCTCCCCGTGACATATCTCGGCAACGGCTCGAATATTATTATTCGTGACGGTGGCATACGCGGTATCGTCGTCAGCCTATTGGAGTTAAATGATATTACAGTAGCGGATAATACATTGATCGCAGAAAGCGGAGCGGCGATTATCGATGCATCACAAACCGCACTGCAGCATGGGCTGTCAGGGCTTGAATTTGCATGCGGTATACCGGGTTCTGTCGGCGGCGCGGTTTACATGAACGCAGGCGCATACGGCGGCGAAGTCAAAGATTGTCTGAAGCACGTCACTGCCATTAACGAAATGGGCGATTTCGTTACGCTGACACTCGATGAATTAGAACTTGGCTATCGTACAAGCCGTGTTCAGACAGAACACCTCGTTGTCGTCTCTGCTGAGTTTGAATTATCTGCTGATAAAGACTATGCAGACATTAAAGCTGTGATGGACGATTTGACAGAAAAACGCGAAACAAAGCAGCCATTGGAATATCCGTCATGCGGCAGCGTATTCCAGCGCCCGCCCGGCAACTTCGCAGGCAAGCTGATTCAGGATGCGGGCTTGCAGGGCCACCGCATCGGCGGCGTTGAAGTATCAAAGAAGCACGCAGGATTTATGGTTAACGTCGACGACGGCACCGCCAGCGATTACGAAGAACTGATACATCACGTACAGGACACAATACAGGAACGATTCGGCGTCGTGCTGCACCGCGAAGTCCGTATTATTGGAGATAAGTTAGAGAAATAGAATTATATATTGATTATGACGGCCGACGGATATAATGTTCGCCGTTTTTTGTGTTTTCTTGCGTTTTTGGCTACTGCGGGGAGGGGGGCGGGTTGTAAACGCCGCAATGACGCAGCAGAGGTAAAATTTTCCGTCACAGGTAGAGGAACATAACTCCTTTGCTCGCAAGATCTGTTCACAGGCAGAGGAGCATAACTCCTTTGCATGCAAGATTTGCTACACTCCCCCCTCTATTTCCAACTATAATCAAAAGAAACCGAAAACCCATCAGGGTTTCCGGTTTCTTCTCTATAGATATCATACTATTATTATTCTGCTGTTGCTGCGTCTACTGCTGCATTAATTTCTTCAACTTGAGCTAATGCTGTTAAGTAACCGCCTGCGTTTAAGTACCAGTTTTGAGGATTTAATTCATAAACATTGTCGTTTTCAATTGCGTCAACGCCTGAAGTTACTTCATTAACTAATACATCTGTTGGTGTTGCTTCGCCTTCAGATACTGCTGCACCGCGGTCCATTAATAAAATAAGTCCCGGATTAGTTTCTGCGATAAACTCGAAGCTGATTTCGTTACCGTGGCTGTCTGTTGTTTCTTCTTCGACTCCTCCTGTTCACCTGCTGAAGTGAATCCGAAATCGTTGTATAAGAAGTCATAACGTCCGCCTACACCGTGGAATGATAAGTTTCCGCCGTTAGTCTGCACGAACAGCATTGGTAATTCTGCAGCTGCAACTTTTTCGTTAACTTCTGCAAGCAGTGCATCTAAATCGTCTACAAGTTCCTGTGCTTTATCCTGCACGTCGTACATTTCACCGATAAACATCGTCATTTCT
The DNA here is from genome assembly GCF_018437745.1 of Jeotgalicoccus sp. WY2. Taxonomy (NCBI): domain Bacteria; kingdom Bacillati; phylum Bacillota; class Bacilli; order Caryophanales; family Staphylococcaceae; genus Jeotgalicoccus; species Jeotgalicoccus sp. WY2. The sequence goes on along the minus strand of NZ_CP049818.1, from coordinate 2,001,617 downwards.
TTAACATCCTCAAAGTAGTTTGAGTTGTCTGCTGCAACGTGAATAATTTCAGCGTTTGGAGCAGCTTTTTCAAGCTCGCCTACTACGTTTGAATTTGCCTGACGTCCGTGAATCATAACAATTTCAGGGTCAAGAGCAGCTAATGCTTCATAGTCCGGCTCTTTGAGTCCACCAAGGTTTACGTAGTCTTCGTCTGATTCATATACGTCTGAAATAGTACTGCCAAGTGAAGCATTGTTTTCACCTTTTGGCAGTCCCATAATATTTTCTTCAAGGCCAAGCGCTGCAAATGTTGAAGCGACACCAAGGTCAAAAATTACGACTTTATCTGAGTTTTTAGGAAGCTCTACAGTTTCATCGATTTGTGTTCCTTGGCCTTCTTCGTCGCGTTCGCCGGATCCGATTTCGAATTGGTTTTCATAAGCAATTGTATCTGCAGATTCTTCTTCAGAAGCGTCTTCTTCAGCAGTCTCTTCTTCTGCTGTTTCTTCCGTTGCTGTTTCCTCTGATGCACTTTCTTCTGTTGATGTATCTTCTTCTGAACCGCCACTGCACGCAGCAAGTACTAGGATTACTGCCATAGTGAGCATTAAGTATAATTTTTTAAATTCCATTTTTCTCTGTTCTCCTCTTAATTGTTTTTTCAGCCCCCGCTAAAAAAAACTGCGCTACTTACTAAACACATTCGAATGCCGGATCCTCACCTCCTTTAATGACAGGCGCCGTTACGCGTTGCCGATTAAATAGTTTGCTGCGAGTTCTGAAGAATCCCCTTCGATGACCCCATCGAAGTAGAAACAAATTCTGTGTCCACAAATTGATTCTATATTAATTTCCATTTCATAGATGCCTTCAAGTACTTCTTTAGTGATGACTTCATTTGCAGTCCCGCTGATTGCGATTTTACCGTCTTTCAGTGCAACGATATTATCCGAATAGCATGATGCAAAGTTGATGTCGTGAATAACGATAATGATTGTTTTATTTTTGTCACGGCACAGTCTGCGTAAAATCTGCATAATCTGTACTGAGTGTTTCATATCGAGGTTGTTCAGCGGCTCATCGAGGAAAATATATTCCGTGTCCTGTGCAATCGTCATTGCGATATACGCACGCTGACGCTGCCCGCCTGACAGTTCATCAATATAGCGGTCTTCAAATTCCTTCAGTCCCATATAGCTGATTGCTTCGTCGATGATTTGTTCATCTTCATCATTCAATCTGCCTTTTGAATAAGGAAAACGTCCGAATGAAATTAATTCTCTTACTGTAATTTTAAGTTCCAGGTGATTCGCCTGTTTTAAAATCGTAATCTTTTTCGCAAGTTCACCGTGCGGCTGGGTGAAAATATTATCGCCTTCAAGCATAACTTCTCCGCTATTTTTATCGAGTAAACGAGTGATCATTGAAATGACTGTACTTTTACCGGCGCCGTTCGGTCCGATAAGTGAAGTAATCTTACCTTTTTCTATATCAATTGAGACGTCATCTACGACTGTTTTACTGCCGTATTTCTTAGTGATTCCCTTGACACTAATCATGTACGATTCCTCCTAAGCATTAAGTAAATGAAATAAATCCCACCTACTAAGTTAATAATAACACTTAATTCAATGTTATTCCCGAATACGAACTGCACGACCATCTGTCCGATGACCAGCGTAATAATACTGATCAGCGCTGTACCGAGTATTAAATAAGAATGCCTGAATGTTTTTAACAGTTCGTGCGCCAGATTGACGACGAGCAGTCCTAAAAACATTATCGGCCCGACGAGTGCTGTAGAAACGGACACGAGTATTGCCACGATAACGAGCAGAAAGGATACTTTACGATCGTAGTTGATGCCTAAATTCAGCGCATGATCGCGTCCGAGAGACAATACGTCCAGCGAGTGAAAGTCTTTAAAGACTAACACCAGCATGACGATAACAATAATCCCTGTAATCCCAAGCAGCGATTCGTCAATTGCGTTAAACGAACCGAACAAAGTTCCCTGTAAAATGGAGAAATCTTCCGGGCTGATTAAAATCTGCATAAACGTCGATAAATTTCCAAAGAACGTACCGAGTATAATACCGATTAACAAGAGCAGAAATATATTGTTTTTAGTTACTTTAAAGAGAAACTTAAAGACAAACAGTGTGAACAATACGAGTACACCCATACTTAAAAAGTAGTTGTACTGAGAGTTTAAAAGCAGCGGCGAACTGACACCCGCTAAAAATACAATCGCTGTCTGAATGAATGTGTATACCGAATCAAGTCCCATAATCGACGGTGTTAAAATTCTGTTTTTAACAATCGTCTGGAAGATGACTGTAGAAACGGCGATGGATACTGCTACGGTAACAATCGCAACAATGCGTTTAAGTCTGGACGGCAGCTGATAAAAATAAATGTCCGGATTTAAGCCGTACAGCGTGTAAAATGCGAGAAATCCGATTGATAAGATTGCCAGTAATATAATCATTTTAGTGTTTTTATGCATCTTTGACCCTCCTGAAAATGAGGATTAAGAAAATTGCACTGCCGATTGTAGCAATCATCAGACCGACTGAAATTTCATACGGTGCAATAACGATACGTCCGAGAATATCACAAATCATAACGAATATTGCGCCGGTAATAGCTGTTATGGTGATCGTTCCTTTCAGATGATCCCCCCGAAATATCGAGACGATATTCGGAACAATTAACCCAAGAAACGGCAGCATACCGACTGAAACAACAACAATTGCTGTCATTGCAGCAGTTAAAAACAGCCCGATATTGACGATACGCTTATAGTTCATTCCGAGGTTTATCGAAAAGTCTTCCCCCATGCCTGCGACTGTAAACCGCGAGGCATATATGAATACGACGATAAAGAGCGGAATACTGATATATAATATTTCATACTTGCCTGATATCAGCGTTGAGAAACTGCCGTGCATCCAGCCGGAAATCGCCTGGAGCATATCGGCTCTAAGTGCTAAAAATGTCGAGACACTCGCGACAACGCCGCCGAGCATCATGCCGATAAGCGGCACAAATATAACATCTTTAAATTTAATACGCGTAATAATGCTCATGAACAGCATTGTTCCAAGTAGTGCCAATGCGACTGCAAAAAATAACCTGCCCATCATGCTGAGCGCCGGGAAAAATATCAACCCGAGTAAAATACCAAGCTGTGCCCACTCTGTCGTTCCTGCTGTCGTTGGAGATACAAACTTGTTGCGTGTTAGCTGCTGCATCACAAGTCCGCAGACTGCGAGTGATGCGCCTGCGATGATAATTGATACTGTCCGTGGCAGGCGGCTATGTATAAGTATAGACATCTGATTTTCAGTTAAATTAAAGATATCCGATATATGAATTTGACTGACTCCGACAAACATAGAAAATATTGATAAAACGATCAGTAGGAAAATTAAAATATCTATCCTGAACAACTTCTGAATCATGTCTTCCCACCTTAATTGAAAATGATTATCATTGATAACCATACATGCATTATACACTTTCAGTTTTTACAATTCAAACCCTTTGTACATACTAATTTCTTATTATAAAAATAAGCTGCCTAGAGGCAGCTTACCCGTACAGCTTTAACTGATAATAATCGTTTCGCCTGTCGGTATCTCTTTATCGTGATCTAAAATTGCTTTAATTTTTTTAATTGCTTTGTGATTCTTACGCTCTTCTTCTGTTGTTTTATACGTCGGACGGTAGCTGAGCGCGTATACATCGACATCTTCGCGGCGCAGTTCTACAGATGTTGAATGCGTAAGAGCTTCAATCGCTCCTGTAACCGTATAGTATAAGTTGCGTTCGAAAACTTCTTCAAATGCCGGTTCGATAACGTTAATAATTTTAGCATCGTTCTCCACTTTTAACAGCGGACGCAGCGTGCGGATTCCAAGATATGTTCCCCACACATGCTCATACATTACATCGCTGAACTCATTAAAGCTGACGTTATACACTGTTTTATCATCTGTAAAAATCGAATGTACTAAAATAATACCGTTTAAGGAATTGTAGTTCGCTTCAATCTCATCGACGATATCCAGCCAGTCAATTTCTTTAGACTGTTCGAGCAGCACAATTTTATGCTGTCCCGGTGTATCTGCGAGCGACTCGTATACTTCCTCAAGTTCGCTGTACTCCAGGCCCGCCAGTATAATATTCGCATTATTCTGAGCCAATTCCAACGCAGTCTCTCTGCCTAATGAAGTCGCTGCACCTGACACGATATAAGTTTTACTTGTTAGATCCATAATATCCTCCTAGAATTGCCCGTAGTAGTATTACTATAATAATACACTATTATTCAACAGTCACGGATTCTTCAGGCATTGTATGAAGCTGATACGCATCAATGTGTGCAATGACACTGTATTCACCCGGTTCTTCGAATGTATACTCAAATACATATTCGCCGTTTTCAGTGTGTTCCACTTCGACCATTTCCATCGACTCTTCACCTTGCAACACTTCAAACATGACCTGATCTGCATCTGTTACGTCTTCTTCATTAGAAGTAACATGCGCTGTAAATTCAGCAGCTTCGCCTGACTGAACACTTTGTGGAGTTTGTAAATCAACTTCAAGCGATCTAATTTCATCGCTTGACGGACTATCGTGGTCCATATCACTGTGATCTCCGCCCTCTTCGTCCGAGCAAGCTGCAAGAGTTAATCCTGCAAGCAGCATAACTGATAAAAGACCTGATTTAATTTTCATTTATGTATCCCCATTTCAAAATTCTCTCTTTACAATCATACATTATTTGAGCATGACTTTAAATTCCATGTCATGACATTTTTATGACCGGAGTGTAAAATTTCTTTACGATAATCTTTGAGTTTTCTGGGGCAGATATGAAGCAGTGTCACGCCAATGCCTGTGACTCTCGGATACACATGAAACCCCGTCACGCCAGTCCCGCAGAACCCGGATACACATGAAACCTCGTCATGTCAGTCCCGAAGCAGTCGGATACACATGAAACCCCGTCACACCAGTCCCGCAGCAGCCGGATACACATGAGACCCGATCACACCAGTCCCGCAGAGCCCGGATACACATGAAACCTCGTCATGCCAGTCCCGAAGCAGTCGGATACACATGAAACCCCGTCACACCAGTCCCGAAGCAGCCGGCTATCCTCACTTCAAAAAATCGAACGAAAGCCTTCAAAAAAACACTCCTCTGATTTAGAGGAGTGCCTTAAATTTATTAATCGTTAAAACAAAGTCTTCGTCGTGCAGGGCTTCAACGTTTAATGCAAGTACGTAGCCGTCACCTTTAACACTGAAGAAGTCATGGTTTTTAGTCGTCGTATCAAGTGCGTTCTCGATAATCGGATTAAAGCCTTTTTCTTCAAAGTAAGGATCAAAGCCTAAGTTTGCTAACGCTTTGTTCGCATTGTACTGAAGATAGTTCAGTACATCTTCTGTCAGACCAAGCTTGTCGTACAGACTTTTCGTGTAAATGACTTCGTTCTCATAAAGCTCATTAAGCAATACGTACATTTCTTTGTCTGCACGTTCCTGCTCTTCAGCAGTGAGTTCAGCTTTCATTTCCTGTGCGTCAAGTCCAGTGAACACACCGTGAATTGATTCGTCTAAAAGAATTTTACGGATAATTTCACCACTTGTCGTCATGCGGCCGTACCTGCTAAATAAAGCGGGTAGTAGAATCCTGAGTAGAATAAAAATGACTCAGGAATACCGATGATACACGTGCCATGTATCCATCGTAAGCTGATGGGTTTTTATCGAGTAATTTATAATAGTTTGTAACAATCTTGTCTGCTTTATATTTCAGCTGCTCATTTTGCATTACCCAGTTATCAAGCAGGTCATCTGTTTCTTTAGTCGGCAGCAGCGTCGTAAAGATATGTGAGTATGATTTCGCGTGAACCTGCTCCATCATTCCCATAAATGAATAGACTGCTTTTTTTCTAAGGTTCGGAGTATGCAGCATAATCAACGGCATGCCGTCATCTGCCTGGTGTGTATCGAGGCCTGTTAAACCTGCCAATACCTTTTTAAAAGTATCTTTTTCATCTTCCGACAGTCCTGCCCATGATGATAAATCTTTCGACACTTTAAACTCTGTCTCGACCCACATCTGTGAGATGTTTTGGCGCCAGAAGACATTCGTCATGTCATCGTCTTTATTCCAGTTAACTGCAATCATTGTTTAATCTCCTTTATACTGCACAGCTCGTACATTCTTCGACACTGAGTAATTTATTTCTTGTATAGTACAGTGATTTTAATCCTTTATGGTGAGCATAAATGTAATATCTCGAGAGCTCTCTCGTAGAGATGTCCGAGTTCACGTAAAGAATCGTACTGATTCCCTGGTCGATGTGCTGCTGAATTGTTGCAATCATATCGATTAATTTCATCTGATCTGTGTTGAACGCACTCTTGTAGTACCACATTGTCTCTTTAGACAGGAATGGCATCGGGTAGAATGTTTCCGAGTTGCCGTAAGTTCTGCGTTCAATCGTATCAACAATCGGCATTACTGAGCTTGTAGCATTTTGCACGTATGAAATACTTTGTGTCGGTGCAATTGCTAAACGGTAAGCGTGATAAAGACCGTTCTTTTCAACTTTTTGCTGAAGTTCCGCCCAGTCTTCTTTAGTCGGAATATTGATGTGTGAGAATAATTCTGCAACTTTATCGAATTCAGGTGCAATATCTTCAGAAACATAACGCTCGAAATATTTCCCTGTCGCATAGTCTGAACGTTCGAAGTCTTTAAATGTGACGCCGCGTTCTGCAGCGATTTCCATCGATTTTTCGATCGAATAAAAGTTCAGCATCATAAAGAAAATGTTTGCAAAATCTCTTGCTTCAGCTGATTCGTATGAAATTTTATTTTTAGCGAGGTAACCGTGAAGGTTCATCGCGCCGAGTCCTACTGAATGAAGTTCATCGTTTGCTTTCTTAACGCCTGGTGCGTTTGCAATTGCCGTGTCATCACTAACAAGTGTCAATGCTTCGATTCCTTCGTGTACAGTTTCTTTCACTTTGCCCGAATCCATTACGTTAGCAATATTCATAGATCCTAAGTTACATGAAATATCGCGTTTAATAACGTCGTCCGTACCGTAGTCGTTAATTTCCGACGTTTCCTGCAGCTGGAAAATTTCAGTACATAAGTTACTGATTTTAATTTGTCCGATATCGCCTAATGGGTGTACTTTGTTCGCATTATCTTTGAACATTAAGTACGGATAACCTGACTGCAGCTGAGTTTGTGCGATTGTATTTAACATATCACGCGCATCGTATTCACGTTTTCTAACATTATCATTAGCAACTAATTTGTCGTACATTTTATCCATGTCCATGTCATCCAGTGCAATACCGTATTCGCGTTCCACAGTGTGTGGTGCAAATAAGTTGAACGGCTTATTGTCTTGTGCCAGTTCAAAAAACTTAGACGGTACAACAAGACCGGTAGAAATTGTCGACAGACGGATATCTTCATCCGCGTTTACTTTTTTAGTATCAAGGAATTCAGGCAGGTCATAATGGAAGATGTTTAAGTAAACAGCTCCGGCACCTGGACGCTGGCCAAGCTGATCTGCATAGCTGAATCCGCCTTCCAGTGATTTCGCTACAGGCAGAACGCCTTTAGCTACACCTTCGATACCTTTAATTGCTTCACCGCGTGCGCGCAGTTTAGATAAGTTAATCGCGACACCGCCGCCAATTTTACTTAACTGTTTTGCAGTTGAATCGATATAGTTGATTGAGTTCAGTGAATCTTCAACTTCGAGCAGGAAACATGAAACCATTTCACCGCGTCGTGCACGGCCTGCGTTTAGGAATGTCGGTGTTGCAGGCTGATAGCGCTGCTCCATCATCGACGTAATAAAACGTTTTGCAGTTTCAATGTTACCTTTCGCAAGGTACAGACTGACGATTATAACGTGCTGTCTGTAATCTTCCAGATACTGTTTTTTATCGTTTGTTTTTAAAGTGTAATCTTTAAAGAACTTGCTAGCTGCCATGTAGCTCTTGAAGTTAAATTCAATTGCATCTGCATGATCGATAATATCCTGAAGTGCCGTTTCGCTGTACTCTTTGAACAGGTCATAATAGAAATCGTTATCCACGAGGTAGTGCAATCTTTCAAGTTCAGAGTCAAAATGGATTGTCTTCGCTTCGACTTCCTCCATAAATACCTCAAGTGCTTCAAGATCTTTCTCTAATTTATAAAAACCGCTGTCGTCGCGCTGCGTGACTTCATTATTCAATTCAACGTGGTTGTAAGTTTTTTCATCTAATACTTTCATGCAATTCCCCTGCCCTTTCTAATTCAACTACAAATTGTGCGCGCTCATCAGGCGTTCCGTGAAGTTCAAACTTCATTAAGAGCGGCACACTGTAATCGTTGCTTATATACTCGCCTGCTCTGGCAAAATTCTGTCCCCAGTTCCGGTTGCCGCTCGATGCGACTGCGAACAGATTATAAGAGTTTACTCGTAAAAATTCTTTAACAGTATCAGGTACAGCTCCAAAGCCGTATGTCGGTGTGACTAAAATAAATGACTCATTAATTTTCTCTCTGACATTGGCGGCTGTTATTTGATATAATTCATAGGTGTCTGGAATGTCCATACTATTTAAGAAACGACGGATATTACCTGTCATTGAATAATAAGCAATAATCACTTTGTCATCTCCTTTCAAGGATAGCATAAACAGAACATATGTTCTATCCGGATGTTTCTCTATTAAAAAATTATGTTTCACTTGCTTTATCTTTGAATACCACTACATATAGTGTGTGAAACATTAATTAGACACAATATATATGGTTTAACATGTTCTATATTCTCATATTTAACTGCCATTAGCAATGTAAAAAACTGCCTTCTCTAAAAATTTCACGCTAAATAAATGAAGATAAAACGCCGTAATGCACGGTGGATATGTGATGGAATGCCTGAAATTTTTTCATAAAAAAAATAACGAAACTTTTCCCCTTTTTATTTGATGAAATTATTGAAATTATCGTACAAATTAATTTGGAGTGTTGTTAATGAACAATGTTGTAAAAGGTATTATCGCCCTGATTATTTCTTCACTTGGATTCAGTCTGATGTCTCTGTTTGTAAAATATTCCGGCGATCTGCCTACCGTACAAAAGACTTTCTTCAGAAACTTTATCTCGATGCTGATTGCACTTGCTCTCGTTCTCTATTATAGAGAGAGCCTGTTCGGAAAACGTGAAAATCAGGGTTGGCTGCTGCTCCGCTCGGGACTTGGGCTGATCGGTGTGCTGCTGAATTTCTTCACCATCGACCGGATGGTCTTGAGCGATGCTGATATTCTCAATAAATTGAGCCCGTTCTTTACTATAATACTCTGCGCTGTATTTTTAAAAGAATACATCCGGAGGTTCCAGATAATCTCAATTATCGTCGCACTACTTGGTGCAATCTTTATTATTAAACCGTCATTTTCAAGTGATACATACTTCGCGCTCATCGGTGTCCTCGGTGCAGTTTTCGCAGCCGGTGCCTATACGGTACTCCGCATACTCGGAAGCCGCGAGAAATTTTATACAGTCGTGTTTTACTTTTCATTCTTCTCGACCGTCGCTCTGCTGCCGTTCTTTATCTATCAGTTTGAACCGATGACAATGACACAGTTCTGGCTGCTGATACTCTCAGGCGTATTTGCCGCAGTCGGCCAGTTCGGACTGACAATCGCATACAGCTACGCACCGGCGAAAGAAATATCGATCTTCTTCTATTCGACAATACTGTTTACAGCACTGTTCAGTATTATCGTCTTTAATGAAGTGCCGGACATGCTGTCGATTCTTGGCTATGTTATAATCTTCGCGGCAAGCTACTACATGTACATGAAAAACCGCCCGAAGAAACTTAAAGTCGCTGGCAAGAAAAAAAGATAGACTTGTATTTATAGTTTGAATTAACGCGGTCCCGGCTCATTGAGAGTCGGGATTTTTTGCTTGTGTGGACGATTTCGTGGAAATGACGCCGACGTTTGCTTTCTACGTCTGACATGAAACCCGCTCATTGGTGAGATAAACGGCTACCTCTGATATGAAATCCGTTCATTGGTGAAATAAACAGTTACCTCTGACATGAAATCCGCTCATTGGTGAGATAAACGGCTACCTCTGATATGAAACGAGCTCATTGGTGAGATAAACAGTTACCTCTGACATGAAACCCGCTCATTGGTGAGATAAACAACTACCTCTGATATGAAACCCGCTCATTGGTGAAATAAACGGTTACCTCTGACATGAAACCCGCTCATTGTGCCACAACCGATGTTTTCAAGGCGTCTTCTAACACGTTACCCAAATAAAAACGCCGGAACTTCCAGAGTTCCGGCCGGTATTCATAACCTTAATATCTATATGCTTTTTCCGCCATGCTGCTGGATTTCTTCCAGAAAGTACGGACAGTAGTGTTTCAGTTTGTAGTTGCCGACGCCTTGAATGTGCATCATGTCCTGTTTCGACTTCGGCATTTTCTTAGCAAATTCTTTTAGAATATGATCGGTAAATATTGCGTCCTCGTCCAGTTTATATTTATCTGCCAAATCTTTACGTGTATTCAGCAGTTTATCGTATAAAACCTCGTTCGGCGATGAGTCCGTCGACACGTCGACTCTTTCGTTGTAATGTTTGCGGTACGGCACCGTGTAGATTTTAACTTTGCTGTTCAATATATCAAAACTCTTCTCGACGAGATGCATTTTGTAGGACGAATAGTGAACATAGCCGCGCATCACAAGTTCTTCGACAAGATGGTTCACGTCGCTCGTGCGGTATGAGTCCAGCACACCGAAGCGTTCCTGCGAGTCTAAACCGCGCGCCATAATATTATCTGCGCTTTCTCCGCGGAGTACTTGAATCACAAGTTCCTTCGACAGCTGGCCGTCGGTTTCCTGAATCAGTTCTAGAATTAACCGTGCTTCAGACGTCATCGGTTCAGTACGTTCATTCGACAAACAGCTCGAACACTGGCCGCATGCTTCAACGTATTCATTCGGGTCAAAGTATTTCACGATAAAACTGCTCAGGCATTTGCTCGTTTTATTATACTGCAGCATCAAATCAAGTTTTTCACGCATATGGTCTTTATACTGATCTGAAGCACTTGCACGGTCGATAAAGAACTGCTGCAGATTAACATCGCGCTGCGTGGATATAAAATACAATCGCTCAAAGCACCATCGCGTCCTGCACGCCCGATTTCCTGATAGTAGCTTTCTAAATCGCCCGGTAAATTAAAGTGAATAATGTAGCGGATATCCGGTTTATCAATCCCCATGCCAAAAGCGTTCGTCGCGATGACGATTTTCACTTCATCGGTAACGAATTTTTGCTGGTTTTCATTTCTCTCTTTTTACCGAGACCTCCGTGGTAAATGACGTTGTCGATCTCATTATCCGTTAAATATGTCGACAGCTTTTCAACTTCAGCACGTGTCGACACATATATAATACCGGACATGCCCCACACGCTCTTTAATATAAGACAGAATAAATTGTTCGCGCTGGTAAGTTCCGTTTACAGACAGTTTTAAGTTCTCGCGTTTGACGCTCGTCTTAAATACCGCATTATTTTTATATTCAGCAGTTCCTGAATGTTCTCTTCAACCTCTTCAGTCGCTGTAGCCGTTACTGCGATAATCTGCACATCCGGAAGCAGTGCTTTAAGTTCCGGAATAATACTCTGGTAGCTCGGTCTGAAATCATGTCCCCATTTTGAAATACAGTGCGCCTCATCAAAGGCGACGAACGGTATGACTGAATGGCGGATCGCCGTTTTAAAGCCTTCATTGTTAAAACGTTCCGGTGCAACATATAAAAATTGCAGTTCCCCGCGCACCAGACGTCCCATAACATCATTTAAATCTCGTTTAGACATCGTCGAGTTAATGCACTCTGCACTAATGCCGCGGCGTTTCAGTGAATCCACCTGATCCTGCATTAAAGAAATCAACGGTGAAATAACCAGCGTTGTACCTTCGAACATTAAACCCGGTATTTGATAGCACAGTGATTTCCCCGAACCTGTCGGTAAAATACCGAGCGCGTTGTCTCCGGCTAAAATGTTTTCGATAATTTCCTGCTGGCCGTATCTAAATTTATCATATCCAAAATATTCTTTTAGTATAGCTTCCATAAAATATCATTCCTACATTTATGTATGTCGTTGTTATATAATTAATCTGCTATATTATACATTATTTTTATTAAGGTTTGTTGTATTTAGTATTAATAATCCCGCAAAAAATCTCCTGCTTGGCAGTTTACACCGATAAGTGTCTACTGTAACAGGAGTTCTGTAATAATTATGAGCTATTTACATTTTTTCTTTAACGAGTTCTTTTGATATTTTATAGTCGATTGCTTTAAACAAACTGTTCACCCATAAATAGTGACCGTATGTTTCTGCATGTGCAGCATCGCTGTCGACTGCTTTAAACTTAATTTTAGAACCGCGGCGCTTCTGGCCAAGTTTGTGCATATGATAGCTTGGAATTGTACCGATATGTGTCAATTCTGTCTCAGCATCAAAATCGTTCAGTGCAATCGTCAGATTATTCTCAAGATATACTCCGCCGAGTACTCCCGGACTGACACAAGCCGCGCTCACAAAGTCAATTTCCTGTCCTTCGACTGACAGCTGAATACGGTTTTCTTCCCGCGTTACCGTGTATTCACGTTCTTCAAGTCTCTCGTATACTTCAGCCGGCACATCCGGGCGCTTCACGATATGGTAAATATCCGATAAGTAAACTTCGACAAGCGAATAGATGCCGATGCCCCAGCTGACTTTACGCTTGTTGCTCATCATATGGAAAATTTCATCGTGCAGCGCCGTGTAGTTGCGGCGCATAGTGACCTCGTCACCTGACTGCAGCACGTTTGATTTCTCTACAGCAATACCGCCGGCAATTGCCAGATACAGTCTGCTGCCGCGCGTTGAGCCCTGAAACGATAAAACGTCTCCCCGGTCCACGTGGTAAATACGGTTTGGCTGAATGTCTTCTTCGCTGACTCTGCCGTTAAAATCTCCGCCTGAATAAGCGATAATCGTCGGCTCGGTAAACTGAATCACCGCAGGCTGACCTGACATTTCAAGCGTCGGTTCATTGACGTCATTGCCGACTAATTTATTTGCGAGCATCGGTGACAGACTGTCTACCGCACCATTATACTCATTATTTTTCTGCTTGCTGTTTGTCTGTTTGTCGACGGTCTGCAGAATCGTGAGCAGTCCGCCTTCTTGTATAATTAAACTCATATTATTTCCTCCCGCTTACACTGTCGAGCACAGGCTTTACTAAAGCAATGATATAAGCTGCCGGTTCGATTGTATTTTCATTTTCCATTACTTCAACCGGGTCATAGTAAAAACTGACTGTATTTTTCGTAAACACGACTTCCCCAATATGAGGATTATCAATATTCAGATTGTTTTTATCAAACTGCGCTTTAATATTTTTAATTACAGACGCATCTTCTTGATACGTAATTATTTTATCTCCATTTGCAAAAATCATGAGTCCACTCCTCTTATCGGTAAAAGAATTCCAATTCGCCGGCAACGTATTCTGTAAAGCTACCCATGGCGATGCCAAAAACAATTATTGCAATAATGACACGACGAAACCGATCGTGATTCCGACGATTTTAATGTCATTTCTTAAGAGATACGTGACGACGAAATGCGTCAGTATGACTATTGCAACAACGAGTAATATTAAAATTAATGTAAACATAAGTCACCTCATTTACGGAGAGTGATTGCCACCCATTCCCGCGCACTATTTATCATGAACAAGTCAATTTGACCATTTTCGTATTTAAGCTGCAGATCATTCATCGTTATATTCTGTTCAGTAATAACTTTGCCGTCAATTAAAGACTGTCTCATAACACCATTAAGGATGCCTGCAGACAAAGGCGGCGTATAAAATTCCCCCGCTTCTTTAATGACGATGTTGCCGATATTAAACTCCGTAATATCTAAGTTATCATTATAGTATAAAACGACGTCAGAATCATTTGTTTTCCCACTGTACTGATGTCTCACTGTTGTTTTATGCACGATAAAGTCCGGTGCACCTAGTATAGGCGTCTTTGCGATCACGGAGATCATCGGCTGATTATTCTTATCGAGCGCCGCGTGCGAGATATTTAGGGAACCGTCACGCGACAGTGTCACACGGAGTTTATATACTCCCGAAGTGAGTTCGTTTCCTTCTATATAAGAAGCAATTGCTCTGTTGAAATCAGCTGGTGCAAAATTAAAGTGTGCTCTGCTCTTATTGAGACGATTTTCGTGATAGCCGAAACGTTTAACTTCACCGTCTATGAGGCGCATCGTTTCAATCAGTTCATACTGTCCCTGTTTTAAGAATGAAGTTTTGTGCAGTATTTCATCGAACTCGGACGAGGCATTCGAGTCGTATGTAATTCCGCCGCCCGCACTGTAAATATAACGGTCACTCGTAATTGTCAGCGTGCGGATCGGCACGTTGAACACGGACGCTCTATCCGGGTATAAAATCCCGAGCGCGCCGCAGTAAAATCCGCGTGGTGTTTTTTCCAATTTCTCTATCAGACGCATCGTCATTTGCTTCGGCGCACCGGTAATCGAGCCGCACGGAAACAATGCATCAAACGTATCACTTAATGTTACATCATCTCTGACATCCGCTTCCACTGTTGAAATCATCTGATAGACCGTCTGATATTTTTCAATCGTAAATAATTCAGCTGCTTTAACTGAATTGGCTTTGGCAATTTTCGAGATGTCGTTTCTTAAGAGATCGACGATCATAACGTTTTCCGCCTGATCTTTCTTCGAATTCCTTAAGAACTCATAGCTTGCTTTATCTTGTTTTGGATCTTCAAACCTTGGTGCGGTGCCTTTCATTGGCTTCGTTGAGATTTTACGATTGTTATCCATTTCAAAGAACAGTTCAGGCGACAGACTGACAATCTGCTTGTCGTCATAATCGATATACATCGCGTAGTCGCCGTTGTTCTGCGCGCTTAATTTTAAAAACAGCTGGTGGCTGTCGCCTCTGAAATACCATAGACAGACGCGTGGTATAGTTTACCTGATACGTAGCCCGTCCAGTATATAATTTCTGACCTGCTCAATTTTTTCAATCTCTTCACGCGTTTCACTGAGTTCAGGCGTGCTCATACTGTAAACTTCAGGCTGCTTTCATCTAAAAACTCTGTATAGGATACCGGATTTATAAATACATACGATAATATAATCATCTTTTTCATAAGTCACGCCGATTACCGCATAAAGCCCGTCTTTTTGATATTGCTCAGCTTTATTTTAAAGCCGCGTTAACGGTGTATCTTTCGTAATTACTTCCACTGGATTAGTAAAGTACAGGTTTTCTACCGTACCGTTCTTCTTAAACTTTGTATGTGCTCTCATGACTTTCCTCCGCTGCAATTCGTATAAAGTTATTGAGCTGCGCTCTGCCATGCTCCGATAATATAGCTTCCGGTGATACTGGACGCCAAACAGGATAGTCTTTATGCCGGATTGCCATTTGATGCCGTCCGCCGTGCGCCGGTAATATTAAATCTGGCGCGAGCCCCGCTGCATGTTAACGAGTGGTAACGGCAGCCTTTAAGCGCGACTTAATCTTTATATAGTCCTTTGCCGTCATGGTACACATCGTAGGCATGCCCATGAAACCGGACTTTCGCCGCGTGTAACGACTCCACCGAACATATGCCACAGCATCTGATGGCCGAGACAAATTCCTAATACCGGAAGTTTCTTATAATACCTTCCGATAAATCCAGCACTTCCGGCGTCCTTAGGATGCGACGGCCCCGGAGATATAATAATGCCGATAATATTAAATTCCTCTATCAGTTTATCGTCTAATTGATCAGGTGTGACCACTTTAATTCCGGCCTTATATGGATTGCTCTC
Organism: Jeotgalicoccus sp. WY2; assembly: GCF_018437745.1. NCBI lineage: Bacteria > Bacillati > Bacillota > Bacilli > Caryophanales > Staphylococcaceae > Jeotgalicoccus > Jeotgalicoccus sp. WY2. The sequence continues at coordinate 1,985,627 of NZ_CP049818.1, read as the reverse complement.
GATGTAATGAACGAGATTATATGTAAATGAATCGTAATTGTCTATCATTAATAAATTCACTGGTCTTCTCCCTGCATGTAATTTCTTTAATAATATCATATACATATCAATTTAAATAACACAATAGGTACCTGGTATGATGAAAAACCGCCTGCTCTCATGTAGACTTAACATTAAATAAAGACAAATATCGTACTTACATAAGAAGGGTGATCTATGTCTAACCGCAAGTCCAGAATATGGACGAAAGATTTCATCATTATCGTTATCGCGAACTTTTTTATTTTTACATCGTTTCAAATGACGCTGCCGACACTCCCGCTATACGTACAGGAAATCGGCTCGAATGAAACATGGGTCGGCATTATCGTCGGGATTTTCACTTTCTCTGCCTTGTTAATCCGACCTTTCGGAGGGAAAATGCTCGATACGACAGGCCGTGCGCCGGTGTTTATAACCGGGCTCATTATTCTCGTTATCTCCTTATACTCACTCGCCATCAGTACAACGATATTGATTCTTGTCGTCGTGCGTATTGTGCAGGGGGTCGGCTGGGGGCTGTCGAATACAGCATCCGGCACCATCGCTTCAGATTTGGTACCGAAAGACCGCCGGGGAGAAGGCCTCGGATTTTTCGGCTTGAGCGGTAACCTCGCACTCGCTATCGGGCCTGCTCTCGGGTTGTTTTTAGTAAATCATATCGAATTCTCTACACTGTTCATTATTTGCGGATCGCTTACGTTAATCGCTTTAGTGCTCGCGTTAAATGTGCGCTACGTAAAACCGGAACCGCTGACAGATGTGGAAATGCAGGAAGATGCTGATACTGCATCGCGCTTTAATTTTGTTGAGAAAAGAGCACTGCCCGCTTCTGCATTACTGTTTTTCATTACACTTTACTTTCGGCGGTATTGCAACGTTCCTGCCGGCATATACATTTTCAGAAGGCTTTCAGCCTCATTATATTCAAATTTATTTTATACTTTACGCATTCGCACTCGTTACGACACGCTTCTTCGCCGGACGCATCTACGACCGTCGCGGACTCGCCATTGTCTTTATACCGGGTATTATTTTAATTATTGCAGGTCTTACACTGCTCGCAATTTTAGACAGTCCGATAATCTGTTCGCCGGAGCAATTTTGTACGGCCTCGGTTTCGGTACAGTCCAGCCCGCACTGCAGGCCTCTGCCATATACCACACCCCCGTAAGCGCGGTATGGCAAATGCGACATTCTTTTCTGCCTTTGATTAGGTGTCGGGCTCGGCGCCATTACATTCGGGCTCGTTGCACAATATGCAGACTACAGTTCAATATACTGGATCAGTGCAGCCAGCGGCGTTCTTTCCCTTATATTGTTCTTTATCTTAAGAAGCGCACGGAAAATTGTATAGAAAATTGCGTTCAAAATGTTTAGCTCCTCCTGAAATAGGCAATGTATTCTAGTAGAACATCGTATTTATAATTTTAGGAGGTCTTAAAGATGGGTTGGTTATGGACAATTATCGTCGGCGGTATTTTAGGCTGGCTTGCAGGAGCAATTATTAGTAAAGATATTCCATTTGGTATATCGGTAACATTTTAGCAGGTATCATCGGTGCATCAATGGTAACGCACTCGGCCTGGACATTGGACCAACAATAGGCGGCATGAGCGTCATTGGTACACTACTCGGTGCAATTATTTTAATCCTGGTAGTATTCATTTTTGGAATGGTCAAAGGCAACAAAAAGCGTAAATAATGATGATTAGAGCGGAATCCTTCAGAAGGGATTCCGCTTTTTGATGTCGCTGCGTCAAATAGGGTTGATTAATAATTTAGTCTGAATGCCTAACTTACAGTTTTCTAAAATACGCAAAATTTCGATAGCCAAGAGCACTCTCTTTAAAGCTTTATTGGCTTAGCACTTTTTCGGTGATAAGTCTTTACTTCTGCTGGATTATCACACATTTATGCCGATTTCGGTGATAAGTCACTGTTTATCACAAGTTGTGGCCGAATGATGTGATTCGGTGATAAGTCGTTGGCTTCTTCTGGACTTATCACCATTTATGCCGATTTCGGTGATAAGTCACTGCTTTTATCACGAGTTGTGGCCGAATTGATGTGCTTCGGTGATAAGTCGTTGGCTTCTTCTGGACTTATCATGCATTTAAGATTTTTAATGAGCAGGATCGTTCTCAAAAACACAACCTTCCTCATTTTCAGACCTATTATGAGCAAGAATCCATTTTTTCATTGCACCTTGCTCATTTCACACAACATTATGAGCAGGATCGTCCTCAAAACACAACCTTGCTCATTTTCAAACCTATTATGAGCAAGAATCCATTTTTTCATTGCACCTTGCTCATTTCACACAACATTATGAGCAGGATCGTCCTCAAAAACACAACCTTGCTCATTTTCAGACCTATTATGAGCAAGAACCCATTTTTTCATTGCACCTTGCTCATTTCACACAACATTATGAGCAGGATCGTCCTCAAAAATACAACCTTGCTCATTTCACACCGTCAAACCAACTTATCTGCCCCCTTTTTGTTATAATCGGGGTGCATCACATCAATATTTGCAAGGAGTTTTACATATGAAGAAGTTTATCAACGCAACGATTTATGGTGATTCGGATTCAACTGAATTTTTAATTGAAGATAAAAAATTTAAAGCAGTCGGCACTAACCTGGGTCATGCCGATGAAGTCATCGACCTCGAAGGGAAACTCGTGCTCCCGCCTTACGTCGATCCGCATCTGCACCTGGATTACATTTTCTCAGGTCTCGGTGAAGGTAATGCCAACGTTTCCGGTACATTATTTGAAGGCATTCAGCGCTGGAGTGATAACAAAAAAGATTTAACAGAAGATAAAGTCCGCGAATCTGCACTAAAGGGCATAAAAAAAGAAGTGAGTCACGGTGTGCAGTATATTCGTACGCACGTAGATGTGACTGATCCCAACCTGACTGGAATGAAAGCTCTCCTTAAATTACGTGAAGAGTTAAAAGATATCGTCACATTGCAATTAGTAGCTTTCCCTCAGGAAGGGTTCTTCCGTTATAAAGGCGGTCCTGAACTCGTAAGAAAAGCCCTCGAAATGGGTGCCGATGTTGTCGGTGGAATTCCACATTTCGAAATTTCTTACGAACACGGTGTCGAATCGCTCAAACAAATTGTCGATTTGGCACTCGAGTTCGATGTCATGATCGACATTCACTGTGACGAAAATGATGATCCGAACAGCCGATTTTTCGAAGTACTGAACGCGCTCGTGATGGAAAAAAATTATGGTCCGAAGACAACAGCAAGTCACACGACAAGCTTCGGTGCGGTTGAAGCAAGTTACGCCAACAAGATGATGGGCTTATTCAGAGAGTCGAAAATCAACTTTATTTCATGTCCTACAGAAAATGCACACTTGCAGGGACGAGGAGATGTTTATCCGAAAAGACGCGGTCTGACTCGCGTGAAGGAACTGCTTGAGAATGGTAATAATGTAGCATTCGCACAGGATTCAATCGCGGATTACTGGTACCCGCTCGGCAACGGCAACATGATGAATATTCTCGATAACGGCATTCACCTTGCTCATTACACTCATATCGATGAAATTAATAAAGCACTCGAGCTGATTACAACTAACGGTGCAAACGTAATGAACATTGAGGATTACGGTATCAAACAGGGCAATTCAGCAAACTTTATCGTGCTGGATGCACACGATGCATACGAAGCAGTACGTGAACGGGCAGAAGTGCTCGCTTCAGTTAGAAATGGTGAGTACTTATTCAAACGTGAAGTTCGTAAAAATGAAATCGAAGTCGATTTCCTAAAAAAATAAATCAACACAAAAAAGACGCTGTCAGGAACCTGATTCCTATACAGCGTCTTTTCTATTTTACGCGCCCCAAACTTCATCGGAGATTTCTTTAACCAGCTGAAGTTTTGCCCACTGCTCATCTTCAGTAAGATTATTTCCTTCTTCCGTCGAAGCGAATCCGCACTGCGGACTGAGACACAATCTGTCTTTACTAATGTATTTCGCCGCTTCTTCAATGCGGGAGATAATATCTGCTTTGTTTTCAAGCTCCGGAACTTTGGATGAAATCAGCCCAAGTACAACCTGCTTATCACCACTCACTTTAGCAAGAGATTCAAAACCGCCGGCACGTTCTGTATCGAACTCAAGGTAGTAGCCATCAACGTTTTCTTTACCGAATAATTCATCCGAAACTTTATCATAAGCACCTGACGATGCCCATGTTGAACGGTAGTTTCCGCGGCAGACATGCGTCGTTATCGTCAGTCCTTCAGGTTTCCCTTCAATCGCGCTGTTGTTAAGCTCGACGTACTGTTCGCTCAGCGACTCAATCGTCAGGTCATCGGTTCTGTTCTTCCAAAAATTCTCGTCGACAATCATGCCCCAAGTACAGTCATCCAGCTGCAGATTTGTACAGCCTGCTTCATGCAGTTCCTGAATGAATGTGCGATACGCTGCTGCAATATCCGCAAGCAGTTCTGTTTCATCCGGATAAATTGCTTCCGTCGATTCTTTATTTTCCGGGCGTGTCAATTCTCTTAAAAACTGTGCCGGTGCCGGAATTGTCTGGCGTGCAATAATCGTCGTCGGCAAATTGATTTACATATTTAAAATGGTCGATAAACGGATGATTCTCTCCGCTTATTTTGCCTGTCAGACGTGCAGTCTCAGCTCTCGTTTCAATCGCAACGAAGTTGTAGCCATTCTCAACATCAGATTTTTCAACCCCGTTAAGACCCCAGAAGAAATCGAGATGCCACCATGAACGGCGGAACTCCCCATCGGTAATTGCTTTTAATCCTATATCCTTCTGCTTTTGTATAAGTTCTTTTATCGTTTCGTTTTCAACTGAAGTAAGCTCATCCTGTGAAATGCTGCCATTTTTAAAATCCTCGCGTGCTGCTTTTAATTTAGCCGGTCGTAAAAAACTCCCGACGTTATCAAATTTAAACGGTGCTGTTTTAACTGCTGTGACTGACATAACTGACCACTCCTTCATTTGTTAATATGAATTTATAGTAGCACGGGGTCACGGCAATAGCATTAACGTTTAAATTCATGGTTAGTTATAACTTTTAGCTATATCATTATACGTATATCAATTTAAACTCTTCCACAACGATTTCCTCAGACTCGTTAAATTCGAGTCCCATTTCCGGATACAGCCATTCAAAGAAATCGATATGCGCCTGTCTCCAATACGATAAAGTCCGGTCGCCCTCGCCTTCTTTATAAGCGATTTCTTCGCCGGCATCTTTAAAAATAATCGTATAAACTTTCGTACATTCGATAATACATTTCGGAGTATCATTTTCACCGAGGATGATACTTACTTCTCCAGCTTCAGGGAGACTTTCATTTTCCACCTCGTACTCTTTTAAACTGCTGCACGTTAAAGTCTTCTTTCCTGAAATGACGAGTTCCGCCAGTTCATCCGGAGCAACTCCGAACTGCCATGCTGTATAACTCTTCTTTTCGTAATCCGGATATTCATTAGTAAATTCTTTCCAGTATTTTTCTTCCGTCATTATTATCATCCCATCTGCATTTCATACATCTTGCTGTAGTTTTGACCTAACTCTATTAATTCCTCGTGATTACCCTGCTCTTTAATTTCGCCGTTTTCCAACAGAATAATTTGATCTGCATGCTGAATCGTTGAGAGTCTGTGCGCGATGATAAATGTTGTACGGTCTTTCGATACAACATCCATTGCGTATTGAATCAGCTGTTCTGTTTCTGAATCAATATTGCTCGTCGCTTCATCCAGCACGAGCACTTTAGGGTTAAACGCTAGAGCTCTGGCAAATGAAATCAGCTGTCTTTCACCTAGAGAAAGCGTCGCGCCCCGCTCTGCGAGTTCTGAATGAATACCGTCAGAGAGCCGCGCCATAAGCGGTGCTGCCCCGACGTCTTCCAATGCTTTTAATACTTCCTCTTCTGTAATGTCCTCATTGTTCAGCCGCACGTTGTAAAGCAGTGTACCGCTGTATATGAATGGATCCTGAAGCACAATCGACATAAACTGCCTTAAGCTCTGTTTATCGATTTCCTTCGTATCATGCTCATCAAAATAAATAGCACCATGGTTCGGATCATAAAAGCGCATTAAGAGATTAATAATCGAACTTTTACCTGAACCGGTATGTCCGACAAGTGCAATCGTGTCGCCCTGTACTGCATCGATATTTATATTTTTTAAGACATCTCTTTTGCCGTCGTATGAAAAATTCACATTGCGAAATGAGATGTTGCCATTAAACTTATTCAGCGTCTGCCCTTCTTTTACTTCCGGTTCAGCATCCAGCATTTCAAGTACTTTATCTGCTGCGACGCGTGCCTGCTCAAATATGCTCAGCTGGCTGATAATATTAAACAGCGGGTTAAAGAAGCGCGTAATATACGACAAGCAGGTACATAATACCAACTGTCAGTGCACCCGTATCTCCTAAAAACGTAGTCGCAAATATATACACGAGAATGGCGAACACCAGCGAACGGATCGTATTTGCAAGATTTTCACCTGTTAAGCTTTCAAGTTTTACGAGCCCTTTGGCACTGTCGTAATACTCATCATTAATCTTTTCAAATTCATCTTTAATCTGATCTTCACGGTTAAATACTTGAATAATCGGCATGCCATTAATCGACTCATTAATCATAGCGTTCATATCGCTATTTCTCTCACGTTTTATATGATTATTGTCGTTTGAATATTTTTTATACAGTACACCCCAGATAATAACAATTGGAATGAACACCAGCATGACAATACCTGTCCAGAAATGGACGTACAGCACGATGCCGACAATACTGAATATCGTTAATATACTCACCATAAACATCGGAATAACCGATGCGAACAGCTGCAGAATCGATTCAGTATCATTGGTAATTCTCGCGACCACTTTCCCTGCCGGCAAATTATCAAAGTATCTGATCGGCAAATTCTGCACGTGTTTAAAGACATCGAGCCGCATCTTTTGAATTGCTCTTGTACCTGCTGAAACTAAGACGATTTGAGCGAAGTAGCTCGTAACCGCATGCAGCAGTTTTATCGTTAAAAACAGTGCAATTAAATATAATATCGGCTGTATGACAATGTTGCCTGCGCCGAGTTTTATATGTGTCCAGTATCGCTGCGGCAATCAGCGGTCCGGCTAATTCAAAGCCGACCATGCAAATCATTAAGAGTATACCCCCTGCAAACATTCCTTTGTACTGTTTGATATAGGGTAATAGTTTTACCATTTCCTTCATTACGACTCACCCCCTGTAATGAAATAGTCATTCTGTTTTGAATACCAGCCGCTGCCGTTCGACAATGCCTGATGTGTTCCTGATTCGACAATTTTACCGTTTTCTAAAACGATAATTTTATCGGCATGATGCACTGCTGATAAACGGTGCGTAATGATAATCGTCGTTTTATCTTTGCGGTTATCTTTAATGTGGTTAATAATTCGAGTCTCTGTCCGTGCATCGACGGCACTTAAAGCATCATCCAGAATTAAAATATCCGGCTGTTTAATCAGACTGCGTGCAATCGAAATCCGCTGCTTCTGCCCGCCGCTTAAGGAAACTCCTTTTTCGCCGACAAGCGTTTCGAGACCTTCCGGCATACGTGCCAGATCTTCATCGAATGCACTTAATTTAATCGCTTCCGTTAATTCCGCTTCAGTTGCGTCGGGTTTCCCGAACATAATATTCTCCCTGACGGTTCTTGAAAACAGAATATTTTCCTGGGAAACATAGCCGAGCTTATCTCGCAGTTTTTCGCGGTTAAGGCTTGAAATATTGACCCCGTCGATAATTAAGTCCCCGCTACCTTCCGGGTAAATTTTTAACAGCTGTTTGATAAACGTCGACTTGCCGCTGCCGGTTTTACCGACGATACCGAGCGTTTCCCCTCTGTTCAGCTCAATCGTTATATCTTCAAGACTATTATGCTGTGCTGTCGGATATTTAAATGTCACTTCGTTAAAGTTAAAATTAGTTTCTTTAACTGTCGCTTCTCCAATATCGTTTAAATCGTCCGTTTCATCGAGGACGTTTTGAATACGATCATACGATGCATTACCGCGCTCCATAATATTGAACATACCGAGCGCAAACATCGGCCAGATCAGCATGTTCAAATACACGTTAAACGTAATAAGCTCCCCGACGGTAATAATCCCGTTATTCACAAGCACTGCACCGTAGCCGAACGATATCGCAATACTTGATGACACAACGATAATCGTCAGCGGCTGGAAGAATGCATCGAGCTTTTCAACTTTCATAAATTTATTTAAATAGTTTCAGTTAAGCTGTGGAATCGTCTATTTTCTGCATCTTCCTGTACATAGCTGCGTGTTAAACGGACACCTTCCACTACTTCGAGCACCGCATCGTTCATTACACCGAATGCTTCCTGGGAAGATTTATGACGCTTGTTAATCATCCTGCCGAGACGCTGTTCAATAATTGCAAGCAAAGGCAGCGGCAAGAGGGCGAAGAATGTCAGCTGCCAGCTGATTGTAAAGCCCATAACGAGTATGATTGTCAGTAAAAACGTTGTCGAATCAAGGAGCGTAATAATTCCGAAACCCGTAGCCATATTGACCGTCTTTAAATCATTCGTTGCTTTTGCCATTAAATCACCGGTCTTGCTACGTTCATAAAACCCAGGTGACAAGAGCAGAAACTTCCGCATTAAACGGCTTCTGATAATGGATTCGATTTTAATTGCCCCTTCAAATAATAAGTAGCCCCACCAATAACTTACAACATAAGTTAAAACAATAACTGCTGCAAAAATAAGCAGGATATTCCACATTATTGTTTCCGTCATCTCTCCGTTATTAATTAAATCGATGGTCCGGCCGATCAGCTGCGGCGGAATAATATCCATTACGTTCGCAATAAGTAAAAATAGAACGATAAGTGTATAACGCTTTTTGTTCGAGAAAATATACCAGCTGATTTTCCTGATGTAATCTAACATAATTCACCTTTTTCTCAAAAGTTCCCCTTTGAATTATTTCGCTTTGATGTCTTTTCCCCCTCCAAAAGCACAAAAAAGCGCGCACTATTAATGTGCACGCTTAAAAATGGCATAAAAATAGAGAGGACATGCCTCTCCATTTTCAAATATATCTTATTATCTATTATCCAGAATAATTTATAGTTGTGAAATTAGAGAGGTATGGATATTTGGTTGTGAAATTGAAATCTGATGAGTTTGCTGAATCAATAATTTCATAACGCCTTACCTCCTGTTCATAATTTTGTCACAAATCAATCATAAATTATCTTTTTACAATTTGCAAGCAGAGTTTTCAAATAATTTAAAATTTATAAAGTAAAAGCAATTTTCCCCATCATACCAGCTTTATCTAGATGGTCGAACGCCTCTTTATCTCTTCCATTTTAAAAGTTTTATCCATAACTGGTTTAATGTCGTGTTTTTCAATAAAATCAATCATGTCGTGAAGCTCTTCAGCACTCGCCATCGTTGAACCGAGTAAGTTAAACTGACCGTAGAAAAACTTGCGCAGATTAAAATCAACCGTATCTCCTGCAGATGCACCGAACGCCACTAAAGTGCCGCCTCGCTTCAGTTGATCAACTGATTTGTTAAACGTTGCCGCACCGACACTTTCAATTACGAGGTCAGCTTTCTCTCCGTTCAGCTGTTCATCCCAGTCAATTTCAGAATCAATCGCTTTATCAGCACCGAGTTTCAATGCCTCAGCACGTTTTTCTTCAGAACGTGATGTAACAAAAACAGTGGCACCTTTAGCCTTCGCAAACTGCATGAGGAATGTCCCCGCTCCGCCGGTCGCACCGGGAACCAGCTCTGTCTGTCCCGCTTTAAGCTGTCCTCTCGTAAACATCGCGCGGTAAGCAGTCATGGCGGATAAGGCGAGCACTCCCGCTTCTTCCCAGTTTAAATGCTCAGGCTTCAACACAGCGTTTTCAGCCGGAAGTGTAATGTACTCAGCAAAAGTTCCGTTAAACGGAAAGCCTGTAATTTCAAAACCTTCCGGCGGCACCGCACTGTTTTTCTCCCAGCCGAGCGCAGGATTAACAATCACTTCGTCGCCGACTTTAACATTTGTCACGTTAGTACCGACAGCGTCGATAACCCCTGCACCGTCCGATCCGAGAACAAGCGGCGAATCGCTTTCATTATGTCTGTTCGGGATAAATAAATCTCTGTGATTTAATCCCGCCGTTTTTATTTTAACGACGACTTCATCGTCACCCATTTTATCCTGTTCAACTTCACCAAACTGTATACCCTCTAAACTCTGTACACCTTCATGATATATAGCTTTCATTCAAAAGAACCTCCTTCGTAAGATTTACTTTGTCGGTTTGACAGTAACGCCGCCTGCTTCGCTATCCAATATCCAGTTAGCAGAAAGCATGTTTTCTAAATCCTTTTGCTGATCTTCTGAAATTTCAAGTCCAGAAATAACAAACTCGTCCACCTGGTAATCTTCATCGGCAAACTTGCCGAATTTCATTTTAATTAAGTTTTTCAGACCGTTGAAAGTCAGAAACTTCACTTTGTAGCCGTCGTTCACAATTGCCTCAAAATCAGCATTTTTGCTCAGTTCCACTAAAGCATCAAAGTCCATATTTTCTTTAACAGCCTTGAATTCCTCAAGATTATTCGCTTTAATATTTTCAATAATTTTATCGTTGCTGATGCCATTGCTTCTCAGCGTTTCAATCGCATAAGCTTCCATTAACGTAATTGATTCCATGTGTGTGCCTCCTAAAATAATGTTAACGCTATTGTATCATTTAGCGTGTTTTATGAAACGATAAATGGCTTGATGCGGGGAGATTCGCGCCTGCTTTTTGTGTTGTCAGCGCTCATGCGGCTGAAAATTCATTTTCGAGCGCATGTGGAATTCGTTCATTGAGACAAGAGAGTTTTTTATCCCAATGAACCAGTCACGATGGGACAATTGCCTGTATTTGCCTCAACGAACAACTCACAATAAGATGATTATCAATTTCCGTCCCAACGCGCAGCTTACATTGGGGTAATTAGCCGTATTCGTCCCAATGTAGAATACCTAATCAGCACATTTATGGGTATAAACATATTAAAGCTGGAATTTTCAACCTAAATATAAGGAGAATGATAAGATGGACAGTCACTACATAACAGTTAACAGCACTAAGCTGCATTACGTTACAGGAGGTAAAGAAGACGGTCCCGTGTGTCTCTTACTTCACGGTTTCCCGCAAAGCTGGATTACATGGCGAAATGTAATTCCGTACCTCGAAGCACATTATAAAATTATCGCTGTGGATCTTAGAGGTTACGGGGATTCCGATAAACCTGAAGGCATTGAAAATTATACGAATAAGATTATGGCTCAAGACATTACTGAGATTCTTGCTGCACAAAACGTCACGACTGCTTACGTTGTCGGACATGACCGCGGCGCACGTGTGGCCCGCCGATTGGCATATGATCATCCCGAATTAATTAACCGTCTTGCTCTCATTGAAATCATGCCGATGGAATATGTGTACTCGTTATCCGCTGAAGAAGCCGCGAAAAAGTATTGGCACTGGGTATTTCAGGTTGTGCCTGATTTACCGGAGACTTTAATCTCAGGCAAAGAAGAAGAGTATTTAAAATTTCTGTTAAGCCGGGGTGATGGTTTATTCGAATTACTTAATTCAGATGGTTCATGGGATAAATATCTTAAATCCTGGAAACAACCAGGCGCAGTAAAAGCAGCATTGAATGATTACAGAGCCTCGTATAAATTTGATTTACCAGAATATCAGGAGAAAATGAAGCCAGCAGATAAATTAAATATCGACACACTGCTGCTCTGGGCGGAAAATGGAAATCTGTCAGGATTGCCTGTTGAAGATATTTGGAAACTGTCAATTAATAACGTGACCGGCTATGAACTTAAAAACTGCGGACACTACCTGCTCGAAGAAAAAGGCGAAGAAGTCGCACAGTATATTCTTGAATTTGATAAATAAGCAAGTCATCTTGCTTATATTCATTCACATGCGGTTGAAAACTTCGCTGTGACCCGATGTAGATTACTCATACGGTCGATAATTCGACTGTGACCGCATGAAAACATCACATACGGTTGAATAATAATTTGCAGCCGGATGAAGGATTCTCATCCGGTCAATTGTTAATTTACGAGCGCATGAGAAACTGCATGATTCAAACCCCGCTTACAGCTAAATATTGTATACTGTAATAAAAGCATACGTGAATAATTACACCATACAGTTTTAGGGGGATTCATATGATAATTAAAAGTTACACAGATTTCTGGAAACGTACTTTCGACTTCAGCGGAAGATCGACCCGCTCCGATTTTTGGGTGCCTTTTTTAACTCACATTTTTATCTTTCTTTTCGTTTTTTATTTGGAGCAATCATAGATGTTCCTCTTGGTCGATATGTTGTGCTGATTACGATGGTACCTTCATTTACCATAACGGCCAGACGCCTGCATGATACAAATCGTACGATGCTGTTTGCAATCCTTTTTCCTATCAGCGCTGTCGCCGCACCTACAGGAGGTATTGCAGCTTTTATAGGAATGTTTGCCTGGCATGGGACTGACGGTGATACTACGGTCGGCATCGTCTTAGTCATTAGTATATTATTTCTCATTTTTGGAACAATCATTTCCATTTACAGTTTAATTCTGTTCGTTCTGCCCGGTAATAAAGAACCGAATAAATACGGATCGGGTGGCAGCTGTGTAACGTCCAGTACAGATATATAAACACAAAAATACCGCGGCAAATCCTCATTTGCTGCGGTTTCTTTATCTATCAGTATTTAAAATTTTTTGCTGTCGTACGAGCCGCTGTTTACTGCCCCGTCTTTTTCAAATTGCGAAATTCCGCCCGAAAAGTCGTAGGCGACTTTCACATCACCGTCGTCGGATGCGCTCGTAATAACCACTTTAATGCCTGCATTGACAGCTCTTTTTACACCAGAAGCAACGAGATTATTCGCATGTCCGCGCCTTATCGTTTCAATAACAAGCCCTGCTACTTTATGCTCAACTGCACAGTCGATAAATTTCGCATCTGTACCTATTTACTGAGTTTATCAAACTCAGTGCAAATCCAAGTCCAGAACAGAATTATTGAGTTTTCAGAAAATTGTGATAAAATTAATTTAAAAGGAGTTTAATATTTTAGGAAGGGAGAGGAAAAACGATGACGAAAGTTTCGTGGTCAAGATTAATGTTCTTTACAATGCTAATCTTTGTATTGGCTTTGGCAGCGTGCGGCAATGGTGATACTTCAGACGAAGCATCAACTGATGATTCAGAGATGGCAACAGAAGAGTCGGCTGACGACTCGGAAACTGCTACTGAAGAATCAACCGAGGATTCAGAGACAGCAACTGAAGAGTCGACTGAGGATTCAGAGACTGCAACAGAAGAAAGTGCTGAAACTGAGCCAAAAGTGACTGAGTTTGAGCCGGCATTCCCAGAGCAAACAAGAGCACCTGCAGTAGAGACTGAAGCGGAATTGGACGTAGAGGTTGTTGCTGAGGGTCATGGGGTGTCTTGGGGTATGGAAGAATTTGATAATAACCGTTTACTTGTCACGCAAAGAGATGAAGCAGAACTTCTTATTGTAAATCTTGAAGATGGTTCTGTTTCAGATCCAATCGAAGGGACTCCGGAAGTAAATAACGAAGATCAGGGTGGTTTACTCGATGTAGCTATTGCACCTGATTTTGACGAATCAAGATTAGTATTTATGACATTTGCTCAAGATGTTGATGAGGGTACCTTAACTGCTGTCGGTAAAGGTGTTTTATCAGAAGATGAAGCCTCACTTGAAGATTTTGAAGTCATCTTCCAAGCAGAACCAGCATATGATGGTACCTTACACTACGGCGGACGTATTATGTTTGATGATGATGGCAACCTGTTCTTAACAACTGGTGAGCGTTCAGATGATCCGATTCGCGAACGTGCGCAAGACTTAGATGCTTACCTAGGTAAAGTCATTCACATTACACCAGACGGGGAAGCAGTAGATACGAATCCATTTATCGAAGATGAAGATGCACTAGATGGTATTTACAGCTATGGTCACCGTAATATCCAGGGTGTGGATTATCATCCTGAAACAGGAGACTTATGGATTGTTGAGTTCGGTCCGCAGGCCGGGGATGAACTGAATATTGTTGAACCAGGGTCTAACTATGGATGGCCGACTGTATCGTATGGTATTGAATACAGCGGTGAATTAATCAATGATGGTATTTCAGAACACGAAGCTCAAGGCTTTGTTGAACCTAGATATTACTGGGATCCGACAAGTGCACCAAGCGGTATGTCATTCTATGATAATAACGCAATTCCTGAATGGGAGAACAACTTGTTCATCGGCGGTTTAGCGCCGAACTATATTGTACGTGTCGTTATTGAAGATGACATCATCGTCGGAGAAGAACGTCTCTTAACTGAAGAAGGCGAACGTTTCCGTGATATTCTTGTAACTGAAGATGGCGCGCTTGTTGCAGCTACTGATGGCGGTATGATTTATAAAATTACTGCAGCAGAATAACTGCTAAATCAAAAAGACCGGAGCAAATCCCCATTTGCTCCGGTTTCTTTATTCATCAGTATTTAAAATGTTCTGCGGTGACTTCTTCTCCTGCAGCCAGCATCACTGCCAGTTTCAGTCTCGCTTTTTTACTGTCGTACGAGCCGCCGTTTATCGCACCGTCTTTTTCGAACTGTGAGATTCCGCCTGAAAAATCATATGCGACCTTAACGTCACCTTCGTCGGAAGCACTTGTAATCACAACTTTAATTCCTGCATCAACTGCTCTTTTTACACCGGCAGCTACTAAATCATTTGCGTGTCCTCTGCCCATTGTTTCAATGACGAGTCCTGCAACTTTATGGTCAATTGCACAATCTATAAATTTTGCATCTGTGCCTAAGGCACATTTAATAATATCAACTTCCGGCAACTCACTTTCAACTTCATATGTATAGTTGTGTGCCGCATACTGATAGATCTTAACATCGTGGCCGTCCACCAAACCTAAATATCCTGTGCCTCCGCCTGAAAAGCCATCGACGTTCATGGCGCTAACTTTCTTCACGAATCTCGGCATAAATATTTTCGAGTTAAATAATACACTGACTCCAATTTTTGCAGCGCCAGCATCAGCAGCCAGCGTAATCGCATCCTGCAGATTTGCATATGCATCTGTCCCGACTAACTCCGGTCCCCTCTGTGAGCCTGTAAGGACAACGGCTTTTCCTGCCGGAATAACCTGACTTAAAAAGTAAGATGTTTCCTCAAGTGTATCGGTGCCGTGGGTAATGACGATGCCATCCACATCATCTTCACTGAGCGCTCTCAGCACTGCGTCCTTTATCGTCATTAAATTCTCAAAAGTGATGGCACTGCTTGAAACTTTTATAATTTCTTCCACACTGATATTAATATCCTCGTGTAAATCAAGTTTTTCCGCGAGTTCTTCTCCGCTGATTAGACCCGTTTGCTGCAGCCCCGTCTTCGGATCGCGTTTGCTGGCAATTGTTCCCGTTGTCAGCAGTTTGATATGTGACATACTCATTCCCCTTTATGTAATACTTTTGACCATATACAGTATAACAATAATTCGGGAAATGTAACCGCTTTACAGGTAATATTTCATCACAATCATTTCGCCTTTACTGCCCATCACACGATTGTCTGTGTCGACATAACCGCACTTTTTATATAAACCCTGTGCCGCAGTGTTTTTGACGTTAACCCCAAGCACAATGCCGTCGATATGAGGAATATGCTCTCTCATAAATTGAGGCAGCAGTTCAAGCGTTTTTCTCGCGTAGCCTTTACCCTGATGTATATGATTAGTGGAAAAAGAACGAAGTAAAATATCGTTCGGCTGATCGGAATAATGCTGCACTGCATCATTTTCATGGAGGACAAAGAACGTGACCAGTTCGCCATCATCCATACCGAGTATTGTGTGCCTGTCGTTATTGTTTTTAGATATCTCCACCGCTTCAAGAGGCAGAGCACTGTAGTAAAGCTGCTCCTCCGGCAGATAATAATTATTAATAAGATTGTCGTATTGCGGGGTGTAGTGGATTAGTTCCATATACATCCTCCTGTATAATTTCTTTAAAAACAGTCTACTCAAACGTCCCTTTCACAATAACCACTTTGTTTTCAATCATGTGCTGCCCTTTAGCGATGACGTGCTCGATTTCAAATGTGTCTTTAGACAATATATAATCTGCATCTAAACCTTCTGCGATTACACCTTTGTTTTTAAGCTTCAATGCTTCTGCGGTATTCGCTGTGACCAGTCTCAATACTTCTTCGACCGTCAGCTCTCCGCTTTTATCGTCTTAACTATTTGTTCATACATCGTTCGTGTACTCGCTACGCCTAAGCCCAGCAACTCGCCAGCTTCATTAAATACCGGCAGACTCCCGTTGCCGTCTGATGAGATGGTCAATTTAGACATATCACCCTTGTTCTTTTTATAATACGCAATCCATTCAAACGTTTCTTCATCTGCCGTAATATCAACAAAAGCACCGCGTGAAGCAAGTTTTATCGCGTCATCAAAAAGTGCCTTACTGCGTGTGACATGTGTGACGTGCAGGTTTGAGGCGGGCAGTTCATATTCATCAAGCAGCTGATGCAGAATCGATAAGTATGCTTTTCCAGGTCCTGTATGGAAGTGTGTAATGCCCGCTTTACCACTCAACATACCCCCGACTCTTGTCTGTCCGACTATCTTCGCCAGTTCGTGTACACTCGGCTGTCCCGAACGTGAGTCTGATATTGCGATTTCTGCAGTACCGATTACCTTATCGATTAAAATCGCATCGTCTTTTACATTTCCGGTAATCGTCGGTGTCTGTACATCGTAATTTCCCGTGTAAATATATGTAGAGATGCCTTCAATTTCAAGTCCCCGTGCTTTTGCGAGCAGTGATTCCAGATGACGTGTTGTTCCATCTGTTCCAAGGAGTCCTGCAACTGAAGTAATACCAGACTGAATAAGATCACTCAGCTGAACTTCCGGTGTGCGCGTTGCAAATCCGCCTTCTCCGCCGCCGCCGACGAGATGTATATGAGGATCAATAAAGCCAGGTGTAATGATATACCCGCCAGCATCAATGATTTTATAATCCACACCAATACCAGTAATTGATTCTTCATTAATATCTCCGATTTTCGCAATTTTATCGTTGAATATTAGAATAGATTGTTTTCCTAAACTTTCCGGTGCATATACTTCAGCATTTTTTATTAAAGTTATCATTCAATCATCTCCTGTATTTAATTATCCTTCATACTTCACTTGATATTTATTAACTACTTTAGCATAAAGCGATGCCAGCACTTGCTGGAACAGCATTCCGAATACGACCGGCATAGCGACTTTAGCCGGGAAGTAGGTAACTGCAATCACTGTACCGACAGCAATGTTTCTCATGCCGCCTAAAAATACAAGCGAAGTCACAGTCTTTGTATTTCGAAATAGTAAATGCCCGAATATTAAAGCGAAACCATAACCGGAACCGGCGAGTATAAAGACGAACAGGATAACCCCGATCAGTTCTAAAGTGATATCTGTTAAAAACGGGGCAACCGCACTGCTGTTAATCGCAACAATACCGAACAGGCTCAGTTTCGAGAACGGTGCGAGCGTCTGGCTCATCTTTTACCTGACCTCTTCTTAGTTCGCTGATTACCAGACCTAAAATCGACGGGATCACAATCATCCAGATTAAATCCAGAATAATTGAAGCTGTATCCAGCGTTACCGCTTCACCTGCGAGTGCATACAAAATCACCGGCAGTATAAACGGGGCAAGCAGTGTATCGATTAAGATAATCGACAGTCCGAGCGGGAAGTTCCCTCTGCATATGCTGATCCAAATAATACTCGTGACACCCGTCGGCACTGCCACTGAAATCACAAAACCGATAACAAGCAGGTGATCGTCAAAAATAAGTGTTGATAAAAAATACGCCCATAACGGCATAAATAAATGTATAAATAAAATAACAAATAAAATGGCGCCGGGATGTTTTTTAAACACTTTTACATCAGTAAATCTCATACCCAGGCTACCTGTAAATGTCATAAACGCAAATAAGAACGGGACTAAAAATAATAGATGAGCGCCGATATTATGAAATATCACCCCGATTAGAACACATAACGGCGTTAATATCGGCATCAATGACTGTATCTTGCTGTTAAAGGCATTCAGCACGTCTGCATCCTTCTTTCTGATTGATTAATCTTTTTTATATTTTTTCAGACCATCCAGTGCTTTTTGATATTCCTGACGCTGGCACATTGTAAGATTCGGGTCTGCCAGTCTCTCTTCTGCCCCTTCAATATTTCTTTTCACTTTTTCCTGATTCACATTACTGTTATATGCTTTATTTTTCTCGACACTTTTCCCTTTAATCAGCTTTACTGCTTCATTAATCATTTTCTTCATGAATGTTCACCTCTTATTTTATTCTTCTATTGCCGGTTTCTCTCTTACAGCTTCTGTCAGCATGTCAGCAAAGTTCTGTGCTGCTTTTGACAGCCTGTGGTCTTTCAGCCAGATTAATCCAACATCCCCTGTCAGGCGTTCTGATTTTGCGATTTTATGTACGTTTACCGGATACTCTCTGTACAGATGAAGCAGTGATTCAGGCACAATGGATATACCAAAATCAGTGGATACGAGTTCCATCATCAGCTTCAAATCAGAAAACTCGGCAATGACGTCCGGCTGTATTTTCGCTTTGGAAAATGCTTCGTGTATAGAATAATATACACCTAGTCCTTCAATACTTGGGAGAACCAACGGGTATTTTCCAATTTCTTTCAGTGTTGCATCACCACTGAAAAGTTTCTTCTCTTTTGAAGTCACGACGTAAAATGGTTCGCTGTATAAATGCTGCAGCGTAAAATCGTTAATTTCGAGGGGCAGTCTGACGATTGCCAGTTCTATTTCTCTCATCTTTAATAAGTAGCACAGCAGCGATGATTCGTTTTGCTGGACCTTATATTTAATCTTCGGGAACCTGCTTCTGAAGTCATGAAAGACTTCGTTCAGATTGGATAACGAAAAAGTATTAATGCCGACTGATAATCTGCCGTCCATACCCGCACCGACGTCTGCGACTTCACTTTTTGCTTCTTCCATCATCTGCGTAATTTGAATTGCGTATTTATATAATGTTTTACCCGCTTCTGTCAGTTCCAAAAACTTCCCGCTTCTTTCAAACAATTTTTCCCCAAGCGACTCTTCCATGTTTTTCAGCTGCTGGCTTAATGGCGGCTGCGACATAAACAGCTTCTTAGCGGCTGCTGATACTTGCTTTTCTTCTGCCAGCACTATAAAGTACCGTAATTGACGAATGTCCATGTTCCCACCTCATGTATATGATAAAAGTAATTAAAACCAATTATATTAATATTTTATGTATATCAATTTCAATGCTATCATAAGTATAAAGATATGAATAACACGAAACACTGGGGGACACGATTTGAACAAAATTTACAATAAGAATACTTTTCTGCTGCTTTTCGTCATTGCTGCCATTTCACTTAATCTCCGTTTAGGCATTACATCTGTCGGTCCGCTTATGGATACAATCCGCACGTCACTGTCCCTGTCCAATGCACAGGCCAGTCTTCTGACTACTGTTCCCGTTCTATGTATGGGAATCTTTGCATCACTCGCTACTGTTTAATAAAAGTACGGTTCTAAATTCACATTAATACTTATGCTGTCAGTCTTAGGTGTCGCAACAGCACTTCGCGGTTTCTTACCTGGCTTCTCAACACTGCTTATCACTGCATTTCTAATCGGTCTTGCGATTGCGGTACTCGGTCCGACAATGTCTTCTGTCATTAAAAATATTTCCCGGGGCACGCGGCCATTGCTATCGGAATTTCAACGTTCTTTATGAGCATGGGCTCTGCAGCAAGTGCTGCCTTCACAGGAATATTTTTTGAAGTGTCCGACTCGTTTATGTTTGCACTGGCTATCTGGTCAGCATTCGCATTGTTCGGCGTACTGGTCGTCGCTTTCGTCTTAAAACCGGCGACAGCAGCGAGCTGCCTAAGCAGAAGTGACAACAGTTAAACAAGTTCCCTTCTCCCTGGAAACAGCTTACACCCTATCTGTTCATGCTGTTTTATGCACTGCAGGCCGCCTTATATTTCTCAACAATTACATGGCTTGTGCCAATGTCAGTCGAAAACGGCATGACGATGATTCAGGGCGGTATGCTGTTAAGTGCCGTAATGTCCGTCCAGGTTATATTTAACCTCTTACTTCCAATAATGATGGAGAAATATCCGGGACGTAGAAACGGATCTATTTTATCCTCTTGGCAGGAACCGCTGCGACATTATTTGTTCTGGACTGGAGATCACACGTTAATGTGGATTGGAGCATTTATGATGGGCATTCCGCTCGGCGGCTTATACTCTGCGGCCTTGATGCTGCCGCTTGATGAAACACTTACCGCAAACGGGGCGAACTCCTGGACTGCAATGATGCAGACAGGCGGCTGTATTATCGGCGGACTGTTCCCGTTTGTTATCGGCTTTATTTATGACTCAACACAAAATCACAACTACACGATGATTATACTGCTTGTGATATATGCACTGGCATTTATACTGATTACGATTATCGGCAATAAAAAAGAAAATAATTTCGATAAATTTATAGTAGAACCTTCTGACATCTAAGTCGGAAGGTTTTTTCTTTCTTACTGAAATAATTGTGTTTATACTTATTGTAAGGATATTAAACTGACAGAAAATGGTGATTCGATGAGCGAAAATATTGTGGCCATTACGGGACCTACTTCAGGTATCGGTAGAGCAACGGCTTTAGAATTATCTAAGAAGGTTGACCGGATTGTACTCTTAGTCCGGAATTTAAATAAAGGTAAAGTCTTAAAAAGTCAAATAGAAGAGCAATTGACGGTTCAAGTGGATTTAGTTCATTGCGATTTAAGCGAACTTGCTTCAATCGAAAAAGCGGCAGCTGAAATGAAAGAGAAGTATGACTCAATTAATCACCTTGTTTTAAATGCAGGCGTGGTTTCTTTATCGAGACAGGAAACTAACGACGGTTTTGAAATAATGATGGGCACGAATTATATCGGCCATTTCTATCTGACTCATCTGCTGCTTCCGCTGGTACTTAACAGTGAAGTAAAACAAATTGTTGTCGTGTCATCGAACGGTTATAAATTCTCACCGATAACTGCACCGTATTTTAAACGGAAGAAATTTAATCCGGTTACGGGCTACGGCCAGTCAAAACTTGGAACGCTTTACTTAATGCAGGCATTATATGATGCGTATCATGAACAGGGCTTGAAAACGACTGCTGTTCATCCGGGTGCTGTATCGACTAATTTAGGTAAAACGCCGAAAAATGAACGCTTCGGCAATCTGGTTTATAAAGCACTGGATCCGTTTTTTCTGTCCCCTGATGAGGGCAGTGCATCGACAGTACTCGCTGTGCAGTCACCCGAAAAATATAACGGTAAGTATATGCATAATGGAGAAATTCTCCCGCTCAAAAAGCATGGTAATGATATAGATGCACGGAACTATCTCATATCAGCGACACTGGATGTACTAAATTTAACTCACTTATAAATATAAATAGTAAGGCGTGATGCTATGACTGTGCTTTTAATGTTACTTTTAACTCTATCCATGTATCCGATAGTGAAGATTATATTTTATATGCCGATTTCGGCATTACTGAAAAATAATCAGAACAGAAAGTCTCTTTCACTTATTTTAACTGCGGTAATGACAGCTATCCTGTTTATAATCCTGCTTGTTCTTGCGTACACAACGATGGGTTACACACTGACAAACGATAAAAGTATTTTCGATTCTGGACCCGAGTTTTATTCCTTTATTGGATTCACCTACGTTCTTGGACTATTTGCAGCAGTGGTTTTATTAGTTTTGAAATTCATCAATAGGAAATCGTCAGAACCACTTGAAGCAGCTGATACTGATTCAAAAGCCCTGATTGAAGATAAACAAAATAAGCTGTCAGGCTTCGAGAATATTATTCTGACCCTCGTAATTGCTGGGTTTGCTGGATTTATTCTTTTTATCTTTTACATTGTATAAAACAGGTGACAGACGAAACGTCTGCCACCTGTTTTAGTTAAAGATTGCCCTTATTACCTGCATAATTAAACGCGGTATATAGAGTACTATCTCAAATATTCCGAATGCTGTATCAGTCTTACTCACCGGCCCTGCAAGCTGTCTTTTATTCTTTGATCGCAACTTCGCAGGGTCGATGTATTCAGGATCCTTTGATTGATTCATATTCTATCCCTCACTTCTCAGCAAAATCATCTCATTCTCTTTAATTTTAAGCTGTCTTAATTTCTCTTCGTCTGCACTATCAGAGATTAGAATATCAAAACTTGTATCGTATATTTCTTTTGCTTTCAATTTCACTTCTTTAAATTTCGTATCTGCTGCAATCTCATATTGCGTATTCTGTATCTTGTTGAATAAATCATTTGCTCTGACTTGTGCGCTTAAATCAGACTCGTTTACTTTTGCTTCAATAATTGCTTGTCTGACTGCATATTTGATAACAAAATAAAATACAAATGCTGCGAATAGTATTGCGATAAATGTTCCCATTACGAATTACTCCTTAGATGAATTATTTTCTTTAACGAATTTATATGAATTGAAAAAGAATGAAATTACAATAATTACCACAAATATTATTGTTACTCCTATACCGCTGACTCGTAAAAAATCTGGTGGATAAGGATAGCTTTCAGTATATATGTTGAGACTGTTGCTAAATATAAAAAACAACATTGATGTAATAAAAACTATATTAACAATTTTACTTAACACTGTTTCTTTAACCAGTATCAAATCACCGTCTTTGACTTCAATCCGGTCGGTGCGGTCCAACGGTTGATCGTAAGTCAGTGTACCAGATTCCCCCGGTATCTCCATAGTTCTTGTATGAAAACCGCCGAGAAACCACGTTGCCCTTTTCACAGTAATCTTCATGCTTTATCCCCTTTCAGCAAAAACGCATTCTTCATAATTCCTGAGAAAGTCTAACCATATCGATACATTGTATTCCGTTCTCAAAAATCTCTTCTTCATAGTGTCTTATAAAGAAATCCTTATCCACGCCTGTAATCCTGAAGCCGCATTTCTGATACAGTGCGAGTTGATCAATACTTGAGTTTCCAGTACCAACTTCAAGCGTTTTAAAGCCCAGGTCTTTTGATTTTTGAATTGCATCTTTAACCAGAGCTTTCCCTATACCTTTGCCCTGATGTTGTTCATAGACTGCGATATTAATCAGTTCAGCGGTGTCATCACTAGTTTCCACCAGTACGTAGACACCTACTGCCTGATTATCGATTTCCGCTATATAACAGTGACCTCTGTCCAAGTAGTCTTTAACAACTGTTTCGGACGGGTCAGCTGTCAGCAGTAATGCCATCGGCGGTTGTTCATTCTCTGTCAGTAATCTTGTTTCCATGCTTTATCCCCTTTAAAGCATTATTTCATAATATCCGCTTCCGATGCTTTCTTCGCTTTAACCGCTCTGTAAGTAATCGTGAAGAGTATTGCCAGTAAGTTCAAGCTGAACATAGCAATGTAGTACGTACTGATATTACCTTCCAGGATGTAAGTCCCGTAACGTAAAGTGTTGAGTGTGAGCAGAACATATAAAAAAAAAAACCCACCATTATTCATAGTCTTTATCCCCTTCGTTATTACACTCTTCTCTATTTATGTATTTATACTTATCTTATCATATTTTATATGTGGTAAACTCCTAATAATACAAGTGTCAGGGGGATATTCTTATGAAGATAATATTGATATTTGGTCCGCAGGCAGTCGGCAAGATGACTATAGGTGAAAAAGTTGGTTCAGCGTTTAATCTGCCGCTTCTCCACAATCATGTCACGCTGGATGCGATATGGCCGTATATCGGCTGGAATAAGGATACTTTCAGATTGTCTGATCAGATTCGTATGGGGATTTTTGAACATATTGCTGAAGATGAGTCACATGAAGGAATAATTTTCACGTTTGTCTGGGCATTTGATATGCAGGAAGACTGGAATTACATAAAAACAATTAAAGAGATTTTTAATAAGGAACCTCATGAAATTTATTTCGTGGAGCTGGCTGCTGATCTTGAAGAGAGAATCAGACGGAATACGACTGAGTACAGACTGGAGAAGAAACCTTCGAAAAGGAATATTGAGTTCTCACATGCAGAACTGACGAGCTCCAGAGAAACATCGACTGAATTCATATGAAAATGAGATTCAGGAAGATAAATATCTCAAGCTGGATGTGACAACCCTAACTGCTGAAGAGTCGAGTGAGAGAATAATTGATTGGATTAATGACAACTAGAATATATAAGGGGATTTAAAATGGAAGTATTTATAGAATGGCTTATCATTTTTCTACTTTTTCTTGCAACAACATTCGCAGTTTCAATTTTTGTTAATTTTATGAACCGAGATGACAAAAGACTGCCGTGGAAAAAATAATTATCTTTGCAGTGAGTTTCAGTGTAATATTCTGTGGCGTTGCATTTATTTTAGACACGCTTAGAAATTATTAATATTACAGACAAATCTAGATTTATACATTATGTAATAGTTGAATTTCATATTTAATCTTTGCCTGAATGTTGCACTATTTTTACAGAGAGAGTGTTTGTTTGAAAAATGAATTAATAACTTCAAAAAAGCATGGTGTAATTAGCTATAGTTCTCTAATAATAGGAGTTATTTGTTTCTTCATGGTTTTTACCAACTACAAGAATAGCTAACGTTGGAAGTTTAGCTGGAGATTATATAACATTTGTATTTACTGGTGTGGGTATCATATTATCCATTATTGGACTTGTGAGAAAAGCAGAGAGAAATACCATTCCAATTATATCTTTAGTCCTTTCCTCGTCTTTCTTTATTTTTTGGTTTATCGTAATTTCCTTACTGGTTACTGGTCAAATGGACTTTGCTCCTTGATTAAAAAACTAATCTCTCACCCTGAAATAATGGAGTGAGAGATTTTTGTATTGGCCTATCTGTTTAGCAAAATCAGTTTATGTGTTTTAAAGAAGAATCCAATTAATGCAATGACGAATATGATTCCGAAAATAATTCGTTCCATCATCATCAATTCTTCATAGTTGGGATATTTCGTAAAATTAATAATCCCAAGGCCACTTGAAAACAGGTATATCATCAATGCAACAAATAATAAACTAAATAATTTTCCACTCATTGTTTCTTCAACTTGAACAATATCTCCGCTTTTTACATTAAGACAATCACTCCGGCCAATTGGCTGGTGATATTTCAATTCCCCTTCGTCTTCATCTGTCCGAATTTCCATATCCTGTGAGCCGTAAAGTGTGCCGACCGATTTATTATTGTACCTTAATCTTACGGGCATAAATGCACTAAGAATCCACAGCTTCCTTTTAACTTTTACACTCATTTTTCCCCATCCTTTGTATCTAGTTAAATAATAGTGCTTATCATAATGATTAGTTCTGTTAATTCATATAAAATAAAATCCGACACCTACGATGACTACATCGGCAAAAAGAAAGACTGCCAAATAAATATAATTTTTATATGTTTTTCTTCCTGTCTTGCCGTGCTTCTCACGGCTAAATACCCCAGTATAGAAATTGCTATTATACTTACTGCAAACAGAATAAGATTATTCATATTTGTTTCCTCTCGAACTGTCCTGAAAATCTATTTTATACTTTGAGAGTTCTAATAAACCTTTTTTCTGAAGCACGTATATTATTATAAGTGCAAGAACTGGTGTGAAAGAAAGGAAAACACTTCCTATTGTCATCCAAACCATAGGTGCAAGTACAAAAAGTGAACCAAAGTATGCAGATAACCCATTGTTTTTATTTAAGCCGGATGCAAATAGAAACAGACCGGCTGCTGCAAGAATAAGAATCGATATATCAAGTAATATCATATCCACCCTCCTAATTACTTTTGTAATATCTTCTTTTATACCTTTGATTAATAGTCACTTCCCCTGTTATATGCGAGTTGTTATTCATAGATAACGGATTTCAATGATGTCTCATTTCCGTATAAAATCTCAGCATCTCTATGTCAGATCCTTGATTAAATTCAATCATCTGCACAGTGATATCTTCGCTTTCACCAGGTTCATTAAAGTGGATTTCTAAAGTATCTTTTCCTCATTTACAGAAACCTCACTGCCTTTTTCAATATAGGCATAGATAACTTTTTCTGAAAAATCATTTTCCACCATGAACAAATCGCCTTTCTCAGGCTTTTCTGTAATTGACGGATGCATCTCACCTTCAGAACTTTCACTAACTGTAGTGGTTTCATTGGTACTGCATGCTGAGACTGTGAATAATGTTAAACAAAATCAAAGTTTTCTTCAAATGAATTCTCCTTTACTGATTCATTCTGAAATTTCATTTTTACTCTGCTATTATTTACAGTGTAACAAATTATATGAATGCTGTTTTTCCATCTATATCATCAGGAGTCTGGAGCATATCAAAATGAAAATTTTATCACTATCTAATTTCTTTCTGTGTACAGCTATATTAAGCATACATATTTTACATTTAATTTCTGTATGGAATACAATACCGGATACTATCTTCTTAATGTATTCAGGTGAAACTCCTAGTCAGACCGGCCCAAAAGAATTATTATTCTTAGTCCCTGCATTAGCATTATTATTATGGCTCGTCATTCTTTTCTTAAACTCTAAAAAAGAAAAGTTCAATTACATAAACTTAACTGAAAAGAACAAAAAGATTCAGTACAAAGCAATGGATAGAATGCTGGTATCAATACAGATATTATCTTTTATCGGATTCATCAGCATTAATGAATCATTCCTGAGAGATACATTAGGATTAAATTCAGCATTCTATATAACCGCAGGATTAGTTTTCGCTATTCTGTGTGCAGTGCCTCCGATTATATGGACAATCTGGTCAAGGACAGCTCTAAATAAATTTGAGATTCGTTATTAGTTAAGTGTTATACACAGAGAAAGTCCAAATCAATTTTGATATGGACTTCTTATTATTTTTTTAAATTTTTATTATTTCTAACATGGTATGTCTTTCTGCTAGGTAGTTCTAAACAGTTTAACTGTCCACCGTATGTGGCAGCTCCATCAATTCCTATTATATTGTTATCACCAAAATAGACGTTGTGATCTTTTTTCTTACGAATAATAGAGACCGGTGTATGACCGAAGACAACCGTTTTATAATCTGCATACTTCTCATAAAATAATTCTCGAATCCATAAAAATGTATGACGTTCATTTTCTTCAAACAGAATATCCGGTCTGATACCTGCATGAACGAATATGTAGTTATCCTGTTCGTAAAAATAATCCATTGCTCTGATAAAGATACATGGTTTTTAAACTCATCAGTTTCAGGCAGCATCGTGCTGTTGATTGATGAATCGTAACTTTGTAAAGTAGAAAGTGCTCCTGCTCTCTGCCAGCGCTTCCATGCATCAGGCTTATTATCGACAGCAGACACCATCATGTCATCGTGGTTTCCTTTTAAAACGATTGCACCTTGTTCCCTTAATTCCATTACACGTTCCAATACTCCTTTCGAATCTGGACCTCGGTCTATGTAATCACCAAGTAAAATTAACTGATCTTTATCAGCAGTATATTTCACCTTTTTTAATAACTTATTTAAAAGTTTTAACTCCCCATGAATATCATTAATAATTAATGTTCTTCGCACAGACTTCCCCCTGAAAAAATAATCTATTCTTTAGATAATTACCTAAGTGTATCTTCCTCAATTTTTTAATCTTCATGACTCTCCTCCTGAAGAACATATTCAGAAACACATCTTTGATTTAAGAATACTATATACAGTAAGCGTTTACAAAAATGATAGTACAGATATAATTGAATAAAAACGAATCATTTTTTAACTTAATAGATGGGGTGAATTTATGTATATAGATATTTTTAATGAAGTTGTTGATATCATGCAGAATGATTATGCCGGATATAAAGATAAACAAGGATGGGATTTTCCTGATAAATATCGTGAAAACATTCAAAAATTAAGTAATCAACGTCAGATAGATGATTATACTTTTATAAACATTGTTAATGATTATCTATTAGATTTTAAAGATCCACATATGTTTTTCATTGCTAAAGATGAGCATTCAAAAACAAATAAGGATATCGGATTTAAAGTAAGACGTTTTAACGATGTTATCTACGTTACTGAGGTTATGAGTGAAACAAGATTGAAAGTGGGAGATAGAATAATCGCTTTAGATAATCTTGCAGTAAGTGAATTATCTCTTAAAACAAAAGAGAATTGAGAGATGAAATACCTGAACGTCAGAGATGGGAAAGCATTATTGAAAATACGATACAATATACATAGAGAATAATGGTCACGAAGTTACGAGTTTTAATCTGAAACTTTACGAGAAACAACCGTACACACCCATTCATTCTTTAGAAAAGCTAAATCATAATACATTAAAATGACGCTTACCGATTTCTTTTCCCCCGATCCTATAGAAAAGATTTTAAAGGATACAAAATAATTTTGAGTGATTTAAAAAATCTCATCATAGACGTACGTAAAAACAGAGGCGGCAGTGATGCAAGTTTTGAGCAGCTTTTACCTTTATTTTTTCCAAAAGGAAAAACGATTAACCTCGATAATTATAAAATGGATTTTAATATCACAAAAAGAACGGCAGATTTGCAGATTAAAGGACTTAAGTCATTAAAAAACACTTCAACAGATATATGCTTTTAAAGAAAACTTAAATAGTATTATTGATTTCTTTAAAGAAAATTCCGGTAAAGGATTCATCTCTTTTGAAAATGGTGGAGAATTTGAAGTTGAAGGCTCTGAATACCCTAAAAATATAATTGTATTAGCGGATGTATATTGCGGCAGTGCAGGTGATATATTCGTAGACATTGCCAGCAGATCGTATAAAGTAACTGTCATAGGAAGACCGACAGCTGGATTAAACGATTATTCCAATTTAATTAATAAAGATTGGAATGAAAAGTTCTCACTGTATTACCCGACGTCCAGAATGGTTTCTCTCGATAATGGTATCAAAGACACAGGAGTGAAGCCTGATACATGTGTGAAATGGACACCTGAACATCTACAAACAGATATAGATATGAATACTGCTTTAAACCTTATAAAAGAACAATAATTTAGAGTTTACTATCTCATTTTTTAAGGAGTGACCATGATGAAACCGGAAATAATGATTGTAGGTACTCAACACTATCATGAAGTATTCAGTTACTCAGATCCGGACGAACAATTTTTGGAAAGTGTTAACACTCTTAGGAATTCATTAATCAAATTCCAGCCAACTCGTATATGTATTGAACAGGATGAAAAAATCCAGAACGTTATTAATGAAAGCTTCTACAGGTATAATCCAGCTATTTTCTACAAAAATGAAGCTTATGATTTAGGTTTTTATATTGCTAAAAAATTAAATCTATCCTCTGTGATAGCCATGGACTGGATGGAACAGGACTACGGGGTTCACGGAATGAGTAATGTTTACGAATGGGCTAAAAACAACGATTTCTCGTTCATTGAATTGATTGATGAGATAAAGGTTCATCATGATGAACTTAGTAAGTTGAATGACTCTCATAAAATAACTTTGAAATTGAATAAACCTGACAGCTATAAAAGGGATGAACAGTTATATGGCCGTATTGCATACGGCGCTGCTAAGTTACCATAAAAACGCGATTTACGATACCACGTAAATCGCGTTTGTCATTACCACTTAAATCGACGTATCGATACCATCGATTTTACGTAAGGATTCACCACTTAAGATGAGTTTATAGGATTTTGAACATGCACGATCTAAAATAGCGTCCGCAATCGCACCGCCACCTAATTTTTTGTGCCATTCTGCTGAAGACATCTGTGAACACAAAATTAAAGATTTCTCGCGACTCCTTAACTCAAAGACTTCCATCAAATGCTTTTGCTCCTGTTCTTTAGTCGACGTTAAGAGAAAATCATCAATCACCAGCACATCTATTTTCATGAGTTTCTTCAACAATTTATCTAACGTGCCATGAAATTCAGCGAGATCAATATCATTCAATAATTCAGTCATCCGATAATATTTACCTGTAAATCCAGATTCAATCGCATGATTGACGAGAGCGTTGGCTAAATAGCTTTTACCTGTACCTGTCGCCCCTTGAACAATGACATTTCGATGATGTTGAATATAATTGTTGGTTGATAATTGTTCAATACTTTCTTTGCGTAATCCTCTGGTCGATTCATAGCGGATATCTGAAATCTGTGCCTCTTTATGTGACAGAGTGGCTTGTTTTCGATACCGTTCAATGCGATTATCTTGTCTGATTTGATACTCTTCGTTAACGATTACTTCTAAATAATCCAGTGGCGTCAACGCATGATTCTGCTCTGACAAATACATACTATGGAGCTGATCTGCCATTGTTGTCAGTCGCATCTCACGTAACTGACTGATAATCATTTGTAAGCGCTGTTGATTATTGCTCAATAATCAGCCCCTCTCAAAAAGGATTGTTCCGGACTTTCCGGGGTGCTAGACTTTAAGTGGGACGTGCCAGTGTTCAGTAATTGCGTGATTAAGCGATAAGCTGGATGAGATGTACGTTCTAATGCATGATGGCAGGCAACATTCAGGGCGGAATCTGAATGAGTGTCTGCCAATTTCAATAGTGCGTGGACCCGTTTGTAGTGTGTTTGTTCCGGGCCATCCGAAAACATCTTTTCAACGACTAAATGGACGTCGGGACCAATATGTCGCGCCCACTTCAAATAGCGTTGACTATTCCACTCGCCATGTGTCGCACTATTTTTAGGTAAGTGCTCGAGGACCGTAGTATAGCCGCCCGGCAGTTTATTCAATGTCTCATGCTCACATAACATGCGGTCTTGATACCATACCTGGATCTTTTTCGCATAAATTTTAAGTTTGAGACGCTGACCGATATATTGATACGGCACAGAGTAATGGTGCTTCTGATAACTGATATGCGCATTATTATAAACCTTCACTGTTTTATATTCACAGTACTCAAATGGGACAGTTGGCAAAGATTGAAGGGCCGTACGCTCCATGTCGTTAAACATAGAGAATCGAGAGCCTGGCTTCTTTTGAAACGGTTTTTGATTAAAACGATTCAGTTCTTTTCTTAAGTAATCATTGTAATCATCCAAGCCAAAGCATTGATAATTCCGCATGCGTGCAATAATGTGGGTCGTTAATGATTTGACCGTATTTTCAACAGTCGCCTTATCCTTTGGCTTGCGTACCCGAGTCGGTAAAATAATCGTGTGATAATGATTCGCCATCGATTCGTACGTTTCATTTATTTTAAGCGTCGTTCGGGTATGCTTCGTTACGCCTGTTTTCAAATTATCGGGGACCAGCACGGTCGGCACCCCTTGAAAATATTCAAACATCTGAAGATGTGCATTAATCCAACTGGGCTGCTTCATATCATGACAGCCCATCGCAAATCCATATCCACTGAAGGGCAACACAGCGACAAACAAGTACCCATAAATCACTTCACCGGTATCTGGATCGATCCAGCGTATTTTTGTGCCGGCCCAATCCACTTCCACACGTTCACCTGCTTTGTGTTTCATGACATGCGTAAATGACTTCTGACTCAGATAATCATTAAAATACTTTTTAAATTGCGTCAAACGATAGTACGGTTGACCAGTATGCCGGCACATATCGACATACTCTTCCCATAATAACTGCATTGTCACACCCGGCTGGGCGAGCGACTTGGATAACGATGCGTAATCCGGCAAGGTGTAATGCATGTCTCGTTGAGTGGGTTTGGATGGCCTGGGTCCAAACAATGTATCGAGCCGGTCGGCATCCCAGCCACTTAATTCTTTGTAGGTTAGTTTGTGCTGACTGGCGGTATCGATGGTGCGTTTAATGACGGGCCGACCGGATCCGACCATGTCACTGATTTTCCTTTGACTGAATGATAATTCATTCAATCGGACAATCTCTAAATAATTGGGCATTGACTGCCACCTCCATAAATATTTTATGCCGCTGTTGTGCGACATAAAACATTTATAGCACTAATGAGATTGAAAAAGTAAGTCATAAAAAATAATCCTCTATCAGAGGATTAGGTGCGTCTATATTATCCGATTTAGGTGGTAACGAGCGGTGCGATTTGGGTGGTATCAAACGCAACGACGCAGTGGTAACTTAGCAGCGCCGTAAGCAGTATGTTGCTTCTAGGTAATGATTGGAATATTTCAATCCCCTGGCTGACATGGTGGTACAAAAGAAATATGATTATACTAACCACATCACGCAGAATTTAAATAACAATGATAAAGTAATGGTTATAGTTGGTTCTGGTCACATTTATATTTTAAAGCAACTCCTGGAAGCATCAAATAATTTCAATGTCATAACTTTTTATGACTGGACTAAAAAGAATAATATGGGAGTTCCTCATGATTAGAAAAGCAAATTTAGATGATGCTGAAATATTGCACAGATTTTAGTACTAGCTGGCAAGTAAATTTTAAAAACATTGTTCCTGAAGAATATTTAAATCAAATGAGTGTACATAAAATTACCAAGGGTGTTAAAAAATCGTTAGAAGTAAATAATTTATTCGTATATGAAAACGATGATATGATAGTCGCTTTCGTCGGGTGCGGGTCAAATAGACTTCAAGAGCACCCGGAATATGAAAGCAGAATTACACGCTATTCATGTTCTTCCTGATCAAAAAGGTAAAGGTATCGGCAAAGATTTATTCGAAATTGTTAAAGTAACTTTAATAGAACAAAAATATACAAATATGATTCTTTCAGTATTTGAAGATAACCCTGCTACAAAATTTTATGAAAAACTAGGCGGTAAATTTCTAGATACGAGAACGGTTGAATACGGCGGAAAGCAATCCATAGAAAGATTATACGGTTGGAATCTTAGCTGAATATCTATTATTTTTTCGGAGGTCATCATGTCCAAATCAGAAAAAGCGATAATTACAAATATGTGTATGATAGAAAACGATAAGGGCCAAATCTTAATACAAGATCGTGTCAGCAGTAATTGGCCTGGTGTGACTTTCCCCGGTGGGAAAGTTGAAAAGAATGAGTCTTTCGTAGACTCAGTTATTCGGGAAGTGTTTGAAGAGACCGGCCTGGTTATTAAAAATCCGCAAATATGCGGTACAAAACAGTTTCAGACTGAAGATGATGAAAGATATATTGTGCTGATGTATAAAACCAATCAATATTCTGGTAATCTTCGTTCATCTGATGAAGGTGAAGTATTCTGGATTGATAAATATGAGCTTGGAACATATACCCTGGCTAATGATTTTGATGAAATGTTCAGAGTGATGGATTCAGATGTTCTCTCGGAATTCTATTATGACGATTCGTGGAATGTGAACCTTAAATAATATTACCCCCTAATGAAAGAAGGTTAATTTAAATGGATCTCTTACTAAAAAGTCTAATGATCTTAGGTTCAGCTATTTTAATATTTAACGCTGCTGCTAGACCTGATAGTATACTGCTATTCTCCATTGTGGGGATGCTGTTGATTATGGGGGCAGGATTTATATTGCTGTACAGAAGAAGTAAAAACGAAAATTAGTATACCCAACTTTAAAAACGTCTGACCAGTAATATGGTTAGACGTTTCGTTGTTATACTTATAAATCTATTGTTTACTTAACATATCAATACCTTAGTTAATTGATAAAGTTTATTGAGAACTTTATCAGATTAATTACTTCTCTACCGGTAAGTTCATATTTTATTAGTTAGAAATTTATATGTATGCTCTAAATCGATGTTTCTATCTGTTTGTAAATAAACCTTTACATTATCTGATTCAGTTCTTGGTATGACATGAAAATGCACATGCTGTATACTCTGCTCTGCGTTTTCCCCGTTTGATTGGTGTATTATAATCTTTTTTGTATTTATTGTTCACCATCACAGACACTCGTGCTCTGAGATTCATTAAGTCGCTTAGAATAAGTGGGTTTTCAATATCATGAAATTCTTTATAATGCTGTTTTGGACTAATTAAAATGTGTCCTTCACTAACTGGATACTTATCTAAAAAGCAATACAATATTCGTTTTCATCAATAATATATAGTGATTTTTCATCTATTAAATCACAGAAAATACATTCACAGTTTTTCATAGATAAACACCTCATTCTTAATCGCTAAAGCAGTCTTTATATAAAATTCTCACTATTTTTAATCTTTATATTCTTGCTCATACTCATCGAAATCGAGAACTTCAATAACATTAGACCAATGTAAATATGTCCCAACAAAATCCCTGATGTCCAGCCCCGGCATATCATATGTGTTCTCATCATTGACTGTTCCTGTTGCATTTTCAATAAAAGTAACCTGATAACCTCTGTCATAAGCTGCTATTGCTGTAAATTGACAACAAAACTCTGTGTTAAACCCGGTTATAAAAAGGTGATTTACATTCATTTGCTTTAACAGATCGCTGAGATTAGTCTGAAAAAAAGCACTGGGTGTTCTCTTCTCAATTACAACTTCTGCATAATCTATTAGAGAGTTATGTAATTCGGAACCTGAAGCTCTTTTATAAAAAGGACTTTTCTCGTCATCACTTATATTCTTTATAAAATATACAGGCTCGTTATTATCTTTAAAATCTTTAATGATATTCTCTATATTTCCAAGTTCCTTTTGAAAATCTTTAATATTAATAATAGAATTTTGTACATCTATAACCAGTAAAGCTTTCATATAGTCAACCTCTCTCATACTTCTATATTTCAATATTCATATTCAACTTTCTACCAATAAAACTAATTTCTATATATTCCATTATTTTATTTTTTCATCTAACAAGGGTTTTTTTCAATAAAGTAATCATCATTAGAGTTTCTAATAACAATATCAAAAGTTTTGCGATAAGGGTGCATGAATACTTCATATTGAATCCTGCGTTCTTCATGTGATAGTTTCAGATAATCTAAGTTCGTCCCTCTTTCTAATATATCTCGAGATGACCTTCTCATGATTTCTGTTTCCCCATCAGTATATAAATATATTTTCAAATCAAATAGCTCAGTATTAGTAAACGCCACGCTCATGCCTTCTATAATATTTATTTGATTTTTTGAGGTAATTAAATAACTCTTTTTATAATGTGTATCTAGTGTGTACAAATCCAATCCGTCTTTAATCATATTTATATCTCTTTCTAATGATGAGATATTATGAGCTCCTGGATGACAGGCTGTCATTTTATAAGTATGATTTTCATTCTCATATTCATAATTTATTTCAGTATACTTTCTTAGACTGGCAGAACCGATAATGTAAGGGTCTGTATTCATATAATTCACTTTATCCTGTCCTAGCAGCTTCACAAGATTATTTGCGAATGTTGTTTTTCCAGAAGCACCATGACCTGATATTCCTATTATTATTTTTCTTTACTATTATTTACTGATTCTATTATTGTCTTCAGAATTCCCTCCATAATTATAACCACTTTTCCAGGCATAGTACTTGTTTAGTATTGGCATCAAGTTTAACTTTCTTTCCTATAGCTAATGGATGCATAGGGTGTGTATGGCAAGTATCGAACTCAGCTAATATAGGAATATCATTTATATCTACTTGTTCCATTAATATATCTGCCGGCTGTTTACCAGTACCCAAATCATCATATCGTTCGTGTTTACCGAGAATGATGCCTCCTACTTTATCAAAAATGCCATGTAATTTAAGCATAGCGAAATTCTTTTCTACAATAGACGCATTTTTCATACTGTCCTCAATCAGCAATATATCCCCGTATTCTATTTCAGGAAAATAAGATGTACCAATAGACCCATACATTGCATTGAGATTTCCACCTATTAGTGTTCCTTCTGCTGATCCTTCCTGCACTGTTATCCACTCATTTTGATACAGAGTTTTATCCTCTGTTTTTTCAAGCCAGTTAACCGGCTCATCCGACCAATATTTTGGCATTGGCACTTCATAAGGCAAGCTATTATTCTTCATGAAATAGTTAGAGAATAATTATATGTATCATCAACGAGTGGCTCAAATTCACCGAAACTCGGAATAAGAGCAGGACCATAATAAGTTGGAATTCCTGTTTTAGCATACAAAGCTAATAATACAGCTGTTACGTCTGAATAACCTACAACTAATTTAGGATTATTTCTGAACGACTCATAGTTTATATACGGCAATATACTATTAGAATTTGTCCCGCCAATCGTAGACATAATCATTTTAATTTCAGGGTCCAGCAATAACTCGTTTAATTCCTCTGCTCTTTTTTTAGGAGAACCTGAACGATATGTTTCTGAATGACCTGTAAGATTGCCCTCAACAATTATAAAACCTTTATTCTCTATAAAATTTTTCGCACGCTGATACCTTTTATAAGCAGTAACTGTTGAAGGAGATGATGGTGAGAATATCCCAATTTTATCTCCAGATTTTAATCGGTCTAACATCTTATCCCCTGCTCTCTATTCTCTAAATTGTTAATTAGATTTAAATATTTATTTTTAAAAAACTCTCGCAATTTATTTCGTTATGTTCAGTTAATATTAATTATATATAAGCATTTCCAATTTTAATAGTTTTAAAATTCTGAAACATATATAATGAAGAAAGATGTTATTAAATCATTAGCAGGTGATTCCATGAATAATTGTGAATTATGTTTCCCTAATTTAAATCCAAATCAAGTTGTGATCTACGAAAATAACAGCTGCAGATTGTTGATGCTTAAATCAAATATGAAAAAAGGTAATGTTCTGGAAGGTGCGGGAATTATTGTGACAAAAGCACATAGAAAGTCACCTTTTGATTTTAATGAGGAAGAATGGATAGATATAAAAAAGATACTGGATCGAACAAAAGAATACATAGATAAGAATCACCAGCCTGATGGTTACAACATCGGCTGGAATGTTAATAGAACTGGTGGACAGCATCTGGAGCATGCTCATCTACACATCATCCCAAGATATTCAAACGAACTTCTCGCCGAAAAAGGTATACGCAGCCATTTAAAGAGTGAGAATAATAAACGCGAATAAAGAAATTATTTAAAATTTCTTACAGGAGGAAAACATGGAGATAATCGATAAAAATTTTGTATATACTTTTACTGTAATTCAAACAATTATATTAGGTTTCTTAAACATTGTGACATTTAAAAAGATTGATACTTTAAATAGAAACTTCAGAGAGGCTGTTACTACTTTTAATACCTTAAGAAATGCTCGGAAGAAAATTTAATTAGTCAGAGGTAATCGTATGAGAGAGATTGATATTTCAGTCTATAAATATAATAGACAAGTACACTATGAATGGAAGACCTCTTTAATATAAGTAGATAAAAATTATATATTGGTGAAAGGTAATATTGGCAGAAAGTTAATTCATCACACTAAAAACAAAGTATTTGATTGCCCAAATAGATCTCTAGAGTTCTTCTCACTAAATGAAGGTTTTACAGTAAATATTGATATTGACGAGTTAGGACAGGCTGAGTACTATTGTAATATTTGTTTGCCTGCGGAGTTTGATTCAATTGAAGGTACTGTTTCCTTTATAGATCTAGACTTGGATTTATTGATTGATAACAGCGGTGATAGAAAAGTCGTTGACGAAGATGAATTTATTTCTAATTCAATTGCCATGAATTACCCTAAAGAAACCATTGATTATGCGAGAAATAGTTTGAGTAGCTTAGAGCAAAAGATACTTTTAAAAGAGTTCCCATTTGATGGTTTTTTCAATTATTATATAAAAAAATCATTATAAAAATACAACGAGGAGATTTATATGTCTATTATAATATCAGCCCCACAAGACATTGGAAGTTTAACGGATTATATTGCACATTGTAATTCTCAGATAGAACAACATATTGGATTCTGTGGAGAAGATAGTTCTGCAATTTTAGAAGAAATGAAAAATGATTTTTCTGACTTAAGTATTGAAGAATCGTTTTTAGTAGCCTATGAAGATTCTATGATCATTGGTGCTATAGGATTAGATATTGATCGGGCAGATAGCTCTGCAGAGGTTTGGGGACCTTTTGTCAATAACAATGATTTGAAGCTAGCAGAGATACTGTGGAGCGATATTTTAACTACCGTGCCTGCAGAAATTAAAAATTTTAAATTTTTTATAAATAAACAGAATAGATTAGTTGAAACATTCCTTAGTAATATAAAAGCTAATTTTCTTGGTACGCACTCTCTGCTTAATATTGATAGTAAAAAATTTGATAATACAGACTTTCGAAAAACAGTTAATATAAGCGACCTTTATATTAATTCCTTTATAGATTTACACGACAATATTTTTAAAAATGCATATTATAACGGCCGTAAAATTTTAGACAGATTGAATAAAAATAACAGACTATTAATATCAGCTAAAAATGATAACGATATTGAAGGTTATGCCTATATAGAAATTGCCCCCGAGTATCATGAGGCTGATATAGAATTTATTGCAGTTCACCCAGATGCGAGAAGTAAAGGTTTAGGTAAAACACTCCTATATAATGCATTACAAACAATCTTTGATTATCCTGAAATAGACAGTGTCAGTCTGACAGTCTCTCATGAAAATATGGTCGCCCTAAACCTGTATAAATCTGCAGGATTTCAAGAGTTTTACATTTTAAATCACTTTAACTTTAAAAGAATATGAAAAGTGTGAGTAGTGTATTACTGTTCTGATTGCCAATATATCCATATAAATCTTGCAGAAACAAACTGAAGATATAAAAACGAGAGAGCTTTCCTTCCGGATTGCTCTCTTGTTTTGTGCGCAGGTTATTTAATTAACTTTATCCGGTAAGACATACACTCTTCTAAAGAAGCATGTTCATGATACTCCATATTGTCATAATCCATCGCACCATGCGGAAAATATCCGATTATATTTAATCCGGCCTGTTTACATAGCTTATATATTTCATCAGGTGTGTAGCATTTCAAATACTGTGTCTGATTAAGCTCTTCATCTTTTGCATGCCACCAGGTATCCATCATAATATCCGCTTCAAAGTCATATGAATACTTACGTTTAATGTGTGGCATATTACGCGGACTCAAATACATTTCAACACCATCAGCTTTTTTCCAATGCTCCGGCTGATAGATATCAATGAGTGCACAACCGTCATCTTCCAGCCAATGTTTAATATTCTTGAGCAACTTTAATTGGTCTTCATCTGAACCGACACCAAAACCATCGATATAAATAATCGCATCAAATTTCTGAGGAATCGTCACATCAAAAACTGCCGTGAATCGTTTCAATGTTATCCGGATTGAGAGATTTTGCTTTCTCTGTCATTTCCTTAATTAATTCTACCGTAATAATCTGATCTACCTGATTTGAAAGTGCACGTGCTACACTTCCATCCCACGCACCAAGTTCAAGCATTGTCCCTGCCGGTTTACCAGCCTGTTCCAATATTTCATTTGCTGCTTCTGTATGATACCCCTCCGGATAATTACCTATAAACTCATACTGCATCTTATAAAACTCGTTTGCCCAATTATTTAACATATCTATCTCCTATCTTTCAAACCACATTGTTATCAAATACATCGGAAAGTTCATTAATCCATGCATAAAAATAAGTAACCAGATGTTGCGGTATTTTGCCCAGAAATACCCTAAAAACAGACCCATTATTCCATGCAGTACCAGCGCGTGTGCTGTTGAATCAATCAGACCACCTGAGCCTTGAATTCCTGTGTGCCATAATGCCCATAATACCGCGCTTACACAAATCGCCGGCCAAATACCAAGTGCTGCTTCTAATCTTGACTGCAGCCACTTTCTGTAAAACAACTCTTCCAATACTGCGTTCAGAAGCAAAGAAATCGATGCTCCTGCTAATAATGTAAGAAAATCCATTTCATAATTACTTGCTTCAGACATGGGATTCAGCAAGTAAAATACGAGCCACACAGCAACAACCAGTAATGGTGTTTTCCATCGGCGAACACTTTTTACAGTCACAGCTTTTCTAACTGAATCCCTCTTAATTATAATTAAAGGAATAATGAACAGCAGTATCAGCTTGTATATATAAAATAAATCGAACACATATATTTTGGTGTAGCAATCATAACTAGAATCAATGCTACTGCCAGAGATACCAGTATCCAAGTTGATTTTGGCACTCTTTATACAATGACTGAATCTTTTCTTTTTTCCATGGTGTCATTGCCACTAGAAGGGGAAACAACGCCATCATCCATACTTGCCAAATAGCAGTCTCATTCTCAAAGTCTGCGCTAATCTGAACCATGCCGTTGTGAACTACAAGCATGTATATTAAAGACAGCAGAATTAAAAGTATTGTTGAAATAATAATCGTAAATCCGACAGTCCTGTTCGTCATTTTAATGCCCCTTTAGAGTTTATTTCACATATACTATTCCAAATGACAGATACGTTTTTCTTACGAATATTTCTTCTCAATACTCTCAAATTCTTTCATCAACTTTTTCCCATCCACAGTGTATTTCTCAATATCACTGTGCTTAAATGATTTTCCATCCAGAAATACTGTATTGATATCTAATATACCTTCAATTTTTTCTATAGGATTACTTTCAAGAAGGAGATATCCATTATCTTCACCAATTATTCTTTTGCATCCAGAGAAGCTTTTTTCAGAATCTCAAAATTATTTAAATTAAAACGCTTAAATTCATTTAACTCTTCAATCATACTTAAACCCGGGTAAACCCATGTGCCGGCAGGTGCATCTGTCCCAGTATATACTTCGCCACCTAATTCAAGATGTTTTTCAGTAATAGCTTTAACCTGTTCATATTCCCATTTCTGACGGCTTCTGAAATGATCATTCAGCTGTGAATCAATCTCATTGAACTGATCATCTACTGTGAATACTTTATCCTCATCCAGCAGCTTCATTTGTTTCGACTGATCCAACTCCGGAGGGTTAAAAATACGCCCTTCTGCTAAATGTCTATATAGTGATAGAGTTGGTACAATTTTAACTTCTTTTTCAATTAAGTAAGTCAGCACCTCAGTTAATCGCTGCTCACTCACTTCGATTTGACTGATACGTTCAAATTCATCGACAGAAATTTGAGTATTATAATCCGGATAAAGACTGTGAACGATACTGGACGCATGCTCCAGCCATTTTACACCGTGATCTGCAGCTTTGATTGAATCAATCGATTTAGTGTGGAGTATATCAACAGCTACTTCCAGATTTAGTTTACTGCTCTTTTTAACGACAGCTTCCAGGACGTCTTCCTGAATATTACCGTAAACTTTAACGAACTTTGCATCCTGTTTATGTAACTCATCGACAGCCGCCAATGCAGTATCAATATTATTTTTAGAAATATTACCGTATGGCGTCGGCCCCCATAATCCAGGTTCACCGTCTATAAAACGGTAAGTTGCATATTTTTGGCGGAACATCGTCAATCAGATTAAGCATCTCAAAATTGCCGCCTGTATTTCTGACAGAAGTTACTCCGCTGTATAAATAATGCCTCGCACTCGTCGGTGTGATATGTGTATGCATGTCCACAAGACCCGGCATCAGAAATTTACCTGTACCATCAATGTTTAAATTATCTTCTGAAGGAATGCTCACATCCTTCACTTCGATTTTCTTGTCTTCGAGATTAACCCAACTAACATTTTTAATTTCTATCAAGCTGTCCCACTCCCCAGTGTTAAACCACATTCTTTATATAAATTACATCCATTCTATAAACTCGATTCTGTTACCAAAAGGGTCTGAAGTGAAGAACCTGTTTGCACCTTCCAATTCATCATCTTCAATAACCTCTATGCCGTTTTCCCGAAGTCGTGATTTTAAGTTATCTATATTTCTAATCTCAAATGCAGGATGAGCTTTCGTCGCAGCTGTAAAATCTTTTTGAACTCCGATATGCAATTGCTTATCGCCTAACTGAAACCACACCCCTCCTCTTTTGGCTAAATTAGAAGGTTTAGGTATTTCTTTTAGATTCAGAATGTCTCCGAAAAACTCTCTTGCTTTGATTTCACAACCAGCAGGTGCAGCTAATTGAATGTGATCGATTCCTATAAAGTTAAAATGCATTTAATACACTCCCAGTTAATTATTTTTCATTCAAAATTAATTTATAAATTAGTTCCCCTTCAGGATCATATTCACCTGTAAACTTAAAATCGAGATTCTCATACAAATTACGAGCCGCTTCGTTATCTTCAACAAAACTTAAATAAACCATGCTTACTTGATATTTTTGCTTCACAATCTTAATTAACTCTTTCAT
The DNA here is from genome assembly GCF_018437745.1 of Jeotgalicoccus sp. WY2. NCBI lineage: Bacteria > Bacillati > Bacillota > Bacilli > Caryophanales > Staphylococcaceae > Jeotgalicoccus > Jeotgalicoccus sp. WY2. Next base: position 1,943,019 of record NZ_CP049818.1, on the reverse strand, counting down.
AGCGAGTTTCCCAAAACCTTTACCCTGATATTTTCTATCAATAATGATTCTGTCTATCCAAGTGTCGGGATTGTCTCCAAAAGCACCGTACATGGCAAATCCCACTAAATCCTTATCGTAATATACAGCAACCGGACACCATTGCTCATACATTTCTGCTTCTTTCAGACACTCATCGACGGTCTCAATAAATGACTGCTGATCCGCCTTCACACTTATTTTCCTTACTTCGTCGATATTATCTGGATTTATTTCTTTAATATTAATGCTATTCACATTTCGCACCTCAGTCTTTATGAAACTGTGCTTTCTATAAAACTTTTAAATTTAACTTCTTCAATATCAGGCATATGATTACTGTATTCAAAAGTTTCTAATGTTGCGTTGGGCATTAAAGCTGCTGCTTCTTTACTGAAGACATAGGGACACTGTGCATCATGAAGCCCACAATATATGTATGCCCTCACATCACTTTTTTGAGATCTTCTCTGACATCATAATTCTTTAGTTCGTCAGTAAAATAATCTATTTTAAACATTAATGTTCTGCCGCTTTCTTTCCGTTTCAGCATGTCATAGTATGCATCTTTTCTGTAAAATGGCATCATTATCCATTCTTTAGACAGTTCAATTCTTTCTTCTCTTGTTACCTCTGAAGCTCTCATTTCGGAAAAAATTCCTTTCATTCTTTTATTATTTGGATTATCTGTGCAGTAAATACTTCCTGGATGATTCATATATTCCCCTGAGGCACATAAACCACCTGCAATGATTTTAGTTAATGAATCGGGATACATTACAGCGTATTTTAATGCTAAAAAGCCACCGGTAGAATGACCTGAGAATGTCCATTTATCAATATCCAAAGCTTCTCTTATCGCTTCTAAATCATGAATAGCATCATCCATACTGTACGTGTACTCCTCTGATTTATCATCAGATGTGTCCAGCACCCCTTAAGTTAATTACATACACTTGGTATGTCAACAGAATATTAGACAGGTTTTATAGAAGTTTTCTTTATACTCCTTTGGTGTGAGATAATCCAATGCACCATGAGGTCTGATTGTGTTATACCAGTTTACATAGTCGAATAGTTCGATGCTTAACTGTTTTAATGACATAAAAACATATTGTTTAATAAACTCAGTTTTCATCGCTTTGAAGGTAGTTTCAGCCACAGCGTTGTCATAAGGACACCCTTTCATGCTGAGTGATCTTTCAATATCAAAGCCATCTAAAACTTCATCAATCAGCTGGTTATCGAATTCTTTTCCTCTGTCTGTGTGAAACATCTGCACATCTCTTAAATCATGCTTAATGGTGCTGATTGCCGACGAGACCAACGCAGCATTTTTTCTTGAACCTGCACTGTACCCAACAATTTCTCTATTAAAGAGTAATAAATACACATATGTAATGCCATTTTCCTGCCACTTTTACATAGGTTAAATCGCTGACAATGACTTCCATCGGCTGTGCTCTATTAAAATTTCTGTCTAGACCATTCGTGATCAGACGCTCATTCGATTTCGATGGATAGGGCTTGTAGCTTGCGACAGTGTAGGTTGATACTAGGTTGTTCTGTTTCATGGTCCGACCAATACGTCTTCTCGAAACTATCAAATCTTGTTTATGTAACACTTTTTTATTCTTCGGGTGCCAAAACATTTTCGATTAGAATGAAATACCTGAATAATCGTTTCATTAATATCGTTGTCTCGCTCATACTGCGTATTAGTTTTATGTTTATTAATTTCAAAATAATAGGTGCTCCTAGAGATTTGAAGGACTTTGCACATTGCTGACACTGAATATTTGTGTGCATTCTTACGAATGACTTCTATTTTCGTCCCATGATCAGCGCTGCTTGCTTTAGAATATCGTTTTCCATTTTTAACTGTTGATTGTCCTTGCGAAGTCTTCTGATTTCACGCTCTTCTTCAGATAAATTATCGATATGATTAAATGAGCCTGTGTTCTGATGATTTTTAACCCATTTATCTAAAGCTGAAGCTGTGAGATCATACTCCCGTACAATTTCAGCTTTTGACTTACCATTTTCAAATAGTCGAACCATTTGTAGTTTAAATTCAGGGGTAAATGTTCTTCTCGTTCTTGTCATAATAAAATCGCCTACTTTCATTGATTTAACAGTAACCTCCCTCATGGGAGTTGTCCAATCAAGTGTAGACGATTCAAATTTAATATCAGGGAACAAAAGTTTTTATACTCTATTCTGGTTTAAATATAACCTTGATGTTGTTATCCTTCTTCTCATCAAATACTTTGTAAGCTTCGTCTGCCTCTTCAAGCGGGAAAGTATGTGTAATAATTTCTGTAGGATCAAATACTTCATCTTTAATCATCTCGTAAAGTTTAGGCATTAAATGAATAACAGGGGCCTGTCCACTTGTTATTTTAATATCACGGTTAAATATTAAATCTAGAGGGAAATTATCAGCAGGTGATCCATAGATACCAGTAAGCTGTATTGTCCCAAACTTTCTTACTGATTCAGTAGCGGTAAGTATAGGACTTATTGTTCCACGTTGTTGAGAATTCTCAGATAGCTCCCGTTCTGGACTCGATTGCTGTCCATCCATTCCTACACAATCAATAACAACATCTGCGCCGCCTCGAGTTTTTTCTTTAAGAAGTTTACCTATTTCTTGTTCTTCATCAAAGTTATACACTTCAGCACCATTGTACTTTTTGGCGTGATTGAGACGATGCTGTACATTGTCAATCGCAATCACTCTCTCTGCACCTTTTTGTTTCGCAAACTTCTGCGCCATTAAACCGATAGGGCCACAACCTAATACAATGACTGTATCTCCGGGTTTAACGCCTGAGTGTTCTACACTCCAGTAAGCAGTAGGTACAACGTCTGATAAGAATAAAACTTGCTCGTCTTTTAGATTGTTATCAGGAACCTTAAATGAGGAAAAGTCAGCATGAGGTACTCTTAAGTATTCTGCCTGTCCTCCCCAGTGATTACCATGAAGGTTACCAAAACCGAATAATCCACCATTATCTAACTTCCAGTTCGCTGGTGTTTCATTAGAATTGTCACACTGAGATTCCATGTCGTTATTGCAGTAGAAACAGTCCCCACACCCAATATTAAAAGGTATTACCACACGATCCCCTTTCTTTAGTTTTTTTACATCTTTTCCTACCTCTTCAACAATACCCATCGGTTCATGTCCAATGACAAAACCAGGTTCCATGAATAAATCACCTTGATGATATAAATGTAAATCTGAACCACAAATCCCAGATGCTGTTATCTTTATAATTGCATCAGTTGATTCAATAATCTTAGCATCTTCAACTTCTTCCATCTTCATCTTCTTATGTCCTTGATAAGTGACTGCTTTCATGTAATAACACTCCATTCTAAATATTATTTACATCCATGCTGAAAATATACCTCTTTCCACGACTTATAAACATAAATCTTTTATAGAATCAATCATCTTAGTATGAGAATGCATACTCATTCTCTTCATAAGAATATCTTCATTTTATAAAATGGATCCTATAAATTAGACACTGATTAAAAAAGTCTTTATTTAATATGAGGCCAAACGAACTTACTTTAAGTTTCTAATCCCCATAATAATTCCCCCGGAATTTATATTAGCTTCTACAATATCTCATACTTTTTCTCAACTTCTTCAAACATCCTCATCATTTCTTCTACTTCTATAATATGATTTGCAATTTCCGAGTGTTTAAAACTTTTTCCTTCTACGAAAACTGTGTTGATATCCAGTATATTTTCGAACTGTTCAATAGGATTTCCATTAAGAAGCAGATAACTGTCATCTTCTCCGGTAACTGCTTTCGCTTCTACTGTTGCTTTTTTCAGTATGTCAAAAGCATCTAAGTTAAAAGACTTAAATTCATGCAGTTCTTCTATCATGCTTAAACCAGGGTATACCCATGTGCCGGCAGGTGCATCAGTACCGATATATACTTCCCCGCCAATTTCTAAGTACTTTGCAGTAATAGCTTTAACTTGTTCATACTCCCACTTCTGCCTTCTTCTAAAATCGTCATTAAGCTGAGCATCAATCGCATTAAATTGATCATTTACAGTAAATACTTTGTCTTCATCCAGCAGTTTCATTTGTTTCGACTTTTCAACCTCTGACGGATTAAAAGGCCGCCCTTCTGCCAAATGTCTGTACAGTGATAAAGTCGGTACAATTTTTACATCTTTTTCTCTTAGGTGAGTCAACACTTCTATTAATCTCTGCTCATCCACTTCAATTTGGCTGATACGCTCAAATTCTTCCGTGGGAATTTGAGTATTATAACCAGGGTAAAGACTGTGAACAATACTTGATGCATGCTCCAGCCATTTAACTCCGTATGCTGCGGCTTTCAGGGAATCAATAGATTTTGTATGTAGCAGGTCAGCAGCAACTTCCAAATTCAATTCACTGCTTTTTTTAACGATTGCCTCTAAAACATTTTCCTGAATATTACCGTATACTTTGATGAATTTAGCACCTTGTTTATACAATTCTTCAACACCATCTAGCGCGGTATCGATATTATTCGTAGAAATATTTCCATACGATGAAGGTCCCCATAATCCCGGTTCACCGTCTATAAAACGATAGGTTGCATATACTTTAGGAGATACACTATCAATCATATTGAGCAGTTCATAATTGCCGCCTGTGTTTCTCACGGTTGTAACCCCGCTGTATAAATAATGCTTTGCACTGGCCGGTGTAATATGAGTATGCATATCTGCCAGACCCGGTATTAGAAATTTACCTCTGCCATCAATTTCAATCTTATCTTCTGAATGAATACTGATATCTTTCATTTCAATTATTTTGTCTTCAAGATTAATCCAATTTACATTTTTGATTTCTATCAAGCCGACTCACTCCCCTAAGTTTCGCTCAAGTTGCTTTAAACTATATCCATTATATAAACTCCAGCCTGTTACCAAATAGGTCTGACGTGAAGAACCTATTAGCATTTTCCAACTCATTATCTTCAATCACATCTATCACCTTTTTTCGAAGCTGAGATTTTAAATTACGAAACTGTGCTTTCTAAAAACTTCTTAAATTTATCTCCCTCTTCAATATCCGGCATATGATTACTGTATTCAAAGGTTTCTAATGTTGCATTAGGCATTAAATCTGCTGCTTCTTTACTGAAAACATAAGGACACTGTGCATCATGACGTCCGCAGTAAATTATGCTCGCATAGCACTTTTTTGGAGTTCATCTCTTACATCATAATTTTTTAACTCATTCGTAAAGTAGTCTATTTTAAACATTAAAGTTCTGCCGCTGTTTTTTCTTTTCAGCATATCGTAATATGCATCTTTCCTGTAGAGTGACATCATTATCCATTCTTTAGCCAATTCATTTCGTTCTTCACTTGTTGCTTCCAGCGAACGCATTTCTGTAAATATATCTTTCATACGCTGGTTATTCGGATTTTTTGTGCAGTATATACTATCTGGATGGTTCATATATTCACCTGAAGCACATAAACCGCCTGCTATTATTTTAGTTAATGACTCTGGGTACATAACGGCATATTTCAAAGCTAAAAACCCGCCGGTAGAATGACCAGCAAAGGTCCATTTCTCTATATCAAGCGCTTTTCTTACCGCTTCCAGATCATGAATCGCATCATCCATACTGTAGGTATAGTCTTCTGTCTGGTCATCAGATTGCCCCGCACCCCGTAAGTTAATCACATGTACTTTATAATGCTCACTTAACTGCTGAGACATAATATCACCGTTTGAATTATATTCGCTGTACAAATGAGTATATGCTAGCGGCTCCCCTTGACCGTACGTAAACACTTCAAAAATGCCTCTCGCTGATTCCACTAAGTTAGTTTCAAACATAATTAATCCCCTTTTAGAAAAGAAACTTCACAATAAAGTGATAACCTTTCTTTATTTTTTCGCCACAGAGTGCGTTCTCTTACCGGGCAATTCCAGACAGTTGAGCTGCCCGCCATAGGTCGCTGCTCCATCAATACCGATAATATTATTTCTCCAAAATAAATATCATGATTCTTTTCCTGCCGGATGGCTGATGTTGGTGTATGACCAAAAATCACAGTTTTGTCCCCTGAGTATTTTTCATAAAATAATTCTCTAATCCATAGGAAGGTATGCGGATCAGTTTTCTGAACAGGTGTATCCGGACTGACTCCTGCATGGACAAAAATATAATCTTTTGTTTCATAGTAATAATCCATCTCCCTTATAAGAGAAATATGTTTCTCAAACTCGGCTCCAGCTGAAAGTATTACACTCTCTATAGACGAATCATAACTTTGCAATGTCATAAGTGCACCGTTTCTTTCCCAGCGTCCCAGAGCTCCAGATACTCCGTCTACAACATTCAGCATCATCTCGTCATGATTACCTCTCAATACAACGGCACCATTTCTCTTTAATTCACTTACTCGATTCAAAACCCCTTTGGAGTCTGGTCCCCTGTCAACGTAATCTCCTACGAGGATTAATTGATCCTCGTCTGCATCATATTTCACCTTTTCCAGCAAGCTGTCAAAAAGTTTTAATTCACCATGAATATCACTGATAGCCAGTATTCTTTTCATGAGCTGTCCCCCAAATAATGTTTTTACATTTTCTGCGCGTGTTTAAGTTCTTTTATCGATTATTTCTTTGACAAATGCTTCTTTATAATCCGTGTATTCCCTTATCCCCTCAGAGTTGTTTCTTAGAAACTCCTCTTTAATATTTAAATACCGATGACGTGCATGTTCATTATTGTTTAAATAATCCCTGAAAAATATAAGATTCTTCCACAATGGTTTCTGATACTCAACCAAGTGGATATAGTGAGTCTTCACCTGATAGGAATTATCCTTAAATTTTGCCAGAACAATCTCTCCCGGCCGATCCACTTTCAGTCTTAAAAAACATGCTTTTTTAAAAGACTGCAGCAGCGGCTTATCAACTGACTCCAAATTATCCACTCCAACCAGCAGATCAATAATCGGCTTGGCCAGCATAGCTTTTATTGCTGTACTCCCAATATGTTCAATACGTCCCTCTTCAAGCTCTGTACTTTCCAATAAATCTTTTTTGACCCTTTCAAACTCCGCCTTCCAATCGCTGTTGTAATCAACAATTCTTACTTCATTACGCCCCAGCCCTAACTTCATCAAATGCATCCCCTTCGATTAAATTTGATAAGTTTTTATCTCTCTTATTAACCAGTATATAAATCTAAGGCCATGCTTCATAGTCTTAAAATTCAAAAAATATTTTGCTATAATGGATGTAAGGAAAATCGGTGATACGTTTTAAACGTAATCGCGAAAAAGGGGAAGATTTTTTGAGAAGCATTACAGAACTATTTGACGACTGGGCAGAGAATGATGAAGAAATTGATGATATCGGCGGACCTTTAACTGGTTATCGCGACAGTATTAAAAACACATAAGAATTACCCTGAAGCAGCTGAAAATGTTTTAGATATTGGCATCGGTACAGGAAATTTCATTGCTGAATATATTGAAGATGCGAAAAATGTTTACGGGGTTGATATCTCGCCGAAAATGCTTGAAGAGACTAAAAAGAAGTTTCCTTCAATCAAAGTGGAAACAGGAGATTTTAATAATATTCCATTTGAAAGTGATTATTTTGATTTAATCACATCGAGCTTCAGCTTCCATGAAGTACCTTTATCGAAAAGAGAAGATGCTTTCAAAGAAGTCAGCAGATTATTAAAACAAGGCGGCACCTTGAATTTGTTAGATATTGGCTTTAATAATAAAAGCGATATGGATGACGCTAAAGAGAAATACAGAGAAAAATGGGATGATTCAGAACAATACCCTTTCGAGTATGAACTCCGCCAATACGCTGAAGATGCAGGCTTAACAGTTGATAAAATAGATTATCCATCTGGATTGCATATCAACTTAATTGCGAGAAAGAGATAGGGAAATGTTGAACCTAAACAGGTTGACACTATTTAGGTTTTTGTTTTTATTATTAAATATCCTCTGCATACTCTTCTTTATCATGATTCAATGCAACAAATCCTGCGTTAAGATAAGTTGCATAAGCAGTCCAAACTACATACGGCACCAATAACAAGCCTGCGAATTTATTCGTCTTGTAAAATGCAACAGTTGTCAGTAAGACGCTCGCAAATAAGGCATAGCTTTCAATTAAAGCGGTGCCTCTCAATTTAAATCGGAAGTACAGAATGCTCCATAAGTAATTCAGCCCGAGCTGCGAGTTATACAAATAGGCATTTTTCGAAGAATCTTTTCGTGATGACTTAGTAATCGTACGGGCAATACCCATCGTTGTATAAAGAATCGGCCATACAATACCAAACGCTTCTTTCGGCGGTGAAAACGCAGGCTGTTTAAAGTCCTGATAATCCTTTTTTGCATTTTTGTCGAAAGTAAACCTACAATACTGCCGCCTATAACCGGTAAAGCAATATCAGTAATACGCTCCAGCTTGTTCATTAAAAATCCTCCTTTAACCATTAGTCATATATACCCTTAATTAAAAATATGACACGGAGGAATTGCTGAAAGAATAGGAACGCATCAAATCGTGCGATCTAAATTTTTAATACCATTCTCACTGTTTTAAGAATATGACTATCGAAATTATCATCATACTCGTCAACTGTTTTAAATCCCTTTGCTTTGTAGAATGCCGTTCCAATTGTATTATCTTTCTCCACATCGAGATGAATTTCTCTCACGTTCTCTAACTTTTTAATTCCTGTATTTAACAGAGCAGATCCTATTCCTTCGCCCTGATATTCCGGTAACAAATATACTGCACTTAGTTCTGCCTGTCCTTTTTCATTAACCGAAGAAAAATTGGTAAATCCTGCAATCATGTTATCCGCTTCTGCTACCAGCATTAAAGAGTTGCTCAAACGCCATTCCATCATCTCATCATTATAAGCACCTTTTAAAAAATTCTCCTGGATATTATTTGGAATGATGCCCTCGTAAGTCGCATTCCAGCTCTTCTTCGCTACGTCCTGCACTTCTTTTGCATCTTCAATCAGCATTCTCCGTATAGTATAGTCCATTACTCTGCCTCCTTGGAGCTTAGTACGCTGCGATATGCCCGTCCGCCCTATTTTCCGTGCCACCGTAGAGTATGCCTATTTCCGGGTCTCTCCATATAATCTGTCCCCGACCAAATGAGCCTGAGTCCAGTTTCATTTCAATATTATGTCCCCGTTTAACCAGGTCTTCTGCGATTTGATGCGGGAAGTTCTTCTCCACCCATACTGTCTTATCCTTAATCCACTGCCAGCGCGGTGCATCCAGTGCAGTCTGCGGGTTATGGTTAAAGTCGATTGTATTCATGGCTACCTGTACATGGCCCTGCGGCTGCATAAATCCGCCCATTACGCCGAACGGTCCAAGTGCATACTCACCTTTAGTAATGAAACCCGGAATAATCGTATGGTACGAACGTTTATCAGGGCCCAGTGCATTTGGTGATTCCGGATCCAGATTAAAATCGCAGCCTCTGTTCTGCAGTCCGATTCCAGTCTCGGGCACAACGAGTCCTGAGCCAAAGCCCATATAGTTACTTTGTATAAAGGACACCATATTTCCTTCTTCATCCGCTGTACACAGGTATACCGTGCCGCTCGCTTTCGGTTCACCCGCTTCAGGCTGTCCTGCTTGATCTGTAATTAATTTCAGGCGTTCTTTTGCGTACGCTTCATCCAGCATATCTTCAGCAGTAACATCCTTCATGTACTCCTGATCTGCAATGTATTTCTCCCCGTCTGCGAATGCCAGCTTCATCGCTTCAATCTGCTTATGATATGTATCCGTCGATTCCTTATCTTCAATCTCCATATATTTTAGTATATTTAAGGCTGATAAAGCGATAATGCCCTGAGTGTTCGGCGGGATTTCCCAAATATCGTAGCCTCTGTAGTTCACTGATATCGGATCGACCCACTCAGGTTTGTAGGCTGCCAAATCTTCTTTTCTTATGTAGCCCTGATACTGTTTGGAAAACGCATCTATTTTCCGGGCAATATTTCCTGTATAAAACGATTCACATTCAGTTTCAGCAAGTTCTCTTAATGTATCCGCCATGTTCTGTGACTTCCAGATTTCACCGACTCTTGGTGCACGGCCGTTAGGTGTGAAAGTTTCAAACCAATGGTCGAACTCATCACCTTCAAACGCTTCTTTAAATCTGACAGCCGCTCTGTCCCATAACTTTGCGAGCACGGGTGATATTGGATAACCCTCTTCTGCGTACTGAATGGCCGGCTGCAGCAGCTCTTTAAAAGGCAGCTTGCCGAAACGTCTTGAAAGTTCGGCCCATGCACCAGGCTGGCCGGGTACAGTGACCGGAGTAAATCCGTATTTTGGAATCTCATCGTAGCCGGCAGCTTTTACTTTATCGATTGAGATAGACGCTGGCGACTTACCGCTGCCGTTTAAACCGTAGAGCGTATCCTTGACCCAGACGAGTGCAAACGCATCTCCGCCGATACCGTTAGTTGTCGGTTCAACCACAGTGAGCGCTGCAGCAGTGGCAATGGCAGCATCAATCGCGTTGCCACCGTTCTGCATAATAGTGAGCCCGGCCTGAGCCGCTAGAGGCTGTGAAGTAGCAACCATCCCCTTTTTAGCGACCACAGGATTGCGCTGTGAATGATAAGGATTGAAGAGCGTGTCGAATTGTTTCATTAAACTGTCCCCTTTGTTATGAAGCTTTTGTTTATATAAAGATTATCACAAGAGAAAAGGCGGGACAATTTTAAATCAGATTTTTCTAAATATTAAAGGTGCCCGTCAAAATTGACAGGCACCTTTATAATTCATTAATTCTTTTACTGGGATTTATTCACCTGTAGTCGCTGAAATATCTCCAGCACTTATTGTAGTACCGCCATCTATGACTTGTGTAGTCCCTGTAGTGAAGTTAGATTCATCACTCGCTAAATAAACCATTAGATAGGATACTTCTTCCGGCGTTCCTACTCTTAATAATGGCTGTCCTTTTTCAGCAGCTTTACGCATTTCTTCTGTTGGGAATCCTTCACGATACATATCTGTATCAATTGTTCCCGGGTTAACTGCATTCACTCGAATGTTGTCTTTACCAAATTCTACAGCAGCTGCTCTCGTTAGACCAGAAACAGCAGCTTTGGCCGCAGTATACGTTGATAGTCCCCCGCTTGCATTAATAGCTGCAATAGATGAAAGGTTAATTATAGAACCTACTCCGGCTTCTTTCATATAAGGGAGTACCTCTCTCATTCCAACAAATACGCCCCATGTATCGACATCAAGTACCTTATTCCATTGCTTATGTGTTAGTTCTTCAAATGGTGTGTATTCAAAAATCCCTGCATTATTTATTAATACGTTTAACTTACCGAATTTTTCATTACCTTTTTTAGTTACTTCTTTCCAATCTTCTTCTGAAGTTACATCGTGCTTATAAGCAACGGCTGAATCAGGGTATTCACTATTATTATTTGATCTACCACTTCTGAAACACCTTCATAGTTAAAATCTGTTGCAATAACTTTTGCACCTTCTCTTGCAAATACCATAGCATGAGAAGCTCCCATACCTTTCGCAGCCCCAGTAATTAGCGCTACTTTACCATCTAACCTTGCCATATTAAAAATCTCCTTTTGATATTGTTTAGAATTTAATATTTTATAAATTAATGTGCTGTCATACCAGCATCAACTATTTGCTCAGTTCCTGTGACATATGAAGAATCATCTGATGCAAGATAAAGAACAGCTTTTGAAACTTCTATTGGATCTGCTATACGTCCAAGTGGAATATCTTTTAACGCATCCCCACCTGATTCATCAGTAGCATCTGCCATCATTTGTGTTTGAATAAATCCTGGGTGTACTGAGTTAACTCTAATATTTTTATCACCGTACTCTACTGCAGTTGCTTTAGACATGCCTCTAACAGCAGATTTACTTGCTACATACGCTAAGCTTGGGAAACCATAGTTAGCTACAATACCAGCAATAGAGGAGATATTTACAATAGAGCCGCCTCCTGCTTTAACCATTGAAGGTAATACTGATTTCATACCGAAAAATGCACTGTTCTGATTGATTGCACATACCTTCATATAATCTTCTTCTGTAAGATCTTCAGTTTTAGCAATTGGGCCTAATACTCCCGCATTATTAACTAACACAGTAATATCACCAAATGTTTCCACTGCTTTTTTCACAGCGTTCTCCCATGATTTTAAATCAGTAACATCGTGTTCTATAAATACTGCATTTTCACCCAGTCTATCTGCTAAAGCTTGTCCACCTTCTTTGTTAATATCTGTAATTATTACTTTTGCCCCTTCTTCAACAAATACTGTTGCATGAGATTCTCCCATTCCTTGTGCAGCACCTGTGATTAAAGCTACTTTGCCATCTAATCTACCCATATTGTTTTCCTCCTAATAAAATTGTTAGCGCTTTAATTTCATTCAATAGTTTGTAAAGCACCTTGTATATTAAGTATAATAGTGAATACAATCATACATCCAACAAACCCTTCACGATTTTGCACACATTTTAATTATTTGTATAAAATAATGATAGAAGGTAGGTAACCATGAGAAAACAAGATCTATATCTCGATAGTCGCATTGTCAGAACTAGGAAATCATTAAAAAATTCTTTATTAATACTTATTATGGAAAAGAATTTTAAAGATATAACTGTCACAGATATTGTGAAATCATCAAATATAACAAGGGGTTCATTCTATAATCATTACACCAATAAAAATGAACTTCTTGAAAGTTTATTTTCTGATGTTTTAGAAAATCTGATTTACGCATACAGAAAACCTTTTCTGGACAACAGACCTTTTGTTTTAAGTAAACTCCCATCTTCTGAGGTCATCTTATTCAATAACGTTTATAAGCATTCCAATTTCTATTCAATTATTTTAAACTCTGATGTATCTGCAGAGTTTAAAGAAAAAATTTATATATCATTTAAGAAAATAAATGAGAAAGAGTTAAGAGTAGAAAATGATAAGATAGAAAGTGATTTAATAGCAAGTTACATTTCTTATGCTATTGTCGGTTTAGTATCTCAATGGGTCATGGACGGATATCAGCAGAGTCCTGAATTTATGAACTCACAATTAATAGAATTGATGAGAATTTCACCCAATAAAACATTCCATACAAGAGTCCCTAATTATAAGTACTAAACAAAATTTAATTTATTTAAAGACATAAAAAAACTGCGTAAGCTTATTACTTACGCAGTTTTTGTTATTCCATTGTTTTCAAAACATCATACAAATGTTCTTTAAATAACTCTCTGTTTACTTTTTCACAAACTCTGACATTCGGTTCTTTGCCTAACCGTCCATTGATATCAACGAGACTGTAACCACGTGTCAGTTCTCCTTTTGTTTCCACATCTACATAATACTTGTTCGATTGAGCCATAATCTTTTCATCCGCTGCGATTGCAACCAGCAGCGTATCAGGATGCGTCGTTCCATTCAGTTTATGTACTTCTTTATTAAATTTCTTCACTACTTTGTTCACGTCTTTAAAGAACTGTGAACCTGCGGTACCGAAACTTTCAATCTCAGTATGCTCTTCATCGAACATCAGAGAATAATCCGTACACATATCCCAGCCGACCATAGTCATTTCAATACCTGACTGCAGCACTAATTTAGCAGCTTCAGGATCAATGTAAAAGTTATACTCAGCAGCCGGCACGATATTACCCAGTGCATTATTCGTCCCGCCCATAATATACAGATGATCAATCTTCTCAGTAATACCCGGATCCTTTTTAATCGCCATAGCAATATTAGTTAAAGGTGCAATCGCAAGAAGCGACACTTCACCGGGATTATCGTTAATAGTATCGATGATAAAATCAATCGCATGCGTCGATTCGGCAGAACGCTCAGGTTTAGGGAAGAAAGAATCACCCATACCATCGCTGCCGTGCACATCCTCAACAGTCGTATGTTCCTGCTCAGTCTTACCAAAAATCGGTCCGCTGTATCCAGGATAAACAGGAATATCAGTCTTACCAGCAACCTGAGTCGTATATAACGCATTATCAATCTGCTGGTTGAAATCAACATTACCACCGGTGATTGTAATGCCCAATACATCGAAATTATGTAAAGCTGTTAGAATTGCTATCGTGTCATCGCCTGCAGTGTCAGTGTCTATGATTATTTTTTTCAATATAATTACCTCATTTATAATTTTTATGGTCAGCTTACTTATCTATCTATTGTATAACAAAGAATTCTAAATTTTTCTATTTTAATGTACAGTAAGGTTATATTATTTTATTTAAAGGAAGTGTTTCTATGGAAGGCAACGTTAGATATATAAGTGAATATCTGCGAGGTGCAACGAAATTAATAATTCCAGTCTATCAAAGAAACTATGACTGGAAAAAAGAACTGTAAAATGTCTCGCCATGATAGCCCTCCGTACAGATAGTTTATTTAAGTATAAACAAGATAATCTTTAAGGCATAGAAAAACCCGAATAAGAGACGCTTTTTATAAGCTGTTTCTTATTCGGGTTACAGTGCATTCCTCTATTGAACACCTTTTTCGTATACCAGTCACTTTACAGAGATAACAGTAATATTGCATACCCCAGCATTCCTGAAAAAAAGGCCGGAAAACTGCTTTCCCTCTCTTCAGGCAGTTCCTCCTTCATTACATTCAGTATGACACCGCCTGCTATAAAGGCCGATAGGACTGAAATGACAAGTATATTGACTTCTGTAAAAGCGGCGATTATCCAGCCAATCGTAATCGATACAGCGAGCACCCACCGGCCGTAGCGGTCATAGTCTTCTTTATGAGTCGCACGCAGTCCTTTATCATTTGTTACAAAATGAATGCCCATCGCAATGAAGTACAGCAGCATCCCCCATTTCGATTGGTACTCTCCCTGCAGGAGCAGGTATCCAATAATTGCATTATAGAGCGCGAAAGAGCCAATGTGGACCCAGAAAATTAAATGATGCTTTATATGCCCCTGATTCTCCACCATGTCTTTTCGAGATTTTTGCAAGCTGTTCCAAACCATAAAAAATGACAAGCCCAACAGAGCAATGATATAGATATGACTTTCCAGAAACTGCAACCTGTAACCGTCAAGTAGAATTCAACACTTGGGGGTGCGGACAAAATCTTTGCCTTCTTTGGATAATATACTGTCAATTGAACTCACTGTATTTCTCTTCTTTTTCTACTACACTCTTTTTATCGAGTGTGTGGGTGTATTTTGTTTACGCATCCGTTAATATCAAATTCGAAACGAATTGCAACACGACCGCAGGTACACGAAGTGCTTGGTGTTGCAATTTGTGAAGGTTTTGATAGGATGCACAAGTAAACAAATACATCTGCATACGAGTAAGAGTGAGGGAACTGAACGAAAAAAAGAAACGGTAATCTGCAAACGTTACTGCAGATTACCGTTTCCTCAATGTTGATGTAAATACAAATTAGATCTAATGTGTACAAAATTATAGACCGCTCATCTAGCGGTCTATTGTTTTAGAAAAAATGTGTTTCCTTTAAAGATATGTGGCTATTATCGCCTAGTATAATATGGTCTAAAAAGACTACACCTACGATTTCTCCTACTTCTTTCAATCTCTTTGTAACTTCAATGTCCTCGTTAGAGGGTGTCGGATCTCCACTGGGATGTGAATGTGCGACAATGACTGCTGATGCTGAACATTTCAATGCTCTACTATATAAACACTTCGGGTCTACAATACAAGTATTTGTTGAGCCTTTGAAAACCATTTCTGTATGGATAATTCTTTTTTTGTATTAAGGAATATCGCATGAAATTCTTCTTGTTCATTTCCTATGAATTTTGGTTTTAAAAAGTCATAAGCTTCTTTGGGACTTCTGATTTCTTTAATATCTTCTTTAGTATTATATTCGAGAATTGTTTCATGAACAGCAATTAATTTTTCTTTATCTCTTCTTGTGAAATTTTCATTGTTTATGAAAAATAATATGTTCAACACTTCTTTTAGTTCCATTGTTTCAACATACGCCTGGGCTTTCTTGGATAATAACGAATAAATTTTGTGCATATTTAACAGCTCCTATTTTTTCTACTACACTCTTTTAATCGAGTGTGTGAATGTAATTTGTTTACGCATCCGCCAAGATCAAATCCGAAGCTGATTGCAACACTACCGCAGGTACACGCAGTGCTTGGTGTTGCAATTAGTGAAGTATTTGATAGGATGCACAAGTAAACAAATGCATCTACACACGAGTAAGAGTGAAGGAACTGAATGGATAAAAGAAACGGAATATGTCAGATTTAGATCTGACATATTCCGTTTCTCCAATGCATTTCATTTATATTAATAAAAAAAGCCCTATCCATACTGATAGGGCAAAGTCATCCTCCCGAGATAACTTTGTAAACAAAATAACTCATAAAATGGAGTTAACTTAAATTATATCTGTATTACATGAATAAGTAATCAACTTCTATTATTTCATATATAGGAATTGATTACTCTTGCTAATTATAATCAATTTAGAGCTTTAGACTATGACTTCTAGCCTTCACTCTAATGATACTTTAAATCTATTTGACCAGTAGAGATACGTCAATATTTTATAAAACGTCTTAAATTCACTTTCTCATCATTAGATTTCATGAGAACTATATTAATATTACCTTTGATGAGAATAAAGACAATATCAGAATGAAATACAGAAGAGTATTGTTTGAAGAAAGTATTTCATTATTAACAATTATCGACCACTTGAATTATTAATATTAAGTTAACTCAATTTCTTTCACTTTTTAAGCGGGCCGGCAGCTTTCACCTTAATCCTAGTTGCATTGCCTGGTAAATAAGCTAATGGAACGTCTTCAAAACTAATAATTTCTGTTTTGTTTTCATCTGCTCCTGCCTCTACAGCTTCTCTAATAGCTATTTTCTTAATCTCTTCCAAGGTTTCTTCTCTTTTTCCAGGATCAATACTGTAAATTTTCTCTACTTCACCACTTATATCTGAGATAGCTGAACCTATCGCATTCGCTACCCCGCCATTGTCTGGAACTACAACCTCACTAGTGCCTTCTAGGTCACCTTTAATTAAGGAGCTTCCACCACCAACGAGGACTACAGGTACATCTTCTGCACTAGTTTTCATTCTTTCAATTGAGCGTTCAATCATTTTTAAGATCTCGTTATAAATATTATCTATTAGTTGTGAATCTATATCGGAAACTAGCGTTCTATCTCCGAGCTCTAATATACCTTTAGCGACCGCAATATCTGTAACCGTTAATGTATCTCCACCAAAAATCTTTGCTTTTTCAGGTAACAAATATCCCACACTATCAGGACCTATTTTGAATTCATCCTTTTCTATACGAACAATCGTTCCACCGCCAAGTCCTAAGGAATAAATATCTGGCATTCTAAAGTTTGTTTGAACACCACCAAGTTCAACAGATAATGAAGACTCGCGTGGGAAACCATTATTTAAAACGCCAATATCAGTAGTAGTTCCTCCTACATCTACAATAATTGCATTTTGAAAATCAGAAAGGAAACTTGCACCACGTAAACTATTGGTAGGGCCGCAAGCGACCGTTAAAATAGGATATTTTAAAGTGTAATCTTTAGACATTAGCGTCCCATCATTTTGACAAAAGTATACATTTGCATTAATTTCATTTAGCTCTAAAGCTTTTTCGAAACCATAAATAGTTTTTCTTGCGACATCAATAATAGACGCATTCAACACTGTAGCATTCTCTCTTTCTAATAGCCCGATGCTACCAATTTCTGATGATAATGAGAACGACACATCATCACCCATAACGGCTCTGAATATCTCTCTCGCTCTTACTTCATGTTCATTATTTACAGGTGAGAAAATTGATGTTATTGCTACAGAGGATACTTTACCTTTTAGCTCTTCTGCTATTTCCTTTAATTCATCTTCATCCAATTCACTAATTAAATCCCCATTAAATTCATGTCCCCCACGTACTTGATAAGTATTTTTACCTATTACTTCTAGTAAATCATCAGGCATACTGTAAAGAGGTTCTACTGCTGTTCCTGCAGGCGCTCCTGTACGTACTACACCTACACTGTTTAATCCTTTTCGAGTTACAATTGCATTGGTACATTGAGTTGTTCCTAGCATTGCATGAGTAATTTTGGATTTATCAAAATCAATGTCATCTAGTAACATTTTAATTACATTTCTGATACCTGTCTCTATATCATCTGTTGTTGGGGACTTAAACGAAGTAATAACATTCATCTCATCGTCCAGTATGGCTCCGTCTGTATTAGTACCCCAACGTCAATCCCTAATTTATAAGTCATAACAATCTCTCCTTTACTAATTTTTAATTTAGTTCTTCAATTGGTGTATATTCATGTTCGTAACCGAAGTATTTAGGTCCCACGGTTTCTATACCACGTGGGGTACGCCACTTCGGATCTGCTGGCATACCAAGAATTACTACTCTCATGCCGTATTTTAATCCTTCAGTAGTAATAGGCATTCCTGTTTCAGCATCTAAAACAGTTATTAGATCTGGGGTTATACATTTAGGATTACCATCTACTAAACAAATTAAGTTCTCATTTTGAAATTCCAGACTTGCGGTAAATCCTTTATTCTCGTTTAGACCATCAAATTTGGCACTTCCTTTAACAAATCCACCATCTGTCTTTCTTTCAATATCTGTGATTTTTCCATTAAATAAGATGTATCCCTTGAGTTTTACTTTGAGGTCTTCGATAGGATTTTTGGAGTTTAGTATGATGTGGCCTAGCTCCTCTTCTAGAGTTAAAGAGTTTAGAATTGATGACTCTTTAACTTGAGCACCAGTCATAGGATAAATTGCATTTAACAGTGACCCGCCCATGGTCATCGTTGCATTTCTAGCTATCTTTTCAGTCCACATACCATCAACTGCATTGAGAACTATTGAGTTTTTCTTTTCATCTGCTAATACCATTGGTGAAGCATTTATATCATCCAAATAAAATGTTACCATCTGTAACTCTGGAAAGGCTCTGCCCATACCATCTGCATCTACGACAGGTAAGCCTGTCTGTGCAGCCAGTGCTAAAGGTAACAAGGAATTTACCCCGCCAGCTTCAATCGGCATAGTTGCGGTAATTTTTTTTCCTAAATACTCTTCAAGGGCACTAAATGCTGCTAAGGATTCATCCCCACTAGGTACTTTTTCTACCATCACTGTTGGTGCTCCCATCATCGCTGAAGGAACGACTAAATCATCGTCATTTAGTTCATCTGCTGAAATTAATTTAACAGGACCATATTTTTCTATTGCTTGCAGTGCCATGAGCTTACCGATGTAAGGATCTCCTCC
The DNA here is from genome assembly GCF_018437745.1 of Jeotgalicoccus sp. WY2. Taxonomy (NCBI): domain Bacteria; kingdom Bacillati; phylum Bacillota; class Bacilli; order Caryophanales; family Staphylococcaceae; genus Jeotgalicoccus; species Jeotgalicoccus sp. WY2. The sequence continues at coordinate 1,923,572 of NZ_CP049818.1, read as the reverse complement.
CCCACCAGTACCTAAAAGTGCAGCGCCTATTGCCATATTCTCTATTTCTTCTTTACCTATTAATCTCATAGATTACACCTCATCCTTAAATAAATTTTCTACCGGAACATAATCGTAGTCATATCCAAAGTATTTCGGGCCAACGGTTTTAATACCTGTTTCAGTTCTCCACCGAGAGTCCGCTTTACTCACAATTACACTACATCTCATTCCGAATCTTAAATTTTCTGTAGTAACTGGAATACCTGTTTCATTATCTACCAGTGTAATTAAATCTGGGGTTGTGCATCTAACCTCTTCATTAATCAAGCAAATTAAGTTCTCATTTTGGAATTCAATGACACAATGTGATTCACTATCTTCTAAACTGAGTAAACTAGCTCTTCCCCTAACAAAACCCCCAACAGTTTTTCTTTCAACGTCTATAATTTTTCCGGTAAATAAACAAGACATACCAAAATCTTTTACTAGATGAGCAATGGGATTCTTAAAGTTTTTAATCACTTTCCCAAACTCTCTTGCTAGTGAAACTGTGTTAGGAACTGCATGTCGCTTTAATTCTAGTGCATCGAGTAAATAAACACCATTCATCAATGAACCACCTAAAGTGTCAACTAATGATCTGGAGATTTTCTCAGTCCATTTTAACTCTTCGGTTGTGACTACAAATGAATTTCCTTTTTCATCAGCAAATATAGATGGAGTATTAGATATTCCTGCGATAGAAAAAGTATCCATTTGCATCTCAGGGAATGCTCTACCCATACCGTCAGCATCAACAACTGGTATACCTTTCATAGCTGCAATGACAAATGGAATCATAGAATTAACACCACCTATCTCAGAAGGTACTATAGCATCAATTTTATATCCATAATACTTTTCGTACTCTGTGTATACATTTTCAAGGCTTTCAAAATTCGGGATTTTTTCAACGCCTACCGTAGGAGCCCCAACCATACAAAATGTAGCGGCTTTTTCATTCACACCCAATTCATCAATACTAATTAACTCTACTCCTCCGTACTTTTCAATAGCAGATAGAGCCATTAATTTACCAACCAAAGGATCACCACCACCACCGGTTCCAAGTAAAGAAGCCCCAAGAGCTATATACTCAATATCAGACTCATTCATTGATTCCATAGTTATTATCCTCTCTTATCAAGATTAAATTTACTGACAATAAATTGTAAAATAAATGCTACTAAAAATGCATCCATGGCAGGTGCATTCGTTAACGTAAGAAGCCCGAAACCTAGAGGTTGAGCTGAAGTCATAAATGCTATCAAAATAGCTATCCCCCAAATTACTAAACTTGGTATATTTAAATTGATAATTGTATCTATTTTATTAAAGTCATAACGGTATTTTCTTAAAAAGAAATCTGCAACATACAGCCCACCTACTGGAGGAATCATGATACTTAGAATATTTAAAAAAGTAATGAAATTATCATAAATTCCCAATACTGCTAGAGTAGTACCGATTACCCCTGCAAAAATTGTAATTATGTATTTTGGTATTGATTTAAATACTACCGAGAAACCAAGGGCGGATGAATATAGGTTGGTATTGTTTGTTGTCCATTGAGCTAAAATTAATACGAGCATTGCTCCAGTTCCCCATCCAATTCCAATCATTATAGCGACTACGTCGGCCTCACTCGTTGCTTTAGCAAGTAGTACAGCTAATATTAAAACAACAGCATAACCTAAGAAGTAACTTAAGAATGAGGCAATGATAGTATCCTTAGAAGATTTAGAGTATCTTGAGAAATCTGGCGCAATAATTACTCCTATTGCCAATGATCCTATGACAAGTGAGATTCCTCCACCCATCGTAATAGGGTCCATAGTCAGTGCTGCATTATTCAGTTCATTTAAGTTATAATTTTTTAATACCACATAGCCAGAGCCTATCAATAGGACACCTAATAGTGGTGTAGCAACTATACTCAGCTTTTCTAATCCTTTATATCCAATCATCGAAGTGATTGTCATCAAAGCACCACCGAAAATCATCAACCAAGTTCTGCTGATCTCAATACCAAAAACATCTACAAATACGTTATATAAGCTGGATCCAAACAAATCTAGTTGTACTCCGAACCATCCAAATAAAGAGATAGCTATAACAATAGATACAATAAAAGAACCGAATCTACCTAAAGTAAATGAAGATATCATGGCAACAGATAATCCAGTCTTGTTTCCCACTATTCCGCAAAGAGCATTGAGTATTGCAAGTAAGAAACAACCTACTCCTGCGGTAATCAGAGCCTGTGTAAGGCTCATACCACTCCCTAATGCACCCCCAAGTGCTGTAGCCGCTAGCGCTACAATACCTGCAATCCAAATCATAGTTAGATAGAACCAACTTTTACGTTCTTCTCGTGGTACGGGTTTAATCTCATAATCTTCTATTAATTTTTTTGTTCTCTAATTTCCATATTAATCCTCCTCATTACCTAAGATAGCTCCATAAGCATATGACATTAGTTGTTGTGCATTTTTAACTTCAGTTTCTATTTTTTCGCGTGAGTACAGATTGGTACTCCAAAAAACTCCGTTACCTATAAGTAAAAAATAATCTAAAACTTGCTTTAATTTCTTGCCGTCATCAGTCTTATGTATTGTGGCCAAGCTATTCAACAGATTATTGTATAACCATGAGTTGTAATGCTCCAAGTAGTCTGAAACCTTATTTTTAACATCGTCATCACTACTTTCTAGAAGTTCCAAATATACTTTCCTTTCATCAGAATTTTCAAAATGATGTATAGCAATTCTCTCTAATAACGAGTTCATAGAAATCAAAGGAGAAAGGTCTTTATTTTTATCATAGGTTTCTTTCATTGCTTGAAAATGATTTTTAAGCACTCTATCCAAAACACTTAACATCACTGCCTGTTTGTTATTAAAAAAATAATAGATAGAAGCACTTTTAATATCACTATCATCGGCTATTTTTTTCATCGTTGCTCCATTGTGTCCATATAAAGCTATATTTTTAATTGCTGCATCAATAATTTTATCTTTTGTATCCATTTTTTCACCACCTAATGATTAATAGGTAGATTAACACAAATATTCTGTCTTGTAAATATATTCTGATAATTTAAAGGAGGAAAATAATATTGGTTTATAATCGCTGAAGATCTTAATAAATATTCGACTAACTTAAAGTACTTTACTTATTGCTACTAAGAAATGAATGTTTCGGGTCAAATCGTTCATTTCAAGGAGAGATTTTAGTATTATCTGACATTATAAAAAATTATTATTTTTATAAAAGGAGCGAGAATCTAATTGAGATTCTCGCTCCTTTTATTTTAGGTATTATGAATATGCAGTAAATGAATCGTCTACACTTGATTGGACAACTCCCATGAGGGAGGTTACTGTTAAATCAATGAAAGTAGACGATTTTATTATGACAAGAACGAGAAGAACATTTACCCCTGAATTTAAACTACAAATGGTTCGACTATTTGAAAATGGTAAGTCAAAAGCTGAAATTGTACGGGAGTATGATCTCACAGCTTCAGCTTTAGATAAATGGGTTAAAAATCATCAGAACACGGGCTCATTTAATCATATCGATAATTTATCTGAAGAAGAGTCAAAAGTAGAAGATCCTTTAAAAGAAATAGCAGCACTTTATTTTATTGAGATTAGGAAATTAGATGGGTCTGATGAAAATATAGCATATAACAATGGTTTGCAAGTTGAAATAAAAAAAGCGTACTATAGCTTTAGCTCCAGTACGCTTTTTATGAGAATAGACAATATCTTATAGACTATTTGCCATAAGCTCTGCTTGTTCTACCACATTTTCTACCGCAAGTTTTTGTAAATCAGGTGGGTATCCATATTTCTTTAATAGTTTTCTCACTGTAACTCTCATTTTGGCTTGAGCATTTTCTCTTATGTGCCAATCAATACTCATATTTTCTTTTACTGCCTTAGTTAATTCATGAGCAATTGCTCTTAATTCTTTATCACCCAGAACTTGTTTCGCTGTATCGTGAGATGCTAAGGCATCATAAAATGCTATTTCATCAGCATTTAAACCTAGTGCTTCTCCTTTTTTTAGCTTTATCAATATTTTTTGCTATATCTATTAACTCTTCTATCACTTTTGATGAATCGATAGAACGTTTATTATACTGGTTAATTGCTCTATCAAGCATCTCAGAGAATTTTTTCGACTGTGTCGCATTGGTCCGCATTAAAGATTTCACTTTACCTTTTAGCAGACGATCCAGTAAGGCCACCGCAACATTTTCTGTGGCAAGGCTTGAACGTCTTCTAAAAACTTATCTGAAAGAATCGAAATATCAGGATTCTCTAATCCTAATGTTTTATAGATATCCACGACTTCATCCGTCACGACTGATTTTGAAACTAATTGGTTCAGTTCTGCTTCAATTTCAGCAGATGTCTTTGTTCTCTTACCCCCTGGGCTTGGTGGAGCGATTAGTTTTAGTACACCTGACTTAACAGATTTAAAGAATGCTATTTCACTGTTCAGTTCTTGTGCTTCTGCTTCAGTTGCACAGAGTGCGTATGCTTTAGCTAGCTCAGTCACTGTATTGATAAATAATTTCTTGTCACTCTCTTCGAGTGCCAGTACATAGTTTACTGTATTATTGAATGCAGCATAACGTTCGCTACGATTCTCAGACTCATATCCTGCATAATCGTGTTCGTATAATAAGTCCTGTAAAATATCATACTTGGTCAGCATCAATTCTATCGCTACTTCTGTATCAATACCTGTTTGGTCTCGGTCGTCAGCAGTACTCTTTTAATGCTTCTTTCAGGCTATCTGCGATGCCGATATAATCTACGATTAAGCCACCTGGTTTATCCCTGAACACTCTGTTCACTCTGGCAATCGCCTGCATGAGGTTATGCCCTTGCATCGGTTTATCAATATACATTGTATGGAGTGACGGAACATCAAAACCAGTCAACCACATATCACGAACAATGACTAATTTAAGTTCATCATTTTCATCTTTCATCCTTTTCTCCAGTGTCACTCTACGCTGTTTTGGACCAATATGTCTTTGGAAATTTTCAGGATCACTCGATTGACCCGTCATCACCACTTTTATGACCCCTTTGTTATCATCATCCGAATGCCACTCCGGTTTTTGCCGGACAATTTCATCATACAATTCGACAGCGATCCGTCTGCTCATCGCTACAATCATGCCTTTACCTTCTATCGCTTTCTGTCGTGTTTCAAAATGCTCGATAATGTCTTTAGCTAACGTTTCAATTCTTGGTTTAGAACCAGCTAGTGCTTCAACACGGGACCATTTAGACTTCAATCGGTCTTTTACATTGTCTTCTTGTCCTTCGGTAATATCTGCATAAGCATCGTCGATTTTAACGTCATCGGGCATATTTAAAGGGATAATGCGGCTCTCATAATTATTTTAACTGTAGAACCATCTTTGACTGATTGTGTCATATCGTAGATATCAATGTAATCTCCAAATACTTTTTCTGTATTTTTATCAGTCGAGACCACAGGAGTCCCTGTAAATCCAACAAATGATGCATTAGGTAATGCGTCTCTTAAATACTTGGCATATCCATATTGATATCTTCACCTTCCGTACCGATTTTTGCACTAAAGCCATATTGAGTCCGATGCGCCTCGTCTGCCATCACAACAATATTCTTCCGATTAGATAAAGTACGCATGTACGCCTCACCTTCTTCAGGTGCAAATTTCTGCATTGTCGTAAATATAATGCCTCCGGATTCCACAGATAACAAGTCAATCAAATTTTTCGTACTTTCTGCTTGTTTTGGTGATTGTCGCAGTAATCCTTTTCCGCGTCGGCCTTTAGAATCTGAGAACGTTCCAAATAACTGATTATCCAGGTCATTTCTATCTGTCAGTACGACTATTGTGGGGTTATTCATCTCTTGAATGAGTTTTCCACTAAAGAAGACCATCGTTAGACTTTTACCTGAACCTTGAGTATGCCAAATTACTCCCGCTTTACCGTCACCTTCATCTGACGAGGCTTTAAGCGTGCTTTCTACTGCTTTATTTACTGCATAGTACTGGTGATATGCAGCAACTATCTTAGCGACTTTACCATCACCTTTATCTTGGAATAGAATAAAGTTTTTAAGCATATCTAATAAAACATGCTTATTTAACATTCTGAGATAAGCACTTCCAAACTCGGTATAGACAGCGTGGCTTCAGTCTCACCATCATTTGTTCGCCAATGCTAAAACGGTCTAATCAGCGGTTAATGAACCGACTTTAGTATTCAGTCCATCAGACGTCACTACAAAGGCATTGTGATTAAATAATTGCGGTACTTACTTTTATAAGTTTGAAGTTGATTAAATCCTTGATAAATCCCGACAGATTCATTGTCGCGTTTTTAAGTTCGATGACAACTAATGCTAGACCGTCACAAAAAGTACGATATCGGGAATTTTTTGAATGTTCCCTTATCTACGACCAATGTTTTACCGCTAAAAAGTATTATTCTCGGATTTTTAAAATCAAAGATGTTTACTAAATCGACCAGTGTCTCTCCGTCTTCATTGTAGTGCTCCACTTCAATTCCATTCGTCATATATTCATGAAACGTCCGATTATTTTCAATTAAGCTTGGAAACTGTTCAATAGAAATTAGGTGAATGGCTTGTTTAATTGCTCCATCAGCTACATCAGGATTAATTTTTCTTAATGCTGCGCCTAAGCGCTGATCTAAAATGACATCTTCGTAATTATCGCGTTCTGAAGCGACTCCTACATGACTGATATCATTACCATGCCTGACTTCATAATCCAACTGTTCAAACCACTCTAATGACAACTGTTCTAAATCATCTTCATTGAAGAAGCTTTGCATGTTCATCTACCTCCAAATCATCTGGGAGTTCAATTTCTCCTGACATTAGTTTAGGGAGTAGCGTATCCCGTAATTCAATAAGATTTTTATTTTGTAATTGATATGAACGAATTGAATTAAATAAAGGTGATACAATCTCTTGGAACTTAGTAAGTGTTTTTATATCTGGAACCAATATTGGCATAGCTTTTATAATTTTTGAATTTACAGCGGTTGCTATAGATGATGTATTTCCTAGTTCATTGTAATTAAAATATTTTAGATACAAATAAGTATACTCATATGGCGGTGACTTATCAGTTTGTATGAAATGGGCTATCGCTTCATTCGTTGTTAAATCTGTATGAGCAATCTTCACCCTACCTATAGTTAGTTTAAAACTTAAAAGAATACTATTTTCAGGAGCAACTTTAACTCTGTATTCTTTAACTGCTTTGGGATTTAAATATTCTTTTGTGTCAAATAAATATGGTCCATCCTCTTTCATATCACTTATAGAAACCCATTTCTCCCCTTCATAATCACTGAAAAGATCTCTAAGTTTCCTAGGGGGAGTTTTACCTATGTTGATAGAAAAATGCTATCCGCTCTTGTTTTATCCACCCTATTGGTAATGAATCTATAAACTGTCCTTCCCCTGATTTATATGAGATATCTTTATCAGATGGAAACTCAAAGTCAACAAACCATCTTTTGAACAGCGTTTGGGATAGCTCTTCGAGGTTTGCTATAATCTTCTTATTTAGTTCTATTTTTATATCTATTCGTGATAGAATGCTTATTATGTTAACTTGATCATTAGAATCATGTATTTTTATTTTAATATTATCTAAGTGATTGCGGTTAAGAGTCGGTACGCTACTGCCAGACTGATAATTATTTAAATCCAAGGTTTTCAAGAAATAATATACATATTCAGGTTTATTATTATTGAAATCTTTTACATACAGAGTAGTATTCAGTGGCCAAAAATCTTGTTTAATATAGAAAACCTCTCCAATCAATCCACTTCTTCCCGTTATAACACCAGGACCTTGTACTTTAACATCATTATGATTTCCAGTAATTCCAGATGAAGAAACTATTGGAATAACTCCAGGAGTTCTTTTATTAGTTGGTAAATCATAACCTCTTTTTAATGTAATGAAATCTTTAAAGAGTATATCTCTCATCTTATAAGCCATAGCCTAATCCCTCCAAAGATTTACGAATATCATCCTCAAGTTCTTTGGATTTAACAAACTGTTCGCTCAATTCACCAGTAATACGTTCCATTTTCTGTTCAAATGGTTCAGAATCTTCTTCAACATCGGATAGACCAACATATCTACCAGGTGTTAGAATATATTCGTGGCTTCGAACCTCGTCTATTGATGCAACCTTGCAGAACCCCTTGACATCTTCATACTGGTCATCGCTTGTACCTCTCCAAGCATGGAAAGCACTCGCTACTTTTGTAATATCTTCATCTGAGAATTCTTTAAGAGTACGGGTAGCCATATAGCCGATATTTCTTGCATCGATAAACAATATTTCATTTTTCCGTTCGTTTTTACCATTCTTTTCTTTGTTTTTAGTAATAAACCATAAACAGACTGGAATTTGTGTAGAATAGAACATTTGTCCTGGTAAAGTAACGATACATTCTACTAAATCTTCTTCAATCAAATTTTTTCTAATTTCAAGTTCTGCAGTAGAGCTTGTGGACATCGATCCATTCGCTAATACAAAGCCAGCTGTACCCGTAGGTGCTAATTTAGAGACCATATGTTGTATCCACGCATAGTTTGCATTCCCTTTAGGTGGTAACCCATACTTCCAACGATAGTCATCCAGAACTCTTTCTTGACCCCAGTCACTTGAATTAAACGGAGGATTCGCAAGAATGTAATCTGCTTTTAATCCTTTATGCTGGTCGTAATGAAAAGTATCAGCATGTGTGTCACCTAGATTATTATCTATACCACGGATTGCTAAGTTCATTTTCGCTAACTTCCAAGTTGTTAAGTTATATTCTTGTCCGTAAATCGCTACATCACCAAGTTGGCCCTGATGATTTTCAATGAAACGTTCACTTTGTACAAACATGCCACCTGAACCACAGCATGGGTCATAGATTCTACCTTTATATGGCTCAATCATTTCAACTAACAATTTCACAATTGATGCAGGTGTGTAGAATTCCCCAGCGTTTTTACCTTCCGCACTCGCAAATTTCGCGATGAAATATTCGTAGACTCTGCCAAGAACGTCTTGTTTTTTACTTTCTGAGTCTCCCACTTTAAACGTGAAAATGTCAATAATCCCACCGAGTTTAGATTTATCCAATCCCGGTCGAGAGAAATCTTTTGGTAACACGCCTTTTAACGATTCATTTTCCTTTTCTATCGCAATCATTGCCTTGTCGATAATCTGACCGATTTCAGGTTTTTTAGAATTGCTGTTTATGTATGTCCAACGTGCTTCTTTTGGTACCCAGAATATATTTTCTGCCATATATCATCTTTATCTTCTTCATCAGCATATTCATCTTGTAGCAACTCTTCGTGCTTTTCTTCAAATGAGTCTGAAACATACTTCAGGAAGATGAGTCCCAGTACTACACTTTTGTATTCTGACGCATCCATGCTGCCGCGTAACTTATCTGCAGCTTGCCAGAGCTTTTCTTCAAATCCAATACTTGCCATAATGTATCGCTCCTATATAGTGATTTACCTCAATTCTATAATAGAAACTATGCAATTGTAAGAACTACCTCCTGATTGCGCATGTATCGTTTTATACTGAGGCTAAAACTAAATTAATTCTTAATTGACCTGTATAGTATATCTTGTCACTATTATTTTAAATTTAGCATTTTCATAATTATTTTGTACTATATCAGACGATAATTTGTACTTTAGTTAAAAAAACCCGGCTTATCTTCACACGAAGAAAGTCAGGTTTTCAAGTTTGATATGCAAGATAAAAATTAAAATATATGTAATTTATGTGTAGAAATGACATCAAGGTTTCTAGTAATCCTTAAAGGTATAATAAACGGTCGTTTATTGGAAAGTTATTAAGAAAAATAAAGTTTGTCACAAATAAAAAAATTGTTGGAATCTCCAACAACTTTTTATCATTCCCCTCGAGTAATCGAGAGAGAGTTTTGTTAATATAACGAATTAACCCTATGAGAACTATAACAAAAGTTATAGAGTCAGAAACGCAATCGAAGAAATTCTTAATGTTGTTTATCATAGGCACAACACCTCCCAGAAAACTAGCAAACACAACGTGATCCGTAGTCTTTCGTTTGCTTACACTTTTTCAAGCCCCGGGGGAATCAAATATAGTATATCATTTTTTTAAGTATTTGTTACTAAATTCATAAAACTGGCCATATGTTAGTTGGTTTTTAATAAATCTATTGTTCCTTTTATTGATTGCTATTACCACACGTAAAAATTCATGTTCAGTGAAATCATTTAAAAATAAAGAAAGTACTCCCTTATTTAATTTTTTACCTTTAGAACTTTTAGTAGTGAAGACATATGCTGTTTTAAACCGGGAGACTCTATTCAATCTAAGTATTTTTTTCTAATTTTTCAGAGACAAATACATTATCAAAGTTACTTTTATAGATATTCAGGCTCTCACTTTTGAAATTTTTTACCTTTTCAAATTTACAATTAATAAAATGACAATTAATAAATTCACTGTTTAGGAAATTTGATTTAGATAAATTCACATTATAAAACACAACATTTTTAAATATAGTATTTTTAAAATTACTATGTTTTAAATTGCATCCTATAAAATCTACATTATTTAATTTATATTTCCTAAAAATAATATAGGTAATATTAGAGTTGAAGAATCTAACATTTTCTATAGTTTTATTATAAGAAATAAATTTATACCTATTGCAGTTTCTATGATTTTATATTTCATTAGTTTATCTTCCTTTAGTTTAGACATTTATTGTTAACATTCCATTCCAATCGAGTCTCTATTTTTGAGTTATATGAATGAAAAAGAACTGTCAAGATTATTTTGACAAATGAAAAAATATAAAAGATAGTCTCAAACTAATATCTCGTCATATTATTAGTATTTCAGCTTCAAATCCTTCTCTATCAATCTTTTATTTCTGCTAAAAAGCCCAGTAAACTTTTAATTTCACTGGGTCTGTATTATATAATATTCAATATTCTCCATCATCTAAGTGTGTCCTTTAATATAAATACAAGGTATTTAATAAATTTCAGTAAATAATCAGCCTTCTAAAACTATTTATATATAAATTTGTCACTAGTCGCTTTCTATATCTCTAATTCATTTAAGTGTTTCTTTATCGTTTCGATAATTTCCGGTATTTCCTTTACTTCTCTTAAAGAATGATAAATTATTGTTCTAAAGTCATTTTCTTCAGTTTTATTTTTTAGGCTTTCTATTGAACATCTGTAATCATTAATAAAAATTCTCTGTGAATATAATAAGAAATAATAGTTTTCCAATACTCTTCTTGATTAAAATCAAATGCTTTTTGAAATTATCCTCTAAAATTTTAGATATTAGAATAAAATAGCTAAAAGGAATAAATGAACGAATGAAGGGGATGACTTGAAATGAAGATGACATATCAATAACACTCAGGGCTTGCCTTATATTACCAAAACAATTAAAAAGAAAACTTCACCATCTGTCATTTCTGTCACATTAGCATTATCAAAGTATTCTATTTTAGAATTTTGTATCCTGACTTCCCACTTATCTTTAACATTATCTCCATTAAATAAAGGGATTGTAGGCTGATTTTCGTTTAGATACCTAGCAATATCATTAGATTTTTTTATTTTTTGGTTGTATTCTCCCATACTTTCTATGCCTTTAAATAAACTTAAAAAAATTGTTTCTGACAATCGATAGAGTTCCTCAGAACTTAAATTTAATACTTCAGATAAGTGTCTTAATGGAAATACTAAAAGATTTCGTTTTAAATTTTCTATAATTGTAATATTGTTCTTCACAGTTTTTTTTATAACTTTATTCATTTTAGTTAAATAAACTGTATCATTTACCATGCTTATGGATTTTAAATAGTCGGGTAAAGGATCATCGAATACATGGTAATCTCCTAAAATAAAAAGCTTTTCTGGGAATAATCTTCAGTGTCAAAATCTGTAGCAGCAGTAAAGCAATGCACTTCTTTTTCTTTAAATAAATATTCAAACATAAGGTTCACTATATTTCTTTTCCCGTACCAGAAAATATTGATTTTATCAATCATCTCAGGTGAAATACTTTGTTCAGAGATTTCATCTAATTCTTTTAACAATTCAAGATATTCTTTTTGTGTTTGTGTCACTTCCTCTAATAAAATGTCTTGCATATTAAAGAACCTCCCACAAACTATCGGGTAAATTATATTGATCCTTAAGTAGTTTCAAGTGTTTATTCATAACCATTACACAGTCATTCGCTACACTAGGTAACTTTTGTAGATCATCAATATCAGGAATCACGTGATATAAATGCCCTGGAGCTGAACACTTTAATAAAGAACTCTCTCGTATAGCACCCCAAAGACCATGTTCATAATCCGAATCATAATCATAATAAAATTTCCAAAGTTTTCTTCATCAACTTCTTGAAATTTTTTTCTGATATTTCCTTTTCCAAAATAACTCGTATCAATATCTATAAACTCTTCCATCTTAAATTCTGATATTAATATTCAATAATATTATAATGAACATGAGAGTTTTCAATTTGCGGTTTTTCCTCATAGTAGCGTCCATGTAGCAGTTTAAAATTACCTATACCATAATCTTGAAATTCGCCCCAAATATCATCGTGCTCTTTTTCGTTTTTCAATAGATATTTAGTCATCATATAACTTTCAATTATTGATCTCGTTATAGTTCGTCCGGATATTGTATTTTCTAAATTGTGATCAACCAACTCTATCAATCTTTTATATGAATATGTTGTAATCCCAAGTAAAACAAGCATTTTATTGTCAAGAGGTCTTGTTTTTTAATAATTTTGTTAAGTAATTCAATATTTTATAAACATTATTTTTGTATTTCTTTAAGTCTATCTCGTCATTTTTATCGTTTTTATATAGAATACTTCACATTCTGTCAAAAGACTTTTTTTTCCAAAACTCTGTGACGAAATTTAAATTAACACCTACTTCATCTAGGCCGATATGAGCTAACGCAGCTTCTGATGACCTCACTATTGGTCTGTACATTTGCATGATCGGATTGTCATGAGATGTTTTATGGTAATTTAACATCGCTTCATCAATTGCACTTTCATGAAGTGTGTGGAAATTAAAAGATAACATTGCTTTGTATAAATTAAATATCTAATATCAGTGGACAAGTTACTCTGATGATCTGTTAATTTATCAATCATACTGTTTAAATCATCTATTCTCTTTTCAATTGATGAATTATGACCTTTAACTGCTTTTATAAATTCTTCTGACATATCTGAGTAAATTAAAGAAAGAGGTTCTAATGCTTTTACTACATTTAATTCACTTAATAAAGTGTAAAACTCATTCTGCTCAGAATCATCCATTTCAAATATTAAAGACATTTTAGGTAATGGAACTTATTATTCTTATCAGTTGTGTTTAAGTAATTTAAAATTTGTCTACACTTCTCTAATTGTTCTAATCTTTCACCATGGCTAATAATTAATCCTAACCAGATATACTCCGGAATACGCCCATAATACCAAGATTTTTCTTTTACCATTTCTGAAACAATAGTATTAATTGGAGTGATCAGTTTGCCTTTTTCAAATTTATGGTCAGACAATTTACTTCTTTCATACATTCAATCTCCTCCTAAGCAAAATAAATAATAAATTTTAAACACGGTCAAGATTCTAAACCATCGTAAATTTTCTTTAAAACATGTTTATGCTTTTTTTAAAAGGTTTTAACAAGTCATTTTAGAAAGTCTATTCTTCTTGTATTTTAATACCTTCGCTTCTCCCTCGTCGCCCTTCTTTGATACCTCTCCACTTCTTTAACATAATTTTTTAGTTCATACTTTTGACTTGCTTTGTTTTCATCTATTTTGTGGATATAGGTTATGCATGATTACTACTATGATTTTCTTAGGTCGGAAAACTCATTTTAAGCGTATCATATACGACCATTTTAGAGTCTAGATTAATTTTAGATGATACCTTGCATCTTCTTTAATTTTCATTTTACATGTATATAGTTTAAAATTACAGTGTCACTTTCGATGTTATTCTGCACTGATTTAGGTGATAACTTACACTATAGTTAAAAAGCCTAACTTATTTTTCATGGAGACAGCTGGATTTTAAAGTTAGTTATGTAAATTAACACTTAAAATACGTGCATTTTATCGCCAAAAATGACACAAGTATTCGACACTGCACCGTAGAAAAACTTCATATCCTTCTGACCAATACCTTATAAATACATTTTAATTTAATAATTCCACTAATAATCGTTCATTATAAGCAACCATACCCTCATTAATCAGAGGTTTTCCAATCTTTGCATGATCTTCCATGATCTTAGCAATACGCTCGTATTGTTCCGGCATAGTTGCGAAAGGTTGCCATTTTATCATCCCTCGCCCCTGAGGAATATTACTATTTAGTTGCTCTCTTGGTATTGCTTACGGCGTAAATGTTACCACCAAAATCGCACGCCTCGATACCACCTGAATCGAAGCATATGTCACCACTATCCTCATTCTGAGGTTTTTTTATGCCAGATTATCTTTAAAATGGTAAGCGTGCTAAATGCTTTGAGTGTCGCATTCAAGTGACATTCGGCACATTTATGGAGATGGCATTCAATGCGATGAGATTGATGATTTACCGTCCAAGAGGCAGAGGCGCCAATGCAGCAGAAAGATGATGAAACAAAGCGTCTTGCCTGAGAAAATCAAGAATTTTAAATGACCAATCAAAAATTGATTTACATCAATTATTTTAACGGCAAAAAGTCGTATACTTGAATTGTAGAGAAAGAAACGGATAAAAATTATAAATAGGAGAGTATATTATGCAAAAAGCAACCATTCAATTAGAAACTTTATCATGTCCATCATGTATCCAGAAGATTGATAACGCTGTAAAAGGTTTGGACGGTGTGGAAAAAGACAGCGTCAAAGTCATGTTCAACGCAAGTAAAGTCAAAGCAGATTTTGATGAAGCAGTCACAACGATTGAAAATATAGAAAATGCGATTGAAAACCTAGGCTACCCGGTCGTCAAATCAAAAGTAAAAGTTGCCTGATCAAATTAATCATTTTCACTTTAACTGATCCCAGATATTCCATCGATTGTCTGGGATCTTTTATCATGAATCAAAAAATATGTAAGGGTTTAATTTCAACCAAAGTGGGTACACTATAATTAAGTTTTAAGATGAATATATCTTGGAGGGAATATTATGAGTGAACATAGTCGAGACTATGAAAAGTATCATGAAAAGTTGAATTTCCTTTTGAAGGACCACGGGGCGGAATTTGATGAAACGAAAGTGGATTTAAACACTATCGAGTCATTACACTCTAAAGTAAATGATCTTTGCAGGGCCCACGGGGGCGAACCGGGTGAGATGGAAAACTATACTTTGGAGAGTCTTCATCCTAAACTGAACCAGGTCCTGAGAGGCCATGGTATACAATACGATGACTCCCATCTGGACAAATCTTCCATCGAAGCTGTGGATACAAAACTGGATTTGCTAATAGATGCGCATCACAAGTAACTGGATTTCGAGGCTGGGGAGGTTCCAGTTGTCATAGGAATTAATATCTCAAGTTTGATGGTCTAAACCCCAAAAATCCTATAACCAGAGGGATACTTGGGGTTTTTTATATGAAAAATGCGTGACATAAAATGTCTCTGTTTAAATACTTTGTTTTATTAGAAAAATATTCCATCGAATATAATTCGAATTTCATGGTTTATTTAAAACGCAGTCACCCATAGAGCTTCTAATGGTGGTAACTGGTATAATCTTTATCATTAACTAGGCTCAAAATCGCTCTGTCAGTACTGAAAATCACGAAATTCAATGATAAAAATATTAAGATGATGGAAAATTAGGGCGGAGGTCTCTTCGCCTTTTTACATATTGGCATATAATAGGGGTGAGGAAGGTGTTTGAATGAAAAAATATTCACTCCTTATGATGTTATTCATTCCATTTATTTTGACTGCATGTATCACACCGATCACTCCGGATTTACTTGATGAACCAAGCCCCAGGCAGGACCTGCCCGGTTCAAAAAATGATTTGCATATGACAGTCGGGCAGCCGGAGGAGACAATCATCGAACTGAACATTATAAATTCCGGCCACTCTTTATTTGGTTACGGTGAGTTTTTCTATATTGAAAAGAAAGTCGGAAGCGAGTGGTATATGCTCGCTTTTGACGACATGGCCTTTTCTGATTTTTTAGAATTTGATAATTATGGTAAGGTGATATCCCCTGGAGAAATTGATGAAATCATTATCGATCCTGAAGAGTATCACCTGACTTTGAACAGCGGTGTTTACCGTGTCGTCAAAGCTTTCAGGTATCATGGAAGAGAACGTATTCTGGTTGACAGATGAGTTTAAAGTGATTTAACCCTATAATTTAAAACGCTGGAGGCATAATATGGAACTCGGCAAAGTGGCATATTTATTTATCGGCAAGGCAACATACGGTGATACAATGCGGAAAGAAAATGGACCGTGAATGGGCGACGGCGATTTACCGCAGAGAAACGGATGGAGTGGTGCATCTTTACGGGGATAGTATAAAGTGGTACTCACACTGCCGATTCAGCTGGTAACAATAACGCGATTTGCATGGTATCGTAATCGTGTTTTCATGGTAACTCTGCAGCGCCGTATGCAAATAAATTTAAAATTCATTATAAGTATTAATAGGGTAGACGCTAAATAAACATTAACCCAAGTTCCTAACTAGGCGTTTGCCATTGACAATAGCTCATAATACTAATTAAGGTAATAGAAATATTGGTGTTTCACTACCATAAAATGTGACCTATAAATTGGCGTTTCACCGCCATTAAGCGTGACCTATAAAATTGGTGTTTCGCTGCCAGATAATGCGACCTATAAATTGAGAAGGGGATAGTGATTAAATCACTATCCCCTTCTCTTTATAGAAAAAGAAGGAGAAATAATGACAGATGATAAATTAAGTTTCTTTAGAATAAACGATGATTATATTAAATTTTTACGAACTATTGATTCAAAAAATTCTAAATAACGAATGAAAGTAGAGTCAGACCCTATGTTGGTATCCTTCTTAATATTGGTACCATTCAATATTACGCACCTCTATCCTCCTATAAACCTGAAAAACACGATAAGATCAGAAACAATTCAGTTATAAAAATCTATGGTAAAGACCAGACGGAGAAATTGGCAGTTCTCCATATAAATATGTTTCCTGTCCTTCCTACTGAAGTTGAGAAAATGGATTTTAGTAAAGAGGAAAGGCATTATCAAAGACTGCTACAAAAGGAATACAGTTACATAATTAGTAATCAAGAAGACATTCAACAAAAAGCTAGGAATTGGTATGAAGATGTAATCAAGGCAGATAATTTCCCTGCTAAAATTTCTTGCGACTATAAACAGTTAGAAAAAGAATACGTAAATTTTAAGAAGTAATTTTCATGGAGATATTTAAGATTCAGTTCAGTAAGTCCTTCTCCCTTTCGCCAGTTTTAAGTGTGATTTTATGAACCTTTAGATAAAAACCTAGCTCCTTCCTTAATATACGAAGAGGAATAGACTTTAAGTAAAATATAGATTAGTACTGGGCACAATCTGGTTTATAGTGAGAGCTATATTTCATCTCCTTTGATTTTTCCAATAAATGGTGGTAATTTGGAAGTAATCCGATATCTATAATCGAGCTTATTACTGAAGATATTAGGCTTATTTGTCCAAAAAAATAAATCATCGGTTTTGCCCATGGGGACACGTCTTAATCTTGTAGTGGATTACTAATTAATATGATTGTGAATCTTTACTCTTTTGATGAATTTTAGTAACCATATTTATTCCTAAACGTATATAGAACTTTTTTCTATTATCATCCCAAAATTTTCTTTCTTCCAAAGTCTCTTTAGTAGCATGTCTAAAAATTTGTGTGTCTTGTCTAAATTTTTTTAAATCATTATTATCTAAAAAACCATAGAATAAATCTGAAGAAATCTCTTTAAATTTCTTTTTTTCTTTTAAAAAATATTCTATGCAATTGCATAAAGTCGCTAATTGGTCATCTACCGTTTGTGTCTAAATAGCCCCTGCCATTCGAAATATCTTTGATTATATGGTCTAGGTCTTTATTCACATTAAATGAGCTGTAATCACTTCTATTGCATAATTTCAACTTCGTAATTAGCTCCCTACGCTCTGACCAAGGAATAGAATCTGATGCTCCATAGCCTTTATTAACTCTGATATAACTTCTTATCTCATCATATGCAAAACTTTTAAAGTTTTGCTGTCTTTGAATTGCATTCGGAAATTGTTTAATATAATATCCTTTATCCTTCAGCCATTTTATTATTTCTGTATACTCTTTTTCATCTTCTATTGTTAAATCGCTGAATTCTTTTGTCCCATTTCTTTTAGGCTTTAAGGTCTCTTGAAAACTGGCAAACAAAGATTCTATATCTTCATATTCATAATTAGGTAATCTTATCAACTGTTTCATTCCTTTACTTATCTTCTCTAACTCTTCAAAATCAATCTCCTTAAAATAAATACTCCTAATGTTATTATTGTTACTTTATAAAGGTCTTTGGTACTAATTCTTGATTGATAAAATATAAATTATTCTTACTTCTAGTACAAGCGACATACAGTTTTTTTAAAGTAGTTGGTGCTAAATCATACAATTTATCTGGAAATATTTTTAGTGTAGCTGGGTTTAAAATCACACACACATCATTAAATTGTTGGCCTTTTGAGTTACCCCAGTTATCGCAATTTCCCAAGTAAGTGGATGACTTATTGTAGAACAATTTTTTAATATTATTGTTATTCATAATACTAACTATCTCTTCTTTTTCATCTATAACTTCAATTTCACTTTCCTTCAAGTTATGGGAATCCATATCTATGCCTAAATTGCTTGTGACAAATTCGCTTATATTCCTTGAACACCTATAACTTTTGTTAAGAGTTGATTCATCAAAATGATACCCATTATTTTCAAATTTTCTTTTGTAAGCAGTATAATTTGAAAATAAAGTTGCACTCTTATTTCCTCTTCGACTTGTAGCAAATGTAGATTGATAAAAATCCCCAACTAGAGTTACTGGGATTTTTAAGTTACTCAATGTCATCAGCCAATCAAAATCATCAGAGTGCAGATCTTGAACTTCATCAATATAAAGATGATCAAAATATTTTTCTATCCTATTTAAATAATTTAATTCTTCTCTCATTATAAATCTGGATAGTTGATTAGAATATATTTGACTATTGTCATTAAAATACCCTTTGAGATAATAAGGAGGACGATCAAAACATATACCATTATTTGTACGGTTAATCTGCAACGGTCTAAAACAAAATCCGTACAAAAACTCAAATAAACCAAATACACGTATGTTCTCGGGAGGATAAGAGAATTTATTAACTATTTTCTTCTTTAAAGATTCTTTATTTGCCACAGTATATGTAATCACTGCACTTCTTTTTTCTGTACTTAAGTCGTTTAAAATATGAGTTGTTTTTCCAGAACCAGCTACCGCATGTAACATTAATTTATCCATTGACACGCCTCGCACAAATGTTTAGGGATGGTAAACTCATTATAGAAATCATCATCAATATTTTTTCGAGTATCCTAAAGGCAGATTCAGCTTTATTGGCTAACATATAATCTTGAAAACCATTACTCATCTGTGGTGTTTTAAGGGTGCGATCTAATAAAGATGTGTTGTTTCTATATATAGAAACTTCGAAAGTATAATCTTCTTCGTTTTCTGGAGCAAATACTTTAATATTATCAGATTGATATTCATTATATAAATCTAATATATTTTTTGCATAGTCACCATCGTTATCAGTTATCACAGCAACTTTTTTTCCAAGTTCTAAAGCTATATTTAAATACCTTTTAAATGAAAGTCCTCCAACTGAAATAATAGCAATATTTTTATTATACAGTTCTGTACCAAACATTCTTTTAAACAATGAAGACAAAAGAATATACTCGGCATTTCCTTCTACAAGAATTATCTTATTGGCTAAAATAAAGTCGAGAACATTTGTATCTGGAGCTTTCATAAAGAAGCGAGCTGTTTCATCATCTAAATCTTCTAACTTAATTGCGCTCCCATTCGCCAGGAAAATTGCATTCTGCAAGTCTAGCCTAGTAGTTATCATATTACTATGAGTAGCAATAAAAACTTGATTTTCTTCAGCTTCAACCATTTTTTGTATTAATTTCATGTTTAAATGACTAAGATGGTTTTCAGGTTCCTCTATTAAAACTATATTACTAACCTTTTGACTTCTTGATAAGGCAAAATCAATATTAAAAAACATATGATCCCCTTTACCTAGTTGAGAAATATCTACATTTTCTTTTCTGATAGTTAAATTCTCTTCTAGGAATCTCCCTCTATGTGAACTCAAACTAAGCTCATACTCCCCTTCCTTATCGAAATTTAGTTCGTTGGTAGAGAAAGTTTCTGTTTGTTTTCTATACTCATGCTGTAACCTTATGCGTTCATTAGCACTGACTTCTTCTTTATAAAGATTTTCTATGAATCTTTGAGTAGCATTGCTTGAATTTATTCTAGAAGAATCAATAAAAGAATCTTAAATATCTTTTATAACTATTATAATTTCTTCCATCAAAGGTTTTAAAATCAATTTTGTAATAATCAAAAGGAAATGTATCGCTTTCTCGTAAGGATTTAGAGATTTCTTCTGAATAAGTATCATTAGGTTCTATTTTCATAACAAGACCGCTGAATTCTTCTCCTTCTGAATTATGTTTTCCCTCTAGCTCAAAATTAGTGTTTGAATCAATAAATATCTCTATAGATAATACTGGCAAATTATTATATTCTCTATCACTAATGAGAAAGTCATTTATTATCTCTGTATTAAAAAGAGACTGCTTACCGACCTTCTCTATTACTTTATCATTACCTGATAAGACATAACTAATCCCTTCTATAATAGAGGATTTACCAGCGCCATTTTCACCAATAAAGATATTTTTTTTGGATTTAAATTCAGATCAAGATTTTTAAATTGTTTGAAGTTTTTAATTTTTATTGTTTTTATAAACATATTTAAGCTCCCATCCGTCTTACTAAATATTTAATTCTAAACTATAGGAAATATAATACTTCCTCCCATTTCTCATTATATATATAATTTAAAAAATTAAGTATTTAAATTACATGTTTTAATAGGGTAGATCCTAAATAGACATCACAGGGATATTGATTTCACTGGTTTTAGTGTCATTTTGATATCTTGCACTGATTTAGGAGCTAACTTGCACTATAGTTAAAAAACAACTTATCTTTTCCTGAAGACAGTCGAGTTTTAAAGTTGGTTACGCAAAATAACATCGAAAGCGACACATACTTCGCTAAATATTAAATACAATAATTAGGATGAAGTTCATTAAAGAGGAGCCCTTTGCCGATTACACCTGCGTTTTATCAGATATCCCCAATTAATCATAAAGACATTAATATTTTAAAATTTAAAAATGTCCATTACCTCTAAATATAGAGATAATGGACACAGTCTATAATGACTGATTAACATTTATAAAATAAGTGATGCTTCTGGGATTTTCGATAGACACCCTATTAATACATAGTAATTTTTACTTTTAATCAATTTCTACATGACCCATCATGCCATGTTCTTCATGCTCTAATATATGGCAATGATACATGAACTTACCCGGTTTGGTAAATTTCAATAAAATATGAACCGTTTCACCTGGGTTAACCAGCACTGTATCTTTCCAACCTTGTTCATTTCTGGGCGGTATCTTACCATCCCGATCTAAAATTCTAAATTGCACACCATGAACATGGTAAGGATGAATTAAATTTTCCATTTCATCCTTGGCGTTGACAATTTCCCAGACTTGATATTCACCCAGAGGCTGAGTAGTGTCAATTCTATCAGGGTCATATTTCCTGCCATTGATGGATACACGATAATCTGTTCCGGCCATCAACATCAATTTCTTTGGATACTTAGCGACCTCATGTGGTTGAATAACTGGAAGCATCTCTGTGCGAAGGGACATGTTCGGATTAAAATCGGCATTGTTTTTATTCTCTCCGCGCCTGATTGTTAAACCGGTCACTCCGTTAACAAATAATTTAACTTCTTCTTCCTTATAACCTTCCAAGTCAATAATGATTTCAGCACGTTCACCTGCAGACAAAAATAAATGCTTGAGTTCAATTGGATAATTTAACAAGCCACCGTCTGTGGCGATTTGATAAAATGTAGTGTGGTTTTGTAATGAAAACTCAAAATTTGTTACGTTCGAACCATTAAGCAGACGCATTCGCAAGTAGCGCCCGTCAGCATCAAAGGTGGCGTTTGCTGTACCGTTCAGCAACAATGTGTCGCCTCCCGTACCATCAATACTTTTTATCGTCGTAATCCAACTTGTACCCGTCAACCAGGAAACGATCTTGTACGACAACCGGAATATCATCCACCCCATACTCATGAGGGAGGTGTTTTTTCAATCGCTCGGTATTTTCATCTTCCACTATAATCATCCCACCTAAGCCTTCATACACCTGCTTTGAAGTCAAACCGTGCGGATGGGGGTGATACCATAATGTTGCTGCTTCATTATCAACATTAAAGTCAATTGTTTTTGTTTCATCAGGTTCAATAGTCATTTGTGGTCCGCCATCTGAAGCTTCGTCAACAATGAGACCATGCCAATGATAGGTGTCACTTCATCCATATCATTGCCGGTATGAATCTTGACCTGTTGATTTTTTTTAAGCTTTATCGTCGGCCCTAACAAATCTCCATTATAACCCCGAGACGGCGTTTTTCGTCCGGGGATGATTTCTGTTTCTCCGCTCCGGGCTCTGATTTCATATTCTATTTGGCCGTCTGTCTGGCTGGTTGGTTCGAGTAAAGAAGGGATATTCAATGGACGTGATTCGATGTCATTTTCAATGATTTTAACTTCATCATCACTGCGGAATATTGTATCTAACGATGAGGGCTGGTAACTCATATCCAATTTTTTAAAATGATTGTCTGAATTAATCAGCATTCAATCTCTCTTACATATTTTAAATTACATGAAAATTTTATGCTTTTATATAGTACCACCCTCGCATCATATTTTGATGCGGGGCGGTTAAAAGATATCTTATATTATTCTAGTTCTATTTTTTTGCTGCTTTTGCCTTACTTTTACGAGCTTGAACTGATTCTTCCGTCGGGTAGGATACCTCCATTGTTAATATATTCGCTTTAAAAATATGAATCATGGTGGTTATATCACCGTCCACTTTTTCCAGGCCGCAAATATTTTCATTTTCAACGACTTTAATACTGTTCAAAGCACTCTGAGGCGTCTTTCCTTCAATATTTTCAAAAATCACTTTTGTGCCATCAACCAGATTGTAAGTGAAAGTGTATTTGTTCATTTTCATATCTCTCCTTCTCATAATCTCGACTATATTCACTCATAATAGTCTCTCCAAAAATATTTATCTTAAACTTAATTATAGTGTACCGGCTTTGGTTAAAGTTAAGCTCTTACCTATCTATTGATTCATGATAAAAGATTCCAGACAATCGATTGAATGTCCGGAATCAGTTAAAATGGAAATAAATAATTTGATCAAGCAGTTTTTACTTTTGATTTGATGACCGGATAACCCAGTTTTTCAATCACATTTTCTATACTTTCAACTGTTGTCACTGTTTCATTGAAATCAGCTTTGATTTTACTTGCGTTGAACATGACTTTAACGCTGTCTTTTTCAACACCATCCAATCCTTTTACCGCATTATCAATCTTCTGGATACATGATGGACATGATAACGTTTCTAATTGAATGGTTGCTTTTTGCATATTATATCTCACCTATTTATTCTTATTCGTTTCCTTCTCTATAATTCAAGTATATGGTCTTTTGCTGTTATAAAAATTGATGCAGATCAAGTTTTGAATGTTTTTTAAAAGTTCTTAACTTTTTCTCACAGAGCGTCTTGTTCCATAATCATTCTGCTTATTAGCATTTTTACCTCTTGGCCGGTAAATCATCAGTCTCATAGCATTGAAGATTACAACAAGGATACTCAATTCATGCACCAGCATACCAATCGTCATGTTCATCCAGTTACTGAATAGTAACGCCGTCAGCAGGATCAGTACCACACCGACTGCGATGGCTATGTTCTGCTTCATATTGTTCGCTGTCGCTTTTGTCAATCCTAAGGCATGTGGTAATCTGCTGAAGTCGGAGTTCATCAAGACAACGTCTGAGGTTTCAATTGCAACATCTGTTCCGCTGCCCATGGCAATACCGATATCGGCCAGTGCCAATGAAGGACTGTCGTTCACTCCATCTCCGACAAACGCTACAATTTGCCCTTCTGACTGAAGTTTTTCAATATAAGCTGATTTGCCTTCCGGCAGCATATGTCCATGTGCTTCTGTTAATCCAAGTTCGCTGGCAACGGCATCGACAGTTCCCTGGTTATCGCCGGAAAGTACAACCAGGTTTTTAACACCCAGTTTTTTTAAGTGCTGCAGGTCTTCTTTAACACCTGGCCGAATTTGATCCCGGATTCCCATCAATACTTGTAATACGCCATCAACTGCTGTAAGCACAAGAGAGTTTCCATTTTCCTCATAACGTTTCAGATCTTTTTTAACCTTGTCATTCAGCTCAACATTTTCTTTTTCCATTAAATACACATTTCCTACCGCGACGCTGTGGCCGGCTACTTTAGCGACGATACCACCGCCTTTTACGACTTCAGTTTCATCTACTTCAGAGAAGTTCGCTGGTCCAATATCCTGCAGCACAGCTTTTGCCAGCGGATGATCTGATTCCCGCTCTACACTGGCAAGATATCCAAGTACTTCATCCATGTTATCTCCATAAAATTCTTTTTCTGCAACTTCAGGATTTCCAATGGTCAATGTACCCGTTTTATCAAATACCATTGTGTCAACATTACTGAAGTCATTGATGACCTCACTTCCTTTAAGAAGTACACCATTACGTGCACCATTTCCGATACCGGAAACGTTGGATACAGGGACACCGATTACTAAAGCACCCGGACACCCGAGAACCAGAACTGTAATGGCCAATTCAATATTTCTTGTAAACGCCCAGACGATGATACCCAGTACCAGAACTGCCGGTGTATAGTATTTCGAGAATCTGTCGATAAAGCGTTCGGCTTCCGATTTTGAATCTTGTGCTTCTTCTACCAATTCTATAATCTTACCAAACGTTGTATCTTCACCGACACGGTCGGCTTCAATTTGAATCGTTCCGTTTTCTAAAATTGTGCCTGCGAATACTTCTGATCCGTTCACTTTACTCACTGGAACGGCTTCGCCGGTAATGCTTGCCTCATTAATATGTGCTTCACCGGTTAACACTGTACCATCGACGGGTATTTTCGCACCTGTTTTTACTAATAAAACGTCGCCTTCATCCACATCATCAACGTCCACTTCTTCAAATTCACCAGCCGCATTTTGTTTCAAAGCACTTTCCGGCGCCATTTCCGTTAATTCTTTGATGGCAGATCTTGTCCTTTTGAGTGTGCGCTGTTCCAAATAAGATCCAAATAAGAATAAGAATGTAACAATCGCTGATTCTTCATAATTTTGAATCAGCACGGCGCCGATGACGGCAATTGTGACTAATACGTCAATACTGATAACTTTTACTTTCAATGCCTGATAAGCTTGAATTGCGATTGGTGTAATCCCAATGACAGATGCAATGATGAGTGACAAATCGAAGATGAACATGTTACCCAAACCAAATCGGCCATAGAACCCAAGTATGATTAATGTCGCACTGACCAACGTAATCAAGTTTTTCATATCTAATATAGCTCTCTGCATGATATTTCCTCCATCTCTCTATATTTTCTTGTTGGTTAAAGTATAAAGTTTTAGCGTCGTATAAAAATTGACTGAGGTCAAGATTATAAAATTTCGGTGTGGCCACCCTTTGATTAGTCTGTTAACAATCTCTATGGCGCTCAACTGAGCGATTACAGATGAAAATTAAATTAATGAAGGCTCCTTTTTGTAAACGTCAGAAGGGATCATAGATGAATCAGTCAGATTTTGGACTGTTGGTTCGGGCCGATAGACAGTCAATCAATTAAACATACGTCTCCAGCTCATCCAAATCGACAATCATCCTGCCGGATTTGCTAATTTCCAATATGCCGAGTTTCCTGAATATTGAGAGGTTACGGCTGACCGTTTCGCGTGCGAGACCAATCATGTTCGCCATCTCATGCTTGGTGAGCTTCAACGTGATTTCACGCCGGCCATCACCAAGTACAAGCCCATGGGCATATGCAAGCCGGCGAATCAGCAGGAGGACTTGCTTGCCCGTCGGTTTTGAAATCTTCTCCTGGAGCCGGTACTGGAGGTCGATGATTATTTCTCCTATATAATTGAGCAGTTTGACCGCGATATTCGGATTTTTCCGGATCACATCTTCAAAGTCCCTTTTATCTATGAAAACTACTTCGGAATTTTCGCTTGACACTGCGCTTGCCAAATAAGGGTCACTCCTCAATATCGCATGGTGCGGAAACATCTCATTTTTGCCGAGGAAGTTGATGATCTGCTCACGGCCTTCTTCATTAATGAAGTATATTTTTATGTTGCCTCTGATTACAAAATAGACATTGGTCATTGCTTCCCCCATATGAAACAGGTGGGTGTCTTTTTCTATATTTTTATGATAAGAGATTTCAGCGATAGCAGAAAT
Organism: Jeotgalicoccus sp. WY2; assembly: GCF_018437745.1. NCBI lineage: Bacteria > Bacillati > Bacillota > Bacilli > Caryophanales > Staphylococcaceae > Jeotgalicoccus > Jeotgalicoccus sp. WY2. Next base: position 1,896,619 of record NZ_CP049818.1, on the reverse strand, counting down.
CTCTTCTTTGTTCAAAGCTTCAAAAACCTTCATGGATGATAGGTACTCTACAAACAACGATTTCGCCTCCTTTCAATATTTGATGGTGACATTCTGGTCCACGGAAAAGTCTTGCGTAGTGATAGATCACATTCTGTAGGACTCGATAAAAATATAATGAAACTGAACGTCAATTCAAATTCAAGATCTCATTACCCCGTGGATTCGATTATAAGTGGTTTCATCCGTGATGACTTCATCAATCAGGCGTTTCATCTTAAATTTATTCAAAAGCAGCCTAGCCAAAAAAACAATTTATTTTTTTGGCTAGGCTAAATTACAAATATTTAATGTGCGCAAGGTAAGTTTATTCTTCGTCATCATCCACTTCAAAATCATCGTCATCTTCCAATGCTTCTTTGCCAAGATAGGCTTGCAACATCCAAATATTTTCATACAAATACTTTTTGAAAGCAATCAATGTATCTTCCAGCACATCATCGCCTTCTTCTCGTGCCAAATGGATAGCACGAATGGTTAAGCCACGGGTGCTTCTGAAATCTTCAATCACATTTTCAATCATTTCTTCTGCTTCCAAATACTTGTCAGCTGGGTCTTCTAAAAGCATGGAATATTTCTCTAATTCAGCAGTTGTCGAAGCTGGTTTATGGCCGGAAGCAATCAATCGTTCCGCGATTTTATCGAACCACTCTTCATTTACGTTGTACAGTTCTTTCAATTTGTCATGGAGACTGAAGAAATGCGGTCCCTTCACATACCAATGATATTGATGTAACTTTACATGAATTGTGTGGATGTTCCCTAAAATATGATCTGCAATGGCTGCTGCGTTGATTTTTGTATGGTGGACATGCTCTTTATGCTCTTGCTCCTCTTTCAATCTTTCTTGCGGTGTTTTATCTTGTGTCATTTTTGTTCCTCCTCCTATTGTTTTTACTATTTGCTTACACTATTGCTAAACAAACTGTGGAAATAATTTCATTTTATTGTAAACTAGACAGCTTTTACTTTTGATTTGGTGACCGGGTAGCCGAGGTTTTCGATCGCATTTTCTATATTTTCAATCGCTGTGACTGCTTCATCAAATTCTGTTTTGACTTTACTTGCGTTGAACATTACTTTGACGCTGTCTTTTTCAACACCGGCCAATCCTTTTACGGCATTATCAATCTTCTGGATACATGATGGACATGATAGGGTTTCTAATTGAATGGTTGCTTTTTGCATAATATATCTCTCCTATTTATAATTTTTATTCGTTTCCTTCTCTACAATTTAAGTATACGACTTTTTGCCGTTAAAAAAATTGATGTAAGTCAATTTTTGATTGCTGATTTAAAATTTTTTATTTTCTCTCGTAAAGCGCTTTATTTCATTATCTTTCTACTGCATTTGCACCTCTGCCTCTTGGACGGTAAATCATCAACCTCATGGCATTGAATGGAATTTTCATAAATATTTTCTCTTTTTAAGATCACCTGGCTGTAAAAAAATATTCAGCATGAGGAAGATGATATATTAACCAATTCAAGTTGTAGCGAGTCGTGCGATTTTGATGGTAATGTTTAAGTGGTCGTAATGGTAATATTAGAGCGCCGTATACACCTTGCTTAGTATTTATTTTAGATTTATGATCAATTGTATTAAATTAAGTACAGAATATTGTGGTTCACAAGAATACTCTTTTAAGAATGTTTGAAAACATTCGAAATAGATCAAAATAAACGTTCTTAAACATATAAAAATAGTTTACGAACGTTCAATATTCTGCACATACTTTTACGAACGTTTTACAGTTATAACTAGAAAAATAATCTTCTGGTTAAACAATTTGTAGATGTGTTTTTCTCTATTAAATTTTTGATTGATTAGAATAGACCCTAAATAGACATAATTATATTGCTGAATATATTGCATGTCATTTTTGACGATAAATTGCATATATTTTAAGTGTTATTTTGCATAACCAACTTTAAAGCCTAGCTGTCTTTGTGAAAAGATTAGCTGGGTTTCTTAACTATAGTACAAATTATCGCCTAAATCAGTGCAAAATAACATCGAAAGTGACAGTTGGAACATACAAGGCTGTGTTCTACCTTTTTTCAAATGTGTTATAGTGCAAAATAGCGCTTAAAAACAGGCGTAAAATAGCGTCTTAAGTGACATCCTTTTACCGTATGCACTATTTTGTGTGTAAAACGGTCGTTTTTTAAACTTAATTTTACATGTAGTTTTTGTCATATTAAATACTCATTTTATGCACGGATTCTCGAAAATTATAATCTAGTCTAATACATAAAGGAATGACAAGTTCTTTATTAAAAGTAGAAAGAAGGGATTGTAAAGTATGAGAAAAAAGAACCTATTGATAAGCTTGTTTCTCTGATGATGGTCATTGTTTTATCAGCTTGTACAAGCAATGACGGAGAAGCATCTGTAGAAGATACTAACAATGGAAAGGATTCAAATGAACAGATGAATATGAATGAGGACAATGAAAATTCTATGGAAGAAAATATGAATAACTCCTCCAGTGAAGGAGAAATGAATAATGGTTCCATGGGTAATGGTCATATGGATCATGATGATGTGGTAAGTCTAATTGATTCGACAGGAGAGAATGAACTGAATATCCCCCCTGTACTCAAAAGCGACAGCAACAAAGGAACTGAGTATACAATACGCGCGCAAAAAGGAGAAACAGAAATATTTGATGGCGTTCAAACAAAAACATATGGCTATAATGACTCGTTTCTAGGTCCCATGCTTCAATTTGAAAAAGGAGATACTGTGAAAATAAACTTAATCAATGAACTCAATGAAAATACCACTTTTCACTGGCATGGATTGGAAGTGCCAGGGAATGACGATGGTGGTCCACACAATGTATTGGAGCCAGGCGAAGAGAGTACTATTGAATTTGAAGTGACACAGGAAGCTGCCACATTGTGGTTCCATCCCCACCCGGAAGGAAAAACCTCTGAACAAGTGTACAACGGACTTGCTGGGTTAATTTATATCGAGGACCAAAATTCAAAAAATCTCGAATTACCAAGTGAATATGGAGAAAATGACATTCCTCTCATTTTCCAGGACAGAGTCTTTGATGACGAAAAACAGTTGAATTATAAAGCAGCAGCAAATGAAGATGGCACTGTCGGAGATACATCATTAATTAATGGAACATTAAATCCAAAATTAACTGTAGATAAAGAAAAAGTAAGGCTTCGACTTTTAAATGGCTCAAATGCAAGAAACTACACCGTTAAACTAAATACAGAAGATGCTTTTGTACAAATCGCAACGGACGGCGGATTTTTAAATGAACCGGTCTCAATGCAAGAAATCACACTCACGCCTTCAGAACGGGCCGAAATAGTCATTGACTTCTCACAAGTTAAAACTAATGAAGAGATTGCTTTAGTAAACAAAGAAGGTACCACGCTCTTACCTTTTGAAATCACAGATCAAACAGGTAAAACCATAGATATACCTGATGAAATGAATGACTTTTCAGTTACGGAAGAAGAAAAGAATTTACCAGTAACAAAAGAAATTGAACTTTTCGGCATGATGGATCAGGTAACGATAAATGGTAAAAAATTTGACTCTGAAAGAATTGATTTTACGCAGGAACAAGGTGTCACCGAAGTATGGGAAATCTATAATAAACCAGACATGATGGGCGGCATGATTCACCCGTTCCACATCCATGGTGCTCAGTTTAAGATCCTTTCCAGGAATGGAGAAGCACCACCTGAGAACGAAAGAGGCTGGAAAGATAGTTTTTCCGTTGCCCCGGATGAGACTGTAAAAATTGCCATTCAGTTTAAAAATAAAGGCATATATATGTTCCACTGTCACATACTTGAACATGAGGACAATGGGATGATGGGACAGGTTAAAGTAGAGTAAGCTCCAAAGCTTCAATCTAATAACAAAAAAGGAACTATTTCTTGATTTTTTCTAGACGAATTACAATATTGAATAAGTGGAGAAGGACAATCATCATTAAAATTATGTGCATTTTCTATGGAGTTTACCAATATCGGTTTATATGCGAAATGGATGGGAATTCAATTAATGTAAGTGCATTCAATTCTATAGGAGGGATTTAAAATGGCTCATGAACAACATCAACAACTGATTCAGACGTTACATGAATGTATGGAAGCCTGTAACCACTGTTACGATGCCTGTCTGAGGGAAGAAGACGTAAAAATGATGGCGGAGTGTATCCGATTGGATCGTGAATGTGCAGATATCTGTGCATTCTTAGAACAGGCTCTGACAAGAAATTCACCATTTTCTTCTGATCTGGCGGCAGTATGTGCCAAGGTCTGCGAAGCATGCGGCAACGAGTGTCAAAAACATGACCACGATCACTGCCAGAAATGTGCAGATGCGTGCTTCAAATGTGCAGAGGCTTGTAAAGAAATCGCCTAAGCACAACACTTAGAAAGAAGTGGTATGTCGGAACTTATTCTGGACATACCACTTCTTTTATTTCCGGTTAAGATTGTACCCAGCATTTTAACGAAAATATACATTAAGGTGTATTTGCATTATTAATTAAGAGCGCCCTTGATTTTGACAATACTTATAAGAGACGCCTTAGTTTAGACAAGGTTATAAAAAACAGTTGAGTTCGCTTAGAACCATCGTTGCAAGGAGGAGTAAACCGAATTCCCTTCAAAACAGTCATTAATGTATCTGTTAATTCATATAATAAAAAGAGCTTATCCATGCAGATTATCCATTTGAGATAGATAATCCAGTAAAGATAAGCTCTTTAATATCATCTGTTTTTATTCAACAGGTGACAATTCACTTTCTGTCACCCATTTATGATTTTCTACTTTTTCTCCAGTTGTTGTTGTGAAGTCAAGCATATATACAGTAGTGTCTTCAGCAGATTCTATCACAGCGGTTGCACCATCCATGCCTTTCATGTGATCCGCATCCAAGGTCACTTCAGTGCCGGGCTCCAGTGGTGCTTCTCCTGGACCTTCCAATTCTTCATGGATGACCCATTTATGATTCTCCACTGGGTCTCCACCAGTTGTAGGGTAATAAGTGACACTATAAGCAACAGTATCAAATGCGCCTGCAATTGTTGCTTCAGCACCATACATACCTGGCATATGATCGGCTTTGATAATGGCTTGGCTACCCACTTCATAAGTTGGATCTTCTGCTTCCTCCAGACCGTCAGGGACTACACCAGTGCTGGACATCTGTTCAGCAAAAATGGATTGAATCGTTTCTTTCACTTCTAAAATACTGGTGCGTATATCATTAATTTCTGCTTCAGTCTCTTCAATGGATGCATCCTGGTTTTCCATTTTTTTGGTCACAGCATCCAAATGGTTGTCAGCGGCGTTTAAGCGATTCAGCAGAGATTCCAGCTTGTCCAGATACTCTTTAGAGCTGTACTTCATCAACTGTTATAGGAGGGCCTTCGATAGATCCTTCGATTGCCTCCAGCTCAGATTGGATAGCGTCCGTTTTCTTCTCAACCTTATCCAGTCTCTTTTCAACCTTTGCTTCCCCCTGTGCTTGTCCATTGGCTTGGGGAGCTGCGTTGATGGAATCTGCCGAAACTTGTCCTGCTGAGAAACTGATTCCAGTAACGGTTGCGAGTGTGACGACTATTTTTGTAAATCTGTTATTCATTTTACATTCCTCACTGGTATTTTTTCTAAGAGATATTTACCTTAAATGATACAAGCAATCCAATGCCATGCCTTCTAATCATTTTAAATTTCTATTGATTCACCTTCCTGAAAAAGCATCACCCCCTTTTGTAACTGTGATACTCTTCCCTTTTAGAAGAACACGCATGGCTCGAGATTAAAAATGCTTTAATGCGCATGCCCTTCTTACCCATCATTACGGTGTTTAAGAAATACATACTCCCCTATGAAGATGATGATAATGAAAATGATGGAGACGACAACAATCAGCCAGTCATTCATCAGTTTGACCCACATAAAAGCTGCCAGTACAATTCCATCAAGTATGAATGCGGTCATGACAATGACTGGATTTGCATCCACCTTATCCCTCAGATGTTTAAATACACCCCATTGCACAATCATATCCATCACAAGATACAATATGGCCCCCGACTGAGGCGATACGACTGAGGTCGAAAATGACGGCCAGTACCATCGCAAGTACAATTGTGTATACCAGCGTATGCTTTTGAATTCGTCCTGGCATGCCAAAGTGCTTATGTGGAATCAGCTTCATATCTGTCAGCATGGCAAGCATGCGTGACACCGCAAAGACACTGGCAATAATACCGGATACTGTTGCGATGATCGCAATGCCGACGGTAAACCATACAGCGTAGTTTCCAAATGCTGGCCTTGCGGCTTCTGCAAGCGAGTAGTCTCTGGCTGCAATGATTTCGTTTAACGGCAGATTGCTGGATACCGCCCATGCAACCAGCAGATACACAAAAAGACTGATGGAAATGGATGCGACAATCGCCCGGCCGATATTCTTATGGGGCTTAACGATTTCAGAGCCACTGTTAGTGATCGTCGTAAACCCTTTGAACGCTAGGATGGTGAGTGCCACAGCTGCAATCATGCTGGTAATAGTTGCGTCTTCCGTACTTCCACTGCCCTCTGCGGGTGTAATGGAAAAACCGGCGACCCATAACCCGCCCATCGCAAAGACGACAAGTCCAATTATTTTAAGCAGGGACACAATCGAAGTAAACGTCTGAATGAAACTGTTGCCAGAAATATTAACCAGGAATGCAAAGAGCAAAAGACCAACAGCGAGCACAGGCACCAGGTAGCTGGTTGCATCCATATTGAAAATCTGCAACGTATAGGTACCGAAAGTACGGGCCACGAGACTCTGGTTGATGACCATGGATACGGCCATCAGTATCGCTGCAGAAGCAGTGACGGTACCCTGACCATACGCTTTTGCCAAAAACATGCCGATACCCCCCTGAAGGATATTCATTGCTCATCTTGACATAGGAATACGCACTGAATCCAGTTACAATCCCTCCGACGACAAACATGATCGGGAACCACATGCCGGCAAGTGCGGCAACCTGACCCAGCAATGCAAATATTCCGGCACTGATCATAACCCCTGTCCCAAGACCGATCGCACCAGTCAGAGATAAGCTGTCTTTTTTATATTCGCTCATTAGTATCACCTCAGAAATAATAGTCTCTAAAAAATATACCCATGGTTTGTGCAGTTAGTGTGCAGTTTTTAAAATATTCAAATTAATTTTAGCAATGTGCTCAAAATCTACATTTTTAAACAATCGATAATATGAGAAAGCTACTTTCTAATCCACTTGTAGCCCACGCCCCACACCGTGTGAAAGTAATCATCGATAGGAAAGCCGACTTCCCGAATTTTTTCCCGCATATTTCTAACATGGGAATCCACAGTACGTCCTTCCGTTTCAGAATGCATGCCCCACACTAAATCAATCAATTGATTTCTAGAAAATACCCTTCCTGGATTTTTCATGAGTAATCCAATGATTGCAAATTCTTTTGGTGTTAATTTTATAAGCTGTTTTTTATAGGATAGTTCAAATTGATCTTCGTCCCATAACAGTCTTTCGACTTCAATCCGGTTGACAGGTCTTGTTCTTCTTAGTAATGCATCCATTCTTGCAACCAATTCTTCTTCATTAAAAGGTTTTGTTATATAGTCATCTGCACCCAGCTTGAGTCCTTTTACAATATCTTCTTTCTGCTCACGTGCAGTCACCATGATAATAGGTACATCTGAGTATTGCCGTATTTCTCTGCATACTTCCCATCCATTCATTTCAGGCATCATGATATCCAGTAGAATAAGATCAAACTTCTCTTCTTTAACAAACTTAAGCCCTGCTTTTGCACCTACTGCTTTTCGACAAAAATAAGGGTAAGGTTTCAAGTATAATGTCAACAGTTCGAGCATTCTCTCTTCATCATCGATTAACAGCACTTTATTCATTTACATTCTCCTTCTTTAAAGATATGACGAAAACAGTCCCCTTGCCGAGTGTACTTTCTACTCCAATCTCGCCACCATGCAACTCCACAATTTCTTTAGCGATTGTCAGCCCGAGACCAGACCCTCCGCTTACCCGGGATCTAGACTTTTCAGAACGATACAGTCGATCGAATATAAAGGGTATATCTTCTTCTGGGATTCCTTCTCCGTATCTGAATAGTTGTTAAAATTTCATTTTTATTTTGAATAACTTCCATTGTGATATGACCTTTCTCGGGAGTATACTTTATTGCATTATCTAATATATTCAATATAACTTGTTGAATTCTTTCGGGATCTGCCATAACAACCAAGTTGTCCGGACAATGAAAGAAAAGCTCTATCTTTTTTTCATTGAGCGCTGGACGGATTCGTGCTAAAACCGTCTCAATCAAAGCGCTAAATACTACCCTCTCTTTTGTGATGGTAAATTCATTATGATCGATTTTAGCTAATTCAAATAGATTTTTTTCAGGTCTGCTAAATGCTCTGTTTCTTCCTGAATGATTTTAATGTATCTATTCCTGTCCGTCGTGGATATTTCTTTTCTGCTAATAATATCCGTATACCCTTTCATATAGGTTAAAGGTGTTCGTAGCTCATGCGATATACTCCCTAAAAATTCATTTCTCTCGTTTTTTAAACGTTCCAGATCTTGCGACAGCAAAGTAATCGAAGTCGCCAAATCTCCAAGCTCATCTTTTCGATGTGTATACAATTCCACGTTATGATTGCCTCTACTTAATTGTTCTGTCGCTTTTTTCATCCTCAATACCGGTTGGGTAATAACTCTGGAAAGAATAAACACCGTTATAACAGTCAGAAGTAAAGTCAATAGACCCACAAGCCAAAACTTATGGCTGAGATGATCAATAATCCGTTCGATGCTATCACTTTCAGCAAACATAAAACATGCCCGCTATGTGTTTCGTTAAAAGTTAGGGGGCTGTCTGTCGAGACATTTTTTCTTCTGACCAATTTGATTTCAGGATAACTCCTTCTTGTGGTATTTCACCATAATCAGTATGTTCAATAACAGTTATCATTTCTGGTTCAACCGGATCAGAATTGGTGATTATCTCTCCATTCTCATCTGTTATCACCACAATAAACTGATTCTGACTCCATAATCGCAACATGTTCCAATGTCGTGGTTGTATAGTTTTCTCCAATACGTCTCTGTGTGTATTCCCCCGGGCCAATAAATCCCCCATCACTTCCTCCACACGATCAGCGACCAGATTTGTATATAGGATAGAATAATATGATTTCAATAATAAGAATCACCAGAAAAACCAAAAGTCCGATTTTTAAAGCTAATTTATTGAACATAAAAGCCTCCTCAGTTTTCTGCAACAGCATAAATCGTAATAGATCATCTTATCTTTTGTTCATTAGTCATATTATATAGAAAAGTAGTATTTTTATTATGAATAATTCAGCTTATTTTACTTTGCCCACAACTAAAATTTTCTTCCACTGTTCTTCTGATTCATCTTTAGATACATAAGTATTTCCATTTATAGTATGGATTGCTAACTCATCTTCGTTCTGCGGATTGATTGCAACATACAAAACCATCATCTTTCATTTCCGGTATACTAACGATTGTTTCATCAGCACTTTAACATCTCTTTTGATGAGTGGCGCCTTTCCATCATGTGTTGCATAATAAAAGTCTTCTCCATAGAAATAAACAGTACCTGCTTGACTCGAATATGTAAACCTCTTAAATTCATCTCCATCATCTTCTGATGAGAATTATTCCAGTGGAGGTAGCAGCTGCAACGAAGTTTGATTTTGAAGGATGTATGACTAAGTATAACACCTCACCATCAAGACCTTTTACATGGACTCGTTCCCAAGTTTTCCTCTCGTCAGCACTTTTTTAAAATCTTTTATTTAATTGGGAATTGATCTTAGGATTCAATAGAAAAATATCATGGCTATTATATCCTACTGCAACAGCACGGTAATCTGTCTCTCCTTCAAATTTAATATGCTCCAAAGTTCTACCACCGTCAAAACTGCGTTGAATGCCAAATGGATTCGGAATATCCGAATCTCTTCCTGGCTGGCCGGAAGTATAAAAGCCTTCATCTATTACCTTAAATCTCATATAATCATTATAATTATTATAATTGCTAATAGTTTTATACAATTCATTATCACGAAATATCTTCAACCCACCATGAGTTGCAAAATATAATCCATCATTTTCGCCTGAGAATCCTATTCCATGATTATATCCACCACTCTCTTTATACATTTTATTATTTAAATATCGATTTTTCGTGCAGATTTGAAGGAAGCGCTGAGATATCATCCACGGTTAATAAACCTTTAAATTGAAATCCAATATGTCGAGTCGGTAATATTATTTGATTAAATACATTTATTTTTCATTGAATCTGCACGTAAACTGCAAAAGTTATGGGTAGAGTTCTCAGTAGAACTAATAAAATGGAGGTATATACATGGTAAAAAACAAATATTATTAGGGTTTCTTTCCATATTCGCTGTATTTAATGGCTGCCTGTGGTAATGGGGAAACTCAGCCTAATGAAGATGAAGAAAGCCAAAGCACTGAAACAGAGTCCAGCTCTGAGGAGGAAATGGACATGGAATCAGATTCCGGCGGTCGTATGGAACATTCAGCTGATGAGATGTCCAGTTCCGGTGAAGTACCTGAAGACTTGAAAGAAGCAGAAAATCCAACTTATGCAGTTGGAAGTCAAGCGATTATTGAAGCAGAACACATGCAAGGTATGGATGGTGCTGAAGCAACAATTTCCGGTGCTTTTGACACGACTGTCTATACTGTCTCATACACACCTACGAATGGTGGAGATCCTGTCGAAGATCATAAATGGGTCATCCATGAAGAATTGGAAGAGCCTGGAGAGGCACCCCTTGAACCAGGTGATGAAACTGTAATGAACGCCTCACACATGGAGGGCATGGAAGGTGCAACAGCCACGATTGACTCAGCTGAAGAAACGACTGTCTATATGGTAGATTTTGTTACAACAGATACTGAAGAAGAAGTGCAGAATCATAAGTGGGTTACAGAAAGTGAACTGGCACCTGTGGAATAAATTAGTGAATAGTAATATAGGATAAAAGCATGGATTCCTGATTACAAAGAAAAAATCCGGCAAATCTTGAATTAAGATTTGCCGGATTTTTTATCTTGGTCTCTTTCTACAATTATTATATAGAATCAATATGACATAAAAAGATGATACTCTAAATTCTTAAAATCTTTTGTCATTAACTAGCTGCAGCATGAACACGCAGAACCATCTTCTTTATCAATATCCTCTTTAATCTCGTAGCCGGTATTTTGAATAGCACCTTTGATGTCTGCCAAATTAATTGTACTGTCATTAAATGTTACATCTACTTTACCTTCAGGAATTTGAGCTTTGACTGATTCAACGCCATTTAATTGACTGACACTTCCCTCAACTTTATTAACGCAAGCCCCACATGACATTCCTTCTACATTAAGTGTTACTTTTGACATATAAATTCCTCCTTAAAATTTAATTAGATTACGCTATACAAATTCCATCATACCCCAGGCAGGTATTTTATATTTTCTCTATTTTTTATTTAACCAATCAATTATATGTCTTAATTCATTGTATCTACTGCTGATTAACACTTACATTGACCTGGAACACAATTACATGGCACTACGTCAACTGCATCTCTTTTTTCATCTCTAACACTTTTTCCAACTCTTCTATATCTATATAGCTTAATGTTGATTTTGAAATTAAATCTGCAATAATTTTTCCAATGTCTTTATTACATATATTATCGAAAGTTTGTTCAAGTGTACTTTTAAGAAAGTCACTTTCTTTTAAATTAGTTGAATAAATGTATTTGTTGCCGTCCTTTTCTGTGTTTAATACACCTTTATCAACAAGTCTGCCAATAAGTGTTTTGGTCGTGGCCGGTTTCCAATTCTTTTTATTTTCTATAATATCTCTAATGTCTTTACTCGTAGTTTTATTTTGTGCCCAAACGACCCGCATGACTTCCCACTCGGAGTCTGTGATATTTGAATCAATTTTCATAGTCATATTCTCACCCTAACTTATGGCATTTATGTTATTCAACTTCAAATCTATGCAGTAACTGTGCATTGATTGCTACGATAATTGTACTGAGACTCATCAAAATCGCACCTACAGCAGGACTGAGTATTATTCCCCAAGGCGCCAGTACTCCTGCTGCCAATGGGAGAGCAATCACGTTATATCCGGTTGCCCAAATCAGATTCTGTATCAGTTTATTATATGTTTTTTTAGATAGGCTGAATATTGCAAGAATATCTTTCGGGTTACTGTCAACGAGAACGATGTCTGCACTATCTATTGCAATATCTGTACCTGCGCCCACAGCGATGCCAACATCTGCTTTAGTCAATGCAGGTGCATCATTGATGCCATCTCCTGTCATTGCAACGATCAATCCACGTTCTTGGATTTCTGTCACTTTGTCGGCTTTCTCATCGGGCATCACTTCCGCATAAACCTCATCAATTCCTATTTGTTCTGCAACGTAATTTGCTACTTTCTGATTGTCCCCAGTCAACATGATAGCTTTAATATTTCTCTTATGCAGCTGTTCAATTGCCTGCTTAGAACTTTCCTTAATTTTATCTGCCAGTGCAATGGCACCTGCTAATTCTTCGTTTACCAAAAGAAAAACTACCGTCTTACCTTGTTCTGACCATTTATTAAAGTTCTTATCGTCAAAATCTATTTTTTGTTTACGTACATATCCCGGACTCACTACTTTGACTTGTTTATCATCAATCGTCCCTTCAATTCCTACACCAGTAATTGAATTGAAATTTGACATTTCAAGCAATTCAAGTTCTTTTAACTTGGCTTCATTGAGTATACCTCTCGCAATAGGGTGTTCCGAGTCATTTTCTATTGTTGCTGCATAACTTAAAAGGGTATTTTCGTCAATATTATTGAAAGTCTGTATATCTGTAACACCAAATTTACCCTCAGTCAAAGTACCCGTCTTATCGAAGATCACAGCGTTAATTTTACGAGCCTTTTCAAACTGTGGACGTTTTCGAATTAACAAACCGTGCTTTGCAGCAAGTGATGTAGATACTGAAATAACCAACGGTGCTGCCAGACCTAAAGCATGAGGACAAGCAATAACCAAAACTGTTACCAATCTCATGATAGCAGTATCTATAGTTGCTCCAACACTTATCCAAACGATAAATGTGATAATACCGGCAGCTAAAGCGATATAGAATAACCATTTAGCTGCTTTATTAGTTACATCCTGAGTTTTCGATTTAGTACGTTGTGATTCTCTAACCATATCTATAACTTGTGTCAGATAAGATTCATTCATCAGTTTCTCTACTTCAATAGTGAGAGAACCTTCTCTGTTTATTGAACCTCCAATGACCTCGTCATCAACGGATTTTCCAACTGGAACAGATTCACCCGTTAACATTGATTCATCAACTTGCGACTTTCCTTTAACGATTTTACCATCCAGCGGCATTTTTTCTCCGGGTTTTACTAATAGTAAATCACCCGCTTTAATATCATCAATCTGAACTTCTTCTGTTTCACCATTTTCAGTGATACGGTTTGCCGTATCAGGCATTAATGATGCGAGGGACTCCAGAGCCTTGGAAGCATTGTTAATAGCTCGCATTTCAATCCAATGTCCCAGAAGCATGATTAATACAAGAGTTGCCAGCTCCCAGAAAATTTCTTCCCCATTGAATCCAAAAACAACTGCCATACTATAGAAGTAAGCGACAGAAATCGCCATTGCTATTAATGTCATCATGCCTGGTTCTTTGTTTTTCAATTCATCGTAAGCGCCCTTAATGAATGGCCAACCCCCGTAGAAATAAACGAACGTGGCCAACGCTGCCACAATATAACTATCTCCAGTAAATTGCCAATCCACACCTATGAAATTTTGAATCATCGGAGATAGAAGTACAATTGGAATTGTGAATATCAGGATAATGAAGAATTTATTACGAAAATCTGTCACCATATGCGCATGATGATCGTGTCCGCTATGATTATGGGATTCGTGGCTCTCCTCATGGTTATGATGATTTTCTTCATGCTCAGCATGATTATGATTACCTTCTTTATTCATTTTTTTCCCTCCTACATTATGATACGACTACAACTGTAATCGATTTATTAACTTAATTTTACCTCTGTAGTCGTTATTTGTCAAGCTATTAATTTACTAAGTTTATTATAAAAAATATATGTGCAGAAACTATCCACTACATGTATTTAAAAACTAAGTAAAAATAAATTAACTGCTACTCTGCGATTTAACATTGAATTAAAAATGCAGATTCCACAACACTAAATAGCATTGGGTAATCTGAATAATATATTATTTAAGCTGTAAATCTGTCAGACAGGTGCTGTCATTCTCAAAAGTTGAAAAATTAGATTCAACTTTTTTTCCATCATAATTAATTTCTAAAGAGTAATTTTTATCTCTTGGCAGCCAAAAATCCAAGAAACCATTCTCAAGGGTAGTCAACTTCTCATCAACGTGAACTTCTCCATCTTCATCTGTAATTTTTACATCCATCTCTTCATTCATCAGCTCTCCCTGACAACCTGTTAAGCTATGAAATTCACAAGGATGTGTATATGAGATGTATGGTGCAATAGATACAAAAAATTCATCGTCTGGCAAAGTATAGACATTCTCATCTCCACTATCTTTAACAATAAGTGTTTTATCATTTATAGATGCTGATTCTACAATATTACTAGCGCTTAATTCCGAAACCATTTCTTTAATATTTGATTCGTTCGATGCTGAGTCATCACTACAACCTGTTAAAATAAAGATTACGCCCATCAAAACTGGCATTAAATATTTTTTCATCCAGATTCCTCCTTGATATTTAATTTTAACAATAATTTTTAAACAAATTTTATAAATATATCATTTCTATGAAAGTTATATAAACAAGTCATTTAATGTATTCATAATTAGAAGCCTTGAAAATCTCCAAAGTACGGCTGCAGCCAAATGATAATCTGAGTCAATCCATCAAAATACAGAAGTACACCCATTAATATCATGATGACCCCACCAACTTTCATAATCGTATTCGAGTATTTCAGCATCCAGCGTGTACGAGATACGAAAAAGCTCAATATAAAGAATGGAATTGCAAAGCCCAGACAGTAAATAACCATTAACATTAAAGCATCGTTTGGTGCACTGGCACTCATTGCGAAAATTGCTCCGATAATCGGTCCATTGCACGGCGTCCATCCGGCACCAAAAGCCATACCTATTAAAGTTGAACCTAAAAATCCTGACGGTCTGTTTTTAAATTTTAATTTCCTCTCTTTCATCAGGAAATTAAAATTAAGCACGCCGGTAATGATAAGCCCGAAGAAAATAATCAAGATTGAACCCAGTTGTCTGATCAGATTCGCATGTTCAATCAATATTCCGCCTAAAAAGGACGTGCCAAACCCCAGGGCTATATAGAATAAGCTGAATCCCACAAGAAAGAAAAGTGTGTGGAATATTGCGCGTGCATTGAATTTTTGATTTTCTACTTCATTATAACTCATTCCTGTTATGTAAGAGATAAAAGCAGGAAATACTGGAAGTACACAAGGTGAGACAAAACTTAAGAATCCAGCTCCAAATGCAAGTAAGAAAGTCATTTCACTACCCAAAATAACACTCCATTCATATTGAGATTTTACGATAATTCGAACGAACTCCTAATATATTTTCTCAGAATTTTTTATATTCTGTTAATAATAAACTATATCTAATCCAATTATGCATATGAATGAAGTCCTGCAACAATTAAGTTTATTGCAATTAAGTTAAACAGTATCAGTATAAACCCGATTACTGCCAACCATGCAGATTTCTCCCTTCATATCCTCTGTTCAATCTTAGATGCAGGAAAATAGTATAAAACATAAATGTGATAAATGCCCAGGTTTCCTTCGGGTCCCAACCCCAAAACCTGCTCCATGCAATTTGTGCCCAAATCGCTGCGAAAAATATACCACCAAGTGCAAACAACGGAAAACCTATAATTACTGAACGATAACCTATCTCATCCATTAAGTTTAAATCTGCTTTATTTGCAAGTGGTTTGATAATTGCTGACAATCTCCTTCTGAGTATCAGACGAAGGATCCCGTAGATTATCACTCCCAGCATGACAGACCATATTACCGTGTTCAATGATTGAGATTGAATGACTGGCGGTAAATTAATTCCTGAATGGAAATGGTCCGCAGGTTCATATTCATTATTACCTAAGTGTTCCACTGCAATTGCACCTTCAAAATTAATCAAACTTGGCAAATGATAGTCTGCAACTATCGTCTGTCCTCGCTGATCTGTATACATGAATTCATCACTGTAATCAACTGCACCTTTCATGATGAGTGTCGTCGCGATGTAGACCAAAACAATCACCAAACCTGCCATAATCACTTCAAGCATACGCGCCCGCCATGATTTTTCATCATGAGGAATTGCTTTCAGCAGGTAAATCAGTCCTGCCACTGCACTCATGGATAAAATACCGTAAGAAATCGTCACTGTAATGACGTGGATTGCCAACCAGTTACTCTGTAGCGCCGGAATCAGGGGATTAACATCTGTCGAAAACATGCTGCCATAGGCAATGAGAATTAACGCTAACGGAATGACGAATAATCCTAAAATTTTTGTTTTGTAGTAATGATATGTAATTAAGTAACCTAAAATTAACATTATTGAAAAAGTTGCAATGAACTCATACATATTCGAGACAGGTGCATGTCCGGTTGCTGTCCACCTTAATAAGAAATAAGTAATTTCCATAATAAAAGCCACTATAATCATTATAATAGAAATAAATTCTGCGGTTTTCTTATTAGACTTAACACTTAACGCAAGTGGTATAAGAGAAATCAATAAGTAAAAAAGGCAGCAGTAATCAGCCAGTTACTAATCGATAATAGTGTGGATTCCATATTAATTCCTCCTCATCTCTGTTTATATTTCATTATTATTTTAGCTATCTCTATCTAAAATCTCATCGTATCCGGATTCTCTCAATACAGGATTTATATCTTTCTTTAGTCCAAAATAATTTTTGTTTGTATGCGCACTGATACTGAATCCATCATCAGTATTAACCCATATTCGTCTATGATTAATGTATGAACCAATAAATAGTCCCACTAAAAATATCACAAATCCTGTTGCTATCAATGGCATTGTCAGGTCTTTTTTTAGGGTCAAAACAGTAGCCCAGTGATTTTCATTTTCAACAAATTTTACATTATACTTGTTATTCTCTGTGATATCGGTTGAGTTCATAATTTGAATTAAACTGAGTTCACTAGATTCACTATCGAAAATTTCAAATACAAAAGCAGGGTTTGTAGCTACAGGTGTTTCGGAGATAAGTGCTCCATTCTCATCTATTTCAAGAAAATCTGGAGCATACGCTCTAATATTGACATTCACACCATCTACAACTTCATAATTTTGATGCGGATTATCCAATTCTATTGTAAAAGGTTCCCCAACAGGTTTATCATCATTGTCTTCAAGCTGAAATGTCATGGACTTCATCTGAGAATTATCATAACTTGCCTGATAAATTTCAAATAGATCAAAGCGGTATGGATGATTCACCTGTACACTGTAATCCTCTACCTTCTGTAAATCAGGTGCAGAACCCACTACATCCATATTTTCATTCTCATAAAAGCTAAAATCCGTCTGATAGTTGCTGACGACAGTCTCATTTATATTCTTTAGTGTATTATCATAGACCGTCCCGGATTCTTCATCGTATATATCTATGGTAAATTTATTGTTCTTCACATAATATTTACCATTTGTTTCAGGTACTTGAACCGTTTCACCTTCAGTAATGTAGATCAATTCATCTACATACATACCAGGAAAAAATCTCAACATACTACCAAATAATAGAAGAATTAAACCAAAATGATTTATGTAAGGGCCCCATCTGGATAGTTTTCCTTTTCAAATAGATAGTGATTGTCGTCTTCTTTTACTTTATAACCTTTTTTCTTTAAGCCCTCGACGACATCTGCAGTATTACGGGAACTTCCCTGATGTAAATTCAAGCGTTGTCTCTTATAAAAAGACGGGTGCTTTTTAGCCCGCTGATTTTTTAAAGACTTGAACAACGGTATACCCCTGTCGATACTTGCTGCGATGAGCGAAAGTGCAAGCAAACCAATTAGTATGATGAACCACCAGGAAGAATATAAATTATGAAATCCCAGTTCAATATAAATTTTTCCTAAAGTACCGTAATTCTCTGTATAGTATTGTTGTGGATTGGCCCCCACTGGTATAAAATACTCCTGAGGAAAAATCGTTCCTATAGACGAAGCAATAGTGATGATTGCTATGATCGTTACTCCGACTTTTATTGAAGTAAAGAAAATCCAAATTTTATCAAAAATACTTTTAGAACGGGTTTTCGAACGAATTGCACTGCCATCATAGCGCATTAAATCTTTTATTTTATTTTTATCGTAATCATTATTTATCATTTTCCCGCACGACTGGCATAATTGTGTCCCCGGGGGATTGACATAATTGCAGGATTCACATGTTATCTTCCTAGATTCCATTAAAGCTCACCCTATTCAGAAGTAGATTGTTCCACAAAGCTGTAAATATCGTCTACAGTTAACTGATATTCTTTCTTATCCACGACAATACCGTTTTTATTGATTGCTATTGTCGTCGGCAGTGGTCCGACTTGATAAGCTTTAGTCACATCTCTGTTTCGATCCAATGCGATTGGAAAATCAAGTTTTTCATCTAAGCTGGATAAGAACTGATTAATCTGCTGCTCATCCTCCGAAACATTTATTGCAATGATTTCATAATCATCATGTCCCTCATTATAAATTCGGTTCATATCAGGCATTTCTTCACGACACGGTTTACACCAAGTCCCCCAGAAATTCAAAATAACACCTTTTTCTGAATTGATATCCGATAATTGTATTGAATCACCATTTAACGTCTCCAATTGAAAATCAATTGATTCATCGCCTACTTGTAAGGCTTTTGTATCAGAAGTTAAGTTGAACCATAAGGTCACACCTAACAAAATAATGACACTCAGTATAATACTGATTCTTAAATCTTCCTTGTTTTTTTCTTCATACTCTTACACCTCCAGTAGCAATTACTTTCATCTTGCACCTCATACATAGTTAATTTTGAAAGATAATTTTCAAACAAACTTACTATTCTATTAGAATAAGAAATCATTCGTACACTAGTCTTATTACCAATTTTAGCTATTAAAAATTCCCATCTAATTATTTAGCTTAAATCAAATTTTTAAAGAAACTGTGCATTTTATTAGTATTTAATGTGACATTTCAAATTATGAATAAATTTAAATTCAACACTAAAATAAGCCAGATAAATTTGCTTATGAAAATCGGATGTTTTGAGTAGATCCTAAATAGACAACACTAGAGTGTCTCTTTCACCGATGAATTGCATATATTTTAAATACTATTTTGCACATACTACTTTAGAACCCAGCTTGTCTTCTTACGAAGACAAGCTGGGTTCTTTAATTATAATGCAAATTATCGTCTGAATTAGTGCAGAATAATTACGAAAGTGACAGAAGGGGTAACCGGATGTGAATCGGTGATTAAAGTTTAGCAGACCTTTGTCTTAAATCTGGGTGTGACTTTTGACTTTATTTTGCACTTATTTAAGTGATATTTTGCACTAAAATTAAGCCGATATCTCACATTAAAAGAGAGATATCGGCTTATAAAATTTTCTATTAAAATAGGAATGAGAACAGAGCGTTGAATGTGCCATTTTCAAATAGGATATAAATTCCTAATCCTATAAGACGATTGGAACGATCCAACGTTCATATTTTCGATTTTATCTGAAACAAAATTCAAGGAAGCCAATCGATAGCTGATTAGACATAGAACACCAAATGATCATGAAAACAATGACGGCAATAATGATTTCCATCATATTTAAAGTCGTAAAGTACGGTATATAGATAGCGAAATCATCCGCACTGGAAGCCAGTACAATGAAAGTGACCGTTATGAATAATTGATTGAATCTGCCTGAAGAGAAAAGGGAGAGAATGTTGCCTTCATCTTCGTCTTCTTCACCTTGAATCCATATTTTTAACACAGGTAAAGCGGCAGCAGTCCAAGCAGTCCGATCATCCATTGTTGGGGAACTAGATTAGCAACGCCCAATGACACCAGAAGACTCGCGAGTATAATAATGACTGTCCCAATATATTGTCCAATCCAGATATGTTTTATTGATTACTCTTTTTGATTTGCGAAAACAGAAGAATCAGTATGACGAGATAGTCGATTCCTGTCGCTACATAGATGGCAGCAGCTGTAAATGCCGTTATAATCATTTTTCCAACTCCAATATTCGACATCAGTACTTTTACTTATCTGGGAAGAACCCAGCTTAATTCATCTTCCTTCACACGCATAAGCCTCAAACCATTCAAGGCCACCACTAAAGTGGCACCCATGTCCGAGAGAATCGCAATCCATAGTGTCAGCCATCCTGGGATGACCAACAATAGAGCAATCAGTTTGATTCCAATGGCAAAAGCGATATTCGCTTTGATGATGTTCAATGTTTTACGGCTAAGTTTGATGGTAAAGGGCAGTTTCCTCAGGTCATCGCCCATTAAAGCGACATCCGCTGTTTCAAGAGCGGTATCTGTACCGGCGCCACCCATAGCGATACCAACGGTGGAAGCTGCCAGCGCCGGGGCGTCATTGACCCCATCGCCGACCATGCCTACATGACGATAATCAGTTTTTA
The DNA here is from genome assembly GCF_018437745.1 of Jeotgalicoccus sp. WY2. Lineage (NCBI taxonomy): Bacteria > Bacillati > Bacillota > Bacilli > Caryophanales > Staphylococcaceae > Jeotgalicoccus > Jeotgalicoccus sp. WY2. The sequence continues at coordinate 1,875,670 of NZ_CP049818.1, read as the reverse complement.
GTTGCTTGATTACGTCTAGTTTATCCTGCGGGAGTAATTCAGATTGAATATCTGTGACACCGACATGTGAACCAATCGCACGGGCAGTACTATGATTATCCCCCGTAAGCATGACTGTTTTTTCGATGCCTGCCTGATGCAGCTTCTGGATTACCGCTTTACTTGATTCGCGGACTTCATCCGCGACTGCAATGATTGCCTGAACTGTATTTTTCGTTCCTGCAACCATAACGGTCCTACCTTGTTCTTGAAGTGTTTTGACATCACTTTTAATTGAATCATTGAAATTAGCTGCCTCTATCTCTTCAAATAATGCCGGGCTGCCAACGTAATACATTTCATTATTGATTTTGCCCCGTATCCCTTTGCCTGTAATGGAAGAAAAGTCTTCGACAAAAATATCAGAATAAGGAAGGTTATAACTGTCTGCCTTCTTTATAATCGCGGATGCCAATGGATGCTGGGAACGATCTTCCAATGCTGTGATGACTGCCAGCATTTCCTTTTCATCAATTGCATTGTCGATTAAACGATAATCAGTTACAACCGGGACGCCTTTTGTGAGTGTGCCGGTCTTATCAAATGCAATGGCCTTTAATCCACCCATTTCTTCGAGGTAGACCCCGCCTTTTACAAGGACTCCCTTCTTGGCAGCATTTCCGATTGCCGAAACAATCGCTATCGGCGTGGAAATTACCAATGCACATGGACCTACAACGAGAACCGCTAACCCTTGATACACCCAAGTGGACCAGCTCGCACCGAAAAATAACGGGGGTACAATCGCAACCAGCACTGCGACAACCATAATGGCAGGCGTATAATATTTTGCAAATTTATCAACGAATGCCTGGGCAGGAGCACGCTCACCTTGTGCTTCTTCCACCAGATGAATGATTTTGGCAATGGTCGTATCTTCAACCAATTTAGTGATTTTAACTTCCAGTAAGCCTTCTTCGTTCAGTGTCCCTGCAAATACTTCATCATCGATCGATTTTTCAACCGGCACTGATTCACCTGTGATTGCTGCCTGGTTGATTGCAGAGTAGCCATTGACAATTACGCCGTCCATAGCAATTTTCTGTCCAGGCTTAACAATCATGATATCGCCCACAGCAATATCATTGACGTGCACTGTCATTTCCTGTCCGTTGCGTCTGACAAGTGCCTCTTTAGGAGCAATATCCATCAATGAACTGATGGATTGCCTTGCTCGATCCATCGAGAAACGCTCCAACGCTTCGCTGATGGCAAACAAGATGACAACAATGGCGACCTCGGCCCATTCTCCGATGATGACACCGCCAATCACTGCGACTGTCATCAGGGTTTCATATCAAATTCAAACCGGACTAAATTCTGGAGACCCGTTTTCAGCATTGAAGCCCCTCCGACAATCATGGAAGTGATGAACAGCAGTGGTGTAAGAATATTGTCATCACCATTCACCAACATTGAAATGAAGCCAAAAGCGATAAACAGTAGCGAATAGAGCAGAGTGCTGTGCTTTTATAAAATGGAATGGTTACTTCCTTTTCTTTTTTGTCTTGTCCACTTTCTTCCAGGGATTTCTCAGGCACCACTTTGAGGTTTTCAAACGCCCCTGCTTCTTCCAGTTCCTCAACCGTTGCAGAACCATATACAGAAATTTTTGATGCGCCAAAATTCACCTTCGCATCTTGAACTTCAGGTAGTTTCTTCACATTATTCTCAAATTTCCCTGCACAGTTCGCACAGGAAAACCCCTGAACACGGTAAACTTTTTTTTCTTTATTTACTTCTGGTTGCGTTTGACGCATAGACTTTTCAGGCACCACTTTGAGGTTTTCAAATGCCCCTGCTTCTTCCAGTTCCTCAACCGTTGCAGAACCATATACAGAAATTTTTGATGCGCCAAAATTCACCTTCGCATCTTGAACTTCAGGTAGTTTCTTCACATTGCGCTCAAATTTCCCTGCACAGTTCGCACAGGAAAACCCCTGAACACGGTAAACTTTTTTTTTTCTTCAGTCAGCTCTGCAATCCCTTCAGACATTGGTTATCACTTCTTTCCTATGTATTAATGCAATCGTCATGATTTCTTTAATATGCTGATCTTCCAGTGAATAGAACGCGAGTTTCCCTTCTTTCCTGAATGTAACGATGCCTTCTTTGTAGAGCGTGCGTAAATGATGAGATGCATTTGCTACAGTCACACCGAGTATATTGCGATATCACAGACGCATAATTCCTCTTCCTTGCATAAGGAATAGGTGATTTTTGCCCTATTCACATCGGCAATAGCCTTAAGCATCTGTGATATACCGGCAATATCTACAGTTTGTAAATTCTCTTGCATCCGGTTAACCTTTTCTTCGTCATAACAAAAAACTTCACACGTTTCTTTCTTATTCATACATACACCTCATCATTCAAATATTGTTTGAGTATAGCATAACATCTTGTTTTTCTTTATTCAAGCAGACGTTTGAATAATAATAAATTTGTATAAGTTTTTCTCGACATAGAAAGAATTTTCTGAAATAAAGCTGAAAGAAATTACGATATCGTAAGTGAACTTTATTGTGATAAATAATTTATTCGTTCTTAAAAGTACAATTTTACGAACTATTTGAAAACATTTGAAATAGATCAAAATAAACGTTCTTAAACATATTAAAATAGTTTACGAACGTTCAATATTTTGCATATACTTTTACGAACGTTTTTCATTTATAATTAGAAAAATAATCTTCTGGTGAAACAATTTGTAGATGTGCTTTTCTCTCTTAAATTTTTGATTAATTAGAGTAGATCCTAAATAGACAACACTAGAGTGTCTCTTTCACCGATGAATTGCATATATTTTAAATACTATTTTGCACATACTACTTTAGAACCCAGCTTGTCTTCTTACGAAGACAAGCTGGGTTCTTTAATTATAATGCAAATTATCGTCTGAATTAGTGCAGAATAATTACGAAAGTGACAGAAGGGGTAACCGGATGTGAATCAGTGATTAAAGTTTAGCAGACCTTTGTCTTAAATCTGGGTGTGACTTTTGACTTTATTTTGTACTTATTTAAGTGATATTTTGCACTAAAATTAAGCCGATATCTCACATTAAAAGAGAGATATCGGCTTATAAAATTTTCTATTAAAATAGGAATGAGAACGGTACGTTTAATGCTTTGACTTCCCTTCTCTTTTAAAGTGTTATATCTAAACTGTATAAATATTTAAAAAACAATCTATTGACGGTCCCCTTAGCTAAGATCTAATTCGAAAAAACAAACCACTTTGATTAATTCTTTTCAAGGTGGTTTGTTTTTTGTTCTACGATTCTTAAATAAGCCAGTATTTTAAGTAACTTTATTTTCGCATATAGATTGGTATGCTGATATAATTCCAGTTTTGACATAAATTCGAACAATACATGATTGGCTCATTAAACGAAGAGTTTGGTGATACAATTAGTGTTAAATAAAAATAGGCAGGTGTTTTAATGAAAAGAAGTAATTCCTCTACATTTAAATTTATTGTAATTGCTACCCTGGCTATTGTGGTATTGGTTATTGCAGGTGTTATTATCTACAATACTAATTCCCAATCGAGTCAGGGAATGGTATCAGGTAAGCAACCTCCAATTGAAGACCAACCGACATTAGGCGATTCAGATGCGCCTGTTACAATAGTAGAATTCGGAGATTTCAAATGTCCAGCTTGTAAAGCTTGGGGATCAGATGTTTTTCCAAAACTGGTAAATGACTATGTCGATACAGGAGAAGTGAAGTTCTCTTATGTAAATGTCTTATTTCATGGAGAAGAGTCTGAATTAGGATCATTAGCAGCTGAATCCGTCTATAAACAAAATCCTGATGCTTATTGGGAATTTCATAAAGCGCTCTTCGAAGCACAACCGAGTGATGACCACGATAGAAGTTGGATTACAACTGAAAATATCCTTGAAATAGCGAGCGGAGTCTCAGGTATTGATACAAATGATTTGAAATCTTCGATTGAAAATAATTCAGAGATGGACGCAGTGAATAGAGATTCGGAGCTGGCTTCAGAAATTGGCGTTCAATTCACCCCAACTATTATGATAAATGAGACAATAATAGAAGACCCATTCGATTATGAGTCAATTAAAGAGGTAATAGACTCTGAATTAGAGGAAAATTAAGATATGAGAAAAACAGATATTTCTCAGCTATTATTATATGTAGCATGGTTGGTCTCAATTATAGCAACACTTGGCAGTCTATACTTCAGCGAAATACAAAGCTTCATTCCTTGTGAACTTTGCTGGTACCAGAGAATCCTAATGTATCCTTTAGTATTGATACTTGGAATAGCCACCTTTCAAAATGATAAATCTGTTAAGAAATATGTATTACCAATATCAATCATTGGCAGTTCAATTTCTCTCTTTCATTATTTAGAACAAAAAGTACCTGGGTTTGCGGAAATTAAACCATGTGCCAATGGTGTGCCATGCAGTACCGAGTATATTAATTGGCTTGGATTCATCACAATACCATTTTTAGCCTTAATTGCGTTCTCATTAGTTTCAGCATGTATGCTTCTTGTTAGAAAATAGAAAATCATTATTAAAAGAGGTGTCATCAAAATTGATGGCACCTCTTTTGCTTATATATTGATTTGTTTTACTGCACCTATTGCACACCTAAAATAATTCCAACGTAAATGGATATAGACATCAGTAAAGAGGAGAATGTAGAAGCGAAAACAGACTTTTTTCGTACAGCTGAGTATATGGTCAATAATAAAAACAACAAACCTAAAGCGAATAACAGGTAGTTTTCCAAAGCAAATGACATGGTGACATTGAACACGCCCCCCTGTTCAGCATTCTGGATAGTGTTTACAATATCTCCATCGTACAATGCATTAAATAGGGGGGAAGCCCCCTCTGTTTTTACCAGTCTATAAATTTGATGCGGTGGCCAGGACTGCCCCATAAAGGCTGTCAGCCCGAACACAACCAAAGCATAGATACTTTCCAGTCTTGCCCATTTTAAAGGGTTGAATGACGCATTATTTTGCTGCTTCCTAAACAGAAATCCATTTATCAAAGCGAATATTACAAGTGAAATGATAAATATATGCTTCAGAACCAATGCCTGGCCGTAATTCACTATAAGACTGTTCTGATATTCCTGCAGCACAGAAGCGTTCACATCATCATATGAATCAATATCAATTTCCATAGTAAAGTACCCTGTAATGATCGCGATTGCAAGGCATATTATTGCCACTGGAGTAAACCATTTCAAAAATGGTGTCCAATTATGTTTATCCTTGGAAAACCAGCTGATTACAAAAAGAATTCCTATCCATATGCTAATTGACATGAAATGAAGTGTATGTACAATGAATCCTTGCCATTCGGTAATGGTGGCAGCATGTGCTGAATTTGTGTAGCCGAACAGCATCAATAAGGTTAAAACCAAAGCCCACATTTTTAAATGCAACTTTTCTGTCAGGTGCCTGGCTCTCAATACAAATATGAGAATGATGGATATAAAACTGATAAACAGCCAGGCTTTGCCAATTTCAAAGGTCAGTATTACATTCATTAAGGTTGACCAGAGACCCATATCTCCAGCCAATATACTTGCCGTTCGAAAAACTGGAAAGAAAACGGTTATAGGTATTAAAATAGCCGTTAAATATAGTAACTTTTTGGGCACGTTCAAAGTTGTCCTCTTATCTTCCGGAACGATATATAAAATCAAAGAGCCGATGAGGAGCGAGAAACAAATGTATAATATAAATTCTGTCAAGGAAACTAAAAGCATTTCAATTCACCTCCTACTTTTTGCGTTTATCAGTAAATAACCAGATTGCAAATATTGTACCAATAACTACAAGAAGAATTATGATTACAGTACTTAACGAAACTCGATCATTTACGGTATCCGTCTGTTCTCCGGTTGTATTTTTTGAGCCGGAAGATTGATCATTCGGTTCATCCCCCACCCCATCAGTATTATTCTGACCGGCATCATTTGTTTCGGTATTAATATTATTCTCATTTTGATTGACACCTTTCTGAATTTTACTATCTTCAGTTTCCAATATTGAGAAAGAATACCCATCCTCAATCAAATGCCCATCACTTCCGATGATCTTCCAATTCACTCTATACGTTCCTGATTCGAGCACATCTTTAAATGTTGCTTTCATTTCATCATCTTCTATATCAATAGCTGATGGTTGAAGCTCCTGACCCTCTTCATTCGTAAGGTAAAGGGTGCTCCCATTTTCAATCTTTGTACTAAAGTAGAGTTCTATTGTATCTATGGTTTCTTCGAGTTGTTCTCCATCCACTGGGTCGGCTGCTTCTAAAACAGAGTGTCCACTGGCTTCTTCGAACGGAATCGCAACAAATAACAGTGTAGCCGCTATAACCACATACATTATTCTTAAATCAAACATGTAACATTCTCCTGTTCAAGCTGCCATAATTTATATAGTAATCATATCATTTAATCAACTAAAAAGATGTGTGCTGTAAGAGTTGTAATGAAATCGTCAAATATATAGTAATGAAGTGTGCTAAAAAAGCTGCCATTAATATTATGGCAGCTTTTTCATAATGCAATATATTCTCTTATTTAATGTTCATGATTATGCTCCATATTGTCATCCTTGCACATTACAGAATCTTTATGAGGATGATTATCACTTTCCATCTGAATAGTTGCATGTCCAATATTCTCGTCTTCCAACTTTTGTTCAATTGTTTTCAACATTTCCTGACTTTCCTGAACAAAAATGGTTCCATCCACTACCACATGGCATGAAAGTGCATTTTTACCACTTGTAATACTCCATACATGCAAGTCATGCATGTTATTTACACCAGGAATGCTCTCTATGGTTTTAATCACTGCATCAATTTCAACATTTTTGGGTGTCCCATCAATACATGAATGGACTCTTTTGTCACACGCCACCCACTTATTAATACAAGCACTGCGACAATCACACTTGCCAACGGATCTGCCCACCCCCAGTTGAAGAAGATGATCATCAAAGCTGCAACAATGGCACCCACTGAACCAAGTAGATCGCCTAACACATGTAAAAATGCTGCCCGTATGTTCAAGTTTTCCTTTGTATCCCCGCCGCGCATGAGGAGCCATGCTACAAGGATATTTATCAGTAATCCAATAGTAGCAATGATCAACATGCCAGTAGAGGCCACTTCAGGCGGGTCCGTAAACCGTTGGTATGCCTCATAAAAAATGTAGATAGCAATCAGTACCAGAGTAACTCCATTAAATACTGCTGCCAGAATTTCAAACCGTTTATATCCATATGTTTTACTATAATCAGCAGCTTTTTCTCCAAGTATAAAAGCCAACAACCCAACACCTAGCGAAATTGAATCACTTAACATATGACCCGCGTCAGCTAGTAAGGCGAGACTGTTGGTCAAGAAACCCCCAATCGCTTCAATAACCATATATGTTGTGATAATGATAAAGCTAATCAAAAGCGTTTTTTTGTTTGCACCATGTGTATGGTCATGTTCCTGAGCCATTCGATTACCTCCTGTTAATATTTGCAGATAAGTATATTTAATTGAATTCTATATATAGTTCTTTCATCAGTGATGACAAGCGTGATCAATCGTTTCTTTCAACATGTTCATTACATGTGCATCATCATGGGAATAATATAGGGTGGTACCCTCTCTTCTATACTTGACCAAGCGTAAATTCTTCAAAAATCTTAGTTGGTGAGAAACAGTAGATTGTCTCAAATGTAAGTTTTCAGCAATATCATTCACAGAATATTCTTTAAGGAAAAGCAAATTCAGTATTCTGATTCGCGTCGGATCACTTAATGCTTTGAAAGTCTGGGATACAACAAATAAAGTTTCTTCATCGAGATCTTTATTATTATCAACAGTTTCGTCTTCCTCAATGTCTTTTATGATTGGTCACCTCTTCCTGGTTATAATGATAACTTTCAATGCCAATATGCTTATATCAACATATACTCATATATTAAAAATGTTTGGCACTATTGTCAAGACCTCCTGAGTATTATAAAATTTGTCCTTCTAATTTATATACAATTGCATCTATCTTTTTCCTATCACTTCAATTGAAAATCAAGGCAATCATTGATAGATTATTTATACTGATTTGCAGAAAGGTTCATCTTATAAGAAAATTTTTAAATGGAAAAGAGATTTATTTATGGGGACATTAGAAAAATTCCAAACTTTTATTATACTATTCGCTGTTGGGTCAGGTCTTTTATTAGGACAATTAGGCGTAATTGAACAATATGCAGAGACTCTGGTTGTTCCGTTCTTATTCTTAATGCTCTATGGATTGTTTTTGACGATTCCACTGCATCAATTAAAAAAGGCATTTTAAATATCAGGTTCCTTGGATCCAGTACTATCATTAATTTTATATGGACACCAGTATTAGCCTGGGGTTTAGGGGCTATTTTCTTATCAGATCATCCGGCTTTATGGATTGGTTTCATTATGCTTATGGTGACACCTTGCACAGATTGGTATCTGGCATTTACAGGCATAGCAAAAGGGAATGTGTCTCTTTCAACATCCGTTCTACCGATTAATTTGATTCTACAAGTCGTATTTTTGCCTGTGTATCTACTACTATTTGTTGGAAGCATTGAAACGATACCCCTCTCGACACTTATAGAGAGTATATTGATTGTATTGATCGTTCCTTTCGTACTTGCTCACCTTACGAGATTCCTATTGAGAAGAAAAGAATCAGTTTTAACCAACAAAGTTATACCCTTTTTTAGCAATGCTCAGATTTTTTTTTGTCATTAGCCATTATGGCAATGTTCGCTTCTCAAGGTTCATACTTACTTGATAACTTGGAAGTCATTTATATTTTAATTATACCTATTTTGATATTTTTTGTTATCAACTATGTATTAGGTCGTCTGATGGGAAGAATCTTGAAGTTTTCCTATGAAGATTCGGTCAGCTTAAGTTTGACGATTATTGCACGAAATTCTCCGGTCGCCTTGGCTATAGCTGTCACAGCATTTCCCAACCAACCACTCATTGCTTTGGCTTTGGTTATCGGACCTTTAATTGAATTGCCTGTACTTGCCATTGTGTCCCAAGTACTGCTTTTCACAAAAAAGAGTGAAAATTGAAAGAGAGTCCGCACTAAGTTTACCATGTTAAGAAGATATGGACTGGATATGAACAGTACGAAACGCATCGCGTACTCACGCAAGAAATATTGGCGCTTGGCCAACACGCCCGACGTTCAACGGACCCTTACAACAAAGAGACTCCGCCAATGGAGTTTAGCGGCGCTAAGCCCCATTGGCGGAGTCTGCTTACGCAAAATATTGAACCGTCGTCTACGGAACCGTACGTACGATGATGTGAGAGGACGGGAATTAGTTATTCCCCCCTACTCGATTTTGTTTACTGTCTCTGACCCGTCTTTTTCATTCGATACAAGACGATTAGACGGTAGCCGTTTCACTCTTTGGTTAACATCCTTTTTCGTTTTTCGTATTCTTCTTCGCTAATTTCTCCTCGCGCAAATTGCTCTTTTAAAATCGACAGGGCTCCATCTTCCTTTTTTGTTGCTCTGGTAGTAACCAGTCGGTAAATTCCATAAATAACCAATCCTAGAATCACAATCCAAAAGAGCATCATAAATACGCCCATTCCACCTGACATCATAGAAATTCTCCTTTTTTTGCTGAGTTTCATTTACTGCATTTTCTAATTTTTTCACTATATAAAAACCCGGAAATATGACAACTTTTCGTGTGGAAATCCCGTCGACTCCAGTCTACTTTTACTGTACATCTAAAGTGGTTCCTGGTTCATCACCTGATTTATAATATCTTGGGGAGATAGAGGTTTTACCGTCCTGTCGAATTCCTCCCAACACTCAGCTCAGTTATTACCGACCGGCGTATATTATCCTATAAAAAAATATAGTCGACAGTCGTTACACCGACTTGTCGATACAACCAATCAATCGTTCTTCAATATCCACGGCAATTTTTTTTATGGAATCGTTCTGCACCATTTCAATCAGTGCACTCGGTTTTGGCATCCCGATTTTTGTTGTACCGTTTTCTTCATACACCACAATTTTACAAGGCAGGAAGTAGCCGACCAGCAAATCTTCTGACAGAACTTGGTTCGCTTCCTGTGGGTTGCAGACTTCAAGTACTGTAAATGGCGTATCAAAATCGGTACCTTTTTCCTGGAGTTTGGCCGTCAAATCGAAATTCCACAGGACACCAAACTTTTCTTCCTTTAGATTCTCTTCAAGTGTATGGACAGCTTCGTCCCTGCTTTTTGATGTTTCTACTGTGTAATTAAACATACTTATTGCTCCTCTCTTTTTGTATGCGTACTCTTGGTATAATTCCCTCTTTAGGAGCCGAATCAAACATTTTTGTTGAAATGAGTCGTTAGAACTTAACGAAAATTGATGGGACTGAGCCTTCTGCTTCAGCCGGTCTTTCATCATTCACTGGCCATAAGGGTTAACAGGGATATATAGGAAATGGAGATGCCTTCAGTATCTCTCATTTTTTCATAAAAATGCTTAAAGTTATATCCCTCATACTGTGCGCGATACAACCGGATGATTGTCCGTCTCAGATGCGGATCAATGGCTGTGGCGGGCTTTCTCCCGGTAGATATAGATCAATCGGTCGATCACAGGTGAGATTCAACTCAATCTCCACCTGTGTTTTTGTTCTCTGTCCATTCACGACGGCTTTGATGACGCGATACTATCCTGTTCCTTCACAGTCAGATACTCCTTCATGCTGTCCCCTCCTAGTGTGTACTCTATACGCAGGCGGGTATATAAGGAACAGATATGACCACACTCCATATACCTAGGGGGGTATTTGACAAATGCAATTTCAACCTCTATAATATGAATATATCAAAAAAGAAGGTGATGTTGTTGGCTACACTGGAAGAACAGACTGTTTATGATAAAGCAGTAATCAATCGTATTAATCGTCTTCAAGGTCAGATCAACGGCGCACTGAAAATGATTGAAGAAGGCAAGGACTGCAAGGATGTTGTCACCCAATTGAGTGCGGCCAAGAGCGCCCTCGACCGGTCGATGAACGTCATTGTCAGTGAAAACCTTGTACAGTGCGTCAGAGAAACGATGAACAACCCGGATGAGGATACAGATGCGCTCGTCAAAGAAGCAATTGAATTGCTGAATAAGAGCAGATGACTTCATCTGTTTTTATTTATCCTAAAAAATACCCCGCAGGGTATTTGACAAATCAAAAAAACATTGTTAGTATACCCCTATAGGTATTAAAAACAGGAGGATGATTTAGCACTATGAAAAACACACAAACAAAGTATCACGTTAATGATGCCGACCAACTGGTCGAAGCCAATGAATATCTACTGGATGTCAGAGAACCTTTCGAATATGAAATGGGACACATTGCTGAGGCGGACAATGTATCCGTAAATGAAATTGAAGAACGCCTTGATGAGCTGCCCAAGGACAGAAGAATCCATGTATATTGCCAGCGGGGCAAACGTGGGGCAAATGCAGTGGAAATACTGGATCGTCATGGTTTTAACGCGGTTAATCTTGAAGAAGGTTACTCCGCCTACACTGGAAAGTTCGACAGTGCAATCACAGCTGCAGAAGAAAATGCTCCCGCCTCAAATGAAAAGATTGGAATCGATCCAAACCGGGTAAAGGTGGAAGCAAGTGGACTGCAATGTCCCGGCCCCCTTCTCAAGGTGAACGAAGTGATGGGAGAGCTTGAACCCGGTCAACAGATGGAAATCACGGTCACAGACTTCGGCTTCTGTACGGATGTCGAAGCATGGGCCCGTAAGACAGGGCATTCCATTCTTAAAAATGAAAAATCAGAAGACAAGGTCATGGTGGTGCTGCAGAAGAACGCCCCTCAGGCCAAAGCTGAGGGTGAAGGCCATCAGATGGTGGAAACGAAAGACGGAGCAACAATGGTCGTATTCAGTGGCGATATGGATAAAGCATTGGCGTCATTCATCATTGCTACCGGTGCAAAAAGCATGGGCAAAGATGTCACGATGTTCTTCACATTCTGGGGACTCAATGTTATCAAAGATCCAAATGCACCGAAAAAGAACAAATCCGGCCTGGATAAGGCATTCAGCATGATGATGCCAAAATCTGCCTCCAAACTGCCAATCTCCAACATGAACATGTTCGGACTGGGATCCAAAATGATTCAATATGTAATGAAGAAGAAAAAGGTCGACGCGCTTACTGAAATGATTGAAAAGGCGGATAAACTCGGAGTCAAAATGATTGCTTGTACAATGAGTATGGATATCATGGCCATTGATGAAGATGAACTTCTCCCTAATGTCAATTTCGGTGGCGTAGGCACTTATCTCGGCGATGCAGAAAACGGCAACCTGAATCTCTTCATATAATTTGAAGAGGCTGTCCCATCCACACTAACCAATCAAAAAATTTTAAGGAGTGTATATCAATGTTCTTTAAACAGTTCTTCGATAAAAAACTTGCACAAACTTCCTATATGGTCGCTTGTCAGAAAACACAGGAAGCCATCATCATCGACCCAAAACGTGTCATTGATGAATATCAGGAAGTAGCAGAGGCTGAAGGTTTCAATATTACTCAGGTGGCGGAAACACACATCCACGCCGACTTCGCGTCCGGTCTGCGTGATGCGTCACAACGCTTCAACGCCACAGCTTATGTGTCCGACGAAGGCGATGAGAACTGGAAATATGAAAATATGCCAGAAGATACCGTCTACCTGAAAGACGGCGACATCATCAATGTCGGCAATGTCGAATTGAAAGTGATCCACACCCCAGGCCATACACCTGAAAGCATCTCTTTCGTGCTGATCGACCGTGGTGGCGGCAGTGATGAACCGATGGGCATCTTCACAGGTGACTTCATCTTCGTTGGCGACATTGGCCGTCCCGACCTGCTCGAAGAAGCAGCCAAAATGGAAGGCACAACCGAAGAGGGCGCGAATGCGATGTTCGCTTCCCTCAAGAAGATGAATGACTATCCGGACTTCATGCAAGTATGGCCAGGCCATGGAGCCGGCAGTGCATGTGGTAAATCCCTCGGTGCTGTGCCATTGTCCACTCTTGGATATGAGCGCAAAAATAACTGGGTGTTCGAATACGAAGATAAAGATGCCTTCATCAAAGAATTGACAAGTGACCAGCCAGAGCCGCCAAGCTACTTTGCACAGATGAAGAAAGTCAATAAGGAAGGCCTGCCTGAATTCAAGGTGAAGGAAGTCGAAATCGGTACACCTGATACGCTTCCAGGTCAGCTGTTCGACCTCAGAAGCAAGGAAGAATTCAAAAAAGGATTCAAAAAAGGCGCCATCAACATCCCGTACAACGACAAATTCCTTCAGTTTGCCGGATGGTATATCGATTATGGCCAGCCGATGACAGTCATTGCAAATCCGGAAGACAGCAGAACGCTCCAGGAAGATCTTGCATCCATCGGTTTTGACAACCTTAAGCTGATCGTACCTGCTGACAAAGCCGACAAATACTTCGATGACTCATATGAAAATGTGTCACCTGAAGACTTGGTTAAGAACTATGAAGACAAGCATATTCTGGACGTCCGTTCCACTTCCGAGTACAAGGAAGGCAATGTCGAGAATGCGCACCATGTCCACTTTGGACATCTCGACGAAAAAGAAGTTCCATTCAGCACAGACGATACAATCTATGTCCACTGTCAATCCGGTGTACGTTCAGCCATCGCAATGAGTGCACTTAAAGCACGTGGCTTCGATAATGTCGTCAATATAGAAAAAGGCTATGCCGGCATTAAAGAAGCGATGAACTAATGGACATTACTTTTATAATCGTTATATTTCTGATCGGATTCATCGGTTCCTTCATCTCGGGGATGGTAGGAATCGGTGGTTCCATCATCAAGTATCCGATGTTGCTTTATATTCCATCCATGCTTGGAATCGCTGCATTCACCTCCCACGAGGTAGCCGGCATCAGTGCCGTACAGGTTTTTTTTGCAACGATTGCTGGTGTATGGGCATATAAAAGCAGTGGTTATTTAAACATGAGATTGATTGCCTATATGGGTGGCGCCATACTCATCGGCAGTCTTTTCGGCGGATATGGATCAGAATTTCTCACCGAGACCCAGATAGATATCGTCTATGCAGTACTTGCGACAATTTGTCATCATGATGTTCCTGCCAAAGAAAGAAATCCCATACAATCCTGGTGATGACCTTGATTTCAATGCGCCGCTGGCAGCAGCGCTTGCGTTTATAACTGGTGCAGCAGCAGGCATCGTCGGTGCAGCAGGGCCTTCATTCTTGTACCAATCATGCTTGTCGTGCTTATAATACCCACCAGGGTAACGATTGCCACAAGTCTGGCGGTCACTTTCATTTCATCCATCGGTGCCACGATTGGGAAAGTTGCCACAGACCAGGTACTCTATGGACCTGCAGCCATCATGATACTTGCGAGTCTCATTGCAGCACCGATCGGCGCAAAAGTGGGACAGAAGATGAATGTTAAAATACTCCAATGGATTCTGGCCCTGCTCATCCTAGGAACTTCTTTGAAGATATGGGGAGAAATCTTTTTTTAAATGTTATATTCAAATAAGCAAGGCAGTTTGCCTGGATTCTTGTAACTCAAAAATGTATTCCAATAGTGTACTGTCCCATGGCACTGCCCAACGACCCAGAATATTGAAACAAGGATCTCCTGTTGGTTATAAAGTTCTATTGTTAACAGTACACCCATATAAAATGGATACCGGTCATTTGTAATCACTCAAAATATTCTTTAATCAGAAGAGCATTTTGAGTGTATCACGAGTGACCTTTTTTTATGGTTAACTCAGTTATATAATCAACGAAATGAGAAAAATAATAATCGTTGGAACTTCTTTTTATTCTCTTTAAGGAGGAGACAGTTTTGAGTAAAGTACAAATCGGAATTAAAGAAAATGCATTAAATTTTATACTTCTGGTTATAACAAGCTTCTTTGTGGGTTCAATGGTTGGCGTGGAAAGAACTATTCTTCCCATCATTGGTAAAGAAGATTTTGGTTTAGCATCAGCAAGTGCAGCATTGTCCTTCATTATAAGTTTTGGATTTTCAAAGGCAATAGTTAATTACTTTGCTGGTGCCATCGCTGATAGATTGGGGAGAAAAAAGTCCTTTTAATTGGTTGGAGTATCGGCTTATTCGTTCCTTTATTAGTGATATTCGCAACTTCATGGTGGATGATTGTAGTTGCAAATATTTTCTTGGGCATCAATCAAGGATTAACATGGTCTATGACAGTAAATATGAAAATAGACATCTCCAAACCTAAACAAAGAGGGCTTGCTGTTGGGTTAAATGAATTTTCAGGATATACAGGATTAGCTGTTATGGCCGCTGTTTCTGGTTTTATTGCATCCAATTTTTCGGACCGTCCTGAACCTTTTTATCTAGGTATTTTCATTGTGGTAATCGGTTTTGTCTTATCATTACTCGTGAAAGATACTGAGGGACATATAAAACTTCAATCAAAATCGCCTAATAATGAGGGCCCGCCTTTATCTGCAAAGAAAATTTTCAAAATTACCACATATGGTGATAAGAATTTATCTAGTATCACTTTTGCAGGATTAAGTACAAACCTTAAAGATGGCATGGTTTGGGGGTTATTTCCTCTATTCTTTTCCATGGCTGGCTTGACTGTTTCAGAAATTGCCGTAATAGTGGCGATTTATCCGGCATCATGGGGAGTGTTTCAACTGTTCACTGGAGCTTTAAGTGATAAATTGGGAAGAAAATGGCTAATTGTTAGTGGAATGTGGCTCCAAGCCCTTTCTCTATGGATGATTTTACTTGTTGATCAATATAGTTTCTGGTTAATAGCAGCGATTCTTTTAGGACTAGGAACTGCAATGGTATACCCAACCTTACAAGCTTCAATCAGTGATGTAGCAAAACCAAAATGGAGAGCTTCATCTATGGGGGTTTATCGATTTTGGAGAGATAGTGGATACGCCTTTGGTGCAATATTTGCTGGTTATTAATGGATATACTCAACGTAGATTGGGCAATGGGATTAGTTGCTCTGTTACCTTTAACCGCTGGACTCATAGCAGCAATTCGATTAGAGGAAACCTCACCAACATTCAAAACGGTAAGGAAAAATCATAAGGACTTTCCAAAAAATGATTTTCGTTTATAGAGTGAGTAAAACTATAGTAATTATTATTAAAATGAAGTAGGATTTTTCAATAAAGTTTAGGGAGATTCTAAATAGATATTAATAGTAAATTGATTTTACTGATTATCACTTTAGTCTTTTTTACATGTAAATGAAGAAACTCCAACACTTTTGTTAAGAAAGGGATATTGGAGCTTTTTCTGTACTTACAGCAACTACCGATCAGTAGCATTACGTAAACTTTTGTAATAAAAAGGCTAAAACAGGAATCAGTAAGGATTTCTGCTTTAGCCTTAAAAATTATGCTTTATTTAGAATTTAATCTTCATGATTTTCTTCAGCAGCCATACCATCGGCCCTAGTTTTATGCACTGTTCCATGAGGATGCTCTGGTGGTGCATAGATAGAATAAACTTTTAGTGGTTTATCACCTTTATTTGTTACATTATGCCATTTACCTGCTGGAACAAAGATTGCATCATCATCCTCAGCGTTTTTTTCAAAATCCAGATTGTCTTCACTGTCGCCCATCTGAACAATCCCCTGACCTTCTTCAATCCGAAGAAACTGATCAATGTCCGGATGAACTTCCAAACCGATGTCTTCACCGACTTCGATACTCATTAGAGTAACTTGCAGGTGACTGCCGGTCCATAAGGCAGTTCGATAATTACTGTTTTGCTTTGTGACCTCCTCAATATTAGTCACAAATGGGTTTGCACCGTAGTCTTTTAATTCCATGAATAATCCTCCTTGTTAATAATTGTTATTATTTGATAATATATATAAACTATACCCATTTAGGGATAGTTTAAACTGAATTTAAGTTTTAACTACTAAAACGGATGGTTCCACTTTTAGTTTTCCTGTTGTGAACCTTTATTTTTCATAAAGAAAGTCGTTGCAAATGTGATGATTGCTAAAACAACAGTACCTATAAAAATGGCGTGAATTCCAATTTCAGTTCCATTATTAGAGAATATGGAATAAATGACACCAAAAATAGTTACCCCAACCGATTGGCTCAATGTATTAACAAAGGAGTTTAATCCCATTGCACTTCCTAACTCTTTTTCAGAAACATTGGATTGAATATATACAATAAGAAGAGGTACGATTAATCCCATACCTAATCCTAATAGAGCCGTACATAAGTAAATTAAAACATCTGGCGTATTTCCATTAGCAAAAGTTAATAATAGGGTTCCAATAATCAACGAGATTGCTCCTAATTTCATAATTTTTCTAAATTGAATTTTTCCTACAAGGAAGCCAACTATAAAAGAGCCGCCAGTCCATAAAATCAGATATGGTGTTAACATTAATCCTGATTGGGAAGCATTGTTTCCCATAACTGCTTGTCCCCAAGTAGGAATATAGGTAATAATCCCAATAGATAAAGCACCTACAAATAATGTAAGGACGTTAGCTAATACAACGCCTCGATCTCTGAATAATACTTATTGGAACGAGTGGTTCTACTGCTTTTCTTTCAATCAAGATAAAGGTAATTAAGGAAATAATCCCTATAGTTGCTAGGCCTATAATAATTGGATTAGTCCAACCCAAATGCACGCCTTCTGATAACACAAAAATTAAGGAAATCGCACTTATTGCAAAAGTGATTGCACCTGCGTAATCCACTTTATGTTTAAGACCATCAAGCTCATCATGATAAAAGACAACGATAAATATACTGGCTATTACCCCAATTGGTAATGTAAGTAGAAAAATATAACGCCATGACATCATATCAACAAGAAATCCTCCAAGTAAGGGACCAACAACACCAGCAATTCCATAAATTGCCGTTTCCCATCCTTGTGCTTTGGCTCTTTCCTTTTCATTTTTAAATATGGTGCCAATAATAGTACGACATATAGGAAATACGGCACCTCCACCAAATCCCTGAATGGCTCGAAATACAATTAGTTGATTCATCGTAGTCGCAATTCCACTACCAAGAGAACCAATTAAAAAGATGCTCATGCCAATAATGAACAGCTTTTTAATTCCATAAATATCAGCTAATTTTCCCATGATAGGTGCGGATATAGCACTAGCCAACATATAAACTGAAAAAATCCAACTAATCATTTCTAAATTAGATAAATCACTTGCAATGCTCGGTGCTGCTGTACTAACAATCGTAGCTTCCATCGCCGCTAATGCTGTGGCGATTAAAACCCCAGTAAATACAAGATTTCTTTTCATTTATATATATTCCTTTCTTTAATGGTTATTAAACATAATTATGTTGCATAACCATATAGCATAACAATCTACGTGAAGAAATGTATTTTCATCATCTCTTCTAATAGCTTTATTCATTATTCTCCTGATTAACCTCTTCTACCGCTGTTTTAAAAACAGTATTCAATTCTTTAATCGAATCAATCATAAGTTCATATTTTTTGGAATCTACTTTTAGAAGCTGTTCAGCAATTTTGCGTTTATATTTCAGATAATATTTATCTAAAAGGTTATAACCTTCATCGGTCATCTTTACTATAATAACTCTTTTGTCCGTTTTATCAGGTGTTTTTTTAACTAAACCCTTCGTTTCAAGTTCATTGACTAATTTAGTGATATTAGGCAAAGTAATTAATATTTATTAGCAATATCTGAAACTCTAGCTTCTCTTCCTAACTGATAAAGAGTGTATAGAACGTATATATGACTTGTTCTAATATTCTCCGGAAAGGTAGGAAAAATATTTGTTGTATCTTTGGCAAGATAGATAGAATCTAGTATTTCATCCAATATTTTATCAGCAGTCATTTTAACAACTCCTTTGGTAGTTTATATAACGCAAAAAGATGTTACGTAAAATAATTATGTTGCATAAGTAATTACAATTTCATTTTTAAAAATATCAGCAATTTTACTTTGGGAGTAACCTACGCTTTCTGCAACATTGCGGACAAAATTTTTGCCTTCTTTGGATAATATACTGTCAATTGAACTCACTATATTTCTCTCCTTTTTTCTACTACACTCTTTTTATCGAGTGTGTGGGTGTATTTTGTTTACGCATCCGTTAATATCAAATCCGAAACGAATTGCAACACTACCGCAGGTACACGAAGTGCTTGGTGTTGCAATTTGTGAAGGATTTGATAGGATGCACAAGTAAACAAATACATCTGCACACGAGTAAGAGTGAAGGAACTGAACGGAAAAAAGAAACGATGCTCTGCAAGCGTTACTGCAGAGTATCGTTTCCTCAATGTTTATGTAAATACAAATTAGATCTATTGTGTACAAAAAATATAAACCACTCATTTACGAGCGGTTTATTGTTTTAGAAAAAATGTTTCCTTTAAAGATTGGCTATTATCGCCTAGTATAATATGGTCTAGAAAGTCTACCCCAACGATTTCTCCTGCTTCTTTTAATCTCTTTGTAACTTCAATATCTTCGTTAGAGGGTGTCGGGTCTCCACTGGGATGTGAATGTGCGACAATGACTGCTGATGCTGAACATTTCAATGCTCTACTATATAAACACTTCGGGTCTACAATACAAGTATTTGTTGAGCCTTTGAAAACCATTTCTGTATGGATAATTCTATTTTTTGTATTAAGGAATATCGCATGAAATTCTTCTTGTTCATTTCCTATGAATTTAGGTTTTAAAAAGTCATAAGCTTCTTTTGGACTTCTAATTTCTTTAATATCTTCTTTAGTATTATATTCGAGAATTGTTTCATGAACAGCAATTAATTTTTCTTTATCTCTTCTTGTGAAATTTTCATTGTTCATGAAAAATAGTATGTTTAACACTTCTTTTAGCTCCATTGTTTCAACATACGCTTGGGCTTTCTTGGATAATAACGAATAAATTTTGTGCATATTTAACAGCTCCTATTTTTTTCTACTACACTCTTTTAATCGAGTGTGTGAATGTATTTTGTTTACGCATCCGTCAATATCAAATTCGAAGCTGATTGCAACACTACCGCAGGTACACGCAGTGCTTGGTGTTGCAATTAGTGAAGAATTTGATAGGATGCACAAGTAAATAAATACATCTACACACGAGTAAGAGTGAAGGAACTGAATGGATAAAAGAAACGGAATATATCAGACCTAAATCTGATATATTCCGTTTCTCCAATGCATTTCATTTATATTAATAAAAAAGCCCTATCAATATAGATAGGGCTAAGTCATCCTCCCGAGATAACTTTGTAAACAAAATAACTCACAAAACGGAGTTAACTTAAATTATATCAGTCTTACATGAATAAGTAATCATCTTTTGTTATTTCATATATATGACTGAAATTGATATATTTGAATTGATTAGTCTTACTCACCACAATCATTTTAGAACTTTCATCTACAATCCCTAACTCGCACTTTAATAATACTTTAAAGCCATTTGACACTATTTAATTTTTATACTTTTAAATAGTGATTCTTCTAAGATTCGTTCATTATTAAGCTTTTTTCGCTTAGTAACTGTGCTTCCACTTTAATATTATCAACCATTAATCTAGTGATATTCTCATGATAAGAAAGCACTGTCTAGCTTATTTTAACAAAAGAAATAATAAAACCGCGTTTACAATCAATCATACTTACCTTTGATTTTCGGTATCACCTTAGGCAGTTCATTCGTTAATTTCATATTATGTTCCAATCGGTTTTGACCCATTGGATTGGTTGCTGATGAAAAGTCTAATGTGCGTGTTAAGTCTACAATGTAAGGAATGTCCTCTGGATTTTGATTAGAATAGGCTTCGACAGATTTTTCGAAAATTTGTGAATTGATTCCCCACTCTTTGGAAAGTTCATAAATCACTGCTCTCTTTTTGCCATTCTTCCAATTTTCGAATGCTTCATCAAATCGTATCTCCGTGGATACACGGCCTGGCTTAAGTTCTGCTTCAACAAATTCTTTTAATAATTGTGCTTTTTCATAATCGCCTAGATTACTTAATTCCTCAATTTGTTGATACACAATCCGTAGGGTTTCAGCATCTACTGTTTGTTTTCCATTAGACGCTGTGGCTTGTTCACCCATTAACTCTAAAATATGGCTCGCATCAATCACTTGCGTCCTGACTAGTCTTGTTTTGCCAGGAAGGGACGTCGGAATCGGTGGTAGATCTGAATCTTCACCCTCTTGAGTACGGAGGTTACGATAGGCGCCTATATAATTTAGCCATGTCTTCTCATCGAATCCAAATGTGTCATTATCCCATTTAAATTGATAATATTGTTCGACTAATTGCATCTGCTCAGCCGCATCTTTAAAGTGTAATAAAAATGTTTCTTTAGTCTCCGTGTCATTCTGTATTTCTTGCCAGGTCGTGGGGTCTGACATAATTGATTTTATTTTTTCCATCTTTATATTGAGCTGTTCGACCGCTGTCTCATATGGCTCGACAATTGCTTTGCTGCTCGTTCCGCCTGTACCATACAGTTTTAATGCAGTATCGACTTTCTCCTCCGTCATTTTCGGATACTGAAAATTAATGATCGAACCAAATTCTTTATCCGGGCCATGGACGCGGTTCGTTCGTGAATACGCTTGTACTAAGCCGTGTAATTCAAGTGACCGGTCAACATACAGTGTGTTTAATAGTTGCGCATCATATCCCGTCAACAGTTGATCGGCGACAATGACTAAATCAATGTTTTTCGGATTTCGCCCACTCCCGCCGCGGGTCGCTCGAGTAATTAAATCTTCGAAGTACGCGTCTGGCCCCTGTTTTTTATCCCCTGCAATAAACTCGATACCTGTAAATGCCGCATAATTTTTGAACATATCTTCAACCACTTTAGGATCCACTGGTTCAGGGTCCTCGTCCCCTCCAAAACTAAATGTCATGGCGACATTGAATGGGGCATCATGCTCTGCAAGTTGTCTTTTAAATTCTTCAAAATATGCGAGGACGCGTTTTTTATAAGCCACCGTCAAAATCGCATTAAACTTTCTCTGTTGTGATTGTGACTCCCAGTTCTCAATAATTTCTTCGACCACGCGCGGAATATGTGTCTCATCATGATACTCTAACAATTTTCTTTTGCTGGCTTGTTTTTCAACTTCTAAGTCATCCCAGCTATATACAAGGCGTTCTATTACTTTATCTGATTTATCGGGGAATGCCTGTTTTTCATCTTCTATAATGGCTTCTTTTAAGTCTTCATAGCTATTAAATTCACCGGTATTAATATAATCCACATGAAACCCCAACACATTGCCATCAGAAATGGCTTCATCAATGGTATATTTGTGTAATTCAGGGCCAAACAATTTTTCAGTAGTATCAATCACTTCACTGTTCTTATCAAACATTCCTTTTGCTTTATTTTCTTGGTATAGTGGTGTGCCTGTATACCCAAAGAATAAGCCTTTTTCTCTAAAATGCGCTTTAATCGTTCCCATCATCCGGCCCATTGTGGTCCGATGCGCTTCATCAATGATAAAAATTTTTCTTATCTTTTAAACAATCGTCTTGATTGTCTTCTAAGTCATCCACTAAGTTACTCAGCTTATATGTTGTTGTCACAACAATCCCACGATTCGGTGATTTCATAATCTTTTTGAGCTGATATGTATGTTGGGTATCATCTACGGTGACCGGTTCATAGGCGGCATAAGCTTTAAAATTATCACTGGTCCGTCTATCCAGTTCTCTTCGGTCCACAAGGAATACGACTTTATCAAATCCGCCTCGAGTGGATAAAATAACGCCGTTTTAAAACTCGTAATTGTCTTTCCCGATCCCGTTGTATGCCAGACAAAGCCCCCATGGGGGATTTTGTCTGCGGTACCCCAACCAAAAGCGGCTGTTTCAACCGCTTGTAACGCATGGACTTGATAAGACCGCATCAGCATATGGCGTCTATTCTCTGAATCTAACGCCTCATCAATCACTAAGTAATCGCCTACCATTTGATGGGCCATTGGAATTCTTAAAAATTGACTGATAATATCTTCCCAGTGATTCACTGGTGTATTGTCTGAATCCGCCCAATGAAACACAAAGCTATCATTAAAATCATGGACTGTTTTCGGTGTCGCAAAGTAACGTGTGACTACTTCCGACGTCATGACCATCATTTGTGAAAAAGCAAGAAAATTATGCGTGTATTCTCCGTCTTGATAATACCGTTTAAACTGTCTAAACGCCGCATCTAACGTTTGATCTGAACGCTTTTGTTCGATATTAATTAAAGGCAAGCCATTGATCAGTAAGATTAAGTCAAAACGATTGCCCTGTGCACTCTCGACTTCCCTTGCGATTTTATAACTGGAATCGCCGCCACTGACTTCTGCTTTTTTAAAAATGGTTAGCGTTATTTGTTCGCGGGTAACCCCGGGCAGTGAATCCCGATGAATGCCATCAATTTTTCCTTTCGAGGCTTCCATGGCCAGTAATTTAGAAGCTTCATAACTATTTTCAAGTTGGTTCACTCTAGACATGACCTGTTTAAATTCATTATCCGTTAAGGGCACGCCTTCTAACTGATCGGCATTGATCCGATTGAGTTCCCCACGCCAATGCGCCACTAAATCATCCACCGTTACTTTTTGTCTATTCCCATTTAAAAAGTCTGGCGCTGTCCATTTATATTTTTGTAGTTCTACGACAAATTTCTCTTGAAAATTGTATTCTGACGCATTTTTGTCTGTCCGACGCATATCGTCCCTCCTTTACACAAACATTTCATGCAGGTACGCTTGTTTGGTTGCTTTGAGCTTTTCAAGTTTTTGTTGGTGCGTTGCAATCATTTCGTCAAGATGTTTGAAAAATTGACCGATTTTTTGTTGTTCTTTTTTACTAGGTAATAAAACATCAAAATTGGCGAAGATAGAAATCCAGTGACGTTCATGGCTTTGTGGTTCGTATTTTATATTTTTAAGTAAAACATAAATAAAATATGAACTATTATTATCCTTAAAACGTAAAAGTTTCATAGCCGAACTTTTAACTTTAAATGAAAAATCAACATAATGTGATGATGTAGTAAAATCATCAAATATAATTATGGGTTCTTCAGAGGTAGCATTTTTCACGTTTTTGTTTCATGAGTATAACCTAAAATAAAGCTTTGTCCGGCAGTTAATACTGGTATAGGATTACTATCGTTATACTTTGTATTATTGACAAGGTATTTTGTTGGTTGCTCGTAAATTAACAGATTTCCTAAAGTTTCAAATGACCACTCATCCACAAACCCTTCAAACCTTCTTTTCGGTACGCGTTCACCTTCCGCAGGAAACATTTCAGCAAGATAGGCGGATTTTAAAGCTTTTGTTTTGTCTATTTTTCGTTGCTGTATTGCAATCATTTCATCAAGATGTTTAAAGAATTGACCGATTTTTTGTTGCTCTTTATTTGATGCTGGTAATGCAAATTTTGTATTAGAAACAATTTCCCAATCTGATCGAGGCATCTTCGTTCCAGTAGATAAATTTGCAATCTGTTGATATTTTTCTCCTTGAATTAGAGCATATATTAATTCACTATTATTATCATTAGGTCGAAGTACCCAAAAGTCACCCACCGCAATTCCATCAAAATCTGCTAATAACCAATTTTTTAAATATGGTCGCAATTTTCCAAATAAAATATCTCCTGAATTAAATTTAACTCCTATTTTTTCACTTTTCTTTTTATAATATCTTTATTTAAGGTGCCTAATCCTGAATTAATATCTTCAAACTCTACTCTGGGGATGTCTTCTTTACTCTTTTCTGATAACCTAAACACTATTTCTAAAAACTTTGATTTTCTCCACTCTTTCTCAAACTCTTCGAATCTTCTTTTTGGTACTAATTTATTTTGCTTTATCATTCTCTCACCACTAGTTGTGCCATCATTGCTTCCAGTTCTTTCTCTAGTTTGTCACTTTCTGCTTCCAATGTGGTTAATGTTTCAGAATAACGATTTTGTAGTTGTTCAAGGGTCGCTAAGTCTTCTATTAAAGGATTTTCAAGTAAACGATTGACTGTTGGAATGATGGACCCAAACCACTTTTCATACATCAGCGTGTCAATTTCTTCATTTGTTAATGCTTCAATTCGTGCTTCTGTCATTTCTTTTAAGTCTGTCTCTAATTGTTTCACTGCTTTTATTTAACGTTGCGCGTTCATTTAATAATGATTCAACTTGCATTAATAGCGTCTCCTCTGTACTGTCTTGTTCTGCTGCTTTCAACGCTGATTTGACGGATCCTATTAAGAAAGCATCTTCTTTTTCGTTTAGTGCATCGCTCAATGCAATGTCTTCATCACTGTCTTCTACTTTGGCGGCTTCAACCAGGTCTGTGAGTGTGGCTTCAATCTCTTGTAGTTTGGCTTCTTTCGTTTCAATCTCAGTTAATTCAGCATTAAATAATTTAGTTTTAATTAATTCGTTGGGAACCAAACTGCCAATCCAACCGTCTTGCACTTCACGCTTCTTATTCCCCTGTCCTTTGGTCACCATACGCGGGATACGTTTACGGCCTTCTGTATAAAAATCTTTCAGGGCAATCACTTCCGTGTCTGCCATTAATTGCTCTTCCCAAATATTTGCGATCACTTGATAACCATCATATTCATCGACATGGTCAAATTCGAGTAAGATGTCTTTAATTTCAATCACCATTGTTTCTCGAATGCCTCTGATTTCATCGACATCGTCCACTGATTTAAGGATCGTCCAATATTTATCTTGATAATGCTGTATTTTTTCTGTGAGTGCTTTAGATTTATCTTTAACATAAGGTGCATTTAAAACTGCCTCTGTGATTTCATCTATCGAGGCAGTTAACGAAACATAACCCTCCCGTATTTCTTCTAAATACTCATTAATCACGTCTGGTACCGTTGACTGTAAAACAGAAAGTTGCGCAATATTATCATAAGGAATCCCACCCAATAAGTGAGCATCGACATCGTCTGGAATATTCCCATCAATCGATTCAATATAACGCGGAATATTTAAGTTGTATTCATTGTCAATGATTTCTTCTCGGGTGGCTAAATGACTATAGCCTGGGTCTTCACTCCGCACGACATATGTATCCACAATCTTGGCGATATCTTTTTCTCGTAAGACATTCTGTTTCCCTTCTTTTGTAAACGTATGAGACGCATCAATCATTAAGACAGGTGCATTTAATTCACGATTTTTCTTTAAAATAATGACAGTGACGGGTATGGGTGTATTGGTAAATAACTTATCTGGTAGCCCAATAATCGTATCGATATAATTTTTTTCTAATAGTCGCTGACGAATGTGTCCTTCTGTGCCCCCTCTAAATAACACCCCATGAGGTAAAACAATGGCCATTGTCCCTTCTTGCCCTAAATGATATAAACCATGTAAGAGGAACGCATAGTCCCCTTTCGAATTGGGGGGTAACACACCGGACACTTCAAATCTTGGGTCACTAACTTTTAAATCTGCTTGATTCCAATTTTTCACCGAATACGGGGGATTCATCACGACAGCATCAAATTGAACGCCTTCACTTGGTCGGTCTGGATTTTCTGGCCAATCTTCTTGTAAAGTATCCCCATTACGAATGGACATCTTTTCTGGTCTGACCCCATGAAGTAATAAGTTCATGCGTGTTAAGTTATAGGTTGCTGTATTTTTTTTTCTCCGTAATAATTTAATCGTTTTTGTGCATCTTTGTTTAAATGATTTCTCACTGTGAGTAATAACGACCCGGACCCCACTGTCGGATCATAAATCGATTCAATATTTGAAGTCTTTGCAACGATTTGTGCCATGACCTCACTGATTTGACGGGGTGTATAGAACTCACCCGCTTTTTTACCGGATTCCATAGCGAACTGCCCGATTAAATATTCATAAGCATCCCCTAATACGTCCCCTTTTGTAAGGCCACCATATTTAAATCAGAAAAGAGCAAGATGAGTTTTTTTATATTTTTACTCCGTTCATTTAGATTGCTACCCAGGGCTGTATTTGTTAAATCAAGTGTTGAATTCGAAAATAGCCCTCTGAAATCATCAGATTCGCCTGTGACAGCAATGGTCCGTTCAAAGTTACTTAAACTATCAATCACTTTTTGAACTTCAAAATTACCGTCATTAATATCTTTTAACCATGTTTGATAGAGATAATCGGGTAAGACATAATACCCTAAAACATCACCAATCATTTTAGTTAATTGCTCACCGTATGTATCATATGCTTCATAGTATGCGGCAACGACCTGATCTCCATCGGTGTCTTCTAAACCACTTGTTGTTTTAAATGTATCCAATGTTTGATCACTTAAAAACTTATAAAACATTAAACCCAACATATAATCCTTATAACGACTGGCATCCATTGACCCTCTTAAGTCATTGGCACCATCCCAAAGTCTTCTCTTTATCTCATCCGAAGTCATCATCATTTAATCTCCCTTAAATTATATTTATGTTCGACTGCTTGTATCAATTGTACTTCTTGTGACACCGGTTTTTCTATGTATATTTATTATATTTTCAACGCATCTCAATGCGACGGTTTGAACCGATTCTAGCGTATCGAATAAGCATCATATCCTGCTATGTATTCAATTTCTCCTGATTGATTACATTATATATCGTCCCTTTTGACACACCGGTCATTTTCATTATCTCATTGATGGTATATGTTTTACTATGATAGAGTGATACAATCATATTCACTTTCTCTTGAGTGATTCGTGGTCGTCCACCGACCCTGCCTCTCGATCGTGCGGATTCTAACCCTTTTTTTGTTCTTTCACTTTTCTGAATCCTTTTTAGTCGTTTTTACCGTATTAAACACGCATCGATCCTATCAATGTTCACAAATCAAAGCGCACAGCTGATGCTTGAGTTCAAAAACTCATGTACTTTTATATTATTTATACGTTGATTATTATACGAGTTTTTAGTCTTTAATCACAGATTTAAAGGACCATTTATTCTTCCACAAAATGGTCCAATTAACGGTTGTTATTTAGAATATCAAATTATATAGTCTTGTCATATATAATAAACAATATACGGTTATATATGTAGCAAACTAAAAGTAATATATTGGAGGGAATAATATTTGGTTAAGAATTTAGATGAACTTATACAAAACATCGAATCAATTAATGAAGAATTTGATGAGCAAGTTGAAGAACAAAGTTTTATCGAAAAACTAGATGAAAATGGAAGAAATAGATTTAATAATATGCACATCGCTTTCAAAGATATAGAAACAAGGTTTACTAATGCTTTAACCTATATGGTACCAGAGAGCAAAATTAATAATAATAATATCAGCAATGCTATCAGTTGGGTTAAAAGCGGATTAAAAAGTGCTGACAACTATAATAACTACAATACTAACAGCAATTTTTCTAAAGGTTTTGCTATTTTAGCCGACTTGGCATCGGCAATGCCTTTACCAGTAGCAGAAGCAAGTGAACGGTTAAAAGATGCTGCTAGATCATTATTTTCATCTATTGGTCAATATCAAAGTAGATACCAAAGAAATATTGAAGAATTAGAAACAATGAGAGATCAATTGATTAATACCACTAATAATTTAGAGGAAAAAGAGCACTATATAAATGAAAAGTGGAATGAATTAGAGAATAAAATAAATGAGAAACAACAAGTATTAGATCACCAATATTCTCAATTTCAGTCTGATTTTCTTAATAATCAAACTGATCGTTCAACCGCATTTAATAGTTTTATTAAAGAATTAGAAGACGAAAAAAACAATATATTAGAGCAAATAAAAGATTCTTTCGAGGCGGAAAAGTCAGACTACTTAGAAAGCTTAAAAGTAGAAAAGGAAAAATTTCTAAATGAATGGGAAAATGATTTTCAAACTCGAGATGAAGAATTAAAAAATGAACATGATAATTGGAAAAATGATTTAGAGAGTGAAAGCGATCAATTAATAAAAGATTTACGTAAAAAACAAGAAGAGGCTGCTAGTATTGTAGGAAATGTAGCAAATAACGGTATTGCAGGTCATTTTGCTAATGAAGCTAAAAATAAAGCTGAATCCGTATGGTGGTGGAGACTTTTTACGATAATTGCTTTTGCAGCGACTATAGTAGTAGGATTCTTTTTACTGATTCAACAAGTTGGATCTGACAGTGGATCTATGAGTGTCACAGAACTAATATCTCGCCTAGTAGTAACTGCCGCACTTGGTTCATTAACTGCTTATTTAGCAAAATTAGCATCTAATGATGAAGAAAGTAGAAATATAATAGTTCGATGGAAATTCGTTTGCGGACATTAAACCCTTATTTGGACGCTTTCGAAGATGAAGAACAGATACGATTAAAGAAAGAATTATTCCCAGTAATCTTTAGAGAAGATGAAAAAAGAAGAAAGAAAGCACAGATGAAAAGGTAGATAATAAAAAAGTTTAAAATTTTTGTCTATTTATAATAGACCCTAAATAAACATTATAAGACTATTGATTCCATTAGTTTTGGTGTAACTTTATATTTTATTTTGCACTTAATTTAAATGTTGTCTTACGAAATTTTATGAAATTATGTATCTTACATTTAACTATACTTTAACCATTTAGTTCACACTTAATAAGTATTTCATCCGGTGATTAGCCACAAACACCTGGAGATCAACTTATTTCTTCTACATAAATTTCACCTTGAATATGAGTATGCATGCTTTATTTATTTAATTAATTTCGCTTATATATTCTTCTATGTATAAATGGTTTTTTTGATAAAAATTTAAAAAGAAGCGTCTATAGGATTTTCTATAGACGCTTCAAATGTTTATTTAACAATCATTACTGGAATTTTCGAACGTTTGGCAACTTTGTGACTCACACTTCCCATTACCATTTCCTGCAGACTATTCAATCCCCTATTGCCCAAAACGACTAATTGATACTGTCCTTTATTGGCAAAAGCGACAACAGTTTCATTCGGCACACCATGTTCATAATGAATCAGGTAAGGAATATCGTTCGATTCATAAACACTAATAATTTCTGACAGTTTTTCTTTTCTCTTATTAATAATACTTTCTGAAACTCCACTGTGTAGCACATCGTCTTTAGAATCTGCTGGATCGATGACATTGAGTATGGTAACTTCTGACTCTTCATTGATAAAATTTAACGTTTCCTTTGCGGCTCTGATACTATTATCAGAACCGTCTGCGGCAAGCAAAATTGATTTATACATCGAAATTCCTCCTATATCTTAAGTAAGGTGCTGTTCATTCAACTGGCTCAG
Source organism: Jeotgalicoccus sp. WY2 (assembly GCF_018437745.1). Taxonomy (NCBI): domain Bacteria; kingdom Bacillati; phylum Bacillota; class Bacilli; order Caryophanales; family Staphylococcaceae; genus Jeotgalicoccus; species Jeotgalicoccus sp. WY2. The sequence goes on along the minus strand of NZ_CP049818.1, from coordinate 1,845,207 downwards.
TTCTTTAACAATTTTACGACTGTCTGTATTTAATTGTTTGATATAAACTGTATTACCTTTTTCCTCAAACTTTCTTACGATGGTATCAATCGCATCTACTGCGGAGTCATCCCATAAATGAGCTTTGGAAAAATCTAATTGAATCGGTTTATCATATTCTTGAAATCAATTTTTTCAATTGTTGTATCAATTGATGCAAAGAAAATCTGACCTTCAAAATGCAGCGTAATAGTATTTTCCATTTCTTCCAGATACACATCGACTTTTGAGATTTTCGTCGCAAAGAAGAGCGCACTGAATATAACACCCACAATAACACCGATTGCAAGGTTATGTGTAAATAATACAATAGCTACTGTGATGAGCATGACGAATGCATCAGTCCTTGGTGCTTTTTGCACATATCTGAAAGAACTCCAGTCGAATGTACCAATAGAAACCATTACCATAATACCGGCAAGTATTGGCATTGGAATCTGAACAACCCAATTGCCCAGAACAATAATCATCAATATTAATACAACACCCGCACTGAGAGAAGACAATCTAGTTGTGGCACCTGATTTCACGTTGATAACTGATTGACCAATCATGGCACAACCACCCATACCACCAAAGAATCCTGTAATAAAGTTTGCGATACCCTGACCGCGGGATTCTCTGTTTTTGCTGCTGTAAGTGTCCGTTGCGTTATCGACTATTTTAGCAGTCAGTAAACTTTCTACGAGACCTACAATAGCCATCGATAGCGAGTAAGGTAAATAATCATTAGGGTTTCCATGGTAAATGGAACATCTGGAATAAAGAAGCTTGGGAGAGATCGCTCAATATTTCCTAAATCCCCCACTGTCCCTACGTTAGAACCAAAAATAATATAAATACCTGTCAAAAGTAAGAGTGCAATCAATGGTGCAGGTACCTTCTTGAGGAATCTCGGAACAATATAAACGATAAGAAGTGTGACAATTACATAGATGTAAGTATCAATGGATATACCGAAAATATGTTCAATTTGAGACATAAATATCATAATACCAAGGGCATTAACGAAGCCAATCATTACTGAGTTCGGAATAAACTTCATTAACTTTCCAACTTTTAACAAACCTAGAATCAGTTGAATAATTCCCATGAGTATTGTCGCTGCCAATAAATAATCAACGCCGTATTCACTGACAAGCGGGACTATAAGTAATGCGATTGCACCGGTTGCTCCCGAAATCATAGCTGGACGACCGCCGACAATCGAAATGATTACAGCAATAAGGAATGAAGCATACAACCCTACCATTGGATCGACTCCAGCAATAATTGAAAATGCGATGGCTTCTGGAATCAAAGCCAATGCGACGACGACTCCAGCCATAATGTTAGTACCCGGCGCAGTCAGCCATTCTTTTTTAAACTTTTCTTTCATAAATACACTTCCTACTCTTTTAAAATAACTAAAGTAAGTATAACAGAATAGTTCCATATTTATACCCCTTTATGAGAATAAATGTTATACTTTCTAAAGAAAGGAGTGTTATTTAATGAAATATGGCTACATTAGACCAATTGATTTATATGATGTTATACCTGAACAAGAGAAAAAAATAAAAATTTATACTCATAACATTATAAGGGAAAATCATACAGATACTAAAAATCGATATCAATTAGATAGATTGCTTAATGATATATTGAAGCCAAATGACCAACTGTATGTTACTGATTTATGTATTTTAGCAGATTCAACCAAACAGCTTGTCGATATTGTCAATTCTTTAGACCGCGACTTTATTTCAATCCGTATTATCAATCCTTCTATGTTTATCAGCCCTACACCTCGATATACCTTTAATCAAATTTTAAGTGAAATCTCAAATTTTCAAAGTGACGTAGTCAGATTTAGGACCAAAGAAGGAGTAAACAGTGCTACAAAAAAGGAAAACAGATGGGAAGACCAAAACGGAACGATGAAAATATTAGAAAAGCGATAGAAATGTATACGTTAAATAAATTCACATTAGATGAAATTAAATCTGCTACAAATATAAGTCGAGCTACTCTATATAGACATTTAGATAAATAGTCTTATAAACGGATATTTTGAGATGATATATTATAAGGGAGGTAATTTTTTGAGCCAGTATGTTTATGGGTGTAATCGAGTGGACACCCGTCAACAATATTTATACATCATTCTGATTTATTAGAAAGATATAATTTTGAGGAGAGTTTAAAAGATTCAAGAGGAAGGAATCGAAAAGGCGGCCGCCCAAGAGTTAAAATCACCGATATTACAAAAGCTATTAATCTATATAATACGGGAGAATACAGTGTAAAAGAAATTATTGAAACGATTGGCATTAGCAGAACTACTTTTTATCGATATTTAAACTGTAATAAAAAATAGAACCACTGTACTTTCATCACTGATTATAAAAATTTTCATGTATCTTTTACGACAGATAATATGCTTTTTCCTCATGTAAAATACTTCACTAAAGTAAAAAACTTCTTAAACCTATAGGTGAAAAAATATATCTCATTAACGGGTCATACGTTACGAGAGTTACCATAAATGATATATTCCAAAAATTTAAGAGATGTTAATTATAAAGAAACGACCATTGAAATGAAGTACATTACAGTAGTCGTTTCTTCAAATGTTATTTAACTATCATTACTGGAATTTCTGAACGTTTTGCCACTTTATGGCTCACACTTCCCATTACCATTTCCTGCAAACTATTCAATCCCCTATTGCCAAGGACGACTAACTGATAGTGTCCTTTATTGGCAAAAGCGACCACAGTTTCATTGGGTACGCCATGTTCATACTGAATCGTGTAAGAGATGTTATTCGTCTCATAGAGATTTATAATCTTTGATAATTTTTCTTTACGTTTATGCATAATACTTTCTGAAGGACCACTGTGTAATACATCATTTTTAGAATCAGTAGGGTCGATCACATTGAGTATTGTTACTTCTGTTTCTTCATTGATGAAATTTAATGTTTCTTCTGCTGCCCTGATACTGTTCTCAGAACCATCGGCGGCAAGTAGAATTGATTTATACATTAATATCTCCCCCTTATTATTAAGTCAGATGTTGTTCATTTAATTGACTCAGCTCTTTAACAATCTTACGACTGTCTGTATTCAATTCCCTGATATGAACAATGTTGCCCTTTTCTTCAAACTTTCTTACAATCGTATCAATTGCATCTACTGCAGAATCATCCCATAAATGAGCCTTAGAAAAATCTAATTGAACAGGTTTTTCGTATTTCTTAAAATCAATTTGTTCAAGCGTTGTATCAATAGATGCGAAGAAAATCTGTCCTTCAAAACTTAGCGTAATAGTGTTTTTCATTTCTTCTAAATGAACGTCTACCTTCGAAATTTTTGTAGCAAAGAAAAGTGCACTGAATATAACCCCTACGATAACTCCGATTGCAAGGTTATGTGTGAACAATACAATAGTGACGGTTAATCAGCATCACGAAAGAATCTGTACGAGGCGCTTTAGCGATATACTTGAATGAATTCCAGTCGAATGTACCAATAGCGACCATCACCATAATACCCGCAAGTATTGGCATTGGAATTTGGACAACCCAATCACCGAGCACGATAATCAGGAACATTAGAAACACACCAGCAGTGAAAGTAGATAGTCTTGTTGTGGCACCCGACCTCACATTAATGATTGATTGACCAATCATGGCACAACCACCCATTCCACCAAAGAATCCAGTAATGAAGTTTGCGATACCTTGACCGCGGGATTCTTTATTTTTACTACTGTAAGTGTCTGTTGCATTATCAACAATTCTAGCAGTTAGTAGACTTTCTACCAGTCCGACAACCGCCATAGAGAGCGAATAAGGCAAGATAATCATCAGAGTTTCCATTGTAAATGGAACGTCTGGAATGAAGAAGCTCGGCAGAGATCTTTCGATAGTGCCAAGGTCACCGACTGTACCTACGTTAGATCCGAAAATAATATAGACACCCGTTAAGACGACAAGAGCGATTAATGGTGCAGGTACTTTTTTAATGAACTTTGGAAATACATAGACTATAAATAATGTAGCGATGACGTAAACATAACTATCGATAGATATTCCAAAAATATGTTCAATTTGCGACATGAATATCATAATTGCCAGCGCATTAACAAAACCAATCATCACCGAGTTTGGTATAAACTTCATCAATTTACCAACTTTTAACAGCCCAAAAACTAGTTGAATAACTCCCATGAGTATTGTCGCTGCCAGCAGATAATCGACCCCGTAATCATTGACTAGCGGCACAATAAGTAACGCGATTGCCCCTGTCGCAGCTGAAATCATAGCTGGCCGTCCACCAACGAATGAAATGATTACCGCAATAAGAAATGATGCATATAAACCAACCATCGGATCGACTCCGGCAATAATTGAAAATGCGATTGCTTCAGGAATTAATGCTAATGCAACTACCACACCGGCCAAAATATTCGTACCCGGCGCTGTCAGCCATTCCTTTTTAAATTTTTCTAACATAATACACTTCCTACTCTAAATTAAATATATAAAGTAATTATAACAGAAGAGTTTCATATGTACTTCCCTTTATGAGAATAATATATTTAAATTTAATGTTACAATATTGTAAAGACAGGAGTGGAATTAAATGAAATACGGTTATATAAGACCTATTGAATTATATGATGATATTGAAAATCAAAAGAAAAAATTAGAAGAACATACTAAGGATATCTATATAGAAGAACATGCAGAAAATAAACTTAGAAATCAGTTAGACTCTTTGCTTCATGAGACACTGAAAGAAAATGATGAATTGTTTATTACAGATATATGTATACTAGCCGACTCAACAAAACAGCTAGTAGATATCATTGACTTATGCAGTAAAAAAGGTGTACGTATCCTTATTATCAATCCGGACATACTAGTTTCTGCTGCTGCAGAATATAGTTTCCAACACATTTTAAATGAAATTTCTAATTTTCAAAGTGATGTTGTCAGATTCAGAACACAATTAGGTGTTAAAAAGGCAAGAAAAGATGGAAAGAAAATGGGAAGACCTAAACGAAGTGACGATAATATAAAAAGCAGTTGAAATGTATATGTTAAAAAAATACACACTGGATGAAATTAAAGCTGCTACAAATATAAGTCGCGCTACTCTATATAGACATTTAGACAAATAATCTCATAAACGAATATTTTTGAGACGTTTGAGTTTTTTAATTGTTTAATACAAATACTAGGATTGTCATTTTTGACGATAAATTGCATATATTTTAAGTGTTATTTTGCATAACCAACTTTAAAGCCCAGCTGTCTTTGTGAAAAGATTAGCTGGGCTTCTTAACTATAGTACAAATTATCGCCCAAATCAGTGCGAAATAACATCGAAATTGACAGTATTTCTTTTTTAAAGTGTTATATAGTTGCCTAATAAAGGTAGATCCTAAATAGACAACACTAGAGTGTCTCTTTCACCGATGAATTGCATATTTTTAAATACTATTTTGCACTACTACTTTAGAACCCAGCTTGTCTTCTTACGAAGACAAGCTGGGTTCTTTAATTATAATGCAAATTATCGTCTGAATTAGTGCAGAATAATTACGAAAGTGACAGAAGGAGTAACCGGATGTGAATCGGTGATTAAAGTTTAGCAGACCTTTGTCTTAAATCTGGGTGTGACTTTTGACTTTATTTTGCACTTATTTAAGTGATATTTTGCACTAAAATTAAGCCGATATCTCACATTAAAAGAGAGATATCGGCTTATAAAATTTTCTATTAAAATAGGAATGAGAACAGAGCGTTGAATGTGCCATTTTCAAATAGGATATAAATTCCTAATCCTATAAAGACGATTGGAACGATCCAACGTTCATATTTTTCGATTTTATCTGAAACAAAATTCAAGGAAGCCAATCGATAGCTGATTAGACATAGAACACCAACCATGATCATGAAAACAATGACGGCAATAATGATTTCCATCATATTTAAAGTCGTAAAGTACGGTATATAGATAGCGAAATCATCCGCACTGGAAGCCAGTACAATGAAAGTGATCGTTATGAATAATTGATTGAATCTGCCTGAAGAGAAAAGGGAGAGAATGTTGCCTTCATCTTCGTCTTCACCTTGAATCCATATTTTTATACCCAGATAAAGCGGCAGCAGTCCAAGCAGTCCGATCATCCATTGTTGGGGAACTAGATTAGCAACGCCCAATGACACCAGAAGACTCGCGAGTATAATAATGACTGTCCCAATATATTGTCCAATCCAGATATGTTTTATTTGATTACTCTTTTTGATTTGCGAAAACAGAAGAATCAATATGACGAGATAGTCGATTCCTGTCGCTACATAGATGGCAGCAGCTGTAAATGCCGTTATAATCATTTTTCCAACTCCAATATTTCGACATCAGTACTTTTACTTATCTGGGAAGAACCCAAGCTTAATTCATCTTCCTTCACACGCATAAGCCTCAAACCATTCAAGGCCACCACTAAAGTGGCACCCATGTCCGAGAGAATCGCAATCCATAGTGTCAGCCATCCTGGGATGACCAACAATAGAGCAATCAGTTTGATTCCAATGGCAAAAGCGATATTCGCTTTGATGATGTTCAATGTTTTACGGCTAAGTTTGATGGTAAAGGGCAGTTTCCTCAGGTCATCGCCCATTAAAGCGACATCCGCTGTTTCAAGAGCGGTATCTGTACCGGCGCCACCCATAGCGATACCAACGGTGGAAGCTGCCAGCGCCGGGGCGTCATTGACCCCATCGCCGACCATGCCTACATGACGATAATCAGTTTTTAGTTGCTTGATTACGTCTAGTTTATCCTGCGGGAGTAATTCAGATTGAATATCTGTGACACCGACATGTGAACCAATCGCACGGGCAGTACTATGATTATCCCCCGTAAGCATGACTGTTTTTTCGATGCCTGCCTGATGCAGCTTCTGGATTACCGCTTTACTTGATTCGCGGACTTCATCCGCGACTGCAATGATTGCCTGAACTGTATTTTTCGTTCCTGCAACCATAACGGTCTTACCTTGTTCTTGAAGTGTTTTGACATCACTTTTAATTGAATCATTGAAATTAGCTGCCTCTATCTCTTCAAATAATGCCGGGCTGCCAACGTAATACATTTCATTATTGATTTTGCCCCGTATCCCTTTGCCTGTAATGGAAGAAAAGTCTTCGACAAAAATATCAGAATAAGGAAGGTTATAACTGTCTGCCTTCTTTATAATCGCGGATGCCAATGGATGCTGGGAACGATCTTCCAATGCTGTGATGACTGCCAGCATTTCCTTTTCATCAATTGCATTGTCGATTAAACGATAATCAGTTACAACCGGGACGCCTTTTGTGAGTGTGCCGGTCTTATCAAATGCAATGGCCTTTAATCCACCCATTTCTTCGAGGTAGACCCCGCCTTTTACAAGGACTCCCTTCTTGGCAGCATTTCCGATTGCCGAAACAATCGCTATCGGCGTGGAAATTACCAATGCACATGGACAACCTACAACGAGAACCGCTAACCCTTGATACACCCAAGTGGACCAGCTCGCACCGAAAAATAACGGGGGTACAATCGCAACCAGCACTGCGACAACCATAATGGCAGGCGTATAATATTTTGCAAATTTATCAACGAATGCCTGGGCAGGAGCACGCTCACCTTGTGCTTCTTCCACCAGATGAATGATTTTGGCAATGGTCGTATCTTCAACCAATTTAGTGATTTTAACTTCCAGTAAGCCTTCTTCGTTCAGTGTCCCTGCAAATACTTCATCATCGATCGATTTTTCAACCGGCACTGATTCACCTGTGATTGCTGCCTGGTTGATTGCAGAGTAGCCATTGACAATTACGCCGTCCATAGCAATTTTCTGTCCAGGCTTAACAATCATGATATCGCCCACAGCAATATCATTGACGTGCACTGTCATTTCCTGTCCGTTGCGTCTGACAAGTGCCTCTTTAGGAGCAATATCCATCAATGAACTGATGGATTGCCTTGCTCGATCCATCGAGAAACGCTCCAACGCTTCGCTGATGGCAAACAAGATGACAACAATGGCGACCTCGGCCCATTCTCCGATGATGACACCGCCAATCACTGCGACTGTCATCAGGGTTCGCATATCAAATTCAAACCGGACTAAATTCTGGAGACCCGTTTTCAGCATTGAAGCCCCTCCGACAATCATGGAAGTGATGAACAGCAGTGGTGTAAGAATATTGTCATCACCATTCACCAACATTGAAATGAAGCCAAAAGCGATAAACAGTAGCGAATAGAGCAGAGTGCTGTGCTTTTTATAAAATGGAATGGTTACTTCCTTTTCTTTTTGTCTTGTCCACTTTCTTCCCGGGATTTCTCAGGCACCACTTTGAGGTTTTCAAACGCCCCTGCTTCTTCCAGTTCCTCAACCGTTGCAGAACCATATACAGAAATTTTTGATGCGCCAAAATTCACCTTCGCATCTTGAACTTCAGGTAGTTTCTTCACATTATTCTCAAATTTCCCTGCACAGTTCGCACAGGAAAACCCCTGAACACGGTAAACTTTTTTTCTTTATTTACTTCTGGTTGCGTTTGACGCATAGACTTTTCAGGCACCACTTTGAGGTTTTCAAATGCCCCTGCTTCTTCCAGTTCCTCAACCGTTGCAGAACCATATACAGAAATTTTTGATGCGCCAAAATTCACCTTCGCATCTTGAACTTCAGGTAGTTTCTTCACATTATTCTCAAATTTCCCTGCACAGTTCGCACAGGAAAACCCCTGAACACGGTAAACTTTTTTTTCTTTATTTACTTCTGGTTGCGTTTGACGCATAGACTTTTCAGGCACCACCTTGAGGTTTTCAAATGCCCCTGCTTCTTCCAGTTCCTCAACCGTTGCAGAACCATATACAGAAATTTTTGATGCGCCAAAATTCACCTTCGCATCTTGAACTTCAGGTAGTTTCTTCACATTGCGCTCAAATTTCCCTGCACAGTTCGCACAGGAAAACCCCTGAACACGGTAAACTTTTTTTTTTCTTCAGTCAGCTCTGCAATCCCTTCAGACATTGGTTATCACTTCTTTCCTATGTATTAATGCAATCGTCATGATTTCTTTAATATGCTGATCTTCCAGTGAATAGAACGCGAGTTTCCCTTCTTTCCTGAATGTAACGATGCCTTCTTTGTAGAGCGTGCGTAAATGATGAGATGCATTTGCTACAGTCACACCGAGTATATTTGCGATATCACAGACGCATAATTCCTCTTCCTTGCATAAGGAATAGGTGATTTTTGCCCTATTCACATCGGCAATAGCCTTAAGCATCTGTGATATACCGGCAATATCTACAGTTTGTAAATTCTCTTGCATCCGGTTAACCTTTTCTTCGTCATAACAAAAAACTTCACATGTTTCTTTCTTATTCATACATACACCTCATCATTCAAATATTTGTTTGAATATAGCATAACATCTTGTTTTTCTTTATTCAAGCAGACGTTTGAATAATAATAAATTTGTATAAGTTTTTCTCGACATAGAAAGAATTTTCTGAAATAAAGCTGAAAGAAATTACGATATCGTAAGTGAACTTTATTGTGATAAATAATTTATTCGTTCTTAAAAGCACACTTTCACGAAGGCTTAGAAAACAACTAAAAACAATCAAAAAAAGTTCATAAATATCTCAAAACACTTTACGAACGTTCGTTGTTTTAACTACACTTTTACGAACGCTTTTGAGGTATAATTTGAGAAAAGAAACGATTTACCAGGTGAATTATGGAGTATCGTAAATTTGGTTACATTCGTGTCAGCATCACAGATCAAAGTGAAGGGCGTCAATTGGAATCCATGAAAAAAATGGGCGTCATAGAACGTGATATCTATCTAGACAAGCAAAGTGGAAAGAATTTTGAACGAGCGAATTATCAGCTGCTTAAACGAGTTATTCGTAAAGGTGATATTTTATATCCATTCGCTTGATCGGTTTGGTCGGAATACAGAAGAAATTCTTCAAGAATGGAATGATCTTACGAAAAATATTGAGGCTGACATTATGTATTGGATATGCCGCTACTCGATACGACGCAGTATAAAGATAGTATGGGAACATTTATTGCAGATTTAGTTTTGCAGATTCTCTCCTGGATGGCTGAAGAGGAACGAGAACGCATCCGGAAACGGCAGCGCGAAGGAATTGACTTGGCCTTACGTAATGGTATTTAGTTTGGTAGGCCGCCCGTTTCTATTTCAGGGGTACCGCCAACATTTCGGAAATTTTGTACGTTAAGGGAATTTCAACCTAAAAAAGTCGAATTCCTGTACGCTAAGGAACCGACTTTTTTAGATTGGCTTTCTCAATTATAGCCACCGGATAGTTTGAGTGTATTTTCTTCACATAGTTAAGCTACTATAAATAAGAGCTTACCCTGCACAACAAGATAATTTTGATACATCTTTATCAAATGTAAGTGCAGCTAATTTTAATCCTTCTGCCATTGTTAAATATGGTGCAAGGATTTCTTTTAAATCATCTACGGTTAAACCAAACTTAACGGCTAAAGTCGCTGCATAAATCACTTCACCTGCATTTTCAGATACAACATGAACCCCTAACATTTTCAATGTTTTCGAATCAGCAATAAGCTTAAAAACACCTGTTGTTTCATGATTTACTATCGCTCTTGGAACAGCATCTAAAGGCAATACGGAGGTTTTGACCTCATAGCCTTTTTCTTTTGCTTGTTCTTCTGTTAAGCCTACTGTTGCTACCCTACTGGATTTGTAAATGTCACGCCGGGAACCACTGATAAATCTAGTTTTTTATTTAATCCACCGATTGCATTATCGGCAACAATTCCACCTTCATATGCTGCTAGATAGACAAATTGAGGCCCTAATGTAACATCTCCTCCGCATAAATCTTTTCATTACTTGTTCTAGCATAATCATTTATCAGTATTTCTTTTCGTTTTCCGACTTTAACCCCAGCTGCATTTAAATTCAACGTATCCGTATTTGGTTTTCTTCCTGTTGCAACAAGCAGCTGCTCTGATTCAATCACTTTTTTCTTGCCATCTACTGTAACATGAACCTTCTTTATCTCTCCAGATTGTTCTACACGCTCAAAAGTTGCCCCTTTTACAAGGTTTATTCCTTGTTCAATTAAAGCTTTTTCTACTACTTCAGAAATCTCTGGGTCATACTCTTTTAACAGTCGCTCACTTCTTTGCATAAGCGTTACTTCTGAACCTAAGTTATGAAACAATTGGCCAAGCTCCATTCCGATATATCCTGAACCGATCACCGTTAATCGTTTAGGTACCTTTTTTATTTCAAGGAGCGTTGTACTTGTTAAATACTCCACTTCTTCAAGTCCTGAAATCGGCGGGAGAGAAGGAGATGCACCCGTTGCAATTAAAAAGCGTTTTGCGGAAAGTTTCTCCCCATTGACTTCAACCGTCTGTTCATCAGTAAATTTTGCTTCACCTACAATTAAGTCAATTCCATATTCATCAATTAGATCCACATATTTTTGATTGCGAAGCTCACTCACTAATTCATCTTTTTGCTTGATTAAGGGTGCTAATTCCACTTCTCCAGCAGATGTTTGTAATCCCGTAAATGGATTTACTTTTGCTAAATGATTAATTTCTCCAGCCCTAAGAAGTGTTTTTGATGGAACACAGCCAATGTTTACACATGTTCCGCCAACGGTTCCACGCTCAATCATGGCTACTTTTGCCCCGTATTCAATCGCTTTGATCGCAGCTGAAAAAGCCGAACCACCGGAACCAATGATAAGTAAGTCATAATCGCCTTCATTACCTAACACCACATTTTCTTGTGATGATATTCTTCTATTTCTCCAGGTTGATATTTCGCCTCATCAATAGCCTTTTTTGCACTTTCATCCCAATATCATCGGGTAATTCAAATAATACTTCACCGTGACGAAAACTAGCTTCTACATTCTTGGCACCAATATTTTCAAGTGCAACTGCTACATGTTCTTCACAACCCATACAAGTCATGCCACTAACTTTCATACTGATTTTCTTAGTCATTTTTTAACACTCCTTTTAATTATCGAAATATGCCACCCGGACCAATTCCCCCAATTAAGAACTATAAATTCCTGAAATTAAAAAACAATGGAGGAAATAAATTGGATCATTACCATATTTTTAGAAAGTAATTGTTGGACATATCTTTTTGAAACCAAAGAACAATGGTTATGGAAGTAACGACAACACCCATACCGATTGAGTACACAATAAATTTAAGTATAACCATCAATAACGAATTACCTTGCATAGATTCAGTGAGTACAAATAAAAAGGCTGGCAACGTACAACTTAATGATGTGATTCCATAAGCAATACCATAGAAATAAACTGATCGTTTACCTTGTTTAATATTAACTCTTAAAGGTAGAGAAACTTTTTTTCCAAGCAACATCCCTAGTCCTAAAAGAAAGATAAGTACGCCCATTAGAAATGACCAAATTGGAAAAACATTGATTAAAGCTCTACCTAATAACGATAATAGAAAACCGGCTATCACAAAAATAGTTAGAAATCCCAACGTCATAGACAATCCTAACCATAGCCCCTTTGATATTGTCCTTATTAAGGAACGCCTCGTTTCAACCTCTCCTTCACCAATTAAATAACTAATATATGAAGGCAACATAACAATCCCGCAAGGATTAAACGCAGCAACCATTCCTGCTGAAAAAATAAAAATAAAGGGAACCGTCATGAACTACTCACTCCAATACGTGTTAGTTCCTTTTGTAAATCATCGAAGGAAGGGTTAACCGCGTGATATATAACTTCTTGATTGCTATCTATTAAAAAAACTTCTTCCAATTGTTTTACTTTATACTTTTTAGTGAGTTCATATTCTTTATCGATTAAATGTGTCCATTCTCCACCATATTGACGTTGGAAATCCTTTAAATCTTGTTCTGTATCTTGTAGGGGATCCATATCAACAGTTATAAGTTGAACATTGTTCCCATATTTATTATGAATCTGTTTAAATACCTTTTCCCCTGCTACACAAGTCGGACACCAAGATGCCATGAAATAAATGAGTGTTGGCTTCTCGGAACTTATTGGTTGTGTTTTTTCATTGTTTATCGTGTTGGTTCCATTGGATATTCCACATGCTGAGAGGCTTACAATAATGAGAGCTGATAATAAAATCTTTTAAAGAACAATATTGATTTCAAATCACTCCCCCCCTTTTTCTTCTGTTTCACTGAATTTAGAATGGCAACAATCCTGACATGTATTACGACTACCTCTTCTTTTTACCAACATAATCAGTCCGACAATTAACAAAACAGCACCAAATATCCAAACTTGTTTTCCTATTAAGAAAGCACCCATAGAACTCAATCCAATTGCAATTAAAAGGATTGGTAAAGCGCAACATAGAACCAACAATGCTGGTATTCCTAAAAACAATAATTTATCATTATCCTTTACATTTTTTCGCTTTTGTACAGTCAATTTACATCACCTGCTAAAAAGTTGATTTTAACCCTCAAACATTTTCTCAATAATAGGGCAAGAATATAAATATTCTTCATTTGGACAACATTCTTTTAAATCATTCAACATATTCTCAACACGCATTAAATCTCTAATTTGTTGTTGTACTTCATCAACTTTTTGAGAAACGAACTCATACATATCCGAACACCGCACATCATCCTTATCTACAACACCAAGCAACTTGTGGATTTCACTTAAAGAAAAACCAAGCTCTTGCATCCGTTTAATAAACCATACACGCTTAACATCATCATCTGAATATATCCGATAACCAGCTTTCGTTCGGGAAGGTTCTTGTAATAAATTTTTTTGTTCGTAATATCTAATCGTCTCTTTATTTACCCCACATTTTTCTGCAAATGCAGTAATACGATAACTCACATAGTTCACCTCTAAATAATAATAAACCGCGTACCATAGTACGCGGTCAAGTATAATACATTTTTCTTCTTCAAGTGTCTTGCTTGTACTTTAAGGGAGCCTATCAACTCCACTTGGTTATTATTGTGATCTACTCAAACATTATAGTCAAATGACCATTTGATTGTATTTGTTATTCCTTTAAATAGTGACATAAATGAACCCGTCGGGAAAATAAGCTTTGTAAATCTGCATTTTCCTGACAGGATTACAGCTAACGAGGCCGGTTCCTTTCAATGAAGAGGGAAATTTTTTATAATAACTATTGACCCTGTACCATGATACAGGGTGCATAATATAAATGAGGAGGGAATGAAATGAAAGGTTTGACTAGACCCTAAATAAACATTATAGGAATATTGATTTCATTAGTTTGACATTTTTAATGATATCTTGCACTGATTTAGGAGTTAACTTGCACTATAGTTAAAAAAAACTTATCTTTTCCTGAATACAGTCGAGTTTAAAGTTGGTTACACAAAATAACATCGAAAGCGACACATACTTCGCTAAATATTAAATACACAATAATTAGGATGAAGTTCATTAAAGATGAGCCCTTTGCCGATTACACCTGCGTTTTATCAGATATCCCCAATTAATCATAAAGACATTAATATTTTAAAATTTAAAAATGTCCATTACCTCTAAATATAGAGATAATGGACACAGTCTATAATGACTGATTAGCATTTATAAAATAAGTGATGCTTCTGGGATTTTCGATAGACACCCTATTAATACATAGTAATTTTTACTTTTAATCAATTTCTACATGACCCATCATGCCATGTTCTTCATGCTCTAATATATGGCAATGATACATGAACTTACCCGGTTTGGTAAATTTCAATAAAATATGAACCGTTTCACCTGGGTTAACCAGCACTGTATCTTTCCAACCTTGTTCATTTCTGGGCGGTATCTTACCATCCCGATCTAAAATTCTAAATTGCACACCATGAACATGGTAAGGATGAATTAAATTTTCCATTTCATCCTTGGCGTTGACAATTTCCCAGACTTGATATTCACCCAGAGGCTGAGTAGTGTCAATTCTATCAGGGTCATATTTCCTGCCATTGATGGATACACGATAATCTGTTCCGGCCATCAACATCAATTTCTTTGGATACTTAGCGACCTCATGTGGTTGAATAACTGGAAGCATCTCTGTGCGAAGGGACATGTTCGGATTAAAATCGGCATTGTTTTTATTCTCTCCGCGCCTGATTGTTAAACCGGTCACTCCGTTAACAAATAATTTAACTTCTTCTTCCTTGTAACCTTCCAAGTCAATAATGATTTCAGCACGTTCACCTGCAGACAAAAATAAATGCTTGAGTTCAATTGGATAATTTAACAAGCCACCGTCTGTGGCGATTTGATAAAATGTAGTGTGGTTTTGTAATGAAAACTCAAAATTTGTTACGTTCGAACCATTAAGCAGACGCATTCGCAAGTAGCGCCCGTCAGCATCAAAGGTGGCGTTTGCTGTACCGTTCAGCAACAATGTGTCGCCTCCCGTACCATCAATACTTTTTATGTCGTCGTAATCCAACTTGTACCCGTCAACCAGGAAACGATCTTGTACGACAACCGGAATATCATCCACCCCATACTCATGAGGGAGGTGTTTTTTCAATCGCTCGGTATTTTCATCTTCCACTATAATCATCCCACCTAAGCCTTCATACACCTGCTTTGAAGTCAAACCGTGCGGATGGGGGTGATACCATAATGTTGCTGCTTCATTATCAACATTAAAGTCAATTGTTTTTGTTTCATCAGGTTCAATAGTCATTTGTGGTCCGCCATCTGAAGCTTCGTCAACAATGAGACCATGCCAATGATAGGTGGTCACTTCATCCATATCATTGCCGGTATGAATCTTGACCTGTTGATTTTTTTTAAGCTTTATCGTCGGCCCTAACAAATCTCCATTATAACCCCGAGACGGCGTTTTTCGTCCGGGGATGATTTCTGTTTCTCCGCTCCGGGCTCTGATTTCATATTCTATTTGGCCGTCTGTCTGTCTGGTTGGTTCGAGTAAAGAAGGGATATTCAATGGACGTGATTCGATGTCATTTTCAATGATTTTAACTTCATCATCACTGCGGAATATTGTATCTAACGATGAGGGCTGGTAACTCATATCCAACTTTTTAAAATGATTGTCTGAATTAATCAGCATTCAATCTCTCCTTCTCATAATCTCGACTATATTCACTCATAATAGTCTCTCCAAAATATATTTATCTTAAACTTAATTATAGTGTACCGGCTTTGGTTAAAGTTAACCTCTTATCTATCTATTTTCATGATAAAAGATTCCAGACAATCGATTGAATGTCCGGAATCAGTTAAAATGGAAATAAATAATTTGATCAAGCAGTTTTTACTTTTGATTTGATGACCGGATAACCCAGTTTTTCAATCACATTTTCTATACTTTCAACTGTTGTCACTGTTTCATCGAAATCAGCTTTGATTTTACTTGCGTTGAACATGACTTTAACGCTGTCTTTTTCAACACCATCCAATCCTTTTACCGCATTATCAATCTTCTGGATACATGATGGACATGATAACGTTTCTAATTGAATAGTTGCTTTTTGCATAATATATCTCTCCTATTTATAATTTTTATTCTTTCCTTCTCTGTAATTCAAGTATAGGGTCTTTTGCTGTTATAAAATTGATGCAGATCAAGTTCTGAATGTTTTTTAAAAATCCTTAACTTTTTCTCACAGAGCGTCTTGTTCCATAATCATTCTGCTTATTAGCATTTTTACCTCTTGGCCGGTAAATCATCAGTCTCATAGCATTGAAGATTACAACAAGGATACTCAATTCATGCACCAGCATACCAATCGTCATGTTCATCCAGTTACTGAATAGTAACGCCGTCAGCAGGATCAGTACCACACCGACTGCGATGGCTATGTTCTGCTTCATATTGTTCGCTGTCGCTTTTGTCAATCCTAAGGCATGTGGTAATCTGCTGAAGTCGGAGTTCATCAAGACAACGTCTGAGGTTTCAATTGCAACATCTGTTCCGCTGCCCATGGCAATACCGATATCGGCCAGTGCCAATGAAGGACTGTCGTTCACTCCATCTCCGACAAACGCTACAATTTGCCCTTCTGACTGAAGTTTTTCAATATAAGCTGATTTGCCTTCCGGCAGCATATGTCCATGTGCTTCTGTTAATCCAAGTTCGCTGGCAACGGCATCGACAGTTCCCTGGTTATCGCCGGAAAGTACCGTTTTTAAACCCAGTTTTTTTAAGTGCTGCAGGTCTTCTTTAACACCTGGGCGAATTTGATCCCGGATTCCCATCAATACTTGTAATACGCCATCAACTGCTGTAAGCACAAGAGAGTTTCCATTTTCCTCATAACGTTTCAGATCTTTTTTAACCTTGTCATTCAGCTCAACATTCTTTTTCCATTAAATACACATTTCCTACCGCGACGCTGTGGCCGGCTACTTTAGCGACGACACCGCCGCCTTTTACGACTTCAGTTTCATCTACTTCAGAGAAGTTCGCTGGCCCAATATCCTGCAGCACAGCTTTTGCCAGCGGATGATCTGATTCCCGCTCTACACTGGCAAGATATCCAAGTACTTCATCCATGTTATCTCCATAAAATTCTTTTTCTGCAACTTCAGGATTTCCAATAGTCAATGTACCCGTTTTATCAAATACCATTGTGTCAACATTACTGAAGTCATTGATGACCTCACTTCCTTTAAGAAGTACACCATTACGTGCACCATTTCCGATACCGGAAACGTTGGATACAGGGACACCGATTACTAAAGCACCCGGACACCCGAGAACCAGAACTGTAATGGCCAATTCAATATTTCTTGTAAACGCCCAGACGATGATACCCAGTACCAGAACTGCCGGTGTATAGTATTTCGAGAATCTGTCGATAAAGCGTTCGGCTTCCGATTTTGAATCTTGTGCTTCTTCCCACCAATTCAATAATCTTACCGAATGTTGTATCTTCTCCGACACGGTCAGCTTCTATTTGAATCGTTCCGTTTTCTAAAATTGTACCTGCGAATACTTCTGATCCATTCACTTTATTCACTGGAACGGCTTCACCGGTAATACTTGCTTCATTAATATGACCTTCACCTGTTAATACAGTACCGTCGACGGGTATTTTCGCACCGGTTTTTACTAGTAAAATCACCTTCATCGACATCATCCACATCTACTTCTTCAAATTCACCGTCGGCGTTTTGTCTCAACGCACTCTCTGGTGCCATTTCTGTTAATTCTTTAATGGCAGATCTTGTCTTTTTGAGTGTCCGCTGTTCTAAGTAAGAACCGAATAAGAATAAGAATGTAACGATCGCTGATTCTTCAAAGTTTTGAATCAGTAAAGCCCCGATAACGGCAATTGTGACCAATACGTCAATACTGACAACCTTTACTCTCAATGCCTGATAAGCCTGAATTGCGATCGGTGCAATCCCGATGACAGTTGCAATGATGAGTGACAAATCGAAGACGAACATGTTACCCATACCAAATCGACCATAGAATCCAAGTATGATCAAGGTTGCACTAATCAACGTAATCAGGTTTTTCATATCTAATATAGCCCTCTGCATGATACTTCCTCCATCTCTCTATATTTTCTTGTTGGTTAAAGTATAAAGTTTTAGCCTCGTATAAAAATTGACTGAGGTCAAGATTATAAAATTTCGATGTGGACACACTCTGATTAGTCTGTAATAATTTCTACGGCATCATAATATGGCAATTCTATATACCATGCAGAAGAAACCATAATCCACACTAAAGTTTGTTAAAGTAGATATATTGTTAAGTTTGCTTTGTTGGTTAATTAATATATGTAATGGACAGTTTGAGTGTAGCTGAATCGTCTTATGAAATCTCATAGACTTCTTTTGTTTTGCAAAACATCTCTAAAGTTAAAATTGAGTTCAACTTTAGAGGGGCAATTCATTAAAAGTTGCCCCGTTACATGGCTTCCCCTTTTAATACTGAATAAACAATAAAATATGATTTTCAGACATACTCACTTTTAATTTAAGGAAAAACCAGTCCTAAGTCTTCAACCTTCCAATAAACAGACGTTACCCCTGAATATCTTTAACTCCGATGGTGTGGTTTCGCTCATTACCGGTGTATGCAGGGAATAGTGAAATTATAACTCTTAATAATATGATGCAACGCCTTATATGGCATTATATATTTTCCAATGTCTAAATTACGAATTACATTCACTAATTTGCTGGTTAATACTAATTCAATCTCAATGTCATTGCGTTCAGTGCAACAACCACCGTACTGATCGACATCAGTATTGCACCGACAACCGGAGATAGTATAAGTCCGGCTGAAGCGAGTACACCTGCTGCAAGCGGGACCGCGATTATATTATATCCTGCTCCGAGCCACAGGTTCTGCACTGTCTTACTCATTGTCTTCTCTGCCAATGACAGGAAATTCATGATATCCGACGGTTCACTCTTGACCAGTATGACGTCTCCGGATTCGACTGCGACATCCGTCCCGGCGCCGATAGGTAGCTATTTATTCAAACATACGTCTCCAGCTCATCCAGATCGACAATCATCTTGCCGGATTTGCTGATTTCCAGTATGCCGAGTTTCCTGAACATGGAGATGTTGCGACTGACGGTTTCGCGGGCGAGACCAATCATGTTCGCCATCTCATACTTGGTGAGCTTCAACGTGATTTCACGCCGGCCATCGCCAAGCACAAGCCCATGGGCATATGCAAGTCGGCGGATCAGCAGGAGGACTTGCTTGTCCGTCGGTTTTAAAATCTTCTCCTGTAGCCGGTACTGGAGGTCGATGATCATTTCTCCTATATAATTGAGCAGTTTGACCGCGATATTTGGATTTTTCTGGATCACATCTTCAAAGTTCCTTTTATCTATGAAAACTACTTCGGAATTTTCGGTTGACACTGCGCTTGCCAAATAGGGGTCACTCCTCAATATCGCATGGTGCGGAAACATCTCATTTTTGCCGAGGAAGTTGATGATCTGCTCACGGCCTTCTTCATCAATGAGGTATATTTTGATATTGCCTTTGATCACGAAATAGACATTGGTCATTTCCTCCCCCATATGAAATAGATGGGTGTCTTTTCCTATATTTTTATGATGAGCGATTTCAGCGATAACAGAAATATCTTCTTTGTTCAAAGCTTCAAAAACCTTCATGGATGACAGGTATTCTACAAACAACGATCTCGCCTCCCTTCAATATTTTATGATGACATTCTGGTCCACGGAAAAACCCTGCAAAGTGATAGATCACATTCTGCAGGACTCGATAAAAATATGATAAAACTGAACGTCAATTCAAATTCAATACCTCATTACCTCCGTGGATTCGATTATAAGTGGTTTCATCCGTGGTGACTTCATCAATCAGGCGTTTCATCTCAAATTTCTTCAGTTCATTCAAAAGCAGCCTAGCCAAAAAAACAATTTGTTTTTTTGGCTAGGCTAAATTACAAATATTTAATGTGCGCAAGGCAGGTTTATTCTTCGTCATCATCCACTTCAAAATCATCGTCATCTTCCAATGCTTCTTTGCCAAGATAGGCTTGCAGCATCCAAATATTTTCATACAAATACTTTTTGAAAGCAATCAGTGTATCTTCTAGCACATCATCGCCTTCTTCTCGTGCCAAATGGATAGCACGAATGGTTAAGCCACGGGTGCTTCTGAAATCTTCAATCACATTTTCAATCATTTCTTCTGCTTCCAAATACTTGTGGGCCGGGTCTTCTAAAAGCATGGAATATTCCTCTAATTCAGCAGTAGTCGAAGCTGGTTTATGGCCGGAAGCAATCAATCGTTCCGCGATTTTATCGAACCACTCTTCATTTACGTTGTACAGTTCTTTCAATTTGCCATGGAGACTGAAGAAATGCGGTCCCTTCACATACCAATGATATTGATGTAACTTTACATGCATCGTGTGGATGTTCCCTAAAATGTGATCTGCAATGGCTGCTGCGTTGATTTTTGTATGGTGGACATGCTCTTTATGCTCTTGCTCCTCTTTCAATCTTTCTTGCGGTGTTTTATCTCGTGTCATTTCTGTTCCTCCTATCGTTTTTACTATTTGCTTACACTATTGCTAAATAAACTGTGGAAGTAATTTCATTTCATTGTAAATTAGACAGCTTTTACTTTTGATTTGGTGACCGGGTACCCCAGGTTTTCAATCGCATTTTCTATATTTTCAATCGGCGTGACTGATTCATCAAAATTTACTTTGACTTTACTTGCGTTGAACATGACTTTGACGCTGTCTTTTTCCACACCGTCCAAACCTTTTACAGCGTTATCAATCTTCTGGATACATGATGGACATGATAAAGTTTCTAATTGAATGGTTGCTTTTTGCATAATATATCTCTCCTACATAAATTTTATGCGTTTCCTTCTCTACAATCCAAGTATATGACTTTTTGCCGTTAAAAGAATTGATGTAAATCAATTTTTGATTGCTGATTTAAAATTTTTATTTTCTCTGATAAAGCGCTTTGTTTCATTATCTTTTTGCTGCATTGGCACCTCTGCCTCTTAGACGGTAAATCATCAACCTCATGGCATTGAATGCCATCTCCATAAATGTTTTCTCCTTTTAAGATCATCTGGCTGTAAAAAATATTCAGAATGAGGAGGAGGATGATATATTATCCGATTCGAGTCGTAGCGAGGCGTGCGATTTTGATGGTAATGCTTAGGTTGTCGTAATGGTAATATTAGAGCACCGTATACATCTTGCTTAGTATTTATTTTAGATTTATGAACAATCATATTCAATTAAGTACAGCATATTGTGGTTCACAAAAGTACACTTTTAAGAACGGTTTAAAAACATTGAAATAGATTAAAATAAACGTTCTTAAACATATAAATAGTTTACGAACGTTCAATATTTTGCATATACTTTTACGAACGTTATTCAGTTATAATTAGAAAAATAATTCTGGTTTAAACACTTGTAGATGTGTTTTTTCTCTCTTAAATTTTTGATTGATTAGAGTAGACCTTAATTGGACATGAAAAATATATTAAGGAATTAATTTCAACATATTTGACCATTAATTTATATGGTCTCGTTGTCCTAGGTTGGTTTTATGAATTTGTTACAAAGAAATTTCACTAAAGTGTCTAATTTAACAGTCAACAAAATATTTTCTAATATTTGTAATTCTACTTGACAGTTACAAATACTAAATAAAAGGCATATCCCCTGTAGAATACAAGGGATATGCCTTAATGTCTTTCTAATTCACAATCTTAAATTTTGAAATCTTTCTAAGTCACAAATTAAATTTATAGAGTTTCTACTAAAATCATCTACTATTTTTTCTTTCGTTTTGTAAGCATTATAGCTATACTACCCACTATAAATAAGAATATTGCCACAGTAGCGATCGAAGTTCCTAAAGGAATTCCTGTATTAGGTAAATTATCTCTATTCTGTTCGTATTCTGTTGGCTCTGTTGGCTCTGTTGGTTCTGTTGGCTCTGTTGGCTCTGTTGGTTCTGTTGGTTCTGTTGGTTCTGTTGGTTCTGTTGGTTCTGTTGGTTCTGTTGGTTCTGTTGGTTCTGTTGGTTCTGTTGGTTCTGTTGGTTCTGTTGGTTCTGTTGGTTCTTCAGGAGTATAACTATTTGTAATCACTAAGTTACCATGGTTTTCATTGTTTATACTCACTTCATATCCTTCAGGTACATTAACTTCTTCAACTGTGTAGTTGATAGCCGATCCTTCTGAATTTACAGCTAAACCAGTCCAAGTATGTGTCCAGTCATTTTCGACAGTCACTTCCACCGGCTCACCGTGTTTTTCACCATTAGCTAAGAGTTGAATTAGTACTGAATCCGGACGATTTTCATCTGCATCGTTATCATCTTTCCATACTTTAGTAACTGTTGCTGTTGTTTCTTCTGGAGTCAGTGTATTTGTTATCACACTTTCTAATCCAGTTTCTGTCTCCATAGTTTGGATGACTGCTGAATAACCTTCTACAGCGTTTTCTGTTAAAGTATAAAGAATTTCATCACCAGCAGAGTATTTCGGTAAATCTGTGAAATTGAACTGCCAGTTATTCTCTTCATTCAGTTCAGCTTCTGCGATAATTTCACTGCCGTTTAGCAGGTTAACTGTAACATTATCTGGACGTATTCCATCCTGATTATTATTATCTTCCCAAACTTTTTCACCAGCGATATCAATCACAGCTGATTCGTGAGTATTGGTAATAATAGTTGTGTTCGGATATTCATCAGATTGATTTACTGATTTCTCATAACCTTCAGGTACTTCAACTTCCTCAACTGAGTACGTAAATGCTTCTTCATTTGCATCATACTTCTCTAAGTTCTCCCATGTTTGAATCCAGTTGTTTTCTTCAGATAATGTAACTGGTTCCCCTAGAGTCTTACCGTTTGTAACAGCTGTACATTGATTGTTTCCGGACGAATACCATCCTGATTTTCATCATCGTTCCAGCCTTTAATAACTGTGTGTTCTGTTTCATATGCTCTCGTGTTTGTGATAATGATATTTCCTTCATCTTCATCATTAACAGTTACTTCATATGAACCATACTCTTCATCGATTACTTCTTCAACTGTGTAGTCGATAATTTCTCCATCAGCATTTCGGTCTAATCCTGTCCATGTATATGTCCAGTTATTTTCTTCTGAAACTTCTTCAGAACTACCTACTGCTTCACGTTCCCCTTCAACAATTTTAATTAATTGTAATTCGATTGCTTCCGGTCGATCGTTTTCCTGGTTATCAGCATCTTGCCAATTCTTAGTCGCTGTTACGCTTGTTTTTTTTCGGTGTATACGAGTTAGTCAGTTCGTACATACCAGTTTTTTCGTTAAATCCATTAGCTGTTAAAGAATAACCTTCAACGTGATTTTCATTTAAAGTATAAACAATTTCCTGACCAGATTTATACTTCGGTAAATCAGTAAATACGTGCTGCCAATCCGTTGTTTCTGTAATATGAGCTTCTTTGATTTTCTCTCCGTCAGCGAGCAGATTAACTTCTACTCTTTCGGGACGCACACCATCCTGATTATCTTTGTCTTCCCAAACTTTTTGGACAGGAATTTCAATTGATTCAGGTGTGTAGCTATTCGTAATAACGATATTTCCATGATTATGGTCATCAATTGATACTTCATATTCTTCAGGAACATTTAGTTCCTGTACTGAATAATCAATTGCTTCACCATCAGCATTCATATCTAAATCAGACCATGTGTATGTCCAATTATCTGCTGCAGATACTTCTACTGGTTCACCTTGAGGTTCGCCATGAGCTGTAAGCTGAACTTCGATTGAATCCGGACGATTTCCATCCTGATTATTACCATCATTCCAGCCTTTTGTCACTGTTACACTCGTTAAATCAGGAGTCAGTGTATTAGTAATGATAAATCCATTATTAACTTCTGTATCTGTTTCAATTACTGTTGAATAATCTGAAACGAAGTTTTCAGTTACTGAATAGTTAATTTCTGAACCATTTTCAAACTTAGGTAAGTTTGTGAAAGTATAATTCCATTCATTACTTTCCTGGTTTTGAACAACCGCAGTTTCAACAATTTGCCCACGATCGTTCAATAAATTAAGTGTAATGTTCGATGGACGTTCACCATCCTGATTATTTGCATCATCCCAAACCTTAGTAACCGGTACTTCAGTTGTCTCAGGCGTATAGCTATTAGTAATAATCATGTTTCCGCGGTCTGCATCATTAATTGATACAGTATAATCATCTGAAACATTCAATTCTTCAACCGTATACTCTACTGCTTGACCATCTGCATTTGCATCTAAACCAGTCCAAGTGTATGTCCAGTTATTTGCTGCAAATACTTCTGCAGGTTCACCAACCGGTACAAGCTCATCACCATTTACAATATGCAATTGTACAAGGATTGAGCTCGGTCTGTTACCATCTTGATTATTAGAATCATTCCAGGATTTTGTAACAGTTGCACTTGTTTCGTCAGGTGTATGTGTATTCATTACTGTAAATTCATTTGCTGCATTCGGATTTTCTGTAATTTCAGCTGTATAATCCGTTACTGCATTTTCAGTCACAGTGTAATCAATTTCTTCTCCGTTACTGTAAACTGGTAAATCTGTAAACGTATGTTGCCAGTCCCCTGACTCTTCAAGATTAGCTGTTTTAACAACTTCACCATCTGCAAGGAGGTTAATCATTACATTATCCGGACGAATGCCATCCTGATTGTCTGCATCATCCCATTCTTTAGAAACCGATACTTCAGTCACTTCAGGCGTGTATGCATTGTCGATTACCAGGTTTCCATGATTCTCATTATTAATAGTTACTTCATAATCATTCTCTTCTTCTGAAATCTCCTGAACCGTGTAATCAATGTCAGAACCATCAGATTTAAGATCCAGTTCCGACCATGTGTAAGTCCAGTTATTAACTGCAGTTACTTCTACAGGCTCACCGTAAGTTTCACCATCAGCATAAAGCTGTACAGAAATTGATTCAGGACGATTGCCATCCTGGTTATTACCATCATTCCAGACTTTTGTTACTGTAGCAGTCGTTTCTTCAGGTGTATAAGTGTTGGTAACAACACTGTTTAAGCCTGCATCTGTTTCAATCGTTTCTATTGAAGTTGAATATTCTGCAACAGTATTTTCTGTCACACTGTATCGAATTTCTTCTCCATTGGCAAACTTCGGTAAATCATTGAATGTATGCTGCCAATTATTTGCTTCGTTCAATACTATTGATGTTTCGATCTCGCTGCCGTTTAACAGATTAACCGTCACGTTGTTTGGTCTGATACCATCCTGATTATTTGCATCATCCCATACTTTAGAAACCGCTACTTCCGTTAATTCAGGCACATGAGTGTTTGTCACAGTAATATTGTTATTGTCATCAATACTTACTGCTGATTCATAACCTTCAGGTATATTAACTTCTTCAACTGTATAGTTAATTACTTCTCCGTTGGATTGATGTGCATCTAAACCAGTCCATGTCTTTGCCCATTCGTTATCCTGCGACAACGTTACAGCGTTTCCTGCTGGTTCACCGTTCGCTAATAGCTGAACTGCGATAGTCGAAGGACGCATTCCATCCTGATTATCTTCATCGCTCCACTCTTTAATTACTGAAACATCTGTTTTCTTTTTAGTATTCACAAACTCAACATCATATGTTATTTGTTCAGCACCATATGGTTCAGTTATTTCAATAACTTGTTCTTCACCGTCTATGATATATCCTGTCGGTGCTTCTGCTTCTACTAAATAGTAAGTTCTAAGCGGCAGGTTGCCAATTAGAATCTCTCCATTTTCATCGGTTTGAATCTCATCCGCAAACAGAACTCTTTCACTTTCATTTATATAGTATAACTCGAATACTGCTGAGTTATTTGCGATCGACTCTCCTGTTTCAGAGTCTGATTTAACAATTTTCAGTGCTCCGCGGTTTGGATTAAATTCACCGGATGCCCAGCTGAATTGTTCTGCCGTAAGCTCTTCAGTTGTTACAGTGCGGTTTTCAATATTATCACCGCTTAAAGTGACCTCGTTGCTTACTTTATCTCCATCTTCTGCTGTCACTACTGTTGTGTAATTTAGAATTAATATCTGGTTTAATGATTTATTAAGTTCAATATTTAGTCTCGTTCTTCCATCTTCAGTTTTAGTGTTGGATAGAACATAATCCTCACCTTCACTTAATGGATTACCATCTGCTGTTGAGATTTCAAGTGTCCCTTGTACATACTCTAATCCAGCACTGATGAAATCTGTAATTTCCGCGTTGTCTATAATTGATAAACTATCGTTTACCTGTACTTCCCAATTGACTTCATCGCCAATGTAGACATTTGAATCTTCTTGTCCGACTGATGATTTATCTAAGAAATTATCATAGTCTTTATAGTTCACAGTACCGCTATATGGATAATCTTTACCGTCCACTGAAACTGTGGCTTCATTGGTATAATTTTCCTGAGATGTATTTGGTACCGTTGTTAATAATTCTATAACATATCTTTCTGATACTTCCTGGTTAAAGCTCAATGTAAACGTATCATCGTTTACCTCAACACTATATGCTCCCGGATCTAATACATTATCCGTGATAACAGTGTCACCACCAGCATCAACTGTATAAGTAGACACTTTGATGCTGTCTTCATCAATAGAACCTTCGTACTGAAGTGTATCCGTAATGACTACGTTATTACCGAGGTTTTGCTGCTGATAGTTAGTATATAATTGCCATGCAATTTTACGTTCTATACCCCCTTGCCAGCCATTTACAATGTTACCTTCACTGTTTTCGTGAACAAGCTGTCCTTCTTTTTTACCACTGTTCCACGAGTCAGCTCTAACAGTGGTACTAGCGCCTCTGTCCACATTAATATCGTGTCCGCTCGTTGTCGTACCTGAGTAGTTGGCGTTATTTAGATATACTTGTGCCTGTCCTTCTTCATTGGGGTGAGTGTCTAAAGTATGACCGTCAACTTCAAATTGAGGATCGTACGAAGTTTGGTAATTAATCTCTAAAATACCACCATTCAAAGTGGCATATTCACCAATCAACTTGATAATAAAACCTTTATGGTAACCAGTTTCATCGTCTTCTGTTCTTGCTTCTAGAGTATAATCTTTATTTAATACCAGTTCTCCATTCACGGAATGACTGACGTTCACTGTACCAGGAATTAAAATCATCCCTTTATTAGGGAATGTATCTTCTATAACGAGTGATTCAATACCTTCCCTGATTGGATTGACTTTTAAATTCCAATCCATTGTTTTTGTATTATAGTCAATACCAGTATGGTTTTTCTCAAAGCTATTTTTAGGAGGATTGGCTGGGATTGTTGTAGAGTGCTCTTCCTCTCCAATACCTTCTCCTTCTAATGTCGCAGTATTTTCAAAACTGTCTACATCAAAGCTCGTAATTTCTGTTTCGTATTTTATAATGATGTGCTGTGTCCCGATATCTCCAAAATCAAAAGTGATATCGCCGCCTTCACTATTTGTAACGCCTTGAGCGATAGTGATATTGGCTGCTACCTCATCTCCGGCACTGTTAGTAATTTTGATATCACCTTTTGTAAGAGTAAGTCCTGGCGGGAGTGTATCAGTAACGGTTACTCCGTTAAGATCGTGCTGAGCTCTATTTAAATTAATAGTCCAGCTTATCTTTTTATTTTCATAATCAATTCCATCAGAGGTTACTTCTTTTTCTAAAAGAGGCTGCCTGTCAAATTCAACAACAGCTTCATTTCTCCCTAATTCCTCTTCGCTATCAAGCAATATGCCAGTATTTTCAAAACTGTTATGAGTCTGATATTGACCGTCACCAATCACACTATAATCTATATCTGTACTAAAATTAATGACAAAGTGTTCGTTTGCAGCTGCAGGACCTAAGTTGATTGGGAAATTATTTGATTCTATCGTTAATTCACCAACACTCGCTCCATCAACAAATTTTTCTACTGAAAACTTCTCTTCATCAACTGATAATCCTGGTGGTAAAATATCGTCAATGATTGCATTTTCTATAGCAGAACCATTCTCATTCGCTACAATAGTCCAATCTATTTGACCGGTTTCATTATTATATGTACCCGACTTTTCAATTGGATTACTTACTGTAAGCCCTGAAACTGTTGCTTTAGCTGGTAAATCAGTTTCACCATCGTGAAATACAGCATCATTTGTAAATTCCGTTTGAGTTCTATCAGTAATAGGCGTTGTATACTGTACGCGATATCCCTGATAAGGTTCCAGGTTATCGAATGCTAATTCAAAGCCGGTATCGTTAGGAATTGGTGTCACATTGTCAACTTCTCCACCAATGACTTTGTCACCATTTAAACCTGTGGATAATTCTGTGATTATAAAATTTTCAGGTGCGCCTAATCCTTCCGGTAAAATGTCAGCCAATGTAGCAGTTGTCACTGCTTCACTACTGTTGTTCATTACATCAACTGTCCAGGTAATCTCTGTTGCGTTATGATTTTGGTCAGGATGACCTTCTTTAGTAATACCACTGGATAAATTATTCGGTCTGGCAATGACATTTAATTCCTTACCAGTCGTATCGTTGAAGTTAATAACCTGTTCAATATTTTCTTCAAATTTTTGCAGATTGAAATCTAAGTTCAATCCTATTTCTCCATTAGATACATCGCCGTCTTCAATATTCTCATTGAAGATTATTTGTAGTTCACCATTTTGAATTTGATAGGTTCCGACAGTTACACCGCTCGTAACCAAAGGCTGCACCGGAGTAGTAATTTGCTCAAATACATCAGGGAGTTGAATCGTCGCTGTATCTCCGTTTTTAGCATTCAGTCCTTCTGTATGCCAATCATAAATGAGCTCTACTCTAGTCCCATCGCTAAGATCGATAGTCGAACCATCTTCGACTGCGTTACCGTTATGAGTTAAACTTCTGAACTCAAATATATTCTGTGTTACCTCAGCTAAAGGTGCAATTTCTGCTACTTCTTCAACCGCCAGAGGCACAACAATTGCGTTCTCATTTCCAATCGGGTCAATTACTGCTTCTTCAGCGTCTTCTTCTATCATGTCAGTATTGAAGTTTACCGGTACTTGCAGTACCATATCTTCATTACTCACTGCTTCAGCAGATTCTGAAAACTCTACTTCAACTACACCGTTATTATTAATTGTATAATTCCCGACTTCACTGCCACTAGCTATGATTTTATCACTAACCGCCTCAGCAGTTTTTACACTGTCTGGTAAATTATATGTTATTTTGTCATTCTTTTCATAATTATGATCAGAAGTAAGATGACCTTTCATTTCTAAAATGAACGTTTCTTCCACTACTATTGCATTTTCAACATTAATTTTTTCATTATCTGTATTTAATGCATCTTTAATATTTAAAGAATACCCTTGCTTCTCTTCTACTGCTATAGGAACAATCAGTGCTGTCATCAGCGATTGGGTTTATAACAGCTTCTTTAGTATTTTTCTCTATGTAATTCGTATCGAAGCTCACTTTGACTTGCAGTGCCATATTTTGCTTACTCACTGCTTCAGCAGTTTCTAAAAACTCTATCTCTACTACACCGCTATTATTGATAGTGTAGTTTGCAACTGCACTGTTCCCGGCTATTAATTTTTCGTTGGCCGGTTCAGAAGGTGTTACACCTGCCGGCAAGTTAAATTTAATTTTATCTTCTGCTCTATAGTTGTGATCAGAAGTAAGATGACCATTCAATTCTAAAATAAATGTTTCATTTGCTTCTATTGCATTGTCAGCAGTAATTTTTTGATTGTTTACATTTACTGCGTTTTTAATTCCTAATGTGAATCCGTGTCTTTCTTCTTCAGCTTTTGCTTTTTCAGACGCTGCCTCTTCTTCTGCTGCCAGTTTCTCTGCTTCCGCTTTTTCAGACGCTGCCTCTTCTTCTGCTGCCAGTTTCTCTGCTTCCGCTTTTTCAGACGCTGCCTCTTCTTCTGCTGCCAGTTTCTCTGCTTCCGCTTTTTCAGACGCTGCCTCTTCTTCTGCTGCCAGTTTCTCTGCTTCCGCTTTTTCAGACGCTGCCTCTTCTTCTGCTGCCAGTTTCTCTGCTTCCGCTTTTTCAGACGCTGCCTCTTCTTCTGCTGCCAATTTCTCTGCTTCCGCTTTTTCAGACGCTGCCTCTTCTTTCGCTGCTTTGGATTCTGCTTCTTTGATCAATTTCTCATCTACTTCAATACTTTGGCCATCTGATGTAACTTCAGAGGCTACAATTGATAATGGTGACATAAATACAGTACTAAACATCAATATCAATGCAAAGTATGTAAAGATTCTTTTCTTCATCAATTTATTCTCCTTGCTATAATTTATTAAAGTCAATAACAGTATACCACAATAATGTGTAAATATTCTCAAATTATTCCCAACAATTAAATAGTATCGCTTGATTTTTCAACTTTAAATATTATATTCCCTCTAAGTATCAATTAAGTATTTCTTCATTCAATAGATATCCTTGCATATGACTATATCAAAAGAATATTAATAGGTTTTTATAGACAGTTTTATATACCTTTGATCTGAGAGAATCCAATACACCGTAAGGATAATAAAATTGGTAAAGAAATATTATAGAGATAGGACGATTATTAATAAGTAGAATTTAACAGCTAACAGTAAAATATTTCTTTATAGTATTAAGTTTATTTTTATCAAGAAAATATTATTCGACTTTTATGGCTGACTGATATTTAGATACTAGATAATTTAATTTTAGGTAAGAATCAAAGAATACTTTCTTTTCGTTTTTTCTCTACATTTAGATCTTGTAAATTTAAGATATGGAAAGTAGAAAATAAAACTTATATAAACTATGAGGGAATGAACGTTATAAGTAGACCCTTATCACACAGATAGTGTTTGCTGATAATCCTCATTATTTGATGTATGATTAGGGTGTTAAATAAGCATTAGATAAAACGGATGGTTTCATGAAAGTTGCGTATTCTCATGTTTCTATATTGAATCAGAATCTTGAAAGACAGATTTCCATAAAAAAAATAATGCCCTCTGAAGGGCATTATTTTTTATAATTTACCTAAACGCCGTACCGAATGCTGTTCCTTTTATAAACGCACCCTGCCCTTTTTCACCCACGTATTTACCGTCTTTAACGACCTGTGTTCCTCTTAAGAACACCGCATCACATTCACCGATCTGGTCAAATCCTTCATACGCCGTGTAATCCAGTGCATTCAGGCTGTCTTCTACTGTAACTTTCTTCTCTACATTCGGATTGTAAATCACAACATCCGCATCATACCCTGGAGCAATGTATCCTTTACGGTGATCGAGTCCATTGTTTTTAGCAGGCATCGTCGAATAGTAATCCACTAATTCTGATCGCGTAATCTTCCCTGCTTCTACACCGTACGTCCATAACATCGGCAGACGGTTTTCCAGTCCCGGTGTACCGTTCGGAATCAGTCTGAAATCATCCAGCCCCATCTTCTTCTGATCAAACGTAAATCCGCAGTGGTCAGAGCTGACTGCATTAATTGAACCGTCTTTTAACGATTTCCATAAATACTCCTGATCGTGTTTATCTCTTAAGGCAGGTGAGCATACATATTTAGACCCTTCGAAGTTTTCTTTCGCAAGATACTCCTTATCAAACAGAAGATACTGCGTACATGTCTCACCGAAGACCGGCAGTCCTTCTTCTTTCGCTTTTTTAATTGCATTCACTGCACCTTCAGTCGTTACATGAACGATGTAAATTGGAGCATCCGCAAAACGGGCTAAGTTAATCGCCCGTTCAGTCGCTTCTGTTTCTACAATCGGCGGACGTGTTAGTTCGTGATAATACGGATCCGTATTCCCATCAGCTATAGCTTTCTTCTGCATCAGGTCAATTAAATCTGCATTCTCAGCATGCACCATAACAGTAACGCCTGCATCTTTCGCTTCCAGCAGTGCATTCGTTACCGCTTCATCATCCGAATGGAAAAACTGGCCCTTATACGCCATAAACAGCTTAACAGTCGGATAACCCGCTGCAGGCAGATTTTTAATATCCTTAAACGTTTCAGGTGTCGGATCTGTAATTACCGGGTGGAAACTGTAATCCACCATTGAAATACCCTCTACCCACCTCTTTACGGTACGCTCCACCGTTTCAACAAGGCCTTTGCCTGTTCCTGGTTGACGAACTCAATGACCGTCGTCGTGCCTCCAAGCGCTGCTGCATTCGTCGTTTCAAATCCTTTCGTTCTCTCCCCATAAACTCAAACGAAAAGTGCATTGCTGATCCACACCGCCGGGCAATATATACATTCCTTCAGCATCAATCACTTTGTCCGCTTCCACTCTTAAGTTTCTGCCGACCGCTTCTATTTTAGTCCCCTCGATTAAAATATCGCCTTTATATTCATTTTCCGTTGTTACTATAATGCCGTTTTTAATTAATGTTTTCATATGATTTCCCCTTATCAAACCTGCTCTTTTTCTTCTTTATCTTCAATCAGCCAGCGGCGATTTTCTTTACTCTCAAGCGCTTTTTGTTCACGCAGCTCCCGCTCCTGTTTAATCTGCTCCAGTTCAAGTGCCATCGACTTATTTTCAAGCAGATAATTATCCTGCTTTATCTGTTCAAGCTTACGCTGTTCAACCATCTTTCTAATTTCAAGCTTTTGATCACTCTGATTATATCCACGCTTCATTGCATATAAAGGAATACTAACTCCGCCGCCAATCAGCACAAGTGCTGTGAAGAAGAGAAATTCAAAAACGCCCATGTCATCCCTCCGATTTTTCTTAGTTACAGTTTAACATATGAAAGTTGATGATTAAGAGAGACAAAGCCCTATTCAGCTTTGTCTCTCTCTTCTTCAGTTTCTTCAATCAGCCATCTGTTGTCTTCTTTATTCTCGAGTGCCTTCTGCTTTTTCGCATTCTCTTTTTTAATCTTATCCAGTTCAATACGCATTGATTCATTTTCCAGCAAGTAGTTTTCCTGTTTAATTTCTTCCAGTCTTCTCTGTTCTTTCATTTTCTTCAGTTCCATCTTATCATCGCTCTGATTGTATCCTCTGTATATCGCATACAGCGGTATAGTGAACGTTAAAATTACAGCAGCCAGCCCTACAATATCCATATACATATCACCCCTGACTTTGATTTCATTTTACCATAATTAAAAATGAAAAAACCGGGACAGAGATGTCCCGGTTTTACTGTAAATATTATTTTTCCTTATCTCTTGAATCAACATCTTCTTCAAGTGATGCTTCATCTGATACTCTGTTGTAGTCCCTTAAGTATGCAACCTGTTTAATTGAGTGGTTTTCAACTTCCAGCACCTGCCAGCGGTCAAGTTCCGTATCGATATATTCGCCTTCTTCGATGTCAGTATTAATGCTCTGCATCCAGCCGCCAATCGTATCGATATCTTCGCTTTCCTCAAAGGCAATCTTAAAGTCGTCTTCAAGGTCATCAAGCAGTACACGGCCGTTGATATGGTAAATATCATCGTCGACTTTAATGACATCAAGTTCTTCATTTTCATCGAACTCGTCACGGATTTCCCCGACGATTTCTTCAAGAATATCTTCCATTGTAATCATCCCGGCTGTACCGCCGTATTCATCGATAATCAGCGCAATATGCACTCTTTCTCTCTGCATTTTAACCAGTGCGTCACTGATGCGTGATGATTCTGTAATCACCGGAAGTTCATGTATATAATCTCCGGCAGCGACATGTTCATCCGATACGTGATTCGTTAAGTATTCTCTGACGTTAATGAAACCGATGATGTTGTCTTTGTCTCCATTGCTTTCAGTAACAGGATATCTTGTGTAATTGTACTCTTTAATTGTTTCAATAACCTGGTCAACCGTTACCGGTTCTTCCAGTGTAATCATTTGTGTACGCGGCACCATAACGTCTTTTGCC
Source organism: Jeotgalicoccus sp. WY2 (assembly GCF_018437745.1). NCBI lineage: Bacteria > Bacillati > Bacillota > Bacilli > Caryophanales > Staphylococcaceae > Jeotgalicoccus > Jeotgalicoccus sp. WY2. Next base: position 1,810,610 of record NZ_CP049818.1, on the reverse strand, counting down.
GTACGCTCGTCAAATGAGAATATATTCTGCATGTAAGCAAGTTCTGTCTGGTTAATTTCACCGCTCTGGTAACTTTCAGTCATAATCACTTTAAGTTCTTCTTCCGAGTGCGCTTGTTCTGTCGGCATTTCTTTAATACCAACTAAACGTACAAGTCCTCTTGCTGCACCGTTCATCGTCCAAATAAATGGTTTTAGAACGACACCGAAGAAGTATAACGGGCCGCTTAATGCCATTGACATTTTTTCTGCATACTGAATTGCAACCGTCTTAGGTGCAAGTTCACCAACAACAACGTGAATGAACGTTACAATAATAAATGCTGCTGCGACGGTCGTTACTGTCTGCATTGCATCCGGTACTCCGACGAAATCAAACAGCGGGTGTAAAATAACTTCAAATGTAGATTCCCCGATCCAACCTAAACCTAGTGCTGTTACCGTAATACCCAGCTGACAGGCAGATAAGTAATAGTCCAGGTTGTGAATCATTTTCTCTACACGTATTGCTCTTTTGTCTCCCTGTTCAACCAATGAGTGAATTCTCGACATGCGTGCTTTAACAAATGCAAATTCCGAACCTACAAAAAGCATTGTAAGTACGATTAATAATATAAATAGTAATAAATTAGTTATAGTGGATATATCCAATCAGTCCCCCTCCTGCGGGGTTCACCTCCGATAATTTGTGACCGCCAGGGTCGTTTGTTCATGAAATAGATTTTGCGTTTCGTTACTTAACAGCGTATTCTCTGCAGTTCTTTTCAGATACACCTTCCCAACAGCCGTCACCTCCACTAATTTTGTTAAATTAAGAACATTATATCATATAAAAATCCGTTTTCATAAGGATATATCCATTCTATAAACTTCTTTACAATGCATCTCTGTACCGTCGATATGCTTCTCTGACCGGTCCGTCGTGATCCAGCGCATCTTCGGTGCTGCTGCTCTCGATAATTGTGCCGCCTTCAAGGTAATGCACATAATCAAACCGGTCAAGATGACTGAGGTCGTGCGTTGCCGCAAGCACTGTATCTTTTTGGAATATTTCTTCCCATATCTTATCACGAAGCCGTGTGTTTAAACTGGCTGTCGGCTCATCCAGTATCCACGTATTTTTGTTTTCTATATACATGCGGATCAGATGCATCCGTTTCTTCTCACCAAGTGATAAATACTCCGCCGACGTAATATAATCATCCGCTTTAAAATGCTCCAGTTCAAAGCGTTCAAGCAGTTCATTAATCTGATTTTCTTCAGATTCAAAATGATTAAACATCGTAATGTTTTCTTTGACTGTCGCATTGTAAAAGTCCAGCTGCTGCGGCATAATTCCCGCATCCGACTGCTTAATCAGCTGGTTGAGCAAAGTTGTTTTGCCCGAGCCGCTGCTGCCGATCAGTGCATGTTTCTCGCCCGGTTTAATATCTATATTAATACTGTTAAGTACATCGCGTTTCGTTGAAGGATAGCGGAATGTCATGTTGGATAAGGACAGTGACTGGTGTTTATCTTCCTGCACTGACGCACCTGTATCACTTACCGCTTCAACGCGTGCTTTTACCGCTTTATATTTACTCGCCGGTTTAATGACCGGTATTGCCAGTTCAAAGAAACTCATTAAAAGTAATATAATCATTGGAATTAACAGTGGATAATCGCTGCTGAACAGTACAATAATCAGGAGGATCATTCCGAGCTGAATCAGCAGGCTGACTGTATCAATGACTGCATCGAGTGACGCTTCTTTGTTTTCGTTCTTTGTAATTTTTTTATATGTTGCTTTAATGTTTTCGTTTACCTGTCTGTCTTCTTTTACAACGAACAGGTTCGTAAAGTCATGAATGTAATGATAGAGCTGTGTAAACAATGAATCCTCTACCTTATTTCTTTCATCGTACAGTTTCCCTGATATTCCGCTTATAACCAGCGGCATAATTAATAGTAAGATCAGTACTGATACGAGCAGAAGCACGAGTAACATTGGATCAATTAACAGTGACAGCACTGTCAATATAAGCGAGATAAATACCGCAACGACATACGGATAAATAATCCGGATATAGTAATCTTCAATATCGTCAAAGTAGCTCGTCAGCTTTTGAATGTAGCGCACGCTGTGCGTATCTTCAGTGCTGTTTACCGACTGTTTGAAGTACGACGCTCTTAATCTGCCGATCATTTTAAAGGTCGCATCGTGGCTTAACAGACGCTCCATATACTTCGCAGCACCTTTTGTTAAACCGAACATTTTAATCATCGCAATGATTAATATAATAAGAAAGAACGGCGGTTCAAAGAAACTTAAGCTGATCATATAACCACTCAGACCGAATATCGCCACACCAACGAGACCGCCGATAATACCGAGCACGATACTGTAGAAGATATGCATCTTTTCACCTTTTAAATACATCATACTGTGTCACCTCTTTGCAATTCGCCATTATTTAACACGTAGTGGCTGTCAGCAATCGACAGCAGCTGGCGGCGGTGAATGACTGCAATAATTGCTGATGTTTCTTTCAGCTCCGTTAAATACTTCATCACAAGCTGCTCTGTTTGGGCATCCAGGAACTCTGTCGGTTCATCCATAATAATAATTTCAGGTTTGGAGATTAATACACGCGCCATTTTCAAGCGGACAATTTCCCCGCCCGATAACGGAATATCGTGATTGACAATCGGCGTATAAATGCCCTGTTCCAGATTATCGATACTGTGAGTCAGATTTAATTTGTTCAGTATTTCCATTACTTTCTCTTCTGAATGGCTGTTTCCCGAGACATAGTCATAAATTGTCGTATCCGAGAAATATACCTGGTCAGAGACGTAGCCGATGTCAGTCGTCAGTACATCGAGCGTTCCTGCCGCAGGTTCATGCAGACCTAAGAGTGTGCGGAGCAGTGTCGTTTTCCCTGCCCCGGATTCACCTGTAATTGCCGTCAGTCCGGTTTTACTGAAGTTGAAGTTTGTGTTGTTTAAGAGAATTTTATCGTCGTGACCGACTGTCAGATTCTCTGCCGTTGCAGCCCAGCTGTCAGTTTTACCTCTGTAAGAAGTATTAATTGCCGGTTGCTTAATAATCTCTTCTGCTCTTTCGTAACTGCCGAGGGCCAGTTTTCCGTTATGGAATTCAGTACCGAGTACTTTCAGTGCGTTGTAAAATTCCGGTGCTAAGAGCAGGACGAAAAATGCAGTATAGAATGAAATATTCTGGAATATTATAATACGCAGTGCCACTTCCAATGCTACAAGTCCGATACCTAATATCGTTATAAACTCGAGCATCATCGTCGACTGGAAGGCGTATTTTAAAATATGCATCGTTTCTTTCACAAAACCTTTGTTGACACTCTCCAGTCTCTTAATGACTGTTTCTTTTGAGTTCGTATTTTTTACCGTATCCTTACCGCGGATTAAGTTTAAAAACAACGTTCCGATATTGTCAAAACGCGTTGCCTGTTTGACCGACTCTTCCTGCGTCTGCAGCCCTACCAGCACATAGTACAGCGGAATGAACGGTGCGGTAAATAACAGTATCGCCCCGGCGTAAATATCGATAAAAAATAACGTTGCAATAATAAGCGTCACTTTAATCATCGTTTTAATAATCGTCGGCACAAAAGCTGTTTCGTACGAGCGGTATTCTTCCAGATGCACGTGTAGCGCATTGATCATGCCTTCTGATTCCCGCTGTGTTTTCACATCGATACGGTCGATCAGCTGCCCAGCTTTATGTTCAATCGATTGATTCGCCGACCTCCGTGTATACAAATTGTAAAATTTATCTGTCAGGATAAACAGTATGAAAAACACACTCATATACGTCAGGGACTTTGTAATATTTAAGCCGGTACCCATCACGATGCTTTCCAGTATACGGGACAGATGATGGCCGAATACTATATAGAAAACAACGCTGATTATCGCAAGCGAACTATATAGAACAGCTTGTTTTAAACTTAAGTTCAGTTTCAAATTCTCACCTTCTAGACACAAAAAACGTGAAGAGGCCCCTTCACGTTTTCTGCAAATTTATCCGCCGATGTAGCTCATGTTGATTTTCTTTCTCTTTTGGCGCATTTCTTCTGTAATTTCAGTTCTGATTTCCGAATAACGGTCATCACGTTTGTCCCATACACCCATTAATACTTCTGTCAGTTCCTCGTCTGAGATGCCGTCTCTCATCAATGTTTTAATATCGAAACCGTCAACTGCAAACAGACAGCCGTAGAACTTGCCGTCAGATGACAGTCTTGCTCTCGTACATGTCGAACAGAAGCTTTCCGAGACACTCGTAATAAATCCGAGATAAGAATCAGCAGCATCGTTATGCTTGTACACTTTAGCCACTTCACCGTAATATGACGGGTCTAACGGTTCCAGATCAAATTTTGTCTGCAGTGTTTCAAGTATTTCTTTTTTGCTGACAACCTTATCGAAGTTCCAGCCGTTGTCGTTGCCGACATCCATAAATTCAATGAAGCGCAATGTGACCGGCAGATTTTTAAAGTATCTCGCCATCGGCAGAATTTCCTGCTCGTTTAAGCCTTTTTGCACAACCATGTTGATTTTAATCTGGAAACCGAGTCCGATTGCATACTCAATCTGTTCCAGGATGCGTGACGTGCCGATGCCGCGGTCGTTAATTTTACCGAACAGTTCATCGTCCATTGCGTCAAGACTAATATTAATGCGTCTGAGTCCTGCATCATATAATTTCTGACCGTGTTTTTTAAGCAGCAGTCCGTTCGTTGTTAAACCAATATCTTCAATGCCCTCAATAACATTCAATCTTTCGATTAATTCATGAAGGTCTTTTCTCATCATCGGTTCACCGCCTGTTAAGCGTAACTTCTTCACACCAAGACCTGCGTAAATTCTTGCGAGTCTTTCAATCTCATCAAATGAAAGCAGCTGTTCGCGCTTTAAGAATTCAAAATCATCTCCGAAAATTTCTTTCGGCATGCAGTATCTGCATCTGAAGTTACATTTATCAGTGACCGAGATTCTTAAGTCCCGTATCGGACGGCCAAATTTATCTGTAACTACCTGGGCCATGTAATTCCTCCTTATTTAATATCAGTCTTCCGATTGATATTAACCAGCGTCGTACTATTGAGATTATAAGACTCGATGTTTAAGTAATCGACATCGAGATTCTCGAAAAACGCCTTTAAACTTAACCGTTTCGTCTTCAGCTGACGTTCTACCAGCTCAGCTAAAGTGTCATGCTGATAAACCCCGATGAGCGGATGCTCTCTGTCGTTATCAGTTGTAATTGTCGTCCTGCCTGTTTTCTGTGCTGCTTCTGCCAGTATATCCAGCCAGGCTGAATCAACATAGGGAGTATCACAGGAAATCACCATCAGTGATTCTCCCGGATATTCCTTTGCTGCACGGTACAGTCCGCCGAGCGGGCCGTAATCCGCATACTCCGGATCGTCGACAATCACTTTATAATTATTAAAGCTTGTCTTTAGTTTATCATTTGTATTGATGACAATCCCGTCGATTGCTTGAACATTTTTCAACTTTTGTGCGACATGTTCGTACATCGGTCTGCCGTTTAAAATATAGAGTGACTTATCCTCACCGAAACGGCTCGATTTGCCGCCGGCTAAAATAACTCCAATCATATCAGCCCCCGCTTACCGGTGGAATTAATGCGACAATATCGTCCGATGTAACGACCTCGTCATCTTTGACAAACGCTTCATTTTTAGCAACCTGGAATACTTCGCCGTCCAGTTCAGGATAGTCGACAAAAATATGGTTCTTTAATTCACCGACAGTAATTGAGTCACCGACAAATAAATCGATAGTATCGCTGCCGATTTTTTCTTTTATACTTGCAAATACTTTAATTTCCATTTAGTTTTCCTCCACACTCGGATGATATTTGCGGGAATCGCCGATCCATTCCTGCCCGTCTTCCCATATTTCTTTTTTCCAGATCGGTACGATTTCTTTTAACCGCTCTACTGCATATTCGTTTGCACGGTAGCTGTCTGTACGGTGCGGTGAACTCGTTACAATAACGACTGCGATATCGGAAATTTCAAGTTTGCCGATACGGTGGCCGATTGCTGTAATGACACCAGGCCAGCGTTCAGCAATTTCATCGCCGATTTGAGCAAGCATTTTTTCTGCCATCGGAATATACGCTTCATATTCCAAATGGACTGTACGTGTGCCTTTTGTCCATTCACGGACATGTCCTGTAAATGTGCAGACTGCACCCTGATGTTCATTTACAGTCAGTTTATGATATTTATTTATATCCAGTTCTTCGGATACGACTTCAAACATTTTCATTGCTAATATTGCTCCATTCTTTAAACCAGTTCATTGCATTATCCTTATCATAACGCATATCAAAGCGGTTTAACACATTCGTCAGACCGATTTCATTAATATCTGTATCGCCTGCTGTAAACGAATGTGTGAGTATAATTTTTGAGTAGTTTTCATTTTTGTAGCCTTCAACGAGCACGAAATCCACACCTTCATTTTGAAAGCGCTGAAGCTGAACTGTCAGCGGTTTTTCCGGCTGTTCCAGCATCACTGAATGCCCCGGCATATTGAAGGCCGTATAATCTGCGCCCGCTTCAAAAAATCTGCCGGTATCCGTGCTGTTTTCTACATCTTCCGTAATATGATGGTGCTTAATGATTGCCACAGTATAGCCGTATTGTTTCAATAACTGCACGAAATCGAGAATTAGTGTTGTTTTCCCGGTGTTTTTATAGCCTGCTATCTGTAATGTTTTCATTTACTCCACCCGAAACTGTCTGCACCTGTTGTAACATCGGTCATCATCACTTTGACAGTATCGCCCTTTTCAAATCCGCGCGTACCGCCCGGCAGAACGATGACACCGTTGCTTCGTGCAATCGATGTAACTGCGTTTGATTTATTAAAACCGGACGGACGTGCATAGATTTTTCCTTCTTTGAAAAACAGTTCCGCACGGATAAAGCGTGAAAATGGATTCGCTTTCGTATGATCTTCATCGAGTACCGCATCGATAATCGGTGCGAATGGCAGTGCTGCTGACTGCATTAAGTTCAGCGCAGGACGTGCAAACAATTCAAAACCTGAATAGCACGCTGACGGATTACCGCTTAAACCGAAGAGCAGTTTATCGCCTAATGTACTCACTGTCGTTACACTGCCCGGGCGCATTGCGACTTTGTTGAATAATACTTCTGCGCCGAGTGCATCATAGATTTTCGGCAGCAGGTCGTAATCTCCAACCGAGACGCCGCCTGTTGTAATAATGACATCGACTTCTTCGAGCATTGATTTAATACGCGTATAAAGCGTATCGAAATCATCTGTCTCGAGTTTGTAGTGTTTCCCTGCGATGCCCATCCGTTTCAGCTGGCCCATTACCATCGGTGTATTGGAATTACGGATTTTACCGCGTTCCAGTTCATCTTCAACTTCCAGCAATTCTGTTCCTGTAGATAACACACCTACTGACGGCTGCTTGAACACTTCAACTTCGCTGTAGCCGAAGGTTGCGAGCGTTGCGACAGTACCCGGATTAATCATCGTGCCTTTTTCGACAATGACGTCACCGACTTTACACTCCTCGCCTTTTTGCGCGATATTTTCATTCGCTTTAAACTCACGGCGGATCGTAAAGCCGTCATCAGTTTCTTTCGTCTGTTCGAACATTACTACCGTATCCGCTGACTCCGGAATTTCGGCACCTGTCATAATACGGAATGCTTCATTGTCTTTTAACACGTAATCACTCGAACTGCCGGCCGGCACTTCCTCGACAACTTTGAACGCAACTCTCGTTTCGCCTGAAGCGCCTTTTGAGTGTTTGGAGTTAATCGCAAAACCGTCCATTGCTGATTTAGTAAATAACGGTACATCCGACGTCGCTGTTAAATCTTTCGCCAGCACTCTGCTGTAACTATCCTTGTAGCTGACAGTTTCTGCACCAAGCTCCGTGACATGTTCCATCAGTTTAGCCACTGCATCGTTAACATGAAGCGGTGTTCTGTTTAAAGTCATCTTTATCATCCTCGCTGTATTTAAGTTATTTATCATTTTTTTCTTAATGTCTGATATAATTTGTTTACTTATACTTATTGTACTAAATGGGAGGGTCATTATGTCTAATTTTACGCATTTTAATGAAGAAGGCCGTGCTAAAATGGTCGATATTTCAGATAAAACGGTGACGAAGCGAAGTGCAACGCTGCACAGGCGCTCTTAGATCCCGGAAATATTTACCAGGGAATTACCGAAGGCACTGTTAAAAAAGGTGATGTTCTCGGTGTCGCTCAGGTCTGGCATTATGGCGGCAAAAAATACACATCAATCATTCCGATGTGCCATCCGCTGTCCTTGTCCGGTGTCGATGTATCGTTCCGCTGGGAAACAGAAGGCGCCTACATACTGGTTATTGAAGCAACAGTAAAAACGACCGGCAAAACCGGTTGTTGAAATGGAAGCACTGACGGCGGCAAGCGCCGTTGCACTCACTGTCTACGACATGTGCAAAGCTTTAGATAAAGGCATGATTATTAAAGAAACGAAACTCCTTGAAAAGTCAGGCGGTAAATCCGGCGACTACAAGGCTTAAATATGATTGAATCCGTCTGCTTATTAATATAGGCAGGCGGATTTTTTAGGATGGGTAAAGCGATGGGACGCTTGCCTGGGTCGATTAGTCGTATTTGTCCCAATGTGAGGCGCTCGTTTGGGACGATTAGTCGTACTTGTCCCAATGTGAGGCGCTCGTTGGGTCGATTAATCGTATTTGCCCCAATGTGAGGCGCTCTAGTTCTCTTTATTCAGTTCAAACACTAAGTGATTTAATTCCGGCATCACGAGTTTTTCCATGCCCAGTTTCACTGCACCGCTTGAACCGGGGAGGAAATAATCAGCTGATGGTCATGCGTGCCCGCTGCTGCGCGTGACAGTAAACTGCGTGATCCGATGTCTTCTGTGTAGCTCAGCATACGGAAGAGTTCACCGAAGCCTTCGATTTCCTTATCGAACAGCGGCGTGACCGCTTCAATCGTTACGTCGCGTCTGGCGATGCCCGTGCCGCCTGTCGTTATAACCGCATCCCACCCGCTTCAAGGTGTTTTTTTAACCGCGTTTTGAATCGTTTCAATATCGTCTTTCACGACTTCATAATGTTCATCCGGTACAAAAGCGTTAACTGTTTCTATATAGTCAATGACGAGCTTACCGCCTTTGTCCGTCGTTTTATTACGCGTGTCACTGACTGTCAAACCGCTACTTTAATATCTCTGTCAATTCTGTCCACAATACTCATTCGTATCCGCTCCTAGCCAAATAGTTGGTTGACGATGGTTCGTGCTTTATTAAATTCTCAACGTTATGCATCAGCATTCTGCCATTTGAAAAACTGACGATACGTGTATCCCCGTAATTAAATTCGATAAAATACGGCGTCTTTTTAAATGCAATATCTGCCTGTTCCAGTGTCTCGGTCACGATATTTTCAGTCAGGCGTTCGTCGATGACCTGAATCATATCCCGGCCGCAGAATTTCATCGACTGGACTCGGTTCTGTTAATTTCTGGGTAGTCCTTAGTCTTGCACGTCGGACATGTACTGTCCGTCATATTGCCGAAATCGAACTTCATATAGTCCATATCCCAGACGTTGCCGATATGCATATGGTACGGCGCTGTAAATTGTTCCGTCAGTATTTTAAGTGCTGTCGTCACCTGGTTGCTGACGGCCATATGGACTGCCGGCGAGATAATACCTGCGGTATCGCACGTCAATGTCGTCGTCGCAGAACCGGCGTTAAGCATCTGAAGCATGGTGTTTCACCTGGTACAAAAGCTGCACTTGAGTACGAGCCTTCGACACATGCCGCGTAAATCCACGGAATCTTATATTTAAAAGCCGCGTCGTTTATCATACGTTTTCGAAGTTTATCCGTACCGTCTAACAGGAGGTCCGCATTCTTAGCGACGGACTCAATTAATCCAGCATCGCAGTGTGCGACGTGCACTTCGATATCGATGCTGCTGTTGATTTTCGATAATATCGTAGGCGGCAACAGCTTTCGGTTTTTTAAGTTCCGCATCTTCTTCGTTATATAATGTCTGGCGCTGCAAATTAGTCAGCTCGACATAATCGCGGTCGATTAAAATCAGTTTGCCGACGCCTGCTCTCGCGAGCATTTCAGACGATAAAGACCCGAGCGCTCCGAGGCCGACAATAACTGCCGTTTTTTCTCCGAGTAGCCCCTGCCCCCGCTCGCCGATATTTGAATAAAGCAACTGTCTTGAATATCTGTTATCCATTATTTTCACTCATTAATATATTAAATTTAAGTAAATCATTCTCCTCTGATTTTATCACAGACACCACCTGAAATCATTTTATTGATTTACAATATATGGGCATTCAGACGTATTGTTAAGAAGGTGTAAAGTTCATCTGTAAATTGTATGAATTGTGCTAAAATATAGTTGTTATAAGATTAAGAAATTTACGGAGGGCATATAGATGAAAAAGCTGCTAGTTGTGGATGATGAACCATCAATTTTAACATTACTGAAATTCAACCTGGAACAGAGCGGTTTTGAAGTACTGACTGCTGAGAATGGCAATGATGCACTTGATATCGCAACAACAGAAGACCTGACGTTAATCGTCCTCGATCTCATGCTTCCGGGCATGGACGGCATGGATGTCTGCAAAACACTCAGACAGGAAAAAATTAATACACCTATATTAATGCTGACAGCAAAAGACGATGAGTTCGATAAAATTCTCGGTCTTGAACTGGGGGCCGATGACTATATGACAAAACCGTTCAGTCCGAGAGAAGTCGTCGCGCGCGTTAAAGCTATTCTGCGCCGCACAAACCTCGTTGCCGCTGAAGTTAAAGATGAAGTGATTAAAATCGGGGAACTGGAAATTCATCCGGATAAATATATGGTGATGTTTAAAGGCGAACAGCTCGTCTTAACACCGAAAGAATTCGAACTTCTTCTCTATCTTGCAAATCACCGCGGTAAAGTACTCAGCCGTGATCAGCTCTTAAACGGCGTATGGGATTTCCATTACGACGGCGATACGCGTATTGTTGATGTGCATATCAGTCATCTGCGTGAAAAAATTGAAGCGGATACGAAACAGCCGGTTTATATACGGACGATTCGCGGCTTCGGCTATAAGATGGAAGGACAGGATTAAATGCAGAGACTGTGGCTGAAAATCACAGGATCGTATTTAATATTATCGATAACATTTGTACTGGTGCTGTGGTTTTTTATCAGCTCAATCATTCAAAATACATATACAGATATGACAAAAGACCATCTGATTGAAAACGCTCAGCTGATTTCTGAAGTTATTACGCTCGGCGGACTTGATGAAGACCGTGAAACGCTCGATGAATGGACGAGTCATTTTAATGAAGAGATTACGCTCCGTTATACGATTATTGCGAGAGATGGGACTGTGATTGCCGATTCTGAAAGTGATATTGAATCGATGGATAATCATCTTAACCGGCCGGAGATTGATGCGGTACTCGTGAAAAATCAAGAGCTCGGCGAGTCGGTCCGCCTGAGTGATACGCGGGATATGTCGATGATGTACGTGGCGATTCCCGTCGAAGCTGACGGCGAGCTTATCGGTGCAGTGAGAACTTCTGTGTCGACCCAGTCGATAGATAACGCCATCAGCGCTATCTGGACTACACTGAGTGCGATACTGTTCCATTTTACTCGTTTCCGTTATATCGGCGGCGCTGTTAAGCTACAATATTACGAAGCCGATTAACAGAGTGATTAATGTCACAAAAAGGCTGCAGAATAAAGATTACAGTGCGCGAATTAATGCAGACTATTCCGGTGAAATCGGTAATTTAAATACATCCGTTAATGCGCTCGCTGCAAGTCTGCAGGCGCATGTTAATGAAATAGAAGAAAGCGAAAAGCAGTTAAACAGTATTCTGTCGAACCTCGTGAGCGGCGTTGTGCTGATTGACGATAAAGGTAAAGTCGACCTTACGAATCATGCGACAGAACGCTTTTTATCGAAACACACTTCAAAAATTGACGGCAAGGAATACACATACGTATTCGGACCCCTCGGTATCGATCATTTAATCGAAACTGTTATTGAAGACAATGTGAAGCGGCACGACGAGGCGCATATTTACTTCCCGGAAGAACGTATTCTTGACGTGCATATTGCGCCGTACTACAGTCAGGGCTGGCAGCAGCGCGGGGCGATTATCGTGCTGCATGACATTACTGATATTAGGCGCTTAGAGAAAATGCGCAGTGAATTCGTTGCGAACGTGTCGCACGAGCTGAAGACACCGATTACTTCGGTGAAAGGCTTTGCTGAAACCTTGCTGAGCGGCGATGTACCAGATGAAGCGACAGCCAAGCAGTTTATGCAGATTATTTACGATGAAAGCGAGCGCTTAAACCGGTTAATTACGGATCTGCTCGAGCTGTCGAAAATTGAAAAGCAAGCAATGCCGCTGAATATTACCGAAGTCAACTTGAATGAAATTATTGGCAACTCCACGCAGACGATTTCTAAATTTGCACGCGATAAAAATATTACGCTGCATCTGCCGAGTGATGAAAACCCAATCTATGTTGAAGCAGATGAAGACCGGCTTGGGCAGATTGTGCTGAACCTGGTCGCAAACGCCGTCAACTATACTTCGGACAATGGCGATATTTATATCGACGCTGAAGAACGCTCATCGAAAGTTGTGCTGACGGTGCGCGATACCGGAATGGGCATTCCGGAAGAAGCCCTCGACCGACTGTTTGAACGATTCTACCGGGTCGACAAAGCACGGAGCCGCCACTCAGGCGGAACGGGACTGGGCCTCGCCATTGTTAAACACTTAGTCGAATCCCACGAGGGTAAGATATACGTAAAAAGTGTGGAAGGTGTTGGCTCCACGTTTACAGTCGAACTGCCGAAAACGCAGGGATAATATAGTTAGATTAGGCCGGGTGCAGAAAATGCGCCCGTTTTTTTGTTGTTGCGGATGGGGGTCAGCTGTTCTCCTCTGCTCGTGAGACGATGTTGCAGGCAGAGGAGATCGCTGCTGTGCATTATGGACTTCACAATGACGGGATAAACCCGCTACTCCGTCATTGTCAAAGTCACAGTGACGAGATAAACCCGCTACTCCGTCATTGTCAAAGTCACAGTGACGAGAAAACCTCCTACCCCGTCATTGTCAAAGTCACAATGACGAGATAAACCTCCTACCCTGTCATTGTCAAAGTCACAGTGACGAGATAAACCTCCTACCCCGTCATTGTCAAAGTCACAATGACGAGATAAACCTCCTACCCCGTCATTGTCAAAGTCACAATGACGAGATAAACCTCCTACCCCGTCATTGTCAAAGTCACAATGACGAGATAAACCTCCTACCCCGTCATTGTCAAAGTCACAGTGACGAGATAAACCTTCTACCCCGTCATTGTCCAAACTACAGTGACCCGTCAGTCTGAAAATCATATTTCTCCCCTAAAAACAACAAAACCCGCTCACATGAGCGGGTTTTCCGATTTACATCCTACCTGAACGGGGTAAACAGCAGGTTGTTTTCCAGATGCAGGAGAGTCATTATATTATCTTCGTTTTCTTCCAGTTTCTTCATTACAAAGACGTTTAATGGTTCGTTGCTGTCGACCGGCGTATAGCCGTTTGTCAGCGAGCGAATCTGCTTGAACCAGTTGACGATGTTTTTGTGTTCATCCAACAGTCTTGTAATGTGCGGTTTCAATGCTTCATATGCCGCGTCGCTGTTTTCTTCGTAGTACGTCAGCAGAAGCGGATACACGTCTGACTGTTCCGTTTCAATATGAACCGTCATTTCCCGGTAAATATTATAGAAGAGTTCGGCTACTTTATCGTATTCAACTTCTTTTTTATATTTCTTACTAAGTTTTTCAACGTAATCATTTAATACCGGCAGTTCATCCAGCAGATCTTCGTAATATTTACGTTCGATATATTTAATAATACTCGTCTGATCCATATAAGAAATATCGATGCCTTCGATACGTTCCTTCGACTGCATTCAGTTCAAAATAAGTTTTCAAGATAAAGCTGCCTTTTTATGCGATTAAGTCTTATCACCGTGATTCACAAAATCAATATCGATTTCGCGGAATACGCCTGCCGAAGATGGCACTTTAAATAAAATATCTTTTAATTTCATCGTTTCATTTATATTTGACATGTTGAATCCTCCTCGTCTATTCTTTATATTCATACCATTATTTGAAAATTTTTAAACCTTGATACCGTTTAATTCTTTATTGCCCAGGGTATTGTATAATTAATCTAAACAGCATTTATATGGAGGTCAGTCCCAGTGAACAAAAATTTAAAAATGTTAGCCACAATTATACCATTGATTGCAGTTCCCTTATTTAATGAACGTAAAAAGATAACGAAGCATCCCGATGTGCAAAAGCTCGGCGCAGTTTCAAATTCAGTATATACACGCGTGAAAGACAGCAGTAAAGATGCTGCATCAAGTGCGTATCAATCGACGAAGAATACTGCGCAGACTATCGGTACGAAAGTAAGCAATACGCTCGAGGAACGCAGTTATAACAAAGAAGTTAAAAGTTATCAGAAGAGCCTCGATCAGGAAGAGTCTCTGGAAAAACATTTTGAAAAAGATAAAGAAGCACATAAAGAAAAACGCATATCTGATAATGACGATAAAAGCCGTTCTTCTTTCGTGCCGAAAATCTTTAAATCCCACCAGGAAAAATCTGCTGAGGATATCGAAGATGGCATGACGGTTTCCGATGAACTGATGTCTTCTGATGAACCGACACCGGACATTAACACAGATAAATTAACAGAACCTGATAATCAGGAACCCGATTACGGTGAAATGTACATGTTTGATGATATTGAAGAAGAAACGGAAGAAGCAGAAAATACCTTCCAGGATGACAAAGTTCAGAACGAACTGGTACCATATACAGGTAACGCAATTCAAACTATTGAAAGCAGTGAAAAAATGACAAACATCCAGGAAATTAATGAAGAAAAAGTACTCAATGATACTGAATTCACAAGAAATTCCAATGATCTGCAGGACGAGTCTTTACCACTTCGCCAGCAGCACAAAAACATTTTAGATCCACGCAGTGCAGCTCGCGATAAGCATGTTGCAGAAAAGAAAAAAGAAAAAGAAGAGCTAAGAAACAGCAACAGCTTATTCAACAAACACCGCCGTATGAACTTTGAACATGCAAACAAGCGTAAACGTGTTGTTACAGACGGCAGTGCATACGTTAAAGACCAGTCGATTAAAAACTACGAAGAGTTAATGTTTAATAAATAAGTTTAACAGCATAGGAGCTAACTGTATGAGCGTTAAAAAAATCACCGTATTCTGCGGTGCAAAAACCGGCAAAAACGAGAACTATGAAAAAGCAGCTTACAAGCTTGGAGCTGATGCTGCAAAGAAAAAATTAACCGTCGTTTACGGCGGCGGCGCGACCGGCCTGATGGGCGCAGTCGCAAATGGCGCTTTAGCTGAAAACGGCGAAGTTACCGGCGTTATTCCCCAGTTCCTTGTCGACCGTGAAGTCGCTCATCCCGGTGTAAAAGATATGCGTATCGTACAGTCTATGCACCAGCGTAAGCTCGAGCTTGAGTCCGAAGGTGATGCGATTATTATGATGCCGGGCGGTGCAGGCACGCTTGAAGAGTTCTTTGAAGTCTTCACCTGGGGTCAGCTCGGTCTGCATGAAAAACCCATCGGCATATTAAACGTCGACGGCTACTTCGATACTTTAAAAATGGTCATCGATAAATCAATTGAAGAAGGCTTTTTAGAAGAACGTTATCTGGATATGCTGTTCATCAGCGATAATCTAAACGATATTCTGGAAGGCTTTGAATCATATGTCCCTGTTAAAGTGAGAACTTACGAAGATTTAAAATAATATGCCAAAACAAAAAGAGCACGGATTCAAAATTACAATTTGAATCTGCGCTCTTTTTGTGTGGATTTTTTAAACAGTACATGCTGTTTTAGAGAATGCCCGTCCATAATATCAGGATGGTCAAAAGTTTTCACCGGCTCCATACCGATTTTCTCCATAATATTTATCGATGGAATATTCCGTACCGCCGTATAAGCATATACTTCTTTAATGTCCGTCTGGCGTTCTACGAACTTCAACACCCCGCGGGCGGCTTCCGTCGCAAATCCCTGGTTCCAGTGTTTCTTTTGAAGCCGCCACCCTATTTCAATGCAGGGCAGGAAGTCAAAATCCAGACTGTCATCTGCTTCCAGCACGTGAATGCCCGTAAAGCCGATAAATTCATTCGTATCTTTCCGTTCCACCGCAAACAGACCAAAGCCTCTGTCGACGATGCACTTTTGAGCAACGCGTGCATATTCAACAGATTCTTCCGGTGAGGCAATTGATGGAAAATAGCGTCTGACATCCGGATCCTGATTCATTCTTATAAATGTTTTTAAGTCGCTTTCCTGCCAGTCGCGCAAAATCAGACGTTTTGTCTTAATATACTTCATTTTATTTCAGACCTATCTATTAAAGTTCTGATTCATTTTTAATTGGCACATCGCGGCGTATATAACTGATTAAACGCACGGTAAACTCTTGGTTTTCTAAATCGTAGTCTTCAAGATTTTTCTTTTGTTATCAGTCGTTACGACCGCATCGATTAGATCGACTGTATGCTTCATTTTAAACGTAATGGTAAAAGCTTCAAACCCCTGTTCCGGCGCCGGTTTTTTCACGACAACACGATTAATTGAACCGTGGACATCTTCAAATTCACCGCCGGCAGCTGACTCGAGTTCTCTAGCCAGTTCCATAAGCGTCATCTTTTTACCTTCGATTAAATAAAATTTCTCTTCATGCATCATTAAAACTCCTTTACTCTTCGTTTTCTGGCTCTTCTTGTTCTTCTGTTTCTTCTTCAGGCTGCTGGTTTTCTTCGAATTCTTTTTCAAGTGCTTCCAGCTCTGATTCTTTTGCATCAACATTTTGCTGGAGTGCTTCATTGTCACCCTGCAGTGTATTAATCTGATCTTCCAGCTCTGTAATTTCCGTATTGATATTCTCTAAATCTTTTTCTGCCTGAGTTGCCTCACCGCTGCACGCCGCAAGTCCCAGTACGAGTATTAACATCATCAGTTTTTTCATATTCACCTATAGTTTATCTTACCCAATATTATACCATTCATATGTATTTTTTAAATTTATAGAAAAGAACCCGGCAAAAATATGCCGGGTTCCTTAAGCTTTTACTATTCTTCAATTGTTACCTGATCAAGGTGATAAATACCTTGTGCATCAACCCAGAAGCCTTGAACGTTAGAGTTCATACCTGTTAAGTAGTTCTGATGGTGAATGTATGCCATTGGCGCTGCTTCAACCAGCTGTTCCTGAAGTTCAGAGTAGATTTGCAGACGTGCTTCTTCGTCTGTTTCACGACGTCCCGCTTCAAGTAATTCATCCACTTTATCGTCTGATAAGAATGAACGGTTACCTGGGTCACCATGCATTGATGAGTGGAATAACGGATAAGTTCCATAGTCCGCGTCACCTGTTACAGTAGACCATCCAAGAACGAACATGTCGTGGTTACCAGCTGCTGTTTCTTCTAAGTACGCGCCCCACTCCATTTGCTGAACTTCAAGGTTAATACCAATTTCCTGAAGTGATTCCTGCAAGTAGATTGCAGTGTTAACACGTTCTGGTGAATCATTAGTCAGAATTGATATATCGAATCCATCTTCGTGTCCTGCTTCAGCCATTAATTCTTTTGCACGTTCGATATCGTAAGAGATACCTTCAACGTTTTCATCGTAACCGAATACACCTGGAGCAAGCGGCCCGTTAGCAGGAATACCTACGCCGTCGTATACACCGTTAATGATTTCTTCACGGTCGATTGCATAAGAAATTGCCTGACGTACTAAAGGATCGTTTAATGGTTCTTTTTCAGTGTTATAACCGATGTAAGAAAGTGACATTGACTCTGTTTCGTCAAGTGTAGTGTCTGCACCGTTTGCAATGCGGTCGGCATTGCTTGATTCAACTGCGCCGGCAACGTGTGAAGTTCCCGCTTCGATTTCAGCAATACGTGAAGCAGTTTCAGGAACTACTTTAAACGTTACTGTATCAAGTGTTGCAGCTTCACCGAAGTAATCATCATTGCGCTCAAGCACAACCTGTTCACCTGGTGTACGTTCTTGTAATTTGAATACGCCTGTTCCTACTGGATTTTCTGTAACATACTGACCAAGGTCAGATGAAATTGCATCCTGAACTTCTTCAGCGTCGCCGCTGTCGCGTAATTCGTAGTACTCGTCTGCTGTCATCTCTTCACCTGCAGCATCAAGCGCCTGCTGGTAGTCTTGATCGATAACATCTTTACTGATCATTCCGCCGCCATCATGCGCAAGGTGTGCAAGTAATGGTGCGAATGGATATTCCGTCGTAATTTCAACTGTGAACTCATCTACAGCTTCAACATCAGTAATCATTTCGTATAAGAACATACGAGGTGATGCCATAGCCGGGTCAAGTACGCGGTTAAGGTTTGCAACAACAACTTCCGCATTGAAAGGTGTGCCGTCATGGAATGTAACATCATCACGGAGAGTAAAGCTCCATGTTGTGTCATCTACCGGTTCCCATTCTGTCGCAAGACCGGGTTCCACTTCCATATCTTCATTCAGGACAGTCAGTCCATTGTATAAATTGTAACGAACGTTTGATGATGGTACATCGTTATTACCATGCGGGTCCATTGATACGATGTCACTCATTTCAGAGATAACAAGGTCCTGGCTCCCAGCCGGTGTACCTTCTGCTGCGCCGTCTTCACTTTCAGGCTCAACGTCGCTGTCGCTTGTACAAGCTGCCAGTACTAATGTGAACATCAGCACTAAACTTAAAGTAAGCAGTTGTTTAAGGCTCTTCATTATGTATTTCCCCCTCAAATAATTTTAAATTTTAGAACTATTTAAAATCCTAAAATTTCACTCTTATAATATTACCGTAAAACAATTTTTCTTACAAGGTTGAATTTTGAAAATATTAACAATATAATAATTTGCTGTTAAATTATCAATCCTCAGCCTTTTCTCACTATATCATGGACTTTATTCAAAATAAAGCGCTTTCAATAAATTTTTATAAGTTCATGCATAACTGAAAAAATATAAAATATGCAGTCATGACATTTCAAAAAGTCATGACTGCATAGTGAAATTTTTATATTTATTCCTCTTCGATATAAGTCCCGCTGAAGTCCAGCATATTGTAGCTGTTAGCTTTAAATTCGTGCACGTTATCGTTATGTGCATTTAAATATTCACCGTGACGAATAAAAATTGACGGTGCTTCTTCAATAATAATCCTGTGCATCGATATAAAGTGATTCGCGTGCGGCTTCGTCCGTTTCCTGACGCGCATCATCTATAAGCTGATCAAGTTCAGGGTTGCTGTAAAATGCACGGTTCCCATTATTACCGGCATTATCCGTATGGTACAGCGATGCGATTGTTTCATCTGGATCTCCTGTTGTATTCCCCCAGCCGAGAATGAACATATCGTGTTCGGCGTTGCCGGTCGCATCTAGATAAGCGCCCCACTCGACTTGTTCAACATTCAGCGTTACACCGATTTCACTTAACGACTCCTGGAGCCATAATGCAGCGTCCAGACGCTCGGGGTTATCGTCATTGACCATGAGATTAATCGTTAAATCTTCTGCTCCAGCTTCAGCAAGAAGTTCTTCTGCACGAGCCATAATAATCGAGACCTTCTAATTCTTCAGAGTGGCCGAGTAATGACGGTGCCAGCGGACCATTGGCCGGTATGCCGGAACCGTTATATACGCCGTCCAGAACCGTTTCACTGTCAAAAGCATGTGAAATTGCCTGACGGATTTTTGGATCATCAAACGGTTCTTTGCTTGATTAAATCCGATAGTCAACGTTTACAGCATCACTGCGCATAAGTGTCATACCGTCTGTTCTTCAATACGGTCCGTGTTGCTCGTCAATGTAGACAAGATTGCATCCGATGAACCTGATTCAAGTTCTGCAATACGCGTTCCCGGCTCAGTCACCACTTTAAAAGTTATATCCTGAAGCAGTGCCGGTGTATCCCAGTATTCATCATTGCGGGAAACGACAGTTTCTTCACCCGGGTTTCTCGATTCAAACTTGAAGTAGTTTGTCCGACAGGTCCGTTTTCAACCATTTCGCCGACAAACTGACTGATGTCTTCGACAGCAGCATCATACTCTTCGCCGCCAGCAGCTCTCAGTTCATAATACTCATCGAGTGTTAAATCACTTTCTGCCTGTTCCAGTGCGTTTTCATAATCTGCGTCGATTAAATCTTGCTGATCATTTACCTGCACCATGCGATAAATTATTTAAGAGCGGCGCATATGGGTATTCTGTAACGAGTTCAATATTGTAGTCATCGATAATATTTACTTCGCTGACCATATCAAGAAGCGACGCGCGGGCAGAAGTCCTTGCCGGATCCTGAATACGTTCTATGTTTGCTTTGACTACATCAGCATTAAACTCGCTGCCATCGTGGAAAGTCACACCTTCACGCAATTTAAAAGTCCACGTCGTTTCATCAACCTGCTCATACTCCTCAGCCAAAGCCGGGATGATACTTAAATCCTCATCGTGAGTTACTAGCGGTTCGTAAATCGTATCCCGGATCTGCTCGGAAGGATCATCATTACTCCCGTGGGGATCGAGTGACACAATATCAGACGGAATTGCAATGGTCATTCTGCCGCCGTCTTGTGTTTCAGCTGAATCACCGTTAGCAGCCTCTTCGGTCAACGTTTATCGTCTGTACATGCTGCGAGAATGAACAGTAAAAATGCTGTCAGTGAGATAAAACTGAACTTCTTCATGGAAAACGCCCCTTCGCTTATAATATTATTTTATATCACTCATACCCTGTTTAACAGGAAATGTTTTCAAATTCAATAAAATTTTCAAGTTTTTTACAGTGAGCGATGAGTTGAGCCCTCGGGAGTACCTCGCGGGTTTGACATGGTAATCCGAAAGCTGCCGGAGTACCTCGCGGGTTCGACATGGTAATCCAAATGCCTCCGGACTACCTCGCGGGTTTGACATAGTCATCCAAAAGCTCCCGGATTACCTCGCGGCTTCGACATCGTCATCCAAAAGCCTCCGGATTACCTTGTGGGTTCTACATCGTCATCCAAAAGCCTCCGGATTACCTCGTGAGTTCGACATCGTCATCCAAAAGCCGCCGGATTACCTCGTGAGTTCGACATCGTCATCCAAAAGCCGCCGGATTACCTCGTGAGTTCGACATGGTCATCCAAAAGCCTCCGGACTACCTCGTGGGTTTGACATGGTAATCCAAAAGCCTCCGGATTACCTTGTGGGTTCGACATCGTCATCCAAAAGGCCGCGGATTACCTCGTGAGTTCGACATGGCATCCAAAAGCTCCAATACACCAAAAAACCACCCTAAATCTTATAATTAAGATTTAAGGGTGGTTTATCGTGTTAATTATTCAGTTACTGCATTGAAGTTTCTCTGAAGTCGAAGATGTTGTATGCATCGCCTTCGAATCCTTCAACGTGATTGCCGTGTGCATTTAGGTTTTCACCGTGGCGGATAAAGATTGCCGGCGCGTCGTCTACTAAGATTTGCTGAGCGTCCATATAAAGCTGTTCGCGTTCGCTTTCTTCAGTTGACTGGCGGGCTTCGTCTAAAATGCTGTCCAGTTCCGGGTTGTTGTAGAATGAACGGTTACCAGTGTCACCGATGTTATCGCTGTGGAATAATGGCGCGATTCCGTTATCCGGGTCACCTGTTGAGTTGCTCCAGCCGAGGATGAACATATCGTGTTCCCCTGCACCAGTCGCTGCGAGGTACGCGCCCCACTCGACTTGTTCAACATTTACTGTAATTCCTAATGTGCTTAATGATTCCTGTAACCATAATGCAACATCGACACGTTCAGGGTTATCATCGTTAACCATTAAGTTGATTGTTAAGTCTTCAACGCCTGCTTCATCAAGCAGTTCTTGTGCACGTTCCATATTGTAGTCTAATCCTTCAAGGTCTTCAGAATAACCAAGTACTCCCGGTGCAAGCGGTGCTTCTGCCGGTGTGCCTGAGCCATTGTAAACTCCTTCAAGTACAGCTTCACTGTCAAATGCATGAGTGATTGCCTGACGTACTCTCGGATCGTTGAATGGTTCTTTTTCAGTATTGAAACCGATGTAGTCGATCGATACTGAGTCATTACGTAACAATGTTACGTCTTCATTGCTGTCCACACGTTCAATATTACTTGAAAGTGTAGCAAGAATTGCGTCTGATGAACCTGACTCCAGCTCAGCAATACGTGAACCCGGTTCTGATACTACTTTGAAGTTTACACCGTCAAGCAGTGCAGTATCTCCCCAGTAGTCATCGTTACGTACAACAGCTGTCTGCTCGCCAGGGCTTCTTGATTCAAACTTAAAGTAGTTTGTTCCAACGGGCAGATTCAACAAGCTGACCGACAAATGAACTGATTTCATTCGCTACAGCTTCGTGTTCGTCGCCGCCTTCAGCGCGCAGTTCGTAATACTCTTCAAGAGATAATTCACTGCCAGCCTCATCCAGTGCCTGCTGGTAATCAGCATCGATTAAATCTTTACTGATCATTTTACCTGCACCATGCGTTAAGTTGTTCGCAAGCGGTGCGAAAGGATACTCTGTAACGAGTTCAACAGTGTAATCATCGATAATGTTAACCTCACTTACCATGTCTAACAGGAATGAACGCGGTGAAGCTTTCGCTACATCTTTCACACGTTCGATATTTGCTTTAACTACATCTGCATTAAATTCACTGCCATCGTGGAAAGTAACACCTTCACGAAGTTTAAACTCCCATGTTGTATCGTCAATCTGTTTATACTCTTCAGCTAATACAGGAACGATTTCGAAGTTTTCATCCTGCGTTAACAGCGGCTCATAAATTGTATCGCGGATTTGTTCAGACGGCACATCGTTACTGCCGTGCGGGTCCATCGATACAGCATCACTAGGCATTGCCAGAGTCAGAGTACCGCCTTCCTCAGATGCGGCCTCTTCACCTTCAGTTGTTTCCTCTTCCACATTACTATCATCAGTACATGCTGCGAGAATAAGTATTAATACACCGAGTAATGCCATAAAACTAAACTTTTTCATTTGATTCCCCCCAATTCCCAGAAGTGCAAAAGAACTTCTTGTAATATTCAGAATTTTACACTAGAAGATAAAATTGCACAACTGTTATTTCAGAAAATTATAATCATTGTATACGCTTACTAATTTGAGAATGAATATAGGCTGGAAGTTAATATAATTACAAGCAAATCACCCCTCAGCCGGATACCTTATCCAGTTGCAGGGGTGTCTTTAACTTTATCAATTTATGCAGCTGCCGGTTCTTCTTTTTCCATTTCGCATAGTTAAGTATAAATATAATAATCGCTATACTTAATCCAATCACATCAGTGTATGTTTCCGGAACGACAAGCAGAATAGCTGAACCTATAAGTACTGCTCTTAATAACGGATTGATATGTGTTTTAAAGAATCCTTCAAGTCCCGCCGACAGCGCTATCAGACCGACGGTCGTGCTGGCGAGTACAGTGGCGACATCTATAAAGCTTGCGAGCGGATATTCTCTCGCATTCGTCATCAGTCCCTCAACATCTACTAACAGCATTGCCGGTTCGTAGATGAAGATAAACGGAATTAAGAATCCTGCGAGTGACAATTTCAGCGCCTGGAAACCGGTTCTCATCGGATCTCCATCTGCAATTCCTGCACCGGCGAATGCAGCTAAGGCAACCGGCGGTGTCACGTTTGCAAAGATACCAAAGTAGAATACAAACATGTGTGCTAACAGAATCGGCACACCGAATTCAGCAAGTGCCGGTGCTGCCATAGTTGCAGTAATGATATATGCCGGTATTGACGGCAGACCCATACCGAGCACCATTGATGCAATCATCGTAAAGAACAGTGTCAGGAATAATGATCCTCCGCCTAATCCTGCAATTGCAGAAGTCATTATCGCACCAAAGCTCGTTAACGATACGACACCGATAATAATTCCGACAACCGCACAGGCAATCATTACTGATAACGCCTGCTGGGCACCAAGTGCAAGGCCGTCAAAAATATCTTTAAATGACATGCGGTTGTTTTTCTTAATGATGCAATAATAATCGTCAGGAATATCGTATAGATTGCTGCTCTCGGTATTGGCATGTTCATGAACAGCATAACGACTAAACCGACAAGTGGAATAATCAGGTGTCCGCGTTCTTTCATTACCTGTTTAACTCTCGGTAAATCTGCCTTCGGAATACCTTTTAAATCACGTTTTCCCGCTCTGTAATGGACTTGCAAAATTACAGCAAAGTAATACAAGAGCGCCGGGAGCAGCGCAGCGAGTGCGATAGTACCGTAATTTATACCCGTAGTTTCGGCCATAATAAATGCACTCGCTCCCATAATCGGCGGCAGAATTTGTCCGCCGACTGATGCACTGGCTTCAACTGCACCGGCGAAATTTTTGTGATAACCGATTTTTTTCATTAATGGTATGGTAAATGCGCCTGTACTTACTACGTTTGCAACTGCTGCACCGTTAACTTCCCATGAATCCGCTTGAAACAACGGCAACTTTAGCTGGTCCGCCCCGCTGGGCACCGGCCAATGCCATTGCCAAGTCGTTAAAGAATTGACCCATTCCAGATTTTGTAAAAATGCCCCGAATAAAATAAACAGGAAAATAAAGTTTACAGACGCCCTATAGCAGTAGAGTACAGTCCTTCAGTTTTCAAATACAGCTGTCCGAATATATCACCGAGATCAAACGGACGCGTCATCATCATATTCGCAGCAACACATATGACTGATAAATGGATATACTAAAATATTAACGCAAGTATCGGCAATATCCAGCCGGTCACACGACGTGCCGCTTCAAGAATTAGCAGCACAGTAACAATTGCCATAATAATATCAACGTTATTCGGAATGCCGCCGCGTTCAGTAACAATTGCCTGATATTCTATTAATATATATCCGGCAGTAAATAAACTTGCCGCTGCCAGCACCCAGTCTAAGATTGGAAGTTTCGACCGGTCCTGCTTTTTAAACATCGGGTAAAGCATATAAACTAGTGCCAGTCCGACCGCAACGTGTATAGAACGCTGCTGCAGTGCAGGCATCGGATTAAAGACCATATATAAATGGAACAGCGAATACAGCACTGCAAGTATTGTTACAGTCCAAACGGTACCTTTACTGCTGAATTTCCGTGTTCGTGCATCTTTATCATATTTCTCCTGGACTGCCTGAGTGTCCGGCGCAACTGCCGGTTCTGTTGCTTTTTCATATTAACCCCCTGTTAATTGTTTGATTAACGATATGTATTCTATTGTAATTTCCACTGCGGTATACGGCTCGTATAATTCGTACAGCAAGATTTCTTCATCATCCTGCACAATTTTAGTTTCGACATTATCAGAAACATTAAGGTAATATCGGGATACGGATCGTTTATCGTGTTTTACGAAACCATCTTTTGTCATTTCAGCAGGCTCATCCGAATCACTTGGACCCCTGCGCCAAACGTTTTAAAATGCGATCCGTTAAAATAAAACTCTCATCTTCAACGCTGTACACTTCAAACCATTCTTTTTTTCAATCGAATGAATCCAGTGAATTTCAAAGTTTCAGGGGGAAGATAAAGGTCTTCACTGATTCGACATTACATTTTTTTTGAGGTACCAGAAAGATGAAAAGGAGCACAACTAGCATGCTCCCGTAATCATCCATTTAAATTTACTGCTCATCGTAATACTTTTGGGCTCCAGGGTGAATATCGATTACTGCACTATCTTCTGCTGTTTCAATATTAATATCATTCGCCGCCTGGTGAGCATTGCCTAAAGTATCCAGATTTTCAAACATGTATTTCGTTAAGTTATAAACATCATCTCTCATATCCGAACGGACAACGAGCGCGTTCATAATCGCAACAGTAGGCACTGCTTCTTCATTACCGTAAGTATCTGCCGGAATTTCCAATGCTTCAAAGTAATCCGCATCTTCACTCAGCACATCTACAGCTTCCTGTTCGATTGGTACAATTTTGAGGTCTACTGAATTTTGCAGCTCCAATACAGATGCGTTAGGCAATCCGCTTGTCAGGAATGCTGCATCAAGCTGTCCGCCGCGCATTGCTTCAGAAGCTTCCGCGTATCCTAAGTAATCGACTTCGATATCATCGTAAGACATGCCGTGAGCTTCCAGTACCGCACGTGTTGCAATTTCAACACCCGAGTTCTGGTCTCCGACTGCAACGCGTTTTCCTGCAAGATCTTCAACACTTTCAATACCCGCGCCGTCAGTAGAAATCAGCTGTACGTAGTTCGGATAAAGAGCTGCAACCTGCTGGATATTATCAATCGGTTCTGAGAATGTCTCTTCACCATTTACAGCCTGTGTTAAAGCATCACTCATCACAAATGACATTTCCACTTTCTCTTCTGCCATTAAGTTTAAGTTCTCTGCTGATGCACCAGTTGTCTGAGTTCTGGAGTTCACACCAAACTCATTGCTGTATCCCTCTGCAAGCGTCGTCGCAATAATATTGTAAGGCCCTGAAGAACCTCCGGTCGCAATAGTAACGATATTCGTCTCAAGTGAAGCAGCATCGCCGGAACTCTCCTCACTATCTGTCGCCTCTTCCGATTCTGCTGCAGGTTCATCCGCGGAGTCATCGCCGCAGGCTGAAAGAACTAAAGTTGCACCAAGTAACATTGCTAAATACTTATTAAATTTCATAATAAACCCCCTTCTTATGTAATTAACTAGAAGTATAGCAGAGATTCCCTTTTATGAAAACGCTATCTTTTATAATTTTCTAATATTTCAGTTTATATTGTCCCAATGTAAGCGGTCAGCAGACAATGTCAATTCAACAAAGGACATACACGCCAAAACAAAGAAAGCGGAGCCCAGGCTCCGCTTTCTTAATCTTTCTGTCTAGCTATCATATTCAAGCAGTATATCTCTAATCTGCTTTCTTGCCTCGATGCCTTCTTTAATCGGGTACAGCGGAAATACATGATTCTGCATTGCATATTCGTAATATTCGTAATCCGCTCCTGCTTCTGCAAGCAGCTGAATGTACTTCCGTGCATCGGGCAGAATGATTTCTTGTCCCTACTATAAGATAGAGCTTCGGCAGCCCGCTCAAGTCACCAAACATCGGTGAGACTTTATAGTCATCCGGCTCTGTATCTCCGGACCATATTTTACCGATAATTTTCAGGTTATCGGGTTTCAGCATCGGTTCGACCGTTTCATACGCTTCAATATCAGGATTGGAAAGTGTAATATCGAGCCATGGTGAAATGACAATTTGTGCTTTCGGCATTGGCAGCTGCTCTTTTTTCATCCACTGTACAAGACCTAGTGTCAGACCGCCGCCTGCGGAGTCGCCCATGATGACAATATTGTTGTCGTCCCGGATAAGACCCTTATATAATTCCTGCACCGCTTCATATGCTTCATTATACGTATATTCCGGTGCTTTAGGATAGATCGGCACGATAAATTCCATCTCTGTTTCTTTAACGAGTTTACTTAAAAATCTCCAGTGGAATACCGACGGCTGGTGAATGTATCCGCCGCCGTGCAGGTACAGTACACGCTGCTTGCGTTTTTCTGTTTTCGGAGACATCCTGAATACTTTCATGCCTGATACTTTATAACTTTCGATTTCTGACGTAACGATGCTTCGGGGAATTTCATACTCCTCCCGGTTTTCTTCGGCATTACGTTCCAGCATTTCATCATTTACATCCTGAATATCAAAGTTCGCCACCCTGATTAAATCTTCAGCTAGCTCGCTCCCGATACTTCTTTTATGTACAAACAGTGCACGGTAGACATACATAATGACACCGGAGACTGCAGTAAAAAGCGCCATACCTCTAAATAATATTTTCATCTCATCCGTCCCTCTTATCATTTACTTATATTAAAAATGAAATCTTCTGCCGAGCTGTGTCATAAATGATTCGTTCGCAATAAGCAGCATTGCAATGAATGTTGCCGCACCGAATGATGCTGCCGAAACGCTTGGCCACAAGACATCTGCAACGCCTGACAGATACAGTATAAGCGGCAGAAATCCAAATCCAATCATCATCAAAAGAAAACTGATGTAGCCGGTCCAATTCATGCGGACTTTCAGCATAATGATTGAAATCAGCATAATCCCCGCAATAATAACGAACGGTACGACATAGTTAACCGACCACTTCACTGAACCGGACATACCGTCGATAACGAGCAGCAGTATCGTCAGACTGATGACCTGGGCGGTTATTTTACCGCCGAGATGCGATGCTGACAGTATCGTATGGTTCAGCGATACAAGCAGATAAAATATTGCCACTGCCACGTAGAACACCCACAGAAAATGCGGCATAACGATAACATTGATTAAAAAGCAGATCAGCGTTGCGAGAATGCCCCCGATAATTGCGAGTTTCGATATACGCGCACGTGTTTTATATTCCTGCTGGTCGTAGACGGGATAGGCCTTGTCGTCCTCAGCCTGTTCAACTTCCGATAATACTTTATGGCACAGCGGGCATGTCTGTTCTTCCGTGACTATTTCACACTCCCCGCATCTGTTCATCATTACTCCCCCCATCCATTAGAAGATACCTTCACTTCAAGCCCTGTTAACCTTGTGATTTCTTTAAAAAATGTCCTTATGATTTCATTTTCTTCTATTGAACGTGAAAATGTAATCGTTAATTTATTGTTTACCGTGGCAGTTCCGCAGTTAACCGGACTTTTATTCGTCGGATAAAGAACGACATCCATCGAATCGGCATACGGTCTCATGGAATCAGGCAGCTGAATATTGCCAAGATTCGACACCGTGATTGTCTTCGCCCGTTCTCCAAACTGATTAAACGCGAAGCGCATCACCGGATATTTAATGAACACCGGGACGATTCTAAGCAGCAGATTGCTTTGAAATGCGACGAAACGGTTAATGCTTTCTTGTAAAAAACTTTTATCCGTTTTTTCAATAAGCTGTTTCGTTACTTCTGTTATTACATCTTCGAACAAGACATCGTCACTCATTCTGACACCGATATTCGACACCGAGAAAAAGTTCCGGATTGAAACCGACGGGAAATGTCTTCTGAGGCTGACCGGCATCGCTACAGTAATCAGCGATGCTTTTGATTTCTCACGGTTTTTTTCCATATGAATGACCTTTATCAGCAGACTCGTTAAAAATCCTGTCAGTGATGTGCCCTGTGCTTTTGCGTAAGTATTCAATGCGCCTGCATCGACCACACCTTGAATTACATTAATGCCGGGCGGGTTAAGCTGCGTTCCTTTTAGCTGATATGCCTTTTTGTCGCTCGACGCCGGGTTTTTAACTTCCCGCGACGTTGCATACTTTTCAAAACTGTCTTCAACTTCTTCACGCTTCGGCGCCTCGTCAGGCAGCATAATTTTCTCGTCAGCTTCCACCGGTTCACCTTTCAGCGTTAAATATTGGTACGCGAGCGTTTTTAAAAACTCAGCCGCACCGCCGCCGTCCGTCAGCGAGTGAAACACTTCCACCGAGATACGCTTGCCGAAATACAGCACACGGATTAAAAATGCATTATTTTCTTTTCTATCTATCGGTGCACATGGATAATCCGCTTCTTTTTTCACCTGCAGCACCTGATCGTTCTGCTCTAAGAAATCCCAGAACAGTCCTTTACGTACTCTGACTGTCAGTGTCGGGAATCTCATTACAACGATATCGAGCGCCTCCTGCAGAATTTTCGGATCAATCGTTTCGTGCAGCGTCATCGATACACGGAATACTGCAGAGTTCGATGCATTCGATACTGCATGAAAAATTTTCCCTGTATTATCTATTTTATACCACTGATCCATTTTACTACCTCCGCCGTGCAATTTTCATATTATTTAAATTGTATATGCTGGAGAAAAAAAACAGAAAAAACCTACTATTAATAGCTAGCAGTTTTTGCTTCTGTTTAAATTTTTATTACTCTGGCTGTTCTTCCAGTGTTACCGTTCTGAAATCAGGTTTCCCAAGAGCTCCTGGATCAAAGTTTTTAACTTCTGTACGGTGAGCTTGCGGTCCCTGAGCTTGTCTGATGAATATAGAAGGCTGTTCTTCGACGAGAATTTCATCGACCTGCTTATAAATTTCTGCACGTTTTTCTGTATCTGACTCCTTGCGCCCGGCTTCAAGCAGTTTATCGACTTCTTCGTTATCAAAGAATGCACGGTTTCCGCCCGAACCTTTCATCGAGGAGTGGAACAGCGGCCATAAGCCCTGATCCGGGTCTCCTACTGCGTTCGGCCAGCCGAGAATAAATAAATCATGCTCGCCGTTCGATATTGCTTCGAGATACGTCCCCCACTCAAGCTGTTCTACTTCCAGGTTAATGCCGATGTCTTTCAGCTCTTCCTGCATCAGTATCGCGATATCGACACGTTCCGGGACGTCGTTCGTCATTATTTTTAAATCGAGACCGTCTTCATATCCCGCTTCCTTCATTAACTCTTTTGCACGCTCAGGATTATGTTCAAGGTCTTCCAAGTCCTCGTTATAGCCGAGTACTTCTTCCTGCAGCGCACCTTTCATCGTGCGCCCCTGCCCGTAATAGACACCTTCCATAATCGCTTCTTTATCGACCATATGACCAATTGCCTGACGCACTCTTTTATCTTTAAGTGCACCTTTTTCTGTATTCATGCCGATGTATTCATTTGAAATGTTATAAATGCCTTCTTCAGTTATTAATTCCGGATTGCTTGCCAATCTGTCCCACTGCGAGTTTTCAATACCGTAAATAAAGTGAGACTGTCCTGTTTCAAGCTCCGCAATACGCGCGGTCGCTTCTGTGACTACTTTAAATGTCAGCGTATCGATTTTTGCCGGTTCCTGCCAGTAGTCATCATATCGTTCAACGACAACTGATTCACCCGGTGTTCTCGACTGGAACTTCATGTAGCCCGTTTCCAACGGTTTCTGTTCGATTACTGCCCCTGTATCCGCGCCGATTGCATTGGCAGTCTCCTCAAATTCTTCGCCGCCTGCAGCGCGGAGTTCGTAATATTCATCTACAGTCATATCAAGTCCTGCCTGGTCGATAGCATTTTGATAGTCTTCGTCAATTACCGCTTTAGAGACAATACCGCCGGCATCATGCGCCAGATAGTTCGGCAGCGCTGCGAACGGATACTCAGTCACAATCTCTACTGTGTAGTCGTCAATCACATTAATTTCAGCAATCATTTCAAAAATATTCGCGCGCGATGACGCAACAGCGGGGTCAACGATACGTTCGATGCTCGCCTTAAATGCTTCTCCATTAAAATCCGTGCCATCATGGAACTTTACGTCATCTCTCAGACTGAATTCCCAGGTTGTGTCATTGACCTGCTCAAAGTCTGTTGCCAGTGTCATTTCCGGCTCCATATTTTCGTCTATATCAAATAACCCTTCATATAATACGTCTCTGCGCTGATCTGACGGCAGATCATTTTGTCCTGCCGGATCAAGCGAGGAGGTATCACTCGCATATGATGCAATGAAATCTCCCCCTGAAGTATTCGTTTCGCCGTCTTCACCTGCAACTTCCACATTTGCATCACTCGTACATGCCGCAAGCCCCAGTGCCATTGCAGCGATTGTTAAACGTTTGAAATACTTCATATTATATATCCCCCTGGATTATCTCTATTTTTTTATGAAAAACCCCTACTGCTCATTAATAGTGACATTTCTAAAATCAGGTTTATTGAAGTGGCTGATGTAGAGCCCTTCGACTTCAGTACGTGCAGCATTCGCACTTTGTGACTGTCTGATAAAGACTGCCGGCTGTTCTTCTACGAGAATTTTATCGATTTCCTGATAAATTTCTTCCCGTTTAGCGTCGTCCAATTCTCTGCGTCCCTGTTCAAGCAGTTCATCGACTTCAGCATTATCAAAGAACGAACGGTTGCCTGCCGTGCCCTGCATGGATGAATGGAACAGCGGCCAAATGCCCTGATCCGGATCACCGACAGGAT
The DNA here is from genome assembly GCF_018437745.1 of Jeotgalicoccus sp. WY2. NCBI lineage: Bacteria > Bacillati > Bacillota > Bacilli > Caryophanales > Staphylococcaceae > Jeotgalicoccus > Jeotgalicoccus sp. WY2. Next base: position 1,778,372 of record NZ_CP049818.1, on the reverse strand, counting down.
TCGGCCATCCTAAGATGAAGAGATCGTGTTCACCGTTTGAGACTGCTTCTAAGTACGCGCCCCACTCAAGCTGTTCGATATTTAAATTAATACCGACTGTCTTCAGTTCTTCCTGCAGAAAAATTGCAAGATCGACACGTTCAGGTGTGTCATTTGTCATAATCGTCAAGTCAAAGCCGTCGTCGTAGCCTGCTTCTTCAAGCAGTTCTTTCGCACGTTCCGGGTTGTACTCCAGATCTTCAAGATCTTCGTTATAGCCTAAAATTTCTTCCTGCAGTGCGCCTTTCATCGTCCGGCCGACACCGTAATAGATACCTTCCATAATCGTATCTTTGTCGACCATATGGCCGATTGCCTGACGCACTCTCTTATCTTCCAGCGGTCCTTTTTGTGTATTCATACCGACGTATTCATTAGACAGGTTATACACCGGATGTGTTTCCATCTCCGGATGGTTTTCTATCCGTTCCCACTGCGCATTATCAAACCCTTGTATGAAGTGAGACTGTCCGCTTTCAAGCTCAGCGATTCTTGAGGCATCTTCTGCAACGACTTTAAAAGTAATCGTGTCGAGTTTCGCAGGCTCATCCCAGTAGTCGTCAAATCGTTCAACGACTACATTTTCTCCCGGTGAGCGTGACTGGAATTGCATATAGCCTGTACCGACAGGTTTCTGTTCAACAATCGTTCCTGTCGCTCTTCCGACCTCGTTAGCTGTTTCTTCATATTCTGCGCCGCCAGCTGCACGCTGTTCGTAGAACTCATCGAGTGTCATATCGAGCGCCGCTTCGTCGAGTGCATTCTGGTAGTCTTCATCGATTACCGCTTTGGAGACCATGCCGCCGGCATCATGTGCCAGATAGTTCGGCAGTGCCGCAAATGGATATTCAGTAATAATTTCAACTGTATAATCATCAACGACATTAATTTCTTCAATCATTTCAAAAATATTCGCCCGTGATGATGCTACTGCCGGGTCAACAATTCTTTCGATGTTCGCTTTGACCGCTTCTGCATTAAATTCAGTTCCGTCATGGAACTGAACACCTTCACGCAGATTAAAGACCCACGTTGTCTCATTCGTCTGCTCGTAATCTGTCGCAAGACGGGGTTCCGGCTCCAGTCATCATTTAAATAAAGCAGTCCTTCATAAATGACGTTTCTGCGCTGATCGGACGGCAAATCATTTGCCCTGCCGGATCAAGTGATGAAACATCTGCGTATGAAGCAACCAGATCTCCGCGGGTTCGTTTCTTCTGTATTTCCTTCTTCATCAGTGACCTCGACATCCGAGTCACTCGTACAAGCTGCCATTATTATCATAAGTACAGCCATCAATAGGTATAATAGTAATTTTTCTTCAATTTGCATCCTCCATAATTGTGATACACTCAATTCATAGGAATCTTGTATGTATATAATCCAGATTATAGCACTAGGAATTAAAAAGATGCAACCGTTAATTTTTACTCAAACCCTTGATATATAAGGAAACGCTTTCAATATGTTGAGTTTTGCGAATATTGGCAGTAAAAAGTATAGACGAATGGGATTCATTCTTGTTATAGTCTATACATCGATGTATTATCAATAAATATGTCTGAAATTTTTAGATTTATCTTAATATTCAGTTTCAAGAGGGGGTTAAGTTGTATGTCCAATATACAACCAAGTCAGGTTCCAGTAACAAAACCTGCCAATCGTAGACTCGACAATTTCAAAGACTTCTATAAGAAGCTTCGAAAGAACAAAGCAGCACTCGTCGGTCTTTACGTATTGGTATTTTTATTTTTCGTTTCAATCTTTGGTGCGCTGGACGCCAACTATAATATACTAGGCGTCAATTCAAACGCGACCAACCTTACCGATAAACTGCTGGGTCCTTCAGCGCAATACTGGTTTGGTACAGATCACCTGGGCCGCGATATCTTTTATCGTATTCTTCACGGAATGTACATAACACTGGGTGTAGGTTTTGCAGCAACCTTTATGGCTGCTATAGTCGGGGTGCCAATCGGTCTCCTCGCAGGATACTTCGGCGGATGGCTTGATACAGTCATCATGCGCCTGATGGACGTTCTTCTTGCGTTCCCCGGTATCTTACTTGCACTTGCAATTGTAAGTGTACTTGGCGGAAGCACATTCAACGTAACTGTGGCCATCGCAATCGGGGCGCTGCCGCAGTTCGCACGTATCGTCCGCGGTTCAACGCTGACAACGCGCAAACTCGAATACATTGATGCAATCAGAGCACTTGGTGCACGTGACGGAAAAATTATATTCCAGCATATTCTGCCGAATATAATGTCTCCGATTATCGTTAACACAACTTTATTTGTCGCAACAGCGATTCTTTCAGCAGCTGGTCTGTCGTTCCTAGGATTAGGAGTACAGCCGCCGACGCCTGAGTGGGGAGCTATGCTTAACGACGGACGTAACTACATGTATCAGGCAGCACACATTACGTTCTTCCCTGGTATGATGATCGTTATCGTAGTACTCGCATTTAACTTGTTTGGGGACGGTTTGAGAGACGCTCTCGATCCGAAGGCCAAAAAATAGGAGGAGGATATCATGACTAAATTTATAGTTCGCAGATTATTTCAGCTTATTCCCGTGCTCCTTGGAGTTACGGTACTCGTGTTCAGTCTGATGCACCTCACTCCAGGTAACCCAGCTGTTATTATGGCAGGGGAAAGTGCGCCGGAAGCTACTGTAAAAGCGATTGAGGCAAGACTCGGGTTAAATGACCCGCTTTACGAGCAATATTTCAGATTCTTAGGGAATGCGGCACAGCTGGACTTCGGTTCATCTATCCGTGACAACATTCCCGTCTTTGACCATATAAGTGCACGTTTTGCTATTACTCTTGAATTATCTGTAATGGCTATGATCTTCAGTGTTTTCTGGGGACTGTTAGCTGGGATTATTTCTGCAGTAAGAAGATATACTTTTGAAGACGTTGCAATGATGGTTGTTGCACTGTTCGGTCTGTCAATGCCAAACTTCTGGCTCGGACTCATGTTAATTCAATGGTTTGCAATTGAATTCCAGATCTTTAAACCTACGGGCTGGGGCAGTCTTGAACAAAACGTCCTGCCGGTTATTACGCTCGGTACAGCCGGTGCCGCTATAATCGCACGTATGACACGAAGCAGCATGCTCGATGTAATTGATCAGGATTACATACGTACTGCACGCGCCAAAGGTGTAAAAGAAGGTACAGTTATTTTACGCCACGCACTTAAAAATGCGATGATTCCTGTAATTACTGTAATCGGTATTCAATTCGGTTCATTCTTAGCAGGTTCTGTACTGACGGAAAGTGTATTCGCAATTAACGGTCTCGGAAGATTGATCATCGATTCAATCCTTCAGCGTGACTTCCCTGTCGTCCAGGGCGCAATACTGGTTATTGCGGTAGTATTCGTTATTGTTAACCTGGTCGTTGATATAACCTACAGACTGCTTAACAAACGAGTGGACTTAAACTAAGAAGGAGTGAAAATCATGTCAGAAGAAATGATTCTCGATATACAAGATCTCCGTACTTCCTTCTTCGTTGATTCCAACGAAGTAAAGGCTGTCGATGGAGTGACATTCCAGGTACCTAAAGGTAAAACTTTAGGTATCGTTGGAGAGAGTGGTTCAGGAAAAAGTATTTCTGCCCTCTCAGTACTAAGACTAATTGAAAGCCCCGGCGAAATTATCGGAGGCAGTATTAAATATAAAGGTGAAGATTTAACGAAAGTTAAAAACTCACGCATGCGCCAAATTCGCGGTAATGAAATCTCAATGATTTTCCAGGAACCGATGACATCGCTTAACCCGACATTTACAATCGGTCAGCAGCTCCGTGAGTCTTATAAAATTCACGAAGGTCTTGGTAAGAAAGCCGGTACAAAACGCGCGATTGAAATGCTTGAACTCGTTGGTATTCCTTCACCGGAAAAACGCGTTGATCAGTACCCGTTCGAACTGTCAGGCGGTATGAGACAGCGTGTCATGATCGCAATGGCTTTAGCATGTAAGCCTGAGCTTTTAATCGCTGATGAGCCGACTACAGCACTTGACGTAACAATACAGGCACAGATTCTTGAACTGATTAAAGAACTTCAGGAAGAAATCGGCATGAGTGTTGTAATGATCACACATGACCTTGGTGTCGTTGCTGAAACTTGTGACTACGTTGCTGTAATGTACGCTGGTAAAGTTGTTGAATTCGCTGACGTTTATACATTATTTGAAAATCCGAAACACCCTTATACAGTTGGATATTAAATTCACTGCCTCGTCACGATAAAGCGCAGGATGAGCTTATTCCAATCAAAGGTAACGTACCTGCACCAAATGAAATGCCGTCAGGCTGCCGTTTTGCACCCCGCTGTCCTTTCGCATCGGATATTTGCAACACGCTGCCTGAGCTCGAAGTTCAGGAAGACGGCAACGAAGTCAGATGCTGGATTCATACTGAGCAGTGGGACGGAGATAAGGAGGTACAATTAAATGCCAAGTAAACCATTATTAAATGTTGAAAACCTGGAGCAGCACTTCCCGATTAAAGGTGGATTTTTAGGACGTACAGTCAATCACGTCAAAGCTGTTGACGGAATTACTTTCTCAATCGATAAAGGTGAAACTGTTGCAGTTGTTGGTGAGTCAGGCTGCGGTAAATCAACTACAGGACGTGCCATTCTTCGTCTTGATGAGCCGACTGCCGGTAAAGTTGAATTCGAAGGACAGGACGTTCTTGCAATGTCGAAAGACGAAATGCGCAAGATGAGAAAAGATATGCAGATTATTTTCCAGGATCCTTACGCATCATTAAACCCTCGTAAAACTGTCAGACAGACGTTATGGGAAGCGATGGATATTCAAAAAGTTGTGCCTCGTAAAGAGCGTAATAACCGTATTATTGAATTAATGGAAACTGTAGGACTGCAGAAGCACCAGATCGACCGCTATCCTCATGAATTCTCAGGCGGACAGCGTCAGCGTATCGGTATTGCACGTGCACTGTCAGTTAACCCTAAGCTCATCATTTGTGATGAAGCAGTATCTGCTCTGGACGTATCAATCCAGGCTCAGGTCCTTAACCTGCTAAAGAGATTACAGCGCGAGCTCGGTTTAACTTATCTCTTTATCTCGCATGACCTTGGTGTTGTCCGCCATATCGCTGACCGCATCATCGTTATGTACTTAGGTAAAATTGTTGAGGTTGGAGATACAGAATCGATCTTCGAAAACCCTCAGCACCCGTACACGAAAGCATTATTATCAGCAATACCTGTACCGGATCCACGTAAAAAAGCGCAGCGTATTTTCCTGCGCGGCGACGTTCCGTCACCAATTGATCCGCCGACAGGCTGCCGCTTCCATACAAGATGTCCATTCGCGACAGATTACTGCCGTACGGAACAACCTGTACTGGAGCAAAAAGATACAGAAACTGAAGGCTTCCACAATGTTGCATGTCATTACGCATTAGACATTCAAAGAGGAAAACACGATCCGCAGTACGAAATGTACAACGTTCGTGAAATACTCGATGAAGAAGGCGAAGACGCAGCAACAGAAGACAAAGCTGAATATACAAAAACTGAGAAGTAATCGAAGAGAACCCCGCTTGTGCGGGGTTCTTTTTTTGATTGGAAATGCATGCAGTATAGCATCCGAAGCCCGTCTCCAGTCCCGTGAAGGGTTCCGGCAGTATCCGAAGCCCGTCTCCAATCCCGTGAAGGGTTCCGGCAGTATCCGAAGCCCGTCTCCAGTCCCGTGAAGGGTTCCGGCAACATCCGAAGCCCGTCTCCAGTCCCGTGAAGGGTTCCGGCACTCATAAAACACAAAAACACCCGCACCTCAACCGAGGTACGGGTGTAATCATTTAATATAAAAATACATCCAGCAGGAAGAAGATAATCAGGAAGATGTAAATAATTACATCGAAGATTGCACTCGAGATAAATGCCAGAAACGAGCCTATTGATGCTTTCAGTGCTTTGTTCATATCTTTTATCTGCACAAATTCGACTGCGAATACGAAGTAAATGGTACGAAGAGGACACCGAACGGCGGGTAGACAAACATCCCGATAATGGCACCGATTATCGCTGCCCATTCGCCTCTTTTGCTGCCTCCGAATTTTTTCACGAAGTAGCTGTTTGCTGCAACGTCACTGATGAGTGCTACGAGAGTCAGCGCTGCTGCGATGACCCAGAACATCCATGACAGTTCGTCGCCGATGAAAAAGTTATATACTAAAAATCCGACCCAGAACATGAGTACTGAAGGGACTACCGGATATATTATTCCGGCGAAACCCAGTATAAATGTAACAAAAACAATGAGCCATAAAATAATGTCCATCAAATTTCTCCTTTTGTAACTTCTTAGTAAAGAAGAACAGTATAAATGCTATAAATAAAAATGCGCCGCTGATATAGAATGAGTTCTCTACACCCAGTGTATCATTTGCGATACCGCCGAGCAGGTTACCGACCAGCTGGCCGACGATCATTGCGTTCGCAAATAGTGTCGAAGCGTATCCCGGGAACTGCGGCAGCAGGTCCTGGAAATAACTGATTCCGAGGCCGAGCAGTATTGCCAGGAATAGTGCCAATGGCAGCTGGCCAATCAGCAGCATCGTGTAGCTTTCAAATATTCCAATCGATAAAAAGTACATGCTGCCGATAAATCCGGCAATAATTAAGAGTGTCTTCGATGAAACGCGTGATGCGACATAGCCCATAAAAATCATGAGCGGCACTTCGAGTCCTGCACACAGACTGGCGAGTATTCCGACAGCACTGTCCGCTTCTCCGAGATAGCCTGTGACAAACAACGGCATATTCAATAGATACATCCATTGTCCCACGTGAAGAAAGACAAAAGCAACGAATGGCAGTAATAACGTCATATTGGTTAACAGATTCGGACTTTTAGGTTCTTCGTAGTTCGTAATTTCTACCGTATTTTCAACTGCCGGTGCACTTGAATTTTTAATTAGAAAACTCGACATAAAGACGACAGCGAACATAATTACGGTACCAAAAAATAAACCGGTAAAATCGTAGCGTGCAAGCAGAATTGAGCCGACAAGAGGACCGAACAGAAAGCCGAAGCTGAACATCGAACGCAGTATCATGTTTGCCATAACTGCGATACCGGAACGATACTGGTTAATCGATTCGCGGGCAGATGCGTAGAGGCGGCATAGCCGGAGCACCAAGTGAAAAGAATATAATGTAAGAAATGATAAGTATCCATGTGTTTGGAATGATTAAAAAACTTAAAAATGCCATAATCTGCATAAATAATGCAGCGATAATTAAATATTTCCGGTCGAACTTTAGCCTGTCACTGTAGCGTCCCATAATCGTATTGACAAAGAAACTGCCGACAGCGGCCGAAGCCATGAATATTCCGTAGCCTGTAGAGGATAACCCGTGGGTTTCAGTCATAAAAATAACGAGGAACGGCGCTGTAATTGCTACCGCCATTCCAAGCATAGTCATATTCGTTAAAAATAATTTGTAGTTTTGTATTTGGAACAGGTCTTTTATCATCTTCGTCCCCCGATTTTAGTTTCCGCCGGAAACTGAATCTTTTTTAATTAAATCAATAAAAGATTCCACCTGCGGCAGCATGAGTACGCTCTGTCATATGAAATACGTATCACGTGTCAGCGGCTTGTCGCCTACTAAAACTTCTTCAATATGATAGTTATCGAGGTCGAGTCCCTCGAGCACCAGTTCAGGCAGTACCGTAATACCGACTTTTTTGCGCAGCAGCTCGCGGCACGTCGTAATCTGATCCACGAAAATCTGTGGTTCATACTTAATATTGAAGCGGCCTTCAAAGTAATTTTTAATATGCGTAATATAATCGGGATCCGCCTGGAATTCTATAACGGCGAGATCTTCGAGTTCGACATCTTTCGGAGTAACGAGGTAGTGTTTATCGCTGTAGAGAAGTTCATTCTCCTTATTTAATACACGGGAACCGCGTATGATTGATAGGTGATAATCTCCCTGGTTCGCAATAATTTCTTTCGTCGAACCTACGTCAATTTTAACGTTTACATTCGGGAAATCACTTAAATATTTAGCGAGAATATCCGGCAGAATCGTATAGCCGATTAACGACGATACCCCGATTGAAATCTTACCTTCAACCGCACCTTCATTTGCCGCAATATAATCTTTTACAAGCCTTTCCTCATCAACAACCTTCTTAGCATGTGCAATGATTCTCTCTCCGACGCCTGTCGTATAGAGCGCCTTTTTCGTTCTGATAAAAATCTGCACGCCCCACTCGTCTTCAATTGACTTCAGACGCTGACTGACTGCCGGCTGTGATATGTACAGCTTTTCAGCAGCTTTACGCAATGTTTTAGCTTCGCTTAATGTTGCAAGTAAACGATAGTCATCTACTTTCACGACAATACCTCCAGTGAATAAGCCATCCTGATAAACCGGATGGCTCTACATTAATTTTTTAAGTTCTTTTAAGCATGCTGCCGCGAGTGTTTTAAACTGGTCAAAATCTCTGTCGATTTCGTTCATTAACTCAGCCGCGGTATTATAAGCAAATTCTTTTTCTTTCGAACTGATAATTCCTTTTTGAAGGCGCGTTTTATGTCCTCCTCATCTACGAGCTCATAACGGCCGTCCGGTAATACCAAAACGTCGAGATACAAATCCTGCCGGCGGGCTTTACCAAGCTCTAAAGTATGAGAATAGTTAATATCAAAATAATATTGAATTTCCTGCCATCTTTCATCGTACATAACAGTAATGCTGTAATTACGTTTTTCTGGCAGGAGCTGCATCCATTTAAAATTGTTAGCCACGACTAACGTATCTTCCCCGACCACGGGAACGCTTAACGGTTCACGGACTTTATGCATATGAATCATACCGGCCAAAATTTTCTCGCCCTGGAAGGTAATGATTGTTTCATCATATTTTGAGCGCACCAGCCGCCGCCATTTTTTCTTATCCAGATACTTAGTTTTCATGGCATTCATCTCCTAAAGATAATTATACAAAAAAAGAAAACAAAAGTATAGAGATAGGCATTAATTTTACCTATCTCTATAACTTTTACTTATATTTTTTGTATTGCCAAAATGCTGAAGTCTGTTTCAGCAGGATAATCTTCTTCTGATTCCGTATATTCAGGGTAGCTGTAAAGCAGCAGCTTAGTGCCTTCAGGTGCGAATTCACCATTGTTTAACTGCCCGAGCACGTCTGTTTTACTGTCTCCTGATAAACTTTTAAGTTCGTATTTATCCGACAGTTCTTTAATATCGAGTCCTTTATAATCATCAACGAATACATTAAACTCATCCTCTGAGAGTTCAGCGATATACATCTCACTCAACTGATTGATGTACATTACTTCTTCTACTGACACATCAGATTCTGCAAGCTGCTCGAGAATTGCTTCGTTATAAATCGAGCTCATGCCTGATTCATAATTATTTTCGTAGTTTGCACTCGCCTCGATACGGCCAGTGTTATTTATTATATAAGGATTATACTGCATTAGTTCATCGGTATTGTCTTTATAATCTTCGATCAGTGAACTGTCTGCTTTCAGCATATTGTTAAACAACCATAATTCGGTCATTTCCGGATGCTGTTTAATGTTTGCAAGAAAATCTGAATTGATATCGTATTTGTCAGCAGTCATCTGATTGACTATCTGAACCGCTTCAGAATCATTTTCCAGTGTTTTGAACGTACGTTTCATCACACTGCCATCCTTCATTCTATATTGTATTTCCAGATAGACAGTTTCAGCACCAGTGTATATACTCGGGAAAGTTTTATCTTCGATAGCAGTATTATGCGCTGTAACTGCGTCGTCAATTATCCGCTTGTTATCGTTGAATAAAAATCCTTCTTCGAAATATTCATCGATGGATTCATCCGTATAATAATTATAATCTGTCGAGATATAACACTTTCAACCTCTTCTTTGGATGGTACATTATTCACATACGCCGTCCAGCCGATAATAAATGCAAGCCAGAAGAGAATGATAACGATCAATGTGAAAACTGCCGATTTCCAGCTGAACTGTATTTTCACGCTGTTCTGGAAGAACATCTCCACTACTAAATAAGCTACAATCGCTCCAACAACAAAGCCGAAAATAGAAACCGCAGCCGAAATAGGTATGAACAGTCCCACTACCGTACCCATTGCCAGCATACCAACGACTGTTGTCACCGCTGTAAGAATTTCTTTCAGCCACTTAAAATTAAAGTTCGACGTCACATATTCGTTGCGGCGATACTTATAGAGCACGAAGGATAACACAATGAGCAGTATTGCTGCAGCCCCCCAGATTAGGCTGTGCGTAAAATTAATACCCTCGTAAAGCTGCATAATTGCAAGGTAGGGAAAAGTTGCATTAAGCACAGGTTTCGAGTGTTCAATGAATGATGATGAAATTCCGTCGTACAGTACATTTGCCGAAGCAAATGTCAGTCCCCATACAGCAAGCGGCAGAAACAGCGCCAGTATAATCATCTGCATATGAAGAAATTCCATTCACTAAAAATCCTGCAAATATTGCGATTGCAAAGATGACAGAGTGGACGAATACTGCATATAAGAACCACTTTCCAATATCAATTAATGCAATTTCAGGAATAAAAATCATGCGTTCTAAAAGCAGTATTACCCCGGTAACCATAAGCGGTACAACAATTGCAGCGACACCTGCAGCTAATGCATGAATCAGTATTGCCGGGCGTTTAACCGGAAGACCATGCATAAAGTCCGAGGAACCTTCATCGTTTAAGTAATTGAGTAAAAACATCGCTAAAAATGCTGAGAATATCATGCCGATTACCATCTGTCCCGCAGACATCTGAAAAAGGAAGTTTTCCGCAATTTCGTAACCCGGATACATTTCCCGGTCGAATGTCGCAATCCATATTGCTACCGGCAGTGCGATAATGTTCAATGCCATAAAGACAATTGTGAGCCAGAATATTGTACCGCTGAAATGGGACAGTAATGTTTTATTCAACAATGATGTTTGAGATTTCATAACCGAGTTCCCCCATTTCATAAGTAAATATTTCTTCCAGCGTCAGTGGCAGTATGTCGTACATCAGCGGGTTATATTTCGTCACTTTTTCTTCCAGGTTCGAAATATCGCCTTTGACGATACATGTAATAATTCTTCCTTTAACTGTCTGGTGAACAACATTTAAATCAGTAAAGAACTTATCATCAGGCAGTTCTTTAAAGGCAATCTGAAGTTTGCAGTGCGTCCCCCTGATATCAGTCAATTCTTTATGAAACAGTATTTTTCCGTCATGCATAATCGACACCGAGTCGCATAAGTCTTCCATTTCTCTTAAGTTATGACTGGAAGCTACGACTGTCATGCCGTGGTTTGCGATGTCCTGCATGAGAATGTTTTTAACCTGTTTGCGCATAATCGGATCGAGGCCGTCAAACGGTTCATCCAGGAGCATGACTTTCGGTCTGGCTGAGAACGCAAGTATAAATGCTGCCTGCCGCTTCATTCCTTTAGACAGCTGGTTCAGCTGCTTGTCCGGTGCAATACCAAAATGAGCTGACAGTTTCAAGAAACGTTCATCCGACCAGTTCACATACATCGCTTTATAAAATGATGCCATTTTTTTAATGTCGCACCTTTAAAAAAGAATGGAATGTCATGCATAAAAATTACATTGTTCTTAACATCCGGATTTTCATAAATACTGTTACCGTCGTAGCTTACCGTACCGCTGTCTGCTTTATAAATACCCGACAGCACTTTCATCAGCGTCGTTTTACCCGCTCCGTTCGACCCGAGCAGACCGTGTATCGTACCTTCTGTAATCGTTAAATCAATTTGCTGTACTGCAATATTTTTCCCAAAACTCTTATCCACACCATTCACTGCCAGCTTCATTCGTGTCCCTCCTTCTCCTGTTCCGCTTTATCTATCATTGCTTTTAACGATATTCCCGGCACGTCCAGAAATACCAGCTCCTTAATCAGCTTTTCTACTTCATCAGTTAACGTTTTAATATGCTCTCTGTTCATCGTTTCCGTCATATCATTCACAAAGCTCCCTTTTCCGGGACGGGAAATGACATACCCTTCCCTTTCCAATTCTCTGTAAGCTTTTTGGATCGTGTTGGGATTAATCGTAAGTTCCTGTGCAAGACTTCTGACTGACGGCAGTTTTTCTTCCGGCAGCAGCACCCCCTGAATGATCAGACGTTTTACATTTTCAATGATCTGTTCATATATAGGAACGCGGCTTTTCACATCGATATCAAACACGTATCCACCTCCTGTCGGTTTGCTGTACTAACTGTATTAATTAATATAGTACAGATAACACAGTTATCCGTCAAGATATTTATTTTTAAGTTTATAACTTAAATTTATACAGGTATATGAGAATACATACGATAAAAAGCTTGATTTATGAATTTACTTTGTATATTATAAACAACAACCATTAATTATATTTATACACTATAACGAATATTAATAAGATAAATAGACTAAAAGGAGTGTTTCCATGCATTTTCAAGGTAAAAGTTTTTTAACAATCAGTGATTTCAATAAGAAGGAAGTCGAGTATCTGATTGATTTCGCAATTCATTTAAAACAATTGAAGAAAAATAATATTCCCCATCAGTATTTAAAGGGACAGAATATCGCATTGCTGTTTGAAAAATCTTCTACCCGCACTCGTGCTGCTTTTACAGTCGCAGCGAATGACCTCGGGGCAGCACCTGAATTTCTCGGCTCAGGCGATATCCAGCTTGGTAAAAAAGAATCCGTCGCTGATACAGCTAAAATTTTAGGCAGCATGTTCGACGGCCTTGAATTTAGAGGCGCGAGCCAGGCAGTTGTTGAAGAACTTGCTGAACACTCCGGCGTGCCTGTCTGGAACGGTCTGACTGATGACTGGCATCCAACACAAATGATCGGTGACTTTATGACGATTAAAGAAGAATTTGGTACCTTCGCCGGTATTAAACTCGTGTATGCCGGTGACGGCCGCAACAATGTAGCTAATTCACTCCTTGTTACAGCGGCCCTGCTTGGCGCTGATGTCACAATCGCAGCACCTGAATCTCTCTTCCCTGAACAGTCATACGTAGATATCGCCAAAGGATATGCGAAAGCCTCAGGTTCAACAGTAGAAATCACAGCAGACATTAAAGCTGCAGTGATTAATGCCAATGTCATTTATACAGATGTCTGGGTGTCGATGGGTGAAGAGGAACATTTCGAAGAACGTGTTAAAACACTGCTGCCTTATCAGATTAATAAACCACTCCTTTCCAATGTGAACGAGAACTTTATCTTCATGCACTGCCTGCCGGCCTTCCACGATACACATACGGAGTATGGAAAAAATGTTGCAGAAGAGTTTGGCATTGAAGAGATGGAAGTAACGTCCGACGTGTTTAACGCAAATTACGCGAAACAGTTTGAGCAGGGTGAAAATCGTATGCATTCTATTAAAGCAATTATGGCAGCAACAAACGGCAACTTATTTATCCGGATTTAAAATGATAATTAATCAGGAGGTCATAATATGATCAAAGTCAGTATTATCGGTGCAACAGGTTACACAGGAAGCGAGCTATTACGTTATTTAATTCCGCATCAGGAAGTTGAACTGGCCCACTTAACATCACGCAGCCATGTTAATACAGAAGTTGATGTCTACTACCCGTTCCTAAAAGGCAGCATTGATAAGCAGTTTACAGAACTCGAGCCAGAGAAGTTATTTAACGACAGCGACGTGGTGTTTATCTGTCTGCCTCACGGTCATTCTATGGAGCTCGCAGCAGCCGCTTCAGCATACGATGTTAAAGTCATCGATTTAGGTGCAGATTTCCGCCTGAAGAATATCGATGTCTATGAACAGACTTACAAGGTTGAACAGGCTGCACCGAATTTACTGAAAGACTTTGTCTACGGCCTGCCTGAAAAATACAGAGCTGATATTAAAACTGCCAAGTACATAGCCAATCCGGGATGTTTCGTAACGAGCGCGCTCCTCGGTCTGCTTCCTGCAGTGAATAATGCACTCGTTGACGAACAGTCGATTATTATCGACAGTAAAACAGGGGTCAGCGGAGCCGGGCGCAGTGCTTCAGTCGATAAACTGCTGACAGAACTTATGAGCAACTTCAAAGCATACAATCCCCTCGGCCACCGTCATATTCCTGAAATCGAGCAGGAATTGAACAGCTCGTCAGAAAATGCAGTGCAAGTACAGTTTACGCCTCACTTAATTCCGACAGAGCGCGGTATCTTCTCAACGATTTACGCAACGGTAAAAGATGGTGTTACTGAAACTGATATTATTGAAAGCTATCAGCAAGCCTATCAGGACGAACCGTTTGTGCAGATCCTTAATGAGGGCGAATTGCCGCAGATGAAACACGTTGCAGGAACGAATAATTGTCAGATTGCAGTACAGCTCGATGAACGTACAAATCGACTCATCGTTTTATCGATTATTGATAACTTAGGAAAAGGCGCAGCGGGACAGGCGGTACAAAATATGAACATCATGTTTGGATTACCTGAGAAATCAGGCCTCAATACCATTGCAATGATGCCTTAGAGAGGGTTTTTGATATGCAGATTACAGAGAGAAAAGTATCAGTGCTTAAAGGACTTTGTGCAGTTGAAGGTGTCGAAACGAACGGTATACATACCGGTTTTAAAGCGCAGGACAAGGATCTTGCGCTCATCTATTTTCCGGACGGTGCAACCGTCACAGGTGTATTTACAAGAAATAAAGTAAAGGCGCACAGCGTCCTTTACGATATGGAAATGCTCAAAAACTTCACAATTTTTAAAGCGATACTCGTAAACAGCGGCAATGCGAATGCATGTAACGGGCTGACGGGTGAACAAGATGTTCATACGATGACGGATTCACTTGCCGGGAAACTTAATATCGATGCTCACGAAGTACTCGTCAGCTCGACCGGTGTCATTGGTGAACCGTTGAATTTACAGCCGTTTACTCAGGCCTTGATACGCTCGTTTCAGGACTCAAAACTGACGATTCAACATCAGCTGCAGAAGCAATTATGACGACGGACACCGTTCCTAAACAGCTGTCATTTGAAGCTGACATCGGCGGTGAGACAGTACATTTCGGCGCAATGATTAAAGGTGCCGGCATGATTCATCCAAATAGGGCACGATGCTCGGCTATATTGTTACCGATGCCGGCCTCTCTCAGGACGCTTTAAATACTGCGTTGAAATCGGCAACCGATGATAGCTTTAACGTTATGACTGTCGACGGTGATACGAGTACAAACGATACTGTACTCCTCGCTTCGACTAACAAAGTGATGCTGGATGAAAGTCACCTCGATGAATTTACTGCAGTACTGACTGCGATGTGCCAGAAGTTATCACAGATGATTGCAAGGGACGCTGAAGGTGCGACAAAGTTTGTTACCGTTAATGTCGTGAATGCAGCCAGTAAACATGATGCGGTCAGTGTGGCGAAAACAGTCGCAACTTCAAGCCTCGTAAAAACTGCCATTTACGGGCAGGATGCCAACTGGGGCCGTGTCATTATGGCAATCGGCAACAGCGATGCTGAAACACTCAGTCCAGATGCGATAACGATTAAGTTCGCCGCCGGCAATGATGACGTTTTAGTTTGTCATGAAGGACTTGCAGTTCCCTTTGATGAGGGACACGCTTACAATATTTTAAGTAATACGGATGTTGAGATCTTTATCGATTTAAATGCAGGAGAACATTCCTCACAGGTATGGACGTGCGATATGTCGGTCGATTACGTGAAAATCAATGCGGATTACAGAAGTTAGGATGATAATCATGAATGATACACAAAGAATAGATACACTCATCGAAGCACTTCCCTACATTAACGTGTTCCAAAATAATATTATCGTGTTAAAATACGGCGGCAACGCGATGGTCAACGATCGTCTAAAAGAGTCCGTTATGCAGGATGTCCTCCTGATGAAATCAGTCGGTATTAAACCGATTATTGTCCACGGCGGCGGACCGTTTATTAATGATATGCTCGCCAGCCTCGGCATCGAGTCGGAGTTTAAAAAGGGGCTCCGTGTAACTGATGATGCCGTGATGGATGTTGCTGAAATGGTCTTGTCCGGCCAGGTGAATAAGGATATTGTAAAACATTACAATAAACTCGGCGGCAACGCTGTTGGTATTTCTGGTAAAGACGGCAATATGATTAAAGTGAAGAAGAAGTTTATCGAAGAAGTGAATGATAAAGGTGAAATCGAACTGGTAGATATCGGCCTTGTCGGGGAAATTGAAACGATCGACACTGCCTTACTGACGTTATTAATTAACAATGACTTCGTACCGGTCATTTCACCGGTCGGAGTGGATATGAACGGCGACACGCATAACATTAATGCAGATTATGTTGCAGGTGAAATTGCCGGCGCGATTCATGCCGATAAATTTATTCTTTTAACGGATACAAAAGGGGTATATGAAGATAAGGACGATGAATCGACACTCCTGTCAGAACTGACTTTGGAACAAGTCGAACAGCATATTGAGTCCGGCGTAATTTCAGACGGCATGATCCCGAAAGTGGAATGCTGTGCACACGCACTAAAAAAAGGCGTGAAACAGGCGCATATCGTCGACGGCCGCATTAAGCATTCACTGCTTTTAGAACTGTTTTTCGATGCAGGAATCGGCACGATGATTATGCCGCATGAAGGAGGAAGAGTTTTATGAAGACAGAAGATTTGATTGAACTCGGAAACTCGGCATTGTTTAATACTTATAACCGAGGCGATAAAATACTCGTCTCCGGCAAAGGAACATATGTGAAAAATAACGACGGCGAGGAATATTTAGATTTCGTGTCCGGTATCGCAACGAATATTTTAGGCCATGCCAATGAGAAAATCGTCAAGGCCATTACGGAGCAGGCATCGACGTTAATGCATACTTCTAATGTGTACTGGAACAAGCCATCGATTGAGCTGGCGCATAAGCTGGTTACTGATAAAAGCGCAGCTTCTCTCGCGAAAGTTTTCTTTTCTAACTCTGGTGCCGAAGCGAATGAAGGTGCTTTAAAACTTGCACGCAAGTATGGCAAGGAAGTTAACGGCGAAAACTGTACGGAAATTATTACTCTGACGGATTCATTCCACGGTCGTACGATGGCGACGTTATCTGCCACAGGCCAGCCTGATATGCATAAAGATTTCCAGCCATTATTGCCAGGCTCTAAGTACGTTCCCTTAAATGAGTCCCAGGCTTTGAAAGATGCTGTATCTGAAAATACATGTGCGGTATTAGTTGAGACGATTCAGGGAGAAGGCGGAATTAATTCGCTGTGACTGATGATTTTGTTGAGACGCTGAAAGAGCTGCAGAATAATGGTCTGCTGCTGATTGTCGATGAAGTACAGACCGGCATGGGCCGTACGGGAACTCTTTACTCATTTGAACAATTCGGACTCGAGCCGGATATCGTCACGCTCGCAAAAGGACTCGGCGGCGGCTATCCGATGGGCGCTTTTATGGCGACCGATAAAGTTGCAGGTCATTTTACCCGCGGCGACCACGGGACGACGCTCGGCGGGAACCCGCTGGCAGCGGCAGTCGGCAATGCAATCTACGATGAAATTATGGAAGCCGGGCTGCTGGATAATGTTGCGGCACGTTCCAGTCAGCTGGTTAAAGGACTTGAAAAGATTTCTGCTGATACCGGTGGTATCGCTGAAATTAAAGGCCTTGGCTTATTGATCGGTGTGCAGTTTAAAGATTCTGTGGAGGCAGCAGATATATTGTCAGCATGCTACGATGAGAAAATGCTGGTGGTCACGGCGAAACACAACGTCGTGCGTTTACTGCCCCCGCTTAATGTAACTGCCGCGGAAATTGATGAGGCTCTGGAGAAATTCGGGGCGGCAGTTAAGCAGCTTGCTCAGTAATGTGAAAAAAGCATCAAATCCGTTGGGATTTGATGCTTTTTTGAGTTTGTACGATGTTGAGTGACACTGTCACTTCCACACTGTCCGATAAACGGATTTGTCAGACACTGTCACTTCTACACTGTCCGATAAACGGATTTGTCAGACACTGTCACTTCCACACTGTCCGATAAACGGATTTGTCAGACACTGTCACTTCCACACTGTCCGATAAACGGATTTGTCAGACACTGTCACTTCCACACTGTCCGATAAACGGATTTG
This sequence comes from Jeotgalicoccus sp. WY2, assembly GCF_018437745.1. Lineage (NCBI taxonomy): Bacteria > Bacillati > Bacillota > Bacilli > Caryophanales > Staphylococcaceae > Jeotgalicoccus > Jeotgalicoccus sp. WY2. The sequence continues at coordinate 1,760,118 of NZ_CP049818.1, read as the reverse complement.
TCAGACACTGTCACTTCCACACTGTCCGATAAACGGATTTGTCAGACACTGTCACTTCCACACTGTCCGATAAACGGATTTGTCAGACACTGTCAGCGTCATCACACCCGAAAAAAATCCTTACCAGGCATGGCCGCTGCCGCCGTCTATATTAACTGCGGTACCGCTCACGTATGATGCTAAATCAGAACATAAGAATGTAATAACGTTCGCGGCTTCAGCAGTATCACCGATACGCCCGAGCGGAATGTTACCCGCACTCTTAACAGAGAATTCTTCCCATGATAATTCAGGTGCTTGCTGCTGCCAGCGTTTTTCTATCTGGTCACTGCGGATTAAACCGATGCATACCGCGTTAACTCGAATACCGTGCTGTCCTAAGTCTTTACTCATCGCTTTCGTCAAAGCAAGACCGGCACTTCGTGATACTGTCGTCGGTAATGAGTTCGGCTGCGGTGTTTTACCCATTACAGCTGTTAAGTTTAAAATCGCACCGCCTTGTTTTTTCAAATGAGGGAGTGCTGCTTTTGACAATTTCACTGCAGCCATGACTTTCAGATCAATGTCTTCTTCCCAGCCCGATAGTTCAACGTCTTCAAAGTTTTTGGCAAATGAACTTCCTGCGTTATTCACGAGCACGTCCAGACGGCCGAATTTCTCCACAGCCGCTTCAACGATTTTTTCACCCGCGTCCTTATCGGTAATATCCTGTGCAATGTAATCTACGTCTCCGAATTCATCAATTTGTGCCACTGCTTCTTTTAACGCTTCTTCACCACGTGCAACGAGCATTACTTTCGCACCGAGCTTCACCATCTGTTCTGCTGTTTCCCGGCCGATCCCTTTACTCGAACCGGTAATGACTGCAACTTTGCCTTTGTAGCCGAAATCCATTAATTCTGACACAGTACCACTCCTTCATATGTTTACTCACTCAAGTTTACATTATGAAACACGTTCGATACATCTTCTAAGTCTTCTAATACGTCAATCAGCTTCTCAAACTGCTCGAGATCTTCGTCTTGTAAAGTTACTTCATTTTGTGCGATCATCGCATGTTCTGCGACGTTGAATTCTTCAACGCCCAGTGCATCCAGCGATGTTTTAATGTCGTTAAATGCCTGCGGTTCACCGTAGACTACTGTCATGCCGTTTTCCAGCGTAACGTCTTTGACATCGACTTCATCTTCCATTAAATGCATCAGCACTGTTTCGTCGTCAAAGCCTGTAAAGACGAAGACCGACACGCTGTCGAACATATAGCTGACTGCACCGCTGACGCCCATATTCCCGCCGTTTTTGCCGAAGGCTGCACGGACGTCTGATACTGTGCGGTTCACATTGTTAGTCAGTGCGTCGACAATCAGCATGGAGCCGTTTGGTCCAAAGCCTTCATAACGGAGTTCGTCGAATGATTCATCGTCGCCGCCTTTTGCTTTTTCAATTGCTTTATCGATAATATGTTTAGGTACAGAATAAGTTTTAGCACGTTCCAGGACGATTTTAAGCGCCTGGTTAGTTTCCGGGTCCGGTTCGCCTTTTCTCGCTGCTACGTAGATTTCTCTGCCGAATTTGGCATAGATACGGCTCGTGTTCTGGTCTTTCTGTGTCTTTAATATTATTCCATTTTCTTCCCATCCGTCATCTTCCTTATTTCAGTATATTTGCTTTTATATTTTACCACTTTATTTATTGTTGTGTGGACGGCGTTCAGGCACATCCTTATTAATATCATTTCCACCTGATAAATTCTGCTGACGAGCGCTTGTATCGGCGCCTGTGTCATTTTAAACACCAGCCACGGCAGCGATGGTTCAAAGTCGTGCAGCGCCATAATGAATTCATCTCTGTCCGGCAGCTTTCTAAATTCAAAACGCTGTGCTTTATTCGTCGAACGTTTCTTCAGACTGCCGCCCGTAATTTCGAACAGGACGATGTCATCTTCTGAAAGTTCATCATTAAATTTAAGTTCGAGCACAGGTTTCGGTTATCGAGTACATATATAGAGATTGTATTGTTATCTATTTTCGTTTTGACGAAATCATAAATAATTTCATCAAGCCAGCCGAAGTAATACCAGGCGACGTTTTCAACAGTCCAGCCCGGCGGCAGCGGTGCGCGCTGCACACTGCGTACACTGTTGTAATCCTTCGTTTTATACGTCAGATTTTTACCGTAGCGGCGAATCGGCGTATCCGTTTCTTTAACGTTTGTCCCGTACGCTCCTAAAATAGAGACAATACTGCCATCTGATAATTCGTCGGCAATATAAATAATCTGTTCAACATTATTTGTAGCCGCAGCACGCGCAATATTGTCTGCAATCAGCAGATATAAATCGTAAAATTTCCCCTGCGTGAGCCTGTTCAGACGCATAATCGGGTCTTCGAAAAAGATTACTACATCAATATTCTTGAGCGCTTCTTCGACTTCCGGCAGGATGAATAAATCCTTTTTAATAAATGTAATATTCTCGTGATCGGGTTCCTGATTTGGACTTGAAAAGGCGAACAGCTTTGCTGATTCATTCAACTCTAGATATAAGTGCTCACCAATTCTCCCGTGAACACCCATAAGCAATACATTTTTCTTCTTCATAACAATCCTCCTATGGACGATTCAGTTCCAGTCTGTAACGGATAAATATTAATATTATCAGCATTAACAGCGTGACGATGCCGATACCGAGAAACGGCAGATTAAATACTGTTGCGAAGTAGCCTGCAAGGACAGAACCTGCGACGGAACCGAGTGAAAAGTACGAATAAAAAATCCCGTTTGCCTTGCCCCGCTCGTTCATTTCGGAATGTTCCGCGACGATTTTATTCATCGACGGGAAGATAAACCCGAAACCGAGACCGTAAATTACCATCACTAAAAAGATCAATCCCGGCGACGGTGCGAAATGCAGCAGAATCATACTGATACTTAAAATCAGTATGCCGATTGCAACGAGACTTTCACTTTTATAGCGGGAATAAATTCTGTTAATCGGTGATGCAAAAACGATGATTGCTGTCACACCGAAAACACTCAGCATCATCCCTGTCATGGATGCGTCAGCGCCAAGGTAAGCGGTTTTTATCGGCAGACCGAAAGCAAGTGTGCCCTGTGCGATCATTAATGTAAATGATGATATATACGCCACATTTAATGATGGACGGGTGAGCAGTTCTTTAAACGGCGTTGCCGCATGATGTGTTCTGCTTGCACCGGTCGAGCTTTCTTTAATGCCGAAAAATGTTAAAATCGTTCCGAATACATATACCCCGGATAGGATGTAGTAGACCATTTCGTAGCTGATTGTGCTCGATATAATTCCGCCTGCAGCTGGTCCGAGTATTGCCGCTGTTCCAATTGCAACACCGGTCAGGGCCATCGATTTTCCGATTGCCGACTTCCGTGAGATATCGGCGATTAAACTGAATGCTGCCGGTGTTAAAAGGCCGCTCGAGAACCCGTGGATTGCTCTGATTGCGAGCAGTATTGCAATCGACGGTGTCGTCGTATAAATCAGCACGAAAAACACCTGCATAATCATACCGAAAAGCAGCGTATTTCTGCGGCCGAATTTATCCGATAAATATCCGCCGGCGATATTGCCGACCATATTGAACAGTGAGTACATCGCAACGACGATACCCGCCATAAATTCAGAGGCGCCGAGTTCCAGCGCAAACGGCGTAATAATCGGAAGCTGTATAAATAAATCTAAAAAGCAGATAACGATAACTAAATATAATATAATTTTTGACTTCACATTATTCCCTCAATCTTAAATTCACATTTTCTATCCTTTTAATTATAACGAAAAAAAGACAGCAAGGCACGCATGCCTGACTGTCTTTTATTTCATCATATTAAATTTAAGCTTTCTTGTTCAATTTCTGTTCATAAGCATCGATAATTCCTGCGACTGCACCGTCACCGGTTACGTTAGTTGCCGTACCGAAGCTGTCCTGTGCAACGTAAAGTGCAATCATAAATGCAACTGCTGCTTCGTTGAAACCGAGGTTCGCCATCAGTACTCCGCTCGCTGCCATAATCGCACCGCCCGGGACACCCGGAGCTGCAATCATTACGACACCTAACAGCAGAATTACACCGACCATTTCCCACAGACCCGGTATGTCATAGCCCGGAAGAATTGTCATTACCGCGATTGAACAGCTGACGATTGTAATCGTACTTCCTGACAAGTGAATCGTTGCCCCAAGCGGTACGACAAAGTCTGCAATACGTGCACGAATACCATTTTCTTTCGTGCGTGCAAGTGTTACCGGAATCGTCGCCGCACTCGACATTGTACCAAGTGCTGTGAAGTATGCCGGAAGCATATTTTTAAGCATTTTAAACGGATTTTGTTTTAACAGTGAACCCGCGATTGTATATTGAAACATTAGCCATACCCAGTGCAGGATAATCGCAACAAGCAGTACGACACCGAACACCAGTAATGTATCGAATACAGTTCCTGTCGCCGCCATTCCCGCAAATACACCCGCAATGTAGAACGGTAAAATACGAATAATAACTTTTTCAATAATAAATTCCGTAATATCTTTCCCCTGGTCAAAGAACTTAATCATTACGTCCAGTTTAAGTATATTCACGATACCGACTGCGAAAGCCAGTACGAGTGCCGGTAAAATATCCATTACCGGCGGAATATCAAATTCCAGGAACGGTGCAATTGCAGCACCCTCTTCAGGTACTTGGCTGTCTCCTGTAATACGCGGCATGATAAAACTTGCTACTGCATATGCCAGCAGGCCGGCACCGAGAGTTGATAAGTATGCAACCCCTAAAGTCGCCCCGACAACTTTACCTGAACCTGTACCGATTTTCGAAATTCCCGATGCAATAAAAAATAGAATAATAAATGGAATCGTAAAGAAGATAAACGCCCCTAGAACCGATTGCATCGTCACGAATAATCTAACAATAAACTCCATAATTGAGCTCATCGTGCCGCCGTCGCCAACGAGGTAATAAATCCCCCCGACTGCGATACCGGCGATGATACCCGCAATTAATTTTGCTAATAATTTCACACTAAATCCCCCTTGATTTTTTCATCTCAACAAACATATCTTTTTACACTCCTGATTGCAACCGTTTTCTAAAATACTTTTTCGTATGCTGCGTACCAGTTATCGAGGTTGTCATCCAGGTTCAAGTGTCCCTTGTAATCAAATCCAAGCTTTTTGAATAGCTGCTGCATGGGTTTATTCTCCTGTGAAGTATCTGTATGTATGCCGAGGTACGATTTCTCTTTTCCTGTTTCAATAATCCCGCTTAAAATTTTCTGTGCGATGCCCTGTCCTTGGAACTGGGGGTCCACTGCCAGTCTGTGCAGTGCAAGACAGTCCATTCGTGCGAGTTCCCACGGAATATCATCATAGGCAAAAGCGTGATTACCATCGGCAACGATGCACCCTTTAATTACGCTGTCCTCTTCATAAACATAGAGGGTGCCGTTTTTAATATCTTTTTTAAATGTCGCATCTGTTGGATAATATTCATCCCACTGATAATTACCTGCTGCGTGCATTCTCGGAATTACCTTTCTGATAATTCCCATTATATAAGGTACATCATCGCTGACTGCTGAACGTAAAGACATTCGTTTTCCTCCGTTATAATAATAATTTTCTTAAAATACCGCCAATAAGCTATGCATTCAATTATACATTGTTGTATACTATTTAAAAGACTAAAAATGTAAGGGGTTTTATAATGTTCAAATTTGATAAAAACACTGTTCCATATCATATTTCGAATATGGTATTTTACTTAGTCACACTGGCCGCTGTCGGACTCATTTATTATTTCGCATTTTTACCGCCGCTGCTTGAAGTCACAACATCAGATTTCTTTTCATCATTCGGCTTTGGTGAATTTATCGGATCGCTGTTCTTCCTGATTTTAATGATTGTGCCAATCCTGCTTATAATCGGTGCGGTTTACCATTTAATTAAACTTGTTAAACCGTCAGGAAATGTTTCCGCAGAAAATTAAGTTCCATGGGGATGGAATTTTAAGAAGCTCCGCAGTCTTTAGGACTGCGGAGCTTCTTATGTTTTGTAATTAAGGCTTCAGTGTTTTGTTTAATGCAATGGTATAGTGACGCGGTTCACGTGCACCGCTGATTGCAAATTTATCATCGAATATGTAGTACGGTAGCGTACGGACTTTATTCACTTTCGCCATATTAAAGTCTCCGATTACATTTTCCAAAAACAGACTTGGATCGTTGATGACTTCGAGGGCTGGCACTTCAGGCATGCCGTTCGCTTTCGCTATGCCTAAGAGCACATCTTTATCGCTCACATTTTCACCGTCGATAAAGTAAGCACGATGCAGCGACTCAAGCACTTTTTCCCCGAGGCCGAATTCATACGCTAATTTTAACAATCTGTGCGCGTCTCTCGTATTCGCCGGAATGACTTTATCCATGTTGAATTCGATACCTGCAATTTTACCTTGTTCAACAATATGCTGGACCATTTCGGTAATTTCCTCCATCGGTTTATCATGCTTTTCAGCAAGGACTTCATACATATTTTTCTCCGGTACTTTCGGAGCCTGGTTATCCAGTTCGTAGCTTGCATACTCTATATTAATTTTTTCATCAGTTTCATATTCAGCCAGTGCTTTTTCAAAATTCTTCTTGCCGATATAGCAAAACGGACATGCGATATCAGTATATATTTTAACGTCCATAAGACCACTCCTTATCTTTATTAAATTTTAACACATTTACTGCCTAAATTAGATAAACTGTCATCATATTGTGTATTTTTAATACTAAATAGTGTCAAAATCTGATACAATAATTCATGTAAAACTATCAGGATTTATCCTGCAAATAAATTTGATAGGTGGAAAAATAATGAAATATCGAGTTTTACTTTACTATTACTATGCGGATGTAGAAGATCCGGAAACATTTGCCGCAGAACATTTAAGATTCTGTAAGGACCTAGGTCTGAGAGGCCGCATTCTCGTTGCCGGTGAAGGTATTAACGGGACGGTTTCAGGTGATTACGAGCAGACTGAGCGCTATATGGAATACATGAAAGCACATCCTCTATTTAAAGATATCGTCTTTAAAATTGATGAAGCAGAAGAACATACATTTAGAAAAATGTTCGTTCGTCCGCGTCCTGAGCTTGTTAACTTAAGCCTGGATGCTGATATAGATCCTCGTGAACAGACAGGTGAATATTTATCGCCTGCAGAATTCTATGAACAGATGCAGCAGGAAGATACTGTTGTTCTCGATGTCCGCAACATTTACGAATACGATGTCGGCCATTTCCGCGGTGCGATTAAACCTGACGTTGAAACGTTCAGAGACACACCCCAATGGGTACGCGACAACAAACACTTATTTGAAGGTAAAAAGATACTCACATACTGCACTGGCGGAATCCGCTGTGAGAAATTCTCAGGATGGCTGAAAAACGAAGGCTTTGATAATGTAGCACAGCTGCACGGCGGCGTTGCAACGTACTCCAAAGACCCTGTCGCTAAAGGTCAGCTGTGGGACGGCCAGATGTATGTCTTTGATGAAAGACTGACAGTGCCGATTAACCAGGTTGAACACGTCGTCGTCGGGCGCGATCACTTTGACGGCGAGCCTTGCGAACGCTACATCAACTGTGCGAACCCTGAATGTAATGCGCAGGTTTTAGCATCCGAAGAAAACCAGCACTACCACCTCGGCGGATGTTCCATCGAATGTGCAGAACACTCACGCAACAGGTATATTGTTGAGCACAACATGACGAGCGAATTCGTTAAAGACCGCATTGAAGAATTAAAACAGACAGATTTTGCTGATTCAGAACCTGTGCTAAGCCATAAAGGCTAATATATTTATATTTAAAGCCAGTCCGAGAATTCCGGGCTGGTTTTTTTGCGCTTGCAGGTCGATGAACACCACTCCTTTGCCCGCAAAACGCCTCTTCAATCCCCGCCAATCTTCAATTCCTAGTAGAATAGTAAGTTTTCTATCTTAAATTATCAGTAAATTATTGAATTATTCTAAATAAGTGATATCATTAATTTTAATTCATAGTTATTAAGTAGGAAAATACGATATTACATATTCAGGAAGCATATGCATTGAAAGGAGAATTTCATGGAGTTTAATATTTTAAATCAAAGTCCCATTCTTGACGGCCATTCTGTTGTAGAATCTCTCGGCCATACGGTAGAACTTGCGCAGCTTGCAGATACTCTCGGTTACAAGCGTTACTTCGTGTCGGAGCATCACAATATGGAAAATCTTATCGGTACGGCACCTGAGGTATTAGTGGCTCACCTTATTAATCATACGAAAAATATAAATATCGGTGCCGGCGGTGTCATGCTGTCGCATCACAATCCATTTCACGTTGCCGAACAGTTCCAGCTGATCAGCCATCTTGCACCTAATCGCGTGGATCTTGGTGTTGGTAAAGCTCCTGGCGGCACACCGCTTTCAACAGCTGCCCTGCAGCATGAACTCCGTACCAATATCGATTCTTTCAATGACAGATTCCTGAGTCTGAAATCATATGTAGAAGGTACGCACGAGAATAATAGAACGCTTAAAATATCTGCAGACACTGAATCTTCGAAGCCTGATTTGTTCCTGCTCGGCGGAAGTTCATCATCCGCGCAATTTGCTGCTGAAAATAAAGTGAATTTCATCTTCGCTCATTTTATAAAAAATGATGAAACACTGCTGAAAGAAGTTTCAGCAGTTTACAAAAAGTCTTATCCGGACGGCAAGTTCATTGCTGCCCTGTCGGTGCTCGCAGCCGAAACTGAAGAGGAAAAGAAAGCTGCAGCAGAAGAGAATCAAGTTTACTCTCTTAAATTTAAAGACGGCAAAACATTGCGTGTCACTACTGAAAATCAGGTTAATGATTATATTAGAAATACCGAAGAAAAAATTGAAGTAGAGAAAAGCAGCTGGATATGATTATTGGTAATAAAGAAGAAATTTTATCGAAATTAGACGAACTCAGCAAATTAAATCTAATCGATGAATTCATGTTTCACATACCGTCAACAGATGCTGAGGTTCGAAATCAGACGGTTAAAATACTCGCACCGATTCACACCATACACAAAGAAAAGGCTGGGATATTATGAGTAAGAAAGTACAATTCGGAGTAATGCTACACGGGCCGGGCGGCCATATGAATGCGTGGAGAAGTGCTGATGTACCAAGTGACGCCAGCGTTAATTTCGACCATTATAAAAACATCACTTTAAAAGCTGAAGATGCAGGATTTTCATTTATTTTCGTTGCTGACGGTCTTTTTATCAATGATAAATCGATTCCGCACTTCTTAAGCCGTTTTGAACCATTGACACTCCTCGGTGCACTTGCCCCAATTACATCTCATATTGGTCTCGTTGCGACAGTCTCAACATCGTACAGTGAGCCGTTTACCATTGCACGCCAGCTTGCTTCAGTTGATATAATGAGCGGCGGACGTGCCGGCTGGAACGTGGTGACTTCTCCTTTAGAAGGCAGTGCCAAAAACTTCAGCAAGGATAAACACCCGGAACACAGTCTCCGCTACGATATTGCAGATGAACATCTGGCAGTCGTTCAGGGACTCTGGGATTCATGGGAAGATGACGCATTTGTGCGCAATAAGGAAAGCGGACAGTATTTCGATAAAGAAAAAATGCATGAGCTGAATTACGAAGGTGATTTCTTCAAAATTCAGGGTCCTCTTAATATTGAACGTTCCCCTCAGGGACAGCCGATTATTTTCCAGGCAGGTGCTTCGCCGAAAGGTTCAGCATTCGCAGCACGTAACGCTGACGCGGTATTTACAAATGCCAGCACTTTAGAGAAAGCTCAGAAATCCTATGCAGATTTGCGTCAGCAGGCAGCTGATAACGGACGGAACCCTGACGAAATTAAAGTATTCCCAACGCTGCAGCCGATTGTCGGGAAAAACCATGATGAGGTCCGGGAACGCTACGAATATATTAAGAACCTGGTTACTATAGAAGAAGCACTCGCGTACCTCGGCCGTTACTTTGATCACCACGACTTCAGTCAATACGATGTCGATGCACAGTTCCCTGAACTTGGTGATATAGGGAAGAACAGCTTCCAGTCGACAACTGATGAAATTAAAAAACGCGCGAAAGATAACAACTTAACGCTGCGGCAGGTTGCGATGGAAGAAACCACACGTGAAAGTCCATTTATGGGCACGTACGAAGAAGTCGCTGAGCAGGTTATTGAATGGATTGATAACGACGGTGCCGACGGATTTGTTCTAACACCACACGTACTTGGTGATTTCTTCCATGACTTCATCGACAAAGTGATTCCGATTTTAGTCGATAAAGGCTATTATGACTTCTTATGAAGGTAAAACTTTACGCGACGAACTTGGTTTGCCGTTTAAAGAAAACCGCTACACAAAATAGAATACAAAAATCAGCAGCTGACCTTTTAGGAATCAGCTGTTTTTTTATGTCTGAATTCCTTTATCTTCCTATATTCACGTCCAGTTTTTTCCTCATTTCACAATGTAAACGCTTTAATATTCTTTTTAATTTAAATTATCAGAAAATTTATTGACTCAACTGTAACTCCTTGCTACACTTAGCAACTAATTCACTTATCCCACTTTTTAGGAGGGCCGCTATGTTAACGTTATTAATTTCTTTATTTTTACTGGTGACAGGTTATTTGTTTACGGAAAGATTGTAGAACGTATTTTTGTTATTGATGAAAAAACCCAACACCGGCATATAAAACAAATGATGGTGTTGATTATATGCCAATGCATCCATTTAAAGGATGGCTGATTCAGCTGTTAAATATTGCAGGTCTTGGTCCTGTATTTGGTGCTGTAGCCGGTGCTGTTTACGGTCCTCCAGCTTTAATCTGGATCGTTGTCGGCTGTATTTTTGCCGGTGCCGTGCACGATTACTTTGCAGGCATGCTCAGTTTGAGACATAATGGTTCACAATTCCCGGCTCTTGTAGAAAGATATCTTGGCAAAGGTGTTAAAGTTTTCATTTATATCGTTTCACTGGCTCTGATGATTCTTGTGACTGCTGCCTTTACTGCCGGTCCCGCAGAATTAATTGAATTGAAATCTGGCGGTGCGATTCCATTCTTTGTTGCTTTAATTATTATTTTCACATACTTTGTTATCGCTGCTATATTACCGATTGATAAAATCATCGGACGGATTTATCCGTTTTTCGGTGCGGTACTGATTATTATGGCAGTAGCAGTGTTATTCGGTTTAATTTTTTCAGACACGCCGATTCCAAACCTGACATTTGAAAACCAGCATCCTGCAGGACTTCCTGTATGGCCGCTTATAATGGTTACCATTTCATGCGGTGCAATCAGCGGATTCCATTCAACTCAAAGTCCTATTATAGCTCGTACAGTTAAGAAAGAATCAGACGGACGCAGAGTCTTTTTGGTGCAATGATTGCAGAAGGCGTTATTGCATTAATCTGGGCAACAGCTGGTATGACTTTCTTCCATGGAACAGGCGGACTGGCTGACGCGCTTGCTGCAGGCGGACCTGCTGGTGTAATCGATACAATTTCAATTGAAATGCTCGGTTCTGCCGGTGCGATATTAGCGTTCCTTGGTGCGATTATTTTACCAATCACGACTGGAGATACAGCACTTCGTTCTTCCCGCATGATGCTTACTGAAGCAGTAGCAGGCATAAGAAAGAGCAAGAAAGCTCCGAAGATGTTCTGGATGACACTTTGCGTCGGTATTCCGGCATTCCTGCTGTCAACGATTGATTATATGTTCTTATGGCGTTATCTAGGTTTCACTAACCAGACCGTTGCAGCGACAATGTTGTGGGTTGCTACTGTTTATCTATTAAAAGAAGGTAAATTCCATTATATTGCCGGAATTCCTGCATTATTCATGACGGGAGTCGTCGGAACGTACTTCCTCTACGCACCGGAGACATTGAATTTGGATTACAATATTTCAATCATCGGCGGATTGATTCCGGTCGCTGTTACAGGTTATCTGTATGTCAGAGCTATTCTGAAACAGCGTACTGCGGAAGCTAACGATCCGGCGTATGAACATTAATTATTAAAGAGAACCGGTATGAGACAAACTCATACTGGTCTTTTTTATGGAATACTGTCATACCTTTTCAGTTATTATTAATGAATCGACAACTCAGCTTATTTTCAGATAAAAAAAGCGGGAAGAGAATCCAAAAAGATTCTCTTCCCGCTAGTTATATTTATTTAATATTAGTGAATGAAGTTGTGACTAGATACTTGAGAAGCACTGATTGTTCTCGAGTTCACGTCACCAAGTCCGCCGCCAAATTGCATTTCAGAAACAAGGATTGATCCGTCAGCGTTTACGCTTTCGACAATCGCAACGTGGCCAAGTCCATATGCACCATTAGTGTATGCTGGAGCTTGCATAATTGCACCTACTGAAGGTGAATTGCTTACTGAGTAACCTGCTGATTGAGCACCATTTGCCCAGTTTGAAGCGTTGCCCCAGTTGCCGCCTACGCCTAAACCGCGCTGAGAACGTTGTTCAAATACATACCATGCACATGTGCCCCAGTCGTAATAGTTAGCGCCGTTACTTGCACTAGTTACCGGTGTTGCCGCTACTGGAGTTGCTGCCTGCGGCTGTTCAACTTCTTGCACTGCAGGTGCTACTTCATCAACCGGAGCAACTTCTGCCGCTTGAACTTCTTGTACTGCAGGTGCTGGAGCTTCTGCAGCTTCAACTTCTTGAACTTCTGTTTCTTCAACAGCTGGTGCTGCAGTTTCTGCTGCAGGTGCTGCTTCTTCAACTGTTACTGCTGCAGGAGCTGCTGATTCAGCAACTACAATAGTTTTACCAGCGATGATAAGGTCTGAAGATAAGTTGTTCCACGCTTTAATTTCGTCAATTGTTACATCGAATTGATTAGAAATAGCGAATAAAGTATCGCCTGCTTCAATAGTATATGTAGTTGAAACATCTTCTACTTCTTCAGCAGGTGCTGGACTTGGTGATTCTGAGTCTACTTTAAGAACGTCGCCAGGGAAAATAAGATCTGAAGTTAAGTTGTTTAATGACTTAATCTCGTTAACTGTTTGTGATGCACCTTCAGAAACGCTCCAAAGAGTGTCGCCTGCTTCTACTGTAATTTCTGATGCTGATATATTTACTGCAGCTACTGCTGATAAAGCTGTAAGCGATGCTGCAGAGATAATTGTTTTTTTCATGTTTAAATCCTCCATAGTTTGGGAATATGTTAGTTGAACTCTGTCCGAGTCATTTCCACGAGTCTTACTATAGCATATGAGTCAACGGATTTGGCGTTTGTAATTGACTTGTAACCTAATAGAAAAATTAATGAGATTAGACTTATATAAAGTAAACGGATTCATAATTGTAAATTTCATGTAAAACACCCGTAACCCTTGATATCAAAGGTTTACGGGTGTTTTATCGTATATTTTAAATTCAAAGTTATCAAAACATTTGTAATATAAATGTAATGTTATTAGTAGAACACTAAATCGATTAAAACCATTGTTAGATAGGTTTTATCCAAATTATATTATCGTTGTATGTGATGCCAATTTCTCAAGTTCATTCTTGTCGATTAAATCATCTGTAATGATTGCATTAAAATCACTGAAATCACTGATTTTCGCAAATGAAGTGTGCTTCATCTTGCTTGAATCCACTACGAGATATGCCGCCTGACCGCACTTCATCATTAAACGTTTCACTTTGGCTTTTTCGATTGTCGGTGCAAAAATTCCATCATCAAGCGTCATAGCCTGTGTCCCGACAAATGATACGTTTACTCTAATATTGTTTAGTACATCAATCGTCTGTGCGCCATACATTGAGCCGATGTTCTGCTGAACAGTGCCTCCCAGAATAATTACTTCATGGTGACTATCTATTAACTCAGCTGCCGCTTTAATATCATTTGTTATGATACGTACAGTAAAATCTTCATTCTTTAACAGTTTGCATATTTCAAGAGTAGTTGTTCCGGCATCAAGCAAAATTGTTTCATCCGGCTTGATAAACTGCATTGCTTTTTTCGCAATCAATCGTTTCTCTTCTATATTAACGAGCTGTTTCTTCACGAACGGCACTTCATTTAAGAACGAATCCTTTAACAAAATCGAATTAGACGTTCTGATAATTTGTTCTTTTGATTCTAGTTCTTTTAAATCACGACGTACTGTCATTTCAGAAACGTTCAGCTCAGAAGCAAGAAGCTCAATCGTTACATTGCTGTCCTCAGCTACACGGTTTATAATATATTGCTGTCTTTTACTCTTCATTTGATCACCTTGAGATTCATTATATTGTTTATTTTTCACACTTTAAAGATTATTATATTATTTATTAACATTATTAATTTATTTTTGTTACTTTTTAACTTTAAGACTCCGGCCAGTGGTTGCGAGATCTATGAAATCAGTTCATAGAATTTCTAAATCACTGGGATTACTATGGAAGTAACTCATCGAACTTCTAAACCGCTGGGATTCCTATGAAATAACTCATTGAACTTCTAAACCGTTGGGATTCCTATGAAATTAACTCATAGAGCTTCTAAACCGTTGGGATTCCTATGAAATTAACTCATAGAGCTTCTAAACCGCTGGGATTCCTATGAAATTAACTCATAGAGCTTCTAAACCGCTGGGATTCCTATGAAATTAACTCATAGAGCTTCTAAACCGCTGGGATTCCTATGAAATTAACTCATAGAGCTTCTAAACCGCTGGGATTCCTATGAAATTAACTCATAGAGCTTCTAAACCGCTGGGATTCCTATGGAATTAACTCATTGAACTTCTAAATTCTCAGAACAATTTTCGGCCAGTCCGATGAACGGGTTTCATCAGACCCATAACTACTTTCCAGTCCGACGAGCCGCCCCATCATGCTCCATCAAAACAAAAAAAGTAAAATCCGCCAATCCGGATTTTACTTTCCGTTTACCACAGATTTCTTTAGAACGACGCCGTGCTCTTTTAGTCTCTCTGCTAGAACTTTCATACCTGCAGCGTCACCGGCTTCTTTCGCTTCGTGGTACGCACTCAGCAAATCGGTTACTTCGTTCTGCTTACCGCGCAGTTTTTCTTCAGTGTCTGCACCAGCTTCGTCATCGTCATATACCATTTCAACTCTAAATGTAACAAACAGCATAATAATCCCGAATATAATCGCGAGCCCGATGCTCGATACGCCGGCGATGTTTTCAAGCGTATTATTTTCAATTACATTTTCCGATAAAAACCCTGCTATTTCCGGGGTAATAAATCCGACTGCCATACCCATCAGCACTTTTGTCGGATCGAAGTGGAATTTCTTTCTGTCCGGACGTCTGTCGTCTTCTTCTGATTTTAAAAACATAGTGAAGCTCCTTATAAATCTTCTTTCCTTAATATTATACTAGAATAACCATCTAAAACGTGAAAAAGATGCCATCATTTCTACAAAATAATGGCATCTCTGTTATTCAATTATTCATTTTATACTGCATGTACACAACTTGTGTAACAAGGAAGTCTTCAACGCCGTGTTGCCGTCGGTGCCTCCAAGTCCCGATTGTCTCATGCCTGCATGGTAACCTTGTACTGCTTCAAAGTTTTCCCGGTTCACATACGTTTCACCGAACTTCATCTCATTGATGACTTTCATCGTTTCGTTCATATCATTGGAATAAAGTGACGATGACAGCCCGTAAATCGTATCGTTTGCCATCTCGATTGCTTCATCAATTGTTTCAAATGTTGTAATTGGCAGAACAGGGCCGAATATTTCATCCCGCATAATTTTCGAGTCATGTGTCACGTTAGTTAAAATGGTCGGTTCATAGAAGAAACCTTTATCCGTCTCAGCTTTTTTACCGCCCGTGACCACTTTCGCACCGTCAGTCACTGCTTCGTCGACCATCTCTGCAACTGTATTCAAACGGTCTTCGTTAATTAATGGTCCAACTTCAACATCCTTATCTTCACGGGGATCACCGAGTTTCTTCTCTTTAAAGGCTGCTGCCAGTTTATCAATCAGCTCGTCTGCTACGCTTGAATGCACATAAACACGCTCGGCATTCGTACACGCCTGTCCGTTATTTGCAAGTCTCGATGTCACAAGCGCATTCACTGTAAGATCAATATCTGCTGACTGCGACACAATCGCCGGTGCTTTCCCGCCGAGTTCCAGATTTACCTTGGTGATATTCTGCGCCGCCGCTTCCATTACTTTCGTTCCTGCTGTAATACTGCCGGTCATCGTAATCATGTCGACATTTTTATGTTTAGCTAGAGCATTACCGATTTCGGAACCCGCACCGGTCACGACATTATATACACCAGCCGGAATATCGTCCATTTCATCGACAATCTTCGTAAATTCCATCGCCGTATTCGGCGTGTGCTGGCTCGGCTTAAGCACGATTGTGCTGCCTGTGACGAGTGCAGTCGCTACTTTTCTCGCTAAAATAAACATCGGGAAGTTCCACGGGTTAATACCAGCGACAACACCGATCGGTTTTTTATACATTAAAATATTCTCATTAGGACGATCACTCGGAACGATATCGCCTTCGATGCGTCTCGCCCATTCCGACATGTAATGGAAATAATCGATAGCCAGGTCGACTTCACCGCTCGCAAGATCGTAATCTTTCCCCTGCTCTTCCTGCAGTAAATCGATAAACTTCTCGCGTCTGTCTGCGATTCTGTCTCCAAGTCTGCGGACGATTTTCCCGCGTTCTATTCGGTGTCAGCTCCCACGCTTTCTGCGCTTTCTGAGCTGCCTGCACCGCCTTATCCACATCTGCATTCGTCGCTTTCGGAGTTCGTGAAATTACTGCTTCAGTCGCTGGATTAATTACGTCAATCCAATCTTTACCTGTCGAGTCCGTATAGGCTCCGTCAATATATAACTGATGCTGAATCAAAAAATCTCCTCCTGAATTTTATTACTTATTATCTTAATTAAGAGCAACACATTAAAAACGGTCGTTTATCCTTTTTCAGCAACGACTGTAAATCGTTCGTTAACGTGTTTACTATTTTCAGCTTCGTCGATAACTGCAATCGCAAAGTCGGCATAGCTGATATAGCTCTCTTCTTTACTATTCACAAGCAGCACGTCTGTACCTGTTTCATATGTTCCAGTACGTTTTCCTTCTGCGTCAAATTCTGCAGACGGGCTTATAAATGTCCATTTTAAATTAGTTGTTTGTTCAAGCTCTTCCAGGTTTTCACTCTGTCCCCCCGCAGTTGGTTTAAACATGTCCGGGAAGTTAGGCGTATCAATGACTGTCATCGTTCTGCTGTCATCTATATATAAACTGCCGGCGCCGCCAACCACAATCAAACGGGTTCCAGTTCCTGCCAGTGTATTGATTAATGCACGTCCTGCTTCAACGTGTGCATCTTTCTCACCAAGCGGAGCACCAAAGGCGTTTACTACAACCTCCAGTCCTTTGAAATCTTCTCTCGTTATATCATGCACATCTTTCTCTATTACACTCACATCATCATTGGTTAATTTAGAAGCATTTCTGACAATCGCAGTTACTTTATGTCCTCTGTTCAACGCTTCGTCTAATATTAAACTGCCGGCTTTACCCGTCGCACCTACGATTCCTATATTCATTAAAAATCCTCCAGTTATGTTATGATTTTAACTACTATTATGTATACCCTGCACTTACTTTTTGAAACTATACTTATTTAATGATCAGGAGAGCAGATATATGAAGAAAAAGAAAATCCAAAAGACTAATGCGATGCGTACGCTTGAGAATCACAAGATAAACTACGATGTCCATGAATACGCATGGAACGAAGAACGTACAGACGCTAAAACTGCTGCAGAGAAAGTCGATATGCCGTTTGAAAAAATATATAAAACATTAGTTGCCGTCGGTAATAAGACGAGTATTATCGTTGCCTGTATTCCCGCTTCAAATGAACTCGATTTAAAAAAGTTCGCGAAAGCGAGCGGCAACAAGAAAGTCGATATGCTTCATATGAAAGATTTGGAGAAAACAACGGGATATATCCGCGGCGGCTGTTCGCCTGTCGGGATGAAGAAACTATTTCCAACGTACATCGCAGCCGAAGCCGAAACGATGGAAACAATCGTTGTTTCTGCAGGCAGACGCGGTATGCAGATGGAGCTTGCTCCCGAGGAATTAGTTGAAGTCACTGAAGGAGAATTCGCTGATATTACAGAATAATAAAAAGCTCTGATCCATTTACAGGTCAGAGCTCTTTATCTTCTAAGACAGTTTCACTGTCTGGACACGGCTTCTCTCGGCTCGTTTGTACCATTCCAGGCACAGTAGAATAATCAGTGCCAAGTCTACAATATCACCGCCGTAATACATCAGCATGGCACCGCGCTCACCATCCTGACGAGGTATGCCTGCCGGCGGTGATGCATATATCAGTTTCGATAATATTTTATGGAAACCGAGTGCCGCGATAAGTACTGCTGCGCGATAAAAAAGAATAGCGGTGCGTTACAATATCGATATAAATAATCGACATGGTAAAGAGATAACCTGCAAGGAAAACGTGCAGATGAATAAGTGCAAACAGCAATACAGATGTGTGCATTAATTCAAACAGGCCGGTTTTGTAAATCAGAAACAAACCGCCGATATTAAGTATTGAGGCGACGATTGGATTGCTTATAAATTTTACATATTTCATATTCAAAAATGTACTCAATTTTCTCGCCTGAGAAACTTTCAGCGTCCGCATTATAAGCGTCATCGGTTTGCCGTGAAGTATAAGGAGCGGTCCAAGCATGCCGAGCAGCAGGTGCAAAAACATATGGACAGTAAAGTCTGTATGAGACAGACGGGCCAGCGGTCCTGTCAGTGCAGAAGCGGCAATGATTACCCCAATTGCAAAAAAAATACCGCCCTTTTTTCCATGCTCTATGTTTTTTATTGGAATAGTACATCGCTGCGGGATAGAGTATTAAAGCGGAAATTGCGATAAACAAGACGGTGATTTCAAGTATGAAAAAGTGTGTCATATTCATGTGATGCATACTTAATGACCTGCCTTTTTATGTTTCGACCTGAGGAGCAGCACGATGCCGGTAATTAAAAGAACGGCGCCTGAAATATTCCATGCCAGATCATAGGGCAGTAGATTAACATCGTAACGCACCTGATGAATCTGCAGCAGTTTGTGGTTGATAATACCGTCAAACAGCTGGAATCCTCCTAAACCGGTAAATATTCCGCCAGCCCATTTAAGTTTATAGACTGCCCGTTTACGCTGTAAATCAGCAAACATAAATAATCCAATTACGAGGGCAAACAAGGCAAATGCATTGAGCAGTCCATCAGATAAAATACCGATAAACGTCGTTGCACGATCATAGAAATGATGCCATTGGAGCAGCTGATGGAAAATAATTTCATCGACAAGTGCCATTAAACCAATACCGAAAAGAATACCCGACCATATGTTTTTCCGACCCATAGACATTCCTCTTTCGCATGTATATTTACATATTAAAGTACCCTGAAGCTGTATGTATTAATCTGGAAAAATAAAAAACCTTAAATCCATGATGGATTTAAGGTTTTAATATTTACTAAGCTTTTACGACGACAATTTCTCCGTCTTTAATGTGTGCTTTAACATTTTTTAGATTTCTTCTTCTAAAATTAAATCTGTCAGCTGATCTTCAATTTTATCCTGGATGACTCTGCGCAGCGGTCTTGCACCGAAGCGTTTGTCATAACCAAGGCTGACAAGTTTTTTCTTAGCGCCTTCAGTAATCGAGATACTGATTTCATTTTCTTTTAACGCAGCCTGTAATTCATCGAACATTAAATCAACAATTTCCATTAAGTGTTCTTCCGACAGCTGATTAAAGTTAATAATCGCGTCGAATCTATTAAGAATTCCGGTTTGAAATAATCACTTAAGTTTTCAAGTGTCGTAACCGATTCATGCTGGTCTGCATTAAAGCCGACGCTCGTATTGTTATCACCTGTACCGGCATTGCTTGTCATAATGACAACTGTTTCTTTAAAGCTGACTGTTCTGCCGTGTGAATCCGTTAATTGCCCGTCTTCCATAATTTGCAGGAACATATTCTGCACGTCAGGGTGCGCTTTTCAATTTCATCTAAAGAATAATTGAATAAGGATTATGGCGTACTTTTTCTGTCAGCTGTCCAGCTTCTTCGTGACCGACGTAACCTGGAGGTGAACCGATAATTTTAGATACGGCATGTTTCTCCATGTACTCGCTCATGTCGAGTCTGATCATTGAATCTCTTGAACCGAATAACTCTGCAGCAAGTGCTTTGTTAATTCTGTTTTACCAACACCGTCGGTCCGACGACATAAATGACCCGATTGGACGGTATTTAGATTTAAGTCCGGCACGGCTTCTTCTGACAGCTTTCGCTACCTTGTCGACAGCTTCATTCTGTCCGATAACTTTAGCATTCAGGTTAGTACCGAGCTCTCTCATTTGCGTCTGTTCTTCAGACTGCAGTTTCGTTACAGGAATACCTGTTTTCTCTTCAACAATCAGCTGAATATCAGATATATCGACATCCATTACCTGCTTGTCATCTGCTGCAGCTTCCAGCTGTTTCTCAAGCTGCAGTTCCTGATACTTAAGACGTGCTGCAGTTTCATAGTCTTCCTGCTCTGCCGCTGCGTCTTTTTCTTCAGCTATCTTTTCTAACTTCTGCTTGATTGATTCTGTATCATTCTCAGCATTAGCAAGGTTTAATCTTGAACCGACTTCATCCATTAAATCGATTGCCTTATCCGGTAAGAAACGGTCCTGAATTATCTGTCGGATAAATTCACAAACGCTTCAACAACTTCGTCTGAATAGCTGACTTCATGGAATTTTTCATAGCGGTCTTTAATTCCGTTAAGAATTAATACAGACTCTGCCAGTGTCGGTTCTTTAACCATAATCGGTTGCAGACGGCGTTCCAGTGCAGCGTCTTTTTCAATTTGGCGATATTCTTTCAATGTTGTCGCACCGATAATCTGCAGCTCGCCGCGTGCAAGTGCGGGTTTAAGAATGTTGCCGGCGTCCATCTGTGAACTTTCCGCAGAACCTGCACCAACAATCTGGTGAATCTCATCGATAAAGATAACATCCTCACGTTCTTTAAGTTCGGCAATCAGCTGTTTCATACGCTCTTCAAACTGACCGCGCATTGAAGTGTTCGCTACTAATGATGCCACATCAAGCACGTAAATTTCTTTATCCATCAGCTTAGTTGGCACATTGCCTTCCACTATTTTTGCTAATCCTTCAGCGATTGCTGTTTTACCGACACCAGGTTCACCGATTAAGACCGGGTTGTTTTTGTTACGTCTGTTCAGCGTTTCAACAACCCCTTAACTTCTTTGTCGCGTCCGATAACCGGGTCAATATTACCCGCTCTCGCTTCGTCTGAAATATTGTTGCCGAGCTGATCTAAAAGCCCGTCACGCTTGTTTTTTTCGCGTTCTTTAGTTTTTGTGCCTGTATTTTTATTCTCTTGTCCGTTGAAATATTTATTGTTTTCGAAAGATGATCCTTTAAAGAAGTCATTTGAATTTATCATTTGACCTTGGATTTCCTGGAAACAGCTGTCACATAAATGAACCTGCATTTTTTGATTGTTAAAATTCATTGCTAGGTTTACATTCGATTCGTTAATTCCGCAATTTTGACATTTCATATGTGTTTCCTCCTATTAGTATATTCTATTCACAGTCTATTTGACTTTGACTATATTTGACTATAAATACAGTATAAAGGCCTCAAAAGATATTTTCAAATATGATGCTTACAATTATTTTTCTCACCTGACTATCTTTGACCTTATGTATTTATTATACATTGACCTTCTTTGACTTTCAAGTGTTTTAGCTTGGTTTTTAAATAGAAAAACCGGCTCTTCCTAAGTGGAAAAGCCAGTCGTAATTATTATTTCGTATTTGTGAATCCGCCGTCGATACGGATTTATCTCTATTTATAAATTCACTTAAAATAAATTAATCAGCACGACACCTGTGAGCATAATTATTAGACCGATAAACTGTACGGGTACAATAGTATGTTTTGCTGAACGGAATAAACCGAACTGCTGCACTAAAATGCTCCCTGTAATTTGTCCGAATAACACCAGTACGATCGTCGGTCCTGTACCGATTTCACCCACGAGAAATATGTTGATTAAAACATAAAATCCGCCGAATATTCCGCCGAACCAAACCCAGAGCGGCGCCTTTTCTGTAATAGGGTATTTCACCGGTCTGAATGTTTTATCTCTTATTACAACGATGATAATTAACGTTGCCGCACCGATAAAGAACGAAATAAATGCAGCTGTAAACGGCGAGTTCACCGCACTGCCAAGTTCACCGTTAATCGCTGCCTGTATAGAAAGCAGTGCACCGCCGGTAAATCCTGCAGCTCGCCACGGCCATTTATTGATATCATTATTCAGAGATTCCAGCCTATGGTGGCGATGTTTCATGACATCCTGCAGCACAACTGCAAGAAAGACACCAGCAAAAATTAAGACGACACCAAGAAATCTGCTTATGCTAAAAGGCTGTACCATCGAATTAAACCAGCCAAAGTTATCGATGACCATGCCTGTAAATAATCATCCCGATAATCGGCATAATCGCAGTTTCTACGCTGCCTATTTTAGGAAAGATAAATATCGTTGTGAGTGCAATAACACCGCACACGCCGCCGAGCCATATCCATGCCGGCTGTTCAGTAAACACTGTCAGCTTAGGTGCAAGCGGCAAACCGTTGACCAGCACGATAATACTTAAAAATACGGTACCGATGACAAATGAAATCATCGATGCAATGAACGGGGAACGTACATAACTCCGCAACCCTGAATTAATAGCAGACTGCATCGACATTCCCGTTCCAATTGCAGCACCTAGTAATGCAGTAACATCGTGCTCACTTCCTCTGTCTGTTTAAATATTATCGTATCACTTATCAATGCAAAAAGCTCTTTTGATATTTTATCAAAAGAGCTTCTTATTATTCTGCCGGTTCCATCTGTGCTTCAAATTCATCAAGCAGTCCCCGGACCTCATCTGTCGTATTTGTGCTCATCAGCTGGTGTCTTAACTCACCTGCGCCTTTGATACCTCTGACATAAATCTTAAAGAATCTGCGCAGCGGTTTAAACAGACGCGATTCTTCTTTTGAATATTTATCGAATAAATCGAGGTGCAGTCTTAATAAGCCAAGCAGTTCTTCACTCGTATGTTCTCTCGGGTCTTTTTCAAATGCAAACGGGTTAGTGAAAATCCCCCGTCCGATCATGACACCGTCGATACCGTACTTCTCTGCCAGTTCGAGTCCTGTTTTTCTATCCGGAATATCGCCGTTAATGTTAGAAGTGTATCCGGTGCGATTTCATCGCGGAGCTTTTTAATTTCTCCGATTAAATCCCAGTGTGCGTCAACCTTACTCATTTCTCTGCGCGTGCGGAGATGAATCGACAGGTTGGCAATATCCTGTTTAAACACGTGAGTCAGCCAGTCTCTCCACTCTTCAATTTCAGAGTAGCCGAGACGCGTTTTAACACTCACTGGAATGCCGCCGGCTTTTGCCGCTTGAATAATTTCAGCAGCTGTTTCAGGACGCTGGATTAAACCTGCACCTTTACCTTTTGCAGCAACGTTCGGAACCGGACAGCCCATATTTAAATCAATACCTTTAAAGCCATTTCAGCCATGCCGATACTCATTTCGCGGAAATGTTCAGGTTTGTCTCCCCATATATGAGCGACAATCGGCTGTTCATCTTCTGTAAACGTTAAGCGTCCGCGTACACTGTGTACGCCTTCCGGGTGGCAATAGCTTTCTGTATTCGTAAATTCAGTGAAAAATACGTCGGGTGTTCCTGCTTCACTGACAACGTGACGGAACACAACATCTGTAACATCTTCCATCGGAGCTAAAACAAAAATGGACGCGGTAATTCACGCCAAAAGTTTTCTTTCATATATATTTAAACCTTCTTATCTATTAGTATCTCGAATTTTTATCCATGATGATATTACCACAAAAAGTCATTTTACACAAAGTATTATGACCATTAAAAAGCCTGCAGAGACTAATCATCTGCAGGTGCATATCACTCGTTTTGCATTTTATATGGCGGTGATCCAGCCTTCCCGCTTTACGCTGAACTTAAATACATCGTTATTTTTCATAATGATTTTAACGACGTTCGGGATTACGCCAGACTGTTCTTCGTTTTGCTTTTCTTATATATTTTTAAAAGTATTATACTCCGCCTATTGCTATCACAATTGTGAATATTAGCAATCCAGCGATTACAACGATTAAGAATCCCATAAACCACTTATTCATAACTCCCGCTCCTTTGTAAATCACCACATATACATTATACACGTAAAAAAATCACTTCATTTCGAAAATGAAGTGATTTCATAAATTATTCACTAATTCTTGTATTTTTTAACCGGTGCAGTCACCAGATCTTCGAGCGGTTTCGCACGATAAACGAAGAACGACATTACTGCCGCCGCAATCAACGCAATAATAAAGATAATGAAGTAAACAAACTCCACACCCGATACCATTGCCGCTGACACAGCCGCTGGCGACTCAGGATTTGCAGCACCTTCTAAATAGCTCTGCTGACGTGAGTTAAGCAGTCCGAGAAACACCGATACACCGATTGCTCCTGCCAATGGCTGAAGCGTTGATACCACTGCGGTACCGTGTGTATATAAATGTTTCGGCAGCTGGTTTAAACCGTTCGTCTCAGCCGGCATCATCGTTGCAGACACACTGAGCATAATCAGCATAAAGCCGACAATAATGACCCACTCAGGCGTTTCAGCAGTCAGGTTACTGAACATAAACATCGTTACAGCAAGAATAATCGTTGCTGGAATCATCATCACTTTCGGGCCGACTTTATCGAATAAAGCACCCATAAACGGACTCATTATTCCATTTAACAAGCTTCCCGGCAGCAGTAAAAGACCAGCCGCCGCTGCAGTAAGTCCCATCGGCCCCTGCATAAATACCGGCAGAATAAGTTCTGATGCAAACATCACCATAATAATAATAACGAACAATACTACGGCATGCGAGAACATTGGGAATTTAAATACGCGTAAATCCATTAGCGGTTCATCGAGTTTAAGCTGGCGGAAAACAAATAGTGAAATTGCAATCACACCGATAATAATGGGAATGAATACTGAAGGTGTCATAAATCCATTCGCACTTTCACCAGCGTGACTGAACCCGTAAATTGTTGAACCTAAACCAATCGTTGAAAATACGATAGAAATCCAGTCGATTTTCGGTTTGGTCATTTCAGTTATGTTGACCAGATACTTCAAGGCAAATAAAATTGAAAAAATCGTAAACGGCATAACGAAGATAAATAAGAATCTCCAGCCGAAGTATTCTACAATAATACCTGAAAGCGTCGGACCGATGGCCGGTGCAAACATAATTACAAGACCGACAATCCCCATAATTTTTCCTCGTTTATGAGGCGGATATATTAATAGAATACATTAAACATAATCGGCATAATTAAACCTGTACCGATTGCCTGAATCATACGTCCGAGGAGCAGTACACCAAACGTCGGCGCAAGTGCCGCGACGACTGTACCGATAAAGAATGTAACCATCGTACCGATGAACAGCTGTCTGGTCGTAAACCATCCCATTAAGAGCGGTGACACAGGAATAACGATAGCCATTACAAGCATAAAGCCTGTCGCTACCCATTGAACTGTAGAGAGAGTAATATCGAACTCTGCCATCAGTGTCGTTAAAGCGATATTGAGCAATGTTTCATTTAAAATAGCGAAGAATGCACCGATAATTAACGCGACCATAATCGGCAGCGTTTTAGCATTTGGATCCTCCGATAAAAATTCGTACTTTATATTTTTTTCTGTTGTCATTCTGCACCTCTTATATTTTCTTCATCTTGAGAAGTGAGAGTTCTCAATACACATCAAAATGATGACCTAGTATAATATAAGGTATATGGTAACCATACAGTCAAGAGGTGAGCATTATGAAATCGGAAATATATTTTACGACAGGTGATTTCGCAAAAATGTGCGAAGTGACAAAGCAGACACTGTTTCATTACGATAACATCGGACTTCTTCGTCCTGCACATAAAGATAATAAAGGATACCGCTATTACTCGTATACACAATTCGACACGATGTATGTCATTGAATCATTAAAAGAAATGGAAATGCCGCTTCGTGAAATCAAAGAATTTATCAGCGTAACAACACCTGATACGATGATTAAATTGTTTAAAGAAAAGTCTCGGCAGATCTCCGAAAAGATTAATAACCTTGCAAGCATTCAGAATACGATAGAAAAGAAAATATTAATTACTGAAGAAGCGAAGAAGACCGATTTCAGTAAAATCGTGCTGACTGAAGCACAAGAGGAATACTTTTATTTAAGTTCACCGCTCTTAAATAACAGTGAGGACGAAAATAAAGCGGCCATATCCGATTTTTATAAGATATGTATGCGTGAACTTCATGAAAAATACTCTATCGGTGTAATGATGAACATAGAAGATATCGCAAACGGCGACTTTGAAAACTTTGAACACCTGTTTGCGAAAACAGATTACACTGATGCACTCCCGCTGGTAAAAAAAGATAAAACGATGCGGATTACCGGCTATCATACCGGAGAGTACGAAAACGTTGCGGTAACATTTGACGCAATCTTTGATTTTATAGAAGAAAACCATCTTATCCCTGTTGATTACTTATATGCAGAACCTATACTCGACCGCATATCTGTAAATGACAGCGATAAATACGTGACGAAGATTACGATACCGGTAACTCGGGGTTAGATTGTCCACTTCATTGCGGAGCAAGCAGCTTTACTCGGGGATGACAGCGTCTCATTGCGGAGCAAACCAGTATTTTTTTGCTATTCAGCTCACAATAGTATATATTCAAAGCAAAATAATCGATAACCACAATAAAGGAGCGATAATATGAGCAAATCCACTTCAGTCGTTAAAACCGGTGTCGGTTTCGGCACAGTTCTTGCTGTCACTATTTCATGGAGTCTCCATCAGTCCATCCTCTGGGCAATTATCCACGGAATCTTCAGCTGGCTCTATGTTATTTACTACGTCATCGTCAGATAAATAAAAGTGTCTGCCAAAAAACGGCAAACACTTTTTTCAAGTAGTTTTTCATCATCGTTTCAGTGACTTCTTTATAAAGAAGCGGCCAATATTTAATAATTTTACTGAAGTTTAATTCTTCCGGAAAACTTTAATTCAAACATCATCAAATATTTTCACTCTAAATTGTAATACTCAAAAAAATATACATTAATTGGGTATATAAAAGATAAATAATAACACGGAGTGTTTCGATGATAACTTTATTAAAGTTAATAATAATTGGATTCGTTGCCGGAGCGATACTTGCAGCAGTAGGGAAAATCATCCGGATTACTACAGGAAACAAAGCTGAAATCCTTTTATATAATATGGATTATATGCCGGTTATAAAAAGATGGAGCGATAAGTGGATTACAGGAATTATTTTTCATTACACAACCTGTATCGTCAGTGCGGTTGTTTTATTCTACATGCTTATTCCTTTTAGCTGGGAATTGAACATCTGGCCGTATGTTCTCGTTTATACTGCCGGTAGCGCCGCACTTTATTTCCTCAGTCTGCTCACGGATAAACCGCCCGCTTCCGACAGCTTTTCTTCATGGTTTTACTGGACATTCAGTCACGCGATATTCGGTTTTGCAGTAGGGTTTTTAATTAAATTATGGATATAAAAAAAGACTTATGGAATTTTTATTCCATAAGTCTTTACTCATTATTACAGATGCATTGTCACATCTGCACTTTCTTTAAGGTCTGCAACTAATGCTTGTGCTGCTTCGCCTTCTTTTTGCATTACTACTTGTTCTTTAAGCTGCGGTTCAAGTTCTTCAAATGATGGCGGCTCTTCTTCAGTTTCCATTTGTTCCATTTGAGCGACCTGGGCATCGTAAATTTCCTGCATTTCTTCTTTCGACGGTTCAATGTCGCCAGCTTCTTCTGCGATCAGTTTATCCACTTTGACCTGCATATCTACCTGTGTCATTACTTCATCTTTAGGCATTCCCTGTTCTTCAAAAGCTGCGAACAGATCCTCCTGTGATTCCATGCCATTTTGTTCCACTAAGCTGTCAAGAACACCATTAGTATCTTCTTCAGTTACTTCAAGCTCACGGTTATCCGCTTCCTGAATTAATAACTCCTGTGATACCAGTCCGTCTGCGACTTGTTTTTTAAGATCGTCCTGGTTCACTTCTTCACCGGACATCTGAGACATCATCGCCATTTGCTGGAATTGCATATTATACGCTTCTTCAAATTCCGCTTTTTCAATTTTAGTATCATTTACTTCAGCAACAACATCAGGTACACCTTCTAAATCAGGTTCAGGCATTTCCGGCTGTTCTGCCGCTGCGCCTTCTTCACCTTTTGATTGAGGTGCTTCTGCTTCCTCGGCACTACCAGTATCTTCTGCTGCTTCTTCATCGCCATTGCATGCTGTGAGCAACAGCAATGAACCAATTATTGTTAAACTCGATAACCATTTTTTCATTTTGGAATTCTCCTTTGATTACTTACTTGTCCGTCATTCTATCGCACATTCATTTCTGAGGCATGTAAAAAGCGGCTCACAAGAAAATTATTTTCACGATATATGATTAATTCGTGACATTGTGAATCGGCTCACTATAAATAAAACCCTGTACCAAATACAGTAATGTACCTGATACAGGGTCTTTAAAAGTTTTATTTTTCTTCTTTATTCCAGCGGAAAACAGGTTTACGTGAAGCTCTAGTTTCGTCTAAACGTTTAACCGGTGTTTTGTGTGGCGCTGAGTGAATAATGTCAGGGTTGTTTTCTGCTTCATCAGCAATTTGAAGCATTGTATCGATAAAGTGATCAAGAGTTTCTTTAGACTCTGTCTCAGTTGGCTCGATCATAAGTGCTTCGTCTACGATTAGCGGGAAGTAAACAGTTGGCGGGTGGATATCAAAGTCCATCAGGCGCTTAGCGATATCTGATGTTCTAACTCCCTGTGCTTTCTGTTTATTACCAGAGATAACGAATTCGTGTTTACAGTGCTGTGTGAACGGAAGTTCGTATTTCTCCTGCAGGCTGCGCATAATGTAGTTCGCATTAAGTACAGCAAGCTCACTTGCTTTCTTAAGTCCTTCAGCACCTAATGTACGGATGTACGTGTAGGCACGGACGTTAATTCCAAAGTTACCGTAGAAGTTTTTAACCATACCGATTGACTGTGGACGGTCGTAATCTAACTCGTATACACCGTTTTCTTCACGGACAACTGGTTTTGGAAGGTATGGAGCAAGCTCATCAGTTACACCGATTGGGCCTGAACCAGGTCCGCCACCGCCGTGCGGGCCAGTGAATGTTTTGTGTAAGTTAAGGTGAACTGCATCAAAGCCCATGTCTCCAGGACGTGCGTAACCCATAATAGCGTTAAGGTTTGCACGTCATAGTACATTTTACCGCCCGCTTCATGGATGATCTCTGACATTCAAGAATTTGTGTTTCATAACCTAATGTGTTCGGGTTGTCGCATAAGCGCTCCGTGTTTTCGCTAACGACTTTCTTAAGGTCTTCAACGTCAACTAACCTTTATCATTCGATTTCCTCAACGATTTTGAATCTGCAATTGCTGGCGACGCCGGGTTTCGTACCGTGTGCTGAGTCAGGAACGATAACTTCATTACGGTGTGACTCTCCGTTAGCTTCGTGGAAAGCTTTAAATACCATAAGTGCAGTCCATTCACCCTGTGAACCGGCAGCCGGCTGTAAAGTGATTTCGTCCATTCCTGTAATTTCTTCAAGGTGTACTTGAAGATCGTACATTAACTCTAAAGCACCCTGGATAGTCCTAGTATCCTGATACGGATGAATGTGGCTGAATCCCGGTAATCTAACAACATCTTCGTTAATTACAGGGTTGTATTTCATCGTACATGATCCTAAAGGATAGAATCCTGTGTGGATACCGAAGTTACGGTTCGATAAGCCAGTGTAGTGACGCATTAATTCCAGTTCATCAACTTCCGGAAGATTTGCATCTACTTTACGAACGAAATCAGAACCAATTTCTTCTTCTAAATTAACTTCTGGTACATCAAGTGCAGGGAGGTTGTAACCTACTCTGCCTTCTTTACTGCGTTCAAAAATTAATGGAAAGTTTTCATTAGCCATTGTTGATATCCCCCAATTCTTTAACAAATGCATCGATTTCTTCTTTCGAACGGATTTCTGTCGTTGCAATCAGCATGTGGTTTTCGAACTCAGGGTAAATGATGCCAAGGTCAAATCCACCGACAATCCCTTTATCGAATAACTTCTCGTTAACCTCTTTAACAGGTTGTGAAAGCTTAACTACGAATTCGTTGAAGAATGATCCTTTGAATGCTGCTGGTAAACCAGCTTCTTCAAGCTGTTTCTGAGTATATCTTGCTTTTTGCATATTCAGTTTAGACATATCTTTAACACCGTTCTTGCCAAGTGCACTCATTGCAGCTGAACTAGCTACTGCGTTTAATGCCTGGTTAGATGTAATGTTTGATGTCGCTTTTTCACGTCTGATGTGCTGTTCTCTCGTTTGAAGTGCAAGAACGTATCCGCGCTGGCCGTCTTCGTCAACTGTTTCACCAACGAAACGTCCAGGTACTTTACGCATTAACTTATCAGTTGTAGCGAAATAACCACAGTGCGGTCCGCCAAGCTGTGCAGGAATACCGAATACTTGTGTATCACCAACAACAATATCAGCGCCGAATTCTGAAGGCGGAGTTAAGTATCCTAATGCTAACGGATTACTTGAAACAACCATCATTGCTTTAGGCTGTGCTTTAATTAATTCATTTATTTTATCAAGTGGTTCAATCTGACCTAAGAAGTTAGGGTATTGAACGATAACTGAAGCTGTATCTTCATCAATTTCTTTTTCAAGTTGTGCTAAGTCAGTTTTCCCGTCAGTTAAGCCAATTTCAACAATCTCAAGGCCTTTACCTTTTGATGCAGTTTTAACTAATTGACGGTACTCAGGGTGCAATGCTTCAGATACTAAGTTTTTTTCTTCTTAGTTTGAACGTTGCTTAAGTACATTGCTTCTACAACAGCAGTTCCGCCGTCATATAATGAAGAGTTTACGATAGGCATACCGGTAATTTCAGAAACCATAGTCTGGAACTCAAACATAGCTTGAAGTTCACCCTGTGTCATTTCCGGCTGGTAAGGCGTGTAAGAAGTATAAAATTCTTGTCTTGAAATAACGTGGTCAACTACTGACGGGATAAAGTGATCGTATACCCCAGCACCTAAAAATGAACTGTAATCCTGCAGGTTGGCGTTTTTAGCAGCCAGTGCAACCATTTCTTTTTTAAGCTCGTACTCACTAGTTGGTTCTTTCAGATTTAATTTTCTGTCCAGTCTAACTTTTTCAGGAATATCTGAAAAAAGCTCGTCTGTGGATTTTGCACCGATCTTTTCTAACATCTGTGTTTTATCAGCTTCAGTAGCTGGTAAATAACGAAAATCCATTACAATTTCCTCCCTGTTCTTCACATTTATAATATAATAATTTGCTATTATTATTTTATTTCCACACTCTATACTACCATATCGAATTAAATAAATAATCAATTTAGCAGCAGAGCTTATATGGAAAACACTGAATATATACAGCGCTTCCAAAAATCATTATTGCTGTTTTCAGATTTTCTGATTATTTTTCCATACAACGTTTATTATAGTGGCTTTTTGGGTACAATGCCAGTCTGATGTTATATATAACGTTTTATTTTGTGCAAAAGTTATAAACAGTCTACATAATAATAAGGAAAAATAATGATAGTATATAAGAAGCAGTAGAAAGGACTGCTTTTATGAATATTTTACTTTTAGGAATGACAGGCAGAGTCGGCAGTGAAATTGCAAAGCTGGCTTTGGAAGATAAACACCAGGTGACAGCACTTGTGCGCACGCCTGAAAAGATATCAATTAATGATGAAAATTTATAATTAAAAAGGTGACGTTCTTAAAGAAGACGTTGAGGTACCAGAAAGGGTGCAGATGGTCATCAGCGCTTTAATACAGACGGCGCCGATACGCTGACAAAAAGCATGCCGCTGATTATTGAAGCGATGACCGATGAAAGTATTAAGCGGATTGTCACGGTTGGTACTGCAGGAATACTGAACAGCAGAGCTGAACCCGACGTGCTGCGCTATCAATCCAGCGAGTCAAAACGGAAATTAACACGCGCAGCAGAAGAACATCATAAAACATATCTGCTGCTTGAAGACTCGAACCTCGACTGGACAGTCGTCTGCCCTACTTATTTACCGGACGGTGAAGCTGTTGGTGAACACCGTGAAGAACGTGACTTCCTGCCTGAAGACGGCAAGAAGATTACAGTTGGAGATACAGCAGAGTTTGTGTATAAGCAGCTTGAGAGTGATAAATAATTAAATCCCGTGTTGGGATAGCCTATTGAGAAAACTTGGGCTGGACACATATGAGCGGGCGTCATACCAGTCCCAGGGCTTTGGAACACATATGAGCGAGTGTCATACCAGTCCGAGGATACTGGAATACATATGAAGTCAGAGATGACGAAAAGTATCTACTATAAAATCTGATTTAACAAAACATCCCTTTGAACTATAAAGTTCAAAGGGATGACGTTTTAGATTCCTAAATATTACTTTATTCCACCGTAACCGACTTCGCCAGATTACGCGGTTTATCTACATCGTTTCCTCTGTGCAGTGCTGCATAGTATGAAATCAGCTGGTAGACTACAACTGAGACAAGCGGTGTCAGCATTTCATCCACTCTTGGAATGACGTATGTGTCACCTTCCTGCTCCAATCCTTCCATTGCAACGACACATACATTCGCACCTCTGGCTGCGACTTCCTGTGCGTTGCTTCTAATATTTAAATCTACTTTTTCCTGGGTTGATAATGCGAATACCGGCGTACCTTCTTCGATCAAAGCAATCGTACCGTGCTTCAGTTCGCCGCCTGCGAATCCTTCTGCCTGGATATACGATATTTCTTTCAGCTTCAATGCGCCTTCAAGACCGACATAGTAATCCATTGCTCTGCCGATAAAGAACGCGTTTCTCGCTGTTTCCAAATAACTCTTAACAATTTTTTCAATTTTATTAGCGTCTTCAATAACCGTTGTAATTGCCGTCGTTACTTTCCCAAGTTCAGCCATTAAATTCATATCTGAAACTTTGTTCAGCTCTCTCGCTGTCACTGCTGCTGTAATCGCAAGGACTGCAATCTGCGCGACATAGGCTTTCGTCGATGCGACTGCAATTTCCGGTCCTGCATGCAGTATCAGCGTTTCATCCGCTTCACGTGACAGTGTCGATCCCGGTACATTCGTCATCGTTAATGATTTGTAGCCTTTACCTTTAATATCTACGAGGACTGCACGGCTGTCTGCAGTTTCTCCCGATTGTGATATAAGATGAATAAAGGCTTTTCTGATAATAATGGTGTGTTGTAGACAAACTCAGATGCGACGTGCACTTCTGTCGGTACACCTGCCCATTTTTCAAAATATTCTTTACCGACCAGTCCGGCGTGGTAGCTCGTACCTGCTGCGATGATATATAATCGGTCCGCTTCATTCAGCTGTTTGATTATATTTTTATCAATTTTAAGTTCGCCGTGCTCATCCTGATATTCTTTAATGATTTTACGCATCACCTGCGGCTGTTCATTGATTTCTTTAATCATGTAATGCGGATACGTGCCAAGCTCCGTGTCGCTCGCATCAATTTCCGCAATATAAGATTCACGTTCGATTTCCGCACCTTCGATATCTCTGATGATCATTTGGTGTTCCATCAGCTGAATGATTTCGCCGTCCATTAGTTCAACAAATTCATTCGTTAAATTAAGCATCGCCATTGCATCGGATGTAATGACATTGAAGCCGTCACCTTTACCTAAAAGTAGCGGTGATTTATTTTTAGCTGCATAGATAGTGTGGTCATCTTCATTATCCAAAAGACCAATCGCGTATGATCCGTGCAGTAATGATAAAGTTTTTTGAAATGCTTCAAGCGTCGATGAACCTTCAGCGGCAAACTTCGCAACAAGCTGCACGATAATTTCCGTATCAGTATCCGACACAAGTTTTGTATCATTTAAATATTCTTCTTTAACTGCTTATAGTTCTCAATCACACCGTTATGCACCAGTGTAAATCTCTCATCTGTACTTTGGTGCGGATGAGAATTCGCTACACTCGGTTCACCGTGTGTTGCCCAGCGTGTATGGCCGATACCGATAGTTCCTTCGAAGTCTAAATCCACTTTTTTACGCAGCTCGGCGATTCTGCCTTTCTCTTTAAAAACTTTTGTTTCCTTATTATTTTTACTGCAATACCCGCTGAATCATAACCGCGGTACTCCAGCTTTTCAAGCCCTTTTAATAATATTTCCTTCGTATCTGCCGTTCCAATATATCAACAATTCCGCACATAAGATAAACTCCTTCTACGTTCGTTTAAGTTTTGTGGGGCATCTGCTTTGTCAGACCGGTCACCCGGTAATTTTCACAGATACACTTACGAATACTTCAGTATCCGGGACAGCATCCGCCGAAAGTTCGATCGCTGTCCTCCTCGTCAACAGTACATATCTACTGCTCAGGCGCTATTCCGATTAAGTTTACAAATTTCCCTCCTTTTTCGTCAGAATAAAAGTGTAATTTAATTTTTTCTTGATTACAAGAACTTTTTTACCTTTTAATGGTAAAAATATAGTTGCTTGATCCTTTTTCTACTGCGTTTGTATTTGCGTGACTATGTTTATTTCTACACTGTCCGACAAAGCCAGTTATCGGACACTTTAGCCTCCGCATTCCTCCCAGACTTATCAAGAAATAAAAAACAGGAACGATATCTCTATCGCCCCTGCTAAAATTATTATTCCAATATTTCTTTTACTCTGCCGACGATGCCGTCTTCGAGCTTAACTTTAATGCCGTGATGATGGTTAGCTGAGTTCGTTAATATTCTTGCCACAACGCCTTCAGTCAGTTCACCTGTTCTCTGATGGTTTTTCTGTACGACTTTCACTGTACTGCCTACTTTTATATCTGCTCTTTTTGTTCCGTCCATAATGATTCTCCTTTTGTTCGCATTCATATAATTTAATAATAACATTTTTACGATTATTATATCGAAATGCTCTGAAGCTTACTACTTAACAACTTCTTATAATTGTTTATAAAAAGTTATATTTATGTCTAAAAAGTGTTATAATATACAGGTCAGAGGAGGTCGCATCATGAAAGGTAAAACTCATATCATTGGTGGTGTCGCATCCAGTCTGGCAGTCGCTCATTTTACATACGCCGATCCTGTTCTATTAATTGGCGCCGGTATTGCCGGGTCTTTAATTCCCGATATATGTCACGGCGGCAGCAAGATTGGGAAGACATTTCCGGTACTTTCGAAATTAGTTAATTTCGTTTTCGGTCACCGCTCATTTACACACAGCCTGCTGTTTATCGTGATGATTGCTTTTCTCGTCGATTACTTTTTTCCAAATGATGCGATAAAACTCGGTTTAATTACGGGCATGATCAGTCATTACATATTGGATATGGCGACTAAAAGCGGCATACAGCTGTTTTTTCCGATAAGCTTTAAAGTCAAATTTCCGATTACAACACGGACAGGCAGTTTTACAGAGAATATTATTTTCGGCCTGCTGTGTCTCGTTTCGCTATATTTTGGATTTCAGGTATTAGGTGTATACATATTTACGTTTATAAACGATTTTAATATGGGAGAGCTGCTGGCTAATCCAGCATATTAGTCTCATACATAAAAAAGCGAAGCCATAAATGCGGCTTCGCTTTTTAAATTTCTTCTTTATTTATCCAGACCCATTTCAGCTTCTACTACTTTCGCAATTTCCGCACTGTAGTTCGCTGCCAGTTCTTCAGTTTCAGCTTCTACCATAACGCGTACAAGCGGTTCTGTTCCTGAAGCACGGACGAGTATACGTCCATTACCAGCCATGCGCTGTTCTACATCAGTCATAATTGCTTTGACCGCTTCATTATTCGTAACATTGTGCTTATCGCTCACACGTACGTTTACGAGCTCCTGAGGGAACGTTTCAACCATTGCTGCAAGTTCACTCATCTTTTTGCCTGATTCTTTAACGATTGCCGCTAAATGAATACCTGTTAACAGACCGTCGCCCGTCGTATTGTAATCCATCATTACGATATGGCCTGATTGTTCTCCGCCTAATGAATAGCCGCCTTTACGCATTTCAGCTACAACATATCTGTCGCCGACCTGTGTTTTATCAGATTTCATACCGTGTGCTTCAATTGCTTTATAGAATCCAAGGTTACTCATTACTGTGGAAACGACTGTGTCGTCTTTCAGTTCACCTTTTTCTTTTAGTGCATGCGCAATGATAAACATGATTTTATCGCCATCGACGATCTCTCCTTTTTCATCGACTGCAATGATTCTGTCCCCGTCTCCGTCAAATGCAAGACCAAAGTCGCATTTCTCTTCTTTAACGAGCTCCTGAAGTTTTTCAGGATGCGTTGAACCCACACCTGCATTTATGTTCGTGCCGTCAGGATTGCTGCCGACTGTAGCTGTATCTGCTTCAAGGTCACCAAATAAATAAGGTCCTAAGTGATACGTCGAACCATGAGCGCCGTCAAGGCCGATTTTCAGTCCTTCAAAGTCAGTATCAATTGTTGATTTTAAGTAGCTTAAGTATTTCTGGCCGCCTTCAAAGTAGTCTGAAATTGTACCTACAGAAACACCTATCGGTCGTGGCAGATTATCTTCATTGCTGTCGAGCAGTGCTTCAATTTCAGCTTCCTGTTCATCAGTCAGTTTAAAACCGTCCGGCCCGAAAAATTTAATCCCGTTGTCTTCAACCGGGTTGTGTGATGCAGAAATCATAACACCTGCATTTGCTTCCATGTCTTTAGTCAGATAAGCAACACCTGGTGTAGAAATAACTCCGAGGCGCATCACTTCAGCACCGATTGATAATAGTCCTGCAACGAGCGCAGACTCCAGCATTTCTCCTGAAACGTGTATCTCTTCCAACTAGAACGCGTGGATGTTCTTCGCCTTTTTCAAGCAGTGTGTATCCGCCAAAACGGCCTAATTTAAAAGCCAGTTCCGGTGTTAAACCTTCGTTTGCAATACCTCTAACTCCATCTGTACCAAAATACTTTCCCATAGTAATCTCCTTTTATGCAGCAATTATTCGTCTTTTTCTATCGTGACATCCGCTTCAAGTACAGCAGGTTCACTTTTTGTAACATTTTCAGGTAACTCAAGCCGGACATCTTTTGTGCCCGATGATGACATTCCCCCGATATCGACTTCTGCTTTTACAGATGATATCGAATTTAATGTTTCACTGTCACCATATATTTCAATTGTATCATGATTTAATTCCACTTCCGATAGTGTACTGCCGTCAGCAGCATCACCTGTCGTTTCAAGATTGACTGGCACTTCCTTGCTAAGCTCATCAACATTAATTTCAATTCTTACTGTAGAAGGTTCAATACTGACATCAAGTTTATTATACTGTGCATCGAAAGCACTCACTTCAGCTTCTTCAACACGTTCTTCAGTAATACTCGACGTATCGGACATCATCGCCCGGACGTATTGTATACGGTTCATCGTGCTTTCGCCGCCGCGTACAGTTACTGTTGACGGTTCAACACTGACCGAGCCGAGCTGATAGCTTGAGCCGATTCTTCCTTCACTTACTTCAGCCTGGACTTCAAAAGTTTGCGATACAAGATTCTGTATCGTCACATTAGCTGTTTCCGGCTGAACTGTCCCTGCCACATTTTCCGGCAGACCGCTCACCGTGAAGAACACTTCATGTTCCCCGGGTTCACGATTTCTAAGATCTAAAATCACTTCAAAATTACGCGTCGCCTGAAGACGCTTCACATTCGAATTCGTTCCGCCGAGTTCCACAGTGACTTCCTGCGGTACACCCGATACGTAATATGATTCTTCATCATACAGTACTACAACAGGAACGCCTTCAACAAATTGCGTCTCGTCTTCTGTTGCGCTGTCATCGGTAAACAGATTCATATCTTCAAAGACATTATTTGCGTTCACAAACATAAACAGTGCGAGCAGCAATGCAACGATGCTCAGTCCTAATTTACTTTCGAGCAAACAAACCGCCTCCTTCTTTAGCACCGGAAGCAACCAGCCAGTGTTTCTGGAGGAGTTCTTCCAGTTTCTCCAGAGTAATTTCCTTAGACATCTTACTGTCGTATGTAACTGAGACGTTACCTGTTTCTTCCGATACGATTATCGTAAATGCATCGGTTACTTCTGAAATACCGACAGCAGCCCTGTGACGTGTACCTAAGTCTTTTGCGATCTTATTGCTTTCAGACAGCGGCAAGTAACTGCCGGCTGTCGCAATTTTGTCGCCCTGGATTATCATCGCCCCGTCATGCAGCGGCGTATTCGGAATAAAATATTGATTAAGAGCTGCGACGTAATTTCCGCATTTAACGGCACACCCGTCTCAATATAATCCTTCAGTCCGGTTTCTTTTTCCAGAACAATCAATGCACCGATACGGCGCTTTGCCATATAGCGGACTGCAGTTACCATATCCTGCCGCATCTTTTCATGCTGCGATACATCATTGCCGCCGCTCGACCTGAACAAACTGCCGCGCCGAGCTGTTCAAGCGCCCGTCTTAATTCCGGCTGGAATATAACGATAACGGCGAGGAAACCCATTGCAGGACCATATCGAACAATTGTGTTGTCGTTGTTAAATCTAAAAAATTACTTAATGCCTGTCCAATAATTATGAAGAATTCCCTTTGATTAACTGTACAGCTTTC
The DNA here is from genome assembly GCF_018437745.1 of Jeotgalicoccus sp. WY2. Classification (NCBI taxonomy): domain Bacteria; kingdom Bacillati; phylum Bacillota; class Bacilli; order Caryophanales; family Staphylococcaceae; genus Jeotgalicoccus; species Jeotgalicoccus sp. WY2. The sequence continues at coordinate 1,721,024 of NZ_CP049818.1, read as the reverse complement.
GTCCCTTTAATGACCGTCAGTATTAAATAAAAAACGTACCATATAATCAGGATGTCAATGATGCTCGTTATTACAAAAGATGTAGAGATATTATCAAAAAAGTTGGCTGTTTCCATAATGATTTTCCTTTCTATTATGTTATAAGCCACCTAATCTCCCGGTAAGTTCTTTATACAGATTACCTATTTGCGGTATGCTGGAAATTTCCTTGTTAGGCGCTGGTGTCGCTTTTAATAATTGATCAGCTTCTTTGACTCTGTCCAGTTGCCACAGACTGTAAGCCTTCATAATACTGATATCTGTTTCACTGCTGTCACCTGCAAGCAGGAGGACAGCCTCGTACCTTTCAAGTTTAACCAGAAGCAGCATTTCAAATTTCTTCAGGTCTTCTTTTTTATAAGTAATACTTAATCTGGAAGAAATCTGGTTAATATCTTCTACCAGCCTGTGCGCAGTATAATACTGTTTAAATATAATATAACATTTTACAAGCGCAAATCGTAATTTAATATCGGAAATATTCAATTCATCAAACTTAGTTAACAGATACACCGTTTCCTCCTATATCTATCGCTTCATCAACCGCACCATCTTCAATTAGCAGTTCTGATTTTAACAGCACAGCATTGACGTAATGCTGATTAACAGCAATCGTCGACAGTTTCTGCAGTGCTTTATCAGTATGCAGTCTCGTACGCTTTAAATCCCCTTTGAAATTAAAATAGCGTGCATAAATTAAATGTATTCTGCCGCTGTCAGGCAAAGGCACATCTTCAATCTGCTCATATTCTTTATCGATAAAATGTTTTACAATCTCGTAATCTTCATTGTCTACTTTTAATTCGTAGTGGCCGATTTCCCGCAGAATTTCAAAATTGTTATATTTAAAATGCGAAACCTCTGCCATGAAATCATTTACCGTACAATTTAAACGTTTGCTGAGTTTAACTAAAACATTGGTAGATGGCTGGACAGTCCCTTTTTCTATCAAACTTAAATAAGTTCGGGAGATGATCCCGTCAGCCAGTTCTTCCTGGGTTAAATTATTATTATTACGTATCTCTTTAATTCTTTGACCTATCATACTCATCCCCCTAAGTACTTAACATTTTAATAATACCAAATTCACAATTGTGTAACAAATATTCTCATTTATTTAAATACTGTTTAATTGACTGTATTTACATTTTACATGATAATTAAAGAAAATGTATATGGAGGACACTGATGGAAAAATTGCTCATCATTACTGAACTGGACCAGCTTAAATCAATCAGCGACCCTTTTAGACTGCAGCTTTTGTCCATGATAGCAGAAGAAGCTAAAACAGGACAGATGCTTGCCGATGAACTCGAAATGCCGAGAGCGAAAGTACATTACCATTTAAACCAGCTGCTGTCCCATAATATCATTACTGTAGCCTATACTATGGAGAAAAACAGTATTATCCAGAAGTTTTACCGCCCGGCGGCAGAAAAAATTGTGCCGTCCATCAATATTTTTAATTTTAATAAAGAGAATGATGCTGAATCACTTGAAGCATATGAAATCCTGATGAATGATACAGAACAGAGGAAACTAACTGATGAATTAAGCCGTCTTCAGAAGCGAAAAAAAGCGAAAAAAGAAACAGCTACTGCTAATGAGTATGCTGTTTACGTGATGAAAATATGAGAGAAGCCTAACGGCTTCTTTTTTATATTTGGCTCTGACCGAATATGTACTCTGCAATAGTTACAGCTTTTTCTGCTGTTTCATTGCCGTTATCAAGAAGTGGATTAACTTCCACCAGATCTGCAGAAATAAGCAACTCTGTTCTGCTCAGTATATTTAAGCCCAGCAGCATTTCCGATAAGAAAATACCCCCGTTAACTTTAGTTCCTGTCCCTTGAATTTCAAGAGGATCCAGACTGTCCACATCGAGCGATAAGTGTATACCGTCGCACTCCTGCAAGTGTTTCAGCGACTTCGTTATTACAACATCGAGCCCAAGTCTCCTGACGTCGCTCATCGTATAGCATTTAATTCCGTGCTTTTTAATATAAGCTTTCTCACCGGTGTCAAGATCCCTGACACCGACCAGCACGATATTTTCATGACTCAGTTTAGCCCCTTCATGGTGTATATTAACAAGTGACTCACTGCCTTCGCCCAACAGAACACCTAAAGGCATACCGTGTATATTGCCGCTCGGTGACGTCTCGCTGTTATTAATGTCCCCATGAGCATCGATCCACAGTACACCGAGATTTTTACATTTCTTAGTCACACCGCTGATAGAACCAATTGACAGACTGTGGTCACCGCCAACGATAAATGGAAAGCGATTATTATCGAGTGACTCTTCCACAGTAGCTGCAAGCTGTTCACTGAAATCTTTAACCTGTTCAAAATTCATTAATCCTTCGTCGTTTCTCACGTTGTGATTACCGTATTCAGCACGGTAATTTCCATATACATTTCCTTTATCAGCCACATCGTGGCCAAGGTTAGATAAATGTTTTTCTAAACCACAAAAACGCACCGCATCCGGGCCCAAATACCCCTAACTTTGGCTGTCCAAATGCAGTAGGTGCGCCTATAATATCTATTTTAACCACCGACATCCCCCCACTAAAATATTCCTTTGTCTAGTTATAATATACTAAAGAAAGCGCTTTTATACAAGTGTTTATAATATAAATAATTCATAAATTTATGCATAAAAAAAGAACACCTACGTTTGTAAGTGTTCTACGATGAGCCATGCAGGATTCGAACCTGCGACCCTCTGATTAAAAGTCAGATGCTCTACCAACTGAGCTAATGGCTCTAAATATTAAATTAAACTGGGCTGGAAGGATTCGAACCTTCGCGTCACGAGACCAAAACCCGTTGCCTTACCGCTTGGCTACAGCCCAAAATCTATGGTGGAAGGGGGCAGATTCGAACTGCCGAACCCGAAGGAGCGGATTTACAGTCCGCCGCGTTTAGCCACTTCGCTACCCTTCCAGACAAAAAATGGAGAATGACGGGCTCGAACCGCCGACCCTCTGCTTGTAAGGCAGATGCTCTCCCAGCTGAGCTAATTCTCCATATTGAACTATTAATTAAAATGGTGACCCGTACGGGACTCGAACCCGTGTTACCGCCGTGAAAGGGCGGTGTCTTAACCGCTTGACCAACGGGCCAGAACAAAAAAATGGCTCCACAGGTAGGACTCGAACCTACGACCGATCGGTTAACAGCCGATAGCTCTACCACTGAGCTACTGTGGAATAATCATATATAAAAATATTAGCCTGGCAGCGTCCTACTCTTGCGGGACGTCAGTCCAACTACCATCGGCGCTGGAGAGCTTAACTGCTGTGTTCGACATGGGAACAGGTGTGGCCTCTCCGCCATCGCCGCCAGACTATTAGTGAATGTATATACATTCAAAACCGGATAGAAGTATCGAGAAGAGTGAACGCACTCTTTTAATTTCTGGTCTTACTTTTGAATAAGTCATCGATGGATTAGTATTTGTCCGCTGAATGTGTTGCCACACTTACACGCCAAACCTATCAACCTCATAGTCTCTGAGGCATCTATTGGGGAAATCTCATCTTGAGGGGGGCTTCATGCTTAGATGCTTTCAGCATTTATCCCGTCCATACGTAGCTACCCAGCTATGCCGTTGGCACGACAACTGGTACACCAGTGGTATGTCCATCCCGGTCCTCTCGTACTAAGGACAGCGCCTCTCAAATTTCCTACGCCCACGACGGATAGGGACCGAACTGTCTCACGACGTTCTGAACCCAGCTCGCGTACCGCTTTAATGGGCGAACAGCCCAACCCTTGGGACCGACTACAGCCCCAGGATGCGATGAGCCGACATCGAGGTGCCAAACCTCCCGTCGATGTGAACTCTTGGGGGAGATAAGCCTGTTATCCCCGGGGTAGCTTTTATCCGTTGAGCGATGGCCCTTCCATGCGGAACCACCGGATCACTAAGTCCGTCTTTCGACCCTGCTCGACTTGTAGGTCTCGCAGTCAAGCACCCTTATGCCTTTACACTCTGTGAATGATTTCCAACCATTCTGAGGGTACCTTTGAGCGCCTCCGTTACTCTTTAGGAGGCGACCGCCCCAGTCAAACTGTCCATCTGACACTGTCTCCCAGCCGGATCACGGCTGCGGGTTAGAATCTCAACCACACCAGGGTGGTATCCCACCATTGCCTCCACATAGACTAACGTCCATGCTTCATCGGCTCCCACCTATCCTGTACAGGTGGAGTCAAGATTCAATATCAAATTACAGTAAAGCTCCACGGGGTCTTTCCGTCCTGTCGCGGGTAACCTGCATCTTCACAGGTACTATGATTTCACCGAGCCTCTCGTTGAGACAGTGCCCAAATCGTTACGCCTTTCGTGCGGGTCAGAACTTACCTGACAAGGAATTTCGCTACCTTAGGACCGTTATAGTTACGGCCGCCGTTTACTGGGGCTTCAATTCGTACCTTCGCTTGCGCTAAGCACTCCTCTTAACCTTCCAGCACCGGGCAGGCGTCAGCCCCTATACTTCACCTTTCGGTTTGGCAGAGACCTGTGTTTTTGGTAAACAGTCGCTTGGGCCTATTCACTGCGGCTTATATTGCTATAAGCACCCCTTCTCCCGAAGTTACGGGGTCATTTTGCCGAGTTCCTTAACGAGAGTTCGCTCGCTCACCTTAGAATTCTCTTCCCAACTACCTGTGTCGGTTTACGGTACGGGCAGTATGATTACTTGCTAGAAGCTTTTCTTGGCAGTGTGAGTCCATATGCTTCGCCTACTATTTTCGGCTCCCCATCACCACTTAGCCTTAATGCATGCCGGATTTGCCTAACATGCAGCCTTATGGCTTGGACGCGCTCTTCCTTCCGCGCGCTCATCTTTTCCTTCTGCGTCACTCCATCACTCAAATGCAATCTTACTGGTACAGGAATTTCTACCTGTTGTCCATCGCCTACGCTTATCGCCTCGGCTTAGGTCCCGACTTACCCAGAGCGGACGAGCCTACCTCTGGAAACCTTAGTCGTTCGGTGGACGGGATTCTCACCCGTCTTTCGCTACTCACACCGGCATTCTCACTTCTAAGCGCTCCACATGTCCTTACGATCATGCTTCGCCGCACTTAGAACGCTCTCCTACCATTAAAATAAATTTTAATCCACAGTTTCGGTAATATGTTTAGCCCCGGTACATTTTCGGCGCAGCGTCACTTGACTAGTGAGCTATTACGCACTCTTTAAATGATGGCTGCTTCTAAGCCAACATCCTAGTTGTCTGTGCAACGCCACATCCTTTTCCACTTAACTATATTTGGGGACCTTAACTGGTGGTCTGGGCTGTTTCCCTCTCGACAATGGACCTTATCACCCACTGTCTGACTCCCATACATCACATCTGTGGCATTCGGAGTTTGTCTGAACTCGGTAACCCGGGATGGGCCCCTCATCCAAACAGTGCTCTACCTCCACGATGCTAATATGAGGCTATACCTAAATATATTTCGGAGAGAACGAGCTATCTCCAGGTTCGATTGGAATTTCACCCCTACCCACAACTCATCCGGTCACTTTTCAACGTAAGTCGGTTCGGCCCTCCATTCAGTGTTACCTGAACTTCAGCCTGGTCATGGGTAGATCACCTGGTTTCGCGTCTACAAACATATACTCATTCGCCCTATTCAGACTCGCTTTCGCTGCGGCTCCACATCATCTGCTTAACCTTGCATATATTCGTAACTCGCCGGTTCATTCTACAAAAGGCACGCCATCACCCATTAACGGGCTCTGACTACTTGTAAGCGCATGGTTTCAGGATCTATTTCACTCCCCTTCCGGGGTGCTTTTCACCTTTCCCTCACGGTACTGGTTCACTATCGGTTAGCAAGGAGTATTTAGCCTTGGGAGATGGTCCTCCCGGATTCCGACGGAATTCCTCGTGTTCCGCCGTACTCAGGATACGTTCTAAATTTATCGACTTTTTAACTACGGGACTCTTACCCCCTGCGGTTGGCCTTCCCAGACCATTCGTCTAAGTCTTTAAATCCGTTGTGAACGTCCTACAACCCCAGCCGAAGCTGGTTTGGGCTCTTCCCCGTTCGCTCGCCGCTACTTAGGGAATCGATTTTTCTTTCTCTTCCTCTGGATACTAAGATGTTTCAGTTCTCCAGGTGTCCTCCAACAGTGCTATGTATTCACACTGTGGTAATACCTCGCGGTATTGGGTTTCCCCATTCGGAAATCTCCGGTTCAAAGCTTACTTACAGCTCCCCGAAGCATATCGGTGTTTGTTCCGTCCTTCATCGGCTCTTGCTACCTAGGCATCCGCCATGCGCCCTTCACTACTTAATCGTAATGAAATTTGTGTGAGTGTATCTTATAGATACGTTTGCGTTCTCGTTTTCAATTCTTCTTGCTCGATTTGAAATCGTTTTACTCTTCTCTTTACTTCTATACGGTTTTCAATGTACATAAATTGCTGAATGAACTTTACACTGTAAAGATACATTCAAAACTGAATACAATATGTCAAAACGTTTTTCCGAATGGTCCATCTAACAAGTAGATGCTCCATATATTCCTTAGAAAGGAGGTGATCCAGCCGCACCTTCCGATACGGCTACCTTGTTACGACTTCACCCCAGTCATCCATCCCACCTTCGACGGCTGCCTCCATAAATGGTTGGCCCACCGGCTTCAGGTGTTATCGACTTCCGTGGTGTGACGGGCGGTGTGTACAAGACCCGGGAACGTATTCACCGTAGCATGCTGATCTACGATTACTAGCGATTCCAGCTTCATGGAGTCGAGTTGCAGACTCCAATCCGAACTGAGAACAGTTTTATGGGATTCGCTTGGCCTCGCGGCGTTGCTGCCCTTTGTAACCTGTCCATTGTAGCACGTGTGTAGCCCAAATCATAAGGGGCATGATGATTTGACGTCGTCCCCACCTTCCTCCGGTTTGTCACCGGCAGTCAGTCTAGAGTGCCCAACTTAATGATGGCAACTAAACTTAAGGGTTGCGCTCGTTGCGGGACTTAACCCAACATCTCACGACACGAGCTGACGACAACCATGCACCACCTGTCACTCTGCCCCGAAGGGAAGCTGTATCTCTACAGTTGTCAGAGGATGTCAAGATTTGGTAAGGTTCTTCGCGTTGCTTCGAATTAAACCACATGCTCCACCGCTTGTGCGGGTCCCCGTCAATTCCTTTGAGTTTCAACCTTGCGGTCGTACTCCCCAGGCGGAGTGCTTAATGCGCTGCAGCACTGAGGGGCGGAAACCCCCCAACACTTAGCACTCATCGTTTACGGCGTGGACTACCAGGGTATCTAATCCTGTTTGATCCCCACGCTTTCGCACCTCAGCGTCAGTAACAGACCAGAGAGCCGCCTTCGCCACTGGTGTTCCTCCATATCTCTGCGCATTTCACCGCTACACATGGAATTCCACTCTCCTCTTCTGTACTCAAGTAAAACAGTTTCCAATGACCCTCCCCGGTTGAGCCGGGGGCTTTCACATCAGACTTATTTTACCGCCTACGCGCGCTTTACGCCCAATAATTCCGGATAACGCTTGCCACCTACGTATTACCGCGGCTGCTGGCACGTAGTTAGCCGTGGCTTTCTGGTTAAGTACCGTCATCTCAAGGCCAGTTACTACCTCAAGTATTCTTCCTTAACAACAGAGTTTTACGAGCCGAAACCCTTCATCACTCACGCGGCGTTGCTCCGTCAGACTTTCGTCCATTGCGGAAGATTCCCTACTGCTGCCTCCCGTAGGAGTCTGGGCCGTGTCTCAGTCCCAGTGTGGCCGATCACCCTCTCAGGTCGGCTATGCATCGTCGCCTTGGTGAGCTACTATCTCACCAACTAGCTAATGCACCGCAGGCCCATCCATGAGCGGCAGATAAATCCGCCTTTTAACAATTCCACTTATGTGGAAAGGTCGTATCCGGTATTAGCTACCGTTTCCGGTAGTTATCCCAATCTCAAGGGTAGGTTGCCTACGTGTTACTCACCCGTCCGCCGCTCAAATCACAGGAGCAAGCTCCTGATCTTTGCGCTCGACTTGCATGTATTAGGCACGCCGCCAGCGTTCATCCTGAGCCAGGATCAAACTCTCCATGATTGGAGAACTTAAACTTAAGCTCTTTGTGATACTGCTGACAGTATCTCGTTTGCGTTTGAATTGTTCGCCTCAATGTGTGCTTCTATATAATAGAAGACTTTTTCATTCGGAATTAAAACGTTGACATATTGTCATTCAGTTTTCAATGTTCTCTTGTAAAGTTTTGTGTGGTGCTTGCAATCTCGTTGACTGCTTAGTTATCTTAACATGTCTGTTTTACAGATGCAACAGCTTTTATTAAGTTTTTGTTAAGATTATAAAGTTTTGATTACATCGTGTTTGACACGACTTTTATATCTTAGCACATCCGATTATCGGATGCAACACTTAATTTCAAGCGTTTGTTAAGTGATGTTGTGTCGCCTTTGGACGACTTACATATCATAACACGTCTGTTTTACAGATGCAACAGATTATTAATATTTTTTAACATCTTATTAAAGTCTGTTAAGTTTTTGTTGCGTCGTCTTTTGACAACTTCTATATCTTACCAAGCTCATAGTTAAACGTCAATGCTTTTATTCATTTATCTAGCATTATTTTATATAAAAAGGCGCAGAACGTTGGTCCTGCGCCTTTTCTGTTCATTTTATTATTTCACTTCTGCAGGTTAATTCAGTTTTTCTTATTCTTATCCTGCTTCACTGCTTGTCTCGTTGTTTTTGTATCCCATTTTCTCACGCGCTTTAATCTGACTTTCTTCTTTTGCACGTTTTTCTTCTGCTTCTTTTTTGAACTCAGCTCGTTTCTGATCGTTAATATCACTTCTTGTGACACGGCCTCTTTGTTCTTTTTCTTTTTTAGAGTCTTCTATATACTTGGGCAATCTGATCAGCTGGTATGCATTCGTCAGTATTACTGTAAATACAGAACGGTAAATCCACGAAGTGTCTTCTACTGATATAAATGGAATCAGTGTCAGTGAAGTCATAAAAATCATAAAGAACAATGAAGATATGAAAACATTCGCTGCTGTAATTTTATTCTTGTAATAAGCAAAGCCGACTCCAGCCAGTACTATTATAATAGGAATCCATATAAACGACCATGTGGAACCGTGGTCAATGCCTACCTGTCTAAAGCGCAGATAGAATAAATCAAAAACTGCATACATTATTAGAAGGAGCTGGACATACGGCCATGCTTTTCTAAATATCCCCATGCCTAATGGATGGATGAATAAGTATATGTAGAAAACGACCTGGCTGACGGTTGCTATTAATAGTCCGTAACCGACCAGAAATACAAATCCCAAAGAAGTCACCGAACTGTCCCTGGAATAAATACTTTGTAACAGTATCGTATTCTGTTACCAGACTGATTGCGGTAGTAATAACCGCACCAATCATTAAGGTAACAAAATAGAACTTAACTAAATACTTCGACGTCATTCAGCGGTGCCTCCGATCACTTTCTTCGCCATTTCAGTATACACATCACTAATTTCATCATTTTCGTATACTGACGGTGCGAAGTCTTCTTCGTTCCATTTAGGCTGACCGAGCGGAAGCTGGCCTAGTAATGGTGCATTTAATTCTTCGGCAAGTTTCTGACCGCCGCCTTTACCGAAGATATATTCTCTGTTGCCTGTTTCTTTACTTTCAAAATAACTCATATTTTCGACCACACCAATAATCTCGTGATCTGTATGCTGCGCCATCGCTCCAGCTCTTGCTGCAACAAAGGCAGCTGTCGGGTGCGGTGTTGTAACGATAATTTCTTTACTGTGCGGCAGCATCTGATGAATATCGAGCGCTACATCACCAGTTCCCGGCGGAAGGTCAAGAAGCAGATAATCAAGGTCTCCCCACTTCACTTCTTCAAAGAAACTTGTCAGCATCTGACCGAGCATCGGTCCTCTCCATATAACAGGTGTATTTCTTCAACGAAGAAAGCCATTGAAATGACTTCAACACCAAATCTTTTAACGGGAATAATTGTTTCACCGTCGAGTTCCGGACGTTCTGTAATACCCATCATGTCCGGCACACTGAAACCGTATATGTCAGCATCAATTAAGCCGACTTTTTTACCTTCTCGTGCAAGGGCAACCGCAAGGTTAACTGCGACTGTTGATTTACCCACTCCGCCTTTACCTGAAGCTACAGAAATAAATTCTGTTTTACCGAGTGTAAAGCCGCGCTCCATCGCGCTGCCGCGTGATGATCTGAATTTTCAATCGTCTCGTCCGGCAGTTCTTCAAAACGAAGACCGACACTGTCTGCGCCTTCTTCTTTCAACAGTCCAACAATTTTCATCTGCAGTTCGAGCTGTTCCTGACCGCCTTCGCGGCCGATTGCTATTTTAACACTGACGTGTTTTTCTCTTCTTTAATACTGACTTCTATAATCCCCTCAGTCTCACTGATCGGTACATTTAAAATCGGGTCTTCCAAATTTCCAACTAGTTCTCTTACCTGGCTTTCAGTAATCATGTATATGCTCCTTCATTCGACTTGATTCCATTACTGTTAATAATAACACAACATCATAGTCACTAATATATTCGAAAAGTGAATTTCCGGTTACATTTCAAAAACGATTTCCCCGTCGATAACAGTTTTCAATACTTTTGTTTCTTTGACTTCATCCGGACTGACCGTCATAACATCTCTGTCCAGCACGATAAAGTCCGCGAAATAGCCTTCTGCTATTTTTCCCTGCACCTGTTCTCTGTAGACAATTTTAGCCGCTTCAACCGTATACATTTTAAATGCATCAAATCGTGAAATAATTTGTTCCGGATTATATACCGCTCCCTTATCTTCACGCGTCATCAGTGCATGAATGCCGAGAAAGGGATTTACTTTCTCAATCGGCGCATCTGATGAACCGCCCATAATCACGCCTTTATCTAGAAGTTTTTAAACGGATATAAATACTGCGCACGGTCACTGCCTAATTCTTCTACCCACGGCATATCTGAAGTCAGGAATGTCGGCTGAATATCGCAAATCACCGGTAATTTTGCTATACGCTCAATTAAATCCGGACGGAGGAGACTGATATGAATCAGACGGTCATGCTTACCTTTTACAACAGGATATTTCTCAATAGCATCGAGAACCATTTCAATCGCGCGGTCACCGCATATGAACATCAACAGCATCATCGTTACGACGCAGTCTGAACCAGCTGCTCCAGTTTTTCAACCGTGTGGATTTGCAGGCCTTTATCCGCGGAGTCTTCATACGGTTCACTGACAAGTGCAGTTTTCGCACCAAATGCACCGTCTGCAAATATTTTCATTGCGTCACGTTCAACGAAGTTTTCTTTGTATGTTTTTTCCGCCTGTACAACATCTTCATAAACCTGTTCATGTGTCAGCAGATTTACTCTGAATTTCATATCTTTACCGAGTGTATTTAAGTACGCATCCAGCGGCACATTAAATCTCCGTATACGCAAGATCTTCCGTGTGAGCATTCGCAATACCAAGTGACTGCAAATATTTAACACCGCGTGCAATATCTTCACCTAAGATTCAGTCGTATCTTCAACCGTTGCTGCACGCATTTCCTCAAAGGCTTTATCGTAACCCATCCTGTCAGCTCCCCTGATCATCTCGTTCAAAATATCCGCCTTCAGGATTTTCAGTATCTTTAGTAATATTCAGCGCATCAAAGGCAGCTGAGTTTACGACACCGGCATGAGCACAAATACGTGTTATTAAAGTCGGTTTGTCCGTCAGCTCATCGAGCTCTTTAATATTAATCTTGTATTGATTTTCGAAATTATTTTCATCGTAGCCGAGAATGTTATTCCAAGTCCGGTTTGTCTTAAACGCTTTAACCTGTTTCTTCATCTCTCCAATATCTGTTACATCATCCAGCGCCAGTAATTCCAGTTTTTTGCCGATCATGACCAGATGCTGGTGTACATCTGTCAGTGCTGGCATCATCGTTTTACCGTTTAAATCGACAAACTCATCTGCTGCAGCTTTTAATTCTTCAAAGCTGCCTGTCTTTTCAATCGTTCCGTTATGTATTAAAACAGCTTCCACCTTATCCATCGGTGCCGCCATCGTATAAATTGTTCCATTATAATATAAAGTCGACATTAGCCTCATACCTTTCATTCATAAAAAAATACTTCCATATTATTATATATGAAAGTATTTCCAGATTCATTTATCGTTCACTTAATTTTACTACGGTCTCTCGCACTGCCAAGAGTTTCGAAAATTATTTCCTGTAATTTGGATTCGCCGAGCGTATCGAGACCCGCTTCAGTTGTTCCTGCTTTAGATGTAATCCGTACGCAGCTTTTCAAAAGATTCAGGACGTTCCGATAAAGTTTTGCCTGTACCGATAACAAGATTTCTTGTCAGCTTATCCGCATCCTCTTTCGAGAAGCCAAGTTCTTCAAGACTTTTCGCATACTGTTCGTATATATAGTAGAGAAAAGCCGGTCCGGAACCCGTCGCTGCTGTAATATTATCCATACCGTCTTCATCAACGACAACGTTTTTACCGAAACTCGCCATTAAGTCAATCAGCTCGTCTCTGTTATCGAAGTCATCCGAAAATGCAATACCGTTAACTGAGTATTGAACCATCGCATTCGTATTCGGCATAATTCTTGCGACCGAGTTCTCCATACCTGCTTCTTCTTGAATCGTTGAGATATGAATACCCGCCATTACTGAAATCAGTTTTGTTTTCTTTTCCAGATACGGTCGAATACGTTTCGCAACATCGCTGAAGTTTTGCGGCTTGCTTGCGAGCACAATATAATCCGCGTCTTTACAGAGCTCTTCATCTTCACGCATTAACACCGAGCTCTTCTTTAAACTCCATCGCTGCAACACGATTTGATTTGCTCGTAATATAAATATCCTCTGGTTTGACAATACCTGTTCAATCATTCCTGTAATATTGCACTGGCCATATTGCCGGCGCCAAAAAATACAATTTTCATAACTACCACCCGGTCAGTTTATTATACGTAAGTTGTTTATGTTACCATACTCTTCTCGTGAGATGTTATCAGATAAAAACAATCGCTGTATAGTGACAAACCGCTGCAATAATAATGAAGAAATGCCAGATCATATGGAAATACTTGCGTGTCTTCTGTGCGTAAAACCATGCACCTCCAGTATAGGCAAGTCCTCCGAGTATAATCAGACCGATAAATACCCACGATGTCTCACTTACTATAGAAGGATAAATGCTACAGCAGACCATCCCATAATTAAATATATTGCCAAACTGACTTTTTCATTGACGACAGGTGCCAGCACCTTATACAGAATCCCCAGTATTGTCGCAGTCCACAACACTATCAGGATGACGACTCCAAACGTTCCGCCGACGACAGAAAGTGCAATCGGCGTATATGTGCCTGCAATCGCTACGTAAATAAAACTGTGATCCAGAAGGCGCATGACGTATTTATGTTTCGTGTTGTGTTCCATCGAGTGATACAGCGTCGAAGTCAAAAACATTAACAGCATGCTGATAACAAATACCGATCCTCCAAATGCGTGCATCGAGCCGCCCCCCGCGTACATATAAACAGCGGTAAACGGGAGCAGAAAAATAAAGATTATCGCAGCAACACCGTGGCTGACCGCATTGCCGACTTCTTCGCCGAATGACAGCGGAACAACATTTTTTAATGTGCGTTCTATTCTCGTAGTGACTTCTTCTTTACCATACTTGCTGTACCCTGATTTTGACTCTTCAGTCATTAGATCAGTCCTTCTTCAGTTAAATCTTTAAATGCAGTTTCTATACTGTCATTCCCCGCTTTATTTTTGAGCGGTGAAATTCACCTGTTCTTCCGACCTGAAGCGTATTGTGCTTAGCTGCATATTTAAATGCATCGAAGTAAAACTTCTCAAATTTTAATACTTCTTCCTTAACAATATTTAAGTCGTCGTCAAGATGTTCGAGTTTTTTCAATGCCAGGTGATAAGGCATTTCGCCGGCAGCTGCTTTATTTAAAAAGTCCATGCTGTACATGTGTATGCCGATATTGGCATTCGTAAATTTATCTTCGCTGCCTGCAGGCAGTTCCATATATTCGACGACACCTTTGTTACCGTTCATTACCGCAAGACGGCCTACTGACTCACCCGATTTTGGAGTAATTGATTTCGATGTAATATCATTGTTTTCACTAACGTGAAGACCGACTAATGCCGGGTCCAGCACTTTAACGACAACATTGTCGACGTTATTCATAAATACATGTTTCACACCCTGAGCTTCCATCTGTTCTATCATTCCGCTGTTCTTTAATGAACTGAAAATACCGCCGTTGCCGTTAGGCGTCAGCATAATATCATTTTTAGCAGTCAGCATCAGTTTGCCTTCTTTAGTTAACGGCGGGAAGTGCTCCTGCTTAAAGAAATGAATGTTTTCAACCGGCACTGCAAAGTAATTGTGCTCTTTAAAGAATACAAGCGTTTCTTCATGATTAATATCACTCGTCATAATATACCAGTGAACTTTCAGTTCATCCTGTGCATTTTTAAAGCTTAGAATCTGTCTTGCCTGCAGTTCAAATAATGATACGCCGTCAAAAGAAAATGTTCCTTTGGGGCCCGGATGTTCAAGTCTCGTGCCCTGACCGCCGGCCATCAGCACAACTGCAACTTCGCCGCTTTGCACTGCATTGTTTGCCGCTTCACTCACTGCTTCAATATCAAGTTCTGATTTAAGGATATAAGGAGCTTCTTCAACTGAAGATAAGTCCACTTCTGCTTTATTATATATGTTTCAGAGTAAACACGTTCGATTGTTGTAATATCGAGTGCTTCAAATTGTTCTTTTACTTTTGTTTGATCGTTTTGTTCTAGCTGACTGTATTGAGGAATCCATTTTTTATCATTTTTCTCTCCTAACTTATGCAGTAATAATACGTTTGATCAGTTTAGTCTGTTTCTGTTCATTACCCAAATGGTAGCTCGAGATTATTTTCTCAACTACGCTGTCCACTTCTTCAGTGTTTGCAGCGATTTTAGCAAGTACATCGCCCTTGTTTACGTAATCGCCGACTTTCTTCTCAAGTACAACGCCTACAGCAAGATCGATTTCATCTTCTTTAGTCTGACGGCCTGCACCGAGGATTGACGCTGCAACACCAATGTTTTCAGCATCGATCACTTCAACGTATCCTTCTTCTTCAGAAATAACATCGTACTGATATTCTGCCTGTGGAAGATTTTCAGGATGATCAACAAGTGACCCGTCGCCGCCCTGGTTATTAACGAATACTTTAAATTTCTCTAAAGCACTGCCGTCTTTAATCACAGCTTCAAGCATCCGGCGCGCTTCTTCAAGGTCATTGGCTTTACCGCCAACTACTGCCATCTGTGCAGCTAACGTTAATGATAATTCTGTTAAATCAGCCGGTCCTTCGCCTTTTAGCGTATCGATTGCTTCTTTCACTTCGTTTGCATTACCTACAGCGTAGCCCAGCGGTTCTTCCATACTCGAGATAATCGCCATCGTACGGCGGCCGACATTATTACCGATGCGCACCATCGTTTCAGCTAGCGCCACAGCATCTTCTTCTGTTTTCATAAATGCACCATCGCCGACTTTAACGTCTAAGACAATTGCATCTGCACCGGCAGCAATTTTTTTACTCATAATAGAGCTTGCGATTAATGGAATTGAGTTTACCGTTCCTGTAACATCGCGCAGTGCGTAAATTAATTTATCAGCAGGTGTCAGATTACCGGATTGTCCAATAACTGCAACCTTGTCTTTGTTAACCAGATTCACGAAATCATCCTGTGTCAGTTCAACGTGGAAACCTTTCAATGCTTCAAGCTTATCAATGGTTCCGCCCGTGTGACCGAGACCGCGTCCGCTCATTTTTGCAACAGGAACATCGAGAGCTGCAACTAAAGGTGCAAGTACTAATGTTGTCGTATCGCCAACACCGCCTGTAGAGTGTTTATCAACTTTAATGCCGTCAATTGCCGACAGATCAATTTGATCGCCTGAATTTACCATAGCCATTGTCAGGTTAGCCGATTCTTCAGGTGTCATATCGTTGAAGAAAATTGCCATCAATAAAGCTGATGCCTGATAGTCAGGAATCTCTTTGTTTGTATATCCATTAATGAAGAATTCGATTTCCTCTTTAGTCAGTTCTTTGTTGTCACGTTTGTTAGCGATAATGTCTACCATTCTCATTTGTAAAGTACTCCTTTTATTTAGACGTTGCCGTCCATTCCTTTTTGTTTTTGTAGCGTTTCGTATGCGCATAAATATTCTCAGCCGCATAATCTTCATTAGTATACACTGTTATGTCGAAATATGTGCCATTTTCACTGTGTTTTTCGTCAGTATAAGTATCCTTCAAATGCACAAACAAATTCTTCATTGCTGTCTGATTAAGGCTCGGGTATTCACGTAAAACTCTCTTTTGCAGCTGTCCCTTATTCTCCAGCACTTCCTGCACGACGATGACAAAAGATTCATCGTCTTTAATTACATCATCAAAAATATTAGTCTGTCCGCGTTCAGCCATAGTAAATCCCCCTCTCTGTTAACAGGCATATCCATTTCATCTTTTTAATATCTTCATTATACTTAAAATAAGACACAATTCATAACATGAACTTAAAAAGTGGGGGACTAATATGCAGGATTTACACGGAAAAACTGCTTTGATAACAGGAGGTTCCAAAGGAATCGGTTTAAAAACAGCTCAGGCACTGGCTGACAACGGGGTAAACGTTGCAATAGTCGGACGTAATAACGAGACTTTAAAAGATGCATTGTTAACGTTAGAGAAAAAAGAAGTAAAAGCTATTGCCATCAGCGGTGATGTTTCTAAAGAAGATGTGCAGAATATCGTTGATGAAGTGTTAAAAGATTTTGGCAGAATCGACATTCTGATTAACAATGCCGGCGTTATGGGCGGCGGCAGCTTTTTCGAAGACAATGAAGAGATGTTCCGCCAGATGATGGACGTCAATGTATTCGGTATGTACTATATGATGAAAGCAGTACTCCCCGGCATGCAGCAGCAAAAATCAGGCGATGTGATTAATATCGCTTCAGTATCAGGACTGCGTTCTTCAGCAGGCAGTGCACTTTACGCCGCGTCGAAACATGCTGTTATCGGTTTAACAGAAGGCGTAATGCAGGAAGTCAGAAAAGACAGCATACGCGTGCAGTATTTAACACCGTCAGCAGTATTGACTGATTTAATAGGCAAACCTTCACTTGATCCGGAAACGATGACACATCCGGAAGATATCGCTGATATTATCGTCAATCAGCTGAAAATTCACCCGCGTACATTCGTTAAGAACAGCGAGATGTGGGCAACTAATCCGCAAAGTGCGGAATAATAATTAAATACTTTTAAAAGCGTCAGAGAACCTTTGTTCTCTGACGCTTTTTTATGCCCGCTCACATATTTCGGTTTGACTAAAATAAAAGTTTAGGGTAGCCTAATATTATTAGATTATATGAAGGAGTCACCTGATGAAAAAAACACTTTCAATCATCTTCACAATACTTTTACTTACCGCGCTTGCAGCATGCAGTGATAGTGCTGAAACTGAAAATGATAAACCAAACCTTGTTGTTACGACGACATTTATCAATGATATGGTTGCTGTTTTGGAAAAAGATGTTCAGGGCTTTAATACAGAAATGATTATTCCGGCAGGCGAAGACCCTCACGTTTATGAACCAAAGGCCAGTAATTTACGCGCTCTCGGTAATGCTGACATTACGCTTTATCACGGTTTAAATTTTGAAGGACGCATGGCTGATATTTTGACCGACGGTATTTCTATTACAACAGATTTCAATCATGAAAACTTGGAAGAAATAAAAGAAGAAGACGGCATTGTTGCCGATCCGCACTTCTGGTTTGATATTGAGTTATACAAACAGGCGTTCACTGCGGTTAAAGATACGCTGCTTGAATTCAATCCTGATGATGCAAACCGTTATGAAGAGAATTACGCAAAATATATTCGTGAGCTGGATGAGCTGAATCAATTTGTAATAGAGCGAATCAATGAAATCCCGGAAGACTCACGTATGCTGATTACACCGCACGATGCTTTCGGCTATCTGGAGAGCAGTTACGATATCGAAGTTCATGCACCTCAAGGATTTTCAACGGACAGCGAAGTATCCAACAATCAAATACAAAAAACAGCTGATTTGATTACGGACAATAATATTAAAGCGATATTTGTCGAAACGACAACCAATCCCTCCGACCGCATGTCGCGGCTTCAGGAAATCGTCGCTGCTGGGGGCGGCGAAGTCGAGGTCATCAGCGGCAGCGGCACGGAGTTATTATCTGACTCACTTGCAGCAGCAGGCAATCCCGGCGATACCTATTTAACGATGTACCGTCACAACATTAATATTATTGTGGATCATTTAAAATAAGGGGGATTAGCGATGAGTGAATATGCAGTCAGTACAAAAAATTTAAGTGTGGCTTACAGTGATAAGCCCGTTATTTGGAAATTAAATATCAATGTTGAAAAAGGAAGCCGCACAGCGATTGTCGGCCCAAACGGCGCCGGCAAATCCACTTTGATTAAAGCGATTATGAAATTAATCAAACCCGTCTCAGGCAAATCTTTTATTGATGGCAGTACACATAAATCAGCTCTGAAACAAGTGGCTTACGTACCGCAAAAAGGCGAGGTCAACTGGGACTTTCCCGCAACGGTTTTTGATGTTGTATTAATGGGACGCTACGTGCATAAAGGATTATTTAAACGTCCTGATAAAAAAGATAAAGATATTGCTTCGGCAGCACTCGAAACAATGAAGATGACACAATATAAAAACCGTCAGATCTCTGAGTTATCCGGCGGACAGCGTCAGCGTGTTTTTTTAGCCCGTGCAATTGCACATGATGCCAGTATTTATATTATGGATGAACCGCTTCAGGGTATCGATATTACGACTGAAAAGTTAATTATCAGCACGATGAAAAAGCTCCAGGCTGAAGGCAAAACATTTCTAGTCGTACATCATAATTTGAATACAGTGCCCGTTTACTTTAACCGGGTCTTATATTAAATAAGGAAATTATCGCTTCGGGTCCTGTAGAAGAAGTTTGGACAAAAGAGAATATTAACGCCGCATATTATGAAAAGAGTGATGAACCATGGACATCCTGACGAGTTACTCCTTTATTATCGTTGCGCTCGGCACCGTTATTTTATCTGCCGTCGCAGGTGTTATCGGTTCAATCAGCGTGATAAAAGGACAGAGCTTAATTGGTGATGCTATCGGACATGCGACATTTCCCGGCGTCGTGCTCGCATTTATGCTTTTTAACGTTATGGAAACATCAGTTCTTGTAGTCGGTGCTGTAATTTTGGGCATCATTGCTTTTCAGCTGATTCATATGATTACCGGATCATCTAAAATATCACTCGACAGTGCACTTGCCTTAGTACTCTCCAGTTTTTTCGGTCTTGGCATGGCACTTAAAAGTTACGTTCAGGGCAATCCAAATTTCAGCGGCACACAGGGTATCGATGATTTCATTTTCGGCCAGGCGGCATATATGCTGAAGAGATGTATATTTAATTATTGCAGCTTCTGCCGTTAGTCTGATACTGTTCTTTTTATATTATCAGCAGCTTAGAATTTATACTTTTGATCCTGTTTATGCGCGTACTGTCGGCATCAGCATTAAATTTATGAATATACTCGTTCTTGCCATGACAATTATGATTATTGCAGTCGGTCTGAAAGCAGTCGGTGCCGTACTGATTGTTAATATTTTAATCGCGCCTGCTGTTACCGGTACGCTATGGTCGAATAAGTTTACTGTCCTCAGGGTTGCTGCTGCCACCGGCGGTTTATCGGCTTTTATCGGTACGTATATCTCAACAACATTTACTGGTATTGCGACGGGCCCGGCAATTATTCTCGCACTCAGTGCATGCGTGATAATCTCGATGCTTTTTGCGCCTAAAGGAATTCTTGTTAAAAGACAGCGTTTAAGAAAGCTGGGTGAAGCCGCATGATAGAAGTGTTTGCAGTGCTTTTAGTTACCGCTCTTGCCTCCAGTCTGCTCGGTGTCTTCCTCGTCTTAAAAGGCCAGGCTATGACCACCGATGCCATCAGCCATACGATACTGCTCGGTATCGTTATCGCATTTTTCATTACCAATGATCTGCGCTCACCGCTGCTAATTATCGGAGCTGCAGTGATTGGCCTGATTACTGTCTATTTAATAGAACTGGTTACCGCGTCCGGATTGATGAAACAGGACGCTGCAATAGGCATCGTCTTTACCGCGTTATTTGCAGCATCAGTTATTTTAGTCTCCCGCTACGCTGATAACGTCCATCTTGATATTGATATTGTGCTGATGGGCCAGGTGTTGTTTGCACCGTTAAACAGAATTGAACTGCTCGGCATCAGTCTGCCATATGCGCTTGTACAGCTGACAATTGTTTTTATTATCAATATATTATTCGTCCTTATATTCTATAAGGAATTAAAAGTAACCAGTTTTGATCCGGTCTATGCAGCGGCAGCCGGTATCAGCACGACGTTTATCTACTATATTTTAATGACGCTTGTCTCCGTTACAGCAGTGACAGCATTCGATGCAGTCGGCTCGATACTCGTTATCAGCTTTTTCGTTGCACCTGCAATTACCGCTTATCTGGTTACGAAACGGCTGTCTCATATGATCTGGCTGACATTAATTACAGCAGCCTTCAACAGTCTTTTAGGATGTTCATTCGGATACTTTACCGATATTTCAATATCCGGCAGCGTTGCTTCTGTATCTCTTGTAACCTTTTTAGCAGTCTTCTTTTTCAATAAAAATGGCTGGATTCGCAAAACTTTAAAAACCCGCAGTATGCTCAGAAAAATTTAATTTGCCTGTTCCGATAAAGTTCTTCATAATTAGAGATGAATTTTGTGAATGGAGGGTTATAATGAGCCCAACAAAAGAGGATTATTTAAAGGTGCTGTTTGAACTTGGAGCGTGGAAAATCCAAGTGCCGAATAAAGAAATTGCCGAACGCCTGAATATATCTCCGCCGACGGTAACTGAAATGATGAACAGTCTTGTTAAAGCAGGATGGGTGGAATACACACCATATAAAGGAAGCATGCTGTCAGAAGCAGGTGCTGAATATGCGAAAAGACTCATTCGAAAACACCGTTTGTGGGAAGTTTTTCTCGTTAAAAATCTCGATTTTAATATCAATGAAGTCCATAACGAAGCTGAAGTTTTAGAACACTCGACGAGTGATATATTAGCCGATCAGCTTGAAAAATACTTAGGCTATCCCGAGCACTGCCCTCACGGCGGTGCGATACCATTAGAATTAATGGATACGCAGGAAAAAGTATCCATCCGTTTATCAGATATTAAAAACGATGACATTGTCAGCGTATCGAGAATGTTGAATGAAGAAAAACTAGTCCAGCACTTTAAACGCGCCAATTTGAACATCAAAGACGACATTCAAATTACTGACCGCGATAAAGCTCTCGATCTGCTGTACATTACTAACCATACTACCGGTGAAAACATTGAATTAAGCCGGACGATTGCTCAATATTTGTTCGTGATGGATAAATCTGAGTGATTGATAAATTAAGTGGAGGCTGGATTCCAATGACACCACTTCATAGAAATCCAGCAATACACAAAAAAATCCGACGCCCAAAGGGGAATCGGATTTTTTCTTACCATATTATATTATTTAATATCTTCGCCTAAATAAGATTTAAGCATCCAGTTATTTTTCTCAATATCCTGTGCCATTGCGATGAACATATCTGCTGTGCGGTCGTCCCCTGCATCTTCTGCTGTTTTAACGCCCTGGTTCAGTTCTGCTGACAGTACGTCGAAGTCTTCAGTTAACTGCTTAACCATTTGTTTAGCATCCAGACCGTATTCGCCTTCTTCAATACTTGATTCTTCAAGGACTTCTGTCAGTTTAGCAATCGGTTCGCCTCCGATTGTTAAAATTCTTTCTGCAAGGTCATCAACGTACACTGCTGTTGCATCGTATAACTCTTCAAATTTAGCGTGTAATGAGAAGAAGTTAGGTCCTTTAACATACCAATGGAAGTTATGAAGTTTAGTCCATAGTACCGTGTTGTTCGATAACTGCTTGTTACCTCAATTACTTGTGTTTTTTCTTTTACTTGTGCCATTAAAATCACCTTTCTTTTATATAAATTGAATTTTCGTCTAAGCTCGTTATTTAGAATAATTCTTATCTGTATTTTTATTATACCACGACCAAATGAGATTTCAACTCTTATTTATAATCATTATAATTAAGAGTTTATCTAATTTTATCTACTTTTAGCTATACCCCGGCATACTTTTTATAAACATAAAAAAGACTGGATTATAATAATCCAGTCTTTTTGAGCCCGTCATAGAGGCCATCCTCATCAACGTGTCCCGTTACGTATTTACTGACTGCTTTCGCTTCTGAAACACCGTTGCCCATTGCAACACTATTCTCAATTAGCTCGAGCATCTCTACGTCGTTCGGCCCGTCGCCAAATGCATACACATCTTTAATATCAATATTCATTTTATCAAGCAGAGTCTTAATGCCCTCAGCTTTCGAACCGCCAGTGGGAATAACGTCCGTACAAAATTCATGCCATCTTAAAAAGTAAACATCTTCATAAGATGATTTATACTCTGCTTCTTCCTCTTGTGTACAAAACAGGAGCGCCTGATAAATATCATTACCCTCGAAATACGCTTTGTCTTCTGATACTTCAAAGTCCAGTTTCAAAGATCCGATACCAGCTTTAACATGTTCGTGCTCTTTCGTACTGACTCTTAAATCCTTCTCATCACAAAAGGCGACCGGGTGATTATTGCTGTGCGCTTCGGCACTGAGTTTTTCAAGCGTGCTGTTCTCGATCGGATTATCGTAAATGACTTCACCTTCAAAAACAATGTACTGCCCGTTGTAGCTGATGTAGGTTTCAATGCCCAGTTCAGCTCTCAGTTTTTCATACATAAAAGGTCCGCGACCTGTCGCTATTGCGACAATATGTCCGTCATTTTTTAACTGGCGGACAGCGTTCTTCGCACTTTCAGGCACCTGTTTATCAGAGTTGTATAACGTTCCATCGATATCAAAAAATATTAACTTGCTATTCGACATAATGCCCTCTTCTAATTTTAATTACAGTATATAAGATCGTTAAAATAATTAAGCCGATAATTAAGCCGGCCCAGATTACTGTCATTGCCAGATTCGACTTATCGTGAAAGGCAGTGTACAGCTTGAAGTCTGTAACGATATTGAGTACGAGCTGCAGTATAATTACGCCGATTAACAGCCAGATGCCGAGCGTGATATTTCCTGTGAAAAATATTAGAGCTCCAGTGATAAATACCGCGGTCATAACGAAGAAAATACTCGTTCAATATTAACCAGCTTCAGTCTCATTATTTTAGCAATTGCTTTCTCATCGCTAAAGTATCTGCGTTCATCAAATGAAAAGTGAATTCTCTCGTCATTTAAAAATGTGGTCATTGCAAATTTAATTAATAGTCCCGCCACCAGGACAAATAATAATATGTACATATAGGAAATCCTTCCTGCTAGTTATTCACTGCCCGTTTCGCCAATTCATCCGCCATCTCATTAAAACGAACGCCGGTATGTGCAGCGACTTTATAAAAATGTATATTAATATGTTCTTTATATTCGTGCATTTTTGCAACGTACTGCTGTGTCACAGCATTCTTCGCCTGCCATTCTTTAGTGTACCACTTTTCAAGTCCTGCGTAATCATAGTGCACATGGATGTCCTGATAGCCGTTGTCAATTGCCCATTTCACAGCATACAGAATACCGCCAATTTCAGCTGATACATTCCACAGGTTATTATCCGGATCCACCGGCGTACTTTCAGCTGCTGTATGAATCACTTCATCATTAATGATAAACACTGCACCGAATCCTGCTTTATTCACCCTTTTATCGTAGCTTCCGTCCACGTAGCTGACGAGTTCGCCTTCAGGTATTTTTTTATTTTCATCTTTAAGATTATTCATAAAGTTTTCCGCTTCAGCTTTTGTTTTAAATGATTTAAACTCAGCCCCGCTGAATCCTTTAGCTGCTTTTTCGCAGGCTGCCCATGTATTATATATGCCCGGGCGACGGCCTTTTCTTACCGCATAAAATTTCGCCATATGTATCCTCCTGTAAATTTCTGCACTTAAAATCACTCATAATTGTATCACGAGCTGACCATCCGTATACAGCCCGAACATTTTCAATACACTGATATTTCATGTGAAAACACTTTCTTGAGCAAGCCTTCTGGACATTGAATTTAATGTGTATTAACATCTCCTATGTGCTATAAAAAGAAAACTTGAAAGGGAGGCGCGTATGTTTAAAAATCCTTCAAGAAATACAATTATTACCGTCTTTATGATTGGGGCTTTTGCAGTCGGGATGACAGAGTATGTCGTTACCGGATTGCTCACTCAATTTGCCGCCGATTTAAATGTTGCAGTTTCCACGACAGGACTGCTGCTGAGCGTATACGCGCTGAGTGTCGCTCTGTTTGGACCGGTTATCCGGCTGTTAACTTTAAAGTTCTCTCCGAAATTATTACTACTCATTTTAATATCGATTTTTATCATCAGTAATATTATTGCAGCCACTGCACCGAATTTTGAAGTGCTGCTCTTATCACGTCTCTTATCCGCATCGATGCATGCACCGTTTTTCGGTGTCATGATGAGTCTCGCTATGGCAATTTCACCACCTCATAAAAAAACAAGTGCGATTGCACTCGTTAACGGCGGTCTCGTTATTGCGGTAATGCTTGGTGTACCGTTCGGTTCTTATATTGGTGCCGTACTCGACTGGCGTGTTGTGTTCTGGATTATCGTGGCACTTGGTGTCGTTAATCTGATCGGTCTGATTTTTGTCACACCGAACTACAGAACAGGCGAGGTTCCAAAAATTTCTTCCGAACTGTCTGCCTTAAAAGATAAAAACGTCATTATGCTTATCATCACGATAGTCTTCGGTTATTCAGGAGTTTTTACAGCTTATACTTTCCTCGAACCGATGCTGCGTGACATCGCAAATATGGGAGATCTCGGTGTCACCTTCAGTATGCTGATGTTCGGAACCTTTGCCGTTATCGGCAATTTCTCATCCGGCAGTATTCAGCCTGGTAAACTGACTGGTGCTGTGACTTTGGTTATTTTATTTGTCGCCATTGTTCTCTTGGGCTTTACGTTTATGCTGCAGGTACCGTATCTCGCTTATATTGCAGCCGGTCTGTTCGGCCTTGGCACTTTCGGTATTTCACCGATGCTAAACGCCAAAATTATCTTTGCTGCAGTTACAGCACCGGCACTTGCAGGCACGCTCGCCGCTTCAGTGTTCAACCTTGCGAATGCAGTCGGTGCATCGCTTGGTTCTGTCCTCCTGTCAAATGACTTCAGCTATCAGCAGATTACATTTATTGCGGGCGGTATGCTGATATTCGGTGCTTTATGTATGGTAGCCACGCATTTCATCGAAGATAAAAACCGTTTTACAGCTGACTGATATAAACAGTTTTAAAAACCTCCGATGAATCTTATTTCAGATTCATCGGAGGTTTTTATATTATTGCTGTTTTAAAATGCAGTCTGCAAGCAGACGGTAGCTGTTCAATTTATCTTCTATATTATGAGTAATTGTGACAATCATAAATTCATCTGCCTGATACGCTTCACTAAGTTCAGTCAGTTCTTCCTTAACCTTGTCAGGTGTACCGGTGATTAAGTTCGATAATATATTGTCAGTTTCCTCTTTCTCTTCTGCCGTCAGCTCAATATCTGCCATTTCTTCATCGCTTGGCACGCCTTTAAAAGCACGCCCGTTTGATTTCAATGCCTGATTGACCGCGTAGCTGTATGCCAGCTGGCGGGCTGTCTTATCATCTTCGTGACAAAACACATTTACAGTAATAATCACTTCGCCTCCGGCACTGTGTTCACGATATGTACTCAGCACATCCACAGGATCGCTGCCGCTCATAAATTTACCGAAACAGTAGTTCATATTATTATCCCGTGCAAACACAGCACTTTTCTCGCTGGTACCGAGCATCCATAATTTCGGCGGACTGTCCGGCACAGGTTTTGCCTCTAGGCTTTCATCATCATTATTTATAAAACCTTTCAACTCCGATACGAGTTCAGGCATTTTAAAAACATGCTGCAGGTAATTATCACTGAGCGCTTCGGATGCTTTGTTCTCCGCCCGGTGCCCGGCCGATACCGATATCAATCCGGTCACCGTAAAGCGTTGCAAGCGTATTGAACACTTCCGCTACCTTATACGGTTTGTAATACGGCAGTAATGTCGCACCGCTGCCTAAGCGGATATTTTCCGTAAGCATACCAATACCGCCAAGTGTCACCTCAGGTGCACTGGAAGATAAGCCGGCCATGCCGTGATGTTCTGCCAGCCAAAACCTCGTATATCCCAGTTCATCACCAAGTACAGCCAGTTTTACACTGTTATGAAGCGCTTCACTAACAGACATATTTGCAGAAACAGGTGCCTGATCAAGAATGCTTAATTTCATAATCTTATTTTTCCTCTTTCAGAGTAATACGGTATTCTCCTACATTATCTTCTTCATATAAGTTATCTAATGATGTTGAATAATTTATAATTCTCGCTCTGAATTCTTCATTGTTATTACCGGGGAGTCGTACAAGAAATTCTTCCTTGTACAGATGCTCGGATAAGTTGTGGTAATCTTCACTCGCCACATCAAATGCAATGCGCACTGTTCCCTCTTCTTCATCTCTTTTTAACTCTTTTACATCCAGAGTTATATCGTCTAAAACTATAATGTCATTCGTCATTACTTTTCATCCCTTTCAATTCGCTAATGAGAATATTAACACTCGTAATATTCTATTGCTAATAACTTGATTACCCTTTTTTAATTTTTGTAACCTTAGGGGGAGAAAGATTTTGGCGTTTCCGATAATATTAAACATGCTGCTTTTTTCACATATGATTAGACATGGGCAGTTTTATTACGTACATTATAGAAATACAAATTGATTGGAGACTTAAAAAATGTTCAGTGATATTAAACAGTTACTCAAAAATCCATTTTTAATTATTTCTCTGCTGGCAATTGCAACGATTCCGGCACTCTACACTGCAATTTTTCTCGGATCCATGTGGGACCCCTATAATCAGCTCGATGAAATACAAATAAGCGTCGTCAATGAAGACGAAGGTTCAGAGCTGAACGGCGAACCGCTTAACGTAGGTGAAAGAATTGAAAACGAGCTCGCTGAAAACAATGAGTTTGACTGGCAGTTCACAGACCAAGGGACTGCGACAGACAACTTGGAAAACGGTTCGTCTTATGCAATTATACATATCGCAGGTAATGTATCCGAACAGGCTACAACGCTGCTCGATAAAGACCCTGAGTTAATTTCAATCGACGTTACTACTAACCCCGGCTTTAACTTTGTCGGCAGTATGATGGGCACACAGGGCGGTTCAGGTGTTGCAGATGCTATCTCTAAAACCGTTGGTGAAACGTACACTGCAACTTTAATGGACTCCCTCGCTGAAGTCGCAGCATCAACGGACGATATTGAGACTGCCTTATCAGATATGGAGGACGGAGCCGGTCAACTTCGTGTAAGCAACGAAGAACTGCAGGCCGGACTTGATCAGGCTGCACCGGCACTTGGTGCAGCAGGCAGCCAGCTGACACAGGGCAATGCTGAAATTACAGCTGGTTTAGAGTCACTGGAAGAAAAACCTTGCGGCACTAGAACAGGAAGTTTCAGAGGGCTCAGCACCGATGGATGACTACTCATTTACTGAACACAATGCTGAATCAATCATCAGCCCTGTCGAAGTTACAGAAAGTGAAATTACTAATATGAGTAACTACGGGCAGAGCATTGTCCGTTTATTATCGCTGTCAGCTTATTTGTCGGAGCCGTCGCATTCAGTGTGATATTCCCTATTAACCGGAGCTCTGAAAACTATTCGAGCGCACTTTTAATGTCAGTAAGCAAATGGTTATCATCTCAGCACAAGCACTATCAACTGTTGTTGTTGCGGCAGTTATACAATTTATGTTCGACTTCCCGATAGAACAGCCGCTTAAATTTTACGGCATAATGATTCTGTGGGCATTCGCTTCACTCCTGCTCGTTTCGCTGCTGGTGTCGCTGTTAGGAAATATCGGTAAATTCATCGCGATAGTTTTCTTAATTATTCAGCTCTCTGCCAGTGCAGGGACATTCCCGATTGAAACTGCCGGGACAATATACCAAACCGTTCACCCTATTCTGCCGATGAGTTATGTTATCGCGGCAATGCGTGAATCGATATTCAGTTTTGAAGGCAGTTTATCGTACGGTGATGCACTTATTTACACCATTGCGATTACGGCCGGCAGCAATAATACTGCAGCTGATAAACTTCCTGAAGTTCAAATTTACTTCATTCGAAAACCTGATCAGAAAACTGAGCCGAATTCAGTATTAATTTAAAAAGCACTGTACCCCGGCGGTACAGTGTTTTTTCTCATCTTTATAATAGTCCGTCGTCCTCATCTTCCTCTGTCCGGTCTTCCACCGGATAATCGAGCTCTCTTAACCTATTAACAAACTGCTCATGGTTCAGATAAATATGATTCAGTTCTTTTAGTATTTCTTCACCGTTATAAAAACGGATTACCGTCTGAATATCACGTTCAATTGTAATATTGGTAATATCTTTTTTCGGCAGCACTGTCTGCCCGCGGCGAAATTTAATAATCATTCCCGACGGTGCAATATGCAGCTCGTAGTATTTATCACCTTTATCGGATTTAAAAATAAAACCGAGTACAATCCCAATCAGAATTATTAATGCGACTATATATGCACGGTTAAATGCACTTTCTTCAATATTATTAAAAGTCATATAGGACATGTCAAAAATGATAAATAATAAGTACGCGCCCATCACTGTGAGTCCGAAAAGCTTTGCGTTAAATCCTTTCGGGTCATAGTTTTTAGGCACATCTTTTCTTTCTAAATAAATTACGCGGTCGTCAGCCAACTTAACACCTCTTCTTATCTTTGTTCAGCGCCAAAATTTTGTATGCTCTTTTTTATCTTTAATATTAAATTCTATAATTTCTTTCAGCAGACTGTAATCTACTTCGTCGCTGTATTCAATCTTATACGTCATCTTTTCATGTGTATATCCTGCATTTTTAATTTTATCGCTGAAAACATCAATTCCTTTAGCTTCAGGATTAATTGAAAAATGGTTTTTAGCAGGTTTGACACCGATGATAAAGGTCCCGTGATGAGAATATAAAGGTGTGCTCCATTTTACCTCAGGCTCCAGTTTTGGAAATTCCTCTTCAATCCATTCATATACCCTACGAACTTTTGTGCTGTTTTTTTCGCCTTCAATTTTTTCAAGATAAGGCTGAAATAAGTCAGTCTTCATTTACATCCACCCTTTATATTTGAAAAACATAAGCATGCCGATGCTGATAAGAACCATAACACCCAAGGTTACAAAGTCGCGGACCCCAGCTGAGTTCAGGCATATTTTCAAAGTTCATGCCATATATACCGGTAATCAGAGTCAGTGGTAAAAAGATGGCTGAAATTATTGTGAGGACATTAATTATTTTATTCATGCGATACGTATTGTATGAAATGTAGTTCTCTTTCATTTCATCAATCTCTTCCGAGAATTGAATAATCAGCTTCTGTCTGTCGATTTTCGAATCAATTTTGCTTAGTATTTTCTCGCTCTGGCTGCTGTTAAATATATCATCCTGTCCTTTAAACTTCTCGACTAATTCTTCCATCGGAATAATCACACGCTTCACACGGAATATTTCTTTTCTGACATCGAACATTTTAACAGTGATGTTCTCACCTTTGCGCTCATTTCCGTGTTTTTCTTCAAACGATATAACATCATCTTCAATTTCATGCACAATATCAAAATACTGATCGACCGTCGCATGCAGAATGTGAAGTGCGATATCAATTTCTAAATCTTCGTGCTTATTTTTAATAATTTCTGCAATATCGATAAAATCATTCAGCACGCCGTTATGATACGTAATAATTACGTCTTTCATTACGCAAATGTTAATTGCATGGGCTTCCAGTGTTTCTCTGTCGATAACATGGCAGATTAACAGCTGGTAATCATTAAAGTTATAATACTGCGGGCGGTATTTTTTGTGTTTTCATCTTCAAAATTATCATCGCTGAAATTAAAATCTGAAAGCAGTTTCTCTTTGTCATCAAAATTATTGTAGTCGTACCATGTAAAAGTCACATCGTACGGCACCGAATCCCTTCCATCCGCTGCTGTTTCTATTTTTATTTTTCGATATGTACTGAATTTCAAGACTCATGCGCTCACCCTCCCTAAATTCTAATACCCGATTGGCTGATGAATAACGCAAAAGAGCAGTGAAATTCTCTGATTTCACTGCTCTTTTAATGTTATATTATTTTGCCTCTTCTTCAAAAATTGTATCTTTTTTGAATCTCGAGCCTTTGAACATTATCTTACTGATAATTGGATACACAATACCTGCAACAATAAATCCGATTATCCATGCCAGATCAACGAATGTGAATGCTGCTGCTGCACCGATAGCAAGTGCCAGTAAAGCTGCGTAGTTCATGCCGTCAAAGTGACCGCCTTTTTTATACAATTCTTTAATATCTATTTTCTGTTTTCTCATAATGTAGAATTCCACAATGAGAATCGCAATTAATGGTCCTAAGAATGCTGAGTAAACATGAACAAAAGTATCAAGTCCTTTTGCATTGTCATCCTGTACTAATAACCATGGGAATGAGCCCATCGCAAGAAGTCCTGTAATTGTTACTGCAACTTTGTAGTTCAGTTTAGTAAACAGCTGAATAACATAAGTCGGCGTTACAATATTCGCTACCATGTTTACTGCGATTGCACCAAACACGATAAATACAGAGATGAATAACTGCATGTAAACATTATCGAATAATGCCGGAAGTCCAAGTGCCGGGTTTGTGAAGCCTGTTGCACTTGCAAGCATTGCACCAACAACGATTACCGAACCGTAAGCAACGATAATCGGCAAGAAGTAAAGCATACCTCTTTTGCCATCGCTGTAACCTGTTTTAAGTTCACGCGAGTAATCTGCTGCACTTAAGAAAATTGCTGCGTAGTTGCCAAGGAATACCATGATGTATGCAAAGAACGGAACTCCCCACGTACCTTCTGTGTTAATCCATGTATCAGTAATTGCTGCGCTGTGGTCTTTAATAAGAATTACAAAAACTGTAATAACGATACCCATCAGAACGACAGATGCTACTGACTCAACCGCTTTAATACTCTTGAAACCTTTCATAGAAAGGAGAATCTGTATAACTAATAGAATAATAAATCCAAGGAATACATTATCAAGCGCTCCGCCTGATAGTATTTTGAACACTTCATTTAACGCTAACGGGTACCACCGATCCAGCTTTGAATACCGTACCAGATGACTGCCGGCACTGCACGGAGCAGTGAAGAAATAAGTGTCCCTTTCTCACCAAACGATGCTTTTAGATGTGCCACATACGGAATACCGTATTTATAACCGGCTGTCGTTTAATGCGAAAAGGATAGAAATAATCCCGATTGCGATTAATGCCGCTGCAATTGTCTGCCAAATGTTTAAGATGGCCATACCCGCAACTACAACACTCGCACCGAGTGTCATATTACCCATGTTTACACCGTCACCGACCCACAGGGACATGTATCCGGCTGCACCGAGCGTTCTGTCTTTTGGACCGTTTGGCTTAAGAGAATCCGTCTGAGCTGCTGCGTCTAAGTTCTCTCCGGAAAGATTAGTGTGTTCTTCTGACATATTTACACCTCTTATTATATTTTGTATTTCATATACTTTGTTATCAGTGTCTTGCACCATTATTTATTATATGCCTAACCGTCCGTTGTCTTTATCCAATGTAGATAATTTTTCTAAGATTTATCTCTTTAATTATCTATATATTACATAGTTACTCCTTTCTCATTATTTCCAGTATCTTCAGACCGACCTGGACTGACAGCATTTCATTCGCATCTTCGTAATCCATCTGCGTAATTTCCTTAATCTTATCAAGACGATATGAGACAGTTTTATAATGTACATACAATCTGTCGGCCGAACGCGATACATTTTGCTGGCACATGAGGAACATTTCCAATGTTTCAATTAATTGTTCCCTGTTTGACTTTGTAATCAATCAGCCTCTGCAGACTTTGAGGAATGAATTCTTTCAATCTGTTATTATCGTTCCTGAATTGATACAAGAGACGATAAATACCAAGCTCTTCAAAACTGAGCACAGGTCATGCTGATAGGACATTTCATTTACGTCGAGCACTTCCTGGGCTTCTTTGTGACTTTTTGGGAGGTCGTGTACGGTATCTGCTATCGTACCGATACCCGTATATACTCTCGCATCGCTGACGGCACTTCAAATTTATTAATTACAAAGCCGAGGGACCGTTTGATGCTGTTCATTTCTTTTTTCTTATTGCTCTGACCGGAATGTACCGGCCAGATAACAATCACCTGATTAAACCGTTCACGCACAATCGCATTTTTTAAATAATAGTCGATATTACTAATTAAAATATTGTAATACCGTTCCCTCGCGACACTCGTTACTTTTTTATCGTTAAACTTCAGCGTAAATACAACCACTGCAGACCGGCTGTTTAAATCAAACTTAATTATCCGCACGCTCGGCAATATCATCTTCGTCCTTAATGTCACCTGACAGGAGGTCATCGATAATTTCATTTTTATATTTCTTTTCCACTTCAGAAATCGCAATTTTTTAGCGAGATTTAAAGATAACGCTGTCGCTGCATTTTCAATAGCGATAAAATCAAATCATTGAAACCTGAATGTATTGCACTGATAACGAGCATAACTTTCGTCTGGTTCACTGTCG
Source organism: Jeotgalicoccus sp. WY2 (assembly GCF_018437745.1). Classification (NCBI taxonomy): domain Bacteria; kingdom Bacillati; phylum Bacillota; class Bacilli; order Caryophanales; family Staphylococcaceae; genus Jeotgalicoccus; species Jeotgalicoccus sp. WY2. The sequence goes on along the minus strand of NZ_CP049818.1, from coordinate 1,687,874 downwards.
TTATCGGAATCATAATCTGCACACTCGCGGTCCTGCAGTTCGGATAATAACGAATCTGCGGTAAATCGGAAGATCGTGTTCTTAATGTTTTCTTCCACCTGAAACTTATCCGATTCGTAAAACAGTTCTACTTCACTGTCCGTTGTCGCAATTACTTTAAAAAGCTCGTTATAAATGGTCACGGGATTGCCGATCAGCGACTCCAGCGTTTCGATAATCACTTCATCGCTGACATTTTGAATCGACAGCTCGGTAAAACGGAGATGAATCTCTCTGAAGTACTCGAGCTTTTCAACATCCTGATTAAAAATTTTGCGCGTCACTTTATAAATAATATCGATAAACGGAACAGCTGTCGGCAGCGATATAATCGGAATATTTTCTCTTTGCACACTTCCATTACAGGAGCCGGGATGCTGTCAAACTCTTCTCGGAGCTTTACAATCAGAGCGCTGATTTTTTATCAGCAAGCTTGTGCATCCAATCCTTCATCTCTTCGTCGTTTAGATCTTTTACCGGGAAGAAACTTGTGAGTATCGTCTCTCCTCTTTAGCCATAATGAAATATCTGGTGAATCTATTACTGTAATGCCTTTTATATTCTTCGAGAGACTTTGTTTTGTGCCGATATATTCTGCATCCTGCAATTCTTCAAGCGTCAGTAACTCTTTAACTGTATATTGCATAAGCCAAACCTCATTTTTAAAATCGTTTTATCGTAAGTCGATAAACACTTTAATATCTTCTACCATATACTATAACAGCATTTGTACCCTATATACCCTATAATTTGCTCATCGGAAACTCACTTATTCTTATCGATGTTGGATAGACCTTTTTACACTAATAGATTCTCACTAAACTATTCTATTCAATTTAAAATGCTATGATTAAATTATTACTATTAGGAGGTTGTTTTATGAGCAGAAAAGCATTCAACACAAAAACAGTGAGCAGCTCCGGACCGTATTCACACGTTACAGACGCCGGAGACTTTCTCTACTTCTCGGGACAGACAGCAAAAAACAGACTGGATGTTACAGAAGATTTAACTGGAGATATTGCGAAACAGACTGAAGTTGCATTCAATAATCTATTCGATGTAATGGAAGATATGGGTGTTACAGAAGAACAGGTTGTTAAAGTTAACGTATACCTGACAACGATGAAGAACTTCGATGCGATGAACGAAGTGTATAAAGAGAAATTCAGCGCACCATACCCGTCACGCACATGTGTCGCAGTATTGGAACTTCCGCTTGGTGCAGAAGTTGAAATTGAAATGATCGTTAAGAAATAATAATTGAGAAAAAGCAGAATCCGATTGCCGGGTTCTGCTTTTTTGCTTTATTTGTGCTTTCTGATAGCTGGAACTGGTATGAGACTTTGTCACGCCAGCCCTGAGAGTCCCGGATACATATGAGACCCGATCATGCCAACTCTGAGAGTCCCGGATACACATGAGACTCGATCATGCCAACCCTGAGAGTCTCGGATACACATGAGTCTTAATCATGCCAGTCCCGGGAGTCCCGGATAACATGAGACTCGATCATGCCAACCCTGAGAGTCTCGGATACACATGAGACTCGATTATGCCAGTCCCGGGAGTTCCGGATACACATGAGACTCGATCATGCCAACCCTGAGAGTCTCGGATACACATGAGCCTCTGTCATGCCAGTCCCAGAACTGATATGATAAAATACAATTGAGGAGGCGTTACTATGAAAGTGTTGATTTTTGACGGCGAATGCAACTTTTGCAGTTTCTTCGTGCGTTTCACTGTAGACATTAACGAAAATCCCGAACTCCGTATTACCGATTTTAATACTGAATGGACAAAAGAAAACTATACGCCTGACAACGATATAGACAGCGTTATTTATATTGCTGAAGGCAGAACTTATATACACTCGGATGCAGTACTGCACATGCTTGCAGATGCTAATCGATTATTTAAACCCGTTATACTGCTTAAACTTGTTCCTAAGTTTATAAGAGATACGATTTATAAACTCATCGCGAAATACCGCAAAAATATACCTGTAAAAAATGTATGTGAACGTCCGAATCAAAAGTTTCTTGATATGTATTTAAAATAGCTGCTGCACATCATTGATGTACAGCAGCTTCTTTTTTATAGAAAAACATACCAGTCGGTTCAATAATTATCCCGGTGTATGCAGGGTAAATAATACTAACTATTTAAATTTACAGGAGGTTTTATCATTGCTTGAATTCGACAAACTAATATTTGATGGACCGGATGTCATATTAAGAACCGTGCTGATTGGTTTAATGGCATATACTTCTGTTATCGTTATCATCCGGGCCAGCGGAAAAGATCACTTTCACAGCTGAACGCCTTTGATTTTGTTGTAACAGTAGCGATTGGTTCAATACTCGCAAGTATTCTTATCAACCGTAATGTAACTATCACTCAAGGTATTACAGCTTTTTTAGTCCTGATGATTATGCAGTATATTATTACCAAACTCTCAGTTCACAGCAGTCTGGTAAGTAAATATATAAAAGCTTCTCCTTCCCTGCTCTTTCACAATGGAGAATTCCATTATGAAAACATGAAGAAAGAACGCATTGTGGAAACCGAGATAAAACAGGCTATTCGTTCAAACGGCAGCGGCGATATGTCTGACGTAAAGGCTGTCATAATCGAAACAGATGGCAGTCTTTCTATTATCAATAAAAAATCAGGCGAGGAGAATATAGACTTGGATTCTCCACTATTCAGCGAAGTAAAAAAATAAGCGTGCCACCGTCAGTTCACGGTGGCGCGCAATTACTGTTTCTGTGCCACCGTCAGTTCACGGCGGCGCACTCACAGTTATTCTTATCTAAAAAATATTCAGTGCCGTATATATTACAAGCGGCAGCGTAATTGCACTCAATAATGTACTCATCATCACGATTTCTGCTGCATATTCCGGATCATCGCTGTATTGCTGGGCAATGACAGAACTGTTTACTGAAGCGGGCATTGCAGTTGTAATCAATATCGCCTGCGCAACGACGCCGTCCACGTTAAATAAGAACAGTAACGGCAGTGCCATCGCCGGGATGATTAACAATTTTACCGCTGTGGCATAAAAGCGCTGAACCGCAGATGTCTGAACCTGATTCCCGCAATTTGCGTACCAAGTATAAATAGCACCATACCAATCATCGCATCTCTTATGTAATCCAGTGATGACAGAACAGGTGTAGGCAGACTGATATTAAAGTAATTAAATAACAGCCCTAAAAATAATCCGTAAAAAATCGGCATTTTAAAGTAACCGAGAAGTGCTTTAAATTTCCCCACATTTTCTGCACTCAACACAAATATACCGTATGAGTACGCGATAATATTTTGGAACACGACCCATAACCTGGACACTCATGGCAAACGGGTCACTTTTAAATACAAGGTCATTGACCGGCACACCATAATTTCCAGCGTTATAAAAAAGACTTGAGTTTGTAAATAGCACGGTGTGCTGCCCTTTCACTCCTGATATTGCTGCTATAACTCTCGATACAAGGTAAGAAATAAGCGCAAATATAAATAAAAACATCATTATGTATAACAGCAGGCTAAAGTCTATGTCCGAGCTGTACAGGTTCATAAATATGAATCCCGGGATAATATAATTCACCATCAGCTTGCCGAGTGTCGGTCTGTCTAAGTTTAATTTCAGCTGCGAAAAGTAACCGATAAAGACGATTATCGCTATAGGCAGCATAACGTTGCTTAAGATAAAAAGGAATTCCGTCATATAATGCCTCTTTCCTAAAAATTATAAAAGCTTAAAAATATTTAATAAATAAGAGCTGTCATTATCCTTTTTATAATTTGCTGAACTGAAGTGAAGCCATCACTTTAACTTTATTACTGACTAGTATACCGCCATTTGTTAATGATTTGTTCCATGTTAATCCATAATCAGTGCGTTTCAGTTCAAATTCCCCTTCAAATCCATATACTTCAGTTCCCCACGGATTTGTCCGGACACCTTTGTTATAAAGAATTATCATAATATTTTCAGTGTGGTTCATTATCGTTAAATCCCCAAATACTTTTACAGTCTGCCCGGCTTTTCTCACTTCTGTTGATTCGAATGTAACTTTAGAATATTTTTCGGCATTGAAAAATTCCTCTGAACGTAAATGTTCATCTCTTTCCTTTACGTTGGTATCAATCGACATAACATCCGCTTCTCCGTATATTTTTGCACCGGTCAGATTAATCAGATCATTCGCCTCAATCGAAATCTTAAAATCATTAAATGTTCCTGTAATTTTGGTCATCATCATATATGTAACTTCAAAGCTCACTTGAGAATTCAGTGTATCAATAATATATTTATCCATAGTATCCTCCTATATTTATAATTGATATTCATTCTGTACGAATTTATTTGTTAAGTGCATCTATAAATAAATCAGTAAACTTTTGTTTATCATCCTGAGACAGTGCTTTCGGTCCTTTTGTCCGTCCGCCGCCTCTTCTGATTATACTGCTCATATGACGTGTTTCAAGCATATGATCCATGTTCATTTTATTATACTCAAATCCTGTGTGATGCAGTACTGTACAGCCCTTTGGCAAGAGCAGTGATGCCAGGCCGTAATCCTGCGTGACGATAATGTCCCCCGCTTCAGCCAGCTGGACAATTTTATAATCCGCTGCATCCGGTCCTGCGTCGACGTAAACAGCTTTGACATGCGAATCCAGTTCTCTTGAACTGAAATGCGACAGGCTTGATACAAGTACGACGTCTATATTTTTTCTCTAGTTTCTTTCGTTACGATATCCTTCACCGGACAGGCGTCCGCATCGATAATTACTTTCATATCCCACACCTCTTAAGTTCAGTATAGCAGTTTTATAAATAGAAAAAGCTCACAATATCTCCTAAAAGATATTATGAGCCTGAATATTAATAATTTAATTTTCGTTTCCAATTCAGCGAGAACAGACTTGATGAAATCGTCACAACAAAGAGTATAATTACGATAATAAACACTATATAGTATGAACCGCTCGCATCGTATAAATAACTGAACAATGTCGTTCCGACTGCGACACCCAGTGTTGATGCCGACATAATCGTCGTATAAATTGACGCATAATCCCGTCCGCCAAATACTTCACGAATAACTACAGGCGGTAATAATGTAGACCCTGAGAACCCTATGCCGAACAGCAGTGCACCAAGGTACAGCATACCTATGCCGAATGAATCAGAAATTATTAATGCAACAACACCAATCATTCCGCCGCCGATACCGACAAACAGCGCAGATTTAACTCCGAATTTATCATTGATTGCTCCGAGCATAAATTTTCCGCCCGTCTGACCGATTGTTACACATGTCACACCTGTTGCCGCCATTGCAGCTGTAAAGCCGATCGATTCAACAAAGTTCGGCACATGGAAACTGACCGTTGAAGCGAGTCCAAACAGACAGGTAAATAATAACACCAGATAAAACGCCGGTGATTTTAATGCAGTTCGTTTCTCAACACCTGTTGCCGGTGTTTTATCGACTTTAGTATTTTCAACATCCACTTCATCTTCACCGTAAGCTTTCATATTCAGCTGTTCCGGTTTAGAACGAATAACAAAAATAGTAAATGGCAGAATTAACAGTGCCACAATTACACCAAGTGCCATATATGTCTGGCGCCAGCCGATTGATTCGATTAAAATACCTGTCACCTGAGCGAAAATTGCACCGCCGACTCCCATAAATGCCATAGCGAAGCCTAAAGACGTACCTGCTTTTGCTTTAAACCAGTTGTTCATAATTAAAGGAATTGAACCTTAAATTAAAAATGTACTCCCTATCCCTAAAGCCACACCTGAAATATAAAAAGGTATAACCGAGTTATAAGTACCCATTAAACCAAATGCCACCGCATTAATAATCCCTGCGATTGTTAAAATATATCGTATATCGAATCGGTTTAATATTCTTCCTGCAAAAGGCAGTAAAATTGTAACGACTATATACATAATAGAAGTATATAAACTGATTTCAGATACCCCAACTTTTAAATCCTGTGCGACAGCGCGATATAAAATCGGTGCACAGCTGATAATAATACCAACACTTGCTGCGTAAATCGCAGCACTCGCTATCATTATCCACCATGCGTAATGAAATTTATCTTGTTTTTTCATATGTCCTCCCATGAAATAGAGAAGCAATTAAACTTGCTTCCCTAATAATCTTTTTTAAAATAATTATTATTGGATTGTAAATCCACCGTCGATTGGTACAATTGCGCCGTTCATAAATTTAGCTTCATCAGATGCTAAGAATACTGCTAAGTCAGTAACTTGATCTACCTGACCGAAGTTACGTGTCGGTACCGCTTCTTTTGAAATTCCAGCAGGTGCCCCTGTCTCAGGAAAATCTTCATCAGTTTATTGAAAATGGAAAGTATGATTTATGTATTACGACAGAACGTATTGAACATAATAATATAGAGTGGCTGCCACTCTATACTGAAGATATATATCTAACCGTACCAAAATATTTTAGCGAAGCCAAAAAGGATTCTGTAACCTGACAGCACTGGATGAAAACATCCCTTTTATCGGGCTGACTAATCAATACAGTTTCCCCCAGCTGACAGACAACATTTTACAAGCCACTGGGTTTTCTCCGTATTATCAGGTGGAAGTTGAAGAAGCAACAGCTATACTCCAGCTTGTTAAAAAAGGTCATGGTGTCGCCTTCACACCCGAGACATCGATGAATATTTATGATCATCAGGTCAAACATTTAAAGATTGAAAATAAAGATTTCACACGCACTATCGGCTTTCTGAAACATAAGTATATGTATCCGACGAAAATATCACAGGCATTCATTAAAAAATCACAGGCATATTTTGATAACTTATGATAAAAAATATTTTAATTTTAGCTATTATAGACAATGATTTTTAACATATCTTTCTATATTATAGGGTAGGTTATTATAAATTATAATTAAATAGGAAACGGTGTGATATAAGACATGATGAAACATTTTAAAAATGTCGATAACTGGCTTGGCGGACTTCAATGGTTAATGTATATATTTATTAATACAGTCGTTGTACCGATTACGATGGGGGCAGCTTTTAATCTGTCACAGGCAGAAATCGTCAGTACAATGCAGTTTTCATTTATTCTCGGCGGAATCGCTTGTTTGATGCAGGTATTTATCGGACACAGAAGACCGATTATGGACGGACCTTCCGGCCTTTGGTGGGGAGTGCTGCTCGCATTATCTTCACTTGCTGCAGCACAGGGTATGCCCATTGCAGAAGTTGGCGGCAGCATCGCAACAGGATTAATTATTACAGGAATTCTTACTGTAATTATCGGTTTAACAGGTGTTGGTTACTACCTGGAGAAATTATTTAACCCGAGTGTTATGGGTGTATTCATGCTTTTATTCGGTGTATCTCTTTGTATCAGTTTCTTCAAAGGCATGGTCGGCCTGCCATTTGGCGGCGGAGAAGGCCCGACTGAAATTCAAGTTGGACCGGCAATTCTGTCATTCGTAATTGTTACCCTTGTACTGATTTTAACAATTCGCGGTTCAAATAAATTATCGCAGTATGCAATGCTTATCGGTATTATTATCGGCTGGCCGGCGTACTTATTACTATTCGGTCAGGACACTCAGCTTGCAGGCGGTGCAGCAAGCTCCCTGGAAATTTTCTGGTTCCCGCTGGGTTCACCTGCGTGGAATATCGGAATTATACTTACAGTAGTGATTACAGGTATGCTTAACTTATCTAAACAGTACGGCTCAATTAAAGGAACAGATCCAATCTATCCGGATTCACCTTCAACGAGTAAAGATTACAGAAACTCATTTACGATTACTGGTGTTATGACAATTATTCCAGGATTCTTAGGACTGGTACCATACTCACCTTTCGTATCATCAATCGGTTTTATTCAGCAGACTAAAATTTACGAACGTATGCCGTTTATCTTCGGTGCGGCAATGTTCTTCGTTATGGGTGCTATTCCTCAAATCGGTTCATTCTTTACGATCGATGATCCGTTAAGTGTCGGGTGTGCGGTCTTATTCGTATCATACGTACAACTTTTCGGTTCAGCGTGGGACTGGTTCAAACTTGTGGAATTCAACAGCCTCAATATTTACCGTGCAGCGATTCCTATGTTCTTAGGACTTGTCCTTATGGCAGTACCCGCTTCAGCATTCGCAAGCCTGCCAGGCTACGTGCAGCCGTTATTATCAAGCGGCCTGTTAATGGGTACGATAATTTCCATCGCAATGGAAAACTTCATGAACTGGGATAAAGTCGGTGCGACAATCTCCAACAACATTGGTAAGAATATTGAAAAAGAAGAACCTGTTAATAAATTATAAGTAACGTAAAAAAGCTCTGTCCAAACGGACAGGGCTTTTCTTTATGCCCCTGTCACAATGTATATTTTTATCATTATGTTAAAGTAGAATCATATAATGAATAAAGTGAGGGGTTTGAACATGGACGTAAAATTTCCTATTGGTCAATTGCAAGTACCTGAAAACATAGCTTTATCGGATATCGAAAAATGGTTGGAAGACACCGCTACTTACACAGAGCGCTTACGTGTGGAGGTTGATTCTTTGTCTGACGAAGAGCTGAACAAAACATACCGCGAAGGCAGCTGGAACGTTCGTCAACTTGTACATCATATCGCTGATTCACAGCTGAATATGTATCAGCGTCTGAAACTCGCCTTAACTGATAATAATCCTAAAGTGCCGGAATTCATTCAGAATGAATGGGCAGTCTTACCGGACAGTAATCTCCCGGTAGAGAGTTCTATTAAAATGCTTGAAGGTATAAATGAGCGTGTGGTCGCGCTTGGCAGCAGCTTAACTGAAGATCAGTTAAAGCGCGTGTTCACACATGAGGTTAATGGTGAAATCTCTGTCGGAACAAAGGTTGCGAAATTATCATGGCATGAAGAACATCATTTAGCACATATTAAAATTGCATTATCAAAATAAACACTAAAATCTCCCTCTGAAAACATTTCAAAGGGAGATTTTTTTATTCCAGCTCAATAATATTTAAATCGAGCAGATGATTCTCTTGGAAACTGATGTTAATATAGTTCGCTCCATTAACTTCAGGAAGATATGCTGGCACTGCTGTAATCTCAACTGTTTCTATAAATCTGCGCCCAGAGTAATAACTAATATAAGCAGGTGCTGTAATGATATAGTCCTCTGAAGTTTTATATGCCAGAGCACCTGTTACGTAATAGCTTTCATCATCAACAAAATTACCTTCATCATCAATCCGTTCACCGGTAAATACATCATCTCCTGTCAGGAAATCCTGACCGAACATAATCGTGCCTGTCATTCCCTCTTCAACCGGCTGCCCCCGTCCAATGAGCTCATCAGGTGTCGTATTTACTTCATTACCTGCTGACGCATCTTCCAATGCTTCATTAATCAGCTGGACCGTATCTTTTTCCGGTTCACTAAAGCTCACTATTAAACGATCCGCTTCAGGCACACTTTCTATAATGTGCGGGCCGTCATGTCCATAGTTATTTGTTTTTATAAATTCATCGCCGTAAAAATACGAAACATAAGAAGCCGTTGTTACAGTATAATCCTGTCCCGCATTGTACTCTATCGGATTTGTACGTATCATATGACCCCGTGCATCGTCTTCACCGCTGTAATTAATCCAGTAGCCTGCTACAACTTCAATACCGTCCATTACATTAACGGGTTCTGCCGGCTCTTCTACTGTTTCGTTTTCAGTTTCTTCGCCATCTGATTCAGCCTCTCTGTTTTCACCGCTGTCAGCATTAGACATTTCTTCAGATTCAGTATTTCCCTCTTCCTCCACTACTTCTGTCGTTTCTTTTTCTGTCTCTCTACTTTCAGGTTCATCAATCGGCACTTCGTCAGTATCTCCGCACCCCGCCAATATAAATGCCCCTGTCAGCATAAGTATTAACAGCCTCATAGCCTCTCCCCCTGTCTTTCCGTCTCCCTTTTAATCAACTCTGACTGTATGTAACATTGTTAACCTATACCCATATTTACCCAAAATAATAAAACACTGCCTGATTTTTATCAGACAGTGTTGAAAAATTATATTTACTTATGGATTATTTGACCATAGTCCAGCGTGTTTCAGTACAACACGTTTGTTTAATTTAAGCTGTGCGACAATCAGTTCAGCCAAATCTTCCGGCTGCATTACTTTATCAGGATTGCCGTCAGTCAAATTAAGTTCAACAGCCATATCAGTTGCGACTGTACTTGGAGTTAATGTTGTCACACGGATATTATGCTTACGCACTTCCATCATCAGTGATTCACTTAAGCGATCACTGCCGCTTTCGACGCAGAGTATGCACTTGTAATTGCGCCGCCTTTTTGTCCGGCAGTTGATGAAATGTTAATGATGTCGCCTGTATTGCGTTCGATCATTTCAGGCAGTACTGCACGCGTTGTGTAATAGACGCCGTTAACATTAACATTTAAAATGTTCGTCCACTCTTCAGGAGTCAGCTCCATAAAGCTGCCGAATTTCGAAATACCTGCGTTGTTTAACAGAATATCTATAGGACCTAATTCACCGCGTATTGATTCTACTGCTGAAGTAATCGCATCGATATCCGATACATCTGCTGCAGCTACTGCTGTTTTAACATCATAGATTTTAAGCTCTTCCTGAACACTCTTCAGATTTTCAATCGAACGGCCAACCAGTCCGATATTTACACACCCTCTGCTGCAAGAGCAATTGCTGTCGCACGTCCGATACCGCGACCTGCACCTTAATTAATGCTGTTTTACCGCTTATGTTTTGCATGTTGAAATCTCCTTTAGTTCATTTATCTCATTAATGATTTTAGCATATTCCATACGTTTAACATAACTTATGAATTCAAAATACCAGTTAATTCATGCAGATGTTTAATCTTATAGTCTGCATATATTTTAGATAAATTCTCCAAGCTGTAAGGATTGTACCAGACTGAATCAATACCTGCCCCGCGGGCTCCAGCAATGTCAGAAACTAAACTGTCGCCGATCATCAGTATTTCATTTGGTTTTAACTTCGCCCTGTCCATACTTTCTGTGAAGAAGTTTATATTTGGTTTTGCATATCCGATATCATCAGAAACATACAAATCAGTAAAGTATTCCTGCAGCCCCGACAGCTGCAGTCTGTTCTTCTGCATTGTCAGTACACCGTTAGAAGCTGCATATATTACATAATCCGATGATATCTCTTTTAACACAGCTTCAATGCCAGGTTCCATAATGTGCTGTTCGCCAAGTAGACTTCCGAAATGCTCCTTAGCGAGATTGCTGTCATAATTCAAGCTAAGTGTCTCAGATAACTCAGCGAACCTTATATTCAGTACATCTGCCACTGACAACAGTTCTGCTTTCTGCTGTTTCCATAAACGTTCATCAATTGCCGAGAACGATTCAAACACATCTTTGTTATATTCAAGATTGAGCATTGAAAAAGTTTCCTTTAACGCACTCTCGCTGCATTTTTTAAAGTTAAATACTGTATCATCGATATCAAGAAAAATAGCTTTATACATACAATTACTCCCGTAAATTATTTAGTTGTAAACTCAAAGTCCACGATATCAATAATAAGATACTCAATGCTTTCATTTGTATGCTGAATTATTATATTCTTAAAGTATAATCTAAACAGATGAGGTGCAATGATGAATATAATCGTTACCAGCCTGTTCGTTGATAATCAGGACAAAGCATTAGCTTTCTATACCGATATCCTCGGCTTCGTTAAAAAACATGACGTGCCAGCAGGAAACTTCAGATGGATTACAGTCGTCTCTAAAGACAACGAGCACGGTACGGAGCTCGTCCTTGAACCGAATGACAATATTGCAGCACAGGACTATCAACAGCCTCATGCAGCAGGGAATACCTGCAACGATGTTCGGAACAGATAACATTGATAAAGAATACGAGAGCTTAAAATCACATGGTGTAGAATTTACGATGGAACCGACAGCAGCCGGTGACATAAAACTCGCAATATTTAACGATACATGCGGCAATTTAATACAGCTTATCGAACAGTGAAAAGGGGCTGGGACATAAATATCTCTAGGCTTTTGTCCCAGCTCCTCTTATTTTAAATCAAACTGAGTTTTGTCAGTCCATCCGGCAGCATCTCGGCAATGTATATATCACCATGCTTATCCACCGTTAAACCATGTCCAAACGTTCCAAATGTCCTGCATCTGCCGATAAATTCATCTTCAGAATTAAACACATAGAGAGCAGGAACCTGGTCGGTCACATAGATAAAACCGTCTTTATCCTGATATATATCCATAGGATGATAAACATTGGATAACTCTTTTAAATACTTTCCGTTCTGATCAAAAATCTGCACCCGGTTATTCTCCCTATCAGTTACAAGTACTCTGTCTTTCTGATCCACTAAAATCGCATGTGGTGTAATGAAGCTTCCTTGTTCCGAACCGATTTTTCCCCATGTTTTTACTAATTCTCCGGAAGGATTAAGATGATGAACATGTGTATTACCGTATCCATCCGAAACGTACATATTATTATCTTTTGAGAATGCAATATCCGAAGGATGATTAAATGGCTCACCCGTATTTCCAGGGTTATTTTTATCTCCCAACATACGGAGCAGTTCTCCATCTTTATTGAAAACTGCGATTCTGTGATGATCCCTTTCCACTACGAAAACTTCACCTGCCGGACTGATTTCCACGTAATGTGCATCTGTAATTTCCTTATTACGCCATTGATTGATCATCTTTCCCTCAGCATTAAAAATCAGCATAAAAGGGTCGCTTCTCTGAAGAACGTATATATATCCCTCATCATCATTTGATACAGCCGTAATATTCTTGAGGTAGTGTGTTGCTTTGTCCTCTGCCCATTGACTGTCCACTCTGTATTTTCTGTCTCCTAATCCGAATACCTGGTAATCCATACTTATAATCACTCCTGAGTAAAATTCCTGTTTTACTGTACAATACCACATTAACAAAAAAAGCACTCCCGGTACCGGGAGTGCTCATCATTTTTTATTGTTCTGTCAGTTCATAAACTTCCTGGAACACAGAACTTGGCGGATCTATATAAAAGTAGTAATTTCCTTCAGAATTATTTACGTTCACTACAAACGGCAGTTCCATCGTTAACGACTCACCTGGATTAATATCTGTAGTAAGCTCTTCTTCTACAGCATATGCTTCCATATAATTAAAACCTTCTCTATCAGTTTCCATCAGAGACAGATTTGAATTCTCTTCGAATTTAAATGCTTCTTCTCCGTTATTAGTTACAGTAACATCTACAACAGCAAGATAAAATCCAGTATCCTCTTCAAAACCAATAAGGTACTCTTCCATTGGCTTTCCTTTAAACTCTCTTGTCAGTGTAAAGTCATTCACTGTTAATGTATACGGCTGATTAATCATAATTGATTCTTCCAGTTCAACTGTATCGCCTACATGATGATATTCACCATCCTCCGAGGCTCCTTCGTTCGCTGCGGCACTCTCTTCAGGTTCCTGTTCTGAAGCGTTATCTTCGTCATCATCCAGAACCGTCTCGTCCGCTTCAGTATTCTCTTCGGGCTCCTGTTCCGATTCACTGTTGCCGCATGCCGCCATCATAAGAAGTAGAGCAATACCAGCAAAATATAAATATTTCTTCATCATAATCTCTCCCCTTAGCTTAAGATATAAAGTAACCTGTTTATTGTAACATTACTTCTTTTCGATTTTTAGCCAAAAATTAAAAACACTCCCAAAATCGGGAGTGCTTTTAATTTATTAACTCGTCATTATTTAAATTTCTTAACCAGTTCAACAAAGGCATCAACAGCAGACTGCAGGAACTCCACTGTTCCCTCGTTATTAATTTTCCCATCATTATCAACTAAATCAAATGAGTTGGCGATATACACTTCGGGCTGCTGTAGCGGGTGCATATTTAAGAATACCAGTGATTGGCGTAAATGGTGATTTGCACCAAATCCGCTTAAATTTGATGGAGACTGACTCATGACTAATGCAGGTTTCCCATCCCATTTACTCTGTCCGTATGGACGCGATCCAACATCCAATGCGTTCTTCATTGCGCCGGACATCGATCGATTATACTCAGGTGTCGCAAACACTACCGCATCAACTTCATTCAATTTACTGCGGAATTCATCGTATTCCGGAGGCGCACCTGCTTCTGTATCGATATCTTCGTTATACAAAGGTAAATCTCCAATATCGATAAATTCTGTTTTATATTCAGACGGGAATAATTCAGCGACGTTTTCGGCAAGTTTTCTAGTGACAGATTCTTTTCTAAGACTTCCGACTATAATACCAACTTTTGTCATATTAAAATCATCCTTCCTAATAATAGTTAACACACTTCAAGTATAAATGATGAGATGAGTTTAGACAAAAAAGCACTCCCCATTTCCGGGAAGTGCTTTCCATATATAAATATATATTAACGTTTTGAGAATTGTGGAGAACGACGGGCTTTTTTAAGTCCGTATTTGTAACGTTCTTTCATACGTGGGTCACGTGTTAAGAGTCCAGCTCTTTTCAGCGCGCCGCGGTGTTCCGGATCTGCTTCAAGTAAAGCTCTTGCAATACCGTGACGGATTGCTTGTGCCTGACCTGTGAAGCCACCACCGTGAACATTTACCAATACATCGTAGTTACCTTCTGTTTCTGTAACTGAGAATGGCTGGTTTAAATCTAAAATTAAGCTTTCAAATGGAAGATAGTCTCTCATATCGCGTCCGTTAACTGTTACTTTACCTTCACCTGGTACTAAACGTACACGTGCAACTGAGTGCTTACGACGTCCAGTTCCTTGATATTCTACTTTAGCCAAATGTTTTCCCTCCTAGTCCTTAACCACGTAACTCGTAGTTTACAGGTTGTTGTGCAACGTGTGGATGATTTTCTCCACCGTATACAAATAATTTTTTGCCTTGTTTACGTCCTAATGGATTCTTAGGTAACATTCCTTTGATAGAAGTTTCTAATAATCTCATTGGGTTTTTCTCTCTTAATTCACCAGCTGATACTGATTTGATTCCACCAACATGACCTGTGTGTCTGTAGTAGATTTTTTGTGAATCTTTTTTACCTGTTAATACGATCTCACTAGCGTTGATTACGATAACGTAATCACCTGAATCTACGTGAGGTGTAAAAGTTGGTTTGTGTTTCCCGCGTAATATTGTTGCTACTTCTGTAGATAAGCGACCTAATGTTTTACCCGCTGCATCTACAACAAACCATTTACGTTCGATAGTTGACTCATTAGCCATAAACGTTTGATCCATAGTAATTTCCTCCTAAATCTCGTTCTATATTGTCGTTTTAAATTAGTCGTTTTTGTCTTTTTATATTCATTATCCTAATAAGTTTCCGGGGCCTATTAATCATGGATGGATATAAAAATGTACCGTTAATTATTAATAATCGAACCGTCATAAAGTCAATGTTTTCATGACAACTTTTACATTTTTATACCATACTTTTTCCAGATAAAGACCTTCGGCCGGTGCTGTTTTAGGAATAACTGTTCTGTCCTTAGCTGCAATCATATTCAGCGTGTCCGGCGTTCTGATACCTCTCCCGCATTCCAGAACGTATGCTGCAATGACGCGCACCATGTTATACAGAAAGCCCGTACCGGTAATGACAAAATCAAAGCCGTCGTTTGTTTCAAGCACTTTAAATTCTTTAATTGTCCGCACTTTATTTTTAATTTCTCCCTTGGCACTGGAGAACGTCGTAAAGTCATGTGTGCCGATAAACGGGTGCATTGCCTCTTTCATCGCTGCGATATCCAGCGCATATGGGTAATGCGTCTTCAATCCGTCGTAAAACGGGTTTTTAGTACCCGTGTAGACCTATAGGGTAGGTCTTCCCAGCTGCATCAAACCGGGAATGAAAGTCGTCAGCGGCAATTTGCACGTCATTAATCATCATCCGGCATCGCTCTGTTTAAAATAAATTTCCATTTTTCAGGCGGTATGTCTAGGGGAGTGTCGAAATGAAAATATTGCTCCACAGCATGTACGCCTGCGTGTTCGTGATGATGCATGAATACGTTAAATTCTTTGTGCATCCGTTTCAGCTGTTTTTCTATCGTGCCCTGCACAGTCCGGAAGTCATGCTGATACTGAAATCCGCTGAAGTTCCGTCCGTTATATGAAATGTTTACTGCCACTCTCATTTAGTTCACTGCCTTACAAATATTAATAATGCGCCGAATAACACAAGCACGAGGAGCGCAATTGTATCCCGTGTTTCCCAGGACAGGAGACGGTAGTGCGTTCTGCCTTCTTCACCCTGATAGCCTCTGACTTCCATAGCAATCGCCATTTCTTCAGCACGCTTAAACGCAGACATAAAGAGCGGAATGAATATCGGCACCAGTGCATTAATGCGCTGTTTTAAATTCCCTGTCATAAATGTCGAGCCGCGTGCACTCTGTGCTTTAATTATTTTCTCCGTTTCGTCCATCAGCGTTGGAATAAATCTCAATGAGATCGACATCATCATCGCAATTTCATGCACAGGAACTTTTAAAGCTTTAAGCGGTCTGCATAGTTTTTCAATCGCATCCGTCAGTTCAATCGGACTTGTTGTCAGCGTCATCAGCGTCGTAATCACAACGAGAAGAATCAGCCGGATTGTAATATAAATACCGGTAACAAGTCCTTCTGATTCGATTGTGAAGAACCCGCCGTCAATTAGTACCGTTCCGCCTTTAGTTAAGAACAGATGCATCAGAAATGTAAATATTAACAGGATAAAAATAAGCTTTAAACCGTTAAACAGAAATCTGATTGATAAGCCTGCCAGTTTAGTCATCGCCAGGACAAACAGTATTAACAAACCATAGCCGAGCCAGTGATTTGCAAAGAACACAATAATCATAAATAGAATACAGTTAGGATTTTTCGCTCTCGGGTCCAGGCTGTGAATCATACTATTTCCCGGGATATATCTCCCGAGCAGCATCGAACTAAGCATTATTCTGCCTCCATTCCTTATACAGCTCAATAAATTCAGCTGTATTTTTTGGAGTGCCGTTTAATACTATGCCTTTTTCGTATAAATCCTGAACAAGCTGAATCACGCGGGGAACTTCCAGGTTATAATGTTTCATAAAATGACTGTCGGTTTATATCAGCAGTCCCGCCTTCTCCTGCAAGCTGTCCTTCAGCCATGACTTTCACTTCATCTGTAAACTCTAAAACATCATTCATATCATGTGTAATTAAAATTACTGTAATACCCATTTTTTTATACACATCGTAAAACAGCTGCATTGTTTCATCATGACTTAGCGGGTCAAGACCCGCTGTCGGTTCGTCCAGTATTAAAATACTCGGCTCCATCGCTAAAATTCCTGCGATTGCAACTTTTCTCATCTGCCCGCCCGAAAGTTCAAAAGGACTTTTCTCAAGTAGTGATTCATGAACATTAAGAAGGTCCAGATAGTAGCACGCTTTTTCTTTGGCAGCTTCTTCACTGACTCCCATATTCATCGGTCCGAACATTACATCTTTCAATACTGTACTTTCAAACAGCTGGTGCTCCGGAAACTGAAACACCATGCCGACTTTAGCTTTTGCCTGATGGATAACCTTTTGCTTTGTTTTCTTCTGCAGTACAACACCGTCTGTTTCAACTGTACCCGAGCTCGGCAGAATCAAGCCGTTCATCGTCTGAATCAGCGTAGACTTACCGCTCCCTGTATGACCGATTAATCCATAAAACTTCCCCGATTCAAATGTCGTATTTATATTTTTTAACGCCAGATATTCGAATGGAGACTTACGGTTATAAAACACATTTACATCCGCAAACTTTATCGTCATAATCGCACCACCAGTTCTTCATGTGTCATATAAGAGCCGTCGAGCAGTGCATCTGAAATTTCTACCGTATACGGTACTTTTAAATTACTCTCCTGCAGCAGTTTCTTATCCCTGTACACTTCTTCCACTGAACCCTGACCGACAATTGCCCCGCCGTTCATCACGATGACTCTGTCGCTCCGTTCAATTTCAGTTAAGTCATGAGTAATATAAAGAATCGTTGTATCCAGTTGTTCATGCAGTCTGCATAAGATAGACAGCACTTCTGTTCGTCCTTTAGGATCCAGCATTGATGTCGCTTCATCGAGAATAAGTACTTCCGGCTGCATCGCAAGTGCACCTGCGATTGCGACTCTCTGTTTCTGCCCGCCTGACAGACGGTGGGGTTCATGTGTACGGAATTCGAGCATATTAACGAGACTGAGAGCATACTCTGTACGTTCGATCATTTCTTCCCGTTCGAGACCCAGATTCTCAAGGCCGAATGCAACATCATCTTCAACAGTTGCTCCGACAAACTGGTTATCCGGATTCTGGAAGACAATCGCAAACTTACGTCTTAGCAGCTGCTTGTTCTCATCGGTTAAAAGTTCACCGCCAACGTAAATTTCACCTTCGTATTCTTCAATAATACCCATGATAATTTTTACCAATGTACTTTTCCCTGAGCCGTTATGCCCGATTATCGAAGTCCATTCCCCCGCATTGAAAGGGATGGAGATATGATCCAGGGCGTATGATTCTTCCGCCCGGTATTTAAATGCAATATCTTTTAATGAAATCATATTTCCACCCCTTTAAAATTTTATGTAAAAAAAGCGCGTACCCTGCAATAAGAGTCGCGCACTGATTGTTATATTGCAGGATACGTCGAGCTAGACGAATGAGCCCTTACGGGCTCACCATCATAACACTCACTCTGCTTTTAAAAGTTTACGCTTCTTCAGTTGTAACTGAAGCGCCTTCTACGAATTCGATAATTACAAGTTCAGCTCCGTCACCACGACGAGTTCCAAGCTTCTTGATGCTTGTGTAACCGCCTTGACGATCTGCGAAACGTGGAGCGATGTCTTCAAATAATTTTTGAAGTGCATAACTTGTTGAACCATCTTCATTGATGATTTCTACGTTACGTACAGTTTGACCAGCACGTCTTTTCGCTGCTAAGTCACCGCGTTTACCTAGTGTAACTAAACGGTCTGCAAGTTTACGTAATTCTTTAGCACGGTCTTCAGTAGTAGTGATGCGCTCACTTACGATTAATGAAGTTGCTAAGTCGCGTAACATCGCTTTTCTTTGGTGTACGTCCAAGTTTTCTGTAACCCATTATTTCTCCTCCTTTATGACTAGTCTTCTTTACGTAGACCTAAATCAAGGTCTTCAAGTTTAAATTTAACTTCTTCCGTGACTTGCGTCCCAGATTACGCACTTTCATCATATCAGCTTCTGTTTTATCAGTAAGTTCCTGAACAGAGTTAATACCAGCGCGTTTCAGACAGTTATAAGAACGTACTGATAAGTCAAGTTCTTCAATAGACATTTCAAGTACTTTCTCTTTCTGATCTTCTTCTTTCTCGATCATGATTTCCGCATTTTGTGCTTCATCAGTAAGACCGACAAAAATGTTTAAGTGTTCAGTGAGAATTTTAGCACCCAATGATACTGCTTCCTGAGGAGTAAGTGAACCATCAGTCCATACATCAAGAGTAAGCTTATCGAAGTTTGTACTTTGTCCTACACGTGTATTTTCAACAGTATAATTCGCACGTTCTATCGGTGTATAGATAGAGTCGATTGGAATTACACCAATTGGCATATCAGCTTTATTATTACCGTCTGCAAGAGTATATCCTCGACCACGATCTGCTGTCATGCGTAATTTCAAGCTTCCGCCTTTAGATACTGTTGCAATCTTAAGGTCTCTGTTTAAAATTTCCACATCACTGTCGTGAGTAATATCAGCTGCAGTCACTACACCTTCACCGCTAAAATCAATTTCCAAAGTTTTTTCTTCTTCAGAATAGATTTTTAAAGCAAGGCTCTTGAGGTTAGTAATAATTGTAGTCACGTCTTCAACAACATTGTCTATTGTCGAAAACTCATGAAGTACATTTTCTATTTCAATCGTCTTAACTGCCGCACCTGGTAATGATGATAAAAGAATGCGACGCAAGGAGTTCCCAAGTGTTGTCCCATAACCTCTTTCTAAAGGTTCTACGACAAACTTACCAAACTTAGAATCTTCCGATACCTCTACTGTCTCAATTCTAGGTTTCTCGATTTCGATCATGTGTAACATATCCTCCCTTTAAACGCCGAAAATATTAGAAAATAATATTGTTCCCAACTACTTAAGCGATTTTATATTTCTTATACACGACGACGTTTAGGTGGACGACAGCCATTGTGTGGAACTGGAGTTACATCTCTGATAGCTGTAATTTCAAGTCCGGCTGACTGAAGTGCACGGATAGCTGCTTCACGACCGGCACCAGGACCTTTAACTGTAACTTCTACAGTTTTAAGACCGTGTTCCATCGCTGCTTTAGAAGCAGTTTCAGAAGCCATTTGTGCTGCGAAAGGAGTAGATTTCTTAGAACCTCTAAACCCTAATGCACCGGCAGATGACCATGAAAGAGCATTACCGAACTCGTCAGTAATTGTAACAATTGTATTGTTAAAAGTTGAGCGGATGTGTGCTACACCTGCTTCTATATTCTTTTTCACTTTACGTTTACGTGATTGTTGTTTGCGAGCCATTTTTTATCCTCCTTTACTTTAGTAACTATTTATTTCTTCTTGTTCGCTACTGTTTTAATTGGACCTTTACGAGTTCTTGCGTTGTTCTTAGTGTGTTGACCATTAACTGGTAAACCACGACGGTGACGCATTCCCTTGTAAGAACCGATTTCCATAAGACGTTTAACGTTTAAGTTAGTTTCACGGCGTAAGTCACCTTCGACTTTATACGCGTCTACTACTTCACGAATTTTGTTTAACTCATCTTCTGTAAGATCTTTAACTCTAGTATTTTGATCAACTGATGCTTTAGCTAAAATTTCGCTAGCGCGTGTTGGTCCAATACCGAAAACATATGTTAAAGAAATTACAACACGTTTGTCACGTGGTACGTCAACTCCTGCAATACGAGCCATATCTTTGCACCTCCAAATTAAATATTAACCTTGTTTTTGTTTGTGTTAGGGTTTTCACAAATTACCATTACTTTTCCTTTTCTGCGGATAACTTTACATTTTTCACAGATAGGTTTTACTGATGGTCTTACTTTCATGTTTTTTACCTCCTTAGAATATGGAGTCTCTTATTTAAAACGATAAGTGATTCTGCCACGTGTTAAGTCATATGGTGACATCTCAACTGTTACTTTATCACCAGGAAGTATGCGTATATAGTTCATACGAATTTTACCTGATACATGAGCTAATATCTCATGACCATTTTCTAATTCTACTTTGAACATTGCATTTGGTAAAGTATCAAGCACTGTACCTTCCAGTTCAATTACATCTTGTTTACTCACTTCTTTTCCTCCTTATACAGCATTTCAATTCCTATTATAGAAATTTGCTCTAGGTGACGATTCACTTCGTCTAATAACGACTCTCTCGTATACATATAGACATAGCAACATTCACCTAAATTGCTGCAAGGTGAACATTTCTATAAGCCATTAAGAATTTCATCGACTTCTTCGAAAACTTCTTCTATATCTTTTGAGCCATCTACTGTAGCTAGAACTCCAAGACCTTTATAGAAATCTAGAAGTGGTGCTGTCTGTTTAATATTGACTTCCAGACGGTTTTGTACTGTTTCCGGATTGTCATCTTCGCGCTGGTATAATTTACCGCCGTCTAAGTCACAAATACCCTCTGTCTTAGGCGGGTTAAACACTAGATGATAAGTCGCACCGCAAGTTTCACAAATGCGTCGGCCAGTCAGTCTGTTCATCAGTTCCTCTTCAGGCACTTCAACATATATAGTCTGATCGATCTTAGAGTCAAGCTCTGTCATGATGTTATTCAATGCTTCTGCCTGTTCGACAGTTCTAGGGAAACCATCCAGTAAAAATCCATTTTTTACATCACTTTGAGAAAGACGCTCTTTCACGATACCAACCGTTACTTCGTCGGGAACAAGTTCTCCCTGGTCCATAAATGCCTTGGCCTGTCTTCCTAAATCCGTCTCGTTTTTAATCGCGAGACGGAACATATCTCCTGTAGAGATATGAGGAATCGAGTATTTTTTGATTATTTTCGCAGCTTGAGTACCTTTACCTGCACCAGGCAAGCCCATAATAATAATGTTCATTATTCTGTTTCCTCCTACTTATCTACGCTTTCTAAATCCGCGGTATTCTCTTTGGTTAGCCTGAGCTTCCAATTGTTTCATCGTTTCAAGAGCAACCCCGATAACAATCAGCAAGCTCGTCCCCCCAATTTGAATTGCCTGCGGCAAGTCCATAAACTTCGTAATTAAGAGTGGTAAAATTGCAATACCTGCAAGGAACACAGAGCCTACAAATACTAGTCTGTATAAAACAGAAGTAATATAATCCTGTGTGTTTTTACCTGGGCGGATACCCGGAATATAACTGCCCTGTTTTTTCAGGTTGTCAGCCATCTTCTCAGGATTCACCTGTACAAATGAATAGAAGTAAGCAAATGCGATAATCAGGACAACATAGACAATCATTCCAATCCAGTCAGACGGGTCAGCAAAACGGGCTACCGTTTGTGCCCAGTTTGCATCCGGGAAAAATAATGTCAGTGTTTGAGGCATCATCAGAAATGCCATTGCAAAGATTACCGGGATAACCCCTGCCGGGTTAACTTTTAACGGTAAGAATGTTGATTGCGGTGCCAATTGTGACCCGGGTGTACTCTGTCCTTTTGCATATTGCACTGGAATCTTACGAATCGCCTGTAAGATAAACACTGCAAACGCAGTAAGAAGAATAAGGAATATTACAATACCAGCAATTTGCAGTACTGCCATTGTTACATCCGCCGAACCTGTGAATCTTGACTGATAAAGCTGAATTAATGCACTTGGAAGTGCACCTAAGATACCTGCAAAGATAATGATTGAAATACCATTACCGACACCATGTGTAGTGATTTGCTCACCAAGCCACATAAGGAAAGCAGTACCTGTAGTTAAAATTAAAGCGATAAGCAGATAAGATCCAACATTATTGTCATCGATCAGGTTACCGCCGAACATTTGGTTAAATGCAAATGACATACCGATAGCCTGGATAAAGGCTAAAACGATCGTGAAATACCTAGTGAATTGAGCCAGTTTCCGTCTTCCGACTTCACCTTGTCTTGCCCATTCAGCAAACTTTGGAACTACGTCCATTTGAAGCAGCTGCGTCACGATTGAAGCCGTAATGTACGGCATTATCCCCATCGCTAAGATAGAGAAGTTCATGAGCGCTCCACCGCCAAATGTATTCATTAAATCTAAAACTCCGCTCCCGGATGCGCCAGTGTCAAAAACACTTGGATCTACGCCGGGAACTGGAATGTAAGTACCGATTTTGAAAATAACTAGCATTGCCAAAGTAAACAGTATCTTATTACGTATTTCTTTAATTTTAAAGAAATTCGATATCGTCCCGACCATTAGATCACCTCATGAGTTCCGCCCTGTTGCTCAATCGCTTCTACAGCTGAACTAGAAAATTTGTGCGCTTTAATCGTCAACTTCTTCTCTAAGTTACCGTTGCCTAAAATCTTAATTCCAGATTTTTCGTTTTTAACAATTCCTGATTCGATTAAAAGTTCAGGAGTTACTTCTGTACCATTGTCAAAACGGTTTAACGCAGTAATATTTACAATTGCGTAATCTTTACGGTTGATGTTTGTGAATCCGCGTTTTGGAATACTACGGAAAAGTGGTAATTGTCCACCTTCGAAAGTAAGACCAACTTTACCGCCAGAACGAGATTTCTGCCCGTTATGACCGCGACCGGATGTTTTACCGTTACCTGATGACATACCGCGTCCAACTCTGTTACGTTTGTTACGCGCGCCTTCAACTGGTTTAAGTTCGTGTAATTTCATCTTCGCACCTCCTACTTTATTTTATCATTATTTCTCTTCTACTGTAACTAAATGACCGACTTTAGCAATCTGTCCTCTTAACTGAGGAGTATCTTCATGCTCAACAGTCTGGTGCATTTTTCTAAGTCCTAATGCTGTAACTGTTTCTCTTTGTGTCTGCGGTTTACCGATAACACTCTTAGTGAGGGTAACTTTCACTTTTGCCATTGACTATTCCCTCCTTAGTTTAGAATCTCTTCTACAGTTTTATCTCTAAGTTTTGCAACTTCTTTAACATCTTTAAGTTCAGTTAAGCCTTTAACAGTAGCGCGAACTACGTTAATTGGTGTGTTAGCACCAAGTGACTTACTTAAGATATCAGTAACACCAGCTAATTCTAATACGGCACGAACCGGTCCGCCCGCGATAACCCCTGTACCAGGAGCAGCAGGTTTCATGAGTACGTTACCTGATGAGAATCGTCCGATTACTTCATGAGGTACAGTACCATTAACGATAGGTACTTCAACTAGATTTTTCTTAGCAGCTTCGATTGCTTTTTTAATTGCTTCAGGAACTTCCTGAGCTTTACCAGTACCGAAACCTACACGTCCTTTTCTGTCCCCAACTACTACTAAAGCTGAGAAACGGAAACGACGACCACCTTTAACTACTTTAGCGATACGGTTGATCGTTACAACGCGCTCTTCAAATTCTTGTACTTCTCTTTCTCTTCTTTGAGCCATGAAATATGTCCCTCCTTTTTTTTAGAAATCCAGTCCGTTTTCACGTGCTGCATCAGCTAACGCTTTAACACGTCCATGATATAAATATCCACCACGGTCAAATACTACTTTAACGATGTCTTTGTCTTTTGCACGGTTGGCAATTAGAGCTCCGACTTCTTTAGCTGCTTCTACGTTAGATCCTGATTCGCCTTTGAATTCAGTGTCTTTAGTAGACGCGCTTGCAAGTGTAATTTGCGCAGTGTCATCAATTAATTGAGCATAGATATGCTTGTTTGAACGGTAAACATTTAAACGTGGTCTTTCAGACGTACCTGAAAGTAAGTTACGCACGCGACCATGTCTTTTTTGACGTACTTTGTTCTTGTCAATTTTCGCGATCATTGATGTTCACTCCTCACTTATTATTATTACCAGTTTTACCTTTCTTTACGGCGAACGTTTTCACCTTTATAGCGAATACCTTTACCTTTGTATGGTTCTGGTGGGCGTACTTTACGGATGTTAGATGCAAGAGCACCAACAGCCTCTTTATTAATACCTTCAATTTTAATGTTAGTATTGCCGTCAACTGTAATCGCAAGATCATCAGTTGCTTCGAATTCTACCGGGTGTGATAAACCAACGCTTAGCGCTAATTTTTTACCTTGCATTTGAGCACGGTAACCAACTCCGATAAGTTCAAGTTCTTTAACAAAACCTTTTGATACACCTTCAACCATGTTGTTGATAAGTGCACGAGTTGTTCCGTGAACTGTACGGTGTTCTTTAGATTCACTTGGGCGAACTACTTCTAGAGTAGTATCTTCAAGATTGTATGTCATTGCTTCATTAAATGAGTTAACTAATTCACCTTTAGGACCTTTTACTGTAATAGTATTGTCCTTAATGTCAATTGTTACGTCACTTGGAATGTCAATAAGACGTTTACCTACACGACTCATTACTTTGCACCTCCTGTTTTATTAAATTACCAAACGTATGCGAGAACTTCCCCGCCAAGATTTCTTTTACGAGCTTCTTTATCTGTAAGCACGCCTTCTGATGTTGAAATAAGAGCAATTCCAAGACCGTTAAGTACTCTTGGTAATTCTTCTCTTTTAGCATAAACACGTAGTCCAGGTTTAGAAATACGTTTCAAACCAGTAATAACGCGTTCGTTTTCGTTGCTGTATTTCATGAATACACGAATCATACCTTGTTTATCGTCCTCGATGTATTCTACATTTTTAACAAAACCTTCTGTTTTCAAAATAGCAGCGATTTCCTTTTTCATGTTTGAACCAGGAATCTCTAAAGTTTCATGTCTAACAGTTCGCATTTCTAATGCGTGTTAGCATATCTGCAATTGGATCTGACACTGTCATTTAAGTTGCCTCCTTTCGAATAATGAATCTTACCAGCTTGCTTTTCTTACACCAGGAATTTGCCCTTTGTAAGCAAGTTCACGGAAACAGATACGGCAAAGCTTGAATTTACGTAGTACTGAATGTGGTCTACCACATCTTTCGCAGCGTGTATATTCTCTAACTTTGAATTTTTGTTCTTTTTGCTGTTTAGCAATCATTGATTTTTTAGCCACTATATTGCCTCCTTATTACTTACTTTTGGAACGGCATACCGAATTGTGTAAGCAATTCACGAGCTTCTTCGTCCGTGTTTGCTGTTGTAACAATAACGATATCCATACCGCGAACTTTTGATACTTTATCGTAATCAATTTCCGGGAAGATTAATTGTTCTTTAACACCTAATGTGTAGTTACCGCGTCCATCGAATGCTTTCTTAGAAATACCTCTGAAGTCTCTTACACGTGGTAATGACACTGAGATAAGTTTGTCTAGGAATTCATACATTCTTTCTCCACGAAGTGTAACTTTAGCACCAATTGGCATACCTTCACGTAAACGGAATGTAGCGATTGATTTCTTAGCTTTAGTGATAACTGGTTTTTGACCTGTAATTGCACTTAATTCCTCAACTGCCGTGTCGAGTACTTTTGCGTTTTGTACAGCGTCACCAATACCCATGTTTACTACGATTTTATCAATCTGTGGTGCCTGCATTACTGAAGAGTAGTTAAATTTGTTTACTAGTTCTTGTTTGATTGTTTCATTGTATTTTTCTTTTAAGCGAGCCATTAATGGGACCTCCTTCCGTTTGAATCTTATTTGATCTCTTTACCTGATTTAACAGCGATTTTCACTTTTTTACCATCTTTAATTTCATGACGGATACGAGTGCGTTCACCTGATTCAGGGTCTACATGCATGACGTTGGAAACATGAATCGGAGCTTCTACCTCTAGAATCCCGCCTTCTGGGTTCATTTGAGATGGCTTCTGATGTTTCTTGATTACGTTGACATTTTCAATAACGACACGGTTGTCTGCAGGAATTGCTTTTAGTACAGTTCCTTTTTTACCTTTGTCCTTACCGCTGATTACAACGACCTGGTCACCTGTTTTTGTGCATAGTTGTCGCACCTCCTTCGGATTTGGATTATAGTACTTCTGGTGCTAATGAGATAATCTTCATGAAGTTGCCTTCGCGAAGTTCACGAGCAACTGGTCCGAAAATACGAGTACCTCTTGGACCTTTATCATCACGGATGATTACGCATGCGTTCTCATCGAATTTAATATATGAACCATCTTCACGACGGACACCTGTTTTTGTTCTAACGATGACGGCTCTAACAACCTCACCTTTTTGACAACCCCACCGGGTGTTGCATTCTTAACACTTGCAACGATTACATCTCCGATATTTGCAGTTTTACGGCCTGTTCCGCCCAAAACTTTAATAGTTAGCACTTCACGTGCTCCTGAGTTGTCAGCTACCTTCAAGCGGCTCTCTGACTGAATCATGCGCGATTCCCTCCTTCTGTTTCAAATATTTTTATACTATTACAGATTCTTTAACGATTTCAACTAGACGGAATCGTTTAGTCGCAGATAATGGACGTGTTTCTTGGATTCTAACGATATCGCCCATTTTCGCAGTATTGTTTTCATCATGTGCTTTATATTTTTTAGAATATTTAACACGTTTTCCGATGATCGGGTGCTTTGTGTAAGTTTCAACAAGTACCGTTACAGTCTTATCCATCTTGTCGGATACGACGCGGCCCTGGTAAACTTTGCGTTCGTTTTTTCTTTCCACGATTTGAACCTCCTCTAATTATTGATTCGCTTGTGCTTCTTCAATCTCTCTTTGGCGAACCGTCGTTTTCATTCTAGCGATAGTCTTTCTAACTTCTTTGATACGAGCAGTGTTTTCTAGCTGACCTGTAGCTAGCTGAAAGCGCAGATTGAAAAGTTCTTCTTTCAATTCTTTAACATTAGATTCAATTTCGGAATTCGTTAAATCACGGATTTCTTTAGCTTTCATTCGTATCACCACCTAATTCTTCACGTTTTACTATTTTCGTTTTTAATGGAAGTTTATGACTTGCAAGACGAAGTGCCTCTTTAGCTTCCTCTTCTACACCCGCAACTTCAAACATAACGCGGCCTGGTTTAACTACTGCAATCCAACCTTCAATTGCACCTTTACCAGAACCCATACGTACTTCTAATGGTTTCTTTGTATATGGCGTGTGCGGGAAGATGTTGATCCATACTTTACCGCCACGTTTCATATAACGTGTCATTGCAATACGCGCTGCTTCGATTTGTCTTGCAGTAATCCAAGATGTTGTCATAGCTTGTAGCCCGTATTCACCAAAGCTTACTTGATTTCCGCCTTTAGAACGTCCTTTTGTATTCGGACGGTGCTGACGACGGTATTTTACTCTTTTTGGTAATAACATTCCAAATTTCCTCCTTACTTATTTATTATTCTTTGTAGGAAGAACTTCTCCACGGTAGATCCATACCTTGACACCTAACTTACCGTAAGTTGTGTCTGCTTCTTCATGAGCATAATCGATGTCTGCACGAAGTGTATGAAGTGGAACTGTTCCTTCACTGTAACCTTCAGCACGAGCGATGTCGGCGCCGCCTAAACGTCCTGAAACTTGTGTTTTAATACCTTTAGCGCCTGATTTAATAGCTCTTTGAAGCGCTTGTTTTTGTGCTCTACGGAAAGATACACGGTTTTCTAATTGACGCGCAATATTTTCTGCTACAAGTTTAGCATCCATATCTACTTTCTTAATTTCAATAACGTTGATATGAACCTTCTTGCCAGTTAAGTTAGTCAGTGCAGTACGTAGTTTGTTAATTTCACTACCGCCTTTACCGATTACCATACCTGGTTTACCTGTGTGCAAAGCAATATTCACTCGGTTTGCTGCACGTTCGATTTCCACTTTGGAAATTGATGCATCTTTAAGATTAGTCTCGATATATTTACGAACTTTTAAGTCTTCGTGTAACAGGCTTGCAAAGTTTTTGTCTGCATACCATTTTGCTTCCCAGTCACGAATGACACCTACACGAAACCCAATTGGATTTATCTTTTGGCCCAAGTTAATTCCCTCCTTATATAATTAAGCGTTTTCTGTCTCTTTATTTTCTTCAGTTTCAACTTCTGCTTCGTTTGCGTACTCTTTAACAACTACTGTGATATGGCTAGTACGTTTGTTGATTTTCGTAGCACGGCCTTGAGCACGTGGACGGAATCTTTTCATCGTAGGACCTTCATCTGCAAATATTTCAGAAATATACAGGTTATCGATATCCATATCGTAGTTGTGTTCTGCGTTAGCAACTGCAGATTTAACTAGTTTCTCCACTACTGGTGAAGATCTCTTGTTTGTAAGTTTTAGAATTGATATCGCTTCTCCAACTTCTTTACCTCTCACAAGGTCAAGAATAAGGCGTACTTTACGCGGAGCGATTCTCACAGTTTTAGCAATAGCTTTCGATTGCATGAGTTTTTCCTCCTTTATCGCATATGGTTAGTTATTTATCTTTTTGTTTTTTGATCGTTTCCGTGACCTTTGAAAGTTCTTGTAGGTGCAAATTCACCTAATTTGTGTCCAACCATATCTTCTGTGATGTACACAGGTACATGTTTACGTCCGTCGTATACAGCGATTGTATGTCCGATGAAATTCGGGAAAACCGTTGAACGGCGTGACCATGTTTTAATTACACTTTTTTTACTACCTTCGTTCTGAGCCTCTACTTTTTTCATGAGGTGATCGTCGACGAAAGGTCCTTTTTTAAGACTGCGTGCCATGTAGGCGCCTCCTTCCAATAATGCGTGCGGATTTTATCCGCACACTCACATTACTTATTTCTTACGTCCTCTTACTATGAACTTAGTTGAACGGTTTTTACCTCTACGAGTTTTCTTACCAAGAGTTGGTTTACCCCAAGGAGAAACTGGTGATGGACGTCCGATAGGAGCTTTACCTTCACCACCACCGTGCGGGTGGTCGTTAGGGTTCATTACTGAACCACGTACTGTAGGGCGTTTACCTTTCCATCTAGAACGTCCGGCTTTACCAATGTTGATAAGTTCGTGCTGTTCGTTACCAACTTGTCCGATTGTCGCTCTACATGTAAGAAGTACCATACGTACTTCACCGGAAGCTAATCTTACCAGTGCGTATTTACCTTCTTTACCTAACAGCTGTGCGCTTGTACCTGCTGAACGTGACATCTGTCCGCCGGCACCTGGTTTTAATTCGATGTTGTGGATTGTAGTACCAACCGGGATGTCTGCTAATGTTAATGCGTTACCTGGTTTGATATCTGCTTCAGGTCCACTCATGATTACTGTTCCAACTGTCATGCCTTTAGGTGCTAAGATATATTTCTTTTCACCATCTGCATATGATACTAACGCGATGTTAGCTGAACGGTTTGGATCGTACTCAATAGTTTTAACAGTTGCAGGAATTCCATCTTTATTACGTTTGAAGTCAATAATTCTATATTGACGTTTATGTCCACCTGCTTGGTGACGTACAGTAATTTTACCTTGGTTATTACGTCCCGCTTTTTTCGGCAGCGGCGCTAGTAATGAACGTTCCGGAGTTGTTGAAGTGATTTCAGCAAAATCCGAACCAGTCATATTACGACGACCATTCGTGGTAGGCTTATATTTCTTAATTGCCATCCTCGTTATACCTCCTTATTGGTATCTTTATATAATTTAGAAGATTTCGATTGAACCTTCTTTAAGTTTTACAATCGCTTTTCTTCTTCTGTTTGTATAGCCTTCGTAACGACCCATGCGTTTTTTCTTAGGCTTAACATTCATAATGTTTACTTTTTCAACTTTAACGTCGAAGATTTCTTCAACTGCGTGTTTGACTTGTGTTTTGTTCGCTCTTACATCTACATCAAATGTGTATTTGTCTTCTGACATTAAGTCAGCAGAACGCTCAGTAACTACTGGGCGCTTGATAATGTCGCGTGCATCCATTATACAAGTACCTCCTCTGCTATTTTGATTGCTCCCTCAGTGAAGATCACATGGTTAGCAGAAAGGATATCTAGTACGTTAAGACCAGCTGGAGTTAACACTGTAACACCTGGGATGTTACGTGCTGATTTCTCAACAACTTCGTCTTTATTTTCAAGTACGAGAAGTACTTTCTTAGCTGCACCAAGATTTTCAAGTACTGTTAAGAACTCTTTAGTTTTTGGCGCTTCCATTTCAAGGTGGTCAATCACTTGTAATACTTCTTCATTTACTTTCGCTGAAAGTGCTGAACGAAGTGCAAGCTTTCTCATTTTCTTCGGCATGCTGTAGCTGTATGATCTTTGAGTCGGTCCGAATACGACGCCGCCTCCACGGAATTGCGGTGCACGGATTGTACCTTGACGTGCGTTACCTGTTCCTTTTTGTTTAAACGGCTTTCTTCCGCCGCCGCGTACAGCTGAGCGGTTTTTCACTGCGTGTGTCCCTTGTCTAAGAGATGCACGTTGTAAGTGAACTGCTTCAAATAGTACGTGCTGGTTCGGTTCGATTCCGAATACAGCCTGGTTTAATTCGATAGAACTTACTTTAGTTCCTTCTTTTGATAAAACATCGATTGCCATGTGTTTATCCTCCCTTCCTTATTACTTGTTACCTTTTTTAATTGATGATGAAATTTTTACAAAACCTTTTCTAGGTCCTGGCACGTTGCCTTTAATAAGAACAACATTTTTCTCTGCATCTACACGTACGATTTCTAAGTTTTGCATAGTAATCGTTTTACCACCCATTTGTCCAGGTAATTTTTTACCTTTAAAAACTTTTGACGGGCTGGCAGCCATAGCCATGGCACCTGATCCTCTGTGGTAACGTGAACCGTGACTCATTGGTCCGCGGCTGAAATTGTGACGTTTGATAGAACCCTGGAAACCTTTACCTTTTGAAGTTCCTGTTACGTCTACAAAATCACCTGCAGCAAATGTATCTACAGGGACTTCTTGACCTACGTCAAATTCCTCTGCGTTCAAGTTCTTGAATTCGCGTATGAAGCGCTTAGGAGCAGTGCCAGATGCTTTAGCATGGCCTGCCTCTGCTTTGTTGGCATATTTGTTGCTTCTGCCTTTTGCGTTATAATCGCGTTTGTCATCAAATCCGATTTGAATCGCGTTATATCCGTCTGTTTCGTCAGTTTTCTTTTGAACTACTACGTTTCCTGCAGCTTCAACTACTGTTACAGGGATTAATTCTCCGTTTTCACCGAAAACTTGAGTCATCCCAATTTTTCTACCTAAGATTCCTTTGGTCATCGAAAGTCGCACCTCCTATAATTTATAACTTGATTTCGATGTCTACGCCTGATGGTAAGTTTAAGCCCATTAGAGCGTCAACTGTTTTAGGTGTAGGGTTTAAAATGTCGATAAGACGTTTGTGTGTACGCTGTTCAAACTGTTCACGTGAATCTTTGTATTTGTGCACCGCACGAATAACTGTGTAAATAGTTTTCTCAGTCGGTAACGGAATCGGTCCTGATACATCTGCACCTGAACGTTTTGCCGTCTCAACGATTTTTTCTGCTGATTGATCCAGCACTCTGTGGTCGTACGCTTTTAAACGAATACGAATTTTTTGCTTTGCCATTATTTATACCTCCTTATGGTCGTCATCCTATTAATGGTAGACTATCTCAGCGAAAATTTTCTTGTCACATCTGCCATGGCAATGCGGCCGGGTGTGTCAGTAACCTCTCGCTTCATCGATGTGTGATGTGCATAGGAACAGCACTTCACATATTCAGGACACAACTGTGTCCGCTTAAGTCCAACGTTAGATATGATACAGTAAAAGAGTGAGGAAATCAATAGGTATCTAGAGATTTCTTCACTCTTTTTTTATTTTTCTTCGGGTTTTTTTTATATACATCACTTTGAATATTAATTAATGAATACGAAGTATAAAATGAACACTACGAATAGTCCTACATTATTGGATTAATTTCTTTTCTCTTGCCTGCCATGATCATTGTAATTGGATAGAAGATAAATCCAATAGCAATACCGGTCGCGATACTGTACGTGAGCGGCATCATAAATACTGTCAGGAATGCAGGTACTGCAACTTCAAATCTGCCCCAGCTTATCTTCGATAAATTAGATGCCATTAAAATCCCCACTATAATAAGTGCAGGTGCTGTGACTTCCGATGTAAATGTCACAATCAGCGGCGAGAAGAATATCGCAGCTAAGAAAACACCGGTAACAACTGAAGCAATCCGCTCCGTGCCCCAGCTGCGACACCGGCTGTAGATTCTACATATGGTTGTTGTAGATGTTCCGAAGATTGCGCCTGTAATCGTCGCAAATGCATCTGCAAGGAGCGCCTTGCTTGCACGCGGGAGCTTGTTATCTTTAATAAGGTTAGCTTGTGACGCTACGCCTACGAGTGTACCTGCAGTATCAAAAAAGTCTACGAACAGGAAAGTCAGCACAACAATCAAGAACTGCACGTTAAAAATTGTATCAAAGTCCATCAGCCCTTCAAATGCTGCGCCGAATGTCGGTGCAACGCTCGGCACTGAGCCGACGATTGCCGACGGCATCGGAACGATTCCAGTGACTATACCCAGTAGTGCAGTAATAATCATTCCGAAAAATATTGCTGCCGGAACTTTTTTAGTCATTAATATAACGGTAATCACAAGTCCTGCAAAAGTCAGCAGCACGCCGCCGCTGTGTACGTCGCCGAGACTGATTAATGTCGCGTCATCCCCGGCGATAATTCCCGAAGACTGAAGTCCTACGAAAGTGATGAAGAATCCGATACCGGCGCTGACCGCCATTTTCATCTCCATCGGTATGGCATTAATTATGTATTCACGTAAACCTGTTAATGTAAGGATTACAAAAATCACACCGGAACAGTACGCCTGTTAGTGCAGTCTGCCAGGGAATTCCCATCGTCAGAACTACTGTAAAAGCGAAAAACGCGTTCAGTCCCATACCGGGCGCGAGTGCGATTGGATATTTCGCAATAATTCCCATAAACAGACAGCCGACAAATGCCGCTAAACACGTTGCAACGAAGACAGCGTTAATATCCATCTTTTTCATCCGGAACACCCTCTATTCCCTGCAGTGATAAAATCGAAGGGTTAACGCGAGAATAAAGCCATCGACAGGAATGTTGTCAGACCCCCTACTTTCTTTTCTAAAATTGTATCAAGTTCCTCAAAACCAAAAAACTTTTTTGTAAAACTCCAATCATTATATGATTATTTAAATTGTATAATCCTCGGGTCATCGTATCCTATAAAGCGAATCAGCAGCTCTCTCGGTATAAGGAAAGAACATTTCTATTATCTTGCCGTAAAACAGAACAATTAATATCGTCCCGATAAATACCGGTCCCCCGAGTATAATTCCAAACACTGTAACAATTAGTTCCATTAAAAACCGAGCTCTCGCCATTCTTAAATTGAACTTCATTACCAATACCATCATTAAAGAGTCTCTCGGTCCAGCGCCAAGGTTCGGTGTCATATAAAATGCAGAACCGAATGCTGCGATAAACACACCCGCTGTAAAGTAGACCGCTTGTGCAGGCCAGCTCTCCACATCCGGCAGCACCCAGACAAAGAAGTCGATAAATGCGCCGATCGTTAACAAGTTGACGTACACTCCGCCTTTAGGCAGAGCTTTTAAGATGAGCGAGGTTGCTATTACAATACCGATGCCGATAATGACTGCCCAGCTTCCGAATGTCAGTCCGACAGACTGCCACAGGCCGAAATGCAGTACATCCCAAGGTGACAGACCCATAACAAAGCCTTTAACCTGCATCGCAACGCCGATTGATAATATTAAACCTACAAAGTAAAACAGGCAGCGTTTAACAAAGCTACTAGGCACCCTATCACTCCTATATAATATGTATAAAGCTTTACCAGTTGGTTTTAATCTCAAATACAAGTATATTATACACCTAATTCGACATAAATACATGCTAAATCCGTACATTTTTCTTTTTTTAACGTAAATGTTTGTCTAAAAATTGCTTTCTCTTCACATTTAAAATTGCTCATTTATGATATGATATTAGTTAAGTTTAGGTGGTGGTTAAAATGGATTTGGAAAGCCAATTACAGGAATTAAAATACGAATATGTGCACCTTCAAGGTGATTTGGAAAAAATCGAGTCCACTGGTCATCCGACATCAAAATGACGGATCGTCTTCACGACTTGAAACTCAGATTAAAGAAGTACGCCAGGCACTAAAAAATAAATAATTTCAGGACGTGGATATAATGAAACGAATGATTACCCTGATTATGATCATTCAATTTTTAATATATTTCGGGTTCAGTATGATTATTCCAGTCATTCCCGAACTCATTAATCAGCTCGGTGTCAATACGATACATATGGGCTTACTGCTCGCGGTCTATTCACTCGCGAGCTTTCTTTCCGCTCCGTTCTTCGGACGGTTATCCGACAAAATCGGCAGACGTCCGCTTCTTCTCGGCGGGTTAGCAGCATTTGCATTCAGTTTTTTAATATTTGGTCTGTTCATAACCTGACTATACTTTATCTAAGCAGAGTTATCGGGGGGGCCGCTTCAGGCGCTCTTTACACTGCAACGACGAGTATGGTTGCAGATATTACAACGCGGGAAGAACGTACGAAATACATGGGTCTTGTCGGCATGTGTGTCGGTCTCGGTTTTATTTTTGGACCGGGTGTCGGCGGTATATTGGCAGGCATCTCATTGAGCTTCGCCTACTATATGACGACAATCGTTATTACCGGTGCATTGATCTTCAGCTTCTTGAAAGTTCCGGAAACGTACAGTCAAAAAACACAGCAGACACCAAAGAAAATTACACTGGCTGTCGATTACTTTACTCAGCCCGTCGGTATTCTGATGGTCGGTACATTTTTTGTAATGTTTTTCATGAGCGGAATGGAAAGTACTTTCCAGCTGCTCGGTCAGGACCGTATTAATATTACCCCGACTGAAATGGGAGTATTGTTTTTCATCGGAGGAATATTTACGCACTGACTCAAGGTGTATATATAAGGAAGCTGAAAGACGGTCAGGAGAAAAAAGCAATGGTCATTGGTCAGATTATGGCCGTGATTGCATTTATTATGCTGCCGTTCATGACAGGTCTCGTTTATGCCGGAATCTGTATTGTTCTCCTGATGACGGGGAATGCTCTGGCAAAAACTTTAATGACATCACAAATTACGAAAGAAGCATCCGCTCAAGATATGGGACGTGTTACTGCAACGACATATTCACTCGACAGTCTCGGAAGAATATGCGGACCGCTCATATTTAACGCACTGTTCCTGATCTCTGCGGGACTGCCGTTTTATTTTGGCGCACTGATGACTATCTTATCGACACATTTTATTTTCCAATACTATAGAAAACGAGGGAGAGTCGCATGACATTATTAACACTCCTCATGCTTTTAATTTATATCGTCATTAGTGCCGCTACCATTTTGAATTTCAGGTCGCGCGCTTTTGACATCGCACGCTACATTTCCGGCGCTGCATTTTTACTGATGATGATTACCTTCAGTCTGTCGCTCGACGGTACGGATATTTTTATCGTGCTGCTGCTTTCACTGTGCATTGTTATGTCAGTTGAAATTACATCATTTAAAGAATACAAAGGCGACCGTGCAAACTTATTTTTAGTGCACGCGTTTACGCTGACGATGGCACTTGTACTTATTATAATTCTGATCACTCTGTAAGGAGATGTGTATATGAGACGTGTCATTTTAATACTGCTGATGTTAATTCAAATACTGTTCTTTATAAATTACTCGATTAACGACGGCATTATTTTTTATAACATCTATATATGGTTCACTCTCGCAGCGCTCGCTATTATTACCGGCATCCGGGCATTCCGCTCCGAGCCGCATTTAAATGAGAGCCGTCATATGCATTCTTATTTTTCACTTGCACTGATTATCGTCTCTTGTTCATCTGTGCTGTTTATATTATATATCGCAATTATGCAGCCGTATTATTTATAAAACATATAAAACCATACGTCAAATTCCTTGTGAAATGACGTATGGTTTTTTTATGGTGAGTTTTGGCGTTCGGGTTCCGGATTCATGTCTATGAAAAGTAGACTGCGTGATCATGAGGGTTGATTACAGTACTCTCATCAGGTCGAAAAACGATATTCAATCGCATGTAATCATCGCACTGGGCGTGAACCCTCCCCCCAAAAAAACAGCAAAAACCCGCCAATGATTCGGCAGGTTTTCTCAG
The DNA here is from genome assembly GCF_018437745.1 of Jeotgalicoccus sp. WY2. Classification (NCBI taxonomy): domain Bacteria; kingdom Bacillati; phylum Bacillota; class Bacilli; order Caryophanales; family Staphylococcaceae; genus Jeotgalicoccus; species Jeotgalicoccus sp. WY2. The sequence goes on along the minus strand of NZ_CP049818.1, from coordinate 1,650,431 downwards.
TTATCTTCTTTTAATTATTTTATTCAGCTTCATTTTACTCTTCTGAAACAGCGGGAACATTACTTCCGCCGCCATATAAAGCGGGCGATTCGTTACATAATCGAATTCTCCGATTTTATCCGATACCTCTGTACCCCACACTTTTTTAAACTGCCATAGCCCGAAGTGTTCGTCATCCCTATCAGGTTCTACTGATACACCACCGAAGTCATATGTCTTTGCACCGTGTTCACGTGCATACTGCATCATATGCCACTGCATGTGATGATTCGGGAGGAATTCTCTAAAGTCGTTTGAAGATGCGCCGTACAGGTAATAGGACTTATGTCCTGACTGCGCGTACAGTGCGCCTGACAAGAGTACTCCTTGTGGTTGTTTCCGTTTAAGTTCATTCATGTCGTCTAGCTGCGACTGAACTTTCGTCATACGATTATTTAAATTCTTCAGCTGATTTTGTTTTTTCAGCTCATCTTTAATTTTCTCTGCTTTACGGATATCTTTCGTTACTTTTCGATATCGTTCTGAAGCGACTGCACAGCGCTATCCGGTAATAGTTTAACCATAAACAGGTCCATATGCCCTTCGGGATTCAAGTTATCGTACAGCGACTCAAAATATGTAATGTCTCTCGTTAAGAAGCCGTCGCGCTCGCCTGTTTCTTTCATCAATTTAACGAAGTCCGAAAGTTCTTCCCTGTCTGCTTTATAAACCGTTGTACCGGCACGCAGTGAATTTCTTACTTTTGTTCGGTTGTTCCGTTCAAAGCTCTGCAGCAGCGCTTTGTCGTCAACGCTAATATTTGTCACCATCGTTGTACGCGGCTGAATAACATCTTTACTCATGCCGTCCGTCAGACCGTGATGCTTAAAACCGAGCTGTTTTAAATATTCGATTGTATCTTCGTTACCTGAAGCCGGAATGTCCGGGTCTATTTTAATCGTATAAGATTTTTCATCTGCTGCGATTTTCTTCGCTGCTCCGAGCAGTGTGTTCACGACTTCCCTGTCTTCGTAGTTACAGACAAAACCGCGTGACGCATAACACATCGTAAAGAATGTTTTCGGCACTTTTTTAAACAGTAACAATGCGACGCCTTCTACTTCACCATTACGTCCAACAGCAATGCGTCTCGAGTACCATCCCGTCAGTTCTTTTGAGCCGGCCCATGATGTCAGCTGAAGCAGATCACCTGCAGGATGTGACTTAACAAATTCATCGTGCATTTCATCTGTAATATTTAATAGTTCAACCATAATTTCTCACCAATCATTTCTCTATTATTTCTGATATAATATACCCCCAAAGGGAGCGTGCAAAAATGAAACAGATTATTTTAATTTTATTAGCCGCATTTAACATTTACAGCTTTATTAATATTTCAATATCATACCAGCATGACGAGCTTATTGCTCTGCTCAGTACGAGAATTATTCTCATGGCAATTTCCATAATACTGTCGGTCTTGTTCTTAATCGCCGGTGCGTCTAAAAGCATTAAAATCTTAACTGCGGTAACAATTCTGACAGGATTGCTGCATTTCATTTCTATCCTGTTAACTTACATTTAATTTCTTCAATATTGTAGCACATTTTAATATACAGTTCTTTTGAAATCATTTGTCTTAGGAGTAGATAAACATGAGAGATCTCGGAATTTATTTTGGTACTTTCGCCCCGTGTCACGTTGGCCATTTTGAACAAATCGTCAGGGCCAAAAGAGAGAACAGGCATGCTGTGGTTATTATTAGCGGATACACAGGCGACCGGGGAGACAATATCGGCATGAATCTTGAACACCGCGCCCGGGCGATGCGTCAGCTTTTAAAGAACGACAGCAACGTTTCCATTCTGCAGCTCGATGAATCAGAAATCCCACGCTATCCTGCAGGCTGGGAGCCGTGGCTCGAGATGCTTGAGAGTTTAATCCGCCAGAGCAAAGATGCCCTGGATTTCGATGTACAGAGTGCAACGTTTTATATGGGCGAAAGCGACTATAAAGAACCACTTGAAAGTTATTTCTAAAAAGTGGCAGCACATTGATATTCATATGACTATGGTGGACAGAAAGATTCTCGGTATCAGCGGAACTGAGATCAGGGAGACACCCATTTTAAACTGGGATTACGTCACACGCCCGTTTCGACGCTTCTTTGTTCAGAACGTTTTAGTCACCGGTGCACCAAACAGCGGGAAATCGATGATTATTGAAGATCTGGCACGAAGATATTCGACGAGCTATTCCATTGAATACGCAGCAAGTTATTTCGACGAGCATCAGCTGAAATCGCCTGATCTTGATGCAAAAGATTTTCATGCAATCGGCATCGGCCAGTTTGAACTGAACAGGCGTCATATTCATTCCAATGCAACACGTAAAATCTTTTTCGCAGACACAGATGTACTGTACTCAAAAGTGCATAATATGCTCGCTGATCACGATCAGCAGGAATACGTAAATCAAATTTTCGACCATTATATTAAGCTTCAGACATGGAGTCTGATTTTAATCATGCCTCCGGCGGAAGATTCTTCTGATTACGACCAAAAATTTTATACACTGCTTTTAGAACAGCTGGACCATTATAATTTAATGAATAATACAGTTATTTTAGATGATACATATCTGAATAATTATCTGCGCGCCCATGCTTTAATCGATAAAATACTGGAAGAACGGAAAAATAACTGAATTTAATGATATTTCTGTTATAATGAAATTTACAATTTATTTATACAGGAGGAATCGCTATGCAAGAAGAGTTATTGCTTACACCTGGACCAACACCCGTTGCCCGACGTACATATCAAGCAATGTCCCAAGGTATTTTCGGTCACAGAACTAGCCGATTCAAAGAAATGTCTGCTGATATCCAAGCCAGACTACAGCCTATATTCGGCACCGATAATCCAGTCGCTGTACTGACTTCATCAGGCACCAGCGCTCTTGAAGCAGCAATGGTCAACCTTGTTGATGAGGGAGATACCGTTGTCTTAATCGTCAGCGGCGTATTCGGCGGAAAGTTCGCAGATATCGCCGGACGCTACAACTTCAATGTACATATTTACGATGTGACATGGGGAGAAGCTGCTGATCCACAGGCTTTTGAAGAGTACCTGAACGGGCTCGATAATGTAACTGCAGTATTTACTCAGGCATGCGAGACCTCAACATCTGTACTTCACCCGCTCACTGAGCTTGCTGCAGTCGTGCATAATTATAATGAAGAAACGCTGTTTATCGTCGATGCAGTTAGTGCACTTGGCGGCGCTGATATGCACATGCAGCGCGATAACATTGACTGTATAGTTTCAGGCAGTCAAAAAGCAATGATGCTGCCCCCGGGTCTTGCATTCGTTGCTCTTAATGATAGAGCGCTCAGCAAAGTGAACAGCTCACGCCACGGACGCTATTATCTCGATTTAAAAATGTACTTTAAGTCTCTGGAAGTAGATTATACTCCTCAGACACCAGCTGTAACTTTGTATCAGGGACTGGATGACGTGCTAGATATGATCCATGAAGAAACAATCGAAGAAGTATTTCTTCGTCATAAAAAAATGCAGAAAATGCTGCGCCGCGGTATTGAAGCACTGGAACTTGAGCTTTTTGTAAAAGAAGCGTCCGCTTCACCTACAGTGACAGCAGTCACTTCGACGCCTGAAGAAATTGCACACATTAAAGATGAACTGGATAAAAATTATAATATTTCTGTAGCCGGCGGACAGAAAGATCTCGCTGGAAAAATTATCCGAATCGGCCACATGGGCTTTATGTTCCCGAAAGATATGCTGGCTATATTAAGTGCTCTGGAAGATATTTTAAGCAAGCTGCGCAAGAAAAATTACTACGGCAAAGCATTAACTGCCGCTCAGGAGAGTTTATATGACGAAGCATAACGTAATTGTATTGGACCCCGTGAGCCAGGACGGTATACAGGCACTTATTGATAATGATAATTTTAACGTTACACGCCAGGAAGGTTTATCGGAATCGCAGATTGTCGATATCATTCATGATTTCGATGCTGTGATTGTCCGCAGCCAGACGAAAATTACAGAACGCATTATTCAGCACGCTAAAAAACTTAAGATGATTGCACGTGCCGGTGTAGGCGTCGACAACATCGACATCGATGCAGCAACAAAACATGGTGTTATCGTCGTCAACGCTCCTGAAGGAAATACCATTTCCGCTACGGAGCATACAATGGCAATGATGCTGTCAATGGCTCGCGATATACCTGAAGCATATAAGGAACTTACTGAAGGCGAATGGAACCGCGGCGCTCATAAAGGTGTGGAGCTTTACGGCAAAACGCTTGGTATTATCGGTGCAGGGAAAATCGGTTTCGGTGTAGCCAGACGCGCTAAAAGTTTCGGCATGAAGATTGTCGCATTTGACCCGTACTTATCCGACGACAAAGCCCGCGACAATGAGATTGTTAAAATGGAAGTTGATGAAGTGGCAGCTGCAGCAGATTTTATTACCGTCCATACTCCTCTGACTCCCCAGACAAAAGGAATAATCGGTGCTGACTTCTTTAGTAAATGTAAAAAAGAGGGTGTTTACCTGATCAACGTCGCACGCGGCGGCATTATCGACGAAGACGAGTTACTCACAGCACTCGATTCAGGTATCGTAAAAGGTGCCGCACTCGACGTATTCGTGACAGAGCCTCCGGAAAACACTGCACTCCTGACACATCGCCGCACTGTTGTGACACCGCACCTCGGCGCTTCAACAGCAGAAGCACAGGAAAAAGTTGCAGTAAGTGTATCTAAAGAAATTATCGAGTATTTTGAAGACAAGCAGATTACTCATGCGGTTAACGCGCCGCGTGTCAGTCATTCTGTCGCAGAAGAATTAAAACCGTATATGTCTATCGTGAAACATTTAGGACAGTTCGGCATTCAGCTGCTCGATAAACCGCCCGAGGAAGTGAAAATTAAATATCACGGAGATATCGCTGTCGATGACACGAGTATTTTAACGCGCACGTTCGTTAGTAATATGCTGAAACCCCACTTCGGTGATGAAGTGAATATTATTAACGCACTGTACTACTTAAATGAACGCGACGTGACTTACAAAGTTGAAAAGAAAGCTAAAGCTGACGGCTATACCAACTATCTGGAAGTTGAACTGATTAATGATAATGAGCACATTACCCTCGGTGCTTCAACTATTCCAGGATACGGAGAGCGTCTCGTAAAAATTAACGAGTACCCTATCGACTTCAAGCCGGAAGAAAATATACTCATAATCGAGCATACAGACCGCCCTGGCATTATTGGCGAGCTCGGTGTCCTGCTCGGTGAAGATGAAGTAAACATCGCTTCAATGCAGCTTGCACGCCTGTCTAAAGAAGGTGACGCAATGGTTCTCTTCACACTGGATAATCAGGTCAACGAAGAAACATATGAAAATAAAAAATGTCTCAAACATTCATAAAGTGCACACGATTAAACTGGGATAAAAATTAAAATATTCCACAGGATTATTTCCGCATATATCTTCCTTAAATATAAAAGAACACCGCCTTGAATCCTAAGATTCAAGGCGGTGTTCTTTTAAGTATCTATTTTATTTAACAAGCGTCTCAACAAGTTCAGGTACTCCAAGTACATTTTTCAGCATCTGTTCTTTTGGTACATTCAGCTCATCGAATGTGGTGATAATATCATCACCTGTCAGCCCTGTCAGCGTCGCAATAAATACTGCGCCGATTTTATCTGCACAGTAAAAGTCCGCAACAGAGTCACCGACGATAAAGATTTGTTCATCACTTTCGTTTCTGCCGTCAACAGCCGCTTCAAACAATGCTTCATTCTGTACATACAGGCTCCATAAATAACTGAACGGATGCGGCTTAGTGAGGGCATAAGCTGCAGTACTTCTATCCTCTGCCATTACCTCGCTCGCAGTTGAAACACGGCGTTCTTCAAATACATCCATGAGTCCAACTTCGTCAAACGGCAGCAGCGTTTCCTGTCTCGGCCTTCCTGTTGCCACACCTACGATGTATCCTTGTGCTTTCAGTCCCTGAAGCATTTCTTTAATTGCTTCAGGTTCTACAATCCATTCTTCATCGTAAATGAAACCTGTCTTCTGAAGTTCTTCAGCCGGCTTACCGGTATCTGCTTCAACAAGTTCACTGCCTAAATACCATTCCTGATATTTAAAGTGACCCTGATTCCAAATCGGTCCGTACATTTTGAAGACATCCGGATCCTCTAAATTCTGAAGTGTTCCGGCATATTCGATTAATGCTCTGTATATTTCATCTTTAGTGAAGTTTTCCCGGGAAATAAATTCTACTACCGCTTCCGGATCCACAGTCACTTCACCAAGCATATCCCCGACCGCGTTTAAATCTGTCACGTCGACACCAGCCAGATTTAAATTTTCCTGTTTTAGTATATCTATATACATCAGTGCAAACGTAATAAACAGCATGTCCCAGTTTGAATTCAGCCCCGCTTCTTTAAAGCGTTTAAGTACACGGTCATCGGCAAAAATTGTACTGCGGATGCCGCTGATTTCTTCATTTGTATAATCTGTTCTGAACTTACTGCCATCCAGGTTTAAATAGCGCGGGCTGTACAGTAATTCCTCTACTGTCAGCGCAGATACATCAAAACATCTTTCTTCGCTTAAAAAACACACCGTCAACATCAAACAGTATCGTCGTCATGAAAACACCCCAGTATTTTTTATATATTGCCAGTTTCTCACACCACTTTAGTCTTGTCGACTATTTATACAAATTTTCAGGCAACTTGAACTTTACGACATAAATTAATTTTATGTTTTAAAATATGCTGATTTGTAATATGATAAACAGTAGATTGTAAATTTATCGCATAGTTCTTTAAGCATAGGTAAAGTTTGTAAATTAAATATTATATGGAGGACTCTTTATGTCTCTTAGTCCAATGGAAGTTATCTTCATGTTCGTCGGAGGACTTGGTATCTTCCTGTACGGTATTAAACAGATGGGTGACGGCCTGCAGGCAGCTGCCGGTGACCGTTTGCGAGATATTTTAAACCGCATGACATCCAATCCTGTCAGAGGTGTTATTGCCGGTATTCTAGTTACAGTTTTAATCCAGAGCAGCTCCGGTGCCACGGCAATTACTATTGGCTTAGTGAGTGCAGGTTTCTAACACTTAGACAAGCTATTGGTGTTATTTTAGGTGCCAATATTGGTACGACGGTTACAGCATTTATTATTGGGCTTGATATTGGTGCATATTCTTTGCCGATTCTCGCTATAGGTTCATTTATGCTATTCTTCTTTAAATCAAATCAGATTACTAATGTAGGTAGAGTTCTCTTCGGTTTCGGGGCATTATTTTACGGTCTCGAATTAATGGGAGACGGTGTCGGTCCGCTGGCTGATCTCGAATACTTCCAAAATCTGATGCTGGCAATGAGTGATAATTCATTCCTTGGTCTTGCTGTCGGTGTAATCCTGACAGTTATTGTTCAAAGTTCAAGTGCGACCATTGCCATCCTGCAGAATTTCTATGACAACGGCATGATTGATCTGCAGGCAGCATTGCCGATTCTGCTCGGCGACAATATCGGTACAACGATCACTGCGATATTAGCAGCGCTTGCCGGTTCAATTGCCGCTAAACGTGCAGCCTTGGTACACGTTACATTTAACATCATTGGGGCAACAATATTTATGATACTGATGCCGCTGTTTGTAATATACGTCGGCTATCTTGAAGATATTCTCAGTCTGAATAAACCAATGACTATCGCGTTCGCTCATGGTTCATACAATATTATCAATACATTGATACATCTGCCATTTGTCGGTGCTCTTGCGTGGCTAGTCGTTAAAATAGTTCCGGGACGTGATTTTCTGAAGATTTCACGCCTAAACATTTAGACCCGCTCTTATTAAAACAGTCACCGAGTATTGCAATTCAGGGCGCACAGAGTGAAGTTAAAAATCTGGGTGAATTAGTTCTCAGTACTTTACAGGATGCACGTCAGTACAGCGATAAGCAGGACGACAAACTCTTCAAGCAGATTGAAGATAAAGTTAACGTTGTCTCAACGCTGCAGGATGCTATACGCGGTTACCTGATTGATGCGTCGAAATACGAAATTTCCCAGGATGATACTGAACGTGTCAGCACACTGCTGGAAGTATCACGGATTCTGCTTAAAGTAAGCTCACAGGCTAAAAATATGGCTGATCAGTACCATCATAAGTATGAAAATAATATTAATCTGTCTGACGAAGCTAAAGAAGGTCTGGAAGATCTGTACAGCCACGTATACGAATCGTTTACAATGTCGCTCGAGTCACTTGACGTTTATAATCCTCAAGCGCTCGAACAGGTTATCAGATTAAGCCAGAAATCACACAGAATTGAAAACAAACTTCGTAAAGAACATATCAAGCGTCTTTCAAGAGGCGAATGTTCAACGGATGGCGGTACACTTTATGTTGAATTAATCAGCAATCTTGAGCGTATCGGTTATAACGCAAGAAACATTACAGAGACAAACTTAAATAACGTAACAGAAGAATTCATGAACGATGACTTTACTGTTTACGATTGATATTAAAAAAGGAACCGGGAATTAATTCCCGGTTCCTTTTTTGTTTTAGTATTTTTCTAGGTAAGATTTAAGTTCCCATTCCGATACAGTTGCACGGTAATCTTCCCATTCCAGCATCTTGTGTTCATAAAACGCCTTGTAAATATGACTGCCGAGCGCTTCTTTTGAAAGTTCACTGTCACGCATCACTTTTAATGCATTGTACAGTGTCGACGGTAAATCTTCGACACCTTTCTCACGTCGCTCTTCTCTTGTCAGCTCGTAAAGATTTAAATCTACGGATTCACGAAGTTCCATTTTATTTTTAATGCCATCCAGACCGGCTTTTAAAATGACTGCCAGTGCCAAATACGGATTCGCTGATGGATCGACAGAACGTACTTCCACACGCGTAGATAATCCGCGTGAAGAAGGGATTCTCATCAATGGCGAGCGATTCTTCTTACTCCATGCGATGTAACTCGGCGCTTCGTAACCGGGCACCAGACGTTTGTACGAGTTAACAAGCGGGTTCGTTACCGCCGTGAAGCCGCGTACGTGTTTCAGTACACCTGCCATAAAGTATTTCATATCTTCGCTTAAGCCATCTTCTGCAGACTCATCAAAGAATGCATTTTCTTTTCCTTTAAAGAGTGACACGTTAAAGTGCATACCATTGCCGTTAATACCAACCAGCGGTTTCGGCATAAATGTCGCATGCAGATTATGTTTCTCGCGACGGTCTTAACAACGAGTTTAAATGTCTGAATACTGTCACACGCTGTAACGGCATCTGCATATTTAAAGTCAATTTCATGCTGTCCTTCAGCAACTTCATGGTGTGAAGCTTCAATATCAAAGCCCATATCCTCAAGTTCAATAACGATATCACGACGGCAATTTTCACCTGAGTCCGTAGGCGCTAAATCAAAATCCCGCCATGATCATTTAACTCGGTCGTCGGTTTACCGCGATCATCCAGTTTAAAGAGGAAAAAATTCCGGTTCCGGTCCTAAGTTGAATGATGTATAGCCGAGCGCTTCCATTTCCTTCAGAACATTTTTTAAGTTAGTACGGGGGTCACCTTCAAAAGGCGTGCCGTCAACGTTATGAACGTCACAGATCAGACGCGCAACTTTATCACCGCGTGATGTTGTCCACGGAAATACTGTCCACGTATTTAAATCCGGAACCAGATACATATCCGATTCTTCGATACGGGTAAACCCTTCAATTGAAGAACCGTCAAACATCATTTGTCCTTCGAGCGCTTTATCCAGCTGGCTGAACGGCACTTCCACATTTTTTATCGTTCCGAGAATATCGGAAAATTGCAGACGGATAAATCTTACATTTTCTTCTTGTGCAATAGAGATGATTTTTTCTCTGGTTAAACTTTCCATACCTCACGCCCTTAATCTGATTTGATGTCAATCATGCTGAAAACTCATGAGAAAATATTACCATACTCATATTTCATGCGCAATCGTAAATTTTTATAAAATTTAAAAAATGCAGATCCCCCACTTGGATCTGCACCTTTCAGTTACTTAAATGAAGCTGATTATATTCATAATAAAGACAAAGATTATATTGCAGGTAAAATAAATCTGAGCAGGAATAACCAGCCTTTAAATACAATAAAAGATTTGCTGTCTTTCGTTACATTCAGTTGTTCCATCGTAATGCGCTTGTCTAAAATATAACCGACAAAGATTGAGGAGAACAAGGCTCCTGCAGGTAAAAGTATATTTGATACGAGGAAATCCACATTATCGAATATCGTACCTGCGAAGAACTGAACATCATTCAGTACACCTTCTGATAAAGCAGACGGAATACCGATAGCGAAAACGATAATTGCATAAATGTAAGTTACCTTTTTACGTTTCGACTGGTCGCCTTTAACAGTGTTGGCAACGTTAATTTCAATCATCGAGAACGCGGATGTCAATGTCGCAAATAAGAATGCAGTGAGGAACATCAGATAAAAAATAATTCCGAACGGAATCGCATTAAATATTTCAGGCAGAACGATAAAGACAAGTCCCGGGCCTTCAACACTTTGCATGCCGAATGAAGCAATTGCAGGGAAAATCGCAAGTCCAACCATAACGGAAACCGCGATATTCAAAAGAACGATATACGATGCAGATCTCGTCAGATTCTGATCCGCTTTTAAGTATGACGCGTACGTCATCATCTGAGTAATTCCGACACTGAGCGCAAAGAACGACTGGCCAAGCGCGAACATTATCCCATTTGCACTGAGCTCGCTGAAGTCAGGTGTCAGGAAATACTTAACCCCTTCAAATGCATTAGGCAGCGTAAGTGAACGGATAATAATAAATAAAAACAGAATGAACAGCACCGGCATCATAATTTTAGATGCCCTTTCCAATCCTTTTTGAATACCCTGGGCAACAACAACTGCTGTAATAAAAATGAATATACCTGAGCGGCAATTACATATACCGGGTTCGTAATAATATCCCCGAGCATTGCCGTATAGTCGTTAACAGTAAAAGATTAAACAGGTCTAAGAGAGCAATCAGCAGATAAATTAATATCCAGCCACCGATTACACTATAGAACGACAAGAGCAGCATCGTTCCGAAGTGCCGATCCACCCGAAAATCCTCAAGCTCTTTTTACAAAATATTCGAAACCGTCAATCGGATTTTTCCCGACGCACGGCCGATGACAAATTCACTAATTAAAAGCGGCAGACCAATAAGAATAGTAAATAGCAGGAAAACGAATAAAAACGCACCGCCGCCATGTTCAGCAGTCATATAAGGGAAACGCCATACTGCACCGAGGCCAATTGCAGAACCTGCTGCAGCCAATATAAAACCTAATTTTGAGTTCCAATTATTTTCGGACAAAAAATTACCTCTTTTCAATTATCAATGTTGGTAGTTTACCACACTAAAGAGAGTTTTTATATACAAAAAGCCGGGAGAACTATCTCCCGGCTTTCTGGTATATTACCCTCTACAAACTAGTTAGGGTTATCTTCTAATTCAGGTATTGATTTTTCTAAATACTGACGGTCTTTTCGCATTAAAGTGGTCAGCTTTTTCCATCTTAACGTCAGTAACATAGTCAGGCATTTCTACGAAGCTTTCGTAAATACCTTTCTTACAAGGAAGTTTCCTTCAGGGAACTGAACGCCGATGTTGCCGTCTTTAATTGCTGCATATTTAACGAAGCCTTGGAACACGCCGTTCTTGTTATAAAGAACAACCGCTTCCCCGTCTTCAAGACCTTCTTTTCTAGCATCATTTTCACTCACGAGCACGTCGTAACGGCCCATGTTGTTAAACGCATCGCGATCTCCGTATATCATCGCGTTAAACTGCTTACCGCGTCTCATCAGAAGTTTAAATTCTCCGGCTTTCTTATTGTTATCCGGAATATCCATCGTAATCAGGTTTCCACGGCCGTCCGGTGTCGGACAAACGCCGCCTTCACATAACCATGCTCCGCCGTACTGATAAACGTCTCCTGCTTTTTTCAGATGCTGAACACCGTCATACTGAGGATTCGCTTTAGCAATTTCGTCACGGATTTCCTGACCTGACTGGAAGTCTATTAAATGAGACTCTTCAGGTTTTACGCGTTTTGCAAGATCAACGTAAATCTGCCACTCACTGCGCGCTTCAGCAATACGGTTACGGTTTCCTTCGATCTCAGGTGAGAAGTAAACCATTCTTTCAGTAGATGTTGAAAGTCCGCCGCCGTCCTGCTCGTAACGAGTTTTCGCAGGAAGTACAACAACTGTTTCTTTGGCATCAAGCAATGTTGACGTATTTAAAATAATATCCTGGTGAACACGGATATCGAGATTTTGCAGTGCATCTCTTACGAAGTTCGGATCCGGCATCGTTTCAAGGAAGTTACCGCCCGACATGTAGTAAAGCTTAAGCTTTCTTTCATTGTCTTCCGGCAGCATTGCGTTCTCAATAGTTACACCAACTGTATCACCCGGCCACTGCGGAAGTTTAAAGTTCCACAGATCTTCAACGCGGGGACGGTTTTCATCGTTGTAATCTCCACCAGGCAGTGAAAACGGATCTGCTCCCATTTCTCCTGAACCCTGTACTGAAGAGTGTCCGCGTAATGGCATAAGACCTTTATTTTTACCGCCTAACCAGCCGCGTAATAACGCGAGGTTAGATACTTGTGAAATATTATCTGTTGCGTGTTTATGCATTGTTAAACCGAGAGCCCAGACCATAACGCCTGTTTTCGCTTTAGCAAGGCTGTTTGATAGTTCGATAATACTTTCTTTCTCCACTCCTGAAGACTGAACAATTTCGTCCCAAGTCTGTGACTGTACGTTCTCTTTAAGATCTTCGTAGTTGTTAACGTGTTCGTTGACGAACTCGTGGTTAACTGCAGATCCCTCATTTTGCTCTTCAAGATCGAACCAGTGTTTCATAACACCGTGCATTAATGCAATGTCTCCGCCGATGTTTACTTCATAGAATTCGTCTGCAATTTCTGTACCGAATAGTGCAGATTCTACTACTGAAGGTACCCAGTAATTTTCCATTGAAGGTTCTCTGTAAGGGTTAATAACGATAATTTTCGTACCGCGTTTTTTAGCTTCATATATTTAGTAGACACCGGTGATGCGTTTGATGCAACACTTCCCCAGAATACTAATACGTCTGTGCCTAACCAGTCCTGGTAGTTACAAGTTGAAGCTCCGACACCTACTGAGCGTTTCATCGCTGATTTACTCGGCGAGTGACAGATACGTGATGCGTTATCGATATGGTTTGTTTCTAAGTAGCGTGCAACTTTTGCTGCAACGTAATACGATTCGTTCGTAATACCGCGGCTTGTTAAGTAAAATGCGTACTGCTTTGGATCGAGAACTTTCATCTTGTCCGCAATAGTATTCATCGCTTCATCCCACGATACTCTGATGAATTTACGATCACCCTTGCGGCGAATCATCGGATATGGAATGCGTCCAAGTTCGCGCAGCTCAGTGCTGTCCATTTTACGTAATTCATCAATATCCTGATGTAAAATCTCAGGCTTGATCGGTGGTGCTGTGTTTAATCTCAGCACATTAAAACGTGTTGTACACATGTGGGGACCATTTAAAGTCTGATCCTGAAGGCCTGATACGCCGAGCGCACAGCCGTCACATACACCTTTTAATATAATGTTTTTCGCGTAATTTAAATTGTCTCTGTTTTTCCAAACGATTTTAGCCGTATCTCTCATATGATGCGGTTTTACTTTAGTTAAACCGAATGGCACAGGACTTACCCATAATTTCGGATCCCACTTTTTCGTCTTATTAATTGGACCCGGATGCAGAGTTTTACCCATGTAGACACTCCCTCTATATTATAATAATTCTATTGTACACTATTTTGCGGAAGCGCTGACAGCATCCAGCTCATTTTTTTCTTTAAGTTTTTTAATATCTATTCTGATAAATATAGAGATTATCAGTGCAACAACGAACAGCCCTGCAAAAATATACAGTGACCACGCATAGCTTTGAGTCGCTTCATAAATTCTCGCAACAATGAACGGACCTGCAAGCCCGGCTGCTGCCCATGCTGTTAAAATATAGCCATGAATAGCACCAAGCTGCTTCGTTCCAAAGATGTCTCCAATGTACGCTGGAATTGCAGAGAATCCACCGCCGTAGCATGAAATCATAACGAACAGCAGTAATTGGAACAGCAATGCATTTGTCGTAAACGGCAGTACTGCAAAGATTCCTATCTGTAATATAAAGAACAGCGTGTAGAGATTTGTTCTGCCGATGTAGTCTGAAATAGATGCCCAAATTAATCGTCCTGCACCGTTAAATACTCCCATAATTCCTACCATAAATGCTGCTGCACCTGCAGATAATCCTGCAATTTCAACACCCATCGGACTTGCTACTGCAAGAATCGCAATACCGCATGTTACATTGATAAAGAGCATCAGCCACATGAAGTAAAAACGTTTCGTCTTAATTGCTTCATTAGCTGTCAGCTGTGCAAGATCTTTCGACACAGTTGCAGCACTTTCATCGATAACCACACCTTTTGGATGATACCCTTCAGGCGGTCTTTCAAGATATAAACTCGATACGAGCATTACTGTAAAGTAAATCGCACCAAGAATAAAGAATGTGTTAGGGATTCCTACTGACTCAATCAGCGTACGCATTAACGGACTCGCGATCATCGCGGCAAAACCGAACCCCATAATTGCAAGTCCTGTCGCCATTCCGCGTCTGTCCGGGAACCATTTAACCAATGTAGAAACCGGTGTGATATCCTATTCCAAGACCGATTCCTCCGAGCACTCCGTAACCTACATATAATAACCACAGCATTTCAAGCTGTATACCGAATCCTGCGGTAATCATACCCGCTGCAAAAAATACCGTTGAAACCAATCCCGACTTTCTCGGTCCTTTAGCTTCTACAAAATGCCCCATAAATGCTGCAGACAACCCTAAAAATAAAATAGCAATACTAAACGTAATTGACACCTGACTCAGTGACCATCCAATTGATTCCTGAAGCGGTGTCGTAAATACACTCCATGCGTATACTGAACCGATTGATATATGTATACCAACCCCTGCAAGAGCAATCAGCCAGCGATTTTTCTTCGTTTGCATGTAAATCCCCCTAGTTGTTTTGACGGAATTCCTAAAATTGTAATTTCGCCTTAAATGTGATTATATAAAGAAAAAAGAACCTTTACAATAAGATTCGGAGTAGGAGAGGTATAAATTATGGAAATTGTTACTAAAAATACTATTCGCCGGTACACCGACGGAAAATTCATTGAAACTGATGATATAATTGCTGAGGAATTTCCACTGACTATATATTTAAATGATGTAGAATTTGCAACTTTAGTCTGCTCGCCGGACGACTTGGAAGAACTCGTTATCGGCTTTTTAGCATCCGAAGGTGCTCTGCGTTCATTTAAAGAAATCATATCTATGAACATCGATGAAAGAGGCGGGTTCTGCCACGTTACCGTTTCACGCGAACTGCCTAAAGACTACGGTACATTTTCAAAACGCGTACTCGGTTCATGCTGCGGTAAGAGTCGTCAGTTCTATTTTCAGTCAGATGTTGATACAGCGAAATTTTCGCTGTCGGACACGAAACTTACACCTGAACAGTGCATCAGCCTGATGAAAGAAATGCAGGAAGAAAGTACAATTTTTAAAGATACAGGCGGTATCCACAATGCGAGTATCGCATCACCCGATGGTACTATTGTCCATAAAGGTGACATCGGCCGTCATAACGCACTCGACAAACTTTACGGACACTGTTTGCAGAATAATATTTCCGTTAAAGATAAAGTTATCGTGTTCAGCGGACGTATCTCGTCTGAAGTACTGACAAAAGCTTCAAAAATCGGTGTCGGCATCGTCCTCAGTAAATCTGCCCCAACCGACCTTGCGATTAAGCTGGCTCATGATTTAAATATTACAGCTGCAGGTTTTATTCGCGGCAGCTCATTTAATATATACAGCCATCCGTGGCGCATTATCGGCGCAGATGATCTTGAAAGTAAATAAGAAAAATACAACCAGTTACGTAAATATTTCCGTAACTGGTTGTATTTTTTTACTCTTCATTATAATTTTCTGTCTGCAGTTCGTCATATTCCAAACCCAGAGAATTGTAATAACCACTCATTATGCTCGCAATTTTTTCTGCCCATTCTATATCGGTTGCATAGAGATGGGTGCCCGGATTCTCCGGATTCCAGCGCATGCGGTATAAAGTATTCTGGCTATTATCCAGATAGTTTACTCTGACAAATTCAGCACCGCCGATAATCGCAGCTTCCGGCGATGACCAGCCTGCTTTCTGTGCATAACTCGAACCTTCAGCAACCGCAGCATGATCAAATGCTCCAATCCCGAAAAAGTTATAGTATGTTGTCCCGTCAACTTCGATACCGGAAGCAAGTTCCGATTGTCCATGTCCCGTTTCAAGAAGTGCGTGGCTGATCAGATACAGCGCATTTACGTTATGTGTCTGTTGCTTCGATAAAAGCAGCACCCTTACCTTCCAATATCCCTTTGCCTTCAAGCAGCTCATTCAATTGATCTTCGCTCGCTTCTGTCATCGAATCAAGGGGCAGAAATTGAAAATCATTACTGCTGTTAATTGTCATTGCTTCTTTAATATCATTTTCGTCTGCATATTCTGTTGCACTGTCAGTCAGTTTGACGTCCCCCGTATTATTATTAACCTGCATGCTGACGGCTTCTTCAAAAGTATACGTGGAAATCCCCTCCGTCTTAAAAAATGATGTTTCTGAAACAAAGAATGCCAGCATAAATAATGCCATTACGACAATCAGCAATATAAACGGAATATTTTCTTTTATCTTATCCATAGGCATCCTCCGAAAAAATAAATGAGACTGACAATGTCAGTCTCATATTTATGTTTAATATATTTAACGCGGTTTCTCCGCTAGTCAAATAGAACTGCTTCTAATTCTTTCAACATTTCCTGGCTTTTTTCGTCCAGTGATTCCACAGTTATTCGCTGTTCAAGCAAATCCGTAGCTTCTTCAAAAGAAATACCAATCGCTTCACTGATTTGATATGCAGTTAAATTGCCTTTTAAAATGTTTAAATCTGTCTCCATAAAATCACCTGTTCGAAAGTAATAGATTATCGAGAGCTTATACAATTCATCTTACGCAGATAAATTCGTTAAATGATTAAATACGAAGCTCAGGACAAATTCGCTGCTTAATTAGTGAATTTTTTTACTTAGTAGATTAATTAAACTACATTATCCGGAAAATTTCAAGCTGGCAGTTTTGTTTTTATCATTTAGTTACATTATACATTTCTATAATACCATTCCTGCAATGAAACCTGTAATGATTACAGGAATATTTAAAAAGATAAATGTCGGCACACATGTATCCCATATATGATCGTGCTGCCCGTCCACGTTGAGTCCCGCTGTCGGCCCTAGTGTGGAATCTGATGCTGGAGAACCTGCATCACCAAGCACGCCTGCAGTACCGACAATCGCAATAATTGCTGCCATCGATAAACCGAGTTCTGCGCCCATTGGAACGAAGATTGCCCCGATAATCGGCAGCGTCGCGAATGATGAGCCGATTCCCATCGTTACAACCAAACCGACAACCAGCATTCCCATCACGATAAATGCTTTATTATTACCGAGAGTATCTGAAATACTATTTACGAGTGGCAGGACATCTTCCGTCGCTGTAATCACTCCGGCAAAGCCGTTCGCTGCCAGCATTACCATACCAATATAGGCCATAATTTTAATACCATTAACCAGTTCACGGTCAAGATCAGCCCATTTAAACTGCAGTGACAAGAAGAAAACCATAATCCCGCCGAGTGCACCGAAGATCATCGAGTCCGTAAAGAACTGGACAGTGAAAGTAACGATAATCGCAAGCGTCGCTGTAATTAGTGTTTTAGCACTGACAGTTACCCGTTCAGCGGACATTTCACTTTCTTTATTAAGGTATTTCCTCGGTTTTCTGAAGTAGAAAAATGCGATTATAAGCCCGGCGACAAACCCGAGAGCCGGAATTATCATGCTTGGTGCGACATCATTAAATTCAATCGTTGCCCCGGCATTGGCAAAGCTTGTCACGATTGTATTTTGGAATATTTGCCCGTAGCCGAACGGCAGTATTGCATAAGTAAATGTAAGACCAAAAGTCATGACTATCGCAAGGAGTCTGCGGTCCAGCTGCAGCTCGTTAAACAGACTGATCAGCGGCGGAATAAGTATAGGAATAAATGCAATATGCACAGGAATTAAATTTTGACTGATCATAGAAATAACGAGCAGCGTTACTATTAATGAAACCTTCGCAATCACACGTGCTTTCGTTGTTTTACTTGCATTCAGCAAGCCCAGAATCTTATCTACTATAACGTCGGTTATACCGCTGTATGCGATTAATGCAGCAAACCCTCCGAGCAGTGCATAGCTGAGTGCAATTTCTGCACCATTGACGATTCCCCCAGTAAATACACCGATTACTTCATCGATGCCCATGCCTGAAATCAGGCCGCCGGTCAGCGCTCCGATAAATAATGCTAATATAACGTTAAGCCGGCACAAACTTAAAACGACCATAACGAGAATCGCTATTAAAACTGAATTCATTATCTTTCCTCCAAAATTTTAAGTAATTATAATCTTTTCGACTTTTTAGATAATTTTGATATTGACTGTAATTCGTTTTCACTGTTACATTATATAGTACTACTATTTTTTATTTAAGGACGTGAACGCATGCCAATTAAAATCATCGAAGGTCTGCCTGTTCGAACGAAACTGCAGCAAGAACAAGTATATACCATAGAAGCTTCCCGCGCGATAACACAGGACATTCGTCCATTAAAAATTCTTATTTTAAACCTTATGCCGCTAAAAGAAACGACCCGAACTGCAGCTCTTAAGACTGCTGGGCAACTCACCTCTTCAAATCGATATCGAATTCTTACATATGTCTTCCCATCAAAGTAAAAATACGCCGACCAGTCACTTGCAGAAATTTTATAAAACACATGACGAAGTTAAAGATGATTATTTTGACGGCATGATTGTGACCGGTGCTCCGGTTGAAAAATTTAATTTTGAACAGGTTGGATATATCGACGAACTTAAAAAAGTTACAGATTGGGCACAGACACATGTCTTTTCCCGCTTTTATATTTGCTGGGGAGCACAGTTTGCATTAAATCATTATTATAATATCGAAAAGTATACTTTATCAGAAAAATTGTTCGGTGTGTTCGATTATCAAAATATAAAACCCGAACATCCGTATATTCGCGGTTTTGATGATATATATCAGGTTCCCCAGTCCAGACATACTAAAATTGATTACGATGCATTAAACGATATCCCGGACTTGGAAGTACTGACCTCCAATAAAGAATACGGCCCGGATATCATTACATCTAAAAATCAGCGTGATCTATTTATTTTCGGCCACCTTGAATACGACAGAGAAACATTGAAAGCGGAATATGACCGTGATGCAGGCAGCGGTATGGATACTGCTGTTCCATTCAATTATTATCCGGACGATAATCCGGCGGAAAATCCAAAATTTCAATGGCGCAGCCACGGGCATCTGCTGTTTAACAACTGGCTGAATGAAACTTACCAGAATACATTATACGATTTAACTAAATTGCATGAACAGAAATAAAAAGGACGCCCGCCGGGCGCCTTTTTATTTAGCATGTTTTTGTCTGCTGTGTATGAAGACATTCCTGCTGTCTTCTTCGTGAGAGCTCCATGAGGTGTTTACTAAACTCTGAGATATAAGTATCCAGCGTACGATCATTTAAATAGGAAATGTTTTTATTAATAACCATTTTCTCGCGCTGCGTGTCTAAAACCGGAACGTTATTTCTGAGTTTATACTCAGCAATTTCCGTCGATACTTTCATTCTTTTCGAAAAGCTGAACGAGCTGGCGGTCTATCTGATCTATTTCTTTACGTAACTCTTCATGTCTCCCCATGGTTAGCCTCCTCATATTTTTAAGCTATAACGATATCGTTAATTTGTTTACCTTCGATTTCAAGAAGTATTTTAATCGTGTCCATCAGTTCTTTGAACTCTGCAGGTGTCAGACACTGCTGACCATCACTCCATGCGTTCTCAGGGTCTTCGTGAACTTCAATCTGTAAACCGTTTGCTCCTGCCATTACTGCTGCTTTAGCCATTGAAGGAATCAGGTATCTTACACCTGCTGCGTGTGACGGGTCAACGATAATCGGTAAATGAGATTCTTTTTGTACCACGGGAACTGCCTGTATATCTAATGTATTACGCGTTGCTGTTTCGAAAGTACGGATACCGCGCTCTACAAGAACAACGTTGCTGTTGCCGCCGGCCATGATGTACTCCGCCGACATTAACCATTCCTGAATTGTTGCAGACATTCCGCGTTTTAAGTAAATTGGTTTGTTTGTCTGGCCTAAAGCTTTAAGCAAATCGAAGTTCTGCATATTACGTGCTCCAATTTGAATAACGTCAACCATGTCGACAAATGTATCTAAATGATCTGTTCCCATCAGTTCGGAAACGATAGGCAGTCCTGTTTCTTTTTTAGCTTCATTTAAAATTTTAAGCCCTTCAACACCAAGCCCCTGGAAGCTGTACGGTGATGTACGCGGTTTGAACGCTCCGCCTCGTAATGAGTTGGCACCCGCATCTTTTAATTTAATTGCTAATTCTACTGTGCTGTCTAAGTCTTCAACAGAACAAGGTCCTGCGCAGACCATGAAGTTTTCAGCACCGACTTTAACACCGTTGCCCATGTCAATAATACTGTCGTCTTCATGGAAACTTCTGTTCGCTTTCTTATATGGCTTTTGAATTCTGTACACCCCGTCTACGATACTGTATTTTTTGAAATCATTTTCGGAGACTTTCGATGTATCGCCGATCAGGCCGATTATTGTACGTCTTTCACCATCAGAACGGTGAACTCTGAAACCTGCTTCCTCGATGTTTGAAACGAGTGTCTTAATGTTACCTTCCGTTGCGTCGCGCTTTACATGAATAATCATATTTAATAGCCTCCTAAAATTTTTAAAAATAAAACTGCCACTTAACTTTAAAAAGTAAGTGGCAGTGAGTATAGAAAAATATGTAGAAGTCCCGACTCCTAGCCACTTATTTAAAGTAAATGGCTAGACATTACAAAATCTTCAGCCATCATTGATACAAACAGTTTGTTTTACGTTTGTACGAATGATGTGTACAAACGGTATCAAAAATAGCTAAAGTAAAGTCGATTATTCAGTTGTGAAGTTGTATGGGTTAACATAAATAACCGCTCCTTTATAATGTGTTTGATTGTAATTATATGTCGGGTCATATTAGTTTGTCAATCTATTCGTTAGAATTAATTAAATCTTTACATAATTTAATTAATTAATGTATATTCATTCTTATATATAATCGTAAAAATACGGAGGCATTAAATATATGAATATAGCAATTATCGGTTTAGGAAACATTGGGGGATCGTTTGCCCTTTCTATTAAAGAGAATATCCCTGACGCTAATATATATGCAATAGACATTGATACTGCGGTCATTCAAAAAGCAAAAACTCAGCATATTATTAAAGACGGTTCAGATGATTTTAAAAACATCATTCCACATGCAGATTTAATTATTTTTGCAGTTTATCCAAAACTGCTTGTGCACCTGCTAAGAGATTATATCCCTCATCTAAAAGAAGGCTGCATCATTACCGATGTCACCGGTGTGAAGACATCTATAATAGATAAAGTTGAACCGCTGCTACCGGAACATACCGATTTCGTTTTTGGCCATCCGATGGCAGGACGTGAAAATCGCGGCCTCGAGTTCAGCAGCAGAGAAGTATTTATCGGTGCCAACTATTTGATTACACCCACACCGCGTAACAAAAAAGAATATTGAGTTCCTGAAAAATTTCGTTAAGAAATTGGAATTCGGCAGTATTTCTGTAATTACTCCGGACTTTCACGATGAAGTCATCGGCTTCACGAGTCAGCTCGCCCATGTCATCGCAATTTCATTAATCAACAGCGATGATGCCGAGCGTAACACTAAAAAATTCACCGGTGACAGTTACCGCGACTTAACCCGCATTACGAATATTAACGAAAAATTATGGCCGGAACTGTTTATGATGAACAAAGATCACCTCGTCAAACACATTGAAAACTTCCAGATACAGCTCGATAAACTCAACACTGCAATACAAAGCGATGACGTTGAAACGATGGAAGAAATGATGCTCGAAAGTACGAAACGTTATAAAGACTTGCACGATATTGAATAGATTGATATAGTACACCGGACCTGTAATGGATTCGGTGTTTTTTGTTAATTGGATAGGGAGATTCTCACCAATGAAACCCGCTCATGTCAGAGATAAGCGATTACCTCACCAATGAAACCCGCTCATGTCAGAGATAAGCGATTACCTCACCAATGAAACCCGCTCATGTCAGAGATAAGCGATTACCTCACCAATGAAACCCGCTCATGTCAGAGATAAGCGATTACCTCACCAATGAAACCCGCTCATGTCAGAGATAAACTCTGTTAAATAAAAAAGACCGCATCTGCGGCCTTTCAAGTAAAACTATTAATATACTTTATCGCCGTTAAAGATTGAGTTTTTAACAACTACATAATCTACTGTACGGATTGCATCTAATTCATTGCCGCCGGCATATGAGATAGATGACTGCAGGTCCTGCTGCATTTCAGTTAATGTTTCAGCTAAAGGTCCTTTGTATTCTACATACATTTTCTTGCCTTCTACGTTCTTGTGTTCACCTTTTTGGTATTCAGAAGCTGAACCGAAGTATTCTTTATACTTCTTGCCGTCTTCTTCATAAACAGTACCAGGTGATTCTTCGTGGCCTGCAAATAGTGATCCAATCATAACCATGGATGCACCCGAATCTTACAGATTTAGCGATATCTCCGTGTGTACGGATTCCGCCGTCTGCGATAATTGGCTTAGATGCTGCTTTTGCACATAACCGCAGTGCAGCAAGCTGCCACCCGCCTGTACCAAATCCTGTTTTAATTTTAGTGATACAAACTTTACCAGGTCCGATGCCAACTTTAGTTGCATCTGCTCCAGCGTGCTCTAATTCTCTCACTGCTTCAGGAGTTCCAACGTTACCTGCAATTAAAAATGTTTCAGGTATATGCTTTTTAATATGTTTAATCATATATCCATTACTCTGTCTGAATGACCGTGAGCAATATCGATTGTTATATAGTCAGGTATCAAGTTCTGTTCTTTTAAGCTGAGTACAAAATCATATTCTTCCTGTTTAATTCCAACACTTATAGAAGAGATAAGTTTTCTGCCTCTCATTTTATTAATAAATTCACTGCGTGTTTCAGGGTTGAAACGGTGCATTATATAGAAATATCCGTTTTCCGCTAAATACGTAGCAATCTTCTCGTCAATAATTGTCTGCATGTTTGCAGGCACTACAGGCAGTTTGAATGTGTGCTTACCAAATTCTATTGAAGTATCACATTCTGAACGACTATCCACAATACATTTGTTCGGAATTAATTGTATATCTTCATAATCAAATACGCTATCCATGATAAAAACTCCTCTAATCCGTATATTATTTAACTGATGTTTCAATCTCGTTCGCCAATAGGGATTATAGTGGTTTTATTTTCACATGTCAATAAATCTGTTGAAAATAAAAAAGAATCGAAATAAATTTCGATTCTAACCTTTGAACATGCTTGCCAGTTTCCCAAAGAAACCTTTTTTCGGTTCTTCAATCTGCTGTTGTGCAGTTTCGTCATTATTTAGTTCTTCTGAAGATACCGATACAGTCTCTTCAACTTTTTCTTCCTGTGTACTCAAGTCGATTGTTCCTGTATTTCCCTCTTTTGTTCAACTGCTTCATCCTGATTTTCAATAGTTTCTACTGTTGACTCTTCAGGAACTTCCTCAGCACTTTCTTCTATTGCAGGTTCTTCAGCCGGTGCTTCTACTGTAATTTCTTCCACTGATGTTTCTGGTGTTATAGCTTTTTCTTCTAGTTTCTTCTCTTCCACTGTTCCTGTTTCAAATACAGCAGTGTCAGCTTCCCGTGACTCTTCTTCTGTAACCTGAAATGATTCTTCAGTTTCGTATGCTTCCTCAGCTAAAGAAGTTTCAACTTTTTCATCTGGATTATATTCCAGTGCTTTAAGATCATATTCTTCAAGTCTGTGTACGAGTGTACTATATTTGATTTTAATTCTTTGTTTTCATTTTGGATTTCATCCAGTTTTTCAAGAACTAAAGCAAGCAATCTTGAAACGTCATTATCCGACATTTTAGAAACCTGATTCTCACTTGGCGTTTCTTCAAAGTCATCCTGATTTTCAATGATTTCATCTGCCGCAGAGTCCAGCGTGTTCCCTGGGGACTTGGCAATTTTAATCATTTCCTGTAAAGCACTCACATCTTTTTTAGAAAACAATCTTCTATTGTGTTCATCTTTAGCAACTTCATAATTTCTGTCTTCAAGTAATCTAACGTATTTTCTAACGTTCTGATCAGACAGTTCAACCATGTCCGTTACTTGAGCTGTTGTATAGTATAACGTTCTGTGACTGACTCACTCGTATCACTCCTGTAATTTAATTAACCTAATTATAACGCTTATCGTTATTTTTATCTACCACTTTCTAGTACAGCGCAATGCCGTTACCCGCACTAAGTTATCACAATATTCTTTCTAAACCATTGACTTGTACCCGCTTAATTTATATATTTAACATATCTTTCAAAAATACATAGATGAAAAGGACGGTAAATATTGGACACTAAATTATCTCAAATCTCATTAAATCCTGATCATACAGGAGCAACAACAAGCCCTATATATTTATCAACTGCATTCGAGCATGAAGGCGTCGGGAAATCGACCGGATTTGATTACACCCGTACTAAAAATCCAACTCGTTCTCATTTTGAAGAAGCGTTCGCCGAACTTGAAGGCGGCACTCATTCATTTGCAACATCGAGCGGAATGGCAGCTGTGCAGCTGTGCTGTAATTTATTTAACAGCGGCGACGAAGTACTTGTAAGTTTCGATTTATACGGCGGGACGTTCCGTATTTTCGATTTTTATGAAACGAAGTATAACGTGAAGTTCCACTATGTAAATTTTAATAATCATGATGAAATAACTTCTCTAATCAATGAAAATACCCGTGCATTTTTTATAGAACCTATCACCAACCCTTCGATGGAAACAACTGAATTAGCTCCGTTGTTCAAAATCGTGCAGGATAAAAACATTTTAACTATTATCGACAATACATTTTTAACACCGTATTTATCACGTCCGCTCACTGAAGGTGCTGATATTGTTCTTCATTCTGCTACTAAATATATCGGCGGTCATAACGATGTACTGGCAGGTGTCGTTACTGTTAAAGATGAGACACTCGCTGAATCCCTCAGCTTATATCACAACATGATCGGCGCAACATTGTCTCCTTTTGACGGGTTCTTACTGCTTCGCGGTTTAAAAACACTGCACGTACGCATGGACCGTGCAATCGAAAATGCAAAAAAAGTGTCCGCTCACTTTGAAAATCATGATGCAGTCGATAAAGTGCTCTACGCCGGAACGACTGGTATGCTGAGCCTACGCTTTAAAAATACTCACAGTGTGAATACGTTTCTAGAGAACATTGAAGTCTGTACTTTCGCCGAGAGTCTCGGCGGCACAGAAACATTCATCACCTTCCCTTTTACACAGACACACGCTGAAATGCCGGATGATGAACGCATGAAACGCGGTATCGATGATTCATTAATCCGTCTGTCAATCGGCATTGAAAATGTGAATGACATAATCGAAGATATTGAACAGGCATTGAACAAGTCACTAAAATAAAAGCAGGCATCGCTTCCCTCACGGGATTCGGATGCCTGCTTTCATTATTTAGCTTAGTAACGCGCCTTCTTCATGACTTTTCAGTCTTAAAGTATCAGTTGTGCGCTCATTCATTTCCTTGAAAATCTCAGGATTATCAGATAAAGAAACACCATATGTTGGAATCATTTCTTTAATTTTATCCTGCCATGAACCGAATTCCTCGGGGAATGCACGGCTTAAAAGTTCAAGCATTGCATCCACACCTACAGAAGCACCTGGTGATGCACCTAAAAGTGAGGCCATTGAACCGTCTTCCGATACAACCGTCTCAGTACCGAACATTAATGTTCCTTTACCTTTATCCGTATCTTTAATCATCTGCACACGCTGGCCTGCAGTGATTGTTTTCCAGTCTTCTGAACGGGCTTCAGGAACAAATTCACGAAGTTCATCCATACGCTGTTCTTCTTTCAGCAGTACTTGCTGTACTAAGTACTTAGTCAGGCCAAGCTCTTTTGCTCCGGCAGACAGCATAGTCAATACATTGTATGGTTTAACCGATCCGAATAAATCCAGATACGACCCTGTTTTCAGAAACTTAGGAGAGAACCCTGCAAATGGTCCGAACAGCAACGATCTTTTCCCGTCAATATAACGTGTATCAAGATGCGGTACAGACATCGGCGGTGCACCGACTTTAGCTTTACCATACACTTTAGCCTCATGCTGGTTCACGACTTCTTCATCATCACAAACGAGGAATAGTCCGCTTACCGGGAATCCGCCGATATTTTTAGATTCAGGAATGTTTGTCTTCTGCAGAAGTGGCAGGCTTGCGCCGCCGGCACCGATAAAGACAAAGTCTGCTGTATGATATTCCAACTTGCTGTTGTTTAAGTTTTTAACTTTTATCTGCCATTTATCTTTTTGAGTGCGGCGAATGTCCTGAACAGCATGTTTGAAGTGCACTTCCACACCCTGCTCTTCAAGTCTCTTAAATAACTTTTTAGTCAGACTGCCGAAGTTAATATCCGTTCCTGAATCAATACGGGTTACACCGATTTCTTCATTCGGGTCACGCCCCTGCATCATCAGCGGCAGCCATTCTTTTAAAATACTGTGATCGTCGGTATATTCCATACCTTCAAACAGCGGACTTTCAGTCAGTTTTTCCACACGCTTCTTAAGGAACTCAACATTCTTTTCACCTTCCACATAACTCATGTGCGGCACTGTTCGAATGAAGTCCTCCGGAGTATCTAAATCTCCCTTTTCAATCAAATACGCCCAAAGCTGTTTTGAAATCTGGAACTGTTCGTTAATTTTAATTGCTTTTGAAGTTTCTATTGAGCCGTCTGCAAGCTCTGGTGTATAGTTCAATTCACACAGCGCCGAATGCCCCGTGCCGGCGTTATTCCATGCGTTTGAGCTTTCGATTGCAACATCATCAAGTTTTTCAAAAACTTTAATGTTCCAGTCGGGTTTTAATTCTTTTAATAGTGTTCCAAGCGTGGCACTCATAATCCCGCCACCAATCAGAACCACATCCGTTTTGCTAATAGAAGTAGTCATACTTTAATTGATGCCCCTTATCCATGTTTATTATATTAATATTCAGTAACAGTATACTCTTTTTTTTTGTTTTCTGAAAGCTATATCATGAAATGTGTCATACTAATCACCAACAGTGTCATACTAATTAAACTCAAAAAAGATGCACTGTCTCAGCACATCCTTAATCGTTCTATTTTTCACTTTTTTCGTTAACATATTCCGCAAATTCTTCAATGTTTCCAGCGGTTATATCGACCATTGCAATTTTTCCCATACCTTCCGGGAATTCGATAAACAGCACATTATCCTCTACGAAAGCACGGACGATATCAGCATAAGCAAACACTCTCGTGTATGCTTCGCCGTTCATATCGACATTCATAAACAGGCGTTCATTTGTGGTCATGTATGCTCCCGGGAAATGAGCCTGATCTCTTACTTTATATAATAATGTACCTTCAAGTGATGGCCCAAACTTCTCTGTCGGGATAAAGATCCGCTTCAGTTAAATTAATTAAGTTCACAGTTTATCCTCCTAAAAATCATTTAATATTTTCCAGTTTTTATCCTGTGCTATTGATAATAAATCATTATCCGGTGATACTGCTACCGGCTTGCCGACAAGTTCCAGCATTTTTATATCCGTTATGCTGTCACTGTATGCCTGGCTGTTCGGCCAGTCAACTTCTTTGTTTTTAAAGTGATCTTTAATGATGTCAATCTTGCGTTCGGCAAACACTCGTTCAAATCGTGTTTTATAATCCAGAACATCACCATTATAATGAATTTTTGAACCGACGATATAATCGAAACCGACACCTTTAAACAATGCTTCCAATAAAGGAATAAATGCCCCTGAAATCAGCACTATATAATAGTTGTCCTGTTTCAGCTGCTGAATCTTTTCAAGCAGTGAGACTCTGAGCTCGGTGCTCATTGAATTCGCGACATCTTCAAAAAATCCATCTATTTCATTTTTGGAATAACCTTTGAATGAAAGTATATAAGATTCCAATGCTCTGTGCTGCATTTTAATTTTTGGCACCATTTTCATTTTATATCCAAAATAGGTCGGCGCAAAATAACGGACAAAATGCTTATAATTCTTTTTAAATTTCGGGTGATTTTTTAAATGTGCACGAAGCGTTTCAAACGTTTCATGCGGATATAATGTGCCGTCAAAATCAAATAATGCCACTTTCATGTCGGTCTATTCCTCTCCATGGATAATTAATATACTTTAAATATTTTACCATAAATAGATTAGGGTATATACTAATATGCAATGACTATTAGGAGGTTGTTTCATGGCTTTAACAGTATATTTAGCAGGCGAGATTCACAGCGACTGGAGAGACAAAATTCAGTCTCTGGCAACAGAGAAAGATTTACCGTTAACTTTTGTATCTCCTCAAACGGATCACGATTTATCGGATAATATCGGTGAAAATATTTTAGGCGAACAGCCGAATAAATATTACCGCGACAATGCAGCATCTAGCATTAACAATCTGCGCACGCAGGTATTAATGAACAAAGCTGACGTCGTAATCGCTCTTTTCGGCGAAGAATACAAACAATGGAATACTGCAATGGATGCAACAACAGCAATTACTACCGGCAAGCCGTTAATTTTAGTGCGTCCTGAAAAATTAATTCATCCATTAAAAGAAATTTCCGAGAAAGCCAACGTCGTTACAAGCACAGTAGAACAAGCAATTGAAGTTTTAGAATATATTTATAAATAAAATACATTCAAAACCGCTCAGTAATAGGATTACCGGGCGGTTTTCGTCGTGAATTAACAGACAATTCCCCGAATCACGTTGTAATAGCACACAACTATCGTTATAATTGGCGCATGTGTAATTCTATTCTTTTGCTTTGAAAGAACAGGTTACTTCATGGTTTATGTAATTTACATAAACAGTTTTACTATATTACCAAGGGGAGATGTTTTTGAATGATTCTTAACACAACAGCAGGATCTGCTTTCACCTTCACAGCTGGGTGGGAACAGTACGTAATGATGGCGGTTTATTTCATCGTCTTAATTGCGATTGGGGTTTATGCATACAATAAATCCACATCAAACCTGAACGAGTATATGCTCGGCGGCCGTAATATCGGCGCATGGGTTACTGCTTTATCTGCCGGAGCTTCTGATATGTCGGGCTGGATGCTGATGGGGCTTCCAGGAAGCATGTACAGTGTCGGGCTCTCAAGTATTTGGATTGCTGTCGGTTTAACAATCGGGGCATACGTGAACTACATAGTTGTCGCTCCGAAACTTCGTGTTTACTCGGAAGTTTCCAACGACTCAATTACGCTCCCGGACTTTTTTGAAAATCGCTTTAAAGACCGCAAGCATATGCTGCGTATTATCGCAGGCCTTGTTATTGTAATATTCTTCGCTGTCTACACAGCCAGCGGAATGGTATCAGGCGGTAAATTGTTCGAAAGTGCGTTTAACTTACCGTACCACTGGGGCTTATTTGTTACAGCCGGCGTAGTTGTAATCTACACATTCTTCGGCGGTTATCTGGCTGTAAGTCTTACAGACTTCTTCCAGGGAACAATAATGTTTATCGCGATTGTCATGATTCCAATCGCAACATGGATGACACTGACAGGAGACGGTATCGAACCATTTGTCAGAATTGAAGAGCTTGGTGCTTTAGCTGATATTAACTATCTGTCACTAATCAGCGGTGTCTCGATAATTACTATCATCAGTAACCTCGCATGGGGCTTTGGGTATTTTGGACAGCCTCATATTATCGTCCGCTTTATGTCGATTAAATCTCATAAGCTGATACCAAAAGCCCGCCGTATCGGTATTATCTGGATGGCTATTGCACTTATCGGTGCATGTCTGACAGGTTTGCTTGGTATCGCATTTACTGATGCGACTCGCCATAATGTAGGAGATCCGGAAACAATCCTGGTACTTATGAGTCAGGTACTCTTCCACCCGTTAGTCGGCGGATTTTTCCTTGCAGCTATTTTAGCAGCAATTATGAGTACAATTTCTTCACAGCTTTTAGTTACATCAAGTTCACTTGTGCAGGATTTCTACAAGATGATCCGTCTTAAAATGATTGACGGTAAAGAAACTAAAACAGAAAAAGAACAGGACAAACTGTTCGTTCTTGTAGGTAGAATTTCTGTAATTCTTGTCGCTGTAGTTGCAATTCTTATTGCATGGGATGATGAATCAGTTATCCTTAACATCGTTGCTAACGCATGGGCAGGTTTTGGTGCCGCGTTTGGTCCTCTAATGGTCATGGCTCTCCACTGGAAAGGTATGACACGTTCAGGCGCAATCGCATCTATCATCGGTGGTGCCGGAACGGTTATTATATGGATCGCAGCGGGTACATTCGGTACGGGACTCTATGAAATTGTTCCTGGTGTTATTGTTGCAACACTTGCTGGTATTATCGTAAGTAAGATGACTCAGAACGAACTTAAACCTGAAATGGCTACAGAGTTCGAAGAAACTGAAAGAATTTTAAGAGAAGATAAGTAGTAAGCAGATAAAAAGCGCGAACCGGAAAATCCCGGTTCGCGCTTTTTTCTTTGTTCTATTAAGCTGTTACAGGTTCCTGTTTTTTCTTCTTATAAAGCTGGTAAGCAACCAGCAGAATGAAGAGACTAAAACCGATTGCATCTGTAACTAAATCACTCTGGATAAACAGCAGTGCCGTAATGACAGCAACTATTCTTTCAAAAATACTGTACTTCACAAACATAAAGTTTTGTATAAATGATGCGAATGTCGCCATACCGACCGCCGCTGTCAGAACTGCCCAGGCCATTTCAAGTGCACTGGCATCTGTAATCAGAAGTATCGTAGGGTTTATAGCAAACATGAACGGCAGCAGCAAGGCAGCTGAGTCATACTTAAAGCCCTGTACGCCGGTCCTTATCGGCCCTGCTTTCGCTATACCTGCGGTAGCGTACGCCGGCAGGTTGATTGGCGGTGTATCATCTGCAAGAACTCCGTAATACAATACAAACAGATGCGCTACAATTACAGGCAGCCCCATATTTGTCAGTACCGTGCAATAACCGGCAAGTACTACATATGTCGCTGTAGTCGGCAGTCCCATACCTAAGAGCAGACATGCGAACACTGTCAGTACCAGTGCGATGTACAGCTGGGTATTATCGGTAATCATAAAGTTCGGCAGCCAGCCTTCAATTGTATCTGAAAAACTGATTACTATTCTTGTAAATTTTGTCGATAATCCGCTCGTTGTAATTACCCCAATCAGGATACCTGCTGTCGCACAGGCAACGATAATACTCAGGGCATTTCTTGAAGCTTTGTCAAAACCTTCAAGAAGCTGTGTAAATCCGTATTTTTGTGGTGTCACATCTCTTTTTGTCATCTTCATAAAGATTGCAAAGAGCAGCGCAACAATAATTCCGCCAAGCACCATTGTAAATATTGGACTGCGCCAGCGGATAGTTTCTGTATTGAATAGACTTAAGCCGAGCGCATCATTAAATATTACGAGCCCCTGGTTCACAAATACGATTAAGTACTGCATCGAGAAAGTGATTGCCAGAAGAATTGCAGCAAATATTATCGTCCGTCCCATACTCGTTTTAAAACGGTATGCAAAGAATGCGATAACAATCATCGCGATAATCGAATAGAATGCCGAAGCGTTAACTGACGCTCTTTCCACTACTAGGAAGTAGAGTAATATTAATATTGGCACTATCAAGTAACCCTGACTGAGCAGCAGTTTTCTTGCCGACGTCATTTCGCTTCTGTCCATTCCGGAAATATTATGTTTATTGGCTTCGAAATGTACCATAAACAGTATACCTACATAAGCAAGCAGTGCAGGTATCAGTGCACTTTTAATAATTTCAAAATATGGAATCCCTGTAAACTCAACCATGATAAACGCAGCTGCACCCATAACCGGAGGCAGAAACTGCCCGCTGGATGAAGCTGCAACTTCAACTCCGCCTGCTACATGCGGCGGGAATCCTACTTTTTTCATTAACGGGATTGTAAACGTTCCGGTAGTCACCGCATTTGCAGTAGAACTTCCCGAAATACTTCCCATCATTCCACTTGCTACGACACTTGCTTTGGCTGGACCGCCTTTATATTTACCAAATCCGCGTATTGCAAGATCGATAAACATTTTTCCGGCACCTGTCGATTCCAGAATTGCCCCAAACAGTATAAATATAAATACGAACTGTGCGGAAGCGTAGATCGGTGTTCCGAAAATACCGTTACTTCTGTATGTAATCTCGTAGACGAATCTCGAGAAGTCGCCTCTATTGTGGTAAAACTGACCGGGCAAAAATTCTCCGGCAAAGAAATAACCGATAGCAATCAATGCAATGATTACAAGCGGCAGACCAACAACGTCTCGTTGCTTCTATAACAATAACAATAAACAGTGCACCGATAATTAAATCCAGTTCTGTCGGGCGTGCAGACATTATTTCAGGTGCATCCTGCCTCTGTATTAAATAAATCCCTAATCCCAGTGATAATCCTGAAAGGATAAAATCGTATATGGGAATTGTTTTTTGTGACGTCCCTTTTCTAATTGGGAATATTAAAAACACCAGTACTATTGCAAGTGTCAGGTGAATAATCAGAAATGTTCTTGAACCGATGCCCGGCAAACCGAAGCCTGCAACGTAAAGGTGAAAAACGGCCAGCAGAATTGAAATAGAACTGACCAGTATGGTGAGTTTTTTTCCAAGATCTCTGTCGCTGCCCTCTAATTCCTGAATCATTTTCTGTTGTTCTTTAGCATCCATTGGTTAATCACCTCTAAAATAACTTTTAATTAATTTTACTTCTAAATTTTTTCCTTTATATGGCGCATTCGAAATAACTATATCTGTATCCCCGATAATAATATGATGCGGGAAAACCGATGATGGTCTGATACGCAGCGTCCCTCCGTGAACTTTACGGTTAATATTTTTGATGGTAAATGTTCCATCTTTCAGTTCGACATCTTCACCTGCATAAGGCATACCTGCCCCAAAAGATTCTGTATGACTTTCCATCGTATAAATACCGTCACCGCGCACTTCAAAAACTTCACTAACCGGAGAGCGTTCAACCGAATGAATGTAATTCACTTCAAAACGTTCGCCATATTCCACTTCCTGTACAAACAGCTCTTCTTCAGTACTCATATCCTCAATAATAATCTTTACCGGCTGATTCAGCTGAAATATTATCACCATTTCAAGCACGAAAATAACTTGTAAGGGATAAAAAGGCATTGCGTATAAGCAATGCCTTTTTATTATTCTTTACTCATTTAATCACTGCTCATCGTAGTAGCGCTGTACACCAGGGTGCAGGTCAATCGACATACCTTCTTCTGCAGTATCAAGTGTCAACTCTTCTCCGCGGACATGAGCATTAGCCATTGAATCCAGGTTCTCAAAAATTGCTTTTGTCATTTCATACATCTGATCTTCCGAGATATCATTTGAAGCAATCAGCATCGCCTGTACGGCAACTGTAGAAGCTGTACTGTCAAAGTTATCGTAAGCATCTTCAGGAATATCAACCTGAGTATAGTAAGTGTATTCTTCCATTAGATTATTCATTGCATCTTCATCAAAACTTACAATTTTAACGTCAGCACTTGCACTTAACTCCTGAATAGCACCCGTTGGAGTACCGGCAGTTACGAAAGCAGCATCAACGTTTCCATCCTGCAGGTTAGTAGAAGCATCCGAGAAATCTAAGTATTGTGCGTCAACATCGTCGACTGTCATGCCGTGTGCTTCAATAATCTGAGTCGCATTGGCTTCAGTACCTGAACCCATATCACCGATAGCAACACGTTTCCCTTCAAGGTCAGACACTGATTCAATACCTGAATCTGCTAAAGTAACCAGCTGAATTGTTTCCGGGTAGATTGTAAATACACCGCTGTAGTTATCCAATGGTTCGCTGAACATGTTACTCCCTTCAGCACCGTAGAATGCGATATCATTCTGCACAAGCGCGAGCTGTGCTTCGCCGTTATTTAACTGTTCCGCGTTAGAGACAGAGGCACCGGACGATACACCCGTTGCACTTACATTATCAAAAGAAGTATCGATAATATCAGCCATTGCTACACCCAGTGGGAAGTAAACCCCTGCCTCACCACCTGTGAGCAATGTAATATTTTCAATCCAGTCTTCTCCTCGCTGAATCTCCTGAACCTTCTTCGCCTTCTTCTTCATTCGCAGAATCTCCGCCGCATGCTGCTAAAACCAGCATCACTGCAGAAAGCATCAGTAAAAACCAATAATTCTTTTTCATAAAATTATTCCCCTTTCAAAATTTTTACTTTCTTACCAATTATCTTACCATAATATCGCTTTCAATAATTAGAAAATTTTTTTTATATTTAAGTCAATGCATATTAATTTATTTTCCATGATTCCCACTCACCCCATTCAATGCTAATATTAATTTATCGAGGTGCACAAAATGATATATAAATATTTCAACAGACCATTTATTTTGGGAATTTTCTTTACATTACTCGTCGCTGTTTTAAGTATTATACTCGCCAAGCTGCCCGTTATTTCTAGTATCGGCGCTCTCGCAGTAGCACTCCTTATCGGAGTTATTTACAGGCAGACGCTCGGCTATCCGGAAAGTCTGCGACCCGGAATTACTTTTTCAGCCAAAAAATTACTGCGTTTTGCAATCGTCTTATATGGTTTTAAACTGAACCTGCAGTTAATTATTAACGATGGCTGGATTATGATTCTTCTCGGTATTGGCGTGATTATATTCAGCTTCTTGATGATGTATTTGCTGAATAAGTACTTTAAAACGAATTCATCAATTATGTTTTTACTAGCTGCAGGTACGGGTATTTGCGGTGCTGCTGCAATATCGGCAGTCAGCTCTATTATTAAAGCTAAAGAAGAAGATACTGCAATCAGCATCGGCTTAATTTCCATTGTCGGTACAATTTTCGCTCTCTCTTATACTTTTATCGGCCCGTTATTCGATATGAATAATGCTGCCTACGGTATATGGAGCGGACTCAGTCTTCACGAAATTGCACAGGTTGTTCTTGCTGGCGGCAGCGCAAATGATGATGGTATGGCCATGGCTTTACTGTCAAAACTGAGCAGAGTCTTCCTCTTAATTCCAGTCAGTTTTCTTATTATGTACTTTGTGTCGCGTAAACAGCATCATAAAACCGGCGGTAAAGTAGATATTCCATATTTCCTATTTTTCTTCGTTCTGGTTGCGATTGTAAATACATTCGTTACTGTACCAGCAGTCTTAAGTGCAGCAATTGATCAGCTGACAACCCTCTTAATGGTGATGGCAATGGTCGGACTCGGACTGAGTGTACCGCTGCAATCAATTAGAGAAAAAGCATTAAAACCGCTATATGCTTTAGTTATCACATCGGTTTTTATCGGTCATTACGTTTTACGTTGCTTCTATTATTTAAATACAAAAAGACAGCTGAAAGCAGCTGTCTTTTTTGTGTCTTCCTATATCATATTTTCCCAGGCAGCCAAAATATAACATAATGTACATAAAAAAATCGCCCTCCAAAGAGAGCGATTGAAAATATTAATTTTACAGTAAACCAATCCACTGCCAGTATGTTGCAGACAGAATAATAATCAGGATATAACCACCAACTGTCAGGAAAATACCTGATTTCAATAAGTCGTTTACTGTGAATGTTCCTGTACCGTATGCAAGCATATTTTGCGGCGCACTTACAGGCAGCAGGAATCCAAAACAGATTACAAATTGCTGAACGAGCACGAAACCGAGTGATGAATCACCCATATTCAGTGTCGTTGTCAACGCGATAAACACCGGTATTAATGCTGATGCAAGCGATGTCGCACTCGCAAATCCAAGGTGAATAATAATATTAAAGATTGCCACCAGTGCAATGACTCCGACGAGCGGCAATGCGTCGAGACCCATGGCACCGAACGTTACATCTGATAACCACTGTGCGGCACCTGTTCTGAGCAGTACCGTACCAAGGGAGATACCGATTGCGAAGACGATAATTGTTCCCCAGTTAATCGTTCCCTCGACTTCTTTCCATGTAAATACACCAATCTTAGGTGACAGCATAAGTGCAAGGGCAATTAATGTAATTGATGATGAGTCAAATGGGTGCAGAATTCCTTCTGTTGCCCAGAATATAAGCAGCAGTGAAGCGATAGTGATTAAGCGCCACTCTACGCCTTTAATCGGCCCAAGCTCCGCGAGTTCTTTATCAATCAATTCGCGTCCTCCGCTGATTTCATCTGTTTCAGATTTAAAGAAGCGTGTCATAACGAAATACAGCAGAATACTCATAATAATTGAGAACGGCGCTGCATAGATGAACCACTGAATCCATGATACGTCTTCGCCCATTGCTTCGTTTATAAACCCTACGGCAACAAGGTTTTGTGCCGCTGCAGTTTTAATTCCGACGTTCCATATGGAAACTGCCTGAACTGCTGTAATGATCAGCAGTGTTGCAAGTCTGCTGTCTTTCGACATTCCAAATGCCGCGACCATCCCAATCAAAATCGGGATGACAGCTCCCGCTCTTGCAGTAGCTGATGGCACGAAGAACGCCAGTAAAATAGATACTAGAATCGTACCCATTACTATCGCATTCGTTTTGTTGCCAACGATACGGAGCACATAAAGTGCAAGACGTTTATGCAGATTGGTAATCTGCATGGCACTTGCAAGGAACAGTGCAGCAGCTACTAATGCCAGTGCTGAACTTGAGAAACCTGCGAAAGCAAGTGATAAAGCATTCTTAGTCCCAAACTGATCAGCACCTTCCGGAACACCAAGTGAAGCTCCGATTTCATTTCCAGGAACTGGTGAGAGTCCGAGTAATATAATAAGTAGTCCGACAATCATTACCGCAGATACCGGATACTTAACAGCTTCCGTCACCCACATAATTACTGCAAAAGCCAGTACGGATAATGCTCTTAAACCAACTACACTAAGCGCATCAGGTGCTGGTAAGAAGTTAATAATAATTAATACTAGAAAAGCGACAATAATCCAGAGAGGTTTATACCCTTTTTTCTCTGTTTCTTTCTTGTTTGCCATTTTGACAGTCACTCCCTTATAAGCTCTGTATATACATTCTCAATATAACACCATTTACCCTTTAATACTTTATTAAACCAAATATGTCACAATACTTTCAAATTCTGCATGTTTTTAATTTTCTTCTGTATATAACTTTGCAATGAGTAAATACAAATTAAAATATCGTAAGACTATTATATTTAAAAAAAGAAGAAGCGCCGGACAAATGTCCGGCGCTTCATTAATATAATTAATCTTTAAGAACTTCACTGTTATAAATTTTAGTATTTCTGAATACATATGAACCGACCATTGCAGCGCCAAATGAAAGCGCTGCACAAATCACAGCGTACATTACTACTTGTCCAGCCGGGTTGTAACCGAACATCACTAAGAGCCCTGGAACCGGTGCTGCTGTTCCCGGCGCATCGTTTATCATACCTGACATAGCGATTACCATTCCGGATAATCCGCCTCCGATAAAGTTGGTGACGTACATCGGCAGCGGATTTGCTGTAATCAGATCGGCTTTTGACAACGGCTCAATCGCTACTGAAATAATAGATTTTAAATCTCCGATTTTAAGTTTATAAAACAGCCACGCACTGGCAGGCGAAGATGCAAATGCTGATAGTGCAGCAACTGCCATCGGCACACCTGTTAAACCTAGCAATGCTGTTAACGCCATTGAGCTCAGCGGCGAAATACCAACGACTGTTACTATTCCCCCATTAAGCCCATCAGAAGCGGACTAGTGTCTGTAGCAGTTTGAATAATCGTTCCAATTTCAAGCAGTGAGTTATCAATCATTGGTGTGATAACCAGACCCATCAGTCTGATAATTGGCAATGCAATTAAGATAACAATGATAAAGTCGAGACCTTTCGGAATAACACGCTGCAGCCACAACACTCCAAACGATACGATGTAAGCCGAGAACAGTCCCGGAATAAGTCCCATATCTCCAAACCCTGCAGCTAAAATTGCTGCGTTTACAGGGTTAACTTTCATCGCGAGACATACAAGCATAACGACGATTGTTCCATCCAGCCCTCCGGCCACTGATCCGGCCGTCTGGAAGAACTCCAGATTTAATAAATCTCCAATGACAAAAGTGTTTAATGCTTCTACTAAATATGTAGCAATTGCAGCGCCTGCAAAGGCACCCATCACTTTAGAACCATATGGTGCAAAGTGAGTAAATAAAGTGAAAAATACTAAAATAACCAGCAGCAGACCAATACTTATCAGCTCGTCAATTGTCAAAACCCCCAAATGTTTATCTATATATAATGGTTATATGAAAAGCCTTTCATGAAAAACACAATGAAGTTAAGTTACCATATGAATTTTTTTTAGTCAATTTTAATTGTTGGAATTTTATGTTTAATTCTATGCTAAAATGGGGATACATTAGTGATATTGTGAAGTTTCTCAAATTATTAGCAGGAGGTACCGTAAATGTTAAAATATCTAGTTAATTTATATGTGGGATCGAAAGTAATCGAAGGCGGTCTCGACAAGATTAAAGCAGACGGAAATATGGGTGAAGAATTCGAGTCAGAATTCAATGTCAATAATGACCAGATGAAAATCGCAGGCTATTTTGAAGCAATTGGCTCAATTTTCCTGTTCCTGTCATTTCTCGGTAAAACTTTCACTCGTCTCGGAGTATTAATGATTAATGGCGTACTTGGTGTAGCAATTTTAAAACACCTGAGAGCGGGACATGGATACGAGGGCAGTAAAAATGCATTACAGTTATTCGGTTTAAACACGCTTAGTTTCTTTGAAACATTCCGTAAATAATTTTTGAACCTGGAGATATTTTCTTCAGGTTTTTTGATTCTTTTTTGTTTAGAAAAACTGTTTTCAGGATAAATAAAACTATATGCAAAATTTGGAGGGACTCAGTTTGGTTAATTATAATAAACAGTTTATAAATGGAGAATGGGTTAACAGCGCAAGCAGTAAAACAATAGATGTCATCAATCCTGCGACAGAAGAAGTATTTGCGACTGTCGCAAGCGGCAACTCGGAAGATGTCGATAAAGCCGTTGCTGCAGCACATAACGTATATTTGGATTTCCGCAATACCCCAGTCAAAGAACGTCAGGCTATGCTTGAACGTATTGCTGATGAATATGAGAAGCGAAAAAATGATTTAATTGAGACAATTACTAATGAGCTCGGCTCACCGCTTTCTGTCTCAGAAAATTCTCACTATACTGCAGGTTTGAATCATTTTAGAACTGCTGCCGAGACACTGGATACATTTGAATTTGAAGAGCAGCGTGATGATGCACTGATTGTTAAAGAAAGTATCGGGGTCGCCGGTTTAATTACACCGTGGAATTTCCCGACCAATCAGACAGCATTAAAAATTTCAGCGGCGTTTGCTGCAGGTTCTCCGGTAGTCTTAAAACCGAGTGAGGAAACACCGGTAACAGCTTGTATTTTAGCAGAGATTTTTGAAGCCGCCGGCGTACCTAAGGGCGTCTTTAACCTCGTTAACGGCGATGGTGAAAATGTCGGTACACCGCTCAGTGAACATCCTGATGTTCGTATGATGTCATTTACAGGTTCGGGCCGTGCAGGTAAGAGCATTATGGAGAAAGCAGCGGCTGATTTCAAAAAAGTAGCACTGGAGCTTGGCGGTAAATCTCCTTTAATCGTTCTGGATGATGCAGATCTTGATGAAGCAGCATCTTCTGCAGTAAACAGAGTCGTTAGAAATACCGGCCAGGTATGTACAGCAGGGACCCGCACTCTTGTTCCCGCAAAACTAAAAGATCAATTTTTAGAGAAACTGACAGAAAAAATCAGTGCTGTAAAAGTCGGTAATCCGAGAGAAGATGGCATGGAAGTTGGACCGCTTATTAGTAAAACTCAGTTCGACAGAGTTCAAAGTTATATAGAAAAAGGTCAGGAAGAAGGCGCGACGCTTTACTACGGCGGAACAGGTAAACCGGAAGGTCTGGAAACGGGCTACTTTGTTAAACCTACGGTATTTACAGATGTCGATAACAGTATGGCTATTGCACAAGAAGAAATTTTTGGCCCTGTAATGAGCATTATCACTTACAATGATTTAGACGAAGCTATCCGTATTGCCAACGATACTATTTATGGTCTTGCAGGCTATGTTGTTGGGAAAGATAAAGAAAAACTTCAGTACGTTGCACGTTCTATTGAAGCCGGCACAATCAGTATTAACGATTGCAGCGGACCGAGCACATTGCCTTTCGGCGGATACAAACAGTCAGGTATCGGCCGTGAGTGGGGCGATTATGGTATAGAAGAATTTTTAGAAGTGAAATCAATTAAAGGATATTTCGCATAAAAAAAACGCCCTTCAAGGGCGTTTTTTTTTATTTGAAGTACCATATTCTCCGTCTCAGAAGATATAAAAAAACCATGAACAGCGTTAAGCACAATATCAGGAAAGATATATTCATCAAGGAAACTCCAAGCCAGCCGCTCTGCATCCAGAACACTCCAGCCAGCGTTCCGCCGACACTTGAACCTGTATAATAGAAGAACAAGTACAATGATGATGCCTGCGCTTTATTGCTGTGAGCAATATTACCCACCCATCCGCTAGTCAGGGAATGTGCAATAAAGAATCCGAATGTAAATAATATCAGTCCAGCAACAATCGTCCAAACAGATGGAATTAAGACGATAATGAGACCAGCAACTGCCACAATGATACCTGTATACAGCATCATTACTTTACCGTATCTGTAAACAAGATTTCCTGAAATCATCGAACTCAGTACGCCGACGAGAAAAATCATGTATACCCAGCTCACAATAGTCTGGCTGATATTAAAATCTTCAATCAGTACGAATGATACATAGTTATAAAGAGAGACATTCGTTCCAAGGAGCAAAAAGCCCATTAAAAATAAAATGAGCAGCAGTGGGTTTTTCAAGTGGTCAGTCAATGATTTAAACAGATCTTTGACATTGAACTCTCTTTTTACGAAATGTTTTGACGGAGACAGCGCATACCAGAAAATAAATGTCGCAATCAGACTGACAACACCGACACCAATCAGGCCGAACTGCCATCCCCATAACCCTGCCGCAACACCTGCTAAAACCCGTCCAAATACTGCACCGAGCGCATTACCGCTTATGTATAAACCCATTGCTCCAGGCAGACTGCGCGGATGAATTTCTTCTCCGAGATAAGCCATCGCAATGGACGGCAGGCCCGCAAGTGCGACTCCCTGTAAGGCCCTCATGACAATCAATGAACCGAATGTCGGACTGAAAGCAGTCAGTATGCATAATATCGAAGCGGTCAGCATCGAGACAATCATGATGTTTTTCCTGCCCACAGCCTCTGAAATGGAACCAAAAATAAGCATACTGATTGCCAAAGTAAATGTTGTTACAGAAAGCGATAAACTCGCTGCCGTCGGTGTAACACCGTAATATTCCGTTAAATCAGGTAAAATTGGCTGTACTACATAAAGAATCGCAAATGTATTAAATCCTGCGGCGAAAAAAGCAAGTGCTGTCTGTTTATAACTTTTGGTTCCCCGTTCTATGTAATCCATTTCCATCCCCCTTGTAAAATATCGCTTAGGATTTATAAACAGTCTGATCAAGCCAGTTTTTAACCTGCTCGAGCTCTTCGTTATTAAGTGACTCGGGATACGTCATCATAACAAGAGGAACACTTTCGTATCCCTCGTTAATGACAGGCTGAATATAACCATAAGAGGATAAATGAAAACCATTTCTCTCGTAAAATTTTACACGGCGTCTTTGCATATCATCTTCAGGCGGTTCCACTTCCAGTACAACAGGTTTACTGCTCAGTGCGTTATAAGCCTGAAGTGTTTTTGAACCAAGTCCCTGTGAACGGAACTTCTCATTTACTGCAAGATGTTCTATGAAGCGATATGATTCATTTTCCCATTCGGCAAAAAATGCGAGAATCTCACTATTTTTCCGCAGCACGTATACGTTATAGTGCGGATTTTCCAGCAGTTCCCGCTGCCCTTTAAAATTCCTGATTTCTGCTTTAGGAAATGAATCATCCATCAATGCATATAACTGCTCAAAATCATCTTTCTCTAATAGTTCCAACATATTTACACATTCTTTCGTATCTTATTATTCTTACTATAGAACAATTTAAAATATAAAAAAAGCGACACATACTAATGTATCGCTTAAATAACGCCGTATTATTAATTGTTATGAGCATTTGCACTGATTTTTTTAAGCGTTTCTCTAAAAGCACTCAGTTCTTCATCGCTCAGTGCAGAAAACAAACCGGTTAAAAGCTCGCTGTGTGCAGGGAAAATACGGCGAATCAGGTTTTCGCCTTCTTCAGTCAGTGCAGCTTTCATACTGCGTCTGTCATTCTCATCACGTTTTCGAATAATATAGTCTTTTTTCTCTAATTTATCCAGTATATAAGTCGTACTTGAATTTGCAATTAGTATCCGTTCCTGAATACGATTAATAGGCTGCGGTCCTTTATGAAATAAAAGCTCCATAACTGCAAACTCGCTAATATTCAGTCCGTACTGCTGGGCATCATTTTTCACTAACTTTTCTAATATGTCATTCGTTCTTTTAATTCCGACAAAAGCTTTCAAACTTTCTTCCGTTCTAGTCATGATATTACTCCTCAGGCACTTTAAATTCTTCAAATTATATAACTTCTTAACTTCTCTGTCAACGCAGGCTCTTAATCCTCAAAATACTCATCATCGTATTCGATATACCTGCTGTCATACATATTTGCATATTCCGTCGCTTCATAAACCAGCTGTTCTATTTCTTCATAATCATCATCTATTTCAAGCCATATTACCTTATTAATATTACCCGTAATTCCATTAATTGCAATCAGTGCCCCTTCATCGTCATCATTGACCTGCTGTAAAATGTAGTATTCCCGTGCACTGCCTTCACCACTCCAGGTAGAATATACATTGGTTCCGCCGACTTCTCCTGCTGCGATTTCTACAGCTTCTTCAACCGTCAGTCTGGTATCTTCTTCCGGTTTTTCAGCTTCACGCTCTTTGTCAGGCTGCTGATTTTTGTCTTCTTTCTCAGCTTCACGCTCTTTGTCTGGCTGCTGCTTTTTGTCTTCTTTGTCAGCCGCTGGTTCTTCTTCAGCAGGCTCTTTATGCTCCGCAACCGTCTTTATCCCCTGCACACTGGAATCTTCACGATTTACAGTGATACTGTGTGTCGCTTCGTTACCTTTTAAGTTAATCACAAAAAACGGTCGTCATCAGAAAGAGATACTGATTCAACAGATCCACCGTAGCGTTCTGTGACAACGGCGCGGGCTTCATCTTCAGAAATAAAATCCTGCTGGTTAAAACTGACCCATAACACGCCGATAACTATTCCTGCAATGAGTCCTGTAAGCGCGATTATTATCTTACTCCGCTTCGCCATCTTCAGCCTCCTTTTTCATCGTTAGTTTAAATGTGGTTCCCTCGTTAATTACGCTCTTTACCGAGATTTTAATATCATTATTTTCAGCCAGCTGCTTCGCTATTGATAAACCGAGTCCTGAACCGCCTGTTTTTCT
Organism: Jeotgalicoccus sp. WY2; assembly: GCF_018437745.1. Classification (NCBI taxonomy): domain Bacteria; kingdom Bacillati; phylum Bacillota; class Bacilli; order Caryophanales; family Staphylococcaceae; genus Jeotgalicoccus; species Jeotgalicoccus sp. WY2. The sequence continues at coordinate 1,606,170 of NZ_CP049818.1, read as the reverse complement.
AGTTCTTGCTTTATCAACACGGTAAAAACGTGTGAAAATATCATTTAATTCATTTTCCGGGATGCCGATTCCGTAATCCCGCACCTCGATAATAACCGCCTCGCTGTTTTCTTCGATATTGACATCTATATCTTTTGTGCTGTACTTATAAGCATTATCCAAAAATATCCTAAGCAGCTGTTCGAATGCCGGCGGGTACACATAAACATACGGATCCGTCCCAGCTGAAGCAATGTTAATATTACGTTTAAACACTTTTTCAAGCCGTGCAACAACACTTTCAATCAGCTGTACTGCCGGTATATATTCTTTATCCTGGTCTGTATCGCTATGCGTTACTTTTGTAAAACTCAGGAATTGTTCCGTTAAATATTTCATTCTTGTCGTTTCTTCGGAAATAGCTGTAATCCCTTCATCCAATAAATCTTCCCGCGTTTTACCGAAACGTTCCAGCATTCTGGCATATGAACTGATGACTGTCAGCGGTGTTTTTAATTCGTGCGATGCATTCATTATAAATGCCTGCTGATTATCATCATGTGCTTTTAAAGTCAGCATCATATCGTTATAAGAATCTGTGAGCATTTTCAATTCAAACGTGTCCGATTTATTGACCGGTATTGTTTTATAAAGGCGGACATTTCCCCTATCATTCATTCTCCGGACGAGCTGCTTAATCGGATTTGTAATTAAATTTGTAATCACCTGATTTAAAATGAAAACAAGCACAAGCAGAATGACAGATGAGATTATTAAAATCCACTTCAATATATTGTAGGTGTCATATAAAAAATATATATTCTCGTATATTTGCAAACTGTGGACTTCACCGTTTTCCCAAATGACAGGTATTGAAATCATTACAAAATGCTCATTATTATATGACAGTCTATCTGTATACTGCGAAGTACTGTAGGGCTGATTCAATTCAAGATAGCTTTCCTCAGTCGCAATTCTGACAATGTGGTCTTCCTGCTCATTCAGCATCGTTATATAGCCGTCAGACAGTGAGAATACTGCAGTACCGTTTCTCCGCTTATACCGCTTTCCTGTGCTGTTTGTATTTCCGTAATGATATTATTCCCACGGTTTTCAAGCTGATCCATTTCCGCTTCCAGCGAATAATGTTTATAGGAAAAGTAAATTAGCAAATTAGTCAGTATAACAACAATGGCAATCATTACCGTTGTATACAGCTGTATTTTCGTTCCGAGTTTCATAAATTAATCCTTTAAATATAACCAATGCCGCGCACACTGGAAATAAGTGATGGTTTGTCTGTATCGAGCTTTTTACGAATATACCGCACGTAAACGTCCACAGTATTCGTATCGCCAAAATAATCATATCCCCACACTGCATCGATAATCTGATCGCGGGACAGTGCCTGATTTTTATTGTTTATCAAGTAAAGCAGCACATCGTATTCTTTCTGAGTTAAATAACAGGTTCACCATTACTGTAAACCTCACGGGCTAGCGGTTTAATCTCCAGATGACGGTGCTTAATACTTTCAGTCTTTACTTCACCCGCTGATGCTGATTTTAAATGTACACGAATTCTCGCGAGCAGTTCTTCAACTTCAAAAGGCTTCGTCATATAGTCATTGGCTCCAGAATCAAGACCGCTTACTTTATCCATAACAGCATCTCTTGCTGTGAGCATTATTATTTTTATCTCCTGATTCTTCTGTCTGACCCTTCTCAGCACTTCCAAACCATTCAGTTCGGGAATCATGACATCCAGAAGAATTAATGAAAAGTCACCTGTTTCATATTTTTCCAGCGCCTCTTTTCCTGTATATGCAATATCGACTTCATAGTCTTCAAATTCCAATTCAAGCTGAATGACACGCGCAATTTTCTCATCATCTTCCACTATTAGTATTTTCTCCATGATATCGCCTCACAATATTCGTTTATTGTTGTAATTATACCATGTACAAAGCAGTGTCTCGATTTAAAAAAGATAAAAACAAACGCCCCGGAGGGCGTTATAATATTAGTCATCGATTTCTGTTACATCGCCTGTTTTCGCATTGATTTTCACTTCATTGCCGCCAACTTCAAATTCATATTTGAAATCATCAGCATCGTATTTCCACTCATCGATTTCACTATTCACAGCTTCAGCTGCTATCTGTTTGGCATCTTCTAATGAGATGATTGCTTCTTCATGCGCTGCTTGCAGTCGTTTGAAGCCGCGTTCGCTGTTTTCATCTTCAAGCTCTTCTTCAACTACAGAAAGATTATCCGCGCTTAATTTCACTTCGTATTCTTCATTTTTACTTTCAAGCTTAACTTCATAGTAGTATGCACCGTCATCTTCTTCATAACTGATTTCTTCTAAGATTCCGTCGAATCTTTCTTGTGCAGCTTCGATGGCTTCTGCTGATTTATCTCCGCCAAAAGCATCTGCAGCTTTTGCGTCTCCTTTGCTGTTAGCTGATGATGCAGTATTTTTCTCAGCTGCATCTACTTCGTTGTCGTCTCTGTCATCATTGTCGTCGTTATCGTCACGGTCTAAATCCTGTTCAATAATACTTAAATTCTCTGCATTAAGTTTTACTTCAAAGTCATCATTGCCGTTTTCAATTTCTATATTGTAGTAATAGACACCGTCGTCCTCATCGTATTCAACATCAGTCACTGTGCCGTCGAATTCTTTAAGTGCTTTGTCCACTGCTTCTTGAGCTGTTGTACCAGCTGAAGTTTCCACGTTATCTTTAACCGTTACAGCTCCGTTACGTTCTTCTGTTTCCCATTCCATATCGTCTGCACTTACATTTGATCCGCATGCTCCTAAAACTAATGCTGATGTTAATACGCCGCCAAGTAAAATATTTTTGTTGATTTTCATTCCAATCATCCTCCAATTATTTTTCCGCTGTTTTTATGCGGTTTGTTTTATTTGTTACTCATAGTATATCCGCGGCGAACTAACGGACAGTTAAGCAATAATTAAAGGATGATTAAAGAGCAGTTTCATTATTTTAATAGTTGAAGTAAACGAAGCGCCTTGTCATTCTCAAGCTTCTTCAATGTTCTGAGTGCTCTTCTTACAATAAAGGGAGAAGTCTCATTTATATTCTCTTTCAGAAATGAGATTACTTCTTCAGGATGATTTCGATATATCGTTTAAATGATTCGCTACCGATTTTTCGACGTACCTCGACGGATCATCGAGGAATGGTTTCAGCAGTCTGAAGTTTTCCTGTACATCACCTCTTAAAAAGGGAAGTTTTTTCGCCCACGGCAGGCGGGGTCTTGGACCTTCTGTTACAAGCCTTCTTAAATGAGCATTGTCACTTCTCCCCCATTTTTGGAAGACCGCTTCAACTTTATCGTAATCCTTTAGAATAAACGGACGTATTGCAAATTCAGCAGTATCACGCTTCGTAATTTCTTCTATCGTCTTCATCGACTGCTCAAAATTATCGAGTCCGTATGTTTCAACAAACTTCGACAGCGCTCTGTAGTAATACATTTCCGCAAACGGAAAATAAAATTTATCATTTTCCAGACCAAGTACGTCTATAATAATGTTCGTTGCTTCACTATAATCATCCGGTAAGTACTTCCTGAGCTGTTCACTGAATATCTGAATACGCTCAGACATTCGCCCGTCAGCAATTTCTGCTGAAGTGCTGCTGAAATTCCTGAGCTTTAAACTCGGGGTATATTTTACTAATATCTTTTGCATAATGCCTGGCAAGATCTATATCGAAGTAATCTTTCATCAGTTTTCTTTCACTCATCTGCTGCACCTCATTTTCAGTAATAAAAAGAGCTCCTATTTTAATATAGGAACTCTGCTGTTTGCATTTTATATATATGGCAGGATACCGAGACCCTTGCTTCCGGGACCGCCGTGCACACCAAGTGCAGGTGTTAAATAACCGACACGGCAGCTGATACCCGGATACATGTTTTCAAATTTCTTTCTGATCTGATGCGCTTCTTCTGCAATATCACCATGTGCAATCGCAATTTTAATCTTGCCGTTGAACTTATCCATTGCTTCTTCGATAAGTGATTCCCACAGCTTAACCACACGGCTGTTTGTACGCACTTTATCAAAAGGCTTCACATTGCCGTCATCCGCAAAATAAACGATTGGCTTTATTTTAAACAGACTGCCGATAAACGCACTGCCTGCTCCGAGTCTGCCGCCTCTAACCAGATAGTTCAAATCATCGACTACTAAATAAATTTGAGTATCTTCAACGAGCTTCTCAATTTTCTGAACAGTTTCTTCTATTGAAATTCCTTTTTCAATCTGCTCGATTGTCTGCTCGAGAAGATGTTCTATAATAAATGATGTACCGTTAGAATCTATTAAATGATAATTTAGCTTTCCTTCTTCTTGATATTCATTTAAAACCATCCCGGCACTTTGATACGTTCCGCTGATGCCTTTACCGATATGAATGGCAATAACTGTATCGTATCCTTTTGAAATTATCTCATCGACAACTTCGTAATACTCGCCGACCTGCGGCTGTGATGATTTTGGAATTTCTTTCTCTCTGGCTAGACGCTGATAAAATGATTTAAGCGCCGCTTCATCCGTTGTGTCTTTAAAAATTGACCCATCTCCGAACGTTACAGATAAATGTACTTGAAATACATCTGAACGGTCCGCCAGTTCATCTGATAAACTCGCAGTACTATCAACGATATATGCAATCTTCATGGTTCTGCCTCCTACTGTTTGCCGTTCATTCTATACTTATAAGTATAAAAAAACCCATCTATAAGTATATTAAAATCATTTATTCGGTCTGACGGGAAATATATTATAGACAATTGACTGAAATTTATGTAAACTTCTTGTATCCTATTTATACTTCTAAAAGTATAAATAGGAACAAACAAAGCAAATAAATTTGGGAGGGTTTTCATTGGCAGATAAAACACAGAAGAAAGGTTTTTTCCAAAAATTTCTGGATATCGTAGAGCGTGTTGGAAATAAGCTTCCGGACCCGTTCGCATTATTCCTTGGGCTCGCATTTCTAATTATTGTAATTTCATGGATTGCAAGCCTGTTTGACGCCTCAGTAATACATCCGGGCAACGGCGAAGAACTGCCGATTAACAGTTTAGTTTCAGCTGCAGGACTGCAGTTCATACTGACTTCTATGCTCGACAACTTTACAGGTTTTGCTCCGCTTGGACTTGTTCTGTCTATGATGCTCGTATTGGACTCGCTGAGAAAGTCGGACTGCTCGATTATGCGATCCGTAAAACAATCTAAAGTCACCGCCATTTCTCGTTACATATACAGTAGTATTCGTCGGTATTATGGGGAACCTCGCATCAGATGCTGCCGCGGTAATTGTTCCCCCTAGGCGCACTTGTATTCTATAAATTAGGCAGACATCCGCTTGCCGGACTTGCTGCAGGTTTTGCCGGTGCCGGTGCCGGTTTCACTGCCAACTTATTTATTGCCGGAACAGATGTACTCTTATCTGGTATTTCTACAGAAGCTGCACGTTTAATTGACGATACAATCGTTATCACACCGGTGGATAACTGGTACTTCAATATCATTTCCACATTTATGCTGACAATCATCGGTGGACTGATTACTTCACGCTTTATCGAGCCGCGTCTCGGTAAATATAAAGGCGAAAGTCTTGAAGATGAAAACGCTGAAGAACTTCCTAATGCTAAAAAAGGACTTATCGCTGCAGTCGTTACCGGTGTTGTTTACTGGGGAACTATCGTCGCGGTTATTCTTATGCCAAACAGCCCGCTGACAAATGAATGGCGGTATTATTCCGTCACCATTCATCGACGGCATCGTACCGATTATACTTATCTTCTTTATTTTAATCGGTGTGGCATTCGGTATTACAACAGGAAAAATTAAATCGACAAAAGATGCGACGTATTATATGACCGAGTCCATTAAAGATATGGCCGGCTATATTGTTCTCGTATTCGCAATCGCGCAGTTTATCGCTTACTTCAACTGGAGTAACCTTGGAACGTGGCTCGCCGTAAACGGTGCAGAGTTCCTTGAGAGTGTTGAATTTACAGGTATCGGGCTGATAATCGGTTATGTGCTGTTTACAGCACTGCTGAACTTCCTGATTACTTCGGGTTCTGCGAAATGGGCAATTGAAGCGCCGATCTTTGTACCGATGTTTATGCAGCTTGGCTATGACCCTGCATTTACGCAGGCCGCATACCGTATTGCAGACTCGTCCATTAACATCGTTACACCCGCTCTTCCCGTATATGGTTATTATTCTGGCGTTTATGAAACGTTATGATAAAAACGCAAGTATTGGTACTTACATGTCAATTATGCTGCCGTACTCATTAATATTCCTGCTTGCATGGATTATTCTGCTTGGAGTATTCTACTTCACAGGATTACCGCTCGGACCGGGAGTATATACGTTCTTAGAAGACAGAGTACAATAATTAAACATGGAGATGATTTAAAGTGTCATTACACACACAGCTCATAAACTGGCGCAGGGATTTCCATCAGTATCCTGAGCTTGGATTTTTGGAAATGCGCACATCAACGATTTGCTGAACTGAAAAAACTCGGCTACGATATTAAAATTGGCAGAGAAGTAATGAATCCCGATTTCATAATGGGGAAACCGACTCAGGAAGAAACAGCAGCGCATTATGACTGGGCGAAAGAGAACGGTGCTGTCCTCGAGTATCTCGATAAAGTAGCTGACGGCTACACTGGTATTGCCGCAACGCTCGACACGGGTATTGACGGACCGGTTGTCGTTTTCCGAGTTGATATGGATGCTTTGCCAATCTATGAATCAGAGGAGAGTAGCCACTTCCCTCTGCAGGAAGGATTCCGCTCCGTAAATAATGAAATGCACGCTGCGGCCATGATGTTCACACGTCAATCGGCCTTGGTCTTGCAACTCTCTTAGTGGAAAATAAGACTGACTTAAAAGGAACTATTAAAATATTATTCCAGCCCGCTGAAGAAGGTACACGCGGGGCACGTTCGATGGTTGAGGCAGGTGTCGTTGATGATGCTGATTTCTTTATCGCATCACACATCGGCACCGGCGTGCCATTCAATCATTTCCTCGCTTCAAATAACGGCTTTCTTGCCACGACTAAACTCGATGTATCATTTAAAGGTGTATCATCGCATGCCGGCGGACAGCCGGAAGAAGGTAAAAATGCCATGCTTGCTGCTGCCAATGCTGTCATTAACTTAAATGCAATTCCCCGTCATTCCGGAGGTGCAACCCGTATTAATGTCGGTGAACTGCACGCGGGAAGCGGACGTAATGTTATCGCAGACAGTGCCAGTCTTAAAATCGAAACGAGAGGCACGACAAGCGAACTGAATGATTATATGAAACAGTATGCTGAATCTATTATTAAGGGTGCTGCACAAATGTTTCAGGTGGATTATACAATTGAAACTGTCGGTGAAGGAAAGAGTGCCAAAGGATCAACTGAACTTGCCAGAGTACTCGCCGAAGCAGCCGACAGTGAGAATCTCGTTACCGAGCTGGAAGAAAACAAACCGAGCGGCAGTGAAGATGCAACATTTTTCATTAACCGCGTACAGGAGCAGGGCGGCCAGGCGTCTTACTGTATTTTCGGTACTGAGCTTGCAGCAGGACATCATAATGAAAAATTCGATGTAAATGAAGACAGCATGATCTCTGCTGTACAGACTTTATTTAAATCAGCTGTGACATTAACAAATAAATAACTGCAATATATAAAGAGTGAAATCATTAATGATTTCACTCTTTATTGTTTATAATTCGGTTATACGGCTATTTATAAAGTAATATCTGCAGGCACAACGGCTTTTTTCCAACTTCACGGGTTGAAGTCTTACATATAGATTGTTATCATTTACCCGTTGTGTCAAAAATCAAAAAGGAGTGAAGTAATGACAAATCATTCAGCATCATCTGAGAAATCAAAAAAAATATCATATGTTTTTGTCTTCGCAGCAGTTATTGTCGGACTGCTTGTAATTATAGGTGCAATATTTCCCAATCAATTCGGTGAAATTTCAGGTGCTATTTCCGGCTGGGTAACTACATATTTCGGCTGGTATTACATGATACTCGTTACGGTAATTGTATTCTTTTCTGCTTTTCTCGTATTCAGTCCAATAGGTAAACTCAAATTGGGACAGCCGGACGACGAACCGGAATTCAGCACTATTTCATGGATTACTATGCTGTTCAGTGCCGGCATGGGAATCGGACTTGTTTTCTATGGTGCAGGAGAGCCGATGGCTCACTTTATGTCACCCCCTACAGCAGACCCCGGAACGACGGAAGCACTTGCAGAATCTATGCGCTCAACTTTTCTTCACTACGGAATTCATGCCTGGGCTATATATGGCATCGTCGCTTTGTCACTTGCATATTCCAGTTTTAGAAAAGGAGAAGTCGGACTGCTCTCGAAAACACTTCGTCCATTATTCGGCAACCTTGTTGACGGATGGCTCGGAATCCTAATAGATGTACTTGCAGTTTTCGCAACAGTTATCGGTGTTGCAGTTTCACTTGGTATCGGCGCAATGCAGATTAATGGCGGGTTGAATTATTTATTCGATGTGCCGGTCGGTCTTACGTCCCAGGGAATTATTATCTCTGTCGTCACAGTACTTTTTTTAATCAGTGCATGGAGCGGTCTCAGCAAAGGTATTCAGTATTTAAGCAACTTAAACATGATACTCGCAGGACTCCTGTTCGTTATTATTCTTGTTGTCGGACCGACAATGCTTATTTTAAATGTTATGACTACAGGCACCGGCGGGTATTTAAGCACATTCTTATATAACAGCTTTGATGTTGCACCGCTTAATGCACAAAAACAGAGTGGCTCAGTTCATGGACAATTTATTACTGGGGCTGGTGGATGAGCTGGAGTCCATTTGTCGGTATATTTATCGCCCGTGTTTCCAAAGGCCGTACGATTAGAGAATTTATTATTGCGGTTTTACTTGTGCCGACTGTAATAGGTATTATCTGGTTCAGCGTATTCGGTATAACTGGGATTTCCACAGGTATAGCAAATCCGGAAATATTTAATATGGCGACCGAAGTACAGCTGTTCGCCATATTTGATGAACTACCTATGGGTACGATACTTTCAATGCTGGCTATTTTATTAGTATCATCATTCTTTATTACATCTGCAGACTCGGCAACATTCGTACTCGGTATGCAGACATCTCACGGTAACTTGACACCTTCCGGGAAAACTAAACTTACATGGGGTATCGCCTTATCAGCTATCGCATTCACTCTTCTTGCTGCCGGCGGGGAAACCGGACTAAATGCATTGCAATCTGCTGCGATTATCGCTGCATTGCCATTTAGTTTAGTTGTTATTATGATGATGATTGCATTTTATAAAGATGCCAATAATGAACGTAAGTATTTAGGACTGTCTATTACTCCTAACAAAGAACGTATGAAGAACTATAAAGAAAGTTCTCTTGAAGAATATCAGGAAGATCTTGAGGCGTATGCTGATGAAGATAAGCCTCGCGGAGTGTAATATTTAAAAATAAGAAGGTGTTCCGGTGATTTAAAATCACCGGAACACCTTCTTTTATACTTATTGAAGTTTGCCTTGAGCTGCTATGTCAATTTCTTTTACAACTTCACCACTGTTAATGAGGTAAGCTTTATGATATAAGTTCGACACCGGACATATATGATTCGGAATAATTCGCACTTTATCGCCGATGCTTACTTTTTTACTAAACTCTTATAAATAATTGCATGTTCGTCGAATACACCATGAACATGGACACCTTCAAATTCCTTAATTTTACCGAAACCTTCTGTCGTTGTCAGTCCTTTACTGCGAGACTGGGCTGTCAGTCCTTTTGCACCAACGTCTGTAATGACACGTTCCGCCGTCGGTTTACTAATGATAGTGGTCAAGACACTTGCTGCCGAATGGGCGTATGAATCAATGGCATTGGATTGTGATCCGTCCATTAAAATATATGTTCCCGGTCTAATTTCAGTGACCCCTTCAGGAATATCGAAACCGAACATAAATGGCGGCGTTGAACCGATACTTACTGTTTCAACTTCAAAATCCATATCTCTGGCAACATTTGCGAAATGCAGTGTGCGTGTCGTTGCTGTCATAAATAAATCATAGCAGTCATCTTTATCGACCGCTTTGTACGTATGTCCGTCGTGCGAGAATATACCTTTTAACTCAACGTTTTTAGAAGCTCGGATAGTGTTTAATAATAACTTATAGTCTATTTCTTCAATAATACCGGAACGTTCTTCACCGACTTCAATTTCAATCAGCACCTGGGCTTTTTTATTAGCGCCTTCAAATACTTTATCGATTTCTTCTATATGATGGATACTATCGACACCGAATGAAATATTAATCTGTTCTGCCAGTTTCTTAATTCTTTCAAGCTTTTGTTTACCAACAATTTGATTGGCGATAAAAATATCGTCAAGTCCGTAAACGGCCATAATCTCCGCTTCACCGACTTTGGCAACAGTGATGCCTTCTGCGCCGTGTGCAGTCTGCTTAAGTGCCAGATGAGGCATCTTATGTGTTTTCGTGTGCGGACGCAGCTTAACTTTTTGTGCTGCTGCATAATCGCTCATATATTTAAGATTTTATTAAGTACAGTTTCATCAATAATGCCGGCGTATCTATTTCTTGATAATTCATAGTTAATTCCCCTTTATATATGTTTATTTTACCGCTGCGACAGCTTCAATTTCGACTAGGCAGCCGTAATGAAGCTCTCTCGTCGGTACAACAGCACGGGAGGGTTTATGGTCACCGAAGTACTTGCTGTATTCAGTATTGATGATATCCCAGTTCTCAACGTCCGATGTATATAATCTGACCATGATTATATCTTCTTTTGTTAAACCAGCCTCATCCAATACTAATTCCATATTCTGGAGCGCTCTTTTAGTCTCAGCAGCAATGCCGCCGTCAACTATTTTGCCTGTCTCAAGATTTAAGGATAATTGTCCGGAAATATATAAAGTGTCGTTATGTATCATCCCCGGTACATAATGTCCCTTGCTGTTACGTGAGTATTTCGTATGAATCTCTTTCACATCATCATCCCCTGTGTATTTGTCTTAAATCTATAATAACAAAAAAGCCCTGAACATTGCTGTCCAGAACTTAAGCGGTTAATTGCACAGCAGTTCATCATCATGGTCATGGTGTTTACATTCTACCTGTACAGTGACGTGCTCAATATTTTCATGCTTCATCTGCTCTTCTATACGGTGAATAATCTTTTGAGTTTCATGAACGTTGAGCGTTCCATTGACCACTATGTGTACACTCAGCGCATTCATGCCGCTCGAAATACTCCAGACATGCAGATGATGTGCATCTTCGACACCTTCAATATTATTAATTGTATTAATGACTGTGTCGACATCTATATTTTCCGGCACACCTTCCATTAGTACATTCAATGATTGACGGAGTATTCTAAAACCGCTGACTGCAATTAAAACTGCAACGATAACACTCGCCAGCGGATCCATGAAGCCCCATCCAAAAAACATAATGGACAAAGCCGCCACTATGGCTGCAACTGAACCGAGTAAATCACCAAACACATGCAGCAGTGCACCTTTCATATTCAAGTTATCGTGAGTATCACCCGACATTAATATTTTCGCCACGATTATATTAACGACAAGACCTAAAACTGCAATGACAAGCATACCCGTCGTTGCGATTTCCGGCGGATTTACAAAACGTCCTGCAGCTTCTGCTACGATAAACACCGCTATCACAATTAATGTTACACCGTTGAATACAGCTGCCAGTATTTCAAATCTCCGGTAGCCGAATGTCCGGGCCGAATCCGCAACTTTTTCACCCATTTTAAAAGCTGCGAGTGCCACAGCAAGAGAAATCGCATCACTCAGCATATGACCAGCGTCACTCAAGAGAGCGAGACTGTTTGTCAAAACTCCGCCAATGACTTCTACAATCATAAAGGAGGCTATTAATATTAAGCTTATTGTGAGTGCTTTTTTATTCGCACCATGGGTATGATCGTGGTGATGATCATGACTATGCTCTCCCAAAAACCCCACCTCAATTCATCTATTTTTACTATTATTTTCTTATTTTCAAGTGTAGTATATATCTTAGCATATACAGAATTTTAAGAAGGTGACATCTAAGATGAAGAAAAAATATCAGCTCTACTTATTGTATAGCAGTATTTTCCTAGTTTTTCTAGGAATAAGTCTTGTAATACCGGTTATGCCGTCAATAATGAACGAACTGAACATCAGCGGTGCCGGTGTCGGTTATTTAACCGCCGCCTTTGCTTTTACACAATTAATTTTTTCGCCTTTCACAGGACGGGCAGCAGATAAGTTCGGACGTAAAATCATTATCGTCATTGGTCTGTTTATTTTTGCATTTTCCGAACTATTATTTGGGTTAGGAAAAACGATTGAAGTGCTGTTTCTTTCCCGCATGCTCGGCGGTCTTGCCGGTGCATTTATTATGCCGGCGGTTACCGCATTTATTGTCGACATTACAACTAATAAAAACCGGGCACGGTCTCTCGGTTACATGACTGCTGCGATTAACTTCGGCTTCATTATCGGACCGGGTATCGGCGGCGTGCTGGCTGAAATTGCTACACGTCTGCCATTTTTCATCGCCGCGGCACTCGGTTTAATCAGTGCAATTTTATCTATTTTTATGTTACATGAACCTGAGAAAGTTACAGAAGTCGCAGCTGATAAGACAGAAGTGACAACAAGTAATTTCAGAAAGATTTTTACACCAATATTTTTCATTGCCTTTCTCGTTATATTTGTTTCGTCATTCGGTCTTGCGGCATTCGAGTCCTTCTTCAGTTTATACTTCGACCGCAAACTTGGATTTACACCGGCTGATATTGCAATCGCGATTGCTGGCGGTGCTATAATTGGTACTTTTGCACAGATTGTTTTATTCGAACCGCTGACACGCCGTTACGGTGAACTGAATATTATCAGAGTATCTATTATCTATACCGCAATACTCGTTTTTGCCATTACATTTTTAGAATCATACTGGGGCGTTATGGCAATTGCGTTTATCATCTTCATCGGTTTTGACCTGATACGTCCAGCGGTTACTACGTTCCTGTCGCATATTGCGGGTAATAACCAGGGCTTTGCAGGCGGGATGAACTCATTCTTTACGTCACTCGCCAATGTAATCGGACCCGTTATCGCTGGTATACTATTTGATATGAATCTGGATTACCCTTACTACTTCAGTGCGATAGTTCTTGTCATCGGTTTTCTTATTACAGTATTTTTCTGGCGCGATCCGCGCAAAGCATAACGTCATTCGAAAGTCTGAATTACGCGTTACAGCGACGTTACAGCATGCCAAACACTTTTATTTTCAGTCCCTCCTGTGTAATAATGTTTAATGGAATGAAAATATAAAAACATTTTTCGTATATTACTGGAGGGTTATATTCATGAAAGACGAAATTGTAGATGTAACGATAATCGGTGGAGGACCTACTGGATTATTCTCTACTTTTTATGCAGGTATGAGACAAATGTCTGTAAGACTAATAGATAGTCTGCCTGAACTTGGCGGACAATTAATGGAATTATATCCGGACAAATATATTTACGACGTGGGCGGCTTCCCAAAAATCCTGGCTAAAGATTTAGTATCTAATCTGGTGACACAGGCGCAGTATGCTGAACCTGAACTTCACCTTGGGGAAACAGTACAATCATACGAGCGCGAAGATGATCACTTTGTTTTGAAAACTGATAAAGGTGAATACCTTACAAGAACAATTTTAATCACTGCAGGAGTAGGTGCTTTCCAGCCTCGTAAAATCGGTTTGGATAACGAAGCAGCTTTTGAAGGCACTTCACTGCAATACGCAGTTAGAGACCTTGAAAAATTCAGAGATCAGGACGTTGTCGTACTCGGGGGCGGAGACTCAGCTCTCGACTGGTCATTGATGCTTCAGGAACTTGCTAAATCAGTCACGCTGGTACACAGACGTGAACGCTTTACAGCACATGAGACAAGTGTTCAGCAAGTAATGGAGTCACCTGTCAATGTTAAAACATCACTGAATGTTACTGAAATTAAAGGTAATAACGGCCAGATGGAAGAGCTTGTACTGACAGCAAAAGACGGTACAGAAGAAGTGATTAAAGCAGACCAGCTAATCGTTAACTTCGGTAATATTTCGTCCCTTGGACCATTAAAAGAATGGGGCCTTGATCTTGAGAAAAATTCCATCAAAGTTAACCCTCACATGGAAACAAATATCCCGGGTATATTTGCTGCAGGCGATATCACGACGTTTGAAGGTAAAGTTAAGCTTATAGCAACAGGCTTTGGTGAAGCACCAGTTGCAATTTCATACGCTAAATCATCTTACGATCCAAAATCACGCGTACAGCCTAAACACAGTACAAGCGTATTTAAACAGGACTAATAAAAAATCCGTAGGCATATAATTTATGCCTACGGATTTTTTCATACTGTTTATCATGTTTCATGTGAAACCACAATTTTTTATCCCGTTACCAGGCGCAGTCCAATTACCGCAATAATGATGAATGATAAATACATCACGCGTTTATAACTAGCTGATTCTTTATAAAAGATAATTCCAATTAATGCACTGCCGACTGTTCCAATTCCTGTCCACACCGCATATGCCACACCTAAAGGAATAGTCTCCATTGCTATGCTCAGCAGTGCCAGGCTAATTGGGAATCCGATCAGGAGTGTCAGCCAACCGCTCAGTTTTCTACCTTGGCCAATTAAAGACATTCCTGTTACTCCTGCTACTTCCATTAGTCCTGCCAATATTAATATAAACCAGCTCATTTAGCACCCTCCTCGTGATCTGTTACAGTCTTAAGTCCAATAACTCCGAATACAAGCAGCGCTACAAATATAATAATTCCGATATTGAACGCACCGTCAAATACAATAATATCAACAAGCACTGTTCCTACTGCTCCGATGCCTACGAATACAGCATATACTGTACTTGCCGGCATTTTCGTCGAAACATACACAAGCAGTCCGAAACTGACGACAATTGAAATCACTGTGAGTACCCATTCAAATCCATTATCCGCGTACTTCAGCCCTGTTGCCCAGCCGATTTCAAACATTGCTGCAATAATAACTAATAACCACATAATTTTTCTCCTATTTTAAAATTTATAAGAATTGAGAATAAAAAAGCCCGGAAGAATAACTTTCGTTACTCTCCCAGGCTTTTGTCCTTCCGTGTACTGGAACTCATTCCAGCGTTCTCTCTCGGTCCAGACTTAAATAATTTAACGGAACCCTAGAGAACTTCTTATTAAGTTATCTACACTATAAAATACTATTTTCTGTTAGTCAACTTCAAAATCTGTCCTGATAATACCATAATGAACTTTACTCGTTTTTCTCACTTGCTGCATAAAGCCGAATTGTTCAAATCTGCTGCTTCTGAAATGATCTTTCAGCACTATTTTTTTTGCTGCGACACGTTTCGCTTCGTCTATCGTTTTTTGTGACAATATTTCAGTGTGAGTTACTTCCGTTATTAATCTTAAGCTTTGTGAATCATTGATTTCTTCATCGAACATCGGATCAAAGTAGACGATATCAAAACTGTTATCCGGTAATTTTTCTAAGTAGTCTGTATGATTTTGATGCACTGTTTCTATAGCACGCATTGCATCGTTCAGCATTTTTATATTTGTATCGTATGAAGCGAGCCCCTCTTTTGCCAGCAAATATAATATAAAGCTTTGTTCTAATGCAGTCACTTGACCTGAAGTTCCGACCGTCAGGCTTGCGATTACACTATCAGCCGCAAGGCCCATTGTACAGTCTAAAAATGACATCCCGGGTTTTAGTTCCGCTGCATCTACCAAAGCATCATTATCATTATTTAATAACCTTTTCGCACGGACCATTGAGAAGTTCGGGTGGTATTTTACAGGATCATTATCTGACAGCCGCGTGATACTCATCTCGTCATTTCCAACTACTAATACATCGTCGATATAACGCTCCTTAATCTCTTTTACAGAAAGTTTTTTACGCATTACAAAGTACAGGTCATAACGCATGGCGATATCCTTCGCTTTTTGCAATGCATGCTCATTATATCGTCCGCTCGTTGTTACTATCATTGTCTTTCCCCGTTCTGTTAAATATGTTTATCGTTATAGTTTACCATGGTACTATTAAATTAAATAAGATAATTGGAGGTTGTGCAATGACATTGAAGAAGAAAACTTACTAAAGCAGAAAAAAGAAGAATTACTTAATGCTCTGGAGTCTCGCTTTAATACTCATAAGGAACGTCACGAAGACATCTCTTTTGAAAATATTGCAGCTAAATTAACTGATAAACAGCTTGCTGCACTTCACAACATGGAATCAACTGAAGGCGAACCTGACGTTATCGATTTTAAAGGTGATCTTTACTTTGTGGACTGTGCAAAAGAAAGCCCTAAAGGACGACGTAGTGTGTGTTACGACAGAGCTGCACTTGAAGCGAGAAAGAAATATAAACCTGAAAACTCAGCTGTTGATTTAGCTAAGGAAATTGGTATCGACATACTGACTGAAGAAGATTACAGACACCTGCAGCAGTTCGGGGACTTTGATCTTAAGTCATCAAGCTGGGTTGAGACACCATCTGATATTAGAGATCTCGGCGGTGCCTTATTCTGTGACAAACGCTATAACACAGTATTCCTGTATCATAACGGTGCTGATTCGTATTACGGAGCTCGCGGTTTCAGAGGAAAGTTAAAAATATAAAAAAGACGGCAGCTGCCGTCTTTTTATTTTCCATCAATATATTCTTTTATAACTACTGCTGGTTATGCTCTGTATCCTTTGCCGCATATAATAATGTGACGTTGTGACCATCTGCATCTTCTTTAATTTTATCAACCAGCTCGTTTTGATTTTTCAGTTCTTTATTATTTCTTTTTGAACTCTTCCCATTTTTCAGCATCATGATCAAACCATTTTCTTAAATCAGCCGACGGTGCGATATCTTTATACCACTCATCGTGTTCTAAATCTTCTTTCTTAATCCCCCGCGGCCAGACACCATCCACTAAAATACGTTTTCCATCCTGCTGTGAGACACCATCATAAACACGCTTCAGTTTCAACATAATATCAGCTCCGAATAATATATTATGTTATTCTTTACCCGTCTTATTTTCTTTCATGCATTACTTCTTCTCTTGTTTTATTTAGAATCATATAATCCAGTTCTTCTTTAGACATTGATTTTAATGATTTGTATTTTATCGCAAGGAACACCATACCGAGTATTGTCCAAGCGAGAAGTGCATAATATGACGGTGCTGTCAGTGCTGCCGGTGAGCCTGGGAATAACAACAGTACTAAAAATACAAGTGAAATAACGACACCGAGTGCTCCAAATATTACATAGATGATATTTCTGTGTTCTTTAGTACTGAAAAACTTAACTGTCACTGCACTTGTAGCAAGGAATGCGACTGACACGCCGACAGATGACATGTCTACAATCCAGCTCAATGCTGTTCTGCCGAGCCATGGTGCAATCAGACATACAAGCATTACGAAGAGCACTGCATAATGCGGTGTTTTATTTTTCTTATGAACTTTGGCAAATATAGTCGGTACAAAGTTCGCACGTCCCATTGCAAAAATTAGTCTTGAAGAAGACATGTAGAATCCATTAAGACCTGTAAATACACCGAAAGAAATCGAAAATGCCAGGAACACTATCCCGATAGTTCCCATCGACGACTGAATAACAGATCCTGTCACCCAGACTGCCCCGTCCATGGAGTTCTGATCCGGATAAATCCAAGCTGTTACTAAAATCATTGCGACATAAGTTATAACAGATGCAATAATACCGAAAACGATGAGTTTAAACGTTTTATCAGGACTGAATTTAAATTCTTCCGCTGCCTGAGGAATGTTATCAAACCCGACATACATCCACGGCGCTATCGCAACGATTAAAATAATCGATGTCCAGATTCCCGCTTCTTCATTAAACAGCGGTTTTGCATTTTGGAATGAAAATTCTCCAGTGAAAAATGATACGGCGAATAATCCTGCTACTACAAACGCCATGAACAGACAGAATATAAACTGCAGATTTCCAGACAAACCTGATCCCTTCATACTGATTAAAGCGAATATTATAAGTATGGCAGAAGACAGTATGACTTCCATGATGTAGACGTCCCATCCTGCAATCGTATTAAGTATCCGACTTCTAAAAAGTCAGGAAGTACAAATTTAAACAGCAGACTGAATGCACTGGCATTCAGCGCGACGACACATATAACCTAATACTAAAAACCATGACGCGATAAATGCACTGAACTTGCCGAAACCGGCATATGTAAATGCAAATTCTCCGCCGGATACAGGGAACTTAGCCGTTAGTGCACCGTAGCCTACAGCGATAATCAGCATCAGTAATCCGCCGATAGTAATTCCGAGAGTCGCTCCAAGTGTTCCTGATGAAATCAGCCAGTCCCCTGGTAAAATAAATGCGCCCCAGCCGATTGAAGATCCGTAAGCAATTGCCCATATAAACCGTTTAGACATCGTATTATCAAGTTCTGTTCTCGTCTGATTATCAGCAGACATAATTACAACTCCCAATTTGTTTATTTATTCTTGTGAACAAGTATCGCATAGTGAAAGTTCAATCGCTAGTCCTTTTCAAGTACAACGGGATGTTCTGAAACGATAGTATCACCCTCGTGAAGTTCTACTTTAATACTCAATTCTGTATCTATTTCAACATCTGTACTCGATAAACTGACTGAACCCATCCCACCCGGATTCATATATACCTCGTCTTCAGAGTTCAAACGTCTTACAGGTAATTCTTTTGTTAAGAGGCTGTACGTTCCTGCCTCAAGATGTTCTCCGACAGTATGAATACCGGCAGGAATCACTGTCGTATTTTTCTTCCGATGGGATTAGATCGATGGGTCCCCGTCTTGTAACGTATTCAACACGGTAACCTTCCTGCAGCTCCAAAACAGCGCTGGTGTTGAAATAGTTTAATGCTGTTTCCAGTAATCTATCTCCGTTTTCATCATATACTACGATTGCTGATGCCTCTTCTGTCGCTGCACTGTAGCGGCCCGGTTCAACATCTTCTCCTATGACATAATGACCAGGTGACAATGTTATCTCTGTTCCGCCGTCACGGAGACCTTCAAATACCGTATCACTGTTCAAAAAAGCATAACGGGATTCCAGTCCTTCTGTTTTTAAAAGATTTTCTTCTTCATATAATTCAACAGCTTCTTCGTCTGCCGTTATCTTTTTACCATCATACGATTCGCTCATAATACCGTTAAAACTGCACCCCATTAACAGCAGTACAAAGAGAGACAGCACGCTAAACCGTATCATAACTTCTCTCTCCTTTATAAATACGCAGATAATGTTCATGAGTCCCCAATGCGCCGAGCGACACTTCAGCAGAACTGAATTTCTTCAATGTGCTCATCATCTTAAACATTTCGTCTTCTTTCATACTGTCAGCAGGAATACATATACGGTCACCATCCAAATATAATGTGCCCTCTTCAAGCGGGCCGATAGATTTTAAACTGTCTTTGGAAATATAACCTTTAACGTAATCTCTATGAGATTCTTCCCGGATGTATGTGTAATATATGCTTTGTTCATTTAAAAAATAAATCTGATCTGCATAATCATCCAGGTTTTCCAGCAGATGAGATGCGACAATAATAATCTTCCCGTCCGCTTTTATTTCCTGCAGCACCGAACTTACCAGTTCAACGTTCACCGGATCCAGTCCATTCATAATCTCATCCATAAACATAATCTTCGTATCTGCAGCGATCATCATCGCAAAACATAATCGCTGTCTCATACCGAGGGAGTAAGTTTTCACCTTATTTCCTACATAGTCCTCCATGTTCAGCCTCCGGATGACTTCATCTATATTTCTGCTTTTAGGATTCCATATATCCCGGTACATTTCTATATGCTCAACGCCTGAAAAATCTTCATACAGTTCCGCCTGGTCCGGAAAGAAAGTAATTTTATTGTGGAGCGCTTTGACATCCTTTGTCGTATTTTTATAGGCGATACCATCGATTAAAATCTCTCCGGTATTAATCGGAATAAATCGTATAATCGCATTAAATAACGTCGTTTTCCCTGTACCGTTTGGAGCAACCAGACCGATAATCGTATTATCCGGAATATTAAAATTAACATCCTTCAACACCGTTTTAGTCCCGTAGTTTATCGTTAAATTTTTGACTTCCAATGACATTAGTTCCTTCTCCTTTCAAGCTTGCCTGTTCGTGTCGGTATCAGTTTAAAGATAAAATGAAACACGATTTCGACGATGATATATAATACCGCAATACTGATAATCAGCTTCGTCACAGTTACATTTTTTAATGACTCCCATGAACCTTCCAATACAGGTATAATCTGCAGATACAGGAATGGATTCCAGCTTGCAGCAGGTCCTGTCAGTGCAAAAACATACGGCAGATAAAACACTGCCGTTACTATAGTAATTGTCAGGTAGATATTTCTGAATACCCACGACAGTCCTGTCGACAGCTTAACGATAATGTAGCTCAAAGCCATCGTCAGAAGTAACGCTAGTATAACGTACTGCATTATACTGATATATACTGTTTCTTCGCCGCTGTAAAGCGGTACAGGATAATTAAGTGTGCCGCTGTCAGTGAAAAGTGTACTGAGTAAATACGAGACGCAGATCCCAGCAAGTACGATGAGCCATATCAGTCCCCAGCTGATAAAAGTTCGCTGTCTCCACTGATGAGCCCAGGAATACGGTATTCCCTGGGAAATACTCCAGTTGAATTCCTGGTCCCGGCTGAACCGGTCAGCACCGAATATCGCAGCAATAACAAATATAAATACCTGCAACGATATTACTAAATTAAACAGCACAAGTGACGGTGACATTGGATTCCAGTCAATATCGACATTATGCTCTTTCAGATATGTTAAAAATTTTAAATCATTTTCAATCTCGGCTTTAGCCGGCATAAATGACAGCAGCAGCTCCTGTGATTCAAAATCATCAGCTTCATAAAAGAACAGTCTGTTTTCAGCAAGTTCCAGCCCCTGGTCAACATAATCGCTGACTACATTCTCGAGCCCGGATACAGTATTTCCTTCCTGTTCGCCTAAAATATAACGCTGCATACCGATAATACTTTGCTGGCGTGCAAGTTTATCGTACACTTCCTGTCCCGCGGCTGAGTCAAAATGATTTTGAGGTATCGCGTGAAAGATTTGCTGCGTATCTTCATATTCACTCCGCAGTTCTTCCAGCGGAAGCACAATAGAACGGTCCTGGTAAAACGCCGAATAGCTTGCCAGGAAAAGAAACAGCGATACTAAAAGTATTCTCACTTTCCAGTCCCTTATAATTTTAAGAAAATCCCATTTAAATAACTTCATTTACCCCACCTGCCTTACGAACTTCTGACGGGTTATAAAGCCTGCAAGAATTCCGAGGATAATTTCTATAATAATAATCGTTGTGAAAAGGACAATGAGCCCATTATCAAATGTGAAATTATTTGATAACGTTAAAAAGTTCTGATGGCCGCTTAAAATATTTCCAAACTCAAAATAGTTCTGCGGGAATAAATGAGCACCGATGCCTAAAAACTTATCTTCACCGCCGCCGCTGTAAAGCCGGTTAAATGCGATGATGGCAAATCCTGCAATCATAACGATAACGTCATGTCTGAATACTAATGACAGTACAGCATTCAAACGGATAAATAGATAGAGCAAAAGTGCTGTTAAAATTAACGATTGCAGGATAAAGTCAGTAACAGGTGCTGTAAAGAAGTTTTCTTCAGCAGCCCTGTAACCGTCGTTATAAGCGTAATTAGTATTTAACAGAGACAGATCACCAAAACCGTAAAGCAGCGATATGAGCAGGAAGAATACCGTGAGCAACAGAGCAATACCAGTCATGATAATAATAAACATCGATAAAGACTGATAGAATATGTATTTTCTCCATCCGAGCGGCTGTCCCGCTTTTAAAGTATGGTGCTTCCGATCATCGACCAGTACCTCACTCGCGACAAATATAGTGATAAATAATATAATCAGCGGTCCGTAAGTTAAAAAAAATGAATACAGCTGCTGAATTCCTGTTTTACCGTTAAATTCATGAGTTGTCGGATTATCTATCTCAGACAGTATAAACAAGTTGCTGTTAATCATTGCCCGTTCAAAGTCCATCTCTAAAAACTGACCGTCATGTTTCCTCTCCAAATAGTCATTTAACGCTTCCACTGTAAACAAGGGAACATAATTTGTGCTCTTCACTTCAAAGAGCCTTGAAACATCACCTTTTTCCAATGCATCATAAAACATGAGATTATTTTCATAATCATATTTGGCCACACTGTATGTATCGATACCTGTAAAACTGTTGACGGCAATATCCCCCGAGTCAAGCCTCGATTCTTTCATGCCGTATGCCGACTCAGTTTCAAGAGCAAGTTCATCCATATCAATTGTCAGCGGATTATTAACGTTCGGCAAATATAAAAAGGAATACAGTATGATGCCAAGAAATGCCAGCAGAAATATTAGTCTGTTCTTTTTATTACGGTATATTTTTTTAAACGTTTCCAAAAACACGATTCTAAACATTGCCCATCCCCTCTGCAATTTATTCTGACACATTTATATCTATTATAGAAAACGCTTCCATATTTTACAAACTAATTTAAAAATTCTCTATTGTATGTCTTTAGGAAATACATTAGTCTTAACTTACTTATTTACAGTCAGGAGAATCAATATATGCTCACTGCATTTCTGCACGGTTTCATTCTGTCAGCAGGATTAATACTGCCGCCAGGCGCTCAAAATGTATTTTTAATTAACCAGGGTGCCAATCATAAAAAGTTCATTCATGCACTGCCGGCTGTAATAACTGCCGGGCTCAGTGACACATTGCTGATCATCCTTTCTGTCGCCGGTGTTTCATTAATCATTTTATCGATTCCGGCACTGCAGCTCGCAATGTATATTATCGGATTTCTATTCTAAGCTACATGGCAAAATCACTATGGTTTACAAAACCTGAGACTGCTAAAGCACCTGTAAAACTCACACCGTATAAGCAGATTGCCTATGCATTATCTGTTTCTTTATTAAATCCGCACGCTATACTCGATACTGCTGGTATTATTGGCACTAACTCCACTGCATATACAGGCAGCGCTCTCGTTGTATTTACTTTGTCTTGTATCGCTGTGTCATGGATTGCTTTTGTGATTCTGGTGCTTTTCGGCAGAATAATAGGGGATTTCGACAGCAATGGTAAAATTACCGGATATATTAATAAAACATCTGCTGTCGTTATATTTATTATCGCCTGTTTTATTCTGATAAATATTATTAAAATGATTTGATTTATGGAGGATTGTTTATGACGAATATCCCGAATATAGGAAAGCCGGCAGCAAATGCTCTGTCTAACATTGGCATTACTGAACTGGAACAGCTCAGCCAGATCGATGAAAAGAATCTCTTAAAAATTCATGGCATCGGTCCTAAGGCTGTGAGTATTCTTAAACAGGCTTTGGCAGACTCTAATTTAAAATTTAATAAAGGTGAGATATTGCCTTATTCACCGTACTTTGCAGTTCTCGGCAGCCTCGGGTGCAATAATGCACCTAAAAGAGAAGTCATACGCGATTTTTTGATCGGCAGCTTTGGAAAGAACAAACAAACTGTTTCAGAGTTATGCAATAAGGACTTTAATACAAATTTTAACGTACCTGAGAAAAGTATCAGCTCTCTCGAAATAATCACTATTATTACTCACGGCAAAGAAGGGGCGGCAGAAGTAATTGCAATCACTGCCGATAGTGAAAAGCACTGCTTTGCATTTTTTATTAACTTCGAAAATCATAGAAAAGATGCAAAAATTAAAGCCCTCAGCACCTATTCAAAATAATTGAGTTATCGAAAGCTTAATCAGGGTAAATATAATATCAACTTTATGAAAGAAGAGGAATTAGCATGAAGACTATTATGCGATACATACTTGCTGCTGTTTTCGGCATTGCAGGTGTTGCACACTTTACACGTACAGAGGGTTTTACAAATATCGTTCCGCATTATTTACCGTTTAAAGATTTCATCGTTAAAGCAAGCGGTGTGGCAGAATTGATTATCAGTTTCTTTCTATTAATAAGACGTCCAGGGAATTTTTTTAAAAAAATCATTAACAGTTTCCTGGTGCTCGTGCTTCCAGCCAATATCTACATGGCTCAAAGATCACTGCCGCTCGGCAGTATTGATGTACCAAAACCTCTGCTCTGGGCCAGAGTACCATTGCAGTTCGTCCTAATTAAAATTGTAAATAAATTATAAAGAGGTAATTTAATATGCAGACTTCGTATCATATGAAAGATAATAATATATATCAAAAAGTGATTACCCGAATTGACAGCAGTCCCGAAAATATTTTTGCGTACTTAGGAACAACAAAAGGAATTCAGCAGTGGTTTCCCGAGCTGTCGTTCAAAGGAACAGAACGGCTGCTCTTTGATCTTGAAAATGATGAATTTGAAGATATGGAGATTTTTCGTTATGAAAACCCGAAGTTCATTCATTTTGCATGGGCTGAAGGCGAAGTAGAAATTCTGCTTGATGGTGATAGAGATAACACACAGCTTGTTCTTAATGAACGGCTGCCTGCAGCATTCGAAAATGCTGCACGTGATTTTTCGGGCTGGCAGTTCAAAGTGAAAAGTATAAAAAATATCGCAGAGCACGGTGAACCTGCGGAAATGGACAGACAGTATTTTGAATCTGTCCAAAAAGATATAGAAGAAATCTTAAAATTATAATAAAAAAGGATAATGACCTCGTCATTATCCTTTTTTACTGTACAGTTTCTTTATCTTCCTTTTTAGATATGTTCATCACTATCACACCAAGAATAATTACGCATAGCCCTAGAATATTAACTGCCGACAGATGTTCATTAAATATAAACACACCGATAAGTCCCGCACCGGCAGTACCTAATCCTGCCCAGACACTGTATGCGATACTAAGCGGAATTGTTTTAAGTGCTCCAATTAGAAATGTAAATGACAGCCCAAAACAGATAAACATAATAACCGTCGGAGTAACATTAGTGAAACCGTTCGATAAATTCAGCATAGTAGTCCCGGTCACTTCAAAAACAATGGCACCCATTAAAAATAATGCTGCTTTCATTACAACACCTCCTATACCCTCATTAAAATAAGACCGATAATTAAAATTATAATTCCAATAACAGTCGTTGGCCTGATTTCTTCTTTAAATATCGCAAAGCCGATTATCGCAGTGAGCATTGTACCGACACCGCTCCAGGCTGCATATGCAAAACTCAGCGGCAATGTTAATAGTGCCAGTGACAGCATATAGAATGCCAGCGCATAACCTGCGACTATTCCTATAATTGCTTTTTTAGAATTATTAACTGCGGTGACTTTCATCATGCTTGAACCAAAAACTTCAGATATAATTGCACCTGCTAAATATACAAGTCCCAAATAATTCACCTCTTAAAATTTAAAAACACATTCTGATTTTTAGAATGTGTTTTTACGTTAATCCTGCTTCTCTAATATACCATCTGTCATTTTATACACCGCATCACAATACTCAGTTAAGCGTTCATCATGAGTAACGATAATACATGTCTTCATACGCTGTTCTGTTTCTTCTTTTAAAATCT
Organism: Jeotgalicoccus sp. WY2; assembly: GCF_018437745.1. Taxonomy (NCBI): domain Bacteria; kingdom Bacillati; phylum Bacillota; class Bacilli; order Caryophanales; family Staphylococcaceae; genus Jeotgalicoccus; species Jeotgalicoccus sp. WY2. The sequence goes on along the minus strand of NZ_CP049818.1, from coordinate 1,580,331 downwards.
GCATTACTTTCAAGGCATTCTCTGTATCTAAAGATGCTGTCGGCTCATCTGCCAGAATAATGCTTGGGTTTGTATATAATGATTTTGCAATCGCTACACGCTGTTTCTGGCCGCCTGATATTTCACTCGGCAGCTGTTTTTTCACTTTCGTTAAAGAAAGTTTTTCAAATAGTTCATCCAGTTCGCTGTCAGCCATTACATCTTTTTTAGATTTTTTCAAGAGCTGAAACTGCTGTTTAACTGAAAGAAAAGGCACCAGGTTGCTTGCCTGCAGAATAAAGCCGATTTCATTCAATCTCAAATTAGCAAGTTCTTTACTCTGCCTGAAATACTTTGACCATTAATTTTAACATCGCCCTCGGTCGGCGTTTGAAGCGCACCTGCGATTGTTAAAAAAGTACTCTTTCCTGAACCTGAAGGTCCGATAATTGCGATGCACTCACCTTTATTAAAAGTAATCGATGTATTCTTGACCGCTTCTATCGTCTGGTCTCCATCTTTGAATGATTTTATAACATTTTCAAATTTAAGCATTATTTTCTCCTCCTATCCAATTGCTTTTAACGGATCGACTTTCCGCACGCTGATGACTGAGAACAAACTTCCGAGCATCGCAACTGCAATAAGTACAACCATATAAATAATCATCGTTAAGTAATTAAACTCAATCGGTACTGCGGGAGGTAGGAATAGACCTGTCAGGAATGTTAATCCCAAGCCGATTACGGTTCCTATTACTGCAATAATAAATGTTTGTGCCAGTACCGTTCTTGCAAGATAACCGTTTGAAAAGCCCTGTGCCTTTAACACACCAAATAGACTTGTTTTCTGTAGTGTCAGTACATATAAGAATATGCCGATTACTGCTGCTGAAATAATAAACAGGAAAATAATCATAAAGTTCAGCGTTAAGTTTTGAGCAGTATAGCCTGGAAGACTCTCTATAAACTCCTCAATTTCCAGCGCTTCAAGTTCATCATTAACTTCAGTATTTTGCCAGTCAGCATCACGAACAACCAGTGCATTAATGATATCTTCACTCAGCATCGGATTAAGTTTTTCGATTGTTTTATTATCCGTAAATAATATTGATGATGCACTGTATTTAGCACTTTCGGTAAAGCCTGTCAAAGTCAGTACTTCATCGCTGTTTGATAATGTCAGCTCATCACCGACTTCAAAGCCCGTTTCTTTTAATGAATAATCTGCCACGACTTCATTTTCTATTTCAGCTTGTTCACCCTCTGTGAGTTCCGGCAGGAAGAATGAATCTTCTTCTATGCCGAAAACAAAAGCATTCTCTTCAATCTCGCCGTTTGATGCAATAACTGAATGCTGTTTCAATGTTGCCTGTTCCTCAAACAGACCTTCGACATCATCTTCAGCTATCATAGACTGCTGAATTGTCTGGTTGGCTTCATCATTTAAAATGATTGCATCTGATTCCCATTGATCGACAGCTTCTCTGTTCAAATCCATCAAACCGCTCGCCAGCCCTGATAACAGAAACAGCAGGTAGCTGATCATCACAAGGACTCCGATAATTAAACTGAACTTCAGCTTATTTCTTATCATTTCATTCCATGCTAAAAACATTAGATTACCCCTTCTCGGTTATCGACTTCATTCAAATTTATATCTTATCCATTATAAACTTTTCATTAGAGTAAGCATTGATGTTAAATCAACAATATTATGTTTTTTATCTTCTTGACAAGTATACTTATATTTTTGACAAGTAAAGTTGTCAAAAAGACAAATAAGTGTTACATTATAAATACAGAATATATATGTATCTAAAAAAGAAGCGAAGGTGAAGCTATGAAAACAAGATTGCGTGAACTGCGCGCCAGGGACAGTTTAAACCAGACCCAGCTCTCAAAACTTGCTAAAGTATCACGGCAAACAATCAGCTTAATCGAACGCGAAGAGTATATTCCATCGCTGTTAATTGCAAAACGAATGGCTAAGATATTTAACGAACCGATCGAGAATATTTTTATATTCGATGAGGAGGAGTTATAAATGAAATTCTTATTAAAAATGCTGCTGTATGCCGCAATCGGTTTTGCCGCAGGTTATCTGACACTGGAACTGCTTTACGGAAGAAATTCGGAGGGCTTATTGGAAACTATCTACTTCTGGCTGAGTATCGTAATGATTGTACTCGCTGCTGCACTGCTTGTATATGCATTTATACGCCGCAAAAAACTGATTAAAATGACTAAAGATAATAATAGAAAAGTAGATGACGATGACTTTGATGTATACAGCTATAATACATTCAATGTTGTTACAGTTGCCACAGCAGTACCATTAGTATTGTCACTTATGGCACTTGCAATTCAAGCCTTAGCTGCAGAAAGCCCTTGGCTTGTCGCGCTGACGATAGTATTGGTGTTCGTTTCAATGTTTATGAGTTTCCAGGCATCAGCACTGGTTAATATTATCTATCCGGATAAAGATTTACCGGAAATTTCCGATAAAAAATACGCAGAGAAATTGTTTGCCGCTTCAGATGAAGGTGAGATATTCATTATGGCGAAAGCACTATACCGCTCGTGGACACTGACCAGCACTATGCTGTTCTTGGCTCTCATCTTCATGATTTTCTATTCATTTATCACGGAAGAATCTCAAATTTTCAGTATTGTAATCATCGGATTTATTATGATTATAAGTCAGCTGAAATATGCATATGAAATTAGAGAGAAATAATCGCTTAAAAGTTCCCGCTGAATAACGGGGACTTTTTATTTTCTGGAAAAAATTTCACTTTTATATATTTTAATTGAAATAATCAGCCTAAATTGAATTTATATTAATATTTCTGAATATTTTGTGTATAATAACATTTATGTAATAACTTGTCTTATATCAAAAAAATCGGAGGGCTTTTGAATGAACGAAAGTAAACCAAAACGAAAATTTGTTATGCCGCACATTTACGTAATACTCTTTACCTTAATTACTTTATCTGTAATAGCCACTTACATAGTGCCCGCGGGTTCTTATGATAGAGAAGAAGTTGACGGCCGCTCAGTAATCATCCCGGACACATTCAGCTATGCTGAACAAACACCGGTGGGCATTCTGGAATTTATGACAGCAATACCGAGAGGTGTTGAACAGACGGTTGCTATCATCTTCGGTATTATGGCCATTGGTGCTCTATTCAGAGTTATTGAGAAAGCAGGCATAATTGATGTAATACTCAATTTCCTGATCCGGTCATTTGGCAATAAAGGAATGCTGATCATTCCGACAATAGTTATTCCTTTAGCACTATTTGTAGCGCTGACGGGCAATATAGAATCATCACTGATATTCTTACCTGCTCTGCTTCCTTTATTTTTACGGCTTGGCTATGACCGTATGGCTGCCACCGGCACTGTCTTAATGGCTACAGTTGTCGGTTTTGCCGTCGCAATTACAGCACCGGCTAACCTCGGGACAGCGCAGACAATTGCAGAGCTGCCTCTTTATTCAGGAATCGGTTTCCGTTTAATTATCCTTGCAGTAATGCTTGCTGTTGGTATATTGTTTATCATCTTTTATATTAAAAAAGTTCAGAAAGACCCTGCAAAAACTTTAATTACTGATAATGTGGACAATTCTCAGTTTATTAAAGATGAAACTGACAGTCCTGAACTCAGCACACGTACTTATGTAGGAACAGGTATCTTTATTCTTGCACTAGGATTTATGCTGTTTGGCATTTTTCAGTATCAATGGTACTTTATCGAACTTGCCGGTTTTTACTTATTCGCAGGTATTGTCAGCGGACTTGTCGCTGGCCTTAAGCCTTCAGGTATTGCTGAAGCAATGAATGAAGGTATTCAGAATATTGTTCTGGGAGCATTAATCGTCGGGGTTGCCCGTGCTATTTCCGTAGTTCTTGAAGACGGTGCTATCTTAGATACTGTTGTTTACGGCTTAAGCATTATTGTTACTATGATTCCCGAAACATTTGTACCGGTAGCTATGATGGTGACCCAAGGCTTGCTTAACTTTGTAATTCCATCCGGAAGCGGGCAGGCAGCGGCAACAATGCCGATTATGGTCGGCCTTGTTGATTTAACAGATATGACAAGACAGACTGCAGTTCTCGCATTCCAGTTTGGGGACGGATTCTCAAATATCTTCTACCCAACTTCAGGATATTTTATGGCTGCACTCGCTATTGCTAAAATAAAGTATACGGACTGGATTAAATTTATTTGGCCGCTCTTATTAATATGGTATGGTCTAGGTGCTGTGTTCCTGATTATTGCTTATTTTATAAATTGGGGACCATTTTAAAATTTAGTAAATAAGGTGAGAATTCATGAGATGTGGTACGAAACGATTTGAAATTATTGTAGAAAAAGATAACAGAATAGCAACGCAGGAAATCTGCGCCCGTGATCAAATCGATGCACGAAAAATATGCCGCCGCATGTTCGGTGAAGATGAACATATTATTTCTGTCAGAAGAAAAAAGTAGTGTATTTGAAGATAAAGATTTATAAGCCGCTAGAAATCTCGTTCGCTGAGATTTCTAGCGGTTTTGCTGTTAGGTTATTGATTGGGATTCCTATGAAACGGGCTCATCGAATTCCTAAACGCTGCGGGTTTCTATGAAATAAGTTCATCGAATTTCTAAACGCTGCGGGTTTCTATGAAACGAGCTCATCGAGTTCCTAAACGCTGCGGGTTTCTATGAAACAAACTCATCGAATTCCTAGACGCTGCGGATTCCTATGAAACAAACTCATCGAATTCCTAAACACTGCGGGTTTCTATGAAACAAGCTCATCGAATTCCGGCAGCAAAAAAGCGGAGAACAGAACAGTTCTCCGCTTCACTATTTACGTTAGCCTACCATTTTTGAATGTCGTCACGAATACTGTATTCCTGTTTCCACCATGACGTTCTTCGAGTTTTTTCTCGACATCTTTCAGCGATACACCTTCGTTATTCAGCATGACCAGCAGATGATATAAAAGATCGCTCGTCTCATCGACGAGTTCCTTTTTTTCTTTATTTTTTGCCGCGATAACGACTTCCGTCATCTCCTCACCGCATTTTTTCAAAATTTTATCTGCGCCTTTATCAGTTAAGTATTTAGTGTAAGAGCCTTCTTCAGGGTTCTTAATTTTCTCCTGTACTGTCCGTTCCAGCGTCTGCAGGCTAAAGTAGTCATCACTGAAGCAGCTTCTTGTGCCCGTATGACATGTCGGACCGTGCGGTACAACTTCAATCAGCAGTGCGTCCTTGTCGCAGTCTAGTTTCATCGATACGACTTCCTGTACATTGCCGCTCGATTCTCCTTTTTTCCATAACCGTTCTTTTGAACGTGAGTAAAACCAGACCACTTTGTCAGTCTTCGTTTTCTCAAATGCTTCTTCATTCATAAAGCCGTTCATCAGTACTTGTTTTGTGTTTGTATCCTGCAGTATTACTGATAATAGGCCGTTATTTTTACTGAAATCAGGATTCACTATAAACGCACCTCGATTCCATTGTCTAAAAGTTCCTGCTTTAACTCGCCGATATTAACCTCTTCTCTGTGGAATATTGAAGCAGCAAGTCCTGCAGATACATTCGTATTCTGAAACAAATCGACAAAATGATTAATATTCCCTGCACCGCCGCTTGCAATAACAGGTATATTGACAGCATTCGCAGCCTGTTTAAGGAATTGCGTATCAAAGCCTGATTTCACACCGTCGTGATCCATGCTGGTAATAAGCAGTTCTCCTGCACCAGCCGCTTCTCCTTCAACAATCCAGTCCAGAGCTTTAATTTCAGTTTTTTTCGTACCGCCATGAGTATATACATAATAATCTCCAACTTGATTATCGTATTTCACATCCACCGCGAGTACAATACACTGGCTGCCGAATCGTCCGCTCGATTCTTTGATAATATCCGGGTTTTCAATAGCAGCAGAGTTGATACTTATTTTATCGGCCCCTGCATCCAGGAGCTGTTTAATATCTTCAATTTTTCTAATACCGCCGCCTATAGTCAGAGGGATAAAGAGCTCTCTGGCCGTGTCCCGGATAACATCGAGCATCAACTCATGACCTTCCTGTGTTTTGGAAATATCAAGAAAAACAAGTTCATCGGCACCTTCCTGATTATATCGTTTAGCCAGTTCTGCCGGCTTTCCAATATGCTCAAGGTCAATAAAGTTAACCCCTTTGACTACTGCTCCATCTTTAACATCCAGCTATTATTCTCTTTTTAATCATTTGATGCCCTCCCAAAACTTATCGTTATGACTTGCTTTTCCAACTATTGCTTCAGTTATCCCAAGACTCTCAAGCTTATCGAGGTCAGCTTTATTTCTTATACCGCCGCTTGCAACAACTTTATGGCGGGTCATAATTAACTCGTGCAGTATTTTCAAAGTTCGGGCCAAGACCCATACCGTCTTTATTAATATCGGTATATAATACCGGCAAGACTGAAATCTTCGACAGTTTTTAAATAGTCATCTATTAAAATACCGCTGTTTTCTGTCCAGCCATTGATGTAAATATCGTTCTCTTTTGCATCCACACCGACAAATATTTTCCCGGGAAATAGTTCTGAGGCTTCTTTAAGCCAGGCCACATCTGTAATCGCGCGTGTCCCTAATATAAAATATTCAACACCTATGTCATGATACTGTTTAATGGTTTCAAGCGACCTCAATCCTCCGCCTATTTCAAAGGGCAGTGAAGACTGGCCAACAAGTTCTTTTACGAGATTCGACTCCAGCGCTTGTTTCTTTAAGGCACCCATCAGATCAACGACATGAATACGCTGAACCGATTCAAATCCAGCATAGAATTCCAGCGCCTCGTGAGGTGTTTTTTTTCTGGGACTGTTTATAATCACCTTGTGATAAGGTACATTTTGTCCATCAAAAATCTATAGCTGGAATTATCTTCACTTTAAAAACTCCCCTCTAAAGCATTTTTTAGAATAAATAAACCTGTTTCTCCGGATTTCTCAGGATGAAATTGTATACCGGTAATATTTTCTTTTTTAACTATCGCCGGTATATTTGAGTTATAGTCGGTCTCGGCAATAGTATACTCGGATTCAGAAACCTTATAACTGTGTATAAAATAAACATCTTTCCATTCAAAGATTGATAATTGCTGGTCAGCGTGTTCCACCCCAGATGAGGAATTGTCAAATCAGTATCTATCCTCGCGATACGCCCTTTCAATATACCGAGACCGTCCGCATTACCTTCTTCACTATGCTCAAATAAAAGCTGCATTCCAAGACAGATGCCGATCAGCCGTTTATATTTACTCAGCTCAATAATCATATCTTTCAGTCCGGAAGTATTTATAATATTCATAGCGTAGCCAAAATGTCCCACCCCGGGTAGAATAATTGCTTCACATGAGGAAAGTACATTTTTATCTTTTGTGATTACTGACTCATAACCCAGTTTTTTTAAAGCATTTACAAGATTCCCCGTATTCCCAAGAGAATAATCAATAATACCTATCATTCAATCACACCTTTTGAAGAGGGTACACCGCTATCTGAAAGCTGCAGTGCAATTTTCAGGCTGCGTGCAAAGCCTTTGAATATCGCTTCGATTTCATGGTGAGAGTTGCCGCCTTTTAAAAGGTCGATATGAAGAGTCATCCGCGAATTCATTGAGACTGCATTAAAGAACTCTTCTGTAAGTTCCGTATCAAAATCGCCAACCTTCTCTCTTGAGATGACAGCCTTATAGCTGAGGTGAGGTCTGCCGGATAAATCCAGCACAACACGCGCCAGTGATTCGTCCATCGGCAGATACATCGAACCGTATCTTTGATAGCTTTCTTTTTCAGCATACAGCTCTCTCAGCAGCTGGCCGAGCACTATACCGATATCTTCAACGGTATGGTGACCGTCGATGTGCAGATCGCCTTCTGCCTGAATGTTCACGTACAGTTCGGAGTGAAAGCTGAACAGCGTCAGCATATGATCAAAAAAACCGATGCCTGTATTTATTTCCGACTCTTTGAAGTCTTGTTCATCATCTATTTCAATACTTATTTTCGTTTCTTTAGTCTCTCTGTCTTTACTGTACTTAGTCATGTGATTTACCCCACTCTGTAATCAGTTCTTTCAGCTTCGGATACTCATCTTCATCGATAATTGAATAGCGCACGACATTTCGCAGATTTTCTTCGTCGTACACTCTGCCTCTGTAGCCATTTTTATAAAGATATTCATATAATTCTCTTGCCTTGTCACCGTAATAAACAAAATTCGTATGTGACGGTTTAATTTTAATATGACGGCGTACTGTTTCAAAAGCATCAACAAGCGACTGTTGCAGCTGTTTCTGATAGTCGAACCATTCGTCCAGCTGTTTATCATCACTGAGCAGCTCACTGCCGAGGTTTAAAGTTAAACTGTTTAATGGATACGGATGATTAATTCTCGTAATAGTGTCGTAAGTTTTCCCTTTCGCGATGACGATACCGATTCTTAAACCTGCTAGACCGTATACTTTGCTCATCGTTCGCACAATGATAATATGCTCGCCTTCAGGACGACAGACGATCCCAGTGCAAATTCTCCGTATGCCTCATCGATTACTAAGTATCCTCCGACAGATTTCATTGCATCTGCAAGTTCATTAATAAAATGACTCGGCAGGATACGCCCGTCGGATTATGCGGATTTGAAAAATAAAGATACTGACGGCTTTTGCTTTTTAATTTCTGAAATCGTTAAATCATAATCGTACGAAAATCTTCACGAGACGGCACTGAGTAGTAACGCAATCCAATCTGATTAGTATAAATCTGATACATGAAGAAATCGGGATTCAGAGACATGACACCATTTTTCCCAAGTGTCATAATCTCTTCTGCAGCCATTCATCAGAACCGTTAGCTACTTCAATATTCTCAGGGTTAAACCCATTACGCTTCGCATATATTCTTTAAAGCGCTCCAGTTCTACTTCCGGATATACTTCAACGTTTGTTTTACTGACCGCCTCTATAATTTGTTCTTTCGAAAGCGGTGACTTCGTGATGTATTTTGTCCATGCTGATCATTATCGCTCCGTTCTAATGTTTAATGATTCATAATGGGCGTCCAGCCCTTCTTTTTTTGCAATTGTCTTCGCAGCATCTGCGATATGATTAATGTACCTCTTTAGGTTAATAATTGCATGACTTGTTAAAAATCATTCACATTCAGGCCGTGGCTGAAGCGCCCGGTCTGGTTCGTCGGCAGCACGTGCACGGTCCAGCTGCATAGTCACCGATTGCTTCCGTCCGGGAATATTTGCCGATAAAACCGCACCAGCATAACGTATACCCCTGCTGATTTCCTGTTCATCACGGTCTGGATTGATACGTGTTCCGGGCAATAAAGTTAATCACATCAATCAGTTCTTTTCTGTTATCGACGATTTGATAATATTGTTTTTCAGTGATTCACGAATAACATCTGTCCTCACTTGAGAGTCGATCAGACGATTTACTTCAGCTTGGATCCATCAATTACCTCCTGTGATTCCGCAATCAGGAAAGTCCGTGCATTCACATCGTGCTCCGCCTGAGCAAAAATATCATAGGCGGCGGCTGTATAATCCGCTGACTCATCAACATAAAGCAAGATTTCACTTGGACCGGCGATCATATCTATACCGACATCGCCGAACACTTGCTTTTTAGCGAGTGCTACATACTTATTACCAGGACCGACAATCTTATCGACTTTCTCAATAGACTCTGTACCGTAAGCCAGTGCAGCGATTGCCTGAGCGCCGCCCACCGTATAAACTTCCGTTACGCCCGCAATATACAGGGCGGCGAATGTAATGTTGTCGTTGCTGAATGTCGGCGTTACAGCAACGATATTTCGAACGCCTGCCGCTGCCGCTGGAACAGCTGTCATCAATACACTTGAAGGATATAACGCTGTCCCTCCAGGAATAAATACCAATTCTTTCGAGCGGGTGATAGACATAGGAAAACTCGCCATCTTCATAATCTTTATATTTTATCGACTGCTGATAATCAGCTATTCGTTCTTTTATTAACAGCAGTGCATTCTGTTCTTCTTCATTTAAACTGTCGAAACTGTTTTTCAGTTTTTCTGCAGACACTTTAAAATCTTCCACCTGCTGCCCGTCAAACTGTGCAGTATACTTTTTTAAGGCAGCATCTTTATTTTGTTTAACATCTTCTATGATAGAAAGTACATTGTCGGTGCTTTCTAAATCTGTACTGTCATCCGCTGTAAATATTTGTTTAAACGTTTTTGTATTCATTCAATCACTCCGATTTCACTTAAAAATTCATAGATACTGTCTTCTTTCGTATAGAACGTCTGCTTGTTAGCAATCAGACGCGCCTGTACATCGAGGATCTTTTCATATTCAATCAGGCCGTTATCGCGCAATGTGTTTCCTGTCTGGACGATATCCACAATACCGTCTGCCAGACCGAGAATTGGTGCTAGTTCAACAGAACCATTTAAATGAATCAGCGAAACCGGCTGCTGCTGGCTGTTAAAATACTTGCGGGCAATATTAGTATTTAGATGCAACCGTATTAAAATGTTCGACATCCGGCGGTCCTGCTAAAGCAAAATGACATTTCCCAAAAGGCAGTTCAGATACATTTAAATAGCTGAACACTTCTTCTTCAATTATGTCACTGCCGACGATACCGATATCCGCGACGCCGCGTTCAACATATACCGGAACATCCGGCCCTTTCGCGAAGATGAAACGAATATCGTCTACTATTGTATAAAGTGCACGCGATTCATCTTTTAACACTTTGCTGTATTTATATAGCTCATATTTTTCTAAATAGGACACGAAATCATCAAATAAACGTCCTTTGGATAAAGCTACTGTAATCATAAAAGTCCTCCGTCTGCTAAATTTAAAGCGATGCCGAATGAATTACTGTTATATTCTCCGCCGCTCAGTATCGGTGTGTTTGAATTTAAAAATGCCTGGAAGTACAAACCGTTATAGTAATTTTGCGGTGATCGGAATGACAAATCCAAAATGAACTTCGTATTGTTATCCGCAATTTTTTCTTTTAAATGAGCAATTGCCTGCATAATTTCTGTATCGCCAAAAACTTCTCCGACCATTTTAAACTGGTCGCTGACTTTTGCACTCATTATTTTATATAAATCATGATCTTTCCCGAGCTGCTGGCGCAGCGCTGATATATTCTTCGTGTATATCAGCTGGCGCACTGTGTCCCGCAGATCATATTTTTCAATGAATAAATCTAATAGCTGATCATTATTAATGACCAGTGTTTTAATATTTATTTCTGCACATTCTTCAACAAAATTCATATGCATCAGGAGCGCATCAATAATGTCATTTTCTGTTGCCTGATAAATCTCGACGCCTGCCTGATAGAACGATTCATTCTCTCTGACAACAGGACCGAAATAACCGAAACGTGTATCATTTGAATAAAAATTACTGTTGAAATTTAACAAGGTACGCGTCCAGTCACTGCGGATTGCATACATTGTATTATTTCTTTCAAAAACAACACTCGTCGGATGATGATATTTATCATCTATTGAAAAAGGTTCTATCATATTCATATCAACTAATGTATAGCCCGAATCATCAAGCAGCCCCAGATACTTTTGTCCCAGAGCAAGCCTTTCTAAAATGAAATTGTTGTTTGTCATATATATTCTCCTTTAGCACTTTAGCGAGATAAAGAGTTGCCAATAAATAATAGTAACAAAGATATTTCAGATACACAACCATTTTCTTTATCACTTTAGTATGTTAAAGTGATATTATCCTATTACTACGGAGTTGAAGCTATGCAAATAGATAAATTAAAAGGACAGGAACTCGATGATCTATTCGATGGAATCCTATCGCTTAAGACGAAAGAAGACTGCTATAAGTTTTTTGATGATATTTGCACTTCCAATGAACTCGTTGCATTAAAGCAGCGTTTTCAGGTCGCAAAGCTCATTGATGAGGGCAAGACGTATTCTAAAGTCCAGGATAAAACCGGCGCTTCGAGCGCTACGGTATCGCGTGTAAAACGATGCCTGGATTACGGCAGTGACGGCTATCGTACCGTTCTGGACAGATTAAAATAACGCTGTGCGTTACGGCAGTTAAAACAGTTGTGAACATGTGTTCACAGCTGTTTTTTAATTCAGCCGCTTTATATTTGAATTCATCAGCCGTCATGATATATAGTGATTCAATCATTGAAAACACCGCAAAATACTGAGAGTATGTATAAAGCTCTTTAGGACTATGAGGGATATCATAATGGCTGAAAAGAAAAGATTTACTGAAATTGATGCACTAAGAGGCATTGCCGCGATTGTCGTCGTACTCTATCACTACATCATTCTGTACGATGAAAAATTCGGGCATTCAAAAGAAAACTATATAGAAATATTTTCCTACGGACATTATGGTGTCCAGCTGTTTTTTATAATCAGCGGCTTCGTGATTTACATGTCTGTACTTAAAGTAAAATCAACATCTGACTTTTAACGAAAAGAGCAATTAGGCTGTATCCGACTTATATTTTTGCGATTATCGTGACCGCTCTCGTTGTCGGTCTGTCGTCTGTCGATACGCTTAAAGCAGGTGTTGCCGATACTTTTATTAACATGACGATGTTCCAGGACTTCTTCGGCGCTAAGAATGTCGATGGTGTTTACTGGTCACTGCGTGTGGAACTAACTTTTTATCTCTTAATGGCGCTGCTTCTAATATTTAATCTGCAGAAGAGAGTCATGTTGTTTACAAGTATCTGGCTCGGAGCTTCTGCACTGATACAAATTACCAACGGCATTGCAGGCACCGAAACAACTGCTCTTCTAGAGAAATTCTCAATGTCCAACTACTGCCAGATGTTTATTATTGGTATTATGTTTTATTATATTTGGCAGCACGGCAATTATCTTAAATACTATTTGATGATTACTCTGTCGCTCATTTATGACTTTTCATTTGAAGGTATGACTAACGGCTTATTCACTATATTCTTCATAGCAGTATTTTATCTGATATTGAATAATAAAATGCAGTGGCTGAAATCCGATACACTCGTCTATCTCGGCGCACTGTCTTTCCCCTTATATTTAATACACCAGAACATCGGCTATGTAATTATCCAGAAACTCGAGTCTATGGGATTCGTCCATGAAGTCTGATTGTCCCGCTCGGCCTAAGCCTTATTCTTGCCCACATAATTCTGTATTATGTGGAAAAGCCAAGTCATAATGTGCTGTTTAAACTTTATAAAGAAAGACAGCTGGCAATGCCGAATATCTAAATATGTAAAAGAAAACGCCTTGAAATTCAAGGCGTTTTGAGGTACTTGCTTAAGTGTATTAAAAAGTTTAGTCATCCTGTTCACTTTCAAGTATTTCCAATGTCTCAGCATTAATTTTATATTCATATGCCTGATTTTCATAGACAAGATCGATATTGTACTCAGCTACGCCGTCATCCATACTTAACGACCATTCTTTAACTTCTCCGCCGCCAAGGTCAGCGATAGCTTCATCGATTGCATCGTATGCTTCGTTTAATGAACCGTAATCGACAACGTCATTCTGATCATCGTTATCATCATCGTCTTCCTGTTCTGTTCTTACATCCAGAACTTCTTCTGTGTCATGATTAACAACAACTTCAGATTCTTTACTGCCGTTATTTAAATCAACTTTATAAACCCATTCTTCTCCATTATGTTCAAAAGAAATCTCGTGGATATCGCCTTCTGCTTCTCCTTCAGCTATAGAGATAGCGTCATCTGCATTCATGCTGATATCTTCCAGTGCGATTGTCGTGCTGTTTGTCATACTGCTGTCAGAACCAGTGTTATTCGATGACCCTTCGGTTTCAGTACTTTCGCTTTCTTCTGTATCAGTATTAGAGTCGCTGGAGCCTGCCGGATCCGCGGCTGTACTTGTATCAGTTTCTTCACCGCCGTCTGCGCTTTCATCCGGAGTATTCTCATCCGTTGCAGCATCCTTCTCGGAACCGCCGTATTCAGTACTTGTTTCCTGCTCGTCTTCCGATGCTTCTTCTTCGACTATAGGTCCGCCTTCAGTTTCAGTCGTATCCGTGTTCGCATCTTCTTCACCACTGCAGGCCGCCAAAATTAAACTCGAAGACAGCAGCAATCCAAATATTTTTATTTTCATTATGAATTCTCCTTTCAACGTCTTTACTTTATTAATATCCTGTTGCATTTACCGACAAACATTTTTTCTAAAGTGATAAACCATTTATCATTTATACAGTTATGGATATAATAGAGATATTATGAGTTTTAACTATAGGAGTGTTAAACAGTGACTGTATCAGACAACAGTAATGCAGATTATAAATCACGCTATTTTCAGCTGCTGGCTGAAAAATTTAATTCAGAAGAAAAAGTTGCGACTGAAATTATAAATTTGGAATCTATTTTAGAGTTGCCCAAAGGGACAGAACATTTTGTCAGTGATTTGCACGGAGAGTTCCAGTCATTCCAGCACGTGCTTAGAAACGGCTCCGGCAATGTTAAAGTGAAAATTGAAGACTTGCTGAAAGATCGTTTGACGGATGCTGAACTCAGCGAACTTGCTGCGCTTGTTTATTATCCGGAGGAAAAATTAAAGCTGATTAAAAATCAGTTTACAGATAAAGATGAATTAACTGAATGGTACAAAGCAAAAATTGAACAGCTGATAGAACTTATCGCACATTCTTCTTCAAAATATACGCGTTCTAAATTGCGTAAAGCATTGCCTCAGCACTTTGCCTACATTATTGAAGAATTACTGTATAAAAAAGATGAGCACGATAACAAAAAACGATATTACGACCGTATTTTAAATGAGATTATCGGCCTCGGTCAGGCTGATAAATTAATTGTCGGTCTGGCTTTCACAATTCAGAGACTCGTCGTCGACCACCTGCATGTCGTTGGAGATATATACGACCGCGGGCCTGAGCCTGATAAAATCATGGATACTTTAATCGATTATCACTCTGTCGATATTCAATGGGGAAATCACGATGTACTCTGGCTTGGCGCTTTTGCTGGCTCTAAGGTGTGTCTGGCTAATATTATCCGTATCTGTGCGCGCTACAACAATCTCGATATTATCGAAGATGCCTACGGCATAAATCTGCGGCCGCTGTTTACGCTGGCAGATAAATATTATGATGATAACTCCGCTTTTCACCCGAAAAAAACATCTGACAAAGTTTTATCGGATGAGGAACATCTGCAGATGACAAAAGTTCAGCAGGCAATATCTATTATCCAGTTTAAACTCGAAGCACCGATTATAAAAAGACGCCCGAATTTTGAGATGCATGACCGCTTAGTCCTTGAGAATATTAATTACGAGACGATGGAATACACTGTTGATGGACACACTTATAAGCTTGAAAATACATGCTTCAACACAGTAGATCCAACTAATCCTTCAGCACTTACCAAAGAGGAAACCGACGTTATGAATACGCTTCTTATCTCAGTTCAGCAATCAGAAAAACTTAAGCGTCATATGAATTTCATGATGAAAAAAGGCAGTCTGTACTTGCGTTATAACGGTAATCTGCTGATTCACGGCTGTATTCCTGTCACTGAAAACTGTGACATGGAAGGTATGGAAATAAATGGTGAAGTCTATTACGGCAGAGAACTGCTCGATCAGTTCGAAAACTATTTACGGCATGCATTCACGAATCTGGATGACACCGAAGACCTCGCTACCGATTTAATCTGGTATTTATGGACCGGTAAAAAGTCATCTCTGTTCGGTAAACGTGCAATGACGACGTTTGAAAGATACTTTATCAGCGACAAACAACACATAAAGAAGATAAAAACCCGTACTATTATTTACGCGAACAACCCGAGATGGCAAAGACATTCTTAAAAGAATTCGCTCTGGATCCTGAAGAAGCCCACATTATAAACGGACACACACCAGTTAAAGAAAAAGAAGGTGAAAATCCGATTAAAGCTGACGGAAAACTGATTGTTATAGACGGCGGTTTTTCAAAAGCCTATCAATCCACGACGGGTATTGCCGGATATACGCTGCTGTTTAACTCCTACGGCATGCAGCTGGTTGCCCATCAGGAATTTAATTCAAAAGACAAAGTGCTGGAAAATGAATCCGATGTACTCGCAGTCAGAAGAATCGTCGATGAAGAACTCGAACGTAAAAAGTAAGAGATACCGAAATCGGTAAACGTCTGAGATATGAAATCGATATGCTGAAAGACTTAATGAAACACCGTTATATCAATTAATTATTACCAGGGAAAAACAACGCTCACAGCAATCTGTGAGCGTTGTTTTAACGTTATATTATTGTGCTGTAAACCCGCCGTCTACAGTTAAAGTGTTTGCTGTCATAAATGATGAATCATCTGATGCTAAGAATAATGCTGCTTTAGCCATTTCTTCAGATGTACCTAGACGTCCAATCGGCGTACTTCCAGCCAATGCTTCCTTCACTTCTGACGGGATAATCGGTGTATCGATGAAGCCCGGGCATAAGGCGTTTACTCTAATATTTTCTTTCGCATACTCAACACCTAGTGAACGCGTTAAGTTAATCACGCCGCCTTTTGCTGCGTTATAAGCAGCACTGCCTGCTGCACCAATCCATCCGTACATTGACGCTGTGTTAATAATGTTACCGCTGCCCTGTTCACGGAAGTAATCGATTGCCAATTTAGAGAATAGGAATACTGCATCTAAATCCACATTGACCGTTTTACGATATTCAGCATAAGATACTTCGTGTGTCGGTTTCGTTGCACCGATACCTGCGTTATTGAACAGAATATCTACACGTCCAAATTTCTCTATTGTCTTATCAAATACTCTTTTAGCATCTTCTTCACTCGTTACATCTGCCTGGACAAAAATTGTGTCTCCGCCAAATTCTTCTGCAACTTTATTTCCTTTGCTTTCATCCAAATCGACGAGGACTAATTTCGCTCCCTCTTTATTGAATAACTCTGCTGAAGCTTTACCGATTCCTGAAATACCACCTGTGATAACGACGACTTTATCTTGTAATTTTGCCATTGTATTACCTCCAAAATGATTTTCTTTCTTAATTACATTGTATCATTTAAATTTTCTGATAATACCGTAATAACCGCTGAAATTAATATGTGAAATTGTTCACATTGAACAAAAATATCTTTAAACTGTGTAAAAACGGGTAATACTTCATAGACATATCATTTACATAAATCATCTCAGAAAGGAGATTTCCATGACTTCTATTACAGTAGGTCTAATCCGGCTCCCGGTATGTCGCGGACTCTGATTGAAAAAATTATTGATGACCTGCCCGAGTTCGCCGGAGAGTTTGTCGATAAAAGCTGCACATTTAAATTTGAAGTTGAAGTCAGTCCTTTGGCGAGTTCGTCGGAATACATTAACGAAACAATTCACAGAATCGTTAAGATAAAAGAAAATAATGGCTGGGATTATGTCATCGGTGTTACTGACCTGCCAAGCTTGTCTGACAATAGAGTGGTCGTATCTGAGTTCGATTCACAAAAATCAGCCTCATTGCTTTCGCTTCCTGCACTTGGTTTCTTTTTTGTAAAAAGAAAATTAAGAAAGATGGTGACACATCATCTGGAATATTTGTATAAATATAATGAAGACAGCACGTCATTCAGCTCAAGTGAGTTATCTTCCCCGACAGTAATGAATATTTCCCGGGAAACTCCACCGGAAGACAATGAAAGTACCAACCGTTATATTATAAAGTCTTATATTATTGGCTGGCTGAAAATCATTCTGGGGATGACCTACATCAACGAACCGTGGTCTATTGTTACCAACTTTAAAACACTGGTGTCACTGGCTTTTGCTACAGGAACATATATTGCGATATTTTCAACACCTTGGGAACTCAGTTTAGATTATCAGCCATGGCGGCTGATTGTTTTAATGCTATTTTCTATTACGGGTATGGTGTTCTGGCTAATATATGCTCATAATTTATGGCAGGGTTCATCAACAAAAACAGCAGCTCATTACCGCCTGCTTTATAACCTGACAACATTTATGACACTTCTGTTCGTTACAGTAGCCAACTACGGCATTCTTTTTATCCTGCTTACAATATCAGTTACGATGTTTGTTCCTCCTGAGATTTTTAATGAGTGGACACAGGCTAATGAGAATTTCACGGCAATGAATTATATAAACCTGATCTGGTTTACAACTTCTCTCGGTATGCTCGCAGGTGCACTCGGCTCTACCGCCGAAAGCGAGGATAAAATTCGCAATGTAACTTATTCATACCGGCAAAGCTACAGGTACAACAAACTCCAAGAAGAAGATAATGATTCCAGCTAAGAATTTAGTAGAGGAGGCAAACTATGATTCGTGTAGGGTTAATCGTGGCCCCTGGAACGGCTAACAATATAGTAAATAAAATAGAAAACGAACTGGTAGAAGATTTTAAAAAACAGATATCTGCTGCTGATGAGTGGGAAATTGATATTATCGTCGATCCTTTGACTGGCGAAACAGAGTTCACCAATCAAATTTATTCAAAAACAGATGAATATCTGCGTGAAAATGACTGGAATTTTTTAATCAGTATTACAGATTTACCATTATTTTATAAAGATAAGGCTGTAGTTATAGATATCGACAGTTCTGACTGTGCTGCCATGATGTCTATTCCAGCATTTGGATGGCGTCCTCTGAAGAAGAGAATGAAAACTGCAAATTAATACATTAGTTATTATTAACAAGATGAATAATAATGACACTGATATTGAAGAGGAATGCCGTGAATTAAAAAATATGTTCACATTATCAAAACTGAAACACACAGAAGACTATTTCGAAGACTCAAAAACTGAACATCTTCTATTTCATATGAATTCTAAAATTCGAGGCACTGTGAGACTGGTCAGCGGAATGACTTTTGCAAATAATCCATATAATATGATGCAGAGTTTAAGCGGTGTAACGGCGATTGCATTTGCCACCGGTGCATTCGGTATAATTTTTTCGACCATGTGGAATCTGAGCTATCTGTTTCCCACCTGGCGTTTAGTTGCAATTTCAGTCTTATCAATTTTTGGCATGCTGTTCTGGATTATCATTTCCCACGATTTATGGGAACAATTTAAAGAAGGTGAAAGTAAAAAACTTACCTCTCTCTATAACAGCACCACATTGCTGACGCTGTTTATATCGTTGTTGTTTTACTATTTACTCCTGTATCTTCTATTCTTATCTGCCGCGGTAACATTGCTGCCGCCTGACTTTGTTGCGAAAACTATTCAGGCTGAGCATATCGGAGTCAGATTTTACCTGGAACTTGCCTGGTTTGCAGCCTCTCTAACAACAGTGGCCGGAGCGATTGGTGCCGGATTCCAGGATAAGCAGGTTATTCAGGAAAGCACTTACGGTTACCGGCAGCGAATGAGGTATCAGAAAAATGAAGAAGAAAACGGCGAGTCATAGTTTTGTTTTAATAATTTAAAGAGTGGTAAACAATATAATGAAGCTAATATCAGAAAAGGATGAGTGTAATGTCAAATAATATTCCTGTTTTTAAAATGCACGATGGATATAAAATCCCGGCTGTCGGTTTTGGCACATCAAGTGTTCTCGGCAAGAGCGGTGCAGAGAGTGTTGAAAATGCTCTGAAAAACGGCTATCGTTTAATCGATACTGCCATTCGCTATGAAAATGAAGGGGCTGTCGGCGAAGGTATACGTCGCAGTTCTGTTCCTAGAGAAGAAGTTTTCGTAACTTCAAAACTCCGGGGCGGTTTGTACGATTACGACAGAGCACTTGCTGCAATTGAAGAATCACTGTTTCGTACAGGATTGGAATACTTTGATTTATTTCTCCTGCACTGGCCAAATCCAAAACAGGATAAATATACCGAGGCATGGAAAGCACTAATCCAGGCTCAGAAAAATGGCTATGTCCGATCAATCGGAGTATCTAATTTTGAACCTGCACATATTAATCGTCTCATCGATGAAACTAGTGTAAAACCGGCTGTGAACCAAATTGAATTACATCCTTACTTTAATCAAAAAGAACTGAGAGAGTTTAATAAGGAACACGACATTATTACCGAATCATGGAGTCCGCTATCCAGAGCAAGAACGGTTATATGATGAGACATTAAAACAATTAGCTGAAAATAAAAATAAAGAAATTGCTCAGGTTATTCTCCGCTGGCATTATCAGCATGGTGTACTTCCAATACCAAAAGCATCCAGCTCCGAACATCAGCAGGCAAATTTAAATATTTTCGACTTTGAACTTACGGAAGTTGAGATGCAGGAAATTGATTCTCTTACTCAGGAAGAAGGACGGATTGATAATCAGAACCCTAATGAGTATGAAGAATTTTAACTGACGATATTCCACTTAAATAAGCATTTAAAAAGCACTTTATCCTTGGCTCATAAAGAGTATCAGGATAAAGTGCTTTTTTTATTCCAGTAAATTATTTTCTTCTAAATATTCTTCAGCCACATCATACGGGCTTTCATCTTCCACAGATACACGGTAGTTCATGTCCTGCATTTCTTCATCCGTAATCATGCCGGACAGTTTATTTAACGGTTCCACTATCTCCGGATGTTCATCCAGGAACTCCTGCTTAAACATTGGTGCTCCCTGATAAGGCGGGAATACCTCTTCTGTATCTTCAAGTATCACCATATCGTATTCCCGAAGCTCCGCATCCGTTGCATATGCATCCATCAGGTTAATATCCCCGCTTTCAATCGCCTGATAACGCAGCTGCGGTTCCATTGTCACTACATCATTAAAGTTTAAATTATATGCTTCCTGGATTGCCGGATAGCCGTCTTCTGTTCTGTCATTAAACTCCATAGTAAAGCCTGGTTTAACAATATCTTCAATTTGTCTGAGGTCTCCGATGTTTTCTAGTCCGTGCTCTTCTGCAAAGTCCCTTTTCACAGCAAGTGTATATTGTTATTAAATGCCATCGGCTCAAGCATCGTCATGTCATATTGTTCATCAAGGGCAGTGTTCGCCTGATTATAAACTGCTTCAGCTTCATTGGATTCCGGCGGTATATTGACGAGTTCACCAAGTACTGTTCCTGTAAACTCAAGGTAGCCGTCTATATCATCAGATTCCAGGGCATTGAACAGGAATGATGTTTTACCAAGACCATCTTCAACATTAACGTTGTAGTCTGTCTCTTCCTCGATTAGGATTTTATACATATTCGTAATAATCGAGGGCTCTGCACCAAGTTTCCCGGCGATTGTCAGACTGTCACCGCGGTTAGTTAATAACGGTGCTAACGCTACGAGCAGAATAACGATGAATATCGTTCCAACGAGTGTGACTGCTTTTTTATACGACAGATTTTGAATCACTCTTAAAATAACATCGAAAAGAATCGCCAGTAATGCTGCCGGTATCGCACCGATTAATATGAGGTGTGTATTGTTTCTGTCGATACCTAAGAGAATTAAATCACCAAGACCGCCCGCGCCAATCAGTGCAGCGAGTGTTGCAGTACCGATAATCAGTACCCTGTTCGGACACCTGCCATAATAACCGGCATTGCAATCGGCATTTCCACTTTCATCAATCTTCTCATCGGCTTCATACCGATGCCCCGTGCTGCCTCAACGAGCGATGCATCCACCTCAGCTATACCTGTATAAGTATTTCTAAGTATCGGGAGTAACGCATAAATAACGAGCGCGATAATTGCCGGAACCACACCGATACCGAACAACGGAATCATCAGCCCCAGTAATGCCAGAGAAGGTATCGTCTGCAGTACTGCTGCGACATTAATAACTACTTCTGCCGTGCGTTTTGTTTTAGTTAAAATAACGCCTAACGGTATACCGATAACAGCCGCAATCAACAGCGCGATAAACGATATCTGAATATGCTCTATCAAAGTCGACAGCAGCTCGCCTTTACGAGAATTAAGTGTTTCTAAAAATGTATTCATGCGCTGTCACCACGCTTCGCCGATAAATGTTTAAAGACATCCTGTCTGTTCAGGAGTTTATTTCCGTCTTTAGTCTTCACTGCCACTGTCTCGTGTTCCGCAAATACTTTAAATGCATCTTCAATTTTGTTTCTTCTTCCACAAGAGGGTAATCTTCATTATTAACCCCCTGTGAATTCTCGCTGACGAATTCGCCGACAGTTACTCTTTCTTTCTGCTGGTATCCTATAAACTCTTTCACGAAATCATTTTTCGGAGTCGAAAAAACTCGTCGGGGCTGCCAATCTGTTCAATTTGACCCTCATTAAATAAACAAATACGGTCGCCCAGCTTCATTGCTTCTTTAATATCATGCGTCACAAAGACGATTGTTTTTTTAATTTCCCGCTGCAGTTTAATTAAATCATCCTGCAGGCTTTCCCTTGTAATCGGGTCTAAAGCACTGAATGGTTCATCCATTAAAATGACCGGCGGATCTGCTGCCAGTGCGCGAATTACCCCAACACGCTGCTGCTGCCCTCCTGAAAGTTCAGCAGGTTTACGATTTTTATATGTATCGGGATCAAGCCCCACCATAGTCATCAGTTCAGCAGTCCGTTTATCAATGTCCGCTTCTTTCCATTTTTTCATCTGCGGCACCTGTGCAATATTTTCGGCGATTGTCATATGCGGAAACAATGCTATCTGCTGCAGTACATAGCCGATATCCCAGCGCATTTCATAGACTTCGTAGTCACTCACCGGCTTATCTTTAAAATAAATATAGCCTTCAGTTAACGGAATCAGTCTGTTAATCATCTTCAGAGTTGTCGTTTTGCCGCTTCCGGACGGCCCTATTAAGACAAAGAACTCCCCTTCTTTAACATTAAAGCTCGCATCTTCGACAGCGGTTTTACTGCCGTAGCGCTTTGTCACATTTTTAAACTCTATCATGGCTTCTCCACTCCTCTTTATTTTAAGTCATTATATGTATTAAAATAGGGAATAATGATGTATACCCTATTTAATACAAACTTAAAAAGGGAATAGCATATATTACAATATTTTTTTGAGAGGGGATTATACATGTCGATACAATCGATAGTTGAAAATCAGCGTGAATTTATTATAAAAACCATACTAAATCAGTCAGCTTCCGTATACGCCAATTAAAGAAGCTGAAAAGTGCCATTCAAGCTAATGAAAGAATGGTTCTGGAAGCTGTAAATAAAGACCTTGGAAAATCCGAAGCCGAAGCATACATGACAGAGCTCGGTATTGTTTATAAAGAATTTGACTACGTTATTAAAAATCTCAGGAAATGGAATACCCCGAAGAAAGTTTCAGGCTCAATGATGAGCTTCCCTGCTAAAAATTATATCTACCGTGACCCGTACGGCGTGGTTCTTATTTTATCGCCATGGAACTATCCATTTAATTTAACGATGATGCCGTTGATCGGTGCGATTGCCGGAGGTAACTGTGCACTCGTTAAACCTTCTGAAACAAGCCCGCATACAGGTGCAATTATCGAAAAGATTCTGAATTACACTTTCAGTGAAGAATACGTTTACTGTGCACCTGCGGATACACCGCATGATGAAGTTAATAAACAGCATTATGATTATATATTCTTTACCGGCAGTACGAGCGTCGGCAAGGAAATTATGAGCATAGCGAGCGAAACGCTGACACCCGTCACACTCGAACTCGGCGGTAAAAGCCCTGCTGTAGTTGATGAAACTGCGAACATAGATGTTGCGGTTAAAAGAATTGCCTGGGGTAAATTTGTCAACGCCGGACAGACATGTGTCGCTCCCGATCATGTAATCATTCACAGCTCGAAGAAACAGGAATTTATCGACCGCATGCTCCATGAAATTGAAGAACGCTACAGCAATGCTGAACACAGCGATGATTTTCCAAATTATTAATGAAAAGCACTTTAAGCGCTTATCGGGCCTCTTAAGAAATGAAATGGTACTCGGCGGCAATTTAAATGAACAGAGGCAAAAAATTGCACCTGCGATTATGCCGGACAGCACATTCGATTCGACAGTAATGGAGGAAGAAATCTTCGGTCCGTTACTGCCGATTATTACGTACGATAATCTTGAAGATCTCATTGTGCACCAGCAGACATTGCCTAAACCGCTTGCCTTTTATATATTTTCTGAGAATGAGCGCAATACTGAAACCCTGCTGTCACGCCTGTCATTCGGCGGCGGCTGTGTAAACGATACAATTATGCACCTGTCGCATCATGACCTGCCATTCGGCGGAGTCGGTGCCAGCGGCATGGGACATTATCACGGCAAGTATTCCTTCGACACATTTACACATGAAAAGAGTGTCGTGAAGAACAGTACTTTAATCGATATTCCGGTGCGTTACGCACCATTTACTGAAGCAAAATCCAAGCTTTTCAGAAAGTTTTTAAGTTAGACTATAGATATAAGCACATTAAAGGAGTGTATACAGATGAGTATTTTAGTTATTGGTGCAAACGGCGGGGTCGGAGCTCACCTCGTCTCCCAGCTTAAACAAAATTCAATCGATTTTACAGCAGGTGTCCGTAAAGAAGAGCAGGTAGCGGACCTTGGCAATAAAGATGTGAAAGCAACATTGATTGATGTAGAGAAAGACTCAGTTGAAGAACTCATAGAGAAAATGAAAGGCTTTGAACAAGTTGTCTTTTCAGTAGGTTCAGGCGGCAGTACAGGTGCAGAGCAAACGATTATCGTTGATCTGGACGGTGCAGTAAAAGCAATTGATGCAAGCGAACAGGCAGGCGTTGACCATTTCGTTATGGTGTCAACTTGGGACTCAAGAAGAGAAGCATTCGATACACCGGATGCTCGGAAGATTAAACCGTATACAATCGCGAAGCACCATGCAGATGTTCATTTAAGAAATTCAGGACTGACACACACTATCGTTCACCCTGGAATGCTGACTGACGAAGCTGGTTCAGGCAAAGTCGACGTTGATTTATACTTCGGTGAGATTAAAGATGTGGCACGTGAAAATGTAGCACATGTACTTTACGAAGTCGTGACAAATAAAGAAAACCGCGGCAAGGAACTCCAGGTACTCGACGGCAGTACTGATGCAGCAAAAGCAGTTAAGAACTTTAACAATAAATAAGCAGACAAAAAAAGACGAGAACCCAAAAGGTTCTCGTCTTTTCTATATTTTTAAGACCATCCTGTAATTTGCGCAATTGTTAATGCACTTAAAGAAATTACCATAAAAATTACAAACAATGGGAAGAAGAATCTAATCCACTTATGCCACTCTACTCCTGCAAGAGCTAATGCAGCCATAAAGTATCCGCTCGTCGGATATAAAATATGTGCGAATCCGTCTCCCAGCTGGAATGCAAGTACTGCTGTCTGACGTGTTACGTTAACCATATCAGCAAGTGGTGCCATAATTGGCATCGTTACTAATGCCTGCCCTGATCCTGACGGAATTACGAAGTTAATAAGCAGCTGTACAAAATACATACCTGCTGCTGCAAGTACTGGAGGTAATCCTCCAACAACAGTGCCCAGTCCGTTTACGATCGTATCCATAACCTGACCGTCTTCTAATATAACGGCAATTGAACGTGCCAGACCGACGATAATTGCACCCATTAATACTTCTCTGAAACCTTTCGTAAATGCTTCACTGATACGCGTTAAGTTAGTCCTGTTACAAGACCGACAGTAATACCCATAATGATGAATAAGCCAGCCATTTCTATCATAAACCAATCCAGTTCGATTACTCCGTATATTAGAATACCGAGAGAACACCAATACTGTTAATGCACCGGCAATTTGACGCTTTGTTGCGGTCAATGGTGCAGAGTCTCCAATAGATGAGTACATTTCACGTTTTTCTGCATCATCTTCATACACTAAACTTGCTTCCGGATTTTTCTGTACTTTTTTGGCATATCTCATTATAAACCATGCTGTAACTGCTAAAACGATAACAAATAGAATCAACCTGAACCCAAGTCCTGAGAACGTTGGAAGTCCTGATTGTCTGCGCAAGTCCTGTATAATAGGGTTCAGTACACCTACGTATACATCGATTACTGTCCCGCACAGCGCTACAGCAGCAGCGGTCATAGAGTCATAGCCGAGGGCAATAACCAATGGAATAATGACCGGTATATAGACCAGTGATAATTCCGCTGTACCGATTAATGTCGCAACTGAAGCGAATACTGCAACCAGTACTGGTATGATAAATATACTTTTCTTCGAAAATTTACGCGCCATTTTATCGACTGCGATTTCTATAATGCCGCTTTCCCGCAGTACCATAAACATTCCGCCGATAATCAGCGTAAAGAATACGACTTCACCTGCGTCGACAAGTCCGCGCGGAATTGCCGTTATAAATTCCGTTAAGCCTGTCGGTGTCGATTCAAGATATGTAAATGATTCCGGATCTACTGCTGCACGGCTGTTTTCCAATTCAATACGGTCGAATTCACCAGCTGGAATTAAATAAGTTGCAGCTGCTGCAACGATACCGAATACAAATAATATTACATAGATATGCGGCATTTTGAATCCGCTTTTCTTTTTCTGATCATTGCTCATATGTAAACTTCCTTTTTTATTTTTCATTGTAACTCATATGAACTCTGCCTAAAAGTACTAAAGTGGATAAAAAAAGACGAGTCTATGACCCATCTTCTCTAAGATTCGATAGTTTTACCATCTTTCATCTCAACAATACGTTCTGCATACTCCAGCATATCGTTATCGTGCGTAACCATCAGCACTGTAATATTTAATTCCCGTGCCAGTCTCTCAATTAATTCTATCACTTCAACCGAACGTTTTGAATCGAGACTTGCCGTCGGTTCATCGGCAAATAGTATTTGAGGTTCATGGATAATTGCACGGGCAATTGCCACACGCTGTTTTTCTCCGCCTGATAAGTTTTCAGGATAGCTGTCTTTATGCTCCCGCATATCGACAGTTGTCACGCATCTTAGATACGTGCCGCTCTCGATTTTTTGGACCATTTCGTTTCAGCAGTATCAAGCATCAGCTCAAGCTGTTCTCTCACAGTAAGGAATGGTACAAGGTGAGCGTGCTGGAAAACAAAACCGAAATGCTTCGCTCTGATTTCACGGACACCTTCTGCGTTCATTGCCGACATATTTTTTCCGCCGAATGTAATTGAACCGTCGCTTAAGTCCTGCAGTCCCGCGGCGATTGTTAAGAGCGTACTTTTACCGGAACCCGAAGCACCGACCAGTGCCGTCAGTTCTCCTTTATTTAATTCGAGATCGATACCTTTTAAGATTTGTTCTTTCGTACTGCCGTGCTTGAATTTTTTTTAATATCTTCTAATTGGAATAAACTCATTTTATGCGCCTCCCTGGTTAATTGCCTGCATCGGTTCTACCTGCTTTATCTGAATACCTGACAGTGTCGCACCAATGAATCCGATAATCATGAATGCCCCTGATGACAGCAGCACCATGCTCGCTGTTAAGTGGAACGGCATACCGCTCGGTGCGAACATGTTAAATAACTGGCTGACGCCGACAGCTAAGAGCAGTGAAATAATTGTGATGATAAACATTTGTGTCCACATCATCTTGAACAGCGTAAATGTTTTCACGCCGATTGCTTTTAAAATACCGAATGTACCAAGTTTCTGAACGTTAATCATGTAAAAGAATATCGCAAATAACATTCCGCTGATTACGTACAGGAAAATAATAATCATGTTCAATGACATCTGTTCTGCGCTGTAACTTGGAATTGTATTTAGAAAATCCCCGTTATTAAAGTGTGAAAGTTCGTCCACCGGCTCTTCTGCCGCCGTAGTAAATGCCAGCTGGAATGTATCCGTTCTGTACATTTCAAAGAAATCTTCGCTGTTAATAAATCCGACTGGAGAGTGGCTGAATTTTTCCTGTTCGGCAAAGCCTGTAATTGTCAAATCTTTATCCATTAGGCTTGTTGAAACAGTATCTCCAACTTCAAATCCTTCTTCCTGGAACGACTGATCCACTACAATTTCACCAGGTGCTGTTTCCGGGAAAATTACTGAGTCATCGGCACTCACATATGCCAGACTGTGTTTTTTATCTTCATTATCCTGGAACTCACCCATTTGAATCGAGAATAATGTAACATCTGAGTCTGCATCTTTAAGACTGTCAATCTGCTCATCAGACAGTGCTGAGAAACTGTGATTCTCTTCTGCACTCTCTTCCATATAAAACGTACCTTCCGGCATATTTTTAATTAATGCCGCATTATCCTGTGACAAACCGCTCGCGAGCCCCGATATACTTAATGTTAAAAGACTGATTAAAAATATAATCGATCCGAGAATCGTATACCGCAGTTTGTATTTTTTCATTTCTTTCCATGCCATCTTCATTAAAAAATCCTCCTCGTAATCATCTGTGAGTCATACTTTACACGCGGAATATGAACTCACTATGAACGAGGAGGAAAAAATATTATTCTGCTGTATCAACCGGCAGTCTGACTGTAAAGACAGTGCCGTTTTCGCTGCTTCTTACATTAATTGAACCATTATGCAGTTCGAGAATCTTTTTAACGATGGACAGACCAAGACCTGTACCGCTGACACTGCTCGTACGAGCAGTATCCACACGGTAAAATCTGTCGAATATCTTATCGATGCTCACGGTATCAATACCTTCGCCGGTATCGCTTATTCTGATTACAGTGTGTGCTTTATAACGGGTCATCTCTATATCGATGCTCCCTGCGTCGCCGTTATACTTAACAGCATTCGACAGCAGGTTATCCCACACCGTGTTCATCAGCGCTTTGTCCGCCATAATTTCAGTATCCTGAAGTTTATGCGACAGCATCAGTCCTTTTTCATTAATCTTCCATTCATAAACCTTAATCAGACGCTCCAGCTGTTCTTTTAAATTATAAGACTCTTTACGGAGCAGATAATCTTCATGGTCGATGGATGACAGCACAAGGAGCTGCTCCGTCATCGTCGACAGCCTGTCTATTTCAAAATCCACTGTCTCTGTATATTCAGTTCTCTCAGCTGCCGTGAGCGGTTTGTTTAACAGCTTGTTATAGCCTTTAATACTCGACAAGGGTGATTGGATATCATGGGATATGTTTGAGATAAAGTCCTTCTGAATTTTATCGTTGTACTCAATTTGTCTCGACATTCTGGCAAAGTTCGACGACAGTTCGCCGAGTTCATCCTGCCGGTTCGTATCGAGATCATGAACAGAGTAATCACCTGCAGCGAGCAGCTTCGTCGCTTCGCTGAGTTTTGCCACCGGCTTAATCAGGAAATGCGCACTGATAAATACCAGCACAATACTTAACAGCACAGTCAGCATAAACAGAATTCCGAATAACAGATGCATCTCATTAAATAAGAGATTAATATCCGGGCGGATAAATAATGCGTATGCTGTACCGTCATGATTTACTGGCACACCGATAGTGTTCGTCAATTCATTGGCAAAAAATCCGGTCACAAATATTTCCGCCTCAAAATTCGCCATACCATGATACGTTTCACCGTTAAGCACGCTCTTCACAACATTCGAAGACAGATTATGGTCGTTAAAGTCTGCACCGAAGAACGATTTATGCGCCTCACCGTCCGCAAGGTACATCTGGTAGCCTGAAGCAGCGACAGTCGACAGATAATCTTCGATCTGCACATCTGGATTGCCTTCTATAAATTCAGCGATTTCTGCTGCAATCACCGTATTCTTTTCATCATTGCTGTCTTTTAAATTAAATTGATAGTACGCATTCGACACAACAAATGCGATAAAGAAACTGAGTATCATGATGCCGAGCGTCATCATGACAAATTTTACATATAACGACTTCATACAGACGGCTCCAGGAAGTATCCGACACCCCGCACGGTCTTAATCGTAAAATCTTCCGTCAGTTTAGTAAATCTCGTTCTGAGTCTTTTAATGTGAACGTCCACAGTGCGCTCGTCCCCTTCATAAAAAATGCCCCAGATCTGCTCGATTAACTGTTCACGGGAAAACACCTGACCGGGATGTTCCGCCAGCAGCTGCAGCAGCTCGAATTCTTTCAGCGGCAGCATATACGTCTTATCTTCGATTTCAACAGTATAATTGTCGGGATAAATGCTGACATTGCCGATTCGGATTGAGTCTGTTTCGCCTTCAGCTTTATAGCGGCGGAGCAGCGCTTCAATTCTGAAGATCAGTTCCTGCGGTTCAAACGGCTTCACGAGATAATCATCCGTACCCGCTTTAAAACCTTCCGCCTTATCATCAATATGGCTTTTCGCTGTTAATATAATTACAGGAATATCATACTCTTCCCTTATTGCTTTTGTCAGCTCAAGACCGCCCATATAAGGCATCATGACATCGACCACTGCAAGAGAACACGGGGCTTCCTTCAGGCGTGCAAGCGCCTGTCTGCCGTCGTTCGCAGCTGCAACACGGTATCCGGCTTCAGTTAAATTCAGCGTTACAAACTTTACAATATTCGGATCGTCGTCAACGACTAATATTCTCTCCATACCGCTCCTCCTCAGGCTGTTATTACCAGTATTATATCACCATTTTAAAAATCCTTAAGTTCAGATTACTCATTAAAAAAACCATCCGCTGATGCGGATGGCTATACAATATTAAATTATACGGCTGTACTTAAGCGCGGGATAAAGATTTCGTAGTGAATACGTCCTTTATCAACGCCTGCTTTTCCTAATTCCTTAACGATTGACTGAATGAATGTCACACCGCCGCAGACGTAAATTTCCTGTTCGTCTTTAAGGAATTTCTGAAGCTCATCACTCATCAGGAAGCCTTCTTTGTCTCTTACGTGAGTGTGCAGCTCTGCATTTTCAGCTTCTGCGATATTTTTAAGTTCAACTTCAAATGCAATATTGTCTGCATTTTCAGATACCTGGATGAACTGCGCGTCAGCATTCGCACCTGCTGTTTCACGGTACATTGGGAATAACGGCGTTACACCGATGCCTGAACCGATGAACAGCTGAGGTTTATCAGCATTTTCAACACCGAATACACCAACAGGCGCCGATAAATTAATCGTGTCGCCTGTATTCACTTCTTCATGCAGGTATGTCGATACTTCACCGCGGTTGCCGTTAAGATTTTCTTTTCTTACCGCGAAAGTCAGCTTGCCGTCCTGAACATCGACGATTGAGTAGTGGCGTTTTGCTCTGTAAGGCAGTCCCGGAACCTGAACATCTACTGTGATGTACTGTCCTGCTGAATACGGGATATCTGTAATGTCATCAGATTTAACTGTGAATGATTTAATAATACCTGTTTCTTCACGGACACCGATAACTTCAAATGGCTTGAAGCTTTCCCATGCCATACCTGCATAGATATCTTTTTCAATTCCGATAAATGCATCGGCAATCTCACCATATGCTTTACCCCAAGTCTGGATAATCGGATCATCAGCTTTCAGACCTGTAACTTCCTGAATAGCAGCAAGCAGGTTTTCACCTACGATTGGATAGTGTTCAGGCAGTACTTCAAGTCCGCAGTGCTTGTGTGCAATCGGCATTACTACCGGTACGATCGGCGTTAAGTCCTCAATATGCTGTGCAGCTGCAAGTACTGCAGTTGCAAGTGCAGTCGACTGCAGTCCCTGTTTATGGTTAGGCTGGTTAAACATGTTGCGCAGCTCAGGATGTTTTTCAAACATTCTCTTGTAGAATTTAGAAGTAATTTCGACACCTTTATCTTGTAAAAGCGGAATTGTGCTGTGAATAATTTCAATTTCTTCTTTGTTAACCATATTAACACTCCTAATTGTTGTATTTATTACATTATCTAATACTTCTCCACTTATCTCAACAGAACACGCTTTCATTGTTAAAATTTTCACAAATATATGAATATTTTTTGACATTCGATTAAAAGTATAGAAAAAAGACGTGAATCGGAGTAAGATTCACGTCTTGAAAAATTTACACTGCAGCCGCTTCTTTTACTTTTCTTAAACGGCCTTTCTGAACTTCGGTTCCATACTGTTCCTGCACAAAGAGCAGCGCACAGAATGCAGTAATACAAGGTAAAGCGAATCCTAAAAACGACAGCTGTGCGGGCATATTAGTCATCAGCACCCAGCCGATCAGGAGCGGTCCTGTAATTGAACCGATGCGTCCCATACCGACAGCAATGCTTAAACCGGAACCGCGTATATCCGACGGATAGAACATCGTTATATATGGATTAATCAGGTTTTGGGAGCCGGCTGTGCATGCGCCTGCTACTGCTATAAGAACAAACAGCAGTACTGTGGAGCCCGTCAGGCTTAACAGGACAAATGCTGCTGCACCTGTTCCGAGAAGCGTCAGAAGTACGTTGCGGTGGCCGATTTTATCCACCATATAGCCTCCGGCAAGCGATCCTGTCATCTGGCCGACAGCCAGTGTCATCGTAAAGATCATTGCCGATGACACCCCGTAGCCGGATTCCTGCATATTCGGCAGCCATGTGCCGAGCCCTGAAATCATCATAAGGCAGCTTATTACTGCAATCCAGAACATAATTGTCGACAGTGCTTTTCGTTCACTGAATATTTCTTAAACGGCAGACCTTGCTCTGCACTCACCGTCTCAGAAATCTCATATTCATCACGGGCAGTATATTTTTCAGTACCCGTTGCTCTATTTAAAATATCTGCAATTTCCTCTTTGTTTCCGCGGACAAGATGATAGTTAATCGATTCAGGGAATTGCTTCAGGAAGAATGGCGTAATCACTACTGTAAAAATACTAACCCAGAAAAACAGTCTCCAGCTTAAATACTCCAGGAAATATATACCTAAAAGCGATGCGCCGATAGTACCGATAGAATAACCGCAATACATCAGCGCAACAATCATCGCACGGTTTTTACGTGGAGAATACTCCGCCATAAGCGATATCACTGCAGGCATTAAACCGCCCATACCGATTGATGCAATAAAACGGAAGATAACGAATACCGTTTCGTTTGGTGCAAAACCGGCCAGAAAGTTAAATAAACCGATAATCACAAGGCATATAGCAAGCACCCTTTTACGGCCTATCACATCTGTCATCGTGCCGAGAATAAACGTTCCGGCCATCATCCCCATCATGGCATAACTGCCAATCGCACCTGCGACTGCAGGTGTAATTTCAAACTCACTCATCATTTGCGGCAAACCGAGTCCGTAAACTGCGATATCAAATCCGTCAGATGCAATTGCGATAAAACACCATATAAACACGAGCAGATGGAACTTGTTGAATTTACTGTTTGCAATGACCGTTTCCGGGTTAATTTTCGCCATTCACATTCCTCTTTTCTATTTCCAGACGTCAGCAGCGGTATCCACGACGTATTTTAATTTCTGCCATTGCTCTTCTTCTGTCAGTACGTTGCCTTCTTCAGTGGATGCGAAGCCGCATTGCGGGCTTAAAGCCAGCTGCTCGAGCGGTACATATTGAGCCGCTTCACTAATACGCGCTTTAATATCTTCCGGGTTTTCAAGCTCTCCGTTCTTCGATGTAACAAGTCCTAGAACTATGACTAAATCTTTTCTGTTGACGTGACGCAGGGGCTCAAAACCACCTGCCCGGTCGCTGTCATATTCAAGGAAGAAACCATCGATATTTAAGCGACCGAATAATATTTCCGCTACCGGCTCGTAGCCGCCTGACGAAATCCAAGTTGAGCGGAAATTACCGCGGCAGATGTGCATCGTGATTTTAAAGTCCTCCGGACGGCCGTCCACTGCTTTATTTAATACTTCCAAATACTTTTCTTTTAAGTATTCAGGGTCCTGTCCTTTATCGATTAATTTTGTTTTTCTTCATCTGAACAGAAGTAGCCCCAGGAAGTATCATCAAGTTGTAAATAACGGCAGCCCGCATCGTAAAATCCCTGAAGCACTTTCTTGTATGCTGCTGCAAGATCGTTAAAGAATTCTTCTTCGTCAGGGTAGATATCCTTATCAATTTCCCCTCTGAAATGCAGCATACTCGGACTCGGAATTGCATATTTAGCAACGATATCTCCGGCCTGCTCCTGTAAATATTTAAAGAATTCAATTTCTCTATGTCCGTCAAAGTCTACTTTCCCTGTGACTTGAATTGCACGGGACTTCGTCTGGCGTTCTTTGAATGCGATCCCGCCGCCTGTATCGGAGCCTTCAACACCTTTAAGTCCCTCGAGGAAGTCGAAATGCCACCATGCACGTCGGTACTCCCCATCTGTTACTGCTTTTAATCCTGCTTCTTTCTGTTTTTGAACAGCATTCGCAATCGCTTTGTCTTCAACTGTTCTCAGCTCTTCTAAAGTAATTTTTTCATCCTCGAATTGTCGGCGGGCTTTTTTCAGCTCGCTTGGTCTTAATAAGCTGCCTACGTGATCAGCTCTGTATATTTCTTTAGTCATATGTATTTGCCACTCCATCTCTTTTAATGATTGTTTAAATATTATCATGGCTGTATGATATAGACTAACTGATTAAATTCATTACTCGTTATAACTTTAAGCTATACCAATAGGAGGATATTATGTCACTTCAACAATTAAAGTATTTAATTGCAGTCGTTAACAGCGGATCTATTAATGAAGCTGCAAAGAAACTGTATATTTCACAACCGACTTTATCAAAAGCCATTAAGGAACTCGAACGTGAAATGGGAATTACGATTTTAAAGCGTACTTCAACAGGTATCGTTCTCAGCCCGGACGGAGCGGAGTTCCTCAGCTATGCCCGGCAGATTACAGAACAGGTAGAGCTCCTGGAGAATAAGTATCTTGATACACCCTATCAGGAACAGCTGCTGTCCGTATCGACACAGCATTATTCTTTTTCTGTCGATGCAATGGTCCGGATGATTGAACTGCACGGCGGTGACAAATATCAGTTTTCACTGCGCGAAACACGCACATATGAAATTATCGATGATGTGAAAAACTTAAAAAGTGAAATCGGCGTTCTGTATATGAACAAATTTAATGAGAAAATACTGACCCAGCTGTTAAGAGAAAGTCATTTGACATTTGAGCTGCTTTCACAGCGAGCCCTCACGTTTTTATAAGTAAAACTAATCCGCTCGCGAAAAAAGACAAGGTCACTCTGGATGATTTGGAACCTTATCCGAGGTTATCATTTGACCAGGGTGAACACAGCTCATTTTATTTCTCAGAAGAAATACTGAGCACACTGCAGAGTCCGAAAAACATTCTGGTCAGCGATAGAGCAACGATATTCAACTGTATGATCGGTTTAAACGGCTATACGATTTCAAGCGGAATTTTAAGCGCAGAACTGAACGGTACTGATATTATTCCCGTGCCACTGGATGTCGATGATGAAATTAAAGTCGGCTGGATAACGAATAATAAAGCACAGCTCAGCCGCGTAGCAAAGCTCTATCTTGAAGAATTAGTTAAAACGATTAAAAACTACAATCTGCTTTAGACGTGTAAAATTTTTCCTCGGGGTATAGTATTAATGCAGAAAATATTCGGAGGTGTGATTAATTGGATATTAAACAAGGTACTAACAAATTTTATTTCGGAGATGACCCGCAGAATCCTGATGGTGAACTGACGTATCTTCCTGACAATAAGGATAAACTCGTAATAGACAGCGTTGTCGTGAAAGAAGAAATGCGCGGTGAAGGACTCGGGGACGTGCTGCTTGATGCCGCTGCCGATTACGCCCGCGAAAACGACTTGAGATTAATCGGACAATGTCCGTTCGTTGCAAAACGTTTTGACGAGTATAACGATAAGTACAAAGATGTTATTTTCAGAGAAGCATAAAAAATTCCCTTTAAGACTTTCATTCATCAGTCTTAAAGGGATTTTTTATTCATTAAGCTTTGGTTCCGGATGCACATACAGGGACATAATCCCTTTATCGTGCATATGCTCTTCTACCTGATCGCATATATAATGTGCTTCTGTTATTGAAATTTCAGGATCAACAATAATCGTCACATCTAAAAAGATGCTGCTGCCGTGATAGCGCCCTTTTATCGATTTAACATCCATAACACCCGGGACTTCCAAAACATCTTCTTTATGTTCTATTAAATCGTCATCATTGTAGCCGTCACTTAAAGCGAACACTGCGTCTTTTAATATTTTAAAGCCGGTATACATAATCAAAACCCCGAGTATTGAGGCTATAATAACGTCAGCTATAGGCAAGCCAAGCTGTGTCAATATCAAACCGGCAGCAGTTCCGAAACTGATCATACTGTCCGACATGTTATCCATTGCCGCAGATTTGAGTGAGCTGCTGTTCGTTTTCTCTGCAAGTTTTGAATTAATAAAGAAGACAGCGAGCATTATTAAACCACTGGCAATACTTATATAAATCACTACCGGGTCAGGCGTTGACACTACCGGTGAAAAGATTGCCGGGAGGTTTTCAAAAAGTACCTGAACACCAACAAATATAATAATGAAAGAAACGACGAGAGAAGCAATGTTCTCAGATTTTAAATGGCCGTACGGATGATTGTCATCGGGCGGTCTAATCGATATTTTCAAACCGATTAACACAGCAACAGATGCAAAAATCTGTCATATTATTTAAAGCGTCGGCACGCACCGCCGCAGAATCATATTCCATACCGAAATAATATTTCACTACAGATAAAATAATATAAGTAATGATACTTAAGTAAGCCCCTCTCTGGGCAAGTTTTAATTTATTTTATTACCCATTGTGACCGCTCCTAAAATTTAGTGGAGATTCATTATGCACTGTATTCAAAGTATTTTCAACAGCTTTCGATGTTTTTTAGAACTTTCTATTACATGAAATAAATTTTTAGAGCGTCCGAAAGTTTATCTTCTGTTACCCTCTTTTAAATAAAAAATAACACTCCGCTGGTTAAGGAGTGTCATTTCTCGGCTTACCGAAAATATAACTGATAGAGAGTCCGGCTAAAAATACAATTATGGATATAATCCATCCTGCACCACTGTCTGGCAATCCCGGATAAATGGCGAATGTTGAGCCGAAAAGCAAACCGATAATCCCGGCGTAAGTCAGGTAGGTATAATTTTTAAGCAAATGCGAAATTATTCTGCTCGCAACAAGTATACCTGTTACTATGCCGAGACCAGTTGAGATTAAAATTGGCAGTACTTCAAAGTTCAATGATGTAAATTCATTAATCGCATAAATAACTATCGGGTATACTCCGAGAATCAGCATGACAAGAGAACCTGAGATTCCCGGCAGCAGCATCATTGAGGCTGCCAGTATACCTGCAAGGAAGTATTTAAATAAATCGCCTAATTCCATGCCTGCACTGCTTGCCGGCGGCGCATCAGCATTGAACATTGACATAGCATAAAGTATTGCGATTCCAATAAGTATCAGGATAAAATGTATCGCTCTGAATTCTGCTTTAACATTTGAAATTCTTATCATCATGGGTATTACTCCAAGCACCATTCCCATAAAGAACCAGTGAGTGGGCATTGTGTGATTTTGCAAAAAGTAATCCAGGACAGAAGACATCGTTAATATTGCAATGGCCATGCCGAGTACCAAAGGCAGTAAAAATGCTAATGCCTGCTTATAGTGCTTTGATATTATCCGGCTGATGGCACCGAGGAACTGATCATAAATCCCTAGTAATAACGCCATCGTACCGCTGCTGACACCGGGGACCAATTCAACTATTCCCATTAAAAAGCCTTTAGGCACATTTTTCCAATTAAACATATCTTCAGTTCCATTCTTTATAATTTACTCCGTATATTTTATCACATTTTACCAGCTGTCAATAATCTATATATGCCGAGTAAGAGAAGAACCATCCTCAATATGAATACAACGGTATTTGAATCGAGCTTTCTATTCAGTTTAACACCGATCTTCGCCCCAAGATAAGCAGCTGGAATCAGTGTCAATGCATAGAAAAAGTGAATATTACCCTGCAGCAGATGACCGGTCGCAGAAGAAACACTGCCGAACAGCACTAAAAACATACTCGTGCCGACTGCAATTGACGGCGGCATTAAAAATAATAATCATCATCGGTGTCATTAAAGCACCACCGCCTACACCGAATAATCCGGCTGCAAAGCCGGCAAGTAAACTTCCGATAACTCCTATGTAAGGCGGGAAGCGTAGTAATGAACTTCTCCTGCCCCGTATGAGGTCTGACATATCTTTCGTCCTGAAATACTTTCATCGGTTTTATTTTGTCCCTAATGAGCAGTATAAAACTGACTAAAATGATAAACAGCCCAAAATACAGCTTCAGGCTGTCGACTGTAAACAAGCTGCTTGTATATGAACCGAGCATTGCACCCGGAATAATTCCGTATAAAAGATACTTCCCATTTTTCCAGTCGACCTGTTTATTTTTATTGTATGAAATAACAGATGATAGTCCGATAAAAACAAGAACCAGACTGGAAGTACCGACAGCAATCTGCGGTGTGATTCCTTCCAGTATCCCGAGTTCAGCCCCTAAAATATAAGAACGGGAACGATGACTATACCGCCGCCGAGCCCTATTAATGATCCGACAATTGCTGCAATCAGACCTGTTGCCGCGAGCAGTATGAAATCCATGTCATCATCCTCATTTTAGTTAATTATTTTTCAGCAGATGCAAGAATTGATGCGTCTTTGTTCATAAATACTTTTCTCCATGGTAAAACGTCTTAATATCGGCCGATTTAAAACCTGCATCGATTAAAGCAGAATGCATTTCATCATGAGTAAATCCGTTATGCACTTTTTCATGATAAATCGATTCGTTTTTATCGAAATCAGCAATCAGCAGCTGACCCGAATCATTTAATAAGGTATATAGTTTTTTAATCAATTCTTTTATTCAGGTACATGCAGCATTACGAGTGACACAATAATTACATCGGCTTCATTGTTATCCAGCTCATCCGTCGCTCTCGTTTCTGCATTTTTGACATTGCCCGCTTCAATCTTTTCACTAACAACTTCCATCATACCTTCTGAGATATCACTGAAAATCAGCTGTTTAAAATAATCGGTAAACTGAAGACCAATGAGTCCGGTCCCGCAGCCGTAATCTATTAATGTTTTATTAGAATCAGCAGGTAAATGTTTTCTCACTTCTGCTGCTACTGTATTAGCCAGTTCAATTCTCTGTTCATTGTCATACTTCTTTGCCATTCTGTTAAATATATTTTCAGCCATATATTCTCCTATTCT
The DNA here is from genome assembly GCF_018437745.1 of Jeotgalicoccus sp. WY2. NCBI lineage: Bacteria > Bacillati > Bacillota > Bacilli > Caryophanales > Staphylococcaceae > Jeotgalicoccus > Jeotgalicoccus sp. WY2. The sequence continues at coordinate 1,541,123 of NZ_CP049818.1, read as the reverse complement.
TTACTTATTATGTTCCTCATTGTACTACTTACACTGCCGAGATACATCTCTCCAAACTTTACCAGATGAACAAGCAGCAAATACAGCTTGTAAAACTCTATACGGCGTTCAGCACCTTCTGCCAGAGGATAGACACTATCGTAAGCTTCATAAAATTCACTGCCAAACCCTCCAAACACCTGCGTGGCACCCAGATCAAACTCCCGGTCTCCATACAAGGGAGAAGGGTCAAATAATGCAGGACGCCCGTCATTTAGGAACATGTAATTTCCCGACCATAAATCACCATGAAGCAGTGAGGGCTTACTATCGTGTTTATTTAATTCCCCTTTAATTATTTCGAGCACACTGATAAATATTTGATTCTCCTGTTCGCTCCATAAATCTCTTTTGATAATTTCTTCATGCAGCTGCACCAGACGCTGATCGATGAACAATTCACTCCAAGTATTGAACCACCCGTTTTGAAATGTAATATCGCTGCCTTCATATGGCAGATGATAGCCGAACTGTCTATCCTTCTGATGTGTCAGATGAAGCTTTGCGACCAGCTCACCCAGGTCCTTCTGACTGCCAGAGCCCTCTTCTAGAAAATCCAGCAGTAAATAAGCATCACCGGAAATCTGTCCGTAACCCTCGACACGCGGCGCGGTAATTTCGGCTTTCTCAAAATCCCTCAAGCCTGCAATTTCAGCAGCATAAAAATCTTCAGCTCTACCCGGCTGCACCAGCAGGAAATAAAGTTTGTTACCCGTTTCGATACGGTATGCATCATTCACATCTCCGCCGCTGACAGGTGTGATACTTTTAAGATCTTTAACCGGTAATTGTGCGGTCCAATGTTTATCCATTAAAATTACCCCTTTCTTAAACTTTATACTTCTCTTTATTTCCTTTACAATATATGTGAAACACAACAGCAGTTCAAATTCAGAGAAAGCCTGCCACATATAGGTTATAATGCATATAGTTATTAAATAACGCATAGCGTTACATTTTGGAAAGGACACTATTTTATGAAAAGAATTATACTTCCCATCATCATTATCGCTGCTGCGGCATTTGGTTTAGTTTATGCAGACAGTAAAACTGATGATGGCTTAATAGAAGAACTTAGAATTATTCTCACCTAATCCTATGGAAAATAATACATATGATCAGGGAGAATGTACGTACTATGTTTTCGATAAAGTTAAGGAAGACGGCATGATAGAACGAACATGGAACGATGCTGAGTACTGGGCAGATCGTGCAGAAGATGACGGCTATGTTGTAAATAATGTACCTGAAGAAGGTTCATTAATGCAGACTGACCGCGGTGAAATCGGGCACGTTGCCTACATTGAAACTGTCTATGAAGACGGTTCATTCGCTGTGTCGGAAATGAATTTCCTTGAAGCATATGAAGTTTCAGAGCGAACAATTACAACAGAAGAAGCTGCTGATTATAAATATATTCATCCTAAAGTAAATAAACACGCCGGCAGAGGATAATATCATGGGGCTAAACAAGAAAATAAGGTTGTACTTCCCGTCGGTGCACGATTGGCTTCATCATCCTAGCATATTCAGTATAATAATCGCTCACCTCTAAGTACAGTACGTTATTGACGTGCTGTATTTTTTATTTATGCAACACAGTAGATTTTTGCAAGTACTCCACTTCGTATTTATCTGCTGACTTTCTAACAAAAGCCAGCATCTTTTCAGCCGGCACCTCTTCTTTTTTATAAGCTTCTTTTAAACTCATATATTCATTTTTCTCTGCAGCCGTACATACTTTTTAAAATATCCCCACATATGATCAGCTGTATTGATTACAGAACCAGATTCCGGCGTAATTTTAAATGCATCATTAATCAATATTTCCAGCGTTTCTATTGAGATATCTTTTTTCAATTCTTCCCTGATTAAATTATAATGTTTTGCGAATGCATCATAACTTTATATTTTTCTTCTGCCCACAGTTTTTCAATCATTCCACGCCGTTTCATCAGACCCCTTCTTTCCTTTACACTTTAATTATCTTGTACCCTTTTTCACGCAGCGATATATATTATATTGACATTCGGATATTATTGGCATAAACTTTCAGAGTGATAATGATTCTCAATACTCTGAAGAATCATCTATATGAGAGGTGACTGTGTTGAACGCACTTGAAATAAATATATAGCGGTTGGCTACCACAACCGTTCGGTAATAAATGACTTAAGTGTTACGATTCCCAAAAATAATAAAATAACTACAATTATCGGACCGAACGGCTGCGGAAAGTCTACGCTGATAAAAACGGTTTCCCGTATATTAAAAGCTGAGAAAGGTACGATTTTACTCGATGGTAAAGCGATTAATACTCTGGACACTAGAGAGATCGCCAAGCAGATGGCGATTTTGCCGCAAACTGCAGAATCTCCGGGCGGGCTCACCGTTTTTGAACTTGTTTCATACGGTCGTTTTCCATACAGAAAAGCACTCGGTTCTCTAAGTAGAGAAGATTATATTATATAACTGGGCGATTGAAGTAACAGGCCTTGCAGATTTCTCAGATCGTGAAATCAGTGATATGTCAGGCGGCCAGCGCCAGCGTGTCTGGATTGCTATGTCTCTTGCACAAGGCACGGAAACACTCGTGCTCGATGAGCCGACTACTTATTTGGACCTCGCTCACCAGCTCGACATTCTGCTTCTCTTGAAGAAATTGAATATTGAAGAACACCGCACCATTATTATGGTTCTGCATGACCTGAATCACGCTTCAAGATTTTCTGATTATATGATAGCAATGAAGGATGGAAATCTTATTACAAAAGGCAATCCTGAAGAAGTAATGACACATGACAATTTAAGAACATTGTTTAATATCGAAGCCGACATTCAGAAGTGTCCTTACAGCGGTCACCCGATTTTCACTTCTTATCATTTAAGCAGTCAGGACAAAGATTATGAGTAAATTCAATTCTTCCTTAACTGATAAAGAACAAGTAAAAGAAGTTAAAAATTCTGCAAAACCTGTCCGCGGAACGGTTATCATCTCAGGCGGGATAATTTTTCTGCTGTGTGCGTTTGCAGTATCTATTTCACTTGGTGCAGCAGATATAAACTTATCAACAATATGGAATGCTTTGTTTAACTTTGACGGGTCTGTCACACAGCACCAGATAATATGGGAACTCCGATTCCCGCGTATTATCGGTGCAGCAATCGTTGGAGCGGCATTCAGTGTTGCAGGTGCATTAATGCAAGGGATGACACGAAATCCTCTTGCCGATTCCGGACTCCTGGGATTGAATGCGGGCGCAGTGATGATGCTCGCAATCAGTTTCAGTTTTTTTCCGGGACTGCCGTATGTCTATGTTGTACTGATGTCGTTTTTTGGCGCTGCACTTGGTGCAGGTATAGTTTACGGCATTGGTTCGATGAGCAGAAATGGTTTAACACCGCTTCGCTTAGTCCTTGCAGGGGCAGCTGTTACAGCATTACTTACTGCATTGAGTGAAGGTATCGCTCTGTACTTTAACGTCGGACAGGATATGGCATTCTGGTATGCCGGAGGCGTATCCAGCACGCGTTGGAGTCATCTCGCGATAATAACGCCTATCGTTATTACCATGTTATTTATAGCGATGCGTATTTCAAAATCTATTACTATTTTAAGTCTCGGGGAAGAAGTCGCCGTTAGTCTCGGGGAACGCACAGTCAGAACAAAACTGATCAGCGCAGGCGTTATAGTCGTGCTTGCCGGTCTTGCAGTTTCAGTAGTCGGTGCAGTCAGTTTTGTCGGCTTAATTGTCCCGCACTTGACCCGCAGGCTCGTCGGTTATGACTACCGCTGGATAATACCCGTCAGCGCCGTTGTCGGTGCAATTCTCGTTGTTGTTGCAGATTTATTCGCACGTACGCTGAATGCTCCTTTTGAAATACCAATCGGTGCACTCATTTCTTTAATCGGTGTACCATTCTTCTTATACCTTGCTCGTAAGGAGGTAAGGCAATATGAATCAGTATAGACCCGCTGGTCTCATGAAAAACAGCGCCGTGCTGCAGTGGTTTCCAGTATCTTTATAGTTCTTTTACTTGTTTTATTCTCGTCAGTTTAAATACAGGTGTTATACGCATCGACCCGGTCACTGTGATAAAAACAATATTCGGCAGCGGCGAACCGCGTGATGAACTGCTGCTGTTTGAGTTCCGTCTGCCGAGAATTACCATTGCCGTACTCATCGGTATGGGACTCGCCGTATCCGGAGCCGTGCTTCAGGGGATAGTGAAAAACCCTCTGGCAGATCCCGGAATTATAGGAATCAATGCCGGGGCAGGACTTGCAGTGATGCTGTTTGTATCATATTTCTCAACTGAACTTGGAAACTCGGTATTTATTATGCCGTTTCTCGCGTTCATCGGTGCAGGCGCGGCGGCTGTTGTTATATATGCTTTCTCCTATAAAAAAGATGAAGGCGTATCGCCTATCCGATTAATACTTGTCGGTGTTGCAGTTGCTGCAGGTATTAGTGCATTGATGATTGTTCTGACCTTAAAACTCGATCCTAAAACATATGATTTCGTTGCCACCTGGCTTGCAGGGAGCATATGGGGTTCAAACTGGAACTTCGTATTGGCCCTTCTGCCGTGGCTTGTGATTTTGATTCCATTTGTTTATATGAAGTCACGAGTGTTAGACGTTTTAAACCTCGGCGATCATACTGCTGTCAGTCTAGGCATGAATCTCGAAAAGGAACGCCGAATTCTGCTTGCTGCAGCTGTCGGTCTCGCTGCAGCGAGTGTTTCGGTCAGCGGCGGTATCGGCTTTGTCGGGTTAATTGCTCCGCATATGACCAGAAGGCTCGTCGGCAATAAACATAAGTACGTCATTCCGATATGTGCGCTTATCGGTGCAGTGCTCGTATTAACCGCTGATACACTGGGCCGTGTCATACTTCAGCCTGCTGAAATTCCGACAGGTGTTGTTGTCGCGATTATAGGTGCACCTTACTTCCTGTACCTTTTAGCAAAATTAAATGATTAAACCAGTAATTCTAATCCGGCTGTAAAGCAGCCGGATTATATAATAAACAGTCATTGAGAATTCATCTCAATTAGCTGGAAAAGGAGAAATATTATGAAGAAATTTTTAAGTTTTACACTTGCGCTGGCTCTGTCAGTAATACTCGGGGCATGCAGTTCAGAAGAACCTGCCGGTGAAGAATCATCAAAGGAAGAAACTATTACATATGAATCTGAATTCGGTCCTGTAGAAGTTCCTGAAAACCCGGAACGCATTGTTGTTTAACCTACGCCCCAAACCTTCATGCCCTCGATATTGAAATGTCAGGTGTTGATCAGTGGTCTAAAAATAATCCACTGTTCGAAGAAGACCTGGAAGGTGTTGCCGAGGTGACTGAAGCTGAACCAGAGAGTATCTTAGCTGAAGATCCTGATTTAATTATTGCAGGAGCCAACATGGAAAATCTGGAAGAGCTTGAGAAAATTGCACCAACCGTGACTTATACTTGGGGAAAATTAAATTATCTCGAACAGCAAATTGAGATAGGTAAACTCGTTGGTAAAGAAGATGAAACCCGTGCATGGGCAGAAGATTTTGAGAAACGTGCTGCAGATATCGGCAGTAAGATTAAAGAGAAGCACGGTGAAGAGACTACCGTTACAGTGATTGAGACTGATGGCAAAGGATTTTATTTATTTGGCGAAGCATGGGGAAGAGGAACTGAAATTTTGTACCAGGCAATGGATTTAAAGATGCCTGAAAATGTACAGAAAGCTGTCTCATCTGATGGATATTATGAAATTTCACAAGAAGTCTTGGCAGAATATGCGGGTGACTACATTGTATTAAGCCGCGGTGAAGAGACGGACATGTCATTTACTGACAGTGAAGTATGGCAGTCGATACCCGCTGTACAAAATGACAATGTTATTGAAATTGATACTGCAGCATCCAGCTACAGCGATCCAACAACATTGGAATACCTGCTTGAAATATACAGCAAAGGTTTAATGGAATAAAAATAATACGGTCCGAATTTCCTCATTTAAAGGTTCCGGACCGTTTTTTCTAGTTTTAAACTTAATCTATTTTCTTCACAAATTCAGACTTCAGATTCATCTGGCCGATACCCGGTATTTTACAATCAATGTCATGACCATCTTCCGGGTCAACAAGTCTGATACCTTTAACTTTCGTTCCCTGCTTGATTACATTGGACGAACCTTTAATTTTTAAATCCTTAATTACCGTCACGATATCTCCGTCATTCAAGACGTTGCCATTCGCATCTTTTACGAGTGCCGCCAGCGCTTCTTCTTCCGCTGACTCAGGCGTCCACTCATGCGCGCACATTGGACAAATTAAGAGCGGTCCATCCTCGTATGTATACTCCGAATTGCAGCTCGGACAATTTGGTAATGATGTTGTCATTATAATCCCCCATATCACTGTATTAATTTAAAGATACCACATTTTTTATAAATAAAAGTCGGGGTTCAAATGAACACCGACTTTCTTAATAATTATGCTTCCTTTACTTTCAATACCTCATAGCCCAAATTCTCAATAACACTTTTCAGTTCTGCTGATGTTACTTTCTCCGGATTATATTCCGCTTTCGCTTTGCTCGCATTAAATAAAAGTTTAGCTGATTCAACACCATCTGTTTTCGTCAGTGCCCCTTCTATTTTCTTAATACATGTCGGACAGCTCAATGTTTCAAGTTGCATCGTTACTTTATTCATAATATATTCCTCCCGTTTTTTGTTTTCCTTTTATCTTATACCTTAATTATATTAGTAACTCGCCTATTTAAAATTGACCTGCATCAAGATTACGGTTTAAATTTTATTAACCTCATCGCGTTGAGTATAACAATCAGTACACTTGCTTCATGGGCAAACATTCCTATCGCCAGGTTAACGCCGCCCATCAGCACTCCAACGAGGAGTAATGCTACTGTAACGAGTGCGATAATGATGTTTTGTTTCATGTTGCGCATCGTTCCTTTAGATAACGACAGTGCGTGTGCATACTGCGACAGTTTATCCGCCATCAGCACTACGTCCGCTGTTTCCATCGAAATATCCGTGCCGCCTTTCCCCATAGCTAGTCCGACGTCTGCTGTTGCTATAGCCGGTGCATCATTAATGCCGTCCCCTGCCATAGAAATAATTCTGCCTTCTCCTTTAAGACGTTTCACATGCATCACTTTATCTTCCGGCAGCAGCTCTGCGTGTACTTCGTCAATACCGAGTTCAACTGCGACTGCTGCTGCTGTATGGCGGTTATCACCTGTCAGCATAACAATATGTTTAATGCCATTGTTACGCATTGTTGCCAGAGCTTCTTTTGCATCGTCTCTGATTTTATCAGCAATAGATATTACTGCTGTTAGTTTCGAATCTACTGCTGCAAATACCGCAGTATTCCCTTTCTTTTCACGTTCAAGTGCGTAAGTTTCAATATCAGGCGGTATATCAATGCCGTTTTCTCTTAACAATTTTCTGTTTCCTGCAACGATTGAATGATTACTTATAGTACCTTCAATACCCTGGCCTTTAACACCGGATGCCTGCTCCATTATATAAGCTGAAAGATCCGACGTTTTTTCTGCATACTCGACTATTGCTCTCCCAAGATGATGTTCAGATGCAGTTTCAAGTTTTCCTATCAAACCTGTAAGTTCCATTTCATCTCCAGCAAACACTTTAAAATCTGTTACTTCCGGACGTCCTTTCGTCAATGTACCTGTTTTATCAAAAACCAGTGTATCGACTTTAGAAAGTGTTTCAATCACTTCTCCACCTTTAATAAGCGAACCGTTTTTCGCACCGTTACCGATACCAGCAACGTTTGAGACAGGTGCGCCGATAACAAGAGCTCCCGGACATGCAATCACAAGGAAGGTAATTGCAAGGTGAAGATCTTTCGTAATGAACCAGACAATTATCGACAGTACTAAAACTCCTGGTGTATAGTACTGAGCGAATCTGTCGAGAAATCGTTCTGCATTTGATTTACTATCCTGTGCTTCTTCAACAAGTTCTATAATTTTTGAAAACGTCGTATCGTCTCCTACTTTTTCCGCTGTTATTTCCAAGTAGCCAGAGTCCAGAATCGTTCCGCTTAAAACCTGGTCACCAGTAATTTTCGATACTGGAATAGATTCACCACTGACAGCTGCTTCATTAACTTCTGCTTCACCGCTCAACACTTTGCCATCTACCGGAATCATTCCGCCCGGAAGTATTGCTATTCTGTCACCGATTTCTACATCATCTACATCTATTACTTTCCGGCTGCCGTCAGTAAGTATTAAATTAGCTTCTTGCGGCGCCATCTCAGTCAATTCTTTAATTGAAGAACGGGTTCTTTCAAGAGTTCTCGCTTCTAAGTAACTACCAAAAGAAATAAAAACGTAACGATTGAAGACTCGACATATTCTCCAATAAATAACGCTCCAATAACGGCGATAGTTACTAGTAATTCAATGCTGAACAGCTTCATCCGCGCTGCCTGATAAGCCTTAATACCGATAGGCAGCATAGCGATAATTGTTGCTACGATTAAGGCAGTTTCCTGCATCGGTATTGCCTGTGAATCTTAATATCAGACCCGCTGCGATTAAAATAAATGCAATAAGAGTAATCTTATTTTCTTGTTTAAATATAAACCTGATCATTTTAAATCTCCTTCCCTCTTTTATTATATTTTCCGACGTCTATTCATTTATAATGTTACAGGCTTTAGTACTAATAAAAATTGACCGGGGTCAAGAACACAAAAAAAGTTCCCGTTTCCGGGAACTTTCTACTTAATTTTTCTATTTTAAAATATCATAGGATTTATTATTAATTTTCTTAATGACACTTTCATTTTCCAGCTTCTTAAACGTTCTAGTCAGTGTCTCAGGCTGCATACTTAAATATGAAGCGAGATTTTTTTTAGTCATAGTCAAGACCAGTTTATCGTTCTTTGTATGTGTACGAATGTACTCGATTAATTTTTCTCTGCTGTTTAATAAGGAAATATTTGTAGTTAGAGATTCTGAATCATTCAATCTTTCTGCAAAACTCTCAATGATTTTAATACTGATATCCGGATATTTCTGCATTAGTCCATATATATCCTCACGGTTAATGCGGCATACCTCCGCATCTTCCAGCACCTCTGCATAGGATTTACTCTCTTCATCAACACTAAAAAGGGAAAGCTCACCTGTGAAGTCGCTGTGAGTCAGCACTCTGATTAACTGCTCCTCCCCGTTGTCATTTAAACGGTAAATCCGTACTTTACCTTTATGTATGACAAATAGTGAAGAAGATCGGTCACCGGCCATAAAAAGATACTCACCTTTTTTCATACTCTGATGATTAATTCTTTGAAACACTTCTTCCAGCTCATCCATTTCAAGGTGGCTGAAAATCGGAACTTTGCTGACGCACCGTTCATGCCCCTGTAACTCCATGTTACTTCCCCTCCAAAGTGATTAATCTGATTGCTTCGATTATATCATGAGCAAATTAATAATATATAAATGTAAAATTCATGTTAAAATTGATGCTGATTACGAGAAGATTGGGGATATGTATGGCAAAACTTTACTACCGCTACGGTACAATGCAAAGTAACAAGAGCAACCAGATTATTACGACACACCACCAATATACGACACAGGGAAAACGTTGCCTGGCATTCACAACACCAATTGATTCCAGAAGCGGGCATAAAAAAATTAAATCCAGAGTCGGACTTGAACTGGACGCTGAATACATAACAGATGATATTTTGACAAAGTAAAACAGGAGCATGATAAAGAAAAAGTATATGCTGTTTTGTTGATGAAGCACAGTTTTTATCGAAAAAAGATATTCATAATCTGAGCGACATTCCGGATTCCCTCGGGATTCCTGTTATTGCTTTTGGTTTAAAGACGGACTTTAGGAACGAGCTGTTCGAAGGCAGCCGCGTTTACTTGAACTGGCTGATGCTATCGATGAATTGAAAACAGTTTGCCAGTACTGCAATAAAAAAGCGACGCTTAATATGAGACTCCGTAACGGCATTCCGATTAACGTTGGAGAATCTATACAGATCGGCGACGAGGAATACGTTCCCGTATGCCGCAAATGCTATAAAGAACGTCTGGAACTGGTATAGTGAAATTATATATGACAACTGACACAGGAATCTTAAGGTTTCTGTGTTTTTTTAGCACGTAAATGTTTCCCGTGAAACTAAAACACTTTTCTATCAAGGAGGATATCTATGAAGATTACCAATAATGTTTTTAAAAGCACTTCTTTTGAAAATCCGCTTTTTAATAACTTCTCTGCAGATGTACTGACTGAAATTTTAAACTTTCACCAAACAGTACCCGGATATAAAGAAACACCCCTTTACAGTTTAAATGACTTCAGCAGCAGTACCGGCATTGGCAATGTTTATATTAAAGATGAATCACATCGTTTTGGTTTAAATGCATTTAAAGGACTGGGCAGTATTTATTCTGCTGCAGGGTATTTAAAAGAACGTCACAGCATTGAATTTTCAACTCTCGATGAACTGCTTGCTCAGCTGCAAGATAAAACACCAGAAACTTTTGTTACTGCAACTGACGGGAATCACGGTAAGGGAATTGCCTGGGCTGCACAGTTGCTTAAGCAGCGGGCACTTGTTTATATGCCTAAAAATACAAGAGAATCACGCGTCGAAGCAATTGAAGCATTAGGGGTGAAGTGACTGTTACCGAGCTGAATTACGATGATACTGTCCGTTATGCAAGCAATATAGCGCATGAAAATAAACTCAGCTTATGCAGGACACTTCATGGGATGGTTATGAGGATATTCCTTTAAAAATAATGCAGGGGTATTCAGCGATTATTTCGGAAATCAGAGTTCAGCTTAAAGACGACTTTAACGAACTGACACATGTATTTCTGCAGGCAGGTGTCGGCTCATTCGCAGGTGCCATGGCAGCTTCACTAATTCAATCTATGGATCATACAAATATTAAAATAGTGATTGTCGAACCGGATAATGCTTCTTGTTTATATAAATCTGCAGAACATACCAGCGGTAAACCGCAGAACGTCGGCGGTGACCTTCAAACTATAATGGCAGGATTATCTTGCGGAGAACCCAGTACACAGGGCTGGAGTATTTTAAAAGATTCAGCGGAAGCCTTCATACATTGCGGTGATGAGATCAGCCAAAAAGGTATGAGAAAACTTGGTTATCCGGCCGGCAAAGATGAGAAAATTATATCCGGAGAATCCGGCAGTGTGACCATTGGAACTTTACATGAAATCATGACAAATAATGATTTGAAAAATGTAAAAGAACAGCTTGGATTAAATAAAAATCACGTGTTCTCTTAATCAATACCGAGGGTGATACAGACCCGGAAAATTACCAGAGAGTAATGCATGATTATAATGCAAAGAGTTAAATACTAACGCTTTAAATTACTATCTAACTTTCTTAATAACAAGCCTAAAAAGGGAGTAACGCATAGCGTTACTCCCTTTTTACATTATTAATACCGCTATTATAACGCCCTATCTTTTAGTTAAAGTTATCTCTGGCATATATCTCAAGTTCACAATATCACCGTCTTCAAATGACATCGTAAAGTTAGTCATTCCGCCATATTCTGCACTCCCCAGTGTATGTCTCGATTTATTATAATCGGGATGTGATGACACTTCGAGTGATCCTGTTTCCTCAGTTTCTGGCATACTGACATCATAAACACCTGCAGGGAAATCTTCACCGGCTACCCACTGACCAGGAAAAATTGTTTCCACAGATACTGTTTCATACGGAGTAAAGTTTACATTCTCAAAATTGGCTATCTCAACTGAATATCCTTCGTCAAGAAATCCAACAATTTCAGTCGTCTGACCTTCAGGACTATCCGACTCTCCTGCTAAAGTTTCATTGAATCCGCCGCGCTCTTCTTCGTTCTTAACATATATATTTCCGTATCCTGAATCTGCTGTAATGACATAGCGGCCAGGCTCAATATCTTTGCCGACTTCATGCATACCTTCATCGAGTGTAACCGCCTCACCTTGATTCATTAAGTGACTGTAGTCCAAAGTTTCAATTCCCTCAGTGTCACTGGCGGTATCATTGTCTGTTTCGTTATTGCTGTCGGTATCGTCATCTTTCCCAGAATCATTACTTTCTTCACTCGTGTTCGCGCTTTCTGAACCCAGCCATCCGTTAATTTCATCAGCAAGCTGATCAAAAGGGTTGCTGCACGCGCTTAAGATAATAGAACTAAAAAATAGTACAGATATTAATTTAAGTTTTCTCATTTCTGTTCACTCCATTCACCGTTTCGTAACATTTTCTTAAGTATAAAATTTAAGAGCCCGAATAGCAAACTGATATATTTTGTAACTATTTACTTTTTCTTTGTTATACTATTGGAAATTACATTGGAGGCGGTCTTATGATTAAACCCCGTAAATTACAGCATGGTGACACGGTTGCACTCGTCTCATTATCGAGCGGACTCGCAGGCGAAGAAGATATACAATGGAGAACTGAACAGGGAATCGAACGGCTGGAGAGTGTTTTCGGCTTAAAGGTGAAAGTAATGCCCCATGCTTTGAAGGGCCTAGATTACGTTTATGACCACCCTGAGAAAAGGGCAGAGGATTTAAATAACGCTTTAAGAGATGATTCTGTTAAGGGAATTATCTGTGCAATCGGCGGCAATGAAACTGTACGTATCCTGCCATTTGTAGACACTGATGCTCTTAAAAATAATCCAAAGATATTCACAGGATATTCCGACACTACAACTAACCATTTATTCTTTTACAAATATGGTATATCGACCAGTTACGGTCCTGCTCTGTTAACCGATTTTGCTGAAAATATCGCAATGGATGATTATACTGTCGATTCAATTAAGAGGACATGGTTTTCTGCAGAACCTGTCGGCGAAATTAATACTTCTCCGCACATTAGAAAAATCGGACTCAGCTGGGCTTCTGAAAAAAAAGTATTGAACGTCCTAAAGACAATAATTCCGGCTATGAAAGCATCAGTGGTTCCGGAAAAGCCCGCGGACATTTAATCGGCGGCTGCCTGGAAGTCTTTAATAACCTTCGGGGCACTCAGTATTTTCCAGAATTAAAAGACTTTAAAGATTCCATACTGTTCTTTGAAACATCTGAATGTTATCTTGATCCAGAAATATTTGAAGATTATTTACGCGCTATGTCTGTTATCGGTATATTTGAGCATATAAATGGTATTGTTATCGGGCGTCCTCAGGATGGACGATATTACACTGAATACAAAGAGGCATGGCGACGTATACTCACCGAAGCAGGACGCAGTGACCTGCCGGTACTGTATAACGCAAGCTTCGGTCATAATGAACCGAAATGCATAATTCCATATGGTCTTAAAGCTGAAATAGATACTGAAAAACTTACTTTTAAGATATTGGAAAGTGCTGTAAAAAATTAAAAATCCGAAGAGATAACTCTTCGGATTTTTTACATTAAGTATGATAAAAACGCTGTTGCGATTCCAAAATAAATTAATAATGACAATATATCATTAATTGTTGTAATTAATGGCCCGGAAGCCACTGCCGGATCAACATTTAGATGGTTCAAAATAAGCGGTATGATTGTCCCGGCGAGTACCGATAATCAGAGTGCAGAGCAGTGAAATCCCAATAACAAAACCTAACACCGCACTGCCCTGCCATAGATATGCAATGATAAATATAAGCAGTCCGCACGTCAAACCAATGTATACTCCTACTTTCAATTCTCTGAGTAAAAGCTTAAACACTTGTTTTGTATTCACATTTTCTTTCGTGAGCCCCCTGATGACAACAGCAAGTGATTGCGTACCTGTATTACCGGTCATTCCCGCTACCATCGGCATGAAAAATGCTAGCGCAACTACTTGTTCCAGGGTTTCCTCAAAGCTTGCAATGATACTTCCTGACACGATTCCGATGAAAAGCAGAAGTATTAGCCACGTCAGTCTTCTTTTCGCAGCAGTAAATGGTTTTGTCGTAAAATCAATCGCTTTTCCAGATGCAGAAAACTTTTCAATATCTTCTTCAGCTTCCTGATAAACAACATCCAGAATATCGTCGATTGTAACGATACCAAGCAATTTATTTTCTTCATCAACGACTGGAATCGTTACGAGATCATAACGCTGAATTATTCTCGCAACTTCTTCCTGATCCATCAGTGCGTCCACTGTAACTATCCGTATTTTCATAATTTCTTCTATGTGCTGTTCTAAATCGGCCAGCAGCAGATCTCTGTATGATACGACCCCGACAAGTTTTTTATCATCATCGATAACATGCAGATAGTTGAGATACTCAGCCAGCTCCGCAAAATGTTTTAATTTATCGACTGCTTCACGCACAGTATAGGATTTATTAATCCAGACCATTTGATTATTCATTATTCTGCCGGCTGTTTCCGGCGGGAACTCCATAAGAGTTTCGATATCAGCAGAAAATTCTTCATCTGCATCCGACAAGAGTTCTGTTGCTTTCTTTTCACCGAGATTGCTCAGCATACCGATTAAATCGTCGTTGTTCATCTGTGTAATAACCAGAGAGCCTGCGTGTGAATCAATCATGCCGATTACTTTCCGCTGATTAGCAGCATCTAATTCCGATAAAACATCTGCGAGCTGATGAATCGAAATGAATTCTAAAAATATTTTTTGCTCCGCTGTTGATAACTCCAAAAATATTTGAGTCAAATCATACTTCTGCAGATCGCTGATATTTTCGTGGAATGCATGTTCATCTTTTTGTTCCAGTGTATACGTCACACTGTGGACGAGCTGATTTAGATTTTGAACCATATCCTTATTCCTCCTAACTACAGCAGGATGTTTTTATTTTCCAGACGCTGCGAGATTGCCTGCACAATAAATGCATCATCCAATAAGCCGACCGGCAGTAAATAGTCCGGCAGTAAATCTGTTGTCACTATAAAATAAAGTAAAGCTGCTCCAATAAGTATTTGATCCTTGAGATGACCGTTTTCGTTTATAAAATGAGCGTACATTGCTTTGAGCTGTTCCACATATTTACCAATACCCGCTGTTTCTTTCATCTTAGTGTCAAACTCTGCAACTATCTTCTCTTGACCTGCTGCTGTCTGGCTGTAAGTTTCAAAATTCGAAATTTCCTGATTCACACGCTCAAATGAAATACTTTCATTAACGTCAGTCAATTCCTCTGCTATTTTCTGCACTGCTTCCCACGTTTGTTCAAGGTCATCTTTAACAGGTTTCCCATACCCCGCAAGCTCTAATAAAAAATCAAAGTCCACTGATAGACTCTCCGATAGTTTTTGAAGGTGATTTAAGTTTACCTGACGCTTGCCATTCATAATTTTAGACAATGTTGCATGGTCGATATTTACAAAAATGCTGAAGCGCCTTAGAGACATACTGCGCTTATCCATTTCATTGTTCATAAACTGATAGAGTCTATTCTGTCTTTCCATAAAATCACCTTTCTTGCTAATATTCAATATCATGAATACTATTAGAATGGTGACAATATGTCAACATCATGTTAAATTAGATAATCTACTATAAATAAGTCAAAAAGAAAGAAGTATGATTATGACAAAAAAATTGCTTATTACAGGGATATCATTTTTAATACTGTACATCTTCATTGCTGTCAGTGTCATGACTGCCAGCGGTTGGGTAAACCATCTTGATCTTTACTTTATCGAAGCCATACAGAGTACTGTCACTGACTCAAGGGCAGCGGTCATCCTAGTGATGACAGAAATCGGCGGAACCGAGGCAATTGTTGTCCTGACCTTGATTGTTACTGTGTCATTGTTTATTAAAAAAATGTATACAGCTGCCCTTTGGTTTGGCCTGACTATTTCACTCAGTCCGGGTGTTCTCGTACATTTAATGAAACCTGTTATAGGCAGAGAACGTCCTGAATTTCTAAGACTAGCTGCAGAGTCCACATACAGCTTTCCGAGCGGTCATTCAACCGCTTCAACTGTTTTTTACGGCATGCTTGGTCTGATACTGATTCTGTCAGTTCAAAAATTATGGAAGAAGATTATTATCGCTTTTATAACAGTTACAATTATTTATTTGTGATGGCTTCCAGAATATATCTCGGCGTGCATTTCCCAACAGATGTACTCGCAGGATTCTCTTTCGGGGCGGCAACTGTGCTATTGTCACTCATATATCATCTGGCACTTCCAAAATTCAGCCAGTGGCTTCGTAGTAAAGATTACTGATAAAAGTCTGTCATTATTCCAATAAAAAAAGCATTGCCAATTACGGCAATGCTTTTTGCTGTCTTATTCAGGGAATGTTACATTTTCAATTCTGACGATTCTACCGGGTCTAGTTCAACACCGTCTACAGTGTATGTTACACCGATACCAAGCTGACCGTAGTATAACGGTGTAATAGGCAGATCTTCCATTAATATTTCTTGTGCTATTGCATATGCTTCAACACGTTCGTTCTCATCAGAAGTCTGCTGTCCTTCTTCTAAATAACCATCAAGCTCAGGATTAGAGTAATTCCAGCGGTTTCCTGACCCGTCCTGTGAGTCTGTATGGAACATCGGGTACAGCCCATAGTTTGGATCCCCTGTCACTGTAATCCACTGAAGCATGAACATATCATGGTTACCTTGATTAGCCATATCTAAAAACGCACCAAATTCATATTGTTCAATCGTTACATCGATGCCGATTTCTCCTAAAGATTCCTGCATTATTAATGCGATATCTCTATTTTGTTCTGAATCCGATGTCCAGATAGTAGTATCGAAACCGTCAGGCATGCTGGAATTAGCCATATATTCTTTTGCTAAATCCAAATCAAAGGCCACTTCTTCCATGTCTTCATTGTGAGCGAAAACAGAGGGCGAAATATGATTTTTTGCATGGATACCGCGGTTATCCAGCACGCCGCTTATAATTTGCTCTCTGTCCAGAGCATGTGATATTGCCTTTCTGACATTTTCATCGTCAAAAGGTTCTTTTGTATAGTTGTTGAATGCAAGGTAAGTCATTGATAAGCCGTCCTGGTCAATAATGTCTGTTGATTCATGATCTCGGACTCGGTCCATTGATGACGGATCTACAGTATCTGTAATGCTGATACCTCCTGTTTCCAACTCAGCCAGACGCGATGAATTCTCAGGGATAACACGATAAGTAACTGTATTAAATTGACGTTCTCCACCGTGGAAATCCTCAAATTTTTCTAAGACAATTTCGTTACCGGGTATGCGTTCCTGTAACTTCAAGTGACCTGTACCGTCCGGTTTTTCAGAAATAACAGCACCGACATGGGTACCGATGTCTTCCGAGACAGCTTCAAAGTCTGTACCTCCTTGTTCACGCAAGTCATAATACTCTTCCAGAGTGACGTCCGAGCCTGCTTCATCTAAAGCATTTTGATAGTCTTCATCGATAACTTCTTTACTTAAAATACCTGCTGTATTGTGTGCAAGATGACTCGGCAGCGGTGTAAATGGATAATCTGTTGTTAAAACAATTTCATAGTCATCTGTAATCTCAATATTGTTAATCATCTCGAACATAAATGCAGCTGATGAACCTACTGAAGGGTCGACTACACGTTCAAGTGTCGCTTTAACATCTTCAGCAGTAAACTCACTGCCGTTATGAAAAGTGGCACCTTCTTTAAGACCGAGTGTCCACTTATCCCCATCCTGTTCAAATGAAGTAGCAAGACCTTCTGTTAATTCTAAATCGACTGTTTGTTCAATTAAAGTATCGTAAATCTGAGTTCTCAGCTGCGCGGAGGGTATATCATTCGATACGTGAGGATCCAGTGATACTGCTTCACTAATCATCCCAATCACTAAATCTCCCCCGCCGGATTCAGCTTCCGTATCCCCTTCAGCCGCTTCATCCACATCACTGTCGTCCGTACAGGCCGCAAGTACTAAAAGCATTGTAAAAAGCATTAATAGCCACAATTTCTTTTGCATAAAACACTTCATCCCCTTTATATGTATACGATTACAAACCAGTATACCTTTCGGAAATCGAAATGACAATCTGTTTTTTAAAGATTCTGTTAATTTAGCGTTGGAGTTGTGCGGCTGCTTTTATAAATGCTCTGAATATTTTCTTTGATGCTTCGTCTACTAAATAAGTTCCTTCGGGATGCCACTGAATACCGATAACAAAATCGTGCTCAGTACTCTCTACGGCTTCTACGATGCTGTCTTCAGTCATTGCAGAAACCTGCAGACTTTCCGCCGGGTATTTGTTTGCCTGATGATGAAAACTGTTTGTCCTAATTTCTGTCTCACCGAGAATCCCATGAAGTTTCGTACCTTCTATAATGTTAACTTTATGGGATAAATAATCTTTCGCAGCATCCTGGTTATGCTTCATCGTACTGTCGCCGTGCTGGGAATAGATATCCTGATACATCGTGCCGCCCTGCTGCACATTTAATATTTGAGCTCCCCGGCATATACCGAGAATCGGCTTGCCTGCTTCAAGGGCATATTCTATCAGTTTCATTTCATAGAGATCACGCCCCGGTTCTATCGTACCCATTTTCTGATGCGGACTTTCTCCAAAAAATGAAGGCTCAATATCATCACCGCCTGATAGCAGCAGTCCGTCAATATTCTCTATCTGCTTTTTAATTAATACGTCGTCTTCTACCCTTAGCCAGTATCACCGGTACACCCTCTTCACCTGCTATCGCAATACTGTAATTCTCAGGCAGCCTGAGGCCGTCACTGCTTATAAACGTTGTTACACCAATAACCGGGTTAGTCATATACTCTCTCCTTACATTTAGCATTTCCCTTAGATTTTATCAGAATATTTAAAACTTAACACTAAAAGAAAAACAGCAGGTTATTTACCTGCTGCTTCTACAAATCTTCTTATAATATTCTGAGAGGATTCATCAGTATGATACCTCTCCTCAGGGTGCCACTGCAGCCCGATAACAAACTCGTGCTCAGTGCTCTCTATCGCTTCTATAATGCCATCGTTTGTCTTGGCAGCAACATGGAATCCCGGTGCGACTTCATTCACTGCCTGGTGATGGTTGCTGATTGTAAATATTTCTTCCTGTTTAACAATATCGTACATCTTGCTATCTTTTTTAATATTCACTTTATGAGTGAAATGCTCTTTGCTGTCATTCCTCTGGTGCTTAATCAATTCTGTACCTTCTTCTATCTGACTGTAAATATCCTGGTATATCGTTCCGCCCTCGTGAATATTCAGCATATGTGAACCGCGGCAGATGCCGAGAACTGGTATGCCTCTTTCCAAAGCGTAATCGATAAGTTTCCATTCATACTCATCACGTTCAGGTTCTATATTACCTAGTTTCTGATGCGGGTCTTGATCATATAATGCCGGATCAACATCATCGCCGCCGGTCAGCAGCAATGCATCTATATTGTCGACTTGCGCTTTAATTAAATCTTCATTCTCAATTTCCGGCAGCAGTATCGGCACCCCATGTTCTCTGCTGATCACATCTATAAATCTCTTTGGGACTTCCTGATTATTTTTACCGATAAACGTTGTTATTCCTATAAGCGGCTGCTTCATATTGATTACTCCTTCTAGATTCAATTCTTACATTAATATCTATATAGCCGGATTTCAGGGGATTTAATCATTTTGGTTAGAAGTTTGAAAAAAGCACAGGCTTATTTCTGGCGTTTGTGCTAGAATAATAAAGTCATTTGCGTAGAGATATTGATATAAAAATTTATATCAAAAATACATGTCGTAAGATACGTCTGCCATATTGAACAATTATATGGATGGAGAATACAGATGTATAAAGAAAACAGACTGCCGCAGAGTGCTGCAGAGGGTATTATTTTTATGCTCGTTATATCGTTTATTTCAGTGAATACTATTGCACCAATCATTATGTTTATGGAGATTGGCTTAAGCTTTCAAACTTACGGTGAGTTCTTTAAAATTATGCCCGTAATGTGGATTATAGTTATACTCCTGGTGAGGTTTGTTGCCGGTCCTCTTATCGGGAAAATAATGCCGAAATTTCAAGGTGAAACTGATGGGTTCAACGCCAGAATTTTACTGAACATCGTAATGAACGTAACAATTCTTTCTCTGACGTTGACTGTAATTGGAACATGGGTAGGCAACAGAGAAATATCGACAGATATCTTCACACGCTTTTTCCCAGTATGGTTTAGAAACTTTGGAATTGCGTTCTGGATAGAAGTCCTTGTCGCTCAGCCGATAGCAAGATTTGTCATGGTTAAAATACATGAAAATAAAAGAGTAAAGTAACAGCATAAAAAGAACGCCTGTCCTTCACTGGACAGGCGTTCTTTTAAATTACTATCCTTTATATAAAATATCACTGTATTTTTCAGGATATTTCTCAATTCTTGCTTTTGCGAAGGGACAAAGTGGAATTATCTTAAGTTTATTTTCTCTGGAGTATTCAACTAGAGATTCCAGCAGTTTATCCCCGACATTCTGACCTCTAAGCTCGTCAGATACTTCCGTGTGATCAATAATTATTTTATCATTACCACTCGGTACAAAAGTCATCGCTGCAAGTAGTTCATTCTGATTGTCACCTACATAAAATATATTGTTACCATGTTTTACTTCCATCTCATCAGCACCTCTCATCTCTCTGATAAACTTCTGTCATAAAATGGCGGATTATTAGATTCATCTGATCCCCAAAGCACAGCTCTGTGTAATTTTGTCTCTTCACCATCGTTTTTAAGAGTGAAATTCCCTTTAATATAAAACTCTCCATCTTCACCGACTGTTATTTCAGTATGGTCATGAGATTCTGCCGGACCACCATCTTTTCTTAAATACGTCAATGCTCCGCTTGGACATTCTTCAACAACATGGGCAATCTCTTCAGCAGATGCCTGTTCCGGATCAATCCAAGGTCGTTTTTCAGTATCAAAAACTTTAGATAATCCATTCACACAGGCTGCTTTATGAATACATTATGAGGTTCGAAATAGACATCGATATCTTTTGAAGTGTAGGTTTTTTCATAATGAATTCTCCTCCAGGTTTATGACGAATTCTTATTTGTTAAGCCACTCACGACCTGCAATCAGAGCTTCCTGTGGCAGTGTATGACCGTTCACCCATACTGTCGTTACAGCGGCGTTACGATCTTCAAATAATTTGATGACTCTTTCGCTCTCAGACTCCGGTACGATAGGGTCTCCCTTACCTAACGACAGGAATACTTCCACATCGCTGAAGTCATGTTTCTTCTCAAGATCAGTTGGATATAATGGTGCAAACAGCATTGCTTTTTTAAATTTCTCTTCCTGCTGCAGCATTAATTGAATTGCAATATTCGAACCGTTTGAGAATCCGACGAAGATTACATCTTCCAGTTTAAAATCGTACTCTGTCGCTTTTTCTGCGATAAACTCATACAGTTCATTGCCGCGGAATTCTAAATCTTCCCAGTCATAATTCCCTTCACCAAGACGTTTGAAGTAACGGTTCATACCGTTTTCTTTAACGTTCCCTCTTATACTTAAAACATTATATTCAGGGTTTAAAGCTTGTGCTAGCGGTAATAAATCTGTCTCAGTACCGCCTGTTCCGTGAAGTAATACGAAAACTGGTGCACCTTTTTTATTTCATTATAAATATGTTCCATACATTAGCGCTCCTCATAAATTATTTTGGTCTTTCAATTGTAAACATACGTCCTATTTCCGCGTAATCATTGCCGGCCAGTCTGCTGACAGCACTGAGCGCCTCAACATCGATATATCCTTTTTCAGCGTCGTAAATCGAATCATCAAGATGGTAATATTCAATTTTTAAAAATAAAACATCTGTCGTCGGTTCCGCGCCATCGTAAATAACGTGCGAGTCATAAAGACTTGTTTCGAATCTGACTTTCGCTTCTTTTAATCCCGGCGGACGGACTGAAGCCGATTTAACGGGTGTAAAGTCTGCATAGTTCAGTTCGCTGTCTCCCGGCGCGAGATTTGCAGCTGTAATGTTAGCGATTTCGACATTCGATATATCAACAACATGAACCACAGCTTCTTTTTCAGTCATAATATTTCTCGCCGTGTCTTTCTGTTCACCGTTAACTCTCTGTACTGCAATCGACAGCATCGGCGGTTTATATGTGACAATGTTGAAATAGCTGAAAGGTGCAACATTCACAACACCTTCAGCGACTCCGTCGATACTAATGCGATAGGCCGCGGTACAACAGTACCGATCATTATTTTATTTTTTTCTTTAGTAGTTAAATCTTCATTGGAAAAACTGAACATGATTATCGCCCCTCAATTAAAGGTCTAACTTCGGCATTGTTCTTACATACTCTTCTCTTTTGTGCTCATACTGCGCCGGCAGTTGCAGTGAAGAACCAAGTTCTGCTTTGTCTTCATCTACATCGAATCCAGGTTCATCAGTTGCAAATTCAAAAATAATGCCTCCGCGTTCACTAGTATAAATAGACTTAAGTAGTTTCTGTCTCTGACTTCAGTCACACCGAAATTCTTGCTTTGAAGTAATGTCTGCCATTCTTCTAAAACTTCCAGGTTCGGTACAGACCATGCAATATGATGTACTGTTCCAATACCAAAGCTGCCCCTAGGTTTTGGCGGAAGCTCAGTGATGATATGATGCTTCTCTTCACCGGCCGTTTCAAAGTGGTAGTTTCTGTCATTAATATTCAGTTCAGTTAAGCCCATTGTACACACTAGTAATTCTTTTGTGCCGTCAGGGTTACCCGATAGTAAAACAGCGCCGTGGAACCCGATAATATCCTTTGTATCGGCTTCACTGTCACCTTCTACTAAAGCGAGCTCAAGTCCGTGAACGTCGTCAAACTGCAGTGTATCTTTACCGAACAGTTCTGTATGTTCAGTTTTGATATTTTGTTCTTTCAAATGATTTTCCCATTCAGTCATGCTGCCTTTAGGAATTCTGAAAGCTATTCTGCCAACCTGTCCACTGCCTTTAACTCCCGGTCTGTCGACAACCCAGTTAAAGAACGTAATAATTGTTCCCGGACTGCCGTCATAGTCTCCAAAGTACAAATGATAAACTCCCGGATCGTCAAAGTTTACTGTTTGTTTAACCAATCTTAAACCCAGTACATCTCTGTAATATTTTATTTTCATTCGGATCACCAACTATTGCAGTAATATGGTGAATTCTTTTAATTGCTTCCATATTTAATTTTCTCCTTTATTATCTATTTCTCGTTGTATCAAACGGTCTGATTGAAGCTTCGATTTGTGCACGTTTCGGCTCTAAGAACGGTGGTAATGCTAAGCTTTCTCCTAATGTTTCATACGGCTCATCATCCATGAATCCGGGACCATCTGTAGATAGTTCAATTAAAATATGTCCGACACGTGCATACAGTGCTTCAAAGTAGAAACGATCTACAAGTCCTGAATTGCCCATACCCATCTGACGGTATTTTTCTTCCCATGCTGCAAGTGCCGCATGGTCTTCCACTCTGAATGAAACATGGTGGACCTCACCGTAACCCTGTCTTCCTTCAGTATCTTCGTCTTTACGGAGAATGACCTGTCCGCCGTTACCGCCTTCACCGACATTTAATAACGTTACATTGTCTTCTTCAACAATCGGTTTCATACCGTAAACTTCCTGCAGCACTTTTTTGAAGTCGTCATAATAGCTTACTGTAATTTCAATTGGACCGAGACCATATACTGCTTTATCTTCAGGCACAGGACCATTTTTCCATGGTTTTCCTGGAGCTACACCTTCGTTATTTTCATCTGAGAATAACTGATATCTTTGTCCGTCAGCTTCTTCAAACGGCAGTACTTTTTTGCCAAACAGTTCTTTTATACCGTCATGTTTTACATTGTTTTCTTCAAAACGATTTAAATAGAATTCAAGTGCTGCATCATTCGGCACTCTGAGGCCTGTTCTTGAAATAGAGTTAGTTCCTCTTGAGCCTTTAGGGTTGTTCGGGAAATCGAAGAAAGTCATATCCGTACCTGGTGATCCTTCATCATCAGCAAAGAATGTATGGTATGTCTGAATGTCATCCTGGTTTACAGTTTTCTTAACTAAGCGCATACCGACAACTTCCGTCATAAAGTCATAGTTTCTCATCGCATTGTCTGTCATTGCTGTTACATGGTGTATTCCTTTTAAATTTTCATTAGTCATAATATATTCCTCCAAATTTTATTTAAGCAGGCCTTCTGCGTGCAGGCCGATTCGTTTTAATAAGTTAATTGCATCTTCTACTTCATCATCATTCCACTCATCAAAGATTGTATTGATCAGTGCTTCCTGTTCGACAACTCTTGTGTCCATATACTCTTTACCAGCATCGGTAATACATGCAAACATTACTCTTCTGTCTTCTGGACAGGGTCTTCTGTAAATAAAGTCTTTCTTTTCAAGCTTATCTATAACGTAAGTAATACTGCCGCCGCCCATAAGTATTTTCTTGCCGATAGCCTGTATCGGCTGGTCACCTTTGTGATACAGCAATTCCATTACCGCATATTCATTGAGGTTAATTTCTTTCTTTAAAAAGTCCTGTTTAATAAGTTTCTGTACGGACTGTGAGGATTTTATAAAAACAGTAAATGCTTTTATCCGTGCTTCTCTTTCGTTCATGTCTGCACCTCCTTCTACTAGTTCATTTTTAAATATATTAAATTTAATCTATTCGTAGTATAAACCTTCGAAATCGAAATATCAAGTATAATATTAAATTTAATATACTTTTCAAAGCTCAGTTATCTGAATATTTATTGTTTTCTAATATTAATTGTGATAATGTTATGAAAAAATTACTTTTACTATAAAGAAGGTTTGAAATGATTACCCTAAAAGAATTAACGACAATTAAAGAACTTGAACAGATGGAACTAATAGAACAGGGTGTCTGGGACATGTCGCCACTTCCTATTCACCAGACACTGACTGCAATTAAAAACGGCGGCATTATAATCGGTGCCTTTGATGATAATAAAATTATCGGTTTCAGTTATGCCTTTGCCGGTTTTAAGGACGGTCAAACATATCTATGTTCTCATATGCTTGGAATAGAAGAGGATTATCGTTCCAAAAAAATAGGAGAACAGATGAAACAGAAACAGCAGGAAATCGCAATTCGAAAAGGCTATAAAGAAATTCACTGGACATATGATCCGCTGGAAACACGCAATGCATATTTAAATTTAACTAAACTGAATGGCATTTGTTCCGTTTATATGGAGAATGCATACGGAGAAATGCAAGATGGATTAAATAAAGGTCTTCCATCAGACCGCTTCGAAATCCACTGGCATATTAAAAGTGAACATGTTTCCAGAAAAGAAATTCCTGATTACCTTAGCGCTGTTGCCTTAAATAAAGTCAGCGTCTCCGATAATCTGCCATTCATTACAATGTTTCACAATGAACAATACAAGGCGGATGTCTATTCTCTTGAAGTCCCAAAAGATTTTCAGAATGTTAAATCTAAAAATCAGGCACTTGCCTTGGAATGGAGGATGAGTACCAGAAAAATATTTCAGGAACTTTTTGCCGCAGGCTATGCCGCAGTGCATTTAATTCCCGGGAAATATACTGCTAAATACATATTCGTAAAGACTGACACATTAAAACTTGGAGGCCATAAATAATGAATATCGAAAAAATTACAATCAGACAGCTGCAAATGGATATGAAATCACCTTTTACTACGAGTTTCGGAACTTTTAAGAAGAAAGAGTTCCTGTTATTAGAAGCAGTTGACAAAGACGGTACTGTCGGCTGGGGAGAATCAGTGGCGTTTAACGTTCCTTTTTACAGTGAAGAAACAGTAATGACAAACTGGCACATGCTTGAAGATTTTTTAATACCGCTTATTTTACATAAGGAAATCGTGCACCCGGGCGAAGTAAATGAAATTTTCGCACCCATTCGTAAAAATAACATGGCCAAGTCCGCACTGGAGGGGGCAATTTGGGACATTTATTCTCAGCAGACCAACCAGTCTCTGGCCAGTGCGCTCGGGGGGTCCAGGGAAACTATCGATGTCGGCATCAGTATCGGCATCCAAAATTCAGTTGAAGAACTTGTTGAAATTGTAGACGGCTTCGTTAAAGAAGGTTATAAGCGTATTAAAGTTAAGATCAAGCCTGATTGGGATATTGAGGTTATGCGGACACTGCGTGAAACATTCCCGGATGTGGAGATTATGGCCGATGCCAATTCAGCATATTGTCTGGATGATACAGCATTATTAAAGCAGCTGGATGAGTTTAATCTGATGATGATTGAACAGCCGCTGGCATCGGATGACATAATTGATCATGCTCAATTACAAAAAGAGCTTAGTACTCCAATCTGTTTAGATGAAAGTATTCACTCTCTTGAAGATGCAAGAAAAGCTGTGGAACTTGGCAGTACTAAAATAATTAACATTAAAATTGGACGTGTAGGCGGGTTGACTGAAGCTGTAAAGATTCATGACTACTGTAAAGAAAACAATATTCCTGTATGGTGCGGCGGTATGCTCGAATCATCGGTAGCGCAGAGCACATAATGTAGCATTAACAACGTTATCAAACTTTACGTTGCCAGGTGATACAGCGAGCTCCAGCCGCTACTTTGAGAAAGATATAATCGAACCGGAAGTCGTTGCTGCAGACGGGTTGATTGAAGTTCCAAAAGAAGCAGGTATTGGTTATAAAGTTAACCGCGACACGGTGGAATCATACACAATCGCTAAAAAAGAATATAAATAGAGCAAAGGGGCGATATTATGAAAAAAGTTTTCAAATAGGCAGTGCCTTTGTTGGACTGATTGTCGGTGCAGGATTCGCTTCGGGCCAGGAGGTTATGCAGTATTTCACTAGTTTTGGAATATGGGGAACCGCCGGAGGTATAGTGACAACAGCTTTATTTATTTTTCTTGGATACACATTTGCACAGCTCGGCACAAATCTGAAAGCAAACTCTCATAAAGAAGTACTGTATTATATAGGCGGACGTTTTGTCGGACCTGTTCTTGATATTGTAATTACATTCTTCCTCTTTGGAGTCGCAGTAGTAATGTTTGCAGGTGCCGGCTCAACTTTTAATCAAATGTTCGGTGTCAGCCCTGTAGTCGGCAGTATTATAATGGCGGCGATTGTAATTTCAACCTTACTGCTGAATACAAATAAAATTATTGGGATTATCGCTACCATAACACCGTATTTAATTGCAGTTATTTTCGTTATTTTAATCTATTCCATTTTTACAATGGACCTGTCGCTCACTGAAGCTGATGAGTTGGCTAGACAGCAGCCATCGGCGACATCTAACTGGCTGTTAAGCGCCTTTCTTTATGTGTCATACAATCTTGCTGCCGGTGCCGCATTGCTGATTATTATGACCGGCAATGAGAAAGATAAGAAAGTAGCGAGTATGGGCGGTATACTGGGCGGTTTCATACTGGGAATGCTGATTATCCTGATTCATATCGCTATGTTCGTAAGAATTGATGTTGTTGCAGGCAAGGATATGCCTACTCTGGAACTTGCCAGCCAGATTCATCCTGCAGTCGGCATCCTGACTGCGATTGCACTTCTCGGTATGATTTATAATACTGCTGTCGGAATGCTGTATTCGTTTACAGTCCGTTTTACCGCACCCGAAAGTAAAACCTATCGTCCGGCAGTTATTGTGATAGGTTCACTTGGATTTATTGCCAGTTTAATCGGTTTTACAACATTGGTTGGAAGTGTCTATGTAGTAATGGGCTATCTTGGCTTTGCATTAATAGTTCTGGCTGTAGCTGCCTGGCTTCGAAAGCCGCAGGACAACTAATTTTATTGGAGGATTTATTGACTATGATTAATAACTACTGGCAGATTATAATGCTGAACTGAATTACGACGGAATCGATGGAGAACGTCTTGCTGAACGTCTCGATGCAATATCAAAAATCGGTGTACTTCCAACAGGCGGTGTCAGCCGTCCTGGCTTTTCTAAAGAAGAAAAACAGGCTAAAGCGTTAGTGGCGTGCTGGATGAAAGCCGCCGGCCTTACCGTCGAAACTGATGCTGCCGGTAATGTTTTTGGCAGGCTAGCAGGCAAAGATGATTCTCAGTCTGTTGCGTCAGGTTCTCACGTTGACACTGTACCTGCTGGAGGTAATTTCGATGGAGTTCTCGGTGTACTTGCTGCACTGGAAGTCGCAGAAGCATGGAAAGAAACAGGCTATGTACCGGATAATCCTATGAGGTTGTTATCTTTTCGGATGAAGAAGGTGCACGTTTCTCAAGCGGCGTATTCGGCAGCCGTTCCTATATGGGTCTCGTTGATGATGAATTAATTGGCTCTTTAAGAGACAGCAATGGTTTAAGTCTCGAAGAAGTTCTTGAACAGTACGGTTCTTCATTAAGTGATTATAAACAGGTTCAAAAGCGTGATTGGACATTCTTTGCAGAAGCACATATTGAACAGGGTAAACTGCTCGAGAAAAACAATCTGCCGGTCGGTATCGTGAACGGTATTGCCGGACAGGCATGGCTTGAAGTTGAGTTTAAAGGACTTGCAGGTCACGCAGGCAATACGCCGATGAATGACCGTCAGGATGCGCTTGTTGCTGCCGGACGTTTTGTCAGCGAACTCGAATGCCTGCCGAAGATTGTCAGTAATACCGCCGTTGCAACGGTAGGTAAACTGAGCGTTTATCCTAACGGTGCCAACGTTATCCCTGAATCTGTAAAGATGATTGTCGATATACGCGATATTCATGAAAGGACACGGGACACGCTGCTTGAGCTCGTTACAGAACGTGCAGAGAGCATTGCAAAAGAACGTATCGGCGTTACAGTGAGCGGTACATCCCGCGTCAAACCTGTACCTGTTGAAGATGTTTATAAACAGGAAATTCATGATATTTTAAATGATTTAAACATTGAAGCAATGGAACTGCCAAGTGGTGCAGGCCACGATTCTATGAATATCGGTCTCGAATTGCCAGTCGCAATGATTTTTGCGCGCAGTAAAGATGGCATCAGTCACAATCCTAAAGAGTGGACCAGTTTAAACGATTGTGTAATGACTGTTCATGTACTAAAGAAATTCATAGAAATACAAATGAATAAATAAAAAAAGTACTGCCGCTGTGATTTTAAGCGGCAGTACTTTTTAGTTCCCTGTATCTTTAAACTGTAAAATCCGGTCGCCAATTTCATCTCTGACTCTTTGAAATTCCTGCCATTCTTTACCTGCAGGGTCATCAAATCCCCAATGAGCTTTAGTCACATGGGCTGGGAGCACGGGACAGTTCTGATCAGCATCGCTGCATAGTGTGACAACAAGATCAGATGCATTAAGAATATCGTTTTGAATTAAATCCGAAGTATTCTTGCTAATATCAATATTTATTTCGGCCATCGCTTTAATTGCTTTCGGATTCACACCATGCGCTTCTATTCCGCCGGAATACACATTCCATTCTTCTCCAAGAATCTCTTTACCAAGACCTTCAGCCATCTGACTGCGGCAAGCGTTGCCTGTACATACAAAATATATTGTCTTTTTAGTCATAACTATCCCTCACTTAAAATATTAATAGCGTAAAGTACAACCCGAGAAGTGTCATAATAAGCACCGGTGGCGTTATTATTATTCCAATTTTAAAATACGTTCCCCAAGATATTTTCATATCTTTTTTAGCCAGTACATGAAGCCACAGCAGTGTTGCCAGTGAACCGATTGGTGTGATTTTCGGCCCTAAATCAGAACCGATAATGTTCGCATATATTAAACCTTCTTTAATAACATCCTGTGCACCTGTTTCACTGATTGCTATCGCATTAATCATTACTGTCGGCATATTGTTCATAACTGAAGACAGTATTGCTGCGATTGCACCCATTCCCATAACTGTGGCCAAAAGTCCGTATTCAGTTATTGCAGCAATTGAATCCGCAAGTAGATCTGTCATACCTGCATTTCTTAAACCGAAGACAACGACGTACATACCGATTGAAAAGACAACAATATTCCACGGCGCACCTTTTACGACGCGCGATACATTAACCGCTTCTGATTTACGCGCCAGTACAAGAAAGACAATCGCAATAACCCCAGCGATAAACGATACAGGCACTGCGATGAATTCACTTAGAAGATAGCCTGCTAAGAGCATAATCAATACTATCCATGATATCTTAAACATTTTTTTATCTTTAATCGCTTCATGCGGAAGTTTCAGATTGCTGCCATCGAAAGTATCCGGAATCGATTTTCTAAAGAAGAGCCACAACACCAGAATACTTGAGACCAGTGAAAAGATATTAGGAATAATCATATGTAAAAAGTATTCTATAAAACCGATATTAAAATAATCTGCCGACACTATATTAACTAAGTTACTCACAATGAGCGGCAAAGATGTCGTATCAGCAATAAAGCCGCTGGCTATAACAAATGGGAAAATCATTTTTTCCTTAAAGTTTAAATTCCGGACCATCGCGAGAACTATCGGTGTCAGAATTAATGCTGCACCGTCATTTGCAAAAAATGCCGCAACGACAGAACCGAGCAGCGCAATGTAGATAAACATTTTAAGCCCGCTGCCGTGTGAAGCTTTAACCATGTGTCTAGCAGACCATTCAAAGAATCCTATTTCATCCAGTATTAATGAAATCAGTATGACAGCGACAAACGTCAGTGTCGCGTTCCAGACGATACTTGTCACTTCTATAATATCTCCAAATGATACTACACCCGTTATTACTGCTAGAGCAGCTCCAATCATTGCTGTAATGCCGATATCTAGTCCTCTCGGCTGCCAGATTACAAATATTAAAGTAATAATAAATATGCTTATCGCTAGTATTGCCATAATCAGCAGACACCTTTTTTCATAGTTTGACATGCACAATATCCGCTTGATGAGTTAATAATTTGAAGCTGTTTTTCTATTTTATTCATCGTCTTGTGATTGAGTTCATACATTACTTTATTACCATTTTTTCTTTTCGTAACAAAATCACTGTTTACCAGAACTTTCATATGGTGACTCAAAGTAGGCTGAGAAAACTCAAAGTGCTCGAGTAAATCACAACCGCATAGTTCATCACACGATAATAAATCGAGTATTTCAAGACGGCTTGGATCCGCTATAATTTTTAATAATGAAGCTGTTTCGTCATAATTCATGCATATACCTCCGTAATTTATAATAGATTATCATCTATATAGATATATGTCTATATATTTTAGGAGTGTTTATCATTTAAATAGTTCTTTTTCTCTCCATTTTCCGAATTTGTAATACAGATAGGCGAAAATACTGCTGATTATAAAGCTGACACCCATGCCCATGCCGACACCAGTTTCTCCAAAGTATGAAGCAAACAGGGCCGACAGAGGATACCTGAGTATCCAGAAAGAGATAATGTTCAATATCAGTACTTGATACATTGCTCCTGATGCTCTGACAATACCGTTTAAGACAAAGTTTAATCCTAAAAATGGATAGCACAGCGCGACAATTCTTAAGTAATTCGTACCGAATTCTACCGCTGCCTCGTCCTGAATGAACATTCTGATGCCCGCTTCAGCAAATATAATAACGACAGCCGCAACACTCAGCATTAAACCAAAGTTATAAAGAGCGGCATAACGTGCGATTTGCTTTACGCGTGACCATTGCTGTATGCCGATATTCTGTCCTGCCATAGCATTAACAGCAGTACCGAGCGCCATTGCAGGGAGCATAATTAAACTGTCGAGACGCTGAGCGGCACTGAATCCTGCAACGCTGTCTGCACCAAACTGAGTCACAACACTCAGTATCGCTGCAATGCCCGCGTGAATTACTCCCATTTGCAGTCCTGCCGGAATACCCAGTTTTAAAATCAGTCCGACTTCATAGCGTGCCGGTATCGAAGGCATTTTAAACGGCACCAGCTTGCGTTTCACTGCGAGATAAACACTGTACAGAAATGCAATTGTCTGTGAACCGACTGTAGCGAGGGCCGCACCCTGTATACCGAGATCAAATACAATCATAAAGAGCGGTGACAGAACAGCATTCAATATGACTGCAATGAAGACAATTCTAAGCGGCGTCTTGCTGTCGCCAAGCGCTCTGAAAACAGTATTGATAAAGTTATAGCCAAATAAGAAAAACATCCCGAGAAGGCTTATTTGAAGGTATGACGCTGTCATATCCAAAATAGCATCCGGCGTACCGATAATTCCGAGCAGACTTTCTGCAAATATGTAGCCGATTACCGCAAAAACAACAGACATTACAGTCATAATAACGATAAAAGCATTTAAGTAGCGCTTCAGGCCTTCATCATCTTTACGGCCATGCTGCTGAGATAAAATAGTCAGTGCCGCATTGTTCAAACCAAGTATGAAAGACAATATAGTGACCAGTATGGTCGTTGCTATGGCGACAGCACCCAGTGCCTCTGCACCAAGAATATTTCCGACCCACAGACTGTCGACAATTTGAAACGAAGTCTGCAGCAGATTTGCCAGCATGATCGGCGCTGAAAATATAATCAGCGGCTTTAATATAGGACCGGTTGTAAAATCATTTTTCGAGCTTTTCATTTCTTCACCTGCTGATTTTTAATTACTATAAAACACAATGTAATATTATAAGATGTAGCAGCTGAAAAAGCTAAGTATTGATCTCGAAATTACCGGTATATGTTTAAAGAGAAAGGGTATATGAACAGCAAGATAATATAAGGGAGCTGAGTTTTGTGAAATGGGCTAAATGGGGACTGATATTTGTACTCGGATTAATTGCCGGATTTATACTCTCCAGTTTGTTCAGCAATGTATTTACTTTTATATAAAACAAGAAAAAACCGGACATCGACGTGTCCGGTCTTCTCATTATTCTATCGGTTCGCTTCGAATATGAAATCTGACGCCTCTCGGCCCCTCAACGCTGAACATACCGCCGATGCCTTTAACAACATCGACCGTAATCTGCGTATGTTTCCAGTATTCGTACTGCTTATGGTTCATATAAAATGGTACTCCCTCAATTTCACCGAGCTGTACATCGACGTCTCCAATAATCATCATGCCTTCTTTCAGACACATTGGACTGGAGCCGTCACAGCATCCTCCTGATTGGTGAAAAATTAAGTTTCCATGTTCTTTTTTTAATTCATTAATAAGTGATCTGGCCTGATCAGTGGCATAAACTTGTTCAAGTACTGCCAATTAAAAGAATCCTTTTGCTGATTCGCTGTAGCTGACCAGCAGGTTTTTAGTCTGCTGATAATGTGCTAGCATCATCTTATGATTTTCCCGGCCAATACCACTCATTTTGTAACCGCCAAATGCTGCGTGGGCAGGGTAGTCGTGATAAGTGTTTACCCATACACGGCCCGCCTGAATTGCACGTCCTAATCGGTATGCTCTGTTCTGGCTGCGTGTCCATACTCCCGCACCAAGTCCGTACAGTGTATCATTAGCCATTTCAATCGCTTCGTCGTCATCCTTGTACGTCGCCACTGCTAATACCGGTCCAAAAATTTCTTCCTGGAAAATACGCATCTTATTGTGGCCTTTAAAGATCGTCGGTTCGACGTAGTAACCATTTTTAATATCGCCGTCGACTGATTTTATGTTTCCGCC
Source organism: Jeotgalicoccus sp. WY2 (assembly GCF_018437745.1). Classification (NCBI taxonomy): domain Bacteria; kingdom Bacillati; phylum Bacillota; class Bacilli; order Caryophanales; family Staphylococcaceae; genus Jeotgalicoccus; species Jeotgalicoccus sp. WY2. Next base: position 1,507,434 of record NZ_CP049818.1, on the reverse strand, counting down.
TGTAAGTAATTCAGCGCCTTCTTTTTTACCGATATCAAGGTACGATGCAATTTTTTCCTGCTGCTCATTTGAAGTCTGTGCACCCATCATTGTATTTGGATCTAACGGGTTACCTACTTTAATCTGTTCAACACGCTTAATCACGCGTTCCATAAATTCGTCAAAGATATCTTCATGTACTAGTGCGCGTGACGGACATGTACATACTTCACCCTGGTTCAGTGCAAACATTACAAGCCCCTCAATCGCTTTGTCTAAGTAGTCATCATCCGCATCCATTACATCTTTTGCAAAATGTTCGGTGATTTACCGCCAAGTTCCAGTGTGACAGGAATCAGATTCTGACTCGCATTCTGCATAATAATGCGCCCAGTAGTCGTTTCACCCGTAAAGGCAATCTTGTTAATACCCGTATGTGTTGCTAAAGATTGTCCCGCTTCTGAACCGAAGCCGTTCACAATATTGAAAACACCTTTAGGCAACAGATCCCCAATGAGTTCCGCCAGATGAAGAATCGTTGTCGGTGTCTGCTCGGCAGGCTTTAAGACGATTGAGTTGCCTGCTGCCAGTGCAGGAGCAATTTTCCACGTCGCCATAAGCAGCGGGAAGTTCCATGGAATAATTTGTCCAACTACACCAAGCGGCTCATGATAGTGATACGCTACAGTATCATTATCTATTTGAGAAATTCCGCCTTCCTGTCCGCGAATAACACCTGCAAAGTATCTGAAATGATCGACGACGAGTGGCAAGTCGGCATTCAGCGTTTCACGTACGGCTTTACCATTCTCAAAAGTTTCAAGAACAGCAAGCTCTTCAAGATGTTCTTCTACACGGTCAGCAATCTTCAAGAGAATATTGCTTCGCTCTGTTACAGATGTGACTGCCCATGATTTTTGCGCTTCCTGTGCAGCAGCAACTGCTTTATCTACATCTGCCTGTTTCGAACGCGGTACTTTTGACACGACTTCACCGGTTACCGGCGATTCATTTTCAAAGTACTCTCCATCTGCTGGTGCCACCCATTCACCGCCGATGTAGTTTTCATACTGAGATTTTTCTGTACTTGGCGCCTTCTTTATTCGGAAATTCAAATACCATTTTATTTCCCCCTTGTTTATGTTTGATACTTTTATTCTACCTAATTCCAGACTAAAATGTAAAGGCTTTCAATTTACAGATAATTTAAGAATTTAAATAAAAAAGGTGAACGCCATTAGACGCTCACCCTAAAAAATTATTTAACTATCATCACCGGTATATTGGCTCGTTTTGCCACTTTATGACTGACACTGCCCATCATCATTCCCTGCAATGCATTCAACCCTCTATTGCCGAGCACTATAATGTTGTATGCCCCATTGTTAGAAACTTTAACGACTGTTTCATCAGGCAGTCCTCTTTCAAAAATAACGTTATAATTAACATTCTCTTTATTATAAATCAATAATTTTTGCAATCTTTTCTTTTTGCTGTTTAACAGTATTTTCACCATGAAGTACGGCATCTTTCGATTTCTCTATTTGAATTACATTCAAAATCGTCACCATTGTATCTTTATTGATAAAGTTCAATGTTTCTTCAGCAGCTCTGAAGCTGTTTTCTGAGCCGTCTGCTGCAAGCAGTATTGATTTATACATTCAAATACCTCCTTATTTTACGTTAAATGCTGTTCATTCAGCTGGCTGAGTTCTTTAACAATTTTTCTGCTGTCTGCATTTAACTGATCAACATATACTGTATTACCCTTATCTTCAAACTTTCTCACCATCGTATCAATGGCATCTACTGCGGAGTCATCCCAGAGATGCGCCTTCGAGAAGTCGAGCAGGATATCTTTGTCGTATTTTTTAAATTCGAGCTGATCTATCATCGTATCAATTGAAGCGAAGAAAATCTGTCCTTCAAAATAAAAGACGTAATTATTATTTATTAGTTCCTTAGTCACTGTCACTTTCGAAATCTTCGTTGCAAAGAAAATTGCGCTGAAGAACACACCTGCAATAACTCCAATTGCCAGGTTATCAGTAGCAAGTATAATCGCGACGGTAATCAGCATTACGAATACATCTGTACGCGGTGCTTTCTTCATATACTTAAACGTCTTCCAGTCGAACGTGCTGATTGTAACGACTACCATGATACCGGCCAGAATCGGCATCGGTATTTGCACGACCAGATCTCCGAAAAGAATGATAAGCAGCATTAAGAAGACACCTGCAGTAAACGTCGACAGTCTTGTTGTCGCTCCTGATCTCACGTTAATAACTGACTGCCCAATCATCGCACAGCCGCCCATACCGCCGAAAAAACCAGTTACAAAGTTTGCGATTCCCTGACCGCGTGATTCTTTGTTTTACTGCTGTACGTATCCGTCGCATTATCGACAATGCGGGCTGTTAGAAGACTTTCCACTAATCCCACAATAGCCATCGATAATGAGTAAGGGAAAATAATTTTCAATGTTTCGAGCGTATAAGGCACGTCAGGGATAATGAAGCTCGGCAATGATTTTTCAATTGCACCTAAATCTCCAACTGTGCGGACTTCTGCACCAAAAAAGATGTAACATGACGTCAGCACTACTAAAGCAACTAGCGGTGCCGGTATTTTTTTGAAAAATCTCGGCAGCACATATAAAATTGCAATTGTTATAATTACATATATGTATGTATCGAATGAAATACCGAATATATGCTGCAGCTGTGCAATAAAAATCATTATGGCTAACGCATTTACGAAGCCGATCATTACAGAATTTGGAATAAATTTCAGTAACTTTCCTACTTTAAAAATCCCGAGAATGATTTGAATGATTCCCATCAGTATCGTTGCAGCGAATAAATATTCAACACCATATTCTCTAACGAGCGGGACGACTAAGAGTGCAACCGCACCTGTTGCCGCTGAAATCATTGCCGGCCTGCCGCCGACGAATGATATAATTACCGCGATAAGGAAAGATGCGTACAGTCCGACCATCGGGTCAACGCCGGCAATAATCGAGAAAGCGATAGCTTCAGGTATTAATGCCAGCGCGACAACAATTCCTGCCATAATATTCGTTCCGGGCGATGTCAGCCATTCTCTTTTAAATTTTTCTATCATATATTTTTTATCTCCTAAAATTAATTACTTAAAATCATTATATCAGATGAAATATACAATATTCTTTATAAAATAATATTATAAAATAGCATACATTTTAATCATAAAATGTATTAAAGACTGTTATTTAAATTATGAATATCAGGAGGGATAATATGAGAGCTGAACTGACAAAGTTCAAAGTAAAAGAAGGCAAAAGCGAAGTAGTCGATGAATGGATCGAATACATGCGTGACAATATGGAAGATGTTTTTAAACCTCGAAGGTGAAAAAATGTACGTTGAAACAATTTTCCGCGAAGTCTTTATGGATGTTGAATACTTATACTGGTACAGTATCCAAGGTGATGAAAACGGCGAAAAAATTAATGATACATCTCTGGATGAAAAACATCTTGAATACATGGAAGAATGTATCGATAAGACTTTCCGCCCTGCAGATATGCAGGCAGAAGTGGTCATGCTTCCAGAACATTTGAGACAGTTAATAAGATAAAAATTACTCGCCAATGATATTGGTGAGTTTTTTTGTACTTGAAATATATATCTTTTATTCCTTTACTGTATAATTGTAGAAGAATAAATATATAACCAATAGAATTGAGGAAGTAACATGAGAAAATTGGCAGATATATTGTTAAAAAGAAGCTTGCTGTTCATAGTTTTAATTTTCACAGTGTCGATTGTCGGCGTATATACTTTTTTAACTATCGACCAGCGTGAAATTCCGGAGACGGATGTTAATCTGCTTAATGTCATTACGGCCTGGCCTGGTGCAAACAAAGATGACATTGAAGAAAACGTGACAAACCTTATTGAAACGGAAATGTTCAGTATCGAGGATATTGAAGATGTATCTTCGGTTTCTGAGGATAATGTTTCAGTCATTACACTTTCTCTCAGTGACGGCAGCACGCCTGACAATGTACTCAATGATGTTAATAATTTAGTACAAAGTCTCAGCGGGGACTTACCGGAAAATGCAGCTCAGCCGGAAGTTGAGTCCATTACAAATGCATTCCCGCTTTTAAGTTATCAAATACATAGCGATTCTCTTGATGACCTGGAAGCTGTCAGAGGTGACGTTGAGAGTCTTCAGCAGGAAGTCATTCAGCTTGCCGGTGTCGACAGTGTCACAATTAAAGGTTACAGAGAGTCGGAATACGAAATTCAGCTTGATTGGGACGCTTTAGCAGAAGAACAGCTCAATCCAAATGAAATTATGAATGAAATCGACTTATCTCTGAGCCCGGTCGTGCTGGGACAGGATGTTCAGGATGACGAAATTATCCGTTTATCATTTGAAGATGAAACAGCTCTCGAAGTACTTGAAGAAGTACGTATCGGTGAAGACAGAGTGCCGCTCTTAGATGTTGCGAGCATTGAGTCAGTTGAAAGCACGCCTGAAGATATTGTTCAGTATAACGGTGAGGATTCAGTATCATTCACAGTGTTCTTATCAAGTGAAGAAGATGTTCCGTCAATATCTAAAAGTGTCGAGTCTGTTATTAATGACAGACTCGACAGTATGCCTGACAACGTAACGGTAGATAATATTTCATCGGAAAGAGAAAATGTTGAAGATATATTTATCGGCTTATATACGTCACTGCTGATTGCAGTAATTGCCGTTATTATCGGTACATCAATCGGCCTGTCGTTGTTCGGTGCGATTACAGTAATGCTGACTGTAATTATTTCTATCTTTATCGGACTGATTCCGGTACCGTGGATGGGCGTCGACTTAAACCAGATTTCCGTTATCGGTTTAATTATCGCACTCGGTATACTCGTCGATGACTCGATTGTCGTTAACGATAACATTGAACGCAGATTCACACTCGGAGACAGTAAAGGCGACGCGATTTATAATGGTGTGAAAGAAGTTGCACCGTCGGTTATCGCTTCGACCGCTGCTATCGTCTTTACATTCTCGCCGCTTCTGCTATTATCCGGGGCGAATGGTGACTTTATAAAAGCACTGCCAAGTATTTTAATATCTACAATGATTGTTTCAACAGTACTTGCACTGACATTTATTCCGGCTATGCGCCAAGTAATTCCTTACAAAAAGACACCTAAGAATCCAGGGTTATTAGGAAAAGCATTTACATGGGGCAGTAAAGTATACGCCGATAAAGTATTGCCTAAAGTATTAAAACGTCCCTTGCTGTCGTTCCTGGCAATACTCATTGTGACGTTACTGTCGATCGGTCTTGTCCGCTTCACACCATTTGAGTTTTTCCCCGAAGCTGATCGCTCAGAAGTCACAATTGATCTGATTTTTGATGAAGGACAGACAATCCAGAAGACACATGAAGATACAGAAGACGTTCTGGCTCATCTATTGGAAAATATGGACCATGTGGAAGGTTCATCTATCTTTACAGGTGAAGGTCTGCCGAACTTATTCGGAGCTTCTTTAGACCGGTCAGGTGAAAATACAGCACAGATTGCACTGCAGATAGACAAGGAACAAATGAGTGCTTCAGCAACAATTGATGAATATGAAGCCCCGTTACGTGAAGCATTCCCGGATGCTAAAATATTCATGAACACGATTATTCAGGGACCGCCGGCCAGCGCTCCAATTACAGTGGAATTCTTCGAAGAAGACTTAGATACTTTAAGTTCCGGAGTTTCAGAACTCACTGAACAGCTTGAAAATGAAGGTGCAATCGTTACTTCCAGCATCGGCAATCCTGTAGAAACATTACAGTACAGTATTGATTACGATGCATTAGAAGAAAACGGCATTTCGATATCACAGGTTAAAAATGAATTAAATATGATATCAGAAGGGATCCCGCTTCAGGAAATTATTGAAGATGGCCAAAGTAGAGAGATGACGCTGAAATATGCTGATGAATATAATCTCGATAATATCGATATTGTAAACGTCGAAGACGGCCGCCCAGAAATGTATCCGTTAAGTGATTTTGTCACCTTATCTGAAACTGAAGATACTACTGCAATTCAGCACAAGAACGGCGAAAGAACTGCTGAGCTTCAAGTGTATTCAGATGATGAAGCAGAGACAGAATCGTTAATCAGCGATTACAGTGACAGCCTCGACGGCAGTACAGAAGTTATCGTCGGCGGAGAAGCATCCGACCAGACCGATTTCTTTATCGAAATTGGTATTTTATTCTCAGTAATACTGATTCTTGTCTACCTTGTGATCGCATTTGAATTTAACTCGCTCGTCTTGCCGCTGATTATAGTATTCAGCATTTTCTTAGCAATAAGCGGGGGCATTATCGGTCTGTTTGTAACTCAGACACCAATCAGCTTCCTCGGTATAATGGGGATGGTATCACTGACCGGTATCGTCGTCAGAAACGCAATTGTGTTAATAGACTTTATAGAAATACGCAGAAAAGATGGCAGTGTAGATGATATTTACGAAGCGATTTACGAAAGCGGACGCGCAAGATTCAAGCCGATTATTTTAACGACTGTAACGAGTATACTCGCATTGATACCTGTTGCATTCAGCGGGGACGTTCTATTCGAGCCGCTCGCAGTCACAGTCATTGCCGGACTTGCCTTCTCGACATTACTGTCGATGATAGCAACACCTGCACTGTACTATTTCTACTACAAATTTAAATACAGCAAGAAAAAGTAATATAAGATAAAAAGGACTTCCCTCGGGAAGTCCTTTTCTATTTGCCGCTTGCAAGGTAGGGGAAGAATCCTTCCAAAAAACTTTCGGTTGCAGGCATGAAATATGAGCCAAAATGATAGTCCGGATCCAGCGTCGTCACAATCCATCTGCCGCCTGACGGTAATTTCTCTTCAAACATTACAGCACCGCCATCTGCTGTTGTAATTAATTTTTCAGCGTTCGCTCACGTGTATCCGGGACTTACCGGACTGGCATGATGGGAGCTCATGTGTATCCGAGACTTACCGGACTGGTATGATTGGGACTCATGTGTATCCGGGACTTATCGGACTGGCATGATGGAAGCTCATGTGTATCCGCGTCTTACCGGACTGGTATGATTGGGACTCATGTGTATCCGGAAATCACAGGACTAGCATGATCGGGACTCATGTGTATCCGGGACTTACCGGACTGGCATGACAGAAGCTCATGTGTATCTGCACACTCCGACAGCCTCAAAAACTTTAAAAATGCCGGAAATCACTTAAGATTTCCCGCATTTTTTATTTATAATATTCTATCTGCAGCTGTTTTACTTGCTGCGACAGTTCTTCGTCAGGTCCATCTACTTCTGTATTATTAATGACTTCCTCAATACTCAAACCTTTTAACACACCCAATTCTGTAATACCCAGCTTTTGCTGCCATTCTTTCAGCTGTACTGAAGAACTCGCATAAACAATCCGGCCAAGTCCTGCCAGTGCATGTGCAGATGAGCACATTGAGCAGTGTTCTCCTGAAGTATAAACTATTGAATTTTTACGTTCTCCATCCGATAAATGCTCTGCTGCCCATTTTGCAATTGCATATTCCGGATGCCTTGTCTGGTCTCCGTCTGCATCTCGGTTATGGTCCTCAAATAGTATTTCGCCTTCTTCTGATACGAGCAGTGAACCGAAAGGTGAGTTCCCTGTATCCAGAGCTTCCCGTGCTAATTCCACACTGCGTTTTAAGTATTTTTTATCATCTTCGGTAATCATCAAATGACCTCCTGATATTAGTTTTTAATACTTTGGATGACACTTGCCATTTCAATTGCTGTCGCAGCCGCTTCCGACCCTTTGTTGCCGACTTTCGCACCGGCCCGATCGATTGCCTGCTCGATGTTTTCTGTCGTTATAACGCCGAATATAACGGGTATGCCTGTTGAGAGTCCTGCATGGCTTATACCTTTTGCTGCCTCGTTACAAACATAATCATAATGCGTCGTACTGCCGCGGATTACGCAGCCGAGCGTTATAACGCTGTCATATTTGTCCGTTTCAGCCAGTGTTTTCGCTGTTAATGGCAGCTCAAACGCGCCCGGTACATAAACTAAATCGATGTTATCATCTTTAACACCGTGTTTCAGCAAAGTTTTATGTGCACCATCTAATAAACGGCTCGTTATAAATTCATTAAATTCCGCCGTAACAATCGCTATTTTTAAATTTTCACCGTTCATTGTTTTCTGTAACTCATTCATTATTACTTCCTCCTATAATAGATGTCCCATTTTTTTTTTTTGTATTTAAATAATCTTCATTGTAAATATTCGCAGTCACAATATGTTCTCTCGAATGCACTTTAATTCCTTCGTTTTCCAGACCTTGAATCTTTTTTGGGTTATTGCTCAGCAGTGTCACTACATTTACATTTAAATACTTAAGCATTGCCGCTGCTTCTTCGTATGTTCTAAGGTCTGCATCAAAGCCCAGATGTTCATTCGCCGTTACTGTGTCATAGCCTTGTTCTATCAATTCATACGCTTTTAATTTATTCGTTAAACCGATACCTCGGCCTTCTTGGCGCATATATAAACAATACCGTCTTCGTCACTCATTATCTCCAGTGCCTTATCGAGTTGCTGACCGCAGTCGCAGCGTGAACTTTTAAAAACATCGCCTGTCAGACACTCCGAATGAATACGGACATTCATATGCGGTGTAATCTCACCATGCACAAGTGCCAAATGTTCTTTCCCTTTACCATCGACAAAGTCATACATTTTAAACTCCCCGAATTTCGTCGGCAAATTAATAGTACTCTCCAGTGTAACTGCACGCTTTTTTAACATATATTCTTTTAAAGCTTCAATCGTAATCATCTTCAGCTTGTGCTGTTCTTTATAAATCTGCAAATCATCGACGCGCGCCATCGTGCCGTCGTCATTCATAATTTCACAAATCACACCTGCCGGTTTTGCACCTGTTAGTTTTGCTAAATCCACTGCAGCTTCTGTATGTCCCTGGCGTTCTATCACGCCGCCTTCTTTAGCAACAAGCGGGAAGACATGCCCCGGCCGGTTAAAGTTTTTCGGTGAAACATTGCTGTCTAAGAGCGACTTTATCGTGTTGAAGCGTTCGAATGCACTGATGCCTGTCGTTGAACTGACGTGATCAATAGAAATTGTAAATGCTGTCTGATATTCATCACTGTTATGCTCTGTCATCGGTACAAGACCTGCTTGTTCAGCAATACTTTTCGAGACCGGCGTACAGATTAATCCTCTAGCATGAGTTGCCATAAAGTTAATGGCTTCTGCGTCGATAAACTCCGTTATACCGACAAGATCACCTTCATTTTCTCTGTCTTCATCGTCGACAACATAATCAGTTTCCCCTCTTTTAAACCTTTTAAGGCACTGTCAATTGAATCAAACATGAGTACCACCTGCCTCCCTAAAATTAAGCAGATGATCGATATGCTTAATCATCATATCCGCTTCAATATTCACGATATCACCGGCAGTTTTCCGGGCGATATTTGTCTTATTCTGTGTTTCCGGAATGATATTTAAGATAAAAATATCTTCTTCAGGTTTGATATCAAATAATGTTAAACTGATGCCGTCGATTGTCACAGAACCTTTTAAGGTCATATATTTCATCAATGCCCGGCTGCACTTCACTGATATTACCAATGCATCTCCGTCATTATAAATATTCTCAATAATTCCTGTGCCGTCAACATGGCCTGACACTATGTGCCCGCCTAAGCGCTGGTCCAGTCTCATCGCGCGTTCCAGGTTGAGTATATCGTCTTTTTTAATATCGGATAACGACGTTACACTGCTCGTTTCATTAACGATTTCAACGCAAAATGAGCGCTCCTGAAGCTTTGTAATGGTTAAGCATGCACCGTTAACTGCGACAGAATCGCCTATATTTAAATCGTCAAAAAGAGTGTTCTGTATTTCCATTTCAGTTAATGCAGATGTTTTATTAATAGAAAGTACTGGTGAAGTTTGTTCGATTAATCCTGTAAACATGCTGGAGTCCTCCTGTAAGTAAGTTTGATGTCCGACTCGAGCTTTTCAACATGATGCAATATCAAATCCAGCTGACTCTTGGGGTCACCTTGATGGAGCTGATATTCAGAATAACCAAATATTTTCGGGGCAATGTAAATGATGAGGTCATCGAATAATTTTTCGTTTAAAAATTGAGTGTGGATGGACGAACCGCCTTCCACTAAAAGTGATGCAATATTTTCTTCATATAATATATGAAGTATTTCAGTTAAATTATAATTTCCAAAGAAGATTTTTGCGCAGTCCTTAAACTGTACATTCTCTTCGTTACTAGTAAATATAATAGGCTTATGTGAATGATCGAATATCATATCCTCGCGCAGTGTCTGCGAACCGAGCAGAATAACCGGCACCGCGTGTTTATCGTTTTCAGATAAACGGGTCGTTAAGCGCGGGTCATCATTTAACAATGTATGGGCACCAATCAGTATACCGTCGTGATGCTGCCTTAAATTGTGCACGTCACGCCGCGATTCATCGTTGCTGACCCAGTGGCTGTCACCATTCTTATGTGCAATTTTACCGTCGAGGCTCATCGCACTCTTTAATGTAATGAACGGGCGCTTATTTGCGAGTTGAATATTAAACGGACGGTACAATTCATCCACCTTATTATTATTAAGATGAATCGTTTCAATGCCATGACTGTTTAATACCTTCAGTCCGTCGACTTTATCATTCGTATCCCGGTACGCGTAGTACACGCGTTTAATACCCGCTTCAATAATCGCATCGGTGCACGGCAGTGTTTTGCCATGATGAGAGCACGGTTCAAGTGTTACGTAGATGTCCGAACCAGTTGCCGATTCACTGCAGCTGTTCAATGCTGCACGCTCCGCATGAAGCTCTCCCGCTTTTAAATGCGTACCGTAGCCGATGACCCTGCCGTCTTTAACGATAACAGCACCTACCGGCGGATTTACTGCAGTTTGTCCGGCTGCCATATTGGCCATGTTAACAGCCATATTCATATATCTGTTCAAGTTTTTACCTCCTGAATAAAAAATAGCACCGTCGAATAAACTTATCCGAAGGCGCTAAAAAATGTATGCTGAATTAACACAGTGTTTCACAATGTTAAATAGACGTATATAAAATGAATTAAAAGACATTTTTACGCTGCTACATTATTCTCTCTCCCATCCAGACTTTAACTGTCGGCTTCAGACTTTAACTGAATCAGCCATACGGTATAAATACCGTACAGGTCGCGGGCTTTCTAAAAAGATTACCGCCGGTTGGGAATTACACCCTGCCCCGAAAGAATAGTATTCAGTTGAAAAACTCTTTCTAAAATATAGTACATTACTATGGTAAACGCAATGTATTGATATTTCTGACTATTAATTCGCTGCTTAATACTATGAATTTAACTGCTAATCAACTGAAGTTAAAGCATCATAGAATCTTTTTATCATAATTGATTCAAAAACGATATTTCATTTATTATCAGAAATGTTCTAATCTTAAGCTATACATCAAACACAGGGGGAAATATAAAATGACAGACTATGAATACGATTTAGTTGTAATCGGATCCGGTAACGCAGCATTAAGTGCGGCGGTCTCAGCAAGTGAAGATGATTTAAAAGTACTCGTTGTCGAAAAGGGGCCGCAGCACAAACGCGGAGGCAACTCATTCTTTACTGATGGTGCAATACGTTTTGCTTACAACAATCTTGACGGTTTAAGTAAGGTTGTAGACAACCTATCTGAAGAAGAATTGAAAGCAATTGAATTACCAAAATATGCAACAGAGGATTATCACGGCGACTTAATGAACGTTACTAAAAACGAAAGCAACCCAAGTCTTGCTGAACATTTAACAGGCAAGTCATATGAAACAATTCTTTGGATGAAAGAACAGGGCGTAGAGTTCCAGTTAAATGAAAATCAATTCTTTGAAAAAGACGGAAAGAAATCATTCTGGGGCGGTCTGCCTGTTAAAACAGTCGATAAAGGTATCGGTCTTGTAAAATCATTATTCAAAAAGCAGAAGAGAACGGTGTGGACTTCTGGTACGCATCACCTGCTGAAAAGCTTGAAAAAGCAGATGGGAAAATTACAGGGGTTCACGTAAACAGTGAAGAGCACGGTAAAGTACTTGTTAAAACTAAATCAGTCGTTCTTGCAAGCGGCGGATTTGAAGCCGATAAGAAAAAACGTATGGAGCACCTCGGCAAAGAATGGGAAAACGCAATTGTCCGCGGAAGCGAATACAACACAGGTGACGGTATCACAATGGCACTTGAAGTCGGTGCAGTAAAAGCAGGACAATATGACGGCTGTCACGCACATACTACAGACTACAACTCACCTAAAACTGGTGACTACAGCAAACCTGGTGACATCTATAAGAAATCATCATATCCATTAGGATTAATCGTTAACGTTGAAGGAGAACGTTTCGTTGACGAAGGTGCTGATTTCAGAAACTACACCTACGCAAAATATGGTAAAGAAACTCTGAAACAGACTCAGCAAAAAGCATTCCAAATCTACGACGAGCAAGTCAGAGACATGCTGAGAGTAGAGTACAATTTAGAAGAAGCAACAATGCTGAAAGCTGACAGTGTAGAAGAACTTGCAGTGAAAATGGGCGTTGATAAAGAAAATTTCCTGGAGACAATTAACAGCTACAACGATGCAGTTCAGGACGGCGACTACAACCCGAGTGTTAAAGACGGTAAAACAACAGTCGGCTTATCACCGAACAAAACAAACTGGGCGCTTAAGTTTAACGAAGGTCCTTTTTACGCTTATCCAATTACTTGCGGTATCACATTTACTTTCGGTGCAATCAAAGTAAACAACAAATCAGAAGTACTGGATGAGAATGATGAACCTATTGAAGGGTTATATGCTGCAGGCGAGATGGTCGGAGATCTTTTCTACCATAACTATCCCGGCGGTTCAGGCTTAATGTCAGGATCTGTATTCGGAAAAACTGCAGGTGACTCGGTTAAAAACTATCTTTCTACAGCAGCACAGAATTAGACATAAATTAAAAAGGAAAGCATCCCCCCGATGCTTTCCTTTTTTTATTTGATATTTCCCCACGAGCGCATATGTTCAATGAATTTTTTTACAATAACCAGATTTTCGTAGTCCTCATTGTACATTATCCATGTATCTCTTTTTATTAAAGCTCCGTCTTTCGATTCAACTTTTGATTTATACAGGTTCTCCTCTTCTTTTAAACAAATTTCAGGCACAATAGAATATCCTAAACCGCTTTTTACTAATTCCTTACACGTATCAAGACGATCTACTTCCATTTCTATACTTGCCGGCGAAGCAAATTCAGTCGTCCACCAGCGGTTAATAATCTCTTTAAGAGAAGAATCTGTTTTATAATCTATCTGCTTATATGAAGGTAATTCCTGCACATTAATTTCGTTTTGAGAAATAATATACAGCGGTTCCTGATTTAATAAATACTTCCTGCTTTGCCATTGATAATCTCTTCTAAGAATACCAATATGAACTGATGAATCGTTTAACATCTTATAAACATCTGAACTCACACCTGTTCTAACATTAAAACGTACTTCAGGATATTTATTTGAAAATGTTTTAAGCAGGTTAGGCAGAACATATTGAGCAAAGTTACTGGATACACCGATCTTCAGTGTGCCCGATATTTCTTCACTCATATTATTAATATTATCTTTGACCATCTGAAGCTGCTGCAGCATATCTTTTGCATATTTAACGAGATATTCTCCTTCAGACGTAAATTCAATACCTGTTTTCGTTTTAAAAATAAGCTCGGTTCCTATTTCTTTTTCTAAATTTTTCAAACGATAACTTAATGAAGGTTGCGAAACATATAATTTCTCAGCTGTTTTCGTAATATCTTCTCTTCATAGAGCAATTTTAATATTTTCCAATCCTTCTGATCCATCGGACCACCCCTTTTTAATGCTTTAAAGACTATAATTCACTCTTCATGTTATCAGATTTTACTATCGCATAATGTAAAAAGTTAACAATTTGTTTATATAGTACCCAGTTTCTCCGGTTAAAGATATACTGGAATTAATAGATATTCTTTAAGTTGAATCGATATATTCAGATTGGAGATGGATAAACATGATTTCAATTGATAAAGACCTGGAATTTGAATTAGGAGAAGTCACGCAGGACACAATATGGGTATTCCTGTCATGATTATTATTGAAGGCGCTCCTGCATCGGGTAAATCACGGTTATCAAATGCCTATATATGTCGCTCGATGCGAAGTATACAAACTTCGTCGCCACGCGTCCCCCGAGAGAAGCCGATTTAAGGTATCCTTTCCTTCACCGCTACTGGTATCATCTGCCGAAAGACGGCAATATTAATATTCATTTCAGAAGCTGGTACTCGCAATTAATAGAATACAAGGATTATAATATCAAGCGCAATATTAATACTGACTTCAAATTGATTGAAGAAGATATGAAGAACTTTGAAGAAACTTTAACAAACAACGGCTATGAGGTTTTAAAATTTTACATTACTACGGATAAAGAAGTCCGGGAACGTCATATTCAGAAGCTGAAAGATAACCCTATGCTGAAATGGAAAGCTGAAGAATTCCAGAGCCGCCTGCAGCACCATGACTATGATGAAGAAATGGAATACTTCCTGCAGGATGAGACAGTTTCTCCGTGGACTCAGATTGATTTTCATAACAAAGAAGATGCCGCAAATACTTTATACTCTGCGATTATTACTCGTTTAAAGAAACGTATTAAAGCTGATCATAAAAATAAGCCAAAGACCGAAGGCAGGTTCAGCGATAACTTTAAAACTGACTTGTTCACATTTGATTTTGATAAAGAAACTATCCCAAAGCATGAATATAAAGAAATACTGCCGGATTTACAGGCAAGAATGCGTGAAATTCAGTTCCAGCTCTATCAGGAGAAGATTCCGCTTGTCTTAGTTTATGAAGGAATGGACGCTGCCGGCAAAGGCGGTAACATTAAACGTACGAGAACACTCCTTGATCCGACGGGCTATAAAAACAATGCTATTGGTGCCCCGACTGATATCGAGCTTGCCCATCATTACTTATGGCGGTTTGCGAAACGGACACCAAGAAGCGGCCACATTGGATTTTTTGACCGCAGCTGGTATGGACGGGTTCTCGTCGAACGTGTAGAAGGTTTCGCTTCACAGGATGCATGGCAGCAGGCCTATGAAGAAATCAATGATTTTGAACAGTCTCTGCATAATTCTGGAGCCATCATAATTAAATTCTTCCTTTCACTGGATAAGAATGAGCAGCTCGAACGGCTTAAAGACCGTGAGGACACGCCTGAAAAACAATGGAAGATTACAGATGAAGACTGGCGAAACCGTGAGAAATGGGATTTATACCTGGAAGCTTCTGAAGATATGATTCGTCAAACAGATACTGACTATGCACCGTGGATAGTCATACCGGCAAACGATAAGCGTTATGCTCGTATTACTGCATTGAAAACTATTATAAAAATATGTGAAGAACGTTTAGCAGATTGGAATAAAAGAGTATAATAGAATTGTTGTGACATAAAATCAAGGGGGAAAACATCAATGAAATACGTATTTTTAACAGGTACTAACAGAGGTCTAGGTGAAGCGACTGCAAAAATATTCAAAGACAGTAAAATTATCAGCATTACAAGAAGCGGTGTAGAAGAAACAGGTAATATCCATAAAGCATTTTCAGTAGATTTCAGCGATACAGATGCGATGGAACAGTTTGTGCCTGAAATCTTCAATTCTGTAGATCCAGATGAAACGGATGAAGTATATTTACTGAACGTTGCAGGTATTGTTGATCCTGTAAAAGCTGTCAGCAATTTATCATCAGATGATATGTTAACAAACTATAAAGTGAATGTGGTGGCACCAACGCTGCTTATTCAGGGATTTGTGAACCGCTTCAAGAACTTCGGCGGAGAAAAACGTATCGTTACCGTAACGAGTGGTGCGGCACGCGGTCCAGTTGAAGGATGGAGCGTGTACTGTAGTTCGAAAGCTGCAATCAATATGATTCACAGTGTACTTGATAAGGAAAACGTTCATCAGGGCAACAATATTAAGAGCTCGGTGTTCTACCCTGGCGTTATCGACACTGGAATGCAGGAAGTCATCCGTGCATCCGATATTAAAGAGTTCCCGAATGTGGACCGCTTTAAAGAATATAAGGAAACAAACAAGCTTGCCAAAGCTGAAGACGTCGCAGCAGCACTGCACAAAGTAGTAACACTGAAAGATTTTGGCAGCGAAGAAAGCTATGATGTAAAAGATTATATCTAAATAAAAAACGGAAATAACGCATAGCGTTATTTCCGTTTTTCTATATTAATACTGGCTTAAATACTGTTCTTTTTCCCATGACGTTATTTGTGCACTGTACATTTTCCATTCATAGTTCTTGTTCTCTATGAAGTGGTCGCATATATGTTTACCCAGCGCTTCCTGAATTACTTCATCCGCTTTTAATGCTTTCAATGCTGTATATAACGTTGTAGGCAGGTCTTCTACATCTTCTGCCTGACGTTCTTTTTGTGTCATTTCAAAATATTTTCATCTACCGGCGTCGTCAAATCTTTTTGTTCCTTAATACCGCTTAAACCTGCTTTTAATATTACTGCAGTCGCAAGATAAGGATTAGCTGACGGGTCCAATGATCTTACTTCAGCACGTGTTCCCGCGCCTCTTGTGGATGGAATTCTTAAAAGCGGTGTACGGTTGCTCCCGCTCCATGCGATATAACGCGGCGCTTCAAATCCTGCACTTAGTCGTTTATAAGAATTTACCAGCGGATTACAGATTACCGTGTAACCTCTCGCATGGTCTAACAGACCCGCCATAAAGTATTTCATTTCTTCGCTGAGACCATACTCATCATTTTCATCGTAAAACACGTTTTTACCGTCTTTAAATAATGATACATTATAATGCATACCGCTTCCGGCTTCATCGTATAAAGGTTTAGGCATAAATGTAACATGCAGACCGTATTGTCTGGCTACTGTTTTTGCCACCAGTTTAAACGTCTGAATATTATCACTCGACGTTACCGCATCACTGTATTTAAAACTGATTTCATGCTGGCTGGGTCCTGCTTCATGGTGAAACATTTCTACTTCAAAATCCATTTTCTTAAGTGTTTTTGCTATTTCACGTCGGCATCTTTCACTTGTATCTGTGATCGATACATCAAAGTAACCGCTCGTGTCATTCACGATAGTAGTGGGATTATTGTCTTTGTCCAATTTAAATAAATAGAACTCAGGCTCCGGACCAAGGTTAAATGCATCGTAACCCATGTCTTCCATTTCTTTAACAATACGCTTTAAATTACTTCTCGGATCTCCTTCGAAAGGCTCGTTATTGAGGTTATGCACATCGCAAATTAATCGTGCAACTCTGCAGTTTTCTTCAGACCATGGGAAAATACTCCAAGTATTATAATCAGGCTTTAAATACATATCCGATTCTTCAACGCGGACAAACCCTTCAATAGAAGAACCATCGAACATTATTTCCCCATCCAGTGCTTCTTCCAGCTGCTCAACAGGGATTTCCACATTTTTAAGTGCACCTAATATATCAGTGAACTGTAGTTTTACATAACCAATCTTTTCTTCTTGTGCAATCTTTAAAATATCCTTAGATATACTCATTTAAATGACCACTCCTAAATTATATTTAACACATAAGTCTTCTCTTACTTTATAAACCCGCTTACCTGCTTGTTTAAACGGATTTTTTATTTTTATTTTAATTATAACTGTAATCACAGAGCAAACTGCTAGCAGTACGCTTATAATCAGCAATGTCATATCCAAGCTTGAATACTCGCTGCTATTCTCAACATAGATGGCGTACAGCGGCCAAATAATAACAAGCGGATACAGCCAATCTTTAAAGTAAAATGCTGTAATTAAACCGATAATGCCTGCAGCTGACAGCATAATAATTGTCCATGTTAATTCATCCAGGCCGATTATAGAATCGATATTATTATCATTTGTTAATTGGAATACATTCACAATCGATGCAACTGTGACCCAGGCAAAATAAACAGAATAAGGGAAACGGTCAAACCAGCTGTAATTCTGATTCGTAATTAAAATATGCATAAAATTAGTGTAATGAGCAATGCAAAAATTACAATTACCGAAGCCAGTATCATTTGCTGGGTAAATACTAAAATCCAGGCACTGTTCAGTAAGAAGTTAATGATTGGCCAGTATTTTAATTTGTAAGCAGGAGAACCTTCCCATGTTTTCTGAAAGAACTGCTTAATTATCCAGATAAATACCAGAAATATATTAATCCCCATATGGAAAACGCAAATCCCGCTGGCTGAATAATGGGCTGGTTACTGTCCGCAACATTACCAACATTAGTTCCTACAAAATAGTTCATTACTATCATTACTATAAAGCAGCTAAATAACCTGCTGCCCATTTTCTCTGGACGTTCATTGCATCACCTTCTAAAAATTATTAATCAAAATAAAAAGTGAGAGCATGCTCCCACTTTTTATTTATAGAATCACTTCGACTGGTTCATAATCATCATTCATAATTTTAATTGCATCCGGTGTAATTTTTAATACTTTAAGATGAGGATTTTCTTTTGAATCAAAGAAGCTTTTATCCTGTTTTTCCCACAGCCAGTCAATCGTTTCCTGGTTGTTAATTCTTTCAACACTGCCGTTTATTTCAACAAAAGCGTTATTATCAGTATCATTAAATCCAAGCAATACGTGTGCCTGAGGATTTTCTCCAAGCTCATCGTATTTCGGCGACTGATCATTTGTTTTCGCATATAATGTTAAACCGTCATTATAAAACCACATATAACGTGCATTGGGCACATTATCTTTCGCTGTTGATAAAACACCGATTTTTGATTCGTTTAAAATTTCCTCAATTCTTTCAATAGCTTTTGACTGTTCCACAATATCACCTGTCCTTGTTTATAAGTTGTTTTATATCTTTACCACAGAATCCACTGTCCCAATCATCTGAATGATTTCTTTTATGCAGACAGGGTATAAATTACATATGTACAAAATGAGCAGGAGGTAATTGATTATGAATGTTAAAGCAGAAGCAAAAAAACTCGAAGGCTGGGAATTAAAAGACGAAAAGCTGATTAAGAAATTTAAATTCGAGCGTTTCTTAGATGGTATCGAATTCGTAAATATGCTGGCTCAGCAGGCAAGAAAGAGCAGCATCATCCCGGAATCAGAATTAATTACACGACGGTAACTGTGGTATGGACAACGTTCTCTACAAACGAACTTAAGGAACGTGACATCGAAGGCGCAAAAGCGACAGACAAAATTTTCGGTTAAAATCACGGACTGCCTGATATCCAATACGCCGGCAGTCCTGTTTATATCTTTATACACTTAAGGGTTTGGATATATGAAATATTTAAAGTCAGGAACAGTCATTGGACTTATTTCAGGCACGTTTTTATTTATCGTTTGTGCACTGATAGAATGGCTGACTCAAATGGAGCTGATGACTCTGCTTTTGAATGTGGATTTTATGACGGAAATGAATATTCATACCGGCATAGAAATTCTATTCCATATGATCGTGTCAGTTATGATTGCAGTTTTACTTAAATTATATTTGATAATTTTAAAAGATTTTATATGCCGGCACTAGTGTTCAGCTGGATAGTCACGAGTCTGCTGTTTTACGCGCTTGGTTACTTAAGTGTGATGCATATCGAACTGCAGGGCTTATCAGGATTTACTGTATGGACAATTATACATCTTTCTTATTTCATTATTATTTTTTCACTTCACAAAAAAGGGTTCTAACACACTGAGGGGGACATTATGAATAAAGAAGCAGCACCGTTATTAAATGATGTAAAACAGATACGCCAGCAGGTAACTGAAGATGGAGAACAGATTCTTGGCCGCTGGCAGCAAGATAATGTAAGGGAGGAGTATGTTCAAAGTCTTAAAAATCTTGCTTATTACATGGCCTTCCGCCGCCATGACCACCGTGAAATACAAAACACTTTAATTCCCTGGGGTGTATCATCACTCGGGAGACTTGAACCTAACGTGTCCGGCAATCTGGATGCTGTAATTAAAACGCTCGGCTACATTACTGGAGAGGCAGAGAATGATACTGAGTATTTCAAGTATCCAGACTCAACTGACAGAAACAGTCTGCTCAAAAAAAATACCAAAATGCTGCTGGGTGAAGGCAATGAACATCGGCACACACAAATTATGGTCACGATGCCGTCAGAAGCTGCAAAGGATTATGAGTTAGTTAAAAACCTTGTGGTGTCGGGCATGAATTCAGCCCGTATTAACTGCGCGCACGATGACTCGAATACGTGGAAACAGATGATTGAAAACATTACGAAAGCATCTGAAGAAACAAATAATCCATGCAGAATTTTAATGGACATAAGCGGGCCGAAAGTCCGGATAAAAACACTTCTCACTTCTAAAAGAAATCCTAAACTGAAAACCGGAGAGTATTTCCTGCTGTCAAACCAGGAAGCAATGCTGCTGCCGCCAAAAGTAAATGTAGCGATTAACACTTCTGTTCCTGAAGTGCTTAAAAATGTAGACATTGATCAGCTCATTAAAATTGATGACGGGCAGATTGAAGCAAGAGTAACTGAAATCGAGGACGGCGGTTTAATTTGTAAAGTGACTAGAACCTCCAAAGCGAAAGGCGTAAAAATTAAAACAGAAAAAGGTATTAACTTTCCGGATCTTGACATCAATTTAAATGTACTGACAGAGAAAGATATGAACGACCTCGATTTTGCAGCTGAGCACGCAGATATCATTGCATTTTCCTTCGTAAAAAGTGCAGATGATATAAAATATATTGAAAATACACTCCAGAAAAAACTCCCGTCAGACAAAAAGAATATGCCGATAATCGCAAAATAGAAACGACAGAAGCCATTGAAGAAATTCCGAATATCATCGCTGAAGCGGCATCAAGAAGACCATTCGGAATTATGCTGGCACGCGGAGATCTCGCAGTTGAAATAGGGTATGAACGACTCAGCGAAATTCAGGAAGAACTACTTTGGATATGCGAGGCAGCCCATATTCCAATTATCTGGGCAACACAGGTGCTTGAATCACTGATTAAAACAGGTATCCCAACACGCTCAGAAATTTCGGATGTCGTTGCAGGCTCCCGCGCCGAGTGTATTATGCTGAATAAAGGTGATTACATCGTCGAAGGTGTGAAAACAGTAGATGATATCCTGAATAAAAGCGAGGATCATAATTATAAAAAAACAGCGATGCTCCGAGCATTGAATATTTCTAAATCAATGTTTGAATAAAGTAAACGCCTGCAGAGAGTTGTGTTTATATGCGTAAGCTTAAGGAGTTTTTTAAATACATTTTGATTGCAGCAGTCGGAGGCGCACTTGATTTACTGCTGTTTATCCTGCTGCATACATATACAGATATACACATTCAGCTAGTAAATCTAATAAGTATGTTCACAGGCGTTACAACAAATTTTATACTGAATTACCATTTTAATTTTAAAGCAGACAGCAAATTTTTCAGACGTTATTTATCATTCCTGACAGTCGGTGCAATTGGTTTTTCAATCGTTGCACTGCTCGTTTTGATTTTCGTTCAGCATCTTGGATGGAATGCCATTATAGTAAAAATCGGTGCGACAATGCTTGCAACTGTGATTCAATATTTTTTAAATCGTTATATATCATTCCGGAGATACAGAGCATAATCAATTAACCCGGATAGTTTGAAAAATAATATTTATCTAATTACTATATGGGGGAGAAGGAGAGATAATATGATTACAGATTTAGGTAATATTAAAGTACCGGACAGTAAGATTATTACGGATGCACAAGATCTCGTTCACGAATACGGTAATGAATTAATTTGGAACCATTCTAACAGAGTATATCTATTCGGTGCTGTTAAAGGGGATCAGGATAAAGTGAAGTATGATCATGAACTATTATACATCAGCGCACTTTTCCATGATTTAGGTTTAACAAAACAGTACAGCAGTGATGATTTACGTTTTGAAGTTGACGGTGCGAACGCAGCACGCCAGTTTTTAAACACTCATAATATCACGACACAGCAGATTCAGCTAGTCTGGGACGCGATCGCACTTCATACTACACCGGGTGTTGCGGAGCATAAAGAGAGCGAAGTCGCACTTCTTTTCCACGGTGTCGGCATGGACGTAATGGGGGATAACTTCGATCAGTTGAAGAAATCAGAAAATCTGTCGTTCAAAAGTTTCCTAGAAATGATTTTAAAAATGATATTATTCAAGCATTTTACGATGGAATTAAACATAAACCGGAAACAACATTTGGTAATATGAAAGAAGATGTTATCAAGCACTTCCAGCCTGACTATGCGAATGATAATTTCTGCACATGCATTCTTCATTCCAAATGGGAGAGTTAAAGGATTTAGGAACTTAACACTCAAAGCAATGTAATGCATAGCGTTACAAAACTATGCCATGCGTTACAATGATTATTTAAATCCCGCCCGAGCTGCTAAAGCTCCAGCGGGATTTTTGTTTATCGGCAAAATGTATGCGTTCACAAAAACTACATAATTTACTGCAAAGATGTAAAAGTTATTGTTGGTTATTCTTCAGTTATAGATTAGAATAGGTTTTCTGATTGAATTTTAAATGATGGAGGATGGGATATGGAATTAAATTTAGTGACATCATTATTTTTAGCAGTGATAGTTTACCTCATCGGTGCTTACTTAGTTAAAAAAATACATTTTTTAGATAGATACTCTATACCGGCACCAGTTGTCGGCGGTCTGATTTTTGCAGTGTTCACATTGATAATGCACACTGCTGGTTTAGTTACGATAACTGTTGATACTTCTCTACAGTCTTTATTTATGATTATATTTTTTACAACAGTCGGTTTAGGTGCAAGTTTTAAACTTATTAAATTGGGTGGAAAACTACTTGTGATTTATTTACTTGCCGCAAGTTTTTTATCAATTGTACAAAATACTTTAGGTGTATCCATAGCAAGTCTGCTTGGTATAGATCCGCTGCTTGGTCTTATGGCTTCTTCTCCTGCGATGATCGGCGGGCACGGGGGTGCTGCGGCATTCGGTGAAACAATTGATGGATTAGGAGTACAGGGTGCGACAACTGTCGGGATTGCTGCGGCGACACTCGGCCTCATCGCCGGCGCGTATTTGGCGGACCGGTTGCACGCTTTATGATTAACAAGCACAATCTTAAGAGTAACGAACCCAAGTTCGATGCTGGCGATTATGAAATTCCTGTTCAGAAAAAAGAAAATAAATTTACAATCGATCAATTCTTTATATACCTTGCCATTATTACATTTGCTATGGCTCTCGGCACGTATATCGGAAGTATCTTCTCCGATTTAACTGGAGTTATTTTACCCGATTATGTAGGTGCGATGTTTGTTGCGATTGTCGTTAGAACACTTCTCGATGCTTCACAGGACAGAATATCATTTAATTTCGATACGACTGTAAACGATAAAATCGGTGCGGTTTCTTTAGGTTTATTCCTATCATTCGCATTGATGAGCATAAAACTGTGGGAACTCGCTGATCTGGCACTGCCGATTCTGCTGATTGTTTCGGTTCATGTTATCTTCATTATTTTATATACGATGTTTATCGTCTACAGACTGCTAGGGAAGAACTATGACGCAGTCGTGATGATTAACGGTATGATCGGGAGTGGATTAGGTGCAACTCCTACAGCTATGGCTAACATGGATGCAGTTACATCTAAGTTCGGTTCTTCGAAGACCGCTTACTTAATCGTACCGGTCGTTGGAGCATTCCTTATTGATATCGTTAACATTCCCGTTATCGTGTTCTTCATAAACTTATTCAGCTAAACAAAAAGCCGGGATATCCCGGCTTTTTTATGCGTATTTATCTCCCTGTTCAGATGCCTTATCCCGTAGCTCGTAATAGTATAATACGCTTGTCATCGCCTTCATCCACCATATTTGCATCTCTTGCCTCATCAGGCTTACCGAGATTAATAATATAGTCATCATCCGTCCATTTATTTACTGCACCTTTAATTAACTGTCCCGCTTCTGTCTTAGATGCATAAAGCACTCCTGCTGCGAGCCCTGCTCCAATAATAAACTTTGTTCGTTTACGCATGATAAATCCTCCTTAAAAGATTAGTTCGCAACTGCCTTTATTTATCTATTCCCGTTTTAGAGAAGTTCATACCAAAAGCATAGAAGTTATTAAAAAAGATGAACCGAAAAATCCGGTTCATCTTTAAGTATTAATTCTGTGACTGCAGTCCAAATGCTGCACCATTTCTGTTTTTGTCAGTAGCACCTGTAAACTCTCCCGTTTCCGGATCAATTTGAATACTGCTGACATTGCCTATAGGTTCAGATTCCTCTTCAAAGTTATGTCCCATCTCATTAAGCTGATTAATTACTTCCTGCGGTACGCTTCTTCAAATCTGTATGATTCTAAATCACTCGTGAAGATCCGCGGTTCTGTTACAGCAGAATGTACATCGAGTTCATATTCATACGTGTTGATAATTGTCTGAAGAACTGACGTTATAATCGTCTGTCCGCCCGGTGATCCTGCAGTCATTGAGGGTGTTCCATTATCGAATACAATTGTCGGTGTCATGCTGCTTAACGGACGCTTGTTGGGCTGTACTTCATTTGCACCGCCCGGTTCAGCATCAAAGTCTGTCAGTTCATTATTCAGCATAAATCCATATTCAGGTACCATAATACCTGAACCAAAAACCTGCTCAATCGTTGTAGTATACGATACAACATTGCCGTACTTATCCGCTACAGAAAAGTGAGTCGTCTGGCCGTCAACTTTATCGCCCGGCTGTTCGACATTATCGACCTCATCTGTTCCTTTCTGATACTTCCACGGATCTCCCGCTTCCGGTTTCTCATTAACTTCATCCATACTGATTAACGCTCTGCGCTCATCGATATAATCGGGATTCAGTAATCCTTCAACAGGTACATCCACAAATTCTGGATCCCCTGCATATTCAGCACGATCTGCATACGCCAAGTGCATCGCTTCTGCTAATAAATGATATTTCTCCGGAGAATTTATACTGCGATAAATCAAAGTCATCTAATATACCAAGCATCTGCAGCATAAATACCCCGCCGGAGCTTGGAGGAGGCATTGTAGCAATATCATAGCCGTTAAACTCTCCCCAGATTGGTTCATCCCATGTTACTTCATAATTTGACAGATCTTCCGCTGTCATTGATCCCCCAAATTCCTGAACTGCATTTGCGGCAGCCTCGGAAATCTCACTGTTATAGAAGTAATCAATGCCATTATCTCTGATTAGACTTAAAGTCTTCGCTAAATCTTTCTGCACCAGCACGTCACCTTCAACTAACGGTTCCTGTTCATTAAAAAATACTTCACTGGCAGCAGTAGCCTGCAGTTTATCAGCGTTATCTGCAATTTGATTAGCAAGGAAATCGTCTATAGCAAACCCTTCTTCGGCAAGAGATACAGCCGGAGCAATCAGTTCTGCCATATCAATCGTTCCCCAGGATTCATGTGCTTCTTCCAGACCTCGCAATGTTCCCGGAACTCCTACTGATTTACCGCTTCTGACGCGTTCTTCAAAAGGTAAAGCTTCTCCTTCATCATCAAGGAACATTTCAGAATCAGCACCGCCAGGTGCACGTTCTCGGCTGTTTATGATAGATGTTTCTCCCGTTTGCTCTTCATATACCATCATAAAACCGCCGCCGCCTATGCCTGACATCATCGGTTCAGCTACAGTTAAGACGTATTGCATTGCAATCGCTGCGTCCATTGCATTCCCGCCTTTGGCAAGAACATCGTAACCTGCCTCTGAAGCAAGCGGATGTGCGGATACAACCATCCCTTCATGAGCTGTTGCCACATCATTTTCTTCTGTGTAATCAGGTTCATACGCTGCCCCTGATACTGCTGGATTCGCTGTCGACATAAGCAGTAACGCTAAAGTAAGTATTGTTCCAAAACGTTTTAAAAATTGTTTCATACAATTCCCCCTTGTTTTGAATAAATGATGTAAGTCTTTCGAAAAACGAAAGGATTTTATTTAAGATTATCATAACAGAAAATTCTGTCAATAATATGACGCATTTGAAAATTGGTATTGTGATTGGGTATAATTAACTAAATTGATTTTTAAAGGGGTATTAAATGAATATTAACGATATACAGCCGCCTGAAAAATTTAAATATTTTAATGAGAAGGTCATTATTCATAAAAATTACGAATTCACATGCGACAATCGGATATTTTTTTCAAAAACTGTGTTTAAAGATTTAAAAAATCACCGTTACACATTTAATTTGGAAATATCTTCTATGGTAAACGACACTGGTCTCGCGACTGATTTCCATTTAATCGATAAAATTTACGATGAACACATCGCTGTTAAACTCGATAACTGTCTCCTCAATGAAACACTGCCTGCAATGAATACAACAGCAGAAAACATTGCTTACTGGCTGTTTGAGCAGTTTGATAAAAATCTGCCTGCTGATGATGAACTGCTCAAAGTAACGCTATATGAAACTGACAAACAGGGGATTACCATCATTAAATAAATGCTACAAATAAATGCTGCTTCACAAATTCACATAAGTGGACTATGATAGTGATAATCAAATAATGAATTCACCACCACTGGGGGCGTCCGCATCGGACTGAGATTGACCCTTATCACCTGATCTAGATTATACTAGCGTAGGGAAGTGGCATTTTTATATGCACACCATTCCGTTAGTGGTGTGTTTTTTTGTTTGAAATTTATAACGGAGGCTTCAACATGGCAAAAAGAAATAGTTTAACACTCACTGATGTTTTAATTACTGTTGTTATTGCGCTCGTTTTCGCTGTAATCTACTCTCTATGGGGTGGAATTTACACAATTCTGCAGCCGTTTGGACTGCATTTAAATGAACTGGTCTACGGCATGTGGTTTATCGCTGCAATTGTTGCTTATTTAATTATCAGGAAACCCGGTGTTGCACTGATTGCGGAATTCGCAGCAGCTTCCGGTGAAACGATTGTCCTCTTACAGTTTGATATTTCATTGATTATGTACGGGTTAATACAGGGCCTGGTCTGCGAACTTGTTTTTATGTTCTTCAGATATAAAAGCACGAGTCTGATGACCGCGGTTCTTGCTGGTATCGCAGCAGCATTATCTACACTGCCGCTCGACTGGTATTATGGTTATCTTGGACACCTTGAGACATGGAACCTCGCACTAATGTTCAGTTTTAGAATACTAAGCGGAGCGTTTGTTGCGGGTTGGCTCGGGCATCTGCTTTACAAAGCGCTTAAAGAAACCGGCGTTTTAAAGTTTGTCGGTCAAAGAGCTGATAATTCACATGAAGGATTATAGTATGTCAAAAATCGATATCAAGAAACTGAATTTAAAATTTCCTGAGGCACCATCTAAATTGTTTACCGATTTGAATATTTCAGTTAAATCAGGTGAGAAAGTACTGCTCCTCGGTCCAAGCGGTTCAGGGAAAAGTACGCTGTTACATGTAATGGGCGATTAATCCACCAGGTCATCATACGCCGATGAAGCTGAACCTAAACATCCTAAAATAATGCTTATGTATTTCAGGACCCCGATTCTCAGTTCACTATGCCGACAGTTGCAGAAGAGCTCGCTTTTATTTTAGAGAATAGAAGTATTCCAAAAGAAAATATGGAACTAATGATGATGGAAGCACTCGGGCAGACTGGACTCGATGTACCTTTGACATTAAATATTAATAATTTATCCGGCGGAATGAAGCAGAAGCTCGCTATTGCTTCAGCACTGCTGCAAAAACCGGACACTCTGTTTCTCGACGAACCGACGAGCATGCTCGATGATGAGTCTGCAGCTTCACTATGGAACGTTATTGAAGGAATCTGGAGCGACCGGACCGTTGTTATTGTCGAACACCGTGTCGACTATATATGGGATAAAGTGGACCAGGTCATATTGATGAACGATAGCGCCCAGATTATTCATGAAGGGAAACCTGATGATGTGCTGAAGCACCATAAACAGCTCTTAAATGATTATGGTGTCTGGCACCCCGATTCATGGCAGGATGCACCTGTATTCGACCTGATAAAGCCTGACAATGAGGCGTTGCTGGAATTAAAAAACTTACACATCGAGCGGCGCGGAATGGACATTCTGAATGTCGATCATTTAACTATTAAAAAAGGTGAATGGGTTACGCTCGAAGGGAAAAATGGCACGGGGAAATCAAGTCTGCTGTCAGCTATAATGAAACTCATTCCTGCAGATGGTGCTGTTTATTATAAAAGTAAACGTATTAAAAAAACAAAGCAGTTTGCAGGTGAAGTGTACCCCGTATTTCAAAATCCGGAGCTGCAGTTTATTACGCATAAAGTTTTCGATGAAATATTTATTAATATGGAACCGCATTTTGAATATACCGAAGCAGTGCGCCAGACTGAAATCATTTTAAAACAGATGGGTCTTAACAGTGTGGCACATCTTCATCCTCTGGAAATTTCCACAGGGCAACAGAGACGGTTAAGCGTCGCTACAGCTCTCGGCGGTGTGCCGACAGTGCTGCTGCTGGATGAACCGACATTCGGTCTGGATCAGAAGCATGCATTTCGCCTGCTCCGTATGTTTCATGAAATGACTGCTGTCGGTACGACGATAATTATGATTACGCATGATGAAAATATTAAGATCCGCTATCCCGGCAGACGTTTAATTATTGAAAATCAGATGCTCAGGGAGAAGATGACAGATTATGTTTGAAGCAGTTAAAAAATATAAGACGTTTATAGATTATGCAAACCCGCTGACTAAAATTCTGCTCGCAGCAATACTTTTCGTTATGGTGATCTTTATTCATAATCCCAATGTTCTGTTTCACCTAACAATGCTGATGCTCCTTATGCTGCTCATCTTAAGCGGTGTAAAATTGAAGTATCTGATACTCCTCCTGATATTCATTTTTATATCCGGATTTATCTCCAGTCTGTATATGATTTTTTACGGTGAAGGGTCAGAAACGCTTTTTCGCTACGGCATTATTCATATAACAGAGGAAAGCTTTATCAGAGGGATTCACATAACGATGCGCGGCGTTACATTGTCGTTATTTGGAGCGTTAGTCATATTTACATCAAAAATTACCGATGTATTTTACGCACTGATGATTCAGCTGAAAGTGAAACCGAAGTATGCCTATTCTTTTATGGCAGCAATAAGGATGGTTCCGATTATTATTACTGAATACTTCCAGCTCAGACAAGCGAGGAAAGTCAGAAGAGCACTCATTCATAAAAGTATATTTCCGGCTTTAAAGGTCTAAAGTCAACAATTATTACACTCCTCAGCCAGAGTATAAGAAGAGCATACAGGCTCGGTATCGCGATGGAATCAAAAGGATTCACTGACGGCAGCCGCACGTATTACTATAGAACATCGTTCTCAAAGCATGATTTATATTTACTGGTCCTGACTGGTGCTGCACTATGGTTGTCGATTCAGCTGGGCACAATGATTACACCATTTGATACTACAGACGCAAGATAGAAAGAACTGCTTAACAAATTGTTAAGCAGTTCTTTCTTCATTTCTTATTCTGCTGGAGTTCCCGGTTCAATATCATAAGATTTCTGCACTGTTTCGTCTCGTTGACCGAGACCGTCTGTCGTTTTTTTATCCCAGACAGCTTGCTGTTTTTCTTTCAGTCCTGAAACCATTTTTTCAGGAATAACATTGCGGTATTGTGTCGTTTCCCCAAGAATTACTTTAATCGCAGGTTCTGTCACTTCACGAGGGTCGAACTGTTCACTCGGGAATGCTGTCTTACTGTAATCAAACACATTTTTATTAAGGTCTGTTTCCCAGTTTTTCCATGTTTCAAATTCACGGTCATTAAATCCAGTTAAATAAGGCCCCGGATTAATTGTTGAAACTTCTACATTAAACTCCTGCAGTTCTTTGCTTAATGACATTGCAAACGCTTCTACAGTATGTTTAGAGCCAGAGTAAGGGCCTGACAGCGGATTAGTTGTAATTCCGGATACAGACGATACGAAGACGATTCGTCCGCTCTTGTTCTCCACCATTTTACGGGCAAATCCTTTAGTTAAGAGTATCGGGCCAAAAACATTTGCCTCAAACTGGTGTCGTAAATTTTCTTCGGGTATATCTACTAATGATCCACCTTCTTTTACAGCTGCATTATTCACCAGCACATCAATATCCCATGACCATGCTTTTTCACGGTCTTTAGCATTTGTTACATCCAGCTTCTCAATCTGCATCGTCACACCGCGTTCTTTCGCCTCCTGCTCCATAGCCGAGACCTGCGACATTACTTCCACTGTTGCGATGACCGGGTAACCTTTTTCCGCCAATGCGAATGCGATATTTTTTCCGAAACCTGTTCCGGCACCTGTAATAAGTACTGTCTCTGTCATTAAGAGTCCTCCTGTAAATTTTAAATTTATCATTCTTTAATCTGTATACCCTGAATACATCTAAATCATACTTAAGTTTCACAGAGGCAGCTGCAGGGAATATATTTACTGTCTATATATTGGAGGGATAGTAATGGATTACAACTTACTTGGTAATTCAGGATTAAATATTTCTAAATATTCACTTGGGACTATTCCATTTAGCGGCACAAAAGGCTTTGAAGGTGCAGCAGATATGTCCCAGGAAACTGCAAATCACTTTGTAGATTATGCACTGGATCACGGGATTAACCATTTCGATACAGCAAACCTCTACGCAAAAGGCGATGCTGAAATCGTACTGGGCAAAGCGATACGCGGTAAACGACAAGACATGACCATTGCGAGTAAAACAGGCATGCAAATACAAGGCGGACCGAATGACGGCGGTGCAACGCGCGTTAATATAGAATCAACGATTGATAAAACTCTCGAACGTCTCGGTACTGATTATCTTGATCTCTATTATGTGCATATGTGGGACGGGCGTGTACCGGTTGCAGAAACAGTTCAGATCATGAATGATTTAATTAAAAAAGGTAAAATTCGTTACTGGGGTGTATCGAATTACAGCGGCTGGTCTCTTGCTAAAACACATACATTTGCAGTGGAGAATAATCTGATTCCGCCAGCGGCACATCAAATATATTACACACCTGAATCACGCGAAGCAGAATACGAGCTGCTCCCTGCAGGAACTGAGCTTGGAGTCGGCAATACAATCTGGTCTCCCTTAGGCGAAGGAATACTGAACGGAAAAATTACCAGAAATCAAAAAGCGCAGCCGGAAACACGTCAGGGCAACGGCTGGGCGGAACCATACCTGAAAAACAAAGAATTCTTTTACGACCTCGTTGATATGCTGCAGGACATTGCATCAAAACATAATGTAACAGTACCGCAAGTTGTTCTCGCATGGCTTCGTGACAGACCGAATGTCGACTCGATTATTATTGCAGCAAGAAACAAAGAACAGCTGTATGAAAATGTTGCATCATATACTTTACAATTAACTGATGAAGATGTTACACAAATCACTGACTTTACTGCTTTAGAACCTATTTATCCTCAGTGGCACCGAGCAATAAATACGATGGATATGGCTTCAGAATCAGAGAAAGTATATTTGGAAGCATATAATAAAACAATGAAACAGAAGGACCAAGAGATATAATTATTCATGAGAATGTTTAACGTGAAACATCATAATAGTTAATTTAAATACCGGCATAAAAGCATTTTACTGCATAGCGTTATAATATAACGCTATGCAGTATCTTCTTGTTTTTGGACATCAATTGCAGTTCATAGAAAATTATGCAACAATTAAAACTTAGCAATAACACTTTAGGAGATGATTCCAAATGAACATGCACAAGTTAGTTAAAGTGCTGGCATCAGCGGGAATTGCAGCTACTGTCGTGACAAGCGCACATGTTGCAAGCGGCGATGACGGTATAAATACAGTCGAAGCAGCAGAATCTAAAAGTTCAAATTATAAATATCAAGGCGATACAGGATATGGAGATGGAAACTTCCTTCTCAACGATGCCCTTATTAAAACACTGGAAGAAGACGGTGAGCTGGCATTCAACGGACATACTGTTGAAGCTTCAAAAGACGATTATGAAACACGTGCAGATAAAAAATCCAAGTTTGTAGAGGAACATGATCAGAAATTCACCCTGCGGGACGGAACAGCAACTAAAGTCGTTTTCCCAATTCAGTCTGAAAAGTTATCAATTGACGAAGTAACTGAGGCTTACGGAGATGACTACGAAACAAAAGACAGTAAGGATGGTAAGTACGAAACATATGTATATAAATTAGGTGATCAGAAAGATGATGCTAAGAAAAATGTAATCGCATTTAAGGTAGAAGATGGATATATAACACAAGGTACGATAGGTTACAGCAAGTCTTATTAAAGAAAAAAGCCAGGACAAATAATTTGTCCTGGCTTTTTTATACTTTTTCAGTTTTTAGATGTCGAGGTTTCCTCGATGCCAGAATCAGCACACCGATACCGAGCAGCACGAGTACCAGCCCAAACCACGATATGCTGCTCATATATTCTCCGAGGAAGAACACACCCAGTAAAGTAGCGGTAAGCGGTTCTCCAAGTGAAAGAGTCACAGCAGTTGAAGAGGAGACATTAAATAAACCTATTGCAAATAAATAGTATGCAATTCCTGTCGCTACAACTCCCAGGTGCAGGCCGACAATCATTCCTGCCTGACTGAACCCCATGCCATATCGAATATAAACAGGAAAGGTGACAGGAGCAGACCACTCAGAGTAAATACTACTGCGACTGCCGGCAGAGGAGACATCCTCACAACGACGTCTTTATTGACGATCGTATAACAGGCAAAGGCGAATCCTGCTCCTAATGCTAATAATATTCCAAATGGATCTGCCTGCACCGATTCCTGATTTGAAAAAAGTAAAATGACACCTGTTACTGACAGCAGTGTCGACAGCCACCAGATGTTTGCAGGTTTCTTTTTCAGAAACAGCATTTCTATAATTCCTGCCAGCATCGGCGCACTGCCGATTGCAACGACCGTGCCTATTGCTACACCGGTAATTGAGACTGCTGAAAAAAATAAAGGTTGATATAAAGCCATACACAGCGATGCAATGAGCGTTGCTTTAAGCGGCAGATCTTTCAAATTGAGCTTACCTGTAATCAGCACGACAATCAGTAAAAATAAACCGCCGATAAACAATCTGGCAGCACCGATTGCCACAGGATGTGCTGAATCCGGTGCCAGCTCCTGGACAGTTCCCGTTGTTCCCCAGAGCATTGCAGCCAAAAGAATAAGAAGCGGAGCAACTTGCTGTTTCAAAGAAAATCACCTCAGTATAATTTATGTTACAGATATCTTATACAATTACGTGATGATTTACTTTACTGCCGGCAACATGTTATTTACCATTTCTTAAGCTTTTTGAATACATGGGGCGACATACCCTCATTTTTCACAAACCAGCGTGTAAATGAAGAGATATTCAGAAAATCCATTTCTCCGGCTATTCTTGTGATCGACCAGTCTGTCGCTGTCAGCATATGTTTGGCCTCTTCCCGGCGAAGTTCATTTATATATACTTTTACACTTTTCCCGGTTTGCTTTTTAAACCATTTTGAATAATATGCCGGATGATAATTTTCAATTTGAGCCAGTGTTTCCAGGCTGAGCCTCTGTCTATAGTTTTTGTTGATATAGTCAATAGACAAGGGCATTTCAGTTTTAAGTTTTCCTGTTATATAATTTGTTAAATTAACAATAGATGATTCATTATCATGACGGTTTATTTCTGCTGCAAGCAGCTGCTTTACAGCTGACCATTCATTGTTCATCTCCGTATACATATCATCAGTTTGTTCAGGCAGCATCCGTTCTGGTATATCCAGAACTAAAAATTCATTTCTGCCGGGAGAATGGAATACGTGATCGGTGTAGGGGGCAAGGTAGAAACAGTAATCTGGCGTTAATTTAATTTGCTGATTCATCGTCTTCAAATCCATAGAGCCGTACAAGGGAAATAAGAATTGTCCATATGCATGGTGATGAGCTGTGACGGCTTCGGTATAAATTCGCGTTTCACATGTAACATTTTTATTTTTCAATGTAATAACCCCTCTCTAAAAATTCAGCAGTTATGCAGCGTTTCTATCATCAAACCATATATTATATTAAATACTATTTTCATATATCACTTTTTACAAAAAAGAGACCTGAACATTTTACTTAAAAAATGGCCGGGTCTCCTGTTATATTTTAAATTAAAGTAAACTTCAATTACATAGCTGTTAAGCCGCCATCAATGATGAATTCTGAGCCTGTAGAGTAGCTTGACTCATTTGACGCAAGAAACAGTACCATATTTGTAACTTCTTCCGACTGAGCCATGCGGCGCATCGGGATATGTTTCGCAAATTCCTTAATCTGCTCTACTGCGTCACCTTCAGTAACCATCGGCGTTTCAATAACACCCGGATGTACTGAGTTCACTCTGATACCAAGGTGTCCGACTTGTAAGGCAGCAGCTTTCGTCAGCCCTCTGACAGCAAATTTAGAGTCTGTATAGCCGACTGCTCCGCCGACAATTCCGTTCATCGATGAAATATTCACGATTGAACCGCCTTCAGCTTTTTGCATTGATGGCAATACCGCTTTAATCCCGAGGAAGACAGAAACCTGATTAATATCGATAATTTTTTTATAGTCTTCAACTGACATATCAAAGATACTCTTGCTCATGCTGATTCCTGCATTATTTACCAGTACGTTAACCGGTCCGAAAGCCGCTTCTGTTTTTTCAACAACTTCTTGCCATCCCGCTTCATCAGTCACATCGTGTTTTACAAATAATGTACTATCACCAAGCTCCGAAGCAAGTTTCTCTCCAACTTCTTCGTTTATATCCGTAAATACAACTTTAGCGCCTTCTTCAACGAAACGACGTACGTGTGATTCTCCCATACCTCTAGCTCCGCCTGTAACAATAGCAACTTTGTCCATTAATCTTGTCATCTTGCATTCCTCCAATTATGATAGTCTAACTATCAATATTATTATAACGCTAATTTATCTGATAGGCTAATATTTAGCCATGTATTATAATTAATAATTGAAAGGGGAAGATTCTATGTCAAAACAGCTGGAAAACAAAGAGCGCCGTACACAGGCGATTGTCGATGCTGCCGAAAAACTGCTGATTGAAAGCACTTGGGACAGCGTGCAGATGCAGGATATTGCAAATGAGGCAGAAGTCGGGGTCGCAACACTTTTCAGATACTTCCCGAAAAAACAGATGCTTATTATCGCTGTTGCCAATCAAATATTGTCAGAAGAGCTCGATTTCTATTGCAGCATCAACCGGCAGAGTAACACTGGTCTTCAAAAAGTAGAATCTATTTTTCAAAGAGTCAACAGACTGGGCAACCCGGAAGCACTGAAAAAATCAAAATTTATTGATATATTCGAATCAAATATTGGCGAGCTTGAAAACTTCGTAACAGAAGCTGAAGAATATTTTAAGATACGTAATGATATTTCTAATATTGTCAGCCGGATAGTAAGCGATGGCCAGGCTGATAAAACATTGCCTTCAGGTGAAGGTATTACCGATGAAATTATGACGATGATTAACAACTACAGTCTGTTCGCACGAAAACTTGCACTGATGAAAAATATTATGACTTTGGAAAAACATCCAGGCACAGACGTCCAATTAAAAATTATGCATGACATGTATATGGAACGTTTGAGAAGTTTATAAAATTGTTATTTTTCACTTTCAAACGGGTATACAAATTAAAAAGGCGGGATAATCAATGAACAGTATTTATGATATAGAAGTTGAAAATAAAGACCATAGCACTTATAAGCTTGATAAGTACAAAGATCATGTAATAGTCATAGTAAACACAGCAACAAAATGCGGTTTAAGCGGACAGTTTGACGGACTTGAAAAACTGTATCAGCAATATAAAGATGAGAAGTTTATCATTCTAGGTTTCCCATGTAACCAGTTTGCCAATCAGGAGCCGGGCAGCGCGGAAGAGGCTGCTGAGTCTTGCAAAATTAATTACGGGGTTACTTTTCCCATTCATGAAAAAATTAATGTCAACGGCGACAATGAACACCCGTTATACACTTATTTAAAAGAACAGCAGGGGGGATTGCTCGGCAGTAATATCAAATGGAACTTCACTAAATTTGTTATAGACAGAAACGGTGAAGTCGTAAAAAGATTCGGACCTAAGGACGAACCCGAGAAAATGGACAGACTTATACAGGAACTGCTGTAACAATATAAAAATGCCTTACCGGAGTTGTTCCGGTAAGGCATTTTTCATTTACTATTTTCTATTGTTATTATTTTTCATTTTATCGATTAATCTTTGCATCTCATCGATATAATTTCTTTCCTCTTCTTCTTCATTCACTTCGTCAATACTCATATGCTCTCTCTGCTCTTCTTTACGTTTCTCAGCATCGATGTCTTTTTGAGTAATGACTTCACCTTCAGGCGTCATATACTTCTTATGCATGTTGCGTGTTTCTTTGTCGATATAGCTGTAAAAGATCGGAATTACAAACAGTGTAAAGAACGTACTGCTGACGAGTCCGCCGATGACTACTGTCCCCATAGGTGCAATCATCTCTCCGCCTTCACCGATACCCATTGCCAGCGGCAGCATACCAAGCGCTGTTGTCAGTGCTGTAATAATAATCGGACGGAAACGGTGCCGAACACTGATTTCGAGCGCTTCAATTGTCGGAATACCTTTTTCTTTCTGCTGATTTGTATAGTCAACAAGCAGTATGGAGTTGTTGACTACTATTCCGAGCAGCATAATAATACCGACGAATGACACAACACTTAACGGGCTGTTTGTAAGTACCAGTGCCGCCATGACACCGACAATACTTAACGGCATTGCCATAATAACGATAAAGGGATGTCTAAATGATTCAAACTGTGCAACCATAACCAGGTAGATAAATACTACACCTAAGACGATTGCGAGCAGCATTTGAGGAATCGCATCCCCAAGCATTTCTAGATCTCCACCGACAGAGTAGTGTGTATCTTCGCTGAAGTCCGCGGCTGAAACTATATCTTCGACGTGTGTCCCCGCTTCATTGAGAGACATATCTGAAGAATAAGTTACTGTCAGCTCACTTGTTTCTTCCTGGTCGTTGCGCGTAATTAACGGCAGCATTTCAGTTTCTTCAAGTTCTGCGACTTCGCTGATTGGAACGTACTCACCTTCAGCATTTGGAATCTCAAGTGTTTCAAAATTCGATACGCTGTCGAGATACGTATCCGGATATTTCACGTTGATAGAAAGATAATCATTATTTGCTTCCACAGTAGAAGCTTCCACTCCATTTGAAGCTTCGTATAATGCCTGACCGATCTGGGCCGGCTGCAGGCCGTTTTCACGTGCTGCATCTCTGTCGACTCTGATCTGCATTTCTTCAACCATATCTTCACGGCTTGAAGCTACGCTGTCGATACTGCCGTCTGCTTCCAGCTCTTCGATAATAGTCGCTTCTGATTCTGCTAAACGTTCAGCGTTATCATCAGATACTCTCAGCATCAGAGTGTTCGGCTCAGAACTTATGCCGGACTGTGACATCGGAATGACGTTGATTTCTGCTGATTCATCAAGTCCTTCTATCTCATCTTCAATATTGCTTATAAATTCATTAGTCGTAACATTACGATCAGCCTGGCTTACCAGTGTCGCTGTAATACTCGCTTTTTTGTTTTTCTTCCGACATCGACATCATCGGCTGCAGAGAACCGACGTTGCTTAAGTACATTTCTACTTCAGAGTAATCTTCCAGCTGATTTTCAATGCTTTGTACTGTTTCAAAAGTATCTTCATAAATTGTGCCTTGTTCTTTTTCAATTTCAATTGTTAGGGCACCTTCATCGCTTTCAGGCATTAATGTCATACCCTGATTGACGATTCCGAAATACCTGCTGCCATAAGCAGTACAGTGATTATCATTACTAAGAGACGGTGCTGTAAAGTCCAACGCGTAAACTTAGTCAGTAATTTCATGTACGGTCTTTCGCTGCGTGCTTTTTCAATATTCTCTTTAGGCGCATCTAAAATACGGCTCGAAATCATCGGCACTACAGTTAACGCGACGAATAATGAAGCAAACAGACTGAAAACAACTGTAATTGCCAGCGGTGTGAATAACTGTCCTACAAGGCCGCTGACGAAAACAACCGGTGCAAACACTGCTGCAGTTGTTAATGTTGATGCAATAATGGCTGAAGCGACTTCTTTTGTTCCGTCACTCGCTGCTTTCTTAGGATTTTTACCCATAGACAAATGTCTGTATATATTTTCTATTACAACGACAGAGTTATCGACCAGCATACCGATACCGAGCGCAAGACCGCCGAGTGTCATTAAGTTAATGCTGATGTTTGTAAAGAATAACAGCGCAAATGTTGTAATAACTGAGAATGGTATCGCAAGACCGATGATTAACGGTGCTTTCAGATTTCTAAGGAAAGCAAACAGTATAATCATCGCGAGTACCGCACCGCTAATCAGTGAAATGTACACACTGTTAATCGCGAGGTCGATATATTCACCTTCATCGTAAAGTGTTTCAACAGTTAAGTTGCTGAATTCATCTTCATCGAGTTTTTCATCGAGTACTTCATTGAATTCACTATTTACGTTTGATGCATTTGCATCGGATGCCAGCATAACGTCAATAGAAAGTGCGTTATCCTGATTCAGTCTCGTAATTGAATTGCTGTCCTGTTCTTCAACAGACATCTGCAATATCATCCAGTGTCAGCGTCCCGCCTTCCGGCAGATCCGCAATAACCAGTTCGCGCAATGTTTCAACACCGTCGATATTACTTACTGTACGAGTTGAAATCGAGGTGCGGCTTTCTGTATCAACTATAGTTGCGTTAGGAATAGATATTATTCGCTTCTATAAGTCCCGCAACATCGCTTTGGGTCATATTAACTTCAGATAATGCATCGACATCCAGGTTAACCTGAATTTCTTCGACGACAGTACCATTTTGAGATATCGAAGCGACACCTTCAATGTTTTCTAATTCAGTGACTAAGCTATCGACCTGCCCCTGGTAATCACCGACATTTTCACCGCTTGAAGTAACTGCCATCTGGATACTCGGCATCATTGATATATCAAACTCAAGGAATGCAGGATCTCCTGCCTGTTCAGGCAGCTGAACGCTTTCGAGCGCTCTCGTTATATCACTTTCCACTTCATCAATTGTCATATCATAACCAAATTCTAAAATAACAACTGAAGAACTTTCCTGTGACTGTGACGATATATTCGATAGTCCGTTAATGGATGACAATTCCGATTCGATCGGTTTCGTGACATCCTCCATTACTTCCTCAGGACCTGCCCCCTGGTAAGTAGTTGCCACTGCCGCAATCGGCGGCTGGATGTTTGGCATAAGCTGGAGTGGAAGTCTTGTTAAAGAGACAATTCCGAGCAGCATAAGTATAATCATAACGACGATTGTAAATTTAGGACGTCTTATGGAAAAATCCGATAGTTTCAAATTGAGTACTCTCCTTATATATTGTTTATTTGTTTAAGCCGACAACGTGTTGTATAATCCCTTATAATCATAATAAAGTAGTTGAATACTATCAATAAACAATAACCGGTAATGTGTTGAAAAATAGAAAGAAGTGTCTAAAATGAGTCAAAGAGATGTGACCAGAAACAACCTGATAGAAGCATTTTGGGATATTTATAAAATAAAACCTCTGTCAAAAATTACCGTTAAAGAGATAACAGATAAAGCAGGATATAACCGCGGAACATTTTATACATACTTCAGTGATATAAATGAAATTTTGACTCTGCTTAAAGAAGGCTTAATCCCGACAAGAGATATGATTATCGGTCCGCTGATGATGCTCGATAAAAACGGCGGCAATATTTTCGATACGCTGGAGCGGACGAATGATTACGTCAAAGAACACAGTGATAAAATTTCAGTTCTGATTGGACCTGAAGGTGATCCCAGTTTTGTTCACGAATTTAAAATGCGTATCAGAATGATTATTATGGATTACGTTTATGAACTTAAAATTAAAGAACCTGAAAAAATCGAGTACATTATAGAATATCAATTATCAGCTCTTATCGGTATGTTTCAATTATGGCTGGAGAAGAACGGGGAAGTTGATGAAATAATTCTGGGTAATTTCGTTGAAGATATTTCGAATCAGGGCGTTACAACCTTAATGACTTCCATGCTGAATAATAAGGAGTAAATCAACCCCCGGAACTGTTTCTCAGTTCCGGGGGTTTAAGCTGCAGTTATTATTTTCTTCTCCATAATTCGAAAGTATGTTCATATAAATTTTTTTCCAATAATACCTTTTTCAGTTTTAACCAGTTCAAACTTATCATAGTCAAATTTTTCATCGAAATACGTATCGCCTTCAAATGTGTCATGAATGACCGTGCGGTATAATTCATCGACTTCATCTTCGAACATTCTAAATAATACAGCACCGCCGATAATATAAAGATCTTTATCACCAGTCTGTTCAAGTTCAAGTATTTCTTCTTTAGAGTGAACTACTATTGCCCCCGGTGCTTCATAATCCCGCTGTCTTGTTAAGACGATATTCCGGCGGCCGGGGAGCGGTCTGTTCGGAATTGATTCATAAGTTTTTCGGCCGGTCACCATGTCGCCCCGCATCGTTATCTTTTTAAAAAAGGCAACATCAGCAGGCAGACGCCAAGGCAGTGCATCACCTTTACCGATTAGCCTGTTCTCATCTTCTGCCCAAACATAAGCAAGCATATACATCTCTCCTTTGAAACTAAAACTGTTGTTATAAATGTCATACCCTAATGCAGGATGAATCATTCATTTTATAAAAACCCTTCACACATAAAGTTTATAACACTATGCATTATAAAATAACGCATAGTGTTATTTATATATTCCGCAAGTAAGTCTTTGTAGAATGAGTCTTTTCCGATAATAACAACACGGTCGCATAAGTCTTTAATTTCATTCATATCATGAGATGTATAAATAATAAGTGTATCGTTGTTCTTCGCATGAGTTTTTAAAAACTCTCCAATTTCTATCCTCGATTTTAAATCGATACCGGCAGTCGGCTCATCCAGCAGCAGAAATTCAGGATTATTTATTAAACTGATAGCCAGGTTTAATTTCCGCTTCATACCCCCGGATAATTTACTGACTTTAGTATCGTGTCTGTCGAGCTGTATGTCATTCAGCAGCGTTTTCAATTCATGCACAGATTTCTTAGCAGATGACAGCTTTTGAAAGAACTTCATATTTTCAATGACAGTTAAATCTTCCCATATAGCAATATCCTGAGGTACATATCCGATAACTGTTCTGTGTGCTTTAAAATACTTTTTGTATGGCTTGCCGTTTAAATAAAGTTCTCCGCTATCAGGTTTCGATAAGCTTGCTAAAATTTTCAGCAGTGTTGATTTACCTGCACCATTCTCACCAACGAGCCCGATAATTTCTCCCTGTTCTGCGGACATGCTGAAGTCTTCCAGTACGCGGCGCTTACCATAACTTTTATTTACCGAGTTAACTTCCAGCATTGTTATCCCTCCAAATCCATATGAGCATTAAAACTGATATTAGAATAATCCATGGAATATTAAGTCCATTCGCTAAAAACATCTGCACCGGGTGCACCGACGACATTAAAGACAGTCCTGTCAGTGAAATAATGGCAGGCATAGCGAGTTGAAGTGCCAATAGAGCAATCGTTAATGCCACGGCTGCCTGATATAATTTCATCGGGGATTTTACAGAAATGGCCAGTAAAAATGCAATGACATTTATAACAATCCGGTACATGACGAGAGACAGAAAACTAATATCCGCTTCCAGTACTTCTTTTATCACCACATAAGTAACACTGTCTATTATCAACATCACAGCGGTCATAAGAACTAACGTCAGCAGCATAAACTTCGTATATGAATGCTTCATAAAATTAAATCTGACCCTGGCACTGCTGATAGTTTCACGTGTAACAAAATCGAACGTAAAAATAGTTACGGTGAACGTAATATAAGCCCAAACCATCCATGGATGAAAGGCTGGTGTTTCTTCGATATCAGCCGATTCTCCAAGGAAATAAAATGTCTGTTGCAAGAGATTCGTATCTGTTTCTGTACGTTTGCGTTCAGCTGCTATATCTTCAGCAGTCACAGCTGTCTCATCCAGCAGATTATTCTGCAGCTCCAGCACATAATCAACAGTCGTGTATTCACCCATCTGCTCCTGCACGAGCGAGGCTGCCAGTTCTTTTGCCGGTTCGTAATAGATCGAGCGGTCTGTATAATACGTTTCAATTAAGTCCCTGCGCTGACCTTCACGTATTTTTTCTGCAAAGTCTTCCGGCAGTATAAACACACTGTCCAGCCTGTATTGCTCCAGCTCTCTTATTGCAGCTGTGCTGTTTTCTGTATTAAATACTTCAACCGCCATAAATTCACTGCTCTTAAGCCCTTCTATAAAGATATTTGCTTCTGCACTGCTTTCATGGACAACTACTGCTGCAGGCATTCTGAAGTCTTCTCTGGTGTTGTTAAACACATTTGTAACGACGAGTGTCAGCAGCACTGGCACAATGAGCCACAACGATATTTTAGGAAGCTGCCGCTTTATGAGCAGCCATCTCGCATATATCATATCTATCATAAGAATCGACGCTCCTTCAGGACACTTAAAACGAGCAGCAGCACTGCAGCTATCCCGAATGTCGCTATCATAATATCGATCTCCATAGTAAAGCGGCCGTTTAATATAATTTCTTCGATCCAGGATAGTGATTGATAACTGTACATATAATCAAAAAATGTATCCAGATAAATAGGAAAGTATATTCTCGGAATGATACTGCCGGCGAACAGTATAATCATGAGCAGTACCGCAAGCTGAACCACCATACTGATTTTAAACGATGGAAGCAGCCAGTCGATAATAATCATAATCATCGCTGTAATAAATATGTGAAGAGCAATCAGAATAAACAGCCTCAGCAGATTTTCTGACTCCAGGTCAATACCACCGAACGTTAATACTCCATATGTGAAAAGGGCAGAAGCCACCGTGACAATTATGCCGGTTGAAAGCACTCTCGCAAGGCCTTGAGCAAGATGCGTTACTCCGAACACCTTCATCCGGTCTTCCAGGTTACTGCTTATGTCCCGCATTAAAGCAATGTACAGCATATACACCCAGACAGTCATTATAATGAACAGGCCATTCACGATAAAATACATATTTCCCGCGCTGATATTCTGCGCTTTTTGATGTTCATCCATCAAAGTATCACTCGAGAGCACCTGAATAAACTGGCTCACAAACTCTTCGAAAATTAAGTTCTGCCTTGCCTCATCAGTCATGCCGAATTCACGGGCATAATGATTAATCGTTAATATTGGCCTGTGAATTCCGGATATGTCTGACGACTGTATCAATTACGCTGCTGATTACATAACTCTCCAGCTGCATATCCGGGTTGCCGACGACAATCAGTTCACTTGATTCCCCCTTCATCATTTTTTCCGTGAATTTCCCGGGGAATATTATATATGAAACAAGTGTATCGTTTTCAATCATCAGTTTTGCTTCAGATTCCGATACTTCAATAATCTCAAGTCCATCCGCTGCCTCAGCTGAGCCTGCGAGCGC
This sequence comes from Jeotgalicoccus sp. WY2, assembly GCF_018437745.1. Classification (NCBI taxonomy): domain Bacteria; kingdom Bacillati; phylum Bacillota; class Bacilli; order Caryophanales; family Staphylococcaceae; genus Jeotgalicoccus; species Jeotgalicoccus sp. WY2. The sequence continues at coordinate 1,463,522 of NZ_CP049818.1, read as the reverse complement.
CGAGACAATCACAGCAGTCTCGTCACTGTCATCCAGATTTACAAGGCCGACAGACATTTTAGCCGCCTCATCAAACGACAGGAGTGAGCTGAGCATCCAGATTATCAGTCCGATAAAAATAACCGGTGAAATTAAAATAAGAGGAAGTGTCAGCCACTTCCTCTTAAGTCTGCTGATGTCGTTAGCGATGAATACAAATATATGCTTCATTATTCTCATCGCTGACGCATCCTTTCTTTTTTAATTAAAATCCTGATGGCGCACCGAAGTTTTCATTCATCCACTCTTCAAATTGCGGACTAACTTCATCGTTAAAGTACGCATCAAGTTCTTCCATGCTCATCTGGCCAATGTTTTTCTCATTATCCCCGCCAGGCACTTCAATTTCACTTACCGTCTGGCTGTCGCTTGTCAGATTCAATACGAAAGTATCTCTCGTTACACTGACACCGTCGTCAGCATACAGAGTCATATCACCGGTTGCCTGGTCTTCGTTGTACACAGAGCTGCTCTCCATGAATAATGTCAGCGGCGAGCCGGTCAATTGTTCATTAAAGTTAATATCCACATTCCAGACTTCACTGTCTTCTTCAGTTTTAACAGAGTTGATGACAAACAGATCTTCTGAATCCGCTCTTAATGTGATCACATCTTCATAACCTGATTCAGTTCATTTAAATCAGCAGTATAGCCTATTACTGATTCCATAGTCTCGTCAGAGAATGCCATATCATAATTGAAAACTGTGCTGTCTTCAGTAATTTCTGTAACACCGTCGACTGCAACCTGGCCTGTAGATCCGTCAACTGTAATTGACGTATCGAAATCACGCTGAATGATATTATCGTCACCGTCTGTCCAGACAACAGATGTTAAAACTTCAGGGAAGCCGACATCTTCTATATTCTCTGCCGCTTCTTTTAATGAGTTGTTGAACTCGGTTGCTGCGTTTTCCGCAGAAGGCGCTTCGGGGTTGCCAAGGTTTGCGGCCATCATCTGAGTTTCGATAATGTTTGCAAGCTCTTCATCTTCTGCCATCTTATTAAATAAGTCTTTTAAGAACGTGTGAATCTGTTCTTCTGTTAATGTCATGGTCAGTTTATCAGCGTTCACTGTATTATCACCGACAGTAATTTCTTCACTTCCCGACTCAAACGCATCATCCGGCAAGTTCTCTCTAATGAAAGTTGAATATTCATCAATGAAATATTCCCGCTGAGTTTCTGTCAGTGCACTGGTTTCAAAGAACATTGAGTAATCGATCTCTTCTTCACCTGTAAAAGTTGCCGGATCAAGAGTATTCAGGAACGTTGCTGCATCTGCTTCATTCACTACCATATATTCTTCAATGAATGGCAATGTAAGTCCCGCTTTTTCACCTGTGATATATGCATTTACATCTGAAATAGATAAGCCCGCTATATCTGCATTAAGCCCCATCGTACTGACTTCATTTGCCATATCCTGACCGATTGTCAGATCAATATTAGAGTTATTAATCATCTGATCTATACCCATCTCTTGGAATGAAGGTTCGTTTGTTTCTGCTGTAATGCCTAATGTTGATTCGATCGCATTTTCCTCGGCATATTCATACCAGTCAAGTTCGCTCTCAAAACGCTCTTCAAATAACTCGAAAGTACCTTCAACATCGTCCAGTTCAGCCATTAAGTAATTGTTTTTCGGGTTGTTCACCATCGTCTGAAACAAAATGTATGCCCCGACTGCCAATACTGCAATAACACCGACCGATACCCCTAAAATTGTTAAACCTTTTTTACCCATAATAAATTCTCCTTTACGGTGCGTTAATTTACTCTAATATTATATTTAGTTCATATTTTACCAATATTATGTCTAAAATGTGACGCCCGTTGGATTTTATACTTATGAGTTAAATATTGATAATATAATAAAGAAAGCAATTTACGAGAAGGATGGGATGTTATGAGACTTAAAAATAAAATCGCAGTCGTTACCGGGGGGAGTCAGGGAATAGGGCGCGGCGTCGTGCAGGTTTTTGCAGAAGAAGGGGCAAAAGTTGTCATTGCTGATATAGATGCTGAAGCAGGCGAAAACACTGTAAAAGATTTAATTGATAAAAACCTCGATGTCCGTTTTCATAAAACAGATGTCAGTAATGAAGAAGATGTTAAAAGTTTAATTGAATACACGATAAATGAATTCGGAAAATTAGATGTTTTTAAATAACGCCGCAATTAATTTCCGAAAATCTGTGCACGAAACATCGCTCGAAGAATGGAACAATTTAATGGGAATAAATTTAACAGGACCATTTCTGTGCAGCAAGTATGCTATACCTGAAATGCAGAAACAGGACACTTCATCGATTATCAACATGGTATCATGGCATGCTGAAACAACAATTACGAGGCTCGCAGCATATGCAAGTGCGAAAGGCGGACTGACAGCTTTAACACGTCAGATGGCACTCGATTACGGACAACATCAGATTCGTGTCAATGCAGTCGGACCAAGTTCTGTCGACACACCGCTTCTCCATAAAACTTTTGCAAGTCTCGAAAACCCGGAGAAATCATTTGAAGAATCATTGGCTTTCAATCCGATGGGACGCGTCGGCACAGTCGACGACATCGCTAAAGCATGTCTATTTTTAGCGTCAGATGATTCAACTTACGTCAGCGGCCAGACCATACTCGTCGACGGCGGACAAAGCAACAAAATAGCGAGACCAATAGAATTTGACTGATAAATAGGCGGGGGACTACCATGTGCGGTTGACATGGTCATTCAAACGCTTCCGAACTACCATGTGAGCTCGACATCGTCATCCAAACGCTTCCGGACTACCATGTGAGCTTGACATCGTCATCCAAACGCTGCCGGACTACCATGTGAGCTTGACATCGTCATCCAAACGCTGCCGAACTACCATGTGAGCTTGACATCGTCATCCAAACGCTTCCGGACTACCATGTGAGCTCGACATCGTCATCCAAACGCTGCCGAACTACCATGTGCGTTTGACATCGTCATCCAAACGCTGCCGAACTACCATGTGCGTTTGACATCGTAACCCAAACGCTGCCGAACTACCATGTGCGTTTGACATCGTAACCCAAACGCTGCCGAACTACCATGTGCGTTTGACATCGTCACCCAAACGTTCACGAACTACCATGTGAGCTTGACATCGTCATCCAAACTCATTTTCTCCAAGCAAATACGGCTCAAAATCCTCTGGTGAGGATTTTGAGCCGCTTCTTTATTTTTTAGGCTGATAAAGCAGTGTCTGTACGAAAAATGCAACAAAACTTAAGAGCAATGTAACACCGCCGCCGATGTAGACGATAAGTGTAACTGCAGCGCGGAAGATTGAATGACACAACATTAGTTAAGAACATTCCTAAAACCAGACCTGTCGTACCGATAATGGCAGACCAGACATGGAATTTCGATAATGCATTATATTTAACTTCAAATACTTTATAAAAAATGGACCATGAGAATAAACTTAACCATCCCACGACTAAAATATGTGCGTGAATCGGTCTTAGTGCATATGATCCTGAACCTGCCATATGTGCGCCCATTACAGAACCAATCAGCCCAAAAATCCCTGAGAATACGAGTAAAAGTTTAACTGGATTATTCATAATAACTTCCTTTCAGTGACTATTTACCTTATATTCTATAATCGCAATATGAACAGTATGAACAGGATTGATAAAATAATATATAAATAAAGCCGCGTATAACTTTCAGTTAGATACTGAGAGTTATACACGGCAGTTTAAATTAGTTTATCTTAATCCAAGGAATGATAATACAGCTAAAATAACTACAATCAACCCAATAATATAAATAATATTTCTCATTTTATTTGCCCCCTTTATTGTCTTAAAAATTACATTCCCCGAACTTACCTCCTGAAAACATTAAATTTACTTCAGACCTGTCGTTCTGATTTAATACCTCTATAACAGGGTATGGTTTAAATATGCTTACTTACAGATAAATTTATATACAGAGGTGGATTTCATGTCATATATACGCGTGCATGGTGCGAATCAAAATAACTTAAAAAATGTGAGTGTCGATATTCCAAAACATCAGCTGACTGTCTTTACCGGTCGTTCGGGTTCAGGAAAGTCTTCACTTGTGTTCAACGTCCTGGCTGCGGAGTCAGAACGTCTCTTGAATGAGACTTACTCTAGTTACATCCAGCATCAGCTGACGCAATATGAAAAACCTGATGTCGACAGAATAGAAAATCTGCCGGTCTCAATGGTTATTAACCAGAAAAACTCGGCGGCAATTCACGTTCAACAGTTGGCACAATTTCCGACATATATTCATCCGTTCGCTTATTATGGTCGCGCGTCGGCGCACCTTTTGTCGGCTATTCAAATGTCTTTTCATTTAATAACCCGAGCGGAATGTGTGAACGGTGCCAAGGACTCGGCTACGTCGAAGACATTGATTTAAATGAACTGCTCGATTTTAATAAATCACTTAATCAAGATGCAATTAAATTCCCTTCATTCAGACCGGACAGCTGGAGAGGGAAACGTTACTTATACAGCGGTTTATTTGATAATGATAAAAAATTGCAAGATTACACAGAAGAAGAAATGAATACATTTCTTTATACTAAACCCAGAAAGATTAAAAACCCGCCGGATAACTGGCCGAGAACGGCTAAGTTCGAAGGGCTGATTCATCGCTTCAGACGGTCATTTCTGCTCAATGATAACTTTGAAAAGAAACGGTTTTTAACGGACGTAGAACGCGTCGTAACCAGTCAGAAATGTCCGGACTGTGAGGGCAAACGCCTTAACGATAAAGTACTGAGCTGTAAAATTAACGGAGCGAGTATTGCCGATTTTACGGCATTATCAATCGATGATGCGATTAGCTTTTTAAAAGATCTGAATGACAAGAAAGCTAAATTTATCGTTAAACCATTACTTGAACAAATGGAAGCTCTTGCTTATATCGGTTTAAATTATTTAACGCTCAACCGCGAAACACCGACATTGTCAGGCGGAGAATCGCAGCGCATTAAGCTGATCCGTCATTTAAACAGTCCATTAACCGACTTAGTATACATTATTGATGAACCGAGTGTTGGACTCCATCCCGAAGATATAGAAAAAATTAATGAAATTATGCGTTCCATACGCGATAAAGGAAATACTGTGCTGATTGTCGAACATGATCCCGATGTAATTCATATTGCAGATCACATTATCGATATTGGCCCAGGCGCAGGTCAGCACGGGGGAGAAATTATATTTAACGGTACGTATGAGGAGTTAATGCAGACCGATACGCCGACCAGTATCGCACTTAACAGAAAACATCAGCTTAAAGAGAATCCCAGACAGTCTGAGTCATTTATATCACTTAAAATATTACTAAGAATAACTTAAAAGATATATCCGTCGATATCCCTGAAGGTCTGATATCGGTCATTACCGGTGTTGCTGGTTCAGGTAAAAGTACGCTGATTAAAACAGGTTTAGGTAAATCTTCAGATGCGATATTTATAGATCAGAAAGCAGTACAGGCGACTAACCGTTCCAACCTGCTGACTTATATGGATTTATTTGATGAAATCCGCACATTTTTCAGTAACAGACCGGCTTAAGAAAAGGCATGTTCAGTTATAACTCAGAAGGCGCATGTCCTGAATGTAACGGTAAGGGCGTTATTAAAACAGAGCTCGCCTTTATGGCCGATTTCTCACAAGTATGTGAAGTGTGTAACGGTACGCGTTATAAAAAAGAAGTACTTGAAGCGACAGTGAACGGCTATTCCATTGCGGATGTACTGGCACTGACAGTCGAAGAAGGTGTATCGTTATTTAAAAATAATGAAAAAGTTGTATCGCGTCTTAAAAATCTTGAAGCGACGGGACTGCATTATATGACGCTCGGCCAATCGCTTGATACGTTGTCAGGCGGGGAAATTCAGCGCTTAAAATTAAGCCGTTATTTAGACAGTAATGCAAAAGATAAAGTATTTATTTTCGATGAACCGACAACAGGGCTCCATGAAGATGATATCCCTGCATTATTATCGTGTTTTGAACAATTAATTGAACAGAGTAATACCGTTATTCTGATTGAACATAACCTCACGATGATGACGCACGCCGACTGGCTTGTTGACGTCGGTCCAGGTCCCGGTATGAGAGGCGGTAAAATTCTATACAGCGGTGAACCTGAAGGACTGTTAAATGTTAAAAATTCAGTGACTGCAGAACACCTTAAAAGATATACAGAAAATTAAACTATCTTGAGCAGAAATTTAGGCTGTATCAATGAACTTGGTTATTATTTAGTAATGTAATATTAGTTCACAAAAGTTTACTGGAGGATTTTATCTATATGAATAAGAAATACGAGACTCTGTTTCAAAAATTCACATTCAAAAATGGAGTTGAATTAAAAAATAAATTTGCGCTCGGACCGATGACACACATTTCTTCACACGATGATGGTATTGTTTCGGACGAAGAAATTGAGTACATGCGTACACGTTCGAAAGACGTCGGCTTGTCGATTTCTGCAGCCCAATGTAACTGGTCTTGGTAAAGCATTTCCGGGTCAGCCGTCAGTGGTCCGCGACTCAGATGTCGAAGGACTGGCACGTCTTGCAGACGCTATGAAAGAAAATGGAGCAAAAGCAATACTCCAAATTCATCACGGCGGCGTTCAGGCACTTCCAAGGTTAACACCCGGTGCTGATTCTGCAGGACCAAGCCCCATTACGATGCAGAGCTTTGATGAAACAGAACCGCATGATGCACGTGAAATTACAGAAGAAGAAATTCTTGAAACGATTGAAGCATTTGGGGAAGCAACACGCCGCGCTGCTGAAGCAGGATTTGACGGCATTGAAATTCACGGTGCCAACCATTATATTATTCATCAGTTCGTTTCACCGTATTTCAACAGACGTAGTGACAAATGGGGCGAAGACCGTTTCCTCTTCGCTATGGAAGTCGTCGATGCAGTTACGAAGGCAAAAGAGCAGTATGCTGAAGATGATTTTATTATCGGCTACCGTTTCTCACCAGAAGAAGCAGAGACTCCCGGGATTCGTATGGAAACTACAGAGGAACTGCTCAGCATGCTTGTTGAAAAGCCGATCGATTACCTGCACGCTTCATTAAGCCAAGTTCACTCTAAAACACGTGAAGGAAAATATGCCGGTTCAGAGCGTATCGAGCTGCTTCACAAATGGATAGATGGACGCATGCCGCTCATCGGTATCGGTTCTGTATTTACTGCAGATCAGGCACTCCGCGCTATTGAAGAGGACAATATGGAAATAATTGCTCTAGGCAGAGTACTGCTGCTGGATTATAACTTCATCAGCAAAATCGAAGAAGGCAGAGAAGATGAGATTTTCAAATACTTTGATGCTGAAAGAGAAGATAAATACGAACTGCCGGAACTGTTATGGAAACAGCTTGATAACGGTGCTTACTCAATGCCAAAAAAAGAGAAATAGAGAAAAAATGCTCTGGACAATATAATGTCCGGAGCATTTTTATAAATTTTTCCGTCTATTTCTCTGACTAAATATAAATTCAATATCCTGTCCCAAACAGCACGCCAATCACTACAAATATAAAACCGATTACCTGCGAAGCAGTAATCATTTCATTTAAGAAAATCACTGAAAAAACAACGCCGAAGAATGGGACAAAGTTATTGAATATAACAGTTTGTCCGGCACCGATCTGCTGTATTGCCGAGTTGTATATTATATAGCCGAACCCTGTTACGACCATACCGGAAAAATAAATAACACATAAATAAAAGGACTGGCCGTAAACATCTGGCTGAAACTTCCCGGCTCAATAATAAAGCTGAGAATAACCAGACCAATAGAACCGGTTAAAAACATCATTGTCGTAATTTGTTTTGAATCGATAGTTGCGGTCGCTTTTTTTATAAAGATAAAACTGATTGCCTGCACAAGCATTGATGTAAATATTAATACTTCGCCTAACGAAAAATGAAAACTTGTAAAAGATTCTCCTTGAATGAAAAATACACCGATCAATGCCAGAAAAATACCGAGGAGACGTGCACCTGTCAGCTTCTCACCGAGAAAAAATATCGCCAGTATAACGGTCGTGAGCGGCACAAGTGCCAGTATTAATGCTGCACTGGATGCATCGATCATCGTCAGTGATATTGCCAGCAATGAATGGTGAAGCACAACGCCAAATAATGTTCCTAGCAGAGTATAAATCCATTCCTGTTTAGTCATCCGGCGGAAAGAACGTGTCAGTATTAAAATACATAACGTCGTTACACCGGCAATCATTACACGGAAAGCCGTCATCGTCGCAGGAGGTAATTCAGTAACCAGAAGTTTAAGAATAACAATATTTAAACCCCACAAACCATGATGATAAACACTAATAGATAAATGAGCATATTTTTATTTTGCTTCATTTTACATCCCCATTCTATTTATAGTATCCCTTCTGCTGAATCAGTTATTACTCACTTTTCCTCTCGCTTCCTGATATACCGCTTCAGGAATTCATATAATCTCAATAACTCAATCGCATTTGAACTGGTTGCAATTCCGTCTTTAATTTTATAATCAAAATTAATATCATCACCAGCCAGCTCTTCGCTGAAATGGTAAAAATCAAATTCTCCATCCAGTAACTCTGTCAGCTCCATATCGTGTGTTGCTGCGATTAAGCAGACATTTTCTTTTTCATGCAGATATCTTAAAAATGACTCTCCTGCAGCCAGCCGTTCAATCGTATTTGTGCCTTTGAATATCTCATCAATAATACAGTAAACAGTACCGTCAAAATCTTCAATTTCGTCGACAATCCGCTTCAGTGATTTTACTTCGCTGATAAAGTAACTGTCGCCTTCGATTACACTGTCGGTAATTTCCATCGACGATATGACTTTCCCGGAGTATATTTAAATAGTGTGCTGGTGGATGTGTTTAATGCATTACTGATAATTACATTGATACCCAGTGCTTTCATAAATGTTGATTTGCCTGCTGCATTGGAACCAGATAATAAAATATCATTATTAAAATTAAGTTCATTATCAACAGCATCTGCAACGAGCGGATGATACAGTCCCTCGGTTTGTATATATGAAGATATTTCTGTTACGGGCACTGTATAATAGGGCAGCGTTTCTCTCCACATGGCGAGGCTGTAGTGCAGATCGAGCGAAGCAGTGTAACGCCATCCTTCTTTATATAACTCATGGTTCTTATTCAGTGTCCGGTTAGCAGTGTGATAAAGATGATAGTCTATTAAAAACATTAATTTAAAAGCATTAAACATCTGAACACCAGCATTCAACTCTCCTGCACTGTCATCAGTAACAAACAAAGGACCCATTAAGGCCAGTCTTTTCAGACCTTTGCTGTTGAATTTTGAATTCAGTTTTCCGGCAGTGACAATAATATTAATCGCATAAAAAATATCCGCGTAGTCCAAACCCGTTGAACCTTTATGCTTCTGTGATAAATATGCATTTATGCCAAAGCCCGCCAGTATAGTTAATAATGATAAAAACGGATTAATTAAAAATAGAAACACACCGATAATCGGCATCAATGAAAATAGTATAAACAACGGATTATACTTCTTCACCGGCATAAATTCATACATGAACTTACTCGTGTTTGAGTTTACGGACCTCCCGAGTTTAGCCAGCCGGTATGATATCTCTTCCCGGAAACCCCGATTATTTTTGATTTTATGTAATAAATCTTCAGCTATAACATGATTTTCTGATGAGTTTCTGAGCACTGCATATAAATTTTCAGTGCCTATCGTTGTAAATGTATAGTTTATTTTGTCCATCAGCTTGCTGAGATCCAGGTCATTCCACGTTTCATCATCCACCACGTTCCTGTCATCCGTGTGCTCCTGTTCCATAATATTAACGAAGTAGTTATAGTAATGAACGTAGTATTCAGGCTTTGTTTTTAACCTGACACGTCTGTCCCATAATGTTTTAGTATCTTTTTTCAGTTTAAAGTACTCAAATATTTTTATAATCAGTGAATCACAATTAAAATCATAACAACGATAAAAATATACAGCGTCTGTATGATAATCACCTTCCTCTTAGATGTGCAATTCTTTACTGATAATTTTATCATTAATACGAAAATATACTACAAAAGTAAAGCTTTATGTAATGTTATTAATTAAATACAATATTTATAAACTATCCAACTATTCCGGATAGTTGATTTAATATATCACCCCCGTCACCGTTATGATATTTAGTTTAGATATTTATAGAGACGAGGGGATTTTGCATGGCGCTGTTTGGTACTATTGTAGATGCTTTAGCTATTATTTTAGGCAGCATCATCGGTCTTTTTTGGAAAAATATAAATGAAAATATGAAAGTTACTATACTCCAGGCATTATCAATTACCATACTGGTTATCGGTATAGATATGGCACTGGAAGCCAACAGTATACTTATTGTAGTCGTTGCCAGTCTCGCTCTCGGTTCCATGCTCGGTGAAAAATGGGATATTGAAGATAAAATGAATCACTTCGGTATCTGGCTCGAAACAAAAACAGGCGCTACTGAAGGCGGTGCTGCAGCGGCTTTTGTCACTGCAACATTAGTCTATGTCGTCGGCGCAGTCAGCATCATCGGTGCCTTGGACAGCGGACTCCGCAATGATCATACCGTACTCCTAACAAAAGCGTTAATTGATGGGGTACTCGCTATTTTCCTGACGTCCACTATGGGCATCGGAATTATGTTCTCGGCCATTTCCGTATTTCTGTTCCAGGGAATTATTGCATTGTCAGCATCTCAAATTATCCGCTTTGTACAACCTGATTTGATGGAAGAGATTATTGTTGCTATCACAGGCACAGGCGGTATTATGATTATTGCGATCGGTATAAGACTGCTCGGACTGTTGAATATAAGAGTAGCGAATATGCTGCCTGCGATACTGTTTGCAGTGCTGTTTGTAACGATTCAATATTACTGGGATACAATCAGCTTATTCTTTGTACAAATGTTCTAGTTTCAAAAGAAATAAGTACTTATGGGAGATAAACAGTATTAAGCAATGTATTTCTAGCTCTCGTGAAATTAATTTCAATTTCCTTATTGACTTTAATACCACTCTGCAATATAGTTAGTTTAAATTAAATAATCAAATAACTTACTTTCTTATCAAGAGAGATGGAGGGACTGGCCCTATGAAATCTCGGCAACAGACATTATGTACTGTGCCAAATCCTGTAGCAGCACGCTAAAAGATGAGAAGAGCGAATATACATTGGCCTCTTCTTATATTTTAAGGAGAGGTTATTTTCTTTTTACAAAGAATGTATATCTGGTTTTTAAAAAAACACCGGTCATATACTGGTGTATTTTTATTACATTTTTTAATTCCTACTATTTAGCTATGTTTAAGGAGCGTTTTTTAATGATTGAGTTTATCGATGTAGACAAAACGTATGACGGCACCGATGCACCGATTCATGCATTGGATGATATTAATTTCAAAGTCGGCACTGGAGAAATTTACGGTGTGGTCGGATACAGCGGGGCAGGAAAAAGTACGCTGATTCGCTGCGTCAATCAGCTGGAGAGCGTGTCGGCTGGACAGGTTATCGTAGATGGTAAAGATTTAACAGCACTGACAGCTCCCGAACTGAGAGTGACGAAAAAACGTATCGGCATGATTTTCCAGCATTTTAATCTGTTAAATTCAAAAACATATATACGAACGTAGCGATGCCGCTGATTTTGAATAAGACACCTAAAAATGACATTAAAAAACGTGTCGCCGAGTTACTCGAATTCGTCGGTTTGTCTGATAAAGCTTCACAGTATCCCGACCAGCTGTCGGGCGGACAGAAGCAGCGTGTCGGCATTGCCCGTGCACTTGCAACCAATCCGTCAATTCTGCTCTGTGACGAAGCAACATCTGCTCTCGATCCAGAGACGACTGAATCCATACTTGAACTTTTAAGAAAGATTAATAAGGAGTACAACATTACAATTTTACTGATTACACATGAGATGTCCGTTATCCGTGATGTCTGCCATAAAGTCGCAGTGATGGAAAACGGCAAAATTATTGAACGCGGTTCTGTCTTCGATGTATTCTCTAATCCTAAAACAGAAACCGGCAGACGGTTTGTTAACACAGTCATGCAGACAGAACTGCCAGCCTATGTCCGGGAGCTGATTCAGGAACGGGACAACGATCAATTTATTTACAGAATAAACTTTATCAATAAGCTTGCAGTGAAACCGTACTTATCACAAATCAGCAAGCTGTATGATCTGGATGTGAATGTGCTGTTTGGCAATATTACTGAACTGCAGGGCGTGCCGTTCGGCAATTTAATCGTTCAGTTCGACGGTTCAGCAGAAGAGCTCAAAAAAGCATTGCTTTATTTAAAAGAAAACGATGTATATTACAGCGAGGTGAATACATATGCTGGTTAGCTGGAGCACTATATTAGAAGCGTTTTTAGAAACGGTTCAGATGGTGAGCATTTCATTTATTTTTTCTATCATACTTGGACTGCCACTCGGTATTCTATTATACGTGACAAGACCTGGTCAGATTTTAGAAAATAAAATTATTTTCACAGTGCTGAATGCTGTAATCAATATCTTTAGATCACTGCCGTTTATCATCCTGCTTGTTGCGATAATACCGGTCACAAAACTAATCGTCGGGACATCAATCGGAACGGAAGCTGCTATTGTACCCATGGTATTCTTTGCCGGACCGTATATTGCAAGACTCGTAGAGAGTTCACTCCTTGAAGTAGATGAAGGCGTGCTGGAGGCAGCGGACGCTATGGGTGCAACACCAATGCAGACAATAATTAAATTCGTGCTGCCGGAAGCATTCGGCTCTCTGATAGTGAATTTCACAATTTCCATTATCGGCTTAGTCGGTGCATCTGCGATGGCCGGCACGGTCGGCGGCGGCGGTATCGGTGATTTAGCGATAACATACGGCTATCAGAGATTCGATACAGTCACAATGCTGATTACAGTCATCATCCTGATAATTATGGTTCAAGGCCTTCAGTCAGCTGGTAATAAGTTTGCAAGAGTTGTAAGAAGAAAATAACAATTGGAGGAAATATATTATGAAAAAAGTTTTTTTATTAACGAGTTTACTTTTAGTCGGAATCGTTCTTTCAGCATGTGGTGACAGCGGTAAAGAAAAAGTCAGTATCGGCATCAGCGGAACTGATACAGTAGTATGGGATTATGTTGCAGAAAAAGCTGCAGAAGAAGATATTGAAATAGAAATTGTTACATTTAACGATTATGTTCAGCCGAATACGGCGCTTGCAGACGGTGAAATAGATCTAAATGCATTCCAGACTGTCGCGTATTTCGATGAATTTATCGAAGATAGAGATTTAGATTTAGTACCTATTGCAACGACGAACCTTGCACCGATGGGTATTTACTCAGATTCATTGACAGATGCCACTGATATTCCAGACGGCGGTACAATCGCATTGCCGAATGACGTGTCTAATCAGGGACGTGCATTAATGCTGCTGGAAGATGCCGGTCTGATTACACTTGTTGAAGATTATAACGGGTTAGGCTCAATCGAAAATGCAGTCGTTGAGAATCCGAATGATTATCAATTTGAAGAAGTGGCACCGGCACAAATTCCACGTGCCTTAGGTGATGTGGATCTCGGCGTGATTAATAATGGTATTGCAAAAGATGCAAACCTTCATCCGATTAAGGATTCCATTTTCCGTGAAGACGACACAGCAGTTGATTATGTGAATATTATCGCTTCAAATGCTGAGGATGCAAATAATGAAACGTACAACAGAATTGCTGACCTTTACCAGGAAGCAGATACTGCAGAGTTCATCGAAGAAGAATACGACGGTGCATTAATTCCGACAGTACTTGAATTAAGCGAAATTGGCTGGTAAATAATAAAGCTCCCTTAGCGGGAGCTTTTACTTTTATAACGATTCGATAAACTGCTCTTCCTTTTCACTCTGCGGATTAAACGTTATATCTTCACTGATATTCTGTTTCATAAAAGACGTATACATCTGCTTAGCTACAGGCTCATTGAAGTCTTCTTTAAAATCAAAATGCACATCGATTTCATTATCCAGCTCACTGTCTATACCTGCGAGATAGGCAATAATTCCTTCTTCTGTGCACAGCGTTAAATACTTAACATTTTCAAGCTGCAGCTGCTGTTCAAAATCAGGAATTGCTGCCGGTTCGATATTTTTAATTTCCATCAAAAAACTCCTTCCGGTGTTTTTAATCAATTACCCTTTTTCACGAGAAACAATCGTCTGTTTTCATAGTAAATTTATCTGAATTTATAGATAATTACAAAAGTCATCTGTATACTGTTTATATAAACTTTAAAAAAGAGGGATATATATGCGTTTTGAAACGAAAGCAATTCATGCTGGCAGACAGGTTGATCCGGTCACTGGTGCGGTTACAACACCGCTTCATTTGTCTACTACTTACGAACGGTCTGCAGATGGTTCTTACACTGACGACTTTATGTACAGCCGCGGAGATAATCCAAACCGACGTTCTTTGGAGGAATGTCTGACAGCACTTGAAGAAGGCTATGATTCTGTGACTTTTGCATCCGGCATGGCCGCTATTTCATCAGTGATTGAATCACTGCCGCAGGATATGCCTCAGCGTATTATTTTACCGGATGATATGTATTTCGGTGTATTGACTTTACTTAATGAAACGGATATCGGCAGAAGGTTTGATATCGTCACTGCAGACATGAGTAATTTAGAGGATTTAAAAGCAGCAGTTAAAAGTGAACCAACTGGCTTAATCTGGATTGAGACACCGTCAAATCCTCAGATTAAAATCATCGATATTGCTGCGGTTGTTAGTATTGCAAAAGAGGCAGGTGCAGTAACTGTTGTCGATAATACAACAGCTACACCTATGCTACAAAACCCGCTGGCGCTCGGCGCTGATTTTTCACTGCATTCGGTCACTAAATATATCGGGGGTCACAGCGATTTGCTGCTCGGTGCGGTAGTTGCGAAAGAAGACAGTCCAATGCTTCAAAACTTAAGAACATGGCAGCATGCGAAAGGTGCCGTGCCGTCATCGTTCGACTGCTGGCTGGCCCTCCGCGGTGTTCAGACTCTATCGGCAAGAATGTCAGTCCACTGCTCCAGCACTAAAACCATCGCTGACTTTTTAAATCAGCATGACAAAGTTGAAACAGTGTATCACCCGGGCCTTCCTGAGCACCCCGGACACGATATTGCAGCATCACAAATGAGTGATTTTGGCGGACTAATGTCGTTTAAAGTTAAAGGAAAGGCTGAAGCTGCACTAAAAGTAGCCAATACGGTTAAAATCTTTACACAAGCAACGAGTCTCGGCGGCACCCACAGCTATATCGAGCATCGCGCTTCAGTGGAAAAAGAATTAACTAAAGCGCCGGATACACTGCTCCGCTTATCTGTCGGTCTCGAAAACGTTCAGGATCTGCAGGAAGATCTTGAACAGGCACTCGCTCAAATATAAATCATAAGAATAAATTATAATATGACTAACCTCTGTGTAAACGGGAATATTCCCAGTAACACGGAGGTGTTCTTATGAAACAGCATTATAAATTAGTTATTCTTGGCGGAGGGACTGGCGGTATATCGACTGCCAGCCGGATACTTTCCAAAAAGAAAGATTAAAAGATGATGTCTTAATTATAGAACCCGATGATTATCATTATTTCCAGCCTGCATGGCCGTTAGTCGGAAGCGGTGACGAAAAACTGGATTCCACAAGAAAACCGATGAAAAAAGTGATACCAAAAGGAGCCAGATGGCTTAAGTCATCTGTTAAACATATCGATCCCGTAAAACGGGAAGTGACAGCTGACGATACAGTCATCAGCTATGACTTTCTAATCGTTGCACTTGGTATTGAACTTAATTATGATGCGATTAAAGGCGCTAAAGAAGCTATTGGCAAAAACGGTGTGTGTACAAACTATTTATATGATTTTGTCGAATACACTTATGAGTCTCTGAAAAATACAAAATCCGGCAACATCGTAACGAAGCCGCAGTCAAAAATTAAAGGCGGCGTGTCAGCGGAAAACTCGCTGTTTACGATGGATGATTTTGTAAAACAGCATGACCGTAACGTCGATATAATGTTCAGAAGCGGACGTGAAGAACTGTTTGAAGTAAAGAAATATAACGACAGCCTCATCAATCAGATGGAAGAGAAGCATATCGACTACAAGCTGAATGAAGAACTGATTGAAGTCAAAGGCAAAGAGAAGCAGGCAGTATTCAAAAATAACAAAACTGGCGACACACATACTCTGTCTTTTGAAATGCTTGTCGTCACACCGCCGATGCACGGACCGTCAATTTTAAAAAGCTCAGGCCTGCTCGATGAAGAAGGCTGGGTGGACGTCGATAAACACACGATGATGCACAAACAATATACAACGGTATTTTCTCTCGGTGATTCATCCAGTCTGCCGACAGTAAAAATGGGCGCTGCTGTCAGAAAACAGCTGCCGGTGCTGGTCGATAATCTAATTGAACGTATGAATGATCAGGAACCCAGTCATAAGTATGATGGCAGAACGCCAGCCCATCGCAACTGAATACGGGGAACTTATTCTCGCTGAATTCGGCTATGACAGAGTGCCGACAGAAACAACTTTTCTGAATCAGGCTGATGATAAGAAGATTTTTTATCAGTTTAAAAAGAATATGCTGCCGATTATGTACTGGTATGCACTGCTGAATGGTAAATCATAGCACCATAGAAAAAGACGTTATCATTTAACGATAACGTCTTTTTACTATTTAAAACTAAGGTTTTCAAGCCTGATATAGCCTGCCGCATCGAGTTCAACACCTTCAAGCTGAGCAGTATTATAAGCAAGGCTCATATTGGGATGAACCAGAGGTGCATACGGTACATCTTCACGGAGCATATTATGAATATTTGTATACTCTGAAAGTCTATCCGTATCTTCTGTTGCACTTCTCGCACTTTCGAGTGCCGCATCAACATCCTCATTCGTGTAGAACGCTCTGTTACCTCCAAAACCTCTGTTAGAACTTAGAGTCAGCGCTGACAGCAGGTAATCCGCATCACCGGTAGATGCTGTAAAACTGAGCAGGAACATATCATGCTGTCCTTCGCCTAAACGTTCCATAAATGTTGCCATTTCAAATTGTTCGATTGTGATATTGATATTTAACTCTTTAAGCTGCTCCTGGATATACACTGCAGAATCGACTAAATCCTGACTGTCATTTACCCAGATCGTGGCATCAAATCCATCAGCATAAGTGGATTCAGCAAGAATCGCCTGTGCTTGCTCCATATCCTGGCGACTTCTGGTAATTCTTCATCGTGTCCAAATACGCTGGCAGACACCAGGCTGTTCGGAATCGCAGCCTGTCCGTTATAGATACCTTCCTTTAACTCTTCTCTGTCGAGTGCAAAATCGATAGCCTGACGCACTTTAACATCATCAAAAGGTT
The DNA here is from genome assembly GCF_018437745.1 of Jeotgalicoccus sp. WY2. Lineage (NCBI taxonomy): Bacteria > Bacillati > Bacillota > Bacilli > Caryophanales > Staphylococcaceae > Jeotgalicoccus > Jeotgalicoccus sp. WY2. The sequence goes on along the minus strand of NZ_CP049818.1, from coordinate 1,445,953 downwards.
CCTGTTCCGTATTGAAGCCAAGGTAATTCGTTCTTAATGATTCCGCTTCAACAAATTCAGTACTGTCACTGTTTTGGACTCTGTCCATCATCGCCATATCGACTGGGCGTAGTAATGTTTATCCCGCCGGATTCAAGTTCCGCCATCATCGAACCGGATTCAGGAATAATAACAAATGTCAGATTATCAATATTGCTTTCTCCCGCGAAATCTTCAAAGCGTTCAAACTCTATATTCTGTCCAGGAGCTCGCGCTTTAAATTTAACGTAGTTTGTACCATCAGGATTCTCTGAAAGATAAGTGCTTGTATGCTCGGCAATCTGTTCTGATATCTTTGTAAACTCCTCACCGCCGGCATCTCTCAGTTCATAATAATCTTCTGCAGTCATATCGAGCTCAGCCTGATCAATAGCATTTTGATAATCAGCATAAATGCTTTACTTTATCATAATACTCCCAGCTGTGTGCGCTAAATTATCCGGCAGCGGAGCGAACGGGGCTGTAGTAATATTTAGTTCATAGTCATTAACCACTTCAATGTCTTCAATCATGTCAAAAAGGAAGACAGTAGGAGCACTGACACTTGGATCCAGCACACGTTCAAGTGATGCCTTTACATCTTGCGCGCTAAACTCAGAGCCATTATGAAAGGTCACCCCTTCAGCTAATTTAAAGTTCCATGTTGTGTCATCCACCTGCTCCCACTCCGAGGCGAGACCCGGTTTATGAGACATATCAATTTCACGTGCAACAAGTGTCTGATAGAGATGACGCCTGATTTGAATTGCGTTGACATCATTTGTTCCATGAGGATCAATAGTCGATAAATCTGGTCAAAGCCGACAACAACATCACCTGTATTCGCATTCTCCGCATTTTTATCCTCGCTGATATCAGCAGCATCATCATTCGAAACATGCCGCCGTAACCGACAGCAAGGCAATCGCAAACAATAAAAATAACTTTCTAAGCATAGCAGTACCCCCAATATTATTTAGTGTTATATCTCTTTTAAAATAGTTAGAATATTTAAAATTATATAATGAAAAAGTTATAATAGCTATTTATATTTTCGAGAGATTAAATAAGGGGAATGAACGATATTCTTTGGCTCACTAACTCATCTCATTAAAAAAAACGGGACAAAATTGTCCGGTTCCGATTTTATTTAAGCTCCAGATTGTCTGCAGTCATTTTTCTAATATCATACAGCAAATCGCTATTTTCAATTAACGACTGACCGTATGAAGGTATCATTTCTTTAATTTCGTATCCCATTTGTCTCTATATTCAGAAGCTTTGTTTGAATACTTCAAGCGCTACTGAAACGATACGGAAGCACCTGGTGATTCACCGAGCAGTGCAATTACAGAGTTATCTTCAGAGCTTACGACTTCCGTTCCAAACTGAATAAAGCCTTTGCCGTGTACCTCTGTATCTTTAATGACCTGTACCCGTTTACCTGCGATATGAATATCCCAGTCTTCACTTTTGCATCAGGCACAAATTTTCTGAGCTCTTTCATTCTGTCAGCTTTACGCATCATAACTTGCTGGATTGAATATTTCACCAGCGGTAAATTTTTAATTCCTGCTGAAACAAGCGTTAAGAGATTGTCTGTCTTGATTGATTTGAACAAATCCATATTCGAACCGTATTTTAAAAATTTCGGCCCGATTGCAGCAAATGGTCCAAACAATAAACTTCCTGTCCTTGAATGTAGCGCCTTGTGAGGGGTACCGTCATCGGGGTGTACCGTATGGTTCTTTGCCGTAAACTTTAGCATTATGACGTCCGACGACTTCAGGGTTGTTGCATACTAAAAACGCACCGCTGATCGGGAAGCCCCCAAGATGTTTGCTTTCTGGGATTTTCGTTTTCTGCAGCAGCGGAATTGCATGTCCGCCGGCACCAATGAAAATGTAATCTGCAGTATGATACTCTATTTTATCATCTTCAATATTGAGGATTTTAACTTCCCATTATTATTTTCAAGCTGTCTGAAATCTAACACTTCATGACGGTAATAAACGGAAGCATTATTATGACCTTCAATATTTCTTGCCAATTTACGTGTTAATTCACCGAAGTTAATTACGTCGGTACCATCATCGATTTTACTTGCAGCAACTGGTTCGTTTGACGTTCGTCCGTTCATCATAAAGGAATCCATTCTTTAATCCTATTGTTATCTTCTGTATATTCCATGTCGTGGAACATAGGATGCGGCACCAGCGCTTCATAACGCCGCTTCAGGAAATCTACATTGCCTGTACCCATAACAAAACTGATGTGCGGAAGCGGACGGATAAACTCCTCCGGATTCTTTATATGATTGTTTCTGACTAAATAAGACCAGAACTGTTTAGAAATTTCGAATTGCTCATTGATTGATTTGTTCTCAATATCTATCGAACCGTCTTTTTGCTCTACATAAGTTCAATTCACATAACGCAGCATGTCCGTTCTGCATTATTTGTTCATGCGAACTTTCATTTCCTGAAACATCCAGCCGTTCAAACAGTTTAATATTCCATCCGGGTTCTAAATTCTTCAAAAAGGAGCCGAGTGTTGTACTCATAATTCCTGCACCGATTAATATGTTTTTAGAAGAGTTATTGTCCATGTTTAGCCAGCTTTCTGTTTTTTAATCTAAAATTATTTTATAATCATTACAGGGATGTTCGCGCGTTTTGCCACTTTATGTGTCACATGACCAAGGACATGTTTGATATCGCGCTTAGATCGCTTGTTGCTCATAACGATAACTTCATATTCATTACTTTCAATTTCTTTTTTAAGTTCATTAATTACACGGCCTGTTTCAAAATAAATTTTGTAATTAAGACCATGCTCATCCAGCTGATCTGTAAAGAACTTCATATTTTCGACTCTTTCTTTTGCTATGTCCTCAAAATGCTTGCCCTGATACTTCACATTATCCGCCATTTCATTTTCCGTTATTACATTAAAAATCGTAATCATCGAATCTCCATTTTTATCTGTGAGTTTCACTAACTGCTCAGGTACATTCTCAAATGAATTCCCAAAATCAAATGGCACTAAAATATTTTTATACATACAGAACACTTCCTTTCATTTTTCAGTAATCATTAGTTTAATTTTAAATCTTAACCTGCTACTTTTGCAATGTAATACTCTTTTGAATTTGAAATTTATATACCCGTTTAATACCCTGTTATAATTAAACAGTAATTATTAAATACAGAGATGTTTAATTACAGCGAAATATTAAGGAGAAACTCTATGGCCCGTTTATTTTTAAAAAATATAAAAAAACAATATAACAGCTCAAGTCCTCTCGTCGTTAAAGATTTCAGCCTGGATATAGAAGAGGGGGAGTTTATAGTCCTTGTCGGACCGTCAGGCTGCGGTAAATCAACAACTCTCCGTATGATGGCCGGACTGGAAGAAATCACAGAGGGTGAATTTTTTATTGGCGATAAGCTGAATAATATTCCGCCCAAAAATCGAGATATCGTCATGGTTTTTCAAAATTATGCGCTGTACCCTCATATGACAGTATTTGATAACATAGCATTCGGGCTGAAAATTAAAAAAAGGCCGAAAAAGGAAATTAAACAAAAAGTCGATGAGGCGGCAGAGATACTTGGGCTGACTGATTATCTTCACAGAAAACCTCAGGCATTATCCGGCGGCCAGAGACAGCGCGTCGCTCTCGGACGGGCTATAGTGAGAGAGACAGATGTATTCCTGATGGATGAACCGCTGTCGAACCTCGATGCTAAATTACGCGTACAGATGAGAGCCGAAATTATGAAACTTCACCAGCGTTTGAAAACGACAACTGTGTATGTGACCCACGATCAGACTGAGGCACTTACTATGGCAAGTAGAATTGTCGTTATGAATAACGGGGAAATCATGCAGGTCGGTTCGCCTCAGGAAGTATATAACACACGGCAATTTATTTGTCGCTCAGTTTATCGGCTCCCCCGCAATGAATATATTTGGTGTGTATTTGATGGAGAAGAATTTATAGGCATTAAAATTAAAGTTTCGCTGCTGATCAAGAGCTGCTGAGAAAATTAGGCTATGCAAATAAGAACATTAAATTTGGAGTACGTCCGGAAAATCTTCTGGAATATGGAGAAGCTTCACTTTTGAAGATTTAACACCCTTCGATTTAAAAGTCCAGGTGAATGAATTGCTCGGTTCAGAATTTATGATTTACTCAGAACTGGAAGGAGAAGAAATCGTCGCAAGAGTCGACGCTCACAATCCAAATAAACCTGGCGATATAATGACTTTTGCATTTGATATGGATAAAGTTCATTTTTTTGATGCGGATACCGGGAAAAGAATTACAGACAATTAAAAAGTACCTGCTTACACTTTAGTAAGCAGGCATGCTGTGTTATTTTATAATCATTACAGGTAGATTCACACGTTTTGCTATTTTATGTGTGACATGCCCAAGCACGTGCTTGATTTCCATTTTAGAACGTCTGTTACTCATGACCACTATTTCGTAATCGTTGTTCTTAATTTCTGTTAACAGCTCATTAATCACACGACCTACCTCAAAACGCAGTTCATACTCTAGCCCGCGTTTCTCAAGCGCATCTGTAAATGGTTTCAGTTCTTTTGTTTTGTCTTCTGTTATCGCATTGAAACGTTTCCCGTTAAATTTCACATCACTCGACATCTCATTTTCAGTGATGACATTAAAAATAGTAATGACAGCACCTTCACTGTTCTCTGTCATTTTAGCCAGCTGGTCAGGTACATTTTCGAATGAGTTTCCAAAATCGTATGGCAGCAATATCTTTTTATACATACTTACACATCCTTAAATTTTTATCATACTTATATAAAGTTAATGCTTTAATGATAATATTCCCTCTGTAAAAACATTTACACATTTTAGCTTCTGAAAAAGTATTCAAGTAAGCATATCAGATCCCGACAGTTTTGAATATACCATTTATCGTAAACGTTTCGATAAACATTGCCATCTCTTCAATCGACTCTTCACAGCCGCCTTTGAGCCATTTTAAAAGTATTCCAATATGTGCATTGGTGATGTAAGTAATCAGATAATCTGTAAATATTTCAGAGTCTAATTCAACACCAAATTCCCTGCTTTTCACTTTATAAAAATCAAACATGTGCTGTGAAAAATATTTGCAAGTTCTGCACTGCCAAGACTGTTGGCAATAACGAGCACGCGTCTGCGGTTATCTTTAAGATACTGGAACATCTTCAAAATAGTATTGTTAAGATCGTTCTCATCCACATCTTTAAAGCTGGTGCCGGTAATATTTTTGTAGAGCAGCTGTTCAATATCCGTCATCATCGAATTTTGATAACTCTCTATCAGTTCGTATTTATCTTTATAATAAGTATAAAATGTTCCCCGGTTAATCATAGCTTCTGAACTGATATCCTGAATGGTAATACTCTCGAACGGTTTTCTCTCAAGCAGAGTAATGATGGCACTGTCAATTGCATGTAATGTTTTTTGTACTCTTAAATCTTTTTTCAAAAATAAACAACCTTTCAATACAATGTGTTGCTTATCCTACAGACATGGATATATCAACCATTGAAGTATACTTTAAACAACTTATAATGGGTTATTGTACATTATGTACGATAACTTTAACACAAAAAAAACATGAAGGATGATTAAATGTTACAGGATTTTAAATTTATATTTAGAAACCGTTGTTATTAGTTTCTCTCGCGGTTATTTCATTACTGCCGGTTATATATGCGCTTACTTTTCTTGGTGCAATGTGGAACCCGTACGACCGTACAGGCGATATGCAATTCCATATAGTTAATGAAGACACGGGTAATGAGGATATTGAACTGGGTAAAGAAATCGAAGATGAGCTGAAAAATAACGACCAGCTGGATTGGCAATTTTCTAATCTGGATGAAGCCGAAGAAGCAATTAAGAGCGGAGAGTCATACGGCTATCTGGAAATTCCTGCAGATGCATCTGATAATGCTATGACATTCTTAACCGATTCACCGGAAAATGTAAATCTTACTTTAAAAACAAATCCCGGTTATAATTTCATCGGCTCAATAATGTCAGAACAGGTTGGTTCGGTTTTAGTTGAAACAGTACAAGAAGAAATTACAGAAACCTATACCAAAACGCTGATCAGCGAACTCGGCAGCCTTTCCGATCAGAGTGATGAGGCACAATCTGCCATCGCCGAGCTGAAAGATGGTGCAGTCGAGCTGAATGATGGACTCGGACAGCTGCAGGACAGCTCAACGCAGTTAAGTGAAGGTGCCGGCAGTCTCGAAAGCGGTGCTGCACAGGTTAACGAAGGCGCAGGCACACTATACAATGGTGAACAGCAGTTTACTGGCCAGATGGCTCAGCTGGCACCAATGCTTGGAAACTATGCCCAGCCTGTCCAGGGCGCGCAGTCAGAACTTGAAAGCGGAGCAGGTCAATTAAATGAAGCGAGCACACAGCTTGCAGGAGGCGCTTCTGAATTGAATGCCGGTATTATGCAGATGAACGACGGCATTGGCGAGCTGAAAGCAGGTTCCAAGGAAATGGCAGAAGCTCTGACAGAAGTAGATACGAGATTTAACGAATTGCTCGAGGAAATAGAAAAACAGAATATTGTATTCAGTGATGAAGGGGCAGAAGCAATTGCAAGCCCTGTTAATCTGGAAATTGAATCCATGGTAAATACACAAAACTATGCACAAAGTTTTGCACCGTTAATTATTGCGGTCAGTTTATTTATCGGCAGCATTACATTTAATGTTGTTTATCCAATGAATAAAATATTTGAAGATAAGAAACACGTGTTCAGCCAATGGGTCAGTCGCGGATTGTTATTTTTATCACATTCTGTAATAATTACTACCCTGCTGTACATTGCGATTGTATGGATTATGCAAATTGATATAGCCAGCCATTGGAAATTCTATGGTGCAATGCTGACCTGGTCGCTCATATCCATTACTATGATAGGATTACTAGTGATGATATTCGGAAACTTCGGCAAGTTCCTCGGTATCGTACTGCTTATTGTACAATTATCATCAAGCGGCGGAACATTTCCGATTGAAACCGCGAATAACTTCTATCAGACTCTTTATGAATTCCTGCCGATGGCATTCGTCGTTACAGGATTTAAAGATGCGATATTCGGACAGGCGTTTAATATGGAATTCCACACAATAATATATATACTGCTGGCAATAACCGCAGTTGCATACCTGCTCATATTATTAGTATTGCAGCTGAAAGATAAATTCCCTAAATACGAAGAAAAAGCGAATAAAATGGCTGGTTTTGAAAACTAGAAGAGACTGGAACATAAGTCTTCAAAAAATATTATGCTTCATACAGAATAGATCAAAATTTAAATTAAGATTTCGCTTTTTTAAAAAACCGCATCGCATACGATGCGGTTTTTCATATTCAAATTGCACTCTATGTGTAAGTTTGGTATTATCAATAGGTTATTTATTTCGCAGATATTAAAAACCCATAATTTAAGACAGTATTTATAAAATAATAAGGAGCATATTAAATGAAGGATTCTTCAAATCCAAGCACTAAAAAACTATCGAAAGTATTTATATTCGGTACTAATCGTTGGAATACTAGTTATTATCGGTGCAATTGCCCCCGAAAAATTCGGTTCCGTTGCAGGTTCGATTTCAAACTGGGTCAGTAATTATTTTGGCTGGTATTATATGATAATTACTTCCGCCACGTTATTCTTTTGTATATTTCTCATTTTCAGTCCAATTGGTAAATTAAAGTTAGGTAAACCGCATCACGAACCTGAATTCAGTACACGTTCATGGCTGACGATGCTGTTTAGTGCAGGTATGGGAATCGGGGTTGTATTTTACAGTACCTCTGAACCGATCGCACATTACTTCATGCCCGCAACCGCAGAACCCGAATCGCAAGAAGCAATGCTCGAAGCGATTAGAGCAACAATTTTCCACTGGGGTGTACACGCTTGGGGAATGTATGGTGCTGTCGCTTTAGCTCTCGCATATTTCCAATTCAGAAAAGGTGAATCCGGTCTCCTGTCAAAAACTTTACGTCCTATACTTGGAAATAAAGTTGACGGTCCTATCGGTATACTCATCGATGTTCTGACTGTTTTCGCAACAGTAATCGGTGTTGCCGTTTCACTCGGTATTGGAACAACTCAAATTAACGGCGGTCTGAATTACTTATTCGGAGTACCGATTAATGTCGGTGTACAGGGACTTATTATTACTGTTGTTACTATCCTTTTCCTTGCCAGCGCATGGAGTGGTTTAAGCAAAGGAATAAGGTATTTGAGTAATCTGAATATGATACTCGCAACAATATTACTGTTAGTCGTACTGATACTTGGTCCGACAATGCTGATATTAAATATGCTTCCGACTGCTGCCGGGGAGTATATCAATACATTTGTAGCAAGAACACTTGACGCAGCCCCATTAAACAGCGATAAAAACAGCTGGCTGCAATCATGGACAATCTTTTACTGGGCATGGTGGCTCAGCTGGAGTCCGTTTGTAGGTATTTTCATCGCACGTGTATCAAAAGGCCGTACAGTTCGTGAATTCGTACTGGCACTGCTCACAGTACCAACAACTATTGGGATTATCTGGTTTACCGTATTTGGTGTTACCGGTATTGAGATTGCAAGCAAAGTATCAGAAGTTGTCTCTCATGCTCCGGAAACTCAGCTGTTCGCTATATTTAATGAAATGCCGCTCAGCGTACCACTGTCTATTTTAGCAATACTGCTGATATCTTCATTCTTTATTACATCAGCAGACTCAGCAACATTTGTACTCGGTATGCAGACATCGCACGGTTCTCTCCGTCCATCTGCTGCTATAAAAATCGTGTGGGGTATCAGTTTGTCAGCAATCGCTTTTGTACTCCTGCTTTCAGGAGGAGAGACAGGTTTGGAAGCTCTCCAGTCTGCCTCGATTATTGCTGCACTGCCGTTCAGCTTTGTTATTATTATGATGATGATTTCATTTTATAAAGATGCAAACGAAGAAAGAAAATATCTCGGTCTTACGATTACTCCAAACTCAAAACGTATGCAGGAGTATATTCAAAAAGAAGAAAAAGAATATCAGGAACAAAAAAATGCAGGTGTCGATGAAAGAGACTTGTAATTAAATAGGAACGCCCTGGATACTGAATAATTCAGCGTCCAGGGTGTCTTTTTGACTGTTTTAATTTATTTATTGTTGTCTCACATCTTTAAGTTTACGCTCTTTTTATATTGCTATACTTAATCAACACTATTACGGAAATGTGGAGATACAGATGTTCGAACTTTTGCTGATTATGCTGGAAAGACTTGGATTAATTGTAATGCTGGCCTTTATCGCAACACGTATGCGTTTTTTTCGAGATATGCTTTCACCGTCGGAACTAACAAGAAAACATGAATATACTGCAATTTTATTTTTTGGTGTTTTTGGTATTATCGGCACTTATTCCGGTATCACTTTTCAGGCAGAACCGTTTCTGCTGCAGCGACTGACCACTAACATTTATACCGAGGCAATTGCCAACTTCCGTGTAATCGGTGTTGTACTCGCCGGATTATTCGGCGGTTATAAAGTCGGTTCAGCTGCAGGAGTGATTGCCGGCGGACACCGTATGCTGCTGGGCGGTTTTACCGGCTTTGCATGTGGTATTGCAACCATCGCTGCAGGTATTTTTGCTGCCTGGTTCCGTGCAAAAAATCCAGGAATAATATCGAAACCCTTCCATGTATTTTTAATTGGAGCTGCCGCAGAAATGATGCAGACGGGACTTATTGTACTGTTAGCCCGTCCTTTCACAGAAGCACTCGCACTGGTCCAGCACATTGCCCTGCCGATGATACTGGCAAACGGCATCGGCTGTGCGTTATTCCTCTTAATTATTCAAAGTGTTGCGAAAGAAAAAGAAAAAGCCGCAGCGATGCAGGCACAGAAAGTGCTTCGTATTGCAGAACAGACACTCGTACATTTAAAGTCAGGTTTAACGCCGCATTCTGCAACAAACGTATGTTCAATTCTTTATAAAGAACTCAATCTCAAAGGAACAGAAGTCAAGAGTGCAGACCTTACACTTTCACGCATCGGGGAGAACAGCGATTTTCTCGTAACGGAATCATTAAACAGCCGGGACAAAGTAATCGGCACAGTAAATTTTTATTTCCATTCTCAGATAACATCTCTTGAAAAAGAAACATTGACCGGTCTTGCAAATCTTCTGAGCAGTCAGCTTGAATTGGGAGAGGCCGATAAACTGTATAAGTTTGCAAAAGATGCTGAAATCAATGCTCTCCAGGCTCAAATAAATCCGCATTTTCTTTTTAATACATTAAACACTGTAATTTCACTGGTTCGTATTAACCCTGAGAAAGCGAGAACTGCACTCCGCGCTTTGTCCAAATTTATACGGCAGAATCTGCAATCTACAACTGTATCGACTAATACACTGGCAGATGAAATTGAACATATAAAATCTTATTTATCGATTGAACAAATCCGTTTCGAAGACAGAATTAATGTTTCATACCATATAGATGACAGCTGCCTGCAGAGTAAATTACCGGCTTTGACACTTCAGCCTATTGTTGAGAATGCTGTGAAACATGGATTCAGCGGAAAAAAAGTCAGTGCCGTTTGCATATTACAGTCGAAGACAGCAATGATAATGTATTCTTATATATAGAAGATAATGGTTCAGGTATAAACGAAGAGAGACTGAAGACATTAGCATCAAACATAGAAGAGAGCACCGACGGGAACGGAATTGCACTATATAACATCAATAAAAGACTCGAGATGACGTTTGGTAGCGATTACGGTCTTCAGTTTAAGTCACAGCCTGATTCTGGTATGTCGGTATATTTTAAAATACCTAAAGTCCTCTAATCTATTTGAAAGGAATCGTTAATAATGAATCAAACGATAAAAACACTCGTTGCAGATGATGAAAAGTATAGCCGCGAAGAGTTAATATATTTGCTTAAAGAACATCCATCCATAAAGATCTCAGGGGAAGCTGTGACTGGGCGTGAAGCATTATCAAAAATAATTGCTGACGAACCCGAACTGCTGCTGCTCGATATCGATATGCCGGAAATGACGGGCACAGAGCTAGCTGTAATATTGAAAAAATTGAAGAGTCCGCCGCTGATTATATTTACGACTGCGTATTCGGAATATGCTGTTGAAGCATTTAAAGTACAGGCTGTTGGATATTTACTAAAGCCCATTGACGAAGAGGAGCTCTCAGAAACTCTCACACATGTTACTCAATTGCTTGAATCGAGACGTGAGCCGGCAGCAGGTAAACTTGCAGTCGGTGTCGATGAATCAATTACTTACTTAGATCCTGCTGATGTGTTATTTGCTTCAAGAGAAAATAATACAACGACAATTGTCTCAGCTAAAGATACATTTAAAAGCAGAATGACATTAAAGGAACTCGAATCACGTCTTATTCTGCATTCATTTTTCCGCGTTCATAAAAGTTACCTCGTTAATACTAAAGCAATTACAGAAATGACTCCATGGTTTAACGGCGCCTATCAGCTTACACTGAACGGTACAGATGTTCAAATACCGGTCAGCCGCAACTATGTTAAGACACTTCGTTCACGTATAGAATTATAATAACGGCCTGTTGAGGCCGTTATTTTGCATTTGAAGCTGCTATTTCTACACGATAGCTAAATCTCCCCAAAATTGTTTGTATATTTTGTAAACTAAAATTATGAAAGCGCATTCAAACTTAGGGGGAGCAATATGATTACATTTTTAGGGACAGTCGCCCTCTTAATAATAGGATATTTTACATATGGAAAATTTGTCGAGAAAGTTTTCCAGCCAAAAGAACACAGAGCAACACCGGCTTATACACAACATGATGGTGTCGATTATTTACCAATGCATAAAAATAAAAATGCATTGATTCAATTAATAAGTATTGCCGGTGTCGGACCGATTTTTGGACCGATAATGGGAGCACTTTACGGTCCTGTTGCATTTATTTGGATTGTACTCGGCTGTATTTTTGCCGGCGGTGTTCATGATTACTTAACTGGAATGATTTCCGTCCGTAATAATGGTGCGCATCTGCCGGAACTTGCAGGGAAATTTTTAGGAAAAGCAATGAAACATGTTGTTAATGCTTTTTCAATATTATTACTGCTTCTAGTTGGTACGGTGTTTGTCGCTTCACCTGCAGATCTGCTGTACGACCTCGTAGGCGGAGCAGTTCCAGTTATAGTGTTTGTCGTATTAATTTTTATCTATTATCTGCTGGCAACAATACTGCCAATCAATAAAATCATCGGGACTATCTACCCTTACATAGGCGGTTTACTGTTATTCAGCACCATTGGTATAGGAGTTGCTCTCGTGTGGCATCAGGCACCTGTTCCAGAATTATCATTCACAAATACTCACCCTGAAGGTGCCGCGATATTCCCGCTGCTGTTCTTAACGATTTCGTGCGGCGCATTATCAGGATTCCATGCGACTCAGTCACCAATCATTTCAAGAACAACACAGAATGAAAATCAAGGCCGCAGAATTTTTTACGGCATGATGACGCTGAAGTATTATTGCAATGATCTGGGTGCAGCAGCAATGAGTCTTTCGATGGCCCAATCACATTAAATGAGTTAATTACTACTATAGGTACAGGCGGAATCGTCAATGAAATCTCAACGATGATGCTTGGTCCAATTGTTGGAACACTTGCAGTTTTGGGTGTAATTGTTCTTCCAATCACTTCCGGAGACACTGCTTTTAGAAGTGCCAGAATGATTATTGCAGACTATATCCGTGTGCCTCAAAAGAAAATAATGAGCAGAATATGGATTGCTGCACCGATATTTATCGTGTCGATTATCCTGACAAATATGGACTTTACGTTGTTATGGCGTTACTTTAACTGGGCTAACCAGTCAACAGCGATGATTGCATTGTGGATCGGTGCAATGTATCTGTTCATCGGCAGACGTAATTACTGGATTGCAGTATTCCCAGCGATATTTATGACGATGACAGTATCAACATATTGTTAACGCACCCATCGGTTTAAATATGCCAATGAATATTTCATTAATTATCAGTGCAATTGTAACTATATTAATTACAATATTATTCTTTAATGCAGCCAAGAAACGCCGCAGTGAAAATATTCCACTGGAAACAGATGTTTCAGATTGGGATGCAAAACAATACGCTTATGCAGAATAATAGGTAAGCTGTGCCTCAAGCGTTGAGTTTACAAGCTCACCGTTTGGGGCATGTTTTATAGTAAAGAGTGATTTAACAGAAACGTCCTATTATATGAAGGGAGGCGAATATAATGAAGAAGTGGATGATACTGTTATTGATGACAATTCTGGTCATTTTAGCCGCGTGCGGAAACAGTGAAGAAGCAGAAGAACCTAAAAATAATACATCTGAAGAAACTGAGCGCGAACCTGCTGAAGAAGACCGCCCAGATGAGAGTGAACCCGCTGAGGATACATCTGAAGAGGAAAATGAATCATCAGAAGAAGATTCAGAAGCACCAGAAGAGAACAGTACAGAAAACTCTGCAGATAATGAAGGAACTACAAAAAGTACGGATGAAACAAACGGCAGTTCAGAGAATGAAATAAACTATACTGCTGCCGAACATTGTATTATGACTCAACTGACGGAGTGCGATAACGTCCCTGAAGCAGAGCAGTTCCAAGCTTACAATGACCTTGTAGGGACGGTACACTACTTCAGGCTCCGGGCAGCGGCTGTCTCGCATGCGCAGTAAAGTATTCATTTGAAGCTAAGTACGGTGAGTCCGCGCCACTTACTTATTCAATCCTTCCACGTTCAGATCAAATGCCGGTAGATATTACCAATACATCAGAATTTGTTCAGCAGTATCTATTTGCACTGCCAGCCTACTTTATAATCATGATGAAGAAGCACTCAGCTTCTATCTGCCGGAATCACCAGGCTACAATGCACTTTTTGCAAATAAAGCCTCAGGAAACTACGGTAACCACATGACTTATTCTGTTTTTATAGATTCTGAAGTGGAGAATCTTGACGGCAGTATAAATGTCTATGCGACAAGAACTTACTCACATATAAATACCCATGGTGTTTTCGAAGTATATGCCCGCTATCATGTAATAGAACAGGACGGCAGATTCTATCGACAGATTATGAAGAATTAGAAAACACCCGCATAGAATGCTTTATCTAGAGACCCGGTCAGCTGAATGCTGGCCGGTCTTTTACCATGGACAAATATCTGTTATATATTACGAATAGCATCTTAATATTACGTAGATATGTCTATTTCATCGTAATAATTAGAAATAATACAATCAGATGTCATTGTTACAGTTCTGCTTTTAATTGTAACGTTCTTATTATTAGACTGTAACACACGTAAAAAAGTTCTATGTTATATTTACTCTTGTCTTAGGAAAACGAGACTTAAATTAAGTTTATGTTTACCCTTAATCAAATTTAAAAAAACAAGAAATGCATTCATTGCATAATATTTTTTTGGAGGAATTACAAATTATGAAGAAAACGATATTAGCTACTACATTAGCATTAGGTTTAGGCGTAACAGGAATTACAGCAGGACAAGATGCGGAAGCTTCATCATATGATCTTAACAAGAAGCACTTGCTCAAACAGCACAAAAATCCTGAGGCGTTAAACGCATCTGCATTACACGAAGGTCAGTATGACTACAACTTCAATCATAAAGAATTCAACTACGACTTCAACTCTGACGGCACTAATTATGCTTGGGCATACCAAAGCAATGGTAATGCACAAGCTGAAGTACCAGCTCAAGAACAAGCAGCTGCTCCATCAGTGAAAGAAGAAACTCAAAACGTTGAACAAAACAATTACACTTACACTGAAGAAGTACAACAGCCTGTACAAAACGCAAGCTGCAGCTCCTGCAGTACAAGAGTTGAACAGCCTTCAGCACCAGCTCCACAATCAACTGGCGGATCAACTAAGTCACAATTCTTAGCTGCTGGCGGAACTGAAGCTATGTGGAACTCAATTGTATTACCAGAATCAAGCGGTAATCCAAATGCAGTAAGCCCGAATGGCTACCAAGGATTAGGCCAGACTAAAGAATCATGGGGTACTGGTTCTGTAGCAGATCAGACTTCAGGTATGCTTAACTACGCTGAAGAGCGTTACGGTTCAATCGACGCGGCAATTCAATTCCGTGAAGCAAACAACTGGTGGTAAGATCCACCCTCATATAATTAACTCCGAAATGCCCGGTATTTCCCAGGCAATTCGGAGTTTTTTTGTTTCTTCTATACTCTCCTTATCCATAAAAGTTTAAATCTTTTTATTTAGGCTATATGAGTTAGAAATACATATATAAGAAAGCAGGTTCAACTATGCCAAAAATCTATAGCGCAGTAAAACTTCCCGAAACTGCAGTAAAAATCATTAAAGATCAAAATATCGAATTGGATATGCACGATGAATTAACTACTCCAAAAACAGAAGTAATTATTGATAGAGTTAAAGGTGCAGATGGTTTAATTACCGGCGTTAACGTACAGACACCCGCTGAAGTAATCCAGGCGAATACTGATTTGAAGGTCATTGCGAACGTCGGCTCAGGTTTTAATAATATCGATGTTGATGAAGCGAATAAGCATAATATTGCTGTAACGAACACTCCAGTGCATGAATCTGTGGCATCAACGGCAGAACTTGCAGTAACATTAATGCTGGCACTCTCACGCCGTGTACTTCCAGGACACGAAATGGCTGTTAAAAATGAATTTAACGGCTGGCAGGTAATGGGTTACCTCGGTGGTAATCAAGCTGTCGATAAAACATTAGCTATCGTCGGCTTCGGCCAGATAGGACAGTATATTGGTAAAATTGCTCAAGCGTTTAATATGAAGATTTTATATGTTGATCATGAAGAGAAAGATACTGATATCAATGCTGAAAAAGTAACTCTTGAAGAAGCATTAAAAGAAGCGGACTATGTAATTACACAAAAACTACAATAAAACATCACATCATTTATTCGGTAAAAAAGAATTTGAACAGATGAAAGATACTGCCTACTTTATTAATACCGCACGCGGCGGTGTTGTTGACGAAGCAGCACTTGTCGACGCGTTAAAAAATAAGCAGATTCAAGCAGCAGCACTCGATGTACATGAAGAAGAACCGCATATTAATGAAGAACTGGCACAATTGGATAACGTGATTCTGACACCTCATATTGGCAATGACACATATGAAGCGAGAAATAAAATGGCGGAAGTAGCTGCAGATCAGGCAGTTAAAGCTCTTAAAAATAAACAATTAGACTATCAGATAAACAAATAAGATGAAATAATACAATGTTTATCATATAATAACCATTAAATAAAATAGTTCTCTTATTAAGAGTGAGTGGAGGGATTTGGCCCTGTGAAACTCCGGCAACAGCTGTAAAGCGATGTGCTAAGTCCAACAGTTTACTTAAACTGGATGATAAGAAGTCGGGTAAAGCTCTTCTTAATTCAGAGAAGAGCTATTTTATTTGAAAAAATTAAAAAGGTGGTAATTACATGAAAACCGTACACGAACTATTTTCGGAACTGGATTACTGGGAAGAGTATACACCGAACAGCACGATGAGCAGAATTGAAAAAGTAAATCACATCAGCAGAGTAAAACGTGAAATCGCAAACCGCATCAATATCGAAGAATACAGAGGTTATATAGAGTCTAAAGAAACAAACTAAGCAGCAAAGATCACCCCTTACTGAAATTCAGATTAGGAGTATCTTCAATTAAAAAAAGGTAAAGAAAAAGCGTGATACTTCAATGTATCATGCTTTTTATAAATTCTCTTTAAAGCTCTCCGTTCCATTCTTTAAAGAACGTATCGAGAAAATGCTTCATAAATGACTCTCGCTCTTCAGCTATTTTAATTGCTGCCGGTGTATTCATCTCAACTTTTAACAACAGCAGCTTCTCATAAAAGTGATTAATCGAAGTAGACTCTCCGTTACGGTACTCTTCAAAACTCATTTTGTCTCTGACAGGAATCTTTGGATCATACATCGCCTGACCTTTAGCACCGCCGTATTGGAAAGTTCTCGCAATGCCAATTGCACCCAGAGCATCCAATCGATCAGCATCCTGTACTATTTGAGCTTCGATGTATGACAGTTTCTTGCCTGTCCCGCCTTTAAATGACATTGTTGTAATAATATCGATAATCGTCTCGATAGTATCATTAGCAACTTTGTTTTCTTGAAGGAGTTTTCTAATACGTTCCAGTGCCATGTTAACATTAGACGTCACCTTATCATCCGCAATATCATGGAGCAGTGCCGCTGCAGTCACAGTAAAAGAATCCGCCTTTTCATACTTTAATATTTCTTTGGAAATATCTGTCACTCTCTGTATGTGGTACCAGTCATGGCCGCTTTTTTCGTTCATCAGCTCAGCTTTGACCCATTCTTCAATATTTTGAATTGCTTTTTCTTCAGTCATGAAAGTATTCCTCCGTCAGTTATGATAATAATACTTTCATTATACTTTGATTCATGTAAATTTAACAAAAATGATATAAAATTATTGACATAAAGAGGGAATTTATATTATTGTTAATTAATATATATTAAGCGGATATGGCGGAACTGGCAGACGCGCTAGAATCAGGCTCTAGTGTCCTAATCGACGTGGGGGTTCGACTCCCTTTATCCGCATTGTTTAAAGACCATTCATTGAATGGTCTTTTTTTACATCTATTGCGTTCTAACTCGAAAGCATTTTTAAAGCTATCTTAACCGCTAAATCATCATCGACGTATCCCGTAAGAAAAAAATGATAGCCTTTGCAGATACATTTATAATGAGTGATAATTTAATTTCTTTTTATTCATATGCAAGATTTTTACCAACTGATCGTTCAAATAATCTGCATTGTAGGAAAAACCATTTTTATACCAGTTGATAATCATTCCGATAATGGCATTGGAATGGTAGGATGCAAACATTTCATGATTAAAATCTCCCTGCTGCTGACTTTCGAAATCTTCAAGAAACAATTTATCGATTTCATCAAACAGCAT
Source organism: Jeotgalicoccus sp. WY2 (assembly GCF_018437745.1). NCBI lineage: Bacteria > Bacillati > Bacillota > Bacilli > Caryophanales > Staphylococcaceae > Jeotgalicoccus > Jeotgalicoccus sp. WY2. The sequence continues at coordinate 1,427,811 of NZ_CP049818.1, read as the reverse complement.
ATAATAATACATCAACGGTACTTTTCTTGAAAAAATAATTTCGTAGAACGGTTTAAATTTTTCAATATGATGAAAGATACGAATTGTTGAAGAGTCTAATTTATCCACATTCAAAATCGCTACCTTACGGTAAGGCTCTTTATAAGAATTAGCCAAATCTAAAGTTATCTCTTTAAAATACTCCTCAAATACATCTTCAATTTGCCCGTAGTGCAAATAAAAAGTACCACGGTTAATTTTAGCTTTTTTACAAATTTCTGTTATAGAAATTTCATCGAGATCTTTATCATTTAATAACTGCAGCAATGCCTGATGCAAGGCGTCTTTAGTCTTCACAATACGTAAATCATTTTTCGACATTTTCTCACCTCTTATTGAACAATATTATGTATCCGTTCATTAATGAACAGTTATCTAATTTTTGGTTATTGAAAGCGTTTACCTTCATTATTATAATAGATAATAGACAGTTGTACAATATAAGGAGGCTACAAAAATGAGATTACAAGACAAAGTTGCAATCGTAACAGGGGCAGCATCAGGGATGGGTAAAGCAATCGCAGAAGCTTACGCAAGAGAAGGTGCCAAAGTTGTCGTATCTGATTTAAACATAGAAGGTGCAGAGGAAGTTGCAGCAAACCTTAAAGCTAATGGTGCAGAAGCTTTCGCAATTAAAACGAATGTTTCTGTAGAAGAAGAAGTTGAACAGTTATTCGAAGAAACGAAGAAAAACTTCGGTAAACTGGATATCTTAGTTAACAATGCAGGAATTATGGACGGCATGGAACCTGTCGGAGAAATTTCAAACGAGAGATGGGAAATGTTATTCGCTGTAAACGACAGCAGTAATGAACAATGCTTTGGCAGTCCACCTGTTCTTAGAACAGGGACACGGTACAATCGTTAATAATATTTCAGCAGGCGGACTATACGGCGGCCGTGCAGGTGCAGCATATACAGCATCAAAACACGCAGTTGTCGGTTTAACAAAAACACTGCGTTCATGTATGCAGATAAAAATATCCGCACAAACGGTATTGCACCAGGGGCAGTTAAGACAAATATTGCTTCATCTATGAAGAATATGAGTGAATTTGGAGCTGGTCGTCAAAGTCAGGGAATGTCACTTAACCCGAGAGCAGGGGAACCTGAAGAAATTGCTGAAGCAGCAGTTTTCCTTGGATCAGACGAAGCAAGCTTCGTAAATGGACAAGTTCTTGCTGTAGACGGCGGATGGACTGCGTACTAAGTTTATTAAATGAATAGGTAAGGCTAAAAAAGAGATTAATATAAATTTAATCTCTTTTTACTGTTCCAGAAACTTTATTATTTACATAAAAACTTAAACAGCATGAATGGTCAATTTAACGGGTATAAACAGAAAAGTACTGCAGACTAGGTGCCGTAAAGGAGAAGTTTATATGTCGACAGCTAAATTATTTGAACCATTAACACTGAGAAACGGCGTGGTAATTAAAAACAGAATCTATAAAGGGGCAATGAGCGAAGGCATGGCGGATAAGTCCCACCGCCCGACACGTGAATTAATTCATGCCTATAAACGCTGGGCTGACGGTGGCACAGGTCTATCCATTACCGGTAATGTGATGGTAGACAGACGCTATCTTGGTGAACCCGGTAATATTGTTGTTGAAGACGACAGAGATTTATTACTTTTAAAGAATTGGGCTGAGGCAGGCAAACGGAATCACAGCCATATCTGGATGCAGATTAATCATCCGGGGAAACAAAGTCCAAAATCAGTTTCCAGACAGCCTGTCGCCCCGAGCGCGATTCCCATCAGCGGAAGTGCAGGCAGCGCGTTTAATCCACCTCGGGCAATGACTTCAGAAGAAGTCACAGATACTGTAAACCGCTTTGTTAAAACTGCTGTCGCTGCTAAAAAAGCAGGATTTACAGGCGTTCAGATTCACGGCGCTCACGGTTATTTAGTGAGCCAGTTCTTATCATCCCGGGATAATAAGAGAAATGATGACTATGGCGGTTCTCTCGCAAACCGCATGCGGTTTCTAACAGAAATTTACACCGGTATGCGCGTGGCTCTCGGTGACAGCTTCCCGATCAGCCTGAAGATTAACTCGACCGATTTTGATGATGAAGGATTTTCCTTTGATGATTCCATTGCTGTCATTAAGAAAATGGATGAACTTGGTATTGACCACATCGAAATCTCGGGCGGAGATTATGAAAAACCGAAAATGATGGGTAACGGCGAAGTCTACTTCCTGGATTATGCAGAAAAATCAGTCAGGCAGTCACTACTGCGGTTGGGGTAACCGGAGGATTCCGCAAAAAAGAAAGCATGATTCATGCACTGAACGACACTGATGTATCGATGATTGGCATCGCAAGAGCTCTCGTCTTAAATCCGGAGCTCCCAAATCAGCTGAAATCGGAGACCTATAAAGATATAACAATTCCAAGACTGACAACTAAAGTGAAAGTACTGGATAAAATGATCGGCGGATTTATAGGGATTGCCTACTACGAACAGCAGATCAGAAGGCTCGGACATAACAAGTCGCCAAAAGTTCACCGTAATGCATGGGGTCCCTTATTTGACATGGCAAAAATACATGGTCCCTATGCATTTATAAAAAGAAGAAGATAATCAGGATTTTTTCTTAAACCGGAAACTGAATGTCATTTATAATTTTTAATACTTGCAAGAAATCGCTCTACATTATGATTAACGTGCCTAACAACAAAGCATATTTAAAGACCTTCTAACCAGTTAATGTGGTAGGAAGGTCTTTTTGTATCGTTTTTATTTCTTTAGAACCACAAATCCGCCAGCAGTTCCATCGATTGTTTCCTTTTTTCAGGGTCGTAAGTGTAAGTCACAATAATCAGCTCATCAACGCCTGTTTCTTCCGCAAATTTTTCCAGTTTCTTACGGACTGTTTCAGGTGAACCAACAGCTTTGAGACTGAACATTGAATCCATCATTTTTCTTTGTTCTTCCGACCCTAATTCTTCAGGCTCAACAGGTGGCTGGAGTTTACGCTGCTGACCGGTCTGCATATCTGCCATCATTTGTGTCGTTGTTGTCCAGATTTTTTCTGCTTCCTCATCTGTCGGTGCTACAACAACATTAATCCCTGCCATGACATAAGGTTCATCAATCTGGGAAGTCGGCGAATCTGTCGTAAATGCCGAACGGTACATATCAATCTTTTGTTTGTAATCGTCCGGTGTAAAGTGCGTCGCAATTGAATAAGGCAATCCCAGCTGTCCGGCAATAGATGCACCGTTCATACTTGAACCCAATACCCAGATTGGAATATTCGTTCCTGTGCCTACTGTAGACGTCACTGGAACACTGTGACCGAGTCCTTCTTCGCTGAACCAGCCGATGAGATCATAAGAGTTTGCAAAATTTTGTGCATCACTGCTGTTACGTGTAATCAGCTGAGATGTTCTTTGGTCGGTACCTGGTGCGCGACCCAGTCCGAGATCAATTCTATCAGGATAGAGCTGTGCAATCGTGCCGAAATTTTCAGCGACCTGCAGCGGTGAATGGTTCGGCAGCATGATACCGCCTGAGCCGATGCGGATATTTTTTGTCCGCGCTGCGGCCATCGCAATCAGCTGAGATGTCGCAGCTGATGCAAGACTTTTTATTATGATGCTCAGCGAACCAAAGTCTCTTGAATCCGAGTTTATCAATAAGTTCAGCATTGTCTAGGGACGCTTCGATTGCTTCCCTAACTGTCTGATTTTCCGAAATGCCCACAAGTTCAAGGACATTTAATGGTATATGTTTTGTCATTTAAATTAGTTCTCCTTTACGTATCTTATTAAGTCTTAATGTAATATATTCCATTACAATGAGATACTCTAATCATAAAACATCATATGATATAAAGATAATTAACTGTTTCAATTGCTTAAATAAATGAGAAGATTTCAACCTGATTAAGATATTTATTCTTTTAATACAAAAGGCGTGCATCCCTTAAGGAATACACGCCTTTCTGCGTCTCATTTGACTAGATTAATATAACATTATTGAATTCCGCTTTAGTTACTGGTGGGAGATAACGATCAGAACTTATTTGCTCTTCAATTAAAGGCTGTACTTCTGAAGTTCCCCCCTGATTCTCTTCAAGATTATTTGCGGCCATAATAATAAATACAATGAGTAAGGCTATACTGATCAGCATCAAAATGAAAAGTATAATTACAGTCATTTTAGATTTGTTGTTTTCTTTCATAAAAATATCTCCTAGTTTGCTTTGACCTGATTATATCACTCAGTGAATCACCCGGAGGGACTCCATTGTTATTTGTCGAAATTTATTCATAAAATTTCTAGACAAATATAGGTAATTTGGATGACATACTCTCATTAAATATTGTTTGTATCATAAATCTTAGTAAGTGAAAATTTACATTTCCAAATTTATGAAATAAATCTATTCCCTTTTACTAATGACACAGTTAAAGTTAAGGAGAGCCTATAATCCCGAACAACGGAATTTTAATAAAGTAGCCAGGAATGAGGAAATACAATGAGTTTAGAAAAAGATTCTGCAGATGCTTTTTCTCCCCGTTCAATAATTTCCCTATTAGCTTTAGTAGTATTCATAGGCATATTGATATGGTTGGGGTTTAATGTAAATGTTCCAGAACCTGAAGTTTTAAGAGAGATTATTCAAGGTTACGGCTGGGCAGGCTGGTTGATTTTTATCGGTATTACAGCCTTAATTGCCATTACACCGATTCCTGTCACCATACCAGCTTTAGTCGCAGGTTCTCTATACGGTGTTATAGCTGGCAGCTTGTTCTCCTTCACAGGTATATTGATTGGCTCGTGGATTGGGTATTGGTTAGCCAGATTTACCGGTCAAGACCTGACATTTAAACTCCTTGGCCGTCATGGACCAACGGTTGAAAAGTATTTGAGTAACGCAGGCTTCTTAGCCATGTGTACAGCGAGACTAATGCCAGGCTTACCATATTGGCCAGTCAATTACGGTGCAGGTGCCTTAGGTGTCAGTCAGTCCGCCTTTTTGTCAGCAACCTTTATCGCTTCCATACCGGGACAAATCTCACTCGTTGCACTTGGCGCTTTCGCTGTTAATCAGTCGCTCTTTAACGGAATCATCCTGGTTGTTGCTTGGATTACGGTACTCGCATCCACCTTTATCTCCTACCGTTATTGGCGAAATACCCGCAGCGAAAATAATTAATTAAGGTCGAAATCAGTAGTAGTGAAAAACCCCTAAGTTACTACCTATCTGAGACAGTAACTTAGGGGTTTTTGCTATTTTATATAATTAGTTTGTTTCATATGCTATTTCTGTAGTCTTTGATACATTTTTATCTTTACCTGATCGAAGCAGACGCAGTCCATTTAGTATGACTAGTATTGTAGAGCCTTCATGAAATAAAACGGCGGTTGGTAAATTGAGTAAACCAAAAATATTTAAAGTGACTAGTATTAAAATAACACTGATTGAAAACGTAATATTTCCAAGAATAATCCTATTTAATCTGCGGCTTAATTTAAAACTATAGAATAGTTTTTGCAGATTATTTTTTACAATTACGACATCGGAAGATTCCATTGCAACTGAAGAACCACTCCCCATCGCTATGCCTATATTTGCATTTGCAAGGGCAGGTGCATCGTTAATTCCATCACCAATCATTCCTACAATATGTTCTTTGTTTTGACTTTCATTCACATGTCTAACTTTATCTTCTGGGAGACTTGAAGCGTAGAATGTTGAAATTCCGACTTCATCCGCAACTTTCTTCCCGACAGTTTCATTATCACCAGTTAGAAGGATAACTTCCACTCCTGCTTTTTGAAAACTATCGACAGCTTGAACAGATTCACTGCGCACCTGATCAGCAAGAGAAAAGTATCCAATAATATTCTGGTTTTTTCCAACGAAAATATTTGTATTGCCGTCTATCATTTTAGCAGTGTAATCAAAAGGGTCTTTGAAATCTTTAAATGCGTCCGGTTTCCCGACGATAATGTCGCCTTTTTTCATACCTGAACCGACAATTTCTTCAACTGGCTCTGTCTGGTCAACACTCTCAAGATTCAAAGACGCAAATTTTTTAACAATCGCTTCAGCAATCGGATGACTTGAATGTTGCTCAATCGAAACGACTTCTTTTAAAATTTCTTCAGCAGCTACATAGTCAATGACTTTAAAATCTCCATATGTGAGGGTCCCGGTTTTATCACTAAATAGAATATCCATTGTACTCAGAGTCTCCATAGCAGCACCGCCTTTAAACAGAATGCCATTTCGAGCACCATTGCTTATCGCACTCAAAGTCGCAGGTGTTGCAGATGCAACGAGCGCACATGGGCTAGCTACTGTCAGCATCACCATTCCTCTATAAAATGATTCACTAAATGATAAGTCGACAAATGTATAGAGTATTACGATAAAAATTGGAACACCGATTAATACAGAAATAACATATTTTGATTCAATACGATCGATAATTTTTGATACTTTAGAAGGTCTATTTTGAGCCTCTTCTACCATACGTATAATATTTGAAAATACAGTTTCATCACTTGTTTTACTTACCTTTAGATTAAAAGAGTTTCCTTCATTTATCGTTCCTGCGAAAACTTCTGAATTACTTTCTTTCACAACAGGAACCGATTCCCCGGTTAGAGCAGATTCGTTCACAAAAGACTTACGATCAATATGTCCATCGATAGGAATTTGTTCTCCTTTCGAGACTAAAACGATATTACCTTTAATCAATTCCTCAGTAGGGATTTCTGTAACTTCACCATTATTAACCAAGCGTGCCGTTGAAGGAATATGTGACATTAATTCCGATATTGCTGTTGTAGATTTTTTCGTCGCATAATTTTCCAGAACTTCAGCACCCGCAAAAATAAGTAAGAGTAATGCACCTTCCGACTCATAATTAATAATTACAGCACCAATCGCAGCTAATATCATTAACAAGTCAACATTCGGAGACTTTTCTTTGATCGTTTCAGTCACTGCATTTTTTGCAGCAAAGAATCCCAAGAAGAAAATCGCGATATAGAATGAAATACTGTTGTCGATATTTGTAAATAAATTGAGCGAAAAACCAATAAGTATAAACAGAATACCTAATACCAGAAATTGACCGGCACGATTGCTAAACAGATATTTAAACATACACACGACCTCTTTCACATTACTTAATATATTTCCAGCAAGCACTCTAATTATTATTGTTTGTAAGTCCATTATACAACAATATAAATTTAAAAACACTTCTTAATTATAATGATTATAATTAAGAAGGATTAATAGGTGTTATTATTGCTTTTAGGAATCCGAACGTTATATTACTGATTCTCAATATCTAAAAGAGTTAGATTCACCGGGACAAACTGTGAACAAAGAGACGGTAGATTCATTGGTCAAGAAATTGATGACTTCCGAAGGACAGATAATGGAATAAGATTTTAAGAGAGAATATTGTATTGAATGGCTTTTAACTTTTATACGAGTACCATCAGGAAAATATGTATTTACAACGCTAAGATTATTACTTACGATAACTCTCAAGTTTTCACATATGTGTATTGTGTCTTAACACAAAGTCTTTGTATTATAATAAATAGATAGATAACTTTGAACAAAATTTATAAACGTTGGTATTTCAATGTTTATAGGGTTTTTCTATTTTACATATATGATTTAAATATAATTTATAACTCAAAAATCGTTATAATTTGAGTTAAGTATAGTGGTAAGATTATGACGTTAAAAGGAATACAATATTTACCACCAGAAGTATCTAAAGTATACGTAAACTACGCTCTTCTACACATCCTAAGATAAGTGAGCACATTCAAGCAGCATAGTCTTTTGCATGCTATCCTGCTTCTCTTTTACTTATTCTATTTATGATAACTCCCAGCTTATCACTTTATGATGCGGTTTTCTCTTAACGTTCCACCGAAATTTGTAATAAATAATTCCTTCTGATTACCGTATCTTCACCTAATTCAACACCCTATAGAAATAACTGATGCCTTTTTAATTCTTTGTCTAGTATTTATAAAACAACATAAAAACTCATCTATTTGAGATAGTTCACACTATATTTTTATACAGGATATTCACTCAGTTTCTCAATCATTTCATGATATAAAGCATTTGCTTCTTCTTTTCGAGAGATGCCATGAACATTCATTCTGCCATCTTTAAATAAGGTCAGCTTATATTTTTTATAAGTCAATAACTTAACAAATGCACTTGCCCTGATAGTTTTACCGGGCAGCTCCTGATTGAAAACCGATTCGTCGAACCTGAGTGTATATACACTTCCGCAATTAGATTGTACAGTGGCCAGCATATTTTTATTCAACTGTTCATATACCCGATTCTTACAGACCACACAGTCTTCATTCTTTAATTCATCTATATTTATCGTTTGAAAGCCGATTTTAAAAGTATCTACAGTAATGAGCTGCTTGGAAAAACCTTTTCCTGATAAATAACGAATGACTTCAGAAACTTCCATACTGGCAATGAGGGAAATCACAGGAGGAAGTACACCGTTGATTGCACAGCTTTCCCCTGTGGATGGCAGAGTTTCCATCAAACACTTTAAACAAGGTCCTTTAAAATCAATCCCATACACACTTCCCTTACTGCCTACAGCGGCACCATATACCCAGGGGATATCAAGCTTATGACAGGCTTCATTAATCAGAAAGCGAATTTCAAAATGGTCCATACTGTCAATTACAATATCCGGCTGATACTTTCTTAAGATTGCGGAGATGTTACTGGAATTTAATTCTGCATTGATCGGTACAATCTCAACATTACGGTTTATCTGACACAATTTTTCTTTGGCAGCATTAACTTTCAGCGTCATATCTTCTGCATCTTTTTCAGTATATAAAGCCTGACGATGCAGGTTGGTCATTTCAACAATATCCATATCGATGATGATGAGTTTACCTGCACCCATACGCACAAGCATTTCAGAAACGTGTGTTCCAAGTGCACCGGCGCCCATCACCATCAGTGTGGCTGAAATCAGATTTTTTTGACTATTCTCTCCAAATTCATTAAACTTCATTTGTCTGTCGTATCTCTCCATTAAAGAAACTCCAGTCCTTCAGCGGGACTTGAGGCCTGTGCAGAATACCTAACCGGAATACGTCCTGCATCATAACCCAGTACCCCTGCATCAATTGAAAGCTTCATCGCTTCTGCCATTTTAACCGGGTCTTTGGCATTCGATACAGCGGTGTTTAATAATACCGCATCTGCACCTAGCTCCATAGCATAGCACGCATCTTTGGGTGAACCGATTCCTGCATCCACAATAACAGGGATGCTGGATTGTTCTACAATATATCTTAAATTCAATGGATTATTAATACCGCGTCCCGTACCTATAGGAGAAGCGAGCGGCATAATCGCATGAACACCGAGTCTTTCGAGTCTTTTTGCAAGCACGACATCGTTTGAAATATATGGACAGACTGTATAACCTTTGTCCAGCAGTATTTGACACGCTTCGTATGTCGCAATTGGGTCAGGCAGTAATGTCTTATCATCACCAATAATCTCAACTTTAATCATGTCACAGACACCCGCATGTTTTGCGATTTCTGCGATGCGTATAGTTTCTTCCACTGTTTTCGCCCCTGCTGTATTCGGAAATGTCGTGTATTTTCTTAAATCAATATTTGCCAGCGGGTTGGGCAGGTCTTTATCAAATAAGTTCATACGTCTGACAGCGAAAGTCAGCACTTCTGTACCTGACGCTTCAATTGCTGCGGCCTGTATTTTCTCATCTGAGAACTTTCCAGTACCTAAAAATAGTCTTGAGTTAAATTTTAAATCCCCAATTTCTAACATATTATCCGCCTCCTACAAATTCTAATAATTCAAGTCGATCATTATTTTTCACTGCTTGTTGTTTAAATACACTTTTTTTAATCAATTCCCCATTGTGTTCCACTACAATACGATTATCATCTACATCCAGGTGGTCCAGCAGGGTAGCTATGGTAATATCCTTTTCAAAATAATGGAGTTCTCCGTTAACGGTGCACTGCATATTGTTTCATCCTTTCAAATGATAGATTTTTAAGTACTGCGACAGCTGGGAAATGTATTAACCACATTATAATGTCTAAGCAATGTAGCATTTGCTTACATAAAATTTAATATTTGCCATTCTTCTTTTAATCTGGTGATTTGATTGGGTGATGCATCCATAAGTGCAGAAATTGCCGAGATACCACTGAAACCTGCCGGTAATTGATTGATAGTTGTTGAATTGATACCTCCAAGTGCAACGACAGGAATATCATAAGACAGTGCATCACGTACTTCTTGATGTGTACGCGGCGGCAAAGATTTCTTTGAACTCGATTCAAATATATGGCCGTATAATACAAAGTCGAGATGATTGTCCTGTGCTTTCTTGACAGATTCAGGTAAATGAGCAGACATGCTGACTGAAATATCCGGATGTTCTTTTTTATACGTTAATGCAGTTGGATCGTTTTCTCTAAAGTGGATGGCAGTTAAACGAAAAGATTCCAGCAATTTAGTCGAAGTATGAATGATGATTTTTTCTTTGGGAAAACCTGAATGAATAAGCTGACAAAGGAACGATGATAACTCGTTGTCGGACATGGGTGTACGAAGTAAAAGATAATCGATACAGGATGAAATCGTATTGAAATGAATAATATCCTTGGAAATTAATATCTTAAAATGTGTAATTGCAATAAGCATTATGTCACCCCTTAACATAAAAAAAAGCGCTGCTTTTCTATATAGAAAAACAGCGCAAGTATGTATCAACATATATTACTTTCGCCACTTTCCTACGCCAGTATGAACTGTATCAGGTTCCCGGAATCCCAAAGTCTACACTTTAATCTCAGCCTTTTTCAAAGACACTTCCAGTGGTCTTAACTATTTAATTTTCCAATCAATAACCTCAAGTTACTCTAAAAAGTTAAATATTGCAAATAAAATTAGATTTTAATTATGCTGATAACTACCTTTTAACATTCACTCAATCATATAAAAACTAGAAAGCAGTACAGTTACAGAATTGAATTTGAATTGCGTTTGTTCCAATTCAAATAATTTGTGGTTTACTTGACGTATCTTTGTAAAGTACTACAATGATGTTAAATAGAAGATTCGCACTAGGGGTGTTTATATAAACTGAGATGAGGGAAACCTCAGACCCTTTGAACCTGATCTAGTTAAAACTAGCGTAGGAAAGTGTTACATCGATACAGTTGTATATCTATGTCTTTGTGGACATATAATTTACTCTCGATACGTAACTTTCCTATGAAGGTTGCGTATTTTTTTATTTTAAAAAATTATAGGAGTGATTTATTTGACAAGAACAGTTTTAGTAACGGGAAGCGGAAGAGGACTTGGTAGCTATATCGTAAAAGCACTGAGTGAAAAAGGCTTTAATGTCATAATTAACTACAACAAAAGTAAGGAAGAAGCAGAGAAGTTACAAAAAGAAATTGGCGCACAAGCGATTGCGATTCAAGCGGACATTACAGACCGTGAAGCAGTTGAACAATTAGTAAAAAAAGGAACTGAACATTTCGGCCAGATTGATGTTGTTGTAAACAATGCACTCGTTAACTTTAAATTTGATCCAACCGCTCAAAAAGCATTTAAAGATTTGACTTATAAAGATTACGAGCAACAGTTAGACGGGACACTAAAAGCTGCATTCAACGTATCACAAAGTGTAATACCACAGTTTTTAGAACGTAAAGACGGTGCAATTATTAGTATTGGAACGAATCTATATCAAAATCCTGTAGTACCATATCACGAGTACACCACTGCAAAAGCTGCTTTAATTGGGTTCACCAGAAACGTTGCAGCAGAACTTGGACAGTATGGTATCCGTGCAAATGTTGTTTCTGGCGGTTTACTGAAAACAACAGACGCAAGTGCAGTCACAACACCAGAAGTATTTGATTTAATCGCACAGTCCACACCATTGAGAAAAGTAACAACACCACAAGACGTTGCTAATATGGTTGTTTATCTTTGTTCTGAGGCAGCAGATGGGATTACAGGGCAAAACATCACGGTAGACGGCGGACTTACTATGAACTAGGCGGTATATATTATGAATAATTCTAAACAGTTAAATATAGGGATTTTAATGTATGGTGTGGGTCATCATCAGGCAGCATGGTTAGAAGATGATTCGAGTATCAATGAATTCACGACAATTGAATATTATGAAAATCTGGCAAAAATTGCAGAACGCGGAAAATTTGATGCCGTATTTTTCGCAGATTCACAAGCCTTCCCCGCAGATAGTGCAACAGAATTACCAGCGAGTTATTTTGACCCAGTTGTTGCATTAACTGCTATGAGTAAGGTCACAGATAACGTTGGACTTGTTTCAACTATTTCAGGTACATTTAATAACCCATTTACCACAGCAAGACAGTTACTCACACTGCAACACATAACAAAAGGACGCATGGGATGGAATCTAGTGACATCAATGACCGACCGCGAAGCACAAAACCACAGTATATCTAAATTACCTGAGCGAGCCGTTCGTTATAAGAAAGCGGATGAATTTGCTGAAGTCATGAATAAATTATTTGAATCGTGGTCAATTGAAAGCTACAATCCAGAGAAAGAAAATAACACAATTACTAAAAATAAAAATATTCAGCCATTCAATCACAATGGTGAAAACTTCCAAGTTAAAGGGCCGCTAACTTTACCTTTAAGAAAAGAGGGTAAACCAGTTGCTATGCAAGCTGGGGCTTCAAAAGAAGGTGTTGCACTTGCTGCGAAATATGCTGATGCCGTCTATTCAGTTTCTTGGAACTTAAGACAAGCAAATATTTATCGTGAAAAATTAAATCAAGCCATAAAAGAAAGCCGTCGTCCAAACAACTATATCAAAGTATTTCCAGGACTAGTGACTTACGTGGGTAAAACAAGAGAAGAAGCGCAAGAAAAGAAAGCAAAATTAGACAATCTACTTCCAATTGATACTGCACTTAATCAGCTCGAATTCTTTATTCAGCAAGATACAAAATCATGGAAACTCGACGAAAAAGTACCAAAATTGCCACCCACCGTCGAAGAATTCAAAGGACCTGTTGGACGTTATCAAACTGTTTTAGAAATTATAGAAGACAGAAATCCTACAGTCAGAGAATTACTCGGTTATCTTAACGCTGGAGGTGGACATTTAACCCTCATTGGCACACCTGAAGAAATTGTCGACGAATTAGAAAGATGGATGAATGAAGGTCGCAGATGGATTTAACTTGATGCCTCCAACACTCCCAGGAAGTCTTGAAGACTTTGTCGACTTAGTCATTCCGGAAATGCAAAAACGCGGCATTTTTAGAAGAGATTATAACGGTGAAACGTTTAGAGAAATGCTGGAACTCGATAAATATTAAGCTGTATGATTCCTAGGTGCACCTCAATTTTACGTTGTGTTTTTATATTGTGGCTGGGACATAAATATCTCCAGAAAAAATAATAACTTTTGAGAACGTATGTCCCCGAGCCCCAAGAGCGAAGGTTATAAAGGCTGAATTGCTTATTGATAACCCGGTAAAAGAGGATGAAGTCAAAACTCACAAAAAAACATTAACAGCTGAGACTCAGGTTTTCGCTTATATAAATCATTTTGCGGCAGACAGAGAAAATTTAATTATTCATTCCAATGTCAAAAAAGAAATCAGGGTTCAGAAAGTGAATAATTATATAGTATATTTGTTAATAGGTATAGCTTTCGGCCTTTTAGAAGTTTATTTTGTTAAAAACAAACAGATGAATAAATGGATTTACCAAGCATTATTTTGATAGCTTCTACAGCTCTATCTATACCATTTAGTGTCACTCACTTTGGTGCTAGTTTAATCCTATTTCAAGTTGTAGTACTTATGGGATTATATATAGAGGATTTGATAAATAAAAATAGAGAAAGTGATAAGATGAAATTTAAAGACTTATAATTCGAGAAATTTCATTGTATCTTGATACTTAACTCACCGTTCTAACAATTTAGGGCGGTGAGTTTATAACAAGTTTTCTTGTCATAATCAAATCTAGTTCCTGAATCACTTATGATACACTTCTAGTTATCCTCCAAACTAGTGAATGAACAAATTATACAGGTTGAATTTATATAAAGTAAGTTTGTCTATATTATATTCGACTATAGACGTAAAACATTTTCCAATATATAGCGTTAAGACTACATTCTCCATGCCAATTAAATTACGATTCATCTTTGACTCTTCATGGACATCAATCGCAGAACTTTTAATTTTCCTCTTTCTAAGCACTTCAACAAGAGTCATCTCATCTACAATCCTAACTCTTGCTGTGTTAATTAAAATCGCTTTTTCTCATTAGTTTAAATTCTACAAATATTGCTCTTATTTTTATCGTTAGCATAGGTGCATGCTCGGACTATTATGTATATCAGCGTGATTAATGTTTCTCTACATTCATTTCCTGTATGATAAAAATAAATACAGTTTTAATTTAGAGAGGAAGGTAATTGATGAACTACAAAGAAAAATGGGATATGGAGAGTATATTTCCTGGTGGAAGTGGCTCTGAAGCTTTCCAAAAACGATTATCAGAAGTAAGAGATAGTATTACAGCTTTTTCTCACGAACTCGATAATTGGGAGCTGGACGAACATTCAAATGATTTTACGTCACTGAAAGGAATCTTACAACACTATGAAAAATTTCAAACGCGCTTGGTGAGATGGGGAGTTTTGCGAATGGTTTAGTATCTGCAGATGTTACCGATCAAAAAGCAATGCAGAATTTAAATGCGATTGCGAACTTACGTAAAGACCTCTCATCACAGAATATTATTTTAAATAAAAATCAGTGCACTGACTGAAGTTCAATTTAGCAAGCTGTTAGAGGAAGATTTCTTTAAACCGATGCATTTCCCGTTAGAAGAAATACGACAAAAAGAAAAAGATTTACTATCAACTCAAGAAGAAACAATCATCAATCATTTGTCACTAGACGGCTTACAGGGCTGGAATAATATGTACAATCAACTCGTCGCTTCTATTCAAATTCCAGTAACTGAAGATAATGAAACCGTTTATTATTCAGCCGGTCAATTTGAAAACAAGATGGAGTCAGAAGAAAATCCAAAACATCGTGAAAAACTTTTAAAAACTTGGGAAGAAACATGGAAGAAAAAAGCTGATTTATTCTCTACAACGCTAAATCATTTATCAGGATTCCGTTTAAACGACTATGAACTTCACGACTATAAAGATTATATGAAAGTACCACTAGACTACAACCGTATGGAAGAAGAAACACTTGATACGATGTGGGATACTATTACAAAAAATAAAGCACCTTTCAAAAAGTACTTTGAACGAAAGGCGCAACTAATTGGTGTTGATCAATTAGGATGGCTCGATGTTACAGCAAGTGTTGACGTAGGTGATTACACTAACAAGCGGTATACTTACAATGAAGCAGCAACGTTTATTATCGATAACTTTAAATCATTCAGTCCAAAAATGGCAGAGATGGCACATCGAGCTTTTGAAGAGCAGTGGATTGAAGCGGAAGATCGTCCAGGAAAACGTCCAGGTGGATACTGTTCAAATCTTCCTGAATCTAAACAGTCACGTATTTTTATGACGTTTGCCGGTAGCACAAGCAACGTGTCAACACTCGCACATGAACTCGGACACGCATTCCATAGTTATGTCCTGCGTGATTTACCACTATTTAACCAACGTTACGCAATGAACGTTGCAGAAACAGCTTCTACATTTGCAGAACTTGTCGTTTCAAACGCAACGATTGAAAATGCAAGATCCAATGCAGAAAAAATCAACTTACTAGATGAAAAAATTGCTAGAAGTGCGACTTTTATGATGAATATCCATGCACGCTATATCTTTGAACGCAATTTATATAATGAACGCCAACAGGGAACTGTAGACAGCAACAGACTGCAAGAACTGATGGAAGAAGCACAAAAAGAAGCCTATCAAGATGCACTTCGTTCATACCATCCAATGTTCTGGGCAACAAAGTTACATTTTCATATTACAGGTGTACCATTCTATAACTTCCCCTATACATTTGGATACTTTTTCAGCTTAGGTATATACAACCGTTTCTTAGAAGACGAAACGTTACTTGAAGATGACTATATTGCACTTCTTCGCGATACTGCGAGCATGACTACAGAAGACCTTGCTGAAAAGCACTTAAATGTTGACCTGAGAAAACCAGACTTCTGGCAAGAAGCACTGGATTCAGTGCATAAAGATATTGAAGAATTTTTAGAACTAACAGAATCACATGTTTAATTTATAAATGATAAGCCCATCTATAAGCTGACACCATGAATTTAAAAAAATAATTTTAGATGACTTCTAAGGTTTGAGTTCGGTAGAATACCGAGCTCAAACCTTATATATATCATGATAATATTATTAAATAGTTATATTTTATCTATTTATGATAATTTTCATTTCTCAATATCTTATTCACTCTGAACAGCTGCTCCAGCATCATCACTTTCATCATCTGGTGCGGGTAGGTGAGAGTGCCAAAGCTGATTTCCTGGTTGCTGCGTTTTTTCACTGCATCACCGATGCCGTTGCTGCCGCCGATCACAAATACAACATCGCTTTTCCCAATATTCATCCAGCGCTGATATTCCTGTGCCAGTTTTTCACTTGTATACTGCTTGCCGTTTATTTCCAGCGTTACGACATGCTGCGTGTCTTTTATTTTTGCTAATATCTTCTCTGCTTCTTTATCTTTAATCTGCTCCAGATCTTTCGGACCCGCATTATTCGGTTCTTTCTCATCGGCTACTTCTATCAGCTCGATTTTTGCATATTTACTAATTCTTTTCTGATACTCTTTTACTGCATCAAGCCAGTATTTTTCTTTTAATTTTCCTACTGTAATCATTGTCAGTTTCATCTGTTTCACCTTCACTTTTAACGTCTTTTCCTCAATTATACAGAACTGTGGACAAATTCGTATATTTACTGCAATTTTATTAGTTATACACGTGTTATCCACAGGCTGTTGATAACTTTCCCACCTTAAACTGCGTGATTCCGCTCTTTTTTTAGACTGATTCATGCATATTTTATGTATTTTCCCACATTCCACACACTTATCCACGTTTTTATCCCAGTTATACACAACTTATCACCAAACCTGTGGATAACTTGTTAAAAGGGACAAAAATAGACCAAATTGCGCAGTTTTTCTCACAATTTGGTCTTCTTATTAAAGCTGATAAATTTCTGTCGGCACTGCCTTATCTGTATCGCATATCATTATATCGTTGTGCGTATCTATGTCGTACTGATTCAGTATCTGTTCAACACTCATACGTGCCAGTTCTTTAATGTTATTATCGAGACTTAAGTGTCCTAAATAGATTCGTTTTGTATTGCTTGTTATAACGTCCTTCATCGCGTGTGCAGCATCTTCATTTGACACGTGACCGACGTCTGACAGTATTCGCTGCTTAGTATTCCACGGATATCTGCCCATGCGGAGCATGTCCACATCGTGATTTGATTCAAACAGGAAGACATCACTTTCTTTAATTATGCCTTTCATTGTGTCAGAAACATAGCCTGTGTCTGTAATCAGTGATATTTTCTTATTGTTCTGTGAGAACGTGTAAAATTGCGGATCAATCGCATCATGCGACACGTTAAATGACTGGACATTCAAGCCTGCTATTTCTTTTTCTTCAAGCGGGTTGAAGTGAAATTTCTGTGCTGTTTTAATATTGATATCTTTACGCTCAATAGCATCCCAAGTCTTCGCATTGGCATAAATAGGTATATCGTATTTCTTTGCAATCACTTTTAAGCCTTTAATATGGTCTATATGTTCATGTGTAATGAAAATCGCATTTATGTCCTGGAGTGATTTACCTATTTGATTGAGCGTTTCATCAGTTTTCTTACA
This sequence comes from Jeotgalicoccus sp. WY2, assembly GCF_018437745.1. Lineage (NCBI taxonomy): Bacteria > Bacillati > Bacillota > Bacilli > Caryophanales > Staphylococcaceae > Jeotgalicoccus > Jeotgalicoccus sp. WY2. The sequence continues at coordinate 1,409,786 of NZ_CP049818.1, read as the reverse complement.
TGACAGCCCGACGTCTACAAGTACACTTCCTTTTTCTGTTTCAATGAATGTACTGTTGCCTGTTGAGCCGCTTGCTAATACGCTCATCTTCATTCCGTTCACTCTCTTTCAATAATATCTTCTGTCTGACTCAGTGCATCGACGTAAATTATACGTTCAATATCCTCATCAGTAATTTCAAATTGCCATTTCGGACGCATCATAACCTGATTGTCTTCTTCCAGTATGATATAGTAGCCGAGCGTTGCACTTTCTATGACTGCATTATCAGTAATATTTTCCTGCAGATAAAGTTCTTCCACAATTACTTTAGGATGACGCACGTTCTGTTCGACAGAATAGTCGCTTTCCTCGATATTTTCCACGTAGCCCTGAGTCATGCTTGCTGATTCTTCACTGAAGTACAGGCGTGCTGCTTCGTGGCTGAATATCGGATATCCTTCATAATACTGGTTAAATGCTATCGTGTCCGGTTCGCTCATTACTTTATCATAATGGTATTCTTCGCCTCTGTAAATTGAATTGTCTTTGTATGTCTTTAAGCCTTCCGGTGCGAATGTCACCGACTCATCAAGAGGCAGAGTCAGCGCCGTATCTTTCTCCGACATATCATCTTCATGCTCCAGCTCTGCCGGATCGCCGAGTATAATTTTCATCTCGACGTTTTCAAATCCGTCGAGTGCACTCGTATCAATATTTGTCTCAGACAGCACATTCGTCGTGTCTGCGAGCTCTCTGACTTCATCATTTGATTCATTATACAAAATATAAATAAGGACTAAATTCATCAGCAGGAAGGCAGCTATAAAAAGGGATTTCGTTAATTTCCAATCCATCAGGACAGCCCTCCTTCATTGAATTTCATCCACGCACCGTCGTACTTAACGTACCATTGCGGTGTATAATCGATAAACTCCAGATCCGTTTCTTCATCATCATATGTCATATCATAGCCGAGTACGATTTTAGATACTTTCTGCAAATCAAATTTATCGTGCAGTGCAATCTGATAACGGACATTTTCAATATCTAAAAGTTCAACTTCTTCTTCATCTGATACTTTCGCGTTGGTCCGTATCAGCGGACGGGAATATTCGTATACTGAATTTGCTCCGTACTTCACAGTAATCGCTGTACTTAATCTTTCACTGAACACGACACGCCCGTTTAAAGTAGAGCGGAACGTTGCTGCATTTTCACCTGATTCATAATCAAAGAGCACATTATTCTGTGACAATCCGTTATGCGAGTTCAGGAAATAGTAAATATCCTGAATCGTCTGATGGTTATTGCCGCTTGAGGATGAGGATTCATTTAAATTTGTATAACTGTACTCATACGTATCAGTGTTGTACGTCGAAATATGATTTTCATCTTCATAAATCGACACATCACCTGAGGATGGACTTTCTTCCGGTGAATCTAAAATAATATACGGTTCATAACGTCGGTATTAATCTGTGTAATCATAAAACGTTCCGTATTAATCGTCCCCGGTGATGACGGTCCGTAAATTGCCGTCTTATTATTCGCTGTCTGCTGATTAGTAATAATCGGGGTGTAGGATTCAAAAATATCACTGTAAGATTCAACATGACCTTTTAAGAAGTCGGCAGCAATGTCAGTTTCGACGACTGCAACTCTCGAACGGCTTTCATCCACTAAGTTGAAGACAACATTTCCTTCTTTCATATCAACTACAATCCGGTCGAAGGTAAAGTCGGGGAGTGTCGAATCATGCGACAACCCAAGCATCTGGAATAAAGATTTTGAAGGTACATCGGAATAGTAATCGATAAGAAGAAACTCTTCATCATTACTTTCTTCTCCTCTAACATCGAGGCGGTTCAAGCTGTTGTAGACGTTCATACTCTTAATATTGGAACCTTCGAGATGTTCACGGACACCGATTAATGCTCTCGGATCCGTCGTACCCCGCGTGTTGTTCTCTCCCTGTATCCACACCAGCTGATACGTACTCATAACTTGTTCAAATGATACGCGTTCGCCCTGCCCGATATTAGTCGTTCCTTCGATTGTCGTATCAATCTGGGAAAATTCCGGTTCATAGCTCCAGACGAGATAAGTCAGCACCGCACTCGAAGCGACAATAACGATTAACAGGATGGACTTAATCCACTCTCTATACATCCCACTCATCCTCCTCTATCACTTCACAAGGCAAGTTGATAAAGATTGTTGTCCCTTCATTTTCTACGCTGTTTGCCCAGATTTTACCGTTATGCGCTTCGATAATTTCTTTTGAAATTGCAAGTCCCAGTCCTGTACCGCCCATTTTACGTGCACGGCCTTTATCTACGCGGTAAAAACGGTCAAAAATACGGTCAACTTTGTTATTTGGTATGCCGAGACCATAATCTTTTATACGTATTGTCATACGGTTATACAAAGTGTTCTGTTTCAAATGAATATCCACGCGTTTCGGTTCCCCGTGCTGATATTTAATCGCATTGGAGAGCACGTTATCCAGCACCTGACCCATTTTATCTACCGAAATATCAGTAAACAGGGGAGCGTCCGGAATATGACGTGTAAAAACAACATCTTCTTTATGTGTCATTTCAAAACGGTCGATAACACGGTTAATGAAGAGCTTGAAATCCACTACTTCTTTCTGGATTTCTTCTGCATCATTATCCATACGGGATAATTGCAGCAGATCTTCAACGAGACGGCCCATACGGTCGGTCTCGGCGCGTGTTACACTCAAGAATTTCGGCGCAATTTCTTCGTCCTGCCATGCACCTTCCTGTAATGCTTCTATATAACTTCGCATAGAAGTCAGCGGTGTTCTGAGCTCATGCGATACGTTCGCAACGAATTCACGACGCTCTGCATCGATACGTTCCTGTTCTGTAACGTCATGCAGTACAGCGATATAACCGTTGATAAATCCGGTATCTGTAACGATTGTCGAGAAGTTGACGCGGAGCGTTGCCGAGTCATCTGCCGAATCGATAAATATTAAATGACTGTCGTTAGCTTCCTGAATAATGTCTTCAAGATTCAGTTCTTCGCCGAGACGCAGCAGTTCCAGCATATTTTTGCCATGCAGTTCATCCGACTGTACACCTAAGTTCAGCATACCGACTGCCATCTCATTAACGATGCGAATACGGCCTTTTCTGTCGGTGGCGATAATACCGTCCGACATATGGGTAATCACAGAGTCGAGACGTTTTTTCTCACTCTCAGTGTTCGCCTGGGCTTCCTGTACTCTTTTTGAGAGAACGTTAAAGCTGCCGGCAAGCTGACCAATCTCATCATCGCTGTATATCTGTACGCGTGATGTATAGTCGCCTTCCGACATCAGGAGTGCCTGGTTTCTCATATCTGTAATCGGTTTTGTAATTGTACGCGCGACAAAGATACCGAGAATACTCGTAATGACTAATGAAAACAGTGTCGCGATAATAAATGTATTGTTAATCGCTTCAAGCTGCATGTATATACTCTCAACATTCGACTCAACGTAAATAACACCGGCGACTTCATCATTGACTACGACCGGCTGGTTTAAAATCCATACACGCTGATTGTCTTTATCGACGTTGACGAAAATTTCATCATTTGCAATGCCTGACTGGAGAGCATCCTGTGACATCGGTTCATTAATACGGGAACCGACGAGAGACTCGTTGGAAATTCTGCTCGTTCCAACAAGAATATTATCCGCATTTATATAGCGGATTTCTTCAATTTCAGGACGATTGCCGTAATCAGTCAGCAGACTTTGAATATCCGCCCGCATCTGATCACGGTCATCTCCGTTTTCCTGAAAAATCTCTTTAATACGCGTATCAATCAGAGTGACCTGGGAATCGATATTATTTTTAAAGTTTCCCGTCAAATCCCGCTCCAGACTGTTTGTAAAATACAGTCCGATAATCTGCATTCCAATAATAATCAGCAGCATGTATATCATTACTAATTTAAACTGAAGCGATTGCAGGTTTTTTAAAAACTGCTTCATTTAGTCATCACCTTTAATATAATACCCGACGCCGCGGCGTGTCATGATGTATTCCGGATGACTTGGATCGTCTTCGATTTTCTCTCTTAAACGGCGCACTGTAACATCCACCGTACGTACATCTCCGAAGTAGTCATAACCCCATACTGTCTCCAGCAAGTGCTCGCGTGTCATTACCTGAGACTTAAATTTGGCAAGATATAAAAACAGCTCAAATTCGCGATGTGTCAAATCTATATCTTTCCCGAATTTTTTAATCGCATAAGAGTCGGGGATAACAGTAATATCCCGATATATATATTTTTATCTTCCGGTTCATCTTCTTTAGAACTGACAGCATTATTGCGTCGTAAATTAACTTTCACACGTGCGATTAATTCGCGCGTAGAGAAAGGTTTTGTTACATAATCATCCGCACCGAGCTCAAGACCCAGCACTTTATCTATTTCGGAATCTTTGGCAGTAAGCATAATAATCGGCATATCGTTTTTTTACGAACTTCGCGGCAAACTTCCATGCCATCGATACCCGGCAGCATGATATCCAAAAGAACAAGATCCGGTACTATATCCAAAATCAGTTCCAGTGCATCATTGCCATCGTAAGCGCAGTGAACTTCATATCCTTCTTTTTGCAAATTAAATTCAAGTATATCTGCAATTGGTTTTTCATCATCAACAACAACTATTTTCTTGGCCATTAAGATATCCCTCATTTCACGTGTACGTTATTTAGTACGTAAACTTATCCATCTTTAAATGTATCACTTTTCAGACAAATAAAAAAGTCTGCCAGCATAAATGCTAGAGACTTTATTAGACGGTCCCGACGGGAATCGAACCCGCGATCTCCTCCGTGACAGGGAGGCATGTTAACCGCTACACCACGGGACCATTTTATATAGAGTTTTTTTAATCAAAAGAAAAGTGACCCGTACGGGACTCGAACCCGTGTTACCGCCGTGAAAGGGCGGTGTCTTAACCGCTTGACCAACGGGCCATGGTAAATATTATGCGAATTGCACAAGATTTATTATACCATGATTGTGAATTTGAATACAACACCTATTTTGGACTATTTTGTCTTATGTGCAGAAAAATAGTGGGAGCAACGGGATTTGCTCGGGAATGACGGCGTTTCATTGCGGAGCAAACCGCGATTAAGCATGAAAAAAAACACCGGACATCATTATGTCCGGTGCCGCAATAATATTACTTCTCGTTCCAGAAGTTTTTTAGTAAGTTTGTCTGGTTTCTGTCCGGGCCAACTGAGAATATAGATGCTTTCACACCGCATAGTCTCTCAATTTCACGCAGGTAGTTATATGCGTTTTCCGGAAGTTCTTCCAATGTCTTAACACCGGTAATGTCTTCTGACCAGCCCGGCATTTCTTTGTAAATAGGTTTCGCGCGCTGTAAGTCTTCAAGTGTTGCAGGGTACTCTGTAATTTCAACACCGTCGAGTTCATAAGCAGTACAGATTTTCACTGTTTTAAGTCCGCTCATTACGTCGATTGAGTTCAGCGACAGATCTGTAATACCGCTGACGCGTCTTGAGTGGCGGACAACAACTGAGTCGAACCAGCCGATACGGCGCGGACGTCCTGTTGTCGTTCCGTATTCACGGCCGATTTCACGGATGTGATGACCATCTTCGTCAAATAGTTCAGTAGGGAATGGGCCGTCTCCAACGCGTGATGTATATGCTTTACATACACCGACAACGTTTTTAACGTGTGATGGACCGACACCGCAGCCGACAGTAACGTTTCCTGCTACCGGGTTGCTTGATGTAACGAACGGGTATGTTCCGTGGTCAACGTCGAGCATAACACCCTGTGCGCCTTCAAACAGCACGTTCTTGCCTTCTGTGAAAGCGTCGTCGAGCAGTTTGGCAGTATCACATACGTAAGGTGCTAAACGCTCTGCAGCTTCTTTATACGGTGCGTAGATTTCATCGAATGTGAATCCTTCGTGATCGTATAATGCTTTAAGCATATGATTTTTCAGTTTCAGGTTCTCTTCTAAACGGCGTTTGAATACTTCGTCGTCTACTAAGTCAGCCATACGGATACCGATGCGCTGAACTTTATCTACGTACGATGGACCGATACCGCGTTTAGTCGTACCGATTTTATTGTCGCCGCGTGCTTTCTTCAAGTACATCCTGCGTAATGTGATAAGGCAGAATAACCTGGGCACGGTTTGAAATGCGTAAGTTATCAACGCCGATGCCGCGTTCAAGCAGTCCGTCGAGTTCTTTAATTAGAGATAATGGGTCAACTACGACGCCGTTCCCGATTAAAGAAAGTTTATCTTCGTAAAAAATACCTGATGGTACGAGGTGAAGTTTATAAGTCTCTCCGCCAAATTGAATCGTATGACCCGCGTTGTTTCCACCTGAAAATCGTGCAATAACATGTGCATCTTCCGAGAGGAAGTCTGTAATCTTACCTTTACCTTCGTCTCCCCATTGTGTTCCAACAACTACTGTTCCAGACATATGATTGCCCCCAAATGATTGATTAATTTTACCGTTACCAATGTTACCAATAATTCTTACAAAAATCAATTAAAGTCCGAACGTTTTTCAATGTAATATTGAAAAACATTCGGACTTCTAAGCCGGCGGTATATAATTATCGTCAAAATCACGTGTATCCTGGTCAAAAAAGCTGCTGTAGGATTTATTGAAGATTAATTTACAGTTCCTGTCGGACCGTTACGGTGTTTAGCTAAAATAATCTCAATTTCATCCTGGACACTCTGTGCGCCTTCTTCTTCATCTTCACCATCACCGCGGTTGTAATAGTCATCGCGGTACAGGAATGCAACGATATCGGCATCCTGCTCAATCGAACCTGATTCACGCAAGTCACTCATCATTGGACGTTTGTCCTGACGTGTCTCAACACTACGTGACAGCTGACTCAATGCGATTACCGGACACTGCATTTCACGGGCAAGTCCTTTCAGCATACGGGAAATTTCCGAAACTTCCTGCTGACGGTTTTCACCCTGGCGGCTGCCTGAACCCTGAATCAGCTGCAGGTAGTCGATAATCACCATGTCGAGTCCGTGTTCCTGTTTTAAGCGCAGACATTTCGCACGGATTTCATTCACTCGAATACCTGCCGAGTCATCGATAAAAATCTTCGAATTGGCAAGCGTACCAATCGCTGTCGTAAAGTTATCCCAGTCCTGATGATCGAGCGCTCCCTGACGGAGTTTTGTCGCATCGATCATTCCCTGGCTGGAAATCATTCTGCTGACGAGCTGGTCAGCACCCATCTCTAGTGAGAATACCGCAACAGTATACCCCTCCGGAGATGTACCAACGTGCCCTGCAATATTTAAAGCAAACGCCGTTTTACCCATGGAAGGGCGGGCGGCTAAAATAATTAAGTCGTTGCGTCCGAAACCCGAAGTCATAAAATCGAGATCCCGGTAGCCTGTCGGAATACCGGTAATGCCCGTATTATTTCCTGCGAGTGATTCGATTTGTTCGTAACTTCGTGCACAACTTCTTTCATCGATTTGAAACCATCGCTGCGGCGGCCTTCAGACACACCCATAATACGCGATTCAGCTTCTGCGAGCAGCTCGTTAATATCGACTTCGTTCTGGAAGCCGTCGCTCGCAATTTCATCTGCCACGCTGATCAGTTTACGGCGGAGTGACTGGCGCGCAATAATATCAGCATAAAACTGCCAGTTGCGGCTCGTCGGTGTGACGTTCGATAATTCACCCAGATAACGCGGATTCACCGTATTATTCAGTTCATCCATACTCCGCAGTTTATCGGTAATCGTCACAACGTCTAGCTCGGCATTTTGTTCGGATAAGAGCATCATCGCACGGAAAATCTGCTGATGCTCCGGCCGGTAAAAGTCTTCCGGAGCTATAATTTCAGTGACATTTAAAAAAATGGAGGAATCGATAAAGATTGCCCCAAGCACCGATTGTTCTGCATCATTATCATGCGGCATTTGGCGATTCATTTCCATTATCGATTCCTCCTGTTATTCATATTACTGTTCAACAACGTGTACTTTTAACTCTGCTTCCACTTCGTTGTGCAATTTAATTGTTACTTTGTGATAACCTAAGCTCTTGAAAGTGTCTGGCATATTCAGTTTGCGTTTATCAAGTTTGATATCGTGCTGTTTCTGATATGCTTCAATGACCTGTTTAGAACTTACAGAACCGAACAGACGGCCGTCTTCACCGGCTTTAGTTTTAATTTCTACTTCTTTACCTTCAAGTTCAGCTTTTAAATCTTTAGCTGCCTGAAGATCATCAGCTTCCTGCTGACGGACTTCTTCTTTTTGAGCGTCCAGTTTCTTCAAGTTTACAGCATTAGCTTCTTCAGCAAGACCTTTTTTGAACAGGAAGTTATGAGCATAACCTGAAGCGACTTCTTTAACTTCACCTTGTTTACCTTTATTCTTAACGTCTTTTAAAAATATTACTTTCATTCTTCTTCACTCCTGTTATTTAGAAATGTATCGATTGCTTCTGTTAATTCCGCGTAAGCCTCATCGATGGATTTGCCTTCCATGCGCGTCGCAGCATTTGTTAAATGTCCGCCGCCGTTCAGCTGTTCCATAATGATCTGCACGTTCACTTTACCTAGCGAACGGGCGGAAATTCCTATTGTCTCATCTTCTCTTAATGCCATCACGAAAGATGCCTGAACACCTTCGATCTGTAAGAGCTGATCCGCTGCCTGTGCAACTGTCACAGGGTGGTACGTCATCGTTTCATCCGCTTTAACGATCGCAATGCCGGTATCGCGTATTTCCGCAGATTTAATTAAATCACTGCGCGCGATAAACGTATCGATATCATTTTAGGAACGTCTGAGCCAGCACCGGATCGGCGCCGTTACTGCGTAAATAACTCGCTGCGTCGAACGTTCTTGAACCCGTGCGGAGCGTGTAGTTTCTAGTATCGACAATAATACCCGTCAGCATAATCGTCGCTTCAATGCGGGACAATTTATTCTGTTTGTTCTGGTATTCCAGCAGTTCCGCCACGAGCTCACTGGCGCTCGATGCATAAGGCTCCATGTAGACAAGCAGGGGATTTGAGATCATTTCATCCGCACGTCTATGGTGATCGATGACCACTTTCCGCGTTGCCTTATTAAGAAGATCTTCATCCAGCACCATCGACGGACGGTGTGTATCAACGATAACAATCGTCGTCTTCGGCGTCATTTTATCCCATGCTTCTTCGCTGCTGATAAACGTCTCGTAAAGATCTTCCTTTGACTCAACTTCTTTCATTAAGCGAGACAGCGTATCGTCTATATCTTCATCGTTTAACACAATATGCGCTTCAATCCCGTTCGAGCTGGCGATTTTAGCAACACCGATTGATGAACCAATCGAGTCAACATCAGGGTTTTTATGCCCCATAATAATGACGTTGTCACCTTCAAGAAGAATATCCCGGAGTGCGTGCGCCATAACACGTGCTTTAACGCGCGTACGTTTTTCCATCGGGTCGGTTTTACCGCCGTAGAATCTCGCACTGCCGTTAATCGTCTTAATCGCAACCTGATCACCCCCGCGGCCGAGAGCAAGATCCAGACTCGACTGCGCCAGTTCTCCCACTTCGATAAAGTCCGCAGACCCTTCGCCGATACCCATGCTTAAAGTTATCTGAGCACCATGTTCAGCTGAGTTTTCACGAATGTGATCGAGCAGTATAAACTTGGTTTTTTCAATAACAGCTAAACTTTTCGCTGACATAACCATCATAAAACGATCATTTGAAAAGCGTCGCAGGTAGATATTGTGTTCCGTTGCCCAGTCGTTAATCGTATTCGTCAGACTGTTGTTTAAATCACTCTTCAGCGCTTCAGTCATGTTCTGTGTCATATCATCGTAGTTATCGAGGAACAGAATTCCGATTACCGGGTCTTTATCTTCTAATTGTTTTTCCATCTTTTTCTCGTCGGTAATATCGACAAGCAGAAGGGCATTATTCTCTTCATAAAAATGAATCCGGTAGTTTTTTTGGTTGTACGACGTATCCATCTTCTGAATATTATTCGCTTTCAGCGTCGTCATAATATTCGGGAATACTCGGTTGATCGGTTCATGGTGAAAGTTTTCCGGAATTTCTTGTGACATAAATTTATTCAGCCATGAAATTTCTTCATCGTCATTTAATAAAAACTCCGAGAGGGAGATCATCAATAACATACTGCCTGGCACCTGCCATGTTTTTCGACAGTTCAATCACCCTGTTTTCACTGAGGACAAGCCAGCGGTAGAGGTACAGATAAACCAATGCCAGAATGACAATGCTCACAATAATGCTCACAATGCCAAAGACAGTATGGTTAAGTACAATAGCAATGCTAAGTATAGAAATATGGAATGCCAGCACAATAAATGGGATAAGCATCAATTTTTTATCTAAAACTTTAAACATCGCTATTTCCTCCTCAATTCCATAATTAATCGAATTCTAAAGATCATTTCGAACAGTCCGATAAGCACAGTAATTGGTCTGAACAGCACAAGCGGAATTAATATTATAATTGCCAGCACTTTGTTTAATTTCTTACTGAGCATAAAATAGTACGCGAAGGCGAGCCCGTGTATGAACAATGCCCATTCCAGAATGAGCGAGATATTGCTGTACAGTGTAATTGTACTTTCTTCCCAGTTGCCGCTGAACAGCATAATTATAAATATCAGTATATAGATATAACAGCATTCTCGGCATAATCCATTTGTCGAAACTGCGGTAATTCCACATTTGTGTATTATCCTGCGGCATTAATCTTACAATCAGTATGATGTACAATGCGAGGAAGAAACTGCCGATTATTAAAAAAGCGGGCAGGTTCTGGAAGTATAAATCCATCGCCTGGAGCACTGTATCTGCATCCATGACGTCAGGCGTTAATTCACTGACAGTATTGAGCTGTTCAGCGTACCAGTTTCTGAATGTCGCATATATTTCCGATAAAGGTCTTAAGAAACCAAGCATTTGCATCACTATAACGGTGGCCATCGTACTTAAACCAATAGCGAATGTCGTATAAAACAGCGTCAGTTCCTGAGAAATTTTTTTATCCAGCGTGTGTGCAAGAATGCTGGTAATAATGTATAGAATTATAAAACTGCCCGTAGCGAGCGGTGATAAAAACAGCATGGCCGGAATAAGAAAACTAAAGAATAAAATCCAGTAGTTTGCTGTCGACTGCTGCTTAATTTTTAACAATAAGTATATTGCAAATGGCATCACGACAGGACCGAAAATTATGGTGATCTCCGTGAGCATAATATAAGCTACAACAGCGAGCAGTGTAAGGGTAAGCGTACCCGTTGGTATTTTTTTATTCAATGTTACACTCCTCTTTAATACTTTTAAAAATGAATGCCCCTATTAATATTGAATAGGAGCATCCGGTATTTATATTATAACCTTTCAAGCTTCTCCTGACCACCCATATATGGCTGGAGCACTTCAGGAATAGTCACTGAGCCGTCTTCGTTCTGGTAATTCTCAAGGAGGGCCGCCATCGTTCTTCCGACAGCAAGACCGCTTCCGTTTAACGTGTGCAGCAACTCAGGTTTTGAGTCTTTTTCACGTTTAAATTTAATGTTTCCCCGGCGTGCCTGGAAATCTGTCATATTAGAAATTGAACTGATTTCTTTGTAGTCATCGTAGCTCGGCAGCCATACTTCAACGTCGTAAGTTTTAGATGAACCGAAACCGATATCACCGGTACAAAGCAGCACTGTACGATGCGGAATATCGAGCAGATTTAAAATGTTCTCAGCGTGCTGAGTCATTTCTTCAAGCGCTGTCCATGAATCTTCAGGGCGTTCCAGACGGACCATTTCAACTTTGTTGAACTGGTGCAGACGGATTAAACCGCGTGTATCCCTGCCGGCAGAGCCTGCTTCACTTCTGAAACATGCTGTCTGCGCTGTAAATTTCACCGGTACTTCTTCAGCTTTTAACGTTTCGTCTTTATGGAAGTTCGTTAAAGTCACTTCAGATGTTGGAATTGTATACATTTCTTCGTCTTCAATTTTGAATAAGTCTTCACCGAATTTCGGCAGCTGGCCCGTTGCGTACATCGCTTCAGCGCGGACGATCTGCGGCGTCATCATTTCACGGTAGCCGTTCTTATTGTGCACATCGAGCATGAAGTTCATCAGTGCACGCTCTAAACGTGCACCGTCTCCTATGTGATACACAAAGCGCGCACCCGATACTTTGGCAGCACGGTCAAAGTCTGCAAGCTCAAGGTCTTCTAAAATGTCCCAGTGCGGTTTTGGTTCATAGTCAAATGAACGGGGTTCACCGGTACGGCGGATTTCCACGTTTTCACTATCATCTTTACCTTCAGGCACATCGTCGTGAATTAAATTAGGCAGACGGCTCATCTTGTCGTGGTAGTCACTTTGAATCGTATTGAGTCTTTCATCGATTTCTTTAATGCGTTCACCAACGTCACGCATTTCTTTAATAACGTCTTCAGCATCTTCTTTATTTTTCTTCTTCACAGCAATTTCCTGTGATACTTTGTTGCGTCGGCTTTTCAGCTCTTCAGTTTCAACAATCAGCGCACGTCTTTCTTTATCCAATTGTAAAATATCATCGATTAACACAGGTTCCAGTCCGCGTTTTGCTACTTTCTCTTTCACCGTTTCAGTGTCATTGCGCAGTACTTTAATGTCTAACATGTGCATACCTCCAGGTTTTTTTATTTAATGCTTAAATTTAGGGAAAATTAAAAGACCACGTCCCCGTGAAAGGGACGTGGTCTACGCGTTGCCACCCTAATTAGCATCATTTACTGATACTATCTCTAACTTTTTAACGGCCTTTGCCGGCTACTTTATTTAACGAAAGACAGAAATTCGCATATCTCGCGATCATTTTCACCAGCCATGACCTCTCTATTAAGCGGAAGATATGTTACTGCTTCTTTCAAAGTAGTAAATATTAACTTGGTGCTATTTTATAACGCTGTACTTAAAAAGGCAAGTTTATAAAGTTAAACCCGGACGCTCAAAAATCAGTTTGCCGTCGGCAATTACTTTGTAGGCATGATTTACACCGTAATGGTACGGAATGTACTCGTGGTTCGGCGCATCCCAGACAACGATATTTGCAGCGTCTCCTTCGTTAAGCGTACCGCGATCAGCATCAATTGCATGTGCGGCGTTAACTGTTACTGCATTCCATATTTCATTGGGTGTCATTTTAAGTTTTAAAGCAGCGATTGCCATAATCATCTGCAGGTTGTCAGTTACACAGCTGCCCGGGTTGTAATCCGTTGCCAATGATACTGCACCACCCTGATCGATCATGCCGCGTGCATCTGCGAATTCATTTTTACCAAGGTAAAATGTCGTTCCGGGCAGAAGCACTGCGACTGTGTTGGAGTCCGCCAGCTGAGTCTTCCCTGTTTCGCTTGCTGCAACTAAGTGGTCTGCACTGATTGCATCCTGTTCAATCGCAAGCTCCAGCCCGCCGAGCGGATAATTTCATCTGCATGAATTTTTACCCGGAAGCCTTTTTCACGTGCCGCTTCCATATACTTTCTCGACTGGTCGACAGAGAATACACCTGTTTCTGTAAAGATATCAGCGAAATCTGCATAGTCTTTTACTTCATCAAGCAGATCTGTCATCTCCTGTAAGAACTCTTCAGCTTCTCTGCCTTTAGGAATAGCATGCGGTCCTAAGAACGTGTGGCGCATAAGCACCGGGAATTTCTCTTCCAGCGCTTTTGATACTTTAAGCTGTTTTAATTCGTTCTCACGGTCGAGTCCGTAGCCGCTTTTGCTTTCAACAGTTAACACGCCGTGCTGAATCATACGTGTCATGTTAACTGATGCTTTGTTTAATAGTTCATCAAACGACGATTTGCGTGTTTGTTCAACTGTATTTAAAATACCGCCGCCCTGTTCAAGTATCGTTAAATAGTCGACACCCTGGCGTTTCAGTGACATTTCATGCTCGCGTGAACCGCCGTGCACGATATGCGTGTGGGGCTCAACGAGAGCAGGGGAAACGATTTTGCCTTCAGCGTTGATTGTTTCTGCCGCTTCATACTCATCTGTTTTCCCTCCGGCATAAACAACTTTACCGTCTTTAATTACAATAATGGCATCGTCGACGATATTTAACTCGTCCATCTCTTTGCCTTTTAGAGGCCCATCGGTTTTTTTCGGTAAAATTAATGACTTTATATTTGTGATTATTACATCATTCATTATTTATTCTCCTTTAACATTGGTATATTCACACCGCGTTCTTTCGCTGTGTTAATTGCGATATCGTATCCTGCATCTGCGTGTCTTGCGACCCCCATACCCGGATCAGTTGTCAGTACACGGCCCAGTCTCTTCTCTGCGCGTTCAGTACCGTCTGCTACGACAACCATACCGGCATGGAGTGAGTAACCCATACCAACACCGCCGCCGTGGTGCACGCTGATCCATGAACCGCCTGCAGCCGTGTTAACGAGCGCGTTTAGAATGGCCCAGTCGCCGACTGCATCACTGCCGTCTTTCATGCTTTCAGTTTCACGGTTTGGACTCGCTACAGAACCTGAATCCAGGTGGTCGCGTCCAATAACGATCGGCGCCGAGATTTCTCCTGTTCTAACGAGCTCATTGAGTGCAAGACCCATCTTCCGACGTTCGCCGTAGCCAAGCCAGGCAATACGTGCCGGCAGACCCTGAAAGGCAATTTTTTCTCCGCCATATCGAGCCAGCGTAATAATTTCTCGTTCTCAGGGAATAACTCACGCATTTTCTTATCAGCAACCGCAATATCGTTCGGGTCTCCGCTTAAGGCAACGAAGCGGAATGGTCCTTTACCTTCACAGAACAGCGGACGGATATATGCCGGTACGAATCCTGGAAAGTCGAATGCATTTTCAACGCCTGTATCAAACGCAACCTGGCGGATGTTGTTACCGTAGTCAAAGACCACTGCACCATTTTTCTGGAACTGGAGCATTGCTTCGACGTGTTTCGCCATTGAGGCACTGGACAGCTTCACGTACTCTTCAGGATTCTCTTCACGCAGTTTTTTTGCCTCTTCAAGCGAGTAGCCTTCAGGCACGTAGCCGTTTAACGGATCGTGTGCAGATGTCTCAGTCACAACATCAATTTCAAAACCTCGGTTTAAAATCTCATGGTGTACTTCAGCAGCATTGCCGATTAAGCCAATCGATAAAGGTTTCCCTGCATCGCGTGCTTCTGCTGCAAGTTTTAGCGCCTCATCAAGTGAATCTGTTTTAACATCAAGGTAACGAGTTTCAATACGTTTATCGATTCTTGTTTCGTCGACATCGACACAAAGTGCAACCCCTTCGTTCATCGTTACTGATAACGGCTGAGCGCCGCCCATGCCGCCGAGACCGGCAGTTAAAGTAATCGTGCCGCGCAGTGTGCCGTCGTAGTTCTGGTTCGCAAGCTCAGCAAATGTTTCATACGTGCCTTGAACGATACCCTGTGAACCGATGTATATCCATGAACCGGCGGTCATCTGACCGTACATCATCAGACCTTTTTTATCGAGTTCATTGAAGTGCTCCCAAGTTGCCCATTTCGGTACAAGTACAGAGTTCGACATGAGCACTCTCGGTGCTTCTTCATGTGTTTTGAACACTGCGACCGGCTTACCTGACTGAATCAGCATCGTTTCATCCGATTCTAAGTTACGGAGCGTATTTTCAATTGCTTCAAACGACTCCCAGTTACGCGCCGCTTTACCGATACCGCCGTATACGACTAAATCATCCGGACGTTCTGCAACTTCAGGATCCAGGTTGTTATACAGCATGCGGAGCGCTGCTTCTTGTTCCCATCCTTTACATTCGATATTCAAACCTGTTTTAGCAGTAATTTTTCTAGACATATTGTCATCCCCTTAAAATATTAATAATGCGATTGGTATTACGATTAACAATGACAGCACTGTGCGGATAAACCACACGAATATCAATTTCCATACTTTTAAATTTAAACTTGTACTTAACACTGCAGGTATCAGGCCTGATAAAAACGACAGCTGAGACCGAAGTCACACCGACGATAAACCGGGTCATAATGTCCGCTTCTGCGACGAGCAGGGAAGGCAGGAACATTTCAACAATGGATATCGTCACCGCTTCGGCAATCAGCGGCACATTCTCGAGCGGGAACATATACAGAATCGGGTAATAAACGTAGGACACCCATGTAATAACGTCCGTATACTCTGCGGCGATTAACCCGATAAGGCCGATTGATAAGACTGACGGCACAACTGAAGCGGTCATCTTCATCGCTTCGATGAAGTTCATCCAGACGTCTTCTCCGAGCGGACGCGAACTGTGCGACTGCTGCTTCGCTTTGTACCATGCATACTGCAGTATATTGCCTTCGTAATTTTCTTCGATGTTGTTGTTTTTATCGTTAAAGTAAATCTTTTGTTCCTTCCGAATCGGCGGCAGGTAAGCCGTGATTGCCGTCACTCCAAAAGTAACGAGCAGAATGACGATAAAAAACAGCACCCAGTAATCCATCAGTTCGAGTGTGCGTGCGACAACAACCATAATCGTTACCGATACGGTGGAAAAGCCCGTCGCTATAATCAGGCCTTCCTTTCGGTTATACAATCCTTCTTTATACGTCCGGTTGGTAATTAAGAGCCCGACCGAATAGCTGCCAACGAGTGCCATTGCATCCATCGCCGAACGTCCTGGTGTTTTAAACAGTGCTCTCATCACCGGTTCCAGCAGCACGCCGATAAAAACCAGGAAACCGTAGCCTAGAATGAGTCCAAGTGCTGCACCGCCGAGCGGTATTAAGAGACTCAAATTAATTGCCAGCGAGTAGAAGAGAAATGGTCCCATATTTTCATCGAGCACAAATGAGGGGCCGATATTAAATACGACCATAATACCGATTAACAAACCGAGTATTTTAAAAGACGTAAACAGTAGGTTAAAAGCACTTTGCTTCCACGTTTTAGTTAAAAACGGAAGCAGCGTGCCGGCAAACACTATCGCCAGCGTGTAATACTGAATATTCTCTCCAAAAACCTTATGAATCACAGTAACGATGTGATCGAGCATAATCGATGTTGTTCCGGACATTGTTACCGGTACGAAAAACAGAAATAATCCAAGTGCACTGAACACGAAGAAACGCCAGATTTTATACCCTTTTTCACGACGCATCTCATCCTCTGAGACCATGACATGACCCCTTTACTGAATTCCTTTTAAAACAGCAGCAGTGCTAACTCAAGCGATTCCTGCTTTGTTTTATAAGCAATTTCTTTAATACATGGCTCAAGCTTATATAATTTCTGAATATTTAACCAAATAATTGACTGAAATTTTTAGATTACTTTAATTAACTTCAGTTAACGCATTTGAAAGATCGTTGATTTCAATGCTGAAATTACGGTCATGGTCGATGAAATCTGCAATCAGACGGTACTCATCGAATTTTTTACGCGTTGCCGGAGATAATTTATCTTTACCTTTAATTTCTGCTGCTGTCATCGCGATAAACAGCTCTGTTGCAACGACGTAGCGTGCGTTGTTAATAATATCTCTCGCATGACGCGCACCGATTGTTCCCATTGAAACGTGGTCTTCCTGATTAGCAGAAGAGGGGATAGAGTCGACACTTGCCGGATGAGCGAGTGTTTTATTTTCAGAAACGAGACTTGCTGCCGCATACTGCAGAATCATTGCACCGGACTGCAGTCCTTCTTCCGGGCTTAAAAATGCCGGCAGATCTCCGTTTAGTGCGGGGTTAACGAGACGCTCGATACGGCGCTCCGTGATATTCGCAATTTCTGCGACACCGATTTTTAACAGATCCATTGCAATCGCAATTGGCTGACCGTGGAAGTTTCCGCCTGAATAGACTTCATCTTCACTGAAAATTAAAGGATTATCGTTTGCCGCATTCATTTCAATTTCCAGTTTGTCTTTAAATATTTCAGCGTCTGCAGTGATGCACCGTGCACCTGCGGAATACATCTGATTGAGTAGCCGTCTTGTACGCGCATTTCCCCCTGACGTGTTGTCAGCTCTGAGCCTTCTAAGTATTCGAGCATTTTTTCAGCGACATAAATCTGCTCCGGATAGCCGCGTGATTCGTGGATCTGATGATTGTAAGCATCTGTAATACCGTTCAGCGACTGATGTGTCAGTGAGGCAATCCATAAGCTGTCGTGCATTAACTTATCCGCTTCAATGTAATTAATCACACCTTGTGCTGTCATCGGCTGCGTTCCGTTAATTAGTGCGAGGCCTTCTTTTGCCTGCAGTGTAATCGGTTCGATGCCGAGCGATTCCAGCACGTCACGTGTTTCTTCTTTCATCCATAAAGAACACTTCGCCTTCGCCGATTAGAGTCAGCGCCATATGAGACAGGGGAGCAAGGTCTCCTGAAGCGCCAAGTGAACCTTGTTCCGGCACAACAGGGATAATGCGTTTGTTAATATACAATTTGAGCTGTTCAACTAAATCTCTTGTCACACCTGAGTGGCCTTTCAGCATCGTGTTCAAACGGAAAACCATCATCAAAAGTGCAACCGGCTCATCGAAAGCCTTGCCGACACCGCAGGCATGAGATCGAATTAGGTTTGTCTGCAGATCTTTCACTTTCTCTTTTGAAATTAAGACATCACAAAACAGGCCGAAACCTGTCGTAATACCGTAAATTGTCTTGCCTTCTGCAATAATATTCTCAACAACTTTTCTTGAAGCATCGACACGTCCATAAGCTTCTTCTGTAATTTCCACCGTACTTTCCGAATTTCCCAGGAAATCTTTCACTTCATCAATCGTTAAACTCTGTCCATCCAAATGTAAAACTGACATAGTATACCTCCTAAATTTACGTACAAAAAAGACACAAAAATCCCTAAGATTTTTATGTCCCTACCAGCTAATGTCTATGACAAGATTATTAAATTTTAAATATGATTAATGCCGAGCCCCAAAGCTTCGTGCTCTTTTCCTTTGATTGGCGCACCAATTGTTCCGTAGAAACAAACCGCCAGCCATTCGCCTTCATCATCACTATCGTATGGATTCCCTCTGACAATCGCGAACCTTAATCCGACAGTACGCATAATTTCCCCGACACTTAAATCACCGCGGGTCACACCCTGGAGTGCTTCTAAAATTGCGTGGTATAAAGAATGAGTTTCACGATAAATATTTCCATCGATGAGTCCGCCGCGCTTCGCAGCAGTTTCAACCGACGAGATGACTTTGCTTAAATCCATTGACCCGACTTTACCTGTCATCACCTTGAACGAATCAAAGTGGGGTAAGATGCCGAGCGCTGTTTTTTCATCAGTCAGTGCAACGAGTGTAGTGAATTTACCAAATTCACGATGTGTACTTTGAGTCATAATATACCTGCCTAATCACTAATAACTGATATCATTATAGCGCTTTCATAAAATAAACACAAGATACTATAATTTAATATTTTATCGATAAACGATATATTTATTGTTTATTAGTAATCTGAATGATAAAATTAATTTATAAAAATTGAAAGCAGGAAAAATTATGATTAAAAAAACTTTGGTGCTGCGTCTTACATTGTTAATTATTGCGGCCATACTTTTACTATTTGGATTTTTAATGGCCGTACAGCTTTTCACATCGGAAGGCAAGGTCTATACTATCGTTATATAGCGATTGCTGTTGTCTGGATCGAT
Organism: Jeotgalicoccus sp. WY2; assembly: GCF_018437745.1. Classification (NCBI taxonomy): domain Bacteria; kingdom Bacillati; phylum Bacillota; class Bacilli; order Caryophanales; family Staphylococcaceae; genus Jeotgalicoccus; species Jeotgalicoccus sp. WY2. The sequence continues at coordinate 1,390,059 of NZ_CP049818.1, read as the reverse complement.
ATGATTTTAGGCCTGTTTATCGTGTATGCTTTAAATAAGTTATTAAAACTCATCGACACAAACGAAATTTTTTCTGACCGGACCTTAAATATTATGAATCGTATCCAGAAACTGACTCTCACTATCGCTGTCGTAACAATCGGTTTGATGCCGTTCTTCTTTACAATAGGACAGCTGGATGACGCACCTGGACTCGTCTTGTTCGGTGCAGGGATAGTATTTATTCCGTTCTCGATATATTCTCGTTGCTGTGTTAAAAGAAACACTCAGTAAAGCCGTGTCAATAAAACAGGAAAATGAGCTGACAATATGACAAAAATAGTAGTAAACCTTGATGTGGTGCTCGCCAAACGGAAAATGAGCATGACCGAACTCGCGAATGAGGTCGGTGTGACGATGGCGAATTTATCAGTATTGAAAAACAATAAAGCAAAAGCCGTCCGCTTCTCGACATTGGAGAAAATCTGCGAAGTATTGGACTGCCAGCCCGGCGATATACTGGAGTACAGGAAGTAAGACGCTCATTGCGGAGCAAACGATTTTTCTCGGGAATGACAGGGCCTCATTGCCAAGCAAGCGTCCGCAAAACAAAAAAGCACCCAGAATTCTCAGTTTTGAGAGTTTCAGGTGCTTTTTATTAACCATTTATTCTTCTCCTGATTCCGAATCGTCTTCAGTTTCAGGGTTTAAACCTTCTTCGATTTCATCTGTTTCAACTTCAAGGTTATCTTCCGCTTCAAGTGTTTCTTCAGCCATTTCAGAACCGTCTTCTTCCAGTTCTTCTGCGGCAATTTCATTTTTCACTACAGCAACTGTTGCCACGTCCTGCTCTTCGTCCAAGCGAATAAGTCTGACGCCCTGCGTGTTACGGCTTGTAATTGAGATCGCATCGATTGTCAGGCGGATAATTACGCCTTTGTCTGTAACGATCATCATGTCTTCATCACGGTCTACTGACGCGATAAACACCAGCTTACCGTTTTTAGCTGTCAGGTTCGCAGTTTTCACACCGAAGCCGCCGCGTTTAATTGAGCGGTATTCGTCTTCAGGTGTGAGCTTGCCATAACCTTTGTCTGTAACGACAAGGACATGCTGGTCCGGATCAAGGACATCAACGCCTACTACTTCATCGTCGCCTCTAAGCTTGATTCCCCGTACACCTGCTGCTGTACGGCCCATGCTTCTGACCTGGTCTTCTTCAAAGCGTACAAGTGAACCTTCACGTGTACCTAAGATGACTTCTTTCGTGCCATCTGTTAAGCGCACACCGAGGAGTTCATCTTCGCCTCTGAAGCTGATGGCAATTTTACCGTTTTTATTAATCTGCTTAAAGTCATCCAACGGTGTGCGTTTCGCAAGACCATTTTTCGTTGCAAATAATAACTGGTAGCCTTCAGTTTCGTCTTTATCTTTCACGCTGATCATCGTACTGATTTTCTCATCTTTTTCGATTTCAATCAGGTTAACAATCGGCAATCCTTTAGATTGGCGTGACAGTTCAGGAATTTCATATCCCTTAAGACGATAGACGCGTCCTGTATTCGTAAAGAACAGAATATAGTCATGTGTACTCATCGTCACAATCTGGCTGACGAAGTCTTCATCGACCGTATTCATGCCCTGAATACCGCGTCCGCCGCGGTGCTGTGCACGGTATGTCGATGCCGGGAGACGCTTGATATAGCTGTTATGACTCAATGTCACAACAATCTGCTCTCTCGGAATTAAATCTTCATCTTCAATATCGTAAATGCTGCCCAGCGTAATTTCCGTACGGCGTTCGTCCCCGTATCGTTCACGGATATCGATTAATTCTTCTTTGATCACTTCAAGCAGTTTCACATCATTCAGAATACTCTTCAGATATTCAATGTTTTTAATAATTTCATCATGTTCAGCCTGGATTTTACCGCGTTCAAGGCCTGTCAGACGACGTAATCTCATATCGAGAATTGCCTGAGCCTGGCGTTCTGACAAGTTGAATTCACTCATCAGGGCGTTTTTAGCTTCTTCATCTGCATCAGATGCACGGATTGTCTTAATGATTTCATCGATATGATCGAGAGCAATCAGCAAGCCTTCAAGAATATGCACACGGTCCTCAGCACGTTTTAATTCGTACTTCGTACGGCGTGTTACTACAACTTTCTGGTGCTCTAAATAATGATAAAGCACTTCTTTTAAGCCGAGTACTTTCGGTTCTCCGTTTACAAGTGCCAGCATATTAACACCAAATGATGTCTGCAGCGGCGTTTGTTTATACAGGTTATTTAAAATAACATTCGCATTTTTATCTTTGCGAATTTCAATAATGATTCTGACGCCTTCTTTTAGTGACGTTTCATCACGCAGATCTGTAATGCCTTCGATTTTTTTATCGCGCACTAATTCTGCAATCTTCTCAACAAGACGCGCTTTGTTCACCTGGTATGGAATTTCAGAAACAACAATACGTTCTTTGCCGTTCTTCATCATTTCAACTTCACAGCGTGCACGCATAATTACAGAACCATGTCCTGTTTCATATGCTTTTTTAATACCGCTCTTACCGATAATTAAGCCTGAAGTCGGGAAGTCAGGTCCTGTGACATGTTCCATCAGGTCCATCGTTGTGACGTTCGGGTTATCCGCAAGTTCCAGTACCGCATTAATAACTTCTGTTAAGTTATGCGGCGGAATGTTCGTCGCCATACCTACTGCAATACCGCTCGTACCATTGACGAGAAGGTTAGGAAAGCGTGCCGGCAAAACGGATGGTTCCCGTTCGTTTTCATCGTAGTTCGGCTGGAAATCAACTGTGTCTTTGTTAATATCACGCATTAATTCCATCGAAATTTTACTCATTTTCGCTTCAGTGTAACGCATCGCTGCTGCGCCGTCGCCGTCCATGGAACCGAAGTTCCCCTGGCCGTGAACGAGCGGGTAGCGGTAACTGAAGTCCTGAGCCATACGCACCATTGCATCGTAGATTGAAGAATCACCGTGCGGGTGATATTTACCCATAACGTCCCCGACAATACGTGCTGATTTTTTAAACGGCTTGTCAGATGTCATGCCGTTATCGTGCATACCGTATAAAATTCTGCGGTGCACAGGCTTCATGCCGTCTCTGACATCAGGCAATGCACGAGATACGATAACACTCATGGCATAGCTTAAAAACGAGCTGCGCATCGTTTTCGTAATATTTATTTGCTGAAATTGTTCCTCATGGTCCGCCATAAATTAAATCTCCTTTATTAAACGTCAAGATTCTCAACGTATCTCGCATTTTCTTCGATAAAGTTCCGTCGGTATTCAACGACATCGCCCATTAGCATTTCAAATGTCTGATCCGCTTCAATCGCATCATCAAGCTGAACCTGCAGCAGATTTCTCTGTTCAGGGTCCATCGTCGTTTCCCACAGCTGATCTGCGTTCATCTCGCCGAGACCTTTATATCTCGACATAGAAATTTTCGGTGTTTCCGGTAATGTGCTGCGCAGAATATCAAGTGCCTCATCATCGTATACGTAATGTTTTTTCTTGCCCTGCTCTAATTTATAAAGCGGCGGCTGTGCAATATACACGTATCCGCGCTCAATTAACGGTCTCATAAAACGGTAGAAGAACGTTAACAGCAATGTTCTGATGTGAGCACCGTCGACATCAGCATCGGTCATAATAATAATTTTGTGATAGCGTGCTTTTGAAATATCGAATTCTTCGCCGATACCGCTGCCGAGCGCCGTTACCATAGAACGAATCTCATTATTGCCTAAAATTCTGTCGAGACGCGCTTTTTCAACGTTTAAAATTTTACCTCTAAGCGGTAAAATCGCCTGAATTTTCGAGTTGCGTCCTGATTTTGCCGAGCCGCCAGCAGAGTCACCCTCAACAATAAAGAGCTCACTTTTCGCAGGATCTTTACTTGAACAATCTGCCAGTTTCCCCGGTAAACTTGATACTTCAAGTGCAGATTTACGGCGTGTCATTTCACGCGCTTTTTTCGCAGCAACACGTGCGTGCTGAGCAGTAATCCCTTTATCGACAATGACACGTGCAGTTTGAGGGTTTTCCATCAGAAATCTTTCAAAACCTGCTGAGAACAGCTGGTCCGTAATCGTGCGGGCTTCAGAGTTGCCGAGTTTAGTCTTCGTCTGACCTTCAAACTGAGGATCTGTATGCTTTATCGACACTATCGCTGTTAAACCTTCTCTGACATCTTCGCCGGATAAACGTTCTTCCGTAGATTTAATAAGGTTCTGTTTTGTTGCGTAGTTGTTAATGACTTTCGTAAGCGCACGTTTAAAACCGTCTTGTGTTCCGCCTTCATGCGTATAAATATTGTTGGCATAAGTCAGAAGTGTGCATGTATAACCGAGGTTGTACTGCATCGCAATTTCAACTTCGATTTCATCTTTTGAATCATCCATATAAATAATTTCTTCATGAAGTCCTTCTTTCGTCTTGTTTAACTCTTCGACGTAAGATTTAATACCGCCTTCAATGGTATTTAAATTCAACAGGCTCTTCTTCGCGTTCATCGATTAAATTAATTTCGAGTCCTTTATTCAGGAAAGCGAGCTCTTTAATACGTTTTTGCAGAATTTCAATTTCGTATATTGTCGTTTCGGTAAAAATTTCTTCATCTGCTTTAAAACGTATAATCGTTCCTGTTTTATCAGTTGTATCAACCACTTTTAAATCTGCATCAGGTGCACCGCGTGTATAGCTCTGATAATGTACTTCGCCGTTTTTGTGAACGTAAACTTCCAGTGTTGAACTCAGTGCGTTAACGACTGATGATCCGACACCGTGCAGTCCGCCGGAAACTTTATAGCTGCCGCCGTCAAACTTACCTCCGGCGTGCAGTACTGTAAAAATAACCTCGACTGCCGGACGGCCCATTTTTTCCTGTATATCAACAGGAATACCGCGTCCGTTATCCGTTACTTTAATCCAGTTGTCTTTTTCAATAGTGACATTAATTTCTGAAGCATGTCCTGCCAGTGCTTCATCGATACTGTTATCGATAATTTCCCACACGAGGTGATGCAGTCCGCGTGATGATGTCGAGCCGATATACATACCTGGTCTTTTTCTAACCGCTTCAAGACCTTCTAATACCTGTATCTGACTTGCACCATATTGATCCATATTTTGTTCAGCCATGTTTTCACCTTCCGTTATTCATCGATTTTGATTTTGCCATTTTCTATTTCAAAGAGCTGCATATCATCCATAATCTGATGGTTAATATCGCTGATTGAAGTGGTCGTTACAAACGTTTGTACACGGTCCCGGATTGAAGTTAATAAATGCGCCTGTCTCACTTCATCGAGTTCACTGAGTACATCGTCAAGAAGCAGCACCGGATATTCTCCGACTTCTTCTTTTATTAATTCGAGCTCCGCAAGTTTAATCGACAGCGCAGTGGAGCGCTGCTGCCCCTGGGAACCATAGGTCTGAACGTCAAAATCATTAATCGTAAAACCGATATCATCCCGATGCGGACCGACTAGTGAAGTCCCTCGTTCGATTTCTTTATTTAAATTCTCAGCTAACAGAGCGGATATTTCCGCTGTAAGCGCTTCTGAATTATCACTCTTATATTTAATATTGGGGTTATAGACTACATTTAAAATTTCCTTGCCGTTTGAAATATCAGCATGAATTTTTGAAGCATGACGTTCAATCGTTGAGATAAACTGCTCACGCTTTAAAATAATTAAGCTTGCATGATGTGCAAGCTGATCGTTCAGCACCTCGATCATAATCTGATCGACGTTTCTCGATTTTAAATACTGATTTTTCTGGGCGAGGACTTTATTATAGTCGGATAAGTGGTTCAAATATAATTTGGATATTTGACCGCATTCCATATTAATAAATTTTCTTCTGACCTGCGGGGAACCTTTAACGATATTAAGATCCTCCGGCGCAAAAAGTACAGTATTCAAATGACCGATATACTGGGACAGCTTTCCGACCTCAAGATGATTGACCTTGGCGCGCTTGCCACCTTTGGCAATACCGATCGACAGCGGCAGTGTACTGCTTCTTGTCGTAATTGTCCCGTTAATATACGCTTCTTCAGCTCCAAACTGAATCAGTTCCTTATCTTTTGAAGTCCTGTGACTTTTAGCCAGGGACAAAAAGTAAATTGCCTCAAGCAGATTTGTTTTCCCCTGGGCATTATGACCGATAAAAATATTCAGCTTAGGGTGAAATGCCAGGGATAGGGAATCATAATTCCTGAAGTCTGTGAGTTTAATTTTGTTTAGTATCATTGCACCGGATACTTAAATTTATATTCGCCGACATCTGTAATGACTAATTCGTCACCATCGTGCAGTTTTTTGCCGCGTCGGTTTTCAGGCTCCCCGTTTAAAAATACTTCATGTTCACTTAAGAACCATTTAGCTTCGCCGCCTGTACCGATAATATTTTTATATTTTAAAAATTTACCGAGTGTTATCATGCCATCCAAATGAATCGTTTCCATAGACACAACCTCCTATTACATACTCATTCATTATACTACATTTTTCATATATTTTCATTATTTAAGGCCAAATAAAGCGTTTAGAGCGTTTTATAGGCAAAAAGGCTTTTACCTACCAGTAAAATAAAAAAAGAGACCAGAGGCCCGTTTTTTATCAAAAAAGGCATGGTCTCGAATATTTGCTGCAGGATTAATATGTTCTAATCGGTAAAATTAACTGGACAACTTCAGATGATTCACTCGGTGTAATAGTGAATGGTCTCATCGTGCCGAAGAATTCAATTGTTACTTCTTCATCCTGAATCGCACGGAGTGCTTCCATCATATATTTGAGTTGAATGAAATTTTAATGCCTTCGCCTTCGATAGCTGAAGCATTGATATCTTCATTTACCGTACCGACTTCCGGCGAGTTCGATGTTAATTCTACATTGTTGTTATCCACAGTCATGCGGATAACATTATTACCGCCTTCACGTGCAAGCAATGAAACGCGGTCAATTGCATGGTAGAACTCAGAATTATTAACGTTAACTTTTGTCTCGTAGTTTTCAGGGAACAGGCGGGATGTATCCGGATAGTTACCTTCAAGCAAACGGGAAATAAAGCGCATGTTGCCGTAAGTGAAGAGCACCTGGTTCTGCGACAGATTAATTTCTACATCTTCTTCAGAGTCTGTAAGAATTTTGCTTAGCTCCGATAATGATTTACCTGGAATAATCGCATTTGAAATTTCTGTGTTAAATGTTTTATCAAGCAGTCTTCTTAATGCAAGACGGTGAGAGTCTGTTGCAGTGAATGAAATATGATCTTCGTTAAAGTTCCAGTTAACACCAGTTAACACGGGACGTGTTTCAGATAATGAAACTGCGAAGTTAGTCTGGTTGATAATTGTTTTTAGTACTGCAGATGAAAGTACCAGGCTGTCAGCATCGTTAACTTCAGGCAGGAGAGGATATTGGTTTGAATCGTTCCCGCTTAAGTTGAATTCTGATTTTCCTGCGGTAATTTTAGTTTGGAAGTTATCGTTTGTTTCCAAATCTACAAAATCACCGGAAAGTTTTTTAATAATGTCTACGAAGAAACGTCCTGTTAAAACGACTGAACCAGGTTCTTCGATTTCTAGAATTTCCTCATTATCAATTTCTGTTGGAATTGTAATCTCAATAGATATTTCCGAATCACTGCCGGTAAGTATCATTTGATCATCAGAGACATCGATTTTTATCCCGTTTAAAATTGGCAGTGTTGTTCTTGGTGAAATAGCTTTTAAACAATGATTTAATTGTTCGATAAAATATTGTCTTTTAATACTGATTTTCATAAGCAAGTACTCCTTATTTAATAGATATATAGTATATAAAATAATAGTAATAATAGTAGGCCCTGTGGATATGTGGAAAACTGCACTGAAGCTATACGCACTAAGTTATCCACATGTGTACAAAGTGTTGACTACAGTGTAACATTTATCCACAGTATTCACATTAGTTTTTAATTCAGCTTATTCGTTCCTTCAATTCATCTTTGAATAACTCATCTTCTGAAACAAGCCTCGAAATTTTCTCATGTGCGTGAATTACAGTCGTGTGATCACGGCCGCCGAAGACTTCTCCAATTTTAGGCAGAGAGTTGTCCGTCAGTTCGCGTGACAGGTACATTGCCACGTGTCTTGGGAAGGCGATGGACTTTGTTCTTTTTTTAGAGCCGAGTTCGTCGATATGAATGCCGTAGTACTCACTGACAGCAACCTGGATATCGTGTATTGTCATCCGCTTCGATTTCGTTGTAGTGACAAGATCTTTCAGCGCTTCAGAGACAACTTCAGGAGTCATCGGCTGATTCGAAATTTTAGCATATGCTGCAACGCGTGTCAGTGCACCTTCCAGTTCACGGATATTCGTATGAATGTGGTTTGCAATGTAGATCATTGCTTCATTTGGAATCTCTACATTTTCTTCTTCACATTTTTTACGCAGAATCGCAATTCTTGTTTCAAGGTCAGGGGGTGTCACATCAGTCATTAAGCCCCATTCAAAACGCGAGCGGAGACGGTCTTCAAGTGTTGGAATTTTTTTGGCGTCCGGTCGCTTGAAATAACAATCTGCTTATCATTTTCATGCAGCGAGTTAAACGTGTGGAAAAATTCTTCCTGAGTTGACTCTTTACCTGCTAAAAATTGAATGTCATCAATTAAAAGTACATCGACATTGCGGTATGTTGCGGAACTGTTCAGTTTTATTATCGCGGATCGAGTTGATGAACTCATTTGTAAATTTTTCACTCGATAAATAAACCACTTTCGCATTTGGACGATGCTCAAGCACATAATTGCCGATTGCATGCATTAAATGTGTTTTGCCGAGACCGACGCCGCCGTAAATAAACAGCGGGTTGTATGCTTTCGCAGGCGCTTCCGCTACAGCGAGAGAAGCGGCATGTGAGAAACGGTTGCCGTTGCCGATAACAAACGTATCAAATGTATGCTGTGCATTTAATGCATGTTTAACAGGCAAATTCATTGCCTCATTGCTGTTTTTATCAGCTGATTTACTGCGCGCCGTTGCTGAGTTATTCAGTTTCTCGTCCTGAAAGACGATTTTAACTGAAACTTTTTCACCGATGGCGCTGTAGATGCTCTTCTCAATCAATGTTAAATATTTTTCGGACAGCCAGCCCTGCTGGAATTCATTATCCGCTTTAACGATAGCATCGGTGCTATTTAAATCGATCAGTTTGGTATCTTTGAACCAAGTTTGAAAACTGACGGTAGGGATGTTCTCACTGATGTTTTCAAGAACATTTTCCCAAATACTATTTAAACTGCTCATAAAATTTTCCTTTCTTATTCACATATAACAGCCTGTGGATAACTGATATGCACAGGTGTAGATAAGTTATGCACATGTTATACACATTCTGTGGATAACTATATGAGTGCCGTTACTTATCCACAACGATATGGGTAGAATTATAACGGATTTCACTATACATATCAATAGCTGTAAGACTTATGCACATAATTAACACTTTTCCACAAAACTTTGCCTACAGGCTGTGGATTTGTGGGGAAACTCGTTTTAAAACTGTTGATAACTTTCTGTTGTAAAATAGTTATCCACATTTTATTATTGATTTACAGATCTCTTATAGAAGGAATCTAAAATAAAAAGTTGAAAAGACAGCCTATTTTTGGTATTCTTTAATAGTTGCAATTCTAAGAGAAGATAAAAACAGAGATATATATTTATAACGGAGGTGTCATTAATGGTAAAACGTACCTATCAACCGAATAAACGTAAACGTGCAAAAGTACACGGTTTCCGTGAGAGAATGAGTACTAAAAACGGACGCAAAGTTCTTGCACGCCGTAGAAGAAAAGGAAGAAAAGTTCTTTCTGCATAACCATTAGATCATCTGACGAGGATGATCTTTTTTTTTGCGCCAATACTGGATGTTTTATAAAACTGGTGCTTTTTAGTATAATAATTAATCATAGATATGAAAGAGCGTAATAATGATGAAAAAGCGATATAGAATTAAAAAAGAAAAAGATTTTAAATTGATTTTTAAACGAGGGAAATCGTATGCCAACAGGCAGTTTGTCGTGTATTTAAGAGACAACGATGAAATACCTCATCTCCGGCTTGGCATCAGTGTGTCCAAAAAACTTGGTAACGCCGTGAAAAGAAACCAGATAAAACGACGCGTCCGTGCATTTTATCAGCATCACAAAACAGAGTTAAAACCGCGAGAGTATGTAGTTATCGCACGAAATCCTGTCAAAGATATGAACTATCACGAGATGGAAAAATCATTATTGCATGTCTTAAAAATCGCGAAATGTATTAAATAATACGGGGGTAGTATTATGTACAGAATTTATACTGAGAAGACAGTAGATGAAGCAGTTGCAAAAGGATTACACGAGCTTGGCGTAACTGAAGACGATATTAAGATTGAAGTGATTGACGGCGGAAGCGGCGGATTTTTAGGTTTTGGCAAACGCGATGCAGAAGTGCAGCTGACAGTCATTAATCCGGAACTGAAAACATATGGTTCTATTGAAGCGATGATTGAAGAGAGAACTGAACATGTTCAAAAAGAACCGGTACAGATACAGCCGGAAGAAGTGCAGGAACCTGAAGAAGAGACAATAGAGACTGAAGTTTCTGAAACACCTGTCACTCAAAAACCGGCAGCAGAAGCAGAGTTTGAAGACGAGCATACGGTGTATGAATCTCCTATTAATAGTGCAGCGGAGGATACGGCAGATTATATTTCCCGTGTCGTTCATGAAATGAATATTCCAAACGACACTGAGGTCAGTATAAAAGATACGACGGTGACGATTGAATTTCACGCAGAGCTTGCAGCTAAAATTATCGGCAAGCGCGGACAGACTTTAAATGCACTGCAGGAACTCGCACAAAATTACTTCAATACAATATATAAAAGCTACGGTACAGTATTCCTCGATGTGGAAGATTACCGTGAAAAACGCCGTGAAACGCTGGAGAGCCTCGCGGTGAATATGGCGAAAAAAGCAATGCGTACGGACGGCCCGGTTAAAATGGAGCCGATGCCTTCTTTCGAACGTAAAACAATGCACCACGTCTTAAGCAGAATGAAAAATATTGAGACGTCTTCAGAAGGACGGGAACCGAACCGCTACGTCGTTATTACTAAGAAATAAAGGAGTTTTTAATATGCAATTTGAAACGATCTCAAGCATCTCCACACCAGTCGGTGAAGGGGCGATTGCTATCGTTCGTTTATCAGGTGAAGATGCGATTGAAATTGCAGACCGTCTGTATAAAGGTGCGAAAACTTTAAGTGACACAGATTCCCACACGATTAACTACGGGCATATCATCGATCCGAAAACCGGAGAAACGGTTGAGGAGGTAATGGTGGCATTAATGCGTGCACCGAAGACTTACACGAGAGAAGACATCGTGGAAATTAATTGCCACGGCGGAATTCACACAGTGAACCGCGTACTGCAGCTGACGTTAAACCAACGGCGCCAGAATGGCGGAACCCGGGGAATTTACGAAACGCGCATTTTTAAATGGACGGGTAGACTTATCACAGGCGGAAGCGGTAATGGATTTTATCCGCGCGAAAACGAATCAGGCATCAAAAGTTGCGAACCAGCAAGTGCAGGGACGCTTAAAAACTTATATTGAAGAGCTTCGCCAGAGCATTTTAAACATTCTTGCACAGGTTGAAGTAAACATCGACTACCCGGAATACGATGATGTTGAAGAAGCGACGACATCATTCTGTTATCGGAAGCGAAAAAAATAAATGAAAATATTGATGCATTGCTGAAATCGAGTTCTGAAGGCCGTATTTTACGCGAAGGTTTAAGCACGGTTATCGTCGGCAAGCCGAATGTTGGTAAAAGTTCTTTATTGAACTACTTAATTCAGGATAATAAAGCGATCGTTACTGAAGTGGCAGGTACGACACGCGATATTTTAGAAGAATACGTTAACGTTAACGGTATTCCTTTAAAACTCGTCGATACCGCAGGTATTCGTGAAACGGATGATATCGTTGAAAAAATCGGTGTGGAACGTTCACGGGAAGCACTTAAAGGCGCGGAACTGATTTTATATGTGATGAATAACAACGAAGAACTGACACCGGAAGATATTGAATTGCTGGAGTCAGTAGACGATAAAAAAGTAATCGGGATTGTGAATAAGCTCGATCTTGATAACAAACTGAATCTTAACTATCTGGAAGAACATTTTAAAATACCATTAATTAAAACATCTATTATAAATGGTGAGGGCGTCGACGAGCTGGAAAATGAAATTCAAGCGATGTTTTTCGACGGCAGCCTGTCATCGACAGATTCGACATATGTATCGAACAACCGTCACATTAATTTGCTTGAGCAGGCAAAAGTATCGATTGAAGATGCGATATCTTCGGCAGCTATGGATGTGCCGGTGGATATTATTCAGATCGATCTCCTAAAAACATGGGAACTGCTTGGTGAAGTTATCGGTGAAGACGTCTCGGAACAATTAATAGATAAACTCTTTAGACAATTCTGTCTAGGAAAGTAAATACAGGAGGTTAAATAATGACCGGCAATATTAAATATGATGTGATAGTTATCGGAGCAGGTCACGCTGGTGTTGAAGCAGGGCTTGCAGCAAGCCGCAAAGGATTAAATACACTGATGCTGACGATTAATTTGGATAACATTGCATTTATGCCATGTAACCCTTCTGTCGGCGGACCGGCAAAAGGAATCGTTGTGCGTGAAGTAGACGCGCTCGGCGGCCAGATGGCAAAAGTTATAGACAAAACTCACATTCAAATGCGGATGCTGAACACAGGTAAAGGACCAGCAGTCCGTGCACTCCGTGCACAGGCAGATAAAGTTCTTTATCAGCAGGAAATGAAATCACTGCTTGAGCAGGAACCGAATTTAGACATTTTACAAGGGCTCGTTGATGAACTAATTATAGAAGATGATGTCATTCGCGGTGTCAGAACCAATGTCGGCACAGTATACGATGCTGATGCAGTAATTATTACGACGGGAACATTCCTGCGCGGGGAAATTATTTTAGGCGACTTAAAATATTCAAGCGGACCGAATCATCAGATTCCGTCACTTGCACTCGCAGATCAGCTGAAAGATCTCGGCTTTGAAATTATCCGTTTTAAAACGGGCACACCGCCGCGCGTCAATGCGGATTCAATCGATTACTCGAAAACTGAAATTCAGCCCGGGGACGATGTTCCGCGCGCATTCAGTTTTGATACGACAGAATTCATTATGGACCAGCTGCCATGCTGGTTAACATACACGTCTCAGGAAACACACGAAATTATTACAGCGAACCTTCATCTGTCTGCAATGTATTCAGGTGTAGTTCAGGGAACGGGCCCGAGATACTGCCCGTCAATCGAAGATAAGATTGTCCGTTTCAACGATAAACCGCGTCATCAGATTTTCCTTGAGCCGGAAGGCCGTAACACGAAAGAAGTTTACGTGCAGGGCTTATCAACGAGTATGCCGGAAAGCGTTCAGCGTGAAATGGTAAAGAGCATACCGGGACTTGAAAATGCACGCATGATGCGTGCAGGCTACGCAATTGAGTATGATGCATTAGTACCGACTCAGCTGTGGCCGACGCTTGAAACTAAGAAAATCAAAAATCTTTATACTGCAGGCCAGATTAACGGCACGAGCGGTTATGAAGAAGCGGCAGGCCAAGGATTAATCGCCGGAATTAACGCAGCGAATAACCTGCTTGGAAAAGAAGAGCTGATCTTAAGCCGTACAGATTCCTACATTGGCGTACTGATTGACGATTTAGTCACGAAAGGCACAAATGAACCGTACCGTCTGTTAACATCTCGTGCAGAACACAGACTGCTGCTCCGTCACGATAATGCAGATATCCGTTTGACTGAAATTGGTCATGACAACGGTCTGATCAGCGATGAGCGTCTGGCACGATACCATCAGAAAAAAGCAAACATTGATGCTGAGCTCGAGCGTCTGCAGAAAACGCGCATTAAACCGAATGAGCATACGCAGAATATCGTTGCTGAACATGGGGGCGCGGCCTTAAAAGATGGTATTTTAGCTGCGGACTTACTAAGACGTCCGGAGATGGATTATGCATCTATTATGGAAATATTAAACGAAGAAATTACACTGAATCAGGAAGAATACGAGCAAGTTGAAGTACAGATTAAATACGATGGTTATATTAAAAAATCATTACAGCAAGTCGATAAGATGAAGCGTATGGAGAATAAGAAAATTCCTGAAAACATCGATTACGATGCGGTACACTCACTGGCAACAGAAGCGCGCATGAAGCTGAAAGAAGTTAAGCCGCTGAACATCGCTCAGGCATCACGTATTTCAGGCGTAAATCCTGCAGATACTTCAATCTTTTAGTCTATATCGAGCAAGGTAATGTGAAAAGGGTAGAATCATGAAAGAAACAGAATTTATAAATGCATTGAAAGACCAGGGAATTGAGCTGTCGGAAAAACAAATCGGACAGTTCAATACCTATTACAAAATGCTTGTCGAATGGAATGAAAAAATAACTTAACTGCTGTAACTGAACAGGAAGAAGTATATTTAAAACACTTCTACGACTCGATTACACCGTTATTTTATGCGGACATTGAAGAAGGTGCGAGCCTTTGCGACGTCGGTGCGGGTGCTGGTTTCCCGAGCATCCCGATGAAAATTATCCGTCCGGACTTAAAAATTACAATCGTTGATTCTTTAAATAAGCGTATTAATTTTTTAAATGAATTAACTGCAGCCCTCGGACTCGATAAAATTCGCCTCGTGCATGACAGAGCGGAAATATTCGGTAATCATAAAGCGGATGCGAGACATATGTTCGATGTGGTAACAGCGCGTGCTGTTGCACAGCTGAACGTCTTATCTGAATTATGCCTGCCGCTTGTCCGTACGGGCGGTCAGTTTATCGTCATGAAAGGCAAAAAAGCGCAGCAAGAACTCGACGAGAGTAAATTTGCGCTGGACCTGCTCGGCGGAGAACTGACAAAAGTTCACCAGCTGTCATTGCCGAAAGAAGAAAGCGACCGTTACATTATGATTATCGATAAAAAACGTAAAACACCTAAGAAGTATCCGCGTAAACCGGGTACACCTAATAAATCCCCATTAAAATAAAAGGGTGGTGGAATGTGTGAAAAAACCATTTTCAAAATTATTTAATCTTATAGATAAAAGCGAAACGCGCGCTGATGATGATTCTTTGGTTACCGTGCCGGTAGAACACATCGTCCCGAACCAGTACCAGCCGCGTACTGTATTTAATCATCAGCGTATTGAGGAGCTCGCACATTCCATTAAAGCGCACGGGCTGCTGCAGCCGATTACACTGCGTCCGATTGAAGAAGGCATGTATGAAATTATTGCAGGAGAACGCAGATTCAGAGCGTTAAAACATTTAGGCTATGAAGATACTCAGGCTATCGTTAAATATTTAACAGATCAGGAATCGGCAGCGATTGCGCTGATTGAAAATATTCAGCGGGAGAATTTATCGAGTATCGAAGAAGCGAGAGCATACAAGCAGCTGCTGCAGATGGATGATATTACGCAGAAAGACCTTGCTGAAAGCATCGGCAAAAGCCAGTCGTTTATCGCTAATAAATTACGTCTGTTAAAACTGTCTAGCGACGTTATAACGGCGCTAGAAAAAGATGACATTACTGAAAGACACGCGCGGGCACTGCTTATACTGGATAACGATACCCAGTGCGACGTGTTGAAGAATATCGTTAAGGATAACCTGACGGTTAAAGAAACAGAACTTGCTGTGAAGAACCGTCAGAAGGTCCGTATCGAGCAGATTAACTTTAATGACGATGTAGCGTTTATGCTGAATGACTTTGAGCGTGATATTAAGAAACTGCAGGACAAAGGGATTGATGTGAACATCGAAACATCTGAAACCGAGGAGCTGCATGAAGTAACGATACGTATATACAAATAGTGCTCACACCTGACAGTGTGAGTTCTTTTTGACTTACAAACAGAGACGTTGCATTTTTGAACTGTATTTTAACTATGTAAAGTCGGTGAGTTTACAGTGGAAATTATAGAACTGTCTATTAAGGATATCCGCAAAAATCCATACCAGCCGAGGCAGACATTTGATGAAGAAAAACTGGAAGATTTAAAGAACAGTATTTTAATTCACGGTGTAATGCAGCCGGTCACTGTTAGAAAATCAGTGAAAGGCTATACGCTGGTTGCCGGGGAACGGCGTCTCCGGGCAAGTAAGAGGGCGGGACTTTTGAAAATTCCAGCAATTATTACGGAAATGTCCGACAGGGAAATGATGGAACTTGCGATTATAGAAAACCTGCAGCGTGAAGACTTAAGTGCACTTGAAGAAGCGGAAAGTTATAAAGAGCTTATGACTAAAGCAAAGCTGACGCAGGATGAACTATCGCAGCGGCTCGGCAAATCGAGATCCTATATTGCGAATATGCTGAGGCTGTTAAATTTGCCTCTGATGGTTAAGCGCGCAATGAACGAACAGCAACTGAGCAGTGCACACGGCAGAACACTGTTGTCTTTGAAAGAACCGCTCTTAATGGAACAGGTAGCCCGCGAGGCGATAGACAAAAACATGAGCGTGCGTGCGCTTGAAGCGTATGTAAAAACATTCGATAAAAAGAGAACAATTAAGAAAACAAGTAAAAAGCTGAAATTTCTGCAGGGCTATGAAAATCAGCTGAAAGAGCATTACGGTACAAATGTGGAAATAAAAAAAGTGAAAAATAAAGGAATGATACAGCTTGAGTTTACATCGGAGGAAGAGTTTAAGAGAATCCTTCGGATGCTTCAGAAAAAATAAAGAAAGAGGCTTTAATTTATGCGTTTTTTAACATTGTTTACTACACCCTCACCTGTAGAAGAATCATTTACAGTTCTGGAAGAACTTCTTGAGAGATTAAAGGAACCCGAGCTATGGATTAATATAGGAACCACGATTTTATTTGCACTGGCTTTATTAATCGCTGGTTATATTTTAACGAAAGTAGCCGACCGTCTTATTAATAATTTCTTTAAATATAAATCAAAATCCCGTTTAAAAGGCTCGGATAAACGCAATCAGACACTGATCAACGTGCTGCAGAACGGTGCGACTATCTTTATCTGGTTCTTTGTTGTTGTAGCAATTCTGGAATCGTTTAATATTCCAGTCGCCACACTCTTAGCCGGTGCTGGTGTTGTTGGTTTAGCACTTGGTTTTGGTGCACAGAGTTTAGTGAAAGACATGATTACCGGATTCTTTATCATTTTGGAAAATCAGTTTGATAAAGGGGATTTTGTCAGAGTAAATACTTCAGGCACTACTGTTGCTGAAGGTGAAGTGTTATCATTAGGATTGCGATCATCACGTATTCAAGGTTATGAAGGCGAATTATATATGATTCCGAACGGTACAATTAACGAAGTCATTAACTTTTCGCGTTATAATTCTATTGCATTCCTCGATATGAACTTCTCTATTCAGGAAAACTTGGATAAGGTTGAAGATATGATTAACAAATATTTCGAACTTCACTGGCGTGAAGAAGCGGTGCTTACCGAGCAGCCGGCAATTTTAGGCGTGCAGGATATTCAGCAGGGTGAGGCGACGATTCGTATTATGCTGACAACCCAGCCGATGGAACACTTCGGTGCAACGAGACGTACTCGTAAACGCCTGAAACAGTATTTGGAATCACAAGGCGTATTTGTATCTGTACCTACTATGGACATTAGCGATTTCGATCAAAATGATGCCGGGGAGTAAGATAATATGGAGAAAAAATACGATTTAAATAATATTGTTGAAATGAAAAAGCCTCACCCGTGCGGCACAAACAGTTTCCAGATTGTCCGTATGGGCGCGGATATAAAAATCAGATGTACAAACTGCGACCGGACGATTATGATGCCGCGCCGCGATTTCGATAAACGACTTAAAAAAGTAATTTTAAATTAAAGGAGCAACTATTATGTCTTTAACTGCAGGAATTGTAGGATTGCCGAACGTCGGTAAATCAACACTCTTTAACGCAATAACAAAAGCAGGTGCACTCGCTGCAAACTATCCATTCGCAACAATCGATCCGAACGTCGGTATCGTTGAAGTGCCGGATGAACGTCTTAACGTTTTAACGCAAATTGTCGAACCTAAAAAAACTGTTCCGACAGCATTTGAATTTACGGATATTGCTGGAATTGTTAAAGGCGCTTCAAAAGGTGAGGGACTTGGCAACAAATTCTTAGCAAACATTCGTGAAGTTGATGCAATCTGTCAGGTTGTCCGCGCGTTCGATGACGAGAACGTTACTCACGTATCAGGTAAAGTGAATCCGCTTGATGACATTGAAGTTATCAACATGGAATTGATTTTTGCCGATCTTGAAAGTGTCGATAAACGTTTACCAAAAGCAGAAAAAATGGCGAAGCAGAAAGATAAAGATGCTATGGCTGAAGTGAAGATTCTGACGAAAATTAAAGAAGGTCTCGAAGACGGCAAACCCGTTCGTGCACTTGATTTTTCTGAAGAAGAAATCAAATCAGTTAAACACTTCCACCTGCTGACTCAAAAACCGACATTGTATGTTGCGAACGTTGCTGAAGATGATTTATCATCACTTGAAGACAACGAGCATTTATCAGCAATTAAAAAATATGCTGACGAAGAAGGATCACAAGTTATCGTGATTTCTGCGAAAGTGGAAGAAGAAATCGCAGTGCTGGATGAAGATGAAAAAGAAATGTTCCTAGAAGAACTTGGACTTTCTGAATCAGGCCTTGATAAACTCGTCAGAGCATCTTATGACCTGCTTGGACTTGCAACTTACTTCACTGCAGGAGTGCAGGAAGTTAGAGCATGGACATTTAAAAAAGGAATGACGGCGCCTGAATGTGCCGGAATTATTCATACTGATTTCCAAAAAGGGTTTATCCGTGCTGAAACAGTCGGCTACGACGACCTTGTGGAAGCGGGCAACGAAGCAAAAGCCAAAGAAGCCGGTAAAGTCCGTCTTGAAGGTAAAGAGTACATTATGAAAGACGGCGACGTCGTTCACTTCAGATTTAACGTTTAATAACGAATATTGCTGCAGAATCTTAAAATTTAAGATTCTGCAGTTTTTTTTGAATGGGACTGGGATGAAATCACTTCACGCCCGTCCTGTGAGTCTTGGATACACATGAGCTTCTGTCACGCCCGTCCTGAAAGTCTTGGATACGCATGAACTTCTGTCACGCCCGTCCTGAAAGTCTTGGATACGCATGAGCTTCTGTCACGCCCGTCCTGTGAGTCTTGGATACACATGAGCTTCTGTCACGCCCGTCCTGAAAGTCTTGGAGACATATGAAATCCGTTCATACCAGTCCAAAGGGAATCTCGCTCCCCAATCAAAACTAAATAATATTAATTACAGCCTATCTATTGTAATAATACGATTTTATTGCTATAATTTCTGATTGTGAGTAATGAAAATTATTCCTTGCTGAAAATGAGTATTTTTGGCCGCAAAGACCATAAGGAGGTGTAGAAGATGAGATCATATGAAATTTTATATGTAATCCGCCCGGATATTGAAGAAGAAGCTAAAGCAACGTTAGTTAAACGTTTTGATGAGGTTCTTACTAGCAATGGCGCGGAAATCGTCGAATCTAAAGAGTGGGGTAAACGTCGTCTAGCTTACGAAATCCAAGATTTCAAAGATGGATATTACCAAATCATTAAGTATAACGGTGACAGTGCCGCTGCTGATGAGTTTGACCGCTTAGCGAAGATCAACAATGACATTATTCGTCATATCGTTGTTCGTGACGAACAAGCTGAAGATAAAAAATAAGTTAAATATTGAGTGGAGTTGATTACATGCTAAACCGTGTAGTTTTAGTTGGTCGCTTAACAAGAGACCCTGAACTTAGAGTCAGTCAAAGCAATGTTGCTGTCGCTACTTTCAACTTAGCTGTGAACCGTCCTTTTACTAGTGCAAACGGTGAGAGAGGCGCTGACTTTATCAACTGTGTTGTTTTCCGCAAACAGGCAGAAAATGTTAACCAGTATGTTAAAAAAGGCAGCTTAGTTGGTATCGATGGTAGAATTCAAACTCGTAACTACGAGAATAAAGACGGGCAAAGAGTATATGTAACTGAAGTCGTGTGTGAAAGTGTTCAGTTCTTAGAGCCGAAAGGCAGCGGTAATCAATCTCAAGGCAATAATAATGATTATAACTCTGCTGACTCTTACCAAAGTGCATACGGCGGCAATCAGTCGACTGGTAACCAGTCATCTGGGAATCAATCAACTGGACGCAGCCAGCAACAGCGTCAGGATAACGTAGAGGAAAATCCATTTGCGAACTCTAAAGGTCCAGTAGACATCAGCGATGATGATCTACCATTTTAATAAATAAAATATAACAATCCAAACTTTGTTATCGTGTGTTATTAATGTGTGTGAAATGTGTGAAAAACCCGAGATACCGTATCTCGGGTTTTTATTATAGGTTTAAATAAAATCGTAATACATAAGCAATTTTTATCGTCTTTATAATTATATAGTGTAGTTTTTGACTCAGAGTGTTTATAATGAAATGTATACAATTTTTTTATGTAGGAGCGAAATCGCAATGATTAGAAAAAATGTCCTCGGATGGGCACTTTTACTATCGCTGTGCGTGATTTTAGCAGCTTGTAGTAATAATGAAGAATCCTCTGATAATGAGCCAGAAACTGACGAGACACGGGAAACCGAAGAGAGTACAGGGGAAGAATCTGAAGATGCGTCAGAAGAGGCAGATCAATCTGTCGAAGAAGACCCGATTACAGAAGAGGATAAAGTTGTACATATTACTGCCGAGCAGAGTCTTGACGATGTAATGGAAGAACTGATAGCCCTCTTTGAAGAAAATAACGAAGGTATTAAAATTGATGTTCAATATGGTCATACAGAAAAACTGACTGAAGATTTAATCGAAGGCAATGACGAGGACATGGATATCTATTTCTCGAGCGATGATGCAGGATATGATTCGCTTGTTGAAGCAGGCATTTTAGACCAGCTTGCAACTAAATATTTGCTCATCAATGAACTTGTACTCGTTACACAATCTGAAAATGAAGATATCAACAGATATAATGATATTTTTAATAATGATGAAACATCACTGACGATTGTTGATCCCGAACATTCATTATCCGGCTCATATGCTGAAGAGCTTCTTGTTCAGGAAGATGAAAAAAACCTGAGCCCCGAGAGCATTGAGAAAGTAGCGGACGCAGGAACTGCTGTTAAAGATATAGCGGAAGGCAATTCAGATGCTGGATTCCTTCTTAGAACAGACATTTCAGATGAGGATGATGTACGTATAATTTCACGTGCACCGCGTTCAATATTGGAACCGTTCGTATACGGAATGGGCTTGTCCCACAGTGTTGAGGACGGCAGTGCAGCATACTTATTCTATGATTATTTACAATCTGAAGAAGCACTGGAAAATTACGTTACGGATATATCGTTTAACATATAACATTCAGGCAGAACCTTTATCATTAAAGGTTCTGCTTTTTTAATGCGTTTACTTTTATAATATAAAGGACTTATTGATTTAAATAATGTTTTTGAGAGGACAATCCAAATGAATTACCTTAATAAAACGAGACTGGCTGTGCTGCTGTGTTCATTAGTAGTAATGTTAGTTCTTTCCGCATGCAGCGATGATGAGACGGGAGAAGCGGGAGGAACTGTAACGCTGACAGTATCTGCGGCGGCGAGTCTGACAGATGCGCTTCAGGAAACAGCAGATGTTTTTCATGACGAACATCCCGAAATCAAAGTCGATTTTAACTTCGGCGGCTCGGGTGCCCTGCAACAACAAATCTCTCAGGGTGCACCTGCAGATATGTTCTTTTCAGCCTCTAAAAGTGATTTTGATGAACTAATTGAAAATGTCAGTATTTCTGAAGAAAATTCGGTTAATCTGCTAAAGAATGAATTAGTTCTCGTGACACCGGCTAATAATCAGACCGTTACCTCATTCGATAATATTACAGAAGCCTCTCAAATTGCTGTCGGCACGCCAGAATCTGTGCCGGCAGGAAAATATGCAGTGGAAACATTTGAAGAGATGAACATTACAAAAGAAATTGAGCCATTACTCGTATACGCAGAAGACGTTCGTGCTGTCTTAACTTACGTGGAACGCGGTGAAGTTGATGCAGGACTGGTGTACAGAACGGATACGTTAACGAGTGATTCAGTGGAGATTGCAGACACAGCACCTGAAGCTGCACATGAGCCGATAGTTTATCCTGTTGGAATGATTAACAGCTCAGAAAATGCTGAAGCGGCAAAAAATTTTATGAGTTTCTGCAGTCAGAAAAAGCTTTAGCAATATTTGAAGACTTCGGTTTTACCCGTGAATAATTACGGCATAACAGCAGAGGAATTTCTGACACCGGTTCTTCTGTCACTGAGAGTCGCATTTATTGCATTGATATTATCGTTTGTCTTTGGCACGATGATGGCACATTTTATGACGCGGAAAAAATTTAAAGGGAAAATTATTCTGGAGACAATAATAATGCTGCCGATAGTGCTGCCACCAACGGTCGTCGGTTTTATTCTTATAGTAATATTCGGCAATAACGGTTTTGCCGGCAATATCGTTGAGTGGATATTCAGCCAGTCGATTATTTACGTGGTATGCAGCGGTGCTTGCGAGTACCGTTGTATCATTTCCGCTCATGTACCAGGCGGCAAAAACTGGTTTTTTAAGTATCGATAAAGATATTGAAGATGCAGCGAGAGTTGACGGCGCAAGTAATTTACAAGTATTCATGAAAATTACGATGCCGCTGGCATCCGTACCGCTGATGACGGGAGCTATACTAAGCTTCGCCCGGGCACTCGGAGAATTCGGAGCTACGATGATGATTGCGGGAAATATACCAGGTCGCACGCAGACACTGCCGACCGCAATATATACGGCACTGCAGTCGGGGAACATGGAGCTCGCGTGGCTGTGGGTCATTACGATTGTTGTGATTTCGTTTATTATGCTGCTGTTTGTGCGGACGAAATCAGTGAATTAAATATAACGTTGGAAACCCGGCTCGGGGAGCTGGGTTATTCTTGTTTGGGGGAAATCTGGGACTGGGATGCCTTCACGAATTTGATGACGGGTTCCGCGCGTGTCTGGATGCCTTCACGAATTTGATGACGGGTTCCGCGCATGTCTGGATGCCTTCACGAATTTGATGACGGGTTCCGCGCGTGTCTGGATGCCTTCACGAATTTGATGACGGGTTCCGCGCGTGTCTGGATGCCTTCACGGATTTGATGACGGGTTCCGCGCGACTCCGAATCCCTTCATGATTCACGTGAAGGAACTCGGAATATAAAACTAACTACCTGTCATTACAATATAGTTAAATTAGGAGACCGGCAATGTCAGTCAGTGATCAGATTATGAAAGGTTTGCTGGACGGAGCGATATTGGGGCTCATTTCTCAAGAAGAGACGTACGCTTATGAAATTACAAAGAAATTGGAAGGTCATGATTTTCCGAATATAAGTGAAAAATACATAAATACGAGAATGGTGAAGTCTGACAGCGGTGGACCGAAGCGAAAAATTAATAATTGACTTTTTACCATAAAAGTTGTAATATATATCGTGCACATACACACATTATAAAACACACGTTTAGTAAATAACTAAGTTATGGATTACAATATTCGATCCACACAGTCGAATATACTAATCTGTAGAGGAGGGCTTACTATGGCAGGTCCAAGAAGAGGCGGTCGTCGTCGTAAAAAGTTTGTTATTTCACAGCAAACGGCATTACGCACATCGACTACAAAGAAGTAGAACTTCTTAAAAAGTCATTTCTGAACGTGGGAAAATTCTTCCTAGACGTGTAACAGGTACTTCAGCGAAGTTCAGCGTCGTCAGTTAACTGGTGCTATCAAACGTTCACGTCACATGGCATTATTACCATACGTTAAAGAAGAACAGTAAGAAAGAATTACTGAACCCCTGATATCTCAGATATCGGGGGTTTTCTTTATTCAATATTATGCTGTCAGCTCAAAGCTTTCTGCAATTAAATCTTTAATTTTATTAATACTCGTTATTTTTCAGGTTAATTCGTTACCCAGTTTGATTTATCCATATGATATGCTTCGTATTACCTTTTTGTTTTCTAAGCGGTCCGATAAATTCCTCCCGTGCTTTTAAATTAAGGACATCAATTGCGTCTTCGTTATCCAGTCCGATTTTATCTCCTGTAATGTTCATTATTAAAGCAAACCATTTTTCATTGTCATGATGTCTTAAAGTGGTATAGTCATTATTTTCCCAGGGATAATCTGGTTTAATATCGTATTTCTCACTAACGAAATCGAAAATATCATCTCTTTTAAGCATGGTTTCCTCTCTCTTTATACAATATACTTATTACAATTTTATCCTTTAAAGTTTTAATTTAATCATCACTTCTGTTAACCCGGTTAGTTACTGTAGACTGTTTCAAACATTACTAAAGTATCTAACGGTCTGTTTTCTTCTGTTCTATTTCTAAAATTGAATATAGCTTAATGAACGCTAAGAATAATATGAAGCAGTGGGAGTAGGTCTGGTCATTAATTGCCATTTTGAGAACTCCTCTGTGATATTTGATTTATATACACTATCACTAAGACTTTCAGAATTATATATCACCGTAAATAATTTAATGACTGAATATTCTTTCATTTTTTATAAATAAATGCTACTATCTGGGAAACATTACCTCACAGTTTTACGAAAAATATAAAAAGGGGCGTATTGGTATGTATGATGTAATTGTTGCTGGTGGCGGTTCGATGGGTATTGCAGCTGCTTATTTCAGAGCGAAACAGGGTGCGAGCGTACTGATACTGGATAAGTATGAAATTTCGAATCAGATGGCGAGTCATCATGGTGTGACGAGGATGCTCAGATTGAGTTACGGGCACGGCAGCAGTTACGTGCCACTTGCGTTGGAGTCTCTGAAGTTATGGGCCGAACTTGAGACCTCTGTGGGGAAAGAGCTGTACAGGAAGACTGGTGCGATTACTATCGGATATGCGGATTCTGAGTTTGTTGAAATGGCCATTGAAAGTGCGATTTCCAATAAATTCCATACAAAGTAATGACTGCGGATGAATTGACGGATAAATGGCGCGGTCTAGATATTCCGGATGATTATATCGGCTGTTTTGACCCGAGTGCCGGATTTTTATTCAGTGAGGATTGCTTGACGGCTTATAAGGATGAAGCGCTTAAGTACGGTGCTGAGATTCACGAGAATGAAGCGGTTGTGTCTGTTGAACAGGAAGAGAATTTTATCACTGTTAAAACTGATAAAGATACTTACCACGGAGCAAAAGTTATTGTCACTGCAGGAGCCTGGCTGCCGAAATTGCTGCCTGAACTTGATTTAAAAATTCAGCCGGTACGTAAAACAATCAGCTGGTTTAAACCGCATGAAGACAATCTTTACGGCAATGATTTCCCGTGTTACATATTCGATACGAAAGATCATGGTCTCTATTACGGTTTCCCCGATTTCGATGATTACGGTGTGAAGCTAGGCAGTATGGACAACGATATCAATTGTGAACCTGATGAACTGAATCGTGAATATGGTGCATACGAGCAGGATGAGAATGATGATCGAGCGTTCCTTGAGCGTTATATGCCGCAGGCTGCGGGCGAACTGATCGATGGGAAAGTCTGTATGTTCTCCCGGACGCCGGATGATGATTTCATTATCGATGTGCATCCTGAAAACCCCAATATATTTTGGCCGGCGGTTTTTCAGGACATGGATTTAAGTTCGCCAGTGCCATTGGTTCGATTCTGTCTGATTTATCAGTTGACGGTACAACAACGCACGATATTTCTACATTTAAGCTCAGTCGTTTTTCAAAACCGGATGAAACCCTTCTGTCATAATATATTGATTTCATTGTAATTGAGTTATAATTTGCATGATTAATGCATTCAATTCAAAGGAGATGGCAGTGTGAAATATCAAAAAGTTGTTCCGCATTTATGGTTTGATACAGAAGCAGAAGAAGCAGTCCAATGGTACACTTCAATCTTTCCGGATTCTGAAATTATTGCGAAAGATACGTTAGCGGATACGCCCTCAGGTGATGCGACGCAGATGGTATTCAAATTGATGGGCTATGAGTTTATGGCAATCAGTGCCGGACCGTATGCTGTAAAGAACCCGTCAATCTTTTTATCGTGCAGTGTAGATAAAGAAAATGAAGAACTGATAGATAAACTGTACAAAGAACTTAAGAAAGACGGGCAGGTTTTAATGCCGCTGGATAAGTATCCGTTCAACGACAAGTATGCCTGGGTGCAGGATAAGTACGGGACATCGTGGCAGTTGTGGCTGCGTGAGCATCGCAGCGGTAAAAACAATATTGTCCCGTCTTTAATGTTTGCGAATGGCAACAAGGGCAAAGCGAAAGAAGCGATGAAGCTTTATGTCGATACATTTAAGAAGAGTGAGCATCTTGCATCATTAAACTTCCCGCCGGGTATGGAACCTGATACTGATGACATGATTATGCATGCTGAAGCGAGACTCGGCAAGAAACGTTTTGCGTTTAAAGACAGCGGACATAAGCATGATTTTAATTTCTCAGAAGGTATTTCACTGCTTGTTAAGTGTGACGATCAGAAAGAAATTGATAAGTACTGGGAAAAGTTATCGGCAGTGCCGGAGGCGGAAGAGTGCGGCTGGTTGAAAGATAAGTTCGGTGTATCGTGGCAGATTGTCCCGAAAGTGATGGACGATATGTTTGAACATGGAACATCTGAGCAGCTTGCACGTGTAACACAGGCATTTCTTAAAATGAAAAAATTTGATATTGAGCAGCTTGAAGAAGCGTATAACGAAAAATAACCTCCAACTCGGAGGTTATTTTACCTTTCTGCACTTAATTAACAGAACGGAGGAAAGGTCTGCAGCTTATGAATTCTTTCGTCTGAATAGTAATCAAATACTTCAGCTGCATCACCTAAATCTTTTACTGCTTCTATCTGGAAACCATTTTGAATAAGGCTGTTTAAGATTGTATCTATTCTATGATGATATTTTTTAATAATAATGCCGTTACTCCAGTGAGAATCACGAATACTTTCTTTAAAATAATGGTCGACCCGTGCATAAATACCCTGTTCATCTTTCATAACAAGGTCTTTTTCTACTGTTGCGGTCTGGATTGGGTGTTCAATCGTAAACAGCAGCTGTCCGCCGCCGCTCAAAAGTTCGTATAACTTCTTCGAAAGTAAATCAAAATCTTCAATGTAATGAAATACTAGCGAGGATATTATGAAATCATATTGATCAGATGATGATAACGACAAAATATCTTCTTGAATGAACATGGCATCTCTTAAATCGACATCGGCACGACAATGGCTAATCATTTTTTCTGACTGATCGATGCCTGTTATTGATGCGGGTTCAAATATCTTCATATACTTTAAAAGATGGCCGAAACCACAGCCGATATCCAGTACATGTTTGCTATTCAAATCAGGCATGTATCGTTTAATTTCCGGAAACTCAACAATTTCATTGTAGCTTAACGGTGAATGACGTATTTCTTTATACATATTAAAGAAAGTATCTTCATCGTACTGATTCTGCATGGTGATGCCCCCTGACAAAAGAATCTCCTATAAAAATTTTATAGGAGATTGATATATTACGATTTTATTTACCCTCTTTTGTATCCGAAAGTTCTTCCTTCATATTCACAATCGTAAATGATTTACCATCGAGTTCAACGGTACGTCTGCTGCCGTCTTCGTGGATAATCTCTGCAGCATCCATATAGCTGTCGTGTTTTTTCTTAGCTGTCGTTTTAGTTTCCTCTGTATTTTCAATCTGAAGCGGCTGCTCCGACTGCAGTCCGTATGCTTTCAATGCCTGTTCCTGTGTTGCAGGCTCGCCTGCTGCAGCTTCGTCCTGTTTCACTTTTTCTTCTTCAGTACGTACAAGCAGCAAAATATTCCCGCTGTCGATTGCTTCTCTGAACGTCGCGTGGTCTTCACCTGTTAAATTTAATTGGGAAGCAACGCGTTCTTCCCTGTTTTCATCTAAAAACTTCGCAGCAACTTTATCCCACATCGTACCGTCCGCTTTTTTAAAAGGGACGCGTGTGTATCTTAAAAACGTCGCTTTAAAACGATCTTTGGCAACGACTGTCATATTGGAATCTTTCACGCCTTCTGCACGCAGTTCGTAAATTTTATCACTGAGTTCACTGGTATTTGAATAAATTTCAATTGTTGTCATACTCAATCCTCCATCACGTTCTTTTATTAGAATTATACCCTAAATGATTTTTGTGAAACTCTAAATAATGTTCCTTATTGACAGATATTTCTAATTTCCTATATATTGTAAATAAGGGGGAAAGCTATGCAGATAAACAACTCAGCAATTATATCTCGCCGTAAGGAATACGGGGTGTCTCAAAAATCATTGTCACTGAAAACAGGGGTTTCGGTGTCGACAATCAGCCGATTGGAAAAAGGGGAGAATGTTCGTTTTATTTATGTTGTAAAAGTAATGACAGTGCTGGATTTAACACTTGAAGATGTAGTGATCAGACTGACTCCGGCAGTGGATATGAAAATAACGGAAGAGCTCGATTTAATCAGAGAACATTCCAAATTGGAGTTAATAGAAGGTGTGCTGAATAAATTAACAGTGCATGAATGGCGGAGCAACAATAAACTGTCTGTGTATTACGACTGGCACCGGGCGATTTTATTTAAGCAGCAGAATAATTTTGATGAGGCGCTTAAGTCTCTCGACAAAGCGATTAAGCGAATTGAAGATAAAAGTTCATTGGAATATTTAAAAGCAGGCATGTATATGGCAAAAGGCAATGTACTTTACGGTGATGGGAGCGGCGGTCTCAATTATTATATTAAAGCTGTACAAATTTACAGCAAAAATACTGATAAAGTGTATTATCGGACAGCTGTGAAGCTCTACATTAATCTTATGAGAGGGTATGCCAGTACAAAAGAGTACAGTAAAATACTTCCTTACGCAGAAAGAGCAAAATGTTTGTTGAGACGGAATGAATCGACATTTCTGCTCGAAAAAATTGAACGTATAGAAAAAAGAGCACGTGATGAACTAAAATAAATTAAAGTTGTTTGAAAAGAACAAACAATTTATCATATATGGGAAATGACGATGATTTAGTTAGTTATCTATCAAGTAGATTTATTATAATTAAAATACTCTGATACATAAAAATTAACACAGAGAAAATTATAAAAAGTAGGTTATGACACATGAAAAGTATATTTAAAAAGTTCCTCATGTCTCTCGGTTTAATCGCGCTTTTTTTTTTTCAAATACGGCAGCCGATGCTGAAGGTTTTCCTCAGCATAATAAACACGACTGTCTATTAGTTGTATTTTAAATGAGCAGCATCATGCCATCTGACAGCCTGGATTTTATCAGTACAGCAGGGAAAATTCAGCTGATCAGTTCATTGGAAAGTATGCAGCAAAGAAGTACGGATAATGATTACATCGATTACTGCCATTACTGTTTGGATATTGTAAGACAGGGGATTGAGCTGAATTATTATGAAGTGCTGGATTTTATCGGAGTAACGGGCGAGACGGTGCCGGCTGAGGTTTCGATTGAAGTCGTGTTTTTAATGGAAATGTTCGATCATATTTCTATTTCACTGTCGGTATTGCCAGAAGCTGAGGCAAATGCTGCAGCTTTGGAATACTACACGAAGTTTTGCGGTTTTGAGGCATCATTATCTGCGCATTTGTCTTATTACATATTTTTGGTAAGAACAAATAAATACCGTGTACCGATTTTTAAAGAGGGGCTGCCCTTAACTTTAAGTCATTATCGTGAAATGATGCTGACGTACGAGCGGTATAAAAGAAATTTATATTTGACGAAAGATATGATAAGGGATATTTGTATCCGTCGCGAGCAGCAGATTTTTATTATAAGAAAAAACCGGGGATAATTAGAAATTATCGCCCGGTCCTTTTTCTATTTCGGATTCAACACTGTTGCGGTTCACTTCACGGTTTAATGATGTATCGTCAAAAGCCAGTAGAAACATTCCATCCTCCAGCGTCTTCAAATGTGTTCTGACAAGGTCAGGGTTGAGACCTGAACCATGCAGGAAATCTTCCGCTTTTACATTCTGTGTGAAAAAATCTTTAAAAGACATGCTGTTTGAATGAGGATTATACGTACAGCCCATGTAGTCGATCCAGTCGGGTTCAAGATCTGCAAGACCTAAAATATTAAAATCTTCTTCATAGTAGTTTTCTTCCTGTTTTAATAAGTCAATTCTTTCTAAAATTTCATCCAATGAAGTATACTTTTCAATGTATTGCATTACGTTCACCTCTAAATAAATATTTGTTATTTATCTATTCCCTCCGGGATAATTTCTCAAACTTTCGCAGCCGCATTGAATTCATAAAATTCCGAACATTAAGAGCGCCTTTCATATCTTTCGATAGTGTTTTATAATAAGACATATTTATTAAGTTCGCTTTATTGTTTGACAGTTCGTATTTTGTTATAATAGGGAAATTAATATTTTATACCAGATGCAGCATACGACAAATTATTATAACCAGGAGGCAGTTTTTTATGTGGGAAGATAAGTTTAAAAAAGAAGGACTTACATTTGATGATGTATTACTTCTGCCGGCTCATTCAGCAGTATTACCTAAAGAGGTTGATTTAAGTGTCGAACTGGCACCGAATCTGAAATTAAACGTTCCTTTAATCAGTGCGGGAATGGATACAGTAACTGAATCACAAATGGCGATTGCAGTAGCACGTCAGGGCGGCCTTGGAGATTCTATTCATAAGAACATGTCTATCGAACGTCAGCGTGATGAAGTAGAGAAAGTTAAACGTTCGGAAAATGGTGTTATTAAAGACCCATTCTTCCTGACAAAAGAAGAGCAGGTATTTGCAGCAGAGCATCTGATGAGCAAATACAGAATTTCCGGCGTACCTATCGTTAATAATCCGGAAGAAAAAAAATTAATCGGTATTATTACAAACAGAGATATGCGCTTTATCGAAAACTTCTCAATGACAATCGACGAGGTTATGACAAAAGATAATCTGATTACTGCACCTGTCGGTACAAAATTAGAAGATGCCGGACGTATTTTACAAAAGCACCGCATTGAAAAACTGCCGTTAGTTGATGATAATAACGTGCTTCAAGGGTTAATTACGATTAAAGATATTGAAAAAGTTATCGAATTCCCAAATGCTGCAAAAGATGATCAAGGAAGACTTCTTGTTGCAGCGGCAATTGGTATTGCGAAAGAAACAAAAACGTGCAGAAGAATTAATCGCAGGCGGTGCAGATGCGCTGGTTATCGATACTGCACACGGTCACTCACAAGGTGTACTCGATGCAATTAAAGATATCCGCAGCAAGTTCCCGGATACGACTTTAATCGCAGGTAACGTGGCTACAGCTGAAGGTACACGCGCACTGATTGAAGCGGGCGTCGATGTCGTTAAAGTCGGTATCGGTCCAGGCAGGTTCAATCTGTACAACACGTGTGGTTACAGGTGTTGGTGTGCCGCAGGTAACAGCAGTATATGACGCAGCAACGGAAGCGCGCAAACACGGTAAATCGATTATTGCAGACGGCGGAATTAAACTGTCAGGAGATATCGTGAAAGCATTAGCTGCAGGCGGACATGCTGTAATGCTTGGAAGCTCTTAGCAGGTACTGAAGAATCTCCGGGAGAAACTGAAATGTTCCAGGGACGCCGCTACAAAACATATCGCGGTATGGGTTCACTTGGTGCAATGGAGCAAGGCTCTAAAGACCGTTACTTCCAGGAAGACACTGAAGCGAAGAAATTCGTTCCGGAAGGTATTGAAGGACGTACGGAATATAAAGGACCTTTATCAGAAACAGTTTACCAGCTTTTAGGCGGACTGCGTTCAGGTATGGGTTATACAGGAAGCCAGGACCTTAAAGCATTAAGAGAAGATGCACAGTTCGTTAAAATTACAGGTGCAGGTTTGATTGAAAGTCACCCGCACAACGTTCAAGTTAAAAGAAGCACCAAACTACAGTATATAAGGAGTAATTCTTTCATGGAAATGGCTAAAGAGCAGGAACTTTTTTAGTAATTGATTACGGCAGTCAGTATAACCAGTTAATTACACGCCGTATTCGTGAACTTGGCGTTTACAGTGAGCTGCATAATCCGAGTATCACGATTGAAGAAATTAAAGAACTCGAACCAAAAGGAATTATTCTGTCAGGCGGACCGCGTTCTGTATATGCAGACGATGCATTTACAGTAGACCCTGCAGTATTTGACCTCGGTGTTCCTGTACTTGGTATCTGCTACGGCATGCAGCTGATGATGCAGCTGAACGGCGGAGAAGTGGTAAACTCGGATCAAAAAGAATCCGGTGTGACTGAAATGAATCTTAACAATGAAGTCGATATTTTTGCCGGCTGGAATAAGATTGAATCAGTACTAATGAGCCACGGTGACAAAGTTACGAAACTGGGTGAAGGATTCTCAGTAATTGCTGAAACAGCACTATGCTCAAATGCTGCAGTTAAACACGATGAAAAACCATTTTACGGTGTACAGTTCCATCCGGAATCAAGAGACACTGCAAACGGCAGACAATTCCTAAAGACATTTATTAGAGATATTTGCGACGTACCGGCGAATGGACGATGGAGAACTTTATCGATAGAAATTGATTAAAATCCGTGAACAAGTCGGCGATAAAAAAGTATTATGTGCGATGAGCGGCGGGGTAGACTCATCTGTAACAGCGTACTTCTGCATAAGGCAATCGGCGATCAGCTGACTTGTATTTTTGTAGATCACGGTCTCCTTCGTAAGGGAGAAGGCGATATGGTGATGGCAGTTTGGTGAAGGCTTCATATGAATATCATTAAAGTAGATGCGAAAGATCGTTTTGTCCAAACTTAAAGGTGTATCGGATACGGACAAAAACGTAAAATCATCGGTAACGAATTTATTTACGTATTCGATGACGAAGCATCTAAACTGACAGACGTGGATTACCTTGCACAAGGTACGCTGTATACTGACATTATTGAATCAGGTACGGAAACAGCAACGACAATTAAATCTCACCCACAACGTGGGCGGACTGCCAGAAGATATGCAGTTTGAACTGATTGAACCGCTGAATACACTGTTCAAAGATGAGGTCCGTGAACTTGGTGTTGAACTGGGTATTCCTGAACACCTTGTATGGAGACAGCCGTTCCCGGGTCCGGGACTTGGTATCCGTGTACTAGGTGAAATTACTGAAGAGAAATTAGAAATTGTTTAGAGAAAATTGGATTTAAGAGATGAAATCGCGAAAGCCGGACTTGAAAGAGATATCTGGCAATACTTCACAGTACTGCCTAATATTCGCTCAGTCGGAGTTACAGGCGATTACAGAACGTATGATTATACAATCGGTATCAGAGCTGTAACAAGTGTGGACGGAATGACCAGTAACTTCGCAAGAATTGACTGGGATGTTATGGAGAAAATCTCTAAACGCCTTGTCAATGAAACGAAACACATCAACCGTGTAGTATATGATGTGACGAGCAAGCCACCAGCGACAATTGAGTGGGAATAATTTTACGAGAGCTAAAAGCCTTGATACAAGGTTTTTGGCTCTATTTATTTCATTTAATAGTTAACAGGGTATATTACTATCAAACATAAAGATGACGCGCAATTTAATAAAAAATATTGGAGGTCGTCAGAATGGATTTAACAAGTATACCCAGAAGGAAATATACTTATGGTGCGACACCGATTGAATATTTAAAAAACCTTTCTAAACTTTTAAATGGTCCTGATATTTTTATAAAAAGGGATGATCATCTCGGGCTGGCCGGTGGCGGTAATAAAACGAGGAAATTGGAATTTTTAGTTGCTGATGCATTAAAGAATAATGCCGACACTTTGATAACTTGTGGAGCGGTACAGTCCAATCATTGCAGATTAACTTTATCAGCAGCGAAGAAAGAACAATTAGACTGTCATCTCGTGCTGGAAGAAAGAGTGCCTAATAGTTACAATCCAAAAGCTAACGGTAATAATTTTCTGTATAACCTACTGAATGCAGCTAGTAAAACTGTAGTTCCAGGTGGTTCCGATATGGTTAGAGAAATGGAGAAGCTGGCAAAAAAAGTAGAAGCAGAAGGGAAAAAACCTTATATTATTCCAATGGGCGGTTCAAATGAAATAGGGGCAATTGGATACGTGGCCTGCGCAGAAGAAAAAATTCACAGCTGCGCGAAAGTTCTATAGATATTGATTACATTATAACGCCGACCGGCAGCGCTGGGACACATGCAGGTCTGCTCACGGGAATGGCAGAAAGTAGTCACAACATCCCGATTGTAGGTATCAGTGTGAATAATGAAAAGAGTGTCCAGGAAGAAAATGTGTATAGGTTAGTTGAAAAAACATCTGACTATTTAAATATAAAAAATAGAATTGAGAAGAGTTCGGTTAAAATTTTTGATGATTACATCGGTCCCGGGTACTCCTTATCTACCGATGGTATGATAGAGGCCGTTAGGCTCTTATCTCAAAGAGAAGGTATTTTATTGGACCCTGTATACACAGGTAAAACTATGGGGGGTTAATTGATTTAATTCGGCAGGGTTATTTTAAAAAAGGGGAAAAAGTTTTATTTATGCATACCGGAGGTTCTCCGGCATTATTTAACTATTCTTCATTATTTCAGTAAAAATGATAAAACCTTGGGCAATCAGCCCAAGGTTTTTATGTTGTTACAGGTTTCTTCTGCTCTTCAGGATAGTGTTCTGCAAGGTATGCATCTCGTTCTGCTGATGTTAGTTTAGCAATACCAAATCCTGTCGCTGCTAATATCAATGCAATAACAGGTACAGTAAAGTTCAGAATTGCAAATGGTGCGTATTCTAAGGCGGACACGCCGAGTGTACCGTAAATGAAGACGCCGCAGGTGTTCCATGGAACAAATACGGAAGTCAGTGTGCCACCGTCTTCAAGTGAACGGGATAAGTTTTTAGAGTGCAGATTATTTTCAATATATGTTCTTAAAAACATTCTTGATGGTACAACAATCGAGACGTACTGTTCTGAACATGTCGCATTCGTTGCAAAGCATGAAACGATTGTCGCTGAAATGATGCCGAATGTTCCTTTGGCAATTTTAAGTATCTGGTTCATAATCGAACGAAGCATGCCGGTATATTCCAGAATACCTGCGAATGTCATTGCGACAATTGTCATGGAAACTGTGTACATCATATCTAATAGACCGCCGCGGCTGAATAAATCGTTCACCATTGCATTGTTTGATTCAAGTACGAAACCGTTCATTAAAAATGATGCCGAATCAGCCAGTGTTTCGCCCTGTACAAAAATAGAGCAGAGAAAGCCGAGTAACACACCAATCACAAGGGCTGGCACAGCTTTAATTTTTAATATAATACATAAAATAACGAGACCCGGTACTAATAAAAGCCAGGGGCTAATGATAAAATTCTCACTCATTGATGTCATCATAACCTGGATATCTTCAGGTGACGTCGTGTTACTGCCGATGACATTGATTCCGATAAAGAAAAATACTGTCAGTGCAACAAGCAATCCCGGTATAGTAGTATAGAGCATGTGTTTTATATGTACAAATAAGTCAGTATTCGTGAGCCCGGCTGCAAGGTTTGTCGTATCCGACAGCGGTGACATTTTATCGCCGAAGTAAGAACCGGAAATAACAGCACCTGCAATCATCGCCGGATTAATCCCCATACTGACACCAATCCCCATGCCGGCCACACCGATAGTCGCCATAGTAGACCAGGAGCTGCCGATAGCGAGAGAAACGATTCCGCAAATCAGACAAATTGTCACCAGGAAATATTGCGGGCTGATAATCATCAGTCCGTAATACACCATCGTCGCAACAACACCGCCGCCGATCCACGAACCGATAATCAGACCAACCAGCATAATGATGATGACTGCAGGGAGTGCTAGACGAACTCCTTTGTACATCATTTCTTCCAAATCATCGAATTTAAAACCGCTGATTAGAGCAACAATTGCCGCTGTAATGGTACCGATCATCAATGGTAAATGCGGATCAGTCTCAAGAACAACAATTGCATAAAGCATCGTAATAACCATAACAGTCAGTGGTATCATTGCCATTAAAAAACTAAACTCTTTTTTAGTTTCGTGCTCAAATAAATCTTTGTTCGCCATGTTACTCCCCCTTTGCTGATTTTATTATACATAAAGAAAGCGTTTTCTCAAATTAATTGATGAGAAAAAAAGCATTTATTATCTGAAAATTCATTGGCTTTAGTCTTTTCCTTTATGTATAATAAAAATTAATTAAAATGCATAAATATAAGTGGGAGAGTGCAAAATATGTATCAAGATGATGTAAATTCAGAAGCAAAATCAGCGTCTTATCCAAAGGGAATCCCATGGAAATTCATAATTCCTTCTTTAATTGGAGTATTGTTTTTTAATACCATTTCCATACGGTGATCAATGGCTTGTAGGGATTGGCGTAATGGCTGAATTTATTCAAAATACAGCAGCACCATTTTTAGTTGAATTACTGGTAATCGTGCTGGCAATTTCAGCAATTCTGTCTACATATGCAACACTCGCTAAACCCGACTGGATTACAGAAAAACCAAGATTCAAAGAATTGGTTGTCGTTCATCCGTTCTGGTTAATCGTCAGAATTCTCGGCGGAATATTTGCAGTGATGGTCTACTTCCAGGTAGGTCCCGTCTGGCTGATCAGTGATGCTTCCGGCGGTGAAGTACTAAACGGTCTCTTACCAATTCTTGCTATATGGACGCTTGTAATGGGTATGCTTTTGCCGCTGCTCGTAGATTTTGGTTTGATGGAGTGGCTCGGTACAATGGCGCAAAAAATTATGAGACCGCTATTTAAGCTGCCGGGACGTTCGGCAGTCGATGGACTTGCATCATGGATGGGTAACAACATGGTCAGCATATTGATTACGATAAACCAATATGAAGATGGCTATTACTCAAAACGTGAGTCGGCAGTAATTGTCACGAGCTTTACGATTACCTCTATCGCTTTTGCGTTAATCATTGCGACCATTCTCGATCTGGCTCATATGTTTATACCATTTTATTTGACGGTAACAGTGGGGGTATTAGCGGCTGCATTAATTTGTCCGAGAATCCCGCCTTTATCTCGTATCAGTAATGATTATTACGAGGGAGCCGATAAAAAAATCGAGGAAGAAGTGCCAAATGGTTATACGACATTGCAGTGGGCATATACTAAAGCGGTCAATAAATCAGAAAAAGCAGACTCAGTAGGTCAGCTCGTAAACCGCAGTGTATACAGTGCATTAGACATATGGCTCGGAATGCTGCCGGTCATTATGAGTATCGGTACGATTGCTATGGTTATTGCTGAATTTACAATGCTTTTTGATATTATTTCATATCCATTAATCCCGGTATTAGAGTGGATGCAAATTCCGGAAGCAGCTCAGGCGGCACCGGCATTACTCGTTGGTTTCGCAGATATGTTTTTACCGGCACTCCTGGCAAGCGGAATTGAAAGTGAACTCACGAGATTTGTAGTTGGTGCAGTATCTTTAACACAGCTTATCTACTTATCTGAAATTGGCGTTATGCTGATACGCTCAAAAATTCCTATTAACTTTTGGCAGCTGCTGGCACTCTTTTTAATCAGAACAATCATCACGCTGCCAATCGTAGTAGTTATAGCGCATTTTATTATCTTTTAAAAATTTATGTTGAATATTCAAATTTTTATGCGTAATACTAGTTACTATCTGTTAAATGTTTGTTAAACTGAGATGTATTAATTAAGCTTGAAAAGCAGTTTACAAGATTTGCATTCAGAATAATAAGTGAGGTTTTTACAGATGGATTTAGTTTACAAAGGCAAAACTAAAGATGTATACCAGGATGAAAACGGACAGACTGTACTTTATTTTAAAGACGATATGACAGGTAAAGACGGTGTATTTGATCCGGGTGAAAACCAGGTTGGATTAAAAGTAGAAGGATCTGGTAAAGCAGGACTTCAAATGACGAGCTTTTTCTTTGAAAAGTTAAACGCAGCAAACATTCCGACACACTTTGTTGATTCGGATGTAGAGAAACGTGAAATGCGTGTTAAGAAAATTCTATATTTGGTCAAGGGCTGGAAGTTATCTGCAGATTTAAAGCGGTGGGCAGCTTTATCCGCCGTTACGGAGATTATATTGAAGAAGGCGCAGAACTGCCGGCATATGTTGAAGTCACTTTAAAAGACGATGAAAGACAGGATCCGTTTATTACTGAAGCGGCACTGGAAGCACTGAATATTTTAAATGCAGACGAGTACAAAGAAATCGTAGACTTAACAGTTAAAATCAGTGAAGTCATTAAAGATGAACTGGCACAAAAGGCTTGGACTTATACGACATCAAACTGGAATTCGGACGTGATCAGAAAACAGGAGAAGTCCTCCTGATTGATGAAGTTTCAGGCGGCAACATGCGTGTATATAAAGACGGAGAAATATTGAACCGTTGAAGATTAATGATTATTTGTTTAGTGAATAGGATTTAAACTCAATAATACTTACCTACCGATATTTAATGAAGACGGATATAATTAATATATATCCGTCTGTTGTATATAATCATTTTTATTAAGAGGATAAAGGAGAGAATAATCTTTGTACTTTAAGTTTTATTCAGTCATACATAATTTAGAATTAAATAGTGAGAAAAATAAAGGGAAAAAGTTAACTCTGGGTAAATTTAAAGGGCGATTAACAAATAACTCAGCAGAAATAGAAAAGGTTTTAGAACATAGCAGTATTGCAAAAAGAATCGGCTATCATTCATCTAGAGAATTCCTAAGGGGAAAAAGTACATATATTAAAATTTTTGATAAATTAGATACTAAATTTAAAGATGAAAATATGGATGAAATGGGCAATAATTTTACATTTATTTTATTAAGAACAATAGAAAAATATATTGATTATATGTGGGCTTATAAAGACAATAGTGCCTACATTCGGGACGGATTTCTATTCATTTATGATGAAAAAATAATTTAACTCATACTTATAAAGCTTCATTATCCAAAATAAATACCTTGGCTAATGTAAGTGATGAGATAAAAACTTGGGCAGATTCTGAGATAGAATATGTAAATCAACTTGTTCAAGAAGATAAATTAATCTTTTCAATCATGAAATTGATTTTGAAGCAAATCTTAAAGATGCTGACAGTGATTTATTCATTAAAGGAACTATTGATGAAAGATTAGATAGAGCTTTTGCTTTTTCAACTATGGCAAGATCACAAGCTCAAGCAGCTCTAAAAATTGTTTCATATATAACTGCGTTGGAGTGCTTATTCACTACATACAGGAGAACTGAGCCATAGAGTAGCAGAAAGGGTCTCAATTTTGTTAAAAGAAGACCTAGCAGAAAGAAAACAGTTATATAGCTTAGTTAAAACAGCATATAATGTTAGATCAGCAATAGTTCATGGAAATTATACTAAGAAAAAAGGGGGGAACTTGCAGAAATTTGTAATGAATTGGACAATATCTTGAGAGATATATTAATGAAACATTATAATTTCTTCAAATCACGTTCTGAAAATGATCTTGAGAATGAATTTCAAAATTTAATTTTTCAATAAAAATGTATTAGTAAAGAGGTACAGTTACTTAATCCTTTTAATATTTATAATATATGAATGTCTATTATCTAACAAGAACTCTCCTTTAGGAGTAATAAGAGGAAAATAATTATTTTTTTGTTTTTCCACTATAGGCATTGAGGCAATTAATTGTACTGTTCTATTTTTAATTTCCATGTACCAAAAATAACTGATAGCTTATTTCCAATCTTATTATCTCTTTAATATTTGTTTTAAATATAAGATGTTTACCTTCAATTTTAATAAATATTTCTTTGATGTCTGCCTTCAATTTTTTATCGTTTTGAAAGAATGGCTTTAATTGTAATAGATATAAGGTACTCATATCTCCATCATTTACAGAAAATGCATCTATTACTCCTTCATTTTTTACAGAAATGTAATCAAAAGTAGCCAAAGTAATAAATCTCAATGTCATATTATGAAGAGTTTGAAGGGCATATAATACTTTTGCGAACTCATCTTTGCTCATAAGTATTTTGTCATTATCAATACTCTTGATTTTTTCCTTATTATCATCGATAAAAACGTTATTGTGATCCACACTATTTCTTAAAGTTTTATGGTAAGAAAGATCAAATATAGATTTCATTTTGGGATAATTGACTAATTCATTGCTTATACTGGTAATTAATTTACCTTTTAGAATTCTTCCTCCTTGTCTATAATTATTTAAAGTTAAATCACATTTTTTTGAATTTATTTTATCTGAAAAATATTTCCATATAATTAATAATTCCTCATTTTCATATGCTTTAGTGTAATTTTGCAACATATTACTACTTAGTGGATTTTCTCCTTCAGGATGAGTTGCATAGTGATTATATGCAACATTTCTTCTCTTGAGTAACTTACTTAAAAAGTTATTTTTTAATAAAATTTAAAAATATGGATCTAGAGTACCTACTTCATTGTTTAAAAATTTTGTTAACTCTTTAATATAATTGTTTGAATCATTGGATAATCCTATGATTTCCATTAGATAATGTCTATAAAAGTCCAAGGCATCCAATTTATTATTCTCTATAAAGTACTTATACTCAGGAGGGTAGTAAGATAAATCTTTTTCTTCTGGACTTTTCATTAATGAAATCTCATGTTCATATTGTCTAAATAGCTGCTGATAATTTTCTTCATTTAACACTGTAATACCTCCTAAAAATTCTCAAAGTAGTGTTTAGAACTATTATTTAACTTAGGTGATGAAAATACTATATTAAATAAAATAATATAGATAAAGGCCCTCCGATATTAACTTATAAACGTTATCTAATGAGTATCGGAGGGTCATTTTATTTATCTAAATTTAATTTTTTCAGCTGCTCAGCCAGCGCGTTGTTTATCGGTTCTTCTTTTTGATTCACATACTTATTAACGGTCTTCTTATCTACACGGCCTTTATTTTTTTTTCTTCCGTGCTTCAAAACTCGACATTTTCTCACGGTGACCGCACGTACATCTGAATACTTGTCCGTCGCCTGATCCGCTCAGCGTCATTTTCTTCTTACATTTCGGACATCTTGCGTTCGTGATTTTTTCAACGTTGCGTTTATATCCGCATTCTCTGTCCTGGCAGACATGAATCTTCCCTTTTTTACCTTTAACTTCGAGCAGCGGCTTGCCGCATTCCGGGCATTCTCTGCCTGTCAGATTATCGTGTTTAAATGTCTTATCGCTGTTTTTAATTTCTGCGACAATGTCTTTAGTATGTTTCATATCTTCGATAAATTTCTTTCTGTTCATCTTGCCTGTTTCGATTTGCTCAAGCTGTTTTTCCCACAGTGCAGTAGTGACAGGGGATTTTAATATCTCCGGCGCCAGATAAAAGCTGTTTGCCTTTTGAAGTGAGTTTAATTGCCTGTCCGTTCTTTTCTAAGTAAAACGTATTGAACAGCTTATCGATAATATCTGCTCGTGTTGCGACAGTGCCGAGTCCTCCGGATTCAACCAGTGTTTTCTTATGTTCCTGATCCATCTGGAAGTATTTCGCCGGATTTTCCATGGCCTGCAGCAATGATGCTTCTGTGAAACGTGCAGGTGGTGATGTTTCTCCCGTCGTTTTCTTAACATTTTTCACATTCAGTGTATCGCCTTTATTCACATCCACCGTAATATCAGATGATTCTTCTTTATAGACGATTTTAAAGCCCTGATTTAACACTCTGTTGTATTTCGCATCAAGCTGTTCGCCGTTAATTTCCGCAGTAACTGTTGTCACTTCATATTCGTACGGCGGAAGCAGCACGCTCATAAATCTCTGCACAACAAGTTCATAGATACGTTTTTCACGTTCTGTGAAATCAGCCAGGAAGACTGTGCTTTCCGTCGGAATAATCGCATGGTGATCACTCACTTTATTGTCGTTTACAAAGGAGCTGTTTGTTTTAATTGGTGCTTTTAAATACGTGCTGCAACTTTGCTGAACTGTCCGATACCGCTCACTTCGACTCTTTCTTTTAGAGTGTCCACAATATCTTCCGAGATAAACTTAGAATGTTCTCGGATAAGTCAGTACTTTATGGCGTTCATATAATACCTGCATCGTCTGCAGTGTTTCTTTTGCCGACATACCGAAAATTTTGTTGGCGTCTCTTTGCAGCTCAGTTAAGTCATACAGACCCGGAGAGAATTGTTTCTTCTGCTTCTTCTGAACGTCTTTAACCGTTAATGAATCAGCGTTTAGTTTTTTGCTGATATTATCGATTTTAGCTTCATCAAAAGTAGAGTAGCTATTACCCTCTATCCATTTGAACGTCAGTTTGTCAGTAATGACGTCCAGACCGTAAAATGTTTTCGGTTTAAAGTTTTTAATGACTTCTTCACGTGCCTGAATAATTGAGAGTGTTGGTGTCTGTACAC
Source organism: Jeotgalicoccus sp. WY2 (assembly GCF_018437745.1). Lineage (NCBI taxonomy): Bacteria > Bacillati > Bacillota > Bacilli > Caryophanales > Staphylococcaceae > Jeotgalicoccus > Jeotgalicoccus sp. WY2. The sequence goes on along the minus strand of NZ_CP049818.1, from coordinate 1,347,299 downwards.
GGCCGCAGTTCAGCTGGGCATTGTGCTTTGTCGTCAGTGCACGCGTCGCATTTAAACCGACATACCAGTCAGCTTCACTTCTTGCAGCGGCAGCCTGATAAAGGTTGATGTATTTATTTCCAGGCTGAAGATTTTTAAAGCCGTTCGCAATCGCTTTATCAGTGACTGAAGATATCCAGAGACGTTTTACCGGCTTATTTACTTTCGCATAATCGAGAATCCAGCGGGCAACGAGTTCACCCTCGCGTCCGGCATCTGTTGCGATAATAATCTCATCGACATCCTGACGCTTCAGCTGCGACTGCACAGCTTTGAACTGCTTCGTCGTTTTTGGAATATGAGTCAATTTTAATGGAGCCGGCATCATCGGAAGGTCATTTAAATCCCACTTTTGATATTTTGTATCATATTTCTCAGGATCCTGAAGTGTGACTAAATGTCCAAGTGCCCACGTTACAATATATTTATTTCCTTCTAAATAACCATTACCTTTTTTACTGCAATCCAGCACACGTGCAATATCACGTGCAACTGAAGGTTTTTCAGCAAGTACAAGACTTTTTGCCAAAAATATCATCCTCTCGTTCATATAATCTATTTGTTAATTATACTGGTTTTACAGAAAAAAACATACCGCAGGCATAGCCCACGGTATGTTTCATTCTTAAATTATCTGAAGTTATTTTTCTACATATGACCATTCCCACATTTCGCCATTTGAAGCGAAGTGATAAACATATTTGTCATCTGAAATCTTAAAGTCATAAGCGCCGTCTTTAACCGGTTTTTCGTCTAAAACTTCAGGGTTGTTATGCACTAAATCAATTAATTCTTTGTCAGTATAATCATTTTCTATTTCGTCATATCCCCATGTCCATGCGTTGCCGTCATAAGTGAAGTTGAACTCATGGCTGTCACGGACAAAGTGATAATCGTAAGGTTCGTTTTTAAGCGGTGTATAATTTAATGTTTTCGGAGCGTGTTGTGCCAATGTTATAAGGCTGTCTTCATCCGTTTTTAACCGATCGTAGTTATCGCCAGATCCCGTTAAGAAGTGCGTACTCTTCATCAAAAACTTGTGCGATTATTTCATTAGCTTCCGCTTGAGTTATTTCTCCAGCTTGCTGTTTATCGTGTTGTTCTATAATTCTGTCCTGCTGTTCCTGAGGCATCCAATCGTAAGAGTATCCGCCGTCTGCCCATCCGTCTCCGTCAATGTCAAAGTGTTGCTCAACTACTTCTGCGGATACCGTTTTCGCACCATCTATTTCAATTTCGTCCGCTTGTGCTGTGCCATTTACTCCTGTAAACGCTACTGCTCCTGCGACTAATAATGAACTCAATAAAGTTACTTTCTTCATGAAAATCCCCTTCCTGAATATCTAACTTTATTTCTTATGGTCAAATTAACACTATTAATGAACTATTGCAATTATGTTACATATATTCTTAAATGTTACTGATAAATATATTTACATTATAGATTTTCACTTTCGTAATAATTTTGACAACTTTGTGAATGAGTATTAAACTCGGTGTAAGCACGATTATATTATTTAATCACAGTAAAGAGGGGATGGCTTGTATGGTTAAAGAAGAATCAGGTAACAATACAGCAAGAAAAGTGTTTTCGCGTCGTGATTTCCTCAAAACGACCGGTGTTGCAGCAGGAGGAATTGCCGGCGTGCGCTGCTCGGCGGTTTAACAGTTTCCAGTTCGGTTCAGATCAGAATCCGGAGTCAGCAAACAGACGGGAGGAGAAACTGCAGGTGGTGAAGCCGGGCTGAAACTCCTGAGTTTCAAGCACGCACTTCTTCTCAGCACAGGAAGATTTCGCAGCACTCGCAGCGACAGACAGAAAGAATTTATCCTGAAGACGATAATGGACCAGGTGCAATTGAACTCGTGTGTGCCGTATTTTATCGATAACAGCTTTACGGTACCTGGGGTACAAATGGTACAGATTACCGCATGGGCCCTTTCCAGCCATGGCTTCGGATACGCACGGCGTAAGGAGAAATTAGATCGCGTGCAATGTTCATTCTCGGTATCCGCCGTTTAAGAGAGTACGCTCTTGAGGAACATGATGAAGAGTTTGTAAAACTGGATGGAGATACTCAGGATGAAGTGTTGAAAGCATTTGAATCCGGAGATGTGGATGTACCGGGCATGCGCGCAGAAGCATTCTTCTCACTGCTTCGCAATACGACAATCGAAGGTGTTTATGCCGACCCGGTTTACGGCGGCAATAAAAACATGGAAGGCTGGAAGATGATTCAATATCCGGGACCGCGTATGGGCTGGATGAAATTACTTCCGAAGAATTCGTTGAGATGGAACCAGAAAGTCTGAGAGCATACCAAGGGGGCGGAATGTAATGGCTGAAGTACTCGAGAAAGTTGATGCTGTTGTTGTCGGTATGGGCTGGGCTGGCGGTATCGTCAGTGCAGAGCTTGCCAAAGCAGGTAAAAACGTTGTGGGTCTTGAAAAAGGTGGTCACGCGACGAGAAGTGACTATATCGGAGTAAAAGATGAGCTCCGTTTTGATAATCGCTACGAAATTATGCAGAGTTTAAAAGGAGATACTGTAACTTCGAGAAACGAAATTGAAGATACAGCATTGCCGGTTAGAACGATGGCGGATAACCAGATGGGAACAGATCTTGGCGGTGCGAGTGTCCACTGGGCAGGAGCATCTTACAGATACTGGCCGTATGAATTTGAAATCCGCAGTCAGACGATTGAAAAATACGGAGAAGACAAGATTCCGGATGATATGAGCCTTCAAGACTGGGGGATTACATATGAGGAACTGGAACCTTATTATGAGAAGTGGGAAGACACAGCGGGTATTTCAGGAGAGCAGGATCCACTGGCACCTGAGCGTAATAAACCTTGGCCGAACCCGCCGTTAAACGAAACGCCATCATTAAAAATGTTTAAAGACGCAGCGACGAACTTAGGCTTGCATCCATTCCAAATTGCAGCAGGAAACATGTCGCAGAACTACGAAAACCCGGATGGGGAAAAGCTGAATGCATGTATGTACTGTTCATTCTGTACGAGAGCAGGGTGTGACTTTGATGCTAAATCAGATCCGCTGGCAACAGTAATTCCGACAGCAATGAGACACGATAACTTCGAACTCCGTACACGTGCAAACGTGCGCCGTGTCCTTTACGATGAAGACAGCAATGAAGCGACAGGTGTAATGTACGTGGATGAAACAACAGGTGAAGAGTACGAGCAGCCAGCTGATGTGGTCGTACTTGCTGCCTTCGCATTTACTAATAACAGACTGTTAATGCTGTCGGATATCGGGGAACAGTATGACCCTGAAACGAGAGAGGGACTGATTGGACGTAACTTTAACGGTCAGTACAACTCAGCATTCCACGGTGTCAGAGGATTTTTTGAAAATGAGAAATTCAATCTGTACATGGGAGCCGGCGCACTTGGTGCTGCAGTAAACGATTATGCTGCAGATAACTTCGATCATACAGATCTGGACTTTATCGGCGGGGGCGCGATTGAATTGAGACAGTACGGGTTCGGAGCGATTTCAAGCAGCAGCAACTATACGAGAGAAGTATCAAACTGGGGTGCGGACTATAAAGCTGAATCGCTGAAATACGCGTACAGCGCACTCCGCATCTGGTATTCGAGCATTGCGATGTCATACTGGCATAACTATGTGGATCTGGATCCGACGTACAAAGATGAGTACGGCGATCCATTACTCCGAATTACGTATAAATTCGGTGCAAATGAAAAGCCGATAGCTCAATTCGGGATCGACAGATGTCATGAAATCATGGAAGAAATGGGCGCAGACATTATTGAAGATGATGAAGTGGCCGAAGAATTTGACCATGTATTTTCCGGCGGACATTACACAGGCGGTGTAGTGATGGGAGACGATCCAGAAACATCAGCAGTCAACAACTACATGCAGATGTGGGATGTCGATAACTTGTTCGTTGTCGGCGGATCTGCATTCCCGCAGTTCGGCAGCCACCACCCGACACCGACAATCGGTGCACTTGCCTACAGAGCAGCTGAAGGTGTTGAACGATTCCTCGATGAAGGCGGTCAGCTCGCAACAGCGAAAAGTAAAACAATGAAAGCATAAAATAATATAAATCCTCTTCCGTATTTAACCGGGGGAGGTATTTTTTGCATATTATTAGAGAAGCGTTTTAATTTTAATCAAGTTTTAATTTTCTGATAACTAACACTTAACTATCCGAGGGCATGATAGGGGTAACACAAACGAAGGGGGAGAAAAATCATGAACTATTTCGAAGAAATTGAACCGGCAGTATCAAATGATTTCTCAACAGATTCACATTCAAGTGCATCAAGCGAATCTGCAAGCAGCGTTTCATCTGACTAAGATTCATAGTATACGCGGGAAGACATTTCAATAAAAATTTGAAACAGGCGGCCCGTGCTCGACATGGACCGCCTGCCTGCGTTTTGAAAGGGTGAATAACAAGTGCAAAGGACAAGCAGGTATAAAAAGAAAGAGTCATTAATTAAAAAGATAAACCGGTTTTTCACTATGGAGGAGACTAAAGGGAACATTATCGGTAAAGCACCTCCAGTTCCGGTGAAAGAAATTTTCAGCCGATTTTGGCCATATACTAAAAACTACCGCAAATGGATATTTGTCGGGCTGATCTTTATAGCCTTACAGCCTATGGCTTTGGCAGGTACAGTATGGCTGCTTCAAATATTTATAGACAACGTACTCGATGCGAGAAATCTAAGTCCGCTGTACTGGATTGTACTTCTGTATTTTGGATTCAGTCTTGCCGCTGGAATATTTTCATTCAGCGGAACATTCACGACAAACTGGGCAGGTCAAAAATTCATTCTCGCTCTTAGAAAACATTTATATGAACACTTACAGAGTTTATCACTTCACTTTTTTGAAGGGCGCAAACTCGGAGATATTATTGCGAGACTGACAAGTGACATTGCTTCGATTGAAAGACTGATTGTCACAGGAGCAACTTCTGCTTTGTCATATGTATTCCAGCTTCTCGTTTTTATTGGCATGTTATTTTTTATGGAATGGAAGCTCGCACTGACATCGATGATTGTAGTCCCATTGTTTTACATTATTACGAGATATTTTTCAGTCCGTATGAAAATGGCTTCCCGTGAACGTTCAAGGCGTATGGGCGCGATAAATTCTCTGACAGAAGAGAGTTTTTCAAATATTTCGCTGATGCAGGCATTTAATCAGGAAGAAAATGAATCGAAAAAATTTCATAACCAGAACCTGGCTGCATTTACCGCAAAAATGTATAAAGTACGGTTAAAATCAACATTTACTCCCGCAGTGTCTTTAATTGAAACAATGGGAACTCTTATTGTTATGATATTCGGTGCCTTTCTTCTTATGCAGGGAGAGGTAACGATTGGTATTCTCGTAGCATTCTTAACACTGCTTAGAAGACTGTACAGCCCGGTGCGCGGTCTCAGCCGTCTCCTGAACACAATTTATTCGGCGTCGGCAAGTGCTGAACGTGTAATTGAATTTATGGAACAAAAACCGGCAGTCAGTTCTGATTCCAGTATTAAAATCGAGAAAGATGAACCAGGAATTATATTTGAGAATGTGTCATTTGCGTATCCGCATAAAAAAAACAATGTGTTATCGAATATCTCTTTCATTGTAGATTCTGGAGAGACAGTCGCACTAGTAGGCGCGAGTGGAGTGGGGAAATCAACAATTCTTAAAATGCTTCTGCGATTTTATGAACCGACCGAAGGTAAAATTTACCTTAATAATTACGCGGTTGATGAAGTAGATCTGCAGTCACTGCGTGAAAGAATTTCAGTCGTATTTCAGGAAGCGCTGATATTTGACGGTTCTGTCCGGGAAAATATTTCCTATGGTAAACCGGATGCAACAGATGAAGAAATTATAAATGCAGCGAAAAAAGCAGAGGCACATGAATTTATCGAGAAAATGTCTGAGGGTTACGATACGAACGTTGGTCAGAAGGGCCGGAATCTTTCAGGAGGCCAGCAGCAGAGACTTGCGATTGCGAGAGCAATTATAAAGGATACATCGGTATTGATTCTGGATGAACCGGCAGACGGTCTGGATGGTTCTACTGAAAAGCGCGTGATGAAAGATTTGATGAGAGATACAGCGACGCTGATTATTACTCATAATTTAAAAACAGCGCGTGAAGCAGATAAAATTCTTTATATTTATGAAGGAGAAATCAATGAAATCGGTACGCACGACGAGCTGATGGCTTTAAATGGAAATTATAAAAAATTATATACGATCAGCAGGGTGAAGACAGTCATGAGGATGTAATGATACCGAGGGGCTGTTAAATAATACAGGGGGTAAAATAATGAAGACTGAAGAAGAAACATTAATAGCGCCGTGAAAAAAGGCGAGACTCTTGTTGCAGATTAAAGTTGTAACTCATATGAGACGTGGAAAAGATTGTGATTTGTACCATTTGTGGAGTGAGGAGAGAATGTGCAGTACCATTGGGAAAAACTGTGCAGCCAAATCTTATCTAAAGAAAAGCTGTGGATAGACTGATTCGTGAAGGTGAACTGATTACAGTTCTCATCCTAATTTAATCAGAGGGTATGAACTTCTTTTGGAACCTGAACCTGTTATTATTCAGGAAACTCTGACCGGTGAAACTATATCCCATCTGGTACGGCAGATATATAAAAAAGAAGAAGAATTGCCGTTAATACAAATTGCGCACTTCGGTAAGCAAATCGCATCGGTCGTAAATTATCTGCACCGAAATACATATCATCTGGATATTAAGCCGTCGAATATTATTTCACAGCCGCCTTTGGCCAAAATTATTTGATCTCAATCTTGCGCGACCCTGGAAGTGTCAAAAAAGGTACGGGGACGAGACCTTACAGCTCTGAACAGGCTTTGGGGAAACCGTTAACTTCTGCAGCAGATGTAGGGGCATCGGAGTAGTGCTATTTTTTATGATGACCGGTGAACGGCCTTTCAAAAGCTTGATGATCGTTATGAACAGCTGGCGGAACGCAGTACCGGTATCCAGTCTCAGACAGACTGAAGGATACATCAGCTTGCTGTTATGATTGATCGTGTCTCGATCCGGCTTCGGAAAACCGTCGGGGCGGATGAAGTATTAAAATCTGTGGAATATTGCTCAGCAGTCGCAAAAATGATTCAAACTCTCTGACCGTCGTACAGAGAGTTTTTTTGTATAATAAACTAAAAGGCGGATATAATATGGCAAAGCTGATTCATACTGACAATGAACTTATTAAAAAAAAAAATCAATTAAAAGATATTGGCAGTGAGCGGTCGAATATCGGTTAAATTCAGCTTAAAACAGGTGAAGGGATTCCTGAGCATGATTCTAAAGATCCGATTTTTATAATCGTCAGAAGCGGGACCGTTAAGTTTATATGTTCTGATGAGGAATATACTCTTCAAAACAGCGATATTCTGTTTATGGAAGCAGAGGAGCTGCACAGTGTTGAGGCGGTAACTGATACTGACTTTTTAGTAGTATTTTTAAAATAGATCAGAATGATTATAATATTGTATTAGTAATTAATAATAGGAGAGTTAATGATGTATAGAGAGACAATCAAAACAATGGGTACCAACCAGTGCACGGAATAAGTTGAATTTTTACGAGGATTCACACATGAAATTTTTTGTCTCGTCGATGCTCGCAGGGGCGTATATCGGTGTAGGCTGTATCGTATTATTTTTCATGGGCGGGCCGTTATTCGCGGTGGATTCTCCATTTGTTAACCTGATTACAGGTTTAACATTCGGTGTTGCACTGGCAATCGTTATTTGGGCCGGATCGGATTTATTTACAGGCAATGTTATGACATTTGCGTTCGGTGCACTGACCAAAACAATCACTTGGAAACAAACAACGGTTTTACTTATCTGGTGTTATATCGGGAATTTAGCCGGTGCACTGGCGTTTTCATATTTTGTTTATTTAAGCGGGATTTTCCCGGAAATAAATATCGACAGCTACACAGTTTATACGGCTGCCGGGAAAATGAGCGATGGTTTTATCCCGCTTCTTTTCCAGGGGATTATGTGTAACTGGCTGGTGTGTCTGGCGGTCTGGACATCAACACGTGCAGAGAATGAAATGGCAAAACTTGCACTGATTTTCGTCCTGATATTTGCATTCGTTGCAGTCGGCTTTGAACACAGTATCGCCAACATGGCAATCATGGCAATCGCTCTCTTGCACAGCAGTGTAGATACAGTGACAGTCGGCGGTTTTATCTACAATTTAATTCCGGTAACAATCGGTAATATTATCGGCGGCGGATTTTTCGTGGCTTGCATTTACTATTATTTAAATGGTGGATATAAAGAAAAGATTTAGTATAGTTTACACAAAGACTTAAGTTAAAACAAAAGGGGAGCTGAAATAATGTTTAAAAGAGACGGCACGATTTCGTTTTTAACAAAGTTGTTATCAATTAACAGTCCGACAGGCTACACGAATAATGCGGTTTTTTTACGGGAAACAATTGAAGATATCGGTTATGAAACGATGACGACACCGAAGGGGAACCTGATTGTTCAGGTAGACGGTGAAAATGCTGCAGTCACGAGAGGACTAAGTGCCCACGTGGATACTTTAGGCCTGATGGTCCGTTCAATTAACTCGGACGGTACATTATCACTGACTAAACTCGGCGGTCCTTTAACACCGACACTTGACGGAGAATACTGTGATATTATTACGCGCGATGACAAAGTATATACGGGGACTATTTTGTCTAAATCACCATCGATTCACGTATTCAAAGACGCATCGACAAAAGAACGTGACATTGATAACCTGATTGTAAAACTCGATGAACGTGTGGAAAGTAAAGAAGACGTGGAGAATATCGGCATTCAGAATGGTGATATTGTTGCGTATGATCCGAAAGTAGTCATTACAGACTCAGGCTTTATAAAATCAAGATTCTTAGACGATAAAGCCTCAGTCGCTGTCCTTGTCAGCATTTTAAAAATGATGAAACAGGAAGATGTGACACCAGCAACGAATCTGAAATTTATCTTCTCAACGTATGAAGAAGTCGGTCACGGTGCAGCCTGGATTCCGGAAGATATTACAGAACTCTTAGCTGTCGATATGGGATGTATCGGGCTTGATCTTGACTGTACAGAATACGATGTATCGATCTGTGCCAAAGACTCGTCAGGACCGTATGACTACGATATGACGACAAGACTGATGAACTTTGCGAAAGACAAAGCACTGAACTACGCAGTGGACATTTATCCGATGTACGGCAGTGACGCATCAGCAGCAATGAGCGGCGGTGCGAACATTAGAGCAGCACTCATCGGGCCGGGAGTGTCAAGCAGCCATGGCATGGAACGCACGCATATCGATGCTCTGGAAAACACGTTTGAACTGGTCTCGGAGTACATTCAGAATTAACAATCTTACTTTATTAAGGTGTTGTTATTGTGCTTAAAAACATATTTTTAATGGGTTCAGTGTATATCTCATTTATATGGATTATTACTGATTTCTTTACTGAAATTCCCTGGTATGTCCAATATGGTCCAATCATTCTATTTGGTGGTATTGCCGTAATTGTGGCTATATTGGAAATGGATGATGACGAAGACGACAAAGAGCAAAAAGAAACTGGTAAAGGGACGAAATTGGGTTCTCTTTTCCGTTTATCTCTTATATTATTCATTTGGCTTTTGATTGCAGCTATGAATATCTTTGTTGGAAAACCACGAACAGATGCATTTAATATATATTTAAGCTTTTGGGTGTTTCTTGTTGCTATACCGACTCTGACCAAAATCCATATTAAGATTGTAGAGAACCGCGAAAAAACATAATGCTGCTTCTGTTTACAAAAGGGTATTGTGACCCTTTAAATATAAAATAGGGTGTTGTTATTGTGTCGAAGAATAAATCTTTCTTACTTTTATTTATTTTCTCACTCTTAATTTTTATTATTGCGGACTTCTTTCCCGGAACTGACTGGTACATCCGGATCGGACCGATGATATTAACGGTAATAATTATATTTCTTGCGGCATTGTTTGAGAAAAAAGAAGATGAACCAAAGGAAACAGAACAGCTGATGATAGAAAGAAACACAGAAAGTACTGGATTGCTTTCATTATTTTTATCTGGCTCGTCATTATAGCGATGAATATCTTCGTTGGTGAGCCGGAAGGTAATGTATTTAATATCAGAAACCTTGAGTTCTGGATTTTAATTGTCGCCTTACCGCTGCTTTCTCAGTTTAATTATAAGAAAAGAACAGACGGAACTTAATACAATCAGCATGATTTTAAGAGGACCATAGCGCTTAATGTGTTATGGTCTTTTATTATGAGGGTATAAATGAATATATGAATAGCGAGGAAGAAAAATGAAGTTAAAACCGTTGAAAATAGCAGCCGAATTAGAAGTTGTTTCATATGAATCAATTGTTGATGATGAGGATCAGATATTTGATGGCATTGAAATTAACGACGCTGAGTTTCTTGATACTGACCTTAGAAGATTAATCTCATATAACTCTGTAATTAAGAACAGTAATTTATCGAATAATGAATTTGATAATGCAGATTTAACAGATACACGATTTGTTAACTGCGACTTTTCAAATACAGTATTTTTGGGTGCTTCCGTGCATAATGTTGAGTTTGTTAACTGCAAAATGATTGGTGTCAGTTTTGATGAATCCAGAATTAAAAACGTTAAATTTCAAGAATCACTGTTAAATTTATCGGGAATTAGTGAATCGAAGCTCGAGAATGTGCTGTTTGAAAATACAAGAATGGTTACAGCCGATTTCTTTAATAATAAATTCAAAAATCGGCTTCGAAAATTGTGATCTGACGGAAGCCAGATTTGTCGATACGCCGCTTAAAGGCATTGATATCAGCTCATCCCATTTTGAATCTTTAAGCATTAAGCGTAAAGATTTGGAAGGCTGTATTGTTTCCAGTGTGCAGGCGATTCAGATGGCAGCATTGATGGGACTGGTAGTGAAGGATGATTAAATAGAACTTGCAGCAGGTGCAGGGGGGAAGTCATGTCTTATATATTAATGGGTATATTGACTGTAACGCTGTTAATTACGGTATCAGCATTAAAAGATAAATATGAGGTCACAAAAATTATTGGTGCACTGTCCTGGATGGCATTAAGTTTGTATTTTATCGTTGAATTTTTGGTCATCAGAGCAAGTACTGCACCGTATAATTTTTTAAAACAGCCGATGAGTGATTTAGGTGTGACTATATGGAATAGATACATATGAGCTCGCTGCTTATGAAATTTGTTCACCAGCTCACCTGACGATGAACTGGACGTTTACTCTAACCGGAATAGCAGTTTTTACCGGTGCAATTTTTCTTCATAAATTTTGGCCGGATAACAAGAAAACCAAAACAGCGACTGTGCTGCTCGTTATTTTCGGACTCAGCTACAGTATTTCAGGAATATTCCCGGCTGATATAAACTTTTTAGTACACACATTTGCTTCATTGCCGGGAATGTTTGTCCAAATACCTGCTTTAATTATTATTGGACGGGCAATTAAAAGTACCATGCCGAAATTATCAAAATGGACTTATTTCTGCCTGACGCTTAATTTACTGAGTCTGCTGTTTATTTTTACAGCCTGTGTTTCCCGAGCTGCCGGGGGGCTTAATTCAGAGGGCACTTTATGCTTCAATCTGGCTGTGGATGGCTGTTACAGGCGTTGTGCTGCTAAACAAATCAGTTAAGCGTAAATAGGTTTTATGTGAGATTAAATAAGGAGGACTATTAATGACTTCAATTTATTTTACTTCAGGATCTAAAATTTTCAGTGTTTCAGGGATGGAACAGGACTGGTCAACTAAAGAAATAAGACAGAGGGTTATGATGATGTGCGTGCAGTGGCAGCTGATGAACTGTCAGAAACAATTTACGTCGGTACTTTTGATGACGGGCTGTTCATAAGCCGTGATAATGGTGAGAGTTTTGAAGCGGTTGGCGCAGATGTGTTGCCGAAAAGAATCATGTCGCTTCACATCAGTCCTGTGTCTAAACGTTTATATGTTGGAACAGAACCGAGTGAACTCCATTATTCAGATGATGAAGGTGAAACGTGGACAGAAATGACTGCGCTGCAGGACCTGCCGTCGAAATCAGAGTGGAGTTTCCCACCGCGTCCTGATACACATCATGTTAAAGATATAGCGAGCGGTACTCAGGATGAATCATTTGTCCTTGCGGGTATTGAGCTCGGCGGTATTATGCGTTCCATTGATAATGGTGAATCATTTGAGGATCGTAAAGACGGCTCCCAGTTTGATGTTCATAATGTGATTGTTCACCCTGACGATGATAATCTGCTTTATGAAGCAGGCGGGGGTGGCTATGCATGGAGTGATGACAAAGGTGAGTCGTGGCAGATTGATAACGAAGGTCTTGGCGACTTTACGTATTTAGTTCATGTCGCAGTGGATCCGGGTGATAAAGACACAGTCCTTGTTTCCGGGGCACGGGGGCCGGCATCAGCGTATATGCCTGAAAGAGAGAAGACAGAAATGAAAGTATTCCGCAAACAGGGTGATGAGCCGTGGCAGGAAGTCACAGAAGGACTGCCTGACGGCAAAGGTACGATTGTGACTCATCTGCTAACATCATCAGATGAACCGAGTGTATTTTACGGTGTGAACAACAAAGGTGTCTATCATTCAGTCGACCGCGGTAAAAGCTGGATGAAAGTACCTGTCGATTTCCCGGAAGAAGTGACGAAAAATAAAATTAACTCAGCCTGCCTCACTAATTAAATTGAACAGAAAAATCCGTCTCATAATTATATGAGTCGGATTTTTTAATTGAATGGAGCCAAGGGGGCTCGAACCCCTGACCTTTGCACTGCCAGCGCAACGCTCTCCCAGCTGAGCTATGGCCCCGTATGAATTATTCTCATTGTAGAACATTCCCAGTCTTTACTCAATAGCGGTAAGATTTTAAATACTGTATTCTTAATATAAGAGTAGTTATTCAAGTTAAGGAGGTGCATCGATGATTACAGGGGAACGTACGACGATTGGAATTTTAGCCCACGTAGATGCAGGGAAAACAACATTGACCGAAGCACTGCTTTGTCATGCAGGCGTAATTACAAAACGGGGCCGGGTCGATCACGGCGATACATATTTTGATTTCGAGTCTATTGAAAGACAGAGAGGCATTACTGTTTCTTCAAAACAGGCAGACTTTGAAATTGATGACCGTAAATTCACTTTAATCGATACACCGGGACATGCTGATTTGTCTGCAGAAATGGAACGATCGCTGCAGATTCTGGATCTGGCAATTATAGTTGTCAGTGCGGTAGACGGGGTGCAGTCGCATACCGCCACCATTTTTCAGCTGCTGGAAAAATACGATGTGCCGGCGATTATTTATATTAATAAAAATGACCGGCCAAATGTCGATAAAAAAAAACTATGGACAGCCTGCAGGAGCTGGATGAACGCTGTGCATTATTTTCAGAAGCGGATTCAGAGTTAAGCGAATCATTTATCGAACAGCTGGCGATGCTGGACGAAGAGCTGCTGAATACATTTATGGAAGGTGCAGAAGATCAGTCATTCTGGTTAGCTGCTGCTAAAAAATCATTGATGAACAGAACGGTATTTCCATGTGTCTGGGGTTCAGCACTAAACGGTGACGGTATCGGTGAAGTCATCAATATAATGGAAAATTTAACAGAACCAAAAGTATATATAGAAGCAGCCGGTGCACAGGTATATAAAATTATGCACGACGACAAAGGACAGAGACTGACATTATTCAAAGTATTAGGCGGCACTTTAAAAGTTAAAGATACGGTCTATTACAACAGTTCGGACGGTGAAAAAATCAATCAGCTGATGCGTCTGAACGGCGGGAAATTTGAAGCTGTTTCTGAAGCCCGGGCGGGTGATGTCTGCACGGCAATCGGCATTCAAAATGCAGAGCTCGGTGATATTATTGCGGCCGCCCCTGAAAATATTGAACTGTTTCCTGTCTCAAAAGTGCCGGAGCTGAAGCCGGTAATGGAATCATCACTCATGCTGCCGGAAGGTATTGATGTATTTACAGCGATGAAGACCCTTAGACAGCTTGAAGCGGAAGAGCCGGAAATTGGTCTCAGAACTTCTAAAAAGACAGGTCATATCCATATGCGTGTGATGGGGACGATTCATATGGAAGTTCTGGCAGAATCTATCCGGGATAAATACGGAATGGCTATTACATTCGGTCCGCCGGTCATTTTATACAGAGAAACGATTGAAGAAAGTATTGTCGGCTACGGGCACTTTGAGCCGCTCGGCCATTATGCCGAAGTGCAGCTCCGCATCGAACCAGGACCATTGGGACAAGGGATTATCGTAAAAAACGAAGTGAATACCGACGACTTAAAAATACAGTTTCAAAAGCTGATTGTTACGCATATTAAAGAAAAAGAGCATTTAGGTGTGCTTACCGGCGCACCGCTGACGGATGTCACGATTACTTTAATGGCAGCGAAAACAGCATTAAGAGAAACCCAGGGCGGCGATTTGCGTCAGGCTACATACCGTGCGGTCAGACAGGGTTTAATGAAAGCTAAATCAGTCCTCCTGGAACCATGGTATGCATTTGAAATCACACTGCCGGCGGACGTAGCAGGACGTGCAATGTCAGATGTTCAGAGACTTCACGGTGTATCAGGTGATATGGAGCAGCTCGGTGATCATAAAGTCTCGTTAAAAGGTGAAGTGCCAGTCGCGACCTTTGTAGATTATCCGATTGAACTCGCATCATATACTAAAGGTGAAGGAACTGTTTCGCTGCAGTCGGCAGGTTACCGTCCGTGTCATAATCCAAAAGAAGTGATTGAGCAGGCGGATTATAATCCGGAGAGCGACCTCGACAATACACCAAACTCCATTTACTTTAAAAAAGGTGCAGGCTATGAAGTGAAATGGTATGACATTGATGATGTCCGTCATATTAAAGGCGACTTTAGTTAATAAAAAACTCCTTATTTGTTTCTATAGTATCATTATAAATACTAATATTTTAAATATTAAGACTTTTAATATAAAGTATAAGTATCAATGTTTCCCGGGAAATAAACCGGATATTATTTTAGTGTAAACAAGGGGAGTTTTGCAGATGAAAGAACAGGGGTATTTATGGGAATCACCAGCTCAGCTTGAGGCGCTGCTTTATGAATTAGTCGGATGGAATAGTTTATCGGGAACACAGGGGGAAATTGATTTCCCGCATAAACTGATAGTGAAATTTAAAGAGCTGGATTACTTTAAAACTAATCCGGATAACATACAATTATTTGATGCAGGAAAAGAAAGAAATGCATTCACAGCTTTATATAAAACTGATAAAAGCTCGGACACAGTCGTATTGATCAGTCATTTTGATACAGTCGGTACCGAGGAATACGGCCAGCTGCAGGACCTTGCGTTTAATCCGGAGAAACTGACACAGGCGTTTCGGGACAAGCCGGATTTTTTAACACCGGATGCGAAAGAGGATTTATATACAGACCAGTATATATTCGGCCGCGGTACGATGGATATGAAAATGGGACTCGCACTGCATATGCATTTAATTGAACAGGCAGTTAATGAAGATTGGCCGGTGAATTTACTGCTGGTGACAGTACCTGACGAAGAAGTCAGTTCCAGAGGCATGCTCGCTGCAGTACCGGGGATTCTCGAACTTTCTAAAACAAATAACTTAAATTTAAAATTGTTCTTAAACGGGGAGCCGTCATTTACACAGCAGCCGCTGGACGAAAATCACTACATATATTCGCTCGATCGGTAAGATTTTGCCGGCAGCATTGTTTTACGGTGTGCCGACTCACGCGGGCGAGCCGCTGAATGGCATTACGTCTCATTTTATCAGTCATATTTAACAAAGAAAATGGAATACACAAACCGTTTTACAGAAACTTATGACGGAGAAACGACACCGCTCCCCGTCTGCCTGCAGGCGAACGACTTAAAAGACAATTATGATGTACAGACATCACATCACAGTTACGCCTTATATAACGTGTTCACTTTGTCGCAGACGGCAAAAGACGTCATGATAACGTTTAAAAGAAATTGCAAATGAGGCAATGCACGAATGCCGCAAATGAGATTATAGGAAATCTGTAAAGCCCATCATATACCAGCGCTGAACTGCATCAGAGTGATGGAATATCACGAAGTGCTTGAGTACTTTATCGATAAATACAGTAAAGAAGAAGCAGATGAATTAATCAGGGCAGTTATTGAACAAAATGGGACAGACGAGCGGAAGATGACGTTGCTGATTGCCGACAAGTTGATGGAATACTGTCAGGAATTGGCGCCGGCGACAGTGCTGATGTTTGCACCGCCGTATATGCCGGCCGTGAATTCGTTGATGATGATGAACTGGTGAGAAAGCTGATTGAAGCGACTAAAAGTGAGATGCATAAAAAATATAATTAGACGGTGACAAATAAGCATTATTCAACGGTATATCGGATTTAAGTTATGTGAACTATAACCCGACAGATGACGGCTGGCAGTCGTTTAAAAACAATGCGCCGTTATGGGGAGAAACATATACAATACCCTTTGAAGAAATGCAGCAGTTGAGTGCGCCGATGATAAACATTGGACCGTACGGCAAAGATGCACATAAAATGACCGAACGGCTGCATAAGAAAAATGCATTTGAAATGATGCCGGCAGTGCTACGAAAATTGATAGCTGAATTCTTTTAATATACCTGGCAGGGTATTTGACTAATGACATATTTTACACTATAATATACGTACTTAAGAACAGTGGAAAGAGGAATGTATATGACTGTTGAAGATCAAACGTATGTATACGACAAAGCAATTATCAACCGTATAAACAGACTGCAGGGACAGATTAACGGTGCTAAAAAGATGATTGAAGAAGGAGAAAACTGCCGTGATGTAGTCACACAGCTGAGTGCCGCGAAGAGCGCACTTAACCGTACAATGAACGTAATTATTAGTGAAAACCTGGTCGAATGTGTTAAGGAAGCAATGATTCATCCAGAGCAGAATGCAGATGATTTAATTAAAGAAGCCGTGGAATTATTAAACAAGAGCAGATAAGTTATCTGTTCTTTTTTTATTTTAAATTATACCCCCATAGGTATTTGACAGATAGAATTATACTTGTTAATATACCCCTACAGGTATTAAAAAGAAAAGGAGTTTTTAAAATGAATAGAAATAATTATCACATGAATGATGCAGATGAGTTGCTTAACAGAGGAGAGTATCTGCTTGACGTCAGAGAAACATTTGAATATGAACTTGGCCACGTTAAAACAGCGAAACACATTTCTTTAACAGAACTGGAGCAGCGTGCGACTGAACTGCCGAAAGATAAAAAATATACACATACTGCAAGAGTGGCAGGCGCAGTCAAACAGCCGCAGATTTATTGAGTGCCAAAGGTTTTGATGCAATCAGCCTGGAAGGCGGGTTTTCATCTTATACAGGAAAGTTCAGCAGTACTGATACTGAAGAAGTTATTGCTCCGGTGGAGACGCATTCAAATATTGCCGAAGATCGTATTAAAATCGCAGCACACGGTCTGCAGTGTCCGGGACCTCTGTTAAAAGTAAATGAAGTGATGAGCGGTCTCGACACAGGCAAACAGATGGAAATCACTGTAACGGATCACGGCTTTTGTACAGATGTTGAAGCATGGGCTAAAAAGCATGGACATGTCGTACTTAAAAATGAAGTATCCGGTGAAAATGTGACTGTTGTGCTTGAAAAGAAAGCACCGGCAGCAGCTGAAGGACACAAGATGGTTGAAACGAAAGACGGCGCGACGATTGTTGTCTTCAGCGGTGATATGGACAAGGCGCTTGCTTCATTCATTATTGCATCCGGTGCAAAGAGTATGGGCAAAGAAGTAACGATGTTCTTTACTTTCTGGGGCCTGAATATTATTAAAGACCCGAATGCACCGAAAAAAAATAAAAAAGGTCTCGATAAAATGTTCAGCATGATGATGCCGAAGTCAGCTTCAAAACTGCCGATTTCAAAAATGAATATGCTCGGCATGGGTTCTAAAATGATTCAGCATGTGATGAAGAAAAAGAAAGTGGATGCATTATCGGAAATGATTGAAAAAGCCGACAAACTCGGCGTTAAAATGATTGCCTGTACGATGAGTATGGATATTATGGCAGTCGATAAAGAGGAACTTCTATCGAATGTTCAGTTCGGTGGGGTCGGCACATATCTCGGAGATGCAGAAAACGGGAATCTTAACTTATTTATATAGACTAAATTATAAAAAACTGGAGAGTGTATTAAATGTATTTCAAACAATTTTATGATCAGAAACTTTCGCAAACTTCTTATATGGTAGCGTGTCAGAAGACAAAAGAAGCTATTATTATCGACCCGAAACGTGTACTGGATGAATACGCAGAAACAGCAAATGCTGAAGGTTTTAAAATAACACAAGCGACAGAAACGCATATTCATGCTGACTTCGCTTCAGGTCTTCGTGATACAGCACGTAAATTTGGAGCGAAACTGTTCGTGTCGGATGAAGGCGACGAACACTGGAAGTATCAGGACGTTCCGGAAGATACGGTATACCTTAAAGAAGGCGACGTTATCAATGTCGGCAATGTTGAATTAAAAGTCATTCATACACCGGGACATACCCCTGAGAGTATATCATTCGTACTGACAGACCTTGGTGGTGGAAGTACTGAGCCAATGGGAATATTTACAGGTGACTTTATGTTTGTCGGTGATATCGGGCGTCCGGATTTACTTGAAGAAGCAGCAAATATGAAAGGCACGACAGAAGAAGGTGCCAATTCTATGTTCAGTTCATTGCAGAAGATGGCGGATTACCCGGACTTCATGCAGGTATGGCCGGGACACGGTGCCGGAAGTGCATGCGGCAAGTCACTTGGTGCGGTGCCGTTATCAACGCTTGGTTACGAGCGCCAGAATAACTGGGTGTTCAAATATGATGATAAAGAGGCATTCATTACCGAGCTGACAAGTGATCAGCCGGAGCCTCCGAATTACTTTGCACATATGAAAAAAGTGAACAAAGAAGGACTGCCGGAATTCAATGTGAGAGAAGTTGAAGTCGCAACGCCGGAAACTCTCCCGGGGCAGGTATTCGACTTAAGAAGCAAAGAAATATTCAAACAAGGCTTTATGAAAGGTTCAATCAACTTACCTTATAACGGGAAATTCCTTCAGTTCGCAGGCTGGTATATCATTTATAATGAGCCGATGACGGTAATCGCCAACCCTGAAGATAGTCAATCAATTCAGGAAGATTTGGCATCAATCGGCTTTGATAATCTGCAGTTAATTGTACCTGCGGACCAGGCAGATAAGTATTTTACTGACTCATACGAAAATATTTCCCCGGAAATACTTGTTCAGAATATAGATGGCATAAACATCTTGGACGTCCGTTCAAGTTCGGAATATAATGCCGGAAATCTTGAAAGTGCGTCACATATTCACTTTGGTAAACTGCAAAATGCAGAAATCCCATTCAGCAAAGAAGATAAAATTTACGTACACTGTCAGTCAGGTGTCCGTTCAGCAATCGCAATGAGTGTTTTAAAAGCCCGCGGATTCGATGATTTAATCAACGTCGAAAGAGGGTATATGGGCATTAAAGCAGTGATGAACTAATGGATATATCATTTATAACGGTTATATTCTTTATCGGTTTTCTGGGTTCTTACATTTCCGGCATGGTGGGAATAGGCGGTTCGATTATAAAGTACCCGATGCTGCTTTATATTCCGGCTATGCTGGGATTCACTTCTTTTACAGCACATGAAGTTGCCGGCATCAGTGCAGTACAGGTGTTTTTTGCAACGATTGACGGTGTCTGGGCGTACAGAAACAGTGGATATCTTAATCTTCGCCTGATTATCTATATGGGCGGAGCGATTCTTTTTGGAAGTCTGCTTGGTGGATACGGCTCCGGATATCTTTCGGAACCTCAGGTGAATATTGTTTACGCGGTACTCGCAACTATTGCAGTAGTCATGATGTTTATGCCTAAAAAAGAAGTACCCTACTCGCCGGGAGATTCACTGGACTATAATAAATATCTTGCAGCGGGGCTGGCCTTTATTACAGGTACAGCTTCTGGTATTGTCGGTGCAGCGGGTGCATTTATCTTAGTGCCGATTATGCTAGTCGTTCTTAAAATACCTACACGGGTAACAATTGCGACGAGCCTTGCTGTGACATTTATATCTTCAATTGGGACAACGGCAGGTAAAATTTTAACAGATCAGGTACTGTACGGTCCTGCGCTGATTATGATTATTGCTAGTCTGATAGCAGCGCCTCTCGGTGCACAACTTGGCCAGAAGATGAATACAAAAATATTGCAGTGGATGCTTGCGGTTTTAATTTTAGCAACAGCAATTAAAATATGGATTGAAATCTTACTATAGGGCAGGGATAATTATGGCTCATTTAAAAACAGTTTGGAACGGAAGTACGAAAGGAACAGGTACAATTACAGCAGATAAAATGGATACTCAGATTGCGATTCCGACCGTTTCCGGAGGCAGCGGCGACGGTGCGAACCCTACAGATCTGCTCGCAGCATCGGCAGCATCCTGTTATGCGATGACACTGATTGCACTGACCGCTGCGAGAAAATTGCCGGTAATAGGTCTCGCGATGACAACAGATGCAGTGAATTCGAAAGATAAAGGATTAAAAATCGTTCACTATCCTGAAGTCAGTCTTCCTGAGAGTGCAAATGAAGAAGAGATTAAATTTGTGGAACGTGCATTTAATACTGCAGATATGGGTTGTCATATCGGCAATCTGCTTAAAAGAGCAGATGCAGAAATTAAGATAGAAGGAAAAATTACACTGATATAACAAAAATGCTGTTTTAATGAGGAGTGTTTGAATGTCGAATCAATTAAGACCTTTATTTCATGAACCAGAAACTGAAGACTATTTAAATGCTGCAAAAGAAGCGGCAAAAATGCTTAAAAATACTGCAATTGAAACACCGGAAGGTATGTACTGGGAAGAAGAACCATTTTCTCCGGCTGAACCTCATGAACACACATTTATGGGACAGTTTTCTTTATACAGCGGTTCACCGGTGTGATTTATTTTCTGACTCAGCTGGCACGAGCGGCTAATGATAACAGTTATTTAGACGATGCTGTTAAAGCTGGGAAGTATATTATCAGCAACTGGGACTGTGAAGTGAGAATGCAGCAGTACGGCGGTAATATCGAGCATTCAGAGTGGGGTGTGCTGAACGGTGTAACAGGGATTGCGTATGTATTTGGTGAGCTGGCAGAAGTTTCAGGGATGGCTGAATTTGATGAATTTGCAATTCAGCTGATTGAAGAAACGGCTGATGCGGCACGTCAGACAGATAAAGGAATTGTCTGGACAGGTGAACCTGCGATTTTCTTTGACTCCGGTATTATATTATTTTTAATTAAAGCAGCAGAAAAATATAAGAGAACAGACTGGCATGAACTTGCTTTAAAAGCAGGCGGGAAAATTCTGAATGAGGGACAGGAAAAAACGGTCAGATGACATGGCCGACAATCAGTCCGGCTTATTTCGGAATTCCTGAAGACAGTGTAATGCCGAACTATTTTTACGGTACAGCAGGCGTTGCATATGCGATGGCATCTTTATATGAAGAAAATAAAGATGAAAGATATCTTGCAGCAGCTGAAAAAGGTGTAAAATATATTCAAGCGATTGCGACTGTTGAAGGAGACAATATTTTATTTCCGCACAGCTTTCCCTATTTAAAAGATGTGCATTATCTTGGGCTGTGTCACGGTGCAGCAGGAACTATCCGCTTGTTATACAAACTGTATAAAGTGACTGGTGAAGCGGAATATAAAGAGTGGACAGAAAATATCGTCAATGGAATTTTAAATACAGGCGCACCGGAACTTCATTCAGACGGCTACTGGAACGTCGGATCACAGTGCTGCGGTTCTGCAGGTATGCAGCGTGTTTCTTGGTCTGTGGGCAGAGACCGGTGAAGATAAGTATTTAAATTATGCGAAACGCGTTGGCAAGCAGCTGCTGAGCGAAAGTGTCTATGAAGAAAATACTGGAGCATGCTGGTATCATGCGTTCGACAGAACGGATCCTGAACATGTGACTGCGAAAATCGGTTATCTTGACGGATCTTCAGGCATCGCAGCTGAGTTGGTTCAGCTTTACCAGGCGGTGACGAATGATTTCGATGTACTGAGACTGCCGGATGACCCGTATCCGAAAACAAAAACTCCCTCAGCAAAATAGCTGAAGGAGTTTTTAAATTGCTTAATTATTCATTTTTTAAATTAACAATCGTACGGCCTCTGACCTTGCCGTCGATTATATCATGAAGAACTTGCGGAAGCTCTTCGAGAGTGACTTCATTAACGACACCTTTGTCGAGAATTTCAGGTTTTAAATCCTTCGCCAGTCTATCCCAAACTTTTATACGCTGTTCCATGGGATAGAATACAAATCAACACCGAGCCAGTGAATACCGCGTCCGATAAACGGCAATACAGTCGTATGGACTTGAATACCTCCAACCAGTCCGAATGTAGCAAGTGCACCTTCGGGTTTAAGCGTTTTAATAATATACTCTGTCGTTTTCCCGCCGACTGGATCAATTGCCGCTTGATACTGAGGTTTATGAACGGGCTTTTTATCATCATTAACTACATCATCACGGTGAATGATTTTCTTCGCACCAAGTGATGTTAAATAATCTTCTTCATCCATGCTGCCTGTACTTGCAACGACGTCGTAACCTAAAGCAGCGAGCATGCTGATCGATAAACTCCCGGCACCGCCAGAAGCACCGGCAACGAGCACTTCACCGTTATCCGGTGTAACGCCTGCCCGTTCAAGTTTTGAAATAGAAATACCTGCAGTAAAACCGGCTGTCCCAAGTTCCATCGACTCTTTTAATGTCAGTCCGTCAGGTAACGGAACGACATATTCAGCAGGAATACGTGCGACTTCAGAAAAGCCGCCTGAAATACCTGTCCCAATTTTGTAACTCGTCGCGATGACTGAATCACCCTTTTTAAACTTGTCATCAGTGGATTCAATTACTACTCCAGCAAGATCAATCCCCGGAATAATAGGGAGGACTTCCGCAATCTGACCTTCCGCCGCAACCATACCATCTTTAAATTCACGCTGGAATAGTGAACGTCAATAAGCACGTCACCTTGGGATAAATCATCTACATTTAAATTTTTACTCTCATTTCCATGCCTTCGTCTGTCTTATCAGCACTAACTTTGAAAGAATTCATTGTGAGCCTCCTTAAAAGATACTTTAATTAACATTACCCTAAGTGTGATTGGTAAATCATATAATGAATTACTGTTATCCATGCTTCCGTTTAATCGTGTACCTCATCCAAGGCATTCAATATTTCTTTCTGCGCACGCCTGCGGTGGACTCCATTAATACCTTCGCTGCTTTCGCTCTTTTGCCTTCAGACAGGCAATAATCGCCTGATGTTCAATAATCGACATGTCAGGAGCAGGGCGATGGTTTATCGTGTATAATCTTGCTTTATACAATTTGTCGGAATAAATCCCAATAACTTTATTTAAACTGTCATTTGTCGAACATTCTATAATTACATTGTGAAATTCATCATCAAGTTTTGCCCACTCACTGAATTCTTATTTAAAGATTCCTGCTGTTCTCAACCAGTGTTTCTAATTTGCTGATTCTTCATTATTAATCTGTTTTGCTGCCAGCTCAATCGCCAGACCATCCAATGTTGCACTCAACTGATAGATATCACTTAAATCATTTTTTTCAATAGGTTCTACATAAAAACCACGTCGCGGAATCAATTGCAAAGCTTCATCATTTTCAAGACGGACCAGAGCTTCCCTGACTGGAGTCCGGCTCATATCGAGAATTTCTGCTACTTCTCTTTCCAATATTGTTCGTGGGAGGAAGATAAGATTACGAATGGCGTGCTTGATAATTACATAAGCACGCTGCGGTAAACGGGCTTCTTCCAGATTTTCCATGTCATTGACAAATGTCCGAAAGTTATTCAGTATCTCCTCGTTTGTTAATTTTTTAATGTGCTAGCGTCAATATTCATCATTCTGCAATCAGTCCTTAAACTAGGTTATGTTAATTATACATTAAGATAAGTCCAGTCTAAAACAGACTGGACTTATAAATTAAAATGCTGCTATTAAGCCTTTGAATACAATTGGAACATAGAAGTAAACAACAAGAACAGAGATGATTACTGATAGTAAATTAAGCCAGATACGGTGAGCGCCATACTGCTCATTTTTACATAGCCTGTACCAAAGACAATTGCATTTGGTGGTGCAGCAACAGGGAACATATAAGCAAAGTAGCTCCCATATTTGCTGCAACCATTAAGATAATGGGATTCATCCCGAGTGTTGTCGCAACAACGGCGACAATCGGATACGCCATAGTAGCTGTTGCTGTATTAGATGTGAATTCGGTTAGAATTGTCATCATTGCGATTATTAATGCTATAGCAATAATTGTCGGCATATTTTCAAATGCACCCAGCAAACTTCCAATCCAAACATCAAGACCAGAAGTCATAATACCGGAAGCAAGTGCCAGCCCACCCCCAAAGAGCCATAAAATTCCCCATGGTAATTTAAGAGCTGTATTCCAATCCATAATTGTTCCGGTTTTATTTTTAGCTGGAATTAAGAACAGGACTACACCGCCAATTACAGCGATTAAAGCGTCATCAAGACCCGGGATAAAATCGTTCAGGAAGAAGCTACGTGTAACCCATGCCAGTGCAGTTAATGTAAATACTGCTGTAACTACTTTCTCTTCGTAACACATACCACCTAGTGCTTTCAAATCTTTTTTAATAATTTCACGACCGCCGGGAATACCTTTAAGTTTCATAGGAAATGCTAATTTTGTGAGATACAGCCAAAGCAGTGGAATTAGAATAAAACAAGCGGTAAGCCAAACAACAGCCAGTTAGCGAAACTGATTTCTAAATCATAAAGGCGTTTTAGTGTGCCGGCCAGTATAATATTGGCAGGTGCACCTATGAGTGAACCAAAGCCGCCAATCGTCGCTGAATAAGCAAGCCCCAGCATTAAAGCCGTACCAAATTTAAAGTTTCCGGGTGTTGTGTCAGGCGGGGCGTCAAGCGATGTATTTGTATTTAATTGATCAGCAAACTGTTTTGTTACTGCAATCGCAATTGGGGCCATCAGCATAGTAGTGGCTGTATTGGAAATCCACATTGAAATGAAAGCTGTGGCAATCATAAAGCCGAGTATAATTGTATTGGATTAGTCCCAACAAACGAAATAATAGATAATGCAACACGTTTGTGCAGATTCCATTTCTCCATGGAGAGGGCAATCATAAAACTTCCTGCAAACAAGAAAATAAGCGAATCTCCATATGATGCTGATACGTCACTTGTTTCCATCACCCCCGAGTGGAAACAGAATTAACGGCAGCAGAGATGTCACAGGAATAGGAATCGCCTCTGTGACCCACCAGACTGCTATCCATAAAATAGCCGCCAGCACTGTATTGGCTGCTTCAGGCATTTCAGCCGGTGTAGGAAGAATTTTCACTAGGATAAATAAAAACGGTCCAAGTAACAGTCCAATTTTTGAGGGAAAGTAAAAGTTGACGGTGGCCTATTATTTCCAGGTTCAGAAATCTTATTATATTCCTCGAATTGTTTCCCGTCTCCTAACTTGGATGGTTTAACCATACTGAAAGCAAAAGCAAATATATTACGTATCTGACGGTCCCATGCCCACATAAATTCCAAAAATTCTTAAGTAATATCATTAGTTCATCCCCTTATTTTGATACCGCTTACAAAAATGCTTAACACATATATTTATCTGAATAATCTTACATGGATAATACAATAATAAATACATTGTTGTCAATATTTATTAAAATAATAATTAATTAAATGAAAATTTGACATTAATGAATACATTATAATATTATTGTGATAATTCAAAAATTAATTAAAGGGGATTTAAAAATGACTAAAAAATTTAAAATTGCAGCAATTCCAGGTGACGGTGTCGGTAAAGAAGTGGTTGCAGAAGGAATAAGAGTTTTAGATTACATAGCCGAGTCTTCGAATGGTAAGTTTGAATTTGAGTACGAACATTTTCCATGGGGATGCGAGTTTATTTAGAACATGGGAAAATGATGGATGGAAGACGGTGTCGAGAGATGCGTGATTTCGATGCAATCTATTTCGGGGCAGTAGGTTTCCCAGGAGTACCCGACCATATCAGCTTATGGGGATTGCGTATCGCAATTTGCCAAGGTCTCGATCAATGGGCAAACATTAGACCAGTGGAATTCTTCCCAGGAGTTCCAAGAAGAATTACTCACCCTGATGCTGATAATCTAAATTGGAT
Source organism: Jeotgalicoccus sp. WY2 (assembly GCF_018437745.1). Taxonomy (NCBI): domain Bacteria; kingdom Bacillati; phylum Bacillota; class Bacilli; order Caryophanales; family Staphylococcaceae; genus Jeotgalicoccus; species Jeotgalicoccus sp. WY2. The sequence continues at coordinate 1,320,747 of NZ_CP049818.1, read as the reverse complement.
TTTGATTCGTGAAAAACTCAGAAGGAGAGTATTCAGGTGTTGGCGGACGTAACTTTGTAGGACGCGGACCGGGTAATGAAGTTGCTGTACAATCTTCGTTATTTACTGAAAAAGGATGCGAACGTATTATCAGGTATGCTTTCGATGTTGCACGGACTAGAAAGAGAAAAAAAGTTACGAGTGTAACTAAAAGTAATGCCCAACAGTACGGAATGGTTTTATGGGATGAAGTATTTGAACGTGTAAGTAAAGATTATCCAGATGTTGAGACAGACCAGTTCTTAGTCGATGCTATGGCTGCTCACTTCGTTCTGCACCCCGAAGATCTGGAAGTCGTTGTTGCATCAAATCTGTTTGCAGATATCTTATCTGATCTTGGGAGCGCATTATCAGGAAGTCTTGGTATAGCTTCAAGTGCGAACTTAAATCCGGAAAAACGTACACCAAGCATGTTTGAATCAGTTCATGGCTCTGCCCCTGATATTGCAGGACAGGGAATTGCTAACCCTGTTGGAACGATTGACAGTGCTTCGTTAATGCTTGAACACTTCGGGTTAACAGAAGAAGCAGAAGCGTTACATGAAGCAATTAAAGCGACTACTGGACAAGGTATTATGACTCGTGATATCGGAGGAACTCATGATACAGTTGAAGTAACAAATAAAATTATTGAAAATCTTAAAATTTAACAGCAATTACTGTTACAGCTGGGAGAGAACGAGATGAAAGTAATCACGGGTATGGATTCATTTAAGGGCAGTTTACCGTCTGTTGATGCAAATCTGGCAGTTGAGAATGGTATAAAACAAGTGTTTCCGGATGCTGTGGTAAAAGCATTTGCCATGGCTGACGGTGGTGAAGGCACGGCTGAAACGCTCGTTGAAGGTATGAACGGAAGTCTGGTTGAGATCGCTGTAACAGGTCCACTTGGTCCTCTGATTGATGCTTCTTACGGCTTAATTAAAGATGAAAATCTCGCAATTATAGAAGTCGCATCAGCATGCGGGTTAACATTGTTGTCTAAAGATCAGCTGAATCCGCTTATAACCACAACTTACGGTGTCGGTGAATTAATTAATCATGCTTTTAAGAATGGTGCGAGAAAATTCATCATCGGTCTAGGCGGGAGTTCAACGAATGACGGCGGTGTCGGTATGCTGCAGGCGATGGGCTACGAGTTTATGGATGTTGAAGGTAATGAGATTGCGTTTGGCGGCGGGTTTTTATCTTCTATAGATTCTATTAGAAAAACTGTTGAAAGTGAGAAGTTTAAAGACTGCGAATTCAGAGTAGCTTGTGATGTTTCCAATCTTTTATATGGTGCACAGGGAGCGTCTTATATATCGGACCGCAAAAAGGTGCAGACAGTGACATGCTGAAAGCCCTGGATGCCGGTTTGAAACACTACGCAGATTTCACATCTAAAGAAATGGGTATCGAGATTTCAAAATTGAAGGCGGCGGTGCTGCAGGCGGTTTAGGTGCGGCGTTCCATGGCTATTTAAACGGTCAGCTGGAAGCCGGTGTTGAGCTTATAATGGATGTTCTTGGTGTTGAATCAGAAATGGAAGACGGGGATTTGGTCATTACGGGTGAAGGCAGAATTGATGCACAGACATCGATGGGGAAAGTACCTGCAGGCATGGCGAATATGGCTGGAAAGTTTAACATTCCTGTTATTGCTGTCGGCGGGAGCCTGACTGAAGATGCTTACAATCTTAATCATCATGGAATAAATGCGGTATTTTCAATTCAGAATGAACCAGTGTCTGTTGAACAGGCGATGGAAAGTGAACGGACACAAAAGAATATTGAAAAAACTGTTGAACAGATAATGCGGGTGCTGAATATTAGTTCGTAATTTTAATGAAAACGGCCGGAGAATCCTAATGATGGATTTTCCGGCCGTTATTTAGTTAAAAAATGATGGGACTGGTATGAAAGGTTCTCATGTGTATCCACAACTCGTGGGATTGGTAAGAGATGTTTTCATGCGTATCCACAACTCGTGGGACTGGTATGAAATGCTTTCATGTGTATCCACAACTCGTGGGATTGGTAAGAGATGTTTTCATGCGTATCCACAACTCACGGGACTGGTATGAAAGACTTTCATGTGTATCCCAGCCCTATAGATTCAAATTATTCAGTTTCCTGTCCTTCATGGTAAATCTTTTCCAGAGCTTCCTGGAATAATTCAACGGGCTGTGCGCCTGAAATTGAATATTTATCGTTAACAAGGAAGAATGGTACTCCCTGGATACCAAGGTTTGATGCCTGTGAGATATCCACATTAAACATCCTGGTTGTACTGATCACTATTTGCGATTTCACGTACAGTGTCACCGTTTAAACCAATTGATTCTGACAGGCGTGCAAGCGTATCTTCATCGTTCAGCACTTCGCCGTTTGTGAAGTGTGCATCGTATAATGCTTTAAAGAATTCAGTGCCTTTACCTTGTTCTTTTGCATATTGGAATACGCGGTGAGCATCTAGTGTATTCGTTAATTTAGCAGTCTCATAATTAATTTCCACACCTGCCTGTTCAGCAGTTTCTGTTACTTGTCCAAACATGCCTTTAGCACGTTCTTCTGGAATACCTTTCATTTTAGCGAAAGTTTCCGCATACGTTTCACCTGGAGTATATTCAGCATCCGGCATCAGCTGGAAACTCTTGTACTCAATTTCAACTTCGTCTTTATGTTCGAATGTTTTAAGCGCGTTGTCTAAGTTTGCCTGTCCAATAAAGCAGAACGGACAGACGAAATCTGACCATATGTAATTTTCATTATTTTTATCCTCTTTCTCTTCGTGATTGGACCGCAAATACCGGTCTCGAAGTCACATACCATACCTGAAGTACCAAGATCTAAAGTTCAATCCCTTTAATTTCTTTCGGTTCTTCTTTTGAAGTGATATTTTCATTTTCTTTTACACTCACAATTAAAACTCCTTTCGTGTAAAGTAGAACTGTAACTGTCTATAATTTTAACAGGCAGGAAGGAATTGCACGATAAAACTGCTTGCTACTCGTGCACTGCTGCGATAACTTTATCAGGATTAAAACCTGAAATAATCTGGCCATTAATAATTGTCTGGGGCACTGTGAATTTTCTCGTGCTGCCGATTAGTTTAACGATGGAAATCGGATTAATGTCCACGTTAACCTCTTTATATGAAATATCCATAGAATCCAGCAGATCTTTTGCCATACCGCATACCGGACATGTTGCTGATGTAAAGATTTTTACCTGTTCACTCATAAAGTTTCCTCTTTCATTCCTATTAGTTACTTAATTTTAACAGGATAATTGTTCAATAACGAAAAAACTGCCTGCAGCTCAATGAGCTGCGGGCAGTTTAATATAATTTATCTTGCCCACACTCTGTGGGCTTTAACATCATTTAGGAAGCCATCGAAGTCCTGTTCGATATCAGTAACACCTGCGTCATCTTTAGTGAATGACAACGAGTCGAATATATTTACTGAGTCGGTGCCGAAACCAATTGCTTTTTTGTGCTTATAAGCAATTTCAAGGTTTTCAATTGCCGGTGCAGGGAGCGGTTGTTCTCCGCTGATTACAATTAGTGAGTCAAACAGCACGGCATGTACTGTATCGAATGTCGCATCTAATGTCATATCTCCGATATGATATATTTTATCCGAAATAAACATAGGCTGAAGCCCCTGTTTTTCAAGTTTCTCTTTCGTTTCTTTCAGAGTTTTCTCTGCAACATCAGGCATAATAATTACACCAACTGTACGTGTATTAAGTGAGAAGTTTGTATTCATCATACTTAAAGCAGGTGAACTTTTGTCGTAAGTTGATTCATTATTTTCAGCAGGTACCGGAGCACCAACCTGATCTGCAACGTATTCCGTTAAATCACGGTCGATATTGTTAAAGAGCTTCGTAAGGGCAAGTTCTCTGATTTCCATATCACATTTTCCAAGTTCAAAACTTACTGCATCGTATAAATGCTGTTTCTCATGTCTTGATAGTGAGTTTAAGAACATTTTTGCCTGGCTGAAGTGATCTTTAAAGCTGTCGCTTCTTGCCTGAACTTTACGTCCTTCCACTTTTTCCTGGTAATGTTCATAGCCGCCTTCTTCAGGACTTAAAGGTTCAGGCTGATTATTATTCATATGGTTAATATGATGTGCAGTCTGTCCTTTGTGAATCGACATCTGTCCATAGCCGTCACGCTGATTATTAGCAAATGGACACATCGGACGGTTAATCGGCAACTGGTGGAAGTTTGGTCCGCCAAGGCGAATTAACTGGGTGTCTGTGTACGAGAATAGACGTCCCTGCAAGAGCGGGTCATTTGAAAAATCAATGCCGGGTACAACGCTGCCCGGGTGAAATGCAACCTGCTCAGTTTCTGCAAAGTAGTTGTCCACGTTCTGGTTCAGCGACATCTTGCCGACGATTTGTACGGGCACATCTTCTTCCGGCCATAATTTAGTCGGATCCAGAATATCAAAGTCCATTTTGAATTCATCTTCTTCATCGATGATCTGCAAGCCGAGCTCAAATTCTGCAGGAATTCCTTTTTCAATATTCTCCCATAAAGTCTGACGGTTGAAATCAATGTTTTTACCATTAATCATCTGAGCTTCATCCCATAACACTGAATGCATGCCGTCTTTTGGTTTCCAGTGGAATTTAACAAAGTGGCTTTTACCTTCAGCATTAACGAGTCTGAATGTATGCACACCGAAACCTTCCATCATGCTGAGGCTCTTAGGAATCGCACGGTCACTCATCAGCCACATTGCCATATGCGCACTTTCTGTATTCATCGAGACATAATCCCAGAAAGTATTATGTGCAGAAGCAGCCTGAGGCATTTCATTATGCGGTTCTGGTTTAACTGCGTGGACAAAGTCCGGGAATTTAATTGCATCCTGCATAAAGAAGACCGGCATGTTATTACCTACCAAGTCAAAGTTCCCTTCATCTGTATAAAATTTAGTCGCAAAACCGCGTACATCACGCGGAATATCCATTGAACCGCGGCTTCCGGCAACTGTAGAAAATCTTGTAAAAACAGGAGTTTTCTTACCGGGTTCTGTTAGGAATTTAGCTTTTGTATATTTTTCTAATGATTCGTAAACTTCGAATTCACCATGAACACCAAAACCGCGGGCGTGAACAACACGTTCCGGAATTCTTTCATGGTCAAAATGGGTCATTTTTTCGCGGAAATGGAAGTCTTCCATTAAAGTTGGACCGCGTTCACCAGCTTTTAATGAAAATTCGTCTTCACTGACAGGCAGTCCCTGATTCGTCGTAAGCGGTGCATTTTTCGTGTTATCGATCGTATCACGCTGATTCAGCTCGTCTTTCTTTCTAGACATTAAAGATCCACTCCTAAAATACATATTATAAATACCCTTCTACAATTCGGTTAATCAAATTTTAAATAATTTTAATCATTTATATATGATAGTATAGTAATATCTTTTTCTAATTTTAGAATATTCGGATAAAATAAGGGGGCGTAGATTTATGAATAAAGATTTAAAAAAGAAAAAGTGGGAATTCCCGGATACTTATGTCATCGTTTTTGCGGTGCTTCTGCTGGCAGTAGCAGCAACATACATAGTGCCTGCCGGAACTTTTGACAGAATCGAAAACGATGGAATTACAACTATCGTTTCAGGTACATATGAAAATGTGGAATCTGCACCAGCTGGTTTTATGGATATATTTATGTCAGTTCAAACGGGAATGGTTGAAAGTGCGGGATTAATCTTCTTAGTATTATTTGCCGGCGGGATGTTTGAGATTATTAATAAATCAGGTGCGATACATACAGGGATTTATTCGGCAATTGATAGAATGAGAGGGAAAGAATTCCTGCTGATTGCAACAATAATTATACTGTTTGCTCTCGGCGGAGCTGTCGGTGCACTTGCGAACTCAGTAATTCCGTTCGTCGCAATAGGGGTACTCCTTGTAAAAGCTTTAAAACTCGATGCGATTGTCGCAGTGGCAATTACGTTCAATGCAGCATTTATCGGTTTTTCTGCAGGGTTTCTTAATCCATACACAGTAGGAGTTGCACATAACATCTCAGAACTTCCGTTATTTTCCGGTATGACGTTCAGACTGATTGCATTCGTTCTGCTTGTCGGAGTGACGATTTGGTATACATGGCGCTACTGCAGAAAAATATTAAATGACCCTTCAAGAAGCCTGATTGGTATCGAAGCAGGTGGTGAAGACAAACTGAATTTTGATGAGACATTTACAAGTCGTCATAAAATTATTTTACTGTGGACGGCAGCGGCATTAATATTCTTCGTTTTTGCAGTAGTTAAATTTCAATGGACCACAGATCATATGGCAGCATTTTTTGTTATTATTGGTTTAGTTGCGGGATTAATAGCAGGAATGAACTACAATACAATCGCAATTACATTCTTGGAAGGGTGTAAGAATCTCGTATACGGTGCATTAATTATCGGACTTGCGAGAGCGGTGCTTGTGATTATGGAAAACGGTCAGATTCTGGATACACTTGTTAATGCGCTGTCACAGCCATTATCTGCTTTACCGCCTGTGGCAACAGCAATCGGTATGTTTGTAATGAACTCTGTATTTAATTTCTTTGTACCTTCAGGGAGCGGGCAGGCAGCAATTATGATGCCGATACAGACACCGCTTGCGGATATGATTGGTATTACGAGACAGGTCAGCGTACTGGCATTTCAGTTCGGTGACGGTTTTTCTAACGTACTGTTTCCAACTTCGGGTCCGTTGATGGCAAGTCTTGCGGTCGCAGGTGTGTCATGGATTAAATGGGCTAAGTGGTTTTTCCCGCTGTTTTTAATATGGACAGGCATAGCGTTTGTTCTTTTAACAGTCGCAGTGCTCATTAATCTTGGGCCATTTTAGGAGAGAAATTACCTCCATCAAACTAGTTATAATGTAGTATAAACACAAAGGGGAGTTATTACATATGGAAATATACAACTATCATAACGACAAACTGGCAGCATCACCTAGAGAGATTTTTTCGGTGATAAATGATGATGAACAATTAAAAAAGATCTTTAGTATTCTGAAAGATATAGAATATAATACAAAAGGCAAACGTTCAAAAGGGACGAAATTCAGAATAACGCTGGGCGTTAGAAATAAAACATACCGTTTCAGAAATGAAATCACTGAATACGTTGAAAACAACAGAATTGTTATGAAAACTAAGCTTAAACAGGGCGTTATAACAACGTTATTTAATGTTGAACCGGCTGGTGATTACTCAGAACTAACTGTGAAGTCTACGATAGAAAGCAGCATGGGCGTCAGGGTGTTTGCAATGACAGCAAAACCTGTCGTTAAATCAGTGATGAACAAAGAAATGAAGAAACTGGAAGAAGCAGTAACCAGAGAAAATTAATCTTATGTATTTCTAAAAAGTACAAGCTGCCTGTCGAATTTCGACAGGCAGCTTTTTATATGAATATTTTACTGTAATTAAGGAATATACAAAGTACAATAGAGTAATCGCTTAGTATCGTGAAAAGCTTAGAAATAAGAAAGAGTAGAGGGATTTCAGAATGAAAAAGAGACCAAAAGCTAGACCAAATGCCAAAGCAAAAGCAAAACCAAAAGCTAACCAAAATGCACCGCGTCACGAAGAGTGGACAGTAAAAGAACATACAGAGGTACTTGAATTTTTATTCAAAGTAATGCCGTCAAAAAGCCGTAATGCTGTTAAAGGTATTTTGAAACGCGGGCAGATCGTAGTCAATGACAAACCGACAACGCAGTTCGACCAAGTATTAAAACCGAGGGATCATGTTCAAATACGCGCACGTGTGGCTTCAACAAGTGCGAAATTAAAAGGTGTGAGTATACTCCACGAAGATGATGATTTGATTGTCATTGATAAGGAAAGCGGCATTTTATCTATGGGCTCAAAGCAGGAGCGTCAAATGACTGCTTACAAACAGCTGATGGAATATGTACAGAGCATTCACGCGAATAACCGGGTATTTATCGTGCATCGTCTGGACCGTGACACTTCCGGTGTAATGATATTTGCGCGCAGTAAAATGGTTCAGCAGCGCCTGCAAAAGGCATGGACTGAAACTGTGCAGGAACGTTCATATGTAGCACTTGTAGAAGGTATCGTAAAAAAAGATGGAACAATTACATCATGGCTTACAGAGGACAAGACATTTATGATGCACTCAAGTCCGAAACCAAATCATGGTCAAAAAGCGATTACACATTATAAAGTGCTGAAAACGAATCGCAGATTCTCATTATTGAAAGTGAACTTGGAAACAGGGCGTAAAAATCAGATTCGTGTACACATGCAGGAGCTCGGACATCCAATTGTCGGCGATAAAAAATACGGTTCTGAGATTAATGCGATTAACAGACTTGGGCTTCATGCGAATGTAATTAAATTTACTCATCCGACTAGTGGTAAAGTCATGCGCTTTGAATCTGAAACACCAGCATCATTTACTAGAGGATTTTAAGTAGAAAACGGGGTGGAGTATGCAAATCTTCAGAGTGCACGAAAATCATAAGATAAGTGCGCAATTTTTAGATAATCGACGGCTGTCTAAACAGGTGCTGGAAATGTATCAAATTATCCGGGTCTGTCTTGGAGAAATGAAAATTATTGAAACGAATACCCGTTATCTTACTCATCCGATTGTGAAGTCTATTTATAATGAAGGATACCCTTATATACTTGATGCACATGCTTTGCTTAGAGAGCTGGATGAGGAGCATCAACGGCGTGGAGGGAAGCGCTCAATTGAATTCAGGAAGGATTTGTCTGCACTCAGTGAGATTGTTGAGGCGCACAAGTCTAAGTTTAATCCTGAGCAAATTCCGCCTTTCTTCGTTTACGGTGATGAAAAGTTATACGGTGAAGCAGTTTACGGACGTTATGAACAATTATTATTTGATAAATGGCGGCTGGATAAAATATCACCGCGCTGCAATATAAAATGAAATCAGGCTCAGACTTTTTAAAAAAGTCTGAGCCTGATTATTTTTATCTGAAATATTTTTTATCAGCGCGGGATTTGAATGCTGTATTTCAGTCATGTTGGCAATATAAGTTTATAGTAGACAAAAACAGGGAATTATTTATGTAAAAATACACTAACGAAGGAGTTAAAACGCATTCATGTCCTGGAGATGTTTAATTTTACCATTATCCATGTTATCATTATTAGTTGTTTAGAGCATATTTAACTATGCATCCCTTTGTCGTGCGATTCTATTCGCAATGCATTATTGTCTTGAAGTATTACTCAGACATTATTTAACGTCACCGCTTTTATTTCATTTTTTCTGGAGTGCACATGCATTTTCCATCTTTTTTCTCAAAAAAAGTAAAGTGATACAGAATCACTGATTATCTTATATAGAGACCTCTCTTTTTTAGTATGTCTTTATATGAGACATCATAATTTAATAAGGAGGATATTTCATGAGAAACAGAAAATCAACAGTAACCCCTGTATTCTATATTTCACTTGCTGTCGCATTTGTATTTATTTTATGGGGCGCGTTTTTCCCGGCGAATCTGGAAACTATTTTAGGTTATATTAACAATTTTATTTCTAATGAACTCGGCTGGGTATATATGCTCGCAATGACGGGCTTTGTAATTTTTGCACTTTATCTTGTTATCAGTCCTTACGGTAAGATTCGTTTAGGTAAACAGGATGAAAAACCTCAGTACAGCTATTTCACATGGTTCTCGTTCCTGTTCACAGCAGGTATGGGTGTCGGACTTGTATTTTACGGTGTAAATGAACCGCTGACACATTTCCACAACCCGCCGATTACAGAAGGCGGCACGGCACTTGCTCAGCAGGAAGCACTACAATATACATTATTTCACTGGGGACTTCACCCATGGGCAGTATATGCAGTAGTTGGACTGGCACTGGCATATTTCAACTTCAGACACAACGCACCGCTGCTAATGAGTTCAGCACTGTCACCTTTAATTGGTGAAAGATCAAAAGGCTGGATGGGTACAACAGTTGACGTTATAGCAGTATTCGGTACAATTTTCGGTATTGCAACGTCGCTTGGTCTCGGGGCAACTCAGATTACAGCAGGCTTAAGCTACAGCTTTGATGCGATAGAAAATAATCTGCTGACACAGATGATAGTAGTTATTATTATTACAATTGCCTTTATCGCATCAGCAGTGACAGGGCTTAACAAAGGTATTCGTTATTTAAGTATGGGTAACGTTGTTATTGCAATTGCATTAATGATTTTCGTATTTGTATTTGGCTCCTCAGTATTAATGATTGAATCATTTATGACGAATACCGGAAACTATCTGCAGAACTTAGTGAGTATGACATTTAACATGAACTCATTTGTTGGTGACAGAGGGTTCCTCGACAGCTGGACATTATTCTACTGGGCTTGGTGGATTGGCTGGGCTGCATTCGTCGGAAGCTTTATCGCACGTGTTTCACGAGGCAGAACAATCCGTGAATTCATCATTGGTGTAATGGGTGTTCCGGTACTCTTCAGTGCACTATGGTTCGCAATTTTCGGTGTTGCAGGTATTGAAACAGATAACATTCTTGGCGGCGGACTTTACAGTCTGATAGAGACGCAGGGTAACGAAGTAGCACTATTCGCATTCCTTGAAAACTATCCGGCGGCACCGCTCATTATGGGTATTGCGATATTGCTGATTGCGTCATTCTTCGTCACTTCAGCAGACAGCGGTACGTTCGTTCTCAGTATGCTGACAACTGGCGGTTCATTGAACCCGCCGCTTAAAGTTAAATTAATCTGGGGCGGTATCTTAGCTGCTACAGCAATGGTACTACTTGCTTCCGGTGGTTTGAATGCTCTCCAGATGGCGATGTTAATTGCGGCATTCCCATTCACGTTTATCGTGATTATGCTGGCAATATCACTATACAAAGCATTGCGCAGTGAGCATGGCATTATCCAGCTGGAGAAACAGCAGCTGATTTTTGAATCAAGTTACAGAGAAGATACACAAAAAGAACTGGAAGAAAAACGCGAGGCGTTTGAAGAAACACTTCCGGATGAACAGCCGCCTGAAGTTGAAGCGGAAACGAAAGAAGATAAATAGAATAACTTCAAAAAGGATGCCGGACTCACCGGCATCCTTTTTTTAATGATTACAATTCGATGAAAACGGGCAAATATATGTATATGAAATTTTAGGAGGACGTAGTTTTGAGAAAAGCAGCAGAAATTGAAATCACACCTCTGAAGCATCCTGATGACGGGATGATACCGAATCATCCATTTTATCCCTTGCTGCATTATAAAAACGTTATAGAAGAAAACGATGATACAGAAAAAATATTAAGTGATAACAATTGGCGCGGTATATGGAAAGGCGGCGTAGCGCCTTATCATCACTACCACAGCATAACGCATGAGGTGATTGTTGTAGACAGCGGTACAGCAAGGCTGCATCTCGGCGGTGAAGAGGGTACAAAAGTTAAAGTCGAAGCAGGAGATGTTGCGGTTATCCCGGCAGGATTCGGTCATAAGAATATTGACAGCAGTCCGGACTTTGCAGTGTACGGCGCATATCCTGACGGCAAAGAATATGACTTCTGCTATGGTAAAAAAGAAGAACGCGAAGAAAAACTTAAAAATATAAGAAATGTGCCTATACCTGATAATGATCCGGTATTTGGTGCGGATGGTCCTTTATTTAAATATTGGAAAGACGAATAGATTGTCTTAAATATAAAGAGGAGTGTAATAATATGGGGATATTTGATTTTCTAAAACAAGACGATGATAAAGATGACAGAGAATACAAATCAGAGGAACCTTATTCGGAGCTGTCAACCGGTCTGGATGACTACCAAAATCCAACATGGCCACAAGTTGAAAGTGCGCTAAAAGATATCATTGAGGAAGAAGACAGCTTTGCGACGCTGTCGTTCCAAAACTGGAGATTGGAAGTTGACACGCTGCAGTGTATTAAAGGTGAAGAAGGCTATACTATCGAAGCGCTGCCGGCAAAGGAATCAGAAAACTTCGGCAAGATTTACCACCTCGACGGATTGAGTTATGAAGAGACTGTAAAACGTTTTGAAGAATTTTACGAAACACAGAAAGTTACAGGATATAAGGAATTCAAAAAAGACAGCTTTGAATAGAAAAGACGGAAGCAGCAATCTGCCTCCGTCTGAATTTATGCTTATAAAATTTTAGTATTTGTAAGATTGTCCGCCGTCAACGTTAATTACTGCACCGTTGATGAATCCTGCTTCTGATCACAGGAATGCAACAAGACCCGATACTTCTTCAGGTTTACCGAAACGTTTCAACGGGTTAACTGAAACGAATTGTTTACCCGCTTCTTCCCAGTTGTCCGGATCCATTTGTTTCAACGAACCTTCAACCATTGCCGTCATAATCGCACCAGGTGCAATTGCGTTAATCGTTACACCGAACTGACCGTATTCAACAGCAGAGTTGCGTGTCAGACCAACTACACCGTGTTTTGTTGCCGAGTAACCGGACTGGTTGCCAACACTGCGGATGCCGCCGACTGATGTTGTGTTAACGATTGAACCGCAGCCTTGTTCTTTCATCACTTTAAGCACGTGTTTCATACCGAAGAACACACCGTTCAGGTTAATGTTCACAGCTTTTTGGAACTCATCTGAACCGTAATCTTCTGTCAGATTCTATTTGCCTTCGATACCTGCTTTAATCGACAGAACTTCAGCATTGCTGTTTTCTTTTTTAATTAACTCTGCTGTTTCTTTCAGAGCCTCTTCATTTAAATCTGCAAGCACTAATTTAGCACCTTCAGAGGCGACTTTTACTGCTGCATCTTACCCGAGGCCGGAAGCGGCACCTGTCATAAGGATTACTTTGTCTTTAAAACGTTTTGCCATAAATAAAACACTCCTTAAATTGTTTTCTCTTCTATTTAAAAAACATATAACGCACATGTTAAGACAGTAAAAAGGTTCCAATTTTAACTAACCGTCATTCAGAGCCTTTACCAATTTTACTGAAGAATGTTCGCTGCCGATAATATACCGGATGATGAATTGTGCTGCCAGAGTAATATGTTCCTCACTGTAAGGCAGATCTTTTGAATGTTCGAGCAGCTGATCATACAGCTCATTAATCGTGAATTGTTTCATGAGTAACAAATTGCGGTATTTCTCGACAGTGTAGTTATCGATATTAAAGAACAAATCATATTGCACAGCTGCTTCTTCCTGTATATATCTGCGGATAGACTGCAGAATAATCAGCATGGTGAATTGATTTAGGTGGTACAGGCTTTTATGGATATCATTTAATTCATTATTGTAGTAATCCGACAGCAGATGATGACATTTCACTGCCTCGTATTTATTTGGTTTGTTAATGCTATCAGTAATTTTACGTTCATGCAGTGCAATAATAATTTCAGACACATTCAGGTCAGGGTGATCAGTGTAGTAAGAATACGCTTCGTGAATACTGATTGGCCCATGCAGACTAATATAATTGATAAAAACAGTGTCGTGCAAAAACGTGGAAAGTGAATCATCGACGACGTATACGCCGTTGATATCGAGCGCTGTTACATCGATAAATTCCCGATGCTCTTTTACACGAGCGATTAAATCTTTTTTGGTCCCCGAGACTTTAATGCCTGAGTTTTTAAGCAAGTCCTTTATAATAGGAACTGTAAACTTAGTCAGTGTGACGGATAAATCGTATGATTGATAAACAGCGCCTGTATTAATCAGCTGATTTAAAAGGTGCTGTGGCTCGCGGTTGTATTCATTTAGCCAGAATTCATACTGGAGAGCTTCCTCTTCAGTTTTACCATTCACATAATGTAAAAAAAGCACTTCAACAGCATCTAATTTCATATATATCACACCCTGTACAAACGTATGTTCGTATATTATTATAAATGAATCAATGAACTATGTCAGTTAATTACTATTTTAAAGAGGTGGAGAACTATGGCAGAACATAAAATTTATAAAATGAGCTTCAGCAGTGTGTATCCTCACTATATTACCAAGGCAGAACGTAAAGAGAGAACGAAAGAAGAAGTTGATGAAATTATTCTTTGGCTGACTGGTTATTCTGAGGAAGAGCTAAAAAAACAAATTAACAAAGAAGTAAACTTTGAAGAATTCTTTGAGCAGGCACCGGCAATGAATCCGGCGAGAAAAGAAGTTAAAGGTGTGATTTGCGGGGTCAGAGTGGAAGAGATAGAAGAACCGCTGATGCAGGAAATCCGTTACATGGATAAAATGATTGATGAGCTGGCAAAGGGCAAGAAGATGGAGAAAATATTACGCTAGAACGATTTTATTGAGGCTTTGGGAGGCATATGTTATATTGTAAAGCGTAATAATTTCGATTTATATAGAAGGAGAGCTGATATGGCTAAAAAATCAAAAGTAGCAAAAGAATTAAAGCGTCAGGAAATGGTAGAACGATACAAAGATCTGAGAGCGGAAATGAAAGCGAACGGTGATTACGAAGGATTGCAGAAATTACCGAGAGACTCATCACCGGCCAGATTAACAAATAGATGCCAGATTACCGGACGCCCGAGAGGTGTCATCAGAGACTTTGGGCTGTCACGTATTAAGTTCAGAGAACTTGCACACAAAGGCCAGATTCCAGGTGTGAAAAAGGCCAGCTGGTAAAATTTTAAATACTGCATGAACCGAATTATATTTGGTTTGTGCAGTTTTTTTATCCATTTTTTCACACAGAGTGAAAAAATATTTGATTTTTATTAGATATAATATTAGAATTGTCGTAAGAATCAAACTATTTAAAGGGGGATAATTTTCATATGGCAATTGAAACATTGAAGTCGCGCGTTCAGGAATTCTTAGACGGAGATAAAGGATTGTATATTAACGGCAGTTATATACCGGCAAAAAACGGGAAAACATTCGATGTATTAAATCCGGCAACAGAAGAACTTATAGCTAAGGTTTCAGAAGCTGATGAATCTGATATCGATAAGGCTGTACAAGCTGCAAGGGAAGCATTTGATAATGGTGAGTGGACAAAGATGGAAGCGGCAGAACGTTCACATATTATTTACAAATTTGCAGACTTACTGGAGGAGCATCGTGAAGAACTGGCACAGCTCGAAGCATTGGATAACGGCAAACCTTATATGCAGGCATTGGAAGATGATATTGATGGAACAATTCAGCATTTCAGGTATTACTCAGGTTGGGCGACTAAAATTTCGGGACAGACTACAAATGTATTGAATGGTTATTTAACATATACAGTGCATGAACCCGTAGGTGTTGTCGGTCAGATTATACCGTGGAACTACCCGCTGGCAATGGCAGGTTGGAAAATGGGAGCAGCACTTGCTGCGGGCTGTACGATAGTAATTAAACCGGCTTCAGAAACACCACTTTCATTACTATATGCAGCAAAATTATTTAAAGAAGCAGGATTTCCGGATGGTGTTGTCAATGTCGTTCCAGGATCAGGAAGTGTTGCGGGAAATGCGTTGGTTACTCATAAGGATGTCGACAAAGTTGCCTTTACTGGATCAACTAAAACCGGCAGTTCAATTATGAAAAATGCTGCAGATGATATTAAAAGTATTACTTTAGAACTTGGTGGAAAGTCACCGGCAGTAGTTTTAGAAGATGCGGATCTTGATACAGCACTCGATGGTATTTTTGATGGAACTATGTATAACTCAGGTCAGAACTGCAGTGCTACAACACGTATTTACGTGCAGCGCAAAATTTACGACGATGTTCTTGAAGCTTTAAAAGTAAAAGCTGGTAAGGCGGTTGTTGGACCAGGACTCGATAATAACACTGAATATGGTCCGTTAGTTTCTGAAAAACAGTTAAATACGGTCCTTGGTTATATTGAGAAAGGTAAAGAAGAAGGCGCAAGATTACTTGTGGGTGGTTCACGTAAAGGGGACAAAGGTTATTTTGTAGAACCAACAATTTTTGCTGATGTAAAAGACGACATGACGATAGCGAGAGAAGAGATTTTCGGACCTGTAATGTCAGTATTTGTTTTTGACGAAGTAGAAGAAGTTATCAAACGTGCAAACGACAGTGAGTATGGACTAGCTGCAAGTGTATGGACAGAAAGTATCAGGAAAGGCCATCATATAGCGAGTAAATTACAAGCTGGGACTGTCTGGGTAAATGACTTTGGTCTTGAACTGGAAACAATGCCATTCGGCGGTTATAAAAAATCAGGTATAGGCAGAGAAATGGGCGGCGAATATGGCATTTCCAATTACGTTGAAGTGAAAAGTGTATTTGTTAACCACAAAGTAGATTAGAAAACGAGAGGATAGAGTTAAGATATGAACGATTCATTTGGCAGTGAACTGAGAAAAGTTAGAAAAAGTAAAAAGATGACGCTTCAAGAACTCAGTGACCGGAGTGATTTGTCGATTAGTTTTCTATCACAAATCGAGAGAGGCCTACGCACATTAACATTCACATCTTTAAATAAAATAGCTGATGCTTTAGAAGTCGATGTCAATTTTTTCTTCGGAAACAGTAATTCGAATGTTAAGAAACAGGTAATTCAGGAAGGAATCAACAGTGAAGTATTTTCATATACAAGTCTTGCTGGACAAATATCACATCCTGATTTCATACCGGCAATCATTGAATTAAAATCTAATGAATCTCAGCAAGTGCCATACCAGCACGCCGGACAGGAATTTGTGTATGTACTGACTGGTCAGCTGGAAGTTGAACTGGATGGCAGAAAAGAAACACTCTATGAAAATGAATCTATTCATATCGACTCATCAATTGCACATCACTGGTACAACGGCACCAATGAAGTGACAAAAATATTATTAGTATCATCATCAAAAAAATAACTTTATAAGCATTCTTTTAATCAATATTATAAGAATGCTTATTCTATAAATTAAAATTTCACACACAGTAAAAACAAAAGGGGAAAATTATTATGACTAAAACATTTGAAGGCGCATTTCCAGTATTAATCACACCAATGAACGAGGATTATTCAGTAAATTATGATGGCATGAAAGAAAATGTGCAGTACTATTTGGATCTGAAAGTACCAGGCATTATTATTGTTGGTAGTACAGGAGAATTTGCTTCATTAGACGATGATGAAAAACAGAAAATCGTTGAGCTTGTGGGTGAAATGGTGAAAGACTCAGAGACTCAACTACTGGTAGGTATTGCAGATGAAAGAACGAGTAAAGTACTAGAGTACGCAAAAATTGCAGAAGATAATAATGCGGATGGTTTGCTGTTGATTAATTCTTACTACCAGACACCGACTGAAGAAGAAGCATTTGAACAGTTTAAAGATGTCAATGACAGCGTTTCATTACCAATTATGATGTACAACAACCCATTTACAGCCAATGTGAATTTAGAGAATGAAACTATTTATAAAATCGATAAAGAACTGGATAAAGTCCAATACATTAAAGAATCGAGCGGTGATATTCGTAAAGTAAGAGCAATTATTAATAATACTGATTTTGTATTCTTCTGTGGTTCTGATGATCTAGCATATGAATCATTTGTGCAGGGAGCAACTGGATGGGTTTCGGTTGCAGCGAATATTGCACCAAAGAGTGCACAGAAACTATATGAATATGTTAAAGCGGGAGAATATGAAGCGGCCAGAAAATTAAATAAAGACTTACTGCCTCTTTGTGAATTCCTTGAGGACTCAGGTAAATACGTACAAATCGTTAAGAAGGCTATGGATTTAAAAGGATTAAATGGAGGGCCATCACGTAAACCGAGATTAGGTTTAACGGATGACGAAGTGAATAATTTGAAAAAATTAATGGAAAAACTAGATTAATTTATAAAGAAGCATAAAATCTTTAAGATTTTATGCTTCTTTTTTATTTATGTTAAATTTTTCCAAGCAATTGATTTTTATATTTATTGACGGTACGTCTGGAGATTGAAATTCCTTGTTCATTCAACATTGCTGAAATCTTGTTGTCGGGTATATTTTCGAAGTCATCTAAATTTTTAATGAGGTACATTACATAACTGACTGAAGCGTTTTTATAACATTTTCTTGACAATAAAGATTTAATTGGATAAATGCCTCTTGGTGTCGCGATAAATTTGTTATGCAGCAATCGGCTTATTGTAGCAGGACTGAGTGATGTATACTCTGCCAGCATATTTTGATCTAAAGTATTTAAGAACGATGTATTCCCCATCAGATAATCAGTTTGTATATTTGCGATAATTGTTAGTATATCTGCCAGATAGACTTTTCGAGCATTTAATATCGATACTAGTTCTTCATAGTCGTTTTTATAGCTTTCCATTTTACGAGTGAATGAATTCTCAGCTGTAGTTAGGTTAATGGGCTCAAACGTCACGGATTCTAATAAATAATCATGAACCTGAATAACAAAGTGATTATTATCATCTAATAAAATCGATGCTTCTGGAGTTAGATATGACGTATCTTCACCATTAACTGGAAATAATTCGCAGGAATTTTTAATTAAATCCACATATGATAAAAAATCTGTTTCGTTTACATCAATAGATTTCAAAAATGAATAATTCTGTTTTTGAATGTCATCCATATGAGATATAAAAATTGAAAATAAATAATCGTTATAAATTTTTTTATGTTTTAACTGGAAAAATAAGAAGTTAATGATATTTCTGCATCCTATACCTCTATTCTCATAATTTTGGAGAAGATTAATCAAATGTTCGACGTTATTTTCGGTAGTATGCATTATTGAACAAATTTCTTTTGTATCCGCTTCCAAAAATCCCTTGGAGTTTAACGAATATATTATATATTTCATCGTTAATTGATCTTTCTCTAAAAGAAAGCAATTAAAATGTTGCAGTATTTCTGAAAGAATATCATCGGATTTAATTTCGTTTCTGTATGATAAAACAGTAAGAGGAATTTTATCCTCATCGATATAGATTAATGGATTGTCACAGCATTTATTTATAATATAGTCATTTAATTCGTCTGAACTATATTTAAATAAACTGATAGAATTATATAAAAAACTATTTAAAGTGATATTTAGGTCGTTGGTAATAATGTTTTCCAGCTTAATCATTATATCAATCCTCTAATATTTTACTTACAGCTATACTACCATACGGATTATATATATTAATAAATTATATAATTCTTTACAAAAGTAAAATTCAAAATAAAGAAGTTCACTCCAGATGGAATGAACTTCTCTATTATTGTGATTGCCACATATTCTCAAGTATTTCACGTCCGGCTATCAAATCCGCATGGAATTTCACTTTTGCGTTTTTTCTTTCATCATTAATGTGTCGTAATGTATCAGACAATCTTCCTTTATATCCTAATATGTTAAAAGCAGCAGCTCTTCCTTGAAGCATCGCGATTTTTGCATTTTCAATACCTGTAACGTTACCTGCCACATATAAGTTTGGTAATTCTGTCTGCATGTTTTTACTATGGAGCGGCACATAGCCGCCTAACGACTCCATATAGACATGTTTTAAATTCAACAGAGAAGCAATTTCACTGAGTGGTGCGAGTCCATCTGAAATACAGACGAAATCACAATCTATATCATATTTAGTCTTTGGAATAGGAGTACCTTCGGAATCAGTTTTTTGAACTGTAACAGATTCAACTTTCTCAGTTCCATTAATACTAACAACCTGTTCTTTAATTGAAATAGGTAAACCTAATGCTTTGATTCCTGAAGAAGGAAATAATTTTAATGCAGTTTGGTGGAAAGGTTTCACTTTATCAGCGACTGCTACTCCTGCAGAAATAAATTTCGAAGGGGCAGAGCTGCCTAATGAAAGCAGTGTTTCAAATGCATCTTTTGGTGATTTTGTATTTATAATATTTCTTTGCGGCATACAGATTTTAGCAACCTCAATATACGCATATCCAAGTTCCATTGCAATGACCATAGATAATGGATTAATGCCGATTATAACTCCTTTATTTCCGGGTTTTACCCGATTAAAGTTCGTTAGTATCTGAGCAGCGCCTACTGTCATAACTCCGGGAAGATCCCAGCCTGGTAAAGGTGTAGATTTTTCTCTGGCACCAGTTGCAATAATTAAGTGAGAGGCTTCAAACACCCCTGCAGTAGTATGTACAGTATAGTTATTGTTGTATTCTACATCGTATACAGAAGTATTGATTAGAATCTCACTTTTCTTTTCAGTTTCCAAAATTAATTCTTTTGCAATTTTTAATCCGTTCCACCATTTCCCTTTTTTCTCTTCGTAGAGCTGTCCAAGCAGCCTGCCGCCGCCATGGTAATATTCATCAATTACCAGTACTCTTTGATTGTCCTGGAGCACTTTAGCAGCAGATAATCCAGCTGGGCCGGCGCCAATAATAATCGTATCAAACATAAGGGCTTCCCTCCTTAACGACATAAGGGATTTCAAATTGTTGTTCTATTACCATATCTTGTACTAAAGGTGTGAGGCATGCTCTCTGATTTCTTTTACCATTTACGGTAACCCGGCATTCTGAACAATGTCCGATATTACAATACATACCGCGAGGTTGTCCGTCTTTTTCATGCTCTCGTATTTTTCTAATATTGTTAGCGAGAAGAGCAGCAGTGACGCTTTCCCCTTCATTGCCATAGAGCGTATGATTATTCCAAGTAAAAGATACAGTATTTAATTCAAAGTCATCTAAAATTTTATGCTTTGTAATTCTTTCAGTCATTATTATTCCCCCTTGCCAGATTGAGCAGAGAAATTGTTCGGATTGGCGGCTGTGATTTTAAATGAACATAGTGAGGCGAGTCATTATTTTTATCATCAGTCATTGACTCGAGAAGGGGTCCGCATGTTCTGGAGTTACAAAAGCCCATACCAGCCCGTGATTTTAATTTTAATTCTCTCGAATTACTGGCACCATCCTCCATAATTTCAATAAGTTCTGAGTAATATACATTTTCGCATCTGCATACTACGAAGTCTTCTTCTTTTCTCATATTAAGCACCTCTTTTAACTATTAAAGGTTATAAGAAAAAAACATGCCACTATTACTTTATAAGCCAAACTTTTTAACTTTTGCATAAAGTGTAGGTCTGCTGATTCCAAGGATTTCACTGGATTTCTCAATATTATTATTATTTTCAACGAGAATATATTTAATATAATCTGCTTCAATTTTTTCAACGTAATCTTTTAATTCAATTGTTTCATCGGTAATTATATTTTTTGAAATAGAATTGTCTTCCCCAACTTCGGTTAAATACTGATGGAAAATTTCATTATTTAACGTTTCTTCATTAGAGAAAATCACCAGACGTTCTATGACGTTCATCAGTTCTCTGACGTTGCCCGGCCAAGGGTACTTTTTAAGTTCACTGATTAATTTCTTATTGGCATATTTTATGGACATATCATATTTCTCACTCATACTGTATAAATAATAATAAAATAATGCCTCTATGTCCTCTGGGCGCTCACGAAGCGGTGGAATGTGAATGTTCACAACGTTGACTCTGTAAAGTAAATCTGATCTGAATTCTTCTGAGGATAGTAAGTCTGAAATCTTTTTATTCGTTGCTGAAACCAATCTGAAATTAGTATTCATTTCTTTGTTGCCACCCAGTTTAAAATACTGTTTTTCTTGGAGTACTCGTAAGAACTTAACCTGCATATCAATAGGCATTTCACCGATTTCATCAAGGAACAGTGTGCCATTTTCTGCGAGTTCGACTTTACCTTTGTTTCCTGCTCTGTTAGCACCTGTGAAGGCTCCTTTTTCATAACCGAATAGTTCTGATTCAAATAAATGGCTGGGTATTGCTCCGCAATTAATAGGTACCATATCACCCTTTACTTTACTTGTACTGTGAATCGCCTGCGCAAATAATTCTTTACCTACGCCTGTTTCACCAGTAATCAGGATGTTCGCATTTGTTTCTGCTGCACGTTCTATCTGGCTTTTGACACGCTCCATTACAGAACTTCTGTAAATGATATTTTTAAAATTCGAATTGTTGAGCTGCTGCATGCTATCTGAGAGAGAACTTACTTTATTTTTCAGTATTTCAATTTGTTCTTCACGCTGTATCTTCTCCGTTACATTCACTTCTGAGACAATCGCACCTTCTACTTTTCCATCGATGCAAATAGGTACAGATTTAATATCTACATACACATCTTCAGTTGCTCTGTGCTGCTGTTTTTCAATTATTTTATTTTCGCGCAAAGACTTAACCATAATTAATTTATCTTCTGCAAAAATATCTGTGATTTTTTTACCTATTACGTAATCGTTATCCATATTAAAAATTTTTGCAGCTCTGTCACTCCAGTAAATTACGTTTTCTTCTTTATCAATAATTGTGAAAGAGTAATTATGAAAATTAATTAATATATTTATAATTTCTTTGTCCAACATACTTCCAACCCCTAATAGTTAAATTATTCATAATAATTATATAATTCTTTACTAATTCAAGCAAAATTAACGACATTCTATTTTAAATAGCTGGCACGTTATTTTCTTATGTATTATTAACAAGCTTATTAATTAGGCAGGAGTGGAATAATGGATAACAAAATATATGATGTATTAATTATTGGCGGCGGTATTATCGGTGCGAGTATCGCTTACTATACCGCTAAAACCGGATTATCAGTTGCTCTACTTGAAAGTAATACGGTTGCTTCGGGTACGAGTTCTAAATGTGATGGTAATGTACTGCTTATCGATAAAGAACCTGGATTTGACAGCAGAATGGCAATTAAAAGTCAGGCTTTGATTAAACAATTGTCGACAGAACTTGAAATGGAATTCGAATTCAGGCATCCGGGAAGTATTTTCTTATGTGCAAATGAAGATGAAATCGAGCAGGGTTATAACTGGGTGGATTATCACAATAAAGAAAACGGGAAAGATAAGTTTTTTAAGAAATTGACTAAAGAGGATTTGAAAAATGATTCCAAGTATTTCTCAGATCATCTTATTGGCGGAATAGAATGCACAAATGATTCTACTATAAATCCTTATATGCTTGCATTCTCATTAATTAACCAGGCAAAAAAATATGATTTCTCATTATTTGAAATGACACCAGTAACTGATATTCAGCATATTCAGGATGGTGAATTTAAAGTAATGTCTCATGAAAAAGTATTCAAAGCTAATAAGGTGATTAATGCAGCAGGGATTTATTCACCGCATGTAGGAAAATTATTGGATATCGAAGTTCCAGTTGTACCTAGAAAAGGTCATATTTTAGTATCATCCAGAGCTGAATTATTGGGTTCAAGAAAAATTCAGGAATTTGGTTATTTAATGACTAAATTCGGTAAAGAAAGACAAGCTTCTAAAGAGATGAATGATTATGGTGTTGCGCTTGTTCATGAAGCAACACAGAGTCAGAATTTTTTAATTGGAAGCAGTAGAGAATTTGTTGGCTACAACACTAATGTTAATCATAAGATCATCAGACTTATCGCGGAGCGCGCCATTGAATATTTTCCAGCAATGAAGGATATGAGCTTTATTCGAAGCTACGCCGGATTGCGACCATGGACCCCTGATAACTTGCCGATTATTTCTGATACTGTCGTTCCGGGATTTTATATTGCGGCGGGTCACGAGGGAGATGGTATCGGTTTATCAGCAATTACAGGGTTATGGATGTCACAAATGATGACAAACACTTTGAAGGACGATATTAGTCCATTGAGTATTAATCGATTTAAGGAGGTTAAGGCATGAATTTAAATAGTAAGCAATTTATAACAGTCGATACACATACAGGCGGAAACCCTACAAGGACAGTTTTAGCGGGTATGCCTCGTCTGAAAGGAGATACGATACAGAAACAGATGCTGGATATGAAAGAAAACTATGACTATATCCGGAAATTTCTCGTTAATCCACCAAGAGGACATGATGTCATGAGTGGAACAATTCTGCTCCCTCCAATAGATAAACAAGCAGACTTCAGTGTAATTTTTGTAGAAACTGGCGGATATTTGCCAATGTGCGGTCATGACACAATCGGCACGTGTACAGCACTTGTAGAGCTTGGTTATGTTGAAAGGAAAGAACCAATTACATCAGTAGTACTGGATACACCTGCCGGAATAGTAGAAGCAAAATGTAAGGTGGCTGATGGAAAAGTAACAGAGGTAACATTTAACAGTACTGCTTCATTTCATCTGAAAACTGTAGAGGTCAGTTATCTCAATAAAATAATTCATTGCGATATTGCATATGGCGGCAACTTTTACGGCATTATAAAAGCTTCCGATTTAGAAGTGACATTGGATGTTTCACGTTCGGAAGAAATTGTAGCGAAAGCGATGGAAGTGAGAGACATTATAAATTCCGAACATGAAATTGAACATCCAGAATATGAATTTATCAATAAACTGACACATATGGAACTGTATGAAGAAGGCAAAGTGACTAAAAACACAGTAATTGTTCCACCGGGAGGTATAGATCGTTCACCTTGCGGAACAGGTACATGTGCCAAAGTAGCTACATTATTTAAAAAAGACAGGATGGGCATAAATGATACTTTTATACATGAAAGTATCACAGGATCGCAATTTAAAGCGCAGCTTCTTGATGCACAAGAAAAGGACGGTATTATTTATAATCAAGTTTCAATTACGGGATCGGCGTGGCTGATGGCGAGACATGATTTTTACATGCATGAATCTGATTCAATGAATGAAGGCTACTTATTGATTCCTGAAATATAGGGGGCAGGCAGATGATTACAAAAATAATTAACAGTTATGATATTCAGATTAACGGGCAGTTGCTGAGAGTAGTAGAAGCTGGAGAGTTTACAGGCAGCGCAGCCCCATTTAACAGTAAAACATTGTTGATAAATGAACCAAGAGGAAACAAATACATCAATTTAATTACTTACAGAGAAAATCCTGAGAATGATATTTTAGAAATAACACTGGATAGCTCGGACATAATTGATAATAGAGAGCTATTACTTAAATCATTTGTTAAATCATTAGTAGATCGAAAGAGAATTAAAGAAAGAGAGAAATATTCACTACTGCTGGATGGCGAGGGACTGGCATATAGTAATGAGGAACTGTGTTCTTCAATTATATATGAGGTAAATAAAAACAATGATAGCTATTCAATAAATGGTAAAACGTTGAAAATTGTAGAAACTGAACTGCAAATAGAAGTGAATAATCTCACTGACATCAAAGCTTTAATTGCAAAAATTGAACATGATTTTGATTTTTTAGTTTTATATAATAAAGGCAAATTTATATCAGTAAACAAAAATGGAAGAATTATTCCATATCCGGTTATAGAAGTGATTTCATTGTTGACTGGAAAATACCAAGGAGCGCAATTAACAGCATTAACGGGAGACAATGTTGAAATTAAAAATAATAAAGTTAATTATAAATATTATTTGGTGTCCAATTCACAATTTTACATCGATGATACAGATATTTATAAAGAAGGATTTATTATTAAATAAAACTAGGGGGAAATATTTATGGCAAAAGAACCAAGATTACCGAGCCTGGCGATACTACTTACAATACTGGGGTTATTTGTAGTAATTATGTTCGGGTTTATCGTAATACTGGAATTACCTATTCAATTGGCATTGCTCGTCGTCTGGTTTATGATTATGGGGTTTGGTCTTTACCTCGGACACGGATACTTAAAGATGGAGAAAGGATTGCTTAAAGGGATATACGAAGGTATGGGCGCAATATTAATACTGATTGCAGTAGGTGCGTTAATCGGTTCATGGATAGCTGGCGGGGTTGTCCCAACGATGATTTACTATGGATTAAGTATTATCAGTCCAAGTATTTTCCTGATGGCGGCAATGATTATTTGTGCAATTACTGCTATTGCTACTGGGACGTCATTCGGATCTGCAGGAACAGCAGGCATCGCAATGATGGGGATCGGAGAAAGTTTTGGACTGCCAATTTACCTAGTTGCCGGTGCAGTAATCTCTGGTTGTTATGTGGGTGATAAAATGTCTCCTTTATCAGATACAACTGTCATGACAGCTACACTATCTAAAGTAGATTTATTCAGACATATTCGTTCCATGGCTTATGTATCGGTTCCTGCTTTTATAATTGCAGCGATAGCATACTGGATTACCGGTGCAGTAATATCTGAAGGGAACGGTGATTTAACTATTGCTAAAGATACAATGGCTGGACTGCAGGAATCATTTGAAATTTCATGGATCATGTTAATACCAGCTTTAGTTGTTGTAATTATGCTTCTTTTCAAACTGCCTTCTGTGCCAGTAATACTTTTTGGAGCATTGATTGGAAGTTTCTGGGCAGCGATATTCCAAGGGTATGGTTTCATAGAAGCAATACAAACATTGTATTCCGGAAGTACACAGTCGACGGGAATTGTATTTATAGACAGCTTACTTAATCGTGGAGGCATTACCTTCATGTTGGAAGTAATACTATTAATCATTCTCGCATTGGGTGTTGGCGGATTGCTACAAACAATTGGTGCTTTTAAAGTTATAGGGGATATTTTTGCCAAATGGGCAACTAATACAGGAAATTTAACATTAACAACAATGATAGCTTCCTTTTTCGGGGTATTTTTTGGCGGTGCGGCGTACGTATCCCTATTAACAGGAACTAAGATTACTGAAGAAAACTATAACAGAAAGAATGTGTCGAGAACACTGCTCTCGAGAAACGTTGAAGCCGGAGGTACAGTAACTACTCCGATGGTACCGTGGTCAGATGGTGGAGTGTTTATGGCGGCGACTCTGGGTGTCGCAACACTAGCATACATCCCCTTTTTCTGGTATGGATTCCTAGTTATTATAATTACATTAATATATGGTTACTTTGGATTGTTCATTCTGGATAAAGATGACTATGAAAAAGAACAAGATGCTGAAAGTACAGAAGATAAAGTTAAAACGTCATATTAAATGTAAATTATGATATTCTTTTAGTAAAAGAATAGAGGTAATCATGTGAAAATTTATTTAGGCAGTCCATTTTTTAATGACGAACAGGTTGAAAGAGTAAAGAGAGTAGAAAAAGCTTTAGCAGCTAACCCGACAGTGACGGAAGTATTTTCACCGCGTCTGCAGCAGGATGAGCATCTTGAACATGGTTCTGATGAGTGGCGTGATTTTGTTTACGCGAATGACATTAAACACGTTGAGTGGTGCGATGCTGTTGTCGCTGTTCATGATTATGAAGGTGAACATGTAGACCCAGGTACAGCGTTTGAAATCGGCTACGGTAAGGCATTGAATAAATTTATTCTTTTATATCAGGAAAAAGATCCTGTAACAGAAGCGCCGGTAAACTTAATGCTGACGGATTCACTTGATGTATATCTGCAGGACATTGATGAACTTGCTAAATACGACTTCAATGAAAAGAAGAAAATCAGATTCAAAAATTATCATCATGCACCGGTTGCAAAAGAAAAATAAAAATTTTTACAGCATATTTTCAGAATATGCTGTTTTTTTATTATATTTGTATGTTATAGCATACAAATATATGCTATAGTGATTTAAATTAAATAATCAGGAGTGCTTTATATGACAGAAAATGTAGCTTTTATCGGCAGTAATCTGCAAAGTATCCGTAAAGAACGAGGGTTGAGCCTGGACAAAACTTCCGTGCTTACAGGTGTCAGCAAAGCAATGCTGGCTCAAATTGAGAGAGGGGACTCAACGCCGACAGTGACCACATTGTGGAAAATAGCAGATGGTTTCAAAGTGTCTTTTTCTTCACTGATTACCCGCCCGCAGAAAGCAATCCAAGTGATTAGAAAAAAAGATACACAGCTGGTTACAGAAAATAACGAACAGTATCGCGTCTACAATGTTGTGCCGTTTTCACCGGAAAAATTATTTGAAGTTTACAACCTTGAAATCGATCCGGATAGTGCGCATCATTCGGAACCTCATACTGCTGGTGTGGAAGAACATATATTTATTAATAAGGGCAGACTGACTATGGATATTAACGGAACACAGACACATCTATGTGAAGATGAGGCGATGATTTTTGACGGCAGTCAGCCGCACATTTATAAAAATGATGGAGACGTCATGGTGAAAATGACGATGGTGATGTACTACAGTAAATAAAATATAAATAAAGCAGGTGGCAGAAATGTCTTTTGATAACCATGTCTCAACATTGAAATACGCTTTTCCGAAAACCATACCGATACTGGCCGGATTTTCATTTTTAGGAATTGCCTATGGTATTTATATGAACTCGCTTGGCTTTGGGCCATGGTATGCAATTTTGAAGAGTGTATTTATTTTTGCAGGCTCGATGGAATTTGTTGCCGGCAGTATGCTGCTTGGTGCGTTTAATCCGTTAAGTGCTTTTCTTTTAACATTGATGATTAATGCGAGGCATTTGTTTTACGGTATTTCCATGCTGGATAAATTCAAGGGGACCGGGAAGAAAAAATATTACTTAATATATGGCATGTGTGATGAAACATTTGTCATTAACAGCACTGAAAAGGCGCCGGCGCATATTAACTCAGGCTGGTTCATGTTTTATGTAACGGTGCTGAATCAGATTTACTGGGTCGGCGGCACGACCATCGGCAGCCTGTTCGGTTCAGCAGTGACCTTTAATACAGAGGGACTGGAATTTGTGATGACTGCACTGTTTGTCGTTATATTTTTAGATCAGTGGATGAAGGAACGCTACCATATCAGTTCGATTATCGGTATCGGGGCTTCTGTCTTCAGCCTGGTGATATTTGGGCCTGAGAACTTTATCATCCCGGCGATGGTATTGATTTTAATTGCGCTGACACTGATTAGAAAAGCAATGGCTAAAAGAGAGGTGATTTCGTAATGACATTAACACAGCAAATCATCATTATTGCGTGTGTCGTACTTGGAACACTGACGACGAGATTTTTGCCTTTTATAATATTCAGCAGCGATAAAGAAACGCCTTTATACATAAAATATCTCGGCTATATGTTGCCGCCTGCCGTATTCGGCCTGCTGGTCGTCTATGCATTACGCGAAGTCGAGATTACGTCAGTCAGCGGATTTTTACCTGAAATACTCGCGGTCGGGCTGATAATTATTCTGCACTACTGGAAAAAGAGCATGCTGCTGTCGATAGCAGGCGGCACTATTTTTTATATGATATTAGTGCAGATGGTGTTTTAGCAAATTGAAAAATATCCGGCATTCTATTTTTAGAATGCCGGATATTTTTATAAATTCTTATACAAATCTTTACGTCTGCTTTCAAAAATAGGAATATCTGAACGGACCTGATCGATATAATCTAAATCGAGCTCTGCAGTGACTGTTTCTTCAGTATCTTTATCTGCTTGTGCAAGAATTTCACCGAATGGATTAATAATCATTGAACGACCTGCGAATTCAGTGCCGTTCGTTTGTGTGCCGATAGTGTTGCTGGCAACGATGTAACACTGATTTTCTATTGCTCTTGCTTTTAAGAGGGTAATCCAGTGCTCTGTCCGTTCAATCGGCCATTCTGCAACGACGAATATAATTTTAGCGCCTGACAGTGATAAGTCTCTGAACAGCTCAGGGAATCGAAGGTCATAGCATATTACCAGACCGCATGTTTCACCGTTAATCTCAAAAACTTCAGCAGACTTATCTCCGCTTTCAAGGTATTCAGGTTCATTTAACATTGGTACTAAATGCATTTTTGAATACTCCTGAATCAGTTCACCATTGTGATCCACTGTAAAAGCTGTGTTGTAAACGCCGCTGCCTCCATATTTATTTGGAATTGAACCGGCAACAACCGTCACACTATTATCTTGGGCCAGCTTAGCAATAATGGATTTTACAGGCTCCAGATTATTTGCTGCATAATCATCAATGTTTTCAAGATCGTAGCCCGAAGTCCACATTTCAGGAAGGACAACGACATCAGTATCACTTAGATCAGTTTCTGCAAACAGGCTGGCCACCTTATTCAAATTTGCTTTTGTATCGCTGTCGATGACTTGAAATTGAAAGATTTTAATTTTCATATAGACACTGCATACGGCGCTGCTAAGTTACCATAAAAACGCGATTTACGATACCACGTAAATCGCGTTTGTCATTACCACTTAAATCGACGTATCGATACCATCGATTTTACGTAAGGATTCACCACTTAAGATGAGTTTATAGGATTTTGAACATGCACGATCTAAAATAGCGTCCGCAATCGCACCGCCACCTAATTTTTTGTGCCATTCTGCTGAAGACATCTGTGAACACAAAATTAAAGATTTCTCGCGACTCCTTAACTCAAAGACTTCCATCAAATGCTTTTGCTCCTGTTCTTTAGTCGACGTTAAGAGAAAATCATCAATCACCAGCACATCTATTTTCATGAGTTTCTTCAACAATTTATCTAACGTGCCATGAAATTCAGCGAGATCAATATCATTCAATAATTCAGTCATCCGATAATATTTACCTGTAAATCCAGATTCAATCGCATGATTGACGAGAGCGTTGGCTAAATAGCTTTTACCTGTACCTGTCGCCCCTTGAACAATGACATTTCGATGATGTTGAATATAATTGTTGGTTGATAATTGTTCAATACTTTCTTTGCGTAATCCTCTGGTCGATTCATAGCGGATATCTGAAATCTGTGCCTCTTTATGTGACAGAGTGGCTTGTTTTCGATACCGTTCAATGCGATTATCTTGTCTGATTTGATACTCTTCGTTAACGATTACTTCTAAATAATCCAGTGGCGTCAACGCATGATTCTGCTCTGACAAATACATACTATGGAGCTGATCTGCCATTGTTGTCAGTCGCATCTCACGTAACTGACTGATAATCATTTGTAAGCGCTGTTGATTATTGCTCATAATAATCAGCCCCTCTCAAAAAGGATTGTTCCGGACTTTCCGGGGTGCTAGACTTTAAGTGGGACGTGCCAGTGTTCAGTAATTGCGTGATTAAGCGATAAGCTGGATGAGATGTACGTTCTAATGCATGATGGCAGGCAACATTCAGGGCGGAATCTGAATGAGTGTCTGCCAATTTCAATAGTGCGTGGACCCGTTTGTAGTGTGTTTGTTCCGGGCCATCCGAAAACATCTTTTCAACGACTAAATGGACGTCGGGACCAATATGTCGCGCCCACTTCAAATAGCGTTGACTATTCCACTCGCCATGTGTCGCACTATTTTTAGGTAAGTGCTCGAGGACCGTAGTATAGCCGCCCGGCAGTTTATTCAATGTCTCATGCTCACATAACATGCGGTCTTGATACCATACCTGGATCTTTTTCGCATAAATTTTAAGTTTGAGACGCTGACCGATATATTGATACGGCACAGAGTAATGGTGCTTCTGATAACTGATATGCGCATTATTATAAACCTTCACTGTTTTATATTCACAGTACTCAAATGGGACAGTTGGCAAAGATTGAAGGGCCGTACGCTCCATGTCGTTAAACATAGAGAATCGAGAGCCTGGCTTCTTTTGAAACGGTTTTTGATTAAAACGATTCAGTTCTTTTCTTAAGTAATCATTGTAATCATCCAAGCCAAAGCATTGATAATTCCGCATGCGTGCAATAATGTGGGTCGTTAATGATTTGACCGTATTTTCAACAGTCGCCTTATCCTTTGGCTTGCGTACCCGAGTCGGTAAAATAATCGTGTGATAATGATTCGCCATCGATTCGTACGTTTCATTTATTTTAAGCGTCGTTCGGGTATGCTTCGTTACGCCTGTTTTCAAATTATCGGGGACCAGCACGGTCGGCACCCCTTGAAAATATTCAAACATCTGAAGATGTGCATTAATCCAACTGGGCTGCTTCATATCATGACAGCCCATCGCAAATCCATATCCACTGAAGGGCAACACAGCGACAAACAAGTACCCATAAATCACTTCACCGGTATCTGGATCGATCCAGCGTATTTTTGTGCCGGCCCAATCCACTTCCACACGTTCACCTGCTTTGTGTTTCATGACATGCGTAAATGACTTCTGACTCAGATAATCATTAAAATACTTTTTAAATTGCGTCAAACGATAGTACGGTTGACCAGTATGCCGGCACATATCGACATACTCTTCCCATAATAACTGCATTGTCACACCCGGCTGGGCGAGCGACTTGGATAACGATGCGTAATCCGGCAAGGTGTAATGCATGTCTCGTTGAGTGGGTTTGGATGGCCTGGGTCCAAACAATGTATCGAGCCGGTCGGCATCCCAGCCACTTAATTCTTTGTAGGTTAGTTTGTGCTGACTGGCGGTATCGATGGTGCGTTTAATGACGGGCCGACCGGATCCGACCATGTCACTGATTTTCCTTTGACTGAATGATAATTCATTCAATCGGACAATCTCTAAATAATTGGGCATTGACTGCCACCTCCATAAATATTTTATGCCGCTGTTGTGCGACATAAAACATTTATAGCACTAATGAGATTGAAAAAGTAAGTCATAAAAAATAATCCTCTATCAGAGGATTAGGTGCGTCTATATTATCCGATTTAGGTGGTAACGAGCGGTGCGATTTGGGTGGTATCAAACGCAACGACGCAGTGGTAACTTAGCAGCGCCGTAAGCAACACTCCTTTAGCCGCTTCGTAATTTAACTCTACAGTACATATAGAAAAAACTGATGTAAAGAAAAACAATTCATTTCTTGCAAATAACATACTAAGATAGTATGATTTTAAATATATTTATAAATCAGAAAATTCAA
This sequence comes from Jeotgalicoccus sp. WY2, assembly GCF_018437745.1. Classification (NCBI taxonomy): domain Bacteria; kingdom Bacillati; phylum Bacillota; class Bacilli; order Caryophanales; family Staphylococcaceae; genus Jeotgalicoccus; species Jeotgalicoccus sp. WY2. The sequence goes on along the minus strand of NZ_CP049818.1, from coordinate 1,287,979 downwards.
CCAATATGATGGAGGATTACTATGACTAATGAAAATTGGAATTTAGAAACTTTAACGATACATGCAGGCCAGACAATCGATGATTCAAAATCACGTGCGGTGCCTATTACACAGACGACTAGTTATGTGTTCGACGACACGCAGCACGCACAGGATTTATTCTCTTTAGCGAAGCCCGGTAACATTTATACGCGTATTATGAACCCGACACAGAATGTTTTTGAAGAGCGAATTACTGCACTTGAAGGTGGAGTCGGCGCACTCGCGACATCTTCAGGGCAGGCAGCGATTCATCTGTCATTACTTAATATTGTAGAAACTGGTGATGAGATTGTCGCATCTGCGAATCTTTACGGCGGTACATACAACCTTTTAAATGTAACGTTTAAGAAAATGGGAATTAAAACTCATTTCGTTGATCCATCAGACCCTGCAAACTTTAGAGCAGCAATTAACGATAAAACACGCGCTGTATTTGCTGAAACCATTGGTAACCCGCGTATTGATGTTTTAGATATTGAAGCAGTGGCTGAAGTTGCTCACAGTAACGATCTTCCATTAATTGTCGACAGTACGTTCGCAACGCCGTACTTACTGCGTCCGTTTGAACATGGTGCAGATATTATCGTTCATTCAGCGACGAAGTTTATCGGCGGACACGGAACTTCAATCGGCGGTATTATCGTAGATAGCGGCAAGTTCAATTGGGATAACGGTAAATTCCCAGGGTTAGTTGAACCGGATGAAAGCTACCACGGTGTATCTTATGCGAAGGATATTGGACCGGCGGCATATATTACTAAAGCCCGTGTTCAATTATTACGTGACTTGGGATCTGCAGTATCACCATTTAATGTGCAGCAGTTCCTTTTAGGACTTGAAACATTGCACCTCCGCATGGAGCGTCATTCAGAAAACGCACAAAAAGTAGCGGAGTTTTTAGAACAGCACCCTAAAGTGAAATGGGTAAATTATCCGGGACTTGAAAGTAATAAATATCATGACCTCGGTAAAAAATATCTGCCTAAAGGACAGGGAGCAATACTGACATTCGGTATCGACGGTTCAGTAGATGAAATTGCGAAATTCGTCGACGGACTTGGGCTCTTCTCGTTAGTCGCAAACGTTGGGGATTCAAAATCATTAGTCATTCACCCGGCATCGACAACGCACCAGCAGTTATCTGAAGAAGAACAAATCGCTTCAGGAGTATTGCCGGAGCTGGTTCGTCTGTCTATCGGAACAGAAAATATTGATGACATTATCAGCGACCTGGAAAGTGGTCTGAAAGAAGTATAAAAGAAGGAAAACCGCGAGAAGGGTATCTCGCGGTATTTTAATTTAAATAATAAGAAAAATGCGGAAAATGCAGGTCTGATTGAAAGAACAGGGTATAGAAGCTGTGAGTATAAATTTTGGAGGTATAGTGAATGAGTATAAACAGCTGGTCGAAAAACCTTGTGATTGAACACTGGCAAAAGCGTGATCCCAATTCTCACAAAAGCAGTCACGGCAAGGTTGGAATTATTGCAGGCAGTGAATTAATGCCTGGTGCTGCAGCACTATCTGCGGGTGCGGCTGTTGAAAGCGGCGCGGGTTTAACGACTGTTAATACTGTCAGATCCGTTATTCCGATTGTTGCATCACATGTTCCTGAAGCGACATTTTATCATCGGGATGATGAGCTGAATGGTTTTCTGGAAGGTAAAGATGCAGTCGCAGCGGGACCTGGTCTTGGGCGTTTATCGGATGATATTATTGAAGATTTAATTACTAATTTTAACGGACCGTTAGTTATTGATGCGGATGGGTTATATGAGCTGAACAGCCACGAGATGCTGATCAGAAAGCGTGACAGCCCGTTAATCATTACACCCCATGTGGGAGAGATGGCACGGATTATTAATAAAGATATTGATTATGTTAATGATAATCGCTATGAAGCGGCGAAGAATCTGGCGATGGATTACGGTATATATGTTGTGCTGAAAGGTCCAAAGACGATAGTTGCAGAACCGGACGGTGCGTTATGGGTAAATCAGACGGGTAATTCAGGGCTTGCCAAAGGCGGAACAGGTGATGTTTTAACCGGCATGATTCTTGCTTTTATCGGCCAGAGTAAAGACATTCAACCCGCAGTTTCAAATGCGGTGTACATGCATGGTTATGCTGCAGATTATCTAATTGAACATGACGAAGCGATTGAAGCAGTGACAGCTTCAAAAGTAATTAACGCTTTAAGTACATCATTCCAATCGATAATAAGTTAGAATAATCAAACTATTATAAAAATAGAATTGAAATAAGGCATTCATTACATTTATAATACAGTTGTATCCAGAATAAATACAAAGGGGATTTATATATATGAAGGAAAATATTTATGGAAACGTGCCATGCTTTTTAGGTGCAGAAAATCTCGTTAAAAAAGGGACTTATGACACAGATGTAATTTTCTACGGCGCGCCTTTTGAAGGTGAAAGCACGTGGGGGGACTATACCGGCGTTGAACTTGGACCGAAACAGATTCGTTCTTCTTCAGCCCGTTACAGCGGTTACTTACCGGAACTCGATCATGTTGATGTGAATGAACATCTGACTTTCGGGGATGCGGGGGATATCCCGTTTGTTGCACATGATAACGAACAATCTTACAAGAACATCGAAGATTTTTCTGCTGAATTATGGAAAACAGGTAAATTCCTCGTTGGTTTCGGCGGAGAACACGGGGTTACTTATCCGATATTGAAATCCCTTGCTGACAGCGGCAAAAAAGTCGGGATTATTCATTTAGATGCACATTACGATAATATGCCGGATTATGAAGGTGAGATATACGCGCGCAACACACCATTTATGCGTTTGTATGAAACGGAAGGCGTCCGCAACGAATCGATTATTCACACGGGAATTCACGGGCCGCGCAATAAACCTGAGACAGGGCGTTACGCACAGGAGAACGGTGCGGTCACACTGACGATCAACGATATTAGAGAAGCGAAAGATTTACGTGCGTACGCAAAAGAGATTTACGATATGGCGGCGAAAGATGTCGATGTAGTTTACTTATCAATTTGCAGTGATGTGCTGGATTTCGCATATAATCCAGGCGGTCCTGTAGACGGTAATGGTCTAACATCTTATGAGTTACTCACATTAATACACGAATTTGGCAAGCACGGACTCGTCGGTATGGATTACGTTGAAGTATATCCGATGATGGATGCTAACCAGCACTCTGCTCACTTTGTCAGTTATGCAGTACTTTACGTATTAGCCGGGCACTTAAAGCATTTGGGTAAAATCTGATTAACCAGGGGATGGTAATTTTATGAGCAGGTTTATAGATGTAATTAAAGCACTTGGGCCCGGGATGGTCATTACAGCTTCATTCATTGGTCCGGGTACGGTCACAACAATGACGCGTGCCGGCGCAGGATTTGGTTACAGTATATTATGGGCAGTTTTATTTTCAATCATTGCGACAATCGTCCTGCAGGAAATGATTATTCGTCTCGCTCTCGTAACAAGACGCGGTCTTGGGGAAGCAATTTACGACTTATTTAACAATACACTTGGGAAATTTCTTGTCGTGTGGATTTCTATGATTGCAGTTGCAATCGGCTGTGCGGCATACATGAGCGGGGATTTACTTGGGACATCACTTGGTCTTGGTTATCTGCTCGGTATCCCTACAAATATACTTGCACCGATTGTCGGTGTAATAATATTAACAATTGGTTTACTCGGAAGTTACAAAGTTATTGAAAAAATTATGCTCGGTTTAATGATAATTATGGGAGCGACATTTATTACGACTATGTTCCTCGTTAAACCGGACTGGAGTGAAGTGTTCGGCGGTGCATTCATTCCGTCTATTCCGGACGGTTCGATTATTATGGTAATTGCATTAATTGGTACGACGGTTGTCCCGTACAACTTCTTTCTGCATGCAACGGCCGTGCACGAACGTTTTAACGGCTTGAAAGACTTAACGCTGGCACGCTGGGATACGATAATTTCTATTACAATCGGCGGTATAATTTCAGGTGCGATTTTAATTTCTGCAGGGACGTTAATTTACGGACAGGAAGTTGACAATGTCGTTGCACTTGCAGGCCCTCTTGTGCCGATACTTGGGGATGTATGGGCGCCAATATTTATCAGTGTTGGTTTGTTTGCTGCAGGTTTCTCATCTGCGCTGGCATCACCGATGGGTGCAGCAGCAACAGTCAGCTCTTTCTTTAAATGGGAAGGCGGCATGAAGAATAAGAAATTTAAAATGATTTTCGGTCTGGTTATTTTGATTGGTGTAGTTACATCAGCAATCGGTTTTGAGCCGCTTGAAGTCATTCTGCTCGCTCAGGCATTAAACGGTGTTATTTTACCGCTGATTGCGATTCTGATTTATATTATCGTTAATAAAAAAGGACTTATGGGTAAACATAAAAACGGTCCTATTTTTAACGTTATTGGATTTCTTGTTGTCGCAGTCGTCTCATTCTTAGGAATTTACAGTATGGTTGACGCAGTCACAGCCTTTTTCGGATAAATAAATTATCAATGACTCCGGTGACGGGGTCATTTTTTATAAAATTGCTTTCATTAAGTATCCTGTTTAAAATGGATAGAATTATACATATAAATAAGGAGAGAGACAGATATGAATATTGGATTAGTAGGTTCAGGTGCAATAGGACAATATTTGTTAAAAAACATTAATAAAAACAGCAATGGTGATTTAAATATAACGAGCGTATTCGTAAGAAATTACGATAAATATAAACACCTTGAGGAACAATATAATGTAGAACTATTCACAGATTTAAGTGAATTTCTTGCAGCAGACATGGATATTGTTGTGGAAGCGGCTAACGTTGAGACCAGCAAAGAGCTGCTGCCTGACATTATCAAAGTAAAAGATACGATTCTCATTAGTATCGGTGCACTTGCTGACGAAGCTTTACTTAAAACAGTATCAGCAAAAGACAGCAAAACACTGCATCTACCCTCAGGCGGGATTGGCGGCCTTGATCTGGTTCAAAATGCGAGAGCGCTCGGCAATCTGGACAAAGTCACTTTAACGACGCGTAAGCCGGCAGCTTCACTTATTGATGAAGCGGTTGCTGTTGAAACAGTAGTCTTTGAAGGAAAAGCTGGAGATGCAATCGATAAATTTCCGAAGAACATGAATATCTCGATTATTTTATCACTGGCAGGATTAGGTATTGATAAGACAAACGTCGTGCTGATTGCAGACCCAGCAGCTGATAAAAATACGCATACTATTAATATATCAGGCGGATTTGGTGATGCAGAGCTGACAATCAGCAACAATCCGCTGCCGGAAAATCCGAAAACAAGTGCTCTGGCAGCGTTGAGTGTCTACGCCACACTTGAAAGAATGTCTGGAAACGTTAAAATCGGCAATTAACATGACAAATGTCATGTTAATTTACTGACAGTATAGTCTATATCCAAAAGTCTTTATCGCTCATAATATTAAGTGAATAGATAGGGAAAAGAGGAATGCATATGACTAAAGAAAAACAGGCGGCACTGAGAAAAAGTGTAATGCCCTATGCAAAATCACAAACTAAGACGAGTGTCATACAGCTGCTGAACACGATATTGCCATTCTTTATACTATGGTTTTTAGCTTATCAGTCACTAAGTGTTTCATTCTGGCTGAGCTTACCATTTTCAATACTGGCAGCAGGATTTATGATTCGTTCATTTATTATTTTCCACGACTGCACGCACGGATCATTCTTTAAAAACAAAAAATTAAATAATTTCTTCGGAAATGTAACCGGAGTTATTACACATTTCGCTTATGAAAAATGGAAAAAAGAACATGCGATTCACCACGCAACAAGCGGTAACTTAGATAAACGCGGTGTTGGTGATATTTGGGTTATGACAGTAAAAGAATATGAAGAAGCAAGCAAATGGGAAAGATTCCAATACCGTTTATACCGTAATCCGGTTGTTTTATTCGGTTTCGGCCCGCTTTACTTATTCTTAATTGCAAATCGTGTTAACCGTAAAGCAGCGAAACGCCAGGAACGTATTAACACACACGTTCTTACATTAATTATTGTTTCGATTTACTTACTTATCGGATTTACTTTAGGCTGGCACGTATTGCTTATGGTGCAGCTGCCGATTATTTACATCGCAGGTATGGCAGGGATCTGGTTATTCTACGTTCAGCATCAGTTTGAAGATTCATATTTTGAAAATGAATCAGAATGGGATTTCGTAAAAGCTGCGGTAGACGGCAGTTCTTATTACAAACTTCCAGCATGGCTTGAATGGATGACAGGCAGTATCGGTTACCACCACGTGCATCACTTAGCGCCGCGTGTACCGAACTATCATTTAGAAGAAGCACATGAAAACACGCCGCCTCTTCACCAAGCGACGACAATTACATTAAAAACAAGTTTAGAATCGATAAAGTTCCGTCTTTACGACGAAGAGAACAATACGTTCATTACGTTTAAAAAGATGAAGGAACGTCTGGCAGTTAAGACTGCAGAGAACACTACTGCATAATAAGAAATATCAGCATCCTCCTATGTATAATAGGGGGATGTTTCATCTCTAGAGACCGTATTTGATATAATGGGCTGAACAGCAGAGTGAAGGGGCGAATGAAGATGAAAGATTGGTATCATATTTTCCCGTCAAATACGGGGTTAAGTCTTTATATATGGATTATTTTTTGTGTGCTGCCATTTTATTTTATCTTTCGTGCGACCTCGCTCAGTGAAATAATAACCGGTATTGTAACGACATTAATATTCTTTGCGGTATATTGGCTGACATTTAATTCAAAAGGTGCACTAGTATATATCGGTGTCAGTATCCAAATTATTATTAATATAATAATGACGATATTATTCAGCTACGTGTATTTTGCATTGTTCATTGCAATTTATATCGGCAATATTAGAAATAAAGCGGGCTTCATTACGATGTATGTACTGTTACTGGTCACAACAGTTTTGGCGATAGTATACGCATCGTTCTTTAACTATATGATTTTATTAACCCATCTTCCTTTTCTGATTATGACTATACTTGGAATTATACTGATTCCTCTGAATAAGCGCAGCCGGATAAAGCAGGATGAACTGGAAAATCAGCTGGAAGATGCTAATCAGCAAATAGCAGAACTTGCAATTAAAGAGGAACGTCACCGTATTGCAAGGGATCTGCATGATACTCTAGGTCAGAGGCTGTCGATGATTGGTCTTAAAAGTGACCTGTCACGCAAGCTTATCGATAAAAATCCTGAGCAGGCGAAAAAAGAACTGCAGGATATTCAGGATACTGCACGTCATGCGTTGAAAGAAGTTCGTGAAATGATCAGTGATATGAAACGGGTCAGTTTTACGGAAGAGCTGAAACATACGCAGCTGATTTTGGACACAGTTGAAATTAAGCATGCAGAAACGATAGAAGCAGACTTTAAAAATATACCTGTATTAATAGAAAACGTCCTCAGCATGTGTTTAAAAGAATCGGTGACAAATATTTTAAAACACAGTAATGCAACAGAATGCATGATTATTCTGACAGAATCTGAAAAAGATATATTTTTAAAAATATCCGATAATGGAACCGGCACAGCCAGTTTTAATTACGGCAACGGTCTGCAGGGCATGAAAGAACGTCTGGAGTTTGTTAACGGCGAGTCTCATATCCACAACTCGGATAGCGGGTTTGAAGTAAATATGACAGTGCCGAAAGTGCTAAGACAAATAGAGGAGGGATAGGATGATTAGAATTGTGCTGGCTGAAGATCAAAATTTATTATTAAGTGCGCTCAGCTCGCTGCTTAATCTGGAAGAAGATATTTCAGTGGTAGGTATGGCAGGGAATGGCAGAGATGCACTTAAACTTGTTGAAGAAGAGCAGCCTGATATTTGTTTAATGGATATTGAAATGCCGGTAATGACAGGACTGGACGCGGCAGAAGAGCTGACAGAGACAGACTGCAAAGTGATTATACTGACAACCTATGCGAGACCGGGATATTTTGAGCGTGCCAAAAAAGCACAGGTCAGCGGCTATCTGCTGAAAGATACGCCGAGTGAGACATTGGCAGAGTCCATCAGACAGATTATGACCGGGAAACGTATTTACTCTCCTGAACTCATCGACATCGCTTTTGAAACCGAAAATCCTTTATCATCGAGAGAGATTGAAATTGTCCAGCTGCTTGCGGATGGAAAAACGACGAAATCCATTGCAGAAGAACTGCATTTATCGAATGGTACGATCAGGAATTACGTATCAATTGTACTGGATAAGCTGCATGTAACGAACAGAATTGAAGCCATCAGGAAAGCGCTGGATAAAGGCTGGTTAAAATGAAAAGCAGTCTCTCTGATTAAATTTCAGGAGACTGCTTTTCATCTGGTATAAATACTTCTGACTCACTGTATTCGGGGTAATAATAGCCTTCCGGCAATGTCTGCAGTTCGATTAAACTGCCCCATGGAGTCTTAAAGTAAACTGTGCCGTTACCCTCTGTATCCTCATAGCGGGTATTTGCATGAATATTCGACAGCGGCTGGCCGCCAGCTTCCTTCATTTGCTCATATGATTTTTTAATATCATCTGTGTAAAAGGAAAGATGTGTATAGCCGTAATCTTCCAGGCTTAACGGTGTTCTTGAGCTCACATTAAAGAACTGGAACATTTCTATGTTCGGCCCCTTGCCGATAGTCAGCATTCTCTTTTTGACTATATATGACTCTTCGGGAATACCGAGCAGTTTTTCAACTAAAGGTCCGCCTCTCGGGCGGTCTTTAAGTGTTTGTGAATCATAAGCAATTTTTGCACCAAGTCCTTTTTTAAAAAACTCAGTTGCTGTTTCAATATCGGGAACAATCATTCCAATATGATTCATACCTCGTATTAAACCCACGCTCATCACTCCTTCATCGAAAAATGTCTTACTTATGTATTCCCTTCTTTGACAAGCTTTTAAACCTGTATGAGGCACATATCTTGCCAGTCACCGGTTATGATAATATAATACATCTACATTTGTCTGTATGCTGCAGACAGAAAAACTTAAGGGAGGTGATTATACGTGGCACAATTTCAAGAACATAAAGGTTTCAAACGAATGTTTAAAGAAGACAAGCTGACACTGGGTTTGGGTTTTCCTCTTGAAGCTTACAAAGGCAGTTTTCCGAAGATGAATCTCGAGGAGCAGATGATGCTTGCAAAGCAGGCTGAAGATTACGGTTTTGCTGCTTTAACGGTTCGGGATGCACCGCTGTATGATCCGAACTTCGGTGATGTCGGCGGGCTTTATGACCCGTTTATGTTTTTAACATATGCAGCAGCACATACTAAAAGTATCGCGCTGACGACCGGCAGCATAGTAACTACATTGAGGCATCCTTTTCATACGGCAAAATCTGCTGCAACGCTTGACAGTATTTCAGGGCAGCGCTTTGTAATGGGCGTGGCAACAGGTGACCGGCAGATAGAATTTCCGGCATTCAAAGTAGACCGTGAAAATAAAGATGAGCTGTTCAGAGAGTCCATTACTGTAATGAAACAGCTGTGGCAGGAAGAATTCCCGAGCATACAAACAGAACGTACAAACTTAACTGAAGGCGATGTTGTTCCTAAACCTGAAATGGGGAGTATTCCTGTATTCGGAACAGGTTACAGCAGCCAGACGATAGAGTGGCTTGCGGAACATACAGACGGCTGGATGTTTTATCCGCAGGAGTTAAAAAAACAAAAAGCACTGATAAATAAATGGCGCGGTTTAACTGAAGAATTTAAACCATTTACCCAGCCTCTGATGATTGATTTGTCTGAGCGTGCAAATGAAGCGCCGAAAACGTTGGAAACAGGATTCAGAGCGGGACGAAATTTTTTAATAGATTATTTAAACGCGTATCAGGAAGCGGGCGTTAATCATATGACTGTCGCGCTTAAAGACAGCAGTCGTCCGGCGGCAGAAGTAATTCAGGAACTTGGAGAATTTGTTGTACCGAAGTTTCCTGTTAACAGAGAACAGAAATTTACATTTTTTAATCAATAAAAGAAAGCAGGATCAAATATGATTGCAGGATTAGATAGAATAAATGAATTAGCAAAAATACAAAAAACGGTGGGTCTGACTGAAGAAGAAAAGCGGGAGCAGACAGTCTTAAGAGAAGATTACCTTCGTCAAATCAGAGGACAGGTACTGGATTCCTTTTCAGGACTGACAGTTGTGGATCCGCTTGGAAATGATGTTACACCAGAAAAATTAAAAGAAGAACAAGCTAAAAAAAGACAAGATAAATAAAAAGCAGCGGATCTCCGCTGCTTTTTTTGTTATACATTCCCGGAAATCTGTTTATTTTTACCGGATGCGATACCCATAATAAGCATCAGTACTGAGACGCAGGCAAGCAGTATCAGAGGGAGTGTCCAGCTTCCCGTCATATCCTGAAGACCTCCGACCATCACCGGTCCGAGTGCTGCCAGCAGGTAACCGAACGATTGAGCCATACCCGAGAGTTCAGCGGCTTCGTAGCCATCTTTTGTTCTCAGTGTAAAAAACATCATGGACAGTGAAAATGCGCTGCCGTTGCCGATACCGAGCATTATTATCCAGAGGATTGAGAGTTCTGAAAATCCTGCGAGAAGACCGGCAATTCCTGTGAGTATCAATCCACTGCTGATCAATGCAATCATCACCTGATTTTTCATCTTGTCTGCGATAACCGGAATGATAAATGTAAATGGAATACTTGCGAACTGGAATATAAATACACCCCAGCCGGCGAGATGAATATCGTAGCCGTTAGCCATTAATATAGTCGGCAGCCAAGTAATCAGCGTATAGAAGATTAAAGACTGAGCACCCATAAATACGGTGATTTTCCATGCGAGCGGAGAACGCAATAATCCGCCAATCTGCTGATTGTTAATTTTCTTTTTAGCACCATACTTTTTCGCTAGCTGCGGCAGCCAGATTATCAGTGTGATAAACGCAAGTCCGCCCCAGATAACGAGTGAGCCGCGCCAGCCTAAATTTCCGGACGTTGCAATCGGTATACTTAAACCTGAACCGAGTGCGCCGAATACGTTCATAACAATCGCATAGAGGCCGGTCATTAAGCCGATTTTATAGGGGAAATTCATTTTAATAATGCCGGGTATGAGCACGTTGCCGACGGCAATTGCTAAACCAACCAGCAATGTTCCGGTAAATAACAGACCGATGCCGCTTGCAGATCTGATTAAAATACCTGCAATCAGCAGAATAAGTGAAATAGCAATCGTCCGTTCCATGCCGATTTTGTTTGCAATTTTCGGTGCAAACGGTGACAACAGTGCGAATGCAATGAGCGGAAGCGTAGTAATAACACCTGCAAGCGCGTTGCTGATGCCAAAATCATCTCTGATAAATGATACGAGAGCACCTGCAGAAGTCAGTGGCACCCTTAAGTTTGCACCGACTAAAATAACGCCGATAATCAGCAGCCAGCTTAAATTTTTATTGCTGAAAAAAGGTTGATCTATTTGGTTGCTCAATAACTTTCTCCTCCATTATTCTAACGATAAAATCCTCTCCGCTATAATATCTGTCTGTTCATCATCTCCCATAAAAAAGGAATGAGAACCGGTTTTTTTAAAGCCCTGCTTTTTATAAAAGCCAATCGCATTCTCATTTTTCTCCCAGACACCAAGCCAGATTTTATTTTTATTGAGTTTGCGTGCAATATCATAGGAAAGATTCAGCAGTTCTTTACCGAATCCCTGTTTGTGATATTTCTGGAGAATATAAATTCTTTGCACTTCAAGAGAACTATGTCCCATCGGTTCGGATTGAGCTGAATCGACATTCACTTTTAAGTATCCTGCAGGTTCATCATTGCTGTATATAAAATAAAACTGTGAATCAGGATTATTAAGTTCATCCCTGATTTTTTCAGCTGTGAAAGCATCATTAGAGTAAGCTTTCATGTTCTCTTTAGTGTTTTGAGCCTCGAAAGCTTCATAAAAAGTATCATAGCTCAATTTTAACAGCGCCTCAGTATCATTTATAGTGCACCGTGTGATGTATGAAGTCATGAAATCACCTCTGTATTAATTTATTTACCTACTATACATGAAATTTAAGATTTAATCACAGATAGAATATTAATTAGAAAAAGAGTGCATCCGGCTACAGCCAGTTACACTCCCATTTTCCATCAGTTAACTTATAAAGGAGACGGGCATATCCGCCTTCATTTAACGCCTGATAAAATTCAACTTCCAAAGGCACAGTTTTATATGCATTTAAATCACGCACTGCTGCATCTAAATTATCAGCAATATGTGAAATGTCCGTTGTCAGCTCAGCAGTACCTTTGAGGCGGACCTGTCTGCCTTGTTCACGCCAGTAAAAGTTTAAAGCAACGCTGCTGTTATGTGTAAGCTGGATAACTTTTTCACGAAATCTTCCCGTCTCAAAATAAAGGGCCTCATCATCCATCGCTTTTAACAGGACAACACGCGAGTCCGGTGTATTGTTCTGAGTGATAGTGCTGAGCACCATACTGTTGGGCTCGGCTGTTCCATTCTTCAGTGCATGTACGTACCACTGGGAGAAGTGGCTGAAAGGATTGTTGTGCTCTTTTTTATCCAGTTCAGGAAACGGTCCTGTCATAATTTCTGTAGCTTTTAAAACTTCGTTAATATCCATATGTACACCCCGGTATTTAATGATTAAATGAATTTTATCATACATATCAGAGAACGGCAGCTTAAGCATTGGCAGTATAGTCATTTTATTAATATACTTAAATCAGCAAATTTTCTTAGAGGACAGTGATGAAGCGATGAAAGCTAAAAGAATAGCAATTGCAGGTGCCGGAGTGGCCGGTATTTCAATCGTTAAGTTTTTTGTTAACGATGAAAGATTCAATGAAAATTTAAATATCGATATATATGATGCACCTGAAACACTCGGGCGGGGTTATGCTTATCAGCAGGACAATGAAAATTTGATTATTAATCTGCCGGCAGAAGAGATGTCTCTGACAGCTGACTCTGAAGATTTTATGAAGTGGCTGGAAAACTCAGAACATGAGGCTTTGAGTTTTCCGAGCCGCAGAGTTTATGGGGAGTATATGCATAGCTCATTAATGTCGTTTGCAGAGGCACATTCCAATATTAATATTATAAAAAAATATGCAGACAATATTATATTTAATGAAGATAAAAACACATATACTCTGTGTGCAGGCGGAAATGAACAAGATTACGATGCGGTATATTTAACGACAGGTGAATTGTCATACAGTGACCCTTATGAGCTAAAGGGCGTCAGCAATTATTTTTATAATCCGTACCCGATAGAGGAGAAGTTAAATAAGCTGGAAGGCAAAATTGGAATTATCGGGAGCGGCTTGTCTGCCATCGACAGTTTCAGATATTTACTCCTGAACGGCCATGAAAAAGTGTATGTTCTATCGAGAAGCGGAGAGATGCCTGCTGTTAGAGGGACGTATTATGATTTTAAACCGGAGTATTTTACTTTGGATGCAGCGTTTCAATATGAAAGAGACGGTCTGATTCCACTCGATAAATTACTCGGGCTGTTTAAAAAGGAAATGGCAGCACAGCAGGTGGATGTATCACTTTTTGAACGTAAGACAGATCGTCCTGATATTGATTTGAAATACGATCTTGAGCATATGGACAGTGTCGGCAGACTGCAGTATTTAATAGTGCATCTGGAGGGTACTTTTAAAATATTATTTAAATATTTATCGAGAAGTGATAAACGAACGTTTTTAGAAAAATATCATCCTTACGTCGATGGTAATCATTCACCGATGCCGCCTCACGGTGCAAAACAGATTCTTAAATGGATTGATGAAGATAGGCTTGTGTTTATGCACGGCATGGAGTCCGCAGCAGCGGCCGATGGATTCACTGTAACTTTTGAAGACGGTCAGACAGAGCGTTTTGATATACTGATTAATGCTACAGGCCCGGTTAAAAATATTGAAAAAGATAATACAGAACTAATGAAGAATATGTATGATGCACTAATTCTGGAAGCGGACGAATTTGGCGGAGTACTGTTGAATAAAAATCATGAAATTATCAGTCCGAGATTCGGTACTATGAATAATTTCTACACAATCGGAGCACTGTCAGCAGGTTCGGATTATTTAATCAGAGGTGTCGGAATGCTGAGGGCGGAAACTGAAAAGCTGGTAGATCATTACTTTGAAACCAATGAACATTAAAAACAGGTTTACTATTTTTATGCACTTCGTCTATAGACAAGAGCTGTTATTTAATGGAAAATAGAGAGATTCAATAAATTACTAAGGAAGTGCAATTATATTGTCGGAAGTATATAAAGACAGATTGTGGACGAAAGATTTTATCAATACATCAATTGTGAACTTTGCGCTGATGATGTCGCAATATCTCCTCCTAGTGACAATGGCGTTGTACGCGACAGAGGAATACGGCGCTTCGGTCGGTATGGCAGGACTTGTATCCAGTTCATTTATTATCGGCTCGCTGATTGGAAGGGTGTTCGGCGGCAAGCATATTACTGCGATGGGTGGTAAAAAGATGCTGTTGATCGGTTCGGCACTCATCGTGGTGCTGACCGCATCTTATTTAATCCCAATGAGTATATATCCGCTTATTTTACTGCGTATTCTACACGGTATAGCCATGGGTTATGCAATGACGGCAACAGGTACAATCATTGCACAGATTATACCGCCAAGCAGAAACGGCGAGGGAATCGGCTACTTCAGTATGTCAGTAGTATTGGCGACGGCTGTCGGTCCATTGATAGGTGTTGCTTTAATCGCAGCATACGGATTTACCAGTATTTTTATCTTTTCATTTACGATGGCAGTAATCAGTCTGATTATCGGACTGACAGTTAAAGCGCCGCCTATGAGACCGATTAAAGCAACAGCCGGCGGGAAGTTTAAAATTATGGACTTCTTCGAAAAACGGGCAATACCAATTTCAGCAGTCATGTTTGTAATGGCATTCGCGTATTCGGGAATTTTATCGTACGTTACGGCTTATGCAGAAAGCATCAGTCTGATACAGGCGGGCAGTCTGTACTTTACGGTGTACGGTGTGACAGTGCTGCTGTCGCGTCCGATTACAGGGCCGCTCCTTGACCGTAAAGGCGCGAACATTGTAATGTATCCCGCAATTATTATGTTTGCACTGGGTCTTGCAGTAATCAGCCAGGCTACAGCGACGCTGGCATTTCTGACTGCAGCAGTACTGATTGGTTTCGGCTACGGCAATGTGCAGTCGATTACACAGGCACTGTCCATTAAAGTGACACCGAGAGAACGTCTAGGTCTTGCGAATACCACATACTTTATTGCGCTGGATTTAGGACTTGGCTTTGGGCCGTTTCTTTTAGGGCCAATTGCAGCATCATTCGGCTATGGCGGAATGTATTTAACGCTCGCTTTCGTAGTACTGTCGGGAATCGCAGTGTATTATTTCCTGCATGGCAGACGGGATAAAGAACTAATGAATAACAGCGGAGTATAGAAATATCACCTGTCATTATTTTGGCAGGTGATATTTTTGTTTTGAGGGAAATTTATAAGGGTAATGTATTGGAATTATGTAATTCTGAAAGGGGAGTAAGATAAGAATGTCATTAGCAAAGATTATTGAGGAAATCAAAGGGAAACATGATAATACCGGTGTACTGACAATTCACTTAAACACAGATGCCAGCGCAGGGAATCTTTCAAACGGAGAATGGAAGATACACTTAAAAAACGGTTTGAAAGAACTTAAAGAAGAAGTGAAAGCAAAAGATAATCAAGCAGAGCTGAAAGCCTTGAAAAAACTGCAGGATAAAGTCGAGAAAGAAATTGCGGTGCATCAGCGTGAAATGCGTAAAGGATTTATATTAGTCGCATCGGCTGATGGTGAGCTCTGGAGAGCAAGAGTACTGCAGGTTCCGGTAACAACATCATTCCATTGGGGTGAGACTGCTGAAACCCGGCAGATTGAAGAACTAGAACAGCGTTTCCCTGAAACAGCATTGGTAGTAGTGCAGCAGGCT
This sequence comes from Jeotgalicoccus sp. WY2, assembly GCF_018437745.1. Taxonomy (NCBI): domain Bacteria; kingdom Bacillati; phylum Bacillota; class Bacilli; order Caryophanales; family Staphylococcaceae; genus Jeotgalicoccus; species Jeotgalicoccus sp. WY2. Next base: position 1,271,877 of record NZ_CP049818.1, on the reverse strand, counting down.
GATGTAACATTTATCGAAACATCACTTGGGATTATTAGAGACACGAAGAAATACAGCTGGGATGTCGACAGTGAAAACTGGGTCGACTATGAAGAGGCGGCTCAGCCGTTAGCAAGAGGGGGCGGGAAAGATGAATTCCAGCACCGCTTTGAAGAAAATCAGCATCGCTGGTATAAGAGTTTAGCTGTCCAGCTTGAAAAAGAAATTAAAGAACGCGGTCTGGAAGGCGCATACCTTGTCGGCAGTAAAGAATCGGTAGCTGAAATCGAAGCGGGAATGAGCCCGAAAAACGTTAAAGGCATCGTTACAAAAAATCTCGGTTCAAAACCGGATCATGAAATTTTAAATGAAGTGTTCGACACATTAATATAGTTATGAAAAAAGAGAAGCTGAGGCTTCTCTTTTTTTTGTTAAATTAAATTTTTCCTTTGAGATAATAATCTTTATAAACATCCTCAGGGACCATATCACCGCCCGTACTCCATGCAATATGCGTACCTTTAGAGTTTGCTGCAGCAGGACCCATGACACCTGCAAGTGCAGAAGGTTCGAGCTTAATGTTTTCCTCATCATGCATTATAGCGAGCATTTTAAATAAGTTTTCATCACTGACAGTATATGAACCGCTAATGAGCTTAGCCAGAAATTGACCGACAAAGCCGGAAGCTCTGCCGACAGCAAGTCCATCCGCAGCAGTGACGTTATCGATACCGAAATCCTGTACGGAAATTTTATCGTGATAATCAGTCATCATGCCGAGAGTCATACATGGTGAGTGCGTGGGTTCTGCAAAGTAACAGTTTACGTTATCACCGAAAACAACCTTAAGCCCGAATGCAATGCCGCCGGGACCGCCGCCGACACCGCACGGCAGGTAGATATTCAGCGGATGATTTTTATCCACATCTATATTCTGCTCCTGCAGCTGTTCTTTTAACCGGATAGCAGCGACCGCATAGCCTAAAAACAATGTTTTTGAGTTCTCATCATCGATAAAGTAACTCTTAGCGTCTTTAAGGCTGTCTGCGCGTCCCTGTTCGACTGCTTTTGAGTAATCGTCGCTATGCTCAACGACTGTAACGCCTTTAGAGCGGAGCATATCTTTCTTCCACTGCCTCGCATCATCAGACATATGAATAATAACTTTAAAGCCAAGCTCGGCTCCCATAATTCCAATACTTAGTCCGAGATTTCCGGTAGAACCGCAGACCAGCGAGTATTGCGAGAAGTGATTCTTAAAGTCCGTGCTGGCGAATTTTTTATAATCACCATCTTCAGTAATAAGCCCGGCTGCGAGTGCAAGCGACTCTGCAAAAGCAAGGACTTCATAAATGCCGCCGCGCGCTTTAACAGAACCGGAAATCGGCAGTTTGTTATCTTCTTTTAAATAAAAAGAACCGTTGATTTTTTTGCCGACTATCTCTTTAAAACTTTCCTGAATGCGTGTCAGTTCAGTCAAAGGAGATTCTATAATTCCTGCGCTATCAGCAGTTTCAGGAAAAACATGTGCAATGTAAGGTGCAAAACGTTTCAGGCGTGCTTCTGCACTTAAAATATCATCTTCACTAAGTATCAACTTCGGCAGGACACTGTCTGCAGCAGCCTGATTGTCATTCAGCCAAAGGATTTCACGATATTCCATCATATCCCCGAGCTGTGGAAATTCATTCTGCCATTGTTCAATTGTTTTATTAAGTATCACAGCACCATCTCCTTACATATAAATTTTATTATAAAAAATAAGCAGGTCCAGATTGGAACCTGCTGGTGAATATTATAATCTTGTACCGTCATCATTCACTTTGTTCATATCGACGACTTCAGTATCATTATCATATGGCATATCTTTCAGCTCAGCTTTGTAAACACCATCTGCATCCGGATGATTGATATACAAAATAAACTGATGATGTTCAAGTGCGTAATGATAAGCCTCCTCCTGCTCATGTGTGAGATTGAGATTATCAATACGGCGGTCTTCAGGATCGCCTGCAGAGAAATATGTGACAATCTTATCACCGGCAGTGCCGTCAATTGTCTTCGTTTCAATATCTTCATTCAGCTCTACACTTTCAAAAGATGCATTTGAAAAAATAGTCAGCTGATTGTTCCTTACGTTCTTTTCTCTACGTAAAAAATGAATGCGGTTCAATAAATCATCTTCGTTAAGATATGTTTCTAATCTGGCCAAAATTATCCCCTCCTGCAGAGATTCATATATATAAAATATTTACCCTGTCTGTTTGGAATGAAACAAAACTTTGTCCACTTTAAATTTAATTTTTAAAATAATTTTTCATTAGGCGTTTATACAGCTGATCTTCAAAATTATTACGATTTGCCTGGATGTAAGATTCTACCAGCAGATAAGCGAAGAATGAATAATAAGCGCCGCCTAAAATTACCCATGTGTTACCTGAAGAAAAATATAAAATCATACTTAAACCAAGTACTGCAAACAACAGTCCGATAATTGCAACGAAACGGTAAAGATTGGATTGGCGCAGCTGATCGCGAACCTGGGTATTAATGTCATCCATAAATTTATTGTAAGCAGTATCGTTCCGAGCTGCTAAAGTGCCGGTAATATCTCTAGAGAGGAAATCTGTCACTTTAATATCTCCGCTGTAACGTTCTTCTCTGTACTTCACATCAACATTTGGATTGTGCCTAAATAACTATCTGCAGATGTGGGATGAAGATAATGTATTTGTTATCGGAGGTTCAAACTTCCCGCATAATGGAGGTTATAATCCGACTGGTACAGTTGGTGCTTTTGCTTATCGCGCGGCAGAAGGTATTGAAATGTATTTAGAAGATAATAGACAATTAGCTGAAGCAGGAGAAGTAGCCGGCGCTAACTAATATAAAAAAAGACTGTCTCTTTTGAGGCAGTCTTTTTTTGTCGAGATTACATATTTACAATAGCAGATGAAGTAACCGTTTTCATATCATGTGATTTCGTTAACTTATTCAAGTATTTACATTAAATTAACAGACTAATCTTAATTTTGCTGTAATAAATTCTAATTGTTAAAAACATGTGGATTAATGTTTCTTATGTTAATTAATGTAATCAAAGTGTAAATCGTCTGTGAGACCGCCGTTTAATTTGGTATAACACTACGTGGAGGGATTTTCACATGACTGAAAAAATAACAATGAACAACATCGTCAAACGATACGATAAAGAAGTTACTGTACTGGACGATATAGATTTAACAATAAATGAAGGTGAATTCTTTGTAATGGTCGGCCCGTCGGGCTCTGGTAAAAGTACTCTCTTAAGGATGATTGCGGGACTGGAGGATATTACTGACGGTGTGATGAAGATAGATGACAATGTCATTAATCATCTGCCTCCGAAAAAACGGAATCTTTCTATGGTGTTTCAAAGCTACGCTTTATATCCCCACATGACTGTGAGGGATAATATATTATTCGGTTTGAAAGCGCGTAAAGTAAATAAAGAAGAGCAGCAGAAAAGGCTGCATGAAACGACGGAGATGATCGGTTTAAGTGATTATCTTGACCGTAAACCAAGACAGCTTTCCGGAGGGCAGAGACAGCGTGTTGCGCTTGCCAGAGCAATTGTCAGCCAGGCACCGATTTGTTTAATGGATGAACCGCTGTCGAACCTCGATGCGAAGCTCCGTGCCAATATGAGAATTGAAATCCGACGTCTGCAAAGACAGTTTGGTCTGACGATGGTCTATGTTACACATGATCAGGTCGAAGCGATGACGATGGGTGACCGTATTATGGTACTGGACAGCGGTAAGATTCAGCAGGTCGGACGCCCGATTGATTTATACAACGAACCGGCAAACCTATTTGTAGCATCATTTATCGGATCACCAAAAATGAATATTGGAACGGTACAAAAAGATATTGGCAGTAAAAAATTTATTATTGAAGGTGAACTCGCTGTAGACGTTCCGGACAGAGTAATTGAAAGTTTGAAAGATATACCGAATATCACGGTCGGAATTCGTGCCGAACATATTACCCCGCCTGAAGAGGGCAAAGAAATACATACACTGGAAGTCATGAATGTCGAAAACTTGGGCAATGAAACTTCCATAGCGTTCGATGTTGGCAAAGAAATCTGGACGGCAAAATGGCCGGGGCAGTGGGATATCAAAGTAGGAGAAGCTCTCCCGGTTAATATTTCGCATGAAGATTTTGCATATTTTGATTCAGATACTACTCAATTAATCCGCTCTTCGAGAAGTGCTTTGAAAGAAGGAGATGAAATTGATGCAGTCCAGCAGCAGTGAATTACAAGATGTGTTTATGAAACAGAAAAGAAAGACACGGCGTAAAAATTTCATTAAAGGTATTATGTTTCTGCTGCCGTCGATTATTTTATTTTCACTCTTTCTATTCTATCCAATGATAAAAACATTGTACTTAAGCTTCTTTCTGACTGATATGGCCGGGACACCAACTGTATTTGTTGGTCTGGATAACTATATTCAGCTGTATACATCAGATATATTCAGGAAAAGTTTTATCTCTACATTTCTTTTCGTTCTTTATATCGTGCCGACATCTATAATTATTGCGCTGTTTTTAGCAGTGCTTGCCAATGAAAAGCTGAAAGGTGTCGGCTTATTCAGAACGATGTACTCATCAACAATGGGAATATCAGTCGCTGCAGGCTCAATATTCTGGATGTATTTATTCAATCCTTCGATGGGTCTTCTGAATGAAGCACTCGGAGTTATTGGTATCGACAGTATCGGATGGCTGACTGATCCGGATTGGGCATTGATTGCTATTTCCTTAACGACAATCTGGATGAATATTGGTTTTACATTTTTAATACTGCTCGGCGGATTACAGTCTATCGATCAGAGTCTGTACGAAAATGCGAATATTGAAGGCGCCGGCTATTTCAGGAAACTGTTTCAGATTACTGTACCGATGCTTTCACCAACACTGTTTTTCGTACTTGTTGTAACGATTATTAATGCCTTCCAGACGTTCGGACAAATTGATATTTTAACGAAAGGCGGTCCGCAGTACGAGACTAACCTGATTGTTTATTCAATTTACAGAGAAGCTTTCGTCAACAGACAGTTCGGTCCGGCCAGTGCTCAGGCAGTCGTATTATTCGTCATTATATTAATTATGACTGTAGTTCAGTTCAAGTTTGCTGAAAGGAAGGTGCACTATCAATGAGTATACCGCTGCCGCAGAAAATTATATTATACGTTCTTCTTATCGTCACATCACTCATGGTGTTTCTGCCTACAGCATTAGCTTTTATCATGAGTTTTATGACCAATCAGGACATTCTGGCAGGAAATCTGCCGCAGAGTTTTACACTGGATAATTATAAGTATGTATTTGAAAATTTTCCGATGCTTCAATATCTGATTAACAGTTTTGTTGTGTCAATTGTAATTATGATTGGCCAGCTTTTGCTGTCGAGTCTGGCAGCATATGCATTTGTGTTTTTGGAATTTAAAGGACGAGATATCATATTCTATATTTTTATCGCGACGATGATGATTCCATTTGAAGCTTCTGTCATTCCGAACTTCCAGACAATTAGAGATCTTGGCTGGCTGGATACATACCAGGGATTAACGTTTCCATTTTTTGCGATGGCATTCGGAACATTCCTGTTGAGACAGAACTTTAAAATGATTCCGAAGGAATTACGCGAGGCGAGTCTGATTGAGGGGATTGGTGATTTCAAATTCTATCTGACAGTCGTGCTGCCTGTGGCAAAGACGAGTTTAATTACTCTCGGAGTCTACGGCTTCCTCACCTCATGGAATATGTATCTGTGGCCGCTCCTCGCAACAACAAACGATAAAGTGAGAACGGTGCAGATTGGACTGAAGCAGATGAGCAGCCAGGAACAATTAAACCAGTGGGGTGTACTGATGGCAGGTTCGGTCATCGTTGTTATCCCAACGTTGCTGCTGCTGTTCTTTGGACAGAAACATTTACAAAAAGGTTTAACAGATGGTGCAGTTAAATAAAGCTTCAATATTTTAAAATATAGATTAGGAGTGTTCTTAAGTGAAGAAAAACAGCGTATTATTGTACATGGCTTTAGCGGTTACACTAATTCTCGCAGCATGTGGAGGTTCAGAAGAAGGTAATGAAGCGGAAGCTGAAGGTGAGACGGCATCCGAGGGGAAACAGACAGTAACATTCTGGCATGCAATGGGCGGCCAGGCTCAGACAGCTTTGGATGATATCGTTGCAGGTTACAATGAATCTCAAGATGAAGTTGAAGTCGTTGCTGAATATCAGGGCTCTTACGACGAAGCATTAACAATGTTTAACTCGGTTGCAGGCACTGACAGCGCACCAACAATGATGCAGGTATTTGAAATTGGAACACAGACGATGATTGACGGCGGACAGATTACACCAATTCAGGAGTTTATCGATGCTGAAGATTACGATATGAGCAATCTGGAAGAAAACATTACTACATACTATTCAGAGGATGACATGTTTTACTCTATGCCATTCAACAGTTCAACACCGGTAATGTACTATAACAAAGATGCATTTGAAGAAGCAGGACTGGATGCAGAAACTCCGCCAGAAACTTATGAAGCAGTAGAAGAAGCGGGCAGAGCAATTACTGAAAGCAATCCGGATATGAAAGGTTTCTCATTACAGGCATACGGCTGGTTATGGGAGCAGCTTTTAGCAAATCAGGGCGCACAGTTATTAAATAATGAAAATGGACGTGAATCAGCAGCGACTGAAATTGGCTGGTCTGACGAACAGGGTCTGTCAATTTTACAGTGGGTTGAAAACATGGTTAACGACGGTACATTTGCGAACTACGGAACTAACGGCGATAACATGGCAGCTGGATTCTTAGCTGGTGATGTTGCAATGTACATGCAGTCTTCTGCAAGTGTAAGAGAAGTAGTGGACAATGCGGACTTCGAAGTAGGTGTTGCATTTATTCCTCATCCGGAAGGCACGGAACGTGAAGGTGTTGTTATCGGCGGAGCGAGCCTTTGGATGATGAACGGCGCACCAGAAGAAGAACAGCAGGCAGCATGGGAGTTCATGAAGTATCTGCAGCAGCCGGAAGTGCAGGCTGAATGGCATGTAAACACAGGATATTTTGCAATTAACCCGGCAGCATACGAAGAAGAAATTGCGGTTCAGGCACATGAAGAAACACCGCAGCTTCAAGTAACGATTGATCAGTTGCAATCTACAACACCATCAAATGCAACACAGGGTGCATTAGGAAACTTCCTTCCTGAAGGACGTCAGGTCGTTGAATCAGGGCTTGAATCAGTCTATAACGGTGAAGATATTGAAGCAGCACATGAAACGATTGTAGAAAATTACAATCAGGTCATCGAACAATCTAACGCAGCTCAAGGGAATTAAAATAAAAAGATGTCTGCCTCATTTACTGAGGCAGACATCTTTTTATGCTTTTGGTCCGGCAGGACGACTTTCATACAGCTCAATCCACTTATCCACAGTCATTTTCTCAGCGAGTTCCGCGAGCAGTTCATAAGGAATCTTTTTCGGATTGGTAAATCTGATACAGCTCTTGCCCATGTTTAACTTAGTTGTCATGTGTTTCGGATATTCCTCTGTAAACCAGTCGTAGATTTCGGGTTCACGATACATGCCCATATGATATACAGCGAGGTGTCTTTTCTGAGCGGCAATACCGATAAACGGCAGCGGCTCATTATCGACATGATACCCTTTCGGGTATTGTTCAAGAGGGACTTCAAAACCCGGCATGCCATGTGAAATACCGATTTCAAAACCTTGTGGCAGATGCGTTTCAATTGTTTCCCATGTTTTTAAAAAAGCTACTTTCCATTTCTCATCAATATTTTGAACGTACTCATCAAAAGTCATCACTATCCCCGCCTTTTATTAATTACTTCTATTATAGTCACTAAAATTTAAATGCAAACATAAAAATACCCGGGATATTTCCCGGGCATTATCATTATTTAGTGCTTATTTTCTGTAATCGTTCTCGTCTACATCTAACTCTTCACGACGAACTTCTTCAGATACATGTTCAACGTCTTCGTGTTTTTCTTTTCTAATTCTAACTTCTTCATTTACTACATTTTCTTTTTCAACGTTGACGCGTTCTTCGTTAACCGGGATACGAACTTCGTCCACATCATCAGCGTCATTAAAGCCGCCTCTAGCCGGTACATCGTCAACTGGATTCCGTTCAATAACAACTTCTTCGCGTTCTACAGGGATATCAAATTCCTGTCGGTCTGTTTCGACATGTTTGTCGACTTTCACTTCACCAGTCTGAACGTTTTCTTTATCAACGTTTACACGTTCTTCTCGCAGCTGAATTCTTTCTTCTTCAGTAAGACCATTATCACGGTCAACTGCACGTGCATCGAGTTCAGGATCCGCATTATAGTTATTGTTTACAGCACCGCCTGCGAGGCCGGCACCTGTAGCATTAGCTTTGTTATCATAATCGTAAGTGTCACGTGTTTCCCCGTAATTCATAGCGCTGTCTGAGCTATTATCCGGTGAATCAACGTAAACTAATACTTCGCCCGCATTTAATGAATTTCTATACTGGACCTGTTCTGACTGACTTAATCCTAAATCATTTAATACTTTCTCTTCAGGATCATCAGGTGAGAAGAATGAAACAAACTTATCCCATGCTGAACCTTCTGCATCTTGGAAGTTAACTTCGGTATTTCCAAAAGCTTCTTTGTTAATCGGCTGCTGTGATAAAACCGTAATGTTATTGTCTGCAACACCTTCTGCTCTTAATTCTTCAACGCGTGTTAAGGCATCATTTTCTGTAACATAATTTTCAATTCTACTCATAAATATTCCCCTCCATAGAGATAATTATTTTTTGATTTTAATTTTGAAATCAGTTTTCTCTGTCACAGTATATAATTTACCCAGCCTACTTTTTCTAAAACATAAATGAAATATTTTTCCCGATCAAATTTTAAAAGGTCGGCAGAATAAGTCCGAATAAGTATAGATATAAATAAGTAGTTTATCGACTGCATTATAAGGTATGTATAATAGTAAAGAATTAAAAAGGGGAAGATTATTATGAGAAAGGCATGGGCGTTATTCTTATTTGCAGCCGTGATGATTGTTTTAACTGCATGCGGCAATAATGAAGAAACAAGGACCTTTGAGTTAAGCGACCAGGGTGTCCAGAGTACGCTGGTTTATACCCATAGCGATGACGAAGTTATCAGCCAGTCGACGGAGAACATCATTAATTATGAAGAGCTTGGTATTGATAAAGCGCAGGCTGAAGAAATTTTTGCCGGCTATTCAGATCAGTATCAGGATTTAGCGGGAGTGGAACACAGCTTTGAGTTTGGCGATGATGAAGCTACAGAAAACATTTCCATCGTTTATGAGGAAATCGATGCTGAACAGCTTGAAGGTGTGGAAGGTATAGAGTTTGAAGGGGACCCGTCTGAAGGTATCAGCATGGAACGTTCTGCGGAAATGCTGATTGATCAAGGTTATACTGAAGTTGAAGAGTAAAGTGATTTCCCGGGACAATTTATCGGTTCTTATACACCTGTAAATATCCTGGGATTTTTAGTGCTGTAAACGATAGTTTCCGGTTATACTAGTAAAGAATATATTGTTGGGAGTGACGGCTGTGCAAAAAGTTCTTTCATTAAATAATATTATTTGGCGTCGTAATGGCGAAACGATATTGAACGATATATCATTTGAAGTAAACGACGGTGAACAGTGGGCAGTTCTTGGATTGAACGGGGCAGGAAAAACTTCAATACTCGATATCATTATGGGATATAATTATCCTACAGACGGCAGCGCAGAAGTTATCGGTACAGAGTTCGGCAAAGCGAGTCTGCCTGAGATGAGGAAGAGAATCGGATTTGTCAGTTCAAGTCTCGATAAATTTCATGAAACATTGAACAGAGAGACAGGCCTCAATATAGTACTGAGTGGTAAATTCTCATCATTCGGTATTTATCAGGATATCGATAGAGTATCCGGGGAGAGAGCGGCAAGTATACTGAAAGAATTGAACCTGGAGCATTTGTCAGACAGAACGTATAACACCTTTTCACAGGGGGAACGGCGCAGAATATTAATCGGACGTGCGCTGATGGGGGAACCGGAACTGTTAATACTCGACGAACCATGCAGCGGCCTCGATATCCGGGCAAGGGAAGATGTTCTTAAAATAGTAAATCGTATTTCGCTTGAAGCGCGCCATCTTTTATACGTTACGCATCATATAGAAGAGCTGACAAGTGCTATTACTCACGTCCTGTTGATAAAAGACGGCAGGATTGTGGCTGCAGGACCGAAAAAAGAAGTGCTGACCAGTGAACTCCTGAGTGACACTTATAAAACGCCTGTTAAAGTTTATTTTGAAAATGAAAGACCATGGCTTGTTATTGATAATATGGAGGGTGACAATGATTAAGAAATACATAGTGACATTAATTGCAGTCTTACTAATATTTGCCCCTGCCCGGGCATTTGCAGTTGAGCAGGATAATACTGTTGATGACGGAACAGGTACATATTATGGAGAACCTTGGCAAGAAGAAGCACCGTATGATAATTCGTATGAAGAACCAGTCTATGTAGAGAATTATCAAAATAACGGTACAGTAGAAGAAGGTGCGTGGAACGACGGTTATAATAGTACGGAGGACAACACTTATAATGAGGGCTCTAACGATCAGTATACAGAGCCTGAAGTATATGAGGAACCATACACAGAATCCGAAACAGAAACGTATGAAGAACCGTATACAGAACCTGAAGTTTACACAGAACCCGAAACTTATGAGGAACCATATACTGAGCCAGAAGTTTACACAGAACCTGAAGTATATGAAGAACCTTATACGGAACCTGTGACTGAACCGGAGCCAGAAGAAGAACTTTCTATTAATACAGTTAAGGGAGAAGGCTATACTGTCAGCGGTGTGGTGACAGGAGATAATCAGCCGGCTGAAAACGTCAAACTCTTACTATCAACAGAGAATGATTCAATAGAAACGGTATCTAATAATAATGGTGAGTTTACTTTTGAAGATGTAGCGAACGGTATTTATACATTGAGTGCGGCTGACAGCGAGACTTATGAAGCTTCAGCAGAGCCTGTGGAAGTTACAGTCGAGAACCGTAATAAGCTCGGTTATGACATTGCAGTGACACCAATTGAAACGAAAATAGAGGAAGCTCCTGAAGAAACAGAAGAAACAGAAGAAACAAAAGAACCGGAGCCAGAAGAAGAACTGCCGGTTGAAGAAGCGGAAACTGATCAGCAGTCCTCTGATGCATCAGGTGGTATGTCTCCATTTGAATTGATACTTATTGCAGGCGGGACAATACTGCTCCTTGCTGCAATCGGAATTGCTTTATTCAGGAAAATATCAGCCAGATAAAAGAATTCTTGCATCACGAGAGCTAGTTTGTTATTATAAAACATACCGTGCTAAGCGGGGAGGTAGCGGTGCCCTGTACTTGCAATCCGCTCTAGCAAGGCTGAATTCCACTTTTGAGGGTTTGAAGTGTGAGGACTGCCTCGGAAGCTCCAGTGTTGAGATCGCGGTCCTATGCAATAGAACGTCACGAATCATGTCAGGTCCGGAAGGAAGCAGCATTAAGTGGCCCATTCTATGTGCCGTAGGGTTGCCGTGGTTGAGCTGGACTCCCGAGTAACGCTTGTTCATCATACTCGAAAAAGTGGTGCACGGTTTTTATTTTGACTTCATAATGATGAGGTCTTTTTTTATGCCTAAAAACAGGAGTATAAGAATCCTGTATGTTATAATTATAGCTAGAATTTATGAAGAGTTGAGGTGCCATACTAATGGAGTACCAGGCGTTATACAGAGCTTTTCGGCCTCAAAAGTTTAGCGATGTAGTTGGCCAGCATCACGTCACAAAAACTTTGCAAAATGCTATTATGCGTAATAAGGAATCCCATGCTTATTTATTCAGCGGGCCGCGCGGCACCGGAAAAACGAGTATTGCCAAGGTCTTCGCTAAAGCATTGAACTGTCAGTATGAGACGGGCGGGGAACCTTGTAATGAATGCGAGTTGTGCATGTCTATTACAGATGGCAGTGCCAATGATGTAATTGAAATTGATGCTGCGAGTAATAATGGTGTTGATGAAATACGTAATATAAGAGATAAAGTAAAATATGCTCCGGCAGAAGCGGAGTTTAAAGTATATATAATAGATGAAGTGCACATGTTAACAACGGGTGCGTTTAACGCCTTGTTAAAAACATTGGAAGAGCCGCCGGCTCATGCTATTTTCATCCTGGCTACAACAGAGCCGCATAAAATACCTGCAACAATTATTTCCCGCACTCAGCGCTTTGATTTTAAATCTCTTGATATAGAAGAAATTACTGAGAGGCTTGAATTTGTTGCAGAAAAGGAAAACACTGCTTACGATAAAGACGCATTGTCGTATATCGCACGTATCGCAGAAGGCGGTATGCGTGATGCGTTATCGATAATGGATCAGGTCATTGCGTTCAGCGGTGATGAAATTACGATGCAGGATGCCGTGATGATTACGGGCGGTATCGAAAGAGATGAATTGAACGAGTGGATGAAGTTTATCGAACAGAAAGATTCTGAAGCGGCGTTTAAGAAGTTTCATCAGCTGATTGATGAAGGAAAAGATCCGACGCGTCTCGTACATGAACTGGTTTACTTTATAAGAGATATTATACTAATGAAGCATTCAGGAGAAATTCTGGAAGAGACTGCGTTTGTTCATGTTGAAGATGAACTTCTGTATAAGATGGTCGACGTATTGAACGATGCGATGGTCAGTATGCGTTTTTCTGTGAACGTCAGCGTTCATTTGGAAATTGTTATCGTTAAACTTATCCGGGTGCTGGATGCACCCGTACCTGCAGCAGCTGGGGGCGGTGCATCATCGGAAGAAATTGCAGAATTGAAAGCGCAGCTTAAACATCTCGAGCAGAAAATTGCTGCGGGTGCAGCCGTAAAAGAAAAAATGAAAAGACCGGCACCCTCAAGAAGCAGACAAGGTTTTTCTGTAGAAAAAATAGAACGTGTACTGAATACTGCTAACAAGGAAGATTTGGTTAAGCTTAAAGACGGCTGGCCTGGAGTGTATCAGTATATAGAAGAAAAAGGTCTTCAGTCTCTCCGCGCGTTAATCAAAGACTCGGTGCCGGTCGCAGCAAGTGATACTCATGTGCTGATTAAATTTGATAACGATGTGCATTCTGAGCTGATAAATCAAAATGCCGAGAAGAAAGAAGAACTCGAAAATCTAATTACTACTATTATAGGTAAAAAAGTGCAAGTTGTCGGAGTACCTGATTCAAGCTGGCAGCAAGTCCGTCAAAATTATATCGACAGCCATCGTAATGATATGCAGCAAAAGCAGCCGACAGAGAAATCTTCGGATGTGGCAAAGAAGATGTTCGGGGATATCGTCGAAGTTAATGATTGATAGTTTGTAAAACGAGTGTAATCATATATAATATACAAGTGATAAAATAATGTATCGGAGGATGAAAACATGCGCGGTGGTATGAATAATATGCAAGGCATGATGAAACAGATGCAGAAAATGCAAAAGGAAATGGAAAAAGAGCAGGAAAAACTGAAAGAAGAAAAAATTGAAGGTACAGCTGGCGGCGGTATGGTCACAGTAGTAGTATCCGGTCATAAAGTAGTATTAGATGTCATCGTAAAAGAAGAAGTTGTAGACCCGGAAGATGTTGAAATGCTGCAGGACTTAATAGTTGCTGCGACGAATGAAGCTTTAAATAAAGCAGACGAATTGTCGAGCGACCGTTTAGGCAAGCACACTAAAGGCTTAAATATCCCAGGGATGATGTAAATGCATTACCCTGAACCGATATCGAAGCTGATAGACAGCTTCATGAAATTGCCGGGTATTGGGCCGAAGACAGCCCAGCGCCTGGCATTTTATGTACTTAATATGAAAGAAGACGATGTGGTCGACTTTTCGAAAAGTTTAATGCAGGTGAAGCGGGAGCTGACATTCTGCAGTATATGCGGGCACATTACCGATGTGGATCCATGTTATATCTGTGAGGATAAAAACAGAGACCGCACAACAATTTGTGTCGTGCAGGATGCGAAGGATGTTATCGCTATGGAAAAAATGCGCGAATACAACGGACTCTATCATGTACTGCAAGGTGCGATCAGCCCGATGGACGGCATAGGCCCTGAAGATATAAATATCCCTTCATTATTGGAACGCTTAAAAGATGAGGAAGTAAAAGAACTGATTCTGGCAACGAACCCTAATATAGAAGGAGAAAGTACCGCGATGTATTTAACGCGTCTGATAAAACCGATTGGAATCAAGACGACGAGGCTTGCGCACGGCCTTCCTATAGGCGGCGACCTTGAGTATGCAGACGAAGTAACACTCTCTAAAGCAATTGAATATAGAACGGAAATATAAGAGCCGAAAGGCTCTTATAATCTTTTTAAAAGAATTTTAAATAAAGGGTTGCACTAGCTGGCATTGTCCTGTATAGTTATCTCTTGTCAGGTTCGAAACAAGCACACAACAAAACACAACAAACTAATTAACAAAAAGAAACAAATTAGTGCTTGCAATTGAAAACCTCACATGCTATACTAATTAAGCAGTCAACAAGAGCTTAACAAAACAAACACACAAAGAAAACAAAACTTTACAAGAGAACATTGAAAACTGAATGACAATATGTCAACGTTTTAATTCCGAATGAAAAAGTCTTCTATTATATAGAAGCACACATTGAGGCGAACAATTCAAACGCAAACGAGATACTGTCAGCAGTATCACAAAGAGCTTAAGTTTAAGTTCTCCAATCATGGAGAGTTTGATCCTGGCTCAGGATGAACGCTGGCGGCGTGCCTAATACATGCAAGTCGAGCGCAAAGATCAGGAGCTTGCTCCTGTGATTTGAGCGGCGGACGGGTGAGTAACACGTAGGCAACCTACCCTTGAGATTGGGATAACTACCGGAAACGGTAGCTAATACCGGATACGACCTTTCCACATAAGTGGAATTGTTAAAAGGCGGATTTATCTGCCGCTCATGGATGGGCCTGCGGTGCATTAGCTAGTTGGTGAGATAGTAGCTCACCAAGGCGACGATGCATAGCCGACCTGAGAGGGTGATCGGCCACACTGGGACTGAGACACGGCCCAGACTCCTACGGGAGGCAGCAGTAGGGAATCTTCCGCAATGGACGAAAGTCTGACGGAGCAACGCCGCGTGAGTGATGAAGGGTTTCGGCTCGTAAAACTCTGTTGTTAAGGAAGAATACTTGAGGTAGTAACTGGCCTTGAGATGACGGTACTTAACCAGAAAGCCACGGCTAACTACGTGCCAGCAGCCGCGGTAATACGTAGGTGGCAAGCGTTATCCGGAATTATTGGGCGTAAAGCGCGCGTAGGCGGTAAAATAAGTCTGATGTGAAAGCCCCCGGCTCAACCGGGGAGGGTCATTGGAAACTGTTTTACTTGAGTACAGAAGAGGAGAGTGGAATTCCATGTGTAGCGGTGAAATGCGCAGAGATATGGAGGAACACCAGTGGCGAAGGCGGCTCTCTGGTCTGTTACTGACGCTGAGGTGCGAAAGCGTGGGGATCAAACAGGATTAGATACCCTGGTAGTCCACGCCGTAAACGATGAGTGCTAAGTGTTGGGGGGTTTCCGCCCCTCAGTGCTGCAGCTAACGCATTAAGCACTCCGCCTGGGGAGTACGACCGCAAGGTTGAAACTCAAAGGAATTGACGGGGACCCGCACAAGCGGTGGAGCATGTGGTTTAATTCGAAGCAACGCGAAGAACCTTACCAAATCTTGACATCCTCTGACAACTGTAGAGATACAGCTTCCCTTCGGGGCAGAGTGACAGGTGGTGCATGGTTGTCGTCAGCTCGTGTCGTGAGATGTTGGGTTAAGTCCCGCAACGAGCGCAACCCTTAAGTTTAGTTGCCATCATTAAGTTGGGCACTCTAGACTGACTGCCGGTGACAAACCGGAGGAAGGTGGGGACGACGTCAAATCATCATGCCCCTTATGATTTGGGCTACACACGTGCTACAATGGACAGGTTACAAAGGGCAGCAACGCCGCGAGGCCAAGCGAATCCCATAAAACTGTTCTCAGTTCGGATTGGAGTCTGCAACTCGACTCCATGAAGCTGGAATCGCTAGTAATCGTAGATCAGCATGCTACGGTGAATACGTTCCCGGGTCTTGTACACACCGCCCGTCACACCACGGAAGTCGATAACACCTGAAGCCGGTGGGCCAACCATTTATGGAGGCAGCCGTCGAAGGTGGGATGGATGACTGGGGTGAAGTCGTAACAAGGTAGCCGTATCGGAAGGTGCGGCTGGATCACCTCCTTTCTAAGGAATATATGGAGCATCTACTTGTTAGATGGACCATTCGGAAAAACGTTTTGACATATTGTATTCAGTTTTGAATGTATCTTTACAGTGTAAAGTTCATTCAGCAATTTATGTACATTGAAAACCGTATAGAAGTAAAGAGAAGAGTAAAACGATTTCAAATCGAGCAAGAAGAATTGAAAACGAGAACGCAAACGTATCTATAAGATACACTCACACAAATTTCATTACGATTAAGTAGTGAAGGGCGCATGGCGGATGCCTAGGTAGCAAGAGCCGATGAAGGACGGAACAAACACCGATATGCTTCGGGGAGCTGTAAGTAAGCTTTGAACCGGAGATTTCCGAATGGGGAAACCCAATACCGCGAGGTATTACCACAGTGTGAATACATAGCACTGTTGGAGGACACCTGGAGAACTGAAACATCTTAGTATCCAGAGGAAGAGAAAGAAAAATCGATTCCCTAAGTAGCGGCGAGCGAACGGGGAAGAGCCCAAACCAGCTTCGGCTGGGGTTGTAGGACGTTCACAACGGATTTAAAGACTTAGACGAATGGTCTGGGAAGGCCAACCGCAGGGGGTAAGAGTCCCGTAGTTAAAAAGTCGATAAATTTAGAACGTATCCTGAGTACGGCGGAACACGAGGAATTCCGTCGGAATCCGGGAGGACCATCTCCCAAGGCTAAATACTCCTTGCTAACCGATAGTGAACCAGTACCGTGAGGGAAAGGTGAAAAGCACCCCGGAAGGGGAGTGAAATAGATCCTGAAACCATGCGCTTACAAGTAGTCAGAGCCCGTTAATGGGTGATGGCGTGCCTTTTGTAGAATGAACCGGCGAGTTACGAATATATGCAAGGTTAAGCAGATGATGTGGAGCCGCAGCGAAAGCGAGTCTGAATAGGGCGAATGAGTATATGTTTGTAGACGCGAAACCAGGTGATCTACCCATGACCAGGCTGAAGTTCAGGTAACACTGAATGGAGGGCCGAACCGACTTACGTTGAAAAGTGACCGGATGAGTTGTGGGTAGGGGTGAAATTCCAATCGAACCTGGAGATAGCTCGTTCTCTCCGAAATATATTTAGGTATAGCCTCATATTAGCATCGTGGAGGTAGAGCACTGTTTGGATGAGGGGCCCATCCCGGGTTACCGAGTTCAGACAAACTCCGAATGCCACAGATGTGATGTATGGGAGTCAGACAGTGGGTGATAAGGTCCATTGTCGAGAGGGAAACAGCCCAGACCACCAGTTAAGGTCCCCAAATATATGTTAAGTGGAAAAGGATGTGGCGTTGCACAGACAACTAGGATGTTGGCTTAGAAGCAGCCATCATTTAAAGAGTGCGTAATAGCTCACTAGTCAAGTGACGCTGCGCCGAAAATGTACCGGGGCTAAACATATTACCGAAACTGTGGATTAAAATTTATTTTAATGGTAGGAGAGCGTTCTAAGTGCGGCGAAGCATGATCGTAAGGACATGTGGAGCGCTTAGAAGTGAGAATGCCGGTGTGAGTAGCGAAAGACGGGTGAGAATCCCGTCCACCGAACGACTAAGGTTTCCAGAGGTAGGCTCGTCCGCTCTGGGTAAGTCGGGACCTAAGCCGAGGCGATAAGCGTAGGCGATGGACAACAGGTAGAAATTCCTGTACCAGTAAGATTGCATTTGAGTGATGGAGTGACGCAGAAGGAAAAGATGAGCGCGCGGAAGGAAGAGCGCGTCCAAGCCATAAGGCTGCATGTTAGGCAAATCCGGCATGCATTAAGGCTAAGTGGTGATGGGGAGCCGAAAATAGTAGGCGAAGCATATGGACTCACACTGCCAAGAAAAGCTTCTAGCAAGTAATCATACTGCCCGTACCGTAAACCGACACAGGTAGTTGGGAAGAGAATTCTAAGGTGAGCGAGCGAACTCTCGTTAAGGAACTCGGCAAAATGACCCCGTAACTTCGGGAGAAGGGGTGCTTATAGCAATATAAGCCGCAGTGAATAGGCCCAAGCGACTGTTTACCAAAAACACAGGTCTCTGCCAAACCGAAAGGTGAAGTATAGGGGCTGACGCCTGCCCGGTGCTGGAAGGTTAAGAGGAGTGCTTAGCGCAAGCGAAGGTACGAATTGAAGCCCCAGTAAACGGCGGCCGTAACTATAACGGTCCTAAGGTAGCGAAATTCCTTGTCAGGTAAGTTCTGACCCGCACGAAAGGCGTAACGATTTGGGCACTGTCTCAACGAGAGGCTCGGTGAAATCATAGTACCTGTGAAGATGCAGGTTACCCGCGACAGGACGGAAAGACCCCGTGGAGCTTTACTGTAATTTGATATTGAATCTTGACTCCACCTGTACAGGATAGGTGGGAGCCGATGAAGCATGGACGTTAGTCTATGTGGAGGCAATGGTGGGATACCACCCTGGTGTGGTTGAGATTCTAACCCGCAGCCGTGATCCGGCTGGGAGACAGTGTCAGATGGACAGTTTGACTGGGGCGGTCGCCTCCTAAAGAGTAACGGAGGCGCTCAAAGGTACCCTCAGAATGGTTGGAAATCATTCACAGAGTGTAAAGGCATAAGGGTGCTTGACTGCGAGACCTACAAGTCGAGCAGGGTCGAAAGACGGACTTAGTGATCCGGTGGTTCCGCATGGAAGGGCCATCGCTCAACGGATAAAAGCTACCCCGGGGATAACAGGCTTATCTCCCCCAAGAGTTCACATCGACGGGGAGGTTTGGCACCTCGATGTCGGCTCATCGCATCCTGGGGCTGTAGTCGGTCCCAAGGGTTGGGCTGTTCGCCCATTAAAGCGGTACGCGAGCTGGGTTCAGAACGTCGTGAGACAGTTCGGTCCCTATCCGTCGTGGGCGTAGGAAATTTGAGAGGCGCTGTCCTTAGTACGAGAGGACCGGGATGGACATACCACTGGTGTACCAGTTGTCGTGCCAACGGCATAGCTGGGTAGCTACGTATGGACGGGATAAATGCTGAAAGCATCTAAGCATGAAGCCCCCCTCAAGATGAGATTTCCCCAATAGATGCCTCAGAGACTATGAGGTTGATAGGTTTGGCGTGTAAGTGTGGCAACACATTCAGCGGACAAATACTAATCCATCGATGACTTATTCAAAAGTAAGACCAGAAATTAAAAGAGTGCGTTCACTCTTCTCGATACTTCTATCCGGTTTTGAATGTATATACATTCACTAATAGTCTGGCGGCGATGGCGGAGAGGCCACACCTGTTCCCATGTCGAACACAGCAGTTAAGCTCTCCAGCGCCGATGGTAGTTGGACTGACGTCCCGCAAGAGTAGGACGCTGCCAGGCGATTACATAAGATTTACAAAATGGATGCGATGAGCCGCATTGAGACCTTTCGAGGTCTCTTTTTTTTGTTCTTTTTTATATAGTATAATAACGATATAACTTTAATGGAGGTATATATGTCTCTTATTAATAAATTAAAAGGACTTCATAGTGAAGGTATTATATCAATGCATGTACCGGGGCATAAAAATAATACAATTGGAAAGCTGGCGGATATAATTAAGCCTGTATATGACTTAACTGAAATACCGGGGCTCGATGATTTGCATGATCCTGCTGAGATATTGAAAGAACTTAATGACAAGATGTCATTAAAACGAGAAGGATATTATGCACAAGCAATGGTGAACGGAACAACAAATGGGATCATCTCCAGTATCTATGCACTGAATGAAACTGTAAGTCATTTTTACATTGTCGGAGAAGCACATAAATCTGTATATCACGGAGTCTCATTAGTGAATGCATCCTACAGTATTATTTCTATAGAAGAACTTTATAAAGTTAAGGTGAAGAATACATGTGTAATATTCACATCTCCCTCATACACAGGGACTCTTGTTAAGAATATAGGAGAACATATAAATTTCATCAGAAATAATAAAGCTTTTAGTATTATCGATGCAGCGCACGGTGCACATTTATCTATTACAGAGAACTTTAAGGAATCTCTGCTGACATCAGAGGCAGATGCAGTAATTGAGTCATATCACAAAATGCTCCCCGCATTGACGATGGCATCAGTTTTGTTTACTAAAGACTTAGATTTGCACCAGCGTATTATGCATTACATTAATCAGTTTGAAACATCGAGTCCGTCTTATCTTGTACTGGCATCTATCGAATATGCACAGGAGTTTTATAACAATTATGATGACACTGTGTTCTTTAGAAAAAGAACAGTTTTAATTAATCATCTAAAAGAACATGGAGTTAAGGTGGTTGAACCGGATGATCCTGGAAAACTCATGTTGACGTCATCAAAGGGACCGTATAACCTTGAACGTAGTTTAAGGGATGAAGGTATATATTCGGAGATGGTTACAGAAGAAGGTGTGCTGTGGTGCTTGCCGCTGTGGCACGAAGATGACAGCTATCCTTTTAAAGAACTGCTCGATAAAATCACAAAATTAACGCCGGCAGCAGACAATACTGCCGAGATTAAAAATATCGCTGTCCTCGAAGGTAAGATATGTCTTGAAAATATCGTACCTTATCCACCGGGAGTACCACTTGTATTAAAAGGAAATGTGATTACCAGCGGGGATATTAAAAGGATAAAGCACTATCAAGTTAATCATGTTAAAATAGAGGGTATAGATTACAACATCAATTATTATATGAATGAGGCAGAATTATGAGTTACTTCATCACTTTTGAAGGTCCTGAAGGATCTGGGAAAACAACGGTTATAGAACGTATCAGAACATTATTATCGGACTCGTATGAAGTTGTAAAAACACGAGAGCCCGGCGGTATACCAATCAGCGAAAAAATTCGTGACGTACTGCTGACTAAAGGACATGAAATGGATGGCCGTACGGAGGCGCTGCTTTTTGCAGCATCGCGCCGACAGCATTTGGTGGAACGTGTGATACCGGCACTTGAGACAGGAAAAATTGTACTCTGCGACCGTTTTGTCGACAGTTCGTTAGCTTATCAGGGCATTGCCCGCGGCATTGGATTTGATGATATAATGGCGATAAATAAATTCGCCATTGAAACTCATATGCCTGACTTAACAATTTACTTAAAGCTGGCGCCGGAAACAGGCTTAGAGAGAATCCGCGATAATGCACGTGAAAACAATCGTCTGGATGAAGAAACTATAGACTTTCATAAAAAAGTAGTCTTGGGTTATAATGAGTTATCGGAGTTATACCCGAACAGAATTAAAGTTGTTGATGCAGCTCAGTCTATCGATAGCGTTGTCAGTGATACATTAAATATTATAAATACTTATATACAATCTAGAGGTGAAGAATAATGAAAATGGTAATAGCTATTGTCCAGGACCATGACAGCCAAAGATTAAATGATAAATTAACAAAAAATGATTTCCGTAATACGAAACTCGCTTCCACAGGCGGTTTCCTGCGTGCGGGTAACACTACGTTCCTATGTGGTGTGGAAGATGCACGTGTGGACGATCTTCTTAAACTGATCGACGATACTTGCGGAAACCGCGAGCAGACTGTTGCCCCGGTTACGCCAATGGGCGGAAATGCGGATTCTTATATTCCTTATCCGGTTGAAGTTGAAGTCGGCGGCGCTACTGTATTTGTTTTACCGATAGAGCAATTCGAAAGATTTTAAAATGAATAACAGTATTGTAGAGAAACAATTATTAAAAATTATCGAGAACAATAAGCTGAGTCATACTTATATGTTCGAAGGTGATGCAATAGAAACATTGCGCAAATACAGCAAATTTTTTGCGCTGCATATTTTCGGCAGCAATACACGTAATGAGATGCTGATAGATTCAGGCAATCATCCGGATTTATATTATTTATCGACAGCTGAAAACACGATTAAGAAAGAAGAAATCGAACAGCTGGTCCGCCAGATGAACCAGAAACCAATAGAGTCTGATTACAAAGTGTATATTATTGAGCAGTTTGAAAAGCTGACTCCGCAAGCCGAAAACAGTATACTCAAATTTTTAGAAGAACCGCCTGAAAAAACAATAGCAATTTTATTAACGATTAATAAAAGCGGCATACTGCCTACGATTCATTCGAGAAGCCAGCATATCCATATCCAGGGAGAAGACGGTGACCGTGAGGATTCACTGCCTAACTTAAGTGAAGCTGAAACTAAAACCGTCAATGCTCTTGCACTGAACACGCATCACGTCAATGAGATGGCTGATAAATTCAGTGAGATGCGGAATGAAGCAATGAGCTTCGGGACGCGCTGGATACATAATCATCCGCTTGTTTTAATCGATGCAAAAAAGTTAGTCGATATTTGTGATGATCGAAAAGACTATGAAATGATGCTGCAGCTCCTTGCCGGATTTATCCGTCAGGCACTGCATAAGACTATCGGTCTGGATAATTTTAAACCGTTCGAAACACCAATGCCGACAGGTAATGATGTCAATACGGTTAAATTGACACGGATGCTCGAAGAGATTCAAAAAGCGAACCAGCTGCTATCATTTAACGTTAATCCAATGCTTGTTTTTGAAGGTATGGTCATAGGTGCGAAAGGTTGATGAATAAATATGCTTAAAATCATCAAGGTCACGCAACTTGATTATTACGATAATCTGTACATCACATGCAGTGATGATTCCATAGAACGCGGCGATTATATTGTCGGAGAAACAAAAAGAGGCCTCGAACTGCTAAACGTAGTGAAAGGAACTTATGAAATTCCAAAAGACAATATTGTTGAACCCGATGGTAAATTTCTTCGTCTGGCAACTGAAGAAGACTTAATGAAATTTAAAGCGAATGAAGATAAATCTGAAACTGCAATGGAGTTTTGTGCCAATGCGATTAAAGATGAAAAACTTGATATGAATCTGGTGAATGCTAAATTCACTCTCGATATGAAGAAACTCATTTTTAACTTTACTGCAGATGACAGAGTAGACTTCAGATCGCTTGTCAGAATACTTGCGACACGTTTTAAAACACGTATCGAACTGCGTCAGATTGGTGTCAGGGATGAAGCGAAGTATCTGGGCGGGATTGGTCCCTGCGGCCGTGCCCATTGCTGTTCAACGTTTTTAGGAGACTTTGTACCAGTAAGTATCCAAATGGCGAAGAACCAGGATTTATCGCTTTCTCCAAGTAAAATATCAGGAGCATGCGGACGACTGATGTGCTGCTTAAATTACGAAGACGAATATTACGAAGATGCACGTATAAAACTGCCTGATGTCGGTGCGAAAGTAAAAACACCGGCGGGTATCGGCAAAGTAATCGGTATTAACATACTGGATCTTGCTGTCAGAGTTAAAGGTTCAGACGATTATATTGAAGAGTACGGAGAAGAAGATATTGATAAACTAGAGGTTGTGAATTAATGGATCGTGAAAAACTGTTCCTCCATATTCAGCAGCTTGAACGCAACATCAAAATGATGGATGAAGAAGTGCAGACACTGAAAGAACTTACCGTAAAACTGGTCGAAGAAAATGTCAGTTTGGAACTTGAAAAAGAAAATTATGAGCAGCTTTTAAATGATAAAGAAACAGCAGATTCACCATTTAAGGAAAACTCATTAAAAAGTTTATACGATGAAGGATTTCATGTGTGCAGCATTCATTTTGGTACACACAGGCACGGAGACGACTGTTTATTCTGCCAGGCATTTTTTAATGAAAGACAAAGTTAAAGCAGCGATCAGCTGCTTTTCTTTTTGGAGTGAAATCAATGTTAAAACCACATGAACGGATAGACGAACTGTACAGGGAAAATATGCGTATTATTCAAAGCAGTGAAACTTTTTCATTTTCCGTCGATGCACTGCTGCTCGGCAATTTTGTGAAAGTAAATAAACGCGATAATAAAATTATGGATTTGTGCAGCGGAAACGGAATTATTCCTTTGCTGCTATCTCATCGCGTGAATCAGCTGATCGATGCTGTTGAAATACAGGGTGTGCTCGTTGATATGGCGGAGCGCAGCATTCAAATGAATGAAAAGACGAACCAGATTACAATGTATAATCTTGATATTAAAGCGCTTAAAACTTCCATGGAACATTCTTCGTATGATGTGATTACAGTTAATCCGCCTTATTTTACAAGCAACCAGCCGTTAAAAGATAAAGGGCATCAGAGTATCGCAAGACATGAACTGCATATTGATTTAAAAGGTATCGTCGAGGCATGCCGTTATTTAATAACGAACAAAGGACGACTGTATATGGTCCACCGTGCAGAACGCAGCGCTGAAGTGTTTACTGAGCTGCATAACCATGGATTCAGAGTCAGGCGGGTGCAGTATGTCTATAATGATATAAACAGTAAAAATGCGATGTTTATCGTGCTGGAAGCAATATTTAATTCAAATGCTTACGCCGATATACTGCCTCCGTTTTATATTTATAATGCGGATAAAACTTATTCGGATGAAATGCTTGAGGTGTATTACGGTGACGACAGAGGATAAGAGATATTATGTCTATATTATCGAATGCAGCGACAACAGCCTGTATACTGGCTATACAACGGATATAGATGCGCGCATAACAACGCACAATGAAGGCCTTGGTGCGAAATACACACGTGGCAGACTTCCTGTCTCGCTGCGTTACATAGAAGTATTTGATTCAAAAAGCGGCGCGCTGAAACGTGAGTATGCGATTAAGCAGCTGACTAAAAAACAGAAATTATCATTAATTGGAGGATAATAATGTTATATATTACCGGGACGCCGATAGGCAATTTAGATGATATGTCATACAGAGCGATAAAAACGCTTAAAGAAGCTGATGTAATTCTTTGCGAAGATACACGAATCACACGTAAATTAACAACTCACTTCGAGATTGATACACCGCTTAAAAGTTATCATGATTTTAATAAAGAAGAAGTGACGGAATCTATTATAGAAGATATCCAGAATGGTAAAACTTATGCACTTGTGACCGATGCGGGCATGCCCGTAATATCAGATCCCGGTTTTGAACTCGTCAGCCGCATGCAGGATGAAAACCTGCCTTACAGTGTTATTCCTGCAGCTTCTGCTTTTACGATGGCACTTGTCGCGAGCGGAATCGCCAGCTACGAATTTACGTACTTTGGATTTCTGCCGAAGAGTTCATCTAAACAAAGAGAGAAACTATCTGAAATAATGCATCATAAATTTACAGCAGTGCTGTATGAATCACCGCACAGAATGAAAAATCTGATGACGGAAATAAGTAACATCGACAGCAGCAGAATCGTCAGTGTATCGAGAGAAATCACGAAGAAATTTGAGCAGCATGTCAGAGGCACAGCTGATGAATTATTATCAAAACTGGATAATGATATTCCATTAAAAGGTGAATTTGTCGTAGTTATAGATAGATATGAAGAAGAACAAGCTGAATTTACCGGTACGCCTAAAGAGCATGTGACCGAACTTGTAGAAGAGGGCATGCGCCCAAAAGATGCAATAAAACTCGTCGCGGAACTGCGTGGGTTGAAAAAGCAGGAAGTGTACGATGTGTTTCATAAATAAAAAGCCATGAATGAAATATTCACGGCTTAATACATGCAACTATTTATTAATTTTTCTTTGAATTTCTTTGATTAGCTGATCTGCGCCTTCTTTGCTGAGGACGATTTTACCATCAGCAAGTGACAAGTTGTCATCTGACACATCGCCGGTTACTGCACAAGTCATACGCGGCTGGTATTTTTTCAAAATAATTTTATCGTCATCTGTGAAAATCTCCAGTGCATCTTTGACTTCGATATCGAGTACGCGACGCAGTTCAATTGGAATAACAACGCGTCCAAGTTCGTCGACTTTACGCACAATTCCAGTAGATTTCATTAGTGATTCCTCCTACATAGTTAACCAAAATATAATGGATGATATCCAACTCGTGAAATATAAAACAGCAGAAAACAAAAAATATAAGCTGTGAAACTATTGTCGGAAATTGGATATTCATGACTATAGCACAAAAATAATGGGAAAACTATTAAAAACTGTTCAGAATTGAAAAACATACATAAATTAGATATATTAGATAAGTATATTATAGGAGGATGTCCCATGACTAAACCAACATTTTATATCACTACGCCAATTTATTATCCGAGTGGAAAGCTTCATATCGGAAACGCATATACTACAATTGCATGTGATGTAATGGCACGTTATAAACGCCTTAGAGGCTTTGACGTATACTACCTGACAGGTACTGACGAACACGGTCAGAAGATAGAACAGAAAGCTGACGACATGGGGATTTCACCTCAGACCTACGTCGATGACATGGCTCAGAATATGAAAGATTTATGGAAGTCTTTAGATATTACTTACGATCAGTTTATCCGTACGACAAGCGATAAACATAAAGCAGCTGTCCAGTACATATTCGAACGTCTGCTTGAGCAGGGCGATATTTACCTTGGTGAATATGAAGGCTGGTATTCTGTACAGGATGAGGAATTCTTTACAGAAACACAGCTCGACGAAGTTTACCGCGATGAAGACGGTAAAATGATTGGCGGAAGAGCCCCGAGCGGACACGATGTCGAACTGGTTAAAGAAGAGAGTTATTTCTTCAGAATGAGCAAGTACTCAGACCGTCTTGTGAAGTATTATGAAGACAACCCTGATTTCATTCAGCCGGAAGCACGTAAGAACGAAATGCTGAACAACTTTATTAAACCGGGACTTGAAGACCTCGCTGTATCGAGAACGACATTCAAATGGGGAGTACCGGTTCAATCGGACCCTAAACACGTTGTTTACGTATGGATTGATGCATTGGCAAACTATATTACAGCACTCGGCTACTCGACAGATGAAGACGAGCTGTTTAAAAAATACTGGCCGGCAGATGTGCACATGATCGGTAAGGAAATCGTAAGATTCCATGCAATTTACTGGCCGATTATGCTGATGGCGCTTGACTTGCCGCTGCCAAAAAAATTACTCGGACACGGCTGGCTCTTAATGAAAGACGGCAAGATGTCGAAATCTAAAGGGAACGTTATTTACCCTGATCAGATTGTTGAACGCTATGGTCTCGACTCACTCCGCTATTACTTAATGCGCGAAGTGCCTTTCGGTTCTGACGGCGTATTTACACCGGAGTCATTTATCGAACGTACGAACTTTGACCTGGCAAACGATCTTGGCAACCTGGTTAACCGTACAATTTCGATGATTAACAAATACTTCGACGGACATGTGCCAGCGTACACAGGCTCGCATACCGATTTTGATAAAAGTCTTGAAACTGCAGTGAAAGACAGTGTTTTGGAATATGAAACTGCAATGGAAAAAATGCAGTTCAGCCATGCTTTAAGAGCAGTGTGGACGATTATCGGACGCTCGAACAAGTACATCGATGAAACTGCACCCTGGGTACTGGCGAAAGATGAAGCGAACAAAGAAGCATTAGAGAATGTGATGGTTCACTTAGCGGAAAATATCCGTATCGCAGCGGTGCTGTTAAGCCCGTATCTGCCGCACGGACCAAAAGAAATCTTTAAGCAGCTGAATATTACTGATGAGAACCAGCAGACTTATGAATCAGTATTAAACTACGGTACTGTAAAACCTGCCGGACAGCTGACTAAACCGACACCAATTTATCCAAGACTGGATGTTGAAGAAGAAGTGACGCACATTAAAGAACAGATGCGTCCGCCAGCAGCTGAAGAAGAGCCGGAAGAAGCGGCTGAAAAAATTACAATTGATGACTTTAACAAAGTAGAAATTAAAGTTGCGACTGTTATTGCAGCTGAAGCTGTGAAAAAAGCGAAAAAACTGCTGAAAATTCAAGTGGATTTAGGCACTGAAGAACGTCAGATTGTCTCAGGTATTCACGAGCATTATGAACCGGGAGATATTATCGGCAAGAAAGTACTTGTCGTGACGAATCTGAAGCCTGTAAACTTGCGCGGTGAAAAATCAGAAGGAATGATTTTAACAGCAGAAAAAGGCAGCCGTTTAACGTTAATCGATGTGCCTGACGGCATTGAAAACGGCAGTGTTGTAAAATAAATCAAGGAGTGATTATGTGTTAATCGATACACACGTACATCTGAATGCACAACAGTACGACGAAGATCTTGAAGAAGTTATTGCACGTGCACGTGAGAACGGTCTCGAGAAAATGGTCGTTATCGGCTGTGACCGTAAGTCGATTGAACGCACGATGGAACTCATTGAAGCATACGATGATATTTACGGTGTTATCGGCTGGCATCCGGTAGATGCAATCGACTGTACCGACGAAGATCTCCAGTGGATTGAAGAATTATCCGCTCATGAGAAAATTGTCGGCATTGGTGAAACCGGTCTGGATTACCACTGGGATAAATCACCGAAAGATGTGCAGAAAAAGTTATTCAGACGTCAGCTGGCACTTGCTAAACGTGTCGGTCTGCCGATTATTATTCACAACCGTGAGTCGACGGAAGATTGTATGGAAATTCTGAAAGAGGAAAATGCACATGAAATCGGCGGTATTATGCATGCGTTCAGTGCAGATGAAAAAACTGCCGATGAAATAATTGCTATGAACTTCTATGTATCGCTTGGCGGCCCTGTGACATTTAAAAATGCAAAACTGCCAAAAGACATTGCTGTTCATGTACCGCTCGACCGCTTACTGGTTGAAACGGATGCCCCTTATTTAACACCGCATCCATTCCGCGGTAAACGGAATGAACCGGCACATGTAAAACTGGTGGCCGAGAAAATTGCTGAGCTCCGCGGGATGAGTTATGAAGACCTTGCAAGTGCAACGACAGAGAATGCAAAGAGATTATATAACATCTAAAATGAAAGTGTTTCACTTTGACTTTGGTTGAGGTGAAGCACTTTTTTTGTCGTCTTCGAAGATAAGAAATATAAAAATATGGTATGATACTAAACGAGGTATATGAGGTGAAGATGTATGGAAAAACCTGTGATTAAAGAAATTATTGTCGTTGAAGGCAGAGATGACACACGCAGATTAAAAGAAGCGGTTGTCTGTGAAACGATTGAAACGAACGGATCTGCAATTAATGAACGGACACTGGAAGAAATTGAAGTTGCGTTAAACACACGCGGCGCAATTATTTTTACAGATCCTGATTTCCCCGGCCATAAAATAAGAAATACGATTATTGAACGTTTCCCTAATATTAAAGAGGCGTTTTTGCCAAAACATAAAGCGCTCGGGCATAATAGTGTCGGCGTAGAGCATGCCCGTCTTGACGATATCAGAGCAGCACTCGAAAACTGCCAGACGAGCCAGCAAATCGAAGAAGAACTGATTACAATTCAGGATATGCAGTATTTACGCTTATCCGGTAATGCCGCCGCCAAAGAGCGCCGTGAGTATTTAACGGAACAGCTGAATATCGGTTATGCAAACGCAACACAGCTGCGTAAAAAACTGAATCGTTACAGTATCTCACCTGAAAAAGTTGCAGAAATATTAAATGAGCTGGAAGTGAATAAGTGATGAAACATATTTCCACTGTAGGACGTACTAAAGAAATACTCGATAAACACCATTTTAAATTTAAGAAAAGTCTCGGACAAAACTTTTTAATCGATTCCAACGTCATTAAAGAAGTTATTCATAAAGCGGATATTAATGAAAATACAGGAGTTATCGAAGTTGGCCCGGGAATTGGCTCACTGACGGAGCACCTCGCAATCAGTGCGAAAAAAGTACTGGCTTTTGAAATTGATCAGCGTTTGATTCCTGTACTCGATGATACGTTAAGTGCATACGACAATGTTAAAGTAATCAATGAGGATATACTGGAAGCAGATGTTCCGGCCCGGATAAAAGAATATTTGAGCGATTGCGATGATATCGTTGTTGTAGCGAACCTGCCGTATTACATTACGACACCAATACTGATGAATTTCCTGACTGCGCATTTACCAATCTCACGTTATTATGTAATGATGCAGAAAGAAGTCGGAGAACGTATCAGCGCATCACCAAATTCTAAGGCGTACGGTTCTTTATCGATTGCGATTGATTATTATACTGAAGCTAAAACCGTGCAGAATGTACCGAGAACAGTATTCATGCCTCCCCCGAATGTCGATTCTATTATCGTTGAGCTGAAGACTCGGCCCGAAAGAAAAATTGAAGTGGATGATGAAGACACTTTCTTCAAATTAACAAGAGGTGCTTTTATCCACCGGCGTAAAACGATTTTAAATAATTATCAGACGCTGTTTGCTGATGGAAAACAAAGGAAAGATGATATCAGAGCGCTGTTTGAAGAGGCTGGTATTGAGCCTGTCCGCCGTGGTGAAAGTTTATCGCTTGAAGATTATAAAGAAATTTACGATGCTTTCAAGAAAAGCGACTTGGATTTCGCTTAAAAATATTCAGAAATTGGCTAATTTTTGACAGAATTATGTAAACTTGCTATAATGGACTTAGTGAGGTGGGGTATAATGCCAAAAACATTAATCGACATCAAAAAGATTCTTGATTGTCAGTTAGGAAATCCATGTGTACTTCGTGCAAACGGAGGCCGCAAGAAGTTGATTGAAAGAAAAGGTATTTTAAGAGAAACATATCCATCGATTTTCGTAGTCGAGCTAGATCAAGACGAGCATAATTTTGAGCGTGTATCTTATACATACACAGATGTACTTACATCAAATGTAGAGGTAACTTTCTATAACGACGATTTTACAGAAGAATTTTTAATTCAATAACATAAAACAAAAAACCATCCGAAAGGATGGTTTTTTTGTTTTATGAGCGGATATTGAGCATGCCAGTTTAAATATATATATGATTAACATTATATAATAGATGGAGTGTGACTTATGAAAAACAATAATCCTCATATCATGCCTAAAATTGATAAAAGCAAAGGACTTGAATTTGGTCTGTATACGCTCGGAGATCATTTGCCGAATCCGCATACAGGAAAAAGAATTCCTGCAAGTCAGCGTATTAAAGAAATTATTGAAACTGCGGAATACGCAGAGCAGGCCGGGATCGATACGTTTCAGGTCGGAGAATCCCATCAGGACTATTTTGCATCCCAGGCTCATATGATTATTTTATCGGCAATTGCACAGGCAACTAAGAAGATAAAAATCGCCTCCGGCTCAACGATTATCAGTACGTCGGATCCTGTGCGTGTGTTTGAAGATGCGTCTACAATCGATTTAATCTCGGGCGGGCGTATGGAAGTTATCGCAGGCCGTGCTTCTCGTGTCGGATTGTATGAACTGCTCGGCTATAACCTGAATGATTATGAAGCTTTGTTCGAAGAGAAATTTGAACTTTTATTAAATATAAATGAAAATGAGTATGTGAACTGGAGCGGGGAATTCCGCGAGCCGTTAAATAATGCCCACGTTATTCCGCGTCCTGAAAATAATGAGAACGGTTTGCCGATATGGCGTGCGGTCGGCGGTTCAATGGCTTCTGCTCATAAAGCAGGACTTGCCGGAGTTCCGATGTATCAGGCACATTTAGGCGGACCGGCTGATGCCTTTAAGAGCCGTATTGATTTATACCGCCAGACAGCAGCTGAAGCAGGGTATGATAGAGAAGCATTGCCTGTAGCAACAGCAGGCTTCTTCTTTACACACGATGACACATTGGAAGCATACAGAAAATACTATCCTCATATTAATGAAGGTATGAAGAAATCAAACGGACAGGGCTTTCCGAAACAGGGCTTCGCACAGGGGCAGGATTATCGCAGTGTGATTAACGTCGGCGATCCGGAACTCATTATCGAAAAAATACTTTATCAGCATGAACTATTTAATCATGACCGTTATATTGCACAGCTCGATTTCGGCGGCGTGACATTAGATGACATTAAAAGTAACATAGACATTATTGGGAATAAAATATTGCCCGCGATTAAAAAATATACAAAACCACAGGGGGAGCAAGAATGAAAACAGTCATCATCAGCGGTTCAGTTGTCGGGAGCAAAACGCGTAAAGCGACGACCGCACTTAAAGAGAAAATTGAATTATTAAATAAACATGAAATAGAGTATATCGATTTAAAAGAATATGACATGCCTTTTAGCGATGGCAGAAATTATTTGGATTACGGAGGGAGTACAACTGAAGCTTTGACTAAAATAATGGAAGCGGATGTTGTATATATCGGTACGCCGATATTCCAGGCGTCAATTCCGGGTCCGTTAAAAAACTTATTTGATCTGCTGCCGCCGAATGCATTTCTGAATAAAACGGTCAGTATGATTATTACTGCCGGCTCACTCAGGCATTATCTGGTACCGGAACAGCAGATGAAACCTATTCTGTCCTATATGAAAGCAAATATTGTACCGGGCTATGTATATATTCTGGATCAGGACTTCAATGCAGAAGGTATTGAGAATGATGATATCATGCTCAGACTGGATGCACTCGTTGACAATACATTTAATAATGCAGAAGCACATAAGACAGTACTTGAAAAATTTGATGATTCATTCGGATTTTAACGAAAAAAGCGTTCAGGATATAATCCTGAACGCTTTTTTAATCTATAATTATCTAATTGTTTTAAGTCCGTTAGACCAGTTAACTGTAGTAGTGATTACAGCTTCGATAGTCGGGGTGTGTAATTCAGCAGGTGCGAATTTAGACATTTCTTCGAAATCAGTGAACAAGCTGAAAGCACCAAATGGTCCAACAGTTGCCATGTTGAAGTTAGAAAGGATCTGACGCAGTGAAAGTGTTGCTGCAACACCTAGAGTTGAACCGTAACCAACGATACCTGCTGCTTTGTTGCCGAATTCAGGTCCGATGTAGTCAAGAAGGTTTTTAAGTGCTGGTGAAATTGCTTTATTGTATTCTGGAGTAACAAAGATGAAACCATCAAGTGAATCAACTTTAGCAGACCAGTTATTAATAACTTCAGAACCGTACTGTTTGTTAGCCATTGCCGGTGGTAAAGCTTCTTTAAATAATGGTGCGTCGTAATCTTTAATGTCGACGATTTCGAATTCAGCACCTGTTTCTAATTTTTCAGCAAAGTCTTTAAGCCACTCTGCAACTTGCATGTTAACACGTGATTCACGTGTACTACCTGTAACGATACCAATTTTAGTCATTATATAATTCCTCCGGTGTGTTATTATAATCAAGTTACATTTTGTAACTATTTATCAATATACAGCATTTCGATATAGAAATAAAGGCCTTTGCTCAATTTTTTTGGATAAATTGTCATGATTACGTTTACATGGTAAATTTAAATAGATTTCATACACTAGGAGCAATAAATATGGATATAGAAATTCAAAAAATAACCGGTCGTCCATCAGAACAAAGACTTAAAATGACCGATAGTGAAAGTCTCGCTGTACAAATACCGTATGAACTCCTCGAATCATTTTCAGGTTCATTACATAATGCTGGGGTACATGTGTTTTCCGGTGAGCCAATGTATTATAAACGGCTGAATTTAAAAGTTCATATTGAATACTTAAGAAAATGGTACAACAGTCCTCTAAAAACCGCAGATTTAATACAGCAGTTTAATATTTCCGATGCTTCTACGAGCCTGTCGAAGCTGAACAGGACGGAAATTCAAAAATTAGATTACATTCATGCACTGCTCAGCGGCAACAAAGACATTGTTTTTATAGATCCTTTTTTAAATACAGTTAATGATAACATTCATTTGTTTCATAAGATGAAAAAACAGCTCATGAATCAAGGGAAATCACTGCTTGTTGCAGCATCCAGACTGGAAGATGCATTTATCGCACAGCCTGATGTTATGAAAATAAATGAACAGGGACTTCATATAGTGGAGACGACGGATAACGCCGATGATGATCCGGATGGAAGCGTGAGTAAAATTAAAGTGAAAGCACACGATAAAACAATCTTCGTTACAATTGAAGATATTGAATATCTGGAGAGCCAGGAAGGCAAAGTGTATCTTAATCTCGGCGCGGAGAAGTTCGTGATGGAATCGACGCTGCAAAGTGCTGAAAGCCAGCTCACGCAGCATGGATTTTACCGCTGTCACCGTTCTTATGTAGTGAATCTTCACAAAGTAAAAGAGATTATTACGTGGTCAAAGAATACTTACTCAGTAATTATCGACAACCCGGAAAAATCAAAAATCCCGCTGTCACGCGCAAAATTTAATGAAATTCAGGAGAAACTGGTAAAACTATAAAATAAAAAGGTGACGATATGAATATATATAAAATACGGGCGACGATTTACAGAGATCTGAGGGAGTTTTTAACGAACTATGCGGTACTGATACTGCTCATTATGCCGCCTGCCATGGCTGGCTTATACGGCATGACTCCGCGCCCTGAGGGAACAGAGATACCGGATATTATGATTTTTGTTGTACTTGGCACCGCGCTGTCGGCAATGGCAACAAATATTCCGCTGATGCTGTATGCAGAAGAAAATGAACACGGGACTTTAAAACTTGTGACCCATACGAAGAGTGATCTGATGAACGGCCTTATTGGAAGAAGCATACTGACACTGATCGTCACCGCAGTAGTGACTGTGGTATCCCTCATTATTATAGACGGCTTGTATATCGTCAGCTTTCAAATGATGATTGGGTATACAGCAGCTGCAGTAATATTTTTAAATCTCGGACTGTGGACAGGATTGCTTGCTAAACTGCAGTCAACATCTACAGTTTACGGCGCGATGATTTTATTCTTCCTCGGTATGACACCAATTGTTGAAACATTGAATCTGCCGGCGGGGAATATTATTATTGCTATCGCGGGACTGACTCCCGTGTATCAAATGATGGCGATACATAATAACGCCGGAATAATGCCTTGCGTTATTTTAACGATTTGGCTTATCGCAACAGTATTCCTAGTCTATATTGCGGTGTTGAAGCGTACTAAAACACTGTAGTACAGTTCAGTTGTCTGGAGTACACTTTGAAAATAGACAGGTACAGCAGACATTAAATTTATACAGCTCAATATTGCTTTCCTACAACTCACCGTGATTATATCGCGGTGTTTTTATTTTGCCTGTAAACTTTAGTTAAGACATCAGCAAACAAAATAAATGGAGGTTATCAATATGAGTATGATTCAGGTAGATGGGTTAAAAAAATCATTCGGCAGCGAAGATGCCCTTCGCGGTATTACTTTTAATGTAGAACGCGGTGAAATATTCGGACTGCTCGGGCCGAGCGGTTCGGGGAAAACAACGACGATTAAAATAATGACAGGTGAATTCAAACCGTCGGGCGGGGATGTTCATGTGAACAGCTACAGCTATAAACAGTTCAGTAAAAACGACTACGTCAGCAGCCTGGGGATTTTATCGGATAAAAGTTCTTTATATGACAGACTGACGGTCAAAGATAACCTGGAGCTGTTCAGGAAGCTCTACAATGCACCAAAAGGGTCGGTCGAGAAAGTGTTAAGAGATGTGGGTCTCGAAAGTGAAATCGATAAAACAGTGTCGAAATTATCGAAAGGGATGAAGCAGAGGATACTGTTATGTAAGGCGGTCATTCACAGACCTGCGATTTTATTCCTGGATGAGCCGACTTCGGCACTCGATCCGACGACAACTGAGAAAATTCACGACATGCTGGAAGAGCTGCGAAATGACGGTACGACAATCTTACTGACGACACATAATATGGATGAAGCGACGCGTCTCTGCGATAACGTCGCATTCTTATATCAGGGTGTAATTCAGGATTCAGGTGCGCCTGTTGACCTACGACATAAATATAAACGCGATGAAGTGCATATTACGTACACTGACGGCACGGTGAAAACAGTAGAGAGAACTGCGGAGAACAAACAGCTGCTTGATAATGTGCTGTTCAACTCAGAAGTTGCCGATGTCAGAACGGATTTCCCGACACTCGGAGAAGTATTTAAAAAAGTAACTGGTAAGGAGCTGGTTTAAATGAACATGACAAGAATGATGGCCATATTTGAAAAAGATCTAAAAGAATTTATGAAAAATATGATGCTGTTTACATCGGTGCTTATTCCGGTACTGATGGCAGTGTTTTTCTCGAGAGTCGGCGTTGGAGCTGGGGCAGAAGGTGAGATGCCTCCGGAAATACTCGGGATTCTGGCAGGTGTTGTCTTCTCGGCAGTAATATTCAGTTCAGTGATGACGATGATTGCTGAAGAAAATGAGAAAGATACGTTAAGAGGATTGCTGCAGTCACCGGCAACAATTATCGATATTATTCTCGGCAAGAGCATGGTGGTTACTTTAATGACAATTATCTCGCTCGTCGCTTCAATTATGATTATCGGTCCTGAAAACTACTGGACGCTGGAAAACATAATCAGCCTTGTATTGACGGGTCTATTTTTCCTGAATATGGGAATTGGACTTGGACTTGTTGTAAAATCAGTCGCTACAACGTCCGTGTATATTATTCCGATTATGTTCATCTTCGGTTTTACACCTTATATAGAAATGCTTATTACAGATCCTGACAGCATAGCGATTAAAATTGCAGAATACTTCCCGATTTATCAGCATATGTTTGTCCTTGAAGGAAACGGCGGAGCGATGGAATTTATCATTCTTGCTGCATGGGTTGCAGTCAGCTTCCTGCTTGTATTGTGGGCATTTAATAAACGTAAAAATGATGAGTAACTAATAATTGCGCACCGGAACCCTAAAGGGGGTCCGGTGTTTTTATTTAATAAACGTCTTCGTCGTGATGAACGACAACACTTAAAGGCATTTAAACGTCTTCGTCAAAGCCGGCAGCGGCATCCAAATATCACAACCTGAAAATATCAGCAATATTCATCTTTGTTATATGATAAAATAACACATATATATTTCGAAAAAAATCTGGCAAAGGACTATGAATTATGCATTATGAAATCGCACCAGCAAAAATTAATTTAACATTGGATACGCTGTATAAACGCGATGATGGTTATCACGAAGTCAGTATGGTTATGACGACTGTCGATTTGAACGATAATTTATCGTTTGAAAAGCGTAAGGACAGAAGAATCATCATTGAATCAGATCATCAGTTTGTACCGACTGACAGACGCAACTTAGCGTATCAGGCGGCTCAATTAATGATGCGCCGTTATAAGATTAAAACCGGTGTTACCATTAATATTGATAAGCATATTCCGATTGCTGCAGGTCTAGCCGGAGGCTCTGCCGATGCCGCCGCGACGTTCAGGGGGATGAACGCGCTGTATAATCTCGGCATCAGCCTCGATGAACTGGCAGAGCTGTCCGGAGAATTAGGTTCTG
Organism: Jeotgalicoccus sp. WY2; assembly: GCF_018437745.1. NCBI lineage: Bacteria > Bacillati > Bacillota > Bacilli > Caryophanales > Staphylococcaceae > Jeotgalicoccus > Jeotgalicoccus sp. WY2. Next base: position 1,234,222 of record NZ_CP049818.1, on the reverse strand, counting down.
ATATTCCATTTTGTGTGTACGGGGGAACGGCGCTTGCGACCGGACGCGGTGAGATTATCGAACGTCTGCCCAGGCCGCCGCACGCCTGGATAGTACTTGCGAAGCCGTCTATCAGCGTGTCGACAAAGACAATTTACAGCGCATTGAAGCCGGGTAAAAATAAACCGGCGTCAGACTTAATGAAACAGGCAATTGTAAATGAAGATTATGAACAAATACTCGGCACATTAAAAAACGATCTTGAAGAAGTAACGGTTAAAAAATATCCGCAGGTCAGAAAACTGCTCAGCAATATGAAAGAATCTGGTTCTGACGGCGCACTGATGAGCGGCAGCGGACCGACAGTGTTCGGTATTGTCAGAAAGGAAAGGCAGTCTGTACATTTGTACAACGCAATGAAGGGATGCTGTGCTGAAGTTTATCGGATTAGATTGCTTGGATAAGTATTAAAATCCGAACTTATATGGTAAAATTAGTACATATAATACGGTTTAGGGGTTAGGTTATGAAATATAAACGCAGTGAACGGCTCGTCTACATGACGCAGCATTTAATTACAAATCCAAACAAATTGATACCATTAACAACTTACGTAGATAAATTCAGCCAGGCGAAGTCTTCAATCAGTGAAGATATCCGCATTATTAAAGATGTCTTCAATGCTGAAGGCTTAGGGGTGCTGCAAACGACAGCAGGTGCCAACGGCGGCGCAATGTTCATTCCGAAAATCAGTGTAGAACGCGCAAAAGATATCATTGCAGAGTTCAAAACGGATCTTGAAGCGAATGAACGTCTGCTTCCGGGCGGCTACTTATATATGTCTGATATTATGGGCAACCCGAAAATGATGAACGATATCGGCGATTTAATCGCCACAATGTACGGCGATTTGGAAATCGATTCAGTCGTGACGATTGCAACGAAAGGAATTTCGCTCGCAAATGCTGTGGCCCGTAAGCTGAATGTGCCAGTTGCTGTTATCCGTAAAGATAACAAAGTAACAGAAGGCTCGACAGTATCGATAAATTACGTCTCCGGCTCGACGCGTAAAATCGAGACGATGGTCTTATCAAAACGCACACTTAAGGAAGGTTCGAACGTCCTTGTAGTAGATGATTTCCTTCGTGCGGGCGGTTCGATTACCGGTGTGACGAATCTGATGGAGGAGTTCAATGCGACAGTAGTAGGCGTCAGCGTGCTCGTTGAAGCAAAAGAAGTAGCGAACCGCAGATTTAACGATTACACATCACTGCTTAAAGTATCGGAAATCGATGAATATAACGAATCATTTGTAGTTGAAGAGGGAAACTGTTTAGATTACATTACAGACAAATAGATTTTATTCAAATTACGGAGGATGATTAAGATGCAGCCAATTAATTCTGACAAAGCACCAGCAGCAGTAGGACCATACAGCCACGGAGTAAGAACGGGGAATTTATTTTATTCTTCAGGCCAGGTGCCGTTAACAATGGAAGGTAAAATTGTTTCAGACGATGTTGCGAAACAGGCAAAACAGGTTCTCGATAATATCGGAGGCGTGCTTGAAGCGGCCGGACTGGACTACAGTAATATTGTCAAAACAACTATTTTCATCGCTGATATGAATGACTTTGCAGTCATCAACGAAGTTTACTCGAAGTACTTTACGGGTAAACTACCTGCAAGATCATGTGTAGAGGTTAGTCGTCTCCCATTAGATGCAAAAGTGGAGATTGAGGTTGTTGCATCTTTCGAGTAACTGTTGATTTTAGTGGGGTTCTCAGCTAGATAGGTTTTACACAAAAGATCTAAAACATAAATCTATGGAGGAACAGACACATGAAAATAACAGACGTAAGATTAAGAAAAGTCAATAATCAGGATACAAGAATGAAAGCTCTTGTTTCTGTCACATTTGATGAGTCATTCGTTATTCATGATTTACGTGTAATAGACGGTAACAATGGACTGTTCGTCGCAATGCCGAGTAAACGTACTCCGGACGGAGAGTTCAGAGACATTGCCCATCCGATTAATTCCGACATGCGTAAACATGTGCAGGAAGAAGTAATGCGTGTGTATGAAGAAACTGCTGATGCAGCTGAAGATAAAGAGAAACAGGCAAGTGAACCGACTGTTGAATCTGATCCTGCAGAGGATGAAGAAACAGCAGAACAGGTTGATGAAGATAAAGCTGCGGACTCAAATGCTGCTAAAGAAGAAAACGTAAAAAATGAAGACTCACCGGAAGTATCGGAAGATACTGCTGAAGAGAATAAATAAAAAGAACAATTCAGGCCGGGCCGGCATGGCCTGGCCTGAGTTTCGTCTTGAAAGATAACATAGACTGAAATATAATTAGTTTATCGTATTAAAATGGGGGTTAATTATGCAAACGAGAGCGATTATTGTTGCTGCAGGTGTCGGCAAGAGAATGAATTCAAAGAAACCGAAAGTATTGCACGAGGTCTGTGGAATCCCGATGATTACGAGAGTAATTAATAATGTGAAGGCTGCTGGAATCAGCGATATTCACGTTGTGTCAGGTTCAGGGCATGACGCGGTGACTGAAATTTTGCCTGATGATGTTAAAGTCGCAGTTCAACAAGAGCAGCGCGGCACAGCACATGCAGTCAGGAGTACAGCGCCGGAACTTAGCGGCTCTGAAGGCAGTACATTGATAATTTTCGGCGATACACCGCTTATTTCTCCGGAAACAATCAGTAATCTGATAGCTGATCACAATGAGACAGGGTTAAAAGCAACAGTATTATCAGCATATGCACATAATCCTAAAAATTACGGCCGTGTAATCCGCAAAGAAAATGGAACGGTAAAAGAGATACTGGAAGAAACTGAGATTACAGAAGAACAGCAAATAATTAAAGAAGTCAGTGCTGGTGCGGCGGTTTTTAATAACCGCGAATTATTTAAAGTACTTGATAAAATATCGAATGACAATCCGGACGAGGAGTACTATTTATCCGATGCAATCGGGCTGCTGAGCAGCAAAGGCGCCCGTGTCGGTGTGTTTGTTACCGCGGATAATGATGAAATTATTAATGTGGATAACCGAATTATGCTCGCACGTGCGTCAGAACTTTTAAGAAAGCACATTAATGAGAAACATTTAGAACAAGGTGTAACAATTATCGATCCGGCGAACACATACATCGATGAAAGTGTTAGAATTGGGATGGATACTATTATTTATCCTAACACTGTTATTAAAGGCGATACGGTAATCGGTGAAAATGTGATTATTTCGGCCAATTGTGAAATCAGCGACAGTATGATTGGTGATAACACAGAAATTAAACATTCTGTTGTTACCGATGCAGAAGTCGGCAGCGGCACGACAGTCGGTCCATATGCACAGCTGCGTCCGGGAGCGAAACTCGGCAGCGCTGTGAAAATCGGGAACTTTGTTGAAGTCAAAAAATCGGAATTAAAAGATGGCGCAAAAGTATCACATTTGAGCTATATCGGCGATGCGGAAATCGGCGAACGGGCGAATATCGGATGCGGCGCAATTACTGTTAATTACGATGGTGTCAATAAGTTTAAAACGACAGTCGGTGCGGATGCATTCATCGGCTGTAATACGAACCTTGTTGCTCCTGTAACGGTAGGAGATCGCTCTATAACGGCGGCAGGGTCAACGATTACAGATGATGTTCCGGCTGATAGTTTGGCGATTGCACGAAATAAGCAGACGACAAAAGAAGGATATTATAAAAAATAATACTTGGAGGATCAAGAATGTTAGCTTCTAGTAATCAAAACAAACACTCTGGTAAGATGAAATTATTTACGTTGACAGGTAACGAACCCCTAGCGCATGAAATCGCGGATCATATCGGTATTCCGCTTGGTAAGTGCACTGTAAACCGTTTCTCAGACGAAGAAGTACAGGTCAACGTCGAAGAAAGTGTGCGCGGCTGTGACGTTTTCGTTATTCAGCCGACAAGCCAGCCGGTAAATGAAAACCTGATGGAATTATTAATTATGATTGATGCACTTAAACGTGCATCGGCTAACACGATTAATATTGTTATGCCGTATTACGGCTACGCCCGCCAGGACCGTAAGAGTCGTGCACGTGAACCAATTACAGCGAAGCTTGTTGCAAACATTATTGAAACTGCAGGTGCACACCGTGTAATTGCACTTGATCTTCATGCACCTCAAATCCAGGGGTTCTTTGATATTCCAATCGATCATCTGATGGGAGTGCCAATTTTAAGCGATTATTTCCTTGACCATAAAGATATTAATCTGGATGAAGTGGTTATCGTGTCACCTGACCACGGCGGAGTAACCCGCGCCCGCCGCATGGCAGACCGTTTGAAAGCTCCGATTGCAATAATCGATAAACGCCGCCCGCGCCCGAACGTGTCAGAAGTAATGAATATTGTTGGTGAAATCGAAGGTAAAACAGCGATCATTATCGACGACATTATCGACACAGGCGGTACGATTAAAACTGCAGCGCAGGCATTAGTGGACAAAGGTGCCAAAGATGTTTACGCATGCTGTACGCACCCGGTGCTGTCAGGCCCTGCAATAGAACGTATCGAAGAGTCTGTTATTAAAGAACTTATCGTAACGAATTCTATTCAGCTTCCTGAAGAAAAGAAAATTAACAAGATTACGGAATTGTCTGTTGGCAATCTGCTTGCACAGGCTATCGTGAGAGTTCACGAGCAGGAGTCGGTAAGTATTTTATTCGACCAAACATGATAATTTAACAGTTTTTTTACAAACTTGTGTATTTTGTGGTATTATAATGCGTGGCTATGTGTTAGGATAGGCGTTATTATAAAAGACTTGTATTAGATGAAAGGTGGAAATATTTATGGCTAAATTAGCCTCAAACTCAAGAGCTGAGAAATCAAAACAATCAGAACTTAAAGAATTACGTAACACAGGTAAAGTACCTGCTGTAGTATATGGTTTTGAAACAGAAAATACATCATTATCGGTAGACGAGAACGAATTCATTAAAGTAATTCGCGAAGTCGGACGTAACGGTGTTATCGACCTTGAAATCGCTGATGGCGTAACTCAGGTAATGGTTAACGAATACCAATTCGATGCACTTAAAAACCAAATTACTCACATCGACTTCATTGCAATTAACATGCAGACTGAAGTTACTGTTGACGTTCAAATTGAATTAACAGGCGAAGCACCAGGACAAAAAGAAGGCGGCGTCATCGAACAGCCGTTATTCGAAGTGTCTGTAACTGCTAAACCAGCTGATATTCCTGAAACTATCGAAGTTGATATTTCAGAACTTAATATCGGTGATTCAATTCACGTTGAAGACATCCGTTCTAAAGGTAACTTTGTTATCGAAAACGAAGATGCAGACTCACTTGTTATCATAAGTGCTCCAACTGAAGAGCCTGAAGAAGACGAAAACGCTGAAGAAGAAAGCGTTGAAGTTGAAGCGACAGCTCAGAAAAATGACGAAGCTGGCTCTGAAGAAGACGAAGAAAAGTAATTTTAAATTAATACACAACGGCGGTGGATTTTCCATCGCCTTTTTTAACGTTTATGAGGTGATGAAATGAAGTGTTTTATCGGACTTGGAAACCCGGGCCCTAAATATGATCAGACGCGTCATAACATTGGTTTTATGGCGATAGACAGATTGAGCAGCGACACGCATATTGAACTTGATAAAAGTAAATTTAAATGTATGTATGGCACAGGTCTTTTAAATGGCGAAAAAATCATGCTGGTTAAACCGCAGACATTTATGAACTTATCTGGTGAAGGGGTGCGTCCGCTCGTTGATTATTACAATATTGAACTTGAAGATATCGTGGTTATTTATGATGATCTCGATTTACCGCTTGGACGAATTCGTCTGCGCCAAAAAGGAAGCGGCGGCGGACATAACGGCATTAAATCGCTCACGCAGCATTTCGGCAGTGAAAAATATAATCGTATCCGTCTTGGTATTGAACGCCCGCCTGCAGGTATGCCGGTAACAAATTATGTGCTCGGCAGATTCCCTGAAGAGGATTCAAAAACATTGGATAAGGTGCTAGATGTGTCGAGTAAAGCATGTCAGAGCTTTGTCTCCGGGCCGTTCCTAGACGTGATGAATGAATACAATGGTGATGTCAATGCATAAAAAAATAAGTGATAGAATATTAAATGATGAACGTGTCAAAAGTATTGTCAATTATAAGAGTGATAAAAACCTGCTCGTCACAGGTGTGAATGATGACTTTAAACCGGTACTGCTGAAAGAGCTGACAGAGCTTTCGGCAGAACCGCATGTCGTTTTCGTTGAAAACAATCATCATATGGAAAAACTGGCGAACAGCATGATGGACGTGATGGATAATGTATATACATTCCCGGTCGGCGACATTATGATTGAAAGTTTATCAAAGCAAAGCCCTGATTTTATGAAAGCAAGAATGATTGCATTATATGCACTTGCTCATGAGAAACCAGGGCTCTTTATCGTGCCTGTACACGGCCTTTTAAAACCTTTAATGCCGAAAGAGAAGCTGCTGTCCTACGAAAGAACACTGAATCTCGGCGGTACGGTGAATTATGATGAACTGATAGAATTCCTTGTCAGCCTGGGTTATAAACGTATGAACCAGGCGCAGAATTTCGGAGAATTTGCAGTGCGCGGTGATATCTTTGATATATATATGCACGATGCATTTCTTCGTCTCGAACTTTTTGATGATGAAATCGATTCGCTCCGGTTAATCGATCCTGAAACACAGCGCTCACTGAATAATATCGACAGCATTACACTTGAACCGTATGCAGAATATATTGTCGAGGCAAGCGAGCGCGAAGAGCTGCTCGATAAAATCGATGAATTATACGAAAAGACTTCAGCGGGACTTGAAGGTGTGACGAAAGATGCACTCGAAGAATATTATGATGTCGTTACGCATCCGGATCAGCTGGTAAACCATCTCGTGCAGTTTGCGCATCTCTTGGAAGGTCACGACAAATCACTGCTCGATTATTTAACGGCCCGGCACCGGGTTTTTGTCGATGATGTCGGTGCGGTAAAATCATCATATGATGCTGAATTTGAAGCAGTGCATAACTATTTCGGCTCTGTGCTTGAAGCAGGCCAGATGTTTACGGGTGCTGCCAATTATCTGGAAGGCCAGTACGAGCGCCTGTTAAATATTAAAGGTGTAACGTACTTCAATTTATTCATGAAAAGCATGCCCGTTTCAATTGGTGAAATGATTAAGATTTCTGTAAAACCGACGGAAATCTATTACGGCCAGTATGATATTCTCGCATCGAATTTAAACGGTATGCTGGAAAATGACTATCTGGTCAATATTATTCTCCGTGATGAGGATGAACTCAATAAGACAAAACAGCTGCTTGAAGATTTAAAAATTCCAAGTTTTATTAAAGATATTCCGAAAAACTCAGGAATTGTTCTGACAATCGGCAGCATGGCGACAGGGTTTATTCTGCCGTATATGAGCGCTGCGATTTTAACATCGAAAGAGCTGTACAATAAAGTTCAAAAACGTAAAAAGCGCAAACAGAAAATTTCCAACGCTGAAAAGATTAAATCTTATCAGGAACTGAACGTCGGAGATTATATCGTCCATGTGCATCATGGTGTCGGCAGATATTTAGGAATAGAAACGCTGCAGGTCGGCGGTATTCACAGCGATTATATGAAGCTGCAGTACAAAGGTACAGACCAGCTTTATATTCCCGTTGACCAGATGAACCTCGTGCAGAAATATGTTGCAAGTGACGACGGTTCGCCTAAAATGCACAAACTCGGCGGTGTTGAATGGAAGAAAACCAAAGCTAAAGTGGAATCGAATGTTAATGATATCGCGGAAGAATTAATACGGCTGTATCAGGAACGTGCACAGGCCAAAGGCTTCCAGTTCAGTCCGGACACGGAAATGCAGGATGCATTTGAAGCGCGCTTCCCGTACGAACCGACACCGGATCAGCTTGCGAGCGTAAATGAAATTAAGAAAGACATGGAAGATACGAAACCGATGGATCGTCTCTTATGCGGCGACGTCGGCTACGGTAAAACCGAAGTTGCCATCCGTGCAGCGTTTAAAGCAGTGCAGGACGGCAAACAGGTCGCCTTTCTCGTGCCGACGACGATTCTTGCAGCGCAGCATTTCGAAAGTTTAATTGAACGGATTGAAGATTATCCGGTCAATGTTGCGATGATGTCGCGTTTTAGAACAGCAAAAGAAAACCGTGAAACAGCGGAAGGCTTAAAAGAAGGCCGCATCGATATCGTTGTCGGGACACATAAAATACTCGGCAAATCGATTGAATATAAAGATCTGGGACTGTTAATCGTCGATGAAGAACAGCGTTTCGGAGTAAAGCATAAAGAAGCGATTAAACAGATAAAAAATAACGTTGATGTGCTGACTTTAACAGCAACACCGATTCCTAGAACACTTCATATGAGTCTGACAGGAGTTCGGGATTTATCGGTTATAGAAACACCGCCTGAAAACCGCTTCCCGGTACAGACGTACGTGCTCGAATTTAACGGCAACTTTGTTAAGGAAGCAATTGAGCGCGAGCTCTCCAGAAACGGACAGGTGTTTTACCTGCACAACAGAGTCGATACGATTTATAACAAGCAGGCACACGTTGAAATGCTTGTCCCGGATGCATCGGTCGGTGTCATGCACGCGAAGATGACTGAAAAGCAAATTGAGGAGACGATGCTCGCTTTTGTTAACGGCGAATTCGATGTGCTCGTAACTACGACGATTATTGAAACCGGTGTGGATGTGCCAAATGCTAATACGCTTATAATAGAAGATGCCGACCGCTTCGGTTTAAGCCAGCTCTATCAGCTTCGCGGCCGTGTCGGACGAAGCAACAGAATCAGTTATGCATATCTTTTCCACCAGCCGAATAAAGTGCTGACGGAAGTAGCGGAAAAGCGTCTTGAAGCAATTAAAGAATATACGGAGCTCGGCAGCGGCTTTAAAATCGCTATGCGCGACCTTAATATCCGCGGGGCGGGCAACTTGCTCGGTAAAAACCAGTCCGGGTTTATCGACTCGGTTGGTTATGAAATGTACAGCGACATGCTGGAAAGCGCAGTGCAGGAAAAACAGGGTATTGAAAAAGTGGAAGAACCGGTCAGTATTCCAATTAATATTGAAGCAGATGCCTATATTCCGGCGACGTACATTACGCATGAACAGTCGAAAATCGATATTTACAAACGTTTAAGAAAAGCGAATTCGCTTGAAGATATTCAGGATATTGAAGATGAACTGATCGACCGTTTCGGTGAATACCCTGAAGAAGTGGTGAATTTAATCGAACTGGTTAAAGTAAAAGTGTACGCACTGATGTACGGCATATACAAAGTGTCTGAGGATGCACGTCATTATTATCTGAACGTATCTAAATCGGCAACGGAAGAAATCAGCGGCGAGAAATTATTCCAGGATACACAGGATTACAGCAGAATACTGAAGATTTCAGTTAAAGATGGGGAAATTCATTTAACAATCCGCTCTAAAAACATTAAAGAACTCGTTAGTATTATGAGTGCAATACAAGACAGCAGAATGGAGGCAGTCAGATGAATACTGTAAGAATTATCGGACTCGGCACATCGGATACAGATAAAATGCCGCTTGGCATTTATAAAGAGCTTAAAAATACGAAGAAATTATTCGTGCGCACGATGGATCATCCGGCAGTTGCAATGCTGCAGGATGAAGGCGTGGAAATTACGAGCTTTGATTCGTACTACGAGCGCGAAGATACGTTTCAGGATACGTATGAAGAGATTACAACAGCATTGCTGACAGCTGCCAGAACGGAAGATGTACTCTACGCTGTCCCGGGTCACCCGATGGTCTATGAGACGACGACAGAGCGTCTTCTTGAAGCGGCGGACAGAGGCGAAGTGAATGTTGAAATTGCCGGGGGCCAGAGTTTTATCGACGATGTGATTACGGCACTTAAAATACCAGTGAATGAAAATTTCCAGCTGCTGGACGGCACAGCGCTCGATATGCGGGATCTCGATTACCGTAAACATACGCTGATTACGCAAGTCTACGATCAGCTGTCTGTCAGCGAAGTAAAAGTAACGCTGCTGGAGTACTATGATTATGATGCGCTGGTCTATTTAGTCGATAAAGCAGGGAGTGCCGATGAAAACATTATCGAAAGTACAATTGCCGAGATAGACTTCCATGTACCGGATTCGAATCTCCTGTGCATGTTTGTGCCAAAAGTATCCGGGGAAATGTATGAGAACAAAACAATCGGACATATGATCAATGTATTCGATACACTTGTCGGCGAAGACGGCTGTCCATGGGATAATACACAGACTCATGAATCGCTGGAACGCTACCTTCTGGAAGAATCATACGAAGTAATCGAAGCGATTGAAAAGCAGGATGGTGACGGACTGGTAGAAGAGCTCGGGGATATCCTGCTCCAGGTTGCACTGCATGCAGCAATCGGCAAAAAAGACGGTTACTTTGATTTTTATGACGTGCTCAGTTCGCTGAATAAGAAAGTAGTGCATCGTCACCCGCATGTTTTCGGCAACGCTACAGTGAACAATATGGATGAGCTGAATGAAGTCTGGGCGAAAGCTAAAGCAGCAGAAGGCAAGAAACCAAAAGTTAAGCATGAAAAAGAATATGCGGTATCGGTATTGAAGTGGATGAAGGAAACAATTCATCATGAGAAACCGCTGCATGAAATTATTACAGAGGATGATATTCATGAGACTCGATAAATTTTTAAAAGTATCAAGAATTATTAAACGCCGCACGCTCGCGAAAGAAATCAGCGACGAGGGCCGAATTGAAGTGAATGGCCGCGCAGCTAAAGCAAGTACTGCACTTGCTGCCGGCGATACGCTTAAAATTCGTTTCGGACGCAGTATTATGACGTACGAAATACTGGAATTAAATGAAAAAGCGAAAAAAGAAGAAGCGGAACGTATGTACAAAGTTCTAAATGAAGAGAAAATTGAAAAAGAATCAGATTTTTAATAGATTGTCACCTATTTTTCCTGTATCTTGTATATAATAGATAGTGAATACGAGACTAAAAGATTGGATGTGACAATGTGAGCAACAAGGTAGTCCGGCTCCTGAATAACTATACGAAAAAACGCGATAGCGAAAAGAAGCAGTTAGCGAGTGAATCACGTGTGTCACGCCGCCGTACGATGTTCTTTGGAAGTATCCTTCTCGGGGTCGCCATTGTACTTCTGCTCGTGGCATTCAATCAGAAACAGGCAAATGAAGAACTGCATAACGAAGTACTGGCAACCACTGAAGTGCTTGAAGATAAAAATAAACAGCACTCCGATCTGGCACAGCAGATCAGACAGCTTAACGATGATAATTACATTCTGCGCATCGCACGCAGTGAATTCTTTTTATCGGAAGAAGGAGAATTGATCTTTAATCTTCCTGATCAAGAGGAAAAAGAACAGCAGCAGGGGGAAGAATAATCATTGCTTATATAATGATTATTCTTTTATTTAATGGTAATATAGAATTGTATAATGATTTTGGGAGGATAATAATAAGATATGTCAGTTGAAGCGGGCAGTAAAGTAATCGGCAAAGTAACAGGAATCAAACCATTTGGTGCATTTGTTCAATTGCCAGGCGGCAAAACAGGATTAGTTCATATTAGTGAAGTAGCAGATAAGTACGTAGAAGACATCAACGAACATTTAAAAGTCGGAGATGAAATCGAAGTCAAGGTGCTAACGATCGGTGACGATAATAAGATAAGCTTATCGATTAAAAAAGCGCAGGATAAACCAAAACCGAAACCACGTGTGAAAACACCATCTCCGGAAGACTTTGAAAAGAAATTAACAGGTTTTCTGAAAGACAGTGAAGAAAGAATGTCTACAATTAAAAGACAAACTGAATCACGTCGCGGCGGCGGCGGTCGTAAATAATCAAATTAAGAGGCCGGAGCAATTCGCTCTAGCCTTTTTATTATTTATTTGGAATAAGGAGGCGGTGAACGATGGAACTGAAGATCGATACTGCGTGGGACGTGGATGACGATATCGCACTGGCGCTGTCGGGCGGCATAGATTCTATGGTGCTGTATCACCTCCTGACCAATGAATACAAACATACATATAATGAATTGATGGTCATTCACGTCAATCACAATGTCAGAGAAGCATCAAAAGAAGAAGCGGTATATATAAAAAACATGACTCAAGAAGACGGTGTCTGCTGTGAAACGGCGGTGCTGAATTTCACAGAAGGCTTTTCGCAGGACGCGGGCAGAGTAAAACGCTACGAATTTTTCCGCAGTGTGCTGGAAGATTCAAAAATCAGCTTTTTACTGATGGGGCATCATCGGGATGACCAATATGAAACTGTGCTGCAGCAGCTCTTGACCGGACGTCACCTGTACGGGAATTTAGGGATTCCCGCAATGCGGGACAAAGGAGCCTATACGATTGTCCGTCCGTTTACGAAAGTGACTAAAGCGGATATTCAGTCATACCAGGCATTGCATAACATCACGTACTTTGAAGATGCGAGCAACTCGGGTGATGATTATACGAGGAACTATGTGAGACATCATATTATTCCCAAGATAAAACAATCAGCTGCACTGGATATAGGACAGCTGGATTATGTCAGGGAAGATATGAATGAACTCAGTGATTTTGCTTATAATTACGCTGAAGAATTTATCGAGGGAAAGAACAGCAAGCTGTCTAGACGCGAATATATGAAACACAGCGCAATAATCAGAAGGTATATTCTGACGGTAATGCTGAACAAACGAGGGGTGCGGATCAGCCGTCAGGCACTGGACTCGCTCGACGCCGTCCTTCGGGGAACGGTTGCTCAGACTGTATTTGATGCAGGACATGCCGCTGTGCATATTGAATACGACTGTTTTTATACAAAAACAGCAAAAGAAGAGCTGGTGAAATCCCGTTTATCTATTGAGCATAACGGCGAGTTTATTTATAATGACTATCATATTACTGTTAACTTGCCGGAGTCTGAACTGCCGCTGACACTGCGTATGAAGTCAGCGGGTGACAAAGTTCATATTGACAACGTCGGCACGAAAAAAATCAGCCGACTGTTTATCGATAAAAAAATTCCGGCGGCTGAACGGCTGAAAATGCCGGTTGCGGTAAATTCACACGGTATTATTATTGCAGTTGGCACAATTTATAATATAATTGAACCATCTGAAAACAGACTATTAAGAATTACAAAGGAGTTTAATGATGACAATTCAAAATGATATAAGCGAGATTGTGTTATCGGTTGAAGATATAGAAACAATTAACAAAAATCTCGGCGAACGTATTACGAACGACTACGAAGGTAAAAAGCCGGTGCTGGTAGGACTCCTGAAAGGTTCTATTATGTTCATGGCAGATTTAATTAAACATATCGATACACATATGGAAATTGATTTTATGGATGTTTCGAGCTACGTCGGCACTAAATCGACGGGAGAAGTAAAAATCCTGAAAGATCTATCTACATCTGTAGAAGGCAGACATATAATTATCGTCGAAGACATCGTAGAAACAGGCACGACTTTAAACTCTATCATTGAATTTTTAACGTACCGCAAAGCAGCATCGATTGAAATTGTAACGCTGCTCGACAAACCGGTACCTGAAAGAAAACTTGATGTGGAAGTAAAATACATCGGAACTAAAATTCCTGACGGCTTTGTCGTCGGCTACGGACTTGATTTCGATCAGCAATACCGCAATCTGCCGTATATCGGATTATTAAAACCTGAATTTTACAGTTAAATCATATGAGTGGAAGTTACAGGGAATTTTTGTTACTATTTTTTGTAATGCATTAGAAATGGAGGATTACGGATGCCGAAAAATACTGGCCGTAACATATTACTTATAGCCATTCTAACAGTTGTTATGTTTGGTATTTTCCAACGCTTTAATGGCACTGGCGCTACAGAAGAAGAATTGCAGTATAATGAATTCTTAAACGCGCTTGAGGCCGGAGAAGTTGCTGAATTAACGATTCAGCCAGAGAATAACGTTTATTTAATTACAGGTCGCTTAGCTGACCAGGACGAACAGGAGTCATTTACTTCTGTAGTTCCATACAATAGTGCATCTGATTTAGACCAGATTACGGATACAGCCCGCAGTCAGGAAGGTCTGTCATTAACGGTTGCACCAGAAGAAGAACCAAGTCCATGGGCAAGTATGCTAGTGACTTTCGTTCCATTATTACTTATATTCTTCCTCTTTATCTTCCTTATGAGCCGTGCTCAGGGCGGCGGAGGCGGCGGCGGTAAAATGATGAACTTCGGCAAGAGTAAAGCGAAGCTTCATGAAAAAGACAAATCAAATGTAAAATTTGATGATGTCGCCGGTGCCGATGAAGAAAAAGCAGAACTTGTAGAAGTTGTAGACTTCTTAAAAGATCCGCGCAGATTCGACAGAATTGGTGCTCGTATTCCTAAAGGGGTACTGTTAGTCGGTCCGCCGGGTACAGGTAAAACTCTTATCGCACGTGCGGTTGCAGGTGAAGCTGGTGTACCGTTCTTCTCAATCAGTGGTTCGGACTTCGTCGAAATGTTCGTCGGTGTCGGTGCGTCACGTGTACGTGACCTGTTTGAAAATGCGAAGAAAAATGCGCCATGTATTATCTTTATCGATGAGATTGACGCTGTAGGGCGTCAGCGTGGTGCAGGTGTCGGCGGCGGTCATGATGAGCGTGAGCAGACACTTAACCAGCTGCTTGTTGAAATGGATGGATTCGCAGCAAACGAAGGCGTTATTATGATTGCAGCGACTAACCGTCCTGACATTCTTGACCCTGCTCTCCTGCGTCCGGGACGTTTTGACAGACAGATTCAAGTTGGCCGTCCGGATGTTAAAGGACGTGAAGCGGTACTTAAAGTACATGCCCGCAACAAGCCTTTAGATGATACAGTCGATCTTGCAGCAGTTGCACAGCGTACGCCTGGATTCTCAGGTGCAGACCTTGAGAACCTCTTAAACGAAGCGGCACTTGTTGCTGCCCGTGAAGGCAAGAAGAAAATTGATATGCGTGATGTTGATGAAGCATCAGACCGTGTTATCGCAGGACCGGCTAAGAAGAGCCGTGTCATGAGTAAGAAAGAACGTAATATCGTCGCTTATCACGAAGCGGGACATACTGTTATCGGTATGGTGCTGGATGATGCAGAGACAGTGCACAAAGTTACAATCGTACCGCGCGGCCAGGCCGGCGGTTATGCAGTAATGCTTCCGAAAGAAGACCGTTACTTCATGACTAAGCCTGAGCTGGAAGATAAAATTGTCGGTCTTCTCGGAGGACGTGTTTCTGAAGAAATTACATTTGGTGAAGTTTCTACAGGTGCACATAATGACTTCCAGAGAACGACAGGCATTGCACGCAGCATGGTCACTGAATACGGTATGAGTGACAGACTCGGGCCGATTCAATTCGGTGAATCAAACGGCCAGGTATTCCTAGGTAAAGAGATGTCGAATGACTCGAACTACTCAGACAGCATCGCTTACGAAATTGACCAGGAAATGCAAAATATTGTGAAGACACAATATGAGCGCTGCCGTCAGATTCTGACTGAACATCAGGAACAGCTGAAATTAATAGCTGAAACACTGCTTGACATTGAAACACTCGACAGAGGTCAGATTGAAGGATTGTTCTACCACGGTAAATTACCGGAACGTAATTTCGAGAATGAACCGGTGGAAGATGAAGCAATTGCTGTCGAAAATGATTCACAGGATGACGATAAAGTCGGTGCATCTTATGATGAGGTTAAAGACAAGATGGACAGTGAAGATGCTGATGAACAAAACAGTCAGGAAGAACAGCCTGAAGAACGTCCGGAAATGGTGGAACCGCCAAAACCGGAAGAAAATCCTTCAGCGGACAGAAAAGACGATGAACCAAACAGATAAAAAAAGAGCTGCCTCCGGGCAGCTTTTTTTATGCGTTAATATATTTTTGGCGGCGGTTCATATTAGCAAGGGCAAGATCAATAATTACTTTTGTCAGTGCTTGATTGCGTACGAGTATGGGGCCGTGGAAGTAGGAACAGAACGTATTTTTATACATACATCCTTCGGTTTTATCTTCTCCATTATTACCATAACCTTCTTTGATTTCTCCTAGTGGAGTGACAGATTTACCTAAATAAGTTCTTCCGGCATGATTTTCATAACCGTACAAAGTAATATCGAAACGTTGATTATAAGTTGTAATATCACCGATGAGTCTTGTCGAGGATTTACTGTCCGAGTAGAAGTCGATTGCGCCTATACCATTTAAATATTGACCGCTGGCGTTAATATAATAATGACCTAGCAGTTGATAACCACCACATATGCCAATAACGACACCGTCATTTTCAATATATTTCAGCAGTTCATTCTTTTTTGTTTGAATATCTTTCGATACGAGAGATTGTTCATAATCTTGTCCGCCGCCAAAGAACACAATATCATATTTATCAGCGTTAAAATCATCTCCCAGAGATACCAGTGTAGTGTTGACTTTGACATTTTGTGATTTAGCTGCATATTGCAGCATTAAAAGATTGCCGTTATCTCCATATGTATTCATTAAGTTCCCGTACAAGTGGCATATTTCCAGTGTCATATATTCATTCTCTCCTTTAGAATACCTTGTTCAACCATCTCTTTTCGCAAGTCGAGCATGCCGGTATATGTTGCTAACACATATACTTTTTTAGCTGGTGAATTACGAATAAGACTGAGTACATCTCGAGGTTCTTTAATGCTGAATAATTGTTCTTCATTAAATCCGGCGACTTTCATCCGGGTTTGTAAATCCTGCATGCGAATACCGCTAACATAAGCGCCCCGGTTTAAAGTGTCGGCTGCGATATCTTCGAAATTTCCGTCCCATATCCAGCTGATATCCTGACCATCTGCATGACGGTCATTAAGTATGGTAATGAGTATATACGGTTCTGTTTCAAGCTTAATCAATTCAATAATCTGGTTAAACCCGACTGGATTTTTAATAAGGTTAATTCGTACATCATTTCCGTTAATATATAGAGATTCCTGTCGGCCGAAGATACGTTTTGCACTGTGGACACCTGTTTTTATAAGTTTAGATGGAACATCTAAATATTGCGCGATTGAAAATGCTGCGAGTGCATTGTATATATTGTATTGTCCGGCGACCTGTAAGTTATATTGTTCACCGTCGATAGTAAATAACGAAGATTCGGTAGTCAGCTCATCGATAGAGGTTAATGTATACGATAAAGCCGGACGGCTGAAGCCGCAGTGCGGGCAGAAAAAGTCACCGAGGTTCGAATAAGTAATCATATGATAATGCAGGATGTTTTCGCATTGGGGACAGATGATGCCGTCTGTATTATAGTGAGCTAGAATATCTGTTTTTTTATCGTTATTCTGAAAGCCGAAATAGCGTCTTTCGTTAGGAACATCCGGAGTAGAAAAAATAGGGGCATCGCCGTTCATCATTAAAATGGTGTCGGGAGACTTTTTCACGCCTTCTAAAATTAAATTATAAGTTGTGTATATTTCACCGTAACGGTCCATCTGATCGCGAAAAATATTCGTGACTAAAATTATTTCAGGAGATATATTTAGTGATATGTTTAACAGATGCTTCATCGACTTCCAGAACTGCAAACTTTTCCTCGCTGCCGGTATCTTTATTATCACTGAGAAATGTTGAGACGATACCCTGTTGCATATTAGCGCCTGTAGGATTAGTTAAAACGTGGTTGTAGTGCTGTTTAAGTATATTGACGGTTAAACCCGTCGTCACCGTTTTACCATTTGTTCCGGTAATGATTATCGTTCTGTAGTCTTTGGATAACGAAGTTAAAATGTTAGGATCTATGGCTAAAGCGAGTTTGCCTGGTAAGCTCGAACCGCCAGTTGTAAAGCGGTGCAGTAAATATTGGAAGAGCGTCCGGCAAGACGCGCAATTTTCGTTTTTAAATTCATAGAATAAACTCCTCAATATGAAATTGTAAAACTTTACAAGCAATGATACCACAACTATATATGCAATTTAGTAAATTTTGAGCAATCGGTTTGATTAATTTTGACGTTTGATTTAAGATGCATGATAGTAAACTATAGTTTATTATAAAACTGTATGTAATTTCCGTATGGAGGAATGAAAAATGAGTGATTATTTAATTAGAGGTTTAGGTCTCAATGATGAAGTGCGTATATTTGCTGTTGATACGACAGAAACTATAAATGAAGCAGTGCGCCGCCATGGTGCCTACCCGACAGCATCTGCTGCACTTGGACGCTCGATGTCTGCAGGTGTGATTATGGGTGCGATGCTTAAAGGTGATGACAAAGCGACAATTACAATCGAAGGCGGCGGACCGGTTGGTGCGATCGTTGTCGACAGTGACGCGCATGGACACGTCAGAGGATACCTCGGCAATCCCGAAGTACACTTTGACTTAAACGACCACGGTAAACTTGATGTGAAACGCGCTGTCGGTACAGACGGATCTCTACGTGTAGCGAAAGATATCGGCTTAAAAGATAACTTTGTCGGTTCTGTTGAATTAATTTCAGGAGAGCTTGGAGAAGATTTTTCTTACTACTTCTATGCGAGTGAGCAGGTACCTTCAATCGTAGCGCTTGGTGTTTTAGTAAATCCTGATAATACAATACAGGCTGCAGGCGGATTCGTTATTCAGGTATTGCCGTCAGCAAGCGATGAAACAATTGAATGGCTGAATGAGCGTGCGAAAACAATGACACCGGTATCTAAACTGCTTGCGGAAGGTTTATCGCCTGAACAGGTTATCGATGAAGCAATTGGTGCAGAAAACTGGAGATCACTTGATAACATGCCGGTCAGCTTCGAATGCAGCTGTTCAAAAGAACGTTTTATCAATGCAATCAGTGCATTAGATCCACAAGATATTATGTCGATGATTAAAGAAGATGGCGGCGCGGAAGCGGATTGTCATTTCTGCCGCAACAAAGAGTGGATTACGAAAGAAGAATTACAGGAACTTATTACACACTAAATATTTGAAAAAGCGGCATTTTAATGGTATATTATTCATAGTTATTAACTAGGAATAGGAGTGTTTAATTGTGAGCAACGTATTCAACAACATTTCAGAAGCAATCGGCAACACGCCATTAGTAAAATTAAACCAGTTAACTGAAGAGAACAGCGCGGACGTTTATGTAAAGTTAGAATTTATGAACCCGGGAAGCTCGGTTAAAGACCGTATTGCATTGGCAATGATTGAAGCAGGGGAAGCATCAGGCGAATTAACAGCCGGTACGACAATTGTGGAACCGACAAGTGGTAACACAGGCATTGGCCTTGCTATGGTAGCAGCTTCAAAAGGTTATAAAGCAATTTTAGTAATGCCTGATACGATGAGTAAAGAGCGCCGCAACTTACTGCGTGCATATGGTGCAGAACTTGTTCTGACTCCAGGTGCAGACGGAATGAAAGGTGCAATTAAAAAAGCAGCGGAACTTGCTGAGAAAGATAAATACTTTATGCCTCAGCAATTTGAGAATCCTGCAAACCCTGAAATTCACGCTAAAACAACTGGTAAAGAATTAGTTGAACAGGCGAATTCAGCAGGCTTTACAATCGATGCATTCGTCTCAGGTATCGGCACAGGTGGAACAATCAGCGGTGCTGGTAAAGTGTTAAAAGAAAACTTTGATAATGTGAGAGTTGTTGCGGTTGAACCGACGGATTCAGCGATTTTAAGCGGGAAAGAACCTGGTCCGCATAAAATCCAGGGTATCGGTGCAGGGTTTGTTCCTAAAACACTGAACACTGATATTTATGATGAAATCATTACAATTGAAAATGAAGAATCAATGGACACTGCAAGAGAACTGGCGAAACAAGAAGGTATCCTCGGTGGTATTTCTTCAGGCGCTGCAGTTAAAGCAGGTCTTCAAGTTGCAAAAGATCTCGGCAAAGGCAAAAATGTCGTTGTTATACTTCCTTCAAACGGTGAAAGATATTTATCAACACCATTATTTAACTTTGAAGACTAATTAAAATAGAGAAAACTCCGTCTGTGATGCAGACGGAGTTTTTTGGCGTTTTGATTATTTCAAAACGGAAATATTTGGGGGAGTATTCATCTTTAAACATGTTATAATATGACTATTCAATTTATGTAAAAGCAGAGGTAGATTTTAATGGAAAGACTGAAAGTGATGGGCATTTTAAACACCACGCCGGATTCATTCAGCGACGGCGGTAAATACAACTCGGTCGAGGCAGCTGTAAAGCGTGCGCTTAGAATGGTCGAAGAGGGTGTAGATATTATTGATGTCGGAGGCTATTCAACGCGTCCCGGAGGATATACTGAAATCACAGCTGAGACGGAAATCGAACGTACGGTACCCGTCGTAAAAGCGATAATAGAAGCCGGCGTAACCGTGGATATTTCAGTCGATACGTTCAGAAGTGAAGTTGCGCGTGCGGTACTGGAAGCGGGTGCGACGATGATTAATGATCAGTGGCGCGGTATTTTTGATGAAAAAATACTGGATGTAGTTGCGGAATTTGATGCACCGATTTTCTTAATGCACAATAATGACCACAGCACTTATGAAAACGTCACAGAAGATATGATCAGAGAGCTGAAAGAGTCAGCTGCCCTCGCGTTAAAACACGGTGTTAAAAAAGAAAATATCTGGCTGGATCCGGGTATCGGTTTTGTTAAATCGAGAGAAGAAGAAATAGAAGTGATGCGAAACCTTGAGCAACTTACAGCTGAAGGCTACCCGGTACTCCTCGCAACGAGCAGAAAGCGCATGGTCAAAGAACTGATCGGCGGAGAAACTGATGCTGACGACCGTGATGCAGGCACGCTTGCAACGACAATTATTGGAATTGAAGCAGGCGTTAAAGCGGTCAGAGTTCACAATGTGAAAATGAACCGTCAGGCAGCAGATGTCTATATGAAACTAAAAGGTGATATTAATGGATAAAATTCATATTAACGGAATAAAAACGTACGCTTATCACGGTGCGATTCAGGAAGAGCGTGTACTCGGTCAGTATTTTATTACCGATCTTGTGCTGCACCTTGATTTAACGAACGCATCAAAAACCGATGATCTGTCGGAAACTGTACATTACGGTGAAGTTTATAATCTGGTGGCAGAGATTGTTAAAGGCGAGCCGGTAAGTTTAATTGAACGTCTGGCGGGGAAAATCAATGCGGAATTATTTGACCGGTATGATAAAATAATAGAGGTAGAAACAACTATTACTAAACCTAATCCACCAATAGATGGAAATTATGACAGCGTGGCAATCACGCTGCACGGAAAGCGGGAAACATCATGGCAATAGCTTATCTCGGACTCGGGAGCAATATCGGAGACAGAGAAGTCAGCTTAAAAAATGCAATTGCTAAATTATCCGAAGTACCGGGTATAGAAGTGACGAAAATTTCATCGCAGTATGAAACAAAACCCTATGGTAAAACAGATCAGCCTGACTTTATGAACATGGCAATAGAAGTGGATACGAATCTAACTCCACTCGATTTACTTGAGACAGTCCTCGGTGTTGAACATGAGCTCGGACGTGTCAGAACTGAAGTGTGGGGTCCGAGAAGCATCGATATCGATGTGCTGCTGTACGAAGATCTGGAGCTGCAGTTAACAGACTTAAAAGTACCGCATCCGGAGATGCACCTGCGTTCATTCGTTATCGATCCGCTGAATGAAATTGCACCGAAAAGAGAACACCCGTCACTGCACATGACAGTGGAAAAAATTAAAGAGAAGTTAGATAAAAGTCAGTCAGCAGAGTGACTTTAATAAACATATTATTACAACATATATAGGAGTGGAGTATAGTGAGTGAAGAACTTAATGACCAATTAGCTGTCCGCCGCGAGAAAATGCAGCACCTAAGAGACCAGGGGATGGATCCGTTTGGTAAAAGATTCGAACGTCTGGCATATACAGAAGAAACTGCTCGCCGACTGGGATGAGTTTTCAAAAGAAGAGCTTGAAGAAAAAGAAAATGAATCGGTAACAGCAATTGCCGGCCGTATTATGACTAAACGTGGTAAAGGTAAAGCCGGTTTTGCACACATCCAGGATATTACAGGCCAGATTCAGATTTACGTTAGAAAAGACCAAATCGGCGATGAAGCATTTGAAGTTTGGAACCAGGCAGATCTAGGAGATTTCGTTGGAATTAAAGGTCCGATGTTTAAAACAAACACGGGAGACTGTCTGTTAAGCCGACTGAATTTACGCTGCTGACGAAAGCACTTCGTCCGCTGCCGGATAAATATCACGGCTTAAAAGACGTTGAAGAACGCTACCGTAAACGTTATCTCGATCTGATTACAAGTAAAGAATCGAGAGAGACGTTTATCAAACGCAGCAGAATCATTCAGGAAATGCGTAACTACCTGGACAGAATCGGTTTCCTGGAAGTGGAAACACCGATGATGCATTCAATCGCAGGCGGTGCTCAGGCACGTCCGTTCATCACTCACCATAACGCACTGGACAGAGACTTATTCATGCGTATCGCTTTAGAATTACACTTGAAACGCCTCGTTATCGGCGGTATTGAAAAAGTGTATGAAATCGGTCGCGTATTTAGAAACGAAGGTGTTTCTACACGCCACAACCCTGAATTTACGATGATGGAATTATACGAAGCATACGCTGACTACAAAGACATTATGAAACTGACTGAAGAAATGGTTGCTTATATTGCTGAGAAAGTAAACGGCACGATGAAAGTGACGTACAATGGTGAAGAAATTGACTTACTTAACGCCTGAGTGGAAACGCGTGCACATGGTGGATATCGTCAATGAATATACCGGCGTAAACTTCTACGATATTACAACAGTTGAAGAAGCGAGAGCTGCAGCGAAAGAACATAACGTAGAAATTAATGACAACATGCTTTACGGCCATATTCTGAACGAATTTTTCCGAGCAGAAAGTCGAAGAAGAATTAGTACAGCCGACATTCGTTTACGGCCACCCGGTAGAAATTTCGCCGCTGGCTAAGAAAAACGATGAAGACCCGCGCTTCACAGACCGTTTCGAGCTGTTTATCGTACGCCGCGAACACGCGAACGCATTTACAGAGCTTAACGACCCGATCGATCAGAGAGAACGCTTTGAATCACAGGTCGCAGAACGTGTGCAGGTAACGACGAACGAACACACGATATGGATGAAGACTATCTTGAAGCAATGGAATACGGCCTGCCGCCAACAGGCGGACTCGGCATTGGTATTGACCGCCTGGTAATGCTATTGACGGATTCAGCATCAATCAGAGACGTATTATTATTCCCATCAATGCGTGAAAGATAATATATATGGAAACACCGTAATCCTTTAGGGGAGAGCGGTGTTTTTTTGTATGGTGAAAGCTTACATAAAAAGGAAAAAGTAATGAGGTTTTGGCTAAAGGTGAGCCAGTTTTGCTATTTTTGTGTTTAAGTAAATTATTTGAAATAAAACCGATATTTTCGACTATTATATAGAATAAGAAAGATTATTCTAGGAGGAGATGGAATGTTTTTAAATAAACGTCTGATGTCATCGGAATTTTTATATTATAAAGCGCTTGAAAAGAGAACGGAATTAAATTTTAAAGAGAAACGTAATTTGTAATATTGAGAAGGGTTTTGACGGTGAATGCTTGTACGATAAAATATTCGATGAAATTGGTCATGAGAGTGTCTATGTTTTAAGGGGTCTTCATTTAAAAGCAGGCAAGTCGATTACTCAGTTTGACAGTATTGTTATCAGCATGGACCGTGTAGCAGTTAATGAAATTAAAAACTATTCGGGCGATTACCTTTATGAAAATAACGCCTGGTATCGCAATGGTAAACAGTTGAAAGATAATGCACATATCCAGTTGAGTCGTGCCAAAGGCAAAATTATTCAGCTGAGAGATGAGGCAGGTTTACATTTTAATGTGGAAGGCGCTGTAATATTTACGGGAGATGATTTCAGATTAACGACCGAAAGCGATCATATTTGGAGCGAAACAGTGATGCTGAACCAGTTGAGAAATTATTTCAGGGAATTTAAAGACGACCGTATCGGTGACAAAGCTAAAAGTATTGTGAGACATATTAAAAATGCGATAGCAGAAAACCCTTATTTTGAAGAGGAGGTGGATATTTCAAGACTGCAGCGTGGCTTATACTGTGGTGCATGTGGAAGTTTCGAATTGATAAAAGGGCGTTTCCAATATACATGTGCATCGTGCGGAAGTATCGAAAGCAACGAAACACATCTGCTCCGCACGATGAGCGATCATAAGTTTCTGTTTTACAATCAGCCGATAACTAAACAGTCGCTGCTGTATTTAATTGATTATCAAATTTCAGAAGATGGTGCTTATCGTTTTCTTAAAAAGCATTGTCATATTAATTTGAGGGGTAAAAAGACGACATATACCTTTAAATATTATGATTGGGAGGAGCCGATTGCACAAATAAAACATAATCAGCGGTATAAGGATAAAATTCAGTCATGAAATTCCTTATTTGGACGTTTGCTCCGCAATGAGCGGCTGTCATTCCCGAGAAAGAGCGTTTGCTCCGCAATGAGATGCTGTCATTCCCGAGAAAGGACGTTTGCTCCGCAATGAGGTGCTGTCATTCCCGAGAAAGGACGTTTGCTCCGCAATGAGATGCTGTCATTCCCGAGAAAGAGCGTTTGCTCCGCAATGAGATGCTGTCATTCCCGAGAAAGGACGTTTGCTCCGCAATGAACAGCAATCATTGCGAAGCAAACAAAAAGAGGCCTGACTCCACCGCTGTTATTTAATTATGTAAAATTCTATTGACATTTTAACTAAAAATCTATAATATATATTAGTTTGATTTTGCTTTTAGGAGAATTAGCTCAGCTGGGAGAGCATCTGCCTTACAAGCAGAGGGTCGGCGGTTCGAGCCCGTCATTCTCCACCATTTCATACTCAAATTAATATTTATAAATGCGGAAGTAGTTCAGTGATAGAACATCACCTTGCCAAGGTGGGGGTCGCGGGTTTGAATCCCGTCTTCCGCTCCATTTTTTATTAAATACATAGGGGCCTATAGCTCAGTTGGTTAGAGCGCACGCCTGATAAGCGTGAGGTCGGTGGTTCGAGTCCACCTAGGCCCACTTACAATAGATTATCACTTTCGACTGTCTGAGTCGGAAGTGATTTTTTGTTTTACACAAAAATAAGCTGCACAAAGTTTAACTTTGTGCAGCGAAAGACAAGTCTTATTTTATATGTCCTTTATCTATTAAAGCTTTGCGGATTTCGAGCATTGCGGTATAGGTTGCAAGCATGTGAATCTGCGTAGTCGGCGCATGTTCAATCGCTTCGATTACACTGGCAAGGTCACCTGCTGCATCGATATTATTTTTGTCGAAGCCTGCTGTAACCAGCCGGTCGGTCATAGTATCGACAGCGATACCGCCTGTAATCACCTTTTCGATATTTAAATCGGTTAATGATTCGAATTGTGTATCATCAAGCCATTTTAAATCGATGCCGTCCGCGGGACGGTTATTAAGAAGTGCAACCAGCGTAAATGGTTCTTTTTCAAGCTTCACGAGGTTCAGTACCTGATCGACTCCGACAGGATTTTTAACGACGTTAAGGATGATTTTCTTATCGTATGCGATGACTTCCTGACGGCCGAAAACGCGTTCGTTCGCAAGGAATGCATCTTTAATATCAGCCGGTGAGACATCGAAAAATCTGCCGACGCTGTACGCTGCAAGTGCATTGTAGATATTATAAACTCCTGCGTTGTGAAGCGTGAATAAATCGTTATCGAGCTTGAACGTTGAGTGTGTGACATTGAGTTCCTGAACACCGGTTACTTTGTAGTCGAGCTCAGGGCGTTTGAAGCCGCATGACTGGCAGTAATAGTCACCAAGATTAGCATATGTGAAATGGTGGTAATTTAAAGTGTGACCGCATTTTGGACATTTTATATCTTCTTTTGACTGATCGCTCGATTCAATATCTGTATCGAAGCCGAAAAAATTCTTGGGATTCGGTAAATCCTGAGAGTTGAACAGAGGCAGATCACCGTTGGCGATAATTGTGGCCTCAGGCACTTCGCGAGCTGCGTCCGTGAGCAGGTCATATATTTTATCAGTTGTACCGTAGCGGTCGAGCTGATCACTGAAAATATTCGTATGTACAAATAATTTAGGCTGCAGTTCTCTGACGACGTTTTTTAAAGAGCCTTCGTCTACTTCGAGAATAGCAATGGCATCTTTCGTTGTACGCGGTGCATTTAGAAAAGCACCGACGATTCCCTGCTTCATATTAGAACCTGAACGGTTCGTGATGATGTTTTTGTATTTTTTAGACAGAGCATTTGTCGTAAGAGTCGTCGTCAAAGTTTTGCCGTTAGTTCCTGTAATCACGATAACATCGTAATTTTTTGCGAGATTCCGAAGTAGATTTTTATCGATGGAAAGAGCGATTTTACCGGGAAGACTGCTGCCGCCGTTCGTAAATTTTGTCAATAAATAACTGGTCATTTTACCTGAGTTTTTAGCTATAGTGGATTTAAGTGTCATTCATGTACGCTCCTTTATCTTAAGACTGCTGGGAATCAATTATAACATTCAGTATTATTCGGTACTATATTTTTTGAAAAGCGTTATAATAATCATTATTAATCACTGAGGAGAGTAAACATGTTGGATTTCTTTATGAGTTTGGAAGCATGGCAGCAGGCGTTACTCGCCACGTTGTTTACGTGGACTATGACGGGTCTCGGTGCAGCGATTGTATTCCTGACAAAAGGCGTAAGTGAAAACTTTCTAAATATAACGCTCGGCTTTGCGGGCGGAATTATGATAGCGGCGAGTTTCTGGTCGCTTTTAGCTCCAGCTATTGAGGCGAGTGCCGACAATCCTATCGGGGAATGGTTCCCTGCACTGGTGGGCGTGCTTGGCGGTGCATTATTTATTTATGTATTCGATAAATTAATACCTCACCGTCACAGGGGTGAGGATTCGACAGAAGGGCTCTCCTATAATACCTCGAGACGCAGTACGCTGCTTATCACGTCGCTCACACTGCATAACATACCTGAGGGACTGTCTATCGGTATTCTGTTCGGTGCTGCGGGCCTCAGTGGAGATCCGGTAATGACGATGAGTGCCCTGACACTGGCAATCGGTATCGGGTTGCAGAACATTCCGGAAGGAACAGCGGTATCGATGCCGCTTCGGGGAGACGGCGCAAGTAAAAGGCGTGCGTTCTTCTGGGGCTGGATGTCTGCCATCGTAGAACCGATGGCTGCAATGGTCGGTGTACTGCTGATTGGCATGATGGAGCCGGTACTGCCTTATGCCCTCGCTGCAGGTGCTGGTGCGATGATATTCGTCGTCGTGGAAGAAGTAATACCAAGCACACAGAAAAATGGACATTCCGATGTTGCAGTCTTTGCATTTATGATTGGTTTCGCCATTATGATGGTGCTGGATGTTGCACTGGGTTAAGAGATATAAGTTTAATAATGTAAATAACCCGTATATCAGACTCTGAGGAAGCTGATATACGGGTTATTGCTTATAATTTTTCACACAAAAAAACTCCGGAGGATTATCCTCCGGAGTTCATTTAAAGTTTTACAATCTTAGTAGAAGAATCCGATGATTACAGAACTTAGTAATGAAACAAGTGTTGCACCGTAAACTAATTTAAGACCGAACTTCGCAACTTTGTCTCCGCTTTCGCCATGAAGACCTTTTACAGAACCGGCGATAATACCGATACTTGCAAAGTTAGCGAATGAGATCAGGAATACTGAAAGCATTGCCTGTGTTTTCTCTGATAGAGTTTCTGCTAATGGCATGAACTCTAAAATTGCTACGAATTCGTTTGTAATAAGTTTCGTTGCCATTAATGAACCGGCAGTCTGAGCTTCATCCCATGGAATACCAATCAGGAATGCGACCGGCATAAAGATGTAACCAAGAATATCCTGGAATGATAAGTTTGATCCCGGAATTAATAGGAATATGTTGTTTAACAGACCAATTAAAGCGATAAACCCGATAAGCATCGCGCCTACGATAAGGACGATTTTACCACCGTCGATGATGTAATCTCCAAGAACCTGGAAGAAAGATTTACCTTTCTCGGGGTTTGTAGAAATTTCAACGTCGCCGTCATTAATTTCTTCTTCGTACGGGTTGATAATGTGAACAATAACGTATACACCGAACAGGTTAAGAACGATTGCGATAATTACAAACTGCGGGTCGAGCATAGTAAAGAATGCACCGACGATTGACAGTGAGATTGAACTCATTGCCTGTGCTGATAATGTGTAAAGACGCTGTGTTGTCATTTTAGGCAGGTGGTTTTTAAGTGATACAAAAACCTCAGACTGTCCAAGCATCATTGATGCCGCACCGTTGTATGACTCTATGTAGGGCATACCAGTGATTTTCGTAAGCAGGAATCCAATTCCTTTAATAATGAAAGGAAGAATTCTCGTGAATGATAAAATACCGATAACTGCTGAGATGAAGATAATCGGAAGTAACACGTTGAATAAGAACACGTTTGCCGGTTCTCCTTCAGTTGTAGACATCAGATCACCAAAGACGAAAATTCCGCCTTCTCTTGCAAATCCGAGTAAACTATCAAATACGCCAGCAAGCCCCAGGATGAATGTCTGTCCACCTGTTGTACTTAAGAACAAGAATGCAGCAAGGATTTGCAGCACAAGTAATACGACAATGTTTTTCCAATGCTTAAATGCAAGCTTTTTGTTGCTGCTTGCGATCCATGCCAGGAAGATGACGAATAGTATACCAACTATTCCCATTACAATACTCATAGTAAGCCTCCAAAAATAATGTATGAAATTGTTCTCTATGTATATGTTTCCATTTAATTATAAAGTAAATGTTACAAATACGCGATACTGAATCATTATAATGCAAACGTTTACAGAAATAAAGGGTGTATTGAGAGAAATAAACAAAAAAAGTCGATTTTCTAAGAAATACAAACAGTAGATTTTTTTAAAAAAATAAACAAGAGATTTGCCAAAAAACGCACAGACGGTATACTTTAGTCAAAGTTGGTCAAGGAGGAGTGGTGATATGCGTAATATGTCGGATATCATTGAGCAGTACTTAAAAGATATGATTGAACAATCTGGCAATGAAGTCGTTGAGATTAAACGCGCGCACATCGCTGAAAAATTTGATTGTGTGCCGTCACAACTAAACTATGTAATAAAAACCCGTTTTACGAACGAGCACGGTTATGTAGTAGAAAGCAAACGCGGCGGAGGCGGCTACATTAGAATCACCAAGGTGGAAACTCACTCTGAAACTGAGTACCTTCTGCATCTTCAGAACTTAATTGGAGAAAACATCTCGCAGTTAAATGCGGAGCATCTGGTCCAGTCCATGTATGAAAATGAAGTCATTACTTACCGGGAATCACAAATTATAGATGCAGTGATGAAACGCGAAATTTTATCGCTTGAGCTGCCTTACAGAGATATTTTAAGAGCAAAAATTTTACGGCGTATAATTACAGCTATACTCTATGCTAAGGATGAGATGAAATGTGAAATATGCAACGAGCGTGAAGCGGCAATTCATATTTCGAAAGGTTCGGGGCATGCTCACAGAGAACAATATTTGTGTGAACAATGCGCCAATCAATCGATGGATATAAATTATAATCAGACGGATAACCCGTTTGATATTCAGACGCTGTTAAAAATGCTTGCGAACAATTCACAGCGTGAACAGACAGAAACAGAGCAGCATGCCTGTCCGACCTGCGGTTCGACACTAAAGAGTGTTGTTAAGAACGGATTATTCGGCTGCAGCCACTGTTACGAATACTTTGAGCGCTACGTGCCGGAAATCGTCACGCGTGTGCAGTTAAATCAGCAGCGTCATATCGGCAAAATACCGTCGCAGGCACACGATACTTTAAAACTGAAACGGGATATCCAGTCGCTTGAACAGACGCTGCAGGAGAAAGTGAAAATGCAGGCCTTTGAGGAAGCAGCGGTAGTCCGCGACCAAATTCAGGCGCTGAAGGACGGTGAGACCTATGAATAGACATACGAGTATGTGGATTCAAAATGCGGTGAACACAGAAATAGAAATGTCATCGCGGATCCGTCTCGCACGTAATATTAAAGGTGTGCCTTTTACTCACGTGCTTGAAGACGATGAAGATCTCGAGGCCCTTGGAGGGCTGGTAGCGAAAGTTCTGCCTGATTACGGTCTCACAGCTGTACAGAAGCTGCCTGTTCCAGATAGAGCGCTGCTCGTTGAAAAGCATTTAATCAGTCCAAATTTTGCGAAACACGGCAACCGTGTATTTATTAATAATGATGAAGATGTATCTATTATGCTTGGTGAAGAAGATCACCTCCGCATACAGGCGCTCGGGACGAATATAGGCCTTGAGTCACTTTATGAGAAAGCAAATGCAATAGATGATACATTGGAAAAAAGATAGAGTATGCTTTTGATGAACAATACGGTTATTTAACGGCGTGTCCGACAAATATCGGCACCGGCATGAGAGCATCGGTGATGCTGCATCTGCCGGCACTCACAGCAACGAATAAAATTCAGAGATTCCACAACAACCTGACACGTTTCGGTTTTACCCTGCGTGGTATATACGGGGAAGGCTCTGAACCGCTGGGTTCAGTATATCAGCTCTCCAATCAGGTAACGCTCGGCTTTGAAGAATCAGTTATTATAAATAATTTGACCGAGCTGAAAAACCGTTTAATAGAAGAAGAGCGTATGGCAAGACAGCATTTACTGACGCTGGACACCAAGGATGCGGTAAACCGTTCACTCGGAATTCTGCAGCATGCTTATAAATTATCGTTAAAAGAAGCGTCAATGCATTTAAGCAATGTGAAGCTCGGTATCGATTTATCGTATATTGAATTTCCAGATTTCAACTTTCAGGAATGGTTCCAGCTGATTCAGCCGGCATTTGTTAAAGAACGTATAAATATAGAAGAAGACTACGATTCACCTGGGGGTGCGGCGGAAAGTGCGCGAGCATCCTTAATGCGTGAATTACTAGGAGGGAAATAGAGTATGCTATTTGGTAAATTAACAGAGCGTGCCCAGAAAGTACTGGCGTATGCACAAGAAGAAGCAATCACACTAAAAAACTCTAATATTGGTACAGAGCATCTGCTGCTCGGTTTAGTCAAAGAGCAGGAAGGTATTGCAGCAAAAGTTCTCGCATCATTTAATATTGATGAACAGCGGGTCAATGAAGAAGTTCATAATTTAATCAATACAGCTGACACGAATAAAAAGCCTCATCTATACACTACACCCCGTGCTAAAAAAGTCATCGAACTGTCGATGGATGAAGCGCGCAAACTGCATCACAATTTTGTCGGTACAGAACATCTGCTGCTCGGCTTAATCCGTGAAAGTGAAGGTGTGGCAGCACGTGTGCTGGCGAACTTAGATCTAATATTACGAAAGCACGTGCCGCTGTAATTAAAATGCTCGGGAACCCCGAGTCATTCCAGTCTCACAGCAGCGTCGAGAGAGATACGAATACACCCACACTTGACTCTCTGGCACGATCTAACGCAAATCGCAAGAAAGATTTGCTCGATCCGGTTATCGACGCTCAGACGAAATTACACGTGTGGTTGAAATACTGAGCCGCAGAACGAAAAATAACCCGGTTTTAATCGGTGAACCTGGTGTAGGTAAAACTGCAATTGCAGAAGGGCTTGCACAAGCAATTTTCAAAACGAAGTACCTGAAAATTTAAAAGGCAAGCGTGTCATGTCACTCGATATGGGTACAGTTGTTGCGGGAACTAAATACCGCGGTGAATTTGAAGAACGCATGAAAAAAGTAATGGATGAAATTCATAAAGCGGGTAACGTCGTGCTCTTTATCGATGAGCTGCATACGCTTATCGGTGCCGGCGGCGCAGAAGGTGCAATCGATGCATCAAACATTTTAAAACCTGCGCTGGCACGCGGTGAACTGCAGTGTATCGGTGCGACAACGCTCGATGAGTTCCGCAAGCACATTGAAAAAGACGCAGCACTCGAGCGCCGTTTCCAGCCGGTTATGGTCGATGAACCAAACGCTGAAGATGCACTCCTTATCTTAAAAGGACTGCGCGACCGTTATGAAGCACATCACCGTCTGACGATTACAGATGAGGCGCTTGAATCGGCGGTACGTATGAGTGACCGTTATATTCAGGATCGTTTCTTACCGGATAAAGCAATCGATTTAATCGATGAAGCATCGTCTAAAGTCAGATTGAGAAGCTATGCAGCTCCGCCTGACTTAAAAGACTTAGAAGCGGAACTTGAAAATGTGAAAAAAGAAAAAGATGCAGCGGTACAGAGTCAGGAATTTGAAGCGGCAGCGAATTTCCGTGATCAGCAGACGAAAATTGAACGTCAGGTGAAAGAATCGGAAGAGAACTGGAAGAAAGAACAGGGAGACTCATCGCAATCAGTAACACCGGCAGATATTGAGCTCGTTGTTGCAATGATTACAGGCATACCTCTGACTAAAATTGCAGAAGATGAATCTGACAGACTGTTAAATCTTGAATCGATTCTGCACGAACGTGTTATCGGGCAGAACGATGCGGTCACATCGATTTCAAAAGCGGTAAGACGTGCACGTGCAGGACTTAAAAATCCTAAGCGTCCAATCGGCAGCTTTATCTTCCTCGGACCGACAGGTGTCGGGAAGACCGAACTTGCAAGAGCTCTCAGCGAAACGATGTTCGGTGAGGAAGATGCAATGATTCGCGTTGATATGAGTGAATATATGGAAAAACATTCCGTATCACGTCTTGTCGGTTCACCTCCCGGCTATGTCGGCTATGATGACGGCGGTCAGCTGACTGAAAAAGTAAGAAGAAAACCTTACTCATTAGTACTGTTCGATGAAATAGAAAAAGCGCATCCCGACGTTTTCAACCTGCTGCTGCAGGTGCTGGACGACGGCCGCTTGACGGACTCGAACGGACGGACAGTCGATTTCCGCAATACGATTATTGTGATGACATCGAATGTGGGTGCACGTGAACTTCAGGATCAGAGATTCGTCGGCTTCGGCGGACCAGCTGCGGATAATTACGAAAATGTGCGCAGCACAATGATGAAAGAACTTAAGAATTCTTTTAGACCTGAATTTATTAACCGTGTGGACGACATTATCGTGTTCCATAAATTAGAAAAAGAACACCTTAAAGAAATTGTCAGCTTAATGATCAATCAGCTGCGTGAACGTCTGATAGACCAGAACATTCATATTGAAGTGACTGAAAAAGCGACTGAACGTATCGCAGAAGAAGGCTATGATCCGGAATACGGAGCGCGTCCTTTAGCGAGAAGCATTCAGAAAAACATTGAAGATACTCTCAGTGAATCACTGCTTAGCGGTGAAAGCTTTGAAAACAAACTTGTCACAGTAGATTACAAAAAAGATAAGTTTACGGTCAAAACAAAAGACAGAGCAAGAGACGCAGTAGAACAATAATAAAAACCCCAATCTCTCAAACAAACTTGAGGATTGGGGTTTTACTTACATAAATTTAAGGGTGAAAAACTTCTTCCGCGAGATTAATTGCATTGAACAGCGCGCTCGCTTTGTTAATAGTTTCCTGATATTCATTTTCCGGTGTAGAGTCGGCAACAACCCCGGCACCGGCTTGAACGCTGACGGTACTGCCTTCAAGAATCATCGTCCGTATCGTAATACACGAATCCATATTGCCGTCGAAACCGTAATACAGAATACACCCGCCGTACAGACCGCGATTATCGGGTTCAAGTTCGCGGATAATTTCCATGGCACGTGTTTTGGTGCGCCGGTAAGGGTGCCAGCAGGGAATGAATTGAAAAATGCTTCAATCGGTGATACATCATCCCGCAGCGTACCGTTAACAACACTGATGATATGCATGACTTCTGAGAATCTGCCAATCGTCATATAACGGCTGACTTCGACGCTGTCCAAAACCGATACTTTACGAAATTCATCCAGTGCCAGCTCGACGAGCATTTTATGCTCGGCAACTTCTTTTTCGTCATTGAGCAGTTCCTGTGCGATTGCCTCGTCTTCTTCTGGCGTCTGTCCGCGCCTTCTGGTGCCGGCAATTGGATGAATTTCAAGTCTATTATCCTTAACCTGCAGCTGGCGTTCGGGAGAACTGCCAATCAGCTCTGCGTCAGAAAAGTTTAAGTAGAACATATAGGGTGATGGATTGATGTTTCTTAAAATCCGGTACAGTTCAAATCCGGAGCACTGCGTGACTGTATCAAAACGCTGTGAAATTACAGTCTGCTCTATCTCACCGCGGCTGATATGATTTTTTATCACATCGACATCGCGTTTGAAATCAGCTTCTTTGTAGTTGCTTGTAAATGTCAGCTGCGGATTTTCGGCCTGTCTTCGTGAAAGCATTAAATCCTCGAGCTGAATATTGCTCTGCAGCTGTTTTTTAAGTGAGTGAATACGTGTTTTTAAAGTGTTATATGTATCTTTAACACTTTCAAAGCGTTCTGGATTTTCAAATGAGATGATGGAAGTCTGCTGTTTGCGGTGGTCGTAGGCGATCAGCGTGCGTGTGAAAACGAATTGATAATTGCCGTGCTGACTGCCGTCGCGCGGTTTGATGCCGGCGAGATCCTGCACAGCTTCATAATTTATATAGCCGACAGCACCGCCTTTAAACGGGAGGTCTATGCTGTCGGTGTATGCGTCGACATAATTCTGTGCATAATCGAGTGCTTCTTTCAGCGTGCTGAATGTAAATGTTTTGTCTGTGTCGAGATCAGTCATAAGAAACCCGTCACGGGCTTCACTTATATCGATAAAAGGATCCAGGCCGATAAATGAATAATTCGACCATTCTGATGCAGGGTCCTGACTTTCTAAAATATAAGCGCGTCGTCCTTTAATGCATTGAACATATGTACCGGCGTCAATACATCGGTGTAAAAACTTTCAATCAGCGGCAAAGTCTTGTGCGACCCTGCGCTTTTGGAAAAATCGTTAAATGTCTGCATAGAATCTCCTTCTCTTTTTTTAAGAATATTAATTTATCTTAGAGAAGCTGCAGCAGATTTGCAACTGTGCTGATAGAATAATCTGAAAATATTTTGTGAAGGAACGAACAATATTCGATATTATCATTAATATCACAGGCTTCTGCCTTTAAATCAGCTGAAATAAATAATACAATAGTAATACGTAAATATAATAGGGGGAGAATATACACGGATGGCAAAAGCAAAAGTATCATTTGAATGTATGGCATGCGGTTATGAGTCGCCGAAGTGGATGGGTAAATGTCCAAACTGCGGCGCCTGGAACCAGCTTGAAGAGAAAATTGTACATAAAGCCGCGCCGGGACGCGGTACATTAGGCAAAACACCTGCCGATGACCGGCCCCGCGCAACGAAACTGACAACAGTTAAAAATAGTGATACACCACGTACGACAACGCGCTCGGGAGAGTTTGACCGTGTGCTTGGCGGCGGTATCGTTAACGGTTCGCTTATTTTAATCGGCGGGGACCCGGGTATCGGAAAGTCGACGATTTTACTGCAGACAGCATTAATTTTAGCGGAAAACCATAAAGTGCTTTACGTTTCGGGTGAGGAATCGCTTGAACAAATTAAAATGCGTGCAGACCGTATTACAGAAAAGCCGTCGGACCTGACTGTATTTTGCGAGACGAACTTATTATATATTCACGAAGAAATTAAAAGATCGAAGCCGGACTTTTTAATTATTGATTCCATCCAGACAGTATTCCATCCGGATGTCACGAGCGCACCGGGGAGTGTCGCTCAGGTAAGAGAAAGTACGCAGTCTATTATGAACATCGCAAAAGGCAATAATATTGCGACGTTTATCGTCGGTCACGTGACTAAAGACGGTCAGATTGCAGGGCCGAGACTGCTTGAACACATGGTAGATACCGTGCTGTATTTCGAAGGGGACCAGCATCATTCATACCGTATTTTGCGTGCTGTAAAGAACCGTTTCGGTTCGACGAACGAAATGGGTATTTTCGAGATGAAGGCGAAAGGTCTCGAAGAAGTATTGAATCCTTCGGAAATTTTCCTTGAAGAACGTTCGAAAAATGCACCAGGCTCGGCTATTGTTGCAACGATGGAAGGTACAAGAGCGATGCTTGTTGAAGTTCAGTCACTCGTGACGCCGACTCACTTCCATAACCCGAGACGCATGGCGACCGGAGTGGATACAAACCGATTGTCGTTATTAATGGCAGTACTTGAAAAATCGGAAGGAATGCTGATGCAGCAG
This sequence comes from Jeotgalicoccus sp. WY2, assembly GCF_018437745.1. Lineage (NCBI taxonomy): Bacteria > Bacillati > Bacillota > Bacilli > Caryophanales > Staphylococcaceae > Jeotgalicoccus > Jeotgalicoccus sp. WY2. Next base: position 1,197,810 of record NZ_CP049818.1, on the reverse strand, counting down.
CACGATGCTTATATTAAAGTAGCGGGCGGTGTGAAGCTCGATGAACCGGCTGTCGATTTAAGCGTCATTATCAGTATCGCCTCCAGTTTCCAAAATATCGCGGTACGCGGTGAAGACTGCTTTATCGGTGAAGTGGGGCTGACCGGTGAAATCAGACGGGTAACTAAAATAGAACAGCGTCTGCAGGAAGCGGCGAAGCTCGGTTTTAAGCGCGCAATTGTACCTGCCTCCAATTTAAGCGGTGTAGATGTACCGGCAGGTATTGAAGCAATCGGCGTGAAAACATTAAGGCAGGCAATTAAATACGCGCAGCATAAAGATTAAAAAGGAGGGATAATATGCTCAAGTATTTACTGTATGTCGTTTACATATTGATTGGTATTTCGTTAGGCGTCTGGCTGTTCCCTGAACTGCAGATGATTTTGCCGTTTGAAGTGCCGAGAATATTTAACAACATACTCATAAGCGGCACGCTCGGTGTTCTGTTATTTTTCTTATTATTTGGCTGGACGCTGTCGCACGCACATAGTTTTCTGAAGAAAAGTGAGGGCTATTTGCTTTCAAGAAGCCTAATCGAAATTGTTTTTGCCACACTTGGAATGATGCTGGGACTTGTAATCGCTGTCTTAATATCTCTTTTAATCAATACACTGGACATTCCATTAATAGGCGAAATCGTCCCGATTATTTTTGCGGTAGTGCTCGGTTATTTAGGATTTATGATTGGCCTCAGAAAATTCAGCGAAGTACTGGATTTCTTCCCAAGAGCTTCGGGGAAAGCAAAAGCTGAAGGCAGTCATATAGCATTGAAGAAGTTTATCGACACGAGTGTAATTATCGACGGACGGATTATTGACGTTGTGGAAACAGGCTTTTTAGAAGGTGAAATTATCATTCCGCAATTTGTACTGGATGAATTGCAGCTGATTGCAGATGCTACTGATCCCGTTAAAAGAGAAAAAGGCCAGCGCGGACTCGATATGCTGAATGGATTGCAGGAGAAAACTCCGAATGTCCGTATTGAGCCGGTAACATACGACAAACTCGATGTAGATCAGCAGCTGATTGATATTGCTAAAAAAGAAAAAGGTGCAATATTAACGACAGATTATAATCTGAATAAAATATGCCAGCTTCATGATATTCCGGTGCTTAATGTTAACGAGTTAAGCGGAGCGATTAAAACCGTCGTCGTTCAGGGTGATGTGTTTGAACTGTTTGTTTCAAAAACAGGGAAAGAAGAAAATCAGGGTGTCGGTTATCTTGAAGACGGCACGATGGTCGTTGTCGAAAATGGGGAAAACTTAATTAACCAAATGGTGCCTGTCATTGTGACAAGTGTACTGCAGACTAATTCAGGACGGATTGTCTTTGCGAAACTGGAGAAGAATAAATGAAATATACAGTAATTATTCCGGCTGCGGGACTCGGTTCCCGTATGGGGCTCGGATATAACAAAGTACTTCTTGAAATTGACGGAGAACCGGTCATTAAAAGAACGGTCAGGCATTTTGAAAATGATCCGGATTGTGAAGCGATTCATCTGGCGGTCAGAGCAGAAGAGACAGCTCTTATGCATGAACTCTTCGATGCTTCAAAAAAAGTAGCGGGGATTCATATTGGCGGTGCCGAACGCCAGGACAGTATATATAATGCACTGGTCAATGTTCGTACTGCGGATTATGTTTTTGTGCATGATGGAGCGAGACCATTTCTGACTGCTGACATCCTTACGAGACTGAAGGCTAAAGTTGCTGATACTGGTGCGGTGATCTGCGGTGTAAAAACTAAAGACACTCTGAAGCGCGTTATTGACGGCAAAGTCAATGAGACGCTGGTCCGGGATGAAATCGTCGCGGTGCATACGCCGCAGGCGTTTAAGTACGATATTCTGAAAAGGGCATACGAGCATTCGAAAGAACATAATCTTGAAGTGACAGATGACTCGATGATGGTTGAAGCGATAGGTAAAGAAGTCTATTTAGTCGAATCGACTTATGATAATATTAAAATAACAACAAGCGAAGATTTGCAGCTTGCGCATATGATTCTTAAAGGAAAGTAGTGAGATGATGAGGATCGGTCACGGTTATGATGTTCATGCATTCGACGCATCCCGCCCGCTGATTTTAGGCGGTATGGAAATTCCCCACGACTTTGGGTTAAAAGGACATTCCGATGCGGATGTGCTGCTGCATACAATTACGGATTCAATATTGGGTGCACTCGCACTAGGTGATATCGGGAAATTTTTCCCCGATACAGATGAAAAATTTAAAGATGCGGATTCCCGCGTGCTGCTGGATGAAGTAGTCTCGATGATGCATACAAAAGGTTATGAAATCGGCAATGTCGATGCAGTTGTGATTGCTGAAAGACCTAAACTAAGAGGGTATATTGACGAAATGCGTGAGAATGTAGCAGCGCTTTTGAAGACTGATATATCAAATGTTAATATTAAAGCAACAACATCGGAAAAATTAGGATTTACAGGCAGAGAAGAAGGTATCGCGAGTGAAGCGGTCGTACTTCTTAACAAACAGGAGGCAAAATAATGACTAAAGTAAGAGTGAGATATGCACCGAGTCCAACTGGATTCCTGCACATAGGAAACGCACGCGCAGCACTGTTTAACTATTTATTCGCACGCCATCACGGCGGGGATTTCATTATCCGCATTGAGGATACTGATAAAGCGAGACATGTAGAAGAAGGTGAAGACTCTCAGCTGAATTACTTGAAGTGGCTCGGTATCGAATGGGATGAAAGTGTAGATGTTGGAGGGAACTACGGTCCTTACCGTCAGTCGGAACGCGGAGAAATCTACGCTCCATACATTCAGAAGCTACTGGATGATAACAAGGCCTACCGCTGCTATATGACTTCTGAAGAACTTGAAGCTGAAAGAGAAGATCAGCTGAAAAATGGTCAGACACCGATGTACGGCGGCAAACATGCAAACTTAACAGCTGAACAGGAAGAACAGTTCAAAGCTGAAGGCAGAGAGCCTGCAATTCGTCTCCGTGTGCCGAAGGATAAAACATATACGTTCAACGACATGGTTAAAGGTGATGTCTCGTTTGACTCTAATGGATTCGGAGACTGGGTTATCGTTAAAAAAGACGGGGTGCCGACGTATAACTTTGCTGTAGTTATCGATGACCACGAAATGGAAATCACACATGTACTTCGCGGTGATGACCATATTTCAAACACACCGAAACAGATGATGGTCTATGAACACTTAGATTTGCCGCTGCCTGAATTCGGCCACACGGCTTTAATCGTTAACGCTGAGAAGAAAAAATTATCGAAACGCGATGCTTCAATTATTCAGTTTATCGAGCAGTATGAAGAATTAGGCTACCTGCCGGATGCGATGTTTAACTTTATCGCACTCTTAGGCTGGTCTCCTGAAGGTGAAGAGGAAATCTTCACGAAAGAAGAACTGATTGCGAACTTCGATGAGAACAGATTATCGAAAGCTTCTGCATTTTTCGATAACCAGAAATTAATGTGGATTAATAACCAGTACATGAAACAAAAAAATTCTGAAGAGATTTTTGATATGGCACTGCCGTTCCTGCAGGAAGCAGGCAGAGTTGCTAAAGATCCTGATGAAACACAGCTTGACTGGGCGCGTAAACTGGTAGCATTGTATCAGCCGCAGATGAGCTATGCTGCAGAAATTACTGAGCTCTCAGAGCAGTTCTTTAAAGATCATGTTGAGTTTGATGCTGAAGCAGAGGAAGTGCTTGAACAGGAGCATATTTCTGAACTGATGACTGCACTTCACGAACACTTTACGACGCTTGAAGACTTTTCTCCTGAAGGAGTTAAAGCTGAAATTAAAGCAGTGCAAAAAGCGACAGGCATTAAAGGCAAGAAATTATTTATGCCGATCCGCGTAGCGGTAACAGGCGAAACAAAAGGGCCTGAGCTGCCGGATTCAATTTCATTAATCGGCAAAGAGACAGTTCTTGAACGTATTAAACGCTTGATCTAGTCTGAACTATTGAAATAACGGTCAGTCTGCCGTATGATATAAGTGTTAAAAGTTAAGTATATAAACCGCTGGACACAAAGAGATTATCCGCCTGCTGAGAAGGATAACAAAGCGTTTGTAGAATTGCGCTTTTAATATGGAATGAACTGTATATTAAAAGTGATAAAGCAGAGTGGAACCGTGCGTAAGCGCCTCTGTCCGATTACCGGGCAGAGGCGTATTTTTATGATTTTAGGAGGACGAAGATGTTTCAGAGAGTGAAAGAAGATTTAAACATGGTACTGTCACTCGATCCGGCAGCGAAAAACCGATTCGAAGCATTTTTTACGTATTCAGGAGTTCACGCAGTGTGGGCGCATTTGATTGCACACTGGTTTTACAGAAAGAATTTTAAAGTGATTGCACGTGCAATCTCACAGGTGAGCCGCTTTGTGACCGGGGTAGAAATTCATCCGGGTGCAAATATCGGCAGACGGCTGTTTATCGACCATGGTATGGGTGTAGTAATCGGAGAGACGTGTAACATCGGCAATGATGTGACGATATATCAGGGGGTAACACTGGGCGGAACGGGTAAAGAAGACCATAAGCGCCACCCTGATATCGACGATAATGTGCTGATTGCAGCTGGTGCCAAAGTGCTTGGAAACATCCGCGTCGGCGAGTCATCGAATGTCGGGGCCAATTCTGTTGTACTGAAAAATGTGCCGCCCCATTCAACAGTAGTCGGTATTCCCGGTCATATTGTGAAACAGCACGGGCAGCGCGTCAGAAAACATAATAACTTTGATCACCGTGAACTTCCGGATCCATTGTTTGAAAAATTACTGGAACTTGAAAAAGATATTAATAACTTCAGAAGAGAAGTTGGGAATGAGGTAAAAGATGGTTCGCATATATAATACAATCACTAGAAAAAAAGAAGAATTTAAGCCGCTTGAAGAAGGTAAAGTAAGCATGTACGTCTGCGGTCCGACAGTATATAACTATATTCATATCGGCAATGCGCGTCCTGCGATTGCTTTTGATACAGTCCGCCGTTATTTGGAGTATAAAGGTTATGAAGTGAAGTACGTATCGAATTTTACGGATGTCGACGATAAACTGATTAAAGCATCGAAAGAACTGGGCGAAACAGTACCGGAAATAGCAGAGCGTTTTATCGAAGCATTTTTCGAAGATACAGGTGCGCTCAATGTTAAAAAAGCAGATGTGCATCCGAGAGTCATGGATCATATGCCGGACATCGTTGAGTTCATTAAAGTACTTATCGATAAAGGGCATGCTTATGAATCGGCAGGCGATGTATACTTTAAAACACGTTCATTTGACGGTTACGGTAAATTGTCACAGCAGTCAGTGGACGACTTGAAAATTGGTGCACGTATCGACGCGGGCGAGAAAAAACAGGACCCGCTTGACTTTGCATTGTGGAAACAGGCAAAAGACGGGGGAATCAGCTGGGACTCTCCTTGGGGCACAGGCCGTCCGGGCTGGCACATCGAGTGCAGCGTGATGGCACGTGAGCATCTTGGCAATACAATTGATATTCATGCCGGCGGACAGGACTTAACGTTCCCGCACCATGAAAATGAAATCGCACAGAGTGAATGTATGACAGATGAGACATTTGCGAATTACTGGATGCATAACGGCTATATTAATATCGATAACACTAAAATGTCGAAGTCACTCGGCAACTTTATTTTAGTGCACGATATTATTAAAGAAGTTGAACCGAACGTGCTCCGCTACTTTATGGTGAGCGTGCACTACCGCAATCCGATTAACTATAACCGTGAACTTGTCGACGCGGCGCGCAATGGTCTGATGCGCATTCAAGACAGCTATCACCAGGCGTCGGAACGACTGGATAAAGCGGTCGGTACAGAAATTGATGATAAGGTGCTTAGTGCAATTGATTTGAATCTTCAGCAGCTTGAAGCGTTTATGGATGATGATTTTAATACGGCAAATGCTGTATCGGCGTGGCATGAACTGACAGGCGAACTCAATAAGTACCTGCGTCAGCCGGCGACAGCAAAAGAAGTGCTGCAGAAATTTATCGAAGCTTTTAAGATTTACTCGGAAATTCTCGGTGTGAACCTGGCCCGAAAAGAGCTGCTGCTGGACGAGGAAATTGAAGCGCTGATTGAAGAACGTGAAGCGGCGCGTAAAAATAAAGATTTTGCCCGTTCGGATGAAATCCGCGACAGCCTAAAAGCACAAGGCATTGTCTTAGAAGATACTAAAGACGGTGTGAGGTTTAAACGTGGATAATTTTAAACTTGATACGGTACCGTCACTGTCGCTCGCATTTTTAGGAGATGCAGTTTATGCGGTGCATGTCCGTGAGCATTTAATAAGAAACAAACCGTATTTAAAACCTGATGTGCTGCACAGAGAAGCAAATAAGCTTGTCAGTGCACGTGCGCAGGCAGAAGCGCTGCACTTCCTCCGAAAGTCGGAACTGCTGACGGAAGAATGGGATATCGCAAAGAAAGCGCGCAACAAGTCGAGTGCGACCCGTGCGAAAAACGCATCGATTAAAGAGTACCGGGACGCATCCGGACTGGAAGCACTCGTCGGGCATTTATCATTAACGGAGAATGAAACGCGTATTACAGAGCTGATGGCTCATATTATTGAAAACGGGAGTGAAGCGTAATGGAGAGTTCAGTTATAGCAGGACGCCACGCGGTAAAAGAGCTGCTGCGTTCAGGCAGTGATATTAATAAAATTTATATGCAGGATACCGTAAATAAAAGCCAGCTGAAAGAAATTTTGGATTTAGCGAAAGAAAAACGCGTTGTCGTGTCAGCAGTACCGAAAAGTAAACTGGACGGTATGACGGATGAGCGCCATCAGGGCATCGCTGCAATGGTCAGTGCACATGAATATATGCCGCTCGAAGAATTGCTTTTAAATATTGAAGGCAAGGATGCCAATGTTATTATCCTGGACGGTCTGGAAGATCCGCATAACCTCGGTTCTATTTTAAGAACGTGTGATGCAGTCGGGTTCGATGCAGTCATTATTCCAAAACGCCGATCAGTGCTGCTGACGGATACAGTCGCTAAAACATCCACTGGTGCGATAGAATATGTACCGGTTGTCAGAGTGACGAACATCAACCAGACAATTGATAAGCTGAAGGATCATAACTTCTGGGTTATCGGCAGCGATGGTTCCGGTACGCTGGACTACCGTGAGATGAATGCGAAATCAGGAAGCACCGCATTGGTAGTAGGCAGTGAAGGTGAAGGTATCAGCAAGAAGACGTTGGAAAAATGCGACTTTATGGTTAAAAAATGAAAATTCCAATGACCGGTGAAATTACGAGCTTGAATGCTTCGGTTTCAGCAGCATTGCTGATGTACGAAGTATATCGCCAGCAGAACCCGCTTGGACGTGAGTGATTATGCGCAAAAAAAGACGCTTGCTCGTCGTTGACGGTTATAATTTAATCGGCGCCAACTCAAGGTTATTTGCAGAGTCTAAAATTTCACTCCAGCTTGCACGGGAGGAAGTGCTGAAAAGACTGAGTGAGTATCAGGCGCTTCAGAACTATGAAATTATCTGTGTGTTTGATGCATATGAAGTTAAAAGCCAGGAAGCGGTTATCGATTATTACGGCATCACGGTCATTTATACAAAAGAAAAAGAAACGGCGGATGAATATATTGAGCGTTTTGTTTACGATAACTATCATCCTCATCTGTGCGATATCAGTGTCGTCACGAGTGACCTGACCGAACAGAATGCAATATTTGCCTACGGCGCCTACCGGATTCCTTCAAGAGAGATGTGGCTGGATCTGGCAGAAGCCGATAAAAATATCAGTGCGCACATTGAGACAATAAATGAAAAACTGCCGAGGACAAAATTGGATATCAGTGAAGAAGTACTCGCAAAAATGGAAAAACTGAGACGCGGCGAAAAATGACGCCTTGAACGTCCGCCTGTTACCTCATATATTAGAAGTAATATAAATGGGAGGCGAGCGGATGTATTCAGTAAAATCATTTTATATTTACGTTAGCGAGCGGCCGGCTGATTACGGAAACAATGAAGCGAAACTGGATGCCTATGCGCTGCAAGTGAAAGCGGGGAATTTCGCCGAATTTGATGAAATTGACCGCGAACTCCGTCCGATCATCAGAAGAATGACATTTAAATATGATATGAACGAATATGACCGCGAAGACCTGATCCAGGAAATGCTTTTAAGTGCATTGATGCTGTGCTTAAGATTCGATTATTCAAAAGGGCATTACGGACATTATGCGCTTCGTTCCATCAGACTGAAAATGTACAGCTGCGTTAATTACTTAAGCGTCTCCCGTCAGATTGAAATTTGTCCGGAAGAGGTTTATATGCTGGAGCACAGACATGCACTGTCGCATGTTATATTAAAAGAAGCCCAGGAAGAGTATGCAGGAGCGGTCGGCAATTTATCAAATTTTGAAAAAAGGGTCCTGAAATTATTTATGGGCGGTGCGGCTTTTGACGAGATAGGCAGCATTATTAACAAGGAGCCAGAGTCGGTAATCAATACACTTTACAGGATTAAATTCAAGTTCAGTTCGGTTGAAGATTTACACGCCGTTATTGACAATGATGCCTTAAGCCGATATAGTATACTAGAATTGAAATGAGGATTTTAAGATGAAAATTGCTCTTATATGCAGTGACTGCGGCTCGCGTAATTATTCATTGAACAAGCCGGTTCACAACGAAAGACTCGTCATGAAAAAACATTGTCCAAAATGCAATAAGCATACCACGCATAAAAGTTCTATATAGTTCAGGGGGAACGGTTGATGAATAATAATAAGAACTTCTTCAAAATGTAGTTAGCGAGATGAAGAAAGTCAGCTGGCCGACAGGGCAGGAAGTAGTCCGTTATACGACGACAGTAGTACTTACTGTATTTTTCTTAGCATTTTTCTACGTGCTGGATATTGGTATTACAGCACTAATTGATTTTATGTAAATTTAAAGGAGCGGTAAAATGTCTCTAGACAAGCATTGGTATGCAGTACATACCTATTCAGGCTATGAAAACAAAGTAAAGGCAAACCTAGAGGCGCGCCTTGAGTCGATGAATATGCAGGATTTAATTTTCCGCGTAGTCATCCCTGAAGAAGAGGAAACAACGATTAAAGACGGGAAAAAGAAAACGGCAATGAAGAAAACATTTCCGGGCTATGTACTCGTTGAATTAGTAATGACAGATGAATCATGGTACGTAGTCCGCAACACGCCGGGAGTTACCGGATTTGTCGGTTCACAGGGAGCGGGCAGCAAGCCGAACCCGCTACTGCCGGATGAAGTTAAATTTATCCTGCGCCAGATGGGTATGTCAGAGAAAATTGTTGATGTTGAAGTTGCTGTCGGCGAATCAATCAATATTATCGCAGGTCCATTTAATAACCAGAGCGGTGTAATTGAATCAATCGATGAGGAACGCTACAAGCTTACAGTACTCGTTGAGATGTTCGGACGCGAAACACCGGTTGAAGTTGAATTCGATCAAATCGAAAAACTTTAATTCTTTTATTGAAAAATGTAACTAATATATGCTATACTTTCAAGGTCGCAAATTTGCGGCCATCTTTGTTTATGTATACAGATGAAGAGTGGGAGGATGAAATCTAAACATCCTGTGACCACATCACGATTATGAGGAGGTGCAACATCGTGGCTAAAAAAGTTATTAATGTTGTGAAATTGCAAATTCCTGCAGGCAAGGCGAACCCGGCACCACCGGTAGGTCCAGCACTAGGTCAAGCAGGCGTAAAATCATGGGATTCTGTAAAGAATTCAACGCACGTACACAAGAGCAGGCAGGTCTTATTATTCCTGTGAGATCTCTGTATTTGAAGATCGCTCATTCACATTTATTACAAAAACTCCACCGGCAGCTGTTCTTCTTAAGAAAGCGGCTAACACTGAGAAGGGTTCTGGCGAACCTAAAAAAACAAGGGTGGCAACTGTTACAGCGGCACAAGTTCGTGAAATCGCTGAAACAAAAATGGAAGACTTAAACGCAGCATCAGTAGACGCAGCAGTAAGAATGGTAGAAGGTACAGCTAGAAGCATGGGCTTCACTGTCGAAAAATAAATTAAGTATTAATACGGTCGTGGGAGGATTAACCCCGCTATAACCACAAGGAGGAATATATATGGCTAAGAGAGTAAAAAGTATCAAGCTGCTCTAGAGAAGTTTGATCACAACTCTACATTCTCAATTGAAGAAGCAATTAAACTTGCTAAAGAAACGCATGTTGCCAACTTTGATGCTTCAGTTGAAGTAGCATTCCGTCTAGGTATTGATACACGTAAAAATGATCAGCAGATCCGTGGAGCACTAGTGTTGCCGCATGGTACTGGTAAGTCACAGCGTGTATTAGTATTTGCTAAAGGCGAAAAAGCTAAAGAAGCAGAAGCTGCTGGCGCAGATTTCGTAGGCGAAGCAGAATTAGCACAGAAAATTAACGGTGGATGGTTTGATTTCGATGTAATCGTTGCAACACCGGACATGATGGGCGAAGTTGGTAAATTAGGACGCGTACTTGGACCTAAAGGACTAATGCCAAACCCGAAAACTGGTACAGTAACTATGGATGTAACTAAAGCAGTTCAGGAAATCAAAGCTGGTAAAGTTGAATACCGCGCTGAAAAAGCTGGTATTATTCATGTTGGAATCGGTAAAGTTTCATTTACTGAAGAACAGCTTGTAGAAAACTTTAAAGCAATTCACGATGCTCTTGATAAAGCTAAACCTGCATCATCTAAAGGTGTTTACTTCAAATCAGTAACAGTTTCAAGCACTATGGGCCCTGGAATTACAGTTAACCCAAGCGCAGTAAGAACTGTATAAAATAAATATTGACAAGTGTAGATATATCGGTTATATTTACACTTGTAAATTTTAAAGACTACCTAAGACAGCAGGAGCTGGACACAACAGCTTAATAACTATCCTGCCGAGGCAAATAAAAATGACTTGAATGATATTTATATAAATTCAAGCACTTTTTGCCGCAGGTAAAAGGTGCTTTTTTATTTGCACCAAAAAATGGAGGTGTAACTACATGTCAAACGTGATTGAACAAAAACAACAGCACGTTGAAGTAATTTCAGAACAGCTTAAAAACTCTGTATCTACAGTATTAGTAGACTACCGCGGTTTAAAAGTTTCTGAAGTAACTGAACTACGTAAGCAATTACGTGATGCTGGAATTGAATTCAAAGTTTATAAAAACACGATGGTTCGCCGCGCTGCGGATTCACAAGGCTTATCTGAGCTTAATGAATTCCTAGTTGGGCCAAGTGCGATTGCATTTTCTAACGAAGATGTTATCATGCCTGCTAAAATCATCCACGAATTCTCTAAAAAACACGAAGCTTTAGAAATTAAAGCGGGCGTTATCGAAGGTAGTTTCGTACCGGCGGAAGATGTTAGATCAATTGCATCATCTCTACCATCAAGAGACGGGTTACTTTCTATGCTGTTATCAGTATTACAAGCACCAGTACGCAACTTCGCATATGCGGTTAAAGCTATCGGTGAAGAAAAAGAAAAAGAAAACGGCGAAGCTTAAATTATAAGCGCGCTTAAAAACAACTAAAAAATGGAGGAATATTATTATGGCTAACAATGAACAAATCATTGAAAGTATTAAAGAAATGTCAGTTTTAGAGTTAAACGACTTAGTTAAAGCAATCGAAGAAGAATTTGGCGTAACAGCTGCTGCTCCTGTAGCTGCTGCTGGTGGCGGAGAAGCTGCTGCTGCTGAAGAAAAAACTGAATTTGATGTAGAACTTACATCTGCAGGTTCATCTAAGATTAAAGTAATCAAAGTAGTTCGCGAAGCTACTGGTCTTGGTCTTAAAGATGCTAAAGAGTTAGTTGATGGCGCTCCTAAAGTTATCAAAGAAGGTCTTTCTAAAGAAGACGCTGAAGCTCTTAAAGCTCAACTTGAAGAAGTTGGCGCTGGCGTAGAAGTTAAGTAGTCTATATAAATTTTGACGCAAAAAGTTCCCGTAAACATAAGTTTATCGGGGGCTTTTTTAGTTACTTTTACCGATTGGGGGAGATTTAATGTCTCACTATTTCACTACAGATAATACACCGCATGAGTTCAGCGAAATAAAGTTCAGTTTCAACGATCATGTCTACCGCTTTAAAACGGATCGCGGCGTATTTTCCAAAAATCAGATTGATTATGGTACTGAAGTATTAATCAGAACTGTATTTTCGGAATTTAAAGGTTCCGGTGATTTAATAGATATGGGTGCGGGATACGGGCCGATCGGCACCGTACTTGGCAAAGAACTCGGACTCCGTCCGGTAATGGTCGAAGTTAATGAAGATGCGATACAATTATCCATTGAAAATACGCGCCGGGAAAAAGTGAATGCCGACGTGCTCGACCGGGAAAGTTATGAAGATATGCCCTTTAATGTATCGTTATATGTTACAAATCCGCCATTTAGAGCGGGTAAAGATACAGTTCTCGATATGCTGAGTGATGGTTTTAAACGCCTTGATTTAAAGGGTGAGTTTTATATGGTTGTGCAGAAAAAACAGGGCATGGCTTCTTATAAAAAACATTTAAAAGCACTGTTTGGAAATGTTGAAATCGCCTCAAAAGATAGAGGTTATTATATCTTAAAAAGCACTAAATAAAAGAAATTATATATTTGACTTGACAAATTGTATATGTTATTCTTATAGAATGTTAAATTAATATCAATAAGTATGTACTTTTCTGTGCAGCTGTTGAATGGCGCATTTTATACGAATGTCCAGTTTAATAGGAAATGGAGTTGAATACGATTCCGTTTTCTTTTGTCTTTTGGACTGTTCCGCTGTTAAGCGTCCATTATAGTTTACGCAAATATTATTAGGGGTGAATCTGTCGATGAGTCAATTGATTCAGTATGGAAGACATGCACAACGTAGAAGTTATGCGCGTATCGAAGAGAAGTTAGAATTACCTAACTTAATTGAGATTCAGACGAAATCGTACGAGTGGTTCTTAGAAACCGGTCTAATCGAAATGTTTAAAGATATTTCTCCAGTAGAAGATTTTACAGGGAATATGTCTTTAGAGTTTGTCGATTATAAGCTCGGCGAGCCGAAGTATAACGAGGAAGAAGCGAAAGATCACGATTCAACTTACTCAGCACCGCTGAGAGTGAAAGTTCGCTTAGTCATCAAAGAAACCGGCGAAGTTAAAGAGCAGGACGTATTTATGGGAGATTTCCCATTGATGACCGATACAGGTACTTTTATTATTAATGGAGCAGAGCGCGTAATCGTATCTCAATTAGTAAGAAGCCCGTCTGTATATTTCTCTGAGAAGTTCGACAAGAATGGTAAATTGAACTTCGGAGCAACAGTCATCCCTAACCGTGGCGCATGGTTAGAATATGAAATCGACGCAAAAGATGTCGTATATGTCAGAATTGACCGCACACGTAAATTGCCGATGACGGTATTATTACGTGCGTTAGGCTTTGCAACTGACGAAGAAATCATCAACCTTCTTGGCGATAACGAATATCTTCGTAATACGCTTGAGAAAGATGCGACGGAAACAGTCGACCAGGCCCTGTTAGAAATTTACGAAAGATTGCGTCCAGGCGAACCGCCAACAGTAGAAAATGCACGTAATTTATTATATTCGAGGTTCTTTGATCCGAAACGTTACGATCTGGCAAATGTCGGACGCTACAAGATGAATAAGAAGCTTCATCTGCAAAACCGTCTCTTCAACCAAGTGCTAACAGAACCGATTGTCGACTCAGAGACAGGTGAAATTATTGCTGAAGCAGGATCAACGATCGACCGCCGTACTCTGGATTCGATTATGGAACAGCTTGAAACAACAGCAAACCTGCAAACTTATCACCTTGAACAGGGTCTTTTAGACGAGCCTGTTGAAATTCAATCGGTGAAAGTGAAGTCACGTAACAACGAAGAGCATTCAACGACAGTAATCGGCAATGCCTTCCCTGATGTGGAAGTTAAATCGATCACACCTTCAGATATTATATCTTCAATGAGTTATTTCTTTAACTTATTAGAAGGTGTCGGCTTTACAGATGATATCGACCACCTTGGTAACCGTCGTCTGCGTTCAGTCGGTGAATTGCTGCAAAACCAATTCCGTATCGGTGTTTCCCGTATGGAGCGTGTTGTACGTGAAAGAATGTCTATTCAGGACACTGAAACAGTAACACCGCAGCAACTGATTAATATCCGTCCGGTCATTGCATCTATTAAAGAGTTCTTCGGTAGCTCGCAATTATCACAGTTCATGGACCAGACGAACCCGCTCGCAGAATTGACGCACAAACGTCGTCTTTCAGCATTAGGGCCCGGCGGTTTAACTCGTGAACGTGCCGGCATGGAAGTACGTGACGTTCACTATTCTCACTACGGACGCATGTGCCCGATTGAAACTCCTGAGGGGCCGAACATCGGACTGATTAACACGCTGTCGAGTTATGCACGTGTTAACGACTTCGGTTTTATCGAAACTCCGTATAGAAAAGTGGACCCTGAAACGAATAAAGTAACGAATCAAATCGATTACTTAACAGCTGACGAAGAAGACAGCTATGTCGTTGCACAGGCAAACGCTGTTCTCGGTGAAGATGGCGCATTCCTCGACGAGGAAGTTATCTGCCGGTTCCGCGGAAACAACACACAGATGCAGCGCGATCGTATGGACTACATGGATGTATCGCCTAAGCAGGTAGTATCTGCTGCGACAGCTTGTATTCCATTCCTTGAGAACGATGACTCTAACCGTGCACTTATGGGTGCGAACATGCAGCGTCAGGCAGTTCCATTATAAACCCTGAATCACCGTTTATCGGTACAGGTATGGAACATGTGTCTGCCCGCGACTCAGGTGCTGCTGTAGTATCCCGCTACAGAGGGCGCGTTGAACATGTTGAAGCAAAAAAATTCATGTTCGCCGTATTGAAGATAAAAACGGTAAAGATGTAGAAACAGAAAAAGATGTTTACAGAATGTCTAAATTCGTGCGTTCAAACGCAGGGACATGTTATAACCAAAAACCGATTATTACTGAAGGCGATATCGTTACAAAAGGTGAAATATTAGCTGATGGTCCTTCTATGGACAACGGTGAAATGGCGCTTGGACGTAACCTTGTTGTCGGCTTCATGACTTGGGACGGTTATAACTATGAGGATGCTGTAATTATGAGTGAACGTCTTGTGAAACAGGATGTATACACTTCAATTCATATTGAAGAATACGAATCTGAATCAAGAGATACTAAACTCGGACCTGAAGAAATTACACGTGATATTCCAAACGTTTCTGACAGCGCACTTAAGAAGCTGGACGACCGCGGAATTGTTCACATCGGTGCTGAAGTTATCGACGGCGATATTCTTGTCGGTAAAGTAACGCCTAAAGGTGTGACGGAATTAACAGCAGAAGAACGTCTGCTGCATGCAATCTTCGGAGAAAAAGCTCGTGAAGTTAGAGATACTTCACTGCGTGTTCCTCACGGAGCAGGCGGAATCGTGCTTGACGTTAAAGTCTTTAACCGTGAAGACGGAGATGAATTATCACCTGGTGTGAACCAGCTTGTACGCGTTTATATCGTTCAGAAGAGAAAGATCTCTGAAGGAGATAAAATGTGTGGGCGCCACGGTAACAAAGGTGTTATTTCGAAAATTTTACCAGAAGAAGATATGCCTTACATGCCTGATGGCACGCCAATTGACATCATGCTTAACCCGCTCGGAGTTCCATCTCGTATGAACATCGGTCAGGTGCTTGAACTGCACCTCGGTATGGCGGCACGTGCAATGGGCTTAAGAATGGCATCTCCTGTATTTGATGGAGCGAAGAAGATGTGTGGTCTACAATGGAAGAAGCTGGACTGGCACGCGACGGTAAGACGGTATTATACGACGGACGTTCAGGCGAACCGTTTGAAAACCGTATTTCTGTCGGTGTAATGTACATGCTTAAACTTGCACACATGGTTGACGATAAACTTCACGCAAGAAGTACTGGACCATATTCACTAGTAACGCAGCAGCAGCCGCTTGGTGGTAAAGCGCAATTCGGTGGACAGCGTTTTGGTGAGATGGAAGTATGGGCACTTGAAGCATATGGTGCTGCATACACATTACAAGAAATTCTAACAGTTAAATCCGATGATACTGTCGGACGTGTGAAAACATACGAAGCGATTGTTAAAGGCGAAAACCTGCCGAAACCAGGCGTTCCTGAGTCATTCAGAGTATTGATGAAAGAACTTCAAAGTTTAGGCCTTGACGTAAGTATCATGGATGAAAACGACGAAGAAATTGAATTGCGCGATACAGAAGATGATGATAGAAAGCCAACCGACTCAATCGGACAACGTAACTGCTTCAGCTAAAAATGAAAATGTTACTGAGTAATGTGCTGAGCTGAGAAAACTTTAGGGAGGAAAGCTCATTGATAGATGTTAATAGATTTAAATATATGAAAATTGGTTTAGCGTCACCCGAAAAAATTCGTTCATGGTCTTTCGGTGAAGTGAAGAAACCGGAAACGATCAACTACAGAACATTAAAACCGGAACGTGATGGTTTATTCTGTGAGAAGATTTTCGGACCAACTAAAGACTGGGAATGTAGCTGTGGTAAATACAAACGTGTCAGATATAAAGGCATGGTTTGTGACCGCTGCGGAGTTGAAGTTACACGCGCTAAAGTAAGACGTGAAAGAATGGGGCATATTGAACTTGCTGCTCCTGTAACTCACATTTGGTATTTCAAAGGAATCCCGTCACGTATGGGTCTTCTTTTAGATATGTCACCCCGTTCACTTGAAGAAATTATCTATTTCGCATCTTACGCTGTAATTAAGCCGGGACCTACAGGTCTCGAGCCTAAACAGCTGCTGAGCGAACGTGAATACCGTGAGTATTACGATAAATTCGGTAATACTTTCACAGCGAAAATGGGTGCTGAAGCAATTAAAGATTTGCTTAACCAAATTGACTTGAATGCAGAACTTGAACAGCTTAGAAAAGAACTGGAAACAGCGACAGGACAACGTCTGACTCGTGCGATCAAACGCCTTGAAGTGGTTGAAGCATTCCGTCATTCAGGAAATGATCCAACATGGATGATTCTCGATGTGCTGCCGATTATTCCACCGGAAATCCGTCCTATGGTACAGCTTGACGGCGGACGTTTTGCTACGAGTGATATGAACGACTTATACCGTCGTGTTATTAACCGTAACAACCGTCTAAAACGCCTTCTTGATTTAGGCGCTCCCGGAATTATAGTCCAAAATGAAAAACGTATGCTGCAGGAAGCTGTAGATGCGCTTATCGATAACGGACGCCGCGGCCGTCCTGTTACAGGACCGGGTAACCGTCCGCTTAAATCACTGTCTCACATGCTTAAAGGAAAACAGGGACGTTTCCGTCAAAACCTTCTTGGTAAACGTGTTGACTATTCAGGGCGTTCGGTAATCGTTGTTGGACCAAGCTTGAAAATGTATCAGTGCGGTCTGCCGAAAGAAATGGCATTGGAACTGTTTAAGCCTTTCGTTATGAAGGAGCTTGTCTCACGCGACTTAGCAACTAACATTAAAAATGCCAAAGGTAAGATTGAGCGTATGGAAAATGAAGTATGGGATGTTCTGGAAGATGTTATTTCCGAGCACCCGGTACTGTTAAACCGTGCACCAACACTTCACCGTCTTGGTATCCAGGCTTTCGAAGCTAAATTAGTGGAAGGCCGTGCAATCCGTCTTCACCCGTTAGTTACAACAGCGTATAACGCTGACTTTGACGGTGACCAGATGGCGGTACACGTTCCTTTATCTAAAGAAGCACAGGCTGAAGCGCGTATGCTGATGCTCGCTGCTCAAAACATTCTTAACCCTAAAGATGGCAAGCCGGTAGTTACTCCGTCACAGGATATGGTACTTGGTAACTACTACTTAACACTTGAGCGCGAAGACATGAAGAACGAAGGACATATCTTCAAGAGTATCGATGAAGTTGTGATGGCTTACCAAAATGGTTATACATCACTTCATACACGTATCGGACTTCATACACAGCCATTGTCTGAAGAAAAAGTTTCAGCAGAAAACAAAGGTAAATTATTAATGACGACTGTCGGTAAAGTGATATTTAACCAGATCATGCCGCCGTCATTCCCATATATTAACGAACCTACACGCGAAAACTTAGAGCGTAAAACGCCAAATAAATATTTCATCGATGGTAAAGACTTAGGTGAAGAAGGTTTAGCTGGAAAAATCCAGGAAATGCCTCTTGTTGCTCCATTCGACAAGAAATACCTTGGACAGATTATCGCTGAAGTCTTCAACAAGTTCCACATTACAGAAACATCTGTAATGCTTGACCTGATGAAAGATTTAGGTTTCAAATACTCCGCGAAAGCCGGTATTACGGTAGGAGTTGCAGATATCGTTGTACTTCCTGAAAAACAGGTCATCATCGACGATACTGAAGAGAAAGTTGAAAGAGTTCAAAAGCAGTTCTCACGCGGTTTAATTACTGAAGAAGAACGTTACAATGCTGTTATTGAACTTTGGACAAAAGCTAAAGATATCATCCAGGAAAAACTGATGGCATCACTGCACCGTCTGAATCCGATCTTTATGATGAGTGACTCAGGTGCCCGTGGTAACGCGTCAAACTTTACGCAGCTTGCTGGTATGCGCGGACTTATGGCCAACCCGTCAGGTGAGATCATCGAGCTTCCAATCAAATCAAGTTTCCGTGAAGGACTGACAGTACTTGAGTACTTTATTTCAACTCACGGTGCGCGTAAAGGTCTTGCCGATACAGCACTGAAAACTGCTGACTCGGGTTACTTGACACGCCGTCTTGTTGATGTCGCTCAGGATGTTATCGTAAGAGACGAAGATTGTGGTACGGATAAAGGACTGCATGTTTCTGCACTGACAGAAGGTTCAGAACTTATCGAACCGCTTATCGACCGTTTAGAAGGCCGTTATGTTAAAGAAACAGTTAGACATCCGGAAACAAATGAAGTAATACTTGGCAGTAATGAGCTTATTACGCCGGATATTGCTAAAGAAATCGTAAACAGCGGACTTGAAGAAGTTTATATCCGTTCAGCATTTACATGTAATACACGTCATGGTGTATGTGAACGCTGTTATGGTAAAAATCTTGCGACTGGTGAAAAAGTTGAGGTTGGCGAAGCAGTTGGTACAATTGCCGCTCAATCAATTGGTGAGCCGGGTACACAGCTTACAATGCGTACATTCCACACAGGTGGTGTAGCAGGTAGCGATATTACACAAGGTTTACCGCGTATCCAGGAATTATTTGAAGCGCGTAATCCGAAAGGACAGGCGCAGATTTCAGAAATTCACGGTACGGTAACGGATATTGAAGTCGTTAAAGACCGTCAGCAGGAAGTTAAAGTTAAAGGTGAGCACGAAACGCGTACTTATATGGTACCGGGAGCTGCACGCCTGCTGGTTGAAATTGGCGACAAAGTCGGTCCGGGTGAAGTATTAAACGAAGGTTCAATCGAACCTAAACAGCTGCTTCAAGTAGCTGGATTAAATACGACACAGGAATATCTGCTTAAAGAAGTGCAGAAAGTATACCGCATGCAAGGGGTAGAAATCGGCGATAAACACGTTGAGGTTATGGTTCGTCAAATGCTGCGTAAAGTACGCATTATCGATGCCGGAGACACTTCATTATTACCAGGTGCTTTAGTAGAGATTCATACGTTTACTGACGCTAACAAAGAAATATTCAAGAAGAGAAAACGTCCGGCAACAGCAAAACCGGTACTGCTTGGTATTACGAAAGCATCTCTTGAAACTGAAAGCTTCTTGTCAGCTGCCAGCTTCCAGGAGACAACTCGTGTACTGACAGATGCAGCGATTAAAGGGAAACGCGATGATCTTCTCGGTCTTAAAGAGAACGTTATTATCGGTAAACTTATCCCTGCAGGTACAGGAATGCCTAAGTATAAAGACGTAGAAATAGATGTAGCTGAAAAAGCAGTATCAGAAGATGAAGTAGTTCTTTTAGAAGACTAATTTTAACGGGCGATATTGATAAGAGGAAAACATGCATTTATGGGTCAAATGTATGTGCCAGAGCCGCTCCGTAACAGGGGCGGTTTCTTTATAAAAACTTCATGTTTATAATAGCCATGAAGAGATATTTATGTTAATCTTTTTATGTCTTGGCGATATTAATTTTTATATCGGGAATGCTTGACACGAAAGTTGCCGCGATGGTATTATAGTTAAGGTTACTTTATGAGGGACTTTGCGCCCGGTCATAAAGGAGACAAAGTGTATTTTATGTAAGATTTAGATCTTACAGATTTTTTATACTCTAAAAATGAACCACCTGGATGTGTGGATTAAGAAAACGAGAGGAGGATATTCGATTATGCCAACTATTAATCAGTTGATCAGAAAGTCACGCAGTACTAAATCAAAAAAATCTGCATCGCCTGCATTGAACAGAGGTTTTAACAGTCTTAAGAAACGCGTTACTACTGACGCTGCGCCACAAAAACGCGGTGTTTGTACACGTGTAGGTACTATGACTCCTAAAAAACCAAACTCTGCTCTACGTAAATATGCACGTGTAAGATTATCAAATAACATTGAAGTGAACGCGTATATTCCTGGGATTGGTCACAACCTGCAAGAACATAGTGTTGTACTTATCCGCGGAGGACGAGTTAAAGACTTACCGGGGGTACGTTATCACGTAGTTCGTGGTGCGCTTGATACTTCAGGTGTTGAAGGACGCAGACAAAGCCGTTCACATTACGGTGCTAAAAAACCTAAAGGCGACAAGTAAAATTCAGTCACTTTAGACTAACAAGAAAATTTTAAAAAATGAAAATAAAAATTGGAAGGAGGATAATTATGCCACGTAAAGGTCCAGTACCAAAAAGAGATGTATTGCCGGATCCTATTCACAACTCTAAGCTTGTGACTAAACTCATCAACAAGATGATGATCGACGGTAAACGAGGAACTTCGCAAAAAATTCTTTATAACGCATTTGATCTAGTACAAGAACGCTCTGGTAAAGATGCTATGGAGGTTTTTGACGAAGCAATTGAAAACATTATGCCACTTCTTGAAGTTAAAGCACGCCGTGTTGGTGGGTCAAACTACCAAGTTCCGGTTGAAGTTCGTCCAGAACGACGTACTACTCTCAGCTTACGTTGGCTTGTGAACTACGCACGTCTGCGTGGGGAAAAGACAATGGAAGAAAGATTAGCTAACGAAATTCTTGATGCTGCAAACAACACAGGTGGAGCAGTTAAGAAACGCGAAGAAAGTCATAAAATGGCTGAAGCTAACAGAGCATTTGCACACTACCGCTGGTAGGATGCTTTGTCCTTTAGTATTTAAATCTAATCCATACCTGGAAGGAGAAAAGAATACTCATGGCAAGACCATTCACTTTAGAAAATACTCGTAATATCGGTATCATGGCTCACATCGATGCAGGTAAAACTACGACTACTGAACGTATTCTTTATTACACAGGACGTATCCACAAACTTGGTGAAACGCACGAAGGTGCTTCACAAATGGACTGGATGGAGCAGGAGCAGGAACGTGGAATCACGATCACATCTGCTGCAACAACAGCCGAGTGGGACGGACACCGTGTAAACATTATCGATACACCTGGACACGTAGACTTCACTGTTGAAGTTGAGCGTTCATTACGTGTACTTGATAGTGCGGTTACTGTACTTGATGCACAATCAGGTGTTGAGCCACAAACAGAAACAGTATGGCGTCAAGCGACAACATACGGCGTTCCAAGACTTGTATTCGTAAACAAGATGGACAAAATTGGTGCTGACTTCCAGTATTCAGTAGGTACTATCAGAGATCGTTTACAAGCAAATACACACCCGCTGCAAATTCCAATTGGTGCTGAAGATGATTTCTCAGGAATCATTGATCTTGTAGAAATGAAAGCTCATCTTTACGGAAACGATTTAGGAACTGATATTGAAACAGTTGAAATTCCTGAAGAGCACATGGAAAGAGCTGTAGAAGCAAGAGAAGCTCTAATCGAAGGTTTAGCTGACGTTAATGAAAACGTTATGGAAAAATACCTCGGTGGAGAAGAATTCTCTGTTGAAGAACTTAAAGCAGCAATTCGTAAAGCGACTTGTGATGTTGAGTTCTACCCAGCATTATGCGGTACTGCATTTAAAAACAAAGGTGTTCAATTACTGCTTGACGCAGTAGTGGACTATCTTCCATCTCCATTAGACGTTAAACCTATTGTTGGTCATAAAGTCGATAATGAAGAAGAAGAATATATTGCAAAACCAGATGATTCTGAGCCGTTTGCAGCATTAGCGTTTAAAGTAATGACAGATCCATTCGTTGGTAAACTTACTTTCTTCCGCGTGTACTCAGGTACACTTGATGCTGGTTCTTACGTCCAGAATACTACTAAAGGCAAACGTGAACGTGTTGGTCGTATCTTACAGATGCACGCTAACTCACGTGAAGAAATCTCAACCGTTTATTCGGGTGATATCGCTGCTGCAGTAGGTCTTAAAGACACTGGTACAGGTGACACTCTTACACAAGAGAAACTTAACGTAATCCTTGAGTCTATGGAATTCCCTGAACCGGTTATTCACTTATCGGTTGAGCCGAAGTCTAAAGGCGACCAGGATAAGTTAACGACTGCACTTGTTAAATTACAAGAAGAAGATCCGACGTTCACTGCCCGTACTGACCAGGAAACTGGCCAGGTTATTATCGGCGGTATGGGTGAGCTTCACCTGGACGTACTTGTTGACCGCATGAAACGTGAATTCAAAGTTGAATGTAACGTTGGTGCGCCAATGGTATCTTACCGTGAAACGTTTACAGTGCCTGCTAAGGTACAAGGTAAATTCGCCCGCCAATCTGGTGGACGCGGTCAGTTCGGTGACGTTCACATTGAATTTACTCCAAACGAACAAGGTGCTGGTTTCGAATTCGAAAACGGTATCGTCGGCGGGGTAGTACCACGTGAATATATTCCATCCGTAGAAGCTGGACTTAGAGATTCAATGGAAAACGGTGTACTTGCCGGCTATCCATTAGTTGACGTTAAGGCTAGACTTTACGATGGTTCATACCACGATGTCGATTCATCTGAGATGGCGTTTAAAGTCGCTGCATCACTTGCACTGAAAGAAGCTGCTAAAGTTTGTAAAGCAGTTCTTCTAGAGCCGATGATGAAAGTTGAAATCGTTATGCCTGAAGAATATTTAGGTGATATCATGGGTGACGTTACAAGCCGTCGCGGACGTGTAGAAGGTATGAACGCTCGCGGTAACGCTCAAGTCGTTAATGCATTCGTTCCACTTTCTGAAATGTTCGGATACGCAACATCATTACGTTCAAACACTCAAGGTCGCGGTACTTATTCAATGGTATTCGACCACTACGAGCAGGTTCCTAAATCAGTATCTGAAGAAATCATCAAGAAAAATACAGGTGCTTAATTCATATACTTGATTTTTTAGAATAAATGCTATATAAGTGTTGTAAGAAAGACTTCGAGACGGGTATATCCCGTTTTCGAATTTTAAATAAAAAATAATGTTCTATATAAGGAGAGGTATTTTACAATGGGTAAAGAAAAATTTGACCGTTCTAAAACGCATGCCAACATTGGTACTATTGGTCACGTTGACCACGGTAAAACAACTTTAACAGCTGCTATTGCGACTGTATTATCTAAACACGGTGGCGGAGAAGCACAAAGCTACGACATGGTAGACAACGCACCTGAAGAAAAAGAGCGTGGTATTACAATTAACACGTCTCACATCGAGTACGAAACTGAAAAACGTCACTACGCACACGTAGACTGCCCAGGACACGCTGACTATGTTAAAAACATGATCACTGGTGCTGCACAAATGGACGGCGGAATCTTAGTAGTATCTGCTGCTGATGGCCCAATGCCACAAACTCGTGAGCACATCCTGCTTTCACGTAACGTAGGTGTACCTGCACTTGTTGTATTCTTAAACAAAGTTGACATGGTAGACGACGAAGAATTACTTGAATTAGTTGAAATGGAAGTTCGTGAATTACTTTCTGAGTATGACTTCCCTGGCGACGACCTTCCAGTAATCTCTGGTTCAGCTCTTAAAGCTCTTGAAGGCGACGAAGAGTACGAACAAAAAATTCTTGATCTTATGGACGCTGTTGACGAGTACATCCCTACTCCGGAACGCGATTCTGACAAGCCATTCATGATGCCTGTTGAGGATGTATTCTCAATCACTGGCCGTGGTACTGTTGCTACAGGACGTGTTGAGCGTGGACAAGTTAAAGTCGGCGAAGAAATCGAAATCATCGGTATCACTGAATCTAAGAAAACAACTGTTACAGGTGTAGAAATGTTCCGTAAGCTTCTTGATTACGCTGAAGCTGGTGACAACATCGGTGCTCTTTTACGTGGTGTTGCACGTGAAGACATCCAGCGTGGACAGGTTTTAGCTGCTCCAGGATCAATCACACCGCACACAGACTTCACTGCTGATGTTTATGTGCTTTCAAAAGAAGAGGGTGGACGTCACACTCCATTCTTCACTAACTACCGCCCGCAGTTCTACTTCCGTACAACGGACGTAACTGGCGTATGTAACTTACCAGAAGGAACTGAAATGGTTATGCCTGGTGACAACATTGAAATGACAGTAGAACTTATTTCACCAATCGCTATTGAAGACGGTACTCGTTTCTCAATCCGCGAAGGTGGACGTACTGTAGGATCAGGCGTTGTAACTTCAATCCAAAAATAATAATTTTGAATTGTTATAACTATAATAAAAGAGCTGAGATTTTATCTCAGCTCTTTTTTTGTTTATTTTTAATGTTATCTTTTATCGAAATTTACAACTGCTTTCAAGAGAGTTTCAACGCCGGTCTTCATGCCGTCCTCATCGATATCGAACATCGGATGATGATGCGGGATATCAGCTTTTTTCTCGCTGTTGCTGACACCGGTGTAGAAATAGCAGCCCGGTTTTTCCTGGATAAAGTAGGAGAAATCTTCTCCGCCCATTGCAGGACCGACTTCTTCAACACCTGAAACGAATGCCGCATCTTCCCTGACGTTATCAACAACGTAGTCGAGAAGGGCGTGATCGTTTTTCATTGACGGATAGCCGTACATAATTTCAAGGTCAGCATTAACATTGAAACTTGCACTGATGCCTAAGCTCTGTTCAAGACGCTTGGCTACTATATCTTACTTCCTGTGTATAAGTTCTGAATGTGCCTTTAAGCTCGGCCTTGGGAATAACATTAAATACTGTCCCGGCATTATATGCGCCGAGTGTCACTACTGCTGAATCCAGAGGACTCACAGAACGGGACACAATTGTCTGTATTTGCTGAATCAGTGACGCAGAGGCGATAATCGGGTCATGAGTGACCTGCGGTGTCGCACCATGGCCGCCGAGTCCGTTTACAGTGATTTTAAACGAGTCTGCGTTCGCATACATAGATATCGTAGTTATATTTAATCGTTCCGACCGGGAATTTAGTTGAAACGTGAGTACCGAATACATAATCAACGTTTGCGAGCGCACCGTCTTCAATCATTGCTTTCGCACCGCCGGCAGCAGCTTCAGCATGCTGATGTAAGAATACAACGTTGACCGGCAATTCTTCTTTATGAGCCGATAAAATTTTAGCCATCGTAATCAGCATAGCTGTATGTGCGTCGTCCGCTGCAGATTACGGGAGTTTTTGATTTGTACGGAACGTCTTTTTCATCGTGAATCGGCAGTGCAAAAAATCCGCACGCAGTGCCACCGTGTCAAAATCGTCATTGACCTGCAGGCGTGCAACGATACCATTACCTCCGACATCCTGCCTGATATCCAGACCGAGATCTTTTATCTGGTCGTAAATCCATTTTTTTGTATTCATTTCCTGGAAGGATATTCAGGATGCTGATGCTATATCTGCGAAGTTCCACCATAGAATCATAGTGTTCATTTATTAGTTGTTTTATATCCATTATCGGGACTCCTTTTCTAAATATGTAAATACAGATTCCAGCATAACGTTTACTGCGTTGACCATCCCTTTTTCATCGATATCAAAGTGGGCGTGGTGGTGAGGGAAATCTGCTTTAAAACTTGAGTTTTTAACACCTGTATAAAAGAATGTGCCCGGAACACGCTGCAGATAATAAGAAAAATCTTCGCCGCCGAGGTCCGGTTCAAGTCTGATTGTTTCATTAACAGTCGAAATTCTGCCGGCACTTTCGACAACGATATCGGTCATTTCATCATCGTTGACTACAGGCGGGTAGCCTTTCATATAATCGAGGGTATACGAGACGCGGGTCGTTGTAACGAGCCCTTCAAGCGTCCGGTTGAGTTCTTTAATCATCAGGTCCTGCATGTCGTGATTAAATGTGCGGATTGTTCCGCCGATCGTCACTTCATCCGGAATAACATTATGCTGATTGCCGGCATTGAACATCGTTATTGATAACACGACAGAATCCATTGCATTCGTGCGTCTTGTCACAGCGTACTGAAGCTGATTGCAGAGCGCAATGCCTGCGGCGACGGGATCGATTGTGTCATGCGGACGTGAGGCGTGGCCGCCCCGGCCTTTTAAAGTAATTGTAAAGTCATCGGGTATCCCCGTTGCTGTACCGTACTTATAGCCGATCTTGCCGACGTCTAAAGACGTTGAGACGTGCTGGCCGAAAATAGCGTCTACGCCGTCGAGACAGCCGTCTGCAATCATTTGAATTGCGCCGCCCGGATCAACTTCTTCTGCGTGCTGATGAATAAAGACGATATTGCCTTTCAGTTCCTCCTTCATACCGCTTAAAATCTTAGCGGCAGTAAGTACAATTGCTGTATGAGCATCGTGACCGCAAGCATGCATCACACCGGGAACTGTTGATTTATAAGGTGTATCTTTTAAATCCTGAATCGGCAGTGCGTCGAAATCTGCTCTTAGTGCGACTGTCGGCAGCGACTCATCAATAATCAGTCTGCCGACCACGCCGCGCCCGCCGACGCCTTCTTGTACTTCGATGCCTAGACTGCGCAGGTAATCTGCGATATAAGCAGGGGTATGAATTTCCTTAAACGACAGCTCAGGATACATGTGCAGATGTCTGCGCAGCTGCACCATTTCGCCGAACTGTTTATTCACGGCTGATTCAATTGACTTTACATCCATTTAATCACCGCTTCTTTTTCTAAGATTTTCATAAACATCATCAGTGCGGTTTCCATTGCATCTTCATCGATATCAAACATATCAGTATGGTGTGCAGGTGTTTTTCTTGTCCTCGTTCCCTGTACCCGTATAGAAAAACGCACCGGGCTTATCTAAAATATAATAAGAGAAATCCTCACCGATCATTAAAGGATCTGCTTCTTTAAAAGGCAGGCCGAGATCTTTTGCGGCTTCTTCAATTACCTGAGCTTCTTCTTCGTGATTTATTACAGCGGGGTAGCCGAATGTATATTTCATATCGGCAGTCGCACCGCGTTTTTTAGTAGTGTATTCCACTTCGTTTTTAAATATTTCATATATTTTTTCTTTTACTTCCTGTTTGAAAGTGCGTACGGTGCCGATGATTTTAACAGTATCGGGAATAACATTGAACGCATCTCCGCCGCGCACACTGCCGACAGTAACGACAGCATTTTCAATCGGTGAAATCTGACGGGATACTGCAGTCTGCAGGTTGGTAATCAGTTCTGCAGCGATGACAATTGGATCGACCGTTAAATCGGGATAAGCGGCATGTCCGCCGGAACCTTGGAGCGTAATGTAGAAACCGTCGGGGCTTGCTATCATTGCGCCTGGAGTTGTCTGAACTTCATGCGTATCAAACTGGCTCCAGTAATGCTGACCGTATACTTTATCGACACCTTCGAGGGCATTGTCCTCAACCATAGCCTTGGCCCTCCCGGCTGTTCTTCTTCACCGTACTGGAAGATAAAGGATACAGTACCGCTTAAATTGTCCTTATTAGCCACCACAGCGTCCACAAGACCTAAAAGGGTACTCGTATGACCATCGTGACCGCAAGCGTGCATAGCCCCGGGATTTTGAGATTTATAAGGGACATCTTTTTGGTCTTCAATCGGGAGTGCGTCAAAATCAGCGCGCACAGCAATATGCGGGCTGCCTGAGCCAATAGAAGCAACGATACCGGCACCTTCGTTTTCATCGTTTCTGCCGACGTTTTCACGAATGTTTAATTCAGGATGCTGCTTCAGCTTACCTAAAATAAACTGGTACGTTTCTTTCTCTGTAAATGATACTTCCGGATGCATGTGCATATGTCTTCTGTTTGTAACCATCTCGGGAAGTTTTGCTGCTGCGATATCTTTATGCTCATGATTGAACCTCCATAACTATTTTCTATCATATATCAGAGCGCGCCCCAGTTAAAATATAATCGCTCAAAAGTGAGAAATACAACAATATAAACTATTGGATATCGTTCAAAGAAAGCGCTTATATGATAAAATACAAAGTAGGAGGGGAGTATAGTCACTTAGAAACAGTTCTCGAACTTAGGTATTTGAAAGACAACGGCTTATACAATGAAAATAGATGTAGTAGAAGGCGCAAACGGTCCTGAAATTCCAGTAGCTGGCAAGAGCTTAATTAACTATCTTCGAATAACTATTAGTATTGCTACGGATGAAAAATAAAAGCAGCAGCAATAGAAGCAATTAAATCACATGGTGTCGGTGCGGGTGCCGTACGTACAATCAACGGTACACTGGATCTTCACGTGGAACTGGAAAACAAGCTTGCAGAATTCAAAGGGACTGAAGCAGCAGTTGCTTTCCAATCAGGTTTCAACTGTAATATGGCAGCAATTCAAGGTGTCATGAATAAAGAAGATGCGATTTTATCTGATGAATTAAACCATGCGTCAATTATCGACGGGTGCCGTTTATCTAGAGCTAAAATTATCCGTGTAAACCATTCTGATATGGATGATCTCCGTGCCAAAGCAAAAGAAGCAGTGGAATCAGGGCTCTATAAAAAAGTAATGTACATCACAGACGGTGTATTCTCAATGGACGGCGATGTTGCGAAACTTCCTGAAATCGTCGAGATCGCAAAAGAATTCGACTTAATCACATATGTCGATGACGCGCACGGTTCAGGTGTAATGGGCAAAGGGGCCGGCACAGTTAAACATTTCGGTCTTGAAAAAGAAATCGATCTTCAAATGGGTACTTTATCGAAAGCAATCGGTGTTGTCGGCGGTTATGTTGCCGGGTCACAGGATTTAATCGATTACCTGAAAGTTGCAGCGCGTCCATTTTTATTCTCGACGTCGTTAACGCCGGGGGATACGAAAGCAATTACTGAAGCGGTTAAAACTTTAATGGCTTCAACTGAACTGCACGATAAACTTTGGGAAAACGGTGATTATCTTAAAGCCGGTCTGAAAGATTTAGGCTTTGAAATCGGCAAGTCAGAAACACCGATTACACCTTGTATTATTGGTGACGAGAAAAAAGCTCAGGAATTTTCAAAACGTCTGAAAGAAGAAGGCGTCTATGCAAAATCAATCGTCTTCCCGACAGTGCCTAAAGGTACGGGACGCGTAAGAAACATGCCGACAGCGGCGCACACGAAAGAAATGCTCGACAAAGCGCTTGAAATTTACGCTAAAGTCGGCCGTGAAATGGGAATTATTAACTAAAACATAAACTTTTCGAATAAGGGGAAACAATCATGGAACGAATTATAGTTACAGGGGCGCTCGGGCAAATTGGGACAGAGTTAACCGTTAAATTAAGAGAAATTTATGGTGAGGACAACGTTCTGCCGACTGATATTAAAGAACCTGTGAATTCACCGCTTGAAGGCAAGGCCTTCGAAATTTTAGATGTTACAGACTACAAAGCAATGGAACAGACGGCAAAAGAATTTAAGGCGGACACAATTATGCACCTGGCAGCACTGCTTAGTGCAACATGTGAAAAAGATCCGATGCTTGCATGGAATATTAATATGGGCGGGCTGGTTAACGCACTTGAAACAGCACGCACTCTTAATATGCAGTTCTTTACACCAAGTTCCATCGGTGCATTTGGTCCGGAGACGCCGAAAGTAAATACACCGCAGACGACAATTCAGCGTCCGACAACGATCTACGGTGTCAATAAAGTATCGGGAGAACTACTGTGCGATTACTACTTTGAGAAATTCGGCGTGGACACGCGCGGCGTACGTTTTCCAGGTTTAATCTCACACGTAAGAGAACCAGGCGGCGGCACGACGGACTATGCTGTAGAAATTTACTTCGAAGCGGTTAAAAACGGCAAGTACACTTCATTTATCGGCAAAGATACGTTTATGGACATGATGTACATGGACGACGCGATTCAAGCGATTATTGACCTGATGGAAGTGGATGGAGAGAAACTCGAAAACCGTAATGCGTTTAATGTCACGAATATGAGTCTGGAGCCGGAAATGGTGGCAGCATCAATCCGCCGTCATTATCCTGACTTCAAACTTGACTACGACGTTGATCCTGTCAGACAAGGCATTGCAGAGAGCTGGCCGGACAGCATTGATGCATCCGAAGCAAAACGCCAGTGGGACTTTACAGCAACTTTTGATTTGGACAAGATGACTGATACAATGATAGAAGCGATACAGGAGAAGAACCAGGCGGGAATTTAAGTAAATGTCCCGTCCGGTTCGTGGAGGGTGACTAATGGACCGTATACTTTTATACGATAAGGATGGGACACTGTTAGATTTTCATAAGCTGTGGACACCATATGCTAAAAAAAGCATAGATGCGTTTGTCGAAGATTTTAAGGCACATGACATAAAATCGGAAGTTGCCGAGGCGCTGGGCTATATCGACGGAGAAATTAAAGCGAACTCGACAGTTGCTTCAGGAACCGGCAGCGATATCCATAAAGTATTTGAATCGTTCAAAGAGGGCGGCGGAGAATGGGCGAAGGATTTTTACGAATCCAATCTCCAGATGCTAGCTGACGATATGGAGCTCATCGATGGTGTTAAAACTGTGCTTCAGCATGGTTTAAATAACGGCTATAAAAACGTAATTGTCACGAGCGACAGCAGGGACTCGACACTGAGATTTGTTGAAAAGTTCGAGCTCGAGCCGTACATATTTGACGTGATTTGCGGCGATGACAACGACTATTACAAACCGCAATTCGGTTTTATTAAAGACTTTATCGATAAACACCAATATGCAGTTGAAAATCTCGTAATGATCGGTGACAATGCTGCTGATACAATGCTCGGCTACGATGAAGGTTTGTACACTATCGGTGTGAGCGGTACCGGACAGCTCGAACATTTAAACGGTGCCGATCAGATTGTCGACAGCATAACAGACTTATACGATGCGGATGGGAAGTTTCTTCTCGATGCATGAAATATTTATGAAAGCTGCGATTGAAGAAGCAAAAAAAGCAGAAGCATTGGGCGAAGTGCCCATCGGCGCAGTTGTCGTGAAAGACGGAGAAATTATCAGCCGGGCGCATAACCTCAGGGAAACTACACAGGATCCCGTAACCCATGCAGAACTGCTCGCTATCCAGGCAGCAGCAGAAGCGGTCGGTTCATTCCGGCTGGAAGACTGCACACTATACGTCACGCTGGAACCATGTGTCATGTGCTCCGGCGCGATAATAATGTCGCGGGTGCCGCTGGTAGTCTACGGCGCGCCGGACCCTAAAGGCGGCACCGTCGACAGTCTGATGAACCTGTTGGACGAACCGCGCTTTAACCACCGCGCGGATGTGGTGAGCGGGGTGCTCGAGGAAGAATGCCGTGCGATGCTTAAGACTTTTTTCAAGAACTTGAGATTACGAGCTAAACAAAAAAGAACTCCCTTTCGGGACCGTGATAAGCGGACTCGGAGGGGAATTTTTTTGGCGTTTGGGCAGATTTTTGGTGTGGTCGTATGAGCGGGATTACGCACAGCATCCGCTTCATCTTATAGCACCCTAATCTTTTAATATATCAAGTATCTATAAATATTTATATACAAATCGGAGAAATTCAACATCCATTAAAATCCAAAAGTAACCACGTTTGTGTAATATTACCGCCAGTTTTACAAAAATTGATTTAAAGTAACTTTTTTAAAAAAAATGCCATTTTCTCGTATATATAGGATAAGAGGTACTTTTTATATTAAAGGAGGAACTTAAATGTTTTTAAATAAACGAAGTATGCCGCTTGAGCTTTTATATTACAATTCACTGTCTTTTAGAAAAGAGCTCAGCAAACAGGAGAAACACGAAAAAGAAATGATAAAGAAAGGTTATGAAGGAGAGTGTCAGTATGATCAGATTTTAGATGAAGTTGGTCACGAGAATATTTATGTGATTAGAGATGTTTATCTTAAGATAGGAAATACAGATACTCAATATGATACGATAATCATTTCTGAAAACAGGGTGGTTATTAATGAAATTAAAAATTATACGGGAGATTACCGGTATGAGAGTAACAGGTGGTTCAGAAATAATAAACCAATTAATGATAATGCCTTCGCACAGCTGGACAGAGCTAAAGGGAAATTAATGAATTTGATGGATGATGCGGACTTACACGTAAAAGTGGAAGCGGCATTAATATTTACAAGTGATGATTTCAGATTAACTTCTGAAGATCAGCGTATTTGGCAAGAAACAATTGTGCGTAATAATTTAAGGAAGTATCTTCGACAATTTTACAATGAGAGACTTGAAAATAAAGCTAAAAGTATAGCTAACACGATTAGAAATTCTGTAGTGGATAATACTTATTTTGAGAAGACTGCAGATATTAACCAGCTGCGACGAGGTCTATATTGCGGTGAATGCGGCAACTTTAATCTGATAAAGAAACGATTCCAGTTTATTTGTGCGGAGTGTGAAACTATAGAAAGTCATGATTCACATTTACTTCGCGCCATGCATGACTATAAATATTTGTTTTATAATCAACCAATGACTCAGCGTATTTTCACTTATCTAATCAACGATGAAGTTAATAAAAGTACAATTTATCGTTTTTTTCAAAAACACTGTCATATAAATAAAAAGGGTAATTATACGACCTATACTTTGAAGTATCATAATTTGGAAGAAGCGTTGAAGATTAATCGTAAAACACAGCGTTATAAAGATAGATTAGTGAAGAACAGGTAGAGTGTACAAGAAGATTTGAGTGGGAATTAGCCTAGGAATTCGATGAATGTCTGTCATAGAAACCCGCAGCGTTTAGGAATTCGATGAATGTCTGTCATAGAAACCCGCAGCGTTTAGGAATTCGATGAATGTCTGTCATAGAAACCCGCAGCGTTTAGGAATTCGATGAATGTCTGTCATAGAAACCCGCAGCGTTTAGGAATTCAATGAATATCTGTCATAGAAATCCGCAGCGTTTAGGAATTCGATGAATGTCTGTCATAGAAACCCGCAGCGTTTAGGAATTCGATGAATGTCTGTCATAGAAATTCGGCCAACCCCAACAAAAAAACCGAAACTCAAAGGTTTCGGTCTCCAATAGTTATTTCTGATATTTCAAACGGCTGAATGCGTCGTGCTGGTGGATACTTTCTTCGTTGCGGCATTCGAGTTCGAAGCCTTTAACCCAGTCGAGTTCGACTAAGTCGTATGCAACTAGACGGATCAGATCTTCGACGAAGCGGGGTTTTCATATGCGCGTTCTGTAACCATTTTCTCGTCTGTGCGTTTTAAAATCGGATAGAGCTGACTTGATGCATTGATTTCGAGTACTTCGTATAGGTCTTCTTTATACGTTGCAGGAAGTTCAACACTGTCATCAATATCGATTAAAACTTTAACGTTGCCGCGCTGGTTGTGTGCGCTGTATTCACTGATTTCTTTTGAGCATGGGCACAGTGTAGTCACTTGTGCTGTCATACCGAATTGTTTGCGTGTAAATGATTCGCCGTCAAATGCTGCTGAGTAAATGACATCTGCATTAGCTACAGCATTTAATCCTGTACCTGGTGATGGTTTGTTAAAGAACCATTTGCCGTCGACAGTCAATTCTGCTGAGTTTTGTTTCATGCGGTCACGGAGTTTCGACAGGAGTTCTTTTAGTGTACCGAAGTCGAGCGGTACACCGCCGTTATTTACAGTTTCCAATGATTCGATTAAACGGCTCATGTTGATGCCCTTTTCATCTTTTTCGAGGCTGGTTGCCAGCTCGAAATTCCCGACTGACTGAAAATCACCGATAACTACAGGGTAAGTTAAATTATTAATGCCGACAGAGTCGACTTCAAAAAGGAAGTCTTTACGTGAGTTTTGTAAATCTGCCATATCTTCTTTATTTTTTGGTTTAATGCCTTCAACAGGATCTACTGAACCAAAATGTTTAAAACGACCTTCTCGCGTCGTCAAGTCAAATTCTTCCATTTATAATGCTCCTTAGTCAATTTCGTAACTGTAAAAGTTCTCGTATCTCATCCATCGGTTCCTTGCATCATCGCCCTGCTGTGTATCTGCCGCAAGGTCTTCGAGCAATTTTCCGGTTTGTGAACGATGGGCTGCCATGACATCCAGTTTCCGTTCTGTAAAGCCGTCAATATCAATAACGATATCCGGTTCACCGAGATCATCGAAAGTACGGTTATCAAACGCGACGAGCTGAAGCGCCGGACGTTTATCCTTAGGCATATCGGCCAGTGATTCTATAACAGCATCTGCAGTGGCCTCGTGATCGGGGTGCACTGAGTAGCCTGGATAGAATGTAATAATTCGCGTTGGTGCAAGTTCATCGATTAAATCGGTAATAACGCCTTTCAGTTTACCATGTTCTTCGAATTCGAGTGTTTTATCTCTGAAGCCGAGCAGGCGGAGATCGTCAATGCCCATAATGCGGGCTGATTCTTCGACTTCGGCTTTGCGGATAGAATGCAGCGATTCGCGTGTTGCAAACGGCGGGTAACCAAGGTTACGGCCCATATCGCCAAATGTCAGACATGCATAAGTGACAGGCACTTTTTTCTCTCTGTATTTCATTATTGTTCCGCTGACACCGAATGCCTCATCATCGGGGTGAGGGAAAACAACAAGAACGTGATTTTCCTGTGAAAAATCCATGTGATCCTCCTACTTAAAGAATGGTTGTGTTGAAATTTCCAGTGCTGAAGCGAGTTTGCCCTCAGCATTAAAGCCGTGCATGATAAACTCCCCGTTGTCGCCTTCAATATAATGCGTTAAACCGAGCACATAAATCCAGCCGCCATTGGCGAGCTTTAAGCCGACACGGTGCTCTTTTGAGCGGTTGCCGCCGCGGATAGTCGCATGAATGAATTCCACTTGAATATTGCGGAGAAATGTACCGGCATTAAAGACATTATCATCTAAATGACTGGCATACATGCCGCTTGTAATTTCAACGTGCAGGTAGACGGGTGTATTTTCGTACGCTGTTAAGACTTTTTGGACATCCTGCTTTACTATTTTCTTCATTTCCATGAATAGAAAACTCCTATAATCATAATATCGGTCACACATTAAAAGAGATAGCAAGCTATCTCTTAGTTCAATACTTTATCTACAACTTCGATTTTTTCGACTGAATTATACGCACCATGTCTGACAACACCGACATGCTCGTTCATCTGCCAGCCATTTTTAATTGCGCTGGTAACGAAAGCCTTCGCCAGCTGAACAGCTTCAAGCGGTTCCTTGCCATTGGCGAGGTTAGCTGCGATCGATGCGGCGAATGTACAGCCTGCACCGTGGTTAAATGCAGTATCGAATTTCTTAGATTCAAGAAGATGAAGTTCACTGCCATCGTAAAAAACGTCGATAGCCGAATCGCCTTCGATGCCCGTGCCGCCTTTAACGACAACGTTGTTTGCACCTTTAGCGTGAATTAATTTAGCCGCTTTTTTAATTTCATCAAGCGTGCGAGGTGTTTTAACGCCCGCAAGGTGACCTGCTTCAACTAAGTTCGGCGTAACGACTGTTGCATGCGGAATCAGGTTTTCAATCATTGATTCAACAAGCCCCGGGTTTAAAACTTCATCGTCACCTTTACAGACCATGACCGGGTCAACGACGAAATGTTTCGCGTTTGAGTTTAAAAATGCTTCCTTTGAAAGTTCTACAACTTCTTCTGAAGGCAGCATGCCCGTTTTAATTACATCGGGATTTAAAGATAATGCTGTTTCGAGCTGATTTTTAACATCTTCTATTGGGATTGGGCTCACGCGGTGAGACCAGGTTGAAGGTTCCATTGATACTACAGTTGTTAATACACTGAAGCCGTATGTTTCGTGCTCCTGGAAAGCCTTTAAATCTGCTGCGATTCCAGCGCCTCCGCTCACATCTGTACCGGCTATAGTTAATGTTCTTGCAAGTGTCATAATATTGCCCCCTAATTCTACTGATAGATATTGTCATTTTACTATAATCAGCCGTGTAATTCTAGAGCATTGCTTACAACGATGATATAATGAAATTTCAGTATGGAGGTGTGTTAAAAAATGGCTCATTTAAACTGGGAAGAAATCTTCCGGGATATTACAAATAATCACGATTTTACAACGATGAGACAGACGTTAAATGAACGCTACAGAAAAGGTGAAGTGTATCCTCCTGAAGAAGAGGTGTACACTGCATTTAAATTAACGCCGTTCAACGGCATTAAAGTGGTAGTTTTAGGTCAGGATCCGTATCACGGCAAAGGGCAGTCGCACGGACTCGCATTTTCAGTAAATGAAGGTATTAAAATCCCGCCGTCACTAAGAAACATATATAAGGAACTTGAAAGCGACCTCGGTGTTGTCAGAACGACTGGCAATTTGTCGGACTGGGCGCGGGAGGGGGTCCTCCTGTTAAACACAGTGCTTACCGTTGATGCAGGTGATGCGAACTCGCACCGGGGACTTGGCTGGGAACAGTTTACGGATGATATTATCCGCACGATTTCTGAAAATCACGAACATGTGGTTTTTATCTTGTGGGGAAAACCGGCACAGCAGAAAATTAAATTAATCGATACAGATAAGCATAAAGTTATTACGTCGGTACATCCGAGTCCTTTATCATCTTACAGAGGCTTCTTCGGATCAAAACCGTTCAGCCAGACAAATGACTACCTGGAGTCGGTCGGACGCGGAGCAATA
The DNA here is from genome assembly GCF_018437745.1 of Jeotgalicoccus sp. WY2. Classification (NCBI taxonomy): domain Bacteria; kingdom Bacillati; phylum Bacillota; class Bacilli; order Caryophanales; family Staphylococcaceae; genus Jeotgalicoccus; species Jeotgalicoccus sp. WY2. Next base: position 1,160,538 of record NZ_CP049818.1, on the reverse strand, counting down.
GATTGGAGCGAACAGCATGAATAAGCGGATTGCTGCGGAATTAAAAAACGAACTGAGCTTTATAGAAGCGGGCATCGATGTGGAAAAGCATGCATATGCGATGCAGAGGCTGCTTGAGCTGCTGTCAGATTCACAGAATGAAGACTCGGTGCCTGAGGCCGCTAAATTAGAAGGAAATGTGACAATACACCGTACGCCTATTGCAAAAACTGCGGCAGACGAGGATGATGGCGGTAACGGCAAAGATATTTTTGATTTTTAATGGAGGTCGTCTCACCTAATGTTATTATTCATCATCGTTGGTACAGTGTTTTTCGTTCTTTCTTTTGTGTTCGGCATTTATAGAAAAAAACTGCGGGAAGAGCATATAAAAACGTGGAATAAAGCGTTGAAATATATGAGGTATACTTCACTGGCGCTAATTATTGCAGGGCTTTTGTATGTGCCCGAAGTGCAAATCTTAAAGTTCGGCGGATGGTTGTTTATTTTCAGTCTTATACTGTATTCAAGTTCGCTGTATCTTATTTTTATTAAAAACAGAGAGTAAAGCGGGGTAAATTAATCACATGAAATTATTTATTATATTAGGCGCAGTCAATGCATTTATCGCAGTCGCATGCGGCGCATTCGGTGCGCATTTACTGGAAGGCAAACTGAGTGAACACTACCTTGGTGTTTGGGAAACTGCAGTGAAGTATCAGTTTTATCATGCACTTGGACTCATCGCGATTGGCATTTTAATTCAGGTCACAGGCGCACAGTTCCTAGTTGCAGCCGGATGGTTCATGACAGCAGGGATTGTCTTCTTTACGGGATCACTTATGGTGCTGGCATTCTCAGGCATCTCAATTCTCGGTGCAGTAACACCGATTGGAGTAATGTTCCTGATCAGCTGGGCACTTGTTATTATCGGAATCGCAAAATTATAGTATTTATTCGTGAAGCCGGGACAAATTGTCCCGGCTTTTTTGTTTGGAGTGAAGTCTGTGATCGGAAAATCTATGAAGAAGTTTCATAGGAATCCGTAAAGTTTAGAAAATCTATGAAGAGATTTCATAGGAATCCGTGGGGTTTAGAAAATCTATGAAGAGATTGCATAGGAATCCGTAAAGTTTAGAAAATCTATGAAGAAGTTTCATAGGAATCCGTGAGGTTTGGAAGATCTATGAAGAAGTTTCATAGGAATCCGTGGGGTTTGGAAGATCGATGAAGAGGTTTCATAGGAATCCGCAGAGTTTAGAAAATCTATCAAGAGGTTTCATAGGAATCCGAATTCTTTATCGCCGTAAATACCGGCTTCGATAAAATATTTCAAACAAAATGTTTACAAATTACGCTAAGGGTTATATAGTTATATACATAGATATATAACCAGATTACTAAAAATGAAATATAAAATTGAATACAGAAATAGAAGGAGGGCTGCGATGTGTCTAACCTGCTGAATGAGAAGAAACCGATTTATGAACAGATTAGAGACTGGCTGGCTGATCAGATTATTGACGAAACGCTCGTTGAGGATGATAAAGTGCCGTCGACGAATGAAATTGTTACGTTTTTCAAAGTGAATCATATAACTGTTTCAAAAGGTGTCACTGAACTTGTGGAAAACGGCGTATTATACAAAAAAGAGGTGTAGGTATGTTCGTAGCAGAAGGTGCACGGGACAAACTGCTGGAAGCAAGACGTGATGGATTCGTAGAAGAATATTTAAAACCGATGCTTGAAGAGGCGAAAAAGCTTGATTTAACGGAAGAGGATATACAAACAATGATCGATGTAAACAGGAGGGACAAAAAATGACATTAAAAATAGAAAACACAGCTTTAACAATTAAAAAAGAGACGATACTAACGGATATAAACTTGGAACTGATTCCTGGTAAAGTTTACGGGCTGCTTGGAAGGAACGGTGCAGGGAAGACTTCATTGCTGTCGCTGATAGCTTCTTACAGAAAAGTAACGAATGGCAGTATCACATTGGACGGCAAGAAAGTTTACGAGAATGATGAAGTAATGCAGCACATTAATTTCCTGTATAACCCGAAAGAAACCAGTGCCGACAACGATAAAATTACGGAATATATCGAATCCGGCTCCATTTTCCGCAGCGATTTCGATAAAGAGTACGCTTACCGGCTGCTTGAAAAATTCGATATTGATACAGACAAAGCGTACAGCGCATTATCTCAGGGACAGCAAGCGGCAGTTACAGCTACGCTTGGACTTGCATCGCTAGCAAAAGTAACGATCTTGATGAGGTGACGAACGGTATGGATGCACCGACACGTGAATATTCTACAGCGAAGTACTTGAAGCGGCAAACGGGAGGGAGTATTATATTCTGTCGACGCATATCATTTCAGAGATGGAGCACTTATTCGATGAAATTATTATGATTCAAAGGGAAAGGTTCTGCTGCAGGAACCGACACATGAACTGCTGGAGAAAGGCTATACGTTGCCGGGAAAGCAGAACGAGTAAGAGAATTTACGGAAAATAAACAAGTGATTAACGTGAAATTCCTCGGCGCACTGCAGATTGATACTGTGCTCGGAACAATGACACCGGAAGAATTGGAAATCGCAGAAGATGAGCATTTGGATATCTCTCCCTTGAAATTGCAAGAGATGTTTATCAGCCTGACGGATAAAAAGAAAGATAAGGAGTGAGACGATGACAACTAAATTAAAAGAGACAACGAAAATATTTATAAGTATTTCCGGTATGGTCATTTTGGTATATTGGGATTCTGCTGATTGTATATCATCTCGAATATCTTTACGAGCGAAGGACTTTCATCATTTTTCGGTTTCGGGATGACGGCTAACCGGACATATCTGTTTGTGCTGGCAATTCTTTCAGTACTGATGTTTATAGAATGGGCCTTAAATATGGGAATATCGAGAAAGACTTTCTATAAATCGCTGATGATTACCGGACTGATTACGGCAGTGTTTGTCACAGCGATAGTTGGAATTATCACATTCGTCCTATCGTTCACACCGTTTGCGGGAGATTATCTTCTTGTCGAAGATCTCAGATTTTTAACAGAATTTGAATACCTGATTTTCCACTTCATTAGCGGATTGCTGTTCTGGGCCTTGGGCGTACTGATTGCTGCTGCATTTTACAGAGGCTTCTGGGCAGGCATGCTGTCGATACTATCTGGAATTGTAGCCTTGGTAATTCTGATATTTAATGAACAGCTGCTGAACTACTTCGGAGCAATGGGCAGCATGACTGTCTATATCGGCTTTGCGCTACTGATAGCTTTAACACTTATCTACAGCTGGATTGGTTACAGAGTGATTAAAAATATACCGATAAAATTCGGATAGCAAAGAAAGACGGAATCTCACTCAAATGAGATTCCGTTTTTTAGTATAAAGCACGCTTCAACAATAAAAGCAAAAAGAGGAGTATAGTTATATAGAGAATTTTTGAAGGGAAGGATACTCATAGACCACATAAATATCACTGCTAAACGTTTATGTTTATACATTTTTGGTTTGTTTTTTCTTTCTCTGGGTGTCAGTTTTTCTATTCAGGCTAATCTGGGCGTTTCGCCCGTATCTTCACTAGCTTATGCATTTACACTTTCCACAGGAATTTCTATCGGAATTATGACGGTAGCCGCGAACGTTTTATTTATTATCATTCAAATAATTTTAAGCAAAAATTTAATGTAAGAGAAGCGAGCGTGCAGCTCTTAATTGCGTTCTTATTCGGTTTTATGATGGATATTACGTTAGCACTTTTACAAGTGTTTCCGGCTCCTGAAACATGGGTAATGCGCGGAGTATTTTTAGTTACAAGTTTATTTGTAGTCTCTCTTGGACTGCTTGGTTATTTCAGCGCGAAATTCCCGCTGATGCCTTACGATGAGCTCACACATGTTATCAGTGAGAAATTCAATATGCAGTTCAGCAAAGCTAAAATCACCAGTGACTTACTAAACGTTCTTGCAGCAGGTTTAATATGTATTGTTTTCATCCAGTCTTTAGGATCGATTGGTGTCGGTACATTGATTGCTGCGTACTTTATCGGCAAAATTACCGGCTTTATGATGAAGAAATATCAGCATCGTTTAATTCACTGGTCAGGGCAAAGAAAAGCACTTGCGGAAGAGGTTATTGAAACCGCAAAACCGACGGCAGACACAGATATAGAAGAAACACTTGAAGCTGGTGAAAAACCGGCAGCACCATAGTATATGTTAAAGAATCTCATAATTTGAGGTTTTTTTATTCGACTGACTGGAAAAACAAGTTATTACTTTCATTCTGATAAAATATTTTATAACATATTACGCAATGAAGAAAGTAAAAAAAGTGAAAGGAAGCTAATCATGAACCGCATGCCGTTTTTTGATAATGCGAGATTAATTTTAATTTTTCTCGTAGTGTTTGGTCATATGATTCAGCCGTTTGCGACAGATTCACAGCTGATCAACTCGATTTATGCATTTATATATATTTTCCATATGCCGATGTTCATCATGCTGGCAGGCTTCTTCGCCAAGGGAATCGGCAAACCGAAATACATTTTAAATCTCGCAAAAAAACTGCTGCTTCCTTATTTAATGTTTCAGGGACTGTACACGTTATTATATTTTCTGCTCGGGCGCGAGGAATGGTACAAAGGCATACTGCACCCGCAATGGGCGATGTGGTTTTTAATCAGCCTGTTCTGCTGGCACATTCTGCTCGTCTTATTTAAAAGAATGCCGGCAGTGGCAAGTATTCTTCTTGCGGTCTTTATCGGTATTGCAGTAGGCTACGTCGATCTGTCAGCATACGGCCTCAGTCTTTCGCGGACATTAGTGTTCTTCCCGTTCTTTTTAGCGGGCTACTTTATGACGAAAGAGCACGTTCAGCTGATAAAAACCAAAGGCCTGAGTATCGCAGGAATTATTTTTATGATAGCGCTGTTTGCATTTATTTATCTCTTTATCAACGTGGATGTCACGCTCGATACGGACTGGCTGTCCGGGGCAGTCGCTTATCAGCGTCTGGAAGCGGAAATGAGCGGCGGGTTGATGCGTCTCATATTTATTCTGCGGCACTCTTAATTATCAGCATGATTGCTTGATACCGTCGGGAGACTTCGGCTGGCTGACGAAAATCGGCGAGAAGACCTTATATGTTTATCTGCTGCACGGTTTTATAGTTCAGCCGTTCAGAGAGTTTGAAATACTGTGGTATAACCATTGGTATGAAACATTCTGGTTTGTACTGCTGTCTGCATTAATAGTTATTCTGCTCTCAAGCAGACCAGTGGTGGCACTGACGCGGCCGCTCGTTGAATTGAAGTGGAAGAAATAAAAAAGAGGTACAGAAATCCTTAGGGCTTCCTGTACCTTTTGCTGTTTTATGTATGATATTTCCAATAACGGGTAATAAATATGTATAATGTATTTTACATAATTAAATAACGGTAATGGGGGATTAACATGATTATAAATGTTAGGGAACTGCTGCCATTTCTAATTCCGTTAATAATATTCCAGCTGCTTTTAATGATCTCCGCCCTGACAATGATTGTCAAACAGAGGCGTTTTAAATATTTAAACAGAGCAGCATGGGTAATTATTGTTGTTGTTTTTAATATTGTCGGACCTGTCCTGTATTTTGTGCTGGAGCGAAAATAAATAAAAATGTAATGAAGCGGAAATTCGAAAGGATTTCTGCTCTTTTAATTGAAAATGAGTCAACCATTGGTTGACTTAGGCGATAATAGTATATAAATAAGAAATACATAATATTTACGTAGCACTATACAATGGAATCAGGGTGATGAAAATGAACAAGTTAAATATTAGTGAAAATATTTTTAGGCATAGAAAACGTATCGGTTATACTCAGCAGGACCTTGCAGATTTTTTAAATATTTCCAAGTCTGCAGTGTCTAAATGGGAACGGGGCAATGCTTTGCCGGAAGTAAATTATCTAGGAGAGCTCGGGATACTGTTCGATATTTCAATCGATGAGCTGGTCGGTTTTTCTCCCTGGCTGACAAAGCAGCAGATTAGAATAATCTATACTGATTTGGCTGCGAAATTCAGCGCGGAAAATTACGATGCTGTTTTAAAAGAAGTTAAAGATTATGCCAAGCGTTATTACAGCTGTTATCCATTTTTAACATCATTGGCCGGGTTGCTGGTTAACCACCTCAGTCTGACTGAGGATAAAGAAGAAACAATTGCTTGTATAGGCGAACTGATAGAGCGGATTTTATCGAATTCCGACTCACTGCATCTAAAAGAACAGATGATATTTTTCAAAGCGTTATTACTTATAAAAGAGAATAGCCACAAGGAAGTCATTGAACTGCTGAAGGAATCGACATTGCCAAAACTGCCGGTAAGAACAGTGCTGGCCCAGTCCTATTTAATGAATGGTGAAGCGGAAAAGGCGAAGTCGGCGCTGCATATTGAAATTTACGAGAGCGTTATTTTTATGATGGGTGACTTAACGATGCTGATGTATTTTGGCATGGAGGATGATATTGAGTCAGTAATCAGTAAAGGAACAGCAATTGACCACGCATTTAACTTAAAGAAACTCCATCCAAACACAGCATTAAATTTTTATCTTACTGCAGCAATGAAGACATCTGATGTTAAAGAAAAAAGTATGTTTTATTTAAAAGAGTTTTTAATCAGCGTGAAGAATCTGTCTGCAGATTACTATCTGCATGGTGATGATTTCTTCTCGGAAATTGATGACTGGATTGAGGATTTTGAATTAGGGAAAGAAGTTCCGGTAAATAAAACAATAGCGAAAGAACAGCTGATTGCTGCTGTAGAACATAATGAGTCATTTAAAGATTATAAAGATGATATTACATTTAAAAATATATTGCACAGTTTAAAGCTGTACCTGGAGGCAGACTGATATGAACACAGATATAACTGAATTGTTACCGTTTCTAATACCATTAGTAATTCTGCAGTCTGTACTGATGATTACAGCGCTGGTCATGATTATCAGACAGCAGGAGTTTAAATATTAAATAAACCGGGCTGGATACTTATTGCCGTATTTCTGAATTTAATCGGTCCGGTATATATTGTACTGGAGCGGCGATAATATGAATATATTGAAGATAGATAATCTGAGTAAATCGTTTAATGGAAAAATAGTCATTGACGATTTGAGTTTAGTTGTTAAAGAACATACGATATACGGATTTATAGGCAACAACGGCACAGGTAAAACGACAACAATGAAAATGATACTGGGGCTGTTGAAACCTGATTCAGGGGAGATTGAAGTGTGCGGAGAGAAAGTTGTCTTCGGCAAAACAGATACAAACAGCTATATTGGCTACCTGCCGGATGTGCCTGAATTTTACGGTTATATGAGAGCTGAAGAGTATTTAAAATTATGTGCGGAAATTACTAATATCAGTAAAGCAGAACGTCAGCCGAGAATAAGGGAGCTGCTTGAACTGGTTGGAATGGATAACGATCATATACAATTAATACGTACTCAAGAGGAATGAAGCAGCGTCTCGGCATTGCTCAGGCACTGATTAACAAACCGAAGCTCCTGATTTGTGATGAGCCGACGAGTGCTCTGGATCCGAAAGGTCGCAGTGAAATACTAATATTCTAAAGCGTATTACGGCGGAAACGACGGTTATTTTCTCGACCCATATCTAACGGACGTGGAACGAATCTCGATATGGCAGGGATTCTATATAACGGCAACGTTGTAGAAGAAATTAATCTGGATAAGAGTCTCGGGGATAAAGGAATTATGCTTGAGTTGTCGGGGAAGTTAAGAGCTCAGTGCGGAGATGGAAATTAAGCATGTCAGCGATTCTAAATACCGGTGAAGAGTCAGCCGCTTAAAAATATATACAAAATACTTCAGGACAAAGAGATTTATCCGGACAGTATAGTCAGAGAGAGAAGGTCTCTTGAAGATGTATATATGGAGGTGACGTCATGAACCAGGTTTCCGCGCTGTTTAAAAAAGAAATAATGGAGTCTGTAAGAAATTTCAAACTGTTTGTTCTCTTAGCGGTGTTTATCATTATCGGTATTATCAGCCCGCTAACCGCACTCCTGATGCCGGATATTATGGCAATGGTGATGGAAGACGCCGGTATTTCATTTGACCTTCCCGCCGTTACAGGTATGGATTCATATGTTCAATTTTTCGGTAACATGAACCAGCTGGGATTGCCAATATTAGTCGTTGTTACGGGCAGTATACTGACGAATGAATTTACGAGAAATACACTTGTAAACTTCTTAACTAAAGGGCTGAAGCGGCACAATGTAATAATCGTGAAGTTTTTATATACTGCATTGATGTGGACGTTTGTTTACGTATTAAGTGCTGTCACTGCATACTTATATACAATGTATTACTGGGACAACCAGCTTGAAAATATATGGGGGGCATTCGCTTTGACATGGCTTTACGGTGTTTTTCTGATTAGTGTAATTATGCTGGCATCAGCGATTTTCAGAACGAGTTTTCTCGGAGTATTATTTACACTGCTTGGGGTGGTTATCATCATGATTCTGAGCATTCATCCGGCAGCAGCGGAATATCTTCCGCAGTCTTTAATTACTTCCAATGTAGAATTGCTAACGGGCGAATCGGGACTGAGCAATGTCTTACCGGCAGTGCTGATTACTGTTGTAGCTTCAGTACTCATATTATTATTGTCGATAATGACGTTTAATAAAGCAACAATATAAGGGGATGGCACAAAAGCCATGAGAAAATAAAATGAATTATATAGGGTAGACAAAATCCGTCCGTTATACTCCAGGGGGAATAGCATCAGCGTAAGACTACAGGCTCACGCGAGACCTGAGGAAAGATAACGAACGGATGATTTATTTTAAAAATATTTTTGATTTGCTGCCGGTCAATGGACTGCAGCATAAAGTTGCAGGTATCGTTGTTACTGCGGGGTCACCAAAACATTATTTAATTGTAGAAAATCAGTTAAAACCGATTTTAGGTTATATGAAAGCACAGATTGTTCAGACGTATGTCTTTATTGAAGAACAAGATTTTCAAAGAAAAGAGCTTGTAAACGATGACGTGATATTTCGCATCGACAGGCTGATGTAAGACACTTTCCTGCTGACAAAAACCTATACGAAAATCAGAGAAGAAAAAAGCGGAATAAGGATTTTAAACAACATGAAACGCCCTGGATAAAAGTCCGGGGCGTTTTTTAGTAATGTTATAAGTCTGTCTCCCCGATTTCTTTTCGGAGCGCCGAAACTTCTGTGCGCGTCATCGGGGCAAGGTGGCCATGGATATAAGTGGCGTAGGGGATTTTGTCGACGGTTGTAACGTAGTCATAAAATTTGTCCGCATCGTATCCGCCGTCCAGTTTGTAAAAATCGCCCGTGTCGGCATCGCCGGCGAATAGCACTTTATCTTCCTGAACGAAAACGACTGCGCCGTCATCGGAATGGGGGTTAGCAATCGGTGTGACTTCGACTGTAACGCTGCCTAAGTTCAGTGTTAAGTTCCCGTCGAACTCAATGTCTGCACGAACGACTTTAATGTCGGTGATATCATCGTATTCAATTTTCATATGGGTGTCGCAGAATTCGCATTCCTCACCGGTCTTAAGTCGCTCATCCATGGCTTCCGGCGTCCATTCCCATTTTGTAAGAATGCTGAGAATTTCATTGGTTTTCGTCTGAGTCATCGTCGTGCCGGCAAAGGCGTGCATGCCGAAAGTGTGATCCCAGTGCCAGTGGGTAATCAGTGCAATTTCAGGTTTCGGCAGCCCCGCTTCATCAACCGCTTCAAGCATTGCGTTCAAATGTGCTCTGGAATTGCCTGCATCGACGAGGATACTGAACTTTTCGCCGTGTATGTAGCCGAGATTCGGACGGTCACGCTGACTGTCGAACGGCAGTATGTAAACGTGCGGTGATATTTGGGTGAGCATAATAATCATCCTTTATATAGACAGAAAACCACTTAACATGAGTTAGGTGGTTTTTATCTTGTATTATTTTCTCTTCTTCTTTTTTGACGAAGAACTCCCGTCTTTGTTAAGAAATTTTTGAACGATTTTATTTATAATAATTGGTGCGATAAAAATTGCCGCACGTTTGAGTAAACGTCCCATAAGTTTACCTCCTAAATAATAGATACTTATATATAACCATTATCTCACAGAATAAAACAAGGGAGGTAGAAAAACGTGCTGAATAGACGGAAGCTGTTGTAACCAGACAAAAAAGACGACTCCCTTGAGGGAATCGCCAGCCAATCGTAAATATAAGTTATCCGAAGTAATCAGCAATCGCATCGTTCGGAATATGTCCGCCGACGTAGAAGTCGCCGAAGACGCCGTAGCGTGCGCTTGTTTCATCGAATCTCATTTCGTAAATAATCTTTTTGAATTCGAGCATGTCATCTGATAATAATGTAACTGCCCACTCGTATTTGTCTAAGCCTTGTGAGCCTGTGATGTACTGCTTGATTTTACCGGCATATTTGCGGCCGATCATGCCGTGGTCGCGCATTAACTGTTTGCGCTCTTCCATCGGCAGCATGTACCAGTTGTCATCAAGGTCGCGTTTTTTATCCATCGGGTAGAAACAGATGAACTTAGATTTTTCCAGTGAAGGATATAATCTCTGCTGAATGTGAGGAATTTCCATCATCTCTTCAGGAGTTTTGTTTCCGCCTAAATAGCTGCTCATCTCGATTATAGATACGTATGAGTAAGTTGGAATTAAGTAGTCCGCAATCGCGAGTTTGTTAATTTCAAGCTCAAGCTTAATCAGCTCGTCTGCTGTCGGGCGCAGCAGCCAGACGATAACGTCTGCTTTATGTCCCATAATATTGTAGAATGCATAGTCACCTTCGTGTTTTTCATGCACTTCTTCCTGTCTGTTTAAAAATGCCTGCAATTCATCTGTCAGCGCATTTCTTTCATCTTTGTCCAGCACACGTAAACCTGCCCAGTCCACGCTGTAAAGCAGGTGCAAGCTGTACCAGCCATCTATTGTACTTACCGGTTCACTCATCTTAGTCTCTCCTTATTAAGTCATTACTTCTATTCTAGACCAATGGAAAACGTTTTAACAAGAGATTCTGTTTAAAAGATGTGACAAAACACGTATAATATACTTAGAGTATAGTAGCCAAGGAGGATATAATGAGTAAATTCATTAAAGATCTTAAAAATAATTTAAATGGTGAAAACATCAGAATTGTATTTCCAGAAGGTACAGATAAAAGAATTCTGACTGCAGCAGCAGGACATTTATCAAACAGCTACGTGCATCCGATTGTTCTCGGTGATGCTGACGAGCTTAAGCAAATTGCCGCAGAGGAAAACATTAATATAGAAGGTTTAGAAATTTTAAATCCGAAAACGTCCGAGTTAAGCCCACAGCTTGCCGGGAAATTTTGTGAAGTCAGACAGGGCAAAGTGACGCTTGAACAGGCTGAAGATATTATCCAAAATATAAACTACTTCGGAACGATGCTTGTGCATACAGGCTATGCTGACGGATTGGTGTCAGGTGCAATACATTCGACGCCGGATACAGTCCGTCCTGCACTGCAGATTATAAAAACAAAAGAAGGCGTGTCGAAAACGAGCGGGATATTCTTTATGCGCCGCGGCGATGAATTGTACGTAATGGGAGATTGTGCAATTAACCCGACACTGACTGCTGAAGAGCTTGCGGAAGTTGCGGTTGAAACAGCGAAGACGACGATGAGCTTTGGTATTACACCGCGTGTTGCGCTCTTAAGCTTTTCTTCAAAAGGATCTGCGAAAACAGAAGAAGCGGAGAAAGTCCGTTTAGCAACTGAATACGCACAGGATAAACTTCCAGATACACTAATCGACGGCGAGCTGCAGTTCGATGCGGCATTTGTTCCCAGTGTAGCAGAGAAGAAATCTCCAAATTCACCGCTCGAAGGGAATGCGAATGTCTTTATCTTCCCATCTCTTGAAGCGGGTAATATCGGATATAAAATTGCTCAGCGTTTGGGCGGATTTGAAGCTTACGGACCTATTCTGCAGGGCCTGAACAAGCCGGTTAATGATCTGTCACGCGGTACGACGACAGAAGAAGTATATAACCTGGCATTATTTACAGCAACACAGGTGATGGCGAATCGTCATGACAGCTGAATTTTTTAACGGACCGGTGGAGGTCATTGATAAAATGCGAACGGAACATCCTTTTGAATCGTTTGCGTTTGATGATTCCCTGCAGCATCAGATCAGTGAAGACGATGTGCCTAAAGTACGTTTTTGGGTGCATTCGCCTTATATTATATTAGGGCTTCAGGATGCGAGACTGCCGAAACTGTCTTACGGACTCGACTATATTTCGGATGCAGGCTTCGATTACATCGTGCGCAACAGCGGAGGTTTAGGTGTTGTGCTGGACGAAGGTGTACTGAATATCTCTTTAATTTTACCTAAAGCAGATTTTCCTTACATAGAAAAAGGCTATGATATAATGACAGAGTTAGTGACAAAAATGTTTCCGGAAGGAAAAATCGAAGCGTATGAAATTTCAGCCAGCTACTGTCCCGGCACTTATGATTTAAGTATCGGCGGCAAAAAATTCGCAGGTATTTCCCAGCGCCGCATTAAAGATGGTGTTGCGGTACAGATATACTTATCTGTTACAGGCAGCGGTTCAAAACGTGCATTAATGATGCAGGATTTTTATCGTGATGCACGTGCAGAAGAGAGTGCGAAATTTACATATCCGGTAATTAATCCAAATCATATGGCATCGTTAAATGAACTGCTGAATACAGAGTTCTCGATTCAGGACGTGGAGGAACGCGCCTTAAATGTACTCCGTGATATGGGTGCAGAAATAACGGACTATCCGGTGCTGAACGATGAGCAGCAGGCTCAGTACGAACAGCTCCTCAGAAACATTAAAGAACGTAATAAAAAATACGTATCTTTTGACTGACCAGTATATTTTATACTGGTTTTTTAATTTTTATGAAAGAAGGAATAACATGTCGACAAGTGCTTATGCACCGAGAATATGGACAAAAGAATTTACAGCAATTTTTGCATTCCATTTTATTTTAATGGGGGCAATGTATTCAACATTAGTAACAGTCGGAAACTACGCAATTGAAAAATACGGTGTCAATCCGAGTATTGCCGGCTTTGCAGCAAGTATTTTTATCGTTGGTGTACTGGTCGGACGGGGTGTGACAGGCTACCAGATAAACCACCTCGGCGCCCGTAAAATTATGCTGGGCGGCACAGTGATTTACTTTTTAACTTATATTTTATATTTTCTTGATTTCGGATTAACTTTTTTAATTGTGACACGGCTGTTAAATGGTATTGCAACAGGGATGATCAGTACAGCGCTTAACACGCTGGCGACGATATCCGTACCGGAAGAACGCCGCGGTGAAGGAATCAGCTACTTCAGTTTGAGTATGGTGGTGGCGAGTGCCGTCGGACCGTTTTTAGCATTTCTGCTTCTCGAACAGATTTCATTTGAAACGATGTTAATTTACGTGGGTATTTTAATGCTCGTTGTTGTGCTGATGATCCCGCTGATTAAAACAAATAACGTTACGAAAGACACAGCAGTCAAGCCGGAAAAATTTGTGATGATTGAGAAAAACTCGCTCAGAATGCTCATGTCGATATTTTTAATGGGGCTCGCTTATTCAAGTGTGCTGTCCTTCCTCAATACTTATGCAATAGAAATCGATGTCGTTAGAGCGGCGAGTTTCTTCTTTATCGTCTATGCGGCGGCTGTACTTGCAACCCGGCCGTTTACGGGCAGACTGATTGACCGAAAAGGTCCGAATATTGTTATTTACCCGACGTTTATATTAATGGCAGCAGGATTTCTGCTGCTCGGCTACGGTTCGACGGGACTTATTGTCCTCGTTGCCGGTTTTCTTATCGGCCTCGGTTTCGGCAATTTCCAGTCAGCCGCTCAGATTATCTGCGTGAACATGGCGCCGAAAGAAAATGTCGGCCTCGCCACATCGACGTATTTTATTATTTTAGAAATTGGTCTCGGCTTCGGTCCTGTATTTTTAGGACTGCTCGTACCATTTGCCGGCTACAGCGGAATGTATTTACTATTAATTGTACCGATACTTGCCGCAGGTTTCGTTTACTTCCTGATGGTTGGAAAACGCGGCACCGGTTCATACAGTTAAACAGGTTGAAACGGTCGGCTTACCCGGCCGTTTTATGATATTATTGGGGTGTTAAGGGAGGCGTAACAGCGTGATGATGAGTGACTACAGCAGGAAACAATTACAGGAAGAAAAAGTCTTTAAAGATCCGGTCCACCGGTACGTTCATGTCCGCGATCAGGTCATCTGGGATCTGGTGAAAACGAAAGAATTTCAGCGGCTCCGCAGAATAAAACAGCTCGGCACTTTGTATTTGGCATTTCACAGTGCAGAGCATTCACGCTTTAACCATTCGCTCGGGGTGTATGAAATTGTCCGCCGGATGATTGAGAATTTTGAAGAATATCCTGAATGGGACTCAGGTGACCGTCTGTTAGCCTTGTCGGCGGCATTGCTGCACGACCTTGGGCACGGGCCGTTTTCTCATACATTTGAAGATATATCCATACAGATCATGAAGAATATACGAAAAAAATTATACTGGAAGACACTGAAGTGAACGAAGTATTATCAAGAGTGTCACCGGATTTTCCGCGTGAAGTTGCGGAAGTCATCAACAAGACACATCCGAATAAACTGGTTATCAGTATGATTTCAAGCCAGATTGATGCGGACCGTATGGATTATCTGCAGCGGGATTCTTTTTATACCGGTGTCAGCTACGGTAACTTCGATATGGAACGCATACTCCGCGTGATGCGTCCGTCAAAAGATGAAGTGCTGATTAAAGAAAGCGGCATGCACGCAGTGGAAGATTATTTAATGAGCCGCTATCAGATGTACTGGCAGGTCTATTTCCACCCGGTATCGCGCGGTGGGGAAGTTATGCTGAACCTGGTGATGCAGCGGGCAAAAGCACTGTATAAATCGGAGTACAGCTTTAAACAGAAGCCGACATATTTCATACCATTTTTTAATGAAGATGTCACCGTTCATGACTATCTCCGGCTGGACGAAATGGTCGTGAATTTTTATCTGCAGGAATGGGTACATGAAGAAGATGAGATATTAAGTGACCTTGCCAGCCGTTTCGTAAACAGAGACCTGTTTAAATATTTACCGTTTGACGGTTCTATTATTACGATTACAGAACTGAACGAATTATACAGAAAAGCGGGCATAGATCCGGACTATTACGTCTTCAGCGACAGTTATTCAGATCTGCCGTACGATTACGACAGGCCGGGACAGAACAGAAACCGCAGACCAATTCACTTGCTGCGTCCAAACGGTGACATTAGGGAAATAAGCTCCCAGTCGGCAATTATTAATTCAATTACCGGCATTCACCGTTTAGGTTCAAGATTGTATTATCCGAAAGAAAAAATATTGGCGATTAAAGATTTAAACGTCAAAGCAGAGATTATTAATTTACTGAATGAACTCGATTAGGAGGTATAACATTGTCTGAAGAACAACCAAAAAAGAAACCGGGATTCCAGTTTAATATTATTAAAAACGATCCGCTCGACGGTCACAGAGGACAAAACTTCGGCTCGATAAGCCTTGAAAATATCGCACCGGTCTACATTAATATCGAAACGCAGGAAGCGAAGCTTGATATCGGCGGACTCCACGGCAAAGCTGAAGTTGAAAAACGTGTAAAATGGATTAAAGATAAAGAAGAAGCGATGGGCCCAGATGCTAAAGAATATTTCCTCGTCTGGATCGCTGTGGAACGTGCGGAAGCAGGAGCGGTTTATAACGGCGTCGCAGCATGTTATTTAATGGTGAACAAAGAAAAACGCCGCGGTTACAAAATGATGCACGAACATGTCAACAGTTTAGACGACGCAATGAAGGGCCGCATTAAGCTCGACGCGCTCGATGAACGTTCGAAAGAAACGCTGAAGCAGTTTATGATGAACCACAACGAAGAAATGTGGAATATTTCACAAAAAATGCAGGAAGCATTCAATAATTAGCAATATAAAAAGATCATTGTTAAAATGAATTTTAAACATAATATTTTAGGAGGATTTAAACATGTCAAAATTAGTATTTCAATCTCCAAGCCGTTATGTACAAGGTACGGGTGTCATTAGTGAATTAGGTCAGGAAACAGCAAAAATTGGTAAAAATATCTTACTGATTGCAGATGAAGTTGTCTGGGATATTGCTGGGAAATCAGTGGAAGAAAGTTTCGAGAATGTAGATGTTAAATATAATCATATACAGTTTTCAGGCGAAGCTTCGGACAAGGAAATCGAGCGTCTGACTGATGAAGGGAAAAGTTTCGGCAGCGATGTTGTGATTGGTCTCGGGGGCGGTAAAACACTCGACACAGCTAAAGCAGTTGCGGATAAGCTTAGTGCACCAACTGTAATAGTGCCGACTACCGCATCTACGGATGCTCCAACAAGTGCATTATCTGTAATTTATTCAGATGAAGGTGTCTTTGAAGGATATAAATTTTATGATAAAAATCCGGATCTTGTGCTGGTAGACAGTAAAATTGTTATCGGCGCACCGCCAAAATTCTTTGCTTCAGGCATTGCAGATGCAATGGCGACATTAGTCGAAGCGAGTGCAACAGTCAGACGCAATGGAGATACGATGGCTGGAGGGAAACCGACTTTAGCATCACAGGCAATTGCTGAAAAAGCTGAAGAAACTTTATTCCTGTACGGTATCGAAGCTTATGAAGCGGCTAAAGACGGCCTTGTTACTCCGGCAGTTGAAAAAGTAATAGAAGCGAATACACTGCTGTCAGGTTTAGGATTTGAAAATGGCGGACTTGCAGGAGCACATGCTATACACAATGGTTTCACTGCATTACACGGTGATATACACAACTTAACTCATGGTGAGAAAGTGGCATACGGTACGCTTGTACAATTAGTACTGGAAGGTCGTCCGGGAAATGAAATAGCTGAGTATGTAGATTTTTACGAAGCGCTGGAAATGCCAACGACATTAGCTGCAATGCATTTAACCGATGTCTCCTTTGAAGATTTAGTTGAAGTCGGCAAACTGGCTACAGGAGACGGTGAAACATTGAAGAACTTAGATCCGGAAATTACACCGGAACAAGTCGCCGAGGCAATATTAGCTGTAGATAAGTATAATTAACAGCTTTAGAATATATGTCTTTTTTGTGTCTTTTGGATTAGACATTGCACAATAGCCAATCTATGGATAAAATAAAGAGTAGTTATAGACATATAACTAGGACATAAAGGCGGGGCATATTGCCCTGCCTTTTTTTATTTTTCATCAAACCAATGATGCGCCTGTTATGATATAATTTACGATACTGAAGGTGATAAAAATGACCGGAACTATAACACATGAATGTAACTTAACTCAACTGGTATTCATGCACGGTGAAGAGACAAAATACGAACAGAAACTGCAAGTATCCGAACTGGAAAAAGGGGATACTTATTTGCGCTATACTGAAGCGCTCGATGACTATGAATTAAAAGTAACTGTGCGGCTCGGAGACAACTTCGTTAAACTCCAGCGGCGCGGCATTATCAATATGAATTTCCATTTTGAAGAAGGTGTGAAGACGGATACGTTTTACGACTCTCCGGCAGGCAGGCATCACTTTGAAATAGTGACACACGAACTTACAACCGGTGACGGTACACTGAATATTAAATATGATTTATTTGAAAGCGGCACGTTGCTCGGCAAATATAAATATACGTTGGAGAGGATTTAATTATGAACTTAAAACAGCAGTTAAAAGAAGCAATTGAAGCCGCGATTAAAAAAGCGGACATAGCAGAAGAAATTCCTGAAGTTAAAGTTGAAGTGCCGAAAGACAAAAATAACGGAGATTTCTCAACGAATGCAGCAATGACACTGACAAAGCTTGCACGTAAAAATCCTCGCGACATCGCACAGGCGATTATCGATAACATCGATAAAGAGTCAGCAAGCATTCAGGAAATCAGCATCGCGGGACCGGGTTTTATCAACTTTAAAATGAAGACAGCAGAACTCGCTAACGTGATTTATACTGTCCTTGATAAGAAAGAAGATTACGGACGTACAGAGCGTGAAACGGCTGAAAAAGTTCTGATTGAATTCGTGAGTGCAAATCCGACGGGCGATCTGCACATCGGGCATGCGAGAAATGCATCTGTCGGTGCAACGCTGTCGAACATCTTGGACTTTGCGGGCTACGATGTAACGCGTGAATATTATATTAACGATGCCGGCAATCAGATTAACAACCTTGCGAAATCGATTGAAGCACGTTATTTTGAAGCGCTCGGTGAAGCGCTGAAGATGCCTGAAGACGGCTACAACGGTAAAGATATTAAAGTAATCGGCGAGAAATTGGCGTCGGAGCACCCTGAATATAAAGACCTTGAACAAGCAGAACGTATTTCTAAATTCCGCGACCTTGGTGTTGAATATGAGATGCGTAAACTGAAAGCAGACCTCGCAGAATTTCGCATCAATTTCGACAGCTGGTTCAGTGAAACAGCGCTGTATGAAAGCGGCGAAATCGATGAAGCGATGACGAAGATGAAAGATAACGGTTATGTATTTGAAGCGGACGACGCGACGTGGTTACGCACGACAGATTTTAAAGACGATAAAGACCGCGTACTCGTAAAAAGCGACGGCACGCTGACTTACTTAATGCCGGATATTGCGTACCATTACGATAAAGTTGAACGCGGCTTTGACAAGCTGATTAACTTATTCGGCGCGGATCACCATGGTTATATTAACCGTCTGAAAGCATCTTTAGGCGCTTTAGGTGAAAATCCTGACAAACTGGAAATTCAGATTATGCAGCTGGTCCGTTTAATTGAAAACGGTGAAGAAGTGAAGATGAGTAAGCGTACAGGCAAGGCAGTTACACTGCGCGACCTGATCGATATGATTGGCGTGGACGCAGCGCGTTACTTCATGATTATGCGTTCGACGGATACTCACTTCGACTTTGACTTAGACCTTGCACGCAGTGAATCAAGCGACAATCCTGTGTACTATGCACAGTACGCGCATGCGAGAATCTGCAGTATTTTACGCCAGGCTAAAGAACAAGGTTTTGAAATCGACACGGAAAATCCTGTTGATATTATTGAAAACGAACAGGCACTTGAACTGCTTAAAAAATTACTGGAATTCCCGAACATCGTTAAAGGTGCAGCGGAAGCACGCGCAACACAGCGTATTCCGAACTATATCCACGACCTTGCAGCAAGCTTTCATAAATTCTATAACGCGGAAAAAGTACTCGGTGAAAATGCCGATAAAACACGCGCTTATATTTTAATGATCGAAGCTGTACGCCAGACACTTGAAAACGCACTCCGTCTGATCGACGTATCAGCACCTGAAAAAATGTAAAAGTAATAAGTGGAAGCCTGAACTGTAAAGTTCGGGCTTTTTGTATTAGGGACTTCTCTCTGTATAAAGGGGCTGAACTTTAATATAATAAAGGTAGTGTGCTGTTAAATGTTGTCGTTGAAAAGAACGACGGCAACGAATCTTTCCTCAATGAAAGGAGAATTATAAAATTGAAAAATATATACCTTTATCTAGCGCTGCTCAGCATACTTTTACTCGCTGCATGTAATAACGGCAGTGATAACGAGAAACAAATGACAAATACAAATAATGAAGACATGCGCATCATCTCACTGATGCCGAGCAATACTGAAATTATTACCGAACTCGGGGCAACGGACAATCTCGTCGGTATTACAACAGCCGACGATTATCCTGAAGACCTGAAAGAAAATCTGACACGCCTCGATACTTTTGCACTCGATGAGGAAGCAATGACGGCACTCGATCCGACACATATTATTTCACACGCCTCAAACCACGATGCGAATGCGGATATAATCACGAGGACAGCAGAAAGTACCGGGGCAGAGGTACTCGTTGTTGATGATGCACAGGAAATTGATAAAATTTACGACACAATCACTGATGTTGGAACCTTTATCAGCAAAGAAGGTGAAGCAGAAGAATTAAATACATTACTGCAGCAGGAGGTTGAAGAAATCCATAATCAGTACAGCGGAGAGAAGGCCGATGATAAAGTGTTTATTCTGATTTCAACGGCGCCGGATATATACACAGCGGGGGAGGATACTTTCATCGATGATTTTCTGGATACATTAAATATCGGCAATGCTTTTGAAGATGTGGCCGGTTACCCTGCGGTGACATCAGAAGATGTGATTGCGCGCGAACCGGAAATTGTACTTTCAACACTTGGTATCAGCAATGAAGAACTCACTCATGCGCTTGATGATATTTCCGGCCTGGAAGGCGCAGCAATAACCGAAGAAGAAAATCAATGTACACCGGATCCAAACCTGATTTCAAGACCCGGGCCGAGATTTACAGAAGGACTGACTGCGATTGCAGAGTGTGTGTATGAATAAAACCAACTGTATTCTCGTATTTCTGCTGATTATCAGTGTGGTGCTGAGCATTTTTATCGGTTCGGTAAATATCGGAGATATAAACAATATACAGGCATTCACCATTATGCTTGACGTGCGGCTGCCGCGTGCACTTATGGCTATACTAGTCGGAGCCGCACTCGCGATGAGCGGGGCGGTATTTCAGATTATCCTGAAAAACCCGATGGCTGACAGTTTCACACTCGGCATGGCGAATGGTGCAGTGCTCGGTGCAGCACTTACCGTCGTAACGATTATCCCGGCAGTATTCGCACCTGTGATCAGTATTATTCTCGGACTGCTCAGCCTGCTGCTCGTGCTTGTAATCGCACGAAAACTCGATTTAACTTACCGTCCAGAAACGTTAATTATTACAGGCATTCTGCTCGGGGCAATGTTATCCGGCGTGCTCTATATTTTATTCTGTTATTCCCGGAAGATACGGCGAATATTGCACGCTACATGTTCGGTTCGCTCGGCGGTGCGGATTTCACTAAAGTTTCGGTCTTATTAATACTGACAGCAGTGTCATTTATTATTTTGGAACGATACGGGCATGTGCTTGATCTATTGAAACTCGGTGATATTAGGGCACATGCACTCGGTGTCAACGTCAGCGTCATCCGTCCGGCATTGTTAATCACAGCAGCAGTGCCGCCGCTCGTTGCGATCAGCTATACCGGAATTATTGCGCTCGTCGGCATCATTATTCCGCAGATTATTTTATATATTAAACCGATGGCATTCCGGCCGCTGCTAAAACGGTCAATTTTACTCGGCGGCCTTTACGTGCTGATCATCGATACGCTCGGACGCACATTAATCGCTCCGCTCCAGATTCCGACCGGTGTAATGGTCATGCTGTCGGCAGTACCGCTATTTATATTTCTTCTGTATAAACGCATTCTTGTGAATCCCCGTTAACGAAAAGTCTGGGAGTTTGAATGTCAGAATATTATGTTAATTAGTAAACTCACGTTAAAGAATGTTATATTTAAAAAAGGGGGAAATTCAATGAGCAAAGTTTCTATTGATGATATTTTCAAAATTAAGTCGGTGTCTTCACCGAAAGTTGTACCGCAGTCTGACAGAGTCACTTATCTTGTGACGAATACTGATGAGGATAAGGATACTTACTATTCATATCTGCATAATTTTGACGGCAGGGGCAATATTCAGCTTACATATAAAACGAAACGATAACGAATGTGACTCATTCACATGACGGGGCGCTGACATTATTTACAGCACCGGATGATGATAAGAAACCGCAGGTATTTATACTGAGGCACGCCGGCGGTGAACGTGAACAGCTGACGCACGAAGACGATGGGGTATTCGGCGCGCAGTTTTCTCATGATGGAAATTCGGTGTTTTATCACGTTTCAAGTGAGAAGAAGCAAGAAGAGACTAAAGACAAAGACGATAAAGATAAAAAACCTGAAGCGGCAGTGATTACCCGCATGAAATATAAAAGCGACGGCGGTCCGGGATCGTACGGCGTCTTAAAAGAAAAATATACATCGGTAAAATCAATTGATATTAAATCCGGTCAAACAGAGACTGTCTTATCGGGTAAAGAAAACTTTACGCTTTACGATGTTTTTGAAGGCGGCTTTATATACGCAACTGACGTGAGCGAAAATCCTGATTTCAATTTTTCACAAAAGCTGTATCTCCGTAAAAATAATGAAGATACTTTAATCCGCGATGATGCCAGCATTATGAAGGCAGAAATTTCAGCGGACCAGAAGCATATTTTAATGACGGTAATGACCCGCAAGTTTAAAAATGCGACACATCCGCACATTGAAGTTTACGATGAAAAAATAACGGCATCCTCGATGTTACAACAAAACTGGATAAACCTGTCGGTGGACTGGTCGTGCAGGATACACAGCAGAATGCCGAAGGCAATACAGCCGAGTGGATATCAGATACTAACTATGTATTTCTTGTGTCGGAATTCGGCAGCGTGAACTTATACAAAGGTGACGTTGAAGGGAATATCCGTCCGCTCTTGCGCGGAGAACATAATATTTTCGGCATGGATGCCGACGCGGATGCTGCGTATTTAACAATATCTACGCACATATCGCCTAGTGAATTATATAAATTTGATTTTAAAACTGAAGCGCTGACGCAGCTGACAGAAATTAATTATGACTATGTCACGGATACAGAACTTGTTAAACCGGAAGCAATGAGTTTACAAGTTCGATGACACGGCTGTTCACGGCTGGTTTATGAAACCTGCGGGATATGAAACGGGTAAAAATTATCCGATGATCACGAATATTCACGGGGGGCCGCATGCCTTATATGCAAACACATACTTCCATGAAATGCAGGATCGCCGCAAAAGGTTATGCAGTATTATTCATTAATCCGCGCGGCTCGCACAGCTACTCTCAGGAATTGTTGACGCGGTGCGCGGCGACTATGGAAACGGTGATTACAAAGATATTATGAGTGCGGTCGATTACATTGCCAGTAAATACGACTGGATTGATTCAGACAATCTCGGTGTGACCGGCGGCTCTTACGGCGGCTTTATGACGAACTGGATTGTCGGTCATACGAACCGCTTTAAGGCAGCTGTGACACAGCGTTCAATCAGTAACTGGATCAGTTTCAGAGGCGTATCCGATATCGGCTACTACTTTACGGACTGGCAGATTTTAGCCGGGCTCGATGACCTCGATAAATTGTGGCTTCATTCACCGCTGAAATACGCTAAAGACGTTGAGACACCGTTATTAATTCTGCACGGTGAAGAAGATATCCGCTGCCCGATTGAACAGGGAGAACAGCTGTTTATCGAACTGAAATCGAGAGGGAAAGAAACGGAATTCGTCCGTTTCCCGGAATCGTCACACGACTTATCACGCTCGGGCAAACCGAGTTTGAGAATACAGCGTTTAGCTCATATTGCGCGCTGGTTCGAGCAGTATTTAACTCACAATTAATTGGAGGAAGATATAATGACAGGCAAAATCGAAGCGCTGGCACACAGCGTAAAAGCAGACTACTCAATTATTTCCGATCCGGTGAACATATTTTATTTTACCGGGGTGCACTTAAATCCTCATGAAAGATTACTGCTCCTTCTAGTCGATAATAAGACACTCGATACAGCGATGATTTTTCCAGCGCTGGACGGCGAAACGGTTAGAGCAAATACTGACCTTACAACGTATCTGCCGCACGATGACAAGGATGATGCATTCCAGTATGTATTCGAGACAATCAGTGCGGATAAAACAATTGCAGTTGAAGGTGAGCATTTAATTTATTCTAGATATTTACGCTTAATCGAAAAATACGCTCCTGAAAATATCCAGACGCTGGATGATGAAGTGAATTATCTGCGTGGTAAAAAGAATGAACACGATAAAGCCGAAATCAAACGTGCAGTTAAGATGACTGAAAAAGCACTGGAAGATTTAAAAACGATTACTGTAGAAGGGAAAACTGAGATGGAAGTTTCGGATTTCCTGGTTAAGCAGTTTAAATCATACGGCGCCGTTGGTCCGAGTTTCGGACCGAGCGTACTTGCCGGTAAGAAATCGGCAATGCCGCATGGTGATACAGGGACAGATGTAATTCAGCGCGGAGATTTTCTGTTAATCGATTTTGGTGTGGTTTCGGACACAGGTTATGTGTCTGATATGACGCGCACGTTTATCGTCGGGGAAGCGACAGAAAAACAGGAAGAAATTTATAAAACTGTGCTGCGCTCAAATCTTGCCGGTATTAAAGCCTCTCAAAAAGGTACGGTGATGGGTGATATTGACCGTGCATCACGCAAGGTCATCGACGACGATGCAGGTTACGGTGAGTATTTTATGCACCGTATCGGGCACGGACTTGGCCTCGATGTACACGAGTCACCATCAATTCACGGCGGTAACACAGACAAGCTTGAAGCGGGTCACGTAATTACGATAGAACCGGGAATTTACATTCCTGAAATCGGCGGTGTCCGCATCGAAGATATGCTGTATATTGATGAAGATACAACGTATAATTTTAATAGCTTTCCAAAAGATTTTGAATCGATGAGAATTAAATAATTTAGGAGCTGCATGTGATTATGGCAAACACGACTAGAATTGAATCGGATTTCCTCGGAGAAAAAGAAATTGATAATAATGCTTACTATGGTGTCCAGAGCCTTCGTGCTTGAGAACTTCCCGATTACGGGCTACCGTTTAAATACAGATTTAATCCGTGCTTTAGGGATGGTTAAAAAAGCAGCGGCACTTGGAAACTACGCGAACGGCGTGCTTGAAGAAGATAAAAAAGATGCGATTGTCCAGGCGAGTGAAGAAATTATTGCCGGAAAACTGCATGAAGACTTTATCGTCGATCCGATTCAGGGCGGTGCAGGTACTTCAACGAATATGAACGCTAACGAAGTCATTGCAAACCGTGCGCTTGAGATTATGGGTCGCGAGAAAGGTGACTATGACTTTATCAGTCCAAATAACCACGTGAACATGTCACAGTCGACAAACGACGCATTCCCGACATCACTGCACGTTGGTCTTTTAATCCATGCAGAAAGTCTGCTTGAGACGATGAATACGATGCGTCAGGCATTTGAAGCAAAAGCTGTTGAGTTTGATCACGTCATTAAAATGGGACGCACGCACCTGCAGGACGCAGTACCGATTCGTCTTGGCCAGGAATTCAGTGCATATGCGAAAGTGTTATCGAGAGATATCCGCCGCGTATCGAATTCACTTGAAAACCTTTATGAAATTAATATCGGTGCAACAGCAGTAGGGACAGGATTAAACGCCGATCAGAAATATATCGATACTGTAGTTGAAGAGCTGAGCAAGATATCGGGATATAAGTTAAAATCTGCTGAAAATTTAGTTGATGGAACGCAGAATACAGATGCGTATACAGAAATCTCTTCAGCGCTGAAGATTTGTATGATTAACATGTCAAAAGTTGCGAACGACTTCCGTCTGATGGCATCAGGACCGAAAGCAGGACTGTACGAAATTAACCTGCCGGCGCGTCAGCCGGGATCATCAATCATGCCGGGTAAAGTTAACCCGGTTATGGCTGAAGTGTTGAACCAGATTGCATTCCAGGTGATCGGGAATGATAATACAATCAGTCTTGCATCAGAAGCTGGGCAGTTTGAACTGAACGTAATGGAGCCTGTACTGGCATTTAACCTGATTCAGTCAATCGACATTATGAACAACGGTTTCAAAGTGTTCACTGAAAGATGTATTGCAGGGATTACAGCAAACGAAGAACAGATGAAATCTTACGTTGAGAACAGCATCGGTGTAATTACAGCGCTTGTACCTCACATCGGTTACAAAAAAGCATCAGCGATTGCAGTTGAAGCAATCCAGACAGGCGCTCCGGTCCGCCAGCTGTGCTCGAAGTATGAAGTTCTTACAGAAGCACAGCTTAATCATGTGCTGAATGCATTTGAAATGACAAACATCGGCGTATCAAAACTGCCGGAATAAGTTAATATTAGTGTTTAGTTATTTAGTTAGATAAAAATCTCCCGTGCTTTCCCGGGGCATCGCTGAAGCCTGTAGTCTTCAGCAGATGCTTTTCCCCGAGGAGTCACGGGAGATTTTAATTTATTCTTCTAAAAAGAGATAGTACTCTCCGAGTCCAAAATTTTTATAAACATTCGTCAGTTGAGTTGTCTCGTCACCTTCGTTTAATTCACCTTCAGAAACTGTGCCGCTGTAAGAAAAGTATTCATCTTCACTTTCTTCGAATTCAGTAAAATCAATTGTCATCGAAGCATCCCCATCTTCAACAGTAATTGATAAATTATTTTCTTCTAAAGAATACTCCCCTGAATAGGTATTGCCGTTAAGTGTTAATGTCACATCGTTTGCTGATTCAAAATCGAGTACCGGTGTGTTGGATGTGAACTTAATTTCTGCATTCTCAGCTTCTTCCTTAGAAACAGTCGGATTGTGTAAAGACAAACCCAGCGTTTTACCTTTGAGTTCGGACTCTTCACTGTCGCATCCTGCCACTGCCAAAAGAATAACACTTAATACTGTCAGTAAAATTTTGTTCATAGATGCCCCCCTTAAACTTGTTGTTAATACAAATGTACCATTAATTGTAATTACTTACATATATGATTATTGAAATACGTGGGATTTTTGCGCTCATGTATATGCAAATGACAATACGTAGTCATGAGACGTATTCATGCCTCTGATTCGGATGAATCGTATGTATGAGACTCCGTCATGACTATGTATAAAGTAATGCGTATACATGAGTCTGATCAGAGAACTTTCATCTGGCTGGAAACTAAACATTAACCGCATGATAAAGTCGCATACGGTCAATAAATAATTATCGACCGCATGTAGAACTTTCATCCGGCTGGAAATGTGTATTCAACCGGATGAGCTCCTCACATTGGGGTGAATACTTGCTTTCAACCGGATGAGCTTCCAACGACTCAGGAAATTGAGGCGGTTTTAATCAGCCAATAAGCATCACGGGATGCATTTCCGTCCGGTTTACGTGTAAAATAAGAGTAATGGATATAATGAATATGGCGGGAGGCAAGCAGCATGGATATACAGACTTTTTATCAAACGTATTTAGGCGAACATGAACTCATTCGGGCGAGTTTGTTTAATGCGGGAAACTTTACAACTAATGAAGCACTAATAAAATATAAAATGGAAGAACTTGAGTCACAGTCTGCTTTGAATGAAATGTTCGAGCATTTATCGATGTCGGAAGCGAAGCTGTTACGGCGTTTATCGACTGAGGAATCGTACGACGATGTGCACAGAGTGTCATATTTGCCGGCGAAGTACCCGACGCTTATCGACTACCAGTATATTTTGGAGGATAACGGGACTGAAGGTGTGATTCACTCTGAAGTGGTCAATGTGCTGAACAGCGCGCTCCAGCAGACGGGTATTTTCCCTTATACACCGATGTCGATTCCGGACAGTGAGACGATTGAACCGCAGGATGTGTCGAGGCTGGAGAAAATATATAACGGACCGATATACTGGCTCTACAATAATTTAACGTTTATTGAACTGAGACAGACGATGGCGAGGCTGAATATTAAATCAGTCGGGCAGTACAAGGATGATTATTTAAATGAAGTCATCGGGCATTTAACAGCACCGGAATATCTGCCGGTCGCATTAAGTCAGCTGGATGAAGTGTCGTACGCTCAAATTAAAGAGAATGTTCACAAAGATTATTCAGTCTATGAGAATCATCCGCGCTGGCAGACGGCATTGGAAACCGGTCTGCTGGTTAAGGTCCATCAGGATTATCTGGTGATGCACCGCGATGTACTCGGCGCCTTAAAAAAAGTGGATTTCAAAAAGAGCGGAAATGAAGATCATCCGGAAACGCCGGAGAATTACAACGCATACCGTATTACGTGTACGATTAACGGCTGTGAAGATATTACCCGCACAATATCGATTCCTGCACGCATGAACTTTTTAGAGCTTGAAATTATTATCTGTGAAGCATTCGGCTGGAATAATATCGGCAGTGGAGAATTCATGACAGACAAAGATTTAATCGCAAATGAAGACGGCGTAAATAAGAATGCCCTTATGGTCGACGTCTACTTAACGAATGAATACATTCAATATTTATACGACTCGGACGATGATTACGTCGTTGATATTACGCTTGATTCAGTGACGAATACCCTGAAGCCGCTTCCTGAAGTCGTGAGCTACGGCGGAGAAGTGCCGATTGAAAATATCGGCGGGGTTGATAAACTCATCGAAACTTTAAATATTTTACAAGATAAAAACCACCCGGACTATGTTCGCACCTATGCGAATGCACGCACAAAAAATTACCGGGAACGCTATCCAGTCAGTGCGACGAATAAAAAACTCGCGCGGCTGTTCAACAGAGGAAACCCAATCACTTAAGGAGGATAACGATGGATTTACAAACCTTCTACAAAACTTATTTAACATATTTGCATCTGGATAAAACAGGAGAATCCTTATCACAGCTGGAAAAGATTATCGAAGATAAGATTGAGGAAGCGAGGTCTGATGATTATTTAACACTCCTCGGAGACAGTTTAAAGATGGAAGAAATTGAACTGATTAAACGTTACTCAAATGCATTGACCGGCGATAATATTATTACGATGCCGTTCAATCCCGAAGAGAATCCATTTTTAATATACAATCACCATCTGCTTTATATCGGAGATGGAATGGCAGTCATGCATGAGGAGGTCATCGACGGTATTTTAAGAAACTTCGGTTCGACGATTCATTTGGCACCGCTGCCGGAAGGACTCAGCGTATCAAACGTTATTTTAAATAACGCCGAATATACAACAACGGTGAATCTGCTTGATTATCCGATAATCGAATTCTACGATCTCCTCCTAACTGAAGACCATATGAATTTAGTCGCACAAAATCTGGATCTTGATTTGGAAGAGTATCAACACGTGCTCAGCTTATCAATGCAATATCGAAGCGGCTCGTGCATAAATCGTATATTGAAGAAAAACTTAAGATGTTTGAAGATGAAGAACTGACACGTTTTAAAGACAAGCTGAAACGCGGTGAAGTTTTTATTTACAGAAGAAGAGGGTAATTGGGATACATTCCTTGCAACTGGGATTATTATGCCTTATTTGCCTAATGCAGCGATACTGCCGCTCGTTTTGTTTCACTTCTTTACAGAAGAGATTTTCAATTAATTCTAAAAGGGGTCCTGGACATGTCATTAAAAGAGAAGTTATTCAAACAGCTTGAAGAAAATGAACAGCGTATGATTGAAATCAGACGTCATTTACATGAAAATCCTGAACTCTCATTTAAAGAAGAAAAGACTGCTCAGTTTATCGAAGAATTTTATAAAGATAAAGACGTGACTCTGACAGCGAATGTCGGTAACGGCTACGGAATTATCGTTGAAATAGAAGGTGGTGCAGGCGATGGACCGACGCTGGGTCTCCGTGCTGATTTTGATGCGCTGCCGATTCAGGAAGAAGCGGATGTAGAATTTAAATCAAAAAACGATGGTGTGATGCACGCCTGCGGTCACGATGGCCATACAGCCTATATGCTGATTTTAGGTGAAGCGTTAATCGATTTAAAAGATGAATGGAAAGGGAGAATTAAAATCATTCATCAGCACGCAGAGGAAATACCGCCGGGCGGTGCAAAAAGTATTGTTAGTTCCGGTATACTGGATGACCTGGATGAAGTGTACGGTATTCATCTCATGCCTACGCTGGATAACGGTCATATTACATTATGCCCGGGCGAAGCGATGACCGGGCGTTCAAACTTTGATCTTAAAATTCAGGGTTCGGGTGGACACGGCGCAATGCCTCATACAACACACGATGCGCTTGTAGCAGGCGCTTATTTTATCACCTCGGCACAAACAATCGTATCAAGACGTATGAACCCGAATGACTCGGTTACTGTATCGATTACAGCATTCGATGCGCCGGGCGGCTATAACGTCATCCAGGACAGCGTAACACTGCGCGGTACTGTGCGTTATTTATCGATGGATAATAAAGAAAAAGTGTATGAAGAAATGGCTCAGCTCGTTAAAGGGCTGGAAGTGACATACGGCGTTGAATGTACGCTGAACTATGTATATGACTATTCGGTATTGTATAATACAGTTGAAAAAATCGGTGAAATCGAAACATTGCTCGCGGAGAGTGCAGGCACTTATTTTGAAAAAGTATACCGCGATAAACCTCAGGCAGCATCTGAAGACTTCGCATATTATCTGGAGAAAACACCAGGTGCATTCTTCTTCGTCGGCGCGAAACCCGACGGTGTCGAAACTGCATATCCGAACCACCATCCTAAATTCGAAGTTAATGAAAAATCACTGCTGATTTCGGCGAAAGCTATGGCAGAAGTTGTGCTGAATAAGTTAGGATAATAATTTAATTTTTATGAAATGATTCCTCGAAAGAGGCAAATCGCGTTATAGCTGTCGATAATAATGATATGAGACTCGCACACGCCAAGCAGACAAACATGTAGAGGTATATAACTACAAGCAATTTGATAACCTCGGCAAGCACATACATGAAATTACGAAAGGCGGCGCGGAAGTTGTTATCGACTGCGTCGGCATGGACGGGGAAATTACAAGTAAAGACCGCATCAAAACACTCGGCGGCCAGGTTGGTACAATTGATCCGATTATTATGGCAACAGATATGGTTAAGAAATTTGGTACTATTCAGCTGACAGGTATATACGGTACACCTGCCACCGGTTATCCAATCCACAAAATATTTACACGCAACGTCACAGTCAAGGCAGGACAGGCACCAGTAATTCATTATATGCCGGAACTGTATAATATGGTGGAACAGGGTAAAATTAATCCAACAGATATTATTACGCATCAGGTGCCTTTAAAGCAGGCAGAAAAAATGTATAAAATGTTTAACGATCGTGCAGACGGATGTATTAAAGTAGTGATGAAACCGTAAATTTGAGTTCACGGTGGCACGGAAAGCGTGATTGCGCGCCACCGAGAATCCACGGTGACACAGAAAGTATAATTGCGCGCCACCGTGCTTCTCTAAACTCAAAAAATGCTGAATCCGCAATGGATTCAGCACTTTTTCTTATTCGTTTTCCAGATCTTTAATATATTTATCGAGTTTTTTCTTATCTTCACCGGAAATTTCCGGAAATTCAGGATTAATGCCTTCCAGCACATGAATCATCGCTTCTGTTATAATGCGGCGCGTATGCCATTCATCATCCGCAGGAAGAATGTACCAGGGGCTGTGCCTGGTCGAGGTATTATTAAGCATATCTTCAAATACTTTCTGATAGTCATCCCATTTTTTTCGTTCTTCAACATCTGAAAATGAGAATTCCCACTGTTTATTGGGATCTTTCATCCGTTTTAAAAAGCGTTCTTTCTGTTCATCTTTCGACATGTTAAAAAAGAATTTTACGAAGAGAAACCGTTCTCTGATAAATACTGCTCATAATTATTAATCTGACGGTAACGTTTTTCAATTTCAGCATCACTATCTTCGAGTAAATCATGAATGCGTGTCGCAATCACATCTTCATAATGCGAGCGGTTTAAAATCGCAATCTGACCACGTTCAGGTTCACCGTCGTGAAGGCGCCATAAATAATCATGCTTCTGCTCAGTCTCACTGGGCTTGCCGTAAGTCGTAACTTTCAGACCCTGTGCATTCAAGTTCGAAAAGATATAGGAAATAGCTTCATCTTTACCAGCGGCATCGATTGCCTGAAGTACAACCATAATGCCGTTTTTGCCTTCAGCGTGTAATTTTAGATGCAGCTCTTTAAGTTTTCCCACGAGCGACGGAATAATATTCTGTTCAATATATTCGTTATCTTCTTTCTTACCATCGGAACATTTATAGTCTTTTAATTTTATGTTTTTTGTACTTGGTATTTTATAATCGGATAATTTCATCAGAAACACTCCTATTCAATGTGTATATCAAGATATACCCCATAAAACTTGAAGAGAATCATTCTACTGTGCCAGAGAGTGCGGTTCATTGTCACGGCAGGAGGTTTACTGTGCCAGAGAGCGCGGTTCTTTGTCACGACAGAAGGTCTACTGTGCCAGAGAGCGCGGTTCTTTGTCACGACAGAAGGTCTACTGTGCCAGAGAGCGCGGTTCTTTGTCACGACAGAAGGCTTACCGTGCCACTGAGCTCAGCTCTCAACCAGCGACCAGTTACATCTTCAGCCGTTTCCCGTGATGAATAAACAGACCTGCCATAATCAGCAGCCAGACGATAATTGCTGCAAAAATAGTAATCTGCGGAATAATCATCAGAAATTCCAGCTCCAGTGCCATCGACAGATTAGCCGTACCGACTGTATACATTGCAATCGGAAAGGCCATGCCCCCATATCAGGTGTGTAAGTCAGAGGATAATGATTTACAATATGGCGCCACACACCGAGTGTAACTAATAATGGAATCCACCATGTGCCGAGGGCCCAGAAGAACAGCGTGAATCCTTTAATGAAAATTTCAAGTTCAGCGACAATGCCTGTACTATTCAGGACAAGCACCGAACCTGCGAGCGTCGTAATCGCAAGAGCCCCCATGCTGATCCAGTAGGGCGGAGTTAACGACATGGCTTCGATTTTTAAAAACATCAGACGGTAAAAAATAAATGCAATAATATTTAAATATAAGGCACAGCCTAACAGAAACAGGCAAAGTGAGATAAAAACCATTACTTCAGAAAAATCCGTACTGCCTGCTGTGAGAGTGCCAAGTACAGCAAGTGACTGAGTCGATACGACAACGAGCAGCCAGCCGCCGTTCACTGATTCATCGACTAAAGGCTTCGCTTTTTTAATAATAATCAGAGTGAAAAATGTATACATCAAAATGAGCCAGACGATAAACGCCGCAATCCAGAAGAAAATCCGGTCTCATACATATTTTTAATAATAGCGAACTGACTGCCTAAAACGCCTGAAGCAGCAATTAATGTAAAGAAGCCGGGACCCTTGCCGTTATCATTTAAATCCTTTAAAAAATCAGCTGTATTAAACAGCAATCTTAAACCATTCAGTACGAGCAGCAGCACGAATAGAAATACGTTAAAATACAGCAGTATTTCTGCCGCGATAGGAATATCCAAATACCATAAGGATAATGACAAAGCACCAGTCGCCATTACCATGGCAAAGTAGCCTGGATATAAATGACGCGACTGGCGCTGTAAAAATTCAATCATGAGTTTCACGCTTTCTTCATATAAATAAATTCAATTTCATTAAAAGTTATTCTTCTCTTTTCTCAAGCTGGCGTTCACGCGTTTCCTGGATTAACCAGGGGCTGTCTTTTTCTTTTCGAGCCGTTTATTATCTTCTTTAATCCGGTCGAGTACAGTTTTCATTTCTTCATTTTCGAGCAGATAGTTTTCCTGTTTCAGCCGCTGGAGTTCGATTTCTTTATCGAGATACTGTAATTTAATCTTTTCCATACTTCTTCTGTGGGAAAGATAGTTACTAATGATGCTGGAAGTGATACCAGCAAGGATAATAATGAGCAGCCACATAGTAGACCTCCTAAAGAATCTTATTTAATTTCTCCGTCAGCATAGGGAATGAACTCGCCGTATACATATTCACCGTTCTCGTTCATATATTCCACCTGACCGTAAGTCCATACTCTGAAATACCCAGTTAAGCCGTGATGAATATTCTCAAAAGGTACTTCAAAGTAGCCTTCCTCTGCGTTTAATACAGGATCTTCAAAACTGATGAGCGACATATCGAGTACGTTTATGTCGTAATAAGCTGAAATGAAATTCATAACATTATCTTCGGTTACGACTTCAGTATTGGTGGTATGAGCGGGATAAATCAGGCTGATGTTATCATCTTCATCACCTTCAACTGCGATGTAGAAGTTGGAATCAGCAGCCGGCTGGTACGTTAAAATTCGCACAGAAGTACCGGTATCTTCAGGCGATAAATCCTGCGTCGGTTCACCGAAAGATTCGATGATTTCATCAAATGTAATATCTTCCTCGGGGGTGATTAACACCTGCTCAACAGATTCATCATGGAGAGTGTATCTGACGCCAATGTCGTTAAATACATCGTCGACGGGAATATCATCTTCATCCGACGGTTCTCCTAAAACAGCGGTCACTTCATCTTCTGTCATGCCGCGTTCAACACCGCCGTAGCTGTGATAATAATAATTGTTTAAATAATCCTTATGAAAATTAGGAGAAAGAATATCGACATTTCCGGAACTGTCGTAAGCTGGTTCAAGTTCAGGTTCTTCAGCAGGCTCTTCCTCTGAAGCTTCATCGTTTTCAGCAGATTCTTCCTCATCCGTTTCTTCTTCGGCAGTTTTTCTTCATCTGCTTCCGGTTCAGGCTCATCAATGGGTTGAGCGTTACTGCAGGCAGTAAGTAATAAAATGAAAAACGAATAGTAATAAACGAATTATGAACACATCCTTATTTTTAGTATTGGTGTTCGGCAAAGCTGTTTATGAAAACGGAAAGTGTTTTATCTTAATTTAAATTATACCT
Organism: Jeotgalicoccus sp. WY2; assembly: GCF_018437745.1. Taxonomy (NCBI): domain Bacteria; kingdom Bacillati; phylum Bacillota; class Bacilli; order Caryophanales; family Staphylococcaceae; genus Jeotgalicoccus; species Jeotgalicoccus sp. WY2. Next base: position 1,125,899 of record NZ_CP049818.1, on the reverse strand, counting down.
TAAATACTTCTGTGAGTTAAATGGGGAAAGAGTAGGGCAGATTGATTATTTGAATTCCTATGAGTTTGTTTCATAGGAAATCCGTAGTGTTTGGAAATTCAATGAGTTTGTTTCATAGAAATCCGCAGTGTTTGGGAATTCGATGAGCTTGCTTCATAGGAACCCGCAGTGTTTGGGAGTTCGATGAGTTTGTCTCATAGAAATCCGTAGTGTTTGGGAGTTCGATGAGCTTGCTTCATAGGAACCCGCAGCGTTTGGGAATTCAATGAGCTTACTTCATAGAATTCCTGCAACTAAAAACAAAAAAACAGGCAAATCTTCTCAGATTCACCTGTTCTTCTCTTCAATCAATGTTAAGCAAACATCTTCATAACGCCGCCTGCGACTGCCAAGTCAAAGTAGCCTGCGCCGACGCATTTGTAAATCGTGATATCTGTGTTGTTTTCACGTAAATATCCTTTATCGTATATATCAGCGAGTGTGCCTCTGATATCATCCCAGCTAATGATTCCTGCTTCAACTGCATCGATCAGCTCGCCGGCTTCGTCTTTCACACCGTCCATATCATCGACATAGATATGGTCTGCTCTCAATCTGGTCCATTTCTTTCATCTCGTGTGTAAATGAACCGACACCGTTAACGTGGGTTCCCGGTTTCAGCAGCTCACCGTTGTAGACGGGTGTCTTGCTCTGCGTTGCACAGTTAATAATATCGCTCTGTTCAACGAGTGCATCCACATCTGTCACAACTTCGATATCTGCCCAGATGCCAAAGTCTTCTAAACGCTTTTTAAACGCTTCCGCTTTTTCTGCAGTGCGGTTATACAGATAAATCCTCTGAATGTCGCGAACTTCAACGACACCTAAAACCTGTTCAAAAGCCATGTTGCCTGTACCGATTACACCTAATGATTTCGCGTCGTCTTGCCAATTTATCAGTAGCGATCGCAGTCATCGCGCCTGTACGGAGTCTCGTTAAGTACGACGCATCCATCGTCGTCTTATGGCGCCGTCTGTCAGGTCGTTACTAAAATATACCCTGCGTTGTCGGCAGATTTTTATTAGTCGGGAAAATCGACACCGTTTTAATAATAGATACCTGCTGCGTTAAGCTGATGCACGGCATGTACAGCATTGAGCTGTCCCCAGGCAGCACTGTACGGATTGACTCTACGATCTTATCTTCATTGTAATCTTTTAAAATTGCGTTAACGTCTTTAATTGCATGACTGATTTTATATTTTTTTCTATTTCTTTGTCTGTCAATGTAATCAATGTATTCACTCCATCTAGTATTATTCGGTATTCATTAATCTGTCTTCTTTATCCTGAGCGGATTCTCCGCGCATTGCGAACACTGCAATCAATGACACAATTGCGGTCATCACAATATACAGCGATACCGGAATGCTTGAACCGTCAAACTGGTTCATCAGAAATTCAGCAATTAGCGGTGCAGAACCGCCGGCAACGGCCGCACCAATCTGATAGCCGAGCGTAACCCCAAGTATAACGTACTTCTTTGAATGATTCGGAGAACATCGTTCCGAGGATTGCGGTAATCGGCGGCAGATTACAACCAGTCCGATGAATGTTGCTAAGATAACGAGCATCGGCTCATGTGTATTAACGATAAAGATACGGGAATGCGTAAATCAGCATCGCCGTTGCACCAATCAGGAACATCTTTCTTCGTCCGACTCTGTCGGACAGACTGCCCATAATTGGAATCATAATTGTCGTGAGCACAGATACCGCCATAATCGCCAGCATCATAAATTCGAATGATACGTCGAGACTCGAGACACCGTAACCGACGATGAACGTGTTGTAAAGATATAGAACGGTCCGGTTTCAACAAATTTAGCACCTGTCGTAATCAGTACTTCTTTCGGGTGCTTCTTAAAGATTTCAACAATCGGCAGGCGTCTGACTTCGTTTTTCTCAGCCGCTTCTTTCTGCATTGCGACAAAGGCTGGTGTTTCATCGAGTCCTTTACGAATTAACAGGCCGATAATAACGAGCAGCAGACTGAAAATAAATGGAATTCTCCAGCCCATGCTAGGAACATTTCTTCAGGCATTGCCCATGTGAGCAGGAAGAATGAACCGTAAGCGAGACGAGACGATAGGAATACCCATCTGCGGGAAACTTCCGAACAGCCCGCGCTGTTTCTTTGGTGCATATTCAGTAGCAAGGAGCAGGGCGCCGCCCCATTCTCCGCCGATGCCGAGTCCCTGTATTAATCTGAATAAGAGTAACAGCAGCGGTGCGGCAACACCAATTTGTGCATATGTAGGCAGTAAACCGATTCCTGCGGTTGCGATACCCATTAAGCTTAAAGTAATAATTAAGGTCTTCTTACGCCCGACCCTGTCACCGATATGTGCAAAGATGACTCCCCCTAAAGGACGTATAAAGAATGATAAAGCCAGACCGAAATAGGCCAGTATGTTCGACAGGAACGCGTCGTCGGTCACAAAGAACTGTGTATTAAAAATAATACTTGCGACTGCTGCGTACAGGAAAAAGTCGAACCATTCGATTGATGAGCCGATTAAACTTGCTGATAATACTTTTCTTCTTAACTTTTTATCCATAGTAAACCTCCCCTTAAGTCTGGCTATAGATTAGCACATATAAAAATTCATTAATATAAAAATTAAATATTCAGGCAATAAAATATAATTAGTATTGAGTTGATTTATTTACTGAACTGGCTTAAAGTAGATAAGTAAGCAAATTCGATTCCGTAGCTCAGCGGGAGAGCGCTTCGTTGACATCGAAGAGGTCGGTGGTTCGATCCCACTCGGAATCATTAACTGTATAAAAGCTGCATGATGTTTTTGCATCGTGCAGCTTTTTTTATTTGTCAGATTTACAATATATGTTATATGCTTAAGTGAATACAGGATAGGGTATTTGTCAGTATAATTGTCTACATAAAGGTCGTGATAACTGTGACTGAAATAATTGCTTCACTGCAGGATGCTGATAAGAAATTTTTCTTTAATCAGGTGCTGACTGATATTAATTTAAATGTTAAAGCCGGAGAAATAGTCGGACTGATCGGGCCGGAGGAATCCGGCAAGACAACGTGTATTCGCTGCCTGATTGGTATGGAGGATTTAACAGACGGAAAAGCATATGTGCTGGATGAACAGATGCCGAAGCGGAAAATGCTGAGTAATATCGGCTATATGGGCCAGGAAACGGCAATTTACGAAACGATGACGGCGCATGAGAATATGGTGTTTTTCGGCAAACTGAAAAAACTTAAAGGACAAGAACTTAAAAGCGAAATCGATAAAAACCTGAAGCTGGTTGAACTGCATGAAACGGGGCGTAACACGGTATCGAAGTTTTCAGGGGATATGAAGCGGAGACTGTCACTGGCTATTACTTTACTTTGCAGTCCTAAATTGGTTGTGCTGGATGAGCCCGGGGCAGGAATTAATCCAGAGCTGCGATTGTCGGTATGGAATCATCTGAGGACGCTTGCAAATGAAGGTGCGGGCATTATCGCAGCAGCACAGGGCATGAGCGGAGTCGAAAAATACGATAGAGTGGTATTGCTTAATAAAGGCAGAATCGTGGCAGAAGGGCCGCCGGAAGCATTGATGAATGAATATAAAGCAGCTTCAATCGAAGAAGTGTTCATAAATATGGAGGCGGTTACATGACGGGGATGGGTACCATTGCTGTGCAGACATTCAGGAGTATGCTCGGTAATGTTAAAATGCTGCTTTGGGTTCTGCTGGCGCCGCTCATTGTCATTACGCTGATGTATCTGGTTTTCGATGTAAAAAATGCAACAGATATACGTATAGGCGTGCCGGATACAATGGACCCGGCCTTTACAGAAGGACTGCCGGAAGATGTGGAAGTTCTGACCTATGAACTGACCCCGGTGCTTGACACACTGCTTGATTCCCATGAACTGGATGCGTTTGTCAGCATGGAAGACAAGACACTTAATGTCACTTATAAAAATGAAGACCCGCCGAAAACAGCTGCTGCAGAACAGGCGGTTGAGACAGGTGTCCGTGCTGTGGAGGATGAAAGACTGAAGGGAATTATGACAGCCCTGCCGGAAGAGGCGGAGATTCCGAAGATTGAAATTGAAACATCTTTTCTATACGGTAATTCAGCAAGTACGTATTTTGAAAAAATGTTCCCGATACTGACAGGTCTGGTGCTGTTTTTCTTTGTGATGGTATTTACCTGTATTACACTGTTCCGGGAACGTACATCAGGCACGCTGGAACGGGTGCTGGCAACGTCAATCAGACGGAGTGAGGTTATTCTCGGCTATTTAATGGGACTCGGTCTGTTTGTCCTGCTGGAAACAGTAATGATGGTGCTGTATTCGATTTACCTGCTGGATGTAACAATTGCCGGGAGCATGATATGGGTGTTCGTCATTATATACTGCTCGCGTTCAGCGGTGCTGCGGCGGGTATGCTGATTGCGCTGCTGTCTAAAAGCGAAGGGCGGCTGATGCTGCTGATTCTGCTGGTCACTGTGCCGCAGATATTTTATCGGGATTAATTCCCTTTGATTATATAGGAGGCTGGTTTAATAACATCGGCTATGGATTCCCGCTGAGATATGCAGGGGACGCGCTGACGGAAGTAATGATTAAAGGAAACGGCTGGTCGTATATTTGGAATGAACTGCTGGCTTTAGCACTGTTCATTATTGGCTTTACGGCGCTTAGTATTTTAGGACTCAAGAAACACCGGAGAGTTTAATCTTTTTAAAAGGACTGATATAAATGATTAAAAAACTGGCGAACGTCATGCTGTATGTGGAAGATATCGATATGGCGGTGGACTTCTGGACGAAGCAATTAGACTTTACGGTGAAAGAAGAACTGGATCTGATGGAGAACTTTAAAGGATATGAAGTGGCACCGGATACTGAATCAGAAACGACAATAGTCATGTTTCCGCTTGAGTTTATCGAAAAATACAGTCCGGAAGTGAGCAGGGAAACGCCGTCATTAATGTTTGAAGTGGAGAATATTGAAGCGGTGTATGAAAAGGTGAAAGAAAAAGGCATCAATGTCGGAGAACTGGTGGAGATACCGGGGATGAAGACGTTTAACTTTAACGACGGGCAGGAAAATTACTTTGCGGTGAGTGAAGCGGTTTGATAGGGGACTGATGAGATGGTTGAATTTGTTGAGATAAATGAAGAGAATTATGAAGAGGTATTGAAGCTGAAAGTGACAGACGAGCAGGACGAGGATAAGGATAGAGCCTAATTATAGATCCATCTGTTTAATTTCTCAAAAGCGACATCTGAAGAATGAACAGTTTACATCGTTTGTTATAAAGCCAATTCTTTTTTTATGTGGTATATAACATTTAGAAAACCCTAGGGGTTAACGGAATTAAGTGAGGAAAACTTCAATATTATTTTTCAAACCTTGTACATTGTGTTTTAAAAAGAAGGATATATAGTGAACTAGTATACAGAACTGGAATTTTTCTTTAAAACTTTAAAATCAAATTACTGATATAATAAATTTACTTATGTATTTACAGAAGATAAGTGCAAAGAGGGAGAGATGAAATAATGAAAAACATACCATTTACAATCTCCGCTAGAACAGTGAAATTGTTAGGTAGAGAAAACGTGAGTAATGCCGAAGGAGCAGTTATAGAACTTGTCAAAAATAGTTATGATGCAGGTGCTCAGATAGGTGCTGTTTTCTTTGATAAAAGAGATACTGATTCTAAAAAACATGCTATTTATATTATCGATAATGGATCTGGAATGAATGAAGAAATAATTGAAAAACAATGGATGACAATTGGTACAGACAATAAAGAAGTGAACTTTATCGGAGTTGATGGAAGAGTTCAGTCAGGTGCGAAAGGTATTGGAAGGCTATCTTTAGATCGATTGGGCAACAAAACTGAATTATATACATCACATAAGGAAGAGGAAAGAATTATACGATGGGATGTAACGTGGGGGGACTTTGAAACAGAGGGCATATCATTAAACAATGTATTTGCTCAGATTGAAAAACAAAAAGGATCTTTATTAAATATTTTAGAAACAATCTATTTAATTATAAAGAGTTTGAATTATTTTACGTAATTATAATTTTTCTACCGGAACAATTATTAAAATATCAGAGCTAAGAGATGATTGGGACTATCATGACACTGCAAAGTTATTCAAAGATTTATCAATGATAGTCCCGCCGGTAGAAAACAGTCAATATAAAATTGTACTAAAGTCGACCATAGCTCCTGGAGAATTCGGTATAGCAGAAGTTCTCATACAAGATGAATATGATTATAAAGTAAAAGCTACTTTACACGACAATAAATTACTTTCTATAGAAGTTTGGAGAAATGAATTCGACTATAACATTATAGATTTGGATTTATTTAATTTGCACGAGATGAAGACACACCCTTTTGACATAGAAACTTTTGAAAAAGGATATTTCAAAAAAAACTATTTATTAAAAGAGTTAGTTCCAGGTTTAGAAGGTAAAACGGAAGAAGAAATATATGAAGAAATCGGGCCTTTTGAATTTACTTTTTACTTTATGAAATCAAGCATGACAAAAAAGGACCAAAGAAATTCTATTATAAGAATTTTAATGTACATGAAAGAAATAAATGGTTAAAAGAAATGACAGGAATAAAGCTCTATAGAGACAACTTTCGTGTAAGACCTTATGGAGAAAACGGCGGAACCTCGTATGATTGGTTACAGCTAGGGGACAGAGCGAATAGAAGTACAGCAGGACCAACACATCGATCTGGTCAATGGAGAGTAAAACCTTATCAGCTTTCTGGTAATATCTCTATTTCTAGGTTAACTAATATAAATTTTGAAGATAAATCAAGTCGTGAAGGAGTACAAGAAAATTATTCATTTTCTATCTTTACTCAATTGATAACTAAAATAGTCAACGTATTTGAAAAAGATAGGCAGCACGTTATGAGAGCAATGGATAAACTAGTGAATAAAAAAATGAAATTGAACGTAATAAGAATAAAGCGAGCCAAATAGCTAACCAAATAGTGAAAGATACGAAAAAATCAAATTCTAATAGAGAGGAATCAGTGGCTGTAACTAAGTTACCAAAAGAAGATGATACTAAACAAATAGAAGAAAAGGAAAATTGAAAATTTTAGCCGCTACTTATTTGGAAGCTGTGAAAGAAAATAAGGATTTGATTGGAGAACTTCAATTATTAAGAGCAATGGCTGGCACAGGCTTAACGATAAGTACCTTTGCTCATGAACTAAAAAATATGAGTGCTCAATTAGTATCTCGTAATGATAATTTGAAAGAGATATTAAAACCCTTGATTAAAGAAGAACAGTTGACAACATTAAGAAAGTTTCAAAATCCTTACATCATAATTGAAGACATGAAATTGCAAGACGAGAAACTGAAAAGTTGGTTAGATATTTCTCTAGAAACTATAAAAAAGGATAAAAGAAGTAGAAAGAAAACAGACCTATTTACAGTCCTCAATGATTTAGAGGAATTATGGAGACCTGTAATGGAGTCACAAGGAACCACAATTAAGGTTCCTGAACCTTTAGATAGACAGTGTATCTTTAGATTGTTTACTGTCGATTTTGATAGTATTTTTAACAACCTGATCTCAAATTCTACAGCTGCCTTTAAACGACGAGACGCTATGAAAAAAAGAGAAATTATTATTGATTTAAAAGAAGAAGATAAAAACATTGTAATTACATATGAAGATTCAGGGCCGGGTCTTCCAGAAGGAATAAAAGATCCTAATATAATATTTGAACCACTATTTACCACAAAGCTAGATAAAGAAGGTAAAGAGGTTGGTACAGGTCTAGGTATGTGGATAGTCAAGTCTACAGTGGAAGAGTATAGCGGTAAGATTAATATTTCGAAAAGTAGACCTAATTTTAAAGTAGAAATACTTCTTCCACTAAAATATGGAGAAGGGATAATTAATAATAATGTTTAAAGTAGCATATTTAGATGATGAAGAAGCTGTAATACGACAATTTCAGATTTCTACTATGGATAAACTTGATATTCCCGATAATGAACTAACTGATGATATTGAAAGCATAATATTTATGTTAAAAGAAGAGAAATACGATGCTCTAATTATGGACTATTCTCTCAATGACACCAAAGATGGAATAAATTTCACTGGTATCGATGTAATAAATAAAGTTTTTGAAGAGATGGAAGACTTTCCATGTTTTATACTAACTTCATTTGAGGAGACCGCTGAAGAAGGAAATATTAATCCGGATATGATTTACTCGAAAAGTGACGTTTTAGGAGATTCAGCCCGGTTTGTAAGAAAAATTATAAGAAAAATTAATTACCAAGAAAAATTAAATCTTATCAACAGGGTGTCGCTACACTTGTCCAAACTTCTTCTGAGAGACCACTTAAATTAGAAGAAGAAGAGCGACTAATTCATATGGATAATTTCTTGGAAAGAGTTTCAAGTAAAAGTGGTGCGATACCAGAAGAATTAAAAAGTACAAAGAATAATCAATTATTAAAATCTCTTATTGAGAAAACTGAAATGATTTGGAAGAGTTGGAAAACGATGAATAAAATTTATCCTGTAAGATACGAAGAACCAAAAAAGAACATGTACTAAGATATATTCTCAATACAGAACTTATAAAAAATACTTAGCAGAAGATTTTTTTAATAGATGCGGTGCGGTATTGTGGTGATTTTGATGGATGGATTGGTGGAATGTCGGCGTATCATATTGATCACTTTGCACCAAAGAAAAATTCGAATTATTAATGAACAACTATGATAATTTAGTATATTGCTTGTCCATATTGTAACCGATTTAAAAGTGATGAATGGCCATCAGAAAGTCATGAGATTAGTATTGTAGGAAATGAAGGTTTTATCGATCCATGTGATGGAGTTTATGAAGAACATCTTCAACGTAATATCGATGGTAGTATTGTACCTTCTACAGAGCTTGGTAAGTATATCTATAACCAATTACAATTAAACTTGACTCGTCATAAAGTATTATGGAATCTTTCGAAATTAAGTAAGTTGAAATTTCAACTAAAAGATAAAATTGAAGAAGCAAATTTGTCTCACGAGAAGAAAAAGAGAGTAGAAGCTAGCTATTTGGAACTATCTTTGGAAGCTGATAAATATATGAAGTACTTGTTAGGTGATAAATTTTAAGATATTTCAAAGTTTATGTTTTTTAAAAATAAATTTCTTTTCATATGAAATTTTTTCGGTTTTTGGTTATAGCGGCGAAGGTAGAAGTGGAGGTTTTAAAGAAATGCAAGAATTATACGAGCTAATCGATTACTCTGAACATTTGAAAGAAGTTATGAAAAGTAATCATAGCAATAAGAAGAAGGAAGAGTTTGAACAATATTTCACAAGTAAAGAAACTGCGTTATATATGGCACGATTGATAAAACCTTCATGGAAAAAGAGTTTGAAAATCTTAGATCCAGGAGCTGGTCTTGGTATTTTAGGAGTGGCTTTGCTTAATGTATTCTTAATGAGTGGAAAGTAAAACCTAGAAATATTGAAATAATTGCTTATGAAATTGATAGAAATTTAAATGGATTTATAAAAGAAAATTATGAGTATAGTAAAGAGAAATTAAGAGGAGCTGGGGTGAATTTTAAGTATAAAATTATTAATGAAAATTTTATGGAAGTAGGTTATAAAAATAGTTCCGTAGATATAATAATTCAAAATCCTCCTTACAAGAAAATTGATAGTAACTCAAAGATAAAGAAACAATTAATTGAACAGCAAATAGCTGTTTCTAATCAATACGCTGCTTTTATCTTAATCGCAATGAACTTATTGAAAGAAAGAGGTTCTCTAGTTGCTATTACACCGAGAAGTTTTTGTAACGGCAAATATTTTGTTGATTTTAGAGTTTCCCTATTGAAGTTAGGAACTTTTAAAGCGATTCACTTATATGAATCTCGTAATTCGTTGTTTAGAGAAGACTATGTACTACAAGAGAATATTATATATCATCTGGTGAAAAAGATACCTAATAACCAAGATAAAGTTACTATATACCATAGTGATAATCAACAACAGTCTGAAGTTACAAAATATATTGTTGATTATGCAGAATTAATTCACCCAGATGATAAAGAAATGATGATTAGAATTTTAAAAGATGAACGAGATAAAGAGATAGTAAGAAAAAGTAAGAAGTTTAAATATACATTAGAAGATTTAAATATATCAATTTCTACTGGGCCGTTTGTAGATTTTAGAGAAGAGAACAAGTATAAAAATAAAGATAACAAACAATTATTTTTACCTTATATTTTCCAGAACATTTTAATTTAGATAGAAAAAGTATAGAATGGCCAGCCCAGCCAGTGAAAAATTCAATTATATTGCAGTTAGTGAGGGTAATTACGCTAAATTTAGACCTATAGGAACCTATGTGTTAGTTAAGAGGATTTCAGCGAAAGAGGAACAAAGAAGAATTATCGCAACTGTTTTAAATGAAAAATTAGAACCTAATTTAATGGATACGAATATTTAGCTTTCGATAACAAAATAAATTATTTCCACATTGATAAAAAAGGAATTAACGATATTGTAGCTTATGGCTTGTGTTTATATTTAAATTCTACACTAGTAGACTTATACTTCAGGATTTTTAGTGGTCATACTCAAGTAAATGTTTCTGATTTGAAGAACTTACGTTATCCTTCTATCGAGCAATTAAGCGCATTAGGTAAGGAATATATTTCTGGAGAAACTTCACAAGAGAATATAGATTCTTGGCTTTCAAATTTATAAACTCTTAACAAAATAGATGAGTTAACGCTATCAGAAAAGTTCAGAAATAGAACTACAGAATAATAATTATTAATAAATAAGGAAAGGGTGTTCTTCTTTATTCTATTTGTAAATATTACTTTTCTAAAAGACAATTTATATTCTTCAAGTTTTAAAAATAGAGTTTTGAAGTTATGATTACAGCTTTCCTAAGTAATTGTCCTCCTTTAATCTAATTTATCTAATCTTAAAATTTATTCTCACTTTCTTTGTTCTTCCAAACAGTATAAACAGGTCTTCCAAATAGAGTGACAGATACTAAACTGAGGATCTTGATAAAATATAAACTGTTTCCGAATAATGTTGCACTAATAAAATAAGACATCAAATCAAAACCTCCATATTTTGTATAGAATATTAGTACAAAAACATAGAGGATTATTAACACTCATTTAATATGAAAAACTATATCTTAAGGAAGATTATTTTTAAAATCAAATGGAATATGTTACATGAAATTTAAGTTTTTATATAACATGAACTGAAATTTTAAATATTATCCATAGATATATTACTACTAGAGAATTAAATTAAGTGATTTACGATATTAATTGGAATTACTATAATACCAATGACATAGAATAGCTTATTTTATAATACTTCTAAATATGATAGATCATAGATATTAAATAAAATTCATAAATTACATCTAGTTATAGGTGGGATTTATGAATTTTTTTCAAGTAAGTGATAATTCTAATCAGATAGTAAATTACATAATATTTATATAAGATTACAATGTTAAGGTGTAAAGTAATTATATAATACATTGATCTAGGAGTGTCGTTACTTGAAATCTCAAAAAGTAAATCTATTGAATGCTTATGAACGTGGTTTTATTGATCGTTTTACTACCAAAACATCACACCATCCACCAGAATTGATTATAAATTCTAAAGAAGAGAATGTATTATCACCGATGCTTGATGCATTGGAGACTTGTGAATCCTTTGTCATATCAGTTGCCTTTATTACAGAGGGAGGCATCGCATCTCTAAAAACGGTATTATATGAGCTTAACAAACGTGGTATAAGAGGAAAGATTATCACGTCTACATATTTAAATTTTAATAAACCTAAAGTTTTTAAAGAATTACTTAAGATACCTAATATAGATGTACATATTACTGATCAAGCAGGCTTCCATGCTAAAGGTTACGTATTCGATAAAAAAGATTATTCTATTATGTTCATTGGGAGTTCTAATTTGACTGATGCTGCGTTAAAGAAGAACTACGAATATAATTTAAAACTGACCTCGCTCGATAATGGTGAGGTTATTCAGCATTTTAAATCACAGTTTGATACGTTGTGGGTTAATTCGACTCCTTTAACAGAGCAATGGATTAGAAAGTATGAAAAAATATATGCAGAAATTAAACATGATGATATAGTGCTTCAGCTAATAGAAACGAAAAAACCTTATCGTTATGACAACATTGATCCAAAAGAAATCACGCCGAATTTAATGCAAGAAGAAGCATTAGACTCTTTGAAAAACCTGCGTTTAACTGGCGAGAAAAAAGGATTAGTTGTCTCAGCAACAGGTACAGGTAAAACTTATTTATCTGCATTTGATGTAAGAAATGTAAAACCAGAGCGTGTACTTTTTATAGCACATAGGGAACAGATTTTAATGAAATCAAATGATTATCGTGACTTACTTGGAGGAGATCCCGCTGATTATGGGATTTATAGTGGTTCTAAAAAGGATATTAATGCTAAATATATGTTTGCTACGGTTCAGATTTTTCTAAAAAAGTCATATAGAACAATTCCCAAAGGATGCCTTTGATTACATTGTGTAGATGAGGCATCGAAGCAGTGCAAATTCATATACGAAGATTTTTAAACTACTTAAACCAGCCTTCTTACTAGGTATGACAGCTACTCCTGAACGTACAGATAACAATGAAATTTTTGGGTTGTTCGACTTCAATATTGCTTATGAAATTAGATTGCAAAAAGCATTAGAAGCGGAAATCTTATCACCATTTCATTATTTTGGTGTAACCGATTATGTTGTAAATGGAGAGACCATTAGTGATACAAGTTCGTTGAGTGATCTGTTAGATCAAGAGAGAATTCAGCATATTATTGATAAATTATATTACTACTCTCATGCTGGTGAAGAAGTACGTGGTTTAATGTTTGTGTCCAATAGAGAAGAAGCACGTAAACTATCAAATTACTCAATCAAAGAGGTTACAAAACGAAAGCTCTGACAGGAATGAATTCTCAAGAAGAACGGCAAGAAGCGGTTAAATTACTAGAAGCTAATAAGCTAGATTATTTAATTACCGTTGACATTTTTAATGAAGGTGTCGATATACCCTCAGTAAACCAGGTTGTGATGTTAAGACAAACAGAATCGAGCATTATTTTTGTACAACAACTAGGAAGAGGGCTACGTAAACACGAAGATAAAGAATTTCTTACAGTAATTGATTTTATCGGTAACTATAAAAATAACTACTTGATCCCTGTAGCGTTAACTGGAGACAAATCTTTTAACAAAGATAGATTACGCAAAGATGTAGTTGATAGAAGCTTAATTACTGGTGAATCAACGATTAACTTCGAGAGGATTGCACAGGATAGAATTTTTAAATCTATTTCAAAAAACATTAGATTCACTAGCGAATTTAAAACGAATGTATCATTATACAAAGAACAAACTAGGTCATATCCCAACTTTAGTGGATCTTCAAACAGATCAAGATTCGATGAATCCAATGTTAGTTTTAAATAAATTTAATCACTATATTGAATTTTTATCTAAGATAAAAGAGGAAACAGAGCCGTTAACGAATGGGCAAGATCGTATATTGACGTATCTATCAAAGGAAATCGTTGATGGAAAACGTGTGACCGAAGTTTTATTACTTCAGCAGCTTTTTAAAGGACCTGTAAATAAAGCAGAATTTCAGCGGGATATGAATGAGAAAAAATATTATATGTCTGATGAAACGATGAGATCAATCATACGAATGTTTACCTTAGAATTTTATACAATGCAGAAAACTGAGAAATATAAATATCCTCTTATAGAAATTAGAGGTGAAAATATTTATCTAACAAAAGAGTTCAGATCATCCCTGAAAGATGAATATTTTAGGAAAAAAGTAGAAGATGTACTGGAACTAGCGATATTGAATTCTAACGAATATGATCAATCTGTGCAGTTAACCATCAATGAAAAGTATAGTAGAGCAGATGTATGTAGAATTCTCAATTGGGAGAAAGATGAGACAAGTACGATATATGGTTATAAAAACAAACATAATACGACACCTATATTTGTTAACTATAATAAGAATGACGATATAGATGAATCTGTTCGTTATGATGATCGATTTTTAGATTCACATATATTCCAATGGTATACGAGAAAAGGAACGGACCTCACTTCAAAAATTAATAGAGAAATCATTGAAGACTATGAAAGTGATGACACGGTAATACATCTGTTTGTAAAACGAGACGACGAAGGTGTATATCATTATTATATGGGAGAAGTCGGTATAGACTTAAAATCTACAGAAAATGCATCGATTGGGCTGATGGACAACAAGCACAAAGTAGCGAAGATGAATTTTATTTTAGAACATCCTGTTGATTATAATATGTATCGATTTAGATGGTAAATAATAGTAGCAAAAATTAAATAATTGGAATACTAGAATCCTAAGTAAAGGTGAAAAAATGGATAGAATAAAAGCACTAAAAGATTTGTTCGAAATTCAAAGTATTGATGAAAAAATGAGGATAATCAAGGGATATGGTATTACAATAGATGGGTTTTCCAATGTAAATACTATAACAATAAGAAAAAACGAAAAAATTATTAACACTAAGGCAATATCTAATAGGAACTTAAAAAATATACTTAAAGAGATTAATATACGCAAAAAAATACATGAAAATAGTTTGGATAACTTTCTATCATCTGAAAAAATTATAGATAAGTATGATAAAAACTGGGAAAAAATAATATTGATTTTTGAACAAGATGAATATGGATCAAAAACTATTGAGATTTTAAACGGATTAACTGAACGTTATAAAAAGAATAGTGAAACAATAGAACCTGTTAAGGATGTACAACAAGAGGATATAAAAATTATAGATAAACAGCGAGAAATTATAGTGAAGCTAGAAAATGATATTAAGATAAAAGAACAAAAACAAAATAAAGTGATACAAGAAATATTGGATTTAGAATCAAAGGTAAATAATTTAAACAAGGCGTATAAAGAAGTTAAAGAAAAAAATAAAAATGAAATAGATGTAAATAAGAAATTAAAGTTAGAAAACGAGGAATTGAAGACACTAGTAGAGAAGTTGAGCAATGACATTGAAATACTAGACAAAGAATATAATCAGCTCTACAAAGAAAAAATAGAAGTTCAAAAAAACAATGAAGGTAAAATATATATTCGGTTCATCATTGAGAATGAGAGATGAACTGAGAAACACAGAAGCTAATTTAGTATTTATAACAGAGGAAGAAACCTTGGATTTCTTTGACACTATAATTAGAGAGCAAGATGAAGTCATTTTTTACAAATATGGAATAACACTTTCGATTATATATAGACTCAAAAAAATACCATATTATAAAGAATTTCAGAGTATAGAAAATATGAACAGTTATGTAAAGGAGAATTACATATGAAGGAATGGGAAGATGTTGAATTAATCGGGGTTTTTGCTACCAAAGAAGAAACACAAAAAGAGTTTGATAAAACCAATATCATTATAAACTCAAATGATGTTATACAGTTTTTTACTAAGATAATATCTACAGCACCGGTTAGTTATCCAGAGAAAATAAAATATATTTCATGTTTCGCATCAGCATTCTATGATGATTTTATTGATAATAAAGAACTAGATCATTGGCAAAGAATAGAAGCTTTTAGATCATTCATAGAGGATAAATATTTATGTCTAAGAGTGAGTGAAAATGTTGATAAAACTTATGAAGGAAAGGTTCATTATAATGGAGTGGGATTAAAAATACTCCCTAAAGATAGTAGTATGCAGAGAGACGAGACACTGTTTCCTATCCCGATATTTAATTGTAATACAACAAAAATGAGTTTTGAAGAATTCAAAGATACTTTAAAAAGAAAAAACCTATAGGAAATATAAAACATTACTCGAAAGAAGTGGATGATTTCCCACAATTTTTATTTTGGGAGAGTAACAAGGGCTCATACTACGTGGTAGGAGAAATACAGAAGCAAAAATATTCAGAAGTAGATGGATACACATATATCCCCACAAATTATTTTTCCTATTATAAATTAGATGAAGAAGATATTAAAAATATAGTGAACAATCAGGATAGGATTGCATTTATCAATATTGAATTAATTCAGAAATTAGAAGGCGAATTAAATAAAGTTTCAGAAGATAAAAAAAGTGTAGTATTCGATAATAACACTAAGGATGAGATGGAAGATGAATTTTTATTATATTTCAAAAATAGATTATTAGAACAAGGACTCGTATATAGTGATAGAGATATAATAAATTTCCACACTTCAATAAAATCATCAAAATTAGTAATACTATCTGGAATGAGTGGTATTGGAAAATCTAAGCTAGTTACTGCTTACGCTGATGCTCTAAACCTGAAGACAGATAACCAATTTAAATTTATTTCTGTTAGTCCTGGATGGACAGATGATAGTGATTTAATAGGTTACGCAGATACATTAAATATGATTTATAGACCAAGTGATAATGAATTAGTTGAGACATTGATCGAAGCTTCAAAAAATACAGACAAACTATACATTGTATGTTTAGATGAGATGAATTTAGCAAGAGTAGAACATTATTTCTCACAGTTTCTATCAGTTCTTGAGGCAGATGAAAAAAATAGAACATTGAAGCTGTATAATCAAGAATTAGGAAATAGATTGTATAACTCGGAACAATATAAACCGGAAATAAGAATAAGAGATAATGTCAAATTTGTTGGGACTGTAAATATGGACGAATCTACATTTCACTTCTCTAATAAAGTATTAGATAGAGCAGACGTCATAAACTTAGGAATAATGAACTTTAAACAATTAGTTAAAGCTTCTTCTAGAAAAGAAACCATTACATTAAACGAAGGACAGTTCCAAAAGGACTATATTGAGAAATTTATAAATACTAATAAACAAATAGAACTTGATGATGAAATAATAGAGTTTTTACAAGAATTACATGATCTAATTTCAAAATTTAATAATCAACTTGGAATAGGACCAAGAGTATTAAAACAAATAGATAGTTATATGAAAAACATACCTATAATGCAAGATGTATTCACTCGAAAAATGGGGATAGACCTTCAAATTGTCCAAAGAGTGTTAACAAAAGTGAGGGGATCTCAAGAAGAACTCGAAAGATTGATAGGTACTTATGATAAAAAACATGATCAGACTCAAGCTTCTTTAATAATTGATTTATTTGATGATTATAATAACATCTCTGATTTTAAAGAATCTAGAAGCAGTATAAAAATGAAAGCTAAGGAATTGTATCTAAATGGCTATACATTCTAAAGTTACAATAAGTGCTTTTTATTCAAATCTAGAACCAGAAATGCAGTCGTTGCGACTATTTGAAGATTAAAGACTATCGATTTTGAAGATGAGAATGCTTTAGTCAGAGTAAAAGAATATAAAATATATCTATAATATTTGAGAGTGAAAATATCAATGCTAAATTGTATTTTGATTTATTTGAAGATATTAAGAGAAATATTGAAAATATCTTAATACTTGAAGATGAATTGGGCTTCTATATTCATCCAGGTACTATAAATATTGTAAATATAGTGGATAAAAATATAGATACGATACTAGTCCCAGGATACTATCAGATGAGAGTGGAATCTGAAGAACCTCTATGGGGTGTCTTAGAAATAGTACCAAAGGACATAACAAAAGCTGAATGGTTATTAATGAATAATGATATTGAAGATTTTTTAGTAGGTTTATCTAATACATTTAGTAAAAAAGGGAACATTGAGACCTTTGCTACTAGCGAGAAGAATTATGATTTAGTTCAAATTTTATCTTTTATAAAAGATAATAGAGTTTATTTTAAAAATGCCTTAAGGGTGCTAAGATCAAATCCTAAATATAGTATTAAGAAGAATTATAAGTGGGTCTCTAAGAACCTTACACCTAGAGTAGATTCAGTTTCAATTAAAAATTATGTGAAACATCCTGAGAAAAAGGAAGAATTTTATGCTCCAGAGAGAATTATTGATTTTAACATTAAAGAAAATCGCTGGTTTAAATACACATTATCTAATATTAAGAGTAATTTAACGATTATTCTGAACGATGTAAATAAAAGAATTACTGATATTAGTTCAAGATCTTTTAAGTTTAAAAATGAGGAATTAGCTAGTCAAAAAGAGCTAGAAAAACTGGAGTTAGGTAGAAAGTATATAAATGAAATTTTTCATGAAATTTCGCGTTATAATTATGAAATATGGTTTAGTGAGGTTTCTTCAGGTTTTAGTTTGCCATCTCATTCTACACTAATGAACCCACACTTTAGATTAAAGAGAAATGGAACGCTAATATAGTAAAAGAAAAAATAGATACTATATTTAGTGAAAAACTGAGAAACGTTTGGAAAAAAACTGATGAGTTATATGAAATATGGTGTTTTATTCAGATTATAAAAACAGTTGAAAATTTAGACTTTAAAATCATTAGTGGGTGGGTATTCGACGGAGATGTGTCAAAAGATTTAGATGAGGGAACTGTTATTGTTTTTGAAAGAGAAGAAGTAAAAGTGAAATTACATTATAATTCAAAGATAAAAGATACTCTAATGAAACAAATAATACACATCCTTTATTTACAAACCATAGAAAGAATAAACCAGATATTAGAATAGTATTTTGTAAACAATAATTATATATATAGTATTCCAATTGATTCGAAATACAGAAAGTTTAATTCTATATTTAATGAAAATGACTATGGGAATATGGAACAATTGAGAGCTTATGCGGATAGTCCGAAATCTAATCTCCATTTAAAAGATGCAAATGATATTAGAAGAAAGCACCATAAAGTTATAAGTAAAGTTCTTGTATTATATCCTTTTAATAATGATGTAGAAGATTACAAAACAAGGAAAAAAAGGTTATTTGATGAGAGGATAGAAATGATTGAATTTAGCCCTGGTAATATGGATTACGAAGTTCAACTATCTATAGAATCAGCGATCGAGGGTGCAGTAGAGTTATATAACGATATAAAATAAGGTATTTTAACTAAATGAAGAAAAATATTTAAATCAAGCAGCTAGATATTAATAGGTATTATGGCTGCTTAATATTATTTTTATTAATGGATAGTAATGAAATTACAGTATCACATATTAATGGAAATAAAGATTTATAAATGATTTAAATACACAAAAGATATCTACCAGTATTATCACAGGGATCTTTTATAAAATTAATATTTAATCATTAATCTTTAAAAATTGTCTTATCAATTCATCGTTTCTGTCATCAATAATTTCTGGATTCCAACTTCATATGAAGTTAGCTGTCTTGTTAATAATAAATTGTATTTTCTGTATTCCTCTTTCTTCTTTTCAAAATTTGAATTTTGAAAAGAAGAATTAGTTTTTCCTAGCGATAAAGTTAAATTCCCGAGTTGCCATAGATAAGTGATGTATAACTCAGCGTTGAAAGATCAATCATCACCTTCTTTGATAGTTTGGTATCACTGTATTTAAAGCTGAAAAATATCCATATAGTTTCTTCTCTAGTTTTATCTTTCCAGACATCTTGAAATTCATCTCTTATAAGTTGTTCTCATATTAATTGCATCATATTTAATATTATTTATAAATACCTAATTAATGAAGAACTCAATAGAACTTAGATATAGTCGGTTTTATTGACACAATAATCAGACAGTGTTCTAATAGTCTTTGTAAGCGCTTTATATAAATTTACGAGGTGGAGTATGGTTTCTTCAAAAGACGTTGCGAAAAAGGCGGGAGTTTCCCAGTCGACTGTTTCAAGAGTAATTAATAATCCTGAGTCTGTTTCTAAAAAAAAGGGAAAAAGTTGAAAGGGTTATGAAAGAACTGAATTACATTCCGAATTCCGTTGCGAGATCTTTAATCAGCAATAAGACAAATCAAATTTCTTTAATTTCCGGTACTTTGAATAATCCGTTTTTTGTAGAAGCGACAAGGACTATTGTTAATGCTGCATTAAAAAAGGATTTACTGTGAATGTGTTTTTTGAAGAGGATGTAAGTAAAGAAAGTTTATACAAAACAGTTTTCAGTCAAAAATCAGAGGGGATTATTTTATCATCAATGTATTATGAAAGTCAGTATTTTGATGAACTGCTGAAACTGGGTATTCCTTACATAATGTTCAACAGAAAGCATAAGAGCGGGGGTAATTTTGTAGAGATTGATAATCATCAGGCAGGTTATCTTGGAGCAAAGTATTTAGTTTCAAAAGGTCATAAAGATATACATTTTTTCTCGGGTGAACTGGAGAAATCAACTTTTCTAAACAGGTATAAAGGTTTTTGCGAAGCAATGGATGAGCTTAATACGGCTTATGATTCAACGATATCCATTACAAAACAAAATCCTGAATTAATCAGAGAAGAGTTGGAAAAAGTATTGTCACAGGAGAAAAGGCCTTCTGCAATATTTGCTGCGACGGATATGATCGCGTTGACATTAATCGATTGTCTTCAAAAAATGAATTTAAGAATACCTGAGGATATTGCAATTATAGGAATTGATAATACGGAAACTTTAAAACACAGTTCACTAAATCTCACATCAATCGGCCCTGTAGAAGGTGAACATTTAAGCTCCATAGCAGTTGAGCAGTTATTCAAAATGATTGAGAATGGAGAAATGAAGGAATTTCAAAGAACAATACCTTGTAAATTATATGAACGCGGCACTGTTTAAACTTATTTTTGAATACGTATTCAAAAATAAGTTTAAAACAAAGGGGTGGGAAATTGGAGTATACAAAGGTAATAGAAAATGAAATACAAAAATACTCGAATTATAATTTGAATACGTACCCATATGAATATACGGATACACTTCAAAATTTAGAGATTTATGATTTTAACGAATTGGCTTTAGCAGATGTTGTTGCAACAGCAGAAGAGAAATACAGAGAGTATAGAACAACGACTCTTTATGAAAGAACAGAGATACTTCTGAACACAGCAAGATTACTCGAGAAACATAAAGAGGCAATGGCTGAAATAATCAGTTATGAAGCTAAGAAGCCCATTAAGTTTGCTCTTCAGGAGGTTGACAGGTCTATTCAGACATTGAAACTTTCCGGTATTGAAGCTTCAAAATTAGAAGGGGAATACATCAACTTGGATGTAGCAGCTAACGGTGGAGGTCGAGATGCTTTTACGAAGTATGAGTCACTTGGAGTTGTCTATGCAATGACACCGTTTAACTTCCCATTAAATCTTGTGATCCATAAGGCAGGGCCTGCTCTTGCTGTCGGGAATTCAATTATTGTAAAGCCTTCTGAGAAGACGCCGTTTTCCACTTACTTTTTAAAATATCTGCTTGAACAGTCAGGCCTTCCTGAGAATGTTCTTCAGGTGGTTACAGGGGATGGTGAAAAAGTTTCGGATGTTTTACTGTCTTATGACGAGATTAAAAAACTATCGTTTACAGGCAGTGTGAGAGTAGGTAAAATTCTTAAAAATAAAATAGGATTAAGAAAACTCACGCTGGAATTGGGCAGTACATCAGCCCTTTATATTTCAAAAAATGTAAATAAAGAAAAACTTGATGATATCGCCGATCAGATTGTAAATGGAGCATTTTCTTATAATGGTCAAGTCTGTATCAGCACTCAAAAAGTATTTATTGATGATGAAATATATGACAGTGTTTTAGATAAAGTAGTTAAACGTACAAAGTTATTAAAGTATGGGGCTTTAAACGATAAAAAGACTGATTATTCCGACTTGATAGATGTACATTCTCAAAAAAGAATTCTTGAATGGATTCAGGAAGCTGAACAGGCTGGAGCGAAAGTTATCACTGGTGGTACGAAACAAGAAGGTGCAATAGCACCAACAGTAATTACGAATACTTCTGAAAATATGAAAGTCTGCAGTGAAGAAATATTTGGTCCGGTCGTCGTCGTTGAAAATGTAAATGGAAGAAATGCCGTTGAAATTTTAAATGACAGCAGATTTGGTCTGAATGTTGGTGTGTTTACTTCTAATTTGGAAGAAGCATTGCAGCTGTCGAATGACCTGGATTACGGACAGGTTCTTATCAATGATGTCCCGACCTTGCGTTTTGATCATATGCCGTATAACGGTAGAAGGAATTCCGGTTACGGTACCGAAGGAATAAAAATGCGATTAAAGAAATGTCGCAGCTGAAGATGGTGAGTTTGAAATATGTCTGAGACACAGTTTAATTTACCGGTCCTGATTTCAGAGTGGCAGGTGAAATACAAACCGCTGCCATTGATGAAAAAGAAGGGGCTGACACATTTTTAGCAACAAATTTGTTAGAAACATCGACATCGTTCAGTGATGAAAGTTTAAAAGATTTTAGAACTGAGAAATACAATATCACTCTTCCAGTCAGCGTAGATTACGATGTTAATCAATATGGTGAGAGCATGCTTAAGAATTATTATATGCATCAGAAGAAAAGCTGGAGTTTTCCGGAAATAAAAAAGATTACAGAGTATATAGTTTATCTGCCGTATGCCATTGAAGAATACGATAAAAAAGTATTTTTAGTCGAAGAATCAACGGGGATGAAGAAAAAGATATCCAAAAGAATAAAATATATGAACTTTTACAAAGGGGATAAATGCATATGACTTTTCTGTATATTATTTTAGCAGTGAATGCTGCGACATGGCTCATTATGTATATCTTAATATTTAAAACACCGTTACTTGACGTGGACGAGGGGGATAAATAATGGGAAGCGTAGTATTTTGGTCGTGGATCTTTCTTATTGTATTTGTTGTTATGATGATGATTTTTGGATTTATGGGAATGAAAAAGACTCATAACAATGAAGATTTTGCGACAGCACGTTCGAGTTACGGACCAATCACAATAGCACTGGTTATTGCAGCGGGGATTTCAAGCGGATCGACATTTATGGGGATGCCGGGTCTTGCATTTGATCTTGGTGCGCCATCACTATGGTACCCGTTGCTTTACCCAGTAGCGACAGTATTCGGAATGCTGTTCTTTGCAAAGGCCATTAAAGAATATGGCGATACGCTCGGAACTAGAACAATTCCAGAATTTATTGGAAATCGCTATAACAGTAATTTTCTCAGAGTAATTCTGGCTATTATCTCTGCACTGTTAATCTTCTACGTCATTTCACAGCTTGTTGCTGCTGCAACAATGTTCCAGATTATGATGGGTGTTGATTACAAAATTGGTATTCTGATTACTATTGTAGTTATTGGCGCTTACGTATTCATGGGAGGTTCCCACTCGGATATTATGACTGATGCTGTACAAGGAATGCTTATGGTTCTTATTGCAGTAGTTGTTGTTGTCTGCTTTGTATTTGCGGTAGGAGTTGATGGCGGATTCAGCGGTATGATTAATACAATTCAGGAAAGACGCCCGGAAGGTCACTTCGGCAAACTGTTCATACCTGGAGATGCAACGTATGGTTCAATCTGGTTGGTGCTGCTTCTGTTTGTAGCTCACTTGCCTTTCGCGATTCAGCCTCATCTTGGCAATAAATTTATGGCTGTTAAATCAGGCAGGGATTTAAAGAAATTATTAATGTGGACAACTGTATTTGCAACAATTTTACCGTTAATGGGTCTTGGAGGAATGCTTGCAATTGCAGTTCTGCCTGGTGACATCGATATTCGTCCAGATGCGGTTATTCCAACATTATTTACGGAGTTATTCCCGCCGTTCATAGCAGCTTTCTTAGCAATAGCGGTACTCTCAGCAGTAATGTCAACTTCAGATGGGCTGGTCGTATCCTTAACACAGCTGTTGGCAAATGACCTGTTCAGACTGTCTATTGTTCCAAGATTAAATATTTCAACAGAAAAAGCAGATCGTATTGAATTAAATATAAGCCGTATTGCTACACCAATAGTATTAATTATTGCAGCAATAGTCGCACTGAACCCGCCTCAGTATCTGTCGATCTTTATGTGGATTGGTATAGGCGGAATTGTATCCTCAACAGCTGGACCACTTGTTATCGGTTCATTGTGGAAACGTGCAAATAAAACTTCAGCGATAATTTCGTTATTAGTCGGGACGGCGGCTTACTGGATTATCTATCTGCCGTTTGGATTTGATGTTTCAAATCCGTTTGCAGCTGCAGGTCTCGGTGTAATTATTTCTATGGTTACTATGGTGATTTCAGTGCTGATTACGACTAAGAAGAATGAAGATAATTTAGCAGAAGTTATAGAGAAATAAGAGGAGATGTTTTAATGAAATTGATTTCACCTAAATTTATATATCATGGATTGGAATCGACACAGGAAATAGAAAATATACTGGGTGACATAGAAGCAAAGAAAGTTTACCTTTTATGCGATCCGATTTTAAAAGAAATCAATGCAATAGAGAAAGTGACTGCTATTCTTGAATCGAAGAATATCGAATATGTCACTTCAACTAATGTAATGGCAGAGCCGTCAGTAGAAAAAGGAAACGAAATTGTAGAGGAAGTAAGAGAAGCAAATCCTGATTTAATTATTGGTCTTGGCGGCGGCAGTACTATTGATTTAGCTAAAGCAGCTTCACTGGTGACACCTCAGGCAGGCAACATTGAAAATTACTTAAATTTAACAGGTGATATGGAGCTTGAAAATAAAAAAATACCGAATATCCTGATGCCATCAACTTCAGGAACAGGTGCAGAAGTGACTGACATAGCGGTATTTTCAACTGGAGATAGTAAAGACGCAATTACTAATCCGCTGATGATAGCAGACTATGCAATCGCCGATCCATTCTACACATATTCGCTGCCGCCTAAAGTAGCAGCAGCGAGCGGAGTGGATGCTTTAACACATGCAATAGAATGTTTTACCTCTATTGATGCAACACCGCTTACTGATAATTTAGCATATGGAGCAATAGAGAAAATATACAGCAATATTCGTGAAGCGGTATGGGATAAATCAAATTATAAAGCAAAAGATGAACTGTCTTTAGGAAGCTTAATGGCTGGCCTCAGTTTTTATAATGGGGGTGTAGCAGGTGTTCATGCACTGGCTTATCCTCTCGGAGGGAACTTTAAAATACCTCATGGAGAATCAAACGCGGTACTGCTGCCATATGTCTATGGCGAGATTATAAAATCATGCAGTAATAAATTATCCCGCCTGGCCCCTGTGTTTAAGATTGAAACTCATGGAAAAAATAACATGGAAATCTCAAAAGATATCACGGATAAACTATTTGATTTAGTAACAGAAGTAGGTCTGCCGGAAAATCTGCAGCATTATAATATTAAAGAACAGGATATTGAGCTGCTGACAAAAAATGCATTAAAACAAACACGTCTCCTGGTACGCAGTCCGCTGGAATTAAAAGAAGACGTTATTAGGAAGATTTATACAAGTGCTCTAAATGGCAGAAAAAAATAAAATTTAGGAGTGTCGTAATGGAAATTCTTAAACAAGGTAAATCGGTTGATGATATTAAAAGTGCAGATGAGAAGGTTTCGGCGATTGTAAGTGAAACATTAAAAAAAATTGAAAGTGACGGAGACAAAGCAGTCAGAGAGCTTTCCGAGCAGTTTGATAAGTGGTCACCGGAATCTTTCAGACTTTCTGATGGACAGATTCAAGATATTGCAGATCAGATACCGGAACAGACAAAAACTGATATAGCTTTTGCACAGGGAAATATTAGAAAGTTTGCTGAAGCACAGAAAGGCTCAATGAAAGACATAGAAGTTGAAATGGAGCCGGGTATTATTCTCGGTCATAAAAACATCCCTGTGGACAGTGTCGGATGTTATGTTCCCGGCGGCAGGTATCCAATGGTAGCAAGTGCACATATGAGTGTGCTTACTGCAAAGGTCGCAGGTGTCAGCCGTGTTATCGCGTGCACACCGCCTATCAACGGTGAAATACCTAAAGAAACAGTCTACGCAATGCACAAAGCGGGTGCAGATGAAATTTATATTCTGGGCGGCATTCAGGCGATGGGTGCAATGGCACTTGGAACAGAGAATATTGAAAGTACAGATATGATTGTGGGACCAGGAAATGCATTCGTTGCCGAGGCAAAGAGACAACTTTTTGGTAAAGTTGGTATCGATCTGCTGGCTGGGCCGACAGAAGTTATGGTTATTGCAGATGAAACAAGTGATCCTGAGATGATCGCAACAGATCTTCTGGGACAGCTGGAACATGGTCCAACTTCACCTGGGGTGCTTATTACAATATCAAAAGATATTGCTGACAAAACAGTAGAAGAAATTGAGCGGCAGCTGAAAATCTTAGAAACTGGTGAAGTGGCAAGAGAATCATGGGAAGAATACGGCCAGATTATTTTAGTAGAAAATAATGAAGAAGCATTGAAAATAGCGGATGAACTTGCTTATGAGCATGTTGAAATTCTGACAGAAGATGAAGATTACTTCCTGGATAATATGAAAAACTATGGCGCCTTATTTGTCGGACCGAGAACAAACGTTGCTTTTGGAGATAAAGTCATTGGTACAAATCATACATTGCCTACTAAACAGGCTGCTAAGTATACCGGCGGTTTATGGGTTGGGAAATTCATTAAAAATGTAACATATCAGCGTATTACCTCCGATGAAAAAAGTGTGAAAATAGGAGAATACGCTGCTAGACTATGCGAACTTGAGAATTTTGCGGGTCATGCTGAACAAGGACTTCTCCGCGTTAGGAAATATGGAAATAAATAATTGAAAATAGAAACTGCTGAAGTTATTTAATTCAGCAGTTTTTTTTGAAATGAGGAATTCTATGGAACGCGTATCGATTATCGGAAGTGGGACAATGGGACATTCTATTGCTATTTCTTTAGCTTGGGGAGCTCACCCTGTAAAAGTTTATTGCATGAATAATGAAGCAGCTGAAGAGGCATTAAAAAACATAGAAGCTAAACTTGAGGTAATGGTTACTCATAAAGCAATAAGCTTAACCGAGTCAGGAGATATAAAGAGTAATATTAAACTTCAAACCAGTCTCGAACAAACACTGTCAGATACAACATTTATTATTGAAGCAATTACTGAAAACCTGGAATTGAAAAGGGAATTATTCAATAACATTAGCGAGTATATAGATGAGGGAACTGTCTTGGCCAGTAACACATCAGGATTCCTGCCTTCCGAGCTGTCCTCTGAGTTTAAATATCCGGAGCAGTTTGCGGTAACTCACTTCTGGAATCCTGCACATTTAATTCCACTTGTAGAAATAGTACCGTCTGATAAAACTAGTACGCGGACAATTGAAAGAACAAAAGAACTGCTGAATAAAATTAATAAGAAACCTATTGTATTGAAAAAGGAAATAACAGGGTTTATCGGAAATAGGCTTCAGTATGCAATGCTGAGAGAGGCACAGTATTTATTAGATAACGGTTATGCAGATAAAGAAGATATAGATGCATCGGTTACATACAGCATAGGACGAAGATATCCTGTGACAGGTCCGCTTATGACTGCAGATCTTGGCGGGCTGGATGTATTTTCAACGATATCTGATTATTTATTTAAAGAATTGAGCAAAGCAGATTATTCAGGGGAGACTATCACCCAGCTCGTTAAAGATGGGAACTTAGGAATTAAGAATCGTTCAGGATTTTATGAATGGAATGAAGAATTCTCAAGGGAAATAAATGAGCAGCGAGAAAAGATGCTGCTTGATTTTCTAAAAAGTGATGAGCGGGAGGTGTAATCAAATGACGAATTACTTTTCGGATATAAAAGGAAAAGTTGTAATAGTAACTGGCGGAAGCAAAGGGATTGGAAAAGAAATAGCAGTCGAATATTCTAAACTGGGTGCAAGAGTTATTATTATCGGAAGAAATATTGATGATTTAACTAAAGTGAAAAAAGAACTGGATGAGCACAGTGAAGAGAATTTGGCAGTGCAGCTGGATATTAATGATGTTGCTGCATTAAAAATAAAGATAGAAGAGATTTATGAGAAGTATAAAAGTATCGATATTAGTAAATAATGCAGGAATTAATATTACTAAAGATGCATTTGATATTACTGAAGAAGACTGGGATAAGGTATTGGATACCAATTTAAAAGCATCATTCTTTATGTGCCAGGCTGTCGGCAGGAAGATGAAGGAAAACAACGGAGGCAGAATAATCAATATGGCTTCTCAGATGTCATTTGTAGGCTATGTCAAAAGAGCAGCATATGGTTCAAGTAAAGGAGGCGTACTGCAGCTGACAAAAGCACTGGCAGTTGAATGGGCGAAGTATAATATCAATGTTAATGCAGTGGCGCCTACCTTTGTAGAAACAAATTTGACTGCAAAAACACTAGAAGATGAAGAGTTGAAAAAAGATATATATCAGAGGATATTATTTGATGAACTGCCTAAACCCTCAGATATAGTCGGCGGTGTATTATATCTTTCCTCAAACTTATCGAACTATGTAACAGGAGAAACAATTAAAATAGATGCAGGATGGACAGCTATATAAAACTCGAATGAATAGTAAGAAAAGGAGTGTATCATTATGACAATCCACATTAATCGTATGAAAGAAAACCTGGATTACGTTGGTAATACTTTTAACAGCGACACAGAGGGATATAATCGTCTCGCATTTTCTAAAGAGGAAAAAGATGCAATTAACTGGCTGGAAGAAGAACTTAAAAATAACAATATCAGCGTCAGACGCGATACAATCGGCAATTTATTTGCCCGTATTGGTCCGAAAGATAAGCCGATTTATGCATTCGGCTCTCATTTAGATACAGTGAAGAATGGAGGCTTATATGATGGGGCTTTAGGAGTGATAGCAGGTCTCGAATGTCTGCTTCAGCTTAAGAAGTTTAATCCTCAGACTGCCGCATACGAACTGGTCTGTCTTGTCGGAGAAGAGGGTAATCCTTTAGGCGGTACTTTTGGCAGCCGTGTCATCGCTGGTCAGGTTAATACTGATGATCTCGATGAGGATATTTTACAAGCTGCTGAACTGACGAAAGAACTGATTCAGGAAGCTTCCAATACTATCGAGAACTATGCTGGGTTTATCGAACTGCACATTGAACAGGGGACGGTCCTTGAGAGGAATGGCAATAAGACCGGTGTTGTTACGAATATCGCAGGTATCGTCAGAAATCATATTACAGTCATTGGTGAAGCGGGTCATTCCGGCACTATGCCAATGGAATACCGTAAAGACGCATTGGTAATGGCGAGTGAGATTGTTCAGTATATTAACGAAGAAGTAAGAAAACTTGATGATGGTACTGTTGCAACTGTCGGACAGCTTGAAGTGAGACCGAACGCTGCGACGATTATTCCCGGTGAGGTTGAAATGACTTTTGAAGTCCGTTCGGACAATAAAGAAAGACTTGAAACTTTCCCTGAAGAGGTACTAAGCTGGGTTAGAAATAATTATGACGTGAAAGTTAAACCGGG
This sequence comes from Jeotgalicoccus sp. WY2, assembly GCF_018437745.1. Taxonomy (NCBI): domain Bacteria; kingdom Bacillati; phylum Bacillota; class Bacilli; order Caryophanales; family Staphylococcaceae; genus Jeotgalicoccus; species Jeotgalicoccus sp. WY2. Next base: position 1,096,354 of record NZ_CP049818.1, on the reverse strand, counting down.
GGTACGAAAACCGGCTAATGCTATGTCTGATAAAATTATTGAAGCGACTGAACAAGCTGGAATAACATTGGATTTTCCGACAATGCGAATGATGAGCGGAGCCAATCACGATACGAATACGCTGGCACCATTTATGGATACAGGAATGATTTTTGTACCGAGTATCGACGGTATCAGTCACAATCCTGCTGAGAAATCTGATTGGAAACACATTGAAAATGCAGTGAACATTATGCTCGAAACATTGAAATCATTTGATCAGTAAACCAACCCCTGAAGTATTTAATTTACTTTAGGGGTTAATCTTTTTGAATATTGAATCATTTCTGATCATACATTAATAACTAATGGTATCATCAAAGTATTACATATTTAATCTAACGGAGACATCCATATGAACCAATACTTATAATAAAGGATTTATTAAGGTGGAAAGGAAGGGTTTCATGTATATAATCAGTGGAAATGAAGCAGAACTTGTGGAACCAAATACATTTGCTTCGATTGAATGGAAAGAAGACGATATTGAAGAATTAATCAAAAAATATCGACATAATTTGTGATGAAGAAGAATCAATGCTGATTGTTGGTAAGCAGGTAAGAAATGACAGCAAGGGGATTAGTGATCTTACTGCGATTGATAATAATGGTAATCTCGTCCTGATTGAGATTAAACGTGACCTAAAAGATATCACCAGCAGGAAAGAGGCTTTCGAATTTCAGGCGATTCGTTATGCTGCCAGCTATGCAACTATTCAGACACCTGAGGACTTAGTCGAACGTATCTATGCGCCTTACATAGAGAGATATCATAAGGAGTATGCTGAATTGAGTTTGACAAGTAGTGAGATTGCTGCCCGTAAATTGCAGGAATTTCTTGAAACTAACCACGCAACTCAAACATTTAATCACTCTCAGCGTATTATACTGGTTGCTTCTGAGTACGATGATCAAACATTATCGGCTGTTTCCTGGCTGAATCACAACAATGTAGACATTGAATGTTATAAGATCATTCCCTATCAGCTGCAGGATAATCTCTATATTTATCCGGAAAAGTTATTGCCAGTGATTCAGAATGAAGACTACTATATTCCATTCTCGGTAAAGTCAAAATCTAGTGCTAAAACAGAGAGTGCTGTAACACGGAGAAATCTGCCGAAAATCAAAGAAATGCTCGACTGGGGCGTCGTTAAACCAGATGACATTATCACGCCAAAAGATCGTGAAGGAGAAGGTGTGCTTACAGAAAATGGTCATATCAAAGTAGATGGAGAAGAGTTGTCTCTGCAGCAATGGTTGAAAGAAATCTATGGATGGTCCAGCATTCAAACCTATGCGTTTGCCATTCACAAAGAGAAAGGTATTTCCTTATCTCAAATACGAAAAGCGTATATGGATAGCAATAAACTATGATTCATTTCATAATGGAACGTCTATTAGTCTATATCATTTATTGATTTATAGAAGGTTACAAATATACTGGCTGGAGTAAGTTAGATTATTAATGGATATAACCTAATTTACGATAGGGATAATAAAAATCTCAGGATATAGTGATTTATAAAAAGTAAGGTAAATACTTTGGTATTCATCTTTATTATATTACGAATTCCATTGCAAGATCCTTAATCAGTAATAAAATGAATCAGATTTCTTTAATATCCAGTACTTTAAATAATCCGTTCTTTGTTGAAGATACGAGAACTATCGTCAATGCAGCATACCAAAAAGGATTTATAGTTAATGTATTCTTTGAAGAGGATGTAAGCAAAGTGAGTTTATACAAAACAGTTTTCAGTTAGAAGTCAGAGGGGATTATTCTTTCTTCTATGTATTACGAAAGTCAGTACTTTGAAGGTGGGATTGAAAATACCAGCACAAAAGCGGACACGCATGCATGCGTGTGCGTAGCAAATTCCATTTTGTTTTTTTGCTTGTCTACTTGACAGAGGGCAGTTCATGAATTTACTACAGGGGTTAATCTTATTGAATATTTAATTATTTATACTCATCGATTATTAAGTAATGGTATCATCAGAGTATTACATATCTAACGTAACGGAGACATCCATATGAACAATACTTATAACAGAGGATTTATAAATGATTTAAATACACAGAATATATCCGCCGGAATTATCACCGGGACGCTCGGCATCGTAGGAGCACCGATTATCGTCATTGAAGCGGCCGCAGCGGGCGGTTTTTCTCATATCGAGACAATCTCCTGGTTTTACGCTGTGCAGTTCTTTGGTGCCTTATTCGGGCTGATAATGGCATTCTATTACCGCATGCCGATTGTCGGGGCCCACTCCATTACCGGCGTCGCATTTTTAGTTACCGTGACTCCGCATTTTACATATGCGGAACTGGTTGGCGGCTTTATAATTACTGCCATTATAATTATGCTGTTCGGTATTTCCGGTATATTTAAAAAGGTCATGAGCTGGATTCCAAGGGAGATTATTTCCGCCATGCTCGCCGGTATTATAACGAGTTACGTAGTCGGATTAATTCCAGCAGCACAGGAGCTGCCGATTGTCGGCGTTACCGCAATTGCCGTCTACTTTATATTAACAAAGTGGGATTTAAGAATTCCGCCGATGCTCGGATCAGTGCTCACAAGTGTGATTGTTTTCTTCGTATTTCATGAATTTGATATGTCCGCACTTGGCACGGAAGTTGTAATGCCGATTGTGCATATTCCGGAGTTTTCACTGGCGGGGGCAGTCTCAATTTCAATTCCGCTGGCACTGATGATTTTAAGCAATGATGCGACACCAGCTGTCGGTGCGCTTGAACGCAGCGGTTATCATGCACCGACAAATAATATTTTAACGGTGAGCGGGATTCTGTCGATATTTACAAGTTCTTTGGTGGACAGTCGGCCAACGTTGCAGGAATGATGACGACAATCGCTTCTGATGAAGAGTCGGGTGAGATTGATAAACGTTACGTTGCTTCAGTCATATCAAGTATTATTATGTGATCTCGGACTGTTTGCATGGGCACTCGTGCTGATGTTGAATTGCCGGAAGCATTAATGGCGATGCTTGCAGGTTTTGTTTTACTAGGGGTATTGCTTCAACGATGAGAACAAGCGTTGGGAATTCCAAATACCAATGGCAGTCATTTTCACTATATTATTTCTGTATCGGGAATTTCATATTTTATGTCAGGCACCGGTATGGCGCTGTGATTGGAACAATTCTGGCAAAAGTCGTCAGGAAATAAACTAAAAAGCGTTTGATTCAAAAAATGTTTATTATTTCTTAAATTGTAATAGGACTGTTAAACATGGACCGAGTATACCAACTAATTTTGTAATTCCCAGAAGCTTTTGAGTTTTTAACTCTTTTAGTAAATTTTGTATACCTTTAAACAAGTAGCTTATACATATTGTGAATAAGAATAAGAAAGGAAAAATATAAAGATAATTTATAATGTATACTATTATATTTTTTCCAAAGATAAGTATAATTATGTATGGGAAAAACAAACCAATTAAAATTGACAATGAAGCAAAAAACAATGTAGTTATGCTTTTGAGTAAATTGTTTTCACTTTTCCCTGTTTCTGAAAGAAAACCAATAACCCCAATAAAGCCGGATAATCCACCAATTATGTAATTCATAATATCGGTTGGTAAAATAGCTGAGATGAAATCTGGGTTCCAAATTAGCAACACACTTACTAAAGAGAAAGCCATTGCTAGAGACATCCCAATATCATTTTTAGATAGACTATTCTTGGTCAAATTTATCACGCTTTCTAATTTTATAAAATATTTCAAAAGGAGCAATCATGAAAGACGAAAGAAAAATTGAAACATCAGTACTTACATCTATAATAATTATACTACTAATAGTATTTATTACATTTATCTGGACACTAAATTTTAATGAACTAGCTCATAATCAAATGATATTTAAAAGTGCCCATGTAGCATTAACATTTCTTGGGGTATTCTCTACTTTTTTTGGTGCTTTAATAGGTGCGAAAATATCGGGCGATAAAGCATTGAAAATTTCACGAGAAGAAAGAGAAGAAGTGAAAAGGAAAGAGGTTTATTCTTTTCAGGTAGAACAAGAAATTAAAGTACTAGACTTAAAAATAATTTTACAGGAAAAAATGCCTGGAAATATTTACTCCTACGCATATTTTAATGGTGAAAAAAAGCTTATTAACCATTTAAATACCATGAAACTGAAAAGTGAAAAAATTGATGAAATGTTCATTGAACAATTGAATATGAGTAAAAGAACATTATTGGAATTGAAGAAACACCCAGGATATCTTGTCTCTGTTGATAATAAAGTTAATCATTTAGATAAACTAATGAGCCAACTAGGGAAATTTATTGTGAGTTGTAAAAATAATTTTCAATTCGATAAAGAAGGAAGAATAAGCCAGGCTACAGGAAGTTTTTTAGATAATAGCCTAGAGTCAGTATATAAAGAAATAATTAAAATTATTGATTAGAAGCAGTATCTTTCAATTTTATTTTAGAAATAAACAAAGGGGCAGGGGATTTTTATCAGCAATGATTTGGTTTTTATTTTCAGCAAGTGACATACTGTCTTTAACCACCGATACTTTCACATCTTTATAATCGTGCAAATCTCCATCGATGTTCATTTCAGTTAAATCTCTTGTCGAAATCTCGACCTGTTCTGCTGTTAAATACATCACTTTCCGATGATTTGTAATATTTCCTGTAAACGCCATATAGATCAGCTGCACGATGTCTTTAATATTAATCGGTTCGATATTTAGTATATGAAGCAGTCCGTCATCCGGTCTCGCTTCAGGGAGCAGTTTCTCGACGCTGCCGACTGACGATATTTTAGAGACAAGTGTAAACACAGAGTCTGTTTCCATCTCCAGTTTATCTATTTTAATACTCACGCGATATGGATTTAACTTTATCAGTGTTTTGATTCCTTTAATGAGATAGGCGATACGTCCCACTTTATTTTTTACCGAGCTGTTTACTTTCGCAAATGATGTCATAAAGTTGCCGAATGCCACCATGTAGCCTGCATACGTATCATTGATTTTAATCGTGTCGATTGTTTTTGTGCGGGTTGTATCCAATTCTTTAGCAGCAAGAATCGGATTGAGCGGAATGTTATTGGCTCTGGCAAAGTCATTAACCGTGCCGGCGGGAATCACCGCAACAGGGAGATTAATATTATGTTTGCCAAGAATGCTGACGAGTTCACTGATGGTCCCGTCACCGCCTGCAGCAACGATTAGATCAATGCTTGCAGCGTGTGCCGCAAGTATATTTTCGAACCCGGTCGGTTCCGTATATTTGATAACCGGTTCATAATCCTGCGATTTTAAATTGCGGATCAGTGCCTCTTCCAGCCGTGCTTTTTTACCCATGCCTGAAGTCTTATTAATAATAATCAATGCCTTCTTCATATTCCACCCTCCGTTCTGTATAAGTCTCTAACACTTATTATACCGCAGCAGCAGAACAGATTGGGGTAGATAAAACACGGAGAATATACTATAGTAAAAGCTGATACTAAAAACATGCCGACATAGTTTAATGGCAGAACGCAGCCATGGTAAGGCTGAAATGCGAGTTCGATTCTCGCTGTCGGCTTAAGAAAAGGGAGACTACCCAACATGATTACAATAGGTGCAGTGCTCCTTATTGTTTTGATTTACGCAATTGTTATTGCAAGACAGTTTTTTAAAGATACCGGGCTCAGTAAGGAAGTGAAAGAGAAGATGCTGGCAAAGGCATTTAAGGCAGCTTTCATTACTGTAACAGCCGGCTGGTTTTTCTTTGAATTATTTATGATTATGAGAATAGATCCATCATTTGAAGTCTATCGTCTTGTAATGCTGATTCTTGTGATTATTTCATTTATCGTCTTCGGGCTGAATTTAAAAGTACAGAATCAGCGTCCTGAATAAGTAATCTTTTATTTTAATGCCTCTTCATGATAAGATTAAGAAAATTTAAATAGAAGATTGTAGGTTAATATATGAAGAACTTAATTATTAGAGTAATTAAGGAAACAATGAAAGATCCTGTTAAAAGAGAAAAAGTGATGAATTACGTTAAGCCGATTATTTCCAACTATACAAATAAGAATAATAAGAAGAAATAGAGAAAAATCCGGTCCTCAAAGAGGTCCGGATTTTTATTATTTATCAATATCTATATTCTTTACTTCTCTGACCTTAACGTCTTCATTCTTCACTTCATTGACTCTGATATCATCATGCTTCACAGTGCCTGATACATGCTCCATCTTCTCAACGACTTCTTTTGTAATTACAATTTCTTCTGTTACCACATGTTCCTTAATTACTCTGATACGTTCTTTTGTTACCGGAATTCGAATAATCCCGAGGTCGTCATCCGAGTCTTCTGTATTGTTATAGGTTTCAAACAAAGGCTCGCCTTCAACTGCACGGCGTTCTACCGTGACGTTATCCATATTTACAGGGACATCAAATTCTTCAACTTTTGAATCCGTATATTTCTCAACGACAATTTCTCCTGTTTGGACTTTCTCTTTATTTACTGCAAGCCGTTCTTCACGAAGTTCAAATGTTTCTTCGCCTTCAGGTGTATCCAGTTCAGATTCATCATCAATATAAACAGCAGTTCTCCATTATTCAGAGCGTTCGAATAATTTTCACGTTCCTGATTCGTCATCGTGAGACGCTGGCTGCCGTCAAGCTGTATAAGCAGTTCTTCCAAAGTGTTTCCGGCAGTCATACGCTCGTTCACTCCCGGATAATCCAAGAGGAAATCCTCATAACCGCGAGTCGACACCACAGTTAATTTGTTCTCGGGTACTTTTAAATCTCTGTAATGCTGCAATCTTTCCTGTAAATGACGTTCATTTGCAATCAATTCAATTTGCCCCATAATGTCAAACCTCCATGTAAATTATTACTGCTTTATTCCCCGTATAGACTAAGTGCAAACGGATACCTTGTTGTGATACTCTTTACTTAAACAGCAACAGGGGGAGATGACTAGATGTTTATAGATGAAATCAACGCATTGATTGAAAGCCAGCCGACGAAAGATATTTCTTACAAGATTCAGTTTGATAATAAGGTGTACGTACATAATGAACACCAGGTATATCCTTCTGCCAGCACGATAAAGGTGCCGATCAGCTTAATTAATCTGCAGCAGCATTTTCATAACTATGAAGATATTTCACTTACGGTCGGAAAAAAGGTCGGGGGCTGCGGCGTACTTCATACGCTTCAGAGCGTTAAACGCCTGACGTTATGGGATACGATTGTACTGTCGATTATCGTGTCTGATAATACTGCGTCCAACATGCTGATTGATAATATCGGCATCGAGCGGATCAACGAAGGTTTTACAGCACTCGGTCTGCATGACACAACACTCGCACGTAATTACTATGACACGACAGGCATTAATGAAGGAAAACGCAACGCAACATCTGCCGCTGATATGTTCACGTCGATGCAGTACGTCATTAAAGAAAATGATGTGCTGCCGGAAGAACTCAGACAGGCATTCTTTGAAGTTATGAAAAAACAGCAGATTAACGACAGAGTCGGCGGATTTTTTAATATCGATGAAGACCAAGAGGCCGAATTTATCGCGTCGAAAACAGGATCTGTGACAGCGCTCGAGCATGAATTCGGCATGATTCAGCTTAACGGCAAACAGCTGCTGTTCTCGGTGTTCTCAAATAACTGGCCATCGAACCAAGAAGGCAAACATTTCCTGAATGAGCTTGGTAAAATATTTAAAAAATATATGGATTAGAAAAAAGGCCGGGACAAATTGTCCCGGCCTTTTGCAATTTAATTTACGCCGCTGCTTTACACGCTTCTGCACATTCGAAACATGCTTTCGCACATTGCTGGCAATGATCGTGGTCGTGTTTCTCACACTCAGTGCCGCACGCTTCACAAATCGTCGCACAAACGCCTGCAAGTTCTTTAACAAATGGTGAATTTCTCGTAATTGCTTGTTCTAAATATGCACACATGTCTGCACATTCGCGGTCCAGTCTAATGCACTCCGCCATCATTTTTACGTCCGATTCTTTTAAGCACGCGTCGAAACAATGATTGCACGCTTCCATACATTCGTGCAGTGTCTTAAGTAATTGCTGATGCTGTTCGTGAGCCATTCATTATTCCTCCTTAAAATTATATACAATTTATTAATTCCCGAAGCAAAATCTTTTAAACTGTAGTACAGTGGATGTGTAAAAAAATATAAACGGCTGGGGGCGCACTGTGAGTGCTGAGAGATAATATCGACCCTTTGAACCTGTAGGTTAGTACCTGCGCAGGGAAGTCTGAGCTGATATATGTATAAAATTTCAGCCCGGACCTTCTCATGAGGTTCGGGTTTTTATCGTCTTCAGCTGAAAAGAAAAGGGGATAATATAATGAAGTTTACTGACAGACTATGGAACAGTGTGGAGGATATTTGGAATGGATATCTTCGCCATCCGTTTGTGACCGGGCTAGGTGACGGTACGCTCGAAGTAGATAAGTTTCAGCATTGGCTGAAGCAGGACTATGTCTATCTGGTTGAGTATTCAAGGCTGATGGCAATCGGTGCCGAAAAAGCGCCGGATTTACAGACGATGAATATGTTTTCTGAAATGCTTCACGGGACGCTGTTTGGCGAGATGCAATTGCACCGAAAATATGCTGCGGAGTTCGGTATTGAAGAGAGCGAATTGCTTAGGACGGAATCTTCTGCTGTAAACACGGCTTACACGAGCTATATGCTGAATCATGCACAGCGGGGTGATGCGGCGTCTGTGGCCGCGTGTTTACTAGCCTGTGCGTGGAGTTATAACTATATCGGCAGAGCGTTAGCCGATAAAAACCCGGATCTGGAAAGTAATCCTTATAAGCAGTGGGTTGATACTTATTCCGGTGAGGATTTCAGCGAATTAAATGGTACGGCGATGACCCTTTTGAATGAACTTGCTGATGGGAAACCGGAGCGCGAGCTTAAGCAGCTCGAGGAAATTGTCGTAAAAACGAGTCTGTATGAGTATATGTTTTGGGATATGTGTGAGGCGCGTGAAGAATGGCCTGTTCAGCTGAACTTATAGCTGGTTATGATTTTGCATAAGTTTTCGAAATTGTTAAGGGTCGGTAAATTATGCATATAGATGTTTTATCTGAGGTATGGTGACAGTAACATCAATGATCAGTCTGGAATCTACTATACTTTTTAAGGAGCTGGAACTTTAGATGAAGAAACTTTTAACTGTCGGATCACTTGTAGGCGTATTAGCACTTGCAGCATGCGGAGGAGGAACAGAAGAAGAAGGTACTGAAACAGAAACTGAGGAAACAGGCACGGAAGGTACAGAGACTGAAACAGATACAGAAAGTACAGAAACTGAAGACGATGGTGCTTAAATAAAAATGAATATTATATTGCCGCGGGTGTTTAACCTGCGGCAATTTCTTATAGTTCTGCGGTGTTAAATCATCAAATTATGGGTATATACATATTAATTCAGAAATTAGGAGTGATCGGACTTATGAAGAAATTCGCAGTTGTTTCAACAATGCTCGCAGTACTCGCACTTGCGGCATGCGGCGAGGATACAGAAGATGAAGACACAGGCGTTGAAGAAACGGGCGTCGAAGAGTCTGATATGGAAGACGATATGCTCGACGATTCCGACGACGATGATGAAGAAGACAGCGAAATTGAAGATGATGATTAATAATTGATTAGGTGCTGCCGGGTTCGGCGGCATTTTTTTAATCAGAATGACTTTTTTGTGACTTTCAATGTTCCAGCAAATAATTTTAAGCGTTTTCATTTATAATGGACGGGAATCTAACAAAAACAGAGATGAGAATTTTGTCTCAGACAATTATGAAAGCGCAAACCCCTAATAAGGTAATACTGGGTGTTATTTTATCCATCCTGACTTACGGGCTGTTTGCCCAAGCATTTTTAAACATTGCACCTGAAGTTCAAGCAACTTACAGCACGACGAGCCGCAGTATTATTAACCTGTCTGTCAGTTTAACATCGCTGATTACCGGGATTTTCATGGTCGCAGCAGGAAACATCGCAGATAAGATTGGCTATACGAAGATTACTTATATCGGTATTTTCTTAAGTATTATCGGGTCAATCATTATTATTCTGCCATTCCATACATCATTTTTAATTATCGGACGTATTGTTCAGGGCTTCTCGGCAGCAATGATTATGCCGGCAACTATTTCAATTTTTAATAACATATTTGAAGGCGAGCAGCGCCGCAAAGCGCTCAGTTACTGGTCGCTCGGTGCATTCGGCGGTACCGGTCTTGCATCACTTTTCGCAGGAACGATGGCAACATTCGTTGCATGGCAGTGGATTTTTATCGTGTCGATTGTGCTGTCGATTATCGCTTTATTTTTACTTAAAAACATTAAAGACGTACAAGATAAAAACCGCGGGCCGATTGAATTCGACTTTGCAGGCTTATCTATTTTCGTTGTGATGATCGGTGCAATCAGTATTTTTATTACGCAGGGAGAGGTGCTCGGGTGGGGCAGTCTTACATCGATTCTGCTGATAGCGGTGTTCGTTATCGGACTGATTGTTTTTGTTATTGTAGAACAGCGAAAACATGCGCCGTTTCTCGATTTAACTCTGTTTTCGAATAAAGCATTTTTAGGCACTGTCGTAACGAACTTCCTGTTAAATACAGCGGTCGGTTCGCTCGCATTATTCAATATTTATACGCAGCAGGGACTTGGTATGACTGCATTTTCAGCTGGGCTTATAACGATTCCTTATATTTTAACGATGCTCATTGCCATTAAAATCGGAGAGAAAAGCATCGCTAAACTCGGGCCGAAACCTGCGCTTGTGTCTGCACCCTTACTCTTAGCTGCCGGGTTAATTATGCTGTCTCTGACATTCTTAGGCAGTACGGCATATATTGTTTCCAGCCTGATTGGATTCGGATTTTTCGGTATCGGTATTGGTCTGTTTGCGACACCGGCGCTCGATACGGCCGTGTCAACGACGCCGAAAAATAAAGTCGGCGTTGCGTCTGCGATTTTCAAAATGGCATCGACGCTCGGCGGGGCATTCGGTATTGCGATTATCGTCGCAGTTTACTCGGCACTGTCGAACACAGTTTCAGTCGCAGCAGCGGGGAGCGCGGCGTTTATCGTTAACGTTGTTCTCTTAATAGCGGCATTTGTCTTCGCACTGGTTGTCATTCCAAAAGTCAGTGTGAAAGATAAGTAGCGTGAAGCGGAACTTTTTATGAAGGATAAAAGTTGTGGTAGCATTGAATAAATAAATTGATGCGGGAGCGAATGAGTAATGAAAATTGGAGTTATTTCAGATTTGCATATCGATCGCTACAACAGCGAGACTTTGAAGCAGAAAGACTTTTCTCTCACGCTTGCAAATGAAGTGTCGAGAGAGGCGCTCGACATGCTGCTGATTGCCGGCGACATTTCAAACGACCACGTCCGTTCGTACCGCTTTATGCAGGAACTCGAGCAGATGACCGGTGTGACAATTTATTTCGTGCCGGGCAACCATGACTTTTGGAACTTCAGCGGGGATCAGAAAAGTACCCGCGAAATATATGATTTTTTTAAAGACACGAAATATTTTAAAGAAGGTTCGCCGATTGATCTCGGTGATGACTGGGCACTTGTAATGAATCCGGCCTGGTACGATTATACGTATGCGAGTGACCGTTTTTCTCAGGAACGTTTAAGTCAGCGGGAATTTTACGGCGGCACGTGGCAGGATAAAGTAAAAATAAATTGGGGTATGACGGATCCGGAAGTATCTAAGTTGATGGCGGAACGCGCCGCAGCTGTTTTGGAATCGGTGCGTGATAAAAAGATTATTCTGATGACACACGTCGCGACTCACAAAGCATTCCGTGTGCCGATGCCGAACCGTCTGTTCGATTACTATAATGCATTCATCGGCACATCGGACTTCGATCAGTTTTACGAAGACTACGATATCCGCTACAGCATTATGGGACATATTCATTTTAGACATCAGGTCAGTGAAGGCGGCACGGATTATCTCTGTGCATGTCTCGGCTATAAACGCGAGTGGCGGACGAAAGATATCGTGCATGAAATGCGCGATGCGCTGCAGATTATAGAGATTTAATGATCATGGACCGCCTTCGGGCGGTTTTTTCCATTTTGGCGGGAATTATTTCAGTATTTACAGGTTTATAAATTAACCTGTACGAAATAAAAATAAATCGCTGATTTTCCGTATATATAGTATGAAGGGACTTTTTATAAGGAGGAACTCATGATTATATCGGAACGGAAAATCAGTAAAGAACTCGCGTATTACAGAGCATTAAGTTTTCGGTGCCAGCTGAACGGTGAAGATGCGAAAAAATTATCGGTGCTGGAACGCGGGTTTGCTGGCGAATTTATTTACGATGAAGTATTTGATGATGTTGGGCACGGTTCTGTTTTTGTGTTCCGCGATATTTATTTAGGGATTGAAGATAGTGTTGCACAGTACGATGCGTTAATCGTGAGCGATGCGGGAATTACAGTTAACGAGATTAAAAACTACTCGGGTTTTTATCGTGTGGAAAAGGAGAAGTGGTTTGCCGGGAATTTTGAAGTTCCTGATGATCCGCCGTCTCAGCTGAAGCGTGCGATGAACAAACTGCTCAGGCTTCAGTACATTCACCGGCTGAATTTCGAGATATCAGGGAAAGTTGTGTTTCCGCATATTGATTTCCGATTGAACTGCGATAATCAGGAAGTGCGGAAAAAGCTGGTGATGCGGTCGGAGCTGCGGGATTATTTAAAGCAGTTTAAAAATGATTATGCAGGACGATACGCAGAAGGTATTGTGGACGCGATTTCGGCACATATTATCGATAATCCATATTTTGATAAAAGTGCGGATTTTGAAGCGGTGCGTAAAGGATTATATTGCGGAAACTGCGGGAGTTTTGAGGTTGAGAAATTATCATATCACTTCTTTTGTACTTCATGCGGGTCTAAAGAAACGAAAGAATATCACATCATTCGGGCATTGAGTGATTATACTGTTTTGTTTATGAATGAAAAACTGACAAGGAAACGATTTTTGGAGTTTATCGATTATAGACTAAGCCCGCGCACGGTTGTGAGAATGCTGGGTAAATATTGTACTCGTTTCGAGATGAGTACGGCGAGCTATTATGAATTTAATTACGGTACTTATGAAGATGTGGTTGGAAACCAGGAATATTTAGAAGATACAAGAATCATCTGACTAAAATTTAGATTGCGCGCCACCGAAAAACGACGGTGACACAGAACAGGGGATTGCGCGCCACCGAAAAACGACGGTGGCACAGAACAAGGGATTGCGCGCCACCGAAAAACGACGGTGGCACAGAACAAGGGATTGCGCGCCACCGAGAAACTACGGTGGCACAGAACAAAGGATTGCGCGCCACCGAGCACGATTATGATAAACATCCGACCTAATCCAAACAAAAAAACGCGCCGCCAGGCGCGTTCCCAAATAAATATTATTTTTTAACTTTGATTTCTTCGTATTTGGCGTGCCATTCCGGAAAAACGCGCTTGAAAATGACGGGCTGGAATTCGCCGTCTACTTTTTTAACGACAATTAGTGTTGTTGTGCCGTGCGTACAGACTTCGCCGTCACCATTGACGATTTCGAACCCGTAAATTGTACGTACACCGGTGTTTTCTTCGATCCATGTACGAACGAATGCGCGATCACCATACTTGAGTGATTTTGCATAGGTAATGTTGACGTTATGGACAGGTGCTAGGTATCCTTCGCGTTCCATTTTCAAATAATCATAACCGATATCTTCAATAAGCTGCATGCGTCCAAGTTCCAGCCATTTATAGCTGCCGTGGTAGATCACTCCCATCATGTCGGTATCTGCATACAATATCTGTATTTCTTTTTCTGCTACATAAGCGCTCATGAAATTTCCTCCTAAAGATAACTTAAGGTAATTATATCATTCTGCCTCAATAATATTTCAAAGGAGTTTATCGTTTTTGGTTAAAAGGGTATGATAGATAGATAAGGCAATCAGAAATGGGGCAAAATTGACATGAAATTACTGACTTTTGTAGATGAAACAACCGGAAAATATCATCTTGGTGTGCTGACATCTAAAGGTGTGCTGGATATTTCCGAAGATTTTGAAACGCTGCAGGATGTCATGGCGAACAAAGAAAAGGCAGAGGCTTTGATTGAATTTTATCTGGAAGCGGAGTATATCGAACTGAAGCGTATCGACGAACTCGAGCTTGGACCGGTAGTGCCGAATCCGGAAAAGATTATTTGTATCGGAGTGAATTATAAGCGCCATGCGGAAGAAATGAAAATAGAAATTCCGGAAATGCCAATTATTTTTTCAAAGTTTAATAATACGCTGGCTGCGCATAACAGTACGATAAAAATACCGCAGGATAAATATATGATTGATTACGAGGGCGAGCTTGCGATTATTATCGGTAAAGAAGGCCGCAATATAAACCGTGAAGATGCGATGGATTACATATTCGGCTATGCTAATGCGAATGATGTATCTGAAAGAAGCTCGCAATTTTCGACGAGCCAGTGGCTGGCCGGTAAAACATATGACGGATTCTGCCCGGTCGGACCGTATATCGCGACGTTAGGTGAAATCGGTGAACCGCATAAGCTGCGTATTAAAACGTATGTTAATGACGAGTTGCGCCAGGATTCAAACACTAATGACATGGTGTTTAAGAGCAGAGGACTCGTCAGTCATATTTCAAAATATATGACATTGAAACCCGGAGATATTATTTTAACAGGGACACCGGAAGGTGTAGCTTCAGGTTATAAAACGGCTGACAAACCATGGATTAAAGCCGGCGATACAGTCACGGTAGAAATAGAATCGCTCGGCCGTCTGACAAATCGATTTGAAAAGGAATGATGTTTGATGTCGATCTACGGAAAAATTCATACACTTTACAAAGGCAAAGTGAAAACTGTCGGCAATCCTGAAGCGAAGAGCAAAATGGATCAGCAGTGGGAGACCGGTGCGTTTAAAAGTCAGACTGATGAGCCCGTATTTTTATCGGAAGAAGGGCTGAAGGGCGACGAGTGTGCGGATAAGAAAAATCACGGCGGCGCTGAAAAAGCATTATTTGCGTACAGCCTTGCGCATTACGATAAGTGGCAGCGTGAGCTCGGGAATCCGGCAATTACAGCCGGCGGCAACGGTGAAAATATTGCGGTCATGCATATGGATGAAACCACTGTGCATATCGGTGATATATACGAACTTGGTGAAGCAGTAATTCAAGTATCGCAGCCGCGCCGGCCGTGCTGGAAACCGGCACGCCGTCATCAGGATATCGATTTAGCGAAGAAAATTGAAGATACAGGCCGTACCGGCTGGTATTTCCGTGTGCTTAAAGAAGGTAATATCCAAGCCGGCGATACATTTAAATTGATCGAACGACCATGTCCGGAATGGACGATTGCCCGGATGAACGAAGTTCTGTACCATAATCGTGGAAATATTGGTCTGATGGAGAATCTGCGGGATTCTGAATATACGCCGCCAAGCTGGAAATCAACACTCGATAAACTGCTTGCCGGAGAACAGATAGATGACTCAAAACGACTCTACGGACCCAACGTATAATAAAAAAAATGAGCAAGGCTGATTTCAGCCTTGCTCATTTTTCGTCATCCACTGTATCGCTTTCAGGATACCTTGATCCCAGTATGCGTAGTCGTGTTCCCCGGGACCTTCCTCGTATTTAAATGAAATACCTTTAGAGTCAAGAAATGATTTGAACTCCACGTTATCTTCATATATGAAATCTTCAGTCCCGCACATCATGTATAACTCAGGAAGTTCCTTAATTCCAGCTGCATCAATTCCACTCTCAACAATCTGCTTAATATCAAGCGGTGTCCCTGCAGTGGTCGTGACGTCCCCGATAATGCCGCGCATTTTAAAGTCCGGCCAGTCGTAATTTAACAGCCGTTCGATGTCAGTTGCACTGGACATAAAGCATGCTTTCCCGAAGAGCTCAGCTTGCTCAAATGCTGTTTTAATAACTCCGAAACCGCCCATGGAATGACCGGCTAAAAAGTTATCTTTCCGCTCTTTTGACAAGGGGAATACCTGGTGGGCGTAGCGCCACACTTCCATAATATGATCGGCATAGCTGTGACCGTACAGCATATTAGCATAGAAACTGTGGTCGCCATCCGGTAAAATGACTGCGATATTGTGTTCATTTGCGTAGCGTTCAACATTCGTAAACCGTAAATATGAATTGTTATCGCTCGATAAACCGTGAAGTATCATCACTGACGGCAAGTGGGAAGGTACCTCACTAATATCATAATGTTCTTGCTGCTCCGGCAGTATTAAATTAAAGTGATGATGTTTACCGAGTGCTTCCGAGAAAAAATTAATTCGCATTAAAGCCATCTGATAATCTCCTTTTATAAGTTAATAAAAAACAGCCCCGCCAAAACGGCAGGACTGAAAAGATGTTAATCGTTAACCGTTTGGGCTTTCGGTGTTTTATCGTCCGGGTTATAAGTCGGATCGAGTTTGCGTTCCAGAAAGCGGAGCGCAAAGTCGATCATAATCGCGATTAATGCGATTGGAATTGCACCGGCCAAAATATATACCGTGCCGTCAGTTGCATTCGTACCGCGGATAATTAAATCCGACAGCGTCGGCGCACCGATGAATGAACCGATGGCAACAATACCGATCGCAACGACGAGCGCAATGCGCAGCCCGCCGATAATAACTGACAGTGCAAGCGGCAGCTCGATCATGCGCAGTACCTGGTTGCGCGTCATGCCCATACTTTTCCCGGCGTCGGTAATATTTTTATCGACACCTGTAATACCTGAGTAAGTATTTTTAATAATCGGCAGGAGTGCGTACAGAAATACCGTCAGAATAACCGTATTTGTACCAAGTCCCATAACGAGCATTAAAATCGACAGCATCGCGAGGGCGGGAATCGTCTGGATAATATTCGCAAGTGTAATCACAACACCTGAGAGTTTCGCATAACGCGCGATAAAAATCCCAATCGGAATACCGACGATTGCTGCAAAAAGCACGCCGTAAATACTCATCAGCAGGTGGTCTGTAAACAGGCTCAGCAGGTAGGCGAAGTTGTTGACGAAATAATTATATAAATCTGTTAATATATTACCTGTCATATTATTCACCTTCCTCTTCAAAGTAGTTGTGTTCTTCTAAAAATTCTTCCGCAACGAGCGCAGGCTCAATGCCTTCTTCATCGGAACGGTAGTTTAAATTCTGCATTGTCTCTGTTGAAACTGTGCCGACCAGACGAGATAGCGCATCGTCAATTTCCGGATATTCTTCAATTATTTCATGTGTCGCAAATGGTGACGCATCATACGGCGGGAAGAACTGTAAATCATCTTCCAGGACAACTAAATCATATGCGGGGATACGGCCGTCAGTCGTATAGCCGAGTGCAAGGTCCAGACTGCCAGTGTTTAATGCTTCATATACAAGACTGATCTGCATCGCACGGATATTGTCGAACTCGAAGCCGTATGCTTCCTGGACAGGATAACCGTCACCTGGGCGATTGAACCATGAAGTATCAACGCCGACTGCGAATTCATCCGTGTAGTCGGCTAAATCTGATGTCGTTTCAAGATCGTATTCTTCAGCAGTTTCACGCGTTACCATAAAGGCATACGTGTTATCGAAACCGTAAGAGTCGTAAAATTTCATATCGAAATCTTCATCAAAAGCTTTCTGTGTCTGTTCCAGTGCAATATCAGGATCGCTTTCGGGGTCTTTGTCTAACACGCCGGTAAGCTCAGTGCCGGTATAGCGTACACCGGATACCTGTGCATCTCCTGAGAGCAGTGCATTGTGCTGAATTGTTGATGAACCGAGGTTGTTAATCATCGTCGGTTCGATTTCTCCGTCGCTGTAATGTTCAATCATTAAGCGAGACATGTGAGAGACAATCTGTGATTCTGTTGTTGTCATTGATGTGATTGCAATACCATCACTGGAACTGCTGCTGAGACCGGGCAGGCTGCACCCGGATAAGACAGTCAGAGATACCAGTACGACGGCTAATAATTTTTCATTTGTCTCATGATACTCCTCCTATCGGGATACTTTTAAACCTTTTGGCGTCGCCCATTTTTCTGTCAGCGATAAAATAAAATCTGCAATGAGTGCGAGCAGGGTAACCATAACGGCAGCACTGATAATCAGTTCAGCTGGTACGAGTTCAGACCATTGAAGACAAAGTCTCCAAGACCGCCGGCACCGATGTAGCTGGCCAGTGTTGCCCATGAAATGACATAGACCGATGATAATCTGATACCGCTTAAAATTAACGGTATGGCGATCGGCAGTTCGACATTCCATATTAGCTGCATACGTGTCATGCCCATACTTTTCGCTGCTTCTCTGACGTTTGGATCAATGTTTTTAACACCGATAATCGTATTATTTAAAATTGCAGGAGGATAGGCGCTAAGCGCGATAATCGCCGGTACGCGTCCGACTCCAAAGCGGAATCCTCAGCGCGAGCACTGCGAGGGTCGGTACAGTCTGCAGCACGCCTGCAGTTTAGGACTAGTTACTTAATTTTTTAGTATTGCAATCGACATGCCTAAGGCACAGCATCAGAACACCAATAATTAATGAAATTTGAAGGTAAAAGTGTTCCCAGGTTTTAACGAGCAGTTCTGAGCCGTTTACACTTAAAAATTCCATCATACTTCATCAGCTCCTGACGTAACCGGAGCAGCCGTCTCCTCGCCCCAGATTGTGTCGTACACGATATCTACTAAGTTAGAGCGCGTGATTAAGCCGATTAATGTATTATTATCATCGACTACAGGAATGTTTCTGACGTTACGTTTTAAAATCGTGCGGACAGAATCCTGGAGTTTTGAATCGATGCCGATTTTGTAAATATCGCGGCCCATTAAGTCAACGATATCCATACCTTTACGGTAGCCATCGTTAATGTCTTCAATATCGATAAAGCCGAGCAGCTTTTTGACTGTCGGTAATAAGAATTGTATCGATGCGTTTTTCGCGCATCAGTGCAATACAATCGTTAATAGACTTGTCGATAGTAATGCTGACGGGCGTAATCATTGCATCTGCAACAGTACGCATATTCGGTCTGTCTTGAATCAGGCGGCCTTCACCGATAAAATCGCGGACGAAGTCATTTGCCGGATTGCGCAGAATTTCGTCAGGTGTGTCAAACTGAATAATGTCGCCGTGGCTCATAATACAAATTCTGTCTGCGAGTTTTATCGCTTCATCCATATCGTGAGTAACAAAAATAAATGTTTTGCCCAGTTTCTGCTGAAGTTCTTTAACCAGGTCCTGTAATGTATCGCGTGTAATTGGATCGAGTGCCCCGAAAGGTTCGTCCATAAGTATAATGTCCTGTTCGGCTGCGAGTGCTCTGACAACACCGATACGCTGCTGCTGTCCGCCTGAAAGTTCAGAAGGATAGCGGTCTAAAAATTCTTCCGGCAGATCGACGAGCTTAATTAATTCTTTTGCTTTTTTATCTTTATCTTCGTCGGACCATTTTAAAAGTCGCGGGACTAAAGTGATATTCTCTTTAATCGTCATATGCGGCAACAGACCAATCTGCTGAATCACATAGCCGATTTTTCGGCGGAGTTCCACCGGGTTTTTCTTCGTGATATCTTCACCGTTTATCGTAATTGTGCCTGAAGTCGGTTCAATCATACGGTTAATCATACGGAGTGCAGTCGTCTTACCGCTGCCGCTCGTGCCGATAAATGCGATAAATTCACCTTCCTCGATATCGAGGGAAATGTCGTTAACGGCTTTTTTATTGCCGCCGTAAATCTTAGTTAAATTCTTTATACTTAACATAGTCGTCTCCTTTACTTTATAAAGTTGAGCAAATTTATACTTTATAACTATAACATAATAGGGAATCTATTTCATTTTGCTCTTGGGATTTCACACATAAGAAATGTGGTTTTACGCATATTCTGTAATGCATTGTGAAAATTTAAACTGAAATTTTATTATATTAATTATAAAAAATATAAAATTATTTCTATTATAATTTCAGCTGATTTTGACAGTGATGATAGAATAAAAAAAACATAGTATATAGAAGGGGAATGCCAATGCTGTCATTATTAATGATTGTCGTGCCTGTATTCCTGGTTTTTGTGATTGGCTTTACCGCACAAAAACTTTTGAAAATGGACATTAAATCTGTGTCATCCGTCTCGCTTTACATATTATTTCCCGCACTGGCCTTTACGACATTTTATACGAATCCGCTGGACGGGGAATTTTTATATGCGCTGCTGTTCTCGGTAATTTTAATGCTGATTTTAACAGCAATTACTATAGTGATTGCGAGATTTCTAAAATACGGCAGAGCGGAAATCGGTGCGATGCTGCTTGGCGTGCTGTTTCCAAACAGCGGAAACTACGGTGCACCGGTCGTCCTGTTTGCGATAAATGCCGCGGCATTTGATTATGCAATTATGCTGACAGTTATTCATACATTTATTATCAGCACGGTCGGAATCTTTATAGCATCATACGGCAACGGTGCAGCGATTACTGTACGTGAAGGTCTGAGAAGCGTTATGCGCGTACCGGTAATATATGCGGTCGTGCTTGCAATTGTATTTCAGCTGATAAACTTTGAAATCCCGGCAGCTTTTATGGAAATTATTGAAATGATTGGCGCGGCATCCATTCCAATCGTTATGCTGATTTTAGGTATGCAGCTCGCTGAAATGAAAATGGGTCACAGTAGAATCACTGAAGTTACAGGGCTTGTGACAATGCGTATGGTTGTGTCGCCCGTCATTGCAATGGTACTGACTTTATTCATGCCGATTGACAACATTTTTAAACTGGTTTTTATCATTCTGAACGCGATGCCGGTCGCAGCGAATGCAACAATGATTGCTGCGGCATATAATACGAAACCGGACACCGTCTCCCTTGGGGCTTTTATCACCACGCTGTTAAGCCTGATAGCTCTGCCAGTCTGGCTCTTCGTTCTTGGAATTGGTGTATAGGCGTAAATCTAACTACTCTTTTTAATAGATTATTCAGACTATTGATTGACATGATTATTCGCCTAAGGTAGGTTTAAATCAAATTAATATTAAAGGGGATGCAGTATTTGAGTAATCACACTAGTTTACCTTACGCAGAAGAATTAAAAGATAAAATCATCGAATGGCGCAGACATTTGCATAAGCACCCGGAATTATCATTTGAAGAATACAAAACAGCGGAATTTGTAAAAGAAAAACTGGAGAAACTCAATTTTGAAATTGAGTACCCGGTAGCGAAAACAGGATTGGTTGCGACGTTAAAAGGAAAAACGGAAGGGCCGACGGTGGCTCTGCGTGCCGATATGGATGCTCTGCCGATTCAGGAAGAAGGCGAGACGGAATATAAATCAACCGTGGACGGTGTGGGTCATCTCTGTGGTCATGATGCTCACACAGCGATACTGCTCGGAGCTGCTCATATCATCAGTGAAAATCCGCCGGAACGCGGTAACATCAAGCTCTTGTTTCAGCCGGCGGAAGAAGGGTACGGCGGAGCTGATGTTATGGTGCAGGAAGGCGCTTTGAAAAATCCAGATGTAGATGTTGTTGCTGGATTACATGTACATCCTACGATTAAAACCGGAGAAACTTCTATTACGGAAGGGTTTGCAACAGCATGTACAGATTCTTTTGATATTAAAATTATTGGAAAAGGTGGTCACGCCGCCCATCCTCATTTATCTATCGATCCTATAGCAATATCATCGACAGTCATTGCATCTCTGCAACAGATTGTCAGTAGAAATATCGATCCTCTTGAAAATATTGTACTAACTATTGGCAAAATAGAAGGCGGATTTGCTAGAAATGTCATCGCGCCTGAAGTAAGAATGGAAGGGACGGTTCGTTTATTAAATCCTGAACTTCGTTCGAAAGTAAAAGAAACGATGCACGAATATTTAAATGGTGTAACTAGCGGAATGGGTGCTTCATATGAAATGGAGTACACATACGGTTATCCATCGGTGTATAATGAACCGTCACTGATTCCGACATTAAGATCCACAGTCGATAAAATTCTCGGAAAAGGCCAGCTGCTCGACGTCAATCCGAGTATGGGCGGCGAGGATTTTTCTTACTTTGCTCGCGAAGTGCCCGGCGTATTTTTCAGGCTCGGGACAAATGGCGGAGAAGATACTGCATATCCAAACCACCATCCGAAATTTAACGTGGATGAAGATGCACTTCCTTATGGTGCAGCAATATTAAGTCAGTTTGCTTATGATTATATAGAGAAAAACTAATATGAGTAGAAATAAATAAAAAAACTCTCAAATATTTTTGGGAGTTTTTTTCGTATTTATAATATTAATAATTACATAAAAACTCATTAAATATGTATAAAAATAATGTTTAATATTAAATTTTTAAATAATATATAAACAACATTAATTTCAAATGAATTATTTAACATTTAAATTATAATTACATATAAAAGCTCTACGAATTATTTTTGTAACCGCTTTAAAGATTAAAAATTTTAAACTTTCAGACTTATTATTGACATATCATATTATATAGGTTAATTTATAAAAAATGAATAAAATAAAGAGGTGAATGATTCACGGATTTTAATTGGGTTAATCTCTACTACTGAATAAATTAAAGGGGATGGGTGTATGAATTAAAAAGTTTTACTTTTTTTGATGTTGATGACACTGGTATTAGTTTTGGCTGCCTGCGGCGGCAATTCAGATGAAGACACTGGCGAAGCTAATGGTGAGAGTGAAGAAGAAACGGCTGGCGAAGAAACGGCAGCAGGAGATGAGAAAGTATTAACAATCGCTCTCGGCACTGATATGGTGTCATTTGATGTACATAACCATGTAAATACTTCAACGGAAGCAATTCATATAAACATGTTTAACTACCTTGTTAAACGTGATCCTGAGAGTGGAGAGTATGTATCGGATTTAGCAGAATCATTTGAAGCTGTAGATGATACGACTTGGGAATTTAAACTTAAAGAAGGTATTACTTTCCACAATGGTGAGGCATTGGATTCCAACGACGTTAAATATTCATTGGAAAGACCAGCACAGGATGATACGACGCTTGAACATATCAATTATGAAGTTATAGAAGAAGTTGAAGTCATCGATGATCTTAATTTCCGGATTCATACCAAAACACCGGACCCCGCTTTACTTAACCGTATCGCCCGACTCGGTTCTTCAATTTTACCAAGTGAATATATTGAAGAGAACGGTTTTGATCATTTTATGGCTGAACCTGTAGGTACAGGTCCTTTCCAGTTTGTAGAATGGGTTAAAGATGACCGTATCGTACTTGAAACATACGAAGATTATTTCGAGGGACAAAACGAAGAGTGGGATGAAGTTGTTTTCAGAATTATCCCTGAAAACTCTACAAGGGTTTCAGAATTAATGACCGGTGGTGTTGACATAGCAGTAAATATGCCGCCAAGTGAATGGGAAAGAATTGATAGCAATGAAGGCACACATATGTCTTATGAAACATCTAACAGAACGATGATGTTATTTACAAGACATACTGAAGGATGGCCGACAGCAGATAAAAAGGTAAGGGAAGCATTAGATCTGGCAATCGATAATAATGCGATTTCTGAAAACTTATTAGCAGGCAGAGCAGTACCAACGATTACGCGTGTTGCTCCGGGTAACTTCGGATTTGATGAAGAACTGTATGACACATATAACTACGATCTGGATCGTGCACGTGAGTTATTAGAAGAAGCGGGTTACGGTGACGGCTTGGAGATTACATTGCATTCGCCAAGAGGCAGATATTTACAAGATGCTGAGGTTGCCGAAATGGTTGCAGGTATGTGGAGTCAAATTGGTGTGACTGCAAACGTAGAGTTTATGGAATGGAGCAGTTTCGTCGATATGCGTAATGCGGGGGAGAACAAAGATGTATTTCTACTCGCACTTGGCAACTCGATGTTCGATGCGGCAAATGCACTTGACTGGTATGATTACGAACGTTTCGAAGGACAAATTGATTACCAGAATGAGGAATTTGAAACACTAGTAGAAGAAGCAGAGCAGAATATGGATCTAGAAGAGCGTGAACAGCAGTATATCGAAGCTCAGAAAATACTGGCTGAAGATGTCGCCCATCCTGTACTGCACCAGGAGTCAATTAATATTGGTGTCAGTGACTTCATTGACTACACACCGACTCTTGATGAAATGATTTATGTAGAGTCGATTACGCGAGCTGAGTAACAGCTGAACAATAAAAGATTTCATCCAGGGTATAGAAGAATTTTTCTTGCTATACCCTGTTTTATATTTAAGGAGGGCTGTATGAATGAATAATTACTTTGTCAGAAGAATTCTTCAAATTATACCGGTTTTATTTATTATCTCATTCATAGTATTTACATTAGTTTTTGTGGCAGGAGATCCGGTTTCGCTGATGCTGCCTGATGATGCACCGCCGGAAGCACGAGAAGAATTAATGGAAACGATGGGACTAAATGAACCATTCATTGTTCAGTACATTACATATGTAGGCAATATGCTGCAGGGTGATTTTGGAGATTCTTACAGATTCAATCAGCCGGCTTTGGATATTGTCCTGGACCGCTTGCCTGCAACACTGGAACTGGCAATTTTTGCAATTGTTATAGCTACAGTTGTGGCGATTCCTCTTGGAATATGGTCTGCTACAAAGCAAAACACAAGCCTGGATTTAATTGCAACGGGGGCGGCAGTTGTAGGTAAGGCTATGCCGAACTTTTGGCTAGGCATTATGCTGATTTTATTATTCTCAGTAACGCTGGGAATGTTTCCGGTATCTGGCCGGGGGACAGCGATGCATGTTATTCTGCCGGCTATTACACTTGCCACCGGTATTGCTGCTGAAATGACGAGACTGATTCGTTCAAGTATGCTGGATTCACTATCTCAGGATTATGTGCGGACAGCACGAAGCAAAGGTTTGAGAGACAGAATTGTAGTCTACAAGCACGCATTTAGAAATAGTTTAATTCCTGTGGTGACAATAACATTTTTACAAACATCGACACTGGTCGGCGGTACTCTTATAACAGAAACTGTGTTTGCTTGGCCGGGGCTCGGACAGCTGCTTATTCAGGCAGTAAATACGAGAGATATGGCAATTGTACAAGCGAGTGTATTTATTATTGCCATATTAGTAATAGTAATGAATCTTATTGCAGATATTTTATACAGATTCCTCGATCCGAGAATTAAATATAACTAAGGAGGGCACATATATGAGTCATGAAGCACAAACAGTAGTGAATGAAATCAAAACTGATGACTATAAAGAGCAGCGTCCGTCCTCCTTGAAAAGATGGGGAAGATTGCTGTGGCGCAGTAAGACTGGAACGGTAGGTTTGATTATTGTAGTACTTGCATGTTTAATCGCATTATTTGCACCGATTCTTGCGCCTTATGAACCGCAGGCAATTAATCCTGCCAATATGCTGCAGCCTCCATTTTGGATGGAGAGTGGGTCTACAGAACACATACTGGGAACAGATAACCTTGGGCGCGATATTAAGCCGTATACTTTATGGTTCGCAGATATCAATTTTAGTTGGTGTAATGTCCGTTGTAGTCGCAGGTTTTATAGGGGTGACTGTTGGCTTAGTTTCGGGATATTTTGGAGGAATTATAGATAATATTTTAATGCGTCTGGTCGATTCATTCCGACGAATTCTTTTGCTTTGGTAATTCTGGCAATTTTTGATTCAGGTGTTTTTACTTTGATTATTGTTCTAGGAGTTACAAATTGGGTGAATTACGCCAGACTGGTCCGAGGTGAAGTACTTACATTAAAGAAAGAGATTATGTTAAAGCAGCTCACTCAATTGGAGTCATAATTTTAAAATTATCGTAAGACACCTGCTCCCAAATGTTATTTCATCATTTATTGTTATTTCTACATTAAGTGTTGCAACAACAATTATTCTGGAAGCCTCTCTTAGCTTCTTAGGACTTGGTGTACAGCCCCCAATTGTTTCATGGGGATCAATACTAAGTGACGGCAGAGACTACTTAGCAACAAGCTGGTGGTTAGCGACGTTTCCTGGTATTGCTATTACGATTACAGTACTTGGAATAATATTCTTAGGTGATTGGTTGAGAGATGTGCTTGATCCACGTACACAAAAATAACGAAGGGTGAGTAATCATGAGTGAAAAACTATTAGAGATCAATAATTTAAAAACTCATTTTTTTACTGAAGCAGGTGTAGTACCTTCCGTTGACGATGTTTCTTTTTCTATAAATAAAGGTGAAATCGTTGCTGTTGTAGGTGAATCAGGCTCAGGGAAAAGTGTAACTGCGTTATCTATTATGAAGTTATTAGACAAAGCTGGAAAAGTTGTTAATGGCGAAATATTATTTGATGGAAAATTTAACTAAAGCGAGTGAAAAAGAGTTAAGGAATCTGCGAGGTGATGATATCGCAATGATTTTCCAAGAACCTTTAACTTCACTAAATCCAGTATTTACAATTGGAAATCAGATGATGGAACCGACAAGACTTCATTTGAAATTAAGTAAAAAGGATGCTAAAGCCCGTTGTATCGAGATGCTAGACAAAGTGGGTATTCCTAGAGCAGATAAGTCTTGATTCCTTTCCGCATTCATTAAGTGGCGGTATGAGGCAAAGGGTTATGATCGCAATGGCTCTGTCCTGTAATCCGATGTTACTTATTGCTGATGAACCAACCACTGCTCTTGATGTTACTATTCAAGCGCAGATATTAAATTGATGAGAGATATAGTAGAAGACTTGGGAACTGCGATTTTACTAATTACACACGACTTAGGTGTAGTAGCAGAGATGGCAGATAAAGTAGTAGTTATGTATGCCGGACAAGTTGTCGAATATGCAGACGTATTTACTTTATTTAAAAACCCTAAGCATCCGTATACACAAGGCTTAATTGACAGTACCCCTAAAATCAACCAGTTATATGAAAAACTGCATTCAATACCCGGGACAGTTCCGAACCCATTAAATTATCCAACGGGATGTCGATTCGCCGACCGGTGTCCATTTGCTATGAAACAATGTTTAGCTCATGAACCTAACAATATTTCTACAGAAGATGGGCATACTGTGAAATGCTGGCTGCATGAAATGGATGAAATTGAAAATGAAGCTTTAAAAGAGAAGGTGGGGAATTAATAATGCAGGAGGAAAAATTACTTGTTGTTAATAACTTGAAAAAGCATTTTGATGTGACTAAAGGTTTCTTAAACAAAGATAAAAGTTATGTCTATGCAGTTGATGGATTAAACTTTGATGTTAATAAAGGAGAAGTACTGGGAATCGTAGGTGAATCAGGATGTGGTAAATCTACGGCAGGAAATATGATTGGTCAATTGCTTGAACCGACGGATGGAGAAATTATTTTTGAAGGAGAAAATTTATTGAATCTTTCTCGAAGCCAGCTTCGAAAGCGCCGGGCAGAAATTCAAATGATATTTCAGGATCCCTTTTCGTCGTTAAATCCAAGGATGAGAGTCTTTGAACTTATAGCTGAACCAATACGTACACATAGAAAACTAAATAAAAAAGAATTAAGAGCCCGTGTAGAAGAACTGATGGATTTAGTAGGTTTAAACAGAGCGTACATGAATCGTTATCCACACGAATTCAGCGGTGGACAGCGTCAAAGAATCGGGATTGCAAGAGCTATAGCATTGAATCCAAAATTAATCATATGTGATGAACCGGTTTCAGCTTTAGATGTTTCCATACAATCTCAAATTTTAAACTTACTTGTTAAATTACAAAAAGAGCTTGATTTAACGTTCATTTTTATAGCGCATGGCTTGCCTGCTGTAAAGTACATCAGTGATCGAATAGCGGTAATGTACCTTGGTAAAATTGTTGAACTGACAACCAAAGAAAAACTATTTGAAGGAGCTCTGCATCCTTATACAGAAGGATTATTGTCTGCAGTACCTATTCCAGATCCTGAAGAACGTAGTAAAGAACGTCATATTATTGAAGGTGACATTCCGAGTCCGGAAAACCCGCCGAGTGGGTGTAATTTCCATACACGGTGTCCATTTGCAAAAGACATTTGCCGAAATGAAGAACCAGAGTTTGAGAAAAAAGCAAATGGTCGTTTTGCTGCCTGCCATTTCCCATTGAATACACATTTATTAGAAAAAAATGACACTGTTCAAAATACATAGTAAAAGGGGATGTTAATGTGAGTGATATAGAAGATAAACAGCAAGAGATGATTAAACTGCTAGAGAAGTTAGTGAATATTGACAGTGGATCTAATTTTAAAGTAGGTGTGGATAAAGTAGGTTCTATCTTAAGAGCAGAGTATGAAGAGATAGGGTTTACATGTGAAATAATACAAGAGGAGAAGGTAGGTAACCATTTAATGTTACAGCATAACACAGTGGACAAGCCTTCAATACTTCTCATTGCTCATATGGACACTGTTTTTAAAGAAGGAACAGCAGACGAGAGACCATTTTATATTAAAGACAATCGGGCATATGGTCCGGGTGTCGCAGATATGAAAGGGAGTCAAGTTACTTTACTTTATGCAATGAAGTATTTATTGGAAAACTCACCTGAATCGTTGGAAAAAGTGATGATACTATTAAATAGTGATGAAGAAATTGGCTCTCCTACTTCTAGGAAGGTCATTGAAAAATTATCGGTAAAAGTTGAATATGCACTCGTCATGGAACCGGCAAGAAAAGACGGCTCTATTGTAACGTCAAGGCGGGGCGGTGGTACATATAAATTGAGAATAACAGGTAAATCAGCTCATTCAGGTGTTGCACCTCAAGATGGACACAGTGCCATCGAAGAAATGGGGCATAAGATTGTAAGATTAAGTGAATTAACAAATCATGATGAAGGTGTATCGATTAACGTTGGTAAAGTTAACGGTGGAGAAGCAACAAATGTTGTTCCTGATGAAGCTACATTACATGTTGATGTCAGGGTAAGCAATGTAGAACAAAGTGAGTATATCGAGCAACAAATAGAAGATATTTGTGCAACTCCCGATATTCAAGGTACTAAAATAGAATTGACTGGTGGTATTAGAAGACCACCTATGGAGTTAGATCAAGAAAATATGGAATTATTAAATATTATTCAAGATGTTGGTGAATCACTGGATATCGAAGTATCGCATACACATACTGGTGGCGGCTCTGATGCATCTTTCCCATCGCATTTAGGTGTAGCCACCGTAGATGGATTGGGGCCGGTAGGTGGAGAAATGCATAGCGAGAAAGAATACCTGGAAATAGATTCAATTACAGAGAGAACAGTGCTTCTCGCTGAAACGATTCATAATTTAACAAGTAATACACATTAAATTTGCTTAGCTGTTTTAAAATATATAACCCCTTAACAGGCACTTTCCACCCGGGAAAGTGTCTGTTCTCTTTTATTAATGAGATTGCTCAGCAGTGAATTTGGGTATGTTTAGTACTAAGCGAAATAAAAATTGGGGGAGTTTTTGTGAAGAACAGATATACTGCTGATATAGAATACTTAACGGTGGGGCTCGAGAACGCATCGATTGAAGTGGAAGCTTTTGTGAATCTTGGGTGTCCGTACAGTGCGAAGTTTTTTGAAATTGCATCTGAAGTGATTAAACCGTATACAGACAGCGGTCACGTGAAATTTGTAGTTAAGCATGTAGACCGGACGAAGGAGCAGCTGCTCCGCGGAACTGTTGCTAATAACTATGTCGACCACGATGATCCAGTAGAAGGTTTTGTCGCAATGAAGAAATTATTCCAGACCCAGGAATCTTGGGTGAAGAGTTTCAGAAAAACACTCGAAATGTGTGAAGATACATTGGGGCTACCTGAAAAAACTGCGGCGTATGAACGCGGTGCGGCAGTGCTCGAAGATTTTAATGAACGCGGACTGAAGATTGTTCCGGCAGTATTTATTAACGGGGAGCATCTGACTGAATATAAACCTGCGGATCAGAGTAAAGAAGAAATCATCACACTCTTAACAGAGCGAATAGAGTCGTTAAAATAGGCTGGAGTTTCCAGTCTGTTTTCTTTTAGTGTATATTACTGTTAAGGAGATGAAGTGATGAAGTATTTCGCAGTGTTTTTATCGATGAAAGATGAAGAATTATCGCGTGTACACAGACCGGAACATTTGGATTTTTTAGCAGGTCAGAGAGAGGCTGGTACCGTACTGATGAACGGCAGGTTTACCGACGGTGCAGGCGGTCTTATTATTTACCGTGCTGAAGATGAAGAGTCAGCGGTCTCACTCGTAAAGCAGGATCCCTACATTTCGCTGGGTGCGAGAGATTATGAAATTCATGAATGGGATATGGAAACAAATTACGAGTTCTAAAAGTTCGGAGTGATAATGATGAAGCCAGCTAAGAGAGTTACATTATTAATACTGGGAATACTATTGTTGTGGGCACCGGGAATTCATGCACAGGGAGCAATAAATCCTTATTTGCAGAATATGGTGGATGTGCGGGCATCATCGGATGAAAGCTGGCAGGAAGCCCAGCAGATGATCAGCCGTCTGAATCACGTTGAAAACAGCATTCTATACCAGACAGCAGCAATGGTGCTGTGTTTATACTCGCTGATACACCGATTACAGAGCAGCCGGAATTTGCACATTTAAAAGGAGTGGTGCCGAGAGGCCATACAAACTCCTGGGATGACATTCCAGGTGCAGGCGGTCATGTGTCCATGGCACGTATCGGATACAGTGAGTACGGTAAAGGTCATTCGGCAATTAACCTGGAACTCCATGAATACGGACATGTCGTCGATGCATTTACGGTCGGCGTGCAGGTCAGTGAAACAGAAGAGTTCAGAGCGATTCATGCTGCTGAGGTGGATTCTCTGATGAACAGCAACTCACAGCGTGATTATTACGATATCGTTGAAGAATATTTCGGTGAAACATTCGCGATGTATTACTACACAGCGGAATCACGTGCGGAACTGGCAGAGAAAGCACCGAGAACATTTGCGTTCTTTGATGACTTTAACCACCGTATTTTATCGACCGGAGAAGTGACAGGGAACACTGTAACAATGTACTGGGATCTGCATGAAGATGCCGTGGAATACGAAATGTTCCGGAACGGTGAATCTGTCGGTACGACAGCAGGCAGCAGCTTCAGAAACGAAGGATTAAATACGGATACAACTTATGATTTTAAAGTTGTCGCAAAAAATGCGGGCGGTGAAGAAATCTATACATCCTATACACGTTCGGCACTGACAGGCAGCGTGCCGGATGCAGATACGACCGAACTTGAAGCAACAATTTCAGAAGTTGAAGCGGCCTATCAGGACCGTGAGATGGGACAGCCGCTGACAAGAGCGCTGGCCAATGCAAAGAGTTATATATCTGATGTGTATAGTCCGAAACAGGATGAAGTGGATAACTTAAACAGCTATCTGCAGGAAACATGGGAAGCCGATGAAGCAGCACAGCAGGCAGCAGAAGAACAGCGGCTGCGTGAAGAACAGGAAGCTCGTGAAGAAGCAGAACGTAAAGCTGAAGAAGAACGAATAGCAAAAGAAAAACAAGAAGCGCAGGAAGCGGCAGAACGTGAAAAAGCTGCGGAAGAAGCAAGAAAACAGGAACTTCAGGATACGATTATTAAAATAGCAATTGGTGCAGTGGGGATCATTGCTGTTGTTATTGGTGTAATTGCTTACAGGAAAAGAAAATAAGATGTAAACAGTTGAAACTCTCAGGGATTCCCTGAGAGTTTTTTCTTTCTATAAAGTTAAAAGAATTATCAGAATAATATTGTAAAATTTAAATCTCTATTGTAAGATTGTCATATTGTATTACAAGTGTAAGCGCATTCAAATTAAAAAGGGGGGATTATTTGGGATTTGAAATCATACCACTATTTCATGGCTTTCCTGCCAAGTCTTCTAGAGGATTTTTAGGGTGGAGTAGCGTATATCTCATAAAGGTTGAAGAACAGAATCAAGAAAAATTTATGTTATTTGATACAGGGGGTTATAATGAAAGATTTGAATTAATAAGACGATTAGAAGAGTTAAATCTAAATCTCAAAGATATAAACTCTGTATTTATAAGTCATTTACATTTTGATCATGCCGTAAATTGGACTTTATTTCCAAATGCGAATATCTATATTAGTTCAAGGGAGCTAATTGCTCAAGAAACAGTTGAAGATCTTATGATTCCTGATTTTCATTGTGAAAAATTAAAAAATCATATAAATACAAAGAAAATAGAAGAAGGGGATGTGATCCATGGCTTTGAAGTTGTCAGCTTACCCGGCATACTTTGAACTTAATGGGCTTAAAAAGAGGTGAAACTTACTTAGTTAGTGATGCTATCAAAATCGAAGAGAAATTCAAAAAAGTCGATTAACCAATACAATTAATAAAGAATTAGCAGTGAGTACAATAGATTTTATAATAAACAATGCAAATATAATTTATCCAGGACACGATGTTCCTTTAATAAAAAGGTCTGGGAATTGGGAACCAGTAATTAATAATGAAATGTCAATATTATATTCAGATTGTTTAATAGATCTTAATGGGAAATCAAAAATACAGTTAAATATTAAAGATTAACTAATTAGAGGGGTATGTAAATGAGAAAATTTTTAAGTATGATTAAAGAGATTGGTCCAGGAATGCTAGTTGCTGGCGCATTCGTTGGAACAGGAACAATTACCACAAGTATCGTCGCAGGAACAGAACATGGTTATACGTTATTATGGGCATCTGTTACGGCAGCAGTAATTATTACAATAATTCTACAGGAAATGACAGCGCGTTTAGCTATGACTACAGGAGAACCCTTGGCTAAAACGGTACGTGATAAATTAGGTTTATGGGCAAGTATCATGGTAATCATAGCAATCGTTGGCGGAAATTCAGTATATTCAGTCGGTAACTTGACCGGTGTTAATATAGCCATGGGCGGGTTAATTGAAGGTGTACCAGCGAGTTTCTGGATAATTTTAGTTACGCTAATATACTGGACTTTATTGATGATTGGTAATATAATGTTTTGGAAAAAACTGTTACAATACTTGTTGTTTTAATGGGGCTAGTGTTTTTGATAAATATGATTTATGTGAGACCAGATTATACCAATATAATCACAGGTTTAGTAGTTCCTACATTTGAATTAAATCATATAACTTTAATAATTGCTTTAATAGGAACAACTGTTGTTCCTTATAACTTTTATCTACATTCTACAGCTGTATTAGAACGAGGATGGCATAAAAATGCTAAAGCTAATGTGACACTTATGCGCTTCGATACTATCATTCCAATTTTTATTGGAGGTTTGGTAACTATGGCTATTGGTGTAGTAGCTGCAGCAGTTTTACACCCTTTACATTTATCAACAGGATTAGAGATTCAAGGAGCTAATGAAATGGCTATGACCTTAGAACCTATCCTTGGTAATATAGCATATTTTTTATTTAGTATAGGACTCTTTGCAGCAGCCGTATCTTCAATGCCTATGGCTGCACTTTCTGCAGCGTATGTTTTTACACAAAGTTTGGGCCTGTCTACAGATTTGAAAAGCACTCCATTTAGACTAGTATTTAGCTTTGTAGCCTGGGTTCCGGTATTTTTTGCTGTTGGAGTAACAAACCCAGTTTGGACGATTGTGTTAGCACAATCAATTAATGGAATGCTTCTACCAATCACTGCCGTATTAGTGATTTATTTGATTAATAGAAAAGATATTAGTGGAACATTAAGAAATAATAAAGCTCTTAATATTATAGGTGGCTGTGCTGTATTATTTACAATAATACTCGGTATTTTAAATATAATTCAAACTTTTGGATCATAATTAGAAAGTGGGATCGACGTGAAAAAGTGGAATTCATTACTAACTGATGCTATAGAAATGCATGCTCATTCGTCGCCAAGCATTTTTGAAAGAAGACAAAATGATTGGGAGTTATTAGAAGATGTTAATGAAGCAGGAATGAATGGGATTGTTTTGAAATCTCATGAGAGTACAACTTTTGACAGAGCAGAATTACTTCAGATTAAATATCCTGAATTAAATATATTCGGAGGAATTGTCTGTAATTTATTTACTGGAGGCTTAAATAATAACTCGGTCAATATGGCATTAAAAATGGGCGCTAAGATAGTATGGATGCCAACTTTATCAGCCTTACAACATAAAAAATATTTTTCTCAGAATACTAAAGGAAACATATTTAAAACTAGTAAGAATGTAGATGACTCTTCAGAGGGTTTAACAGTAATTAACTCTCAAAATAAAGTGAAAGATAATGTAAAGGAAATACTAACATTGATTGCTGAGTATGATGCAGTGCTAGCTACTGGTCATTTAAATCATTCTGAGGTACTTCTATTGGTGGAGGAAGCTAGAAGAATAGGTGTAGAAAAAATACTGATTCAACATGCAGACCTTGGCATAGCAGCCATCCCTTTAGAAGAACAAGTTTATTTGGCCCAACGAGGGTGCTATATAGAGAAATGTTATCTAGCATGTGGCCAAGATTTCAATAACTTATCCGTTAAAGAGTTAGCTGATTCAATTTTAGAAATTGGTGATAATCACTGTGTATTGGTAACTGATTATGGGCAAGCTCACAATATACCTGTTATTAATGCTTTAGAACAATTCATTGAAAGGCTAGTAGAAGAAGGTGTTCCTGAGGATAGTATCAAAAAATGGTTAGTGAAAACCCTAAATTTTTGCTAAATATCTAGTATATGTTTAACGGAGGAAGTATGGAGCCTATTAAGAAAGAGAAATTATCAGATTTAATTTTCGACAACCTTGTCGAACAAATAAAAAGAGGGGATTATAAGATAGATGATAAACTTCCTTCTGAGAATGAGCTGGCTAAGTTTTATAAGGTGAGCCGTGTGCCAATCAGAGAAGCATTAAGTAAACTCATTTCGATTGGTTACGTCGAATCCAGTCAAGGTAAAGGAACGTATGTGAAAAATACGTCTGTTTCAGAACAAGTTAAGCAATTTACTTATGGAACTTTTAATAAGAAAGAACTCTTTGATTTACTGGAAATGAGAACAGTAATAGAAGTCCGCTCAGCATACTTTGCAGCAGAACGCAGAACTGAAGTCGATCTTTTAAAAATTGAAGAAGCATTAAATCATTTTAAAAAAATTACTACGAATCAGCAGATTATAGGTATGGAAGCTGACTACGATTTTCACAAATCAGTGGTTATTTCGACTCAGAATGACTATCTGATTCAGACTTTTAAAAATCTGCAGTCGGTACACCGTGATGCACTTGAGTTTTCTCTTAAATTAAATGTCGGTAAACCTAGAAAAAGAGAACGGGTTTATGATGAGCATGTGATTATTTACGAAGCTATTAAAAATCAGAATCCGGAGCTTGCAGCTGACCTAATGAAGGAACATTTATTTAATATGAGAAGAAAACTTGGTGACGATAGAATTTAGGTGGTTTATATGGAAAAGATAATTGTGGATAAATTAAATGAAATTTTTAAAGAAAGATTACTGAAGGATGTAGACGATAGAGTTTCATATAGCTACGACGCTTCTTTTGGTCAGCATCTGCCGGATTTGGTTGTTCAGGTATTAAGTTCTGAAGAAGTCCAAAAAACTGTCGAGATTGCAGATGAATTTGAAATACCAATTTACCCAAGAGGTGCGAGTACCAGTTTATCCGGAGGCCCTCTGCCAGTTCATGGCGGTATCGTGATGGATTTCTCACAGTGGAAAAAAACTTGAGATTTATCCGGATGATCTGATTATAAAGGTTAGTCCAGGTGTAAAAACCGGAGATATTCATAGGTTGGCAGAACATTATAATTTAATGTATGCTCCAGATCCATCTTCTTCTTCTATTTGCACCATTGGCGGGAATCTGGCTGAAAATGCAGGAGGTCCAAGAGGTGTCAAGTACGGAGTAACTAAAGACTACGTAATCGGCCTGGAAGTAGTCACTGCTCAAGGGAAACTAATAAAAACTGGCGGCAGTACCGTGAAAAACGTGACGGGTTATGATTTGACAAAACTGCTTATCGGCTCTGAAGGAACACTTGGAATTATTACTGAAGCGACATTGCGATTAATACCTAAACCTTTGGATACGATGACTGCTATGATTATTTTTGATGATTTATATACTGCAGGGAAATCTATATCCAAAATACTGACTGCAGGTGTGAGACCTTCTAAAATGGAGATTTTAGATCAAAATTCAATAAATAAAGTAGAAGATTATGCAGGATTAAATTTACCAAGAAATGCGGCAGCAATTATTCTTGTTGAAGTGGACGGAGATCCTGAGGTATTGCCGAAAGAACTTGCTGTTATTAAGAAAGCATTAGAAGAAATTGGAGTTACAAATATTCAGGTTGCAGAAAATAAAGAGCAGGAACACAAGTTGTGGCAAGTGCGCAAGCTGGTCTCTCCTGCGATAGTAACAAGCGGATATACCAAAATATCTGAAGATGCAACAGTGCCGCTAAGTAAAATACCAGAAATGTTTAAAAAAATTGATGAAATCAAAAACAAGTATAATCTTAATATTGTTGTTTTTGGTCATGCAGGAGACGGTAACTTACATCCTACAATAAATACAAATATGAGAAATATAGAAGAAGTAAAAAACGTTGAGTTTGCAGTAGAAGAAATATTTAACTACGCAATTGAACTTGGTGGCACATTGTCGGGTGAACATGGCATTGGGACAATGAAAAAAGCATTTATGGTAAATGAAGTTGGCGAAGACGGGCTGGCTTTCCAAAAAGCAATAAAGCAAGCCCTGGATCCTAAAAACATTTTGAATCCGGGCAAAATATTTCCTGAAAAAGGAGAAAAAAGGTTAGTGTTGCGAAATGACTAATACATTATTGAATAAACTAGATCTCGAAGCGACGTTTGATTGTGTACAATGTGGTTACTGTCTGCCAGTTTGTCCGACATATATAGCATTTAAAAAGAGAAACACTCACCGAGAGGCAGAATTAATCTTGTTCAAATGGCAGCGAAAGGTAAAATAACTATTGAAGATATGCAAGAAGGAATAGATCTTTGTTTAGGTTGCAGAGCCTGTGAAACGGTCTGTCCGACCAATGTCAGATATGGAGACATACTTATGTCTGCTGTGGAAGTTTTGAAAGAAAATAAAGACATGGATGTAATTGAAAAGGTTAATCGAACAGCAGCTTTTAAATTTGCTCTGAAAAATAAAAGTGTCCTTAGAATTATGAATAAGGGACTTTATGCTTATCAGGTATCGGGAATACAGAAAGTAGTTAAAAATTATAATCTGCTGAAACCAATCAAGAAATTCAATCAGATGAATAAGGCGATGCCGGATGTAATCCTGAGTAAAAGAATTACACGGAATATCAATCCATTCCGACGCAATGATTTATCAATTGGTTCTTTTCAAGGTTGTATAATGGATTCATTTTTGCGAACATTAACGAACTTGCCATCAAAATCATGAAGAAGCACTATGTACAGGTAACAAATATACCGAAGCAGACATGCTGCGGTGCGTTGCAGCATCATGCAGGTGAAACACCACAAACAGTAGAACTGGCGATGCAGAATATTAAAGCATACGAGCAGTATGACTTTGATATCGTTAACACTATTGGCGGCTGCGTGCGACTTTAAAAGAATACGATAAATTTTGAGCCTGGAACTGAATGGCATAAACGCGCTGTTGATTTTACTAATAAAGTAAGAGATATCTCGCAGATTATGTCATTAATCGATTTGGATTTAGTGAATGGAATCGATAAGATGCAGTTTATCAGCCGTCATGTCACTTGGAAAATGTACAGAAAGTATTCAATGATCCGTTAAAACTGATTAACAGAATTCCTAAGTTAAATTACATAGAGATGCCTGAAAAATCTTTATGTTGCGGATCTGCAGGAATATATAATATTCTGCACTTCGATGAATCAATGCAGATTTTAGATATGAAGATGAATAATGTTAAATCGTCAAAACCCAATTTAATTATCACTTCCAACCCAGGTTGTCATATTCAGATGCAGCTGGGTGTCGAACGTGAAGGTTTAAGTAATGAAGTAGCAGTGAAACATATTGTTGAAGTCATTGCAGAAGCATGCGAGGTGGAATAAGTGAAAGCAGATATTTTAATTGTAGGTGCAGGGATAATCGGCTTGAGCACAGCATACCAATTGTCCGAGATAAACCCTTCTAAAAAAATTGTTGTGCTGGATAAAGAATCGAGAGCTGCTGAACATCAGACAGGGCATAACAGCGGAGTAATACACTCTGGGATTTATTACCGTCCGGGGTCTTACAAAGCAGAGTTCGCCAAAAATGGTTCAGCATCAATGATAGAGTTTTGCAAAAAACACAACATTGAATATAACCAATGTGGAAAAGTAATCGTCGCGACTGAGGAAGAAGAACTGGAACGTATGCGTAATTTATACGAACGGGGATTGGAGAACAAACTGGACGTTACACTGCTGGACGGAGAAGCGGTACGTAAAATTGAACCGTACGTTAATACAGTCGGTGGTATTCATGTGAAGAATACAGGGATTGTTAATTTCCGGGAAGTTACTGAGAAGTTTGGCGAACTGTTTATTAAAAATGGTGGAGAAATTCATTACAATAATAAAGTTGAAAAAGTGAATAACACTGCTGATACTATTGAAGTGACAACGAACAAGACTGTTTATGAAGCGGACTACCTTGTTAACTGTGCAGGTTTATATGATAAGCTAGCCAAACTGAGCGGAATTGATACGGATGTGAAGATTATTCCTTTTCGTGGAGAATACTTTAAGCTTAATGAAGATGTAGAGAACTATGTTAAAACATTAATATATCCGGTACCGAATCCCGAGCTACCTTTCCTGGGTGTTCATTTTACAAACATGGTTGGCGGGGGAGTAGATGTAGGACCGAATGCTGTCCTTGGATTTAAAAAAAAGCCTACAAGAAAATTGGTTTTGATAAATCTGAGACATTAGAGATTTTAACATTCCCGGGGCTTTATCGAATGGGATTAAAAAATGTTAAAGAAGCAATAGGGGAATACTACCGATCATTTAATAAAAAAGCATTTATTAAAGCGGCGCAGAAATTAATACCGCTTATAAAACAAATGACATAACGCCGATGGAAGCAGGGGTCAGAGCGCAAGCGATGAAACCTGACGGAACATTATTAGATGATTTTTACTTTGAAGAAAATGACCGCAGTATTCATGTGCTGAATGCACCATCACCTGCGGCAACATGTTCAATCGAAATAGGAAGAGAAATTGCCCAGCGCTTTAACTCTAAATTCAATTAAAAAGAGCACATGAGACCTGTATTTATATCAGGATTTTATGCGCTCTTTATATAAAAAATGAAATCCGTGCCACCGAGAACTGACGGTGGCACGCTCCTCAGATATAATCCCAAATACCCATTAAAAAAGGTTCGCCGGAAATTTGAGCTGACCCCCTCCAGGTTTACAGATGAAACAAAAATCTGTAAACCTGGAGGGGGTTCTTTTATGACAGGGAGAAATTTTTCGCCCGAAGAAAAACTGGAGATCATCCAAGAATGGATCCAAGGCGCCAGCCCAAGCCATCTGGCCGCAAAGCATCGGCTTCCTGACAAAACATTCAGAGAGTGGCGAAGAAAATATGAGACATATGGAACTGAGGGATTAAAGAGACGGAGCAGGCACAGGACCTACACCCGCACATTCAAAGAAATGATCGCAAGAGAACACCAGAATGAGACGATTTCCCTTACTGAACTTGCATACAAATACGACATCCCGTCAAAAGAGACTGTAAGAAATGGATTATGCGCTACAATAATGGTGAAGAAATAAGAACGACACGGGAGGGTGCTTCACCATTGAATAAGGGACGGAAAACAACATACGCAGAACGGATTGAGATCGCACAGTATCATGCGCAGAGAGAGATCAGCTATCGTGAGCTTGCCGAAAGGTTCGAGGTGAGCTACCAGCAGGCCCGGAACATTGTTGTGAAGTATCGGGAATATGGTGAAGTGGGCCTTGAGGACAAACGTGGAAAAGGAAAATCGGAAGCCCAGCTCACCGAGACGGACCGATTGAACAGGGAGATTTCCATGCTCAAAGCAGATAAACGGAAGCTTGAGGTGGAGAATGCGCTTTTAAAAAAGTTGGAGGAACTCGAGAGGGATTAAAATACAGCCGGGTTCACAGCGAAACGCTTCACACTGCCATCACTGCGCTGCATAATGAAGGCTACGCCATCTCTGAATTATGTCATGCGGCTGGCATCTCAAGACAGGCTTATTATCAATATCGGAAACGTTCCGTCCCCCACACTGAAGCAGAGAATGATATAGTGGCCAGTACGATTGCCGAAATCTATGTCGAAACGGACGGCATCTATGGCTATCGTCAGATGTGCTATGCGGTCAACAAAACCTTGGAGACGGCATACAACAGGAAGCGCATCTATCGGCTGATGACACGGATGGGCTTGAAATCGGTGACTCGGATTAAAAGGCAGCACTATATTCCCCACACCCCACAACAGGTCGCTGAGAATGTATTGAACAGAGAGTTCCACGCAGACCATGTGAATGAGAAATGGCTCACCGATGTGACTGAATTCAAAGCGTTGAACGGAGAGAAAGCCTACTTGAGCGCGATCATCGATCTGTACGACAACAGTATTGTGACTTACAAATTCGGCCGTTCAAACAATAATCAACTTGTTTTCGATACATTCACTTCCGCGATTCAAAAGCATCCGCAGGCAACACCGCTTGTGCACAGCGACCGTGGCTTCCAGTACACCTCCTACGGCTTTAAAAAGATTCTGGATGCCCAGCAGATTCAACAAAGCATGTCCCGTGTTGGAAGATGCATCGACAATGGCCCAATCGAAGCATTCTGGGGAAAGATCAAATCGGAACGCTTCCATATCAAACGCAAACAGAAATACTATAATGATTATCAGTCGATTATAGAAGACATTACACGCTACATCGACTTCTACAACCACCGCAGACCCCAGCACAAATTCAAGGGATTGAGTCCGCTTGAATTCAGGGCATTGGCGGCATAAAAAACGCCTGAGAATCCAGATTCTCAGGCGGGAAACATTTATATTATTTCATCTGTCAACTTGGCAGGGTTCAGGTCAATTTTCCGGCGAACCTTTTTCTGTTTATTAACTCAAGTCTTTCACAAATGCTTCCAGTCTATTCATACCTTCTTCCAGAGTTTCAATCGTGCTCGCAAAAGATATACGAATATGGCCGGCACCGTGTTCTGAAAACGAAGATCCCGGGACGACTGCCATATGTTTTTCTTTCAGTAATGCTGTAGCGAAGTCCCAGTCGTCCATTCCCGTAAATGCGATGTTCGGGAATATATAAAATGCGCCGCCCGGTTTTTCTACGGTACACCCCATCTTAATGAGTCGTTCGTAAACGTAGTCCCGGCGTTTTAAGTATGCTTCATTCATTACTTTAGGGAAGTCTTTGGAATTCGTTAACGCTTCAAGTGCCGCGTACTGGCTTGGTACTGCTGCACAGATTGAGTTATTTAAATGTACTTTTAATATTTCATCGCTTAAGTGTCTGGGTGATAATGTATAGCCGACTCTCCAGCCTGTCATCGAATGTGATTTAGATACGCCGTGAATCAGTATTGTTTTATCGCGTATATTTTCCATGCTGCCAAACGAAATATGTTTATTTTCATAAACATTTTCGCTGTATATTTCATCGCTGATAAGGAATAAGTCCTTAGTGCCTATGTAATTGGCGATATCCTTCACATCTTTTTCCGATAAAGATGCGCCCGTCGGGTTCGATGGGTAGTTTAAGAGCACAGCTTTAGTGCTATTAGTAACTAGAGCATCTAATTTCTCAATATTCGGAACAAATTCTGTATCGCTGACATCAAGGTATTTAACAAC
The DNA here is from genome assembly GCF_018437745.1 of Jeotgalicoccus sp. WY2. Classification (NCBI taxonomy): domain Bacteria; kingdom Bacillati; phylum Bacillota; class Bacilli; order Caryophanales; family Staphylococcaceae; genus Jeotgalicoccus; species Jeotgalicoccus sp. WY2. The sequence goes on along the minus strand of NZ_CP049818.1, from coordinate 1,054,244 downwards.
ACCGCCGTTCAGTTTAATCAGCGATTCATATGCAGGATAGGCAGGTGCCGTAATAATCACTTCATCACCATCTGTTAATATCGTACGGAGTACTGAGTCCAATGCCTCACTTGCACCGTTCGTAATAACCACTTCGTCAGCCGTGTAGTGAGCGTTATACTTATCTGCAAAAAAGTCCGCAGCGGCCTGGCGCAGTTCTACGATGCCTGCGTTTAATGAATAGCCGGTTTTATTATTATTGATTGCTGTGATCGCCGCTTCCTTTACGCTGTCGGGTGTCGGGAAGTCAGGCTGTCCGATTGTTAAATTGACGCCATCTTCAAACAGCTGAACCTGATTTGAAAATACTCTGATTCCGGGGATGGATAATGCTGTTGCACGCGGATTTAATTCTGGCATTTATTTCACTCCTATAATGAACTATTCTTTCTATTATAGAATTTTCAGTTAATAAAAAGCAAATTGAATTCTAATTTGTATAATATTGCATTTTAACTTATAATTATAAGAAAAATAACAAAGGGGAGCTGATGTGGGTTTGAAAAAACATATATTATTAATCGGTATTTTATCGTTTTTATTATTACTCAGTGCATGCAGCAATGAAGATGAAAGTGTGACCTTGCAACTTGGACACGCCTTGCCGCCGGATACAAATCAGGCAATTAAAATTAATGAAATGGCCGAAGCTGTTGAAAGGGAGACCGACGGCAGAGTGAAATTTGAAATTTACCCGAACTCACAGCTCGGCAGTGAAACTGAAATGCTGCAGCAGGTTGATGTCGGTGCAATGCACGGACTTGCAGTGATGGTCGGTTCGATGCAGACGATGGATATGAGGCTCGCGATTGAAGACCTGCCTTATATGTGGCCGGACGAACATGCGGCACGTGATGCATATGATGGTGAATTTGGAGATTACATAGCAGATATTGCAGGGGAGTACGGCATGCACACGGCGGGATATTTGGAATGGGGCTTCCGTCACGTGACGAATAATGAAGGACCGGTCGTCGAACCGGAAGATTTACAGGGGATGAATATCAGGGTTGCTGAAACTGCACTTCGTGTCGATACGTTTGAACAGGTCGGTGCGCTGCCTACAGTCATGGCGTTCAGTGAAGTGTATGGCGCACTGCAGCAGGGCGCGCTCGATGCACAGGAAAACCCACTCGCGAACATCGTTGCACCGCGTTTTAATGAAGTGCAGGATTATTTATCATTGACCGGACATTTTTATAACACGGTAATGGTTGTCTTCGACGGTGAAACTTGGGAGAAAATCAATCCCGAGGATCAGCAGATAATTACCGATGAAATCGATAAAATTTCTAAAGAAATTCAGGATGCAAACGATGATACAGAATCGGAGCATATAAAATACCTTACTGAGAACGGTATGGAAGTTAACGATGATGTGAATAAAGAAGCATTCAGAGAAGCGATGCTGCCTGTTTACGAGCAGTGGGAAGAGGACGTGTTCGGTGAAGAAATGATGAATATGTACCGCAGGAATTCCGGATGGGAGGATGATGAGTAATATGACGAAAGCATTAGTAAAGGTTTTATATTGCGTGTGCAGTTGTTATTGCTCTGCTCACATTAATTGTTCTGACGCAGGTCATATCGAGATTTTTTGATTATTCAATGCCAGGGACTGAAGAGCTTTCCCGTTTGTTAGTTGTCTGGATGACGTTCCTCGGAATGAGCGTTGCTGTTTATGAACGGGGACACCTCGCGGTTAACTTTTTTGTTAAACGTGCGAGTGATAAGGTGCGTCCTTATTTATACTTAATGGTCAATATGCTGCTCGGACTGTTTTTCCTGGTCCTGACAGTATACGGTTTTGTATTCTCTTATCAGTCGCTTGATTTTACATCGTCGACGCTGCAATTGCCGATGACTGTATTTTATCTCGCGATACCGGTCAGCAGTTTACTATCGCTTTACTTCTTAATATTAAATGCCTGGAAACCTCAAGAAGAAAGTGAGGCGGTTTAATGCTCGCAATCTGTATGCTTATATTATTCTTTCTGCTCCTGTTCTTAGGAATGCCAATCGCATTTGTTATCGGGATTGTCGGACTTGTCATGCTGCTCGCTGGCGGCGTGCCGCTCGAAATTATTATTCAGCGGAGCTTTGCCGGTGTTAATAACTTTTCATATTTAGCGATTCCGTTATTTATACTGGCAGGGGACATTATGGGAAAAGGCGGCCTCACGAAACGCTTAATGGCATTTGCGAATGCTTTCGTCGGCAAGATGTCAGGCGGGACGGCAATTACGACTGTTGTGACCTCAGCGCTGTTCGGAGCGGTTTCGGGCTCCACAGTCGCAACGACTTACGCAGTTGGTTCCGTACTGGTGCCGAGATTGAAAGAAGAGAAATACTCTAATTCGTTTATCGCGAGCATTATTGGACCAGCGGGGGTACTTGGGCTGATTATCCCGCCGAGTATTACGATGGTTATTTTAGGTATTACAGCAAATATTTCAATCGGCGATCTATTCTTCGCGGGTATTATACCGGGGGTGCTGCTGGCGCTCGCACTATGTATTTACGTCTGGTATATGAGTAAGAAAAAAGGATTCGGTGATATACGGACAGAAAAAATTACAGGGAAAGAATTATGGAAAGTTACGAAATCCGCATTCTTCCCGCTTTTAACACCGATATTTATTTTAGGCAGCATCTTTTCAGGCTATGCAACAGCAACTGAAGCGGCTGTAATCGCAGTGGTGTATGGCTTTATTTTATCGCTGTTTTACAGAGAACTGAACTGGGCTAAAGTTAAAGATATTATGTCAGGTTCTGCGGTAACATCTGCAACGATTCTAATTATTATTTCGATGGCGAACGTCTTTACATACGTACTGACTGTGAATCATATTCCCGATGCAGTATCAGGATTCTTCCTGAACTTCGCGGATTCACCGCTTGTATTCCTATTAGCCGTATCTCTGATACTATTAGTATTAGGAATGCTGACAGAGGTGACATCACTGATTGTTCTGTTAACACCGATCTTTATGCCAATTGCGATGGAATTCGGTATTGATCCGATTCACTTCGGCATGGTTATGATTATGAACTTTGCACTAGCGAACATTACACCGCCGGTTGGACTGTCATTGATTGCCGGGGCATCTGTAACCGATAAAAAGATGGGAATCGAAGAAACACTCCCGTACATCCTGCACGTGTTATTTATTGTAGCGATTATGGTGGTACTGATTATATTCGTGCCGTCAATCTCAACATTCCTGCCAAACTTACTTAAATAAAGGAGCGGATTAAATGATTATCAATCCACAAGAGACTATTGAATTAAAAAACAGATTTGACGGCAGGGGCAGCATTTTTTCGACATCTTATATTAAAGAAGGGGATTTTGAAGGTATTCGCAAAGTGCTGGAAATTGAACTTGAACCGCATGCATCAATCGGCTATCACCAGCATATAGATGAGGGCGAAATCTATCATATAATAGAAGGGAAAGGTGAATTCCAGGATTCGGATGGTACATTTAAATCTGTAACGAAAGGTGATTGCTGCATCATTACTTCAGGTCAGTCGCACGGTTTAGTAAACACTGAAGATACACCGCTTAAAATAGTCGCAATTATATTTTAGAATTGAGTGAATATTATGATATATTTATTGTATTGTAATATTCAGGAGGGGTAGCATGAATGATGCACAGAAATTATATGATGCAAGATTAAAAAGAACTAATTTAAGGCCGGGACAGGATATCACAACTGATACTGTTGAAGCGGCATATGAAATTCAGGATGAAATTTTAAATATGCAGAATGAATCTGCAGCAGGCTATAAAATCAGTATGACGAGTCCTGAGACTCAAAGACTGTTTGACAGCAGTGAACCGGTCTTTGGTCCATTTACTGAAAGCCAGATTATTTCTGAAATGAGTTTAGCAGATTATAATATTCCTTTGGCAGAGCTCGAGCTTGTGTTTTATGTGAATGAAACGCTGAGTTTAGAAGATGACGCTGAAAATATATTATCGAAATGTACAGTGGCACCGGCACTTGAACTGCCGGACGGCAGATATGATGACTGGTTTCCGAATATTTCAAATACGAAGTCGTTGCAGACTGTGCCGTTGCCGGTGCAATTGTCATCGGGGAAGCTAAATCAGCGAGCTATGATGAGCTAGATAATATTACCGGAACACTTAATTTCAATGGTGAAGAACTTAAAAGCGGACAGTCGGGCGAAGTGATGGGACATCCTGTAAACGCAATGAAATGGCTGATTGAAAAACTGGGCAGCCAGGGCAAACAGCTTGAAGCGGGACAATTCGTTTCGTCAGGTACATTCATTCTGCCGGTGAAACTGGAAGTTGGAAAGTATGAAGGTATTTTTGAAGGATTCGGCAGTGTTGAAATAGAAATAAAAAAATAAGCTTCCCTTTGGGGAGCTTATTTTTGACCGATTCACGTTACCAGCCGCGTTCTGCCATGCGCTCTTCAAGTGATAGACCGTGAACATCAAGACCTCTCATCGCACTGCCGAGTTCCTTAGACAGTTCACCGATTAATTTATAATCTGTATAGTTTTCTGTTGCTTTAACGATTGCTTTTGCGAATTTTTCAGGGTTTTCCGATTTGAAAATACCTGAGCCGACGAAGACGCCGTCTGCACCGAGTTCCATCATTAATGCTGCATCCTGAGGTGTTGCAACGCCGCCTGCTGCGAAATTCGTTACAGGCAGTTTGCCTTCTGCTTTAATCTGTTTAAGAACATCGTACGGAGCGCCTAAATCTTTCGCTGCAGTCATTAATTCATCATCACTCATCACGCTGATTTGTTTGACCTGCTGATTGACTAAACGAATGTGACGGACTGCTTCAACGATATTTCCTGTACCAGGTTCGCCTTTTGTACGCAGCATTGATGCACCTTCACCGATACGTCTTGCAGCTTCCCCTAAATCTTTACAGCCGCAGACGAAGGGTGCTTTGTAGTCATCTTTTTTAAGATGGTATTCTTCATCAGCCGGTGTCAGCACTTCCGACTCATCTATGTAGTCGACACCCATTGATTCCAAGACGCGCGCTTCAACGATGTGTCCGATACGGCATTTCGCCATAACCGGTATTGATACTGCATTAATTACTTCTTCAATAATTGTCGGATCACACGCACGGGCTACGCCGCCTTCTGCACGAATGTCCGATGGTACACGTTCCAAGGCCATTACTGCAACTGCCCCTGCTGCCTCCGCGATTTTTGCTTGCTCCGCGTTAACAACGTCCATTATGACGCCGCCTTTTAATTCTTCTGCCAATCCCATATTTATCCCTCTTCCTTCTTAATTTAATATCAGTTTAAAATATAATGTGATATTCTATAAGTGTCAGAATACATAAAAAAAGGGGTCAGATTATGTTTATCAATCTCGATAAAGAAAACACTATACCGTTATATGAACAGCTGTACCAGGATATTAAGAAGAAGATTTTAAACGGACACCTGGCTGGAGAGACGAAATTGCCGAGTAAAAGACAGCTGAGTGCGGATCTTGCAATCAGCATGACAACGATTGAGCGGGCGTACAATCTGCTGGTTGATGAAAATATGATTTATACGAAAGAAAAAAGTGGTCACTTTGTTGTGCCGACAGAAACCCTCCGTACGCAGGATAAAAACTTTCGGCCATTCGTTTGCCTAAATTAAGTGAATCTGTACTGCCGCTCGGAAAAGTGGATACGTCGATTGTCCAGAACGATGTCATCAGACTGCTGAGTGCTGCAGTGTTTTCGGATATATCATTGTTAAATAGCGGAAATAAAAGCGGTGAAGCTGAACTGAAAGAAGCCATTCGTGAATATTTATATGTAAACCGGTGCAATGCAGCGCGGAACAGATATTTATCGGACCTTCAACAGAGCATTTGCTTGAACAGGTATTTTATCTGCTGGATTATCCGAAAGTGACATTGGAAGATCCGGGTTATCCAACGGTCAAGAATGTGCTGGAGAGATTAAAAATACCTTATGACACGGCACCAGTGGAGTTTGATGGAATTAATATTGAAACAGTAAAACAGCTGAATAATAAGTTGACGCACATTACACCGTCACACCAGTTCCCGAGCGGCGCGGTAATGTCTTTGAACAAACGAATCAGATTGTTAAATGCGATGAGTGAGCGGAACGGTTATTTAATAGAAGACGATTACGACAGTGAATTCCGTTATACAGGACGTCCGTTGTCCTCTCTGCAGGGGCTGGATCATAATGACCGAACAATATATATGAATACATTTTCGAAATCAATATATCCATCATTGAGAGTTGCTGTGATGATACTGCCGCCGGAACTGGCTGAGAAATATTATGAGAGCGGCTTGTCATGCAACGTTTCAAGACAGATGCAGCATATCGTCGCGCGATTTATTGATGATGGTTATTTAGTCAGGCATATAAACCGGGTCCGGAAATTTTACGGAGATAAGATGGAGAAAATCGTTGCAGAATTGGGGAGCCGTTATCCAGACATTGAAATCAGCGGAGAACATACGGGCATGCACTTTGTCCTTAAGGTACCCGGAGCTGATCTGCGGAGTGAGGCAGAAAAACATAAAATTATTTGTATGTCTGCATATTCATTGGAAGAAAACTTTAATGATACAGTGCTGGTCGGAATAGGCGGGAAGAGTGCAGATGAGATTGTCGGAATTCTGGATGGATTTTTAGAAGAAGTTTAAAATAGAGTTCTAGGATACACATGAGACCCGATCACGCCAGTTCTGGGAGTCTGGGATACACATGAGACCCGATCACGCCAGTCCCGGGAGTCTGGGATACACATGAGACCCGATCACGCCAGTTCTGGAAGTCTAGGATACACATGAGACCCAATCACGCCAGTTCTGGGAGTCTGGGATACACATGAGACCCGATCACGCCAGTTCTGGAAGTCTGGGATACACATGAGACCCAATCACGCCAGTCCTGGGAGTCTGGGATACACATGAGACCCGATCACGCCAGTTCTGGAAGTCTGGGATACACATGAGACCCGATCACGCCAGTTCTGGAAGTCTGGGATACACATGAGACCCGATCACGCCAGTTCTGGAAGTCTAGGATATACATGAGACCCAATCACGCCAGTCCACACCAGCAGCTTACTAATCAATAACCGCAGAAAACAAAAAACACAAAAACTAAGATTTCTGTGCAGATAAAACCACTATTACATTGAAGTATAACCGCCGTTTACGTTTAAAACAGTTCCGGTCAAGTAAGTTAATAAATCTGAAGCTAGCCATGCATTTGCTTGTGCAGCTCCTGGAGCTACTGAGTTAAAACGGACCGGCTCAAAGAGCCGATCCGTTATTTAAATTATATTATTTCACCGTCGATGTTACCTGATGTACCCAGCCGTATTTATCTTCAAGTTCACATGTCTGAATGCCTGTCAGGTTATCGTAGAGTTTCTGTGTCACTTCACCGATTTCATTGCCGTTAATTCTGTAGTCCGTGCCGTGGATATTCATAATGCCGACGGGAGCGATTACAGCAGCAGTGCCTGCACCGAATACCTCAGTGACAGAGCCATCTTTGATTCCTTCTTCTATATCTTTAATATGAATGCGTTCTTCATTTACTGTATAGCCCATACCGCTTGCGAGTTCAATCAGAGATTTTCTAGTAATACCCGGTAAGATTGAGCCGTTTAATTCAGGTGTCAGTAATTCTCCGTTTCTTACGAAGAAAATATTCATGCTGCCGACTTCTTCCACATATTCCTGATGCACACCGTCAAGCCATAATACCTGCTCGTAGCCGAGGTCAGCCGCTTTTTGCTGAGCGTGAAGGCTGGCAGCGTAGTTACCGCCGAATTTCACTTCACCGACACCGCCACGTACTGCACGCACGTAGCTGTCTTCAACGAAAATACTTGTCGGATTAAGCTGCGCGCCGTAATATCCCGCCACCGGTGACAGTACAATCAGCATCTTATAATTTTTAGCCGGACGTACACCGAGATAAGGTTCGTTGGCGAATACAAACGGGCGTACATATAAAGCCTGGCCTTCGCCACCCGGTACCCAATCTTGTTCCAGTTTCAGAAGTTCGGTTAAGGCAAGGAGTGCAAATTCTTCATCGATTCTCGGCATAGACAGACGTTCAAGCGAACGGTTTAGCCGTTTAAAGTTTTCATCCGGTCTGAATAAAGTGACATCACCATCTACATTATATGCTTTTAGTCCCTCAAATACGGTTTGTCCGTAATGCAGCGCCTGTGCGCTGGGTGATACTTCGATAGGCGCGTATGGAATAATAGACGCATCATGCCATCCAAGTTCTGCCGAGTAGTCCATTGAAAACATGTGGTCTGTAAAGTAACTTCCGAAAGGAATACCCGCCACTTCAGGTTTTTCTTTTAAATTTCGTGCTTTAGTTATTTGAAGTTGCTGTGTCATACATTGGGTCCCCCTAAATTGTCTCTATCAAATTTGAAAATTGTTATCATTGTATCAGCTGGGAAATAAAAAGGCAATATATTATCAGATAATTTAGAATTTAATTTAAACTTACAATTCATACTAAAGTAATATGTTATTTTAGTAGGATAACATGTAGAATGAGTATATATAAAATATGTTTTATCAGCAGAAGATAGGAGAATTTATAATGACTAAAAATATATTCGATAAAGTTCAATTATCATCCGGACAGACATTTGAAAACCGACTGGTCATGGCGCCGATGACAACGCAGTGCTCTTATCATGACGGTTCGGTTACCGATGAGCTGGTTCAATATTATTCACTCCGCGCAGGCGGGCCGGCAGCAGTTATCGTAGAAAGTACTTTTATCGACAATTACGGGCGTGCATTCGAAGGCGCACTTGGTGCTGATACAGACGATAAAATCCCAGGTCTGAAAAAGCTCGCAGCAGGCATTAAAAATAAAGGGTCGAAAGCGATTATTCAGCTTTATCATGCAGGGCGCATGGGCACACCTGAACTGAATAAAGGCCGTCAGCCGATTTCAGCGAGCAATATTGCAGCGCTGCGTGATAATGCTGCAGAACCCCGCACGCTTGAAGTGGAAGAAATAGAAGAGATTCAGCTGTTTGCGGATGCTGCACGACGTGCAATTGAAGCAGGATTCGACGGCGTGGAACTGCACGGTGCAAATACATATCTGCTGCAGCAGTTTTACTCACCGCATTCAAACAGACGCGATGATGAGTGGGGCGGATCCAGAGAGAACAGACTGCGCTTTCCGAGAAGAGTTACTGAGAAAGTACGCGAAACCGCAGTGAAATTAAATAAGCGGGACTTTATTATCGGCTATCGTTTCTCTCCGGAAGAGCTTGAAGAGCCGGGTATTGATTTTGACGATACGATGTATCTGTTAAATCATTTGGCTGACTATACGATAGATTATTTCCATTTCAGTACTAACAGCTGGCAGCGTACATCGATTATCGATACAGAAGACGAGCAGCTGCTTTTAGAAAAGTATCTGGATAATGCAGGTGACAAGCTGAAAGAAATTCCTATAATGGGTGCGGGGGGGATAAAATCTGTCGAAGATGCAGAGGAAGCAATTGGCAGCGGCTTTGATTTAATGAGTGTCGGCAAAGCCCATTTAATTAACCCGGACTTTGTTGACCATTTAAAAAATAATGAATTACCCAAGTCACTGTTAGCTGAAGGCGACGATGAAAAACTGACAATCCCCGCACCGCTGTGGAATATTCTCGGATTTTTAAAAGAAAAATAAATATATAAAATTTTATCAGATAATTCACAACCTTTGCAGTATTTCTGCAAAGGTTTGTTTTTATTTAGACAGAAGTATAGTAAAATCGTTTTTATAAGTCTTTGTGAAAAGGCTTACTGACAAAAATAAATAAAAGGGGATGTCATCTTTTGGAAAAAAAAAAAAAAAAGGAATAGGACAGTCCTTTTTGGACATTATTGAAAAACTGGGTAATAAACTCCCGGATCCGATAGTATTATTCATGCTTATCGCAGCATTAATACTTGTCGCTTCATGGATTGCCGGCATGCTCGGTGTATCCGTTAAAAATCCTGCTGATGGGGAAACGATTGAAGCTGTAAACTTATTATCCGGCGAAGGCCTAGTAATGATACTTACTGAAGCGATAAGTAATTTCGGCGCGTTCCCGCCGCTTGCGATGGTGCTTGTCGTTATGATCGGTATCGGTATCGCTGAGAAAACAGGATACTTTGAAGCACTGATGAAACGTTCATTGGAAATCACACCGACGTTTTTAATTATTCCGATGGTAATTTTTGTAGGGATTATCAGTAACGTTGCTGGTGATGCGGGGCCGGTAATTCTGCCGCCAATCGCAGCAATGATATTTATACGTCTCGGATTAAATCCGATCGGCGGAATATTCATGGCATATGCAGCGACGAACGGTGCATTTGCTGCAAACTTTATATTGGGTATGACAGATGCATTGGCAGTAGCATTTACTAGACCGGCAGCACAGTTAGTCAATCCGGATTATACCGGAAATATTGCAATGAACTATTACTTTATTGCTGTATCAGCAATATTTTTAATGATGATTATTTACTTTGTAGCGAAGAAAATTTCAATTCCCCGTTTAGGAAAATACGATGGTCCTCCTGTTGATGAGGAGCCTTTATCTAAAAAAGAAAAATCATCATTACTGTGGGCTAATATATCAGCACTTATTACCGTAGCTATCATTGCGGTGGCAACACTGCTGCCTGACGGAATACTCCGTAATGCTGAGACAGGTTCAATACTTCAGGAATCACCGCTGATGGACTCGGCAGTACTTCTGATTACAATATTATTCTTTGTACCAGGTTTAGTATTTGGTATGTTAATGAAAAATATTGACGGCACTAAAGGTTTTGCAAAAATGCTCGGCGATTCGATGGGGTCAATGGGACAATACATAGTACTCGTGTTTTTCGCAGCACAGATGCTCGCATACTTCGACTGGAGTAATCTTGGACCGATTCTCGCTGTAGGGGGTTCAGACTTGCTTCAGACGATTAATTTAACAGGAATTCCGCTCTTCATCGGCTTTATTCTTGTCGTTGCTCTGATTAACCTGCTGATTGGCTCAGCGAGTGCCAAATGGGCAATTCTTGCACCGGTCTTCGTGCCGATGTTTATGTTCTTAGGTTACGATCCGGCATTTACACAGATGCTCTACAGAATCGGCGACTCGGTCAGTAATCCGATTGCTCCGATGATGCCGTTCCTGCCGCTGATTATTATGTACGCCCAGCGTTATCAGAAAGATATCAAACTCGGTACGGTCATTGCGAACCTTCTGCCGTATTCGATCGCACTGCTGATTTCATGGTCTGTATTTATAATTATCTGGTACCTGATCGGCCTGCCTGTCGGTCCAAATGGTCCAATTTACCTGCCATAGTAAAATAATGATATACTATATTTAAATTATCAGAAGACTTCGATAAATATCGGGGTCTTTGATTTTAAAACAGGGAGATGAATGATTTTATGATAGATGATGCAATTAAAAAAGTTGAACCGAAAGTAATTGAATGGCGACGTGCGATGCACAGACATCCTGAACTTTCATTTGAAGAGTACTGGACAAGCGAATATATTGAAACGGCTTTAAAAGGAATGAACGGTATTGAAATAAGCCGGCCGACAGAAACGAGCGTGCTGGGTATTATTAAAGGTGATCATCCGGGACGTAAAGTGGGTCTGCGCGGGGACATTGATGCGCTGCCGATTCAGGAAGACCGCGACGACCTGGATTTCGTCTCTGAAATTGACGGCGTAATGCACGCATGCGGGCATGATTCACATGCTGCAATGCTGCTCGGTGCGGCACAGGTGCTCGCCGATAATAAAGATAAAATTCACGGCGAAATTTATCTTATATTCCAGCACGCGGAAGAACTGCCGCCGGGCGGAGCACAGGAAATGGTCGCAACGGGTCTGTTCGATGATCTGGATGTTGTGTTTGCACAGCATATTATGACGTCCAAACCGCTTGGTGAAATTCATATTAAATCCGGTGCAGTGACTGCGAACTCTGACCAGTTTGAAGTAACGATCAATGGTCAGGGCGGGCATGCGTCACAGCCGGAAAACTCAGTTGATCCGCTCTTAATCGGTTCCCGTATCGTTACACAGCTGCAGGATATCGTATCTCGTTTAGCCGGACCGATGGATAATTTAGTGATTTCTGTGACGAACTTTAATGCTGGAACTGGTGCTAAAAACGTTATTCCGCATACTGCGAAACTTAGCGCGAGTGTCCGTTCAGCAAGTGCTGAAATCAGAGCACTTGCCAAAGAGAAAATTGAAGCGGTAATAAAAGCGAACTGTGAAATTTACGGTGCGACGTACGATCTGAACTACGAGTACGGCTATGCAGCAGTAATGAATGACGAAGCTGAAACTGCACGAGTCAGACAGACATTAAATGAAGTATTCGGTGACGACAGAGTCATTGAACAGGAAATGATGATGGGCGGCGAAGACTTCGGCGCATTCACTGAGAACCTGCCGGGGGTATATATTCTTCTCGGAACTTATAATGAAGAGAAGATTATATCTACCCGCATCACCACCCTAAATTTGCAATTGATGAAGACGCATTTATCGACGGGGTCCGTGCACATGTCAATGTTGCACTCGGATTAGGTCAATAGAAGCAATAACTTCAGCCGGCTGTCCAGATAACAGACAGCCGGTTTTTTCAACACTTGACTAATACCCTATGGGGGTATATAATAAAAGTAATGAAAGATAAAAATGAGAGTGGGTGTAAATGATGGAAGACGTAAAACATATGTCGAGACCGCGTCCGGATGATGAGAAGCAGAAAATCTTAAATCGTCTTAAACGCTTGGAAGGACAGGTGCGCGGCATTCAGACGATGTCGAGGAAGATCGTTACTGCATTGATATTTTAGTACAGATCAGCGCAATTCAAAGTGCCTTAAAAATACGGGAATTATGATAACAGAACGCCACATGAAGCATTGTGTGACCGATGCGATAAATTCAGGTGACGGAGAAGCCTCAATTGAAGAATTAATGGCTGTGCTCAAACAATTTTCTAAATAGGGAAAGGGGGATTTATCCATGACAGAAAAAGAACGTGTTAATTTAAATATCAGCGGCATGACATGTGCAGCGTGTTCAAACAGAATAGAAAAAGTACTGAACAAAATGGACGGTGTCGATGCGAGCGTGAATTTAACGACTGAAAAAGCAAGTGTCGATTACGAAAAAGACAAAGCTTCAGTTGAAGATATCACGAAACGCATCGAAGATATCGGCTACGGTGTACTGTACGAGAAAAGTGATTTGGACATTACAGGCATGACATGTGCTGCGTGTTCAAATAGAATAGAGAAAGTGCTCAATAAAACAGATGGTGTAAAATCAGCTACAGTTAACTTAACGACGGAAAATGCGACGATTGAATATAATCCCGGAGTCATTGACGAGCGTGAAATTATCGGCCGTATCGGCAATCTCGGCTACGGTGCAGAACCGAAAAAATCAGCTGAAGATAAAATTTCACATAAGGATTCAGAACTTAAAAAGGAGTGAAGAAAGTGATTATAGCATCATTATTATCACTGCCTCTCTTAGTTACAATGCTCGATCATTTATTCGGTATGAGCCTGCCGGCAATCTTTATGAACCCCTGGTTCCAGCTGGCCTTCGCGACACCGGTCCAGTTTATACTCGGCTGGCAGTTCTATGTCGGGGCATATAAAAATTTAAAAAACTTTACAGCGAATATGGATGTACTCGTTGTTATGGGGACAACAGCAGCATACGGTTTCAGTTTATATCAGACGTATTTATGGATGACAGGTGCAGTCGAACATCCGCATCTGTACTTTGAAACCAGTGCCATTATTATTACACTGATTTTATTCGGTAAATATTTAGAAACAAGAGCGAAATCCCAAACGACCGGCGCGATTTCAAAACTGCTCGATATGCAGGCGAAAGAAGCGCGTGTTGTGCGTGACGGAATAGAGTCTATGGTTCCGGTTGAAGACGTTAAAGTAAACGATGTGCTTATCGTTAAGCCGGGTGAGAAATTCCCGCTGGACGGCGAGCTGGTCCGCGGACGGACGTCAGTTGATGAATCAATGCTGACGGGCGAATCAATTCCGGTAGAAAAAGAAATAGGTGATTCGGTAATCGGCGCGACGATGAACCAGAACGGTACAGTGAATTTAAAAGTAACAAAAACAGGGAAAGATACTGCCCTTGCGGGTATTATCAAAGTTGTTGAAGAGGCACAGGGGAATAAGGCGCCGATTCAGCGGATGGCTGATATTATTTCAGGCTACTTTGTGCCGATAGTTATTGTTATAGCCCTGATGACATTTATCGTGTGGTATTTCTTCGCCTCAGGGTAATCTCGAACCTGCTCTCGTTGCAGCGATTTCAGTGCTCGTTATCGCGTGTCCATGTGCGCTTGGTCTTGCAACCCCGACATCGATTATGGTCGGTACAGGTAAAGGTGCTGAAAACGGTATTCTTTATAAAGGCGGCGAGCATTTAGAGAAAACACATAAAGTCGACGTTGTTGTACTCGATAAAACAGGGACAATCACGAACGGGGCACCTGAAGTAACAGACTTCTCGGGTGATGATGAGGCACTTCGTCTTCTCGCGAGTGCAGAAAAGGATCAGAGCACCCGCTGGCATCAGCGATTACGGCTTATGCAGCTGAGAATAATATGAACTTGCTGAAGCGGACGATTTTTCAGCTATACCAGGACATGGTATCCGTGCGGTTTGACGGACATGAGGTGTGGTCGGTACACGGAAGCGATGAAGGATGAAAATATAGATATTTCGCAATAGAAGAAGATATGAAGCAGTTGAATATGAAGGCAAGACAGCAAATGATTGTCGCTGCTGACGGTAAACTGCGCGGAACTGTTGCAGTCCTTGATACAGTTAAAAGACAGCGAAACAGGCTGTTAAAGAAATGCACGAGCAGGGACTTGAAGTAATTATGCTGACAGGTGATAACGTGAGAACAGCAGAAGCAATTGGGCGTGAAGTCGGCATTGATCAAGTCATTGCAGAAGTACTGCCCGAACAAAAGGCGGAAGAAATCCGTAAGATTCAGGAGACAGGAAAAGTTGTTGCAATGGTCGGAGACGGCGTCAATGATGCACCGGCACTGGCACTTGCAGATGTTGGTATCGCAATGGGAACAGGAACTGAAGTAGCGATTGAAGCGGCTGACCTGACTATTTTAGGTGAAGATTTAACGCTGATACCAAGAGCAATTAACTTAAGCCACAAAACAATTAAAAATATTAAGCAGAACTTGTTCTGGGCATTTCTGTACAACACGCTCGGGATTCCAATTGCTGCACTCGGATTTTTAGCACCATGGGTAGCGGGCGCTGCGATGGCGTTTAGTTCTGTGAGTGTTGTAGCAAACGCATTACGTTTAAAACGTGTTAAAATATAGGTATATAAGAGTATAAATAAAATTATAACGGAGGATGAATATTATGGCTAAAACAGTAATCGATGTAGAAGGCATGACTTGCGGACACTGCAAATCATCAGTAGAAGGGGCGCTTCACAATCTGGACGGTGTTTCTACAGCAGCCGTTAATTTAGAAGAGAACAATGTCACTGTGGAATACAATGATACAATTGTCGACCGCGGAAAAATGACAGAAGCAATTGAAGATCAGGGTTACGATGTAAAATAATTTGAAAATATGAACCGGACGCATTCTGAGTGTCCGGTTCTTTGTTTGTGTAAATTTAAATCAGATAATGATAGAATGTTCTATAAGATTAAGTACATTAGGAGGAAAAAACGCTTGATATTTGTGATTATATTTTTACTGTTTATGTCACTGTTCTTTTCAGGCAGTGAAACTGCACTGACTGCAGTGAATAAAATCAAATTGCAATCCAAAGCAGCCGGGGGAGATCAGAAAGCGCAAAAGCTGTATAATCTGGTCAGCAAACCGAGTCAGTTCATTACAACAATATTGATTGGTAATAATATTGCGAACTTAATCGCACCGGTGCTTGTGACAGCGATGGCGATTCAGTACGGGTGGAGTGTAACAATCGCGTCAATTGTGCTGACAGTGACGATTATTATTTTCGCAGAGGTTATTCCAAAGTCAATCGCTGCGGCATTCCCTGAACGTGTATCGCACACGGTCAGGCCGATTATTGCTTTTTTAAATGTAGTTCTTTATCCGTTAACATTTTTACTCAACTCGCTGACAGACGTGATTACGCGCTTATTGTCAAAAGGAACTCAGCCGAGCTGGACGGTTTCTCGTGAAGAGATTGTTAATCTTGTGCAGATTGCAGATACAGAAGGTGCAATCGGCGGTGTGGAATCGCAGCGTCTGAAAGGCATTTTGGACTTCAGAGATTTAAACGTAAAAGATGTTATGACAACGCCCCGCACGGAAATGGTTGCGGTGCATATTGACGACAGTTATGAAACGGTTAGAGATAAAATTATTGATGAAATGCATACGAGATATCCGGTATACGATGAGGATCTCGATAACATTGTCGGCGTGTTTCATTCGAAATATCTATTGAAGTGGTCACTGAGTCCAAAACAGCCGCTGATGAATTTCTGTGACAACGATCCGTTTACGGTAAGAGAATTCCAAAATGTTGAAGATGTGCTGCGCCGAATGAGCAAACAGCGCCGTCACTTAGCTATCGTACTCGATGAGTACGGCGGCACAGAAGGTGTTTTAACACACGAAGATATTATTGAAACGATGCTCGGTTTTGAAATCGAAGATGAAAAGGATCTTAAAAATGATTCGGTGGTTCGTTCATTCAGTGAAGATCAAATTCTCTGCGATGGAAAAATTACACTGCACCGTCTGAATCAGCTGTTCGATACTGACATTCCACAGGAAGAAGATACATTGTCAGGCTTCCTGCTGTCTGAATTTGAAGAAGTTCCTGCGGAAAATGATATTACACATCTCGGCAACCTTGAATTTAAAGTGATGGAGATGGAAGATAATATGATTCGTCTCGTTAAAATTACAAAATTGGATGCTGGGACCATGTAAGCAGAATGAGGCGTGGAAAATGAAAAAATTAAATAAAGTAAAACTGAGTCAGGCCGTTTTTGGATTTATGATTGCTTCGCTCAGATTTTTATGGACAGAAGATAAGCATATTGTGACGACGCATTACACGTATCGTTCAAAAAATCTTCCGAAGAGTTTTGACGGCTATAAAATTGTCCAGGTGTCGGATTTTCACAACGCTTATTTGGGGCGCCGTTCGAAAAATCTGCTGAAAGCTGTTGAAGAGGCTGAACCGGATACGATTGTTATCACGGGTGATATTGTGGACCGCCGGACGCCGAATTTAAAACGTGCAGCGGTTTTAATCGAAAAAATCACTAAGATACAAGAGACATTTTATATCACGGGTAATCATGAGGCGCATTATAAGCATTTCAACAAGCTTTATGAGGTGATCGGCAGGTCCGATGTCCGCAATATTACGAAGCACAGCGCTGTGCTTGAACGTAATGGTGAAAAGATTAACCTCACTGGCATTAATGATGTCTGGTTTTTTGGTGATGAAGTGAATCCGAAGACGTATCGAAATTTTCAAAATGAGCTTCGGAATAAAGTGAGTGAACTGCCGCACGATTTACAGTGCTGCTTGCACACCGTCCTGAGCTTTTATCAATCTACAGTAAGAATGATGTCGATCTTGTTTTTTGCGGTCATGCGCATGGCGGACAGATTCGTCTGCCGGTTGTGAAAGGACTGTATGCGCCGCATCAGGGTGTGAATCCGAAGTATACAGAAGGTATGCATGAACAGAACGGTACAACCATGATGGTCAGCCGGGGTCTCGGCAACAGCCGTTTCCCATTCAGAGTGTTTAATCATCCGGAAGTTGTTGTCGTTGAATTGAGGGCTGAAGCATGAATGAAATAGTGTCATACATACTGGTCGTATCAGTACTGACAATAATGCCGGGTGCTGACTCGATGATTGTGATGAAGAATACAATGGTATATCAAAAATCGGCGGGACGTATGACAGTGCTTGGCATACTTGCAGGCCACTTTTTGTGGATTGTCGTATCGATTCTCGGACTTGCTGTTATTATTACGAATTCTCCGGCCTTATTTAATATTATTAAATATTTGGGTGCAGCGTATTTAATCTATATCGGTGTGAAAAGTTTTATGGCGACGACTCTTGTATCGGCGTCATCGCTCGATCATGCGGAAGATAAAAATCCGAAATCGAACGGTCTGCGCTCATCTTATATGAACGCTTTGTCAGCAATATACTGAATCCTAAAGTACTCATATTCTATATTACGATTCTGCCGCAGTTCGTCATGCAGGATGCGGAAATATCCGGAGTAATACAGTTAATTATTTTAGCTCTTATTATGCTGGTTATATCGATGACCTGGTTCCTGCTTGTCGTTGAAACCGTCAGCTATATGAAACGCTGGCTGCATAAACCGGGCTTCCAGAGTGCTCTTGCAAAAGGTGCCGGAATTATCATCATCCTGTTTGGAATCCGTACGGCGCTGTCGTAGGTTTTGCCGGGAAAGTCGTTTGCTCCGCAATGAGCGGGTGTCATTCCCGAGAAAGAGCGTTTGCTCCGCAATGAGCGGCTGTCATTCCCGAGAAAGAGCGCTTGCTCCGCAATGAGCGGGTGTCATTCCCGAGAAAGAGCGTTTGCTCCGCAATGAGCAGCTGTCATTCCCGAGAAAGAGCGTTTGCTCCGCAATGAGCGGGTGTCATTCCCGAGAAAGAGCGTTTGCTCCGCAATGAGCGGGTGTCATTCCCGAGAAAGAGCGTTTGCTCCGCAATGAGCGGGTGTCATTCCCGAGAAAGAGCGTTTGCTCCGCAATGAGCAGCTGTCATTCCCGAGTAAAGACAAATATTCCAACAAAAAAACCACTTTCCAAGTTCAAGACTTGAAAAGTGGTTATTTTTTAATTGTGCATAATCATATCGAGTTCATCGTCGGCTGTAATCGAGTCGACTTTAACTAAATACTGTTCCATCTTACCGAAGTCTACTTCTGCACCGATTCCGGGTTTGTCGCTGACTTTAACGACACCTTTTTCTGCAACGACTTCAGGTGTGATGATATCTTCAAACCAGTATCTTGAAGATGATGCTGTGTCGCCTGGAAGTACAAATTCGCTTAATGCTGTAATCGCCACGTTGTGCAGGCGTCCAACACCGGCTTCCAGCATGCCGCCGCACCACAACGGAATGTTGTGCTTTTTAGCAAGGTCATGGATTTTTATCGACTGGGTAATCCCGCCGACGCGTCCGACTTTAACGTTGATGATTTCACAGCTGCCGAGTTCGATTGCTGCAGCGGCTGATTCATATGAGTCGATGCTTTCGTCGAGACAGACAGGTGTTTTAATTTGTTTTTGCAGTTTCGCGTGATCGATAACGTCACCTGCCATTAACGGCTGTTCAATCATCATCAGATTAAATTCGTCCAAGGCTTTAAGCGTATCGATATCATCAAGAGTATACGCTGAGTTTGCATCAACCATTAATGGAATATCAGGGTAAACTGCGCGGATTTTACGAACCATTTCAACGTCGCGGCCAGGTTTGATTTTAACTTTAATGCGTTTGTAGCCTTCTTCAACTTTTTCGCCTATACGTTCAAGAAGCAGTTCATCAGTATCTTCAAGACCGAGTGAGACACCGACATCAACCTCTTTTTTAGCACCGCCTATTGCTTCGGCTAAAGAAATACCTTTTTTCTTAGCATATAAATCCCAGACAGCGCCTTCAATAGAAGCTTTCGCCATATTGTTGCGTTTGAATGGCTTGTAGATTTCCCAAACTTCGTCAGGATGTGAGATTTCTTTATTAATTACGAGCGGACCGAAATACTTTTTCAACGCGATGAGTGTAGCATCCATGAATTCTTCGGAGTAGAGCGGGTCTTCACCGGATACACATTCACCAAAACCGCTGGTACCATCTTCATCTATTGCTTCTACGATTGTAACAAAACGCTTCTGCTGAGTTCCGAATGATGTTGTGAACGGATTTTTCATCGTCATTAAGAGTTGATGGAGCTTAATTTCTTTTATTTTCATGTTATAGCCTCCGTAAAATGATGTATTCTTTATAGACGTATAAATATATTATACATAAGATATATTATATACAAATTAATTTAAATTTTCTTACAACTTATTTTGTGATATATTACAATAATATTAATGCTTAATTAGCTGAAAGAGGGATTTCATGATAGATACTAAAATAACTGAAATATTCAATCACGTACATACCAATGCTGAACTGAGCAATGAGGAGTATAAAACGACGGATTACATATATAATTTTTTAAAAGATGAAGGTTTTGAGCCTGTTAAATTTAAAAATATTACCGGCCTCTATTGCGATGTCGGAAATTGGAGCGGAGATTATCCGTTAATCGGCATTCGTGCAGATATTGATGCGCTGTATCAGGAAGTGGATGGCAAGCTGCAGGCGAATCATTCATGCGGCCACGATTCGCACATTGCGATGGTTATCGGTGCAATGCTGAAGATAAAAGACCACGAGGCTTTAAAAACACGCGGGGTGCGTTTTGTTTTCCAGCCTGCTGAAGAAGTTGGGACAGGGGCGCTTGATGTGCTTAAAGAAGGTGTAATCGAACCGCTTGATTATATGTTTGGCATTCATTTACGCCCAATCGAAGAAGCGGGTGACGGGTATTTATCGCCTAGCATTGAACATGGTTCCGCCGGTTCATTTGAATTTAAAATCGTCGGCAATGATGCACACGGCGCACGTCCTCATTTAAACCACAATTCGATTGAAGTCGGTACGGATATTGTGAATATGCTGTCGAAAATTCATATCAATCCGATGGTACCATCCAGTGCAAAAATGACCAAGTTCATGGCTGGTTCAAAATCGCTGAACATTATTCCGGGCTCTGCGGAATGCGGTATCGATGTGCGTGCCCAGACAAATGAAGCGATGAAAGAATTAAAATCACGTGTTCATAATATTTTAGAATATATTGAAGAATTTTATGATGTGAAGATAGAAGACTTGGAAGTGTCGAGCATGGTGTCGAGCGAGAGCAACGATGAAGCGATTGAAGTTTTCCGCTCTGCGATTATCGACACTGTCGGAGAAGAATATTTACTGGATCCTCTTGTGACGAGCGGGGGAGACGATTTTCATAACTACACGGTGCAGTATCCTGAATTAAAAGGTGCAATG
This sequence comes from Jeotgalicoccus sp. WY2, assembly GCF_018437745.1. NCBI lineage: Bacteria > Bacillati > Bacillota > Bacilli > Caryophanales > Staphylococcaceae > Jeotgalicoccus > Jeotgalicoccus sp. WY2. The sequence goes on along the minus strand of NZ_CP049818.1, from coordinate 1,032,939 downwards.
CTCGGGCTCGGATGTGATTTAACTCCGGGACTGCATCATCCTGACATGACGTTCAACCGTGACCGTATGGAAACTGGTGCTGATGTACTGTATCAAGCAATTTTAAACGTGCCTGCTGAATAAAAATTATGTTTAAATCTTCCGTAACGTGGAATTATTATATATTCAATTCTTGAAGGAGGATATTATTAATGACTTCACCTAAAGATCCTAGAAATGAATTTTACACTGGAGATTTTGACAAACAGAAACAGCCGTATCCTGGCGTTCAAAAAGAGATGGAGCAAATTCCCGATTGCGGAGAAGAAACTTATAAAGGCAACGGCCGTTTATCCGGCAGAAAAGCATTAGTTACAGGCGGAGACTCAGGTATCGGCCGTGCAGCAGCGATTGCATACGCTAAAGAAGGCGCAGACGTTGCAATTAATTATATGGAAGAAGAACAAAAAGACGCTGAAGAAGTGAAGAAAGTCATTGAAGACGCGGGACAAAAAGCTTATTTATTCCCGGGAGATTTACGCGATGAAAAATTCGCAAGACAGCTTATTCACGATGCTAATGAATCACTCGGCGGACTGGATACGCTCGTGTTAAACGCTTCTATGCAGCAGGCAGTTGAGGAGTTCTCCGATTATACTGCAGAGCATCTGGAAACGACTTATAAAATTAATGTCGTCGCACCGGTAATGCAAATGCAGGAAGCTGAGAAAGTAATGTCTGAAGGTTCAAGCATTATTACCACTTCAATTCAGTCATTCTCGCCGTCAGCTCATATCGCTGACTATGCAATGACTAAAGCTGCACAAACAAACTTAATTAAATCACAGGCGCAGCACTTTATGGATAAAGGCATCCGTTTAAACGGTGTTGCACCAGGTCCAATCTGGACGCCGATTCAAATTTCAGGCGGCCAGCTGCAGGAAGCTCTGCCTGAATTCGGTCAGGATTCATTCGTTGGCCGTGCCGGTCAGCCGGTTGAACTAGCCGGAACTTACGTACACCTTGCAAGCGATGAAGCCAGCTATACAACTGGACAAGTCTACGGTGTTACAGGCGGCGCACCAATTAACTAATGAAATTTAATACTGAAATAAAAAAGTCGAAATCCGGATGATGGATTTCGACTTTTTTGTTTATCGGAAGAAGCCCGCTGCCGTGACAATGAGGGCAGCATCTCCACCTGGTAAAATGCAAAAAAGCCGGACTCTCCATGAGTCCGGCTGAATATCATTTAAATGTCTCTATTTAAATTCGGGTCGTTTGGATGTGAAGGGCGCGAGTCAGTGTGACCGTCTGCATCAGTACTGCCGTATCCTGCAGCGTCTGCTAAATCATCTTCTCCATATTTACCGTTAAATTCTTCTTTTAATTTACGGCTGTAGAGGAAGAGTATAACAATTGCAGCAATACCCGCAGTAACAACGTTTAAGAGTGCAAGCAGCACGGCGATTACCGGTTGTTTTACATATGCTGTAAAAATTCCGATAAATGCTATTGATTCCATCAGTAAGTACGTAATAACGAGGTCGCCGATTGATAGTCCCATTAAGTAGAGCACGAGTCCTGTAATCGCAAATGCAAGTCCGATATGTTTAGGGTCAAATGAACCCTTCTTTAAAATATTTCCGTCGTAGCCTTGTCCGCCGATGTAAAATGTTCCGAACGGTATGAAACTAAGCCATGGCAAATGGTATGATTTTATCTCCGCGACTCTGAATAAGAAGTATCCCTGCAGGAGCCATTTCAGTAAACCGATAATAAATATTGCAAACAGGATAAATATCCCGAGGGCAGCAGCTCCGAAAAATAGTGCAATGAATTCCCAGCCCATATTTTCACATCCTTTATAAGTTATTTCCAGTATAGCATTATCTTACCTTAGACAAAATAAATAGGGGCTGGATATCCAGCCCCTGTATTACTTATCGCCGTGAATTATATAATCTGCGGTTTACGCGTTCCGCATGGCGGTAGGCGTTTATGACACCGTATAACCACACAATCGGGAACGTGATAAAACCGATTAAAAGATACATCAGCAAACCGTTAATGACTTGTATGATAATGAGCAGGATACCTTTAAATATCTGCCCGTTATAAATTTGTCCGAGACCTGTAATGAAAAAGCTGAGTACAGCTGCGATTCCGGAATTTTTTGCTCCTGGCATATGTCAGCCTCACTTTCTGTTTAAATTCGTCTAGGTATTTATACCCGTTTTCGTACATTTTCAAACTGTTTATCTGTCGTCAAAACGGTCTTCGCGAGCTTTGCCGCCCGGCATTCTGAGGGGCCACCAGCTGCCGCGTTTCAGTGTGACGATCATTGCCGGGACTAAGAGCGGCAATACGATAAATGCATAGAACAGGAGCGCGAATATAATAACGCTTGTGACCTGAACCAGTATCGCTATACCTGACGGATACAATGCAGCGAATGTACCAGTTAAGATAATGACCGCTGTAATAACAACAGTGCCCATGCGGCGAATTGATGTTTCAATCGCATCACGGATTGTACGGTATTTCACTTCTTCTCTGAAGCGGTCGATAATAAATATCGAGTAATCAATACCGAGTGCGACAAAGATAATTAAACTGAAGAATGGAACAGCCCAGTTTAACTGATCGATACCGAACATCGACAGAATCCATTGTGATATTGTCATCGATGCAAAGTACGTAATGAAAATTGAACCAATCATTAATACAGGCAGTACGAGCGATCTAAACAATACAGTTAAGATAATGAACAGCGTCACGATAAACAGTATAACAACGTTTGTGTAATCGTCGCTTGTTACTGTATCAAGGTCTCTGTTCATGCTTGTGACACCTGAGAAGTACGCTTCTGTATCAGGGCGGTCAAGTCGTGAAAGTTCGCCGTTAACAGTTTCTTCAACCTCGTCGAGCACACCAAGTGCTTCGTTGCTGTATGGATCCACTGCAAGTACGACGTTCATCTTCACAGCCTCGCCGTCAGCGAATGAATACTGATCGATTGCCGCTTCAAATTCTTCTTTTTCAAGTATTGCAGCAGGTACGTTAATACCTGTCGCATCTACAGCTTCGTTCTCTTCAAAGGAAGTCATTAAATCACTGACTTCTGTTAAACCGTCATTAATATCTTCAATACCTGCTGAAATTTCACCGAGACCTGCTGCAAGTTCTTCCATTTGTCCGGCAGCTTCTGCGGTCATTATCTCTATTTCTGTATTTGCTTGTGAGACGCCTTGTGACAGCTGGTCAGCACCCTGAGACAATTGCTGCAGCTGCTGTGCTGCTCCCGCAGTGTCGCCTGTTGCTGCCAGGTACTGGTTTACACCGTCGATACCGTCAGAAATCTGGTTCACGCCAGTCTCAAGCTCTGTTAAATCACCAGCTTGTGTCTCAGAACTTGAAAGCTGCTCGTTAATATCAGACAAAGCAGTCGACATTTCAGTCAGGCCGTCCTGAATTTCAGCAAGTCCTGCATTTGCTTCGCCGAGCTGATAAGAGACAGTTAACTCATCCATCTTATCGCCGACCGGGCGTGTTAAGGTCTGTACTTCTGTGACGCCGTCCAGCTGAGATACTGCATTAGCGACGGACTCGAGACGTGTTAAGCCATCTTCTGTAACCAGGTCGTCACCGTTAGTGAAGATAACTTCCACAGGGAAAGTCGACCCCGCGTCAAAACTGTCACTGATAACATTCACTGCATGAACTGCAGAGTATGAATCATCGAGTTCTGCTAAAGAATCGTAGTGCACTTCATCATCGTAGAAGTAAATTAATGCGATAAGTACCGCAACGACTGAGAAAATAACACGAGTTGGATATTTAAGTGACAGCATACCAAGCGGCGTCCAGATTTTGCTTTCTCCTGAACCGGATGTCTGTTTGCTAGGCCAGAAAATATATTTTCCGAGTACAGCCATCAGTGTCGGTAAGACTGTAAACAGTGACAAGAGCAATGCAAGAATACCAATTGCCACGCCGACTGCCGAACGGTAAATTTCAAAGTTTGCAAAGTAGAGTACTCCGAAAAGAATTGCACCTGAGATACCGCTGATAAATACCGTTTTTCCGGCTGTTCTGAATGTATTGATAACAGCCTGGTTTTTATCGTGATGCTCGAGTTCTTCTTTAAATCTGTTTAAAAGTAATATGACATAATCGGTTCCGATACCGAATAATATTACGATTAAGAAACTTTGTGTCTGCGGGGAGACAGGGAAGCCGAACCATTCTACAAACCAGCCGACGAATGATTGTCCGAGCAGGTAGGCAATGCCGACTGCAATCAGCGGAACGAATGGTGTGACGACTGAACGGAACATTACGAGCAGGACGATAACGATAATCGCAATAGTAAATATTTCGGTCGTACGCACGCCGTTCATCGCATCTTCTTCAAGCGTGCGCTGAATCATCTCATTGGATGTCGATGAGATTTCTGCATCTGTATTATTCAAACTCTCTATTTCTTCAGCGTTATTAAGAATTTCAGGTGCTTCGCCTGTATATTCCAGCGGAATCATAATAACTCCGGAATCTTCATTGATAAAGTTTTCCTGCAAATCTGCATTGAAAGTAAATGGATTAATCACGTTATCCGTATAATCCAAAGTTCCAAGTTCTTCTATATAAGTTTCAATTTCCTCCTGATGTTCTGATGGTGCATCGTCAAACTCCAGCACAATCGACATCATTTCAAGATCCTGATTATTTTCTTCCAGGTATTTGCGGGCCTCTTCACTCGGCATATTATCCGGCAGCTGTACATCACCTTTTTCAGTTGCCAGCTGAGTTAAATTGGGTGAGATAATAAATGATACGACTGCAGCGATAAGCATCAGTACTGTAATCGGCCATTTAAATTTAAGCACGTGTTTCATTATATAATCCTCCATCTAAATTTATAATCTTAATAATTGTCCGTGCTGCTTCTCTCAGCGTCTTTGTATCTTCTGCTGAAATATCTTTAATGTGTTCGCCGATAATATTCTGTATATTACCGATAAACTCATCGAGTAGCTCGGCAGCTGCAGGAGTCAGTGAAATAAGCTTTGAGCGTTTGTCGTTGGTCAGCTTATTTTTCTCTGTCGAGATCAGTTTTTTCAGAGCGAGCTTTCTGAGTGCGTGTGCAATGGAGCTTTTATGTACATTAAGTTCAGTGGAGAGCTCTGTTGGAGTTGCTTCATTATGAAGATACAAGTACTCAATAATAGCCATCTGCTCTTTTGAAATATGCATTTTTCTTACTGATTCTGTGACTTCTGAGAAAATATGTGCATAACCGTAACCGAAAACAACGGTGAGATCTTCAATTGTCTGGCGCTGTAATGTCACTTTTTTATCAGTCCTTCCATTAAATATTTTAATAAGCAAAAGTAGTTTAACATGCTCAACTAATTAACGCAAAAGAAATCGTCAGTGTATTTTTTTCTTAAATATGTATGTGTATAATTAGAATAGGGTAAAGATTAAAAAAGGAGCGTGTCTAAAGTATGTTTGAGTATATTTCCCTGTACAGAAAAAACGGCGCCGGACAGCACGGCAAAGTAATTGGATTTACGATACTGCAGTTTATTTTATGTGTCTTCCTGCCTATGGCAGTTATTTTCGGGGCAATGCTGCTTCCTTTATTATTAACGATGACAGATGTCAGCGGAGAAACAGTTGGCATAACAATGGCGATATGGATGCTTGTAATAATGATTGTCTTTATTCTACTTATGCTTTTTGTAATTTATCCGATATTTGTCGGCATTCTGCGTTACTTTGCGAGTGCATATAAAGGTAAAGAGTTTACATTTGGCGAAGCTTATAAAGTTTTTAAAAACGGCAACTATTCCAAACTGATTAAAATCGCACTGCTCGTATTGGTACTATATTTTGTATTATCAATGATTATTGGGTTTATCGTAAATATTTTAATGACAATTGTGTTTATTCCGCTGCTGCCTCTCGGCGTAATGATGGAGGATCCAAATGCAGCAATGACAGGCGGGGCAATTGCACTGATTATTTTGGCAGTGGTCCTGATGTTTATCGTTATGATCGTCGCGTATATTCCATATATCATTCTGTATATTTACTTTGCAGTCGTATTTATGGTGTATATCGATGAACCGAAAATTCCGACTGTGGATAAACTGAAAGTGGCATGGAATGTTTCATTCAGCTCGGATGCGAGCATGGTCAAATTGTTCTTCAGCAATCTGCTTATGTACATTCTGATGACTGCGGTGATGTTTGCAGTCATGATTGCGATTGTACTTGCATCTGTATTCTTAATGGATTCTCCGGCAATAATTTCAGTAATTACCATTATTGGAACATTAATTGCGATTGCTGTCAGCATTTACATTTCTTATCTGATTGTCGGATCGATTGTGGCTTATTATTTTGTCGGCAGAGAGTCTCTGGACCGTAAAGCGGATATGAGATTTGAAGAAACAGCACCAGCATATAATAATGAGAATATTGATCTGCAGTAAAGGATTAAAACTAAACCGCCGGCTTAATACCCGGCGGTTTTTTATGGTTTAAATATTTGCATAATTCAGTTTCAGAGTTAAAATTAATTTATACATCAAAGAATTGTGGGTGAGTTAATGTCCGGAAAACAAAAAGGTATACTGTTCGTTTCAGGTGCATACATAATCTGGGGAGTGCTCCCGATATACTGGCGGCAAATCGAATCGATATCACCATTCGAAATTATAGCGCACCGGATATTCTGGTCCTTTATATTTATGGTGCTGTACATAATGGTCACAGGCAGATGGCAATATTTAAAAACGAATTTAACGTTTATTTTCAGCAATAAGAAAAAAGCGCTGAGCTTACTCGCAGCATCGATTATTATATCTGTAAACTGGCTGACTTACATATTTGCGGTTAACGCGGGGCATATACTGGAAGCAAGCCTCGGCTATTATATCAATCCGTTTATCAGCATACTGCTCGCATATTTTATTCTTAAAGAACGATTTTCAAAAGGCGAATGGCTGGCGATTTTTATCGTGTCGTTCGGAGTAATTTATATGTCGCTCGGCGTCGGACACATTCCATGGCTGGCGCTTACACTGGCAGTGACTTTTGGAGTGTACGGCCTGATTAAGAAAACGATAAATATCGATGCAACATATGCACTCGCAGTGGAAACCGCGGTGCTGGCACCGGTAGCGCTTTTGTATATACTGTATTTAAATGCCACGGGTGTAAACACACTTGATTTCGGACTGAATAGAGATACGGCGTTTACGATGGGAACAGGTGTCGTGACGGCAATTCCGCTTCTACTGTTCGCACTCGGCGCAATACGGATTCCATTATCACTGACAGGGCTGCTTCAGTACATCGGCCCGACACTGATGCTCATTATCGGCATAGTTCTCTACGGCGAATCATTTACAACGACACATAAAATCGCATATGGGCTTATCTGGACAGGGCTGATTTTCTACACGCTGCTGCGCTTTAAATCATCGCGTCCGCGTCGTCAGAAACAGAAAATCAAGCTGACAGATGATTAGGTTATTGTTAGATATAAAGATAACTCCATGTTACTATTTAGAAAGATTTTAGTGTAAGGGGAATGAGTCATGCGATATTTAAAAAACTTTGGCTTATTGTTGGCAGTAACAGGTGTTTTGGCAGCATGTCAGAATACTGACTTTGAGAGCGGCAGCGAAGTTGTCTCTGAAGATACAAATGTTGCTGCAACCGATGAAGAATCCGGAACTGAAAAAGATAAAAGAGAACCGGCAGGAGAAAATACTTCGGCAGCCGAACCGGCTGATATAGAAGATGTAGACGAACAGAAAATCGAAGATGATGCGTTAACAGATATTGTCGATAAGGCAGAAAATATAGAGAGCTACAAAGCAGAGCTGAATATGTCAGCAGCACTGGACGATACAAAACCGCGTGATTTAAATGCGGAAGTGCTGTATATCAACAGTGAGCCGCCGCAATTGCTGCTTCGTGCATTCGGTGAAGACCGGACGATTTCAAAAGACGGTAAAACATATTATAATAACAACTCGGAATGGATCGATATCAGTGATTCGATCGATGTTAATTTACTGTACAGTGTGACCTATGACAATGCAGTCGCATCTTTTGCAGAAATGCAGCCTCATATGGAAGCGGAAAAAAATGATGATGAGATTGTTTATACTTATGAAGGTAATAATGCAGAAATATATAAGACAATCGAATCCTTAGTGCAGGTTAACTTCGGCGAAATGCATATCGAAAACGTGAACTCGGCAGTGCAGGTTACTGTGAGTAAAGAAGATAATCTGGTTGAAGAAATAAAATTCGAAGCAGACGGTACAGATACACAGGGAACATTTAAACTGGACGGTGAAGCAGTATTCGATTCATTCAACGAAGTAGAAGAGATAGAAATTCCGGAAACGGAATAATTAAATATAAATAAAAATGCGCCTGACTCATTTATGAGCCGGGCGCATTTTCTATTGTGGATTTCATGCGTATCCGAGTAGTTTAGGACTGGCATGAGCGGATTTCATGCGTATCCGAGTAGTTTAGGACTGGCATGAGCGGACTTCATGCGTATCCGAGTAGTTTAGGGTTGGCATGAACGGATTTCATGCGTATCCGAGTAGTTTAGGGTTGGCATGAACGGATTTCATGCGTATCCGAGTAGTTTAGGACTGGCATGAGCTGACTTCATGCCAACCCCACTTACCAGCCATCCCCTCAACTCAGCGGATGCAGTCTCATTTCGATAAAGTCCCGGTCCTGCTCTAAAAATGGTGGCAGTGATAAGCTTTCACCTAAAGTTTCAAGGGGTTCATCGACTGTGAATCCGGGTGTGTCTGTCGAGATTTCGACTGTGATATTACCCACGGCACTGATGTACAGTGCTTTAAAGTAATGGCGGTCGACAACGCCTGAGTTTCGCCATTTTTCTCTGGTAACGCGTTCACCGATTTCTTTCAGTGCTGCTTCGTCTTTGACGCGCAGTGAAAAGTGGTGCACGCTGCCGTAGCCCTGCTTTTCAACGTTCGTCGTGCGCGTTTCTACAACGAAAACAGAGTCATCGCCGAAACGGACGCGTGCCTGCTCTGCATTATCAATATCTCCGTCGTATTTTCCGCCGAGCAATTGTAAAAACTCCACCATCGGTTTTAAATACTGAACGGTTACCTCGACACCGAATATGCCGGTAACTGCATATTCAAGCGGTATACTTCCACCGCCTGCATAGGGTTCTGAGTCATTATATACGCTGTCTGCGAGGAGCGCGAAGCGCTGTCCTTCTTCGTCAGAGAATTTCATTATTGTTTCTCCGAAGTAATCGATGATGCCTTCATGATAAACACCTTGTTCTTCCATACGTGTTCTGAAGTATTCAATGGCTTCGACTGAAGGTACACGAAGAATAGTACGGGAGATGGAATTTGTTCCCGGCGTAAATTTCGGGGCCATGCCGATTTCAAAAATGTGACATCGGTTCCCGGTGTTCCTTTATAATCGCTGTAAAATAGATGATACATATCCGGACTGTCCTGGTTGACTGTTTTCTTGACCAGTCTATGGCCGAGAAACTGTGTAAAGAAGTCGTGGTTTTCAATAATATCCTTTGTAATTGCCGATACATGATGAATGCCGTATGCGCTCACAGTGCATCCTCCTTTAATCTCTTTGATGTTATTATATAATACAAGTATACGTATCTCTATTAGGAGGACTTGTTATGAAACATTTATATTAAATCAAGAAAAGAAGCAGCGGAAGAAACACTCATATTATTTCACGGCACCGGGGGCCGTGAAACCGATCTTTTGGACGTTGCAACGACAGTAAACAATGAAGCAAATATTTTAAGTTTCAGAGGAGACGTTGATGAGAACGGCCAGACGCGTTTCTTTAAACGTTTATCTTTAAAAACTTACGATGAACAGCTTAAAAGAAGAAGCTGACAAAATTTACGATGAGCTTAAAAAACTGAGCGCAGAGTACAATTTTGATTTGGCGAAAGCTGTAATTATCGGCTATTCCAACGGCGCGAATATCGCGGCATATCTAATGCTTAATTATGAACTCGGTGTGAAAGGTGCAATGCTGATGCACAGCGCGTACCGCAGCGAAACGATTGGCAAAGGGATGATGTTTGATACGGAAGTGCTGCTGACTGCAGGAGCACAGGATACAACGGCAACAGCAGGTGAATCCTATACGCTTAAAAAAATGCTCGAAAATAAAGGGGCAAATGTCAGCGTGAAATTAACGGACGGCGGACATGAAATATCCCCTATGGAATTAATGGAAGGGCATGTCTGGTACATGCCGATCAAAAAATCCATAAGGGATGAGGATAAGTTACTATAAGTAATTTTTTCGTAAATACTGTTCCAGGCCATCTTCATCACAGCTGAATTCAGTAACATCATCAGCTATCTGTTTAACCTCTTCATTGCCGTTTTGCATCGCCGTTGATTTCCCGGCAATTTTAAACATTGGAATGTCGTTCATTGAATCACCGAATGCATGAACATCGTCTATAGAAATGTTCATTTTCTCAAGCAGTGTTAAAAGACCGGTACCTTTGTCCGTGCCGTAAACCATAATTTCAGAGTTGTGGTTAGATGTACGGTATATCTGATAGCCGGCATCAGTTGTAAATTCTTTATTCAGCAGTGTGAACCAGCGTTCAAGTTTTTCTTTATTATTGCTGAAAAAGTAAAATTTTATAATATCTGACCGGTCAATGCCATCTTCATCGATCCACTGTTCTGTACTATTCAGCGTACTTGCAGTGCCAATATTTTCATATTCGAGCACAGTCGTATCAGGCGTTTGTGTCAAATCATTTAAAGAATAATCGCGGTCTGTATTAAATGTATACGGGCCGCCATGAGTGCCCGTTGTAATCTCGTAGTAAATTTCATTCTCACGGACTTTTGACAGTACAAAGTCAATCTGTTCTTTAGTAAATGCAGTCCGTGCGAGGAGCGTGTCACCATGATGTACAGTCATGCCGCTGGCACCGACATAACCGTCAGCAGGTACGTCATGCGGCACCTTTTTATGTATCATCTGCAAAGAACGTCCGGTTGCGATAATGATTTTAATACCTTTATCGTGAACAGCCTTTAAAGTCTGTACGAGAGAGTCGGGAAATTCACCGGCATTATTTAAAACTGTACCATCTAAATCGAGAGCAATTGCCTTCATAATTTATAAAAGCTCCTATCTTCAGTTAATATTTTTGATGTCTGGATACTGCCTAAATTTTAGCATATTTTCATGTATGATAAAATTACATTACCAACAGTTCAGTAAAGGAGTCGTTAAAGATGACAAACACTGCAGCTTATTTAAAAAAGTATGATCTGGAAGACCTTCATCAGCTCGCGGTTAATACCGGAGTGACAAATGAAAAGGCACTCGATAAAGACGGATTAATAGAAGAAATCTCAGAAAATCTGCTGAATGATGATGTAATTAAGTATGCATTTCTGTACAGCGATGATGCAGCACTTTCGAGCTGGGAACAGGGAGCATTGGACGAAGAGTACGCCCGGAACCTCAGCCTGACAGATGTTTACGGATTATATATAATGGGCCACGCCTATGAATCACTTAATGAAGAAGACAGCTTTTTTATTATCGATGAAGTGCTCGAAAAATTTGATACAGTAAATACTGAAGAAAACCGGGAAGCGCGTACAGCGGTCCAGCGTCAGCTGAACTTAATACGTTCTGCACTGCATCTGTACGGCGTTGTTGAATTTAAACAGATTGTTCATTTATTTAAAAAATATTACGGGATGGACGTCACGATTGAAGAAGTCGTGGACCTGGTCAACCGTTCGCCTTACGTTATTACGATTAACGATAAGAACAAAGAATTTATTATCGATGATATGACGAATGAGCAATATGAGATTATCCGGAATACCCAGCAGAAATATAAATATTACGAGCCTGAATTCGGCAAGTTTATAAAATTCAGCAATCCGGGTTATATCGATGAATCAGCTGCTCATGAGTCTTTAAAAAAATGGGTGTCAGAACATCTGAATACGGACGTCGCGTCCGATTATGAATTGTATCTGCACGTACTCCGCATGATTATCAGCGGACGTAAGCGTGAAGATATTTCCGGGGAAAAAAAAATCTCGGTTATACGTTCCAGTCAGAAACAGAAGAAAATCAATTTTTTGAAATGATTCGTGATGTTGTTAAACAGACACGGCACTTCCAGTACCGCGGAAAAAGCGAAGCGGATATCGGGCAGAAAACTATTGTTAAAGAAGTTAAGGTTGGCCGCAACGATCCATGTCCATGCGGCAGCGGCAAAAAATATAAAAAGTGCTGCGGCAAAGCAGTATAGCAAGAAGTGGCTGGTATAACTACCATCCACTTTTTACATAGCGGGAGATGGGTATCATGCATTTTAAAATATTTATGGTGTTTTTCAGAGTGGGGATACTCGGTTTCGGCGGCGGTCCGTCATCGATTCCGCTCGTTAAAATAGAAGTCGTCGATAAATACGGCTGGATGACCAATGAAGACTTCCAGGATACGCTGGCGATTGCGAACGTCCTCCCCGGACCGATTATTACAAAACTCGCGGGGCATATTGGCTATCAGCTGAAAGGATGGACCGGCATTATTAATGCACTCATCGCGATTATCTTACCTACTGCAGTCTTAATGACAGTACTGCTCACACTATTTTCAGAGTTTAAGGACCTGGCCTGGGTGCAGGGCATGAGCGCAGGCGTCGTGCCTGTTGTACTTGTAATGCTGGCGGTCCTCACTGTCGAATTTATGAAAACAGCAAAAAATGCTTCAACATGGAAATTTTTAATTCCATTTACACTTGGTATGCTCGTTGTGCTTGAAGTACTGAACATTCACCCGGCGATAGTAATCGGTATTATTATAGTGTTCAGCCTGCTTCAGAAAAGCGGCAGAAAAGCAGGTGTCTCATGATTTATTTAGAAATATTCTTAGCATTTTTAATACCCGGCATACTCGGCTACGGCGGCGGACCGTCATCAATACCGCTCGTTGAACGTGAAGTCGTCGGTACATATGAGTGGATGACCACGGCTGAATTTGCGGAAGTGCTGGCCCTCGGCAATGCGCTGCCGGGACCGATTCTAACCAAGATGGGTGCATATATCGGCTATGAAGCGGGCGGAGTGTTTGGGAGTATCGTGGCAATATCAGCAAGTGTGCTGCCGTCGCTTCTGTTAATGATATTCTTAGCGTCCATACTGTATAAGCTGAAGGGCACGAACAAGTTCAAGACGCTGACGTTATTAATACGGCCGGTCATTGCAATTCTGCTCGGCGTTATCGTTGTAGACTTTCTGTTCAGCTCACTGGAAGTATCAGGAACATTCCATACAGTCTTTTTAATCGGCCTGTCATATGTGCTGCTGCATGTTGTTAAAATTCATCCTGCACTTGTTATTGTCATCGGACTGGTTTACGGCGCGGTGTTTATCAGGTGAGTAAGCACAAAATTTAAAACAGCTTTCTGAATGTACTATACTTGTGAAGAGTAAATAGTCAATCCAGAAAGGAAGTTAGCACAAATGGCATATGAAATTCGTAAAATGGAAGTACAGGATGCTGCCAGTATTATTGAACATAAAAAACTTGTGACAGCAGAAAATCCGGATACGCTGGCGACGGCGATTGAAAACAAAACAATTACAATCGAGAAGAGAAGAAGCAACGATAAAATCACTTGGTCCGAATGATCTGGGGATTGTTGCAGTCGATGGGAATACAGTTATCGGCATGCTGAACCTGCGTCAGGATCACCGGAAGAAGTTCGAGCATATCGGACAGTTCGGAATCAGTCTCCAAAGAGCATATACCGGCTCAGGTACAGGTACGAAAATGGTGGATCAGGCGATAGATTTTGCACGGAATAATGAAAAAATCGAAAAAGTAATTTTAACAGTCTTTGCAAATAATCCAGGTGCGATTAAGCTGTATAAAAGACTCGGCTTTGAAGAAGAAGCGACATTAAAAAATCAGGTGAAATTAACGGATGGCTATACAGATTTAGTCTATATGGCGAACTTTTTAAAATAATGAACATTCTGTTTAATTAAAGTGATATTATAACGTTAAGAATGACTATACTTTTAAAAATCAGGTGATTAAATGAAAGTTGTCCAGCTACTGACGTACGCGCTGCTCTTAACGTTGTTCACAGCAGGTATCATCTTCTCGACGATGGCATCTTATACGGAAGCTTCACCGCTGTCCTACACAGTAATCGGGATTTTTATGACAGTTTTATTTATCGTGTATACAGCTGTCTTAATTAAATACCGGGAGAGAAGAATCGAAAATGGTAAAGAGAATCGCGCCTAAGCGGTTCTTTTTGTATTTTAAAAAATATATTGAAGGATGGTGTGTTTAAATGGGAAACTTTGAAGAAATTAATAAGAGAGCACAAAAAAATACGGGGCGTATCCAGGAAGAGCAGCCTGATTTTATGAGAGCATTTAAAAAACTTCAGCAGGAAGGCTACAAAGCGAATGCGCTGGATGAAAAAACGAAAGAATATGTAGCACTCACATACGCGATTGCGGATAAATGCGAGGGCTGTATCGGAAACCATGTGAAAAACTTGTTAAACTTGGTGCAACGCGTGAAGAAATCAGTGATATCGTTGCGGTAACAATCGTTATGGGCGGCGGACCGGCAAGTGTCTACGGCGGTAAAGCACTGGAAGCATTTGATGAAGCAGTGGAAACAAAATAATTTAAACGGGGGAATCAGCATGAAAGTTAACTTAAAGTGGCAGGGGAAGTTGAAATTTGAATCGACAGAGAAACGACGGGATATAAAGTAGCAATGGATGCGAACGAAGCTGCGGGCGGAGATGCATCAGCGCCGTCACCGATGGAAATGGTGCTTCACGGTGCTGCAGGCTGTATGGCAATCGATATCGGCGTGATTTTAAGACATCATATGGGAAAAGTGACGAAGCTTGAAATTGAAGCGGACGGAGAACGTGCAGAAACAGAACCGAAATATTATAAACACATCACGATGAATATTATAATTGATGGAGATATCACAGCAAACAGGCCAGCGAGCAGCAGATTGTCAAAAGATAAATACTGCTCCGCAGTCATTCACTCGTTGCAGATGTCGACTTAAAAGTAATATTAAATGGCGAAGCGCTGTAATATGTCACTAAAAAAAGCTTGGTATCTATTACGGCAGCTTCAGCGCCGCAGCAGGAAAATATTGAATTTGAACCGGGCATACACGTGTGCTTGGTGAAAACGGCAGCGGGAAAAGTTCTGTACTGACCGGTGTTACAGGCTACAATCCCATGTAATTACAGTCCGTGAATTAGAGCTGAATATGAGCTGATCGACAAGACAGCAGATTATATCAGCTACTTGCCTCAGCAGAATATACCGTTTCAAATTACTGTCGAAGACTTTATTAAAATGACTGCGCAAACAAGACCATCTCAAAAAGACAGGCAGACGCTTCAGAAATTCGGCTGGAAAATTTTCAATATTCGTGCCGACAGTTTAAGCGGCGGTGAATTTAAGCGTGCTTTATGTGCGCAGCTTCATCTGGAAATAAGCAGGTCATGATATTTGATGAAATCGAACAGGGGCTGGATATTAACTATCACACCTGGTAATGAAGTGGCTTAAACATAAGCCGTTATAAAGTCATTATTATGGCGATGCATGATTTAAATGCTCGCACTCCGGTATGCAGTACGGTAACATGTATGAAAAAAGGCACCTTAACCGAAGTTAAAGTGCCTGTTAAAGAAGTAACTGAAAGAATGCTTACCGATACTTTTTCACGTGAAATGAAAATAATTCATTACGAGGATAAAGTAATCGCTGTCAGCTGATTGCACCAAGTGCACCGCTGTATTCGCCGTTTGGCACGACGAAAGCCCGGGCATTTTTCAATTCGCTGTATCTGTAAATAATATCGGTCATGGCTTTATTATCCAGTAAAGTAGAACCGATGAATACCATATCCTTCGTTTCGAATGCATCGGCTAAATTAATTGCCATTGCAGTGACAGTTTCTGCCACGAGCCCGATGACAGCAATCAGCTGATCTTCGGTCGAGGCAGTTTTTTGTGCGTTCAGAATATGTCCAAAGTTACTCGCAGTTAAGTCGCCGGGTATCGGTGAAGGTCTGCCATTATAAATATGGTGAACTTTTAAATCAACATTGTCACGGATGCCGTCTTTTGCACGTTCAATTATCGTATCGAAATCTCCGATGCCTGTAAGCAGGTAGCTTAAACCGATCATCGTGCCCCCGCCGACTCCGGAACCGCCGACCCGTTTTTGTGAATTCCGTGTAGCCTGATGGAAACTCGTTCCGGTGCCTACGTTTAAGTAAACGTATCGGTCGAGATCCATATCCGCTTCTTTTAAAAGCTGAGTCAGACCGCGGAATGTTGCATCAAATTCTATCGAAGCAGTCGTCTTAAAATTCAATTTTTCCTGAATGTATTCAGCTTTCCCCCCGGTTAAATAAACATCATCATCAGCGTGTTCGCTGTTCAGCATATTAATCACCTGGTCGATTTCTGCAGCAGGATACTTTTTGAAGGCTCTGCTGAGATCACTTAATAATACAACTTTAATTAGTGTACCGCCGGCGTCGATTCCTATCTTCATATCTTTACTCCTCACAAATGCGAAATTAAACAGCGCTCAAGATTATTGAGCGCTGTTCTAATCATTACTTCTATTTTAATACTTTTTACGTCGTTGTCTACGTTTCATTGCTTCGTTCGGTTCTCTTCTAAGTCCTTTCGAGACGGATGCGATCATCATTATGAGAATAATGGCGAACGGCAGACCGGCGAGCAGCGAAGCTGCCTGAAGACTTGTGAGACCGCCTGCAAGAATTAATGCGATGGTTAAGATACCAAGAAGAAGTCCCCAGAGTATTTTCAGTCCGGTAGGCGGATTATCCGTATTACCGATACTCATTCCTGCAACGATAAATGTTGCTGAGTCAGCTGATGTTACAAGGAATGTGAAGATCAGTATAATCGCGATTGCTGAGGTCAGCCATGAAAACGGCAGAGTCTCGAACAATGCGAACAGCGCCTGTGTCTGGTCATCTAAGACGATTTCCCCGATATTTGTGTTATTAAATAAATCCGAATAAATCGCTGTGCCCCCGAGTGCACCGACCCAGAGAAAGGACAGCATAGGCGGAACGATTAAAATACCCATAACGTATTCACGGATACTGCGTCCGCGGGATACACGCGCAACGAATGAACCGATGAACGGGCTCCAGGCGATTACCCATGCCCAATAGAATACTGTCCAATCCTGAACCCAGGCTTCGCCTGAATAAGGCTGCAGGCGTAATGAGTAGCCGACGAAATTCGTCAGGTAGTCACCGAGGCCGACAATAATTGTTTCCATAATAAATGTAAAAGGACCAACGGCCATAATAAACACCGTTATTACCAATGCAAGAATCATGTTTAAGCTGCTGAGAATTTCATCCCGCGCTTAAGTCCTGTAATTGTTGAGAAAATAAATAATCCTGTCATTAATGCAGTTAGAATAATTTGCGTTAACGGACCGGATGGTATGCCGAAAGCGATATCCAGACCGCCGTCCATTTGCATAATACCTAAACCTACTGACGTTGACATACCTGTAATCGTCGCGATGATTGCAAGGATGTCGATTGCTTTTCTGGCATTCTGATTATACTCGAGACCAAATAGAGGCTCGAGAGCTGTTGATACTAATCCATCGCGGTTTTTACGGAATTGGAAATATCCAATTGCAAGACCTGCGACACCGAAGATTGACCACTGTGAAATACCCCAGTGGAAATAAGTATATCCCATTGCGATTCTGGCAGCTTCTGCTGATTCAATAGGGCCGCCGAGGAATGGTGATTTCATATAATGTTCCATCGGTTCAGCGACACCATAGAAAACTAATCCGACACCTAAACCACTTGAGAATAACATTCCGATCCATGACCAGAATGAAAATTCAGGTTTAGAATTATCGCCGCCGAGTTTAACACGGCCGTAAGGCGAAAGTGCCAGGAATAATAGAAATACTCCAAATCCAAATACTACCAGCAGGAAAAACCAGCTGAAGTACTGTGAAACTGCTGCATAGATATTTTCTGAAGCAGCCTGGAACTGGGCCGGGATAATCATTGCAATTGCGGAAACAACTAAAATTATCGCAGTTGATACCCAGAAAACAGTGCCGAGCTGCCTCATATTAAATTTCTCCGGCTTTTCCGGATCTGTACTTTGCTTTGACGTAGTGCTGTCATCATTCGTCAAGTGAGTTCCTCCTAAATTGATATTAGTTCCTTACCTATTACCCATACAATACCAACAAAAAACGCTGAAATAATGAAAGTTGTAATGTAATGTCTAAATTGTCACTATAGGGGGTATGGAACTATAATAGCAAACTATAAAAAGATGTCAAAAAAGGGGTTAAACATGGATATTAAGATTAGAGAGTTTACAGAGGCGGACAGAGAACACCTGAAGAATTACATATTGAGCGAAAGACAGCGGGTATATTCGAGCATGCCGCTTGAAGTGCTTGATGATGCGCTTAAAGACAAGAACCGTACTGCCAATGTTGTCGTTACGGACCTGGGAGAGGTCATAGGATTTTTCGTGCTGCATAAGCATTATCAGCACGAAGGCTATGATACGCCTCACGAAGTCGTGTACGTGCGCTCTTTATCGATTAATGAAAAATATCAGGGGAACGGTTACGGTACAGCGGTTGCACAAAATCTGCCGGTGTACGTACAGGAGAATTTTTCAGCATTCGATCATTTATATTTAGTTGTGGATGGTGAGAATACGGGAGCGTGGAATTTATATGAACGTGCAGGATTCCTGCATCTGGCGACGAAAGAAGAGGGGCCAATCGGCAAAGAACGGCTCTATTATCTGGATTTAAACCGCAGCTATGTGCCGAATTTAAGACTGGAACTCGATGAAGAGACGCTAAGACCTGGAGTTAAATTGATACTTAAGCGGGATGACAGGGAAGCCGGGTATATCGAAGCGGAACTTGAAGAAGGTGTACTGGATATTAAACACATATACGTAGACGAAGCAGACCGTGAAGAAGGGGTGGCGGAAAGCGCGATGCGTCAGTTTGCAACAGTGGTCAGACGGAAGATTAATGAGGTGCATACTGCAACGGTTACAGTGTCGGATCCGGCGTTTTTAAGTCTGTTTACAAATGCGGGATTTGTCCTGATTGATGACCCGGAAAATACAAACCGTTATGTTAAATTAGTAAGATATTAATATAAAGCTTGAAACATCTGACAAATATTTGTATTATATCCTAAGGTATTTACATCTTGAAAGGATGACGTAAATGAGACTGGACAGCTATACAAAAGAAATGATGGACGAATATTCGTTTATAGATATGTCGCACATATATTTAGAAGATAAAGGCAAAGAAACAAATCTTTATGAAATGACTGATAAATTTAAAGAGATCGGCAATTACACTGAAGGTGAAATTGAAAACCGTATTTTACAATTCTATACGGACTTAAACACTGATGGACGTTTCCTCAGCACAGATGACGGCGTGTGGGGTCTCCGCGAGTGGTATGCAGTAGATGATATCAGCGATAAGATTGCACCGACAATTCACAAAATTGAGGCCGCAGCTGAGGAAGAATATATCGAAGAAGAAGTCGATGCAGACTTCCCGGGTGCGAAAGAGTTAGGCGAAGACCAGGAAGAAATCGATGAGACACTTCACGGTGAAGAAGAAGAAGAAATTGCCAGCAAAGATGCTGACGAAGAAATCGAGTTTGAAGAAAAAGAAAAACTCGAAGATGATTACGATGATGAAGCAGATGCATACTAATTTTTAATTGACTTTTTGTTTTAAAGTGATAGTATTTTATTTGGGCTCCCTAAAACAGGGACTAGTAAACGAGCTCCTTTTCACGCAGGTGAAAGGGAGCTATTTTTATTTTATACAGGAGGATACTTACATGACAAAATATCTTTGTAACAGGTGGCGTAGTGTCATCATTAGGTAAAGGAATTACAGCTGCATCTCTCGGCAGATTATTAAAAGACAGAGGATTTAACATTACAATTCAGAAATTTGATCCGTACTTAAACGTTGACCCGGGTACGATGAGCCCTTATCAGCACGGTGAAGTGTTTGTTACTGAAGACGGCGCGGAAACGGACTTGGACTTAGGACACTACGAGCGTTTTATAGATATCAATGTAAGTAAATATTCAAACGTTACTGCTGGGAAAGTATACTCCGAGGTGATTAGGAAAGAACGCCGCGGTGACTATCTCGGCGGAACTGTGCAGGTTATTCCGCACATTACCAATGAAATTAAATCACGTATTAAAAAAGCGGGTGAATCTTCAAAAGCTGATATCGTAATTACTGAAATCGGCGGTACAGCAGGTGATATTGAATCACTGCCGTTTATCGAATCAATCCGCCAGTTAAGAAGCGACCTTGGTAAAGAAAATGTAATGTTCATTCACTGTACGCTTCTGCCGTATATTAAAGCTGCCGGTGAAATGAAAACTAAACCGACACAGCACAGTGTTAAAGAGCTTAGAGGACTTGGAATTCAGCCGGATATGATTGTTGTGCGTTCTGAATTCCCGATGACAGAAGATCTGCGCGATAAGATTGCACTGTTCTGTGATATCGACGAGAAGAGTGTTATTAACGCAAAAGATGAAGAGACAATTTACGAACTTGTAATGTCACTTCAGGCACAGGATATGGATGATTTAGTACTTGAAAACCTGAATATCGAAGCAACGGGTGAAGCACAGCTTGATGACTGGAAACACCTTCTCGATAACTTAAGCAAAATCGATAAAACGATTAAAATCGGTTTAGTCGGTAAATACGTGGAGCTTCAGGATGCTTACCTGTCAGTTGCTGAATCACTTCGCCACGCAGGTTATGAAGTACACGCTGACATCGATATTCACTGGATTAATTCACAGGATGTTACACCTCAGAACTATAAAGAAATTTTAAGTGAAGTTGACGGTATCGTTGTGCCTGGAGGATTTGGCGACCGCGGCATCGAAGGTAAAATCCTGACATTAAACTATGCACGTGAAGAAAAAGTGCCGGTACTTGGGATTTGTCTCGGTATGCAGCTTGCAACAGTTGAATTTGCACGTAACGTTGCCGGTTTAACAGGTGCGAACTCATCTGAACTTGATGAGCATACACCGCATGCGATTATCGATTTAATGCCGGATCAGAAAGATGTTGTTGATCTTGGCGGAACGCTGCGTCTCGGCAGCTTCCCATGTGTTATTAAAGAAGGTACGAAAGCACGCGAACTGTATCAGGTAAACGAAGTGGATGAACGCCACCGTCACCGTTTCGAGTTTAATAATGCATATAAAGAACAGCTTGAAGAAGCGGGCATGATTTTCAGCGGAACATCACCTGATGGCCGTCTTGTGGAAATGGTCGAACTTAAAGATCACCCTTACTATGTGGGTGTTCAGTTCCACCCTGAATTCCAATCGCGTCCAACACGTCCGCATCCGTTATTCAGCGGTTTAATTAAAGCGTGTCTGAACGAAGAAGTGCAGGAAGAAAACTAAATAATTAACTATATAAATAAAGCTCCCCGGAGCCGGATCAGTAATTATATTGAACCGGCTGCCGGGGATTTTTTGTGTATTTATTCTCTTTTAATTTAGTTATTGTAATATATCCTTTAAAATTTATTGAATTATCTGTCAGCTGTAGTATTCTAAACTGTAAGAGATTAATGAAAATTCCACTTTTCACCTGAAAAATCCTTTTTATGGATTTGAAACCTCAATTTGACATAAGACCTATCTTTTGTATACTCAGTAATGTACAACTCGATCCAAAATAAGGAAAAACTTACCAGGAGGAGATTGTTTTATGAGAAAGGTTACGATATTACTTACTTTCGCTTTCGCACTTGTGCTCAGCGCATGCGGAGACAGCGGCACAGAAGGCGGAGAAGGTCGTGTGGCCGAGCTTCAGGAGGCTAACACGGTGAACATAGGATTTGCGAATGAACCGCCATATGCATATGAAAACTCTGATTCAGGAGAACTTGAAGGTGCTGCAATTGAAATTGCAGAAGCGGTATTCGCCGAAATGGGAGTCGAAAATGTTGAAGGGCATCTGACAGATTGGGGAGAATTGATTCCCGGTGTGCAGGCAGGTCAGTACGATGTAATTACAGCAGGTATGGCGATTCAGCCTGACAGATGTGAAAATGCATTATTTGCAGAACCTGAGATGCAGTACGGTGAAGGATTAGTAGTCGCAGCCGGCAACCCGCTTGATATAGAAAGCTATGCTGATATCGGTGAAAATCCTGATATCACAGTTG
This sequence comes from Jeotgalicoccus sp. WY2, assembly GCF_018437745.1. NCBI lineage: Bacteria > Bacillati > Bacillota > Bacilli > Caryophanales > Staphylococcaceae > Jeotgalicoccus > Jeotgalicoccus sp. WY2. The sequence continues at coordinate 1,010,514 of NZ_CP049818.1, read as the reverse complement.
CACTGATGGAAGGGACAACACAATTTGAATTCCTTGAAACAGAAGGCGTCGATTCATCACAGTTTATGTCTGTTGCAGATATTCCGGCACAGCTTGCCGCAGTCCAGTCAGGAAACGCTGATGTTACGGCAGCAACTGAAGCTACTTTAAGAGCAGCATATGAGTCTCTCGGCAGCGATGATGTTGAAATTGTAGAAAATTTTGAGCAGCCTGATATCCAGGGCATTCCAAGCTTTGGTGCTGCTGCATTTAATATAAACGATGAAGAATTGCGCACAGCTTATAACGAAGCACTTGAAACATTAAAGAAGAATGGCACAATCGATGAAATTCTGGATGCTTCAGAAGGATTTACTGCTGATAACAACCGTGTGGAAGTTGGGGAAGTTACAGCATCTGCACTATGCGAAGGTGAATAATTAATAAAGGCCCAGTAATTCCTCAGGAGACACTGGGCCCTTTTATTTTAAAAATAAGGAGTGAGAGGATGTTTGATTCTGCCTTAAACATACTGTCCTACCTATCTCAAGGGTTAGGGACAACGGTCAGCCTGTTTTTAGCAGCAAACGGTTCTTGCATTTATTATTGCGTTCGTTGCAGGCTTGTGCCGAATTGTTAAGAACCCGCTTGTACGCGGCTTTACGATGTTCTACGTGGAACTTTTCAGAGGGACATCATTAATTGTTCAATTATTCTGGCTGTATTACGCCGTACCAATTCTGTTTATTCATCTCGGCAGCAACTGGTGGATTGGTGTTATAGCAATTGCCTTAAACTACGGTGCTTATATGTCTGAAGTAGTAAGAAGTTCAATACTTGCTGTCGACAAGGGACAGACTGAAGCAGCGATTGCCTTAAACTTGTCACGTGTACAGCGGATGAGACATATTATACTGCCGCAAGCATTACGGCTGATGCTGCCTGAGTTCGGCAACTATTCTATTCAAATACTTAAAGGTACAGCGTTAGTATCGCTGATCGGTCTGACGGATATTCTGTATTACGGTGATATTTACCGTTCAACAAATCTTTCAGAAGGCCCTCTTGCCTACTTTATGGTGCTGGTAATGTACTTTATTATCGCACTGCCGTTAATCTGGCTTTCTAAAAAAGGTGAAAAAATTGCGAAGAGAGGGGTGGCGAGCTAATGTGGAGCTGGGAAACATTTGCAGACGCATTTCCAATTATCATTACGGGAATCACCGTAACACTCGGGCTGACGATTACGAGTTACGCTTTAGCGCTCGCGGCCGGTTTTATCTGGCTCGTGCTTGAATCGACACCGCTTAAAATATTTAATTTTATCGTATACTGGATCAGAGAATTTATACGCTCAACCCCGCCCATCGTACAAATATTCTTTCTGTACTTTGCGTGGCCGATGGTCCCTTATATCGGTACGTCGTTTACGCCGTTTGTCGCAGCAATGCTCGCACTCGGCATCCACTTTTCCACTTATATTGCGGAAGTATACCGTTCGGGTATTGAAAGTGTTGATAAAGGCCAGTGGGAAGCAGCGAAAGCACTTAACTTTTCACAGAAGGACACGTGGTTTAAAGTCGTGCTCCCGCAGGCACTGCCGCCGACAATACCAATGCTCGGCAACTATTAATCATTTTTATCATTTTGTTTAAAGAAGTGCCGCGGCAGACTATCGGTGTGGTCGGTATATTAAGTCTCGCACGTCATATGGCGCAAACACATGGTCATACATTGAACCGCTGACAATAGTCGCGATTCTGTTCCTCGTGCTGAGCTATCCATCTGCACTCTTAATCAGACAGCTTGAGAAAAAGATGAACCGCAGATTTGATAAAAAGAATATGAAAGTGAAGGTGACGGAATAGTGAAACCATCGTTCAATATAAAGAAATTCATAAGTCATTTGGGATACCCATGTCTTAAAGGAATTAATCTGGATATAAATCCGACAGAGAAACTGGCGATTATCGGGCCGAGCGGTTCCGGTAAGACGACAATTATCCGTCTTTTATGACGCTGGAAGAGCCGTCGGACGGAGATATTATTGTCGATGGTACAAACTTATGGAAAATGGAAGCCGGCGGCAAAGAGAAAACAGCGAATGAAAACATTTAAGCAAAGTACGCAATGATATCGGGATGGTATTTCAGCACTTTAATCTGTTTCCGCATAAAACATTTTGGAAAACTGTGTGGTGCCGCTGGTCAATGTCCGGAAAATGAATAAAAAAGAAGCGGCTGAGCTTGCTAAAACATGCTGGACCGTGTGGGCTCGGGGATAAACACGATTCATACCCGTCTCAGCTGTCCGGCGGACAGAAACAGCGCGTTGCGATGGCGCGGGCACTCGTAATGAAACCGAAAATTATGCTGTTTGACGAAGTGACGTCGGCGCTCGACCCGGAACTTGTCGGCGAAGTGCTGGAAGTTATACGCGACCTTGCAGAACATGAAGATAGGCTATGGTGCTTGTCACACATGAAATGGGTTTTTGCACTGGAATCGAGACAGGGTGCTGTTTCTTGATGAAGGTGTAATAGCTGAAGAGGGAACCGCGGATGAAGTGATTAATAAATCTGACAACCCGAGACTGCAAGATTTCTTAAAACGTTTCAGAGGAGAGATAGTTACAGGCCAATATGGTATATTATAATAAGAAAAAATGACCGCGTTTTTTAAGCGCGGTCATTTTTTTATAAAATATTAAAATACCTTGCAGCAGTCGATACAGCAATTATTAAAATGTTTTAATTAAATTTAAATGAACTGTTAATGGTAAAGCATTGTCAGTTTGAGAAGCTTTAATTTATAATCTTAATATCACATTATTGGAGGACGAAAACAAGATGAAATACTTTATAGATACAGCAAATATGGACGAAATTAAAGAAATCCCGAGTGGGGCGTACTGAGCGGTTTAACACAAACCCGTCATTAGTAGCTAAAGAAGAGATATTTCATTCCACGACAGACTTGTTGAAATTTGCGAACTTGTCGGCGGACCTGTCACGGGGAAGTTATCTCGCTTGACGCTAAAGGCATGATCGAAGAAGGCGTGAACTTGCGAACTTCACGAGCATATTATTTAAATACGATGACAGCAGACGGTATGAAAGCAGTCAGCGTACTTGCTTCTGAAGCATTAAAACAAACGTTACTTTAGTATTCAACACAGTGCAGGCATTGAGCAGCACGCGCGGGCGCAACTTATGTGTCGCTTTTATCGGTCGTCTTGACGATATTGGTCTGGACGGACTGCAGTTAATTGAAGATATCGCAGCGATTTTCGCAATTCACGATATCGATACTGAAATTATCGCAGCATCAATCCGTAATCCGGGTCATATGCACGGCGCAGCAATTCGCGGTGCTGACATTGCAACGATTCCTTATAAAGTAATTAAGACATTAACAGACCACCCTTTAACTGATAAAGGAATCGAACAATTCTTAAACGACTGGAACAATAAGTAGTCTCCACATAATTAAATGACAAGGAGCTTTTATATGGCTGAAGATGTAATTAAAGTCCGGGGCGGTAATTCATTGACGGGGCAAGTTGATATCAGCGGGGCTAAAACAGTGCGGTTGCACTGATTCCAGCGTCGCTCATGGCTTCTTCCGGTACAGTTAGACTGGAGGGGCTGCCTGAAATCAGTGACGTTAAAACGCTGATGAGTCTTTTAAATGACCTGAATATTAAAACGGAATTATCAGGGACGACACTGGAAGTCAATGCTGAAGAAGCAGTGAATATGCCGCTTCCGAACAACAAAGTACAATCCTTACGCGCTTCATATTATATGATGGGTGCGATGCTCTCGCGCTTTAAGAAATGTGTTATCGGACTGCCGGGCGGCTGTCCGCTTGGCCCGAGACCGATCGATCAGCACATTAAAGGATTTGAAGCACTTGGCGCTAAAGTAACAAACGAGCACGGCGCGATGTATCTGACGGCAGAGAAACTGACAGGCGCAAAAATATTTTTCGATGTTGTATCAGTTGGTGCAACGATTAATATGATGCTTGCAGCGAGCTGTGCAGAAGGGCGCACGGTTTTAGAAAACGTGGCGAAAGAACCTGAAATCGTCGACGTGGCATCACTGCTTAATAACATGGGTGCAAATATTAAAGGTGCAGGTACGGATACAATTCGTATCGAAGGCGTAGAATCGCTGCACGGTACGACTCACAATATTATTCCTGACCGTATTGAAGCCGGTACTTATATGATTGTCGGTGCAGTTGCCGGAAAGAATTATAGAGTGAATAATATTATCCCGACGCACATGGAGTCACTGTCGGCAAAACTGGAAGAAATGGGTGTTGAACTGGACATCGGCGACGACTATGTCGTAATTAACAAGCCTGAGAAATTTAATGCTGTATCGATAAAAACCCAAGTGTATCCGGGTTTTGCAACGGATTTGCAGCAGCCGATAACACCGCTTATGTTTTTAGCTGATGGTGTCAGTAAAATTACTGAAACCATTTATCCGGCAAGATTCAGACATGTTGATGAATTGTCCCGCATGAGTGCTCATATTGAGAAGAAAAGCGGCAGTGCACTGATTTATCCGTCACAGCTTAAAGGTGCAGAAGTGTATGCAAGCGACCTCCGTGCAGGCGCATGTCTGTTAATTTCAGGCCTCATTGCTGACGGCGTAACGACAATTCATAACGTTAATCATATCGATAGAGGATATTCAGATATAGTTAAAAAACTGTCAGCGCTCGGTGCGGATATTTGGCGTGACACTTTAGAAGATTAAGGATGAGAAGACTGGAATTCATAAGAATTGCAGTCTTTTTTCTGTGTTATAATAGTTTAGAAAAATCAGCACGGATATTAGGGGGAGACAGTTTTGGAAAGAGGATTATCGATGGAGCTCGTAAGAGTGACAGAAGCAGCCGCACTTGCCAGTGCAGCATGGACAGGAAAAGGTCTGAAGAATGAAGCGGATGATGCGGCGACAGAAGCAATGCGCCGTCTGTTTGAAACGATTCCGATGACAGGTAAAGTTGTAATCGGTGAAGGCGAGATTGATGAAGCACCGATGCTGTATATCGGGGAAGAACTCGGAACGAAAGACGGTCCGGAACTCGATATTGCGGTCGATCCGCTGGAAGGCACAACGACTGTCGCAGAAGGCACTTTAGGAGCAATGACAGTACTCGCGGTTGCTGATAAAGGCAATCTTCTGCACGCTCCTGACATGTATATGCAGAAACTCGCAGTCGGACCGGACTGCCGTGGTTTTATCGATATTGATATGTCTGTGGAAGAAAATATCCGTGCAGTAGCAAAAGCGAAAAACAAAAATGTTGAAGACGTCACAGTAACAATTATTAAACGCGAACGCAGCAAAGAGATTATTGATCAGGTCCGTACACTCGGTGCACGAATTATTATGTTTGATAACGGTGACGTCGGTGCGGCAATTAATACTTGTTTTGACTGGACTGGAATCGATATTTTAATGGGCGTCGGCGGTGCACCTGAAGGTGTTATTGCAGCAGCTGGAATTAAGGCGCTTGAAGGAGACTTCCAGGGACGGCTCTTGCCGAGAAATGACGCAGAACACGCGCGCTGCATAGAGATGGGCGTCGACCCGGATAAAAAACTCGGACTTGAAGATTTAGTCAGCGGTGACGATGCAATCTTTGCAGCAACAGCAGTGACTGACGGTGAACTGATGAAAGGCGTCCAGTTTAAAAGCGGCTTTGCTGAAACCTCATCTGTCGTAATGCGCGCTAAGTCAGGAACTGTTCGATTTGTGAACAGCCGTCACAGCATGAAGAAGAAACCGAATATGATTGTGGATAAGTAATTAAATGGTCTGGAGCACGCCGCCGGGAACTGACGGTGGCACGCTCAGTTTCATCCCGGCAGTTTTTTCTTTGACATCGGCTGTGCTCCGGATGTAATATATATATGCCTTTCAAAAAAACTTCAGCATTGTACTCCAAATGAAGGATTCAACCCGCAGCTCCAGCGCAATTTCTAAATTTAATCCAAAAATATACAAAACGATAGACGAACATAAATTTATAAAATCAGTATTAGGAAGTGTAAATATGTCTGAGAAATCAAAGACACAGGATATGAAATATGAAACATTCGATGCTTTGTATAAAATAATACGACTAAAGCATTAACTGAACGTGCAAAAAGTTTACGGTTATCGAACTACAGCAAATTAAATAAAAAAGAATTAGTTCTTGCAATTTTAGAAGCTGAAATGGAAAAAGACGGTAACTATTACATGGAGGGTATTCTCGATGATATTCAGCAGGACGGCTACGGTTTCCTCCGTACGGTAAACTATTCAAAAGGTGAGAAAGATATTTATATATCTGCATCGCAGATTCGCCGTTTTGAACTGAAAAAAGGTGATAAGGTTACCGGTAAAGTCCGCAAACCTAAGGAAAATGAGAAGTATTACGGTCTTCTCCAGGTTGATTTTATTAACGACCATAATGCTGAAGAAGTGAAGAAACGCCCGCATTTCCAGGCACTGACGCCTTTATATCCGGATGAGCGTATCCGACTTGAGAACGAGCCGGCTGATATGTCGACGCGTATTATGGACCTTGTGACACCGATTGGTTTCGGTCAGCGCGGAATGATTGTTGCGCCGCCTAAAGCGGGTAAAACATCGCTGTTAAAAGAAATTGCTCAGGCAATTACGACGAATCATCCGAATGTGAAACTCTTTATCCTCCTAATCGGCGAACGTCCGGAAGAGGTTACGGATCTGGAACGTTCAGTTGAAAATGCTGATGTTGTGCATTCAACTTTTGATGAGCCGCCTCAGCACCATGTTAAAGTTGCAGAATTATTATTGGAACGTGCGAAACGCCTCGTTGAAATGGGTGAGGATGTTATCATTTTAATGGACTCAATTACGCGTCTGGCACGGGCTTACAACTTAGTGATTCCGGCATCCGGCCGTACATTATCGGGTGGTCTTGATCCTGCGAGTTTACACCGTCCGAAACATTTCTTCGGTGCAGCACGTAATATCGAAGCAGGCGGCAGCCTGACGATTCTGTCGACTGCACTTGTTGATACAGGCAGCCGTATGGACGATGTTATTTACGAAGAGTTTAAAGGTACGGGGAACATGGAACTTCACCTCGACCGTAATTTAAGTGAACGCCGTATTTATCCGGCAATCGATATCAGACGTTCGAGCACGCGTAAAGAAGAGCTGCTGCTCGATAAAAAAGAGCTTGAGATTTTATGGCAGTTGAGAAATCTGTTTAAGGATTCCTCCGACTTTACAGAGCGTTTCCTCCGGATTTTAAAAACAACGAAGACGAACGAAGAGTTTTTCGATGTACTGAGAGACCGTATGGTCAGCTCTCAGAAGACAGGAAAACCGGTTATATAAATTTTCGTGCGGATATTGATTTTTACAGTCTCAGCATGTATAATGGCAAAGTAATGCGTGGTGATAGCCACAAATAACTCTGTTCCAGATGGTCCAGGGCAAAGGAGCTGACAATTATGAAACAAGGAATTCATCCTGAATACAAAAAAGTAATCTTTTTAGATTCAACTACAGAATTTAAATTCTTAAGTGGATCTACACGTACTTCTTCTGAAACTATGGAGTGGGAAGATGGTAACGAGTACCCGGTTATTCGTTTAGATATATCTTCAGATTCACACCCGTTCTACACAGGACGTCAGAAGTTCGCATCTGCAGATGGCCGTGTTGAGAAATTCAACAAAAAATTCGGTCTTAAATCAAGCAACCAAGAATAACAAAATTTCAACTGTACTGAGATTCTCAGTGCAGTTTTTTTGTCTTAAAAATATGCTATAATAAAGTAACTAAAAAGTACCAGGAAAAGGACGTATTCTTATGTTTGATCAACTCGAAATAATAGAAAATCGATATGAACAGTTAACTGAATTACTCAGCGACCCCGATGTAGTCAGCGATCCTGACAAACTGCGCACTTATTCTAAAGAGCAAAGTGATATTCACGATACTGTTGAAGTCTTCCGCGTATACAGAGGACACATGGAAACAATTGAAGAATCTAAAGGAATGCTGAAAGAAACAGACGATCCGGAAATGATTGAAATGCTGAAAGAAGAAATTTCAGAGTCTGAAAGCATGCTGCCGAAACTGGAAGAAGATCTAAAAATTCTTATCATCCCTAAAGACCCGAATGACGATAAAAACGTTATTATGGAAATTCGCGGTGCTGCAGGCGGCGACGAAGCACAGATTTTTGCAGGAGATCTGTTTAGAATGTATACAAGATATGCCGAAGACCAGGGATGGCGCACGGAAACTGTTGACGCTTCAAGCAGTGAACACGGCGGATTTAAAGAAATCAGCTTCCTGATTCAGGGTAAAGGGGCATTCTCAAAACTTAAGTTTGAAAATGGTGCACACCGCGTTCAGCGTGTACCGGAAACAGAATCAGGCGGACGTATTCACACATCTACTGCAACTGTCGCGGTATTGCCTGAAGTAGAAGACGTAGAAGTGAATATCCGCAACGAAGATATTAAAATTGACACGTACCGTTCAAGCGGTGCCGGCGGACAGCACGTTAACACGACTGACTCGGCAGTTCGTATTACTCACCTGCCAAGTGGCACGGTAGTAACATCACAAGATGAAAAATCACAGATAAAAAACAGAGAGCGCGCAATGAAAGTACTTAAAGCGCGCGTTTACGACATGATGCAGCAGGAAGCACATGCGGAATATGCTGAAAAGAGAAAATCAGCAGTAGGTACCGGAGACCGTTCTGAACGTATCCGGACATATAACTATCCGCAAAACCGTGTGACTGACCACCGTATCGGTTTAACAATTCAAAAACTGGATCAGATTATTGACGGGAATCTCGATGAAATTATTGAAGCGCTGGCAATTGAAGAGCAGACTTCAAAACTGGAAGAATTGAACAATGAAACAATATAAAGCGGTACTTAAAGAGGCGGAAGCCTCTTTAAGTGTATCTGGACAGGAAATCCGCGTGGCTTCGATTGTAATGGAAGAACTATTTGGAATGAATTTTGCAAAGCTGATGATATACGGAGAAGATATGATGCCAAAAGAAGATTATGAAAAATTCGCATCTGTCATCGAACGTGTCTGCCATAATGAACCTTACCAGTATGTACTCGGAGAAGCATTTTTTTACGATGATTACTTTACAGTAACGCCGGACACGCTGATTCCAAGAAATGAAACAGAAGAGCTCGTGGAATTCGTCCTGAAGAATGAAAATGATCTCGGCTTAACAGCAGTCGATATCGGTACCGGGACAGGTGCAATCGGCTTAACATTAGCGGCTCACTGGAAATCGAATAAGGTAATAGTTACGGATCTGTCAGCGGGCGCCCTCAGAACTGCCAAAAAGAACGGAGAGCGCCTCGGAGTCAATGTTGAATATTTGGAGGGCAGCTTATTTGCACCATTAGTGGATAAAGAAATTAAAGCTGATATAATCATCTCTAATCCTCCATATATAAGCGAGGATGAGAAACATCTTATGACACCGTCCGTTCTTGAATACGAACCTGGTACAGCGCTGTTTGCAGACGATAATGGACTGGCGCTTTATAAAGCAATGATTCGTAGGCTCTCAGACGTGCTGAAACCCGGCGGCCGGGTATATTTTGAAATTGGCTTTAGTCAGGCAGATGCATTAAAGGAATATATCGGCAGCGTCTGGCCGGGCGTTGTCGTGCAGGTGGTTAAAGATATTAATCAACAAGATAGAATATTACATTTTACGTGGGGTGAATACAGTGACTAAAATATGGAATATTACCGAAGCCGATTTGACTGACGAGAGTAAAAAAGAGCTCCACGAACAGCTCGAGGAAATAAAAATTGCTTTTACTTACGGTGAAATTATCGGTATCCCGACAGAGACAGTCTATGGTCTTGCGGCTGATGCCCGGAACGGAGAGGCAATTAATAAGATTTTTTCTGCCAAAGGACGTCCGGGAGATAACCCATTAATTATACATATACATGATATTGGCCAGCTGAAAGATTTCACAGCTGCGCTTGACGAACGCGTGACTAAATTAATGGAAGCATTTTGGCCGGGGCCGATATCTTTTATCCTGCCGTTAAAAGGAGATTATCTATCCACAAATGCAGTGGCGGAACTCGATTCTGTTGCGGTGCGCATGCCGAGCCATCCGGTGGGACGAAAAATTTTGCAGTATGCTGATATACCGCTTGCTGCTCCCAGTGCTAATATCAGCGGCAAACCATCGCCGACGAATGCGCAGCACGTCATCGATGATCTTGAGAATAAATTGTACGGTGTTATCGACAGTGAGTCGGCAATTTACGGTATCGAAAGCACTGTGCTCGACTGCACGCAGTTCCCTTACAGAATTGCCCGCCCGGGTGCGGTGACGAAAGAAGAACTGGAAGAAGTTCTGGAAGCAGCTGTCGATACGGTAACTGAACAAACCGACAAACCGATTTCACCAGGTATGAAATATAAACATTATGCACCAAGACAGCCGCTGATTGTTATCGAAGGGGGTATCAATAATACGAAGCTGCCTGTCGGGCGCGATCAGAAAGTGGGTATTATTGCTCCGGAAACGAGCAGGGAATTCGTCGGCGAAGATATGCAGTTTATCAGTCTGTGCAGGGAACGGGATAGCTATAAAGAAGCGGCACGGAACTTATATTCAGCTCTGCGTATCATGGATACATCGGACGTGGATATTATTTTCATACATGGTTTCGATAAAGTGCCGGAATCTGAAGGACTGATGAACCGTGTTTATAAAGCGACGGGGAATGAAGTGATTCGGAGTGACTAAAATTATTTTTGTATGTACAGGAAATACGTGCCGCAGCCCGCTGGCAGAAAGTTACGCACGTATGAAGTATCCGCATGTGGACATTTCATCACGCGGACTCTCCGTTGTAAACAGCAGTACGAGCAGCCAGTCGCTGTCTCTTATAGAAGAGGCGGGATTGCCGGTGCCGTCACAGCCTGAGCAGCTGACAGAAGACGATATTGAAAACAGTACGCTGCTCGTTATGGGAAACAGTCATAAGAATGCAATCCTGGAACACTTCCCAACAGCAGATGTCAAACTTATATCTGAATGTGCGGATGGTGAAATAAAAAACATACCCGATCCATACGGTGGCACAAAAGCGCAATACGATGAAGTATTTTACATCTGCAAAAATACATCGATAAATTTAACTGGTAAGTCCGGTAATCTTTTGAAACTCTTAGCACTGATAGTTATAATATATTTTAAGGAGATGAGTGTATGAAAGTTGTGATTGCATCCGACCATGGCGGGCTCAATTTAAAGAGGATCGTTACGGAATATTTAACTGACAAGAAAATTGATTTTACAGATCTCGGGCCTGACAATACGGATTCTGTGGATTACCCGGATTATGCTAAGCCGGTCGCAGAAAAAGTAGCTGCGGGAGAATTGATAAAGGTATTTTAATTTGCGGTACCGGCATCGGCATGAGTGTTACTGCAAATAAAACTAGAGGCATTCGCTGTGCACTCGTGCACGATACATTTTCAGCAAAAGCAACACTGCACATATGATTCCAATGTACTCGCGATGGGTGAAAGAGTTATCGGCCCGGGTCTTGCACTTGAAGTGGTGGACACATGGCTGAACACTGAATTTGAGGGTGGTAGACATGAAAAACGCGTTTGTAAGATTGAAGAATGATATACAGACACTGACTGATGATTTATATGAAACAGAATTTTTTACATCGGGGAAAGTGCTCGTTATCGGATGTTCGACATCGGAAACTATAGGGAAGCACATCGGTAAAAGCAGTTCGGATGAAGCGGCGGAAGTTATATACAGCCACTTTCTAAAATTGCAGGGCAGGAAAACATGCATTTATTATTCAGGGATGCGAGCATATTAACCGTTCTCTGACAACGTCAAGACACACGATGGAAGCTTTGAATTTAGAAGAAGTTACAGTAGTGCCGCACAAAGAAGCGGGAGGCAGTCTGAGTGAATTTGCGTATAAAGAGCTGTCAGACCCCGTTGTCGTTGAGTCGGTCATTGCAGACCGCGGCATTGATATTGGCCAGACACTGATCGGTATGCATTTAAAACATGTTGCCATACCGGTAAGAACGTCTGTTAAAACAGTTGGCGAAGCAGTAGTGACGATAGCAACAACCCGTCCGAAATTAGTCGGCGGACCGAGAGCGCATTATAAATAAAGGGGAGATTTACAATGTCTAATATTAAATCACAAGATCCACAAGTACAGGAAGTTATTGATAAAGAACTGGAAAGACAAAACAACAACATCGAACTTATCGCGAGCGAAAACTTCGTTTCACCCGCAGTACTGGAAGCACAAGGTTCTATTTTAACGAACAAATATGCAGAAGGATATCCGGGGAAACGTTACTACGGCGGATGTGAACATGTAGACGTTGTGGAAAACCTCGCACGTGACCGTGCAAAAGAAATTTTTGGTGCAGAACATGCCAACGTGCAGCCTCACTCAGGCTCTCAGGCAAACATGGCAGTATACTTCTCGGTGCTTGAGCACGGAGACAAAGTGCTTGGTATGGATTTATCGCACGGTGGACATTTGACACACGGTTCACCTGTTAACTTCAGCGGGAAATTATTTAACTTCTTATCTTACGGTGTTGAGAAGGACACTGAAACAATTGATTACGATAAAGTTATGGAAATCGCTAAAAAAGAACAGCCTAAAATGATTGTTGCAGGCGGCAGTGCATATGTTAAAACACTGGACTTTAAAAAGTTCCGTAAAATTGCTGATGCAGTCGGTGCGTATTTACTGGTAGATATGGCGCATATCGCAGGATTAGTTGCAGCAGGACTGCACCGAACCCGGTACCGCATGCTGACTTTGTAACGTCAACAACGCATAAAACATTACGCGGACCGCGCGGAGGGTTAATTTTAACAACTGCAGAACATGCTAAAGCTGTTGATAAAAATATTTTCCCTGGTATTCAAGGCGGACCTTTAATGCATGTTATCGGAGCGAAAGCCGTGGCATTCGGTGAAGCAATGCAGCCGGAATTTAAAGCATACCAGCAGCGTGTTCTGGATAATGCGAAAGCGTTGGCTGAGTCACTCGCTGACGGCGGTCTTCGTATCGTTTCAGGTATGACAGATAACCACCTTGTACTCGTAGATTTAAGACTTTTGGTCTGACAGGAAAAGTGGCTGAGGAAGCACTTGATGAATCGGTATTACTGTTAATAAAATACAATTCCTTTGATGGCATCGCCATTCGTGACGAGCGGTATCCGCTCGGAACGCCTGCGATGACAACGCGTGGATTTACAACAGAAGATATGACAGAAGTGGGTCATATTATCGTTGAAACACTGACGCGTGTTAAAATGAAGAGAATCTGGATGGGATTTCAGATAAAGTTACTAAATTAACAGGAAAGTATCCACTATACAAATAAACTGCGTTATAATATATACGGATGGGATCATCCGGTTAATTTTTAGAGTGAGGAAGATATATGTCAAAGATACAAGTAATGGATCATCCGTTAATCCAGCATAAATGAGCTATATCCGTGATGAAAACACGTCGACTAAAGAATTCAGAGAATTGGTTGATGAAGTTGGGGTATGCTTAGGCTTATGAGAACGAGAGATCTTACACTCGAAGATGTGTCAGTACAGACACCGGTTCAGGAAACTACAGCTAAACGCCTGAGCGGAAAAAAACTGGGTATCGTCCCAATTTTACGCGCGGGCCTTGGTATGCAGGATGGTATTTTAAAACTTATTCCATCGGCTCGTGTCGGGCATATCGGATTGTACCGGGATCCTGAAACACTGAAAGCTGTTGAATACTATGCGAAGTTCCCGGGAGATATTGAAGAGCGTGATATTTTCGTTATCGACCCGATGCTTGCTACAGGCGCATCAGCGGTGGAAGCAATTACTGCAGTTAAAAAACATGGAGCGACAAAAATTCGTTTCATCTGTCTGATTGCAGCACCGGAAGGTGTAGAAGTATTAAAAGAAGCACACCCGGATGTGGATATTTACATCGCAGCACTCGATGAGAAATTGAATGAGAGAGTTACATCGTTCCTGGCTTAGGCGATGCCGGTGACAGATTATTTGGTACACGATAATAAATCATAGGAGATTGTTATGAAAAAAATTATGGCGATTTTCGGTACGAGACCTGAAGCTATTAAAATGGCTCCCCTTGTACTCGAAATGAAAAAATGAAGATATTGAACCGGTTGTAGTAGTTACTGCACAGCACAGAGAGATGCTTGATCAGGTACTGACAACGTTCGATATTACACCTGATTACGACTTGAATATTATGAAAGCGGGCCAAACATTGTCAGAAGTTACAGGGCGTGTAATTAACGGTCTCGAATCAGTTATTAAAGAAGTAAAACCGGATATGATTTTAGTGCACGGTGATACGACGACAACATTCGCAGGTTCACTTGCTGCGTTTTACAATGAAGTGGATATCGGTCACGTTGAAGCAGGTCTCCGCACTCATAACAAATATTCACCATTCCCTGAAGAAGCTAACCGTCAGATGACAGGTGTTTTAGCAGATCTTCATTTCTCACCGACAGAAGATGCACGTCAGAACCTGCTGAATGAAGCAAAAGATGATACAAAGATTTCAGTTACAGGAAACACTGCGATCGATGCACTGGCAACAACAGTTGATGAAAACTATCACAGCGATATTATCGAAAAACATAAAGACAACAAAGTGGTGCTCTTAACAGCGCACCGACGCGAAAATATCGGCCAGCCAATGCATAACATTTTCGGTGCGGTTCGTCAGATTGTTGACGAATTTGAAGATGTGACAGTTGTTTATCCAATGCATAAAAACCCTAAAGTACGTGAAATTGCCGAGGAGTACTTAGGCGATCACGAGCGCGTTGAATTAATTGAGCCGCTCGATGTACTTGATTTCCATAACTTTGCTGCAAGAAGCCACCTGATCTTAACTGACTCGGGCGGGGTGCAGGAAGAAGCGCCTTCACTTGGCAAGCCGGTACTTGTACTGCGCGATACTACTGAACGTCCTGAAGGTGTTAAAGCAGGGACGCTTAAACTTGCCGGTATTGAGCAGGAAAACATTTACAACATGACAAAAGAGCTGCTGACAGATGAAGAATTGTACAATGAAATGTCACAAACGCAAAATCCTTACGGTGACGGACAGGCTTCACGCAGAATTTGCGACAACATAAAGTATTATTATGGAATAACTAAAGAAAAACCTATCAGTTTTTCTGTAAATGATTAGCAAATGTGAACATGTTGTTAAAATTTCCATATTTTGTTGACACAAAAATTGCACTCCTATAAAATCATTAGAGTATGTAATTGTTTTCACAACATGCTTACATTACCCGAGGAGTCGTAAAAGACAGTGGAAATTTTTAAAGGATATTTTAAAAACTTTATGAAATATTTAATAATACTTTTAATATTGAGTATTATTGCTTATATATTTACTTCTTTGCCGTTCTTTGCAGGGTTGTGCATCGGTATCTTCGGATCGATGCTGCTGTCTTATAATTGGTACTACAATTTAAGAACGGCACAGCTCAGTGATGGCGAAAAAGTTAAAACAGGAACGTTAACGAGAATGCTTATTGTCGCAGCGGCCTGTTTAATATGGGTGAGGTTTCCTGAAACTTTGAATATCATCGGTATTTTAATCGGGCTGCTCCTCACTTATGCGCTGATTTTCTGGCGCGCAGCATTAGAACTTTTTAAACGGAAGAGGTGAAGAAATGGAACACGGAATTCCAACGTGGTCGTTTGATTTGTTCGGAATACCAATCGTATTCGAACTTGCAACTTCAATGATGATTATCATTACATGTCTGCTTATCTTCTTTACATTATTTTTCATGACGAGAAAGCTCGCAGTGCGTCCGACCGGTAAAGGTCAGGTGCTCGTTGAGGCGTTAATGAACTTCGTTAAAGGAATAATTAAAGCAATATGGCATGGAAAGAAGGCGCACAGTTCCACTTTTTAGCGCTGACATTGTTCTTATTCATTTTAATCGGCAACTTAATCGGTATACCGCTGTCGTTCGTCGCACCGGACGCGGATCATACACTGTGGGTGAAATCACCAACAGCTGACCCGGTCGTTACGCTGACGCTGGCAGGACTAATGATAGTACTGACACACTACTATGGTGTGAAGATGCAGGGAATGCGCGGTTATTTGAAACAATATGTTACGCCGATGTGGTGGCTTGCACCAATCAAATTCATCGAAGAATTTACATATAACTTAACACTCGGTTTACGTCTTTACGGTAACGTTTATGCTGGTGAGATACTTCTGTTACTCCTGTTGGGATTAGTAACCGGAGGCACGGTATTAGGCGCATTAGGATTTATTCCTATGATGGTATGGCAAGGATTCAAAGTATTTATAGGTGCGATTCAGGCATTTATATTCGTAATGTTATCAATGGTTTATCTATCACATAAAGTGAGCGATGATCATTAATATAATAAAAAATAATAATATACAATTTTCTAGGAGGAAATATTTTATGAATTTACTAGCAGCTGGTATTGCAGCAGGTTTAGCGGCTCTTGGCGCATCTTTTGGTATTGGTATGGTTGTTTCGAAAACAGTTGAAGGTGTTGCTCGTCAGCCAGAGTCACGTGGTCCGTTACAAACGATTATGTTCATCGGAATTGGTGTAGTTGAGGCTGTTCCAATTATGGCTATCGTTATCGCGTTCCTACTTATGTTCACGTTCTAAGAGTCGTTATATAAGGCGAAGTCTTGCTTGAAGATTTCGCCATCTTATTATGTAAATAACTACGAGAGTTAGAGACTTTTTTGAAAGGAGTGTACATAGGTGGAACTATTAATTTTAGGTGCTGCTGGTGAAACTATGGGCACGGCTGTTGGAACATCGCTTGTTCTACTGGCGAGTTTTCTGACGCTGCTTGCAGTATTGTCATACTATGTGTGGAAACCAGTTAAGAAAGTTATGGATGACCGTGAACAACTAATCCATGACGATATTGATTTTGCTGAAAACAGAAAATTAGAAGCTGAACGCTTAAAAGAAGAGAACGACGCACTGCTGAAATCAACGCAGGCTGAAATCTCTGAACTTATGGAAAACGCTAAAAGTCAGGCGAAGAAAGAACAAGAGTCAATCATCAGAGATGCTGAGGCGCGTTCTTCTCAACTGATGACAGAAGCGAAGACTGATATTGAAAGAGAAAAAGAAAAAGCAGTCCGCGATATCAACGATCAGGTTGCTGAACTTTCAGTACTGATTGCAGAGAAGATGATCCGCAAGGAACTTAACTCTGAAGATCAGAAAAACCTTGTTCAGAACTACTTACAGGAAGCAGGCGATAAATAATGGCTAATATCAGTCAAAAATACGCCAGTGCTTTGTTCGATGTAGCAGTTCAGCACGATAATCTTGAGAATGTTAAAGCTGATTTCTTTGAAGTAACTGAAGCAGCAGCTTCAGTGGAGAACTTTATCGAATTCATGGATAACCCGAAGATTACACGTAATAAAAGAACGGCAGCGGTAGAAGCAGCGTTTGGTAAAAGCGACAGACTTCTATTAAACCTGCTGCGCATCCTGTCGGATAAAAAACACATGTCATTACTCGAAGAAATATACAGCGAGTTCTTATCACTATATGATGAAAGTCATGATCAGGCTCGTGTAACAGTAGAATCGGTTTACAAATTATCTGCAGAAGAGCTGGATCAGCTTGGTCAGATATTTATCGATAAAACAGGTTATAAAAAGCTGCTTATTACGAATGAAATTAATGAAGAGCTTATTGGCGGCGTACGCGTGCTTCTAGGTTCGAAAGTTTACGACGGTTCTGTAAGAAACCAGTTAGACGGTATCAGAAATAATTTTAAAGAACATGCGAATAGCTAAAGGAGTGACATTTTCATGGCAATCAAAGCTGACGAAATAAGTGCTCTCTTAAGAAGCCAAATCGAAAATTATGATAAGGATATGCAGGTTACCGATGTCGGTACTGTTATCCAGGTGGGTGACGGAATAGCACTTGCTCATGGTTTAAACGATGCGATGGCAGGAGAGTTAATTGAGTTCCCGAGTGGTGTACTTGGACTTGCTCAAAACCTTGAAGAAAATAATGTTGGTATCGTAATACTTGGACCAAGTGACGATATTAAAGAAGGCGACGAAGTTAAACGTACTGGACGTATTATGGAAGTTCCAGTTGGTGAAGAACTTATCGGGCGTGTAGTAAACCCGCTCGGTCAGCCAATCGACGGAAAAGGTCCTATCAATACTACTAAAACACGTCCTATCGAAAGTCCTGCGACTGGAGTTATGGACCGTAAGAGTGTTGATGAGCCGTTACAAACAGGAGTTAAAGCAATTGACGCATTAGTGCCAATCGGCCGCGGACAGCGTGAGTTAATCATCGGTGACCGTCAGACTGGTAAGACGACAATTGCAATCGATACAATTATTAACCAAAAAGATCAGGATATGATTTGTGTTTACGTAGCGATTGGACAAAAAGAATCAACTGTACGCGGTACAGTTGAAACTTTACGTAAAAACGGTGCGCTTGATTACACAATCGTTGTTTCTGCCGGTGCAGCAGACCCTGCTCCATTACTGTATATTTCACCATATGCTGGTGTATCTATGGCCGAAGAATTCATGTTTAACGGTAAACACGTATTAATCGTATATGATGACTTAACGAAACAGGCTGCGGCTTACCGTGAATTATCATTACTATTACGCCGTCCGCCGGGCCGTGAAGCATTCCCGGGTGACGTATTCTACCTTCACAGCCGTCTTCTTGAACGTGCTGCGAAATTAAATGATGATTTAGGCGGCGGTTCTATTACTGCATTGCCATTCATCGAAACTCAGGCAGGAGATATCAGTGCATTCGTTCCAACGAACGTTATCTCTATTACTGACGGTCAGATCTTCCTGCAGTCAGACCTGTTCCACTCAGGTGTACGTCCAGCGATCAACGCCGGTCTTTCAGTATCACGTGTAGGTGGTTCAGCACAGATTAAAGCAATGAAGAAAGTAGCGGGTACGCTGCGTTTAGACCTTGCAGCATACCGTGAACTTGAAGCATTCGCTCAGTTCGGTTCAGATCTTGACGAGTCGACAAAAGCTAAACTTGACCGTGGTGCGCGTACAGTTGAAGTGCTTAAACAGCCTGAAAATGCCCCATTAAAAGTAGAGAAACAAGTTGTAATTCTTTTCGCACTTGTTAACGGCTACCTGGACGATGTTCCAGTTGAAGACATTACACGTTTCGAAGCTGAATTCATGAGCTGGCTTGAAGCGAACGACGCTGAATTATTAAACCAGATCGCTCAAACTAAACAACTTCCTGACAGTGAAGCATACGATAAAGCAATTAACAGTTTCAAAAAGCTTTTCAACCCTTCTAACTAAGAAGTAAGTAATTACTAAGGTGGTGAATTCATGGTTTCACTAAGAGAAATTAAAGGTCGTATTGGCTCTACGAAAAAGATGAGTCAATTGACAAGTGCAATGCATATGGTTGCTAACTCCAAACTGACCCGGGCTGAACAGAATTCAAAAAAATTCCAGCCGTACATGGATAAAATCCAGGAAACAGTCAGAGCTATTGCAGCCGGTGATACTGAAAGCTCACACCCTATGTTAGAAGAGAGAGACCAATTAAGAGAACGGGCTATATCATAATTTCAAGTGACACAGGTAAAGCTGGTCCTTATAATAACAACGTCGTTAAAGCAATTACTGAAGAAGCTAACAAACGACATGATAACAATCCCGATTCATATGATTTATTCGTCCTCGGAAAAATTGGCTATGAAACTTTAACAGGGCGTGGCTTCCATGTTACAAATCATCGTCTTGGATTACCCGAACAGCCGGACTTTGCCAGCGTGAAAGAAATCGCTGCTCAGTCGGTTAACGGATTTATAAACGAAGATATCGATGAGCTTTATATTATTTATAATAAATTTGTGAATATTTTAGAGCAGGGTAACAGTTCGTAAAGTATTACCATTAACAGAAACTGATATTCAGACAAATCATTCTGATTCAGCACTCGCAAGTTACGAGTTTGAACCGGATAAAGAAACAATTCTGGAAACAATTTTACCTCAGTATGCCGAAAGCCTGATTTACGGTGCACTGCTTGACGCAAAAGCGAGTGAGCATGCAGCGCGTATGACAGCTATGAAGGCAGCAACTGATAATGCAACTGAGCTTGTTGGCGATCTTCAGCTGCAGTATAACCGCTTAAGACAAGCGGCGATTACGCAGGAGATTACAGAAATCGTCGGTGGCGCATCTGCACTAGAATAATTGAGATTAGGAGGAAATTAAATGGCTTTAGGTCAAGTAGTCCAAGTAATGGGACCTGTAGTTGACGTGCGCTTTAATGAAGGTGAATTACCTGAAATTAATAACGCACTGGTAGTTAAAATTGACAATGCTAATTCAGAGCCAATCTCTCTGACACTTGAAGTTGCGTTACACCGCGGCGATAACATTGTCAGAACGATTGCAATGAGTTCTACTGACGGCTTACGCCGTGGTGCTGAGGTAGAGAACGCAGGTTCTCCAATCACAGTACCTGTAGGAGAAGAGACTCTTGGTCGTGTATTCAACGTATTAGGTGAACACATCGACCTAGATGGACCACTTTCAGCTTCCCAGCGCCGTGATCCAATTCACCGTTTAGCTCCGAAGTTTGATGAATTATCAACTTCAACTGAAATTCTTGAAACTGGTATTAAAGTAGTAGACCTTCTTGCACCTTACACTAAAGGTGGTAAAGTTGGACTCTTCGGTGGTGCCGGCGTTGGTAAAACAGTTCTTATCCAGGAACTTATTAACAATGTTGCACAAGAACACGGTGGTATTTCGGTATTCGCCGGTGTTGGTGAACGTACTCGTGAAGGTAACGACCTTTACTACGAAATGAAAGATTCAGGTGTTATCCAGAAAACTGCAATGGTTTTCGGTCAGATGAACGAACCGCCTGGTGCACGTATGCGTGTAGCACTTTCAGGATTAACAATGGCAGAATACTTCCGTGACGAACAAGGTCAGGACGTTCTGCTGTTTATTGATAACATTTTCCGCTTTACTCAAGCAGGTTCTGAAGTAGCGCTCGGACGTATGCCTTCAGCAGTAGGTTACCAGCCTACACTTGCAACTGAGATGGGTCAATTACAGGAAAGAATTACGTCAACTAACGTTGGTTCAGTAACGTCAATTCAGGCAGTATTCGTACCAGCCGATGACTATACTGACCCGGCTCCGGCTCAGACGTTCGCTCACTTAGATGCGACGACTAACTTAGAACGTAAACTTTCAGAGATGGGTATTTACCCGGCTGTGGATCCATTAGCATCTACTTCACGTGCACTTTCTCCGGCAATTGTTGGTGAAGAACATTATAAAGTAGCAAGAGATGTTCAGTCTACGCTTCAAAAATACCGTGAGCTGCAGGATATTATTGCAATTCTAGGTATGGATGAGCTTTCTGAAGAAGATAAAAATACTGTTGGACGCGCACGCCGCATCCAGTTCTTCTTAAGTCAGAACTTCCACGTAGCAGAACAATTTACAGGACAAAAAGGTTCTTACGTACCTGTTAAAGAAACAGTTCAAGACTTTAAAGCTATCCTGGAAGGTAAGTATGACCACGTTCCTGAAGATGCTTTCCGTCTTGTTGGCGGCATCGAAGACGCACTTGATAAAGCGCGTCAGCAAGGTGTAGAAGTCTAAAACGGGAGGGTAAAACATGGCAACAATTGCACTTGATGTAGTTACTCCTAACGGTTCTGTTTTCCACGAAGAAGATGCGGAAATCGTTGTTCTTCAAACTAAACAGGGTGAGCTTGGTGTGATGGCCGGTCATATTCCGACTGTAACACCGCTTAAAATAGGTGTCCTTCGTGTTAAAATAAACGGTAAATTCGAATACCTGGCTGTTACTGAAGGGTTTGCAGAAATCAGACCTGAACAGATTACAGTACTTGTACAGGCTGGCGAGTTTTCAAAAGATATTGATTCAGAACGTGCAGAGTCTGCGAAAGCGAGAGCAGAACAGCTGCTTTTAAAATCGCAGGATGAACGTGTCGATACGTATCGTGCAGAACTTGCATTACAGCGCGCGGTTAACCGTATAGAAGTATCTAAATATTAATTCAAACTAAAAGACTGGATCTTCCAGTCTTTTTTTTATCGAAAGGAGGAATTTTTTTGGGTTTTTCTCAGTTCGCGTTAATGCATATTATTCTGCATATTTTGTGTATCGGTCTTGCATTCTGGGTATTACAGGGAATAAGGATTGAAAATTCATTTAATAAAGGTGATGTTGGACGAATTCGACTGGTGCTTATCATGCTGAGTGTCTTATTAGGTACAGCGATGAGTAACTTATCATGGACATCTTTAGATACACAAGAAGCAGCGCTCATGTTCAGCTAATTGCTTTACAAGTGATACCCAAACACCGTATTATTATAATGAATGGTATAGAGAAATATGGAGTGAGAGATGGATAAAATCATTGTAAGGGCGGACAAAAACTGTCTGGTTCGTTGAGATCGAAGGAGCCAAAAATGCAGTATTGCCAATTCTGGCAGCATCGCTGCTGGCTGGCGAAGGACGCTCAATAATTAAAAACGTACCCGAATTATCAGATGTAAATACATTAACAAAATTAATTACCACACTCGGTGCAGAAGCATCGGCTGAAAAAAATAGTGTTACTATCGATGCGAGCGGAGAATTGAATTGTATCGCACCTTACGAATTAGTTAGTAAAATGCGTGCAAGCATGCTTGTCATGGGTCCATTATTAAGCCGTTACGGCTACTGTAATATTGCTATGCCCGGAGGCTGTGCAATCGGTTCACGTCCGATTGAACAGCACATTAAAGGTCTGGAAAAAATGGGTGTAGCTTTCGAACAGGCTGGCGGTTATATCGAAGGTAAGATTGACGGTCGTCTTCAGGGTACTAAAATCCACATGGATTTCCCAAGTGTCGGTGCGACTCAGAACTTAATGATGGCAGCGAGTCTGGCTGAAGGTACAACGCATATTGAAAATGCTGCGATGGAGCCTGAGATTACGGATCTTGCGAACTATATTAACTCAATGGGCGGCCGTGTGATTGGTGCAGGTACGGGTCATCTTAAAATTATCGGTGTAGAGAAACTGCATGGTTCAGAACACACTGTAATCCCGGACCGTATCGAAGCAGGAACATTTATGATTGCTGGTGCGATTACACGCAGTGAAATTCTTTTGAAGAATGTTGTGATTGAACACTTATCTGCAGTAGTAGCAAAGCTTGAAGAAGTTGGTATACGTTTTGTCGAAGAAGGCAATGATGTAAGAGTAATTCCTGCAGAGGAATATAAACCGACTGATCTGAAAACAATGCCGCATCCGGGATTCCCGACAGATATGCAAAGTCAGATGATGGCGCTCTTAACGACAATCGAGGGAACGAGTATCGTTACTGAAACAATATTCGAGAACCGCTTTATGCATGTGAGAGAATTTTCAGCGATGAATGCCAATATTTCACTTGAAGATAACCACGCGGTCATCCGCGGTGGAAACCAGCTGTACGGAGCGACTGTACGCGCATCAGATTTAAGAGCGGGTGCAGCGTTAGTACTTGCAGGCCTTGCAGCAGAAGGTTATACTTCTGTAACTGAACTTCAGCATCTGGACCGCGGTTACGTGCGTTTCCATGAAAAACTGAAAGCACTTGGTGCAGATATTAAGCGCGTGAACGACAGTGCGTCTGATAAGCATTTGGTGACATCAAAGTAAAGGGGTAATACTATGGCAGAACAACAACAGAAAATCGTTCACCGTAGGTTCCCATTGTTGGTTAGAATTCTATTGTTTTTCTACGTTGCAATCGTCCTCGTCTTTTTAGGACTGATGATTGGCTTTGGAATACTGGATAATCCATTTGGAGTATTCCGTATTGAAACGTGGGAACATATCATTAACTTAACTAGGGGTTGACGACAGACATGCTGACATACGATCAGATTAAAGCAATAATACCGCACCGCCCGCCGTTTCTTCTTATAGACAGAATTACAGAAGTAGAACCGGGTAAAAGCTGTAAAGGTATAAAACAGGTATCTGGGAACGAACCGTTTTTTGAAGGACACTTCCCGGATTATGCTGTTATGCCCGGAGTACTGATAGTAGAATCACTTGCGCAGGTAGGTGCTGTTGCATTGCTGCAGCAGGAAGAATTTAAAGGGAAGCTCGCGTTCTTTGCCGGTATTGATAAATGCCGATTCAAAAAACAGGTGACCCCGGGTGATACTTTGGAGCTGTCAGTAGAAATTACTAAACTCCGCGGACCGATAGGCAAAGGCTCTGCAGTTGCAACTGTCGATGGACAGGTTGCATGCCAGTGCGAAATAACATTTGCCATTTCAGATATTAAAACAGGCGAAAAATAAATAAAAAACCGTCTGAAAATCTTAAGCTAAGATTTTCAGACGGTTTTTTATTTTTACTCTTCATCTTCTTTTTTGAAGTCTTCTTTTGATTCCATACGAGAGTTAAATTCATTAATCAGTGTTTTGCCTTCGTAACCTTCTTCAACAAGGAACTCGAGCAGTTCTTCTGCGTAGTTCGGTCCTTGGACGATAATAGCTCCTTTAAAAACAACTGAAATCATATCATCCATCTGATTGATATCCATTACTCTGGCTGAGAATTTAGCAGGCGCATTGGACGGCCGTGTAATAGTGACCATCATTTCCAGCTGCTGTCCTTTCAGCTTTTCTAAAATTGAAGATAAATCTCCAGCGGTTACAATCTCAATAATCCACGGATTGTCTCCGTACTCCATATTAATAATAATGCCGTCTTTAACTTCGGGAACGATAAAGTTCTGCTCTTGAATAATCTTCATATCTATCACTTTAAACGATTTCATAATTACTGACCCCTTTTTAACAAAGTACAAAATTAGTTAATTTGCAGTGCAAAATAACCGGTAATAATAAAACTGAGTAATTTAAAGTATGTATTTCTAATTATTGTATTATATATCACACTGAAAAGAAATTATTGTCTTTTGCAGAATATTTATTCACCCCTTACATTGTAATTAGGAGAGGGGGGTGATAAAGAATGATGAACAAAGTATTGCTTGTCGGCGAACTTATCAGCAATAATGTTATTGCAAAAAATGCGCAGGGGAGTGTAAATGCATTTATCATTGCAACAGTTCGAGCACCAAAGGATACAAGGAGGGATAAAGAAGTCCACTTCCTCTATTGTAAAGCTTTTGGTAAAAGTATACCGGGTGTGCTTGACGAAACGAAAGCCGGTGACATTTTATGTGTCAGCGGCCAGCTCGCAACCACATCATTTACTAAAAAAGACGGATCAAGAGAATACCGCATGGAAATATGGGCAGAGAGCATAAAACATGTACCGGATAAGATTCAGGAACGCACTGATATATCCAATCCGTCCCGCTTAATTGAACAAGCAGTACATCATTATAATATCAATGAATCACTTGGCGAAAAGTATGTACATACACTCAGCCAGGAAAAAGCAGAACAGAAAAGCGAAAAAGAAAAGCATATTGAAATGATTTCAAGCATTGTAGATGAAAACGACAACGACAAGAACAAGCCCGCACCGGACGATAATAAAGCAAAAGTCTCCTAATAAATAACGTACCCTCTTGAACTGTGTTCTACACTCATTCATTTCTCACACACATGCATACTGATGACCAGCTGCGGTTCATCAGTATGCTTTTTAATGTTTAAAGAAATAGATTCTTTACAGCCGTTACTGTTATGTTACAAATGACAGACTAGTCAGTCGGATTGCAACATATATTTACCCATTACATAAACTTTACAAAGTCTGATTTGATAACGTTCCGTGTACTTTTAAAAAAACGGCTGGAAACTATGCTGTCACTGATACAGAGAATGTGTAATATAACTTGTCATTCAGAAATGAGTTTGTAACAAAATTGTAAAATAACAGCTGTCTTATTATATGCCTGTAACCTATGAAAC
The DNA here is from genome assembly GCF_018437745.1 of Jeotgalicoccus sp. WY2. Taxonomy (NCBI): domain Bacteria; kingdom Bacillati; phylum Bacillota; class Bacilli; order Caryophanales; family Staphylococcaceae; genus Jeotgalicoccus; species Jeotgalicoccus sp. WY2. The sequence goes on along the minus strand of NZ_CP049818.1, from coordinate 984,393 downwards.
ATAATTATCCTCTATAATATGAAATAGTTAAAAAAACGAAAACGACAAAAAAAGGTCGTAAAATATATTAACAAATTATTTTTGGAGGAAGACATTTATGAAGAAAGTATTAGCTTTAGGTGCAGCAGTCGCTGTATCAACGACGATTCTTACAGTGCAGAAGCAGCATCTCATACAGTAGAATCAGGAGACTCACTTTGGGCTCTTGCTGAAGAAAATAACGTAACTATTGAATCAATTAAAAAAGAAAATAAATTAACTTCTGATATTATCGTTCCAGGTCAGATTATTGAAATCGACGGCGAGAAAGAAGAAAAGAAGAAGTTAAAGAAGAAGATAAAGAAGAAACAGAAATTTACACAATCAAAGCAGGCGATACATTATTTGAAATCGCAGTTGAATTTGATGTAACTGTTGCAGATCTTAAAGAATGGAACAACTTATCATCAGATCTTATTTTTGAAGGTAAAGAATTAATCGTTTCAGGTGACGCAGTACAAGCTGCAGCACCAGTAGAGGAAGCGCCGGCAGTTGAGGAAACTCCAGCAGCTCCTGCACAGGAACAAACATACGAAGAGCCTGCTCAAACTGAAAACACAGATACTAGCTACAACAACCAGTCTGAAGAGCCTGCACAAACAGCACCTGTACAGCAGCAACCTGTACAGCAGCCAGCTCCACAGACACAAAATGTCAGCACAAGCTCTAATTCTAACAGCGGCTTAAACTGGGGTGCTTTAGCAGCATGTGAATCAGGCGGCAACGCTAGCGTAGTAAGTTCAAATGGTCTATACCACGGACTTTACCAGTTTGATGCTCAAACTTGGCAGTCAGGGGCGGTTCTGGTGTAGCTTCAGACGCATCAGCAGCTGAACAGACTCAAAGAGCACAGCAGTTATATGATTCAAGAGGTTCACAGCCTTGGCCTGTATGCGGTGCGAGACTGTAATATAAATAAAAATTTTAAAGATCAGGACAATTGTCCTGATCTTTTTTCATGTCTAAAATGAATATGGTAAAATTGAACTGAAAACTAGGAGTAGGACTAGGGAGGGATTGCCGATGCTAAGTCTTAATAAGGTATCAAAACATTTCGGGAAAGTGCGCGCTGCTGAAAATCTTTCTTTTACATTAGAAAAAGGTGAAGTTTTTGGTTTTATCGGGCCGAATGGTGCAGGTAAATCGACGACGATACGAATGATTATCGGCGCATTGAAACCGACACAGGGAGAAATTCTGTACGACGGCAAAAATATAAAGAAAAATAAAAAATACATTGAAAAAATTGCTTACGTCCCGGGAGACGTTAATTTGTGGGGGAATTTAACCGGCGAAGAAGTTATTAATTTTATGATGAAGTCACGCGATTACAAAAATGACGATGAAAAATTGCGTCTGATCGGTAAATTTAAACTCGACGGCAGTAAAAAATGTAAGACGTATTCGAAAGGGAACAGACAAAAAGTTGCACTGATTTGTGCATTTCTAAGTGACGCAGAACTTTTAATATTTGATGAACCGACAACAGGACTTGATCCGTTAATGGAACGTGTATTCCATGAAGAAGTAATACAGGCGAAATCGACGGGCAAAACAATTCTGCTGTCCAGCCATATTTTATCGGAAGTGGAGAAGCTGGCTGACCGTATTGCGATCATTAGAAATGGTGAAATTATAGAGTCGGGAAGCATGAAAGAACTGCGGCATATTACCAGAATGGAATACATTGTCGAGACGGATGATGATATTACTGCACTAAAACACCGCAGTTTCGTTCATGAATTTTCCGAGTCACCTGACGGATATCATCTGTTTATCGATAATGATAAAATTCCGGAATTTCTGAAGTATTTAAAATTATATAATCTGAAAAATTTAACGACGGCACCGCCGCGGCTGGAAGATATTTTCATGCGCTATTATGAGGGCGCAAAATGACTTATTTTAAATTGCTGATGAAAAATCTGAGAATGAAAGCAGCGCTCTGGATATTTGCATTGTGCGGTTTGTCGATATCGGTACCGCCGGTATTTAACGGGCTGTACAGTACCGCGGCGGAGCAGGAAGGTATGAAAATGACCGTCGATAATCCTGCAATGGTTGCGCTGATTGGACCGGTACCGGGCGGAGATTATACATCAGCTGTTATGTTCGGTCACCAGATGCTGATGTTTATGGCACTGTTTCACGGCCTGTTCGGTATTTTGATTGCGAACGGTATTGCCCGGAGAGCTGAAGAGTCAGGATTAACAGAGTATGTACTTAGTGCCGGTATCAGCAAGAAGACAATTGTTACGTCTCAGCTGATGAGCGGAATTTTAATAAATTCACTTGTTTTTATTATATTATTCGGCGGTTTAAGCTTGTATGATATCGAAGGGCTTTCTATTACTGGAAATTTATACTATGCACTTGGACTGGCATTGTTTGGTCTATTGTTTTTCGTTATGACTCTTGTAATCGGAAATTTATTTGACAGTGGAGATATGACATTCGGCATCGCTCTGTCACTGCTGATTATATTTTATTTATACCGCGCGGTGACCGATGTCATGAATACAGCATACTCTGTAATTTCACCATATCACTGGTTGTCCCGGATTGAAGTATATGGAGATAATAGAGAAATATGGCTGATACCGTTCACTGTAATTTTAATTTTGATAATACTCAGCTATGTATTATTTTTAAAGCGGGATATCGGAGACAGTTATATAAAAATTGGTAAGGAAAAGAATTTGAGAAAAATATACAGTTATCCGAAATTAGCTTTTATTAATATGAGAGTAATGATAATCAGCTGGCTCATCGGACTATTTGCTGCCGGTTTGTCGTACGGATCCATATTCGGTGATTTAGAAAGTCTAATCGGAGAAAATGATATGCTCCGGGAGTCGCTCGGCAGCAATGATGCGGCAGGGTTCTTTATCAGCATGCTGCTCGTTATTTCAGCGCTGATGGCTGCGGTGCCTGCTCTGATGATTACCGGGCGCATGCTTAACGAAGAGAAAGACGGACGTCTTGAAGTGATTATCGCTGGTACAATGAACCGGAAAGTGTCCCGCACGAAAGTGTTTATCACACATTATCTGTACGGAGTTGCTGCCGGTGTTTCATCGTTTCTCCTCACCATACTCGGCATGTATCTCGCGAGTATGAATGTTGATGATTTAAGTATTACGATTAAAGATTATGTGCTTTCTGCTGTAAATTACAGTGCGGGCATTATATTTATTATAGGAGTATCTGCACTTTTTGCCGGCATTTCTAAAAAACTTCATCTTGCAGCATGGCTCTACGCAGCTTATATATTCTTTGCGAATTATTTCGGCGTACTGATCAATATCGATGAAGTATTTAATGCTCAGTCCATTTTATTATTTAAGCAATATGCCTTATGAAAGTATGGATATTCCAGCAGTCTTAATTATTGCGGGTCTTGGCATTATGCTTCTGATGATTGGAACGGCTGTATTTAAGCGCCGCAATTTGCTTTGATGCTTAAAAGAATTGTGTTACGCTTGTGTCAATAAAAACAATAAAACCCACTGGGGGCGCCGATACGGCTGAGATAGCGAATGCTTGTCCCTTTTCACCTGATCCAGATCATGCTGGCGTAGGGAAGTGCTGATGATTACAGGGAAGTTCTCTGAATCTACTCTGCCTACTTCGCCCCGGGAAGTGGGCTTTTATTATAGGAGGACATATTTTATGGTTGAATTTCCAATTGGTTTAACTGTTGCAGGCACTGATCCGACAGGCGGTGCAGGAATACTCGCAGATCTTAAGGCAATGCATTCACGGGCGTTTCGGAAGGCGGCGGGGTGACATCACTGACGGCGCAAAACACACTCGGGGTGCAGGACGTTTACAACGTGCCGGCGGATTTTATCGACAAAGAACTGAACAGTATATTTTCAGATGAAGTGCCGCATGCGATGAAGACCGGAATGGTCGCCGAGGCGGATATGATGACTGTAATTGCGGACTACATTAGAAAATACAATATTCCCTACGTAATGGATCCGGTAATGATTGCAACGAGCGGGGACCGCTTGATGACGGACGCATCGATGTCGACGCTGATTGATACGCTGATTCCTCTGGCAACGATAGTGACGCCGAATCTGCACGAAGCAGAAGCGATTACAAAGATGACAATCCGGACGGAAGAAGATATTCACCGGGCGCTGAAAATATTCACTGATGATATGGGCGCAGAGAGTGTCATTATTAAAGGCGGTCATCTGTCAGGTGATGCGACTGATTATTTATATGACGGTATAAATATTTCAACATTAACAGCAGCACGCATCGACACGGATCAGACTCATGGAACAGGCTGTACGTTTTCGGCAGTTTTAACTGCGGAGCTTGCGAAAGGCCGGACGATTGATGAAGCGTTCAAAACGAGTAAAGCGTATATTACCAATGCGATACAAAATTCACCAGGTATCGGCAAAGGCAGCGGACCGGTGAACCATTTCAGTTATAAAGGGGAGTAATTATAATGATAGAACAGTTAAAAAAGACGTGCCGCTCGTTGTGTGCATTACGAATGATGTCGTGAAGCCGTTTACTGCAAACAGTCTCTTGGCACTCGGCGCATCTCCGATTATGAGCGGTGAAAAAAGTGAAGCGGCGGATATTTTAAAACATGCGGGCGCATTGCTGTTAAACATTGGCACATGCTCGGAAGATAAAGTAATGCTGTATGAAAAGATGGCGAACTATGCTAATCAGTATAATATTCCCGTGGTACTGGATCCGGTAGGCTACGGCGCTTCGGCTTTTCGCAGAAATTTAACGGATAAACTGCTGAGTGATTATGACATTGCGCTGGTTAAAGGCAATGCTGGGGAAATACATGCATTAAGCGGCCGGGAAGCTGTGTCTAAGGGTGTTGATTCTATTATTGAAGGAAATACTCTTGATATTGCCCAAGCGGCACATGGGGTATTACACGTGCCTGTGCTGGTTACCGGTGAAACAGATGCACTGGTTACCGGTGAACAGATATAGTAATGCACAACGGTCATCATTATCAGGAAAGAATTACAGGATCCGGCTGTGTGCTCGGTGCAATAGCAGCATCCTTTTTAGCTGTTGAAAACAAGGCGGATAGTATTGTTAATGCGGTAAGCCTGTATAATATAGCAGCTGAAAAAGCAGCAGCATCAGCAGGAGGGCCCGGGACATTTGCGGTTCAGCTTATCGATGAAATTTATAATTTTAATGAAGATGACTACACTGCGAAAAGAGTGAACTATTAATGAATAAAGAAATTATGAGATTATATCTGATAGCGAGCTCCGGCAGTTTTAAAAATCCGCTCGGAGATTTGGAAACTGCATTCAAGTCAGGTGTGACATGCTTTCAGCTGCGGGAAAAAGGGCAGTGATATTAAAACAGGCGAAGACCTTAAAGATTTTGCAATGGAAATTAAGTCGCTGTGCAGACAATACGAGGTGACATTTATTATTAACGACGATGTAAAACTGGCTGAAGAAATCGAAGCAGACGGCATTCACATCGGCCAGGATGATATGGAACCTGATATGCTGCCTGACTATTTTAACGATAAAATTATCGGTTTATCGGTTGGCAGCGTAAAGGAACTTGAAGCGAGCAGCCTCGACAGAGTATCTTATCTCGGCATCGGTCCGGTATTCAGCACTTTATCGAAAGATGATGCCGGAGATGCTATCGGTACAAATGGTTTAAAACAAGTAGTGAACAGAACAAAACTGCCGACTGCAGCAATAGGCGGCATAACTGAACAAAACTATAAATCCTGCCTCGAAAACAACGCAGACGGCATTTGTGTTATCTCGGCGATTACCAAATCGGATAATATTGAACAAACCGTGACAGCTTTGTTGCAGTAACTTTGTGAAATATTGTACGGATACTATGAAATTGGTTTTTATACACATTTATTATGGTACAATTTTTTATGTGAGATAAAACTTAGAGGTGAAGAAATGATTAAAAAGTGGCTATTACCAGCGACTATGGTACTCGTACTGTTCCTCGCCGGGTGTGACTATTCCGAACCTGAGAATAGAGACGGCTTCTTCTATAACACTCGTCCAGCCAATGGATACGTTACTGCATTGGCTAGGAGATAATCTGGACAATAACTATGGTCTGGCTATTATCGTCATCACGCTGATTGTGAGACTAGCAATTTTCCCATTCATGATGCGTACATACAAAAATCAGATGATGATGAGAGAAAAAATGAAGATTGTCAAACCTGAAATGGAAGCAATCCAGCAGCGAGTTAAAGTTGCGACGACACAGGAAGAAAAAATGGCAGCCCAGCAGGAAATGATGGGTCTTTATAAGAAGCATGATATAAATCCGCTGAACATGGGTTGTTTACCTATTCTTATACAAATGCCGGTTGTTATGGCGTTATACTTTGCATTAAGATTCCCTTCAGAAGGCGGAATCACTTCTCATCCGGACTTCTTATGGATGAACTTAACACAAACAGACTACTTCATGGTTGCAATTGCAGGTATTGTATACGCGATTCAGGCATGGGTATCAACACGATATGTAGCAGAAGAGCAACGCAAACAAATGCAGCTGTTCATGTACATCTCACCGATAATGATTATCTGGATTTCAGCAATTTCACCATCAGCACTCCCATTATACTGGGCAGTCGGCGGTATCTTCCTGATATTCCAAACTTGGGCGGGTAACACGTTCTATCGTAAGAAAGTTAACGAAGAAATGGCTCCGATTATCGCTGCACACGAACGTGAGCAGGCAGAAAAAGAAGCACGTGTTAAAAACGCTAAAGTTAAGCCTAAGAAAAAACGTAAAAAATAAAAAAATATTAAATTTTTGAGAGCGGAACCCGAAGAGGCTTCCGCTCTTTTTGTTGCATAGATGTTTTTATCCGGGCGACATGTTCAATTACGGTAGTGATAGCCCGCCGTAATTCAATAGTAATCCGCACAAAAAGTCCCCTGAAGCTCATATAAGCTAAAGGGGATAAGATACGTTACAGTATCGGTGATATTAAATTGGCAAGGCCTTCTTTCATTTTTATCCGGAAGCCTCGGTTTTCATATTTCCTCTGTGAGTATTTCGCAATGTTTAATATCATCTTCAAATATTTTGCGGTGTTTCGTCGCTTCCTTCTCGCCGTACATAAATGCATTGACTTCAAAGTTTAAAAAAGCTGCGGTTATCAATATTTGTCGTTCCGACTGACACAACTTCATCATCGATAATAAATACTTTCTGATGGAGGAAGCCCGGCTGATACATGTATACTTCAGCACCCATTCTCATCAGAGAGGCAACATTTGAATACGTCGCCCAGTAAACGAATGGATGGTCAGGGAAACTTGGAATCATTATTTTAACCCGCACGCCGGATAATATGGAGATACGAATTGCTTCCATTATTGACTGATCGGGGATGAAATAGGGCGACTGAATATGAATCGTATGCTGTGCTCTGTAAATCATCTTCAGGTATCCGAATTTAATCTGCTGATAATTTTCATCCGGTCCGCTCGAAGCGATTTGCATCGTTGTCTTGCCGACAGAGTCAATTTCAGGGAAATAATGATCTTCATGTTTCATATTGTTGCGCGTGTCATGCGAGTTCCAATCCAGCATAAAGCGGAGCTGCAATGATTTAACAGCATTTCCTTCGATGCGGAGATGAGTATCACGCCAATCACCCATCTTCGGATCACGGCCAAGATATTCATCACCGACGTTGGCACCGCCAATATATCCGACCCTGCCGTCAATGACGACGATTTTACGGTGATTCCGGTTATTAATACGCGGGTTGATTAACGGGAGTTTACTCGGGAAAAATGCCTCGACCAAACCTCCGGCATGGCGTATATCGCTGAAGTTTCTAAGCGATAAAGACCGGGACCGATGTCGTCATAAAGAATTCGTACAGAGACGCCTTCTCTTTGTTTTTGAAGCAGGGCTTTATACAGCTGTGTGCCGATATTATCCATTTTAAAAATATAATACTGGAAGTGGATATGATCTTCAGCAGCTTCAATATCTTTTAACATCTGATCGAATTTTTCATGCATATCAGTAAAAGTCGTTACATCATTATTGCTTGTCACAAATGATTGGTTATTATAAAGAAGCATATGAATTTGTTTTTTATGTTTCTCTGCAATGGGGTTTGAAAATGTTAAACGGTTATGTTTGATTTCCTCCAGCTGTTCACTGACCAGATGTTCCAGTCCGACTTTGTCATCTTCATCAAGTTTGAAAAGTTCCTGCCGGTAAATTGTGCGGCCGAAAAGCATGTAGAGCACGAAGCCGACAATCGGCAGAAAGAACAGGACTAAAATCCATGCCCATACACTCTGGGCGCTGCGGCGTTCAAGAAAGACAAGTCCGGCGGCTAAAAGGAAGTTAATTATAAATAAGATGACAGTAATGATTGTTACTAAAGTAGCATCTGTGATGTAAATGTTCCAAATTGGTATCGTCATAGGTGTCCACCTTCTTTGCAATTTAAAAAATTAATAAGTCTGTAATAATTAATGCCTGAAAAGTATAGATAATTATAGCAACGAGTACAATTAAGTTAGCTATAAAAAGGGAGTGTCAATATGCGCAAAAACGACAAAAGCAAAGTAAAAGAAGTCGTCCAGATGCTGCATGAACTCGGTGTTAAAGTGACGGTTTCGAAATCAAGATTTGAAATTATGAACCGCATAGCAAATAAAGATCAACTCAGACTGAAAGAAAATAATATTTAAAATAAAAACTGCTGAGGAGGGTAATCCCCTTCAGCAGTTTTATATGTTTTTAGCGCCTTTACTGAGGTGATGGAAATACATGCTGAGCAGAATTCCGACAGCGAGCATATTTGACCACAATCCGCTTCCTCCGTAATGATGAACGGCAGAGGAAGGCCGGTGATCGGCAGCAATTGAATTGTCATGCCGATATTCTGGATAATGTGAAGACCAGTAAAGCAATATAGCCGATAACAAAATACGATGCAAAGCTGTCAGTTGCCATAAATGCCATACGGATTAAATGCATAATCAGCATAAACAGTACGATAATTACAATAGTTGAGCCGATAAAACCGAATTCCTCGCCGATAATCGTAAAGATGAAATCGGTATGGTTTTCAGGAATATAAATAATCCCATCAGTGTATCCCTTACCTGTAATGCCGCCGGAACCGATTGCGATAAGCGAGTTTGTCAGCTGGAATCCGCTGTCCGACTGAAAAGCTTCCGGTGTAATCCGGAGTAGATACGTTCGAACTGATAGGGATGTATGCGAGATAACGTTCAAGCAGATCCGGGGGTAAAAATACCGAGAATCAACGCAAGACCGGTTGACGCGGCAACGAAAGTGTCGGGATAATCAGCCACCAGCTGATTCCTGAAACACACGACGAGCCCGAGGAAGATAGCAATCATTACGAGCACCGTTCCAAGGTCGTCTGCAGCAGGATAAAGAGCATCGGCAAAATGGAAATTAAAATCAGCTTTAACAGCAGTCTTAAATCCATTGATAATGTGTTCGTTAATTTATATTTGTTATGCTGGCTGATGACGAAGCCATCGTTAAAATATAAATAATTTTTACAAACTCGGAAGGCTGGATACTGAAGAATCCAAATTGATACCAGCTCTTAGCGCCGTTTATAATTGGAGTCACGATGACACCGGTGCGATATATAAATAACCAGGCTCAGCACACCGAAAAATATAAACGCCCAGTATAGTTTTTTAATGAATTTAAACGGTACGAAAGGCGACGCAAGGACGAAACCTAAACCGTAAAATGCAATCTGGCGTGTGCTGAAATCCGTCCCGTACTGACCGCTGGTCATAGCCGAACTGATGGAAACGACACTGATTGCAGCAAGCATCAGAATTAAAATAACAAGAATCCAGTCGATGCGTGCAAAAAAGTTTGAATTTTGACGTGTATATTTGTTATTACTCAAGAAAGTCACCTAATTCATATAGAAATCATGACATTTAGTATACAACTATTTTATAATTATAAACAGCAAATACAAAACATTAGGATGAAATATTATGATAAAAGCGACTATAGAACAAATATCTGAATTCTGCGGGGGCACGATGAACAGCCGTGCAGAAACAATTAAAAACAGCATGATTAAAGGTGTATCTATCGATACACGTACTATAGAAGAAGGAAATGTGTTTGTTCCTTTTAAAGGAGAACATGCCGATGGCCATAAATTTATAGAGATGGCATTTTCAAAAGGTGCAGGCGTCACGCTCAGCGAAGAGCCGTACGGAGAGTCGGATTATCCGGTCATCCACGTGGCCGATGGACTTGCAGCTCTTCAAAGTATTGCCCGGGAGTATTTAAGCCTAGTAAATCCTAAAGTAATCGCAGTGACAGGCTCCAATGGTAAAACGACGACGAAAGATATGCTTGAATGTGTCTTAAGCACAAAATACAAAGTTCAGAAAACACCCGGAAACTTCAATAATGAAATTGGTATGCCCTTGACAATTTTACAATTGGACGAAGATACGGAAGTATCTATTCTGGAAATGGGTATGGATAGAATGGGGGACATAAATTTCTTAAGCAGAATGGCTGAGCCCGATATCGCAGTAATTACGAGTGTTGGTGAATCGCATATCGAAATGCTGGGGTCGAGAGAAAACATTGCCAAAGCAAAATACGAAATTGTCGATTATTTAAAAGATAACGGCACATTTATCTATTCAAGAGACTATCCACTTCTAGATACGATTGCGGATAAAGACACGGCATATGATATTCAAACTGCAGGACTTCTAGAGGGTAATCAGCACACAATCAGCAGCGTAACTGAAGACGATCAGGGTACACACTTTACTTTTAAAGACGTCCAGTTCGCTATTCCGCAGCTCGGTATTCACAACGCACTGAACGCTTCTCTTTCGATTCTTGCAGGAGAAACGCTCGGCGTGTCACTTAAGGAAGCTCAGAAAAACTTGTCCAAACTAGAAGTGACGAGTATGAGAATGGAACGCGTGACGCATGACAGCGGTGCATTAATTGTCAACGATGCCTACAACGCTTCAAAAGCGAGTATGATCAGCGCCATAGATACAGTTGGCCGCATGGCTCACACAAACAAGATTCTTGTACTGGCTGATATTCTGGAGCTCGGGAGTTACAAACAGGAACTTCATGAAGACGTTGCAAACTTTATTAATGAAGGAACGTATCAGTTTACGAAAATATATACGTTCGGTGACGGCGCGAAATATATTCACGATGCTTTAATGGTGGGTGAGAAAGAGCATACGTCATCAATTGAAGAATTGCGCGACAGAGTAACTGAACATTTTAATGAAGATACAGTTATTCTGCTTAAAGGATCACGCGGTATGGCAGTGGAGAGGGTGATTGACGATATCTAAAATCGGAGTGCTGTTTTTACACGGCTATACAGGCGGGCGGTTTGAGCTGGAGCCGACATTTCAATATTTAAAGAAACGCTATGATTTTGAATATGAATTCCCCCAGTACCCAGGACATGGCACGACGCTCGATTTATCAAGGGTAACCGGAGACGACTGGTATGAAGAAGCGGAGAAAGCGTATTTTAATTTAGCTGCACGCACCGATAAAATATACGTCATCGGTTTTTCAATGGGCGGGGTTTTCGCAAGTTTTATCGCGCAGAACTTCCATGTTGATAAGCTGGTGTTAATTGCCCCGGCATTTGACCATACGAAATTAAGCAGACTGAACAGGATTAAGCTGTCGCCCGCTGAGGTAAACGATCATTTGAAGCTGAATCTGATGTCCAGAGTGAGGCCGAGATTAAAAAACATTCCCATCAGAGCAATGCAGGAGTTCATTAAAATTGTGGATGCGAAAATTGGCGACCTTGAGAGCATTCATTGTGATACACTCTTAATTCATGGAAAGATTGATTTGCTCGTACCGTACCAGACGAGTATTGAAGCACAAAAAAGAATCCCGCATTCAAAACTTGTACTTATGGAACACACACCACACCTGATTATGTTCACAGAAGATAAGCTGCTGGAGCTTAATATTCTCACCGAGAGATTTTTATTTCTTGACAGCCAGTTAAAACATCTTGTGGATTAAAGTGTTAAGTGTTACTATAGAGAAGTTGTACATGCGAGAAATGAAATAGTCAAAGGAGACTAAAGTTTGAAGATTTTTAAAGAGTTAGGTATTAGTGACGACACAATTCAGTCACTAACTGATATGGGGTTCACTGAACCTACACCGATTCAAGTGGAAAGTATTCCACTAGCATTAGAGAAAAAAGATATCATTGGTCAAGCTCAGACTGGTACTGGTAAAACCGGTGCATTTGGTATTCCGATTATAGAGAATACAACTAAGGGTGCAGGCACTCAAGTTGTTATATTAACGCCGACTAGAGAATTAGCAGTACAGGTCAGCGAACAAATTAAAGCATTTGCTAAGAGAAAAAAATTAGCTACTGCAGTTATTTTCGGCGGTATGAGCATAGATCGTCAAATTAAAGATTTAAAAAGACAACCAGAAATTATTGTTGGTACGCCAGGCCGTATGATCGACCACATCAACCGCCGTACGCTTAAATTACAAGATGTTCATACACTTGTATTAGACGAAGCGGATGAAATGATGAACATGGGCTTCATCGATGATGTTAAATTCATCATGAGCAAAGTACCTGAAGACAACCGTCACACACTTCTATTTTCTGCTACAATGCCTAAGGCAATCCAGGATTTAGTAACGCGTTTTATGGACAAACCTCACGTCGTTAAAACGATGAACCAAAACAATTCAGATCCGTTAATCGATGAATATTACACAATTGTAAAAGAGCTGGAAAAACTTTCTGTATTTACATCGTTCCTTGATGTTCATCAGCCTGAGCTTTCAATCGTATTCGGCCGTACAAAACGCCGTGTTGACGAATTGACAAGTGCTTTAATTGCAAAAGGTTATCGTGCGGAAGGTTTACACGGGGATATTACTCAATCTAAACGTCTTGAAGTATTGAAGAAATTCAAAAACAATTCATTAGACATTCTGGTAGCTACTGATGTAGCTGCAAGGGGCTTAGATATTTCAGGAGTATCACATGTGTACAACTTCGATATTCCACAGGATACTGAGTCATATACACACCGTATTGGACGTACTGGCCGTGCCGGTAAAGAAGGAATGGCGTTAACATTCGTTAACCCTGTAGAAATGGAATTTTTACGTCAGATTGAAAAAGACAAGAAGAACCAATTGTTACACTTCGTCCACCAAGTAAAAAAGAAGTAGAAAAAGCTCGTGAAAACGAAGTCTTTGAAAAAATCGGTGCATGGTTAGCTGATAACAAGAATGAGCACACTTTCGAAGTGGCTGATGGGTTAATGAAAACTCATGAATCACGCGAAGTCATTGCAGCGTTAGTAAACGAACTTCTGTATGCCAAAGAAGATGACAATATTCAATTGTCATTTGAAAAACCACTTTCTCGCAAGGGTCACGGCGGACGCAGAGGTAAATCAAGTTATGGTAAAGGCGGCCAAAGAGGCGGCGGCGGTAATAGACGCCAACGCGATAATGGCGGCAGACCAGCAAGAAACAGCAGCGGCGGCAAACGTCAGGGCGGAAAAACCGTCATCAGGCGGACGCACTAGCAAACAAGGCCGTGTATTCAAAGATCATCAGAAATAATAATGACTTTACAAAGCATTCACTTTTAAGTGAATGCTTTTTTATGTTTTCTGAGTGTTGTATCATAGAGATAAACTAACAGTTGGAAGGGTAGCTTATGATAGAGTTGAACGAACGCGTCAGGCCGTACATGACGGTCAAAGCATTATTAGTATGGGTAACCAGTATTCTTATTTTCAGCAGCCGGTGCCGCAGTGTATTTTTTTCCTGGCCGGTGTGGCTGTATTACACTTTTATCGGTCTGCTCATTTTAGAGCTGGCTGGATTTGTTTTCTTGCGGCCATGGATTTATACAAAGGTGACATCTTATGAACTGCTCACCGACAGAATAATTGTGAGACAGGGTTTCTTTACGGTGAAAACACAGATGATTCCGCTTAAAAGGGCTCAGGGTGTTGAATTTAAAACGGGTCCTCTGTCGAGACGGTATGATCTTGGTTCTGTCCGTATTAAAACTGCGGGTATCGGCATTGATATGCCGCCTTTAAAAAACTGATGAAGCACGCGAGCTGAAAAGGAATATCATCGATATAGTAAAGGGGGAAAAACTGATGTATAATCCTCAGAAGCTTCATCCTGTTGCATATGCCGGGAGTGTAGTAAAAGGAATTAAAACGACGTTTTTCCCTGCCATTATTATCTTTTTTAACATGCGGGAAGAACTTTTTTCAGGTTCAATTAATCCGTGGATGCTGTTTGGCGGCATCGGCATACTCGCGCTGATTTTTATCGTGTTTACAGGATTCGATATGCTTAATATATACCGTACGAGATTCTGGCTTGAAAATAATAAATTTGTTTTTAAAAACGGGATATTCACCCGCAATGAAAAAGAGCTGGATATTAAACGTATTCAGTCGATTGATTTTAATCAGCCTTTTTTTCACCGTATTTTTGGAGCGGTTCAGCTCGATATTTTAACTCCGGGTGACGGTATAAAAATCGACACGATTAAAAAATCACAGGGGGAAGATATCCAGAAAGTCATTTACGAGACTCAGCAGGATATTGAAAGTGAAGAAACTGCAGTAAATATTGGAGATGCGAGTGTCTGGCCGAAAGAGCAGAATACAGAAATTACGCCTAAAACTGCTGCACGTGAATTCGCTACATTGAAGAAGATGAATTTTAAAGAACTTATTTTAATGGCGATGACCAGCGGCGGACTCGGAGTCTTTGCTGCGATATTCTTCGGCGTTCTGAACGTTGTCGGCGGAGAAATACTGATAGAAAACTATTTCGAGTATGTCAGCGGTATTGTGAGAAGTCTGATTTTCAGCATTGTTATCGCATCGATGGTCTTTGTAATTATCGGCTACGTCATCGGAACGGTGATTATAATGGTGCGAAATTATGATTACACCTTAAAAAAAGCGGTGAGGATCTGACAGTGGAATACGGCTTATTTTCTAAAAGGAATAAGAGTGTCAATATAAACAGAGTGCAAAATGTTATTATCTCAGACAGTATTTTACGCCGGTTAATCGGGTATTATGCACTGTCCGTATCGATTACGAGCGATTCGCTTGAGTCTGATGCGATCGACGGAAAAGTTCAGCTGCTGCCGTTTATAAAGAAAAAAGAACTGTACAGCATTCTCGGGGATATTTTCCCGAACTACCATTTGGATGTGCCGAAACGCATCGTGCCGTTCCGTGCAATTCGCCGCTACTTCCAGCTTACATTACTGTTTTTCATTATAGGAATAAGTGTTATGGCTTACTTTTTCCACGGAGAAACATTTATGCTGTACTTTTATATTGGGGCAGCTGTGATTCTGCTGCTCCTGATTGCGAGCGGAATTTACAGTGCGAGGAAATGTCGGTTTATGCATTTATAAAGATGAAATTAATATGATGACAGCATCGTTCTTTACACGCCGTCATTATGCAATCAAGCGCGATAAAATTATCGATACGACATACCGCCGAAATCCGTTTCTGCACCATGCTGATTTAGGTCATATTGAAGTGTCGACACCGGGCGGTATTGCCAGTTCGTCAGCAGAAATTAAGTTTATTGAAAAACATGATATTGAAACAATCTGGACATTTATAGAAAGGGGGCATGACGATGAAACGCATCTCGCCGAAAGCGATCAAACTGTGGCGGATTAGAGAGTATATTAACGCAGGTATCTGGCTGATTATTGGTGCTGCTATAGGAATTGCATCAATATTCTTCGATTTTATACCGTGGTGGATTTTTCTGGTTCCCGCTGCGATTGTGCTTTATATTATTATCGTTCATGCATGGATTATTCCGAAACTCCGCTATAAGTACTTCAGATATCAAGTGCTGGAAGATGAAATACACATTCACAGCGGCATCTGGTTTAAATCTGAAGTAGCAGTGCCGCTGTACCGCGTGCAAAACATCGATACAACTGTTGGTCCAATTATGAAACGGATGAACTTAAAAGGTATTTCGCTGCAGACTTCTGCTGAGAAATTATTTATTCCGGAACTTGAAACAGATAAGGCTGATCAGCTGCGTCATGATATCCGCGAACTGATTAATAAAAATGTGAATGAACTGCAGGGTGAGGGAACAATATGATTTTAGGACTGGGTACAGATATTATTGAAATATCACGTATTTCAAAAGTTAATAAAGAAGATCGTCTAGCGAAAAGAATTTTAACGCCGGACGAGTTTTATCATTATAAAGAAATAAAGAATGAAGAACGTAAAATATCTTATCTCGCAGGACGCTTCGCTGTAAAAGAAGCATACAGTAAAGCGCTCGGTACAGGTATCGGCAGTGCAGTCAGTTTTAATGAAATTAACTGTATGAATGATGCGAGCGGCAAACCGTCCTTAACGAATGCACCGAATGCGCATGTATCAATATCCCATTCGAGGGATTACGCTGTTGCGACAGTGATTATTGAGGAGGCAAATGATGAGCGATAAGTATTACAGAAATACAGTGCTCGATGTGAACCTTAAGGCTATAGAAAAAAACTACAGAGCGGTTCAGGGGATTAATCCGGAAAAAACGCTTATTGCAGTAGTTAAAGCCAATGCCTACGGACTCGGAGCAAAAGCTGTCAGTGAACATCTGGCAGAAGCGGGAGCGTCGTTTTTTGCTGTAGCAACACTGGATGAAGCGATTGATCTCCGTATGCACGGTATTAAACAGAAAACTTGTACTCGGGACAATCAGCCCTGAACATATTAATAAAGCAATACAGCACCGTATTGCAGTCACGGCCCCGAATCTTGAGTGGCTGAAAGAAGCGAAAAGTGAAGTGAATGACAGACATGACAAAGCAGTCTGGATTCACATTAAAGTAAATACAGGCATGAACCGCTACGGGACTTCGGATCTCCGTGAAATAGAAACGATGATTAATGAAATTAACTCATTCAGCCGTTTTATTTATGAAGGGATTTTCAGCCACTTTACTTCAAGCGATGAAGATAATGATATTACTGCAGCTGAATTTAATCTCTTTAAAGATATTGTTAATCAGGTTGAACGTCCGGAGTATGTCCACATATCAAATTCAGGCGGTGCCCTCACTTTAAAAGAAGACTTCACGACCGCTGTCCGTTCAGGTATTGCGCTGTACGGTTACTATCCAAGCGAGTATACAAAAGCTGAAACTGCTGTGAAACTTAATCCGGGGGTGAGATTATCGACTGAAATCACGGCTGTTCATCATCTTGAACCGGGTGACAGTGTCAGCTACGGCAGAAAATATACTGCAAAAACAAAGGAAACTGTCGCAACATTGCCGATTGGATATGCAGATGGGTTATTAAGACAGCATAATGGGTATAAAGTTAAATTAGAAGGTGGTGCCGATTGTGAAATCGTCGGGACCATCTGCATGGATGCACTGATGATTAAAGTTCCGGAACAGACTAATGCACAAGAGAAAGTTATTATAATCGATGATCAAGAGAATTCAGACCAGTCGATGGAAAGTTACAGCAACTATACGGGTACTATTTCATATGAATCGCTGTGTTCTTTCGGCCGCCGCATTCCCCGTCGCTATACCGGCAAAGATATTGAGTTAATCTATAACGAAGTAATTAACTAAATGAGCATTTGATTAATAGCAACAAAATGCATCAAATGTTATGATTAATTCAATAATTAATTTTTATGGAGCTGACTGTCTTGTCTTATTCATCTGCAAATAACGAGCTCGAAAAAGCATTGGTAAATGGCTACATTGAAATGGCGGAGATTAATTTATTAATCGCACGGGAAAGTTTTCACGTTGAAAGTGAAGCGTACAGCATCGGCATTACTGTCACGGAACTGGAATGTGCTGCATGTAACGATAGTAAAGATGGTGAATAGATGAAAAGAGGAGAAGTTTATCTGGCCGATCTTTCACCTGTGCAGGGTTCAGAACAAGGGGGGAAACGCCCTGTTGTTATTATCCAAAATAATGTAGGTAACCTTCACAGTCCGACTGTGATAGTTGCAGCCATTACTGGGAAAATAAATAAAGCGAAGATACCTACACATGTGGAAATATCAAAAGAAGCTTATAAACTGGATATGGACTCGGTAATACTGCTGGAGCAAATTCGCACGGTCGATAAGACCAGGTTACAGGAAAAGCTTACATATCTGGATGAAGACAAAATGCGCGAAGTTAATGATGCGCTGAAAGTCAGTCTGGAATTAGAACCGAAAAAGAAAGAAAAAAGAATAAGGCAAACAGAAAATAGACTTTTGTGTACAAAAGTCTATTTTAAAGATGGAGGTGTTTTAATATGACATATATTGATGATCTGGTTGAAGAATACAAAAGGCTGATTAATGATTACATAGCAGACGGCAATGAAGATTTACTTGCAGGCAAGGCCCATGAGTTCAGCGAAAAGGCGGTTGATCTGGACATTTCGCCTGATGAAATGGTGGCACTTCATATTGAACTGATTAGTGCAATCCCTCTCACGAACTATGAAGATGTAAAAACGTCGCTCGATGTGCTGCAGGAAATTATGATTCGTTTTGGATTTACATATAAGGATTACAAAGCAATGCTCAACAAGATGGAGCGTCATGACCAGGAAATGGATGTGGCTGCGAGTCTGCAGGAAACAATGTTAAAAACTGCAATCCCGGCAATTGAAAATGTTGAAATTGGCGCAATTAGTGTTCCTGCACGCAAAGTGAGCGGGGATTATTTTAATATTATTGAACACAGCGATGGCAAGCTGACGTTCGCAGTAGCCGATGTTATCGGTAAAGGGATACCTGCTGCGATAGCGATGTCGATGCTGAAATTCGGAATGGACCTGACTTCGTCGTCCAATCCGCCGTCGAAATCTTTAAAACGATTAAATGAACTCGTTGAAAAAAACGTCAACAAAAATATGTTCGTCACGATGTTTTACGGTCTCTATGATTTTAATGATCAGTCATTATGTTTTTCAAGTGCAGGGCATGAACCAGCATTTTTATATCACTATGAAGATGATGAGTTCGAAGAACTGGACGGTAAAGGACTTGTACTCGGTGTAATGAAAGATACCGAATATGAAGAAGTATCGTCGAAACTTGAGAAAAATGATATGCTGTTCATTTTTACTGACGGAGTGTCAGAACTTAGAAAACATGACGGCACATTTATTAACATGGATGATATTAAAGAAATGATCCGAGAAGCACGCGATCAGCACCCTCAGGATATCGTACAGTATATTTACGAAGCGCTGACACGTATGCGCAATCAGAATTATAAAGATGATTTAACAATGTTTATAATAAAAAATAAAAGTGCAAATTAAAAAGTTTTAAAGATGTTAATACAGGGTACAAAGATTAAGGTATAAAATTTACGAATGATTGATTGGAGTGCATACATAAATATGAATATAAAAATAGATGCTACGGAGAATAGCGGGGAGTATTTAGTCAGTGTCAGCGGCGAACTTGACGTATATACCGCACCGGAATTAAAGCGGGTTTTGAACCTGTTGCGACAGCGGGACAGCATGATTTAATTGTCGATTTAAGTGAATTGAACTATATGGACTCTACGGGGCTCGGTATTTTCGTTGGAACACTTAAAGATCTTAATAAACACGATAAAGAACTCCATGTTCTTGGAGTAAACGATAGAATTTTAAAACTTTTTGAAATTACAGGATTACGCGATTTAATGTATGTTAATAAGAAGTCGGAGGTCGACTGAAGAATGATGCCACAATATGATTTAATAGAAATGAAATTTCCGTCAAGTGCAGAATACGTAGGTCTCATCCGTTTGACACTGTCATGTTTTATCGAGAGCCGGAGCGACGTACGATGATATTGAAGATTCTAAAATTGCAGTTTCTGAAGCTGTAACGAATGCAGTTAAACATGCTTATCAAGATAATGAACAGGGTGAAATCTCTGTAGGATTCGCAGTGTACAGCGACAAGGTTGAGATTATTGTTGCAGATAACGGACAGAGCTTTGATTATGAAAAAATTAAAGAAGAGCTCGGACCTTATAACGAAGATGACAATATTGATTACCTCAGAGAAGGAGGGCTTGGCCTTTTCCTTATTGAGACACTGATGGACAAAGTTTCCTTTAGAAAAGAACCTGGTGTTACGATAAGCATGACGAAGTATATTAACGAAAGTCAGGTGCACCCGAATGGAGAAACAATCTCGCAATAGAAATTACGGACTGCCGCCTGAAGAAGTTAACGAGCTGATTAAAAGATATCAGGAATCAGAAGATGATATAGCACAAAGCGAACTCGTGGAAAATTATACGAAGCTTGTGGAATCGCTCGCTTACCGTTATTCACGCGGCCAGTCGCATCATGAGGATTTAGTACAGGTCGGGATGCTGGGATTATTAGGTGCAATCAGACGTTTTGATACATCTTTTGAACGCAGGTTTGAAGTTTTTTTAGTGCCGACAGTAGTCGGGGAAATTAAACGTTATCTGCGGGATAAGACATGGAGTGTTCACGTACCGAGACGAATTAAAGAACTCGGTCCGAGAATAAAAAATACGACGGATGCTCTGACGAATGAGCTGGAAAGATCACCGACAATCCAGGAACTGGCAATGAAACTTGAAGTGACAGAAGAAGAAGTCCTTGAAGCTATGGAAATGGGTCAGAGTTATAATGCATTAAGTGTCGATCATTCAATCGAAGCGGATAAGGATGGTTCGACGGTAACACTGCTCGACGTTATGGGACAACAGGATGACAATTATGACTTGGCTGAAAAGCGTATGATTTTAGAGAAAGTATTGCCCATCCTAAGCGACAGAGAACAGGAAATTATAAAATCTACATTTATTGAAGGTCTCAGCCAAAAAGAAACCGGTGAAAAAATCGGTTTAAGCCAGATGCATGTTTCAAGATTGCAGCGTTCTGCAATTAAAAACTGAGAGAAGCAGTTAAAGAAGCTGAATAAATTTATAAATGAGCCCGGTCTATTTTAGATTGGGTTCTTATCATTAGAGGAGTACATATTATGATGCATGATTTAGTAAATGAAATATCATCTGAAATGAAAATTAATAAAACAATGTAGAAAAAGTACTGGAACTTCTTAGAGAGAAAAATACAGTGCCTTTTATCGCGCGTTACCGTAAAGAACAGACGGGCGGGCTCGATGAAGTTGCTATTAAAGAAATTGAAACGAAGTATCTGTATCTTGAAAACCTGAATAAGCGTAAAGAGGAAGTTGTTCGTCTGATCGATGAGCAGGGGATGCTGACAGAAGAACTGCGTCAGGATATTTTAAAACAGACGAAACAAAGCCGGGTGGAGGATTTATACCGTCCGTTTAAACAGAAAAAGAAAACACGTGCGACTGAAGCGAAGCGTCTTGGACTTGAACCGCTTGCGAATATTATTTTAGCAGGTAAACACAGAGATATTGAAAATATAGCAGCGGACTACTTAACTGATGAAGTTACATCTGCTGACATGGCAATCAAAGGCGCCAAAGATATTATCGCAGAGATTATTTCAGATAGTCCGCAATACCGTCTGTACATATTAAAAATTATTAAAGATACATCGGAAATCGTTTCAGCAGTTAAAAAGAATGCTGAAGATGAGCAGGGTGTATTTGAAATGTACTACGATTATGCAGAGAGAGTTAAAAATATCGTTCCGCACAGAGTGCTGGCATTAAACCGCGGTGAAACATTAAAGGTTTTATCGGTTAAATTAACGCATGATACCGAAAGAATAGCGAACTACTTAAAAAAACAGGTTATCGCTCAGCATGTTAAAACGAAAGAGCTGCTGACTGAAGCAATTGAAGACAGCTTGAAGCGTCTGATTTTACCGTCACTTGAAAGAGAAGTACGTGCTGACTTAACGGAGACGAGTGAGAAACATGCTGTCGTTGTTTTTGAAGAAAATTTGAAAAGACTGCTGCTCCAGCCGCCGTTAAAAGGCAGAGTGATTTTAGGATTGGATCCTGCATACCGTACAGGATGCAAACTTGCTGTAATAAACGATACAGGTTCATACCTCGCGAAAGATGTTATATTTCCACATAAGCCTGTAAACAAAAGAGATGCAGCTAAAGCAGTCATTTTAAAATTAATAAAAAAACGATGTATCATTAATTGCGATAGGGAACGGTACGGCATCAAGAGAATCTGAAGAGTTTATCGGTGAACTGATAAAAGACGAAACTCTGGATGTTCCGTATATTATCGTAAATGAAGCGGGTGCCAGTGTATATTCAGCATCTGATATCGCAAGAGAAGAGTTTCCGGATTTTAATGTTGAGGAAAGAAGTGCAGTATCAATCGCAAGGCGTGTCCATGATCCGCTGAGTGAACTGGTTAAAATCGATCCGAAATCTATCGGTGTCGGACAGTATCAGCATGACATTAATCAGAAATTCTTAACAGAGTCATTAAACTTTGTCGTAGAAACGGCTGTAAACCAAGTAGGTGTTAACTTAAATACGGCATCGACGACGCTGCTGCAGCACGTTGCAGGGCTGTCGCCTGTAATAAGTAAAAACATCGTCATGTTCAGAGAAGAAAATGGCGGGTTTAAAAAGAGAAGTGAATTGAAGAAAGTGGCGCGCTTAGGGGACAAAACTTACGAACAGTGTGTTGGTTTCCTTAGAATATTCAACGGGAAAGAGCCGCTTGACGTGACGCCGATTCACCCAGAACAATATAAAAAACTTACCAGCTCATCAAATCAATCGGTTTAACAATTGAAAATCTCGGTGAAGATATAATGAGTGAAAAACTCGATGCTTTAAATATTAAGGAAACAGCAGAGATGCTGGATATCGGTGTGCCGACGCTTGAAGATATTGTTTTAAGTTTGAAAGCGCCGATGAGAGATATTCGCGATAAGTACGTATACGCCGCTGTTAAAATCAGATGTTCTCGGTATTGAAGATTTAAAAACAGGCATGACTTTATCAGGTACAGTTAGAAACGTGACGGACTTCGGCGCATTTGTTGATGTTGGTGTGAAGCAGGATGGACTGGTTCACGTATCACAGATTTCGAACCGCTTTGTCAAACACCCACTTGAAGTGGTGAACACTGGAGATATTGTTGAAGTTAAAGTAATGGATGTCGATGTGAAGAAAAACAGAATATCACTGACGATGAAAAATATATAAAAAACGGAAACGACTGAGTCGTTTCCGTTTTTTTCATTAGACTACATGTTGTGGAAGTAATCAGGAGTTTCTAAATCAACATCGTTGATGTCGATTCCTAATGCTGCTGCAACACCTTTACCGTAATCTGGATCTGCCTGATAGCAGTTAAAGATATGGCGGTGTTTAGTACGTGTAGTTGTACCAGTCATTTCATTTGCTGTGTTGTAGAATAGACGCTGTTTATCTTCGTCTGACTGCAGTCTGAATAATTTACCAGGCTGCTCGAAGTAGTTGTCGTCATCTTCACGGAAGTTGTGTTCGTAAACTGAGCTGTACTCAAGATCAAGCGCGGGCTGTTTAGCTTCCGGCTGTGAATTATGAGCACCATAGCTGTTCGGGTAGTAGTTTAATGAAGAACCTTCGTTACCGTCAACTCTCATTGCGCCGTCACGGCTGAATGGGCAGACATTTGCTGCACCTTTAGGTGAGTTAACCGGAATCTGGTGGTGGTTAACGCCTAGACGGTATCTTTGAGTATCTCCATATGAGAATAAACGACCCTGAAGCATTTTATCTGGTGAGAAACCAATACCAGGAACAATATTAGTTGGAGCAAATGCTGCCTGCTCAACTTCTGCAAAGTAGTTCTCAGGGTTCTTGTTAAGTTCGAATTCACACCAACCGGGATTAATGGATAATCGCCTTTATACCAAACTTTAGTTAAGTCGAATGGATTGTCAGGGTGGTTTTTAGCCTGTTCTTCAGTCATTACCTGAATGTATACTTTCCATTTAGGGAAGTCGCCTTCTTCAATAGTGTTAAATAAATCTCTTTGTGAAGATTCGCGGTCAACACCAACTAATTCAGCTGCTTCTTCAGCGGAATAGTTTTCAATTCCCTGCTGAGTGCGGAAGTGGAATTTAACCCATACGCGTTCGTTATTTTCATTAATCATGCTGTAAGTGTGTGAACCGAATCCGTGCATGTTTCTGAAACCTTTAGGAATTCCGCGTTCAGTCATAATAATTGTTACCTGGTGAAGTGCTTCAGGTAAGTTAGTCCAGAAGTCCCAGTTACTTTCAGCGTTATGCATGTTAGTTTTAGGGTCGCGTTTTACAACGTGGTTTAAACTTGGGAATAATTTAGGATCACGGAAGAAGAATACAGGTGTGTTATTACCTACTAAATCCCAGTTACCTTCTTCAGTATAGAATTTTAAAGCAAATCCGCGAATATCGCGTTCAGCATCAGCTGCACCGCGTTCACCAGCTACAGTTGAGAAGCGTGCGAACATTTCAGTCTGCTTGCCAACTTCGCTGAAAATGCTTGCTTTTGTATATTGAGAAATATCATTGGTAACTGTGAATGTACCATAAGCGCCAGAACCTTTAGCGTGCATGCGGCGTTCAGGTATAACTTCACGGTCGAAATGAGCCATCATGTCGAGGAAATACGGGTCTTGCATAACAAGTGGTCCGCGAGGGCCAGCTGTCATTGTGTTTTCACGATCGCCAACAGGATTGCCGAAAAGAGTAGTAAGTCTATTATCTTTGTTTGTCATCAATAACTGCCTCCATTAATTAGAATGATTATAAATAAACTATACCAAGCTAAATGCGCAAAAGCAAGTTCCGAAACCGCATTAATAATTTTATTTACTGGATTAATATGCTGTACAATTATTTAATATTTAATTGTTAAGAGAGAGAGGGGGTGTCTAAATGAGAAGACTGACAATAATATAGTCGCAGCTCAATATTTGCCTTTATATAGAAGGTTTTAAAAAACAATAAAAAATTTATATAAATTCGGCAGAAACTGTTGACTTCATATCAATTACTCTGTATATTAATAAACGTTGTATAAAACAGATGGCCCGTTGGTCAAGCGGTTAAGACAACCGCCCTTTCACGGCGGTAACACGGGTTCGAGTCCCGTACGGGTCACCATTTAAATTATTTAAAAAAACTGTTGACTTCAATTATTTACTGAAGTAATAAATAATCTAACCAGTTAACGGAAACGTAACAGGCTAAGATAAAAGATTTAAACTAAATGAAATTAGTTGTTGACATTAACGGCTGAACGAGATATACTAGTTCTTGTCGCTCAAAACATATTAACGAAAAGTTAATACATATAATAAGCTTTGCGGTTGTGGCGGAATCGGCAGACGCGCTAGGTTGAGGGCCTAGTGGGAGTTAAATCCCGTGGAGGTTCAAGTCCTCTCAGCCGCACCATTGAAAATTTATTATAATATATACCATGCGGGTATAGTTAAATGGTATAACCTCAGCCTTCCAAGCTGATGTTGTCGGTTCGATCCCGTCTACCCGCTCCATTAGAAATTTTACCTGAGCAATACAAAATAGAGAACATTGAAAACTGAATGACAATATGTCAACGTTTTAATTCCGAATGAAAAAGTCTTCTATTATATAGAAGCACACATTGAGGCGAACAATTCAAACGCAAACGAGATACTGTCAGCAGTATCACAAAGAGCTTAAGTTTAAGTTCTCCAATCATGGAGAGTTTGATCCTGGCTCAGGATGAACGCTGGCGGCGTGCCTAATACATGCAAGTCGAGCGCAAAGATCAGGAGCTTGCTCCTGTGATTTGAGCGGCGGACGGGTGAGTAACACGTAGGCAACCTACCCTTGAGATTGGGATAACTACCGGAAACGGTAGCTAATACCGGATACGACCTTTCCACATAAGTGGAATTGTTAAAAGGCGGATTTATCTGCCGCTCATGGATGGGCCTGCGGTGCATTAGCTAGTTGGTGAGATAGTAGCTCACCAAGGCGACGATGCATAGCCGACCTGAGAGGGTGATCGGCCACACTGGGACTGAGACACGGCCCAGACTCCTACGGGAGGCAGCAGTAGGGAATCTTCCGCAATGGACGAAAGTCTGACGGAGCAACGCCGCGTGAGTGATGAAGGGTTTCGGCTCGTAAAACTCTGTTGTTAAGGAAGAATACTTGAGGTAGTAACTGGCCTTGAGATGACGGTACTTAACCAGAAAGCCACGGCTAACTACGTGCCAGCAGCCGCGGTAATACGTAGGTGGCAAGCGTTATCCGGAATTATTGGGCGTAAAGCGCGCGTAGGCGGTAAAATAAGTCTGATGTGAAAGCCCCCGGCTCAACCGGGGAGGGTCATTGGAAACTGTTTTACTTGAGTACAGAAGAGGAGAGTGGAATTCCATGTGTAGCGGTGAAATGCGCAGAGATATGGAGGAACACCAGTGGCGAAGGCGGCTCTCTGGTCTGTTACTGACGCTGAGGTGCGAAAGCGTGGGGATCAAACAGGATTAGATACCCTGGTAGTCCACGCCGTAAACGATGAGTGCTAAGTGTTGGGGGGTTTCCGCCCCTCAGTGCTGCAGCTAACGCATTAAGCACTCCGCCTGGGGAGTACGACCGCAAGGTTGAAACTCAAAGGAATTGACGGGGACCCGCACAAGCGGTGGAGCATGTGGTTTAATTCGAAGCAACGCGAAGAACCTTACCAAATCTTGACATCCTCTGACAACTGTAGAGATACAGCTTCCCTTCGGGGCAGAGTGACAGGTGGTGCATGGTTGTCGTCAGCTCGTGTCGTGAGATGTTGGGTTAAGTCCCGCAACGAGCGCAACCCTTAAGTTTAGTTGCCATCATTAAGTTGGGCACTCTAGACTGACTGCCGGTGACAAACCGGAGGAAGGTGGGGACGACGTCAAATCATCATGCCCCTTATGATTTGGGCTACACACGTGCTACAATGGACAGGTTACAAAGGGCAGCAACGCCGCGAGGCCAAGCGAATCCCATAAAACTGTTCTCAGTTCGGATTGGAGTCTGCAACTCGACTCCATGAAGCTGGAATCGCTAGTAATCGTAGATCAGCATGCTACGGTGAATACGTTCCCGGGTCTTGTACACACCGCCCGTCACACCACGGAAGTCGATAACACCTGAAGCCGGTGGGCCAACCATTTATGGAGGCAGCCGTCGAAGGTGGGATGGATGACTGGGGTGAAGTCGTAACAAGGTAGCCGTATCGGAAGGTGCGGCTGGATCACCTCCTTTCTAAGGAATATATGGAGCATCTACTTGTTAGATGGACCATTCGGAAAAACGTTTTGACATATTGTATTCAGTTTTGAATGTATCTTTACAGTGTAAAGTTCATTCAGCAATTTATGTACATTGAAAACCGTATAGAAGTAAAGAGAAGAGTAAAACGATTTCAAATCGAGCAAGAAGAATTGAAAACGAGAACGCAAACGTATCTATAAGATACACTCACACAAATTTCATTACGATTAAGTAGTGAAGGGCGCATGGCGGATGCCTAGGTAGCAAGAGCCGATGAAGGACGGAACAAACACCGATATGCTTCGGGGAGCTGTAAGTAAGCTTTGAACCGGAGATTTCCGAATGGGGAAACCCAATACCGCGAGGTATTACCACAGTGTGAATACATAGCACTGTTGGAGGACACCTGGAGAACTGAAACATCTTAGTATCCAGAGGAAGAGAAAGAAAAATCGATTCCCTAAGTAGCGGCGAGCGAACGGGGAAGAGCCCAAACCAGCTTCGGCTGGGGTTGTAGGACGTTCACAACGGATTTAAAGACTTAGACGAATGGTCTGGGAAGGCCAACCGCAGGGGGTAAGAGTCCCGTAGTTAAAAAGTCGATAAATTTAGAACGTATCCTGAGTACGGCGGAACACGAGGAATTCCGTCGGAATCCGGGAGGACCATCTCCCAAGGCTAAATACTCCTTGCTAACCGATAGTGAACCAGTACCGTGAGGGAAAGGTGAAAAGCACCCCGGAAGGGGAGTGAAATAGATCCTGAAACCATGCGCTTACAAGTAGTCAGAGCCCGTTAATGGGTGATGGCGTGCCTTTTGTAGAATGAACCGGCGAGTTACGAATATATGCAAGGTTAAGCAGATGATGTGGAGCCGCAGCGAAAGCGAGTCTGAATAGGGCGAATGAGTATTGTTTGTAGACGCGAAACCAGGTGATCTACCCATGACCAGGCTGAAGTTCAGGTAACACTGAATGGAGGGCCGAACCGACTTACGTTGAAAAGTGACCGGATGAGTTGTGGGTAGGGGTGAAATTCCAATCGAACCTGGAGATAGCTCGTTCTCTCCGAAATATATTTAGGTATAGCCTCATATTAGCATCGTGGAGGTAGAGCACTGTTTGGATGAGGGGCCCATCCCGGGTTACCGAGTTCAGACAAACTCCGAATGCCACAGATGTGATGTATGGGAGTCAGACAGTGGGTGATAAGGTCCATTGTCGAGAGGGAAACAGCCCAGACCACCAGTTAAGGTCCCCAAATATATGTTAAGTGGAAAAGGATGTGGCGTTGCACAGACAACTAGGATGTTGGCTTAGAAGCAGCCATCATTTAAAGAGTGCGTAATAGCTCACTAGTCAAGTGACGCTGCGCCGAAAATGTACCGGGGCTAAACATATTACCGAAACTGTGGATTAAAATTTATTTTAATGGTAGGAGAGCGTTCTAAGTGCGGCGAAGCATGATCGTAAGGACATGTGGAGCGCTTAGAAGTGAGAATGCCGGTGTGAGTAGCGAAAGACGGGTGAGAATCCCGTCCACCGAACGACTAAGGTTTCCAGAGGTAGGCTCGTCCGCTCTGGGTAAGTCGGGACCTAAGCCGAGGCGATAAGCGTAGGCGATGGACAACAGGTAGAAATTCCTGTACCAGTAAGATTGCATTTGAGTGATGGAGTGACGCAGAAGGAAAAGATGAGCGCGCGGAAGGAAGAGCGCGTCCAAGCCATAAGGCTGCATGTTAGGCAAATCCGGCATGCATTAAGGCTAAGTGGTGATGGGGAGCCGAAAATAGTAGGCGAAGCATATGGACTCACACTGCCAAGAAAAGCTTCTAGCAAGTAATCATACTGCCCGTACCGTAAACCGACACAGGTAGTTGGGAAGAGAATTCTAAGGTGAGCGAGCGAACTCTCGTTAAGGAACTCGGCAAAATGACCCCGTAACTTCGGGAGAAGGGGTGCTTATAGCAATATAAGCCGCAGTGAATAGGCCCAAGCGACTGTTTACCAAAAACACAGGTCTCTGCCAAACCGAAAGGTGAAGTATAGGGGCTGACGCCTGCCCGGTGCTGGAAGGTTAAGAGGAGTGCTTAGCGCAAGCGAAGGTACGAATTGAAGCCCCAGTAAACGGCGGCCGTAACTATAACGGTCCTAAGGTAGCGAAATTCCTTGTCAGGTAAGTTCTGACCCGCACGAAAGGCGTAACGATTTGGGCACTGTCTCAACGAGAGGCTCGGTGAAATCATAGTACCTGTGAAGATGCAGGTTACCCGCGACAGGACGGAAAGACCCCGTGGAGCTTTACTGTAATTTGATATTGAATCTTGACTCCACCTGTACAGGATAGGTGGG
This sequence comes from Jeotgalicoccus sp. WY2, assembly GCF_018437745.1. Taxonomy (NCBI): domain Bacteria; kingdom Bacillati; phylum Bacillota; class Bacilli; order Caryophanales; family Staphylococcaceae; genus Jeotgalicoccus; species Jeotgalicoccus sp. WY2. Next base: position 954,660 of record NZ_CP049818.1, on the reverse strand, counting down.
AGCCGATGAAGCATGGACGTTAGTCTATGTGGAGGCAATGGTGGGATACCACCCTGGTGTGGTTGAGATTCTAACCCGCAGCCGTGATCCGGCTGGGAGACAGTGTCAGATGGACAGTTTGACTGGGGCGGTCGCCTCCTAAAGAGTAACGGAGGCGCTCAAAGGTACCCTCAGAATGGTTGGAAATCATTCACAGAGTGTAAAGGCATAAGGGTGCTTGACTGCGAGACCTACAAGTCGAGCAGGGTCGAAAGACGGACTTAGTGATCCGGTGGTTCCGCATGGAAGGGCCATCGCTCAACGGATAAAAGCTACCCCGGGGATAACAGGCTTATCTCCCCCAAGAGTTCACATCGACGGGGAGGTTTGGCACCTCGATGTCGGCTCATCGCATCCTGGGGCTGTAGTCGGTCCCAAGGGTTGGGCTGTTCGCCCATTAAAGCGGTACGCGAGCTGGGTTCAGAACGTCGTGAGACAGTTCGGTCCCTATCCGTCGTGGGCGTAGGAAATTTGAGAGGCGCTGTCCTTAGTACGAGAGGACCGGGATGGACATACCACTGGTGTACCAGTTGTCGTGCCAACGGCATAGCTGGGTAGCTACGTATGGACGGGATAAATGCTGAAAGCATCTAAGCATGAAGCCCCCCTCAAGATGAGATTTCCCCAATAGATGCCTCAGAGACTATGAGGTTGATAGGTTTGGCGTGTAAGTGTGGCAACACATTCAGCGGACAAATACTAATCCATCGATGACTTATTCAAAAGTAAGACCAGAAATTAAAAGAGTGCGTTCACTCTTCTCGATACTTCTATCCGGTTTTGAATGTATATACATTCACTAATAGTCTGGCGGCGATGGCGGAGAGGCCACACCTGTTCCCATGTCGAACACAGCAGTTAAGCTCTCCAGCGCCGATGGTAGTTGGACTGACGTCCCGCAAGAGTAGGACGCTGCCAGGCGATTACATAAGATTTACAAAATGGATGCGATGAGCCGCATTGAGACCTTTCGAGGTCTCTTTTTTTGTATTAAATAGATTAATATATTATTTATTAGAGGAGTATCATCATGCATACTTTAAAATTTAATTCATTGGCAGATACTGAACGGCTTGCTAAGCTATTATCCGGTGAAATTTCCGGAGGTACTGTTATCCTGCTGTCAGGAGATCTAGGCAGCGGCAAGACGACATTTTCACAGTTTTTAGGTAAGTATTTAGGTGTGAAAAGACATATGACATCACCGACATTTAATATTATAAAATCATATAACGCGGATGTTAAGCTTCATCATATGGACTGTTACCGCCTGGAAGATTCAGAAGAAGACTTAGGCTTCGATGAATATTTTAACGATACTGATATTGCGCTTGTAGAATGGCCGCAATTCATAGCTGAATTTTTACCTGAAGCAATCAAGATTAATATTCAGTACGAAATGAAAACGAGCGTCTTGTGACTATTGAAGCTACAGGAGATAATAATTAAAATTGCGGAGGATGTCTATGATAAGTTTACTCTGCTTGATACAAGCAATCAGGCACTGTCGGTTGCGGTAAACCGCAATAGTAAAATGGCTGCAGAAATCAACGAATTAAACCCACTCTGAAACGCTGGTGGATACATTCAAAAGTCCTCTCAATTGCAGATAAGAAATCTGAGATAGATAGAATAATTGTCGCAAGAGGCCCAGGTTCATATACAGGAGTGAGAATAGGCATTACAGTTGCCAAGATGCTCGCAAAACAGCTTAATGTTCCTGTATATTCAGTATCATCATTATTTGTACTTGCTGTATCGAATCATGTTTACAGGAAATACTGTGCCGCTTATCGATGCGAAAAGCGCATGTTTACGGTGCATTGTACAATATCGAAGAAGATGATATACTGAAGTTATTGCACCATCATACGTTGAATTTAAGGCTTTATCAGCTGATGTTGATGAGGCTGTGTATTTACTGAACAGCCAGGAAAAATTACAATTGATATTGTTGAGTATACTCATGTACACCTAGAATTTCAGAGGTAGAACTTATGAAAAAGCATTAAACTTGAAGATGCTGATCAGCTTGTACCTGATTATCTGCGCATCTCGGAGGCGGAAAGAAATTGGCAGGACAACCAGTAATTAGAGCAATGAAAGTTGAAGATTTAAACGCTGTATACGATATAGAAGTCGAAGCGTTTAAAAACTCAACGTGGACGATGGAAGCTTACACGAGAGAACTTGTAATGAATAAATTCGCTCACTATTTTGTAATGGAACTAGAGGGTGAGATTGTTGGTTATACAGGAATATGGCTGGTTGTGGACCAGTGTCAGATTACCACGGTTGCTGTTGCTAAGAAAGTGCGGGGTAAAGGATACAGTCATCTGCTTATCGAGCATATTAAAGAATATGTAAAGCCGCAGGCGGACGTTGTCTCACTGGAAGTGCGGGTCGATAATACACCGGCTATGAGACTGTATGAACGAAATGGCTTTAAATACGGCGGTGTACGTAAAAACTATTACGGAGAAGGACTTGATGCACACGTGATGTGGGTGAATCTTAATGAGTAAAGATATTAAAATACTGGCGATAGAAACGAGCTGCGACGAGACTGCAGCCAGCGTTATTCAAAATGGGAATGAGATTTTATCGAATGTAGTAGTTAGCCAGATAGACAGCCATAAACGATTTGGCGGCGTTGTGCCGGAAGTTGCATCACGTCATCATGTAGAAGCAATTACACACGTTATAGATCAGGCACTAGAGGATGCAGAGCTTGAGCCTTCAGACTTAACGGCAGTTGCTGTGACTGAAGGGCCCGGACTTATAGGGGCACTGTTAATCGGTATTAATGCAGCGAAAACATTTGCTTATGTGCACGACCTGCCGTTAGTACCGGTACATCATATTGCCGGGCATATTTACGCGGCACAGCTTGAAAAGCCGCTCGTATTCCCCCTTATAGCACTCGTTGTGTCAGGCGGGCATACAGAGCTTATATATATGAAGGATCATATGTCATTTGAAATTATCGGTGAGACGAGAGACGATGCTGTCGGAGAAGCTTTCGATAAAGTGGCGAGAGTAATAGACCTGCCTTATCCCGGCGGCCCGCATATCGATAAGCTCGCACAGAGCGGAGAAGATACCTTTAATTTTCCGAGAGGATTAATGAAAGAAGAGACGTTTGATTTCAGTTTCTCAGGCTTAAAATCTGCGGTGATTAATAAACTTCATAACTATAATCAAAAAGGTATTGAAGTGAATAAGAACGATGTGGCAGCGAGCTTCCAGGCAAGTGTCACTGACGTACTGACAGCGAAAACATTCGCAGCATTGAAAGAATATGATGTTGAAAACCTGATCATTGCAGGCGGTGTTGCAGGCAACAGCGAAATACGCAGCAGATTTTCATCGATGTGTATTGATAAAAATATTAATCTGCAAATTCCAAAATTGAAATTCTGTACAGATAATGCTGCAATGATTGGTGCTGCAGCATATCATTTATATAACAAAGACCATTTAGCAGACTTAACACTTAATGGACGGAATTTTATCGATATAGAGAGAATATGCGTTTTAGAATATGAAAAGAGTATATTTTCACTATCGGATATGGTATAATATGGATAAATAATTTAAGGAGGGGCATGACATGATACCGCGTATATGGAACACACTTTTGAATCAATAATTTAAAAAAATTTCAAAAGTCTTGTTCAAACTATATTTATACACGGGAGTAGTATGTCCTTTTTTAAAGTGGAAATATAAGTTTGAGACAGCAAAATGCTGTCTCTTTTTTTGTATAAAAATATAGTTTGCAAGCTCACAAGGAGTGCAAATTATAATGAATGAATTAAGTATAAAGCTGAGTAACATATCAGTAAGTTTCGGTAACAAAGATATTTTTGATATTGAAAACATGTCGGCATATATGAATGACCGTATTGCTGTTGTAGGACGAAACGGTATAGGCAAATCTACTCTGTTAAAAATAATTGCCGGTGAGTTTAAAGAATTTACAGGTGAAGTTCAGAGAGAAACCGAATTTAATTATTTAAGCCAGATTGGAGAGCTCAATCGAAATATCGATGAGACGCTGGATTTTGAAATGCTGAGCCGGATGAATGTACCGGATAATGCAAAATTAAGCGGCGGAGAAGAAACTAAATTCAGACTGGTGCAGACATTGTCAGACTATAAGACGGGTCTTCTGCTGGATGAACCGACAACACATCTCGATCAGGAAAGTATTGAGTATTTAATCAGCGAATTGGAATATTATTACGGGACACTAATTTTTGTCAGTCATGACAGGCATTTTATTAACAGTCTTGCGACTAAAATCTGGGAAGTCTCGGATGGAACAGTGACTGAGTATACAGGGAACTATACAGAATATGAAGAAATAAAGAATAAAGAAAAGCTGGAACAGGAACGTGAGCATGAGAATGTGAACAAAGAAAGAACGGCTGAATTCTGCTATAAATAAACAGAAAGCCAAAGCAGAAAAAATGATGTCAGGCAGTAAAAGTAAGGGGCAGGATATTAAGCCAGACCGGCTGTCGAGTTCCAAGCAGAAAGATACTGTACAAAAACAGGCGTTTAAAACTGCTAAAGCAATGGAAAGCCGTATGGAGCAGCTGAAAGAAACAATACTGCCGGAACATCAGGCTGAATTAGAATTTCCACTCACAAAAGCGATGATACTGCATAATAAATTCCCAATAATGGGACAGGATATAACGGTTAAAAGAGGCAGTAAAATTTTGGATAATGTAAGCTTTCAATTTCCGCTTGGACAGACGATAGCGGTGACAGGAAATAATGGCACGGGGAAATCAAGCCTCCTTCAAGATATAGTAAATGGAGAAAATTACTTTGATATTTCACCGAAGGTTACGATAGAACAGTATAAGCAAATGGATTATAAGCTTTTTGGAGATGAATCGGCAGTTAAATTTTTAATGCGCCATACCGAGCTCGAGGAGCCTGTTGTCAGAAGTATGCTCGTGAGTTTAGGATTCAGCCCTCATGAAGTTATGAAACCTGTAAATAAATTAAGCGGCGGTGAAGCAACGAGAGTTTCTCTGGCATTGATGTTTGTGAAACCATCGAATGTGATTATTCTGGATGAACCGACAAACTTTATCGATTTAGCAACGATTGAAGCGCTTGAAAAATTTATAAAAGCATACAAGGGAACGATTATTTTAACGTCGCATGACCAATATTTTGTAGAGCGTACAGCAAATCAGATATATAGGATTGAAAATCAAAAGTTACAGCGGATAAAATAATTTTAATTTATTGTTATCCGGGTGTATAATGTAAATGAATTTAATCTGCAGAACAGAGGTGGAATTATGATTAAAGCAATTCAGTACTTTAACTATTCCAATGCACTCGAAGCGCTCGAATTTTACGAGAAAAATTTTGATGCTGTAATTAACTCCAGAGTACTTGCTTCTGATCCAATGTTCGCTGATGCACTCGATGAGATGGGCATGTCACAAGAAGACGCAGAGACTTTTCTTATGAACGCTGAGTTTGAAGTGCTCGGACAGAAGTTTATGGCGAGTTCTACGTGGGAACAAAAGAGATTGATAACACTGGTGCAATTCTTGCCTTTACGTTCGATATAAATAATAGTGATGAGCTGCAGCAGGTAAAACAATTTTACGAGAAAGCAATTGAAGCAGGCTGCAGAGCAGACATGGTAGCAGGTCCAACAGAGTGGACTGAATACTTCGCGAGTTTTAAAGATCCCTATGGAATTAACTGGATGATCAGCGGAGAATAAATTAAAAACAGGCACTGATCTTAAAATCAAGATTCAGTGCCTGTTTTTTATTTAAATATGATTATTAATTCGAACGTACATTCACTTAATAATACGTTTGACACAGTGTTTGTTCTGTCAAGACGGAACGTACGTTTTGTCCACAGTTTGTGGATAGAATGTGGATAACTTATCCAGAACTGTGCACTAATCTGTGGATAAGCGTGTTGATAACTATGAATTCTGTGGATAAACGATGTGGAATGCACTAATAACAGCATTCCTCCTGTGCATAACTTTTTAAGAGAAATTTTACTGTTTCATCGAACATACAGTAAAATTTCTGTAAAAATCTTTAAAGTTCAGCGAGCAGTTCCTCAGCTTCTGACCATTCGGTCATCAGTTCTTCAAGTTTCTGATTAATTTCCTGCAGCCTGTCATTTAATTCCTGTGCTTTCTCGTAGTCATTAAATACTTCAGGTGCAACCAGTTTATCTTCTATCATCGTCAGTTCAGTTTCCAGCGTCTGTATTTCCTGCTCAAGCTTTTCACTTTGTTTTTTAACACGCTTTAATTCATTGCGTTTTTGTTTCTGGGCCTCATAATCAGAGACGTTTTCTTTTTCTCTGCTGCTGTTTCAACAGGTACTTCCATAAATTCAGCTTCTTTTTTCTTATGCAGGAAGTAGCTGTAGTCGCCGTCGACCATCATTACCTTATGCGGTTCTATTTCCATGACACGGGTCGCAATTTTATCAATGAAGTAACGATCGTGAGAGACCACGATAATCGTTCCCGGGAAGTTTTCGAGTGCGGTTTCCAGCACTTCCTTACTGTCGATGTCCAAATGGTTTGTCGGTTCATCGAGGATAAGCAGATTATTTTCTTCCAGCATCAGTTTAGCCAGCTGTATTCTTGCTTTTTCCCCGCCGCTTAATGAGTTGACCTGCTTCATTACTTCATCTTGAGTAAATAAGAAGCGGCCGAGTATTTTTCTAATGTCGCTTTCTTTCATCTGCGGATATTCTTTCCAGAGTTCTTCGAGAACATTATTCTGAGAAGTGAACTCGGCTTGTTTCTGATCGTAGTAGCCGATAGTCACATTTGTACCGTACTGAATATTGCCGGACAGTGCCGGAATAATTTTTGCGATTGTTTTAGCAAGCGTCGATTTACCGATACCGTTCGGTCCTAAAACAGCGAGACGTTCTCCTTTATCTACATTAAAAGATAAATCGCTCCGGAGTACAGTTTCATCGTAGCCGATTGATAATTCTTTTAAGCGGAGCACATCATTGCCGCTTTCACGTTTAATCGTGAAGTGGAAGTCTGCACTCGAACGGTCGATGAACGGTTTATCCATGCGGTCCATCATTTCAAGTTTCTTGCGGCGGTCCTTAGCCATGCCTGAAGTTGATGCACGGGTAATATTTTTATCGATAAAAGTCTCTAAGCGTTTAACTTCGCCCTGTTCACGCTCATACTGCTTCATTCTGAGACGGTGTGTTTTCTCTTTTTCTTTAACGTAATTTGTATAGTTTGTATGATAGAGCGTTCCACGGTGTAACTCGATTTCATAAATTTTATCGACGGTGCGGTCCAAAAAGTAACGGTCGTGACTAATAATAACCACTGCCCCGTGATAGCTCTTCAAATATTGTTCCAGCCATTCAACAGTTGCCATATCCAAATGGTTGGTAGGCTCATCGAGCAGCAGCAGATCCGGCTTCGTCAAGAGCATCTTGCCGAGAGCGAGACGTGTTTTCTGACCGCCTGAAAACTCTTCAACTTTACGTTCCAGGTCAGCTTCTGTAAACTGCAGCCCCGTCAGTACACTCTTAATTTGGGCATCGATTGTATAGCCGTCACTGTGTTCATATCTGAGTTGTATATTTTCATACCTTTTAAGTTTTTCAGTATAGTCCGGATGTGTATGTTCATGTTCAGCCAGCCATTCAGCTATTTCTGCCATATCAGTATTCATTTTAAGAATATCAGAGAAGGGCTTCTGAAGTTCATCTCTGACAGTTTCTTCAGACTCCAGCGTCATCTGCTGAGCAAGATATCCGAGTGAAACATTTTTAGGCATGCTGATTGTGCCGCTGTCGTATGTCAGTTCATCAGCCATGACTTTCATTAAAGTACTTTTGCCTGCACCGTTTTTACCGACGATACCAAGCGTTTCCCCTGACTTCACTTCGAGATCAAGGTTTTCAAAGATTGTATTCGTACCGTATGACTTTGAGACATTTCCCAATTGTAAAAGTATCATTATTGCCTACCTCATTTCACTCTTTAGTTTACACGAAAAAACGACATATTTCGACCAGAGAAACCGGTGGCAGCCGCTATATATTATGTTATAATTGAGCGACTAGAAATATAGAGGTGAAAGGGAATGTCTAACAAGAAAAAAATCCCTAATGCAACTATGAAACGTCTACCGCTTTATTATCGTTACTTCAAACAAGAAGAGAATAATGGTAATGATAGAGTTTCCTCGAAAGAAATTAGTGAAGCATTAGACATTGACTCAGCGACTATTCGCAGGGACTTTTCTTATTTTGGAGAATTAGGCAGAAAAGGTTATGGCTATAACGTCAGCAGCCTGCTTAAGTTCTTTCTGGAACACATCCAGGGGAGTAATGTAAAAAATGTAATACTTCTTGGTGCAGGTAATCTTGGCAGTGCGTTATTGAACTACAAATTTGCAAACATTCATGATAAAATGAATGTAGTTGGCGCTTTTGACAGCAATCAATCACTTGTAGGAAATGAGATTAATGGTATTAGTATTTTTCATACAGATGATTTAGAGGCAATCATACAGCAGGAGAACGTTGAAGTTGCAATTATGACTGTGCCGATGGAAGCTGGACAAGAGTCCGCAGAACGTTTAGAACAAGCAGGGATTAAAGGCATTCTTAACTTTACACCTATCCGGCTGAGCACTGGTCCTGATGTGACTGTACACAGTATTGACTTAGGCGTAGAGCTGCAGGCACTATTTTTCCAGATGAAAAATAAATAGGAGGGGTATTCATGATAGAAGTTCTTTTACCAAATACATTAATGGCGGTTACTCCAGTAAGTTTAATCGTTATTGCAGTAGTAGCGCTTATCATTTTCGGACCTAAGAAACTTCCGCAGTTCGGTAAAGCAGTCGGTTCTACACTGAAAGAATTTAAAGACGCTACTAAAGGTCTGGCTGATGACGATGATGATGACGACGACAGAGTCAGCAGAAAATCAGACAGCGAAGCTAAAAAAGAAGAACCTAAAAAAATTGAATCAGAAGCATAAATTAGAGGGTGGCGAAAGCCGCCTTTTTTTAAAGAGGTGATTTAAATGGCCGATGAGGAAGAGAGTTTACCGAGCATTTTGAAGAGCTGAGAAAACGTTTATTAACGGTAATGTACTTCTTTGCTGCCGCATTATTTGCCGGTTTTTATTTCTCAAAACCATTAATATATCAATTACAGAATGCACCATGGACAGAAAATGTTCAGATGCACGCATTCCAGGTCACAGATCCGCTTAAAATTTATTTAATTGTTATTGTGGCTATTGCCTTTATTATAATTTTACCAGTTATTATGTATCAGCTGTGGTCGTTTATCACTCCCGGGCTGTATGAGAAGGAACGAAGTATAACGCTGCTGTACATACCGGTAGTCATGATTCTAATGCTGCTTGGCATCGCATTTGGCTACTTTGTTGTTGTACCGTATATTATTAAATTTACATTTGATTTATCTGTTGAAATGGGAATTGAAACGACGATTGGTATTAACCAGTATTTCGGCTTCCTGTTCAGAACAATACTGCCGTTCGGCTTTATATTCCAAATGCCGGTGCTGACATTGTTCTTAACACAGCTGGGTATTATTACGCCGATGTTCCTGAAGAAGAACAGAAAATATGCATATTTTATTATGTTTGTGCTGGCAGCAATTATTGCTCCGCCGGATATTATGACGCACTTACTGCTGACAGTTCCGATGATTATTTTATATGAAATCAGTATTCATATTTCAAAAATTGGCTACCGCAGATATTTAAAAGCAGAACAGCAGCAGTTGGAAGATGAGCTGTAATAAAATGGGAGGTAATGAACATATATGCCAAAAAAACTTGAAGAAATTTCGCGTGCAGAGATAGACGATTTAATACAAGCAGCTGATGATTCGAAGTGGAAACAGGTATATCATGTTCAGCCGCCATTTGGATTTTTAGGTGCCCCGACGGGATTTAACTATGTAAATGGTATTTATCATTTATTTTATGAATGGTCACCGGACAGTGATTTAACAGTCACACCTGACAGTAAATACATCTATCATGCAACGTCAAGAGATCTTGTAACATTTCACAGTGAAGGCGTGAAAATTAAACCGGACTCGCTGTATGATGCTGAGAATATATTCGGTGGAAGCTTGTCTAAGGTGTTCAATGAAATCAGTTACTTTTATACAGGAGAACGTCTGAGAGGCGATGAGCTGATGACGTCCCAGCTTGGCGGTTATATGAATACCGACGGTAAAGTTCAGAAGTATGCAAGTCCGCTGATAAGAAATACGCCAGCGGAATATCTTGAGTACTTCCGTAATCCTTACGTTACTGTAACCGACAGAGAAGTCGTAATGTTCGTCGGCACGATGAACCGGGAAGAGTTCGGCAGAGTGCTCATATACCGCGGTCCGTCAGTGGAAGAATTGAGATTTGATAGTGAACTGGATACAGGCTATAAAGTCTTCGGCTACTTATGGGAACAGCCGGAGTTTTTTGATCTGGATATGGATTCAGTATTTATATTCAATGCCAGAGGACTCGATAAATTCTCTACGAATTTTTGGAACATCTACCAATCGGGTTATATGATCGGTGATTTCGAACGTCAGGGAAATTACTTCATCCACGATGACTTTTATGAATTTGACGGCGGCTTTGACTTTTACCGTCCTGCAACGACAGTAGATGAAGATGGCAACAGAGTGCTGATTGCATGGATGGCAGCAGAAGAGAGCGGCTATCCTTCAGCAGCAGACAAAACAGTTAATGCAATGACAATTCCGAGAGTGCTGACGATAGACGGAGACAGAATTAGACAAACACCTCATCCTAATTTAGAGAAGATGCGCGGTGAAGCAATTACAGCCGAAGGATATTTCAAAGAATATCCGACGAAACTGACGGCTTTTTACGGTGAAGTCTATGAACTGAATATCGATATACTGGAAAACAATGCGTCGATACTACATATATCTGCGCAAAAACACGCGTCATGAAACTAAACTCGTTTACGACAGTGACGAGCAGATTCTGACGCTGGACCGGACATTCAGCGGTGAGGAAATATTGAATGTAGACGGCCTGGTGAGGCAGATTAAGCTTGAAGAAGACCTTAGTAACATGAGAATTTACGTGGATAAATCGAGTATCGAAGTATTTATTAACGACGGAAAATATACAATGACAGCAAGAATTTTCCCAAGTGATAATGCTGAGGGACTCGAGATGGTAACGGAATTTGGAGACTGCCGTGTACAGTTAACACAGTATCCGCTCGAATTGCAATAACAGATATAAATATAGCGAAAAATTAGATAGTTTTAAAAATAGAAGTAAGAAGCTGTAACAATATATTGCGAGAAGTGATATAATTACACCATATTATTCATATCAAGTGTCAACATAACAGTAAAAAGAGGTGGTTAATTATGTTTTCTGTACTTAGTCAGATTAATAAACGGCTGGAATATATGACGCCGGTCGAACAGCGTATCGCAAAATTTATGCTGGAAAATCCAAATAAAGTTATCAATATGCCCGTCAAAGAAATTGCCAAACACTCATCGACGAGTGATGCAGCAATCGTACGATTCGCTAAAAGAATCGGACTGCAGGGGATCAAAGAATTAAAAGTGGAACTTGCAAAAGAACTGCACACGCTTGAGCAGGAAAAGATTTCACGTGTCATTGAACTTGAAGAAGATACCCATGCGGATATTTTTGATAAAGTATTTAAGAATACGATACAGGCTCTGTACAACACAGAGAAAATCGTCAATCGTAAACGTATGCAGGAAGCTGCAGAGCATATGGTTGAAGCAGATAATACATTTATATTTGGAGTCGGCGACTCGGCTAATGTCGGACATGACATGGAACAAAAATTACACCGGGTAAATATCAATGCTTTCTTTACTGCCGACAAATACTTATGTATGACACGTTTAACAAATGCGAAGCCGAATGATGTACTGTTTGTGATTACTTTATCTGGTAAAACACAGGAAGTTATTGAAATCGTCAAACTCGCTAAAAAATTAGGTGTAATGACGATTATTTTAACGCAGAACCATTCTTCGATTGCGAAAAGAAATTCGGATATTGCTATTGAAATTACTGAAGAAGAAACTAATATTCAGTATATGAATATGACAAGCCGTATTGCCCAGCTGATTATTTGTGATGTGCTGTTTTTCTATGTGTGCAAGGAACTCGGTTCAAGCGCATATGAAACGATTATTAACACATATGACATGACACACTAGTAAAATTACATAATAATACGTGAATATTAAGGTTATGTAACAACTTTGATATTGTATAGAAATACCCTCATGCATCAACTATAATAAGTTGTACATTAATGTGAAAAGTCTACTAAAATGTATAATTTATTTCAGGATGCGTGGAGGGGAAACAATGCGAAAATCAAAAGTTCGAAAAATGAAGCTAGCATCTTTACTGCTGCTGTCCACTGTACTAATCCCTAACATTGCTTATGCTGACGAAGAGATAGATGAGAGTATGGAAACCGAAGCTGTGACAGAATCGGCGGAAGTTCAGGAAGCACAAGAAACAGAGTCAGCAGAAGAAACACAGGAAACATTTAATGAAGAAGCAGCAACGGATATAAATAATAATGATATAGAAACGAATGCGGAGAACGCTGAGGAAGCGGTAGATAACAGCGGCGGCAGTAATGAAGAAACTGAGGCACCTATCCTCCAGCCTGCTGAACCTGATGAACAGACGGATCATACCGAAGCAGCCGATGCAGCAGAAAATACACCTGAAAATTCGGGAGAACAAATTGAGGGGGAAGAAGAGGCCCCTGAAGCGGAAATGCCTGAGAGCAATGAAGACGCTGAATCAGAGGATAATATCACTGCAGGACCAGGTAACAGCAACGAATCTGTTGAACAGAATAACCCGGATGAAAACACAGGAGCTTCTGAACTGCCGACAGATCCGATAGAACCTGTTGAACCAGAAGAACCGGCAGAACCGGCAGAAACTGAAACACCAGAACAGCCTGGTGCTGAAGACAGTGCAGAAGACGGTGAAAGTGAAAGTAATGACGCTGCATCAGAACAGCCGTCAGACGTAACAGAAGAGCCGGAGAGTACTGTTGAAACTGAAGAGAATGTTACACCGGAAAGTTCAGAGTCCGAAACAGAAACACTTGAAGAAGTAACAGTCTCTGAAGAAAATGCCGTTGCTGTAGGAACAGAATCGAAAAAATTATACCGTTATGACTACGGTGATTTTAGACGGTATTACTTTCAGTGAAGAAAGCCTTCAGGACGATATATCTACGTTGGATCAAAGAGTGACACGCGTAATGTCTTCTAAAATTATCGAAGAGAAAAACTTAACTGAAGCGCAGAAGCTTGAACTTGAACAGAAAGTGAAAGCAGAACAGACAAGCTCGTATGAAGGTGAAGAACTGCCGAATACAGGTGAAGCGGAATCGACTAACTATGCAGCTGCAGGGTTATTATCGATATTAGGAGCAGCATTATTATTTATGAGCAAGAAATTAAAAACAGATAATTAATAGATTTTGATATCTAATAAGAACAAAACGATTTGCAAGTTACCCTCGGTTATTTAACCGGGGGTTTTTTTAATGTTCTTTCAAATTTTTTCTTTTTTGTAAGCTAAATAGGACTAAGTACCAATACCTGTTATAAATGGTAAATGTGTCTAATTATTTACAAAGGATGATTGATTATAAAAAGTAACTAAATAACTATGGTTTTGTTTCGAAATCTAATGATATAATCTTGGTTGATTGAAAAATTGGAGGAGAAAAATGAAAAAACCATTTTTTATTTATTAACTGCAGGTTTAGCTTTTTCGATGTTAACAAATACTAATACAATTAACGCAGAAGTAGTCGACAAGAATAAATCAAATGCAACTATAGAATTCTCGGGTGGTGGACTTACACTCGATGAAGTATCTAATATAAATTTTGGGGAAACAGGTAACGTTGGAGGACTTGCTATGATCCCCACACGAAATTCCATCACAGGCGAGGTATTCCGATTACAAAAGAACTTCAGCGTACCAATGACAGAACGATACATGAAGATATTCAACAGTAAGCAGTTTGTTGTGAAGGTCGCTAGGCAGTTAGAACAGTTATATCCAGAGTACGATGTGACACTGGCGGAAACGGAAGAAAATTATATATTACGGATTAAATAAAAGGGAGATTACTTATACATGAAAAAACTATTATTATCACTCGGTGCAATTGCAATTGGATTAACACTATTTGCAGGTGGTATATTCGCATATCAATACTTAACATTCACAGGCACAGAACAGGCGGAACAAACAAATAACAACTCATCAGAAATGTTGCAGATTATCAAAGATTTAAGCGCAGATAAGATTACAGCGGAAGAAGCGGCGGAACAGTTACTTGCACAGCAGGAAGCAACGGCAGAAGAATTGGCAGCAGCACAAGCACGTGTGAAGGAATTAGAAGATATGAATCCGTCAGGACTGGCGAAAATCAACACACAACTGCGTGAAGACAAGAAACAGCTTGAAACTGACAACACACAACTGCGTGAAGACAAGAAACAGCTTGAAAATAATAACACACAACTTCATGATGAAAACGAACAGCTTAAAAATAATAACGCACAACTCGCTACAGATTTAAACGCTAAACAGAAAGAGATTAACGAAAAGAACCAGGCATACGATAATTTACAACAAGAGCGTGACGGTTTACGTGCTGAAATTGACAACTTAAACGCACAGCTTAACGAAGCAAACAACGGTAAGCAGTCGGATAAAGATGAAATCGCAAGGCTGGAAGCGGAATTGATTAAAGCAAACGAAACGATGGCAGCAGTCAATGCACAGTCAAACGCTGATGTGGAAGAAGCGAGGACTTATAAATAAGGGGTGTGTGAATAATGCTAAAAAATGACGAAGTGGACTACTGCACCAAATGTACGGTTAAACCTATTGTGAAAGAACACCTATGCGATGACTGCTACGAACCACATAACGAATGGCTGCCGCACTGAATTTATTAACAGGTAATGCAGAATCAACTGCAGGAGCAATTTATGATCCTAGCGTAACAGAAGGTATTAGTTTAGTATCTGGAGGAGATTCAGCTGCTGTGGTAACAGCTGGTGAAAACACTGGTTTAGGTACAAAATACTGCTACGTGGGCAGCTGAAGCAACTACGTTAACTGTACCAGGTTCTATAGCTACTGCTGGAGAAGCACATTCAGCTGTTATAAACTGGACTTTAGAAGATACACCGCAGTAATATGCTAAAATATATATTATTTATAGTTTTGCAATCTTAAAAAGACATCTCGGTTTTTATTCGAGATGTTATTTTGAAAGAAGTGATAAACATTAAGCTTAAAATCTTACTTAATCTAGTTTTATTTATATTAGTATTACCACTTACATTGACTGTTTATGCAAATGAAGATCAAGTACCTTACTCAGTTAAAGCAGTATTACCAGAAAATCAGATAAATGATGATGTAAGTTATTTTGATATTGGAATGAATACAGAAGAAGAGTTGAATTTGGAAGTCATAATTCAGAACTATTCTGCTGAAGAAATTACTATAAATATTACTAACAATACAGCAACGACAAATAGCAATGGATTAATTACATACGACGGAGTAGATGCTGAACCTCATTCATCTATGAACTATCCTTTTAATGAACTATCTACATTATCATCGGACGAAGTAAAGGTTGGTGTGTCAACAGAATATTAGACAGTTTTTATAGAAGTTTTCTTTATACTCCTTTGGCGTGAGATAATTCAATGCACCATGGGGTCTAATATTGTTATACCAGTTTACGTAGTCGAATAGTTCGATGTTTAATTGTTTTAATGATATAAAAGTATATTGGTTAATAAATTCAGTTTTCATCGCTTTGAACGTGGTTTCAGCCACAGCGTTGTCATAAGGACAGCCTTTCATACTAAGTGATCTTTCAATATCAAAGCCATCTAAAACTTCATCAATCAGCTGGTTAACGAACTCCTTTCCTCTGTCTGTGTGAAACATCTGCACATCTCTTAAATCATGCTTAATGGTGCTGATTGATGACAAGACCAGCTCTGCACTCTTTCTTGAACCTGCACTGTACCCAACAATTTCTCGATTAAAGAGATCAATAAATACACATATGTAATGCCATTTTCCTGCTACTTTTACATATGTTAAATCACTGACAATGACTTCCATTGGTTGTGCTCTGTTAAAATCTCGGTCTAGACCATTCGTGATCAGACGCTCGTTCGACTTCGACGGATAGGGCCTATAGCTTGCGATAGTATAGGTTGACACCAGATTATTCTGTTTCATGACCCGACCGATGCGTCTTCTCGAGACTGTCAAACCTAGTTTATGTAACGCATTTTTTATTCTTCGGGTACCAAAACATTTTCGGTTTGAATTAAATACATGAATAATCGTTTCATTGATATCGTTATCGCGCTCACACTGCTTGTTGGTCCTTTGTTTATTAATTTCAAAATAATAGGTACTTCTAGAGATTTGCAGGACTTTGCACATTGCTGACACTGAATATTTGTGTGCATTCTTACGAATGACTTCTATTTTCGTCCCATGATCAGCGCTGCTTGCTTTAGAATCTCGTTTTCCATTTTTAACTGTTGAATGTCTTTGCGAAGTCTTCTGAGTTCGCGCTCTTCTTCAGATAAATTGTCAATATGATTAAATGAACCTGTGTTCTGATGATTTTTAACCCATTTATCTAAAGCTGAAGCCGTGAGATCATACTCCCGTACAATTTCAGATTTTGATTTACCATTTTCAAATAATCGGACCATCTGTAGTTTAAATTCAGGGGTAAATGTTCTTCTCGTTCTTGACATAAAAAAACGCCTACTTTCATTGATTTAACAATAACCTCCCTCATAGGAGTTGTCCAATCAAGTGTAGACGATTCACAAGCTGAAAAAGGAGTAAATAAATCTCTAGAGATTTCAGTGAATATTAATAATGTAACTCCTGATGTGTTAAACTTGTCAGTGCCTGATTCTATAGTATATGAGAACACAGTGATTACAAATGAAGAAACAACTATCTATAGAGATTTACCTCATAGCAATTACGAGGTAAGAGTGATGAGAGACCGAATGGTGACTGGGACTTATATGTAAAAGCAACACCACTGTCGAATGGAAATCATAATATTAACAATGCCGTACATTTTATCGAAGATAACAATGACCGTGTTCTAAGCGAGAGTACCGATACTTTAATTGCACAAAAAGATCCGGAGGCAGGTAATGTTCAAACGCTATCCTGGGGAGCTGAAGAGGGTATTCTTCTCAAACTCAATCCAATTCAGGCACAGGCAGATACTGAATACAGTTCTACAATTACATGGACGCTCACCGATGGTCCTTAACAATAGATTCCGAGGTTACATCTTTTTAGGTGTAACCTCTATTTTGTATTCAATGTTATAATATTTTTATCAGTATTATTCAATATTCTGAAATTACATACATAAACATCGGGGTGAAGGAATGAAAACATTAAATATCGCATCTATTCCAGGGGACGGCGTGGGCAAAGAGATTATGCCTGAGGCGATTCGCGTAATGGAAAAAGTGGCACAGGTTCACGGGGGACTGCAGTTTAAATTCGAGGAGTTTGACTACAGCTGTGATTACTTAAAACACGGTGCAATGATGCCGGAGGACGGTATGGACAGACTCAGCCAGTTCGACAGCGTATTTTTAGGTGCTGTCGGCGATGCAGCGAAAGTACCGGATCATGTTTCCCTATGGGGGCTTTTACTTAAAATCCGTCAGGAGTTCCAGCAGGAGATTAATATCCGTCCTGCAAAACTGTTGAAGGGAATTAATTCTAAATTAGCAGATCCTAAAGATTTCGATATTGTCGTTGTTCGTGAGAATAGTGAAGGGGAGTACAGTTCGATCGGCGGACGTATTTTCCATGATGATCACGAAATTGCGATTCAGAATAATGTCTTCTCAAAACGTGCAACAAAACAGGCGATGAATGTTGCTTTTGATCTTGCATCAAAGCGTAAAGGTCTTGTGACCAGCGCAACTAAATCCAACGGGATTTTCCACGCCATGCCTTTCTGGGATGAGATTTTTGAAGAGATTTCAGGCAAACACACTATTAGATCCGAATCAAAACACATCGACGCGTTAGCTGCTTATTTTATTACACATCCGCACGAGCTTGATGTTGTTGTAGGCAGTAACTTATTCGGTGATATCTTATCAGATGTCGGTGCAGCGATTATGGGAAGTATTGGTGTAGCGCCTTCTGCCAACTTAAACCTGAATGGTAAATATCCATCAATGTTCGAACCGGTTCACGGTTCAGCTCCTGACATCGTCGGTAAAGGAATTGCCAATCCAATTGGACAGATTTGGACAGCGAAAATGCTGCTGGAGTTTAACGGAGAGGCTAATATTGCCGAGCATTTGATGAAAGTCATTGAATCTGTCACAGCTGACGGTTTCCAGACAGCTGATTTAGGCGGTAAATACAAGATGACTGAAGTGACAGATGAAATTATTAACAGATTAGGACAGTAAGATAATAGATAGAGAAATCCCGCGTGAATTAAATTCACACGGGATTTTTTGTATCTTACAGTTTTTTATCGTCAATTGAGTTCAGGTAAGCATGGACTTCATCAATCACTGTTTCAAGTGAACCTTCTTCAAACGGAGATTTCAAATTAGCCAGCTCTACTAGAGAGTTGAACGGCAGGGAGCCGCCGACTTTACATAGTGCAAGGTAATCAGCCCAAGCACCATTA
The DNA here is from genome assembly GCF_018437745.1 of Jeotgalicoccus sp. WY2. Lineage (NCBI taxonomy): Bacteria > Bacillati > Bacillota > Bacilli > Caryophanales > Staphylococcaceae > Jeotgalicoccus > Jeotgalicoccus sp. WY2. The sequence goes on along the minus strand of NZ_CP049818.1, from coordinate 935,744 downwards.
AAATCATCCTTCGCGCGTTTCCAGAACTGCAGCGCACATACCTGAGCGAGCGTATAGTCAATATAATAGAATGGTGCGCCGAATATATGCCCCTGTCTGTGCCAAAATGCGCCGCTTTCAAGCGGTTCAATTCCATCGTAGTCAATGTGCGGTAAATATTTCGCTTCGATTTTCTTCCATTCCTGACGTCTTTTTTCAGGTGTAAGTTCAGGATTCTCATAAACCACATGCTGGAATTCATCGACTGCCACACCGTACGGCAGGAAGGAGATTGAATCCGCCATATGCGAGAATTTAAATTTATCAGTGTCTTCTTTAAAGAATAACTCCATCCACGGGTAAGTGAAAAATTCCATACTCATCGAATGGATTTCAGCAGATTCATATGTCGGGAATGCATACTCAGGCACTGTTAAGTGACGTGACATATACGTTTGGAACGCGTGTCCTGCTTCGTGCGTCAGTACTTCCACGTCGCCCTGGGTGCCATTGAAGTTCGAGAAGATAAACGGCGCTTTATAATCAGCAATCATCGTACAGTAACCGCCGCCTTCTTTACCTTTCTTAGCTTCTACATCGAACAGATTGCGTTCCGTCATGAAAGTGTAGAACTCATCTGTTTCAGGTGACAGTTCTTTATACATCGCTGCACCGTTTTTCATAATATCTTTAGTTTTTCCTTTTGGTGCGGCATTACCAGTAATAAACTCGAAATTTCCGTCATAGCTCTTCAGAGAGTTGAGACCGATACGCTCTGCCTGACGTTGTTTCAGTTCTGTAACGATTGGTACAACATATTCTTCAACTTGTTTTCTGAACTTCTCGACCATTTTACGGTCGTAGTCGATACGGTTCATGCGGATATATCCGAGTTCTACAAAGTCTTTGTAACCAAGTGTCGTCGCGATTTCATTTCTTGTTTTTACAAGAGCATCGTAAATATTATCGATTTCTTCAAGGTGTTCACCCATGAAGCCCTGGACAGCAAGTGTCGCATCTTTTCTGACTGAACGGTCAGGGTTCTGAGTATACGGAGTGAATTCTGACAGGTTTAATTTCTTGCCGTCGAATTCAATTTCAGCTGACGCAAGCAGTTTATCGTACTGAGTTGCCAGTTTATTTTCTTTTTGAAGCAGTGTTTTAACTGAAGGGTCAAATGATTTTAAAGCATTGTCCGACAGTTTGAAAAGCTGTTCCCCAAAACGAGCTTCCAGTTCATCGCGGAATTTACTTGTCGTGATTGCTTTACGGTAGCGGTTAGTAATTTCAGTGAACGATGGATCATTCTCATCGAAGTAGTCGCGTTCTTTGTCGTAGAATTTATCGCGTGTATCAATTGATGAACGGATTGATGCCAATGTCGCCATCGTATCTAGATGATCAAACTCCGTGTTCAGCTTGTCGATTACAGTTACCTGAGCATCTGCAGAATCAGCAGCATCAAATTCTTTCAGCAGTGAATCTACAGTTTTCTCAAATTGTTCTAAATCAGGACGGTCATATTTAAAATCTTCGAACTTTGTTACCATAAATTAATTCCCCCTTAATGGTCTTAACCCGTATTTTAGCATAAGGATTAAAAAGTCTGTTATAAATATAGTGTATAGTAATAATTTACTGAAATTGGGGTAATATATAAGAGCAATGTCTTATGCATAAATTTAAAATTTAACGAAAAGAGGACGAACGATGAAGAAATTTCTAATACCTATAGGTGTACTGATTGCGGTAATTGTTATTATTGCAATTATGATTGTACCGAGATATAACAGTCTGGTAAATCTCGATGAAGAAGTAAACCAGAAAGAATCACAAATCGAAACGCAGCTGCAGCGACGCGGCGATTTGATCCCGAACCTTGTAAGCACGGTTCAGGGCTATGCATCTCATGAAGATATTTACTGATATCGCAGATGCACGCTCAAGACTTGCGGGTGCAAGTGGTGATGTTGAAGAGCTTGCTGAAGCTAACAATGAAATGACAGGTGCTTTATCACGTCTGTTAGCAATTTCAGAGAACTATCCTGATCTGCAGGCGAGTGAGCAGTTTACAGGATTAAGAGATGAGCTTGCAGGTGCGGAGAACCGTATTGCTGTAGCACGTCAGGATTACAACACAGCGGTGAAGGATTACAACCGCAATACAAGAACATTCCCAGGTAACATTATCGCAGGAATTTTTAATTTCGATGAGAAAGCTTATTTCGAAGCGGATGAATCTGCACAGGATGTACCGGATGTGGAGTTTAACACTAATCAAGATGATACAGACGGTGGAGAGTAATGCAAAAAAGCTTTGCTTTTATAGCTGTTGTTCTTAGCGTTTTACTGCTAAGTACGCCTGTAGAAGCAAGAGTGGATTTGCCGGCGCTCAATGAAAGTCATTATTTTGTGCAGGATAATGCAGGTGTACTCAGCGACAGTACAATTAATGAAATTAATGAGAAGGGTACACATCTCGAAGAAGGAACGGGTGCCGAACTGCTTCTAATGACGATGAGTTCAACAGGCCAGGAACATCGTCAGGACTTTGCTCTCCGTGCACTGAGGGAATACGGTGTCGGTAAAGCCGAGAAGGATAACGGCATTGTCATTCTTTTGAATCTCGATAACGATAATGAATTTAATAATCGGGGTATTGAAGTACAGGTCGGTTACGGTGTTGAAGGATACTTAAACGATGCTAAAATAGGTCGGATTATTGATAATGTGGCATATGATGATTTAGTTGACGGTAATTACGAGACGGCGCTCAATAATCTGTATACGGCATTATATGAAGAGTCTTTAAGCGCATACGGTTATGAAGACGGTGAATTCACACGTGAAGAACCAGCTGAAGATACAGAATCAGGACAGAATGACAGTATATTCGCTATTCTGATCCGGCTGGCGATATTTATGACAGTACTGTATATCATTTATAAAATGGTATCAGGCGGTGGAGGTTCCGGCGGTTCCGGAGGCTCAGGCGGCAGACGCAGAAGAAGCGGCGGTCCCGTAATATTCTTCCCTCCAAGCGGAGGTGGATTTGGCGGCGGTTCAGGCGGCTTCGGCGGTGGAGGTTTCGGCGGATTTGGCGGCGGCTCCGGCGGCGGCGGTGGTGCTGGACGCGGATTCTAAAATGTTTGAAGAAATAAATAGGCTCGAGAATCTTGATATTAAGATTCTCGAGCTTTTTGTTATGACAACCGTTCATACCTACGCAAGCTCCGATGCGTATACAAGCAACAAAAAGGAGCCGTATTGCCTGAAACAGGCAATACGGCTCAAAATATTTACATAAACAGCGAAATGATCGCATTCAGCTGATTTTGAATTTCTTCCGCCTCTTCTAAAAAGTCAGCGAAGACCGTTTGCACGAGTACTACAAGACCATTCATAATAATATGAACCATTACTGGTACTAATAGACGTCCTGTAATAACATATAAGAAACTGAACACATAAGACATCGATAAATAAATCAGAATATGTGTAAAGTCAGCATGAGCGACTGCGAATATTAATCCGCTCACGAGTCCTGCAACTAAAAATGCGAGCACTTTCTGAGCAGTGCTGTTAACAGGAATTAATTCATAAATCTCACCGAATATTGCTCTTCTGAATACATATTCCTCAATAATCGGACCAAATAATACAACGACTAAAATCATCCATGGCGAGTTGAATATCATATCGACAATATCTGTCGTATTCTGACTCTCGACCGGATTGCCAAGTACGTATATATTAATGAGACCGGCGGCAATTTGCGACATATACGCCAGGAACACACCGCCGATAATCCATACTGTGGTAATCAGACCGTCTGCTTGCGATCCGCGTTCGATTCTGTTTTTATTCTTATGCAGATTGCCGATAAGTATTACAATGACTGCGCCAAGGGCGAATGCAGCAACTTGATATGGCATCAGTTTTTCAACAAGTTCCGCCGGACCGAGAGAAGGATCCATACCTGTGAAAATTAAGCCGATGGGAAGGAGTGCAAACTGCACTGCCAAAAATGTTAGGATAATTAATAAACTGTATACGCGTCTCATGTTTAAACCTCCAATAATCAATAATTTTATCTTACATTAAAAAGGTAAAAGTCAAAAGTAATACAGTCTTATCACTTGCATTTTTGACCTAATTTGATTATTATGATTACTGTTAGCACTCAATATTGATGAGTGCCAAATCACACAATTAATTTTATAGAATTTAAGATTAATAAGGAGGGCATTTCCGTGTTAAAGCCTATTGGAAATCGTGTAGTTGTAGATTTAACAGAGAAGGAAGAAACAACAAAAAGCGGCATCATTTTAACTGATTCTGCTAAAGAAAAACCGCAGGAAGGCACAGTAGTAGCAGTCGGTTCAGGACGTATACTTGAAAATGGTACAAAAGTAGAGCTTGAAGTTAAAGAAGGCGACAGAGTCGTTTATGCAAAATTTGCAGGTACAGAAGTACAACATGGAGATAATGACTATTTAATTCTCTCTGAATCAGAAATTTTAGCAGTAATTGAATAATATAAACATCGCATATAATTCACTTTGGGAGGCAATATAATGGCTAAAGAAATAAAGTTTTCAGAAGACGCACGCCGGTCAATGCTGGCAGGGGTGGACAAATTAGCTAATGCTGTAAAAGTAACATTAGGACCAAAAGGACGTAATGTCGTTTTAGACAAGCATATTCATCACCGTTAATTACTAACGATGGTGTAACTATCGCTAAAGAAATCGAATTGGAAGACAAGTATGAAAACATGGGTGCAAAACTCGTTGCAGAAGTTGCGAACCAGACGAATGAAATCGCTGGTGACGGTACGACGACAGCAACAGTACTTGCTCAGGCGATGATTCAGGAAGGTCTTAAAAACGTAACAGCGGCGCGAATCCTGTCGGAATCCGTACAGGAATCGGCATGGCGGTTGAGCGTGCAGTAGAAACATTGCAGGAAGTATCTAAACCTGTTCAGGATAAAGAAGCGATTGCACAAGTTGGTGCGATTTCTGCAGATGACCCTGAAATTGGTAAGTATATTTCTGAAGCAATGGAAAAGGTCGGCAATGACGGTGTCATTACGATTGAAGAATCACGCGGCTTTAAAACTGAACTTGAAGTTGTTGAGGGAATGCAGTTTGACCGCGGATATCTTTCGCCATACATGGTGACTGATTCTGAGAAAATGATTGCTGAACTGGAAAACCCGTATGTACTAATTACGGACAAAAAGATTTCAAGCATTCAGGACTTAGTGCCTTTATTAGAACAAATCGTTCAGCAGTCACGTCCAATCTTAATTATTGCAGATGACGTTGACGGCGACGCAATGACTAACCTGGTATTAAACAAAATCCGCGGTACGTTTAATGTTATCGCAGTGAAAGCACCGGGCTTCGGCGACCGCCGTAAAGCGATGCTTGAAGATATTGCGACGTTAACAGACGGACAAGTTATTACTGATGAGCTTGGTCTGGAGCTTAAAGATGCAACGCTTGATTTACTTGGTAATGCGAGCAAAGTTCACGTATCTAAAGACGACACGACGATCGTTGAAGGTGCCGGAGATAAAGAAGTAATCTCAGGACGTGTAAACCAGATTAAAGCGCAAATTGAAGAAACAACTTCAAGCTTTGATAAAGAAAAACTTCAGGAACGTTTAGCTAAATTAGCAGGCGGTGTTGCGGTAATTAAAGTTGGAGCTGCAACTGAAACTGAAATGAAAGAACGTAAACTGCGTATTGAAGATGCACTGAACTCTACACGTGCTGCAGTTGAAGAAGGCATTGTAGCCGGCGGGGGAACTGCACTGGTTGAAGTGTACTCCAAAGTTGCGGCACTTGAAGCGGAAGGCGATGTGAAGACAGGAATTAACATCGTACTTAAAGCACTTGAAGCACCACTTCGTCAAATTGTTGAGAATGCGGGACTTGAAGGTTCTGTTATCGTGCAGCAGCTGAAACAGCAGGATGCTGGAATTGGCTACAACGCGGCAACTGACGAGTGGGTTAACATGATCGATGCAGGTATCGTGGATCCGACTAAAGTAACGCGCTCAGCACTGCAAAATGCAGGCTCAGTAGCGGCAATGTTCTTAACGACTGAAGCAGTCGTAGCGGATATTCCGGAAGAAAACGGCGCCCCTGATATGGGCGGCATGGGCGGCGGAATGCCGGGCATGATGTAAAACATTGATATGATAGGGTTTGTGAGCTGTGTGTGCCATTATAGTGCCAGTTGGTACGCTCCTAGTCCAATATTTTAGAGAAGTCTTTCATGAGGTTACTAAACCTTGTGGAGGCTTCTTTTTTCATGTCTTTTGTCATTGCTGCATAAATGTTCATTGTGGTAGCTATATCAGCATGGCCTAAGCGTTCTTGTATCTCTTTGATGTGTACGTTAGCCTCAATCAATAATGATGTATGAGTATGCCTAAATGAGTGCGGTGTGATGTGCTTTTTAATACCTGTCATGGCCATCAGCCGTATCATTCTATTTGCTATAGTACGATATACCATCGGATAGCCTTCATTACCTGTAAAGACAAAATTATTATCAATATAGAACTCATGATTAATCTGCTTCAATTCATCTTGAACCGTCTCATGGTCCTGGAGCAACTTAATTACAGTCGGATCTATACTAATCGTTCTGATGGACGAATCTGTTTTCGGTGGTGTCAGTTTATAGCTGCGCTTATTATTATTGGGATTGTAATATGTTTTGGTAATTCTGATGGTATGTTCTTCAAAATCAATATCAGACCATTTGAGCGCCTGCAGCTCCCCAATTCTGCAACCGGAATATGCAAGCAGCGTAAATAGAACAAAGTCATTATCAAGACCATGTTCTTTAGCGACTGACAGGAATGTCATTAATTCATGTTTCTCTAAAAACTGTTCTGAATATTTTCATTTTCTAATTCTTCAACAGTCTTGCGCTTTTTCGGTCGTTTAACACCCTCTGACGGGACTTCTTTAATATATTGCATCTCTTTAGCATACTGGAAAGCCATGTCACTGGACGAGTGTATGCTGTCTACATAATTCTTACTGTATTTTTTACTCATATTATCAATGAATGTCTGATACACATTTTTAGTAATCTGATATAACTGATATTCCCCGAACTCATTTATAGCCACGTTTACAGCCTTCTGACGGGCGCGGACGCTGCTTTCTTTAGCATCTACACTGTAATGGTCAATCCATTGTGATACAAGCTTACTGAACGTCATTTTCACCGGTTCAAGGTATTCCCCGTTGTCTACTTGTCTTTCTAATATATCGGCCGCATGTTCAGCATCTTTTTTACTGCGGAATCCTGACTTACTTACACGTTTATATTTTCCAGTTATCGGATCTTTACCAACAATGACACGGTACTGCCAGTTAGGCTTTCTTTTGTGCCGCGGTTTGAATAGCTTGCCATTTAATCACTTCCTAGTCGTCCAATTTAATACTTCAATAATAAACTTCTTATGTTCTTCAGTTAATAAGTGAGATTTATAATAAACTTCCTCATCACTATTCAAAAGTGTATATAAATTGTTTTTAGTGCTTACAGTTTCCATAACTGCATTAGGACTTTTTTTGCCACCAACCAAGCTGCTGTTAACAAGCTTTTGATATTCCTCATCGGTAGCACCAAAAGCCTTGAGCATAGAATCAGTATAAGCGCCCTCATTTGATATTGGATAACCGGCTATAAACATAATATGAACAGGGTCGACATCTAAGCCATCAGCTATTTTTTGGAGCGTTTCCGGTTTGGGAATACCTTTCTTACCATTTTCTAACATGGATATATAAGGCTGTGAGTAACCTATTCGTTCTGCTAAGTCTTTTAAAGATAAATCTTTTCTTAAGCGTATTTCTCTGAGTTGTTCTCCGAAACTTACTGGGTCCATTGGGACACCCCCATACTTATTTTTTCGTATAATTCTATAATAACATTAAATATTAACCTTTTGGTTATTTTCTATTTGACTTTAGAAGAGATACAGTTTATATTAACTATATAGTTAATGTTAACTAAAAGGTTAATTAGAAAAGGTGGTGGAATGATGTGAATAGAATAAAAGAGTTCAGAGTTGAAAAAGGCATTACTCAAAAGGAATTAGCTTCAACTGTAAAACTTAGCATTGCTTCAATTTCTTATTTTGAAAGAGGCGTTAAAAGACCGAGCTTATTAAATGCTTTTAAAGTAGCAAATGCGCTAGGTACTACTGTTGAAGAGTTGTATCCATTCATGACAATAAGAGAGGGGGAACCAGACAATGTTCCAATTAAAAATAGATGAAGCAACAGCAAAGCAGATGATGGAAGCCGCAATTAATGAACGCGTTGAGGAATTGGCGAAAGAGAAATACTTCTTAACGTATAACGAACTGGCGGAATATCTTAATATTTCTAAGCCTGTTATTGAGGACCGTCTAATTAAGAATGGCATGAAGTTCTACAAAGTCGGCTCAAAATATTTGTTTAAGCGCGATGAAGTAGATCAGTTCTTAGATGAGATTACTCAGAGCATGACTATTGGAAACAATGATTTAAAGTTTTTTGAAAGACTAAAAAAATAATGGAGGTAATCAAAATGAATAAAGATTTTAACGCAGGACTTGAAGTTGCTTTATCAGCAATCTCAGACATGATGGAAGATTACAAGAAAGACCATGAAGCTATGGAAGTATCAGCGGAAACGGCACATCAAATTATTAATGCACTAGACACATTGGAGTTCGTTCTTAAAATGAAAAAAACAATTCAACTGGAGGAATTATAAATGACTAATAAAGAGCAGGCACTAGAAATGGCGGAAATCGTCAGCAGATCCATTAAGACAATCGAGCTGCAGAATCACATGATAGATTTTGCGGATAGTTCAAAGAAAGACATGACCACTGATGATGTACTTGTTCAGTACGCATATTTAACACGTGCGCTTGAAACTGTTTTCGAGCTAAATCAAAGCATGGTAAATGACCTTGAAAAAGCAGCAGTACATCTTTATGACAGTGCAGAGGAGGCGGAAACTGATGAACCTAATTAAATCATTGATACCGGAGCTTGTGTATTGTACCGGGGCAGTTATCGTGTTTATAACGATGTGGAATATCATGAGTTTTGTTTACGCTATGTTCTTCCTGGGCGCACTGTTATTTATAGTCGCAGGTTACCTGGATAGTGTCATGAGAAGTGAAAAAAGAGCATAAAAAAGCACCGTTTGCAGACGGCGCGAGAAACGTTCATTTAGAAAAACTTTGTACTTCAATTGTACATGTTCACGAGCTGAAAGACAACATGGAGGGGGAAAATATTGAATAGAACAATTAAGGAAGAAAAAATTCTGTTCCCGTTAAAGGGATATAAAAATAATGATGATTACCAAAATGCTAAGACACCGGCGGTTAGGGATTGGCCTAACCACCCTGGTGTTTCAGAGGATGAATACGAGCAGTGTATTGATAATAATCAATGGCTTGGGTTAGTAATTAAAAATACGACTGTCATTGATATAGATCAGATTGTAAACAAGGAAACAGGCGAGATTATCCAGGACGGCCATAAGGTCGGTAAGTTGCTGCTTGAATTGCTTAAAGCAGAAGAATATAACTTTCATGCTATTCATACACCGAATGGCTATCAATTCATGTTTAAGCATACAGATGACTTTGTAAATAATGCGAAGCAAGTTACACCGTTAGGAGTTATTTCTGATTACCGCGTTAAGGATAAAGGTTACATCGTATATCCAACTGAAAATACAGATGGCAGATACTTTGCTTACAAAACAGATAAAGAGTTATCCGAAGTGCCACCGTTTTTACATGCGATGAAGAAGCATCATGACAATATGAAGTTTCTTCCGATATTCCCGATACACGACGGCGCGAGAAATGACACATTCAATAGTTGGTTATTTGAAGTGAAAAACTTCTACAAAGATGATACACGCACTCAATATGTGACGGCTGTAGGCCATCTACTAGCCACTTATATGTGCAATGTACCCTATACTTCAAAAAATGATTTAAAAGCGCTGCAGGCGACTATAGACAGTGTTTTAAGCAAGCCGAACAGAGAAGTGAATAAACCTAAGTATAACATCAAGATTAATGAAGACTTTGACGACATTCCGAAGCCTTACATGATTTATAAAAATGAATTGTACAAAGAAATAACTAAAGGATCAGGAGATAATGTGGAAGTTATTCCTGTTCGTGTTAGTCGGGATATTCCGCGAATCACAAATATTTTAAAGGATATTGAAAACGACTACGAATATTACAAAGTCCAGTTCGATAATTTAAAACGAGAAACAAAAAGTACAGTCATAGAAAGTGCAAACGTGTTTATGGATACTCGAGAAATTATGGAACTCTCCAGGCGCGGTTATTCTATCAACTCAACGAATCGTGCTGAAATAATATCTTATCTCGATATTTACATGAGTTACAACGTTCCGCCGATTAAAAAAGCTGTTACACGGTTAGGCCATGTTAATGGCCACTTCATACACCCTGAAAAGAAAAACGATTATGAAATCATCTTAAATGATGATGGCTACAAAAAAATCATCGAATCAACGAACTAAGGGAACGCTTGAAGAATATCGTGAGAATGTCTTTTCGATGCTGAAAGGTAATACGGTTGCTTTATTTTACTTCTACGCGAGCCTATCATCAATTTTGTTCGAGAAGTTCAATGCAGAGCCGATTATCGTGGATATAAATGACAAGACTTCTACAGGTAAAACAGGGCTGCTTAAAATGGCATCGAGCATATATGGCTATCATCGTGATTTGGTTATCTCTTGGGATACTACAGTCGTAAATATCGAGCGCAGAGCAGCACTATTGAACTCATTCCCGTTGTTCGTTGATGATACGCAGAAAGGTAACACTAAGGATCTAACGAACTTTATATATAACTTTTCAAACGGTCAGAGCCGCGGCCGTGGGAATATTACTGGCATAGATAAAATGCTGACATGGCGGAATGTACTGCTATCTACCGGCGAGAACTCAATCGCTACGTTTACCGAAAATAAAGGTGGTGCAGGAGCTAGGGCGATTACCATCGAGCAGCCACCGTTTAAAAAAATGGACTTCACTAAGATGTATGACCAAATTGATAAATATTATGGTACTTTGTCTGTTGCATTTTATGAACAATACGAAAGCAATAAGGCTGATTACCACAAGTTATTTAATCAGTACGAACTCGAATACAGCAAAAGAGCAGATGGAAACGATGTGCTGCAGCGATTGGGGCGGTCATTTTCTATCATACAGCTTGCCGGTAAAATACTGTCAGACATTGAAGGTTTTGAAACGAATCATCTGCAGACTTGCCAATTTATATATGAAGATATGCGGAAAAGCAACAAGGCCATTGATAAGCCTAAACAAGCCCTGGAATCGATACTGTCAACTTTTGATACGAATAGATCATCACTGATTACTGACCACAGAGAGGTGTACCGTGGCGAGGTTATAGGCGCGATTAGAACAGACATGATTGGTATATCGCCGAGTTACCTTAATAGAGAATACGGCCATGAGGTCAATTCATTAATAAAAGATTGGAAAGAGCGCGGTTTCCTACTACACGATAAAGACAGGGCGCAAAAATCAGTCTATGTCAGAAGTAAAAAACATATGATGTATGCCATTAAACGTGAAGCAGTAGAAGAACTCGGCTTTGATTTATTTACCGGAGAATTAGAAAGAGATGGTCAGCCATTTGCGTTAACGAACTAACAATCGTGGTAATCGTGGTGCAAATCACACTAATCGTGATTTAAGAAACGTTGATATATAAGGGTTTACAGCACTTACACCACAGTTACCACAGTTACCACAGTTAAAATAAGGTATATAAGAGAATTTAATTTTTGTTCACTTTCCGCCAATCCTTTTATGTATATACAGGCACTCTAAAAAAGGTGTGGTAATCGTGGTAATCGTGGTATTTCTTTAAAGAAGTCAGTCGTACCAACGCTTTGAGAGCATCACACAATAGTGATATTAGTGATATTAGTGATATTAGGTGTGGTGTACTGTGGTATTTATTAAGAAGGAGCATACAAATGATAAATGAAGATGAAAAATTAAAAGTGACAATCGCACAGCTACTTAAAAAGAATGGTATAAATTCCCTGCATGGACTATCCGCAAAAGAGATCGTGGACAGTTTTATGAGGTATACACCGATTGGTCGAGAGTACATTATCGAGTACTACAGTAACTTGATTCCGACTAAGCAAAAGATGAACTGGATAGAGAAGACAGATTTTGAAGATAAGTTTTTCTACATTGGCGGAACTGATGCACTCACAGCAATGCTGTTACTTGGTTATAAAGTGAATACCAGTCGTGAAGCGAATTTTACAAAAATAAGTTTGACGAGATTAAAAAATCAAAATAAGAATTACTCAAAGCGCATCGATAATTTCTTTACACGTAACAACTTAAAGAGCAAAGACATCAACACCAGTTGGAATGACTGGATCTAATACTACTTAAACCTTGTGGGAGGTCTTCCAAACCGTCAAACCACATTAACGAGCTGTGACTAGGATTGAGAGGTGAAAAATGTACAGCAGACTAAATAGTCCGTTCGAGTTCAATGAACTCACAAAAAAAGAGCAGGGACAACTGCTCGAGTGGTGTGGCAATCTAGAAAAGACTAAGACGATTAATCAGAACGTAGATTCGTATTCAATTAAACATTTGTTCGAGAAGTCAGAGAATGGATTCTATATCCCAAATGGTGCTATAAAAGGCGCTTTGATTTCGGCAGGTTTTAAATGGTCAGGTGATGAGGACAGTGTTAATTACAAGTTTAACGTATCTCAACGCAGCATTAACAAATTTTATAAGTAACCTGATTGGTTCGGACATTTTTCATTAATACAATAATTATAACACGAGGGGTGTCCGAATTGAATCATTTTAAGCGTAACAATTCTAATCAGTTGGGTGAACTTGCGGAAACACTAAGCAGTTATGAAATGTTGTGTTTCTATAATCCATTTTTTTATAAGTGGAAGATGCAGGAACTTCATGAAGATAAGCAAGATTTATATTACAAATCAGCAGGTACAACAGACTTTGATTCAGTGATAGGTATAAGGAACGCAAGTATGAGCGTTGAAAACATCGGGGAGCATCTTATCGGGATTGGCGAGCAGATAGACCGCTTAGAGCGTGAGTATCGTGAACATAGACAAATACTCTACAAGCACACGCAGGACTGGCAGCGGTGCGCTCTCGACGATTTAAACAGGTACTTCAAAGCGCAGATGCGCGGGGAAGAATTAAAGCTTGATTCAATTGAAGAATTAAAGCGAACACTTTATCAGGTTGAATGTGCTGAGCGTAAGAAACGTAATAAAGTTGCTGAGAAATATCAGCGGATGGAAACAGAGCGGAAGGCTCGGGAGCTACAACGTAAGAGAGAGAAGTTAAAACGAAGGTGGAATGTGCCTGGCAAGAAAGAACTACCTGCAATAATTTAAATTAGGAGATGACTTTATATGAGATCAGTAGATGAAATTTTTGAGAATGAAGTAGTACAACGGATTAATGGAAAAACCGCATACTACAAAGAATATAAAGAGTTGAACGAGAAGTACAATGTACTGCGCAAAGAATACTACGAAGTCAATCAGTCTGATGATTATGCAACACGTCAGGAATCTAAACGAAATCTCGATGAGGTTCAGAAAGAACTTGATGAGTTTTTAAAAAAGCATGACACAAAAGATTTTATAATCCCTTCGGAAGTCATCCGGGAACTGCAAGAGGTTAGTGAGCAGGAGATAAAGGCAGGCCATCAGAATGTTAATAAAGAATACGATGTATTGATAGGTATGCTGGACGATGTAGCCGAACAGTATAAGAAGGTAATGGAGCATCAAGCGAAGGTAGTCAAATGCAGAGTGCAGGTGAATAGCGCAGTGAATTTAACGACTGGCTCACGTGTAGGATTACCGAACAAATTACATTACAGTGTGACGAACTATGCAGACAAAGGGATGCATAACACGAAAGATCCCCGTGCTGTATCCGCTCGATTACTAGAACAACTACAACAATTAATAAACTATTAAATAAGGAGATGGATGAATATGATGTTTGCAAAAGTACCGGCATTTAAAAGAGAAGATGAGAAGAGTTTTAACTACAAGGACATTGAGGAACGACTACACGATACATTGACAGTTGAGTTGCATGACCTTTGGATTGAGTACATGGCAACGGTTAGAAAGAAACGTGAAGAGTATGACGCACTGAGAATAAACAAATACTGCTTGGGTGGATATGAAGAGGACTATCATCAGACCTAAGAGTGATGAATGATATGCGCTCGGCCTACGAGAATACAGTGCGCCGTCATGATAAAGCTTCCGAACAGATGGATGAAGTTGAACAAAGAATCGCAACAACGATTGATCAAAAATCTATTGATGAAGATGAACAAGAATACATTTCTAAATTAAAAGATGAAGCGATTAAAAAGGATAAAGATATTTCAAAACGATTAAATAAGCATCTGAAAGAAATTCAGAACATATTAGATAATGAATATCGAGATGTAAAAACAGAACTTAAGCAGCTGCATAAAGTAGATAGATTGAACAAATCCGTGCATATGTACTGGGGACTGAAAACAGAAAGACCGTCAATCAGAATGACAGTGTTAGAAACGGAAACAGACAAGACACTAAACGAGTTAAGAAAGATTGCTGAGAGAAAATAAAATGTTTGAAGCCCCCAGGCACTCAATGCCCCTGATGGTTGAGCCTGAGAAATCCGACTGTATCCTCTTCTTAGAGGAAATCTCCCAAAAATAAGCTGGATATCACGGAAACCGAAAGACTTTTAAGAAAGGAGTGATAAATAATGGGAAGACCGCGAAAATTAATTGATAACACTTTAGGACATCGCACATTAAAAGAAATTGAAGTTCGTAAAGATACAGAACAACGTATGACAGAGCTTAAATCAATCGATACAGAGCCGCCAGAGCATTTAGATGACATTGCACAAGCAGAGTATAGACGGATTGTCCCGTTGCTTCAGGAGCTGCCTATCGCAGCCCTAGACTATGCTCAAGTATCTTCTTATGTCAGTTCTATTCAAACTGGATGCAAGCGACTGCGCAGATGAAGCATCAAGACTTCGTGATTACTACGGCCCACGGTGCGAGACAGAATCCTTTAATTGCGATTCAAAGAGATGCTCATGCTTCTATGGCTAGTATTGCTCAAAAGTTGGGTATGACAATCGACAGCCGACTGAAGATAATGACACCGAAAAAAGAAGAACAAAAGCACGATCCGTTTAAAGAAATGTTTAATGAATAGGAGTGTGACACATGGGAATGACTTATCAGGAATACCTGCGAACAGGTATGGAGATGGAAATTTTTAATCGATGTGATGGATTAACCGATGAAGTGGTCGAAAACGATAAGCATATTGGTAAGTTATTCTCTCATGCTCAATATTTAAAAACTCATTGCACAGATAATGAGGAGTTTAAAAAGAGTGTTGATGAAGTGGTAAAAAGTATAAATGATTATATAAGGAGTTGGTAAACATGAAAGCATCCGGTTATGCAATTTTATATGATGTGGCTGATAGTGAAGGGACAATCTACGAGAAAGGCTGCCTCGATAATGTAGACTTATCCTCAGTTAAAGTAACGGACGGGAAAAATAATCCAATCAGCACAGTTGAAGCTGAGTCACTTTCAGTAGAAGTCGATGACAAAGGATTGAAATTTACTACCTTCTTGTCTAATGGATTAACTTATAGCAGAGACGTATTAGAAAATATTCGAGTTGGTAATACTTTAGGTGTCGAAGTGTTCGCTGACACTGAAACAGTTATCAGAGCAGGGATTAAATATGTAACGCGAGTGGTAAAAGTCCGGGGTATTATTATCACGAGTGCAGCTAATGGCAAGTACTCTAGTATCAAGCTCATCGATGACTCAAAGGGCTTGAGTGAGATGACGGACGATGAGTATGCATCCGAAAGAGAAAGGTTAAAATTAGAACTCGAATTGATGTGATTTATCAAGACTGAATGGTGAAAAAATGATATAATAAAACTAGATATCCAGACAAAACAGTCGCCTTTAAACTCTACCTATTAAAATTTGCGAACCGCTCAGTATATGCTGAGTGGTTTTATTATAGGGTAATATGTGAGTGAATTAAATAATTCCACTACAAATGTACCCTTCTAACTGGAATAGGTGCCGGTAAGAGGGGTACTTTTATTTATTATTGTTCATGATTTTTTATTAAAGATAAACATTAAGATTTTTCTTTTAACAAAGGGTGTAACTCGTTTAGCAACTCATATTTAGAGGTATCTCTCTTTAAAGATCTTAGTTCCTTTTTAGATTTAACAATATCTTTATATTTAAAGGCGAATAAATAATTTAAAATTGATTGTCTAGATTCATTAATTGAAATCTTATAATGTTTGAATGAAGGATACATTTTTTAAAAACTATTTTCTTTTTTTATTATTAAATCTTTTTGCATTTCTTGCATAATTGACCTTTTTTATGTTTTAACTTATAATAATTTGTTTGCATTTCCTTTTTCATAATTTTCATTCTAGATTGGAAGTTTTATTAATAGTCATATTCAAATTTAATCTTTTGCGTAAATCCATGAGACTGTATGTTCTTTTTTCATAATTTTTAGGAGTTTTTGCTATGATTTCGTCCATTTTTCTTAGTATTATCTTAGTTTCTTTCGGATTTAGATAGGACCTTTCTTTACAAATCTTCATCCATTCAGGTTTAGGATCCAATTCATCTATATACCACTCACCAGCCATTGGAAATAAAAAAACTATATATCCGGATAGACCGAATTCTGTATTTGTTTCTTCAGCAATTAACGTGTGTAATATTAGATGTTCAAACAGATCGCAATATACCAATCTTTCTTTTTTATGATAGAAAAAAGGGTAGCGATACTTTTTTATATAATCAAAGTTAGACAAGTTTTCAAATTTGTTTTCATCTATATGATGACAATACAATCCTTCAAAAGTCCTTTGATATTTCCTCCTGGTGATACTTTTAATTTCTCCTCTTAAAAAGCGAGAGTATGATTTTTCGTTAAAATAGTCGTTGGTAGCAGGACCGTATTTCGCCAGTAGATATTTTACTGCTTCATAGTAGGTAAGACCCAACAATAATAGGTACCCATTTAATCTATCAGAGTGATTATCTAGTTCCACAACTTTACGGGAAACTTCCATAATTCTCCTATCATCATAATTTATTCTAGTATATCACCTTTACAAGCAGAACGTATGTTCGTATAATTGGAGTCAAGAGGTGGTATAAATGAACATAAACATCCCCCAAGGTCGCGGCATGATTAAGTGGGCACCATTCGCCACAATGCCAGAACAATACGAGAATGTGCGAACTTTACACGAAAACAATACGCATGTGCCTAAGCCGAATTTAAATACTGATCTGCAGCAGGAGCTTGAGCTGAAGTTGCGTGAACTGGTCGGGTGTAACGTCATACTGCGCTACTGGCAGTCGGGGCATGAATTTATAATAGAATGTACCATTGTAATGTGGATGAGTGGAGCAGTGTCGTTACGGTGCTTAAAGAGGGTAGTGTAATTACAGTAATGTTTAAGCATGTATACGGAGTGGATGAGTATGATTATTTAGGTGTAAATTAAAAAGGATCTATAATAAGACGCTCCTTTACATATTATTCTATTGGTTCACACTAAAATGAAATTGAATTAAAATATTATTAATTTTTAATTTCTAATATTGTTAATCCTTCTGTTGCTCTAGGCTCCTCAAAGAAAGCTGTTACATAATTAAAAGTGTCTTCTGTGTCAAAATTGTTTCTTTGTGGTTCTTCTCTTTGTCTTTGCTCAATTCGTTCTAAGCATTTTTCGTTATCAATATTTAGATATATGAGTCCATGTTCTGCACTAATTTCATTTGCGATATTTAGCAACCATTCCTTTGATTTAAAGTATTACCTGGAAAATCCATAACGACATTTGAACCTACAGTTAATATATTTTGAATATGGTTTTTTATTAGGGGTTTGATTTGTTCTGAAAAATTTTGATAATCTTTAAAAGTTTTAATTGATTTGGATATAAGTTTTCAAGCCATTCATCTTCTGATAATAATACGGCATTTTTTTCTTTTTTAATTGTTTCGCTTTCGTGCTTTTCCTGCACCATTTTTCCTGAAAAGAAATATAAAGTACCTAAATTCTTCACATATAATCCTCCTATTTTTTAGAGAGTTTCTTCTTATCATGCAAGTAATTATACAACCTGCCGGCTACAATGTAGAAAGGCGGTTTGTTTTTGTTTAAAATTCAATTCTTACTTTACTTTAGTTTCTTCTCTGCACGGTCGTATGATTCTCCATCAAGCATTGCAGGGATATTAATATCTATCCATTCAATGTCGTCTCCTGCGCCTTTCGTCCATAATGTAAGGAACAGTACCCGTGTACTCAATAGCGCCTAGCATAGAAGCCGTAATATTTTCAGCTAGGAACATGTCAGGTTCAATTTGTTGTCCTGTGGAAGTAACTACAACAGACTGATCTAAAAAGAAATCTCTTGGTGCTTCCGTTGTATTTTCTACTGTGTACTCAATTACTAAATTATCAACTTTGTCTCCGACTTCGTAGCCATCTAAGAATATGGCTAATTCTTCATTAACTTCAACACGATTGATTTGAGCTTTATTAACAGTCAAATTAACATTCTCAATTTGAGTCGTTTCACCGGGCTCAACTTCTTTAACAGTTTCTACACACCTTCTGTTTTCGGCTCTTCTTCAACTTCTTCAGTCTCTTCTTCTGTTTCAACCGCAGCAGTATCTTCAGCTTTTTCTGCAGCCGTTTCGGTAGTCTCCGTATCTGTTTCTTCTGCTGATGTATCTTCTTCTGTTTCTCCGCCACACGCTGCAAGTAATAATGCTGTGGATAATACAGTTCCTAGTAATAATCTTTTCATTCACATCTTCCCCTTAATTTTCATTTAGTTATCTAATTAAATATAGCAGATTTGTAAAATACTTACTACAAACTCTATACAATATAATTGATAAGAAAATAAGATTCTATAATAAATACGCTTTTTATTTTGATACTCAGATATGGATTTATGATATTATTTTAGATTGTCTAGATTATAGTACTTATTATGATAGGAATAACAGGATAAATCTGTTCGTTGTAAAAATTGACCGCCATACCTACACCTGAGAGCGTTGTTTTAACATATACTAGGGTGTTTGGCTAGAAAATATGAAGAGGCTCACAACGCATGTAAAGATCGTAGAATAGATTCGTCACAATTTGTGTATATTCACACTAATTAGTTGGAGTATGTTATATAGTTTTTTTAAAAAAAGGCTTGACAAGTGTAAATGTGATTTCATCTAATAAAACAATACATGTAGTAAGTTAATAAAATTAAAACACAACATATTGTGTTTTATTTGTCAATATTACATAAAATTGAATATGCTATAATAATTATAGAAGTATCATTTAATGATCTATTGGGCCAATGGGTAGTACCCACATGGCCCCTTTTTTTATATATTGGAGTGATTTAAATTTGGATGAGAAAATTTATACTAGATTTGAAGAAAGAATAGAACTATTAAAATCACGGAATATGAGTATAAGAAAAAATGCATCAAGAGAAATTAGAATTTTAAAAGAGAACAACTATTATAATCTAATTAATGGATATAAACATTTATTTTTAGATAGATTTGAAATGGGAAAAGAAGCAAATAAAGATAAAGGTGACATTTTCTTAACAGGTACAAAACCAAGTGAATTACACGCAGTATTAAAATTTGATAATACCCTGAGATCATTATTTTTAAAAGAATTATTGACTATCGAGGATAAAGTAAAACATGCTATAGTGCAATCTTTTATGAGCATTTTGAGAATGAAAATTTACATAAGCAATTTGAATACACAAAGCAAAAATATTATAATATAAGAACGTTTATTACGTGTCTAAGACCAATAAAAAGATAATACATAACGAAACTAGATTTGAAGAAGATGAGAAATCTCCAGTAAGAACTAATTTCACTCATGAAAGTGAGTATAGATATTTAGATCGTTTGAAGATACATAGAGAATTTCAAAATATAGTCACTAAATCTATATCCGAACAAAAAACAAAAAAGAATCTATTAAATCTTATGAGTTAGGTCATGGTTACGTACCTTTTTGGATACTTACCAATATATTAACTTTCGGTAATATTAGTAATTTATTTGTGATTTTAAATGAAGAAGTGGCATTTAAAGCATTAGATAAGCTTGGCATTAAGCATAATAGTAGTGAAATCGATATAAAAAATATGTACGTCATTTTGGGAATACTCTCTTTATACAGGAATATTTGTGCTCATAATGAACGTTTTATTTGTACACCTCATTCGTACCGTATAGATGATTATTTTATGAACTATGGCAAAAGTATACCGCACTATAAAGATCCTAGTAATAGAAGCGCTAGTCTTAAAAGCTATCAAAAGATATTAGAAAAATGTTAATCGAAAGCTGTACCCTCTAATTTTTAGTTTAATGATATTTTACAACGAGCCACGAAGAGAAAGGTTTATTGACCAAATAGAAAAAGAACTTAACTCACTGGATAAAAAAATAAATACTATAAATATTAATAAGGTTAAAAAAGATATTGGAATTAATTTTGATCTTATAAGATCTTTACATGAAATTGAAAAGAATCAATTATAATTTATAATATTTATTGAGAGTTTTAAGGATAAATAACAACACATTATAGTATGCAACTTCTGAGGGATGAATTTATTGATAATAAAACTATATTCCTCAGGGAACTTTCGGGGCGATTCTACGGAACAGCTGCGCATGGCGTAGAAATATTATAGGCATATAGCGCACTTATAATAACTTCAATTGATTAAATATAAAGGGATCTTATAATCAACAATACAATAATGAAGAAAATCGAGCCATTACCATGATTGCCAGGGTCAAAAAGTGTAATATTGTAAAAAGTGACCGCCATACAAGCTGATAGAGCAACGTTTAACAAGTAACTAAGGGAATGAATCCTAAAGCTGTTAAATACGCTGTATCGGCTTTATTTGTCGTTTAGTGGGATGTGTGGTAATGAGGGCATAAATTATAGATTGCAGGGGTAGTATACTACTTGTCGTTTGGTTCCAGGGAGCTAAACGAGTACCTACCCTGTTAAATTGCATAAAAAAAGAAGGGTATACGTGTTGTACCCTTCCATGGTCTTAAATTCAATTGAAGAATTAAAATGCAATTAAAAGAAGAAGCAAGTAAGCTAGCTATATAGCTTTTCTAGCTACCTATATTATACCATTATCTGTGCCAGTTTTGTGCCACTCAGTACACTTTTTAGGTGTTTTTAATAAATTGATTAATTTAAAAAACGTTGATATAACAGTATTTCAATCATCTGTTTTAACTGATTTTATGTATGGCGGAATGCCGGGCATGATGTAAAAATAAAACGATTGGTAAGTGGTCTATATTTAATAATAGTTAGTCCATTTGTAACTTAATATGTTTAAAGAAGGTCTTCCATGAGGTTACTAAACCTCGGGAAGACCTTTTTAAAACTCTATTATTGTAGGAAACAATAATATGAGCAGGTGAAAATGTGTTATCTGACAAATCTATTTATTTGTTACTGATGTAAAGTGGTTAGTGAAATATATACGACAAGGAAGAGGAAATATAAGAATAAAAACTTTGAAACTGACATAATTTTATTCCCTTTATGTTTTACCCTTTCCTTTTAATAGCAGGATGAGCAATAAAATCTGTTAATTATCTATTTCAAATAAACCTAACTTTAAAGGAGCATAATTATTTATGAGTGAATATAATGCAGTAGCACCAACTAATACGGATAACGCACCGAAGTTTGACCAGTCTTCTCAGTCAGCAGCGTTTTCACATTACAGCAATTTATCAGCACAGCTGCCAATCGATCCGGCAACTGGCAAATTAGTAGAAGGCGGCGTTAAAGCGCAGGCTGAACAAAGCTTTAAAAATATCGAAGCAATTCTTAAAAACTTCGGCCACGTAATGAGCGATATCGTAAGAATCACTGTTTTCGTTACAGACATCCAGGATGTAGAGGCTGTAAACGAAGTGTTCCACACATTCTTCCCGACATACGTACCAGCTCGTACGAATGTAGCGGTTAATGCTTTACCGATGGATGCTGAAGTTCAAGTTGAAGCACTTGTATCACATGGTGTAGGTACAATTCCTAATGCGCCGCAGGCTGGCGATTTAATTAAATTAACAAACCATACTGCGAATGCACCGGCAAATGCTTTATCTTCACAGACTGTTGCATTCTCACACTACAACAACATTACAGCTCAGCTGCCAATTGATCCTGCAACAGGCAGAATCGTTACAGGCGGAGTAAAAGCAGAAACTGCACAGAGCTTAAAAAATATTAAAGCAATTTTAGCTGGCATCGATGTTCCATTGGATGACATTGTTAAAATTAATATTTTCGTAAAAGACCTTGCAGATATGGACGCAGTAAACGAAGTTTACTCAACATTCTTCCCGGATTCTGCAATTGCAAGAACTGTTGCATATGTACCGGCGCGTACTGTTATCGAAGCGGCAGACCTGCAGATGGGTGCATCAGTACAAATCGAAGCAGTAGTATCACACGGAGACGGTACGCCGCCACAGGCTATCGAAGACAGACACGGTATTGTAATCAAAGCACACAACACAGAAAATGCACCGGTTGACAGCTTATCTACACAAACTGTAGCATTCTCACACTACAACCACCTGTCAGCTCAACTGCCAATCGACCCTAAAACTGGTAAATTAGTTGAAGGCGGAATTAAAGAACAGACTAAACAGGTTTTAACTAACATTAAAGCGGTTATCGAAAGCGTTGACCACGTAATGGAAGATATGGTTAAAGTAAATATCTTCGTTAAAGACCTTGCAGATATGGATGCTGTAAACGAAGTTTACGCAGGATTCTTCCCTGAAGGCACACCTGCAAGAAGAGTAGTCGGCGTTTCAGCTTTACAGGAAGATGCTCTAATTCAGATTGACGCAATTGCGGGCAACGCTGAAGGCACACCACCGGAAACTAAATAAAATAAGACACAAAAATGCCTCCATATTAATGGAGGCATTTTTTATTCCGGCAATATTCGATGGCCGATTTTTTTAAATATAAACGTGCCGATAAATGTAGTAATCAGCGTCGACAGTCCAACTGTTGCTGCACTGAACCAGTATGGCAGACCGAGTACTAAATACAGTGCCAGTCCGACTAACAGTCCTGCAAGCACGCTGTACTGAAGTGCATTTACCCAGACGTTTTTTATAAAGTAGCTTAATGAATAAGCGATTACGGATATAGTTACACCGACGAAAACGTCGATTAGGCCGAGGCTTGAGAAAACATTTGCGATACCGACTCCAAGAATCATACCTGCGATATATTTACGGTTGAAAAATGGAATAACACACAGCATTTCACTTATTCTGAATTGAATAGCGCCTGTGCCAATAGGGTTAATCACAGTAAGTGCGACATAAATTGCCGCTAAGACGGCATTAACAGCCATGTCTTTAACATTCATATTGCATAATTCTCCTTAGTTTTTTTGACAGGGAGTTTGCGAACCTGTTTTTTTATTTATTGACTGATATCGTTTCTGATATTTCACCGGTTTCGACACCATTTTTAAATGTGCGCTCAATCAGCGTAATATTATCCTGATGATCGACCAGGACAACAGTAGAACATCGCGTTCCATAATCAAAATCAGGAATATCGATAAACAGCGGCGATAATTTCTTTTCCAGGTCGAAATCGACTCCGGTCTTTTGTACGATGTCCTCTGCTGCTTGTGAGTCGATGCGGAGCAGGTTGAACAAGGCGTCAACATCTACGTCCTCTTCAGATAATACTTCATCTAATTTGGCTTTTCCAATCACGACTTTCGGCCACGGCGTATCGAGATATTCATTCGATAAACCATGAGTACCGTCGTCGATACGTGAGACATTGTTGTCGTAGTTATTCATGTAATAAAGCTCATCAGGATTCCCGGCGAGCAGATTAAATCCTGCATAGTCACTGCTCGAGGCAGCAAGATTCTTTAAGTAATCTTCAGGATTATCTTTTGAAAGCAAATAATTAACGACGAGTTCACCACGCGATTTTTTAGCTTCCATAGTCATTTCTTCGGGCGTTCGGATATTAGTCAATGCACCTATTTTACCCGATTTTGACACAGCGAGCCAGGTGCCTTTTGCTTTTAAATCACGGCCGCCTAAAATATTCTGATGATCATCCGAGTAATGCATGGATGCAGTCGGACGGGAATAAAACTCGTCGCGGTTAGCTGCAAGCACCATTTTATATTTTTGGTGCGAACCGATATTAAAATTAATAAGACACATCAAAATCACTCCACGGGAATGTTTCCGGCGGCTTGCAGAATACTTCTACGTATTCATCTTTCGTAGGATGTTTAATACGCAGGTAAGTCGAGTAAAGTGCAATCTGCTGACCGACTTTAGCACTCTTGTTATATTTCTGATCGCCAAACAGCGGGTGACCGAAATGAGACAGCTGTACACGGATTTGATGTGAACGTCCTGTGTGAAGTTTTACTTTTACCAGTGAATAATTATTATTTTCAGCTACCATTTCATAGTCCAGCTTAGCCATTTTTGAACCGCGGTGGTTTTTATGAACCACTTTGGAAATATTTTTCTTTTCGTCTTTAAATAAATGGTTCGTTAAAGTACCTTTTTTCTGTTCCAGATGGTTTTCTACAACCGCATGATACTGACGGTCAAAGTTTTGTAATCTTATTTCGTTTGATAATCTTGCAGCTGCTTTTGACGTTTTAGCAAATACTACAGCACCGCCGACTGGACGGTCTAATCTGTGTACCAGCCCTAAATAAACCGCTCCGGGTTTATTGTATTTCTCTTAATATATTCCTTTAACATAGTTAATAAGTCTTTATCTTCTGAACTGTCTTCCTGGACAGGGATGTTAACCGGCTTATCGACAATGAGTAAATGGTTGTCTTCGTACAATAGATTAATATTCACGCATTTCACTCCTTAAAATTCGTAAGTTATATTATACCATCTATACAGTAAATATCTTATCACTTTCGCAATGTTTATTTGATAGAATGGATATAAGTGTAAAATCATACTATTAATCATAGAGGTGAATAATGAGAAAACGTTATTTATTTTTAATTATTATTGCCGCTTTAATACTTATACCTCTAATTGTCGCCGGTGTGCGCTATTTTGTTCCAGTGCCTTCGGGGGTATCTTACGAGTCCGAAGAATATCAGACAGATGATGCAGAGTTTTTATACGACCTTACATATACAGATAATAATAAGGGAATTACTGAGGAACAGGAAGTTTTTGAAGAGATTTATACGATGATTGACGAAGCGGAAGAGTTTCTAGTCCTCGATATGTTTTTATTTAATGATGATTACAATCATGACACGCTCGACTTCCCGCCACTATCGCAAAATTTAACAGATAAATTAACAGCTAAAAAGGCAGAAAATCCGGAAATGGATATTATTTTTATTACGGATAGTATCAATACTTTCTATGATACGTATACACCGCCTCATATTAATGAACTAAAGGAAGCGGGCATAGAAGTAATTTTTACCGACTTAACTAAGTTGCGGGATTCGAATCCCTTGTATTCCGGTTTTTACAGAACATATTTCCAGTGGCTCGGAACGTCTGAAGATCAGTGGCTGGTCAATGCATTAAGACCTCAGGGTCCGGAAGTAAATATACGGTCTTATTTATCGATGCTGAACTTTAAAGCCAATCATAGAAAAGTAATTATTAATGAAAAGAATGGCCTGATTACGTCGGCAAACCCGCATGACGCAAGTGTTCATCATTCTAATATTGCTGTGAAACTAAGTGGGGATATACTTTACGACATGCTGGAAAGTGAACGGGCAGTCGTGAACTTCAGCGGAGGAAATACGAGAGTCTTCAGTGACTTTGCCGATAAACTTCCTGCAAAAACTGAAGAAGATGAAGGGGAGTATACCGTACAGCTGATTACCGAGAAGAAAATTAAAGATAATATAATCCACATGGTCAATAAGGCAGGGGAAGGGGATACACTCTCTGTCGGACTATTTTATTTATCAGATAGAGAAGTCGTGAACGCCTTTAAAGAAGCACTCGACCGCGGTGCAGAAATGAACATGATTCTCGATATTAACCAGGATGCATTCGGGAATGAGAAAAACGCGCGTACCGAACCGGCCGGTGGCTGATGAACTGATGAGTCACGAAACACCGGCGGATATTCGCTGGTATAAATCGAGCGGGGAACAGTATCATGCGAAATTTATAATGCTGGAAACTGCCGGTGAAGTTATATTTAACGGCGGCTCTGCTAACTTTACGAGTCGGAATCTCGATGACTATAATCTGGAAACAAACGTGCTGATTACAGCACCGGCAGACAGTGAGTTTGCAGGAGAAGTTACGGGTTATTACAACAGATTATGGACGAATGAAGGTGCAGAATATACGCTGGATTACGACGAAGAAGCGGAAGAATCGCTATTGAAAACAATACTGTACAGAGTACAGGAATTTACTGGGCTCTCGACGTTTTAATTTGAGCAGGCACTCCACTGGGTGTCTGTTTTTTTATGAGTTAAATTTTGCTCCGCAATGAGATGCTGTCATTCCCGAGTAAAGCCGCTTGCTCCGCAATGAAGCTCCGTCATTCCCGAGTAAAGCTGTTTGCTCCGCAATGAAGCACTGTCATTCCCGAGTAAAGCCGTTTGCTCCGCAATGAGACGCTGTCATTCTCGAGAAAAGCTGTTTGCTCCGCAATGAAGCTCCGTCATTCCCGAGTAAAGCCGTTTGCTCCGCAATGAAGCACTGTCATTCCCGAGTAAAGCCGCTTGCTCCGCAATGAAGCTCCGTCATTCCCGAGTAAGACACAAAAAAGCCGGGAATTCACCAACCCCGGCCTCACTCAAAATTATATAATTTTTGCACCAAGCGAATTTTCAAAGTGGCCAAGGGCGACTTCATGAGCGTCCAGGTTAAAGCTTGAGACACCGTTTTTATGAATCACAATATCGAAGCCTTTATTGTACGCATCGATTGCTGTATGCAGAATGCAAATATCCGTACACACGCCGATTAAATGAATTTCTTTAATTTCTCTGGCTCTTAAGCGCTGTTCAACATCAGTTCCTGCAAAAGCGGAATAGCGGGTTTTATTTGTGTAATAGACATTTTCACTATCTGAATGCTCCTTATACAGTGCTTCTAGCTCACCGTATAAGTCGCGGCCACCGGTACCAATAATATTATGCGGCGGAAACAGCTTTGTTTCAGGATGATACGGGTCGTTTTCTTCGTGGGCATCAATTGCGAAAATCGTATAATCCCCCTTAACGATAAATTCGCGCGTAATGTTCACGATATAGTCATGCAGCTTTTCGGCAGGTTCACCGGCTGTTAATTTGCCGTCCGGAGCAACAAAGTCATATGTGTAGTCGATATTAAGCAGTGCTTTCATAATCATTCTCCCCTTATAAAAAAGACAATGGCATGCCATTGTCTTTAGTATTCTTATTTTTTGTTTACTGATGCATCGAAGATAGAGTCGATTGCTTCAGCTAAGCTGCTGTCAAATTCTTCAGCAGATTGTGATGCATTTAAGTCGCTTGACAGTGCGCGTGAGAAGCTCGCGATAATGCCGTCATTTTCTTTTAATAAGTTGTTAGCTTCAGTTCTTGTGTAGCCGCCTGAAAGTGCAACAACACGAATGACATTCGGATGATCCACAAGTTCTTTGTACAGGTTAGGTACAGTAGGAATTGTCAGCTTCAGCATTACAAGCTCATCTTCAGCGAGGCCGTTTAGTTCTTCTAAAATAGCATCTCTTAAGATTTCTTCGATTGCTTCTTTATCCTCAGCATTGATGCTTACTTCAGGTTCGATGATAGGTACAAGACCTGCAGCGATAATCTGTTTCCCGACTTCAAACTGCTGTTCTACAACTGCAGTGATGCCTTCTTTGTTAGCTGAAAGTACGTTTGAACGCATTTTCGTTCCAAAGATATGACGGTCGTTTGCACGTGCTAATAAATCCTCAAGATCCGGCATAGGTTTCATCAGCTGCACACCGTTTTCTAAATCTGCAAGTCCTTTGTCGACTTTTAAGAATGGCACGATGCCTTTGTCAGCTAAATAGTTGCCAGTGTACTGTCCTTCAACTTCGCGGTCCATTGTCTGTTCGAAAAGGATTGCACCAAGTACTTTATCAGAAGTGAAAGAAGGTGAAGTAATGATACGTGAACGCATTTCATGTACCATATCGAACATCTCATCATTAGTATACTGATCTTCATTAACACCATATGCTTTTAAAGCTTTTGGCGTACTTCCGCCACTTTGGTCAAGTGCGGCAATAAAACCATGACCTTGTTTTACTTTATCAAGTTGCTCTTGATTCATTAAAAAACACTCCTTTAATAGTTTTCCACTCCTCTATAGTATGCTAAAAAAAGCGCTTTACTGCAAGGCTTAATCTTTAATATCGCTGATGTTTAACTAATCTGTTAAAAGGAAAGATATCGAATATGTTGAATATCAGGAGGTATGTAAAATGACAAATTTAGTTGAGTTAGGCAAATCGGGAATTAAAGTACATCCGATTGCCTTAGGCACGAATTTTGTAGGCGGTTATAATTTATACGGGGATGTTAATGAAGAAGAAGGAAAACAAACAGTACGGGACGCACTTAATACAGGTGTGACAATGCTCGATACTGCTTTATATATGGGCCGAGACGTTCTGAGGAAATGATTGGTGAAGTATTAAAGAGTATAATCGGGAAGATGTCGTTATTGCAAACGAAAGCTGCACATCGTGAACTGGACAACGGAGATATGGTCGTCGATAACTCGCCGGAATTTTTAAAGCAGGCAGTGGATGATGCACTGGACAGACTGCAGACAAAATATATCGATTTGTTTTATATTCACAACCCGGATGAAGATACTCCGAAAGATGAAGCGGTAGAGGCGCTTTATGAAATGAAAGTGCAGGGCAAGATTAAAGCAATCGGGGTGTCTAACTTTTCAGTTGAACAGCTGGCAGAAGCGAATAAAAATAATCAAGTTGATGTGATTCAGAATCATTACAATCTTTTAAACCGTGAAGCGGAAAAAGAAAAATGCTGGATTACACATCGGCAAATAAAATTACGTTTATTCCGTATTTTCCATTGGCAGCAGGACTCTTAGCAGGTAAATACGATAAAAACACGAAGTTTGAAGATTTACGTGCAAACCTGCCGTTTTATCAGGAAGATCAGTTTAAAGAAAATCTGGATAAGGTCGATAAGTTAATAGAACTTGCGAGAAAATATGATGAAGATGTTGCACAGCTTGTTCTCGCATTTTATTTAACGAGACCGTCGCTCGATGTAATTATTCCAGGTGCTAAAAAAGGCGAGCAGATTAAAGAAAATATGCGTGCTGCCGATATTGAGCTGGATCCAAAAGACGTAGAATATCGATGATGAAATATTTAAAATGAATTAAAAATAAAACACCGGTTAAGAACATTATGATATGTCCTTAACCGGTGTTCTTTATTATCTCTGTAAAGAATAAGTACTGCAAACGTTGAACCCACGCTGAATTTAATATCAATTACTTCAATATACTGATTGTCGTAAAAGAATTCTGCAATTTTCTTATCGAGTCCTTTTTCCGTCATGGCGGAAACTGTTTTGGTTTTCAAAGGCCGTCCCGTCCCTTCGAGTGAGATATCTTCACAGCCAGTATATAATATATCATCATAATTGTGTACTTTTACGCTGATTGCTGAAGATTATGCCGATAATCAGGAATGCGACCGTGTACAGTAAGAGAATTCCGATGGACAGTGCCGATTCGCTCCATGTGATGTCCGGTGCTGCGTAAATTTGTGTGAAATGATACAGGGGTAAAAATTCTGCGATGCGCTGAGCAGTATCACCGAATAATTCAATTGGAATGAATATACCGGACAGAAATGCAAGGCCCAGTGTGACGAGGTTTGCAAGGCCGTTGACGATAAAACGATTCGTCGTCAGTGCATTTATCGCATACTGGAGAGCCAGTGTAAATGCCATAATCAGCATCAGTGCAACAAAGATATGAGCAAGCGGCATGCCGTCGAGTCGATCGTAATAGAGTCCAATCAGACCGAAGAACATAACCAGCACTGCGAAAATCCCGACCACTGACTGCGCGCCTAATACTTGCAGTGCGCTCGATGTTGATGACATCGGGGCTGAAATAATACGTTTTTGCAGTTCCGGTTTATTGTATTCAGACATCAGGTTACCAACCGAGAGCATAATGAACAGCATGAGCCAGTAAGCAGCGAAGTTTGTATAAGCTGCGGCATTTGTATAGTTTTCATCGGTGTCGATAACCGTATCGTTGTTCAGCTCAACATTTACAGTGTCGGTTAATGCTGCCAGGAGTGTTTCTCTGTCCAGCTCTCCTGTATCGTTAAACTGGGCATTGGCAAACATGAGGAACTTAGCAATTTCACTTTCCAGCTGAACGGCTGATGCTGCACGTTCATCGCTGATGACTTCAAGGGCAGGTTCACCGTTTTTAACCTGTGTCTCAAAATTTTCTTCTATAATAACTGCACCGTGAATTTCCATCAGAAAGACTTGTTCTTTCAAATGCTCCCGGTCAGGTGTTGTCATTACTTCAACTTCATGTGAACTGCTTAAATATTCAAGCAATGCCTCTGACGTTTCTGATTTTGATTGATCCACAACAGTAATACCAAGTGTTTCACTTTCGAATGTGTCCGTACCGCCGACTGTACTGAACAGTGCTGCGATGCCAAAGAAGATAAGTGCCAGCGGTATAATCATCCATTTAAATTTCCAGAAGTGGAGGAGTATTATTTTAAATATGGTCATATTGTTTCCTCCTTAACGCAATTAAGGTGATGAAGAAACTGACGAACGTAATGCCAAGTAAAAATAATATTGTCGTCCAGTAGCTCTCGAAGTTATCCATCAAATTTACCCGGTAAATCGTATCTGTAATATGCGCCAGCGGATTTAATTCATTAATGAGCGGCATTTCCCGGTTGATTACTGTTCTGACTCCCGGTCCCATCAGCCCGGCAAGGAATGCCAGCCCGACGATAAGACGACAGGGACGACTGATTTTACGTTGATGTTCACTCTAGGTGTCAGTCCGATAATAAATCCAAGACCAAGTCCTGCAATGTTTCCGGCTAATACGATGCCGAGTGTCGGCAGCAGGTTGTTAAACAGTACCGACTCGCTGAATATCATTAAATATCCGATTAGGATCGCGTTTGACATCAGTCCGAGAAATAAGCCCGCAACTGAACTAGCGAGTATATTTTGTTTTACTGAAGGGGCTTGCGGAGAATCTGGCGCCCATCGTACTTAGATTCGGACGCATCGATGAAATCAGCTCCATACTTGTAAATACTGTATACAGTGAGACCATTGCGATTGTTGAATAGTACATTACAACCTGAGGTTCTGTCTCCATATCGTTTGACTGAATAAAGTCAGCCTCAAAATTAAAGTTTTCTGGTGAGACACCGAGTATAGACGTCTGGTGAATCTGGTTCATTACAGATTCTAAAACGGATGCTTGAAAACCGCTGCCCTGAACGATTAAACTGCCGTCTTCTGTAAATATCCCGTAACATTTTCTGCATCCAATTCTGCTCTTGCTGTGCTGTCGGACATTTCATTAACGGTAATAAAGTCAATCTGTTCCAATACTTGCGTGTATTCGTTGTCTTCTGTTACAGCGACTTCGATATTTGTCATATCCTCGCCGCCGAGATT
Source organism: Jeotgalicoccus sp. WY2 (assembly GCF_018437745.1). Taxonomy (NCBI): domain Bacteria; kingdom Bacillati; phylum Bacillota; class Bacilli; order Caryophanales; family Staphylococcaceae; genus Jeotgalicoccus; species Jeotgalicoccus sp. WY2. The sequence goes on along the minus strand of NZ_CP049818.1, from coordinate 903,706 downwards.
GGACGTCGTCGCTATAAAAATCGTTACGAGTACCAGAGGATAGCCGATTGTCCAAAAAATAAATCCAAAATCTTTAAAATTAATGACGAGTAAATAATAGGTGAGGCGTAAAAAGTTCATCAGTCCCTCAGCTCCTTGCCCGTCAGTTCCAGGAAAATACTGCTCAGCGACGGCTGTTCACTCGCGATTTCTGTATAAGTCAGCGAGTTATTTTCGATAAAGCGGATAAGATTTCTGAGGTTGTTATGATTTTTCTCGAATTGAATATTGTACTTATCCTGAGATTTCGTAACCTGGTTGACGTGTGGAATTTGTTTTAGGCGTGTTACAAGGGTGTCGTCTTCAATGATAAATTTTACAGTGACACTTTCTGTCGTTGAAATTGATTTCTGCAGCTCGTCGAGTGTGCCGTTGGCAACATTGCGTCCGTTATCCATAATGACGAACGAATCGCATAAGTCTTCGGCTTCCTCCAGATAATGTGTAGTGTAAATAACAGTTGTTCCTTGTTCTTTCATCTTTTTAACGCCTTCAAGAATAAAGTTTCTGCTCTGTGCATCGACTGCGACAGTCGGTTCATCAAGGAACAGAATTTCCGGTTTATGGGCGATGCCACAGGCAATATTGAGCCTTCTCTTAAGACCGCCGCTCAGCTGCTTCGGCACGAACTTTCTGTATTTTTCCAGACCGACAAAAGCGATGGCTTCGTCGACAAGCTGTTTACGCTCTCTCTTATTCGTCACGTAAAGCCCGCAGTAAAAGTCGATATTTTCTACGACGTTTAGTTTTTCGAAGATAGCGAGCTCTTGAGGCACGATGCCTATCCGGCGTTTTATTTTTTATTGTTTGGGTTAACCGGTTGGCCGAATAGTTCAATCGTACCCTGGTCAAACTTCAGTAAGGAAAGCATGCAGTTAATCGCTGTCGTTTTGCCGCAGCCGTTCGGACCGAGCAGGCCGATAATTCATTCTCTTTAGCCTGAAAAGAGAAGTGGTCAAGTGCGATAACGTCTTTGTACCTCTTAACTACTTTGTCCATTGCAATCATATTATTGCCTCCTGTACTATATTGGTTAATTTAAGTTTATAATAAAATAAATGTACGATTAGTGTCCGGGGTCATGATTTGTGGTGACAATTGTCATATTGTGAGGTGAAGTAATGTCAAAAATATATGAAAAGATTATGATATTTATAGTGCTGTCGGCTTTCTATCTGCTGTCTTCAGATGACACGCATATAACTGTAATACTAATATCTTTTATTGCAGCATTCAGCATTGATGTCATCAGAAAAAATATATGCTGTTTATAATTATTGTGATGTTTGCTGTTCTTGTGTACATAGATATAAATTATCTGTATTTCCTGCCGCTTGTTTCTCACATCATATTTAAAGAATACGGCAGTTACGGGATTATTGCATTAGCTCCTATCGTCCTGTTTCAGGAATGGGCGTTGCTGTTTTTAAGTATCCTTATTTTCTACATGACAGTATTGTCCAGTAAATTGTCGGAAGCGAAACAGCTGAACAGAGAAATGCGGGATCAGCTGACTGAAGATAATATGCGTTTAAAGGCACAGCGTAATGAACTGATGAAGACTCACGAGAAAGATATTTATATGGCGGGACTTAATGAACGGAACCGGATTGCCCGCGATATGCACGATGCACTTGGTCACTCTCTGTCGAGCAGTATTTTGCTGATTGAATCGCTGCAATATGTTAAAGATGAAGAGACATTGCACCATTCATTAAAACAGCTGCAGGACAGACTGAAGATAGGCATGGAAGACGTGCGTCACAGTATTCATAATCTGTATGACACTTCCATAGACCTGGAGGCGAGAATTGAAAGTTATCTCGGGGAAATGGACGATTATTCGAAAGAATTTATATATGATGTAAATATCACGCTGACTCATGAACAGAAAATAGATATGCTGTCACTAGTCAGGGAAGCACTGACTAATATCCGCAAGCATTCAAATGCATCGGCGTTTAAAGTAATCATTAAAGAACATCCTAAATTTTTAGCACTGACTGTTAAAGATAATGGCAATGCTGATAAGGAATTTAACAGAGGCATGGGACTTCAGTCGATGACAGAAGCCGTGCAGAAGTACGGCGGTGTGCTGAACACGTTTAATGATGAAGGCTTTATCGTGCACGCAATATTTTACATGGAGGGGCTCGGAAATGAGAATAGTAATAGTTGATGATGATCCGCTTGTAGTGTCGGCGCTGTCGACAATAGTAGGGAATTCGAATTACGATGTTACAGCCACCGGCACGAGCGGTTTTGATGCGGTTGAATTATATAAAGAACATCGACCCGATTTGTTAATGACAGATATCCGTATGCGGGAGAAGTCAGGGCTCGAGGCCAGTAAAGATATATTGACGGATTTCCCGGAAGCTAAAATTCTGCTGATTACGACCTTTAGAGATGATGAATATATTCACGAAGCTCTGAATATCGGCTGCAAGGGATATTTACTAAAAGATAATCTTGCGGGAATAATTCCGGCGATTGAAGCGGTGCTGTCAGGCAATATGGTGTTCGACAGCAATATCGTTAAAAGCATGTCGGCAACATCATCGCATAAAGATTTGTCAGAGCTGTCTACGAGAGAGCAGGATATTATTGAACTGGTCGCAGAGGGACATAATAATAAAGAAATTGCCGAGCATCTTTACTTGAGTGAAGGCACAGTCAGGAATTATATTTCTCAAATGCTGACAAAGCTGGATTTAAGAGACAGGACTCAGCTGGTCGTTTATATATAAAAACTAGACGGAGGTGTTTGGATGACACTCGAAATCAGAAAAACTGAAGTTCGGGATGCTGAACGCATCAGAGAAATCTGCAGTACGGGATGGAAACAGACAGTTCAAGGTAAATTGAGCAGTACGTTTCAGCAGCAGACGGTTAATTACTGGTACAATGCTGATAAAGTGAAGCAGGATATTAAGAAAGGCAGCTATGCTTATACTGCTGTATATGACGGCATCGCTGTCGGTGTTATAGGCGGCGTAATCCCAGGTGCTAAACGTGCTGAAGTGTATGTATTTTATATCGACAGTAAATACAGATATCATGGAATTGGCAAGGCATTATTACATAAACTTACCGAACATCAAAAGAACAAAGGTGCAGCTGAGCAATGGGTGTCAGTTCAGGCGGACAATGAACTTGGGCTGCCATTTTACAAAGCGCGCGGCTTTATTCAGCAGTCGGTAAAAGAAACAAAGAGCGCATCAGGCGAAGTGCAGGTTTCTTTAAGAATGAAGAGAGACATTTAATTACAGTCTTTCTGTAAAATTAAGGCGTCACATGAGATAATTACTTTAACAACTATGATGAGTGGAGTGTTTACTAATGAAAAATGTTATTTTAGATTGTGATCCGGGGCACGATGACGCGATATCGATAATTATTGCAGCGTCTGATGTCAGTGATTTAAATATTTTAGGTATTACGACTGTTGCAGGAAATGTTGAAGTCGAGAAAAATACTATTAATACATTAAAAATTTGTGAACTGCTGGAGCTGGATGTGCCCGTTGTGCAGGGCGCGAGAAGACCATTGGTAAAGGCGAGTGAAATCGCACCTGAAATTCACGGGGAAACAGGCATGGACGGCCCGGTGCTGGCTGATCCTAAAATGCAGGTGACAGAAGGGCACGCAGTTGATTTTATTATTGACCAGGTAATGAATTCAGCTGAACCGGTTACTCTGGTTCCGACTGGACCGCTTACGAATATTGCGATGGCTTTAATTAAAGAGCCGAGAAGAGAATTATGAAAATATAGATGAGATTGTCTTAATGGGCGGCGGTACATTCGGTAACTGGACACCGGCAGCGGAGTTCAATATTTTTGTCGATGCTGAAGCGGCGAAAGTTGTATACGACAGCAGCGTGCCTGTTACGATGTTCGGTCTTGATGTGACGCATCAGGTGATTGCGACAAAAGATATTATTGAACGTGTTAATAAAATCGATAATGAAATTGCGGTCTTCGTCAAAGAATTATTAATCTTTTTCGGAGAAGCGTATAAAGATCATTTCGGCTTTAACGGCGGACCAATTCACGATGCATGTACGACGATGTATCTTTTAAAACCGGAGTTATTTAAGACAGAATATTTAAATGTAACTGTAGAAACAAAAGGTGAATACTCTTACGGTATGACAGTGGTAGATACGCTGAGTGTTACAGGCAGAGAGCCCAATACCAATGTTGCACTTGGTGTGGACACAGACGCATTCTGGACTTTATTTGAAGAAATTTTAATAACGTTTGGAGATAAAGATAAAAATGAATAAAACAAATATATGGATTGATTGCGACCCTGGAATTGACGATGCGATTGCGCTGGCTGCAGCAGCTGCCAGCAGAGATACTTTGAACATACATGGAATTTCCACTGTAGCGGGCAACCAGACGACTGAACGCGTAACGAATAATGCACTCGCACTGAGTTCCTTTCTCGGACTGGATATTCCTGTTGTTAAAGGTGCAGAAGGTCCGCTGACAAGAACTAAAGAAGATGCGGGTCATGTACACGGTGAGACAGGACTCGGCAATACTGTATTGCCGAAAACTGCGAAGCAGACCGAAGCAGGGAATTCGTTTCAGGTAATCAGAGATTATATTATGAATCTCCCTGCAGATGAAAAAATGACACTCGTGCCTATCGGTCCTTTGACTAATATTGCACTGCTGTTAAAAGTATTTCCGGAAGTATCTGAACGTATTGAAGAAATTGTCTTAATGGGTGGCGGCACGTTCGGTAACAGAACACCGACGGCAGAATTTAACATTTGGGGAGATCCGGAAGCAGCAAAAATCGTGTTTGATTCAGGTTTGTCGATTGTCATGTGCGGACTTGATGTGACGCATAAGAGCGGGCTTAATCGCAGTCAGGTTGAAGAACTGTTTAACAGCACAGACGAAGTTCAGAAAACATTCGGTGAGATGCTGAAATTCTACTTCGATTCACCGGCGTATATAAACAGCGAGCTTGTCCATATACATGATGCAGTCGCGGTAGTTTATCTGACAAATCCTGAGATATTTAAAGGAATGCAGGTGAGCGTTGACGTCGATTGTACGGACGATATTAACCGTGGAATGACAGTGTGCGATATGCGGAAAACTGCACCTGAAGCGGGACGTAATGTGAAACTGCTTAATGACATTGATTTAACAGAGTTTCAAAATATATTGCTGAATAAACTGGGCAATTTATAGTAATTCTTGGAGGTAAAACAGATGAGTAAGCCTAAAGTAACAATTGTGGGCAGTTTAAATATGGATTTAGTAGTGACAGCTGAACGTCATCCAAAAATAGGAGAGACGCTGACCGGAGAAAAATTTACGACACTGTGCGGCGGTAAAGGCGCAAACCAGGCAGTTGCAGCAGCAAGACTCGGCTGCGATGTGACGTTTATCGGCAGAGTGGGGAACGATGCATTCGGAATTGAAATGATTGAAAGCCTGAAAAATGAAGGTGTGAATGTCGATAATATTGAGATGATTGACGACGTGGAAAGCGGTATTGCAATGATTACAGTGAATCCGATGGACAACACGATTATTGTTGTGCCGGGAGCAAACGCTCATGTTACAAAAGACGTTATCGATAAACACCAGTCAGCAATATTAGAAAGCGATGTTGTTGTGACACAGCTTGAGATTCCAATGGAGACAGTCGATTACCTTGCACAAGTGTGCGGGAAAAATAATATCGATTTAGTCGTGAATCCGGCACCGGCCAGGAAACTGACGGATAATATTATTAATCACAGTACATATATTACGCCGAACCAGATTGAATTAACGCAGCTGGCTGCTGCACATCCTGAAATTTTACAAGATCACGTCGATAAATTTGTTGTCACGAGCGGCAGCAAAGGCTGTTACTATTCAGTCGATGCATTCCGTGTCGATGTGCCGACGATGAAAGCAGAAGTTGTTGATACGACAGGCGCAGGCGACTGCTTCAACGGCGCGTTTGTCAGCTACATTGCACAAGGCAAAACTCTGCAGGAAAGCTGTTATTTCGCTAACACTGCAGCATCGATCAGCGTAGAAAAATTCGGTGCACAAAACGCGATGCCGACAACTGAACAGGTGCTGGAAAGAATGCAGCAGTAAATTTATATTGATTTGACCCGGAAATCTGGAGATTTCCGGGTATTTTTGTTTTATTCGGCGTTTGCTCCGCAATGAGCGCCTGTCATTTTCGAGAAAGAAAGTTTGCTCCGCAATGAAGCTGTCATTCCCGAGGAAGAGCGTTTGCTCCGCAATGAGAGGCTGTCATTCCCGAGAAAGAGCGTTTGCTCCGCAATGAGCGACTGTCATTCCCGAGAAAGAACATTTGCTCCGCAATGAGCGCCTGTCATTTTCGAGAAAGAAAGTTTGCTCCGCAATGAAGCTGTCATTCCCGAGGAAGCGTCAAAAACAGAGGAATTCACTGATTAATCGTCTTTCCTTAAAGTTTTTACCGGGTAGTGTAGTATAAGTGAAGTAAATTAATTTTATGAGGTGACAATAATGGGAGTATTCGATGTAGATTACAACAAGGTGAACGAGATAGAAGACCTGCCATATGATGTCGAGATTACGAATCATAGCTGGATTGAAACGAGTGACGGCACAAAGTTGTCGGCAAAATTCTGGCAGCCGAAAGGGCTTGAAGTGACCAGAGGAACAGTCCTCGAGTTTCTACCGTACAGAAAAGATGATTTTACAGCGTTAAGAGATGAAATCAGACATAAATATTTCGCAGGCAACGGATTCACTGCCATGCGTGTCGATATTAGAGGTACAGGTGATTCCGAAGGAATTATTGAAGATGAGTATCATATATCTGAGCAGGATGATGCTATAGATATTATCAGCTGGATAGAAAACCAGAGCTGGTCGAATGGCTCTGTCGGCATGATAGGGAAATCATGGGGCGGGTTTAACGGGCTGCAGGTCGCAGCACGCCAGCCTAAAGCTTTAAAAACGATTATTTCATTATGTTCAACAGACGATCGTTACACAGATGATGTGCATTACCGCGGCGGTGTAATGATGGCATCGGATATGCTGTGGTGGGCATCGACGATGTTTGCTTATAATGCGAGACCGCCGTTTCCGCAGTTTGTCGGTGACCGCTGGTACGATATGTGGATAGACCGCATGGAAAACACACCGCCTTTCGTTGAGGAATGGGTCAGCCATCAGCGACGTGATGAATTTTGGAAGCACGGTTCTGTCGGTGAGAACTATGATGATATTCAAATTCCTGTGCTCACAATGAGCGGCTGGGCAGACGGTTATACGGACGCTGTTTATCGTATGATGGATAATTTAAATGTACCGAAAAAAGGAATCATCGGACCCTGGGCGCACGAGTTTCCAGATCTTGCGATTCCAGGGCCGCAAATCGGTTATTTACAGGAATGTGTCGACTGGTTTTCGAAATGGTTTACAGACGATCAGAGTGCAGTTGAACACGAAGATGAATTCCATATTTATATTCAGGACAGTGTCGAACCGTCGACAAGTTACGAGTATAGAGCAGGAAACTGGATCGACGTATACGCGGAAAAATTTGAATCCGTCGATATTCTAAGTCATTTTCACGATGAAATTAAGCTTGCTAATAATCAGCATCACGGACTTTATTCAGGTGTGTACTGCCCGTTTGGACAGGAAGGCGATTTAGCGGCTGATCAGACAATTGATAACGCACTGGCAACAACAATTTCAGTGGATGCTGCTGAAGAACTGAGCATCGCCGGACAGGCGAAACTAAACGTACGTGTTAAATCTTCTCACGATGAAGCGAATCTGCATGTACGTTTAACGGACGTTCACCCTAACGGTAAACGTACGCTGATTACAAAAGGGCAATTGAATTTAAATCATGTGAACAGTCACGAGCATCCGGAAAAACTGCCGATCGATGAATATATCGATGCCGAAATTCAGTTTGACGTTATCGGTTATACTGTACCAAAAGGGCACAGCATTGAAATTTCATTTGCGCCAAGCTACTGGCCGCTGATGTGGGCATCGAAAGATAAAGTGGAACTGACAGTGGATTTAAACAACAGTTCACTTGACCTGCCTTACGTTGAAAATTACACGCCGGTTGAAATGAAATACAAGACAGCTGAGATGGCAACGCCGCTTGAAAAAGAAATTATTGAAGAAGGCTACCGTACAAGAAACGTCATTAATGATCTGACGACGAATAATTGGATTCTGGATGATTATTCAAATGAAGGACAAAGGTTCCTTCCTCATTTAGGTATCACTTACGGTGCTGAAAACCATAATATTTACACGATAAACAACGATAATCCGTTATCTGCCTCAGTGCAGTGTGACTGGACAGTGGTTGTTGAAGATGCAGATATTAAAACAGAAATGAAAACAGAAAGTATCATGACATGCGATTATGAGAACTTTTATCTTGTAAACCGACTCATTGGTTATAAAGATGGGAAAGAAGTTTTTAATAAAGAATGGAAAAAGACAGTAAAGAGAGATTTTAACTAGAAAAATCTAACAGTCCCTGCCGCTTAAATTCGGCAGGGACTGTTTTGTTAAATTATTGATGAAAATAATGAAGTTGGGATAATAATAATCCACGGTGCCATTAATAATGTAGAGATAATACTGGATTTGGTAACTTGTTTAGCGTCCAGACCAAATTTTGCATAGATTTTCTGAGTGATTTTAAACTGTATTAAAATAATAACCACGAATAAAATAAGGACGAAAATCATACTGTAAATGCTGTTGAACGGATTCGCGATAACCCCTTCGAAGAATGCAACAATCCAGTCGGGTGTAGCATTACTGATTTCTTTAACATCATCAAATGATGTAGGGTTACTTCTGAACAGCGGATCAATGTATAATACTGCGTACATAATTCCGACAGCGGCGAGATGCAGACCGAGATCCGTCAGCCAAATTTTCCATGACGCTTTTACAGTCAGTTCCTTACGGTTATATTTTTTATCGAGTGGTAAATAAATAGCGAACCAGTCGATTAACATTTTTAAAGGTATTATCATAAAAACAACAGGTGGAATTAACCACATTAGCCATACCGGCATAATCATTAGGGAAAACCTCTTTCTTATTTTATGGATTATCCTGTACATTTTACGCCTATCGCGCAGTTATGTAAATTGAAATGGAGAATAGGGGAGACAGCATAAAAAAGGTCACTCCGGAGAGTGACCAGAATCAAATACTATTCAGCAAACACTGTGCTCCATGTGCTGCGTCCCTCAAGCATCTTGCGGGCGATTTCTTTAGCGCCTTCAAGACTGTGGCTCGCTGCCCAGCCGCACTGTACTTCGTTGCAAGCTGGAACTTCAGTTGCTTCAAGCACATCATTTAAAGTTTTTTCCATTACATCTTCAATACCTGTCTTATCATCGTCATTCATTACTGAAAGATAAAAACCAGTCTGACATCCCATTGGGCTTAAGTCGACAACACGTTCGTGGTGGTTGCGGATGTTTTCAGCCATCAAGTGTTCAATAGAATGAAGTGCAGGCATATCCATATGCTCTTTGTTCGGCTGGCAGAAACGGATATCGTATTTGTAAATCGTATCTCCGTGCTGGCCTTCGTTTGTCCCTGCAAGTCTGATATAAGGTGCAGCTACTTTTGTGTGATCCAGGTTGAAACTTTCAACGTTCATATTCTTCATTTATGACACACTCCCTAAATTGTTTACTCCATTTTATCTTATTACAATTTGACGAGGAATGGCAACCGGAAGGATTTTACCGGCGCGCGCCACCGAGAACCGACGGTGGCACGGAAAGTCTTAAAGCGCGCACCACGAGAACTGACGGTGGCACGCGCGTCTCCCAAAAAACAGCACGCACTGAATAGTCAGCGCGTGCCTTATCAATATCTATATATTTCTCGGATTAATAATGGATTTAAAGTTAAAGATTGCATTAAGTACGATTGCTGTCAGACTTCCCATTACAATTCCGCTGGAAGTAATGACTGACAGGCTTTCAGGCAGTGCCGCGAACAAATCGGGAACGACTGTAACGCCAAGTCCCATTGCTACAGAAATTGCCACGACAACCATGTTATCCTGTTTATTTAAGTCGACACGGGACAGCATTTTAATTCCTGCACCGATAACCATACCGAACATCGCGAGCATTGCGCCGCCGAGTACAGGGCCGGGTATAGCCAGTGTTGCTGCACCGATTTTAGGAACGAGTCCCAGAATAATCAGCATAGAACCTGCGATGTAAATAATTTTATTTCTGCGGACTCCTGATATTTGAATCAGTCCGACATTTTGAGAAAACGTAGTATAAGGAAAAGCGTTAACGAGACCGCCTAAAAATATTGCGATACCTTCAGCGCGGTAGCCGCGTTTTAAATCTTCACCTTTAATTTTCTTCTCTGTAATATCTCCAAGAGCAAAGTACACACCTGTTGATTCAACAAGGCTGACTACTGCAACGAGCGTCATCGTTAAAATTGGAACGATGTGAAACTCGGGTGTACCGAAGTAAAAGACTTGCGGCAAATGCAGCCACGAAGCGTCTGCTACCGGAGTGAAATCAACACGGCCGAAAAACGCACCGATAATTGTTCCAAAAATAATACCGGTTAATATCGCAATAGAACCAAAGAATCCTTTAGCGAATTTCAAAATGATTAAAATAATAATTAAGGTAGAAAAACCTAAAAACAAATTAATTGGTGAACCGAAGTCTTCAGCCCCCTGGCCGCCGGCAAGGTCATTGATTGCGACAGGGATTAATGTAATTCCAATGACTGTAACCACGGTACCAGTAACGATTGGCGGGAAGAACCGTATCAATTTACTGAAAAAAGAAGCAATCAGTACAACGAGCAGTCCCGATACTAAATTGCACCGTACACAGACTGAATGCTGTAGGTGTTTGCGATATTTATAATCGGTCCAACGGCGGTAAACGTACATCCGAGCACGACGGGTAAACCGATGCCGGAGAACTTATTCTTCCAAACCTGAAGAATTGTTGCAACACCGCACATCATAATATCGATAGCAATTAAGTATGTCAGCTGAGCGGGTGTCAGTCCGATTGCATTACCGACGATCAGCGGCACAATTACTGCACCGGCATACATTGCGAGCACATGCTGAAGACCGAGAGAAAAGTCTTTAACGTTGGATTGGCTCTGCTCCTGCATTATTCCATGTCCTCGACGAACGTAATTGTCCCGTCAGTTAAAGACTGGATACGTGCAAGTGATTCCACGCGGTAGTTTTTCTCTTTTAGAATTGATGCACCGCTCTGGAATGATTTCTCAATAACAATGCCGAGTCCGGCAACATGAGCGTCAGCCTGTTCAACAATGCTGATTAATGCACCGGCTGCTTCGCCGTTAGCTAAGAAGTCATCGATAATTAAAATATTGTCACCAGGCTGGATAAACTGATTTGATACGCTGATCATGTTCGTTTCCTGCTTAGTGTACGAAAAGACTTGTGCAGATAATAAATCATTAGTAAAAGTAAGTGATTTTCTTTTGCGTGCGAAAACGGCAGGCACACCAAAGTTCAATGCAGTCATTACCGCAGGGGCAATACCTGAAGATTCTAAAGTAAGCACTTTTGTAATTTGATTATCTTTGAATCTGGCATGGAATTCTTTGCCGATTTCCACCATTAATTCAGGGTCAATTTGATGATTTAAAAATTTATCTACTTTTAATACGTTATCGGAAAGTGCGATACCTTCTGACAGAATTTTATTTTTTAACAAGTCCATTCCGAGTGCTCCTTTTTTTATGTAAGTTAATGAATGTATTTATATTAACAGAAATAACGAACATATCAACATTTATTTTAAATAAAGTTCCTAAAAAAGCTTATTTTATGTATAAATATATAAAAACATTCGGTTATTGTTATTATTAGGATGAATTTTGACCTGCATGTATAATTAATTTATCGTGTCATAAGGAGATTGGGAAAGAATGGAAATAACAAAAGAAATTTTAATCAGAAGTAAAGTTCATGAAATGATACTGCGGGGAGAACTGCAGCCCGGAGATAAACTGCCGAGTGAAAATGAACTTGCTGACTTATACGATGCAAAAAGAATTGATGCGAGAAATGCGCTGGTTCAACTTGAAAAAATGGGCATCGTACACGGCAGACAGGGTGTTGGTCGTTTTGTGAATGAACCGCTGCCGACGATAGAATTTTTAATCACGGGAACGACGAGTTTTTCTGAGAAAATGAAGGAGCAGAACATACCGTATGAAAGCCGTGTTATTTACGCGGATTATGCAAGTGATGCCGAACAGGAGCATTACCGTGACTCGCTCAGGACTGGTAAAGATGTAAAAATATTTAAAGTATCACGCTTAAGAATTGTCAATGAAGTACCGTGCGCAATTCATATTTCATATATTCGTGAAGACCTGTTTCCTCATATATATAAGGAAAGAGCAGATCTTCAATCGGTATACAATTATTTTAAAGCCGCAGGGCGAGAAAATTTAAGCAGCAAAGACCGCGTGGTATTGACACAGTTTCCAACTCTGGAAGAAATGAAGTTATTGCAGTGCAGCGAACTGGTGCCGCTGCTCGTCTTTGAAACTGACACGTACGATAAAGATACAGATGAATGTTTGGAAAGAGTGAAAATATTATACAGAAGCGATTTGTTTAAACATCAGCTGTCAGATGAAAGTTAGACCGGGACTTTATGTTCCGGTCTTTTTTTGTCTTTTTGTCTATTCAGCAGTCTTAAAGTCACCATTTTAACCAAGCCGAAACATTCATCAATTGAATGTTTACATTCCTTTACCAACACTTAATCATACTGAACTTGGCAACAAGTTAGGATTAAATCATAAGGAGGTTGTGACATGCACAGAAAACAATGGACGCGCATTTTTGCGAAGTATGGCAGAACAGAAGCTCTAGAATTTTATAACAGGTATAAAGAAGAACTCGAGTTCGATATCATCAGCGAACCTGAAGAAGGTCTCGTAATGGTGAAGACGAGAGAGCATGCAAGAAATACTTTATTTTACATGGGTGAAGTACTGGTTACAGAAGCTAAAGTAAGACATGGCTCAACAGTGGGTCTCGGTCTCGTGAAAGGTTCTGATGAAGAATTCGCAGAGGCAATGGCTTTTATCGATTTAAGTTTTAAAAAGGAAAAATTTACAGCGGAATTAAATGAAATTTTAAACACGCTTAAAAATATTGAAGCAAATGATGTTGCAGAACGCACTGAAAAGATTTTACAGACTAAAGTCAGTTTCGAAATGATGAACGACTAGGAGGATTCCGGTGAAAACTATAGTACATACAACACAAGCGGTGTACCGCCAGCTTGTCAACGCGGCGAGCCGTCCCGGCCACATCGAGTTAATTACTGAAGAGGTTAAAAATTATTCGGACTTCAGCGATGCAGCACTGCTTATTTCAATGACACTCTTCGATAATGAGGTTTCTTTTTTCTCACGTGATAAAACGATGCGAAAAGAATTAAAGGTGTTAACAGGAGGCATCCCGAACAAAGATTACACGACTGCTGATTTTATCGTTTCAAAAGAAGCTGATTTAGAAAGAGAGTATTTTACGGAAGTGATGCACGGCATTTTAATTTCTCCGGAAAAGTCGGCGACGTTAATAATTGAAGCAAACAGTATTGGTGAAGGCAATGAATACCGCCTCAGCGGTCCCGGCATTAAGAATACGACAGATGTAAAGCTGTCTTTAGACAGCCGCTGGATCGAACTCCGCAATGACATATGTAAAGAGTACCCGCTCGGTATTGATCTCATTCTGACAGATAAAAATAACAACGTAGTAATGATTCCGAGAACGTCCAAAGTGGAGGTGCTGTAGATGGGTTACGTTGCAGTTAAAGGCGGCGCACATGCTATTAATAACTCAGTTATTTTATATAAAAACAGACGTCTTGAAGAAGGCGCGGATATCGAAGTCGAAAACATTAAAACGAATATGCGCCAGCTCATCAATCAGATTATGAGCGAAGCGAGTTTCTACGACCGTAATACCGCGGCGCTGGCAATCAAACAGGCGGAAGGGAATATGGAAGAAGCGGTTTTCTTAATGCGTGCACACCGTTCGACATTGCCGAGATTATATTATTCAACAGTAACGGATACGCGTGAAATGTTCGTTGAACGCCGCGTGTCGGCAAGTTTTAAAGATATTCCCGGCGGACAGATCTTAGGCGCATCACCAGATTATACGCACCGTCTTTTGGATGATGCTTTAAAAGAAATGGCGGATGGTCCGAAAGAGACAATTAAGTATAAAGAAGTGCCGTTCAATTACGAACTCGATAAACTGCCGAAAGTTATCGATTATTTAGAAGATGAAGGACTCTTCAAAAGAGAAGAAGTAAATAATGATGAACCGGATGATATTACGAAGAAAGCAATTGAGTATCCGAGTACAAGAAGTCAGCGGCTGCAGGCATTGACACGTGGTCAGACAGGCGCAGTAACATCACTCGGCTATGCGGAAATTCGCGGTTACGGTATTTCAGCGCATCCGAATATCGGTGAATGCCGTGTCGGCCAGCAGCCGGTCTATATTAATCCTGACGATGATTACGGAGAATATTTTATCGGTGATTTTGAAGTAACAGAAATCGACGCATTTATGCCGGATCTTGATGAAGATGACTCGGATGCCGGTGACAAAGATCTCATGATTAAAATCGGCTACGGTCTCGTCTTCGGTCAGAACGAAACGAAAGCAATCGCAATGAGTGTACTCGATTACAGTCTGGAACATCCAGAGCCGGGTGTCGCAACGAGTGATGATGAATTTGTGCTGTATCATATCGATTCTGTTGAATCGACAGGATTTATCTCACACTTGAAACTGCCGCATTACGTAACATTCCAATCAAAATTAGACCGTATGCGTCAAAGTAAGGGGGACCAGCAGTGAGCCAGAACTTCGCATTTCTAGATGAACATTCAAAAAAAGAAATACGCAGAAAAACTTTAAAAGCTATCGCCATTCCGGGCTATCAGGTGCCGTTCGCATCTCGCGAGCTGCCAATTGCGCGCGGCTGGGGCACCGGCGGTCTGCAGCTGACGCTGTCCTTAGTCGGTAAAGAAGATACGATGAAAGTTATTGACCAGGGTTCAGATGAATCGGTCAACGCAGTAAATATAAGAAATCTTGTGCAGAACACGACAGGCGTTGCCGAGACCATTCATACAGACGAAGCGACACTTATTCAGTCACGGCACAGAATTCCAGAAGTGCCGCTGAAGCCGTTCCAAATATTAGTGCTGCAAGTACCGCAGCCGGAAGCGTTAAGAACGGTTGAATCGAGCGAACGCAAAAAAAAATGCTCCACGGTGATAAAGAATACAGCGGCGCGTTTATAAAATTATTCGAACAGATTATGAAGTTTGGACATATTACTGACGATGCGGATTATCCTGTAATGGTGAACGACCGCTACGTGATGGCGCCGAGTCCCATTCCACGGTTTGATAATCCGAAGATGAATTACAACGAAGGATTAATATTGCTCGGTGCCGGACGCGAGAAGAAAATTCACGCGGTGCCGCCTTACACGAAAGTTGAGTCACTGGCATTTGAAGATTATCCATTTGAAGTTGAACAGTTCGACGACAAAGTATGCCGTGAATCCGGATTGTCAGGTGTTTATATGGATGAACTGCAGGATGAAAAAACAGGCGAGACTTACTATGTAACGAATGATACGAGCTACATGCTTGAAAAGCTGAACGAGGAGGCTGTACAACATGCCGGCAAATGATGATGTAGTTTTATCGGTTAGAGATTTATCAAAACAATTTGGCAGCGGCTGTGAATACTGCCGGGAGCAGTCTTTTGAACTGGAGAAAAACATGTGCCCGCACTGTCATACAGTATTCGCAGTAAGAGATGCATCATTTGATTTATATAAAGGAGAAATACTCGGCATTGTCGGAGAAAGCGGCAGCGGTAAAAGTACATTAATGAAAATGATGTATTTTGATGAGGATGCGACGTCAGGGGATTATATTCTGCCGGAAGACAGTACAGTGGAAGGCAACGTATTTAATGTGTCGAGCCAGAAGAAAAGACAAATCAGAAACGAACAGCTGGGGATGGTTTATCAGAACCCGATTCTCGGATTGAAGATGGATTTTTCATCGGTGACGAACATCGCAGAAAAACTTATTGCGAGCGGCAGCCGTAATGTTGGCGAGATGACCGGCCGTGCTGATCACTTTTTAGAGAAGGTAAATATTTCCCTGGACCGTAAATATGAAGCGCCTAAAAACTTCTCAGGGGGTATGCAGCAGCGTGTACAGATAGCGAAAGCATTATCGAACTATCCGCCAATTTTATTATTGGACGAAGTAACGACGGGACTCGACTTATCAGTACAGGCCGATGTGCTTGAACTTATCAAAGAAATTCAGCGCGATATGGGAGTCAGCATGATTGTCGTATCACATGACCTGGCGATTATCCGCATGCTCTGCGACCGTACGATGGTGATGCTCGACGGAAAAGTTATCGAGCACGGTATTACCGATCAGATACTGGAAGACCCGCAGCACAAATACACACAGCAGCTCGTGTATTCAATTCTTTAGGAGGTAACAGGTTTTGATAATTATAAACAGCAGCGTTATTACAGCAAACGAAATTCTGGAAGATTATGCGGTCGTGATAAACGGCGACACTATTGAAAAACTGCTCCCGATGAATGAGGTCAACACAGAGGATTACGGTAATGTCATTAATGCAAAAGACGGTTACGTCAGTGCGGGCTTTATCGATATTCATTCGGACTATATCGAAGGAATTATTGCACCGAGACCGACGACAATCATGGATTTTAATATCGGCATTAAAGAGTCAGAAAGAATTTTAAGTTCACATGGTATTACGACGATGTTCCATTCATTATCTATTTATAAAGAAGATTTATTCGGTCATAAGCCTGTCAGACAGCCGGACAATGTAAATAAATTGATTCATGCGATTCACCGTACACATTCAGAAAAACATTTAATCAGACATCGCATGCATGCACGCTTTGAGCTGGACTCGGTTGAAATGATGGACAAGATTAAAGAACACATTGAAGAAAATCGCATTCATCTGCTCAGCTTTATGGACCATACACCGGGCCAGGGCCAGTACCGGGATATTGAAAAATACCGTCATACCATGAAGGGCTACAAAGATCTTTCAGATGATGAAATTAATGCACAGATTGCAGTGAAAAAAGAGCTGTCGAGACTATCTGTTGAAGAGATGGAAACGATGTCCGAGCTGGCACGTAGTAAAGGGATTGCGATTGCCTCCCACGATGATGATGCTACTGAAAAGATTGATTTTAACGAATCGCTGAATACATCGATCAGTGAGTTTCCAATTACTATGGAAGTCGCGAAGTACGCGCACAGTAAAGGAATGTATACACTGGCCGGTGCGCCGAACATAATGCTCGGCGGTTCGCATTCAGGAAACTTAAATGCGCAGGATGCGATTATGGAAGGCTGCATTTCAATTTTATGCAGCGACTATTATCCGGCAGCAATGCTGCATTCTGTATTTAAACTCAACAGAAAAGCGAATTATCCACTGACTGAAGGCTTTAAGCTGATCACATTAAATCCGGCTAAGGCAGTCCAGATGGATGATGAAATTGGTTCAATTGAAGCAGGCAAGAAAGCAGATCTGAATATAATCAGGCTGTTTGATGATTATCCAACGATAACGGAATGCATCGTCAATGGAAAAGTAGTCAGCCGTTACCACTACAGAATCGATTAGGAGGAAAATCATGATTACAATAAATGATTTCAGCAAATCATTCACAATACATCATCTTAAACAGACAAGAGAAGCAATCAACGGCGTATCGTTCGATGTAGAAAAAGGAGAGTTTCTCGGTATTGTCGGGGAAAGCGGCAGCGGGAAATCAACTATTTTAAAAAGTATATACGGTACGTATAAGCCGACGTCAGGCATCGTCAGCTATGATTCTGAAATATTTGGAAAAGTAGACCTTCATACTATTTCAGACAGAGCACTGATTAAACTGCGCACACGTGAAATTGGCTATGTCTCTCAGTTTTTAAAAGTAATGCCGCGTACGACAACGCTTGAACTCGTCATTAATTCCATGCTCGAAATGGGCGAAGAGAAAACTACTGCAGCTGAAAAAGCAGAAGAAACACTTAGACATTTCGATATCCCGGAAGCGCTGTGGCACAACTATCCTAATACTTTCAGCGGAGGAGAGAAACTGCGTTTAAATATTGCCTGTGCAGTCGTTAAAAATCCGCGTCTGCTGCTGCTGGATGAACCAACAGCATCACTGGATGAGAATTCAAAGATGAAAGTAAGAGAAACGATTTCAAAACTGATTGATCACGGTACGACACTGATTGGAATCTTTCACGACCTTGAATTTATGGACGGACTCTGTAATAAAGTTTACGACATGAATACGAAAACGCTTGAGGAGCGCGCAATATGAACAGCAAAATAGATCTGCATCTTCACAGTAACTTTTCCGATGGTAAAGATAGTGTAAATAAAGTGATGGATCTTGCAAAAAAACGCAATGTTGAAATGTTAAGCTTCGTCGATCATGACACAAATCTGACATATAATGAAGCGCTGCCATATGCAAATAAGCTTGGCCTTGAATTGATTCCAGGCATTGAAATATCGGCATATGATTTTAAACGAGGCCGAAAAGTGCATGTGCTCGGTTATAACTACGATCCTGATGCGCCGAATATTAGTAAATTAACAGAGCCTTTACTTAGTGAGCGTCATCGACACTCAATGGAACAGATAAAAAAGATAGAAGCATATGGTATTGATGTTGATATTGACGAAGTGAAAAAGACAGTGGGACCTCTCGGAGTTATATATAAACAGCATGTAATGCACGCAATCTGCGATGAGCATTACACGAGCCCAAAGTATACGACGAAGTACCGTACACTGTTTAAAAACAGTGGCCCGGCAGCTGGGGACATTGAATATATCGATTATATTGATGCCTTAAAGGCGATAAAGAAAGATAACGGATTCGCTGTCATTGCTCATCCAGGACAATTGAACAGCTACGAACTGATTGATGAAAGCTATTCGCTGATCGATGGACTCGAGAAAGTTCATCCCGACCATGGTCAGGAAGATTATGAAAAAATTGATGCATTGATAGAGAAGTACGGATTTTTCACGACGGGTGGCTCTGACTTTCACGGAGATTTCGGAGCAGCTGTTGAGATTGGTATCGACAGCTCATTGTTAAGAGAAACATCTCAATTATTTAGATAAGATAAACATGTGTTAAGTAGCTGTAAATTGCATTTACTTGCAGCTTGTAATGATTTTAAATTAAGCATGTAAATAAAACTGAAGGAGTTTGAAAATGAAAAAGTTATTCAATGTTTTTCTTGGTTCGGTTTTTGTATTAGCACTTGCAGCATGCGGCACAGAAGAGAGTACTGAAGAAGGTTCAGCAGATGCAGCAGCAAATAGTGACGAGCCTCTAAGTGTCGTCTGGTACCCTAACGAATCCGGCAGTGAGCTGGCAGATGCACGTGAAGAAATCGGAGCGATTTTAGAAGAAACGACCGGCAGAGAAGTAGAACATGAACTGACTACAGACTATGCGATCGCAATCGAAAGCATTGCTAATGATAATGCGGATCTGGCATTTACAGGCGCAGAAGGATACATACAAGCTAAAGAACGCAATGACAACATCGTTCCTTTAGTCGTACCGTCAGGCCCGTCAGGAACTGAAGATGAAGAAGATGCGTTATACTACAGCTGGTTTGCAACGGCAGTTGAGCACATGGAGCAGTATGAAACAGGCGAAGGCGAATACTCAATCGATGAATTTCCGGGGAGCAACTTTCATTTGTTTCAACTTCATCAACTTCAGGATTCAGAGTGCCAACATCAACGATTTTAAATGAATTTACTGAAACTGAAGAGTTTGCAGATTTAACAGAAGAAGATTTAGCTGAAAGCGGCCGTTTCTTTGAACAGGTGATGTTCGGTAATACACATCAGGGTTCTGCAGTTAACTTAATTAATGACAGAGCTGACGTTGCAGCATTTTGTGATACTTGTCTTGAAAACTACGTAGAACTTGCTGAAGGTGAAGAAAATACACCTGGAGCAATTTACGAAGTTTCTGAAGGCGCGGCAGATCCATTTTCAAACTTAGCAGGCGAACAATTTGGAATTATTTCAGCAACACCTGTACTGAATGCGCCGTTTATCGCTAACGAAAGCACTTTAGGCGCAGATGTTGTTACAGAACTGCAAGAAGTATTCGCCTCGGATGAAGAAGTAGCGAATAATGAAAAGATTTTCGTACCTGAAGATGCAGAAGAAGGCGGATTATTCTCGAAATCGGCAGACGAGCGTTTTGTAGTTGTTGAAGATGAGTGGTTGATCCAATCAGAGAATTGAGCAACTAATTTATAACTGAACATACTTAACAGCATAAAGGTATTTATTTTAACAGAGAGGGGATTCCCCCCTCTTTTTAATTAGGAGGCAATATTTATGGCGGTGGACAGTAAAGTAAAAGAAGTCACGGAAACCAGAACGGATTTTAACAATAAAGAAGCAGAAGAAGTACTTATTTCATTCGATGAAGATTTGGAAATTACAGGTAATGAAGTAGAGATTGCGACGAAAGCAGAAACTAAAAGAAAATGCCTGTAATGTGTCGATGAAAACCTGAACAAAGAATATTCAAAAGGGAAATCGGTGCTTAAAGACGTTAATTTTGAAATTAAGCAGGGTGAACTGCTGTCTATTATCGGTCCATCGGGAGCCGGGAATCTACTTTACTTCGTTCGATTAACCGCATGATAGAACCGACTTCCGGAAAGATAACTTTCGACAATAAAAATATAACGAATGTTAAAGGCAGAGAGCTCCGTAATATGAGAACAAATATCGGGATGATTTTCCAGCATTATAATCTGGTGGACAGATTGTCGGTATTTGAAAATGTGATGCATGGAACACTCGGATATAAAAACAGTCTGCAGGGAATTTTTTCATTGTATACAGAATCTGAAAAAGAAGAAGCAATTGATATCATTACCGAACTCGGTATCGAAGATCATATTTATAAACGCTGCGATGAGCTGAGTGGCGGACAAAAACAGCGTGTCGGCATTGCTCGGGCTTTAGTGCAGAAACCGAAAATTATTTTATGTGATGAGCCGATTGCGTCGCTTGATCCAAGTTCTTCTAGAGTAATTATGGAACACCTGAGAAAAATTTGCAGTGAAAAAGGAATTACAGTCATAGTGAACCTGCATCAGGTGGATGTGGCGAAAAATTATTCCGACAGAATTATCGGCTTAAACAGCGGTGAAATTGTTTTTAACGGGCATCCGACAGAAATTAATAAAGAAGTTATTCAGGCTGTTTATGGTACAGACTTTGACGATTTAATCATGGAGTAGGTGACGAGTGATGAGTAAAACGGGCACTATTAATGCAAATGAAATAACTATTATTCAAAAGAAAAATTTATATCTGCTGCTGACAGTCGTCATTATCGTCGGTTTGATTATGCTTGCAGGCTACATAACAGAATACAGTCACGTTGAAGGTATCATGTCAATTCCGGCGGCAATATCATGGATGGCAAGCAACATGTGGTTTTCACAGTCTACCTTGTCAAATCTCGGCAGTGTGCTGCGTCTGTTATGGGAAACAATTTTAATTTCGATTGTTTCGACAACAACAGCTGCAGTATTCGCAGTCGTTTGCACTGTTAGGCTCAAAGCTGACTTATATAAATAAACCGCTGATGTATGCAGCGAAAATCGTGGCATCAATTTCACGTAACATTCCGGTGGTAGCGTGGGCGTTAATTTTAGTCATCAGTTTCGGAACGAACTCAATGACAGGATTTTTAGCTTTATTTTTCGGTTCATTCGGATTTTTAGTCAGAGCATTCCTTGAGACTATCGATGAAGGCAGTGAGGATTCAGTCGAAGCTCTGAAAGCGACAGGAGCAACATACTGGCATACGATTTTTAAAGCGGTACTGCCTGACAGCATGCCGCAGATGTTCAGCTGGATTTTATTTATGATTGAAACAAATATTAGAAGTGCCACGCTTGTCGGACTTCTGACCGGTACAGGTATCGGCTACTTATTCGACTTGTATTATAAACAGCTGAATTATGAAATGGTCTCGCTGATTACACTTGCGATAGTACTTGCTGTCTTAGTTATCGAGGCAATATCGAATATTATCAGAAGGGAGATTTTATAATGACTGCAGTTGTTGAACATAATAAAAATGGCGGCATTAAAGTCTCTAAACCGAACAGAGGACAGAGGATCTTAAAAGGACTGTTAATCGGTTCTGCGATTTTCACAGTAATCGGATTCTTCTTAATGGATTACTCGGGTCTCGATTTAGCACATGCAATTCCGATGACAATCGATAATCTCAGACAGATGTTTTTATCGCCGAGTTTAAATAATACAACATGGTCCAGTGCATTATGGCAAGTTGCCATAACATTGTCCCTCGCTTTTTTAGCGACGATTTTAGGGGCAGTGATTTCACTGTTTCTCGCATTCGGTACGGCAGTAAACTTATCGAAGCCGTGGATCAGCAACACGATAAAAGCAGTTATAACAGTCGTGCGTGCAGTACCGACTGTATTATGGGTACTGATATTTGCGATTGCGGCAGGACTCGGCGCAGTTGCGGCAGTTATCGGGATGATTTTCCACTCGATAGCGTATCTTGTAAAAGCATACTCGGAAGCATTTGAAGAAGTCGATCAGGGTAAAATAGAAGCACTTCGTGCAACTGGCTCAAGCTATCCCCATATTTTATTCCAGGTTGTAGTGCCCCAGACTAAAAGCTTTCTGATTTCATGGACATTCCTGAGGTTCGAAATTAACTTCGGTGTAGCAGTGGCGATGGGTGCAGCAGCCGGTGCCGGCGGCATCGGTTATGAATTATTCATGGCCAGCTCATTCTATTACGATATGCAGGAAGTCGGTGCAATCACGCTGATTATTCTTGCTGTTGCGATTATCTTGGAACTGATTGCGAACCGTTTAAAAATGGCGGCGTAACAGTAAGAAAAGCATTTTAAAATTTAAAAATCGTCCTTGCGCTCTAACAGGCAAGGACGATTTTTTGTTTATACTGTTCCAGATTTTATATAAAGAACAGCATATGAATCAGCGTCGGCACAACAAAGCTCCCAATAAAAATCATATAGTACAAATCCGGACGATCGCCTTCTTTTGCGAATTTATTTGCAAGTGTTCTAAACAGAACCGATGAAATAAAAGCAAAAATAACGAAAGCGAAAAAGCCGGTCGTATAATAAATAAAATTAAAATAAATTAATGCGACAAACATAATAAGGTATAAGAGAAACCCGCATGTAAATGAGAGTATATATTTTTTTTGATTAGACATATTTGCCCCTTTATAATTAGTATTTATATCAATAATATATTAACCCTTTAAGATATGCAATTTCACGCCGGAAAGGTTATAATTTCAAGTAACAGAGATTGGAGTGATGAACTTGTCATTTGTAAAATACATTGAGTCTAAAGACGGAACACTGCTTTACACGAAAGTGCAGACGACAGAAGAGCCGGAAACAGCGAAGGCGACAGTTATTATTGTCCACGGTCTTGCAGAACATCTTGGAAGATACGATGATATCGCAGGGGTGTTAATACGGAGCGGATTTAACGTCATTCGCTACGATCAGCGCGGACATGGCCATTCATCGGGAGAGAATACTTTTTATTCTAAAGTCGATGAGATCACGGATGATCTCGGTGCAATTGTGCTCTATACGAGAAAACTTCTGCCTGAACAGCAAGTATTTGTTATCGGCCACAGTATGGGCGGATATACTGCTGCTCTGTACGGCACAAAATATCCAGGTAAAGTTGAAGGGTAATTACATCGGGCGCTTAACGCGTTACATCATGAACTATTTGCCGGTGTGCCTGTCGGTCTAGACAGTAATGACTATGTCAAAAATGAACTTGGCAAAGGGCTCTGCAGCACCGAAATCGTCCTTAAGCATTACGTTGAGGATGCGCTGAATAAAAAAGAAATATCTGTCGGTCTGATCAGAACTCTTGAAAAAGGAATCGAATATTTAAAACTTGAAGCAGGAGACTTTAAAGATCGGTGCTCATTCTTCATGGTGAAAATGACGGACTGGTTTCTAGTGAGGACTCAGTGCAATTCCACGAGGAGATATCTTCAGATGATAAGAAATTGATTATTTATCCTGAGCTGGAGCATGAAATATTTAATGAATTTACTATGAAGACAGAAATTTTCAATACTATTATAAACTGGATTGAGGAGCGTCTGAAAAGTACGGAGGAAAAAATATAATGAATATAACTGAAGCAATACAAACAAGGCGGAGCATTAAAATCTTTAAAGATAATGAGCCGGTTAGTAAAGAAATTGTAGAACAGCTGCTGCAGGCAGCGATAATGGCACCGAATCACCACCATACAGAACCGTGGAAATTTTTCGTGCTGCAAGGCGACGGACGTCTGCCATTGTCACGCATCATGGGTGAATGGGCGAAGACAAGAGTGGACGATCCGGCAAGTGAAGCGGGTCAGAAACGCATTGAAAAACTTAGTGCGAAGCCGCTTGTTGCACCAACTGCAATTGTTGTGGCACTGAGTCCTAAAGCAGGCAATGACAAGGCGATTTATATTGAAGACGTATCCGCGGTCTCTGCTGCAGTCCAGAATATGCTTCTTGAAGCCCACGGTCTCGGCCTTGGTGCGATATGGAAGAGTGGTCCGGCTTATTATGCTGAACCCGTTAAAAAGTACTTTAATCTGACAGAGGAAGAAGAAATTTTAGGTGTGATCTTCGTAGGAGAGCCGGATATGAAGAAGATTCCGGAACCTAAACGCATGCCGTTTGAAGAGAAAACGGTATGGATCACAGAGGATGACAAATAAATGAAAAAAGCAGCAATATTTTTATTCTTAACAGCGACGCTGCTGATGTTCAGCGTAGGTACAATTATTCCTATCGAGTATAATTTTATCGTTTATCTCGCGGTACTTATACTATTCATTGCGGGAATGTACTGCAGCGTAAGTATTGATCCGGATTCTAAATGAAATAAATGTAAAAAATGCATTTTTTACGGCAGAGAGGGTAACTTCATTATATGGAGTTACCCTCTTTTTATTTTTTATAATGTGTAATGAATTTTGATTGGGGTGTTATCGATGAAAAAATACATAATGGCTATAATGCTTATGACTACTATGGTTATACTTGGCGCATGCGGCAGTCCGGAACATAAAGTTTCATCAAATATTGAAGAAATTGAAGAAACACAGCACCGGCATTAACGAACAGCATTCAGAGCATGATTGATTATGAAGCAGAACTGTCCGACTTGTTTAATGAATCTCTGACAGATGAGACACTGACCAGTTTTAAAGATGATCAGTCACCGCTGTATCAGAATTTAAATGAACGGTCTGAACTGGCAGTTGGGCTGGCAAAAATACATGAAGAACTGCAGGATTCTGCTGAAAAACTTAAATCTGCTGATGTCAGCGGCAGTGACACACTGAATGAAGAAACGGTAGATAATTTATCTGCTGCTGCTGGGCAGCTGGCTGAGGAGGTAAAGAACGTCCAGACGGGTTATCAGGAAGTTATAAGTTCAGAAACAGCATTTTTTGAATCGCTCGTTAGCGAAGAAGCGGATTATACTACATTGACTGACGGGATGGCAGAAGTAAATGGTCTTCATGAAGGGGTGGCCGCACACTACCAGTCAATCAATGAGCAGCTTGCAGCATTTGAAAATTACAGCAATGAAGTAAAAACTGCACTTGATGAAGAGACTTCAAGCAGTGAAAAGTCAGAAAGTATTGACTCTGAATCAGAAGGAGAAGCAGCGAAAAACAGCGAGCCGGAAAAACTGTATACGGTAGATGCTGCAACATCGGCTATTGTGCCATCAACAGATGATGTTGATTCAGCAGCTGTGCTTCTTACGATAGATGATGCACCGGACGAGAATGCAGTTGCTATAGCTCATACATTAAAAGATCTTGACGCCCCTGCCATATTCTTTGTTAACGGAATGTTTATAGAATCTGAAGAAGGCCAGGAGAAGTTGAGAGAAATACACGAACTTGGTTTTGAAATTGGCAATCATACTTACAATCACTTTAATATGGAAGAGATTACCCCCGAGGATACAGCCCTTGAAATTATCGATACAAGTGACTTAATTGAAAAAGCAATCGGCAAGCGTCCAAAATTCTTCAGAGCCCCGTTTGGCGTGAACACTGAAGCATCAATCAGTATCGCTGAGGAAGAAGATATGACTGTAATGAATTGGACCTACGGCTTTGACTGGGAGCCGGAATATCAGGAACCGGGAGCACTCAGTGACATAATGGTTAATACTGAAATGCTCGGTGACGGCGCCAATCTGCTGATGCATGACCGCGGGTGGACGAGTGAAGCGTTGCCGGATATCGTTAAAGGCCTCCGGGATAAAGGCTATTCACTTATTGATCCGAAACTCATCAATTCAGAAGGTGGGGTGACTGAATGAGTACAAGAAACTTTTTAATCTTAGTCGGAAGTATACTGGCTGTGCTGTTTTTCCTGCTTGCTTTGGCTATAAAAGGTGAGATGGACAGCGGAGAATCTGAAGTTGCAGAAGAGACAACAGAAGAAAGTCAGAAAGAAAAAACAGAAGATCCTGCTGAAGAAAAAGTACAAGATGATACGAAAGAACCAGCGTTGTCACTGAACTTAAATGATAGTCCGTTGTACGCAGTTAATGACGATACCACACCTGTATTTCAACATCAGTCCGGTGTTGATATTGCTTATCCAAAAGAAGGCGTAAAAGGTATTTTGTTACTGGATTTTCCGCAGGCGGGGAAAGAATGCAGGAACTGACGGAGCTAGTTAATAATACGGAGTTAAACTCAATGGTAATCGACGTTAAAGAAGATATCGGGGACATCATGATGCCGATCGATGTAGATAATGAAATTGCACAGAGTCATATGTATGATTACGTTAATCCGGAACAACTGATGACAACACTTGAAGATAATCAGATTTATCCGATTGCACGCATCGTTGTTTTTAAAGATTCGAGGCTGGCAATGGATCGTCCGGATTTATCGTATCAGAACAGCGACGGGACCGTTTGGCAAAATGGCAGCGGTGAAAGTTTCGTCAATCCGTTTCTTAAAGAGGTCTGGGATTACAATGTTGATATAGCGATTGAAGCGGCCAAGCTCGGATTTAAAGAAATCCAGTTTGACTATGTGAGATTCCCAGAGTCATTCGAAACGCTTTCTGCTGATCTGACTTACAATCTCGGTGAATATGGTGATACTGAAACCGATGAAGTGCAGCAGAGAGTCAATGCAGTAACAGATTTTGTCGCCTATGCAAATGAACAGTTAAAATCTTATGATGTTGACGTCTCGGTAGATGTTTTCGGCTATGCGGCAACACAGCGGGAAGCACTTGGTATCGGTCAGAACTTCTCACAGATAGCCAATAATGTCGATATTATCTCATCGATGATTTATCCTTCACACTGGGGTGCAGGGGCGTTTGACTTTGCAACACCGGATACTGAACCTTACGCGGTAATTGATGAGTATATGAAAGTAGAAAATGAAGTGCTCGGTAAACTTGAAGATCCGCCGAAATCAAGACCGTGGATTCAAGACTTTACCGCTTCGTATTTAGGCCCGGGTAATTATATAAATTACGGTGCGGCAGAAGTGGAAGCCCAGATTCAGGCATTAAAAGATAATGGTGTTGAAGAATATTTACTGTGGAATGCTCAAAATACCTATTCTGAAGGTACTGAATATCAATAAATTTCATTGAAATCCCATGTCAGAAAACCTAGTGATGACGTGGGATTTCGTCTATATTTAGCTAGTGCATTTTTGTGCAGAATTTCAAAAATATTATGCATTTTGAAATATAGTTTCATCATTAATTCGATAGTATACTTTCAATTTAATTGTTAATATACATATTATGTCGACTATAAAGTGTAATAATATACACAAGGGATTGATTTGTTAACTTAAACAGTGTATAGTGTAAAAGTCGTCTTAATATAAAATTTCATAAGATTGGAGAGGATATTTATGAGTTCTGTAGACGCGGGAGGTCAACTGATTGAATCAAGCGAAAGCGATCACTCATTATCAAAAGTTCCATATAATGAACGCAAAATGGGCTGGCTCAGCATTACAAATATTACATTTGGCATTGCCACAGCAATTTTCTACTTTCAAATCGGGAGTGTAATGGCACTCCAATTCGGTGCGATTAATGCGCTTATATCAGCAGCCTATGCAATTATCGTTGCAGGAGTGCTGGGAACAGTTATCGTTTACTTATCAGCAAGGTCGGGAATGAACGTTAATCTGATGTCGCGGGGCGGAGGCTTCGGTTACATAGGTGCGTCACTGACGTCTTTAATATATGCTTCTAACTTTATTATGTATTGTGCCCTTGAAGGTATGATCCTCGTATATGCAGTACATGAATTCTTCCCTGCTATTCCTGTATGGCTCCTTATAGTCGTATTTGGAACACTTGTTATTCCACTTAACTGGTTTGGAATTAAACAGCTGGATAAATTGCAAAAATGGTCATTACCAATTTTCTTCATATTTTTAATTGCAGCAATCGCTGTGGCATTTATGACCCCATCACAATACGACGGCGCATTCTGGACTTACATGCCTGAAGGTATGCAGGTCGGCGGGACAGCACTGTTACTTTGTATCGGTATGCAGCACGGTATTATTGGGCTGACTGCTCTAATTGCATCAGACTATGCTCGATTCTTAAAGCCGGGACACATTAAAGTTGGATCATTTGCCATTGGATTTATTCCGCAAATATTTGCATACGGTGTCATGGGTGGACTTGGGATATGGTTTGGTGTGCGTTTAAACGAACCGAATCCTGGTGTTTATATCGTTCACTTACTCGGTATCGGCGGTGCATTATTTACAATGCTGACGCAGGTTCGTATTAACGTAACTAACATTTACAGCAGTTCTTTATCGTTATCGAACTTCTTTGAGAACGTATTCCGTTTTAAACCGGGACGCAGATTCTGGGTTGTAGTTGCAGGTATCGCAGCAATGATATTAATGCTCGGCGGTATTACAGATCATTTAGATAATGCTTTGACATTCCAGGGAGTATTCCTGATGTCATGGGCAGCGATTTTAGTTGCTGATTTCCTTGTAGTAAAACGGATTATGAAAATCGGGCCGGGATATTATGAAGAACGCCAGGCGTACTTATACAAATGGAACCCGGTCGGTGTCTGGTCACTGATTATTTCAAGTCTGCTCGGAACAGTTGCAGCACTTGGCTTTATGGGAACATTTTTACAAAGTACTGCGGCATTCTTTGCAGCAGCAATGGCAGCAGTACTCACAATCGTTATTGCTTATATGACTAAAGGTAAGTACTACCTGAACAGTAAAGCTGAAGAAATCAAGGATGTTGACGAAAGAGACATTGTGAAAGCAAAATAAAACGTTTGATGAAAGGGCTGGGACAATTTTGTCTCAGTCCTTTTGTTTTGATTAAATGGGGAGGGTTATTTCTGTAAGTATATGAAAATACTTATAGAGGTGAGAGAAGACAATGGAAGATATGATGATGTACGCGCTGAAATTAACGTTGGGGTTAATCGGTGTACTGATTGTTTTAAGGCTAATGGGCAAAAAAGAACTGGCTCAAATTACCCCTCTTGATTTTGTTTACGCATTAATACTTGGAGGAATTATAGAAGAATCGCTTTACGACGCGACCGTTCCTGTTTATGAAATGCTGTTCTCTATTTTCTGGGCATTACTTATATTCGTACTGGAAAAATTTGCATTGAAAAGCCGCAGATTTAAAAGTCTTGCACAAGGTGATCCTGTAATTTTGATTAATGACGGACAGCTGAATGCAGAAGTGATGGAGAAAAATAACATGGATGTTGACGAAGTACGCATGCTGCTCAGATTAAACGGTGTATTTTCTTTAAGTAAAGTTAAGTATGCAATACTTGAAGAAAGCGGTGGTTTATCGGTGATGCAGTATGCAGGTGAAGAACCGCCTAGCCGTAATGAATTGAAGACGGACTATCCGGAAAATGTAATATCCTATTTGCTTGTTGATGCAGGCAAGTTGGAAGATCAGAGACTTAAAGAAATCGGCAAGGATGAAACATGGCTCCGTGAGAAGCTGAAAGAAGAAAGAGGTCGAACTTGAAGACATATTTTTTGCAGAATGGGATGAACAGAACGGATTCTTTATACAAAAACATCAGAAATAAAAGGAAACCATCCGGGAAATATAATTTCGGATGGTTTTTGTATGAGAATATTTGGTTCATTGCCCAAGTAAAGAATTGTCCCAAAAAATTATGATTCCGCAGAGAAAGTACTTTTCTTATTACGGCGTTTTTGATTCATCAATTAATATTGCAGCCGTTGCATCACCTGTGATATTCATTGTTGTATACGCCATATCAAGTATACGGTAGATTGCAGCGATTGGGCCCATAAGTTCAATTGGGAGACCAAGCAGTGTAAGGAATGAAGCGCCTAGCACTATACCGCCGCCGGGAATACCGGGTGCTGCCATATTAATTACTGTTGCAATAATTACGAGATAAATAATTTGTCCCACGCTGAGCGGGATATTGTAAAAGTCTGATACGAACACAGCGAGCAGACTAAATGAAATAGCCCCGCCTGCCATATTTATTGTGGTACCGAGCGGAACGACGAAGTTAGTAATTGATTCGCTGACTTTAAAATCATTTTTCGTGACTCTGATAGTTGTCGGCATAGTAACGGCAGAGCTTGTCGTTGCCAGTGACACAAGCCAGACTTTATAAATGCCTTTTAAGAATTGAACGGGAGTCATTCCCGTATAAATCCAAACTGGAATCAGCATTACTATGATAAATGCTATAATACATGCGGCATACGCGGTAACGATGTAAAGACCGAGAGCTGAGAATATACCTGCACCATACTCTGCAATGGCGAATGCCATTAAGGAAATGATTCCAATCGGTGTCAATTCCATAATGTAATTCAATACTTTAAATATGACTGTTGACAGGCTGTTAATGAAGTTTTTAACAGGTTCTGCTTCTTTACCAACTGCAACAATAGCTATGGAAAAAATAACAGTAAAAATAATTGTTGCGAGTATATCTCCTTCAGTCAGTGCCATAAACAAGTTGTCAGGAATAATATTCATAAAGAAATCTTCTACCGACGGGGAAGTAATCTCTCCGTCATATCCTGCAGAATCGATATTAATATGGTTCCCGGGTCTGACGAGATATGAAATTAATAACCCGATACCGGCGGTTGCAATAAACATCAATATAAATACTGATACACTTTTAACGCCTATGCGTCCAAGATCCTTACCGCTTCCGATATTAATAATACCGGTAGATACTGCGACGAATATAATAGGAATAATCATTGCCTGAATTATATTAAGGTAAATATCACCAATAAATTTTATCTGAATAGAAAAATCGGGGAGAAATATACCAAGCAGAATACCAAGAGCAAAACCAATCGCAATTCTTGTAAATAAATGTTTCTTACCTGTCAGTATGTTTTTCATTCTGAATCACTCCTTCATATTCCGGGATTTGCCCTTTAGCATAGCTGCCTAATATATTTATATATGATGTTTCCTTTGTCAGCACTGCAAGTGCCGCATCGAAATTCTGCATATCCGTATCGTTTTCTATATCGATAAAGAACCCATAAGCGAAGGGTTTGTTTTGAATCGGACGGCTCATTAAATAGAGCAGGTTGATGTTATATGTTTTAAAGATATCCAGAATATCACTTAATGAACCGGTGCTGTGATCGGATTCTATATACAGCGATGTTTTTTCATGCAGAACTTTCTT
The DNA here is from genome assembly GCF_018437745.1 of Jeotgalicoccus sp. WY2. NCBI lineage: Bacteria > Bacillati > Bacillota > Bacilli > Caryophanales > Staphylococcaceae > Jeotgalicoccus > Jeotgalicoccus sp. WY2. The sequence continues at coordinate 871,604 of NZ_CP049818.1, read as the reverse complement.
GCTCAGTTCTTTCGTGAAGATTAAGAAGCGTGTCGTATTGAGCGGGTTATCGCTGATGTTCTCACGGATAATATGCATGCCGTACATTTCTGCCGCATGGCTGCCCGCGATGCTCGCAATCGTTTCGTCTTCTGATTCTTTCACCATATGTACGGCGCCGGCAGTATCGCTGAATTCTTTAACTTCAATATTCGGGTACCGGCTTAAATACGTGTAGCATTGTTCAAGTGCTTCCGGATGCGAGTAAACTTCTGTGACTTTATCGAGTGGAATCGGATTTTTGGAAATGAGTGCGTGGTCAATCTTTACATACACTTCTTTAACGGCTTTAACATCTAAATATTTCATCAGATCAATTGTTCTCGTAATCGGCCCGCTTGTCGAGTTTTCAACCGGCAGTGCAATGTAGTCCACTTCGTCATTAAGCAGTGCTTCAACCAGCAGTTTAAACGTCATATAACCCTCAGTTGTATATTCTTCATCGCCGGCGTAAGATGCGCATGCGAGCGTGCTGTAACTGCCTTCTACTCCCTGATAACCAATTTTCATTTGAAACACTCCTTATTTTTAGTAGAAAAAAAGCCTCTTGAATTCTGTGTACAGAAATCCAACCGGCCTGGTGAAAGTACATATAAAAAATACCAGCCAATTAGATTTTACTAATGGCTGGTTTCTGCATCGTTAATTCAGCCATCATAGATTTAGGTCCCGCCTATATCCACGATGGAATACAGACGCTATCTAAAATAGCTGAAAAAGAATTTATTTAATTGTGATGTTTTTGTCTTGGATAACATAAAAATCACTCTCATCAATTAAAGTTTTAATAATGTTAATTAGTCTAACAATTAAGAATTCTTTTGTCAATTTATATTTGGCTGAACTGTGCCTGATGAAGTCCTTTGTATACCCCGTTATCAAGTGACAGCAGTTCGTCATGTGTGCCGCTTTCGGCGATACCGTCGGTTGTGACCACCATAATGCGGTCTGCATTTTTAATCGTTGCCAGCCGGTGGGCGATAACAAGTGTTGTCCGTCCTTCAGCCAGACGGTTCAAAGCATCTTGAATATACATTTCAGTTGCCGTATCAAGTGCACTCGTTGCTTCGTCGAGCACTAATATCGGCGGATTTTTTAAGAACATACGTGCAATTGCAATACGCTGCTTTTGTCCTCCCGACAGTTTCACGCCGCGTTCTCCGACAATTGTTTCAAGACCGTCCCTGTAACTGTCAACAAGATCTTTCAGCTGCGCTTTTTCAAGTGCATCGTAAACTTCTTCGTCTGTTGCTTCAGGCTTGCCGTAAGCAACGTTTTCTTTTAATGTACCGGCAAATAAAAATACGTCCTGCTGCACAGTCCCGATATTTTCACGAAGTGAAGATAATGTTAAATCTCTGATATCAGTTCCATCGATAGAAATACTGCCCTCCGAGACATCATAAAAGCGGGGAAGGAGTGAGCATAACGTCGTTTTTCCGGCACCTGAAGGGCCGACGAAAGCAATCGTTTCACCTGGTGTAATATTAAAGGAAATATCAGTCAGTACATTTTTCTCTTCATATTTGAAAGTCACATTATTGTATTGGATATTACCTTTTACATTTGTTAATGCATGTGCATTTTCTTTTTCTTTAACATCCTGCTGTACCGCCATCGTATCGAGAAAATGTTTAAATCCTGCAATACCATTGGGATACAGTTCAATCACGGCGTTAATTTTTTCAAGCGGTTTAAACAGTACGTTTGAAATTAAAATAAAGGCAGCGAACTCACCGTATGTCAGTTCCCCCTGCATTACATAATACGCACCGGCTATAAGAATAAACACCGTGACTAAGCGCATCAGCATATAAGTGCTGGACGTATTAAAAGACATAATCTTATACGCTTTTAATTTTGTTGCCCTGAAACGGTCGTTGATTTTTTTAAACTCTTCAAGTTCCTGATCTTCATTCGCAAAAGCCTGAACTAAACGGATGCCGCCGATTTTATCTCCGATTAAATGATTGAACTCGGATACACGGCCAAACAATTCCCGGAAAGCGACAGTCATTTTTTTGTTGAAGTAAATTGCGATAACTAAAATTAACGGCACGATAATAAATGAAATGATCGCGAGTTCAGGATGTATGTAATACATAATTCCGAATGCACCGAGCAGTGTCATAATCGCAATAAATAAATCCTCGGGACCGTGGTGGGCCATTTCACCGATGTTCATCAGATCATTCGTCAGACGCGTTAACAGTTTTCCTGTTTTCGTGTTATCAAAAAATCTGAATGATAACTTTTGTATATGTCCGTACAGATCGTTCCGGATATCCCGTTCGATGTTTGTACCGAGCATATGCCCCCAGTATGTTACGATAAACTGCATAAATGTATTAAACAGATAAATAAACACCAGTCCCATAGCAGCGATTAATATCCATTTCCAGTTGTTGGTCGGCAGCAGTTCATCTATGAACAAGCTGACAATTACAGGGAACGCGAGTTCCAGGAGACCAACGATAACAGCAGACAGAAAATCGACAGTAAATAAGAATTTATAAGGTGCGTAATAAGATAAAAATTTCTTCACCGTGCCCCATCCTTTTTTGTATAATATAAGCATTTAGATTATACCACTATTAAATTTTTTAAAGGTTGAGATTACCCGGTATGTTGTTTATAAAAATTAACTTATTGTCTGAATTGGTGTAAAATCAAGGGTACATAATAAACAGATTTGAGGAACTCATATATGAACAGAATAAACGTTGGTATTATATACGGCGGTAAATCGACAGAACATGAAGTATCAATACGTTCTGCAAAAAGCGTATTTGAAGCGCTTAATAAAGAAAAATATAATATCAAACTGATTAATATTACTAAAGCGGGCGAATGGCTCCTCGCAAACGATAATGAAGGAATAACAACGCTTGATAATGCAAACAGCAAAAAAATATCAGTGATGCCGTCAAACGGTCTGATGGCTGACGGTGAAATTATTGACATTGATGCGGTATTGCCGATCCTGCATGGTACTGCAGGAGAAGACGGCAGTATACAGGGACTGCTTGAACTGGCTGAAATTCCTTATGCAGGATGCAATGTCCGCAGTTCAGCGGTATGCATGGATAAGGACATGACGAAGCGGCTCCTTGAGCTTAAAGGAATAGGCGTCGCACCTTCAATCGTGCTCAGCTACTATGAAAAAGATGGACAAACATATGAGGATGCCAAAGAGAAACTGGGCGTGCCGATGTTTATCAAACCGGTCAATCAGGGCTCATCTGTAGGCGTATCGAAAGTTTCAGATGAAGCAACATTTTATGAAGCACTGGATTCAGCATTTTCATTCGATACGAAAGTGATGATTGAAAGCGGCGTAGAAGGCCGTGAGATTGAAGTATCCGTTCTCGGTAACGAAGAGCTGTTCGTCTCAGTGCCGGGGGAAATTGTCTCGCAGACCGACTTTTATTCATACAGTTCAAATATCTGGATGAAAGCGGCGCACTTTTAAATATTCCGGCGAAACTGGAAGAAGAACGAAAAAAAATACAGATTGCACATGATACGTTTAAAGTGCTCGATTGTGAAGGAATGGCGAGAGTAGATGTATTTTTAACGCCTGACGGTAAAATTATCGTTAATGAAGTCAATACACTGCCCGGCTTTACAAGCATCAGCATGTATCCTAAATTACTCGAAGCTTCAGGTATTCCTTACAATGAAACACTCGACCGACTGATTGAATTAAGCCTTGAAAGATATGAACGTTCTGAAAGATTGAAAACAGATATTTTTTAAAAGGGGACATATTTATGATCCGTTTAGCAGCACCAAGAGACGCACGGGGTATCGCACAAGTTCAGGTTGAAAGCTGGAATACTACGTATCCCGGCATTGTGCCTAAAAGTTATCTCGACAGTCTGGATGTAAAAAAGAGAGAGGAAATTTGGAAGCAGGCAGCGGTAAACCAGCCGCTCTATGTTGCCGAGCTCGACGGAGAAATTGTCGGCTTCGCTATCGGCGGAGAAAACAGAGATAAGGATACATATCCGGAATTCGACGGAGAACTGTATGCGATATATTCTTACGAACATGTTCATGGCAAAGGCATAGGACGTGCCCTGTTTGAAAATGCTGTAAGAAATTTAGCGGAACGCGGTTATAAAAAAATGGTTATTGCCGTGCTGTCGGAAAATCCGACGGTGAATTTTTATAAACATATGGGCGGTTATTATCTCGGAGAAGAAACGATTACCATCGACGGAGTATCTATACAGGAATCATTTTACGGTTATGATGATATTACTAAGATATAAACATAGGGGATGAAACTAATGAAAGAAGAATTAATTGAACGTTTATCAAGATATGCAAAAATCGATACACAGTCGGACGCATCGAGTGAAACAGTGCCGTCGACGGACAAACAGTGGAATCTCTTAAAAGAACTGGAGACGGAACTGAATGCAATCGGCATGAGTGATGTTAACTTAGACGATAAAGGTTATCTGTTCGCAGCTCTGCCTGCAAATACTGAAGGTAAAAAACAATTGGATTTTTAGCTCACGTTGATACTGCAACTGATTTTACAGGAACAAATGTTAAGCCGCAGCTCGTAAAATACGAAGGCGGCAGCATTACGCTTAACGACGCACTGGATATTGTACTGTCACCGGAACAGTTCCCGAATTTAAATAATTACAAGGGCCACACACTGATGACGACTGACGGTACCACATTGCTTGGTGCAGACAATAAAGCAGGTGTCGCAGAAATAGTAACAGCTGTAGAATATTTAATTAATCATCCAGAAATAAAACACGGTACAGTAAAAGTAGGATTTACACCAGATGAAGAAATCGGTCGGGGCCCGCATGACTTCGACGTTGAAAAATTCGATGCTGACTTCGCCTACACAGTCGACGGCGGTCCTTTAGGTGAACTGCAGTATGAAAGCTTTAATGCTGCAGGCGCAACAGTGAAAGTGACAGGAAACAGTGTCCATCCCGGCACAGCGAAAAATAAAATGGTGAATGCTGTCCGTATTGCAGCTGATATTATTACCGGTTTTGACGCGGACGACACACCTGAGAAGACAGCAGGCTATGAAGGGTTCAATCATATATCAAATTTCACAGGTGACGTGGAAACAGCAGAATTCAATATGATTATCCGTGACTTTGATACAGCATCATTTAAAGAACGTAAAGAAGCTGTAGAACAGAAAATTACTGACTTCCGGGATAAATATCCGGAAGCAGCAATAGAACTGGATATGGCCGACCAGTATTATAATATGAAAGAAATTATAGAAAAAGATATGACCATTGTAAATCTTGCTGAAGAAGCAATGAAATCATTGGAAATTGAACCGGTAATTCAACCAGTTCGCGGAGGAACAGACGGGTCGCAGCTGTCTTATAAAGGACTGCCGGCACCGAATATCTTTACAGGCGGAGAAAACTTTCATGGAAAATTTGAATTCGCTTCGATAGAGGATATGGAAAAATCGGCAAAGACAATTGTTAAAATCATTGAATTAAACGCAAAATAAAAAATGCCTTTGACTCCTAGGGGAATAGCATCAGCTTGAAACTACAGGTTCAAGCTGATGCCCCAGGAAAGCAAAGGCATTTTTTATATCAAAAGATATTACTATTAGTGATAAAAAATCGGCAGAGACTAATCTCTGCTGATTTTTTTCTTTTCGTCATTTATCGGACGTGCTTTAGCAAGCGACTTACCGATTGTATCTGTGGCATTAGACTGTTTCAAAAAGAACGAAGCGATAAGCGCTAAGAATAAGAAGCTTGTGCCAACGAGGAATGATAAGTTAATACCTTCCAGTGTTGCCTGGTTAATCATTGCTTCTGTAGGATTATCCATTTTGTTTACAGTAATGTTTGTATATGTCTGCATTACTGTAATCAGGAGTGCAATTCCGATCGAGCCGCTGACCTGATTCAGCATACTGTTCAGTGATGAACCATGCGGCGTCAAGTGAGCCGGCAGTGAGTTCATGCCGTTAGTCATTACAGGTGTATTGACCATCGTCATACCAAGAGCGCGAATCATATAAATTGTTAACAGATACGAGAATGATGTATCTATTTCGAGACGGCTCAGGAAGAATGTTGTGACAACTGCCATAGTCAGTCCGGTAATTGCCATTACTTTCGGTCCGTACATATCAAACAGCTTACCTGATACAGGACTCATCAGTCCCATAATCAATGCCCCGGGAAGCATTAAAAGACCTGTATCCAGCGGGCTCAGCCCCTGAATGTCCTGCATGAAAATAGGAATTAAAATCATTCCCGCAAATAATGCCATATTTGCGGCACCGATAATCAGTGAAGCAATTGTGTACATCCGGTATTTATATACTCTGAAGTCGAGCATCGGATGTTCCAGTTTGAACTGTCTCATGACATAAAGCGTAATAGCCGCAATACCCAAGAGCAGCGGAATTAACACGTTTGAGCTTGCCAGTCCATTCTCTCCTGCAGAACTTAAACCGTAAAGTACTCCGCCGAATCCGATAGTGGACAGGATAATGGAAGTTATATCAATATGTGCTTCCCGTTTCTGCTGTATTTCAGGAAGTTTCCAAAATCCGACAGCGAGAACGATAATCAGAATAGGAATCATCATATAGAAAAGCATATGCCATGAATAGTTTTCGACGACAACACCGGATACAGTCGGTCCGATTGCAGGTGCGAAGAACATCACTAAACTGAACAGTCCCATCGCGGTCCCGCGTTTATCAGGCGGGAAGCTGCTGATCATAATATTCATTAAAAGCGGCATCAGCATTGCAGAACCTGATGCCTGAATCATACGGCCTAAAATCAGAACGATAAAAGTCGGTGAGATTCCGGCAACGATAGTACCGAGAAGAAACAGCGACATGGCTGTTAGGAATAAAGTTCTGGCGCTGAATTTCTGCATCAAATATGCTGTGGTTGGTATGATAATACCGGAAACCAGCATATAGGATGTGGAAACCCATTGAACAGCTGAAGTCGAAATCCCAAAATCATTTTTGATTGCGGGAAGAGCGACATTTAAAAAAGTGTTCGATAAGAACGAGATGAAAGCACCGGATAATAAAATAATTATTAATTTGTAATCCGGTTTTTTCTGAGATATTTCAGACATTTATTTTCCCCTTTACCATAAAATCAATTTAACTATCATACCCCATATTAAATAAAATTTCATTAAAAAGATTTAACCTATGCGGTTATCAATCTGAATATAAATAAAGAAACCGATTGTAACTCCTAATAAGACTGAAATCGGCAAGGCATATGTGTCTGGTATTGATGGTAAGAAAGTTTCAATAACCCAGTGAATTCCTACAAAGCAAAGTGCCATAATAACGATAGAGCCTAAAACTCGGGTCATAATTCTCCTCCTTTTCGAAAATAACTGTATCTTTAAATCTTATCAAACCTTAAGGTAGACATGTGAGTAAAATACCTTGATAATATAAGGTAATCAGTATTAGTGGAGGGAAACTTATTATGAAGACAAATTTTCATAATTATGCCGAGGAGTATTTTAAACACAGAAATGATATTCCAAGTGTATTTTTTGAAGAACTGGCTAAGAGAAATGTCGACGTATCAGGAAGCAAAGTTGCAGACATCGGAGCCGGTCCGGGGTTCGTCAGTAAAGCATTGAGCGACTACGGTGCAATTGTCGATGCAGTTGAACCATCAGAAGAGTTTATTGAAATTGGCAAGAAATATGTCGGCAATGATGACAGAATCAGTTTTACTAAAGGTACTGCGGAAAAAACAGGCCTCGCAGATGATACGTATGATATTGTTATCGTAATGAGATCCTGGCATTGGTTTGACAGCGAGAAAGCAGCTAAAGAAGCGAGACGTATTCTTAAACCGGATGGCATTTTAATCGTCGCGGATATCGGATTTAAAGTTTCCAGCAAGATGATGAAAGACTCAATGAAAATTGTTAAGAAAAATTCCAAACACGAAGAATTAAAACCAGCCGGATCCAAAGATGATTCAATTCAAAAGATTAATGGTTTCCCTGTTGAATGGTTCAGCGACTGGCGTCATGAAAAATTAGATCTTGAAGAGTTCTTCAAGCATGAATACAAAGTTAAGTTTACAGATCAGGAATGGCTCGGCAGATTGGGTACTTCATCATGGCTTGTCAGCTTTAAAAAGAAACAGATGGACAAGACAATGGGAAAAATTGCAGAACTGCTGAATTCCATGGACGACGAGAAAAAACATAAAGTCCCTCACGTATTGAATGTAGCAATATTAAGAAATAAACATAAGTAATATTTAGGTTAAAAAAGGGCGATTATTTCGCTCTTTTTTATTTTTCTGCTCAAAAAATGAAAACGTTTCAATACATAATTAATTAATGAAAACGATAACAATACGGGTTATTATGCGCAAGAATGAATAATGTATATAAGGTTTAAAATATATAAAATTTTACTACATTAATTTATTTTTGTAAGTGAATTAACTAAAAATTGGTAATAGATTTACTTTGATAAATCATCACATAATCTTTGAAATACCTTGGTGTATATAGTATTATTAAGATACATAAAAGAGGTACAGAGAAATACTCTAATATAAAATTTCAAAAAGGAGGACTGAAAATGATTATATCTGATAAACTTACAGCAGAAGTTCGTATGCAGGAATATAAAGAAATTGCGTATAATAATTCAATTTTAACAGAGAAGAAAAGTAACGAAAAAGTTAAGCGTCCATTTTTAAATAAATTAATCAGCGCTTTATCTCGTAATACCAGTTAAATATAAATGTTGCCATTCCTGAAGAGAGAGGAATGGCTTTTTTGTGTTTAAATTAAATTTAATTGCCACGATACACCGAACTGATCCTGAATCCATGATAGCGTTTACTCACGTTATAGTCATCCAGCGGAATATGAATGGCTCCATTTTTCTTCAGCTTTCTGTACAGCAGTTCAATTTCATTTAAATTTTCACATTCAATAGATAGACATACTTGGCGTAAATGTGAATTCAGAAGGTACTTCTGAATCGCGAATCATCAGATGCATTTCACCGATGCGTATAATTGCCTGCTGTACTTTATTTGAATCTGTATAGTTCACAAGCTGGATAATATCGAAGTGATGGAACACCTCTTTATAGTATTCAAGTGCTTCAAAGGCACGTCCCTCAAACGTTAGGAAGGGCATTGCTGCTCTCATTTTATTTTCCCCCTTTACAACTGATATAGTATTGTTTACAATTTTATGAGAACAGACTGATACAGTTTAAAAACTGTTACATATCTATATTTTATTATAACAGTTTGCTGCAGATGAAATTTGCAAAGGAGGCATTAAATGATTGCGTTAAATGGTGTTGTTAAACAGTACCAGGGCCAAAGTGGACCTTTCAGTGCTTTGGATAATATATCTGTTCACATAAAGAAAGTGAAAAATTCGGCATTATCGGTGAGAGCGGATCGGGCAAGTCGACGCTTCTCCGCATGATTAATGCTTTAGAAACACCGGACGATGGAACAGTAATAGTAGATGGCGAAAATGTCAGCAGCCTGTCAGCGAAACAGTTAAGAAAATACCGCAAAAAAATAGGCATGATTTTTCAGCAGTTCAATTTGCTGAATAATAAGACAGTGGTGGAAAATATAATGCTGCCGTTAAAACTGCATAATTTTGAATCTTCTTTAAATATCGATGAAGTCTTGGCATTCGTCGGTTTGAGCGATAAGAAAGATAACTATCCGGGACAGCTGTCAGGCGGTCAGAAACAGCGTGTCGGCATTGCCCGCGCTTTAATTACGAATCCGAAAATCCTGCTGTGCGATGAACCAACCAGTGCGCTGGATGAAAAAACAACGGACGAGATTGTCAGCGTGCTGAAACGTGCACACGAAGTATACGGAATGACGATTGTCGTCGTGACCCATGAATTGAATGTGATTAAGCAATTATGCGACCGGACACTGGTACTGGAAGAGGGCAGAATAATCGATACAATCGATATAAAACCGTCAGCTCATGCATTGTCGGACGCCTCATATTATGACCGTATAGTAGAGGTGCTGAAAAATGAGTGAGATAATATCAATTTATTTTGAGCGTGTTGCAGAATACTGGCCGAACTTATTAACCAGTTTGAATGAAACAGGAATTATGATGGGTTTCGCAATGATTGCAGCAATAGTACTCGGACTGCCGCTCGGAACACTGCTTTACTTAACAGATAAAGATAAACCGTTACATAACAAATTTATTTACCATACGGCGAACGTTGTCGTAAATATCGTGCGGTCATTTCCATTTCTGCTGCTCGTTATTGCGATGCAGCCGCTGATACGGGAAGTTTACGGTCGGGCCACCGGAGACCCTGTTGCTGCATCATTTCCTCTGATGGTCATCGCGATTGCACTGTATGCAAGATTTGTGCAGCAGTCTCTTCTCGATGTGCCAAAAGGTGTTGTTGAAACAGCACAGGCGCTTGGAGCGTCAATACCGCAGCTGGTTTACCGATTCTTATTTGTAGAGGCAAGAAGCTCTCTAATCATCGGCTTCTCCACTGCGTTTGTAAGTTTTATTTCCTACTCAACAATAATGGGTGTTGTCGGAGGCGGGGGTATTGGTGACTTTGCAATCCGTTACGGTTATCAGCGCTATGAAACAGACATTATGTACACTGCGATTGTTATTATTATTATCTTTGTGCAGATTGCGCAGTGGTTCGGTTTATGGCTGGCAAGAAAAATTGATAAAAGATAAAAGGGGATTAGTATGATGAACAGAAAGTATTGGTTAGTGAGTGTTTTAAGTGCTTTTGTTTTAATGTTGGCAGCATGCGGCAATGGGGAAGAAACTGTTGAAGAAGATAATGAGATTACAGTTGTCGCACAGACGACACAATGACGGATGTTGTTGAAATTGTCGCAGAAAATATCGAAGAGCCCTACACGGTTAAGCTGGTAGAAGTTGCAGATAACATTCAGTACAATGAAGTATTTAACGATGAAGCTGATGCGAGTTTCGCACAGCATGAACCGTTTATGGAACAGTTCAACGAAGAAAGTGATGCGGATTTAGTTGCAATGGAAGAGATTTATAATGCAATTGTCGGTTTCTATTCACCGGTATACGATTCAATCGATGAGCTGGAAGACGGGGCAGAAGTTGCAATTCCGAGCGATCCAACAAACGAAGCACGTGCATTGATGATACTCGATGAAGCAGGAATTATTACATTAGCTGACGACGTTACTTTCGAAGCATCTGTCGATGATATTGAAGAAAACCCTAAAGACCTTAAATTTACACATGTTGATCTGCTTAACTTAAGCGCATCTTATGAAGACGGCATTCCGTTAGTCTTTAACTATCCAACTTACATTGAGCCTATCGGCTTAACTCCTGAAGATGCAGTGCTGCTTGAAGACGATGATGAAAATACATTCGCACTACGCGTTGTTGCACGAGAAGGCAATGCAGATTCAGATAAAATCAAAGCGTTAAACAAAGCCTTCACGTCACAGGAAGTTTATGACTTCCTCGATGAGCTTGCAGAGAAGGCGCATCTTGAGCCTGCATTTGAACCAGGTGAGGAATAAATGAAGAAACTATTTCCATTATTCCTTATACTGACACTCTTCCTTGCAGCGTGCGGAAATGATGAAGAAAGTGCATCATCAGAAGAAGATACACATATCGTTATCGCTTCTCAATCTGAACCGCTGACATCTATGGTTGAAACAGCGGCTGAAGTAATTGAAGAACCGTATACGATGGAGCTGCTGCCGGTAAACGACAATATTCAATATAATGAAGCAACATTTAATGATGAAGTCGACGGCAGTCTGAGCCAGCATGAACTGTATATGGAAGGTTTTAATGAAGAAGCGGGTGCTGATCTGGTTGCAATTCAGCCGGCTTACATTTCCAATGTCGGCTTTTACTCACCAGTTTACGATTCTATCGAAGAGATAGAAAATGGTGCAGAGGTCGCAATTCCAAGTGATCCGCCGAACGAAGCTCGTGCACTGCTGATTTTAGACAGTGCAGGAATCATTACTCTGGCTGAGGATACAGGAATCGATGCAGCAGTATCGGATATTGTTGAAAATCCTAAAGATCTTCAATTTACACCAGTCGACCTGTTTAACTTAACAGCAGCATACGAAGATGGTGTAGAACTGGTATTTGAACACCCCAACTTAATTGCGAATATCGGACTTTATCCGAAAGATGCAATTCTACTTGAGGATGAAGACGAAAAAAGATTTGCCTTCCAGCTGGTAACGCGTGAAGGCAAAGCAGGTAGTAAAAAAATGCAGGCGGCAAAACGTGCGCTGGCATCTCAAGAAGTTTACGACCTCTTAATGGAGGAATCTGAACACGAGATGTTTACACCGGCGTTTGAACCTGGTCAGCCTGCAGAATAAATTTTTAATGAAAGCACCGAGTTTGACCTCCCTTACTCGGTGCTTTTTTATTTTGTTCAAATATTGTTATAATTAAGAAAACGCATACATTTCAAGGGGGATTATTGCATGTCAGTCACAGAAAAGCTTAAACAGTTTAAAGAAGAAATAGGGAAAGTAATTATCGGGCAGGATAAAGTGATTGAACTGGTATTCATCAGTTTGATTCAGGAAGGGCATATATTATTCGACAGTGTGCCGGGAACCGGGAAAACGGTATTGTCTAAAGCTGTCGCCGGGACAGTTGACGGGAAGTTTTCCCGTATTCAGTTTACGCCGGATGTATTGCCGACGGATATTACGGGAATGAATATAGTATAATCCGAAAACACAGAGTTTTGATTTAAGGATGGGACCGGTGAATACAAATGTTCTGCTGGCTGATGAAATAAACAGAGCAACGCCGAGAACGCAGTCGGCACTGCTTGAAGTGATGGAAGAGCGTCAGGTAACGATTGACGGGGAGCGGGTTGAACTCGATGATTTATTTATCGTGCTGGCAACGCAGAATCCAATTGAATCGAGACAGGGTACATTTGACTTGCCGGAAGCCCAGATGGACCGTTTTCTGATGAAGATTACACTGAGCTATCCCGAACGGAATGAAGAACTGATGATGCTGGATATGCAAAGAGGTAAAAATTCTGTTACTGTCAATCCGGTGTTTACGAGGGAAGAAATTATGAATCTTCGCAAACAAGCAGCTGAAATACGTATTAACGATGCAGTGAAAGAATATATAATTGATATAGTGCAGGAGACGCGTGAGCATAAACATACAGCTCTCGGTGTCTCACCCAGGGGAACACTTGGTTTAATGCGTGCCGGGATGGGGGTTGCACTGATTAATAATCGTGACTACGTCACACCTGAAGATATTAAATATGCTGCTCCTTATGTGCTGTCTCACCGGATAGTGCTTAATATAGAAGGGATGACACTCACTACGGGTGAGGGGCTGATTCAGGATATTTTAAATGATGTGCCTGTGCCGGTGGAATTTGGAGTGAGTCGTGATGAGGTATAAATACGACTACAGCGAAGCGCCTGCTGCGGCACTTTTTGCAGTTGTGGCTGCTGTACTGATTATTTTGATATATTTTATGCTGCAACATTGAATCACTACATCGTATTTATACTCGGGATTATATTATCCGGTATGGTGCTGAACAGAATTTACGAAAAAAATGTTATGAAAAATATGAAGATCGATTATTAACGATGAGGTCAGGCATTATAAAGGCGAGTCCGGAGTGGTAAAAATCCGCATCGCACAAAGTGGAATAATGCCGGTGTTAGGTGCGGAAATGACAATCACTGCCGGTAATGATATTAAATTTACTAAGGACCAGGCCTTAAAGATACGCCAGCAGACCGAAACTAAGGCAGTATTTACAGTACTGCCGAAAAAAGAAACTGTTATTGAAGTACCGTATACCGCAGCCAGGCGCGGAGTGAGTTATATCGTTGAGAGCCGTATAAAGATTCCGCGTATATTCGGTTTCGGGCATATGGATTTAAAACAAGTCGGTCCGGCAAAACATGAGATTATGATTTACCCTGATAAGTTTGCTGTCCATAATGAACCGATTAAATTCAAAAATAGCGCAGGGACTGTTTAAAAATAATGAATCGCTGTATAAACGATCCGCTTTAACATCGGCAACAGAGAGTATATGGATATGGATTCCTTCAGGGATATCAATTGGAAACAGTCAGCAAAAACCGGCAGTCTGCAGTCGAAAATTTACGAGAAGACAACTTATACCGAGTGGCTGATTCTTGTTAATCTGCGTTCTGAATCTGTTTTTGCTCCGCCTAAAAATATTGAAACGATATTTGAAAAACTTAGTTTTTTAACAGGGGAAATAGCAAAGGAAGATATTACGTACAGTCTGATTGCGAATATGAAGACTTTCGATGAAGGCAGTTATTTCAGAATTGATGAGTTAAATGGGATTAAGAGTTACAGGCCTGTGCTTGAAGCACTGGCAAAAATTAAAACAGTTACTTTTACAATCGCGTTTGAACGTTTTTTAAATCATGTGAGACTGTATGAAAAAGTACCGTCGCATATTATTTTTACCGGAGAAACTGATGCACTGATTGACAGGGAGCTTGCGTATTTTTTACATCGGGGCATCACGATATACCAGCTGAATGAAAATGGGCTCGAACGCTACGGAAAAAAAGCGCCTGCAGCTAAGGCGGTGGCTCCATGAACAAAGTAAAGTACTATTCGCAATTTGTATTTTATTTCATAGTGGAAATGTTCGTCCCGGTTTTTATCGGAATACTGATTAATATTCATAATACAGCAGAGCATGAGAGTCATGTGCTGCCGCTTGCCGCGGTTCTTTTAATACTGCTGGTGCTGAGCCATAGTATCGCAAGGAGATGGCAGTTATCCTATGTGTACTTTCTTGTACCGCTCGGAATTTTGCTGTTAATGATTTTTGGATCCTACTGGCTGACAGCTTTTTTAGTAACAGGTTTTGCAGTATGGACGCTCGAACAGCTGCACGATAATATTAACAATCATTATAACGATAAGATGCTGATAATCATGCTCGTGCTTCTTATTATAATTAATCTGATTAATACACCGGTTTTACAAGCACATCAGCTGCTCATTCATTTAACTGCTATCGGCATGTTTGTGTTCTACTTTTTAGGAAGAATTATTATGCTGATGACAGGAAGCGGCTACCGGTTCAGTTCAAGGATACAAATATTTATAATGTCGTCACTCTTATTAATCGGTGCAGCTGCATTGTTTACAGGTTTGTATAAGTACGCTGTATTTGCTATTCATACAATATTTATCTTTCTATTAAACGGGTTTATTATGCTGCTGAGACCATTCTTCTCATATTTAGAAACGGTAGAGTTTAAATTCCCCGAGATGGAACAGGAGCAGATGGAAGTGAATGAAGACGGCGATGCTGTAGAGGAGTCATTTGAGGGGACCGCTGCGCTCGGTAATGTGCCCGTAATGACGATTTTATTAATACTGCTTGCTGTCGTTATTACAATCTTCCTTATAATGTACTTTAAGAAACGAAGCAGTCCAAAAAAAGAAGTTCTGAAGCTGCGGCATACAAAACGTTTGTGACAGACAGCAGTCTTGAAAATTATAAGAAAACGGGAGCAGCCCCGACAGTAAAGTAAGAAACCGTATTATGCTTTGAGAATGGCTCGCTAAAAGAGATCTTGGACGTTATCACGGGGAAACAATCGATGAGTGGGTAACGAGAGTCGGACTCACTGAAGAAATATGAAGGTATGCTGGAACGTTATAAAAATACCGTTATGACAGCAAAGAATTAACGTCAGAGGAATTCGGTGAATTTAAAGAAATGATTAAGGATTTTAAGAAGAAACTCGTCATTAAAAACAATTAATTCAGAAAATTCCCTCTATGGAAACGTAATCATATTTATTTATTGTTTGAATTGTCGTATAATTCGAACAATACCTTAAAAGGGGGAAGAAATATGATTGAAGAACCATTAGTTGCAACCGTCATGCTGTTTGCTTTACTGGCACTTGGTGAAGTGATCTCGATTTATTCAAGAGCACGTATACCTATGCTAATGACAGCAATGATCGGTTTTCTATTATTAACATGGACAGGGGTATTCCCTGAGAATATTTTAGAATTATCTACACTGCCGGCACTGGGTGCATTATTAATCGGGCCGCTGATTATACATATGGGAACTTTGATGCCTTTAAGTATATTGAAAAAACAATGGCGTGCAGTTGTAATTTCACTGAGCGGATTAATTGGTGCACTTGCTTTAGTGCTGCTGATTGTACCTGTTGTTTTTGATTTTGAAACTGCAGCGAGCGGCGTCGGTCCGATATCGGGCGGAGTTGTAGCATTATTAATTACGACTGAGAAACTGACAGAAATCGGACTGACAGCAATGATAGTCGTTCCGGTTTTAATCGCAGCATTCCAGACACCAATCGGCATGCCGTTAATCGCGTTCTTCTTAAAACGCTATGCAGGCCACTATGTCAGTACGACTAAGGTGACAGAAGATGAAATTGCTGCGCAAAAAGAAGAAGAAGTACCGGTAAGGTTTAATCTTTTGAAAAATAATATTATCTTATTATTTACAGTGTTTGTTCTGGCAGCAGCCGCTACAGTATTAAGCGAATGGACAGGTCTTCACTTTACGTTATTCTGTCTGCTGTTTGGTATTTTAATGCTGAATGGAAGACTGTTTCCGCAAGGTGTCTTGGAAAAATCAAATTCATTCAGTTTTATGATGGTGGCGCTAATATTTGTCATCATCGGCACGATGGGCGGAATTACGCCTCAGGACGTTATTAATAATATACCAGCAGTGCTCTTAATATTAGTCTGCGGTGTCGGAGGCTTGGCGATTGGCGGGTTTATCGCGTCGAAAGCAGTCGGCTGGCATCCGTTTAAAGGAATGCCGATTGCGCTTACAGCACTCGTTGGATTCCCGGGGGACTATATTATTTGCGAAGAAGTATCACGCAGTACTACTGATAATCAGGTAGACGAAACACGTGTATTTAATGAGATTGTGACACCGATGCTGATTGGCGGATTTGTTACCGTAACAGTCGCATCTGTAGTAGTTGCATCATTTGTTATGGGAATGTTATAAAAAAGGGGTTATTATATAATGAGTAAATTAATCGTAGAAAATATCAATTTAATTGACGGTAGCGGTGCTGACGTTAAAGAAAATGTCACGGTCGTTATTGAGGATGGCAAGTTCACACATATTGGCACTGCTGTTGAAACAAATAGTGCAGAGGTTATTGACGGACAGGGTAAATACATGCTGCCGGGCATGATCGATACGCATGTGCATTTATCGACAGAATTTAAACCGCTCACAGAACGTGTTGCGACTCCATTTTCATATCATTTTTATGAAGCGGCTCAATATGCAGAAAGAACGATCAATGCAGGTATAACAACAGTGAGAGATGCACTTGGAAGCTCGCTTGGGTTCAAACAGGCAATCAATGACGGTTTAATCGTCGGACCACGAATGCAGGTTTCTATCAATGCATTATCGATCACGGGAGGTCACGGTGACGGCTACAATTATTCAGGTGTGGATCTCGGCATTGTGAGACCGTATGAAGGAATGCCGGATGGTATTGCTGATGGTGTTGAAGAAGTCCGCAAAAAAACACGTGAATTACTGCGTGCCGGAGCAGATGTGATTAAAGTTATGGCAACGGGCGGAGTTTCAAGCCCGACAGATCATCCTAAATTTACACAGTACTCGCTGGATGAATTAAAAGTAATCGTCGAAGAAGCGCAGTTTAGAAATGGTGTTAAAGTTATGGCCCACGCGCAGGGGCTTGAAGGTATTAAAAATTGTGTTGAAGCAGGAATTCATTCGATTGAACACGGCATATATTTAGATGATGAAGTAATTGAGCAGATGAAAGTAAAAGGAACTTATTTAGTGCCAACACTGCTGGCGCCGGTGTCAGTAATAGAATTTGCTGATGAACTCGGAATTTCCGCAGTAGGACTGCAGAAATCAAAAGAAGTTATGGATGACCACAGAGCGAGCTTTAAGAAGGCGTACGATGCGGGCGTAAATATTGCGATGGGTACAGATGCCGGAGTATTTAAACACGGTACGAACCTGCGTGAACTTGAACTTATGGTGGAATCAGGAGCAACACCGATGGACGCAATTGTTATTTCAACTAAAAATGCAGCTGAATGTATGGAGATTGATGACCTTGGTCTTGTTAAAGAAGGTTACATTGCAGACTTTATTCTAACTGAAAATAACCCGCTTGAAGATATTGGGATTCTAAAAAATAACGATGAAATTAAAGTAGTGGCAAAAGATGGAAAAATACTGAAAAGCATATAATAAAAAGTAAGCCGTCCGCTGTGACGGCTTTTTTCATGCGTTGAAAGATATGTTAAAGTAATATAACATAGAAAAAGTATAAGTAATCAAAGGGGGATATGCATGAAAATCAGAAAAGCTTTAAAGAATACCCGGTTCGAAAAGATAAGACTATCATTTAATTCAGAGTTCACTGTACAGACGTTAATTAACGTTCTGACTATCATCGTAGGATCATTTCTCTTCGCTATCGGGGTTAACAGCTTTATGATTGCAGGAAACCTCGGTGAGGGCGGTTTCATCGGTCTCTCGATTATTTTATTTTATGCCTACGGTATACCGACAGCATTATCAAACTTAATAATGAACTTCCTTATACTTATCGTCGGCTTTAAGTTTTTAGGCAGACGCGCGATGCTGTATACAATATTTACGATTCCAATGACATCGCTTGCCCTGTGGGTAACGGAATCCTGGCATATACAAACAGACGAAATTTTAATCAATACAGTCTTTGGCGGACTATCGGTATGGGGATCGGGTTAATTATCCGTATTGGTTCAACTACAGCAGGGACGACAATTTTAGCAAAGATGGCTAACAAATTTTTAGATGTCAACGTTTCATATGCACTGCTGTTCTTCGATTTAATTGTAATTACAATCGGACTGACAGTAATGTCCCTTGAGCAGGTGCTCTTAACAGTTATCGCCTTATATATCGCAACAAAAGTCATGGACTTCATTATTGAAGGTATGAATCCGAAAAAGGCAGTCACGATTATCTCAAGAGATCCGGACCTGCTTGCAAACTTAATCAATACGAAAATACATCGTGGTGTTACGATATTAGACGGACACGGCTACTATTCAAAAGAAGAAAAAGATATATTATTTGTTGTTATTAATAAATCACAGCTTAACCGCTTGAAACGACTTATTAAAGCGAATGACGATCAGGCGTTTGTCGTCGTGCACGATGTAAACAGTGTACTTGGAAATTACCTGATTTAATATATTTAAAAGCGCTGGACCGAAAATATTTCTAAAACTAATAATCCGTACGTTAGACTCCTTGGAGAATAACGTACGGATTTCGTCTATAACAAATATTTTTTATTTTCTCAGGGCTTTTGTCCCCGCCCTTTTTATCGTTTAACAGCACTTAAAAGTACAGCTTCTCCCTGGAACGATTCAATTTGATTATCCTGCTCCTCGATTCGGAATTTTCGTTTTACATCTTCATTAGCGTTCACCATAATATCAGTAAGGTTTTCAATCTCATCATTGGTTAGATGCATACGGGTACACCAGTTTTCAAACTCAAAGTGTTTCTCAAAACGGTGCATTTCGGAAATTTCAAAGTTTTCCAGCTCGAGCATTTGGAACCACTCCGATTTTTTCCACGCCCTGAAGTGACTATAGTCACGCAGCTTTTCGATTTTATTATAGAAATGGTCAAATTCATCTTTTTCAGGAGCGGCATTGTCATTCAAAAGAAAACGACCGCCAGGTTTAAGAACACGGGAGACTTCCTTTATGAATTCTGTAATATTTGGGAAGTGATGGGGCGCAATACGGCAAGTAACAATATCAAATGTCTCATCCTCAAAAGGCATGTTCTCAGCATCGCCTTCGACAAATTCTACATTGGTATGGCCGTTACCCGTAATGAATTTTTCGGCAGAAGCAAGCATTTCCGGTGTGAGATCGAGAGCAGTTACGCGCTTAACAAGCGGAGCGAGCGCATTCGCTGTATGTCCGCCGCCTGTCGCAGCATCGAGTGCAAGGTCCGACTTTTCAGTCTGTGCCATTTCTATTAATGTCAAATCACCGCCAAGACGGTGTATTTTACTGCTGACGTAAGAATCAGCACTCCTTGCGAACTGTTTTTTAACATCTTCTTTAATATCCAAAAACCATTATCATTTTATGACTGAATAATTAGATATCTATTTCTATTTAATTTTATCACCATATAATAAGTAAAGATTATCAATATTATTAAATTATATAACTTTAGGTTATGTATGCGAGGGGCTAAAGTTTAAATCGGACTGTGTATATTGAAGTAAATGATGTAAACAATCAGCCACAACAAACCATATTATAATTTTCATACGCATAAAGAGTGTCTTAAAGACATAATGTGACAGCACATAGGCGATGACAGATACAGATAGAAATCGCAGCAGCCTTGCTGGAATTGTAAATACGAGAAACAGTAAGATTCCTGTATGCTCCGGGGCAGCTGAAGCAATAGTTTATATGGTACACCGAAGAGCGGGCCAGTGATCAGTGCGGTAAATGTGTTGTCTGACATAGAGCTATGGACATGTTCAATCATATAATCATGAACAGCAGGAATGCTGAGCATCATTGTTTCGACAGACTCAGAATGCAGACTGCTCCATATAAATATTATTATACCGCCGAGCATTGCCCCCGAGACGGCGACTATATTCGCATATACAACATATTTAAATCTTTTCGTACGAAGCGCATACAGCGACAAAATCACATCCGGAATGATAAAAAACCACGTTGCTTCAGCGAGTCCCCATATAAATATATTATCATTACCATTCGCTAAATTGTCCTTCCTTCTGCAAGGCGTCCATACGTTCATTCATTTCAACCATAAAATCATTGCGGTTGTCGGTATAGAAAAATTTATCTCCGACAAAGATATCAAAGAACGGCACAAAAACAAATGAACCTTTCGGCAGTGCTTTACCAAGACCGTGAATAAAAAGCGGAACTATTGGCACTTCCGGTTTTTCACGCATTAGATAATAAATACCGCTCTTATATTTACTCAGCTGTTCTGCTTCACCGCGGGATCCTTCAGGAAATAATATAATAATGCCGTCGTCGTCCAGGGCTTCAAGTACAGGCTTGAACATTCCTCTGAAGTCGCGTGTCATTTTCCGTTCTATCGGAATAATGTTCATGACTTTCGTCGAGAAGAAGGCGAGGAACTTATTCTTCATAAAATAATCACCCGCTGCAACTGGGCGGACCTTCGCAAAGCTTTTCCCTCTGAATAAAGACATCAGCACTAGTGTATCGAGATGACTGTTATGGTTTGCAATAATTACACAGGGTCCTTTATCCGGCAGCTTATGTTTTCTTCTAATATTTAAACCTAAGATAAATAATATGACTGGTCTTACTAACAGAGCAAACAGTATATTTTTCATAATCATCACCTAAAAGTAGAAGTATCTCGTAAAGTGGAAAAACAGCGGTGCTGTATATGTCAGTGAATCCACACGGTCCAGTATCCCGCCGTGCCCGGGAATGATTGCTGAAGTATCCTTAATATTTAAATCGCGTTTTAATGCAGAGATATTAACGTCGCCGATAAAACCAGTTAAGCCGATGTACAAGCCGGCGATGATGCTCGCAAGAAGAGAGAATGGTGTAATTAAGGGAGCTAAAATAACAGCGAGTACTGTTGTAGTCAGCACGCCGCCGATAAATCCGGCCCACGTTTTGTTCGGAGATACTTTTGGAATAATTTTCTTTTTGCCGAGTAATTTCCCCCATATAAACTGTGCAACATCGTTCGCCTGTGTAAGGACTACTAAAAACAGTACAAGACCCGCACCGGCGACGCTGTCCTCACGTCCTGGCAGAACGAGCAAAAAGGCCAGATGAGACAGTCCGAAAACCATAAGCATGACTCCCCATTGCACCGTTGCGATGGAACGGAGAAAGTTTTTAGTTTCTCCGACAATAATTGCCTGAATAGGAATAAGCAGAAACATATAGACAGGAATGAACACGATAAACATTCCGTACCAGCCTAGATATATTAAAGAAAACTGTACAGGAATCGTCATATACGCCCAGAACAGAACAAGCCGGTGTGCGCGGTTAAACGGAATGAGTGAAAAATATTCTTTTAAAGCGAGGAAACAAAGCAGTGCCATAAAGATGAGTGAAATTGTTGAATGAATAATCAGAGCGAATGTAAAAATGATGAACATTACCCACCATGAACGGATGCGCATCTCAACTTCTTTCAATCCGCTCGAGTTATTTTTCTGCTTCATTATTTTAGTAATAAGCGTAGAAATTATCAGCACAGCAACAATGCCAATTAAGACGTACAGGACTTCATCTGTCAGTAAGTTTATATTCATTGTGTTTCCTCCAGTCCGCCGACTGTGCGTTTATAAATATTAACTGCTATTAATATTGAGGCGATAATGAACACGATATGCAAGTATGGTTCGAGCGGTACATTGAAAAGGAGGAATACTGCAACAGCACCGATTAAAAATGCGCGGTCGCTTTTACCCATCGGTCCATCATAACGCCGTTCACCTGAATTGACTTCCGACAGCACTCCTGCCATTTCACTAATAATTGATAGTGAGATAAAAATAATTACGCTCACCGGTAAGGTTTGAGTGAGGAGTAAAAAAGGAATGAATAATGCAGTATCACTGATGACATCTGTCAGTTCATTTAAAACTTTTCCGAGGCGGCTTTGTAAGCTGAATTTTTTAGCGAGAACACCGTCAATAGCGTTCATCGCCATACGGACAAACATGAATACCGGAATGACAGCATAGATCCATGATGATTCATAATTAAAATAAAAAAGCACACCTATAATTATTGATAATAGGCATGCTGATATTGTCACCTGATTCGGGGTGACATGATTTTTGTGAAGAAGATTTACGAGCGGCATAAGCATCTGCTGGAATTTTGGTTTTAATTCATAAATGCTGATCATTTAAAATCACTCCAATATTCTATAGCCAAAAGCTAATATTTAATTTCCCGATCGAGCAGATACAATATAATATTGTCGTTTTCTGCGATGAGTTTAAAGCCTTTGTACTGCAGCCATGTTCTCGAAAAAGAAGTGCGGTAATGTTCATGTGAGAGTATGTAAATTTTACGGACATCTGCTGCTGCTGTTAAATATGCATCGAGCAGCTTTGAACCGATGCCGTGCGTTGGATAACCTGCATGCATCACAATCTCAGCAATATACTGGTTATAATTTCCGTCGCCGCTGGAGCGGATAAGACCGATCAGCTGATCATCATCGATTACACTGATGCAGTAATCAGAATTTAAAATGCTGCTGTAAAGCTGATCGTAATCAGTATAAAGTTCAGTGTCTCCGGAAGTGTAGAGTTCGAAGACATCGTCCTGTGACATGTTTTTCCGAGCTGTAATAGTGACCATGATTCACCCCGTAATTAATGTAAGTAACTAATTATATCAAGAATTTTCAGATATTGAAAGATGTCGTCTAGTTGTTTATAATCATAACTGTATACGGTTTCAAAGAAAAGTGAAATGTAAATAAAATACTTTAGAAACAGGGTGTTGTTAATGGAGCTTCAATTATATTTTTATCATCATGAAATAAATATGTCGCCGGAGGCGGTATTCAATACGATTAATAATGATGAGCTATTAAATACTATAGCAAAATTAACGGATATCGAGTACGTAAACAATACTCAAAACTCGAGGGAAGCGGGGACGAGAGGAATACTTCAATACAATGGTGATGCTGTTGAAGCTGAAATCGTCCAGTACAGAGCGGATAGAAGGATCGAGATGGAGTTAGAAATTCCGGCGGGAACATTAGTAACGATGTTCAATATCGTTCCGGTAGAAGATCGTTCTGAAGTGACAATATCGGTAAAACTTCTTACTGATTCAGCGGTGAGTTTTGCACTCTATGCACTTAAAATACCTGCGGTTAAAAAACAGTTTAACGAAGATATGAAGAGACTTGAGGGTAACTAACATCTCTATGCATTAAACGGGAGGAGATCAGGAATGGAAGTAAAACAGTACGCAGAAGATGCGCTGACGATTAATTTGGGCAGCAAAGTTGATGAAAAAATTAACAGACAGCTCGTGCAGCTGAAAGCGGCTGTCACTGAGCTGGAATTAGAAGGTATTACTGATATCGTTTTATCTTATACGAGTCTGATTATTTATTTTGATGTGCTTAAAGCAGATTCAAATAAAATAACAGCAGCTTTAAAAACGCTGGATTTAGCTGAACTAAAAGATATGGAATATGCATATAAAGTCGTTAAAATACCGGTCTGCTACGGCGGGGAGTTTGGTCCGGATATCGAACGTTTTAAAGAAAACGGCTTAACACCAGAAGAAGTAATCAATATGCACAGCGACACAGAGTATCTTGTTTATTGCTCGGATTTATGCCTGGTTTTCCGTTTCTCGGAGGACTTAATGAGAAACTGTTTAAAGCGAGACTGGAGTCGCCGCGAACTAATATTCCGGCGGGTTCTGTCGGTATCGGCGGACAGCAGACCGGCATGTATCCATTTGATTCTCCGGGCGGCTGGAATCTTCTTGGCAGAACACCCGTGCCATTGTATGACAGCAGCCGGGAAGATGCGATTCTGTATGAAGCCGGCGACAGAATTATTTATACGGTAATTGATGAAGCAGAATATGACCGGATAAAAGAAGCATACGGTAAAGGTGAATATACAGTTGAGACTGAATACAGAGGTGAAGCAAATGGCGCTTAAGATAATAAATCCAGGATTGTTTACAACGGTGCAGGACTCCGGCCGTTACGGCTATGAATCTTACGGGTTCACACCTGCAGGCGCAATGGATTATGAAAGCTATTACCTTGCAAATGCACTGCTCGGCAACGACTTTGACTGTGCTGTGCTCGAAATGACATTATACGGTGTGACTTTTGAAGTGCTGCACAGTACGAGTATGGCGATCTCGGGTGCGGATATGGAACTGACAATCAATGATCAGCCATTTGATACCGGGGCTGCTGTAGACCTTGTTAAAGGTGATATCGTGAAATTGGGCAGTGCTGCAAAAGGTGCCCGTACATATGCCGCTTTCAGCGGCGGACTGGATCTGCAAAAAGAACTGGGGAGTTATGCCACACATACAAGAAGCAATATGGGCGGCTTTAAAGGAAGATTACTTAAAGCCGGAGATATTTTACCGGTTAAAGAAAAAACGGTCGAGCATCATTTTAGAAAAACAACTAAAGAACTGGCCGAAGGCAATGAAATACGTTTTATTCCGGGCCAGCAGCATGACAGATTTGATGATGATAATAAGAAGTTATTCACAACAAGTGAATATACTGTAACGAAAGACAGTGACCGGATGGGCTGCCGTCTTGACGGTGTGGCGGTTGAAGCAGCGGATGATAATGATATTCTAAGTGAACCGACGCAGTTCGGAAGTATTCAGGTGCCTAAAAATGGACAGCCGATTATTCTGCTTGCAGACAGACAGACTGCAGGTGGTTATAAAAAAATCGGTACTGTCGCGAAAGTCGACCTGCCTAAAATTGCCCAGAAAAAACCGGGTGAGACAGTGACATTTAAAGAAATAAGTGTTGAAGAAGCTGCAAGGCTGTATAAAGACAGTCTGACAGCTTTAACAGACGGCACTTATATTGAGACATCGGTGAAATTTGGACATGCAAGACGACGGGATGCATTAAGTATTGCGCAATTAATGGAGGGATAAGACGATGAATTTTAAGAGATAAAAAAATTGGTTAAGTTATTAAAAGAAGAAGATTTGGCAGTGCTCAGCATCTCGGATGATGACACGCATATTCATATTGAACAGAAAGGATCAGCAGTTTCAGCGGAATCTCTACAGCAGGGCGACGCGGTTTCGCCGGCTGTACAGAATGCAGTATCTTCAGGGCTGGTGGAAATAACAGCAGGACAAATCGGTACTTTTTATAATCAGAAAGATGAAAACAGCGAAGAGACATTCGTTTCAGTAGGAGATAAAATCGAAAAGGGCGATCAGATCGGTTTTATCGAAGCAATGAAGGTGTTCAATGATGTGAAAAGTGACGTGGCAGGCGTAGTTGAAGAAATTACAGTAGCAAATGGAGATGCTGTGGAATTTGGCGGCGTCTTGATACGTGTACGTCCAGAGGAGGCGTAACAATGAAGAAAGTTTTAATTGCGAACCGCGGTGAAATTGCTGTCAGAATTATCCGCACGTTAAAAGAGATGGATATTGCCAGCGTTGCGGTTTACTCGAGCGGCGACAAGGATAGCCTTCATGTTGCACTGGCGGATGAGGCTTACTGCATCGGCGGACCGAAAAGTGCCGACAGCTATTTAAATATTGATAATCTTCTGCAGGCTGCATTAATGGCTAAAGCAGATGCGGTTCATCCAGGCTACGGATTTTTATCGGAAACACCTGAATTTGCTAAGCGCACCGAAGAACTCGGCATGATATTCATCGGACCGGCGCCTGAAACTATGGAAAAGATGGGCGACAAGTCCATGGCGCGCCAGACGATGGAAAAATCAGGCGTACCAGTTATTCCTGGCAGTAACGGCATTGTGAAGTCAAAAGATGAAGTGAAAAAACTTGCTGAAACAATTACTTATCCAATCGTCATTAAAGCCGTATCAGGCGGCGGAGGTAAAGGAATGCGTTTTGCACACAGCGATGAAGATGTTGATAAATTATATGATGAAGAAAAAGAAGCGAAAAGCTCCTTTAATGATGATCGTCTGTACATCGAAAAATACATCCCGAAAGCGCGTCATATTGAAATCCAGGTTATCGGTGACGGCAAGGGGGGCGCTATTCATTTATTTGAACGGGACTGCTCAATTCAAAGAAACAACCAGAAATTGCTTGAAGAGGCACCGGCGACAATTCTCAGTGAGTCAGAACGTGATGATATTACAGAAACGACCCGTCAGGCGATTGCCAAGCTAAATTACCGCGGTGCGGGAACGATTGAAACTTATATGTCGCAGCGGAAAAAAGATTTTATTTTATCGAGATGAATACACGTGTGCAGGTTGAACAGTGTCAGAAGAAGTGACCGGCATCGATATTATCAGAGCACAGATTAACGTGGCATTTAATAATGATATCGGTATTACACAGGATCAAGTAAAACTTTCAGGCCATGCAATTGAAGCGCGCATTAATGCGGAAGATCCGGATAATCGTTTTATGCCGTCTCCTGGTAAAATTGATAAATTACATTTCGGTCTAGGAAGAAATGTCCGTGTGGACACGCATATTTACAACGGTTATGCCATTCCGCCTTATTACGACTCGATGATTGCTAAAATTATCGTTAAAGCTGACAACCGTAAAGATGCACTATTCAAACTGAAGCTTGTCTTAGGTGAAACTGTGATCGAACCGATTAAGACGAATTTAGATTTTCAGTATTACCTTGCGGGACATCCGAAAGTTTTAGAAAATGATTACGATATTAAGTTTATTCATACAGAAAATATATTGAGTAAAGGATGATTTAATTGAGTAAATTAACGATTGATTTAAATGCTGACCTCGGAGAGAGTTACGGTAATTATAAAGTAGGCAGCGACGCTGAAATTATTCCGCTGATTTCCTCGGCAAACGTAGCATGCGGATTTCACGCAAGCGACCCCGTCGTTATGATTGAAACAGTTAAACGCATTAAAGAGTCAGGTTCAACAGGGCTTGGTGCACATCCGGGATTTCCGGATTTAATGGGCTTCGGGCGCCGTTATATGGAGCTGTCTGATGATGAAGTCCACGCTATTATGCTTTATCAGCTGTCTGCACTTGACGGTATTGCCCGTACATACGGCCTTGAACTTAACCATGTGAAACCGCATGGTGCACTTTACAATGCAACATTTAAAGATGAAAATTTAGCGCGTGTTATCGCACAGGCGGTTAAAGATTTTAATCCGAAGTTAAAACTGATGGGACTTGCGAATAACAATTTAGTTCAAGCGGGGAAAGCTGCCGGTCTTGACGTGATTAATGAAGTGTTCGCAGACCGTGCCTATGAAGATGATGGCACACTTGTATCACGCAGTAAAAACGGTGCAATGATTACCGACAGCAGCCTTGCGACAGAGCGGGTTGTCCGTATGATTACCGATGGTAAAGTAGAGAGTGTAAACGGTAAAGATGTGGAGATTCAAGCAGACAGCATATGTGTTCACGGTGATGGGGAAAAAGCATTGGAATTTTTAAAGAAATCAGACGGCAGCTTGAAGAAAAAGGGATTTCTATCGAAACGTTATAAGAAGGGGTGCACTTATGGAGAATAAACCGAAAATTACAGCCGCACAGCGCAGGCTGCTGTTCGGTGCAGTGTTCCTGATGGCAACATCGTCAATCGGACCTGCATTTTTAACACAGACAACAGTATTTACACAGCAGTTTATGGCGAGTTTCGCCTTTGCAATTTTAGCTTCTATCGTTATCGATATCGGTGCACAGCTTAATATATGGCGCGTCCTGTCAGTCAGCGGGAAACGCGGACAGGATGTAGCGAACGAAGTGTTTCCGGGACTCGGTTCACTGGTTGCAGTACTTATCGTCATCGGCGGCTTTGCATTTAACATCGGTAACGTCGCCGGTGCGGGACTTGGTTTTAATGCGATTTTCGGCTGGGATGTAAGGGTTGGTGCCGCAATTACAGGCATCTTCGCAATTATTATATTCTTAATTAAAAACGGCCGTGCCGTTATGGATATCGTGACGCAGGTACTTGGTGTACTGATGATTGGTATCGTTGCTTATGTAATGATTATTTCAGAGCCGCCAGTTGCTGAAGCAGCGAAAAGAGCGATTATGCCGGAAGATCCGATAGCGATGCTTCTGCCGATTATTACACTAGTCGGGGGAACTGTCGGCGGTTACATTACTTTCGCCGGTGCCCACCGTTTAATCGAAGCGGGTATGACGGGTGAGAAGAATCTGCGTTTTGTCAGCCATGCAGCCAACTGGGGAATTTTAACGACAGGTGTTATGCGTGTGCTGCTGTTCATGGCAGTACTCGGCGTGCTGACACAAGGTGCGGTATTATCAGAAGAAAATCCGCCGGCATCTGTATTCCAATTTGCACTTGGTGATATCGGCATGAAAATATTTGGTATTGTGCTGCTTGCAGCTGCATTATCTTCTGTAATCGGTGCAGCATACACAAGTGCGAGCTTTATGCGTTCATTTAATACGGTGTTTGACCGTTATAACAATATCGTCATCGTCGTCTTTATTGCGACATCGACATTGATTTTCTTATTTGTCGGACGTCCGGTGACACTGCTTATTCTGGCAGGTTCATTCAACGGACTGATTTTACCGATTACGCTCGGTGCAATACTTCTTGCTTCACGTAAGAAGAGCGTCGTTGGAAATTACCACCATCCGACATGGATGATAGTATTCGGTGTTATCGCAGTAATCGTTACATTAATTGCAGGATTTATGTCACTGCAGGGTCTTGCAGCATTATGGAATGGGTAGGTGATTAAATGACTGAAAATATTAGAATGGCTATCAGAACTGGTGAGCATACCGGACCGACTTCCGGCATCTCGGGGGATAAAGTACAAGCGAACTTAGCAATTTTGCCAAAAGAATATGCTTTTGATTTTTTGTTATTTGCGATGCGTAATAATAAGCCGGTGCCGATTATTGAAGTACTGGAGGCGGGTGAGTTTATTAGTAAATATGCGAAAAACTCAGATATTCGAACGGATATTCCTCTTTACAATATTTATAAAAACGGCGAGCTGACTGAAACAGTCAGCGATATTAAAGATTACTGGCGTGATGATTTTGTTACATTTTTAATCGGCTGCAGTTTTACATTTGAGCAGGCAATTCTAGATGCCGGCATTAACATTAAACATATTGATGAAGGGCGCAACGTTGCGATGTATAAAACGAACATTGAAACTGTACCTGCAGGAATTTTTTCAGGAGAGACGGTCGTGTCAATGCGTCCATTCAAGAAGGAACTTGTCGATCAGGTAGTCAGTATTACAAATGAATTTCCGAACATGCACGGCGGACCTGTGCATGTCGGAAGTCCCGAAAAGATTGGTATAAAAAATATCGACGAACCTGATTATGGTGAGAGAATCGACATTGCTCCGGATGAAGTGCCGGTGTTTTGGGCATGCGGTGTGACACCTCAAAATGTCGTGCTGAATGCAAAACCCGAAATTTT
Source organism: Jeotgalicoccus sp. WY2 (assembly GCF_018437745.1). Classification (NCBI taxonomy): domain Bacteria; kingdom Bacillati; phylum Bacillota; class Bacilli; order Caryophanales; family Staphylococcaceae; genus Jeotgalicoccus; species Jeotgalicoccus sp. WY2. The sequence continues at coordinate 841,222 of NZ_CP049818.1, read as the reverse complement.
AATCAGCCATGCTCCGGGACATATGTTTATTACTGATATTAATAATGAGGAATATAAAACTGAAACCGGGCAGCTGCCCGGTTTTTTGTATTTAAGTATAATGCGGGTCAAAAACGGACGATAATCATAAATATTTAAGTATTGACATTTAATATACGCACATTATAATTAATATTATAAATAATGTTCGTCAAATGGGAGTGCATAAAAGATGACAGTGGGTATTATTATGGGCAGCTCGTCAGACTGGGAAACGATGAAACACAGTGCTGAAATGCTGGATTTTTTCGGAATCAGCTATGAAACGAAAGTAGTCAGTGCACACCGCACACCAGAAATGATGGTTGAATATGCAAAAAATGCGACAGCAGCCGGCATCAATATTATTATTGCCGGAGCCGGCGGTGCAGCGCATCTGCCCGGCATGATTGCTTCATTAACACACGCACCTGTAATCGGTGTACCGATAGAGTCAAAATCGTTAAAAGGTATGGATTCGTTATTGTCCATCGTACAAATGCCGGGAGGAATTCCAGTGGCTACGCAGGCGATCGGTGTCCCGGGCGCTAAAAATGCAGGGCTGATGGCGGCAAGAATGATTGGTATATCGGACTCTGAAGTGTTCGCTAAACTGGAAGAATACACGAAAAGTCTCGAAAAGAAAGTTGAGGATATGCAAAATGACCTTAAGTAGACGATTATATCCGGCAGCTGTAATTGGTATTATCGGCGGCGGACAGCTTGGAAAAATGCTCGCACAAAGTGCCCAGCGCATGGGTTACAAAGTTGCAGTGCTCGATCCGTCAGCAGATGCTCCGGCACGTTCTGTATGCCATACTTTTATCCACGCTGATTTCAGCGATGAAGAAGCATTGATTAAATTAAGTGACATGTCAGACGTTGTCACATACGAATTTGAAAATATTGATGCACATATTTTAAGAAAACTCGTCTCTGACTATTACGTGCCTCAGGGTGCAGAAACAGTACTTACTTTGCAAAACCGCACGACTGAGAAAAATGCAATTAAAGAGTCGGGTGCGAGTATAGTGCCATTTGAAAATATTTCATCTGAAGCAGATGTCAAAGCATTTGCTGAAATACATTCATATCCGTTAATTGTGAAGACGACAACAGGCGGCTACGATGGCAAAGGCCAGTATTATATCAGTTCAGAACAGGAACTATTAAATGAAAATATACCATTTGAAGATACAGCATTTATCGTTGAAAAATATATAGATTTATCGAGAGAAGTATCATTGACTGCAGCACGGAGTGCAAGTGGAGAGATAATTTATTTCCCGCTGCAGGAAAACCTTCACCGCAATCAGGTTTTATACCGGACAATTGCACCGGCTAGAGTCGATTTTTGAAAAGGCGAAAGCTGAAGCTGATGAAATTATGAAAGAGATGCTCTTCGTCGGCGTATTTACAATCGAATTCTTTATAGATCAGGACGGGGAACTGTACGTAAATGAAATTGCTCCGCGTCCTCATAATTCAGCACATTACACAATTGAGGCATGTAACATCAGCCAATTTGATGCACATATACTAAGCGTGACAGACCAGCCATTGCCGGAAGTTTATCAGCACAAAGATGCAATCATGATGAACTTGCTCGGAGAAGATTTAGACCGACTGGACCTTGAATTGTTTGATTATTCCGAATGGAATGTTCATTTGTACGGCAAATCAGACCGTAAACCGGCAAGAAAAATGGGACATGTAACAGTTTTAACCGATGATGTAGAAGCGGAGTTAGTGCGTTTAAAAACAAGCTTTGAGAAGGAGTGAGAAGAATGACTTTATTATACGAGGGCAAGGCGAAAAGTGTATACGAAACTGATGATAAAAATGTACTTTCTATTGAATACAAAGATGAAGTTACTGCGGGTAACGGAGAAAAGCATGACTTTATTCCAGGTAAAGGGCATTTAACAATATTATTTCAGCTGCTCTTTTTGAAAGACTCCATGCTTTTGGCATCCCTTCCCACTTTATAGCAAAGACCGGGGAAGCGAGTCAGCTTGTAAAAGAGTCGATATCATTCCGCTTGAAGTCGTTGTCAGAAATACTGCGGCAGGAAATATTGTAAAACGTTTAGGTGTCACGGAGGGGGAAGTGTTTGAAACACCGTTAGTCGAGTTTTACTTAAAGGAAGACTCGCTAAACGATCCCATTGTAACTGAGGATCATATTAAGCTTCTCGGTCATGGCACTGATTCCAATGTTGCAGAGCTGAAAGAAAAAGCACTCGCAGTTAACGAAGTCCTTACAGGAATTATGAATAAGATGAATTTGACACTTGTTGATTTTAAAATTGAATTTGGTAGAGATGTCGAAGGCAATATACTGCTTGCTGATGAAATTTCGCCTGACACTTGCCGCTTGTGGGACAAAGATACCAATGAAAACTTTGATAAAGACGTTTATCGTAACGATACAGGGTCACTAATTGATACGTATAATAAATTTATAATAAGCTGGAGGGAATTTAAGATGAAGAAAATTGAATTAATCGTAACATGCAGGAAGGAAAGGTTTTAGATACTCAGGGAGAAGCATTGGACAGGGCGGTAGCAGAACTTGGACACAATGAAGTATCTAATATTAGAGTAGGTAAAGTATTGTATTTCGATATTGCAGAGAATGATAATGACAAGATTGAGAATATTGTCAAACAGCTTGCTGAGAGATTGTTTACAAATACAGTAATTGAAACTTACGAATATAAAATTTTAGATAGGGAGACATTTTAAATGAAGTTTGCAGTTATTCGTTTTCCAGGGTCAAACTGTGACCGTGATCTATACAATGCAGCGATTAAAAGTGGTGCAGAAGCGGACTATGTGGATTATCGCGAAACCTCTTTGGATAATTATGACGGTGTTCTGATTCCGGGTGGCTTTTCATTTGGAGATTACTTGCGCTCCGGAGCTATGGCGAGTGTTGCACCAGTTACGGCTGCAATAAAAAAATTGGCTGACGAAGGCAGACCGGTCCTGGGTATTTGCAATGGATTTCAAATTTTAACTGAAATTGGTTTGCTGCCGGGAGCACTCATACATAATGACAGTCATACATTCATTTCCCGCAATGAGTCTTTAAAGATTGTCAACAATCAAACAGCGTTTACAGACCAGTATGAACATAATGAAAATGTGATTTTCCCTATTGCACATGGTGAAGGACATTACTATTGTTCTGATGAGACATATGAAATATTAGTGAAAAATAATCAAATTGTTTTAACTTATAATAATAATCCAAACGGTTCCAGAAATGATATTGCAGGAATTGTTAATGAAGCCGGCAATGTTTGTGGTATGATGCCGCACCCTGAACGTGCATTAGAAACTTTATTAGGCAGTGAAGATGGTTATAGAATTTTTGATAGTATCGCTAAGTGGGGGGACAAATAAAATGAGATTCATTGAGCCTACGGCACAGGACATAAAAGAACAGAAATTATATAAGGAAATGGGTTTGACGGATACTGAGTATCAAAAAGTTATCGAAATTTTATCAAGAGAGCCTAACTATACTGAACTGGGTATATTTTCAGTAATGTGGAGTGAACACTGTTCATATAAACATTCTAAAACATTTTTAAAACAATTCCCGACAACTGGCGAGCATGTTTTAATGGGGCCCGGCGAAGGGGCTGGGGTTGTTGACATTGGAGATAATCAAGCTGTTGTCTTTAAAGTAGAATCACATAACCACCCTTCGGCAGTAGAACCTTATCAAGGTGCAGCGACGGGAGTAGGCGGAATTATTCGCGATATAGTATCAATCGGGGCACGCCCAATCGGCTTGTTAAATTCACTTCGTTTTGGTGAACTTACAACTGCCAACAATCGAAGATTATTACGCGGTGTTGTAAGCGGGATTGGCGGTTACGGTAATTGTATCGGTATACCAACAGTTTCAGGGGAAGTTGAATTCGATTCATCATATGACGGAAATCCATTAGTAAATGCAATGTGTGTTGGAATTATCGAGCATGATAAGATTCAAAAAGGAACTGCTAAAGGTACCGGTAATAAAGTAATTTATGTGGGACTGAAGACCGGACGTGACGGTATCCACGGTGCCACGTTTGCATCTGAAGAACTAAGTGAAGAATCAGATGCTAAACGGCCATCTGTGCAAATTGGTGATCCATTCACAGGTAAAAAATTAATGGAAGCGACTCTTGAAGCGATAGACATGCCGGAACTTGTAGGTATTCAGGATATGGGAGCTGCCGGTTTAACATCGTCAAGTTCTGAAATGGCAGCTAAAGGAAACTCCGGTATGACGCTGTATCTTGACAAGGTTCCTGTGCGTGAAGAAGGTATTTCACCATATGAAATGATGTTATCTGAAACTCAGGAAAGAATGCTGCTCGTTGTTGAAAATGGATCTGAAGATAAGTTCCTGGAACTATTCGATGCTAAAGAACTAGATTCTGCTGTTATTGGCGAAGTAACTGATAATGACCGTTTGCTGCTTTATTTTGAAAATGAGCTGTATGCAGATATTCCTGTGATGCCTTTATCAGAAGAAGCACCAGAGTACATTTTAGAAGGACAAGAAGCTGACAAGGATGAAGCGCGCGAAGATTATTCAAATGAAGATCTGGAAAATGTTTTTATACAGTTAATCAGTCATCCAACGCACGGCGATAAGTCATTTATCTTTGATCAGTATGACAGCCAGGTAGGTGCGAATACTGTAAAAGAATCAGGTTTCGGTTCAGGAGTAACCCGGGTAGAAGGTACTGATAAAGCAATATCGATGGCAATCGACGGCAAGAGCCGATACGTCTATGCAGATCCTTATAATGGTGGGAAAGAGGTAGTTGCTCAAACATTCCGAAGTATTATTGCAACAGGCGCAACACCGCTGGCAATGACTGATTGTTTAAATTACGGTTCCCCGGAAAATCCAATTATATATAATCAGTTGAGCGAATCAACTAAAGGTATGGCGGAAGCATGCTTAGCGTTATCAACACCAGTAGTGTCGGGGAATGTCAGTTTATATAACGAAAATAGAGAAGGATCAATACTGCCAACACCAGTAGTTGGGATGGTAGGTTTAATAGATGATGTAAACTTTATGAAAAGCTCTAAAGTAAGTGAAGGCGATGCACTGTATCTTGTGGGTGAATTAACACCATCATTTTCCGGCAGTCAAATTGAAAAAATATTGGAAAATAGAATACGCAAAACAGTTCGTAATATTGATTTGGAACTTGAATATAAGCGTGGAATCAGTTTACAGAGGAAATTAGTTAACGGTGAAATTAATAAAATTTCACCACTTGGACGCGGCGGATTAATTACTAAACTTGCTCAGCTTGCTGGTTATTTCAACCTTGGTATTGATGTAAACGTAGATGTCCGCAAAGATCTGCTTTTCTCTGAAGGTGCATCTAATTACCTAGTTGTTGCAGAGAGCGGCATGGATATAGAAGATGCTGTAGAAATTGGAAAATTATCTGGTGATAAATTCAGCGTGAAGACAAAAGACTTTGAGCTGATACAATCGTTAATTGAAATTAAAGCGCATTGGGAAGGGGCAATCCCGTCATGTATGAATTACGTGGATTGAATGAAGAATGCGGTGTGTTTGCAATTTGGGGGCACAGCGAAGCAAGTAAACTGACATATATGGCGCTTCACAGTTTACAGCACCGGGGACAGGAAGGGGCTGGAATTGTAGCATCAAATGGTGAATATTTATTCGGAGCCCGGGGGATAGGGCTTTTAAATGAAGCACTAACCAAAACACAGCTGGAATCACTGAATCCTTTTTGGCAGGCAATTGGTCACGTAAGATATGCAACGACTGGCGGCAGTGAATTATCTAACGTGCAGCCATTTTTATTTAAAAGTCATACAGGAGATTTAGGACTGGCACATAATGGAAACCTGGTAAATGCATTGCAAATTAGACGTGCATTAGAAGATGACGGTGCGATTTTCCAGACGACATCCGACTCGGAAGTTTTTGCACATCTGCTAAGACGTGCAAAAGGACCGACGAGAAAGGCAAGAATTAAAACAACACTTCAACAGCTTAAAGGCGCGTTCGCCTTTGTAATTTTGCACGAAGATGCATTGACCGTAGCGCTTGATGATCACGGTGTCCGCCCCTTGATGCTCGGTTCGCTAGACGGTGCATACTGCGTAGCCAGCGAAACGTGCGCCTTTACCGCAATTGGTGCAGAGTACATCCGTGATATTGAACCGGGGGAACTCATTACAATAAGCGACGAGGGTATTGATTTTGATCGTTATACAGATTTCGAAAACCCGAATATGTGCTCTATGGAATACATTTATTTTGCACGTGCAGATTCAGAGTTCCGCGGCACGTCAACATACACAATTCGTAAAGCGCTCGGTGAAGAACTGGCTAAAGAAATGGATATTAAAGCAGATATGGTTATCGGCGTGCCGGATTCAAGTCTCGCTGCGGCTAAAGGGTTCAGCGATGAATCAGGAATTCCCGGCGAACAGGGGTTGTTAAAAAACCGTTATGTCGGAAGAACATTTATCGCCTCGGGACAGGAAGCGCGTGAACGTGCAGTCCGGATGAAACTGTCTCCGGTCAGAGATATCGTTGAAGGTAAGAGCGTCATTGTTATCGACGATTCCATTGTGCGGGGGACGACGAGTAAATTTATCGTCAAAGCTTTGAAAAAAGCGGGTGCTAAAGAAGTGCATATGGGGGTGTCATCACCGCCACTTAAAAATCCATGCTATTACGGTATCGATGTATCGACGCATGCGGAAATTATTGCCTCATCGAAATCAACTGAAGAGGTGCGGGAAGAAATTGGTGCAGATTCATTAACTTATTTATCCGTAGAAAAAATGCATGAAGTATATGAAAAATACGGTTCACGCGGACAGTGTGATGCGTGCTTTACAGGGAATTATCCGATTGAAAATACTGATGGCTTGCTACCGCAGGAAAAAGATGCGAAAACGAAAGGAGTATAACGATGTCTGAACAATATAAAAAAGCCGGTGTCGATATTAATGCCGGATATGAAGCGGTCGAACAGATGAAAGGGCATGTAAAACGTACGATGCGTCCGGAAGTAATCGGAGGTCTTGGAGGATTTGGTGCAGCATTTGATCTGTCACAGCTAAATATGACAGCGCCTGTGCTCGTGTCAGGTACTGACGGTGTCGGTACGAAACTGAAGCTTGCAATTGATTATAACCGTCACGATACAATCGGCATCGATGCTGTTGCAATGTGTGTAAATGACATTATTACAACTGGTGCAGAACCGTTATACTTCCTTGATTATATAGCTGTGAACAAAGTAGTCCCTGAACATATCGGTGAAATTGTTAAAGGTGTTTCTGAAGGATGCGTTCAGTCCGAATGTGCACTAATCGGCGGAGAAACTGCCGAGATGGGTGAAATGTATGGCGAAGGCGAATACGATATTGCGGGATTTGCTGTTGGTGCAGTTGAGAAACATGAATATATTGACGGCTCATCTGTTGAAGCAGGCGATAAAATTATTGGCCTCGCATCAAGCGGCATTCATTCAAACGGCTACAGTTTAGTCCGTAAAATTATTGAGGATAACAATATTGATGTCACAGCTGACTTAAACGGTGATAAGCTGCTCGATTTGCTGCTTGAGCCGACACGTATATACGCACAAGAAGTTAAAGCATTAAAACATAAAGTCAATATTAAAGCGATGAGCCATATTACCGGCGGCGGATTTATTGAAAATATTCCGAGAGCATTGCCGGATCATCTGGGCGTCAGTCTCGATGTTAAAAATATTGAAGTGCCTAAAGTACTTGCATGGCTGCTGGAAGAGAGCGGCGTGAGAGATGAAGAAGCATACAACGTCTTTAATATGGGGATTGGTTTTATAATCGCCGTCCCTGCAGACGAAGCTGATAAAGCACTTGAGATACTGAAAGATTTTGATTATACAAGCAGCGTAATCGGTGAGGTTACTGCTGAGGCTGGAATTAAAATTAATGGTTAAAAATATAGCTGTCCTCGTTTCCGGCGGCGGTTCGAATTTTGAGAACCTTGCATTAAAAAGCGCTGAGGCAGGGTTTGAGATTAAAATTTTAATCGCAGACAGTCCGGATGCCTATGCCGTTAAGCGGGCAGAGAAATTAAATATTCCTCATATAATTATCGACCGCAGTAAATATTCAGCAAAAAAAATTTGAAACTGCTGTAACAGAAGCAGTTTCAAATTTTAATATTGATTATATTGTACTCGCAGGCTTTATGAGAATTTTATCGGCTGAATTTATTAACTTCTATAAAAATCGAATTATTAATATTCATCCATCGCTGCTGCCGTCTTTTAAAGGCAGAAATGGTATCGAAGATGCTTATAATTACGGCGTAAAAGTGACCGGTGTGACAGTTCATTTTGTCGATGCCGGCATTGATACAGGTAAAATTATTGCACAGACTGCAGTTATAATAGAAGAAGATGAAACGCTTCTTTCATTAGAAGAAAAAATACATCAGGCGGAGTATGAACTATACCCTGCCGCACTGAAGAAAGTACTGGATGGAGGAGTCTAACTATGAAAGCATTGCTGAGCGTATCAAATAAAACAGGCATAGAAAAATTTGCTGAAGGGCTGCTTGAACAAGGCTATGAACTGTATTCAACCGGCGGCACGTTTAAAGCATTACAGGAAGCGGATATCGCTGTCAATCAGGTGAGTGATTTAACGGATTTCAATGAAATTATGGACGGCCGTGTTAAAACACTGCATCCGGCTGTTCACGGCGGCATCTTAGCAGACCGTGACAATGAAGCGCATATGAAAGACCTTCGTGATAATAGTATAGAAACGATTGATTTAGTTGCGGTCAACTTGTATCCGTTTAAAGAGACAGTCAGAAAAGCAGATGTCACTGAAAGCGATGCTGTAGAAAATATCGATATCGGCGGTCCGACTATGCTTCGTGCAGCGGCGAAGAACTATAAGCACGTCACAACAGTTGTTGATCCGTTTGATTACGATGAAGTACTGGAACGTCTTAAAGATAATGCGCTTGATGAAGATTTTAGAAAACAGCTGATGATTAAAGTATTCCGTCACACGAATGACTATGATCAGGCAATTGTAAATTTCTTTGCACAGAGCGAAAGAACACTCCGTTACGGTGAAAATCCGCATCAAAGTGCAAAATACGTTAAAACTTCAGACGATAAAAACACGATTCTTAATGCTGATGTGCTGCACGGCAAAGAACTCAGTTATAACAACTTAAGAGATGCAGACAGTGCATTTCAGCTGGCGAAGAAATTTGATTTACCGGCAGCAGTTGCTGTAAAGCATATGAATCCGTGCGGTGTCGGTACAGGTGATACGCTCAGCGATGCTTTCCAAAATGCATTTGATGCTGATAACCAGTCTATATTCGGCGGCATTGTTGCGCTTAATAAGACTGTGGACGCGCCAACGGCAGAAAAATTAAGCAAAGTATTTTTAGAAGTGATTATTGCTCCGCACTTCTCAGAAGAAGCATTAAATATTTTAACAGTGAAGAAAAATATTCGTCTTTTACAAGTTGATTTCACTGAAGAAGCTGTTCAGGATGAGTTTGTCAGCGTATCTGGCGGTTATCTCGTGCAGTCGCGCGACACTGGAAAACTCGATAAAGACTCGCTTGAATATGTCACAGAAAAAAAACCAGATGATGAGCAGCTAAAAGCTCTGGTACTTGCTTGGGAAGTATCGAAACACGTGAAATCCAATGCGATAGTACTCGCCAACAGTAAACAGACTGTGGGAATCGGTGCAGGACAGATGAACCGCGTCGGCGCCTTGAAAATTGCTGCAGAGCGTGCGATTGAGCTTGGAGAAAATGTTGTCCTTGCAAGCGACGGATTTTTCCCAATGCCGGATACGGTAGAAAATGCACATCAGTACGGCATTAAAGCAATTATCCAGCCGGGCGGTTCTAAACGCGATAATGAATCAATTGATTTTTGCAACGAGCACGGTATTGCAATGGTATTTACAGGAATGCGTCATTTCAAACATTAATACTGGAGGGCGAAACCAATGAATGTATTAGTAATTGGCGGCGGTGGACGTGAGCATGCTCTCGTTAAAATCCTGAGCCGGTCAAAACATACAAAAACAATATTCATGCAGTACCCGGCAACAGCAGCATGACAAAATATGCAGCTGTGCACAGCGGTATTCAGGATTCTGATATTGAATACATCGTTGAACTTACAAAACAGGAAAATATCAGCTGGGCGGTTGTCGGACCGGAAGCACCGCTTAACGCAGGTGTCGCCGATGCCCTTGAAGCGGCCGGAGTGAAAGTATTTGGTCCGAGAAAGCTGGAAGCACAGCTAGAATCATCCAAAGCCTTTGCAAAAGATATTATGTTGAAATATGGCATTCCGACTGCTGAATACCAGGCATTCACGAATTTAATCGATGCATCGGACTACGTGAAAGAACAGGGCGCACCGATAGTAATTAAAAAAGACGGGCTTGCTGCAGGTAAAGGTGTTGCGGTTGCAATGACTGAAACTGAAGCACTTGATGCTCTTAAAGAAATGTTTGCGGAAGGTGAAAATAACCCAGTCGTAATTGAAGAATTCCTTGAAGGTGAGGAGTTCAGTTTAATGGTGCTTGTTAACGGTGAATATACATTGCCGTTCGATATTGTGGCACAGGATCATAAACGTGCTTTTGACAGAGATACGGGGCCAAACACCGGCGGCATGGGGGCATATGCGCCTGTTACGCATATCGGAGAAGATGTTATAGAAGAAGCAATCAATAATATTGTTAAACCGATGGCGACTGCAATGGTTAGTGAAGGCTTAGATTATTTTGGTGTTATGTATCTCGGTGCGATTATTACTAAAGACGGCGTTAAAACAATTGAGTTTAATGCGCGCTTTGGTGACCCGGAAGCCCAGGTACTGTTAGGGCTCCTTGAATCGGATTTTATCGATGTACTGGAAGCGGTCAGAAAAAAAGAACCCTATAAGCTCGAGTTCAGCAGTGACTCTATGCTCGGTGTGATTTTAGCAAGTAACGGCTATCCTCAAGCTTATGAAAAAGGCGCGTCAGTTATTATTCCTCAAAAACTTGAGGATGCTGTGTTCAACAGCGGGCTTAAGCATGTTCAGGATGACCGTTATGAAACTGCCGGCGGCAGAGTGATGCTCGTGACCGGACGAGGCAGTACGCTTGAAGAAGCAAAGCAGATAGCGTACAAAAACACTGAGCAGATTGAATTTAATAATGAGTCGTTATTTTATCGTAATGATATCGGAGAACGAGGCGTGTAAACAGGTGATTATTTCATCTGTTTTTTTATTACAAAAAATGGGTGTAGCGGAATGTTTTAATTCATAGTATAATAATATGGATTTTAAAAATTGGAGGAACAATGAAAAAATTATTAATGCTGTTCATGACAGTATTTATTTTGATGCTCGCAGCATGTACGAGCGACAGCAATGTTGAAGAAGAAGTTTCTGATTCAGAGGGTGAATCAGCGGGAGGGGAAGCAATTGACTTCAGTATTATGTCATTGCCGAACTCACTTGATCCGCATGCAGCAAACGACGGATATTCACTTTATGTGATGACGAATATTTACGAAACACTTGTAAAACTTAACCAGGACCTTGAATTAGAGCCCGGTCTTGCTGAAAGCTACGAACAGATTTCAGATACTTCATGGGAATTTAAACTCCGTGAAGGAATTAAATTCCATGACGGCAGCGACTTCAATGCAGAAGTTGTAAAAGCCAACCTTGACCGCGTACGCGACGAAGAAGTTGCATCACCGCTGTCATTCCTGTTTACGGAAATCTCTGACGTAGAAATTATTGACGACTATACGGTTCAAATACATACAAATGAACCATTTGCAGCACTCCCTGCTCACTTGGCACATCCGGGTGGCCACATGATCAGTAAAGAAGTTATCGATGCGGATTACGCTCAAATGGAAGAAGGCGGCAACCCGCTGACTGAAGTTAACCGCACACCAATTGGTACGGGATTCTTTAAATTTGAAGATATTGCTGAAGGTGAACAAATCACATTAGTACGTAATGAAGAATATTGGGGAGAAGCGGCAAAGCCTGAATCAATCGTCTTCAGAGCCGTACCGGAAGACCAGTCACGTATTGCAGAATTAACTTCAGGTACCGCAGATATTATTTATCCGATGGACCCGAACGACGTTGCACAAGTAGATGCTAACGAAGGCAGCGAAGTACAGCAGCGCCCAAGTGCGAATATGACGTACTTGGGATTCAACACAGAAAAAGAACCATTCAACGATGAAAATGTAAGATTAGCTATCGCATCAGCAATTGATAAAAATGCGATTATCGAAAACATTTTAGTTGGTATTCATGAAAAAGCAGAAACGCCGTTAAACCCGACAGTATACGGCTACAGTGAAGATCTTGAGCCAATTGAGTATGATCTTGAGCAGGCTAAAGAATACATGGCAGCAAGCGACCATCCTGAAGGGTTTAGTGCAGAAGTCGTCCTGAACTCAAGAACACACCAGGACGTTGCAACTTATATGCAGGAAGTGCTGTCTGAAATTGGTGTAGACCTTGAAATTTCACTGATGGAAGCCGGCGCATACCAGGAATATACAGCGAACGGCGATCATGAAATGTTCATGGGCGGCTGGGGAACTGTAACACTTGATGCGGACTACGGCTTATATCCGATGTTCCACTCAGACAACATTGGTGCACCAGGAAACAGAACGAGATATTCGAATCCTGAAGTCGATGAATTACTCGATAACGCACGTGTAGAAATGGACGAGGAAACACGTCTGCAGATGTATGAAGATGCACAGCAGATTATCATTGATGAACAGCCGTTAATTCCGGTATTCCATACGAAATTATTAACGGGGATCAACTCTGACTTAGACGGTTACTACCAGTACCCGAGCAGTTTCCCTTACCTTAAAGACTTACAGTAGAATAATTATAGTGAAACTCCGGCCATGTAGTGCATGGCCGGAGTTTTTAATTGTAGAAAGATAAGGGGAACTGCCGTCGTATTCGAAGCAGTGAATATGGAGGCAGGGCGGTTACCTCGTCACTGTAGTTATCACAATGACGGGGAAAGCTAATCTCGTCATTGTGGTTTTCACAATGAAGGGGCAGGGTGCTAATCTCGTCATTGTGGTTATCACAATGACGGGGCAGGGTGCTAATCTCGTCACTGTAGTTATCACAATGACAGGGCAGGGTGCTAATCTCGTCATTGTGGTTTTCACAATGACGGGGCAGGGTGCTAATCTCGTCACTGTAGTTATCACAATGACGGGGCAGGGCGTTCCCCCGTCATCTGCCTACAAAAAATGGTTATGCAACACAGAAATTTCACACTTTTTATACGTTTTATGCTACTATTATTTACTTATTACTTTATTGATGAGAGTAATATAAAAAGGATTATGAAACATTACTATTAACTGGCTATGAACCGTTTTTGAAATTTAAAACAAATCCGACACAGTCTGCCGTGGAAAGTTTAGAAGGCAAAGTAATCGGAGATTATAAAATCATCGGCAGGGTTTATCCTGTAGCGTTTAAAGAAAAATACATTAATTGAACAGGATATTGAAACTGTAGAGCCTGACGCAGTTGTTTCTTTAGGACTTGCAAGCGGCATTTCAAGTATTCATCTTGAACGTATTGCGATTAATACAATTGACGGGCGTGAAGATAATACTGGTTTTAAACCGAATGGCGAGAGGATTCATGAAAATGGCGCAGATGGTTTATTTTCAAAATTACCGTTAAAGCAGCTTGAAACAGCGTTATTGAATGAGAGTATTCCTGTAAATATTTCAAATTCAGCTGGTACTTACTTATGCAATAATTTAATGTACAGCGAATTGTATTATTTAGAGCAGAAACAGCTGAATATTCCGGCAGGTTTTGTACATGTGCCGCCGAGTCATGAAATCGGTATTGCACAGCGTGTGCCGAGCTGGCCTCAGGAAGATATTACCCGCGCAGTTCATATTATTATTGAAAACCTGCAGTCAAATTAGGAGGACATTATGGATTTAGTAAAAGTTAGCAATTACGAGGAAATGAGCAAGAAGGCATCGGATATTTTATTTGATGTTAAAGAAAATGACAAACCAGTAATCGGTCTGGCAACAGGTTCAACACCTGAAGGGACTTATGAAAAACTGGTCAAAAAATTAAACAGCAGCGATATTGATCAAAATAATATCACTACATTTAACCTTGATGAATATGTTGGACTCGATAAAAACCACGAGCAGAGCTATTCATATTATATGCATGAGAATTTCTTTAATCATGTCTCGATTCCACAGGAGAATATCCATTTATTAAATGGTAAGGCTGAAAATGCGGAAACTGAAGTTAAAGCTTATGAAGAGGCTATCGATGAGTCGGGTCTTGATGTACAGTTATTAGGTATCGGGCGCAATGGTCATATTGCATTTAACGAACCAGGTACACCTTTTGATTCTGTAACGCATATCGTAGATTTAACACCAAACTATTGAAGATAATTCACGTTTCTTTGATGAACTTGGCGATGTGCCATCTAAAGCATTTACTATGGGCTTAAACTCAATTATGAAAGCTGAAAAAATTGTCATTCTCGTTTACGGTGAAAATAAAAAAGAAGCGCTCGACGCACTGTTAAGCGGCGAAGTTACTGAAGACAATCCAGCTTCTGTTTTAAACAATCACAAGGACGTTACAATTATTGCAGATACTGCTGCGATTGGTGAATAAATTTAAATTATGAGATAATACTTCTAATACATATGTGTTAGGAGTATTTTTTATGAATGAATATAAACAGAAAATGATATATACAGGCGCGATGCTGGTAATATTTTTAATTATCGCGAACACGATGGTGGAAGTGAACTGGTTTCTGCAGGTAATCGCAGTAATTTTCGCAGGCTATTATATTCTTTACAGCGTAAAATCGCTAAGGGATGAACAGAAAGATAAAAATTAAAATAACGGCACTGAATTCTAAAATTAGATTTCAGTGCCGTTTTTATGCGTTTTCAGCTTTATTTATAATTTAAACTTCTTCTGCCGCTTCTTCAATCTGCTTTTTGATTCGCTGCGGAATCATCACAACTTCTGTTTTAAGATTTTTTGGACGGTAGGTGACATCGATACATTTGTGGAAAAAATCAAGGTGTTTAGTATCAATGCACTTCTCAGTTTCCGAATTGGAATCACCGTCATCTGCCTGAATAGAATACCAGTAAAGATAATCTCGATTCCCCATCGTGTCTCTCATGATTGTTTCTACAAACATTTTTTCGCCATCAAGTGTAAGAAGGGCATCGTTCATATGTTCATTCAGGAATTCCATCCATTGATCGACAAGTTCTTTATCTTTTTTCACCCTAAATCGTGTTAACTCTACTTGCATATTCAGGACTCCTTTGTTTTTCGTCTACATCATGATACAACATTAAAATGGTTTGTCAATGACTATTTAAAATCTTTTTTGAATGTAAAATAAGAGCATAATTTAAAATTAAATAGAAATTTATTTTTAAATATTTTACTGCACAAAAATACATTTTTTAAATAAAAAACCCCCTTCATTTTTAAGGTGAAGGGGATGATTATGAACAGCTTATTTCTTATTCTTTTAAGATTTTTAATAATACCGCTCTCTGTCGACAGTACACTTCTCTTATAGACGAAGCCTGCGAGCAAGAGAGTAATAATAATTGTTGCAGTCATAATCGCGATACCGATCAGCATCGGTGTATGACCTGTATCGTTAACGAGCAGGCGCAGCGGCATAACGAATGGTGTGAAGAATGGGAAGTAACTTGTAATCGTCACTGCAATATTATCTGCAAATGACATTCCGCCGAGCGCGATAAAGTACCCGATCATGCTGAGGAATGTTACCGGCATAAGTCCCTGCTGCAGATCTTCCATCCGGTTAATAAATGAACCGAGCATCGCTGCAACAGACAGATAAAGAATTAATCCGAGAATGACATAGATAATACAGTAAATGACTATTTTCAATGTCTGGTCATTAGTCTCGAGGCCGAACTGCTCGAGCAGGGCAGTCGTATCAGAAAAATAAAATGCGATCAGACCGCCTGCGGTAATTAAGCCAACTTGTATAACACTGACAGAAATCATGGCGAACACTTTTGCCATTAAATGCTGCGTCGGACGAATGCTCGATACAATCATTTCTATCACACGTGAAGATTTCTCATTCGCAATTTCCGTCGCAATCTGACTTGCATAGTTCAGAATATAATGAACATCAGAATTACCGAGAAGTAGAAAACAATCATATTTAATACATTAGTATCATCGGCACCGGCTGCTTCAAACTCTCCTGAATCATCGCCCGCAGCTACTAAGAATTCAACTGGAACCTCCTCGTACACCTGTGCAATTTCTTCTTGACTCAGTTCGAGCGACTGCAGCACATAGGCGCGGTTTGTCTCGTTTAAGGCAAGCTGTATGTTCTGCTCCTGGGATGTTGAAATCTCTTCATCCATACGCATTTCAGCTTCGAGCGGCTCGGTATTCACAACTTCAAGCGTTGCATTGCCGTCTGCTTCGACGAGTTCAATCGTTTCATCATAAGACTGCAGTGTCGGTTCGAAGACTGACAGGAAAGACTCATCGGCGTCAACCTGAAGCATCAGCGCGTCATCTTCAGAATCGAACAGGCCGATAATTTTATCGAGGTTAAACGCGATAAACATTCCTGCAATAATAATCAGTGTTGTAACTAAAAATGATTTGGCTTTTAATTTCGAGAAAAAAGTGAGATTAAATGTCGTCATAAATTTATTCATAATCACGACCTACTTTCGCGATAAAGATATCATTTAACGATGGCTCATTGACTTGGAATCGTTTAAAGTAGCCGATATCAGTAATACGGTTATAAATATCTTCCGCATATTTTTCTTCGGCAATTTTAATGACTGATTTATTTCTTATCTGTTTCATTTCAAAACTCCCGGCATATCTTTAACGAACGAAATATCATGTTCACCTTCGATAATTATTTCTTTTTGGCCGAAGTCTTTTTTAATCTGGTCGATATTGCCGCTGACTATCTGTTTGCCGCGGTCGAGTATGCATAATTTCTTCGCATAGCTCTTCAACATGTTCCATACGGTGGGTACTGAAAATAGTGGAGCCCTGGGCATTCAACTCTTTTACCGCATCTTTCAGCATTTCAACATTAATGGGATCGAGTCCGCTGAACGGCTCATCGAGAATGATCAGCTCGGGGTTATGTATTATAGAAGCGATCAGCTGGATTTTCTGCTGGTTCCCTTTAGACAGTTTTTCAATTTTTTTAAATTTGTTTTCGGTTACTTTAAAACGTTCAAGCCAGTAATCCAGTGCTTTATTAGCTTCTTTTTTTGACATTCCTTTTAACTCGGCTAAATAAAGGACTTGTTCTGATACTTTTAATTTTGGGTGCAGTCCGCGTTCTTCGGGCAAGTAGCCGATTTTATCCGTCATATGATATCCGATAGTCTCACCATTATATAAAATGGTGCCTGACGTCGGTGTGAGCAGTTTTAAAATCATACGGAACGTTGTCGTCTTCCCGGCACCGTTACCGCCGAGAAAACCGTACATGCTTCCTGCCGGCACATTGATGTTAATTGAATCCACAGCTGTTTGTTCTCCGAATACTTTTGTAATATTCGTAATTTCCAGAGTCATAATATTCCCCCTTAACTTTGTTAAATTAAGTTTACCATAATGCTTAAACAGACAAAAATCGTTATAATGTAAGTTGGGTTTATGAGAGGGGCGGAAATTTGAATAATAATGAAGAAAAAGCATCATTCAAAAAGTTTATTAATTTAATAAAAAGTACCAATGTGAAAAAAGGGTTATTCTATACAGGTGTTCTGCTGACGCTGATAGGCACCATCGGTTCGTTAATCGTTCCGCTTCTGACACAGATGTTTATCGACGGCTTCAATACTGACCTGATTACAGCACCTCTTGTCGTTTTAATTATCGGTGTATTTTTAGGGAGCGCAGTCATCGACGGCATATCGTACTACATGCTCGCTAAAATAGGGCAGACCGTCGTCCGGAGTTTACGCGAAATGGTCTGGGAGAAGTTCCTTAAACTGCCGGTGAGCTATTTCGATAAAACTAAAAGCGGTGAGTCAGTCAGCCGTGTCGTTAACGATACGAGCATTATTCAGAATCTGATTACGAGTCATTTTCCGCAATTAATCAGCGGGATTTTAAGTGTTGCGGGCTCGGTCATTATCTTGTTTTTCCTCGACTGGAAACTGACGTTAATCATGTTCGTCTCACTGCCAATTTCGATTGCGGTTATTATGCCGCTCGGCAGCCGTATGCAGAAAATATCGAAAAAGCTCCAGGATGAGACAGCTGTTTTTACCGGCTCTATACAGGAAACATTGAGTGAAATCCGGTTAATGAAATCATTTAATGCAGAAAGCTACGAACAGGAAAAAGGCATCCGTGGTATTAACCAGCTGTATAAATACGGTATGAAAGAAGCGGTCATTAACGCATTGCTGTCACCGATTATGTATACGATTATGATGTTTGTGATTATACTCGTTATCGGCTACGGCGGACTCAGAGTGGCTGACGGCACAATGACTATCGGTACACTTGTTGCTTTCTTGCTGTATTTATTCCAGATTATTATGCCGATGACCATGTTTGCGATGTTCTTTACAGAGTATAATAAGGCACTTGGTGCAACGGGAAGAATTATCGGCATACTGGATATGGAAGATGAAAAACCCGGGAATATGGACAGTGCGGAATTATCATATAAGACGCTTCGCTTCAATGATGTGTCTTTTGGATATGACGATACTCCTGTGCTTGAAAACATTTCGTTTGCCGCGAATAACAATCAAAAAATTGCATTTGTCGGTCCAAGCGGCAGCGGGAAATCTACAATATTTTCTCTTATTGAACGTTATTATTCTGTATGGAACGGTGAGATTACAATAGATAATATTAATATTGAAGACGTTCCGCTCGGGGACTACCGAAGCGGTATCGGCTATGTTGCACAGGAAAGTGCAATCGTGTCCGGAACAATCAGGGAAAATATTACGTACGGACTGAAGACCGGTCAATATAATGACGAAGATATAGACCGGGCGGTGAAACAGTCTTACACGAGCGAGTTTATTAACGAGCTGCCTGCAGGACTGGAGACGGAAGTCGGCGAACGCGGTGTGAAACTGTCCGGCGGACAGCGTCAGCGTATCGGTATTGCCCGTGCATTTTTACGCAATCCGAAAATTCTAATGCTGGATGAGGCAACTGCAAGCCTCGACTCACAGTCGGAAAAATATGTCGGGGAAGCATTGAATGAACTGATGGCCGGCAGAACTGTACTCGTTATCGCACATCGTTTGTCGACGATTGTGAATTCGGATAAATATACTTTATCGACAGCGGACACCTGACAGGTGAGGGCACGCATGAAGAACTAGCATCTCACGAGATGTATAAAGCATTTACAGAACAGCAATTTGGAGAAGATTAGAGGCAGTATATTTTATGGGTATTTTATTTGAAGCATTTCAGCCGGTGATTCCGATATTTGTAATGATTTTTATGCTGATTACAGTCGTTACGCTGATGATTAATATAAAACACGGATATCATCTGGATTCCATTTCTAAAAAGATTAAATATTTATCGGTCATCGGTTTGACGATGAGTCTGGTCGGTATCTCCCTCGTGACGCTGATGCCGACTTCAAATGACAGTGATATCGTCCAGCTGACACCTTTTGAAAGCATTAAAGATTTGTGGTATTTTGCGACGACAGAGGCACTGATTAACAGTGTGCTGATGAATATTGTTCTGTTTATTCCCGCAGCGTTCTTTCTGTATATTATTATTAGGAAAGAACTGCTCACGACAATTTTATGTATGCTGCTGTCGGTGTTTATCGAAACAACACAGTATCTTCTGCCGATTGGCAGAATTACGAGCATCGATGATATTATTTTAAATTCCATTGGCGGAATTGCCGGAGTTATACTCGGTGTTATATTTTTAAAGTTTAAAGATGTTTATTATGTGCTCTTTGGTGGTAAGTAGTAAAGAACATATAAAAAAGGGATGTTGTCTATGTACAACAAATTAAAACACATAGAGGGCGTTAATTTATTGCCAAAAAAGTAGTAGGACCGGCGCTGGTAGGGTCAGTGGAGTATTTTGATGGGGAGAAAAGTACATACCACGGATCATTAGTTGCGACGACTCACAGATTGTTTCTGAATCTTGAAGATAATGATTTAGTCTGCGTAGAAGAAATCAGTTTTGAGAACATTACACGGGTGACGGTTGAAGAACTGCTGCTGGTTGGGCATATTCTTCATATATGGCAGGACGACAAGCTGCTGATCAGCATTAAGAGTATTTCTGAAGGGAAGCTGGATAAGTTTCTGGAATTTTTTATAAAACAAAGCACAGCATCAAGCAGATACTGTAAATAAAGAAGCATTTGCTTAAACGAAAAGCCGGGTATCCCCCGGCTTTTTTTATGTGTATAATGGCGGTATCAATAGTGAAGGTGACGAGATGAAACTAAAATTTATGATGCTGCTGACAGCAGTACTGATACTGACCGGCTGTTCAAGCTTTAGAGAAATTGATGTATCAGATGACGGCGAAGTAAGAAGAATTACGACAGAAGATACAAATGAGATTGATATTCCTGTCAGTCCAAAAAATATTGTGCTGTTCCGCTCGATTGACCCGGGAAACGCGTCTCTATTGGGATTTAATGTAAGCGGTGTTAACGAAGGACTGGAAAATAACAGTACAATTGAAGATGCCCTACGGCAAAGAAGTGACGTATCTTGAGCCGGGAGATCTTGAATCGCTTAAAGAAATTAATCCGGACTTAATCGTTACATACTCTCCGGATGAGTATTTTGAAGAATATCAGGAAATAGCACCGTCAATCAGGATTACTTATTCTTCAGGTATTATGAGTCCGTTTAGCCCGCGTGTGTATTTAACGCAGCTGTATTATTTAGGGGTTATATTAAATAAAGAGGATGAAGCGAACAAAATCGGCGATGAGTGGGAAGCTGAGACAACGGTCTTAAAAAGAGGTCTCACTGAACAGGTGGACGAGAAGAAAGCACTCGTTGCTGTAGAGAATGAGGATCGCTATCTGCTTTACAATGAATATATGAGCTACGGTACTGAAGCAGTTTACGATGTACTCGGATTCCAAATGGACGAGGCAGCTAAAGATGTTCAAGATAGTTTGTTCGATTTAAAACAGCCTGAAGATTTCGGGGCATTTGAAGCGGATTATATGTTCGTCAATGTTGAAAATCCGAATGATGATAATATTCGGAATGAATTTTCGGAAGCGCTCGGTATACCTCTAGAGAATGTTATTTTATTAAACAGCGATGATTATATTACAAATGATTTAATATCAATAAAAAATCAGACGGAGTATATTGTCGATAAAGTAAATGAGGCAGGTGAATGAAATGTCAGCAATTTATCCGGAAGAACTTGGATTTTATTTTAATCAGGAAAAATTTGAAGAGATATACTTTCAGACTGTAAAAGGATATCAGGACGTGATTCCCTTGAACCAGTTTAAAAAAGAAGCGGCAGCTTTTCATGAAGGCACCGGGGATTTTAAATTGTTTAAACACAATCAGCTGGAGCCGGGCGTAAAGCGCTACAGCTATGTGGATAATCAGACTATGCGCATGATAACCGCTGCATTTTCAAACGAGCGGGATATCGTGGGGCTGCAGTTCGGCATGCTGGAAAAATTTAATACCGATTATATTTATACAGAAAAAGTATGTACTGCCTTTTAGAACAGAGTGGTTTGTACTATGGGGCGGCAGCAATAACTTTTGGAATTACCACTATCCGCACGAGTCGCAGCGCTATGCTTATGATTTTATCGTCAAAAAAGACGGCAGACCGTACGAGGGCAGTGGAGAACGTTTAAACGACCATTACGGTTACGGTGAAGCGGTCACAGCACCAGGCACTGGAACAGTGGTTAAAGTATATGACGGCGTGGCTGATAATGCACCGTTCTCGATGAATATGGAACAGCCGGAAGGTAATGCGATTGTAATTAAGCACGGGGAAGCTGAATATTCCCTGCTTGCCCATCTAAAAGAAGGTTCGATATTAGTGTCAGAAGGAAGCGAAGTGCGTCCCGGTGATCTTATCGCGGCATGCGGCAACAGCGGGGCAAGCGATACACCGCATCTGCACTTTCATGTAATGGATGCGCCAATACCTGAAAAAGGACTGTCGATTCGAATTAGATTTGCAGAATTAAATTTTGAACCAAAACAGGGAGATACTTTACGGGGTGAATAATATGAAGATAATTTTGTCAGTATTGTTATTTTTAAATATTTTCTCAGGTTCTGATGATGAACCGCTTGAAGCGCATGCAAAAGAATTTAACCATATTGATAAGGAGCAGTTCTACGATAACCTGAGTCAGTATCTGGACAGTTCATTTACTTTTGCTGCAACGGGAGACATTTTAATTCACGATTATTTATATGAAGATGTGAGGACAGAAGAAGGATACGATTTCACGTCGCGTGTTGAAAGTGTTGCGCCTTACCTGCAGCAGCAGGATCTCGTATTTATGAATCAGGAAACCCCAATCGGCGGTGAAGAACTTGGTTTAAGCGGCTATCCGACGTTTAATGCACCGGAAGAGGTTGCAGATTTACTGAGTTACTTTGATGCGGATATTGTGAACTTTGCAAATAACCACACGCTCGACCGCAGTGCAGAAGGTGTGCTTGCAACAGCTGAAAACTTAACTGAACGCGGTATTGATTACGTTGGAGCAAACGTCAGCCAGGAAGATATGGAGCGCGACAGAATATTTACGGTGAACGGGATTGATGTCGGTTTCTTAGCATATACATATGGAACGAACGGTATTCCGGTGCCTGAAGGGCAGGAATACTTAGTGAATATAATCGATATGCCGAGAATTTTATCGGATATTGAAGCGCTGAGAGAGAAAGTGGATGTGCTGATTGTCAGTTATCATCAGGGTGTGGAGTACGATGATTTCCCGCGTGAAGAACATGTACCTGAATACCGTACGATGGCAGAAGCGGGTGCTGATATTATTGTAGGCTCACATCCGCACACACTGCAGCCGATTGAACATTATGAAAGACGAGACGGTTCTGAAGCCGTTATCGCATTTCGATGTCGAACTTCTTAAGTGCGCAGCAGTCATTGAATACGCGCCTCCGGTATTTTGGAAGTAAATGTTGAACTCCGGCGGTGGAAACTGACATCGGAGCGGTGCGCTTTATGCCGACATACGTCGACAGCAATGAGTACGAAGATTTTTATCTTCATCCTTTAGCCGATATGGGAATGGATGATGTGTACGGTGATGTCGAAGAGCATATGACATCATACAGTGATCAGGTCGACTTCGTACCGTACTTAGATTAATAATCTTCAGGCTCTTCTTTTTTAATAATTGACATAATCGATGCAGCACCGAGAACGAGCAGCAGGATGATTAGCGGAATATTCCATGAAGGACTCAGAAAATCCTGTGAGAAATAATAAATTGCACCCAATGCAATAACGATTAATATGATATTTAACCCTTTACTGATTTTAAACATAACTGTCACCTCAAAATGTTTGTTTTCTTTAATTTATAGTATCATAATGGTAGCAGAAAGTATTTGAGGAGAGATTTAAATGAACTATTTGATGAGTATTCAGGTTTTACCGTACCATCCGGGCGACGCTAAATTGTATTCGCATACGACAGGTGCAATTGAACTGATTGAGAGCTGCGGTTTAACGCATTTTGTCGGCCCGCAGGAAACGACAGTTGAGGGCAGTCTGGATGAATGAACTTAGTTAAAAAGATTAATGCCCATTTATCAAACGAAGGCTGCGAGCATGTAACGACGAATATTAAACTCGTACAGTCAAAAGAAGAAAACAGCATTAAAGATCTTTTACAAGATTACTATGAATTTGAAGATGATGAGTAGGAAGAGCAAATACGCTCTTCTTTTTTGTTATAATTATGCTAAGAAAAAATTAAAAGCAAGGTGATGTCATGGGAGAGTGTCCGTACTGCAAACATCAATGGACATACAAGGAAAAAGTGCTCGGCTATGCGCTTAAACCGCGGACGCGAATTAAGTGTCCAAACTGTAAAGAATATTTGGAACCGTCCACATTATCGATAATATATGACTATATTGCGATACTCAGTGTGGCATTGTTTATCTTTATATTAATTCCGATTATGAGCTGGCCGGTAGTGCCGTCACTATTAATCAGTTTTATTATGTTTCTGCTGTATTTACTTTTATTCCAGCCGCTGACGGTACGTTTTAAACGATATGATTACAATATAAAAGATAAACCAAGGGGGAAATAATTTGTTTACTTTTAATAATCCAACAGCAGTGCATTTCGGTGCGGGAATGCTGCAGACGATAGATACAGTTTTAGAAGAGTACGGTTATCAGTCGTATGTTGTCATTGCATCAAACTCACAGGTGAAAAACGGTATTGCTGAACTGCTGAAATCGCTGCTGCCGGGTCAAATCAAGGCAGTTGTATCAAATATTGAAGAAAATCCGACTGTCGGCAACGTCGATGATATTATCAATGCTGCAATTGAACATGATGCTGATGCGCTGATTGCAGTAGGAGGCGGCTCAACGATGGATGCTGCGAAAGCGGCAGCTGCTGCAGTCGTTAAAAATGTCGATGCGAGAACGATTATTCAGGATAAAAACATTACTGAAGCACTGCCGATTATCGCACTGCCTTCAACGAGCGGGTCAGCTTCTGAAGTGACACCATTCAGTGTAATAAGCGATAAGGAACAAGGAATTAAAACGTCGATTAACGGTAAAGTTCTTTATCCTAAAATTGCACTTGTCGATCCCGAGCTTACATATACATGTCCGCCGGCTGTGACAGCAATTTCAGGTATCGATGTAATCTGTCATGCGCTGGACTCAATCGGTTCAGTGAATAATAATCCGATTTCTGACGGACTGGCAGTGACAGCACTGAAGCTTGCATTTGATAATCTGGAGCTTGCTTATAACGAGGGCACAAACGCTGAAGCACGTTCTAATATGGCGCTTGCGAGCACGACTGCAGGTATCGGCTTCAGCCAGACTGCAACGAGCGGTTCTCACGCGATGAGCTACTATTTAACTTCGGAATTTGGTATTCCTCACGCTGAAGCTTGTGCTTTCAGTCTGGATCAATGGATTCTCTGCAATGCGAAAGTGGACCCGAGACTCGATAAAGTGAGTGTTCAGCTTGGTTTTGAAAACACTGAAGCGTTAGCGAAGGAACTAAACGGCTTGAAAAAACGTCTTGGTCTCTGCATGACATTTGAGGAACTCGGCATCGACCGTAAACATATTCCGGAGATTGCACGCCGGACAATGGCAGCAGGGAATTATAAAAATAATCTGGCGCAATTATCCGAAGATGAAATTATCCGGATGCTGGAAACGAAGTAAACAGACGGAGGATTTAATTATGTCGAAGGAAAAAATACGCGTCGTCGGTGCAGTAATAGAAGACGATAATAATATTATTGTGTGCACAACGGCCTGAAGGTAAAAACTTAGCATTAAAATGGGAATTTCCCGGCGGAAAAATAGAAGCTGATGAAACACCTGTTGAGGCTTTAAAGCGTGAACTGATTGAAGAAATGACTCTCGATATCAGTATCGGTGAAAAAATTACGACGACAGAATATGAATACGATTTTGGCATTGTTGAACTGACGACATACTATGCTAAAATACTTGCGGGTGAAATTCAGCTGCTTGAACATATTCAAATGAAGTGGATAAATCCTTTGGAAATTGAAAAATTAGACTGGGCACCTGCAGATATTCCCGCAATTGAGATTATAAAACAAAAAGTGGGAATAGAGTATAGAAGTGTTAATTAAGGGGGGATCGCTGTGGATCTTATTAAGGGATTATTAGGATTATTATTTAAAACGTTCGTAGTCTTATTTGCATTAACTGCTGTAGCAGCAGTCGTATTAGCATTATACTTAAAAAAGATGTGGATGAAATCCGCGAGTTTACGGAAAATATTAAACACGATTTATATCGCGGTAAAGAGTAAATAAAAAACTTCTGAGAATATTCTCTCAGAAGTTTTTTTATTTGCTGTTGAGTGCTTTATCGAGTGTTTCGATATTTTTTTTCATCATCGACTGGTAAGTCGAATCTTCAGGATCCTCTGTCGACAGCGACTCCAGATTATTGAAGTAGAGCGGTTCAGTATTCGTTTCCTCGCGGATGACATCTGTAACAGATGATGAAACATTAGGCTCATAAAGAATATAAGGAATATTTTGTGCTTCAATATTTTCGATAATCTCGGTCAGTTCCTGCTGTGACGGTTCCTGGTTGGACAGTCCGCTGATGCCGATCTGATGGAAACCGTACTGATGTGCTAAATATCCGATGGATTCATGAGAAATATAAACATCAGTATTAACCGGATTTTCTGTAACGGCAAGGAGCTGTTCATCTATTTCTTCGATATCACTTTTCAGTACTTCAAAGTTTTCGTTATACATATCGGCTGATTCAGGATTATGTTCAGCCAGTGAATTTTTAACTGCCTCTGCCATTTCTATAGCCAGATCCGGACTGAGCCAGATGTGGGGATCCATACTGCCGTGACCGTGGTCGTGAGCCTCTTCATCTTCACCGTGGTCATGCTCATGAGCGTGCTGGCTGTCGAGGAAAGCACCGGTGTCAATGTCAGCTGCTGTTTCAACAATCTCAGTGTCGCCGTTTATCGTGTCGGCAATACTTGCTGCGACCGGGTCGAGCTCGTTCGATGTCGTCATAAATAAATCACCGTCTGAGTAAGACATCATCTCTTTTTGAGTCGGTTCATAAGAGTGCATATCAACACCGGGCGGATAAATTGATTCTACATTAACAGTATCGCCGGCTATCTGTTCAACGAAGCTGGTTAACGGAAAGACTGTCGTATATATAGTTAATTCACTGTCGCTTGTGCTGTTATCTTCATTGCTGCATGCGGTAAGTATTAATAATAAAAGTAAAACGGGGAACAGTTTTTTCATAGGGGATCCTCTCTTTATCGTAATCATTACGATTTAAAATTATATAGGAATATGCTGCAATGTGCAACTGTATATTTAAGAAATAAGAAAGACTTGAAATTTTTTCGTTCTGCTAGTAAAATAGATAAGGTGATTTATAAAATATATACCAATCATCTACCAAGTGGATGATCAACTGGCCAGTTGATTCGAGTATATTATCATTTAATATCGATTTAACTTAACGAAGGAGGCGACAGAAATGAGAACAATCGTTACATTAGCTTGCACAGAATGCGGAGACCGCAACTACAGCACTAAGAAAAACAAAAGAAACAATCCAGAGCGTATCGAAATGATGAAATTCTGCCCTAGATTAAACAAGCACACTCTACACCGTGAAACTAAATAATTTCTTATCGCTATCATCTTCGGATGATAGCTTTTTTTTATATTTGATTTAGTTATGTTATAATTGTCGATGGGTAATTAACCAGAAAAAGTAAGGAGAGTGCTTTTAATGACAGTAGTTATGGACGGAAAAAAAGTAGCAGCACACTTATCTGAAGAAATTAAAAATGCTTTGGAAGTTTCTGAAGCTCACGGTATTAAACCAAAAGTTGCATTCGTCAGAATCGGCGACTTATCAGACTCGATTTCTTATGAAAATGCTGCAGTAAAACGTTTTGAAAAACTGGGTATGGACACAGCTCAATTTCATTTTCCGGAAGATGTATCGACAAAAGTATTTCTAACTAAATTCAGAGAAATAAACGAAGATTATTCAATTCACGGCATTCTGCTTCTGCAGCCGCTGCCAAAACATATCCCGATGAAACGTGTCGCGGAAATTATGAACTCGTTTAAAGACATAGACGGTATGAAAGCTTCGAACCTCGGCAAAGTGCTGACAAACGATCCTGACCGTCTGGAGCCGTGTACGCCGGCAGCAGTAATGAACATGCTCGATTTCTACGATATCGACTTAAAAGGTAAAAATGTTACAGTAGTCGGTGCAAGTGCAGTAGTTGGTAAACCATTGTCTCTGTTAATGATGAACAGAGAAGCTACGGTTACAACGTGTAACTTATACACTGAAAATCTTGTGGATAAATGTAAAGATGCAGACGTGATTGTCAGTGCAGCAGGTGCAATTAATCTGATTGATGAAGAACACGTTAAAGAAGGCGCAATTGTTGTTGATGTCGGTATTAACTTTACTGATGAAGGTAAAATGGTCGGCGATGTAAACTACGAAGCTGTTAAAGATAAAGCCTCGTTTATCACACCAGTCCCAGGCGGAATTGGCGCAATTACAACGACAGTTCTTGCATATCATTTAGTGAAAGCGACAGAGCACCAGAAAGAACCGGTATTATTCTTAGAAAAATAATATCAGCTGTCAGCTGGCAGATAATATATGAATATCCAATATATCGATAAACGGCACGAAGGTGAAATCTTCGGTCCCGTATATTTGACCAATGAGCATCATGCTCCATTGGTCTATTTTTATAATATGGAGAGAAAGACTGAAGCGGCTGCCATCGTAATAATAAGAAACTCTGACCGGAAGTTTTTCATCAGCAGCACGTTTTAAAGTATATTCAAGCTCGTCCAGCCGGTCATCAGATAATTCAGGACGTTTAATTTTCTTCTGATTATCCATCAGATTGCCGACATTTTCAAACTGCTCAGGCATCGTTGCAAAAGGCGCCCACTTCACCATGCCGCGACCTTCAGGAATATTTGAATGTAAATTTTCGGAAGGATTACCGCGATCATTCATAATAAACTCCTTCTTTCTTAACACTTAATAATCATTATACGAACATATGTTCTTTTTCAAGGCGGATATTTATGTTAAGTTATAGAGGATATAAAAAGCGAACGGGGAAATGAGATGAGAAAGAAAATAGTATGGGGCATTATTACGGCAATTGTACTTGCTGTTCTGGTACTTCCATTAGTAGATAAAACAAGCGGTACAACACGGGTTATTGTCGATCATACAAGCGGCGTAATAGTTGCTCCGGTATGTTATGATCAGGCGGATTTAACGAACTGGATAGATGAAATGTCATTCAGCAATGCACTGAACGAACTGCAATATAAAGTGAGAGATGACTGTTCAAAGAAACATTTGCAGGAAGGCAAAACGAGCGTACTCATGAGAATATTCGAATAGATAAATAAAACCGAGGCCGATATGGTTTCGGTTTTTTTGTTGAGTTGGAATAAAATGTTAAAAACAGAGAGGTTCGTGTAATAAGTAAACCAGTTTTGCTATTTTTGTGTTTAAGTAACTTTTTTAAAAGGAAATCGCTGTTTTCCCGTATATATAGGGTAGAAGGATCTTTTTAAAAAGGAGGAAAATGAATGTATTTAAATGACAGAAATGCAACGGCAGAACTTTTACATTACAGAGCATTGAGCAGGAGGGAGGTTTTAAGTGCTGAGGATGCGAGAAAATTGAAGATATACGAAAATGGGTTTCTGGGAGAATGTCTATACGATAAATTGTTCGACGAAACCGGCCACGATAATTTATATATTTTTAGGGATGTTATCTTGCATCTGGGAAATCAGGCGCGCAGTATGACAGTATTATAATTGCGAATGACGTGATTGCGGTAAACGAAATTAAAAATTACAGCGGCGAGTATTATTATAAAAATGGCAGATTCATTAAGAATAATGAAGTTGTTCCGGACAATCCATTTACACAGGTTGACCGGGCAGTCGGGAAACTGTACCGGATTTTCAGGAACGCTAAAATTACTGTTGATATTAAGGGGAAAGTGATTTTTCCAAACGATGACTTCAAATTGTATTCAGAAGATAATTCAATATGGAAAAATATCGTCATCCGTATGGACTTGAAAAAATACTTCCGGCAGTTTAAAGAAAGTTATAATACGGAGAAAGCTGAGGGACTGGTCTCGTTAATTCGTGAGCATATTACAGAGAATCCGTATTTTAATGGAAGTTCGAATGCTGAGCGGGTTAGCACTGGATTGTACTGCGGGAACTGCGGAGGTTTTAATCTGATAAAAACCCGTTACCATCGCCAGTGTGTGAGCTGCGGAATGAAAGAATCCAATGAAACCCATATGCTTAGGGTGATGAGTGATTTTAAATACTTATTTTACGGTGAAGGAATGACGAGGAAGTCAGTACTTGAGCTGATAGGAAATGAATTCGATAAAAAAGTAGTTTATCGTGCATTTTTGAAATACTGTGATGTGCATAAGAAAGGAAATCAGACGTATTATACATTTAAGTATCATGATTTTGATGATGCATATAAACAGACCAAAAAAAATATGAAGCATAGAGATTATTTAACGTGAAATCGGTGGCGGACCCCGTCACGGACCTCATGAAGGGATCCGCGCGCCTTTGGACCCCGTCACGAACCTTATGAAGGGATCCGCGCGCCTTTGGACCCCGTCACGAACCTCATGAAGGGATCCGCGCGCCTTTGGACCCCGTCACGAACCTCATGAAGGGATCCGCGCGCCTTCGGACCCCGTCACGAATCTCATGAAGGGATCCGCGCGCCTTCGGACCCCGTCACGAACCTCATGAAGGAACCCGCGCGCCCTGCTTCCCCAAAAACAACAGAAAACCCGCCAATCCGGCGGGTTTCCACAATATATTCTATAAATCAGCTAGTGCTTTTGTAATGTTAGGAACGACTTGCTTCTTGCGGGAGACCACACCCTCTAAGATTGCTGTGTTCTGATCGAGAGCAACGTCGAATGCGCGTTCTACAGATGAGAATTCAGGCCCTAAAGCAAGTACTTTAGAGTTGGAGTTCAGAATGTCTGTCACAATCAGTGTAAACAGGTCGTAGCCGTCTTTTTCGATTCGTTATTAATCGCAATTTCGATTTCTTCGCGGCGTGCGAATACTTCGTCTACGTCAACGACGTTAACTTGTGCGATTCGCACACTTTTTTCGCCGATATCGAATGTTTTAGCATCTCCTGTAATTAACTGAGCAGCTGTTTTATCAGAAGTTGATGCGCCTGCTTTCAGCATTTCAAGGCCGTACGCTTCCAGGTCAACGCCTGCGATGTCTTTAAGTTCAGCTGCTGCATCGATATCTTCTTCTGTCGTTGTCGGAGATTTGAATAATAATGTGTCCGAGATAATCGCAGAGAGCATCAGTCCGGCAGATTCTTTTGAGATTGTTAAGTTATTTTCTTTGTAAATTTTGTTCAGGATTGTTGCTGTACAGCCGACGGGTTCAGCACGGTAGTAGAGCGGTCCTTCTGTTTCAAAGTTTGCGATTCTGTGGTGATCGAATACTTTCGTCACTGTCGCATTTTCAATACCGAGAGCGGATTGCTGTTTTTCATTGTGGTCGACTAAAATAACTTCGTCGCCGGCGCCGACTTCATTTAGTAAAGCAGGTGCCTCCACACCGAAGTGTTCAAGTGCATATGCAGTTTCACTGCTTATTTCACCTAGGCGGTACGGTACTGCATCGTTGCCGAGCTGAGTTTCAATATCAGCAGCTACAAGTGCTGATGTGACTGTATCTGTATCAGGATTTTGATGACCGAATATTTTTTGTGTCATTACTGTCTGTCTCCTTTTTCTTTGTACTAAAATTATATATGATTACATTTTAACATTACTGCTTTTATCTATCTATATCTTAGTTTTTAAAATCACCGGATAATAGTGTATTCAAAACGTTCATACAATAAGTTTATATGATAAAATTAAAGCAAATATATTGTTAATGCACAGGAGATGGATGTATGTACCAGTATAAGGATGACAGCTTCATGCTGCACACGGATTTATATCAGATCAACATGGCAAAAACTTACTATGAGCAGGGTATACATGAACGTCAGACAATTTTTGATTTATATTTCAGGAAAATGCCTTTTGAAAACGGCTATGCTGTTTTTGCGGGCTTAACGCGTATTATTGATTATTTGGAGAAACTCCATTTCTCAGACAGCGATATCGAATATTTAAGCGCGCTCGGCTACAGCGATGACTTTTTAAATTACTTAAAAACAATTCACTTTACGGGAACGGTCCGTTCAATGGCTGAAGGAGAAACGGTATTTAATAATGAACCGCTTGTCCAAATTGAAGCGACACTCGTTGAGGCTCAGCTGATTGAAACGGCACTGCTCAATATCGTGAACTTTCAGACGCTTATCGCAACGAAAGCGAGCCGCATCAGACAATTGGTGCCTAACGACAACTTAATGGAATTCGGCACGCGCCGTGCACACGAGTTCGATGCTGCTTTATGGGGCGCACGCGCTGCAGTTATCGGCGGTTTCGACGGCACGAGCAACGTCAGAGCGGCGAAATTGTTCGGCTTAAAACCGAGCGGGACGCACGCTCACGCAATGGTGCAGGCTTACGGCAACGACTATGATGCGTTTAAAGCTTACGCTGAAACGCATTCGGACTGCGTATTTTTAGTCGATACATTCGACACATTAAAATCAGGTATTCCGACTGCGATTAAAGTAGCGGATGAATTCGGTGATAAAATTAATTTCAAAGGTATCAGAATAGATTC
Organism: Jeotgalicoccus sp. WY2; assembly: GCF_018437745.1. Classification (NCBI taxonomy): domain Bacteria; kingdom Bacillati; phylum Bacillota; class Bacilli; order Caryophanales; family Staphylococcaceae; genus Jeotgalicoccus; species Jeotgalicoccus sp. WY2. The sequence continues at coordinate 808,451 of NZ_CP049818.1, read as the reverse complement.
AGGGGATATTGCCTATTTAACGAAGCAGGCCCGCAAAATGCTTGACGCTGCAGGTTACGAGGAGACACAGATTATCGTCTCAAATGATCTCGACGAAGTGACGATATTATCATTAATGTCGCAGGGGGCTAAAGTTGACGGCTGGGGAATCGGTACGAAACTGATTACAGCTTATGACAACCCGGCACTCGGTGCGGTCTATAAACTTGCTGCGATTCAAAATGAAACAGGCGAATGGCAGAACCGCATGAAAATTTCAGGAAATGTTGAAAAAACGACGACACCCCAAGAAGAAAGTTTACCGTATCATAAATAAGGAATCAGGAATGTCAGAGGGAGATTATATTACACTTCATGATGAAGTCATCGATACTGACAAACCGCTCTTGATGTTCCATCCGGTGCATCCGATGAAACGGAAATTGGTTAAATCGTTTGAACCTGTTGAACTGCTGCATGATGTGTTCGTCGACGGCAAGGCTGTTTACAGTTCACCGTCAGTCGATGAGATGCAGAAGAACTGCCGACAGAGCCTCGATACAATTTGGGAAGAAACGAAACGTTTCTTAAATCCCCAGGAATATCCGGTGGATTTATCGACTGAATTATGGAATGTCAAAAATGAACTCATAGAAGAACTTTCAAATAATATATTGGAGTGATTTTATATGGATAAATTGCAACAGCACATAGTAGATGAACTGCACGTGAAACCGGAAATCGACCCGGCAGCAGAAACGCGTGAAATTATCGATTTTCTAAAAGATTATGTTAAAAAAATGATTTTATTAAAGTTTTGTCCTCGGTATTTCGGGCGGGCAGGACTCGACGCTGCTCGGTAAAATTGCACAGCTTGCTGTCGATGAATTGAACGAAGAAGGGCACAGCATTAAATTTTACGGCGTGCGCCTGCCTTACGGACAACAGCGCGACGAAGACGATGCGCGTGATGCAATGGAATTTATCGGCCCGAGCGTTGAAACGACAGTCAATATTAAACCGGCGGTTGATGCCGGCGTTAAGGCGCTGTCAGACAGCGGTTATGAGTTAAGCGACTTTGTCGAAGGCAACGAAAAAGCACGCGAACGCATGAAAGTCCAGTACGCTATCGCTGCCCATACCGGCGGAATTGTTCTCGGTACAGATCATGCAGCTGAAGCACTGACCGGTTTTTATACGAAGCACGGTGACGGAGCAGTAGACCTTGCACCGCTGACAGGATTGAACAAACGCCAGGGACGGGAGATTATGAAGTATCTTGGAGCGTCAGCTCATCTGTATGAAAAAATCCCCACGGCTGATTTGGAAGATGATAAACCGCTGTTAAGTGATGAAGAAGCACTCGGTGTTACTTATGAGCATATCGATGACTTTTTAGAAGGAAAATCAGTTCCGGATGAAGCATATAACAGAATCAAAACTTTATATTATCAGTCACAGCACAAACGCGATTTACCTTATAATCGCTACAATTTACCAATTTAATTAAAGAAAGAAGGCAGGATTAGATTATGCTTCAAGCAATTTCAGACAGTCCCATGCTGATGATATTAGTTATATTTGTTATTAATATTATCTACGTTACATTCTTAACCATGCGGACAATAATGACGTTAAAAGGATACCGTTTTGTCGCGGCTGCCTTCAGTATTTTAGAGACATTTGTTTACGTTATCGGGCTCGGCCTGGTGTTAGACAATCTGGACAAACCGTTAAATATCGTCGCTTATGCGCTCGGTTTTGGAGTCGGTATATTAGTCGGAACAAAAGAAGAAAAAGCTGGCGCTCGGCTATACTGTAGTTAATGTGACAACAGCGAAAAAAGATATGATCTGCCGAATGACCTGCGCAATTTAGGTTACGGCGTCACGCACGGACATCAGTATGGGCGTGATGGACAGCGTACGGTAATGCAAATATTAACGCCGAGAAAATATGAGCGCAAACTGATCGAGACGATAAAAGAACTTGATGACAGAGCGTTTATCATTTCTCACGAACCGAAAAATATACACGGCGGTTTCTGGACAAAAGGACTCAGCAGACGCAAGATGAGCAATTACGAACCGGAAAATGTTGAAGAAGTGCTTGAGGAAGTATACGAAGCACAGGAGCAGGGTGACGTTGATGGCAGAGCACAAAAAACCGAAAAAAAAGAAATTTAAAGTAGAAGAAGGCCAGGCGCTGTCAGATGTACTGACAGCGATGAAAGCCGAGGGCTATCAGCCGGTAAGAAGATTTGAGCAGCCCGTTTTTAAAGAGGAAAACGGTGAAATTACTGTATCGCATCAGGAAATTATGTTTGAAGGCAAATTAATGAATGAGGATGAGCCAAAATGATCAGTAGATATTCAAGAGAAGAAATGACAAAGATTTGGACAGAGGAAAACAGATTTGATGCGTGGCTGGAAGTTGAAATACTGGCATCGGAAGCATGGGCGGAACTTGGGATAATTCCTAAAGATGAAGTTAAAAATATTCGTCCGAATGCGCGCATTGATGTGGACCGCATTAAAGAGATTGAGGCGGAAACGCGCCACGATGTCGTTGCATTTACACGCCAGATTTCAGAAACTTTAGGTGAAGAAAAGAAATGGGTTCACTACGGACTGACGTCAACTGACGTTGTGGATACTGCCCAGAGCTACATATTGAAACAGGCGAACGAAATTATCGAGCAGGATCTTAATAACTTTATCGAAATTTTAGCTGATAAAGCGCGCGAACATAAACATACATGATGGGACGTACACACGGTGTTCATGCTGAACCGACATCTTTCGGTATAAAAATGGCTTTATGGCACCAGGAAATGACACGTAATCTTAAGCGTTTTAAAGACGTCCGTGAAGAAATTGAAGTTGGTAAAATGAGCGGAGCAGTCGGCACGTTTGCCAATATCCCGCCGGAAGTTGAAGAGTACGTATGTAAACATTTAGGTCTGACTCCCGCACCTGTTTCGACACAGACACTGCAGCGTGACCGTCATGCTCACTATGTTGCGGTACTTGCACTGATTGCAACATCTGTTGAGAAATTTGCAGTGGAAATCAGACATCTGCAAAAAACAGAAACACGCGAAGCTGAAGAAGCGTTTGCCAAAGGCCAGAAAGGTTCAAGTGCAATGCCGCACAAACGTAACCCGATCGGCAGTGAAAATGTTACAGGCATCGCACGCGTTATCCGCGGTTATGTTTCAACAGCATATGAAAACGTTCCGCTGTGGCACGAACGTGATATTTCGCATTCATCTGCGGAGAGAATTATGCTGCCTGACGTGACGATTGCACTGAACTACATGTTAAACCGTTTCGGTCGAATCATGAAAAATCTAACGGTATTCCCTGAAAATATGAAGGCGAATATCGACAAAACTTTCGGTCTTGTATACTCTCAGCAGGTGATGCTTACATTAATCGATAAAGGACTTTCACGCGAGGAAGCTTATGATTTAGTCCAGCCGAAAGCAATGGAGTCATGGGAAACAAGAGTGCCTTTACGTGAGCTTGCAGGAAAAGACACACGGATTCAGGAAGTTCTGACAACAGAGGAACTCGATGAGTGCTTTAACGAGAATCATCACCTGAGCCGTGTAGATACTATATTTAAACGTGCAGGACTGGAATAATGAAAGCATCAAAGCTGATTATCGCAGCACTCACCGCATCTGTTCTTACGGCCTGCAGCAGTGAAACTCCGGAGGAAATAGAAGCTGTCGGCTTTACGAAAAGCTATGAACCGCTGACGTTCAGTGATCTCGACGTACCGGTGAATGTTGAAGTCATCGACGGTATTACATATGCTGACGGTGTACTGATTGTGAATAAAGAAATACCGCTGCCGGCAGATTATAATCCGGAAATGCAGACTGAAGTTATCGATGCTTATACGGCATTGTTTGAAGATGGTGCGGAGCAGGGGTTAAATTTTGAACTGGTGAGCGGCTTCAGGAGCTACGACTATCAGGAGGATTGTATAACAACTATGTCGCACAGGACGGTAAGGAAGCAGCCGACAGATACAGCGCGGAGCCTGGTCATTCCGAACATCAGACGGGCCTCGCGATAGACGTCGGTTCATACGACAGTGCAGTATTGCTGCAGACGTCATTTGAATATACTCCTGAATTCCAGTGGCTGAAAGATGTCGCGCATGAATACGGATTTATTATCCGTTACATGAAGGGCAAGGAAGATATTACCGGCTATATGTACGAACCGTGGCATTTAAGATATGTCGGGGACAAGGCGCCGGCTATATACGAAAGTGGATTGACGCTTGAAGAATACTTTGAACTGGATTAAATAAATATATAATATTTAACCCGTACGCCAGCTTTCCCGGAGGCATCTGCTTGAGCCTGTAGTCTCAAGCAGGAGCTATTCCCCCGAAGAGCCTGACGTACGGGTTTTGTCTATATTATGTTCAAAGTATATTCTCTTTTAAAGCTTATATTCTCTGTCTTCTGCTTTAATGTTTTTTGGTATATAAAAATGATATAATCATCATATGAATTTTATAAAGGATATGGTCTCATGACACGACAGGCAAAGCATATATTTAAACTGGATCCGGCTAAAGAAATCGATGACAGTACGCTTAAGAAAATTGTGAACTCAGGTACGGATTTAATATTGGTCAGCGGGACTGATAATGTAACTGAGAAAAATGTCTACGGACTGCTCAGCCGTATCAGGGAGTTTGATGTTGCGGCAGCACTTGAAATATCGCATCCGGATGCGGCAGTACCGGGCTTTGATCATTATTTTGTGCCGACAGTTATTAACACGGAGGATGTTAATTTTACACATGGTATGCTCGTTGAAGCTTTGATGGAATATCATGATTTTATCGATTATGAGAGTATTTCCCTGCTGCCTTATATTATAATGAATCAGGAATGCAAAGCGTTTAAACATGCCAACTGTCATGCTGTATGCGATGAAGAGTTTATCGCAATGATTCACATGCTCGATAAATTATACAAAATGGATTACATATATAGAGTACAGCGGTGCTTTCGGCGACCGGGAGCTGGTTAAAGAAGCTTACGAAGCTGCAGAACATGCACGCATCGTTTATGGCGGCGGTATTGTATCGAAGGAAACTGCCAAAGAGATGGACAGTATCAGCGATATAATGGTTGTCGGCAATATTATTTATGACGATGCTGAACGGGCATTAGAAACTATCATTTAATAAATTGGAGTTTTTATAATGGATTTATCTACGATGAATAAAGAACAACTGGAAGCGATTAAAACGACGGAGGGCCCGCTGCTAATTATGGCAGGGGCAGGAAGTGGCAAAACACGTGTGCTTACGCACAGAGTGGCGTACCTGCTGGATGAAAAACAGGTGCCTTCATACAATATACTGGCAATTACTTTTACGAATAAAGCAGCGCGTGAAATGCGCGACCGTGTCGACAGATTAATCGCGGAGGATGCATCTAAAATGTGGATTTCAACATTCCACGCAATGTGTGTCCGTATTTTAAGACGCGATATAAGCTATTTAGGCTACGACACGAGTTTTTCTATTTTAGACCCTCTCGATCAGCAGTCGGTCGTGAGAGATATTTTAAAAACTCGTAATCTGGATACGAAACAGCATAATCCGAGAAGTATTTTGTCGGTTATTTCAAATTATAAAAACCAGCTTATTAAACCTGAACAGGCTATCGCAGAAGCGGGCGGTTTCCAGGACGAGCTTTACAGTGAAATCTACAAAGATTATCAGGAAATTTTATACCGCAACAGTTCACTGGATTTCGATGACTTAATTATGCTGACAATCGAACTGTTCGATAAGAAGCCGGATGTTCTTAATTACTACCAGACAAGATTCCAGTATGTTCACGTGGATGAGTATCAGGATACAAACCATGCACAGTATAAGCTCGTGCAGATGCTCGCTGCGAAGTACAGGAATATTTGTGTTGTGGGCGACTCGGATCAGTCGATTTATAAATTCCGCGGTGCGGACATCCAGAATATACTGAATTTCGAAGAGGATTATCCGGAAGCGACAGTAATTAAGCTTGAAGAAAACTATCGTTCAACGAAGACGATATTGGACGCGGCGAACGCGGTTATCGACAACAATACAGAACGCAAACCGAAAAACCTGCGCAGTAATAAAGGTGACGGCGTTAAAATAGAAGTGAACGTATCGTTCAGTGAACGTGAAGAGGGCCACCGCGTCGTCGAGAAAATTCAGGAGCTCAGTGCTGATTATTCATACGGCGAGATGGCGGTGCTTTACCGTGCGAACGCACAGTCGCGTGCGGTTGAGGATGCATTTGTTAAATCCAGTATTCCGTATAAAATGGTCGGCGGAACGAAGTTCTACAGCAGAATGGAAATTAAAGATCTGATGAGCTATTTAAAAGTTATTCAGAACCCGTCTGATGACATCAGTTTCCAGCGGATTATCAATGTACCGAAAAGAGGAATTGGTGAGAAGACAATCGATAAGCTGCGCGCTCATGCAGAAGAGCTGAACTCGAGCATCTATGATGCGATCCGCGACTCGGACTTTTTAGGTATTCCGGCGAAGACAGTGACTAAGTTAATGACACTGCTCGCGGTACTCGATAATTTAAAAGAAAAATCGAAGTATATGACAATGACTGACCTTGTCGACGAAGTGCTTGCCGATACCGGCTATCACGACATGCTGAGCTCTGATAAAACATTGGAAGCACGGAGTCGTCTTGAGAACCTTGAGGAATTTAAAACTGTAACGAAAGAGTTCGATAATGAATTCCCGATTTCAGATGATTTATTTAATTTCCTGAGTGATATGGCGCTTATCTCAGATCAGGACGGAAAAGACGATGTCACAGGTGTCACGATGATGACGATGCATGCGTCGAAAGGTCTTGAATTTAAAGTGATTTTTGTCGTCGGTCTGGAAGAGGGAATATTCCCGTCCCGCCGTGTGCAGTTTGATGATCAGGAGCTGGAAGAGGAAAGACGTCTGATGTACGTGGCGGTGACCCGTGCAATGGAGCACTTAATATTATCGCGTGCGGAGTCCCGCATGCTGTACGGTAAAACTGAATCGAATATGCAGAGTCGTTTCTTAAGTGAAATTCCAAAAGAGCTGCTGGAATCTTCAGGCAGTATCGGCCGTACGCCAGAAAGCAGTATGAGTTCAGGTGCCGGTTCATCTTTCTCACGCGGACCGAAAAAACGCTCGCGTATTATTAATAAGAAGACAGGTACTAATTTTAATGTCGGCGATAAAGTTTCCCACAAAGCGTTCGGAGAAGGTATTATCTCGCAGGTTAAAGGCGAGGGAGACAATACGGAGCTCGATATTATTTTTAAAACTGCAGGACCGAAAAGACTGCTTGCAAACTATGCACCGCTTGAAAAAAAGGACTGAATATAAATGAAAGAAAGAATTCATGAATTACAACGCTGCTTACACGCTACAATCACGAGTCATGTCGAAGATAACCCGTCGATTCCGGATACGGAATACGATGCTCTCCTCCGTGAACTGATTGAGCTGGAAAGTGAACACCCGGAATATAAAACAGATACGTCGCCGACAGTAAGGGTCGGCGGTGAGATTCTGAGTAATTTCGAGAAGGTCACACACAGCTCACCGATGCTGAGTCTCGGCAACGCGTTCAACGAAGAAGATTTAAGAGCGTTCGATCAGCGTGTCAGACAGAATGCCGGCGATGTTACATATATGTGTGAATTGAAGATCGATGGTCTGGCGGTCTCGCTGACTTACGAAAATGGCCGTTTCACACGCGGGGCAACTCGCGGTGATGGTACTGTAGGTGAAAATATTACAGAGAATCTGCGGACGATTCATGCGATTCCGCTGACGGTAGACTCAGATTTAACTTTCGAAGTGCGCGGCGAGGCTTACATGCCGAAAAGCTCGTTTATGAATCTGAACAAAAAACGAATTGAAGAAGATAAGCAGGAATTCCAGAATCCGCGGAATGCAGCGGCAGGGTCATTAAGACAGCTGGATCCAAAGCTTGCTGCAGCACGTAATTTATCGGTCTTCCTGTACAGCGTGACATCACCGGAAGCACTTGACGCTGTAAGTCAGAGCGGAGCTCTTGATAAGCTCGATGAACTCGGTTTTAAAACGAACAAAGAACGAAAATTAATGACGACCATTGATGACGTTATTGGATATATTGATTACTGGACGACGCACCGCTCGGAGCTTGCATATGAAATCGACGGTATCGTAATTAAAGTGAATGATCTCAGTACTCAGGATGAGCTCGGCTTTACGGTGAAATCACCTCGCTGGGCTATTGCATATAAATTCCCGGCGAAGCAGAAGAAGTCATCACGGAGATACTGGATATTGAACTGACAGTGGGGCGGACAGCGTCATTACGCCGACTGCGATACTGGAACCGGTAAAAGTTGCAGGAACAACTGTCGGACGTGCTTCACTGCATAATCACGAACTGATCGAAGAGCGGGATATCCGCATCGGAGACAAAGTTGTGATTCGTAAAGCCGGTGATATCATTCCGGAAGTGGTTAAATCATTAAAAGAAGAACGCACAGACCAGGCTGTGTACGAAGCACCGACGACTTGCCCGTCATGCGGACATGAGACAGTCAAGCTGGAAGATGAAGTGGCAATACGCTGTATTAATCCTGCGTGTCCGGCACAGCTGACGGAAGGTATCATTCATTTCGTCTCCCGAGGTGCGATGAATATCGACGGTCTCGGTGAGAAAGTAGTTCGCCAGCTGTTCGATGCAGAGCTGATAACTGATGTTTCAGATTTATATAAGCTTCAGTATGATGACTTAATTGAGCTCGAGCGTATGGGCGATAAAAAAGTAACAAATCTGCTGACGGCAATTGAAGCGTCGAAAGCAATGCCGTTAAGTAAATTATTATTTGGTCTCGGCATACGTTTTCTCGGTTCAAAAGCTTCACGGCTGATTGCAGAAGAGTACGGTTCGATGGCGGAAGTATTAAAAGCAACAAAAGAACAGCTGATTGAAATACCGGAAATCGGTGAAAAGATTGCAGATTCAATAGTGACATATACACAGAATGAAGATTTTATCGAGCTTGTTAATAAGCTCGGAGGAGCAGGTCTTAATCTTACTGAAGAAAAAGAAGAATTGTCCGGTACTGTGTTTTCCGGCATGACATTTGTTCTAACGGGCAAGCTGGTCGAAATGACCCGCGATGATGCGAAACAGAGTATTGAGTCATACGGCGGTAAAGTTACGGGCAGTGTGTCTAAAAACACAGATGTTGTTGTTGCAGGAGAAGATGCCGGCAGCAAGCTGGAAAAAGCGAATAAGCTCGGTGTAACCGTATGGAATGAACGAGAATTTATTGAGAAATTGGGGCAATGAGTTATGAAGTTTAAATCGATATTACTCGCAGGCGCAACTTTGCTGCTCTTGGCAGCCTGCGATGGTGCCAATGAAGCTGAAATCAGTGAACAGATGGACGAGGCATCATTGGAGAATGAAGTTTCGAATGTACAGATTGAAGAGCAGGATGACACAATCACTTCAAGCAGTGAAGATTTTTACCGTTCTGTTGTACCTTATGAATTATCTCCAGCCCGCGGTTTGTCGAGTGCAAATTTAGTTTCTTCATATAACGTGGAAGAGTTTGAAAAGGGGCTCTTTACGATCAGTCAGAGCGTCTTTCCTACAAATGAATATATATTCCGTGAAGGTCAGATTATTTCAGAAGAAATGGTCAGAGGTTATTTAAGCCGGCAGTATACGAGTGAAGAGCTTGAGAATATGGATGAAGCAGAGCTGCTTAATTCCGATGCTTTCAGTAATCTCGGGCTGAATCCGTCAACGAACGGCGAAACAGATCCCGAAGTTATCGCAGAAGAAGCTCCGCTCTATCTGTCTCATATACTTGAACAGAATTATATGGCAGAAGGCGAAGATGGCAATCTGTCGTTTGAAGGTATTACTATCGGCCTCGCAATGAACAGTGTTCATTATTATCAGACTGAACAGTACGGGCAGACACAAGAACGTGCACTTGATCCTGCAACAGTAAAAGAAAAAGGCGAGGAAATGGCAGCTGAGATTTTAACACGCATCCGTGCGAACGACCAGTATGTGGATAAAGAAATCGTCTTTGCAATATTTATTCAGTCAGGTGATACAGATATTGTTCCAGGTAACTTTGTATCGCAGGCAGTTGTAGCGCCAGTTGAAAATACGATCGAATCATTTACGGATATGAACGAACAGAACTTATTACTGCCATCCAGTGAAGCGGCGGAGATTTCACAGGAAGCGAACAGTGAATATCAAAACTTCAACAAAGATTTATCGTCTTATTTTGACAGCTTTACAACGTCTGTAGGCAGAGGGAAGTTCATAGACGGTACACTTGATACGCTGACAGTTGAAATACCGATTGAATATAACAGCCGCGGTGAAATGATCGGAATGTCCCAATTCGTCAGAGATCTGGTGAACGAGCATTTTACAGGTACGGATATCGAAGTTGAAATTAAAGATAAAGCGCAGGTCTACAGTGTAATTACACGTGAAGGCGAAGGTGCAGCCAATCTTTATATATTTGAATAATTTAAGCACATGGAAAAGTGCCCTGGTTTTTGGTAAACTTTAAATGTTGTATTTATAGAAGGAGGGTCATTCATGGAGGAACTTGATTTAAAGAAAATTCAGCGTGTGGCTGAATTATCTAAGATAGAAATAAAAGATGAAGAAGAGCTTAGAAATTTATCGACAAAAATTAAAAGTATTGTTGCGCACTCGGAGCGCTTGAATGACTTGGATTTATCGGATGTAGAACCGATGACGCATGCAATGCAGCTGCAGCAGGAGACCTCGGGCTCATTGCGTAAAGATGAAGCGGGAGAACCTGTAACACAGGAAGAAGCGCTTAGAAACACAGAGTTTACAGAAGATGGACAATTTAAAGTACCTAGAATGATTTAAGGAGGGTTAATAATCGTGAATATAAATGAATTAACAGTAGAAGAACTATACAGTAAAATTCACAGTAAAGAGATCAAACCTTCTGAAGTAGTAGGTGCTCTTTTTGACAGAATCGAAAAATACGACGGCAACATTAAGTCGTTTATTACTTTAACTAAAGAACAGGCGTTGGAAACTGCAGCGGAACTTGACCGTCTTCAGAAAGAAGATAAAATGGACGGCGAGCTGTTCGGTATTCCGGTTGGAATTAAAGATAATATCGTTACTAAAGATATTTTAACAACATGCGCGAGCCTTATGCTGCATAACTTTAAGCCGGTTTATGATGCAACTGTTATGACTAAGCTTAAAGACCAGAATTCAATTTTGATGGGTAAACTGAACATGGATGAATTTGCGATGGGTTCAACATCGGAAACATCTTACTTCCAGACGACTAAAAACCCATGGAACTTAGAATGTTCACCAGGTGGGTCATCAGGCGGTTCGGCTGCAGCAGTAGCAGCAGGATTTGTACCGTATGCACTTGGTACTGATACAGGCGGTTCAGTAAGACAGCCTGCTTCATTCTGCGGAATTGTCGGTATGAAACCGACTTACGGCAGAGTATCACGTTTCGGTCTGATTGCTTTCGCATCATCTTTAGATCAGGTTGGCCCAATGACACGTACAGTGCGTGACAATGCTAAAGTACTTGAGCTGATTTCAGGCGAAGACAGCAGCAACGACATGACAAGTGCGAGAAACCAGGATACTGATTTCTTAAGCGGCATCGAAAAAGATATCAAAGGCATGAAACTTGCACTGCCTAAAGAATTCTTAGGCGATGATGTCGATGAGTCTGTAACTGAAGCTGTATTAAAAGCGAAAGAACGCTTTGAATCACTTGGCGCAATAGTTGAAGAAGTGGAAATGCCAAACCTTCAATATGTAGTAAGTTCTTACTACTTAATCGCTTCAAGTGAAGCAAGTGCAAACCTTGCACGCTTTGACGGTATCCGTTACGGCTACCGTGCTGAAAATGCAAAAAACTTAGAAGAACTATATAAAAAATCACGCGGTGAAGGATTCGGCGATGAAGTAAAACGCCGTATTTTACTTGGAACTTACGTATTAAGCGCAGGTCATTATGATGATTATTACGTGAAAGCACAAAAACTCCGCCGTTTAGTATCTGACGATATTCAAAGAATTTTAACGGATTACGATTTAATTATCGGACCGACAACAACGACGCCGGCACATAAATACGATGAAGTTAAAATCGAAGGTACGAAGGAATATAAAAATGATATTTTAACAATTCCTGCAAACCTTGTAGGTGTGCCTTCATTAAGCATTCCGTGTGGAGTGTCTGAAGACAACAGACCAATAGGCATGCAGCTGATCGGCAATCACTTCGAAGAACGCAAAATTTACAATGCAGCGTATCAGTTTGAAACAGTATATAACCTGCATGAAGAGCTTAAAAATCTAACGATGGGGGCGGAGTAAAATGCATTTTGAAACAGTTATTGGACTTGAAGTTCACGTTGAATTAAAAACAAATTCAAAAATATTTTCCAATGCCCCGCTGCACTACGGACATGAACCGAACACGAATATTTCTGTAGTTGAACTCGGCTATCCGGGAACGCTGCCGGTTCTTAACGAAACTGCAGTAGAATACGGCATGAAAGCTGCAATGGCATTAAATATGCAGATTGCTGAGAATACTAAGTTTGACAGAAAAAACTATTACTATCCGGATAACCCGAAAGCTTACCAGATTTCACAATTCGATAAACCAATCGGTGAACACGGTTCACTTGAAATCGAAATAGACGGAGAGAAGAAAACAATCGGTATTACACGTCTTCACCTTGAAGAAGACGCCGGTAAATCAACTCACAAAGAAGATTATTCATTAGTCGACTTAAACCGTCAGGGAACGGCTTTAGTAGAAATCGTTTCTGAACCGGATATCAGAACACCTGAAGAAGCGTACAAGTATCTGGAAAAAATCAAATCGATTATTCAGTACACAGGCGTATCCGATGTGAAGATGGAAGAAGGATCACTTAGATGTGATGCTAATATTTCAATCAGACCTGTCGGACAGGAGAAATTCGGTACGAAGACTGAGCTTAAAAACTTAAACTCATTTAACTTTGTAAGAAAAGGTCTTGAGCATGAAGTGAAGCGTCAGGAGCAGGTATTACTGTCAGGCGGCATTATCGAGCAGGAAACAAGACGCTACGATGAAAAAACTGGCGAAACAGTATTAATGCGTATTAAAGAAGGCGCAGATGATTACCGTTACTTCCCTGAACCTGATTTAATGCACCTTCACATCGATAACGAGTGGAAAGAACGCGTACGTGCAAGTATTCCGACATTGCCGGATGAACTTCGTGAGAATACATTAACGAATATGATCTTCCTGTATACGATGCAGAAATTCTGACGATGAGAAAAGAAATGTCCGATTTCTTCAGCGATATGGTCGAAACACATAAAGCAGACCCTAAACTGGCTTCAAACTGGTTAATGGGCGGTGTAAACGAATACCTGAACAAAAATAATGCTGAACTTGATGATACAGGATTAACTGCCGAGAACTTAACTGGCATGATTAATATTATCGAAGACGGGACAATTTCAAGCAAGCAGGCGAAGAAAGTATTCTCTGTACTGATTGAAAAAGGCGGCACAGCAAAACAGGTTGCTAAAGACCTCGGTATGGAGCAAATCTCTGACCCGGCAGTGCTGACAGGTATGGTTACGGACGTACTTGATGCTAACGAACAGTCTGTAGAAGACTATAAAAACGGTAAAGACCGTGCAATTGGTTTCCTAGTCGGCCAGATTATGAAGAAATCAAAAGGACAGGCTAACCCTAAAATGGTCAACCAGATTCTTCTTGAAGAGATTAACAAGAGATATATAAACAAAAACACCGGTTTTCCTATTTGGGAAACCGGTGTATTTTTTCGTTATCGGTCATTGTGACTTAGACGATGACGGGATAGAGGTGTTACCCAGTCATTGTGACCTTGACGATGACGGGATAGAGGTGTTACCCAGTCATTGTGACCTTGACGATGACGGGATAGAGGTATTACCCGGTCATTGTGACTTTGACGATGACGGGATAGAGGTGTTACCCAGTCATTGTGACTTTGACGATGACGGGATAGAGGTGTTACCCGGTCATTGTGACTTTGACGATGACGGGATAGAAAATATTAACAACACAAAAAGGAACCGGGAAATTTCCCAGTTCCTTTTAAAACTACTGCAGCAAATAATTTGTAATACTGTTAATCATTTCATCTTCCAGCGAAGGGTTAAGCGTTTCGCTGTCATAAGGGTTTTCCGTTATAACTTCCTGATTATCGATGTAGAAATAATCATTTTCTGTGAAATACACAGCATCGCTTTCAAGTTCAGCCGCAAGGTTTTCGTTCTCATGTGCATTAGGGTTACCTAATATAATCACTGTTTTATCAGCGTTATATAAATCCATATACGCATTAGTTAAATTTCTTAAGTTTCTTTCCGGCAGAACTTCGGCATCATAATCTGCAATTTGCAGTGCGTCGAGAATGACAACATCGCTGTTGTCATTAACTGTAAGCTCGTTTATATTCGTCGTGTTTGCCGGCAGTTCAAGCTGGTTAAACTGAACTGTATCTGAACCAATTTGATTGTTCAGGCGTTCAGCGAAGTCTCCGTTGTAATGTGCCGGAAGCAGCACGTCGACGATGAGCTGTTCGTTATTGCTTACACGTTCGTCGTATTTTTCCTGAATAGCTGTTTCGTTAAATGCTAAATCATTTGTATTATCAGCTGGTTCTTCTGATGCGCTCTCTTCTTGTGCAGTGTCGTCTGATTCCTGCTGTCCATCATTTGCAACTTCAGTATCATTGGCAGTATCTTCAGCAGCTTCATCCGTGAAGATTGGACCTGTATGCATAAAGTTGAAATATATTCCGGCAGCAAACAATAAAAATAGTATAATCACTAAAGCTTTTTTCATGGTATCTCCTCAAATAATAATATCCCAAAGCATTACATATGATATAATGTTGGCAACATAATACTTTTAAATATTATTATACATGAATTACGAAAGTAAGACATTATTTTAGGATGATTATGTATAAATAAGTTAAATATAAATATTAAAGATAAATATATAGAGCAGGCTTTCGAGATATTGAATTTTTTCAAATCAATTATTATCGAAGTTCATCATATCGGTTCATCAAAGCTCGCAAAGATTCCTTATGATTGTGATATGGATATTCTTTTTATCGTTAAATCATATGATGATGTAAGAAATCTCGCGGATATTTTAATTGCTGAAGGGTATGTACACGTTAATCATTTCTCCGATTATTTCAGATGATATGGTCATGAGAAAAGTTGTCGACGGACATAACATAAACATGATATTTATGAGCAGTGCCAGCCGCAAAAAGAACGATATATTAATATGCACTGAGCATCTGCTTATGAATGAACAATCGTGCAGTGATTTTAAAAATTTAAAGAAATTACTTGTTAAAAATGAAGTGACAGAAGACGAATACGATGAGCATAAATATCGTCTTTTTCAAATGATTATAGATGAAGGCGATCATTTGACGAGCGTATAATTTCATATGTAGAGGAGATATTCATGAAAACAGCGAGAATAATATACAATCCCACTGCCGGCAAAGAAAGTTTTCAGGAAAAACTGCCTGCGGTGCTGAAGCGTTTTGAAGATGCAGGTTATATTACAAGCACTCATGTTACAACGGGGCCGAATGATGCGACCTATGCTGCGCGGTTTGCATGTGAACAAGGTTTCGATTTAATTGTCGCTTCCGGCGGAGATGGCACGGTTAATGAAGTTATTAACGGTCTCGCGGAGTACGATGAACCTCCGGAAATTGGAATAATTCCAATGGGGACGGTCAATGATTTCACACGTGCACTTAAAATACCAAATGACATTGACGAAGCAGTCAGTGTTATTTTAAACGGTAAAACAGGCAGAGTGGATCTCGGCAGTATGAACGGCAAGTATTTTATGAATATCGCAGGCGGCGGTAAAATCACCGAGGCCTCCTATGAAGCGCCGAGCAAATTAAAAGCAGTAATCGGTTCTCTCGCATATTATGTCAAAGGCATTGAACTGATTCCTCAAATGCGGAGCATTAATTTACGTATCGAACATGATGGTGAATTATTTGAAGGCGAAGTGATGATTTTTCTCCTTGGACTGACTAACTCAATCGGCGGCTTTGAGAAATTGGTGCCGAATGCAAAATTAAATGACGGAAATTTCTCATTGCTTATTCTTGAAAATGTTAATCTTGCGGAATTCGGTCATATTTTATCGCTGGCCACACGAGGCGAACATTTAAAACATCCGAAAGTGCATTATTATAAAGCGCAGGATGTCAGAATTACTTCTTATGATGAAGTGCAGCTGAATCTGGATGGTGAATTCGGCGGTGTACTGCCGGCTCATTTTAAAAACTTAAAAGAATTTTTGAAAATAAGAGTGTCGGATGAGTTTTACAATGAGCTGTACAGTAAAGATAAAGACTATACACTTCCGGAACCAACAGACGCTTAATTCCGATTATATATCGATTTATGAGGTGAATATATTGAAGCTGACGGTCTTTGCAACAACGGATGTGCACGGCGCAATTTATCCGTATAATTATTTTGATAATGAACCGAAAGATAATGCATTATTGAAGTTCAAAACATATATTGATAAATACAAAGCAATGAACGATAAAGAAACGGTCATAACAGTGGACAACGGCGATTTGCTGCAGGGAGACGTCTGGAGTGAATTTGACAGCACTAATCCCGCTCAGGCTCTCGTTCCGGGTATTATTAATGAAATGTACGATGTTATCGGATTAGGCAACCATGAGTTTAATTTTGGTCTGCCTTTTTTAAATGAATTTTTAAACAGGTTACTGTACCGATTGTGAATTCGAATGTAGACTTTTTGGATGATTCTTTAAAGGACCTGGTAAAGGGCAGTTATATTAAAGAAATCGAGACAGAAGAAGGTACGGTTAAAGTCGGATTTTTAAGTGTTGTGCCAACCCAGATTTTAAAATGGGATAAATTTCATTTGGAAGGCAGAGTGAACGCCGAACCGATGACTGAAGCAGTCAAAGAAACAACGGCGCAGTTGAAAACTGCAGGCGCTGACATTATCATCCTGCTGTCTCATACAGGAATGAGTAATGCAGATAATGATTTATCGCAGTTTGGAGAGAATCAGGCTGTGTTAATGGCAATGATGGAAAACATAGACGGTATTGTTTTCGGACATACCCACGATGTGTTCCCAAACGGCAATTTACTGATTGAGGACGACCGTATTGATATTGACAGAGGAACTTTCAATAATCTGCCGATGGTGCAGCCGGGAGTGTCTGCAAGCCATCTCGGGGTGCTTAGTTTTGAGCTTGAGTACAGTGCGGATCAATGGCAGGTCAAACAGGCAGACAGCAGACTAATCGGTGCAGAAGATATCGTCTTAAAAGATGATGAACTGGCTGATTACCAGAAAGATCATGAACGGGTGCTGAATTATTTAGAAATACCGATTGGTAAAACAGATTATCCGCTGAATACTTACTTCACGAGAGTAATTCCGTCACGCGGTGTGCAGTTCGTCTCGGAAGCGACAGTCTGGTTTGCAAAAGAACGGGCAGAACTGAAAGATATTAATACACCGGTCATCGGTTTTAATTCAGCGGTAAAAGTAGGGCGTGACGGCGCGCATGACTATACAGATATACCTGCAGGAGAAATGACTATTGCAGACAGTATCGATTTATATAAACATGCAAATACACTGCTCATTATTAAGATTACAGGTAAAGTGCTGAAAGAATGGCTGGAATGGGCCGCATCCTCATTTAATGATTATGATGGTGAGGAAATATTACAGCCGAATAATTCACGCTACGGTTTTCCAGGTTACAACTTTGATACATTCTTTGATCTCGACTATACATTCGACCTGACAAAACAGGCGCGCTATGAAAGCTCAGCACATCAGATTAATGATTCAGAACGGGTGATTAAAATGATGTACAAAGGTATGCCGATAAAAGATACAGATGAGTTTATCGTCCCGGCAAATAATTATAAAGTAGCCTATGCACCATTTTTAAGAGATGCAGAAATATTATGAATCGGATATTTCAGTACGGGATATTGTTACTGAATATATAAAGAGCGGTGAGACATTCAGCTATCATAATCCGATGACGATTATTCCGCATGATACGTATACATTTACGACGGCAGCAGCAGCGAAAGAATATACGGAAGGCTTGCCGATTGAGCATTTAGAAGATTGCGGCGACGGCTTCAGTACATTCCGCGTAAAGCTTTAAAATTAATGAAGTAAGAGGTTTTAACATGAATGCAGTAACTAAAAATAATAACTATGAGGCAGTAGTAGAGGACTATACCCACGAAGGAATGGGAATAGTTAAAGTCGATGGCTATCCGGTATTTTTACCGGATGTTTTAAAAGGTGAGACAGTAGAATTTAAAGCAGTCAAAGTGAACAGCAAGTATGCTTTCGGCAAAGTTTTAAATGTTCTAAAGCAGTCGCCGAACCGTCAGACGCCGCCGTGTGAATATTACTTCCAGTGCGGCGGCTGCCAGATACAGGTAATGAATGACGCCGAGCAGGCAGTGTTTAAACGTCAAGTCGTTGCACAGAACATTAATCAGCAGGCGAGATTAAATCTTAAAATTAACGATACGGTAACGGGAGATTCTCTGTATTACCGTAACAAATCACAGATTCCTGTACAGAAAATTGACGGCAGACTCGTGATGGGATTCTATAAACCGCGTTCTCACGATATCGTGGATATCGAACACTGCTATATTCAAAAACATTTGCATAATGATATTATGCTGTTTATAAAAGATAAACTGATCGAAGAAGATACATCGATTTACGATGAAACATCGCACCAGGGGCTGCTGAGACATCTTGTGATCCGTTCAAACAGCGACGACAGTGAAGTGCAGGTTGTCTTTATAACGAACGGCAAACGCAACGAGTTTTTATCGATTGTTAAAGCGTTAAAAGAGGCGTATCCGAATGTGAAGAGTATCGTGCAGAATATCAACGATGAGAAAACAAATGTGATATTCGGCAGACGTTCAATCGTCCTGCTTGGTCATGATTATATTACGGATACGCTGCTTGGCAAGTCATTTAAAATACGCGACACGTTCGTTTTACCAGGTCAACCATGCACAGACTGAAAAGCTCTATCAGATCGGGCTGGATATGGCAGATTTAAACGGGACGAAACGATTATCGATACGTATTCAGGCATCGGTACAATCGGTCTTGCAGCATCGGACCGTGTCAGCAAAATTATCGGTATTGAAATTGTCGACAGTGCAGTTGAAGATGCGATAGAAAATGCGAAACTGAACGGCATTGATAACGCGGACTACTACTTAGGGAAAGCAGAAGAAGTAATGCCGAAACTCGTTAAAGAGGGTGTCAGCGCTGACGTTGTATTCGTCGATCCTCCGCGTAAAGGATGTCATACACAATTCTTAGATTCGCTTATTGAAGTGAGTCCGAAGAAGATTGTTTATATTTCATGTAATCCGAGTACACTTCAAAGAGATATGAAATATCTGGAGAGACATGACTTTAAAGCATCAGAAGTCACACCTGTTGATTTGTTCCCGCAGACAAAACATATTGAAGCGGTTACTGTATTAGAAATACAAATATATAAAATAGATGAATCTGGGACATAAATATCTCTAGAATAAATACTCCGTACGTTAGCAATCCTTTAGGCATCGCGTAAGCCTGCAGTCTTACGCTGATGCTATTCCCCAAGGAGTCTAACGTACGGAATTTATCTATGTTTCATAAAACATATTATCTTCTCTGACTGCACTGTAAACCGAACAAGAGACAGCTTATAAAAAGCGTCTCTTATTCGGGTTTTTCTATGCTCTAAAGATTCTCTTGTTTATACTTAAATAAACTATCTGTACGGAGGGCTATCATGGCGAGACTTTTCACGTCTTTTGAAATTAAAGAACGGGAACAAAACCCAAATGTATTGAGGGTATCTGATCGATCTATCACATATCACCCGGAATTTAAAATACGCGCGGTAGAAGCCCATGAACAAGGCTTTAATCCCACAAATCTTCTGTAATCATGGGTTTTATTTGGATGTCATCGTTAAAAAATAATCGGTACGATGCTTGTTCCGCTGGCGTCAAACCTATGCATAATACTGACAAAAATGCTGTCAAAACTAATGGTACTGTTGCAACAAATGCAGCAAAAAAATTAGGTATAATAAAACAAACTACACATCACAGGGTCAGACGTTATACAAAAATGCGAAGTACATTGTATGATATTAATATGAAGAGGATAGGAGACTAAATGACTCAATTATTTACTAACTTGAATTTGAGTATAACTGCAAGTGGAGGAACACCATATTTCCTAGCATCAAAGGATAATAGGATTAGATTTGATATTGATTATGTAGATCATAATATTCTAAATAATATTTTAGTTTATTGAGTATCTCAAGTACTTATTTAAACTAATTTACTTGGATAATGTGGAAGAATTGGGTAAGAAGTATAGGGAAGAGACAAGTATTGTTAATGATTTTTTCCAAACTAATGAATGTGAAATTATATCAATAAAAGACGAAGAAGATAACAACAAAATATTTAATTTTCATCAGATAAAGAACTGTAAAGAAAATGATATATTAAATTATATTCTCGATATATCGAATGGAGGGTATAGTAACTTACTATATTTTTATAATGATAGCATGATCATTAAAATTAGTTCAGATATACTGGATATTGTTCATGAGGATTCCAATATTATTACTTTAATGAAAGTAGAGTTCAATAGTTTATATGATAAGTATCACGAATAACCTAAAGGCTAGATTACCTTGAGTAATCTAGCCTTATTTTATAGTTCAATATCTTTTGATTTGGCATCTCTTCACAGCGTAATGGACTTGGCATAATAAATTCTCCATTTTCTCTTAACTTAATGTCCAATTTATTATACCAAGTCCACCCCAAGCAGGGCATTTTCTGTGTGCAGATAGTATTTTTCCTTATCCAGATAATTGGCAACGAGGGTAGGGGTACCAATACCGAGGTTAATTACTGACTGTTCTTCCAATGCCCCGGCAGCGCGCTCTGCAATCATATCTTTTATACTCATTTCTGATCTATGAATTCTTTAATTTCTTTGTTTAAATCCGGATTATTATTGAAGACAATTTCATAATGAATAAGTCCATGATTCGTTGATTTTATATCACTCACTGTTTCCAGCATGAGGCTGTAGCCTTCCTTACTGAACAGTGGTGTATTATCTTTAATCGGACCGGTGCAGATAATGAGCAGTACCGGTATTTTTACATTTTGATAGATTTTCGAATGAGGATATTCATAAAAGCTTTCAAAATCCTGCTTGGTCAGCGTATAGTCGGATTTCGGATGAATTGCTCCATTAACTTCATGAGCGATGACCTGATTCATCACAGCTGACCATTTAACACCAAGTGCACCATAGGACTGCTTCATCATATCCAGATAGTCATCTGAGGAATCGAATGATTTCTCCAGCCGGCCGAGAGATGGAATCACCAAATTACTTGTATCTTCATTGGCAACACCGCCGCCGTCGACGAGAACAACTTTCTGAATTTTATCTGACTGTGCAGCTGTATCTAATGCAATATAACCGCCCATCGAGTAGCCCGCGAGAATGAATTTATCGTAATCGAGAGAATTCATCAGCTGCAGCAAATCTTCAGTGTGCTGATGAATATTTGTCGGGTCCGACTGAATAGAACTGTCGCCGCGGCCGCTTAAATCATAGCTCAGAGTATCGTAAGTATCTTTAAAATGCTCCTGGAAATGATGCATCTGCAGATAATTACACGTCAGGCCGTGAATAAATATTAATAAGACATCTTTTTTACCGTTACCGGTTTTATTTACATTAATCATTTTCTCTTTAGTTTGAATGCGTTCTGTCATGCTTATCCTCCTATTCAACAGTTTAAATTCCTCCTATTAATAAAAGGGCATGTCACCATGCCCGGTTTGTTACTACAGTTTACGCATTACGAAATCAAGTGATGCTACTTTATGATCTCCTTTATCGATAAGTTTTGTAATCAGTTCATCACGTACACCTTCAGCAACGTCTGTTTCCATCCACTTGTCACCCTCGAAGAAGACTTGAGTAATCAGTGTTTCGTGTCCGTCAGCTTTGAACATGAGGTGTTCATGAGCAGGACGCATAGGGTGCTGTTCCATATAACCAAGGAATTCACCAGTCGGGCTCTGGTCTGGAATAGAGTAAGGAATCGCCAATTTATGCGGCCGTACTGTAGGCAGGTCACATATAAAAATATTTACTGAAGAAATATTGCTCATTTCCGCCGTCCTATTTACACATATCGTACATAGATATGATATTCGAACACCCGTTCATTAATATATAACTAATGAAAGCATTATCAATAAGTTTTCGGAAAATTTGATAAAAACAATATATTATTTGAAGAGTATATACTTCTCCCGCTGTCTTGAATTATTTCTTGAAAAATTGTATAGTTCATGCATTCGCTTCAATTAAATCGCTGATTTTTCTATATAATGTGTTTTACCTGTCAGAAGAAAATTGAAGTGTCGTAATAATTAGGAGGAAATATTTTGAAGTTTATTTCATGGAATATCGATTCACTGAATGCCGCACTGACGAGCGAGTCGGCGAGAGCGTTATTATCGAGAGATGTCTTAAAATCAATACAGGCACATAACCCCGAAGTGATTGCGATTCAGGAAACCAAACTGTCGGCAGCGGGACCGACTAAAAATGTGGAAATTTTACAGGAGTCATTTCCAGGTTATAAAGCGGTATGGCGCAGCTCAGTAGAACCGGCACGTAAAGGATACGCCGGCACGATGTTTTATATAAAGAAGAACTGCAGCCTGAAGCCACTTATCCATCTATCGGTTCGCCGGGAACTATGGACAGTGAAGGCCGTATAATTACTTTAGAGTTTGATGATTTTTACATTACTCAGGTCTATACGCCAAATGCGGGCGACGCTTTGAAACGTCTTGAAGAACGTCAAATTTGGGATGAGTGTTATGCTGAATATATAAAGGAACTGGACTTTAACAAAACCGTTTTCGTTACAGGAGACTTTAATGTGGCTCACAAGGAAATTGATCTGGCTAATCCTAAAGGCAACCGCCGTTCTGCGGGTTTACAGATGAGGAACGTCAAGGCTTCACAATTGCTGGATAAAGGATTCACAGATACTTTTCGTCATATTCACGGAGACATACCGGTGTGTATTCATGGTGGGCACAGCGTGCAAAACGAGTGTAAGATTAATAACTCGGGATGGAGAATTGATTACTGGCTCGTGAGCAGCCGTATTGCAGAAAAAGTAATAAATCGAAATGATTGATTCCGGAACGAGACAGGATCATACGCCGATTCTTCTAGAAGTGGATTTATAAGAAGATGTGTCTGCTTTTATACAGCAGATGCATTTTTTTCTCTTTTAAAAGATTTACAATTATCTGTTAATATTATTTGCCCTGGAGTAAAATAAGAGTAACTATACATAAGGAGGAGAATTTATGGAAGAGACAACGAGTCTCATACATCCCGAAAATTACTGGGTGCTGTGGGCAATATTAATTGGTTGGGCCGCAGTAGCGATAATGCTGGAGCAGAAGTACAGCTGGGCATCGAAACTGTCAGGTGCGATTATCGCGCTTGCCGGTGCAATGCTGCTGAGTAATACAGGGGTCATTCCATTAGAATCACCGGTATACGATACGGTGTGGACTTATGTGGTGCCGCTGGCGATACCGCTGCTGTTATTTCAGTCGAACGTCGTTAAAGTATGGCAGGAGAGTAAACGGCTTTTAATATATTTTTAATCAGTACAGTCGGGACTATAGCGGGAACGATTACCGCATTCTTTATTCTGAAAGAATATATTCCGCAGCTGAATTACATCGGTGCGATGCTGAGTGGATCGTACACAGGGGGCGGAGTCAACTTTGCGGCAATGGCAACGCGTTTTGATGTGCCGCAGGATACAGTCTCTTCAACCGTTGTTGCGGATAATCTGCTGATGGTGCTGTATTTCTTCGTTCTGATTACGATACCGGCATTAAGTTTCTTCAGGAGTAAATTCGGTACGCCTCTATTGATGAGATAGAAAAAAGTGGCGGCAGCGATAACCAGGCTTCTAATTATTGGAAAGAGAAAGAAATATCGCTGCAGGATTGCAAAAGCTATCGGAACAGTTTGTGATTGTTGCAGTATCTTTCAGTTTAGCGAGCTTCTTCTCTAATCTGATTCCTGCAGACAGCAATATACTGTTTATCTATATTGAGCGGTATTATCGGTGATGATTATCTGATGCTGACGACACTGACATTACTTTAGTTGCACTGTTTCCTAAATACTTTGAAAGTATTTCAGGCTCTCAGGAATTCGGGACATTCTTTATCTACATATTCTTTGTAGTCATCGGTGTTCCTGCATCAATACCGCTGATCATACAAAATGCACCGTTAATTTTAGTATTTGCAGCAATTATTGTGTTTATAATATGCTGGTTTCATTTGGTTTTGGACGTTTTTAAAATTTAATCTTGAGGAAATTATACTGGCATCGAACGCAAATAGGCGGACCGACAACAGCAGCAGCAATGGCAATATCGCGGGGCTGGACAAAGCTCGTTGGTCCAATTTTAATTATTGGTACACTCGGTTATATTATCGGAAACTATATTGGTACATCACTCGGTATATGGTTTACTTCATAATGTAATAAAAATCCCCTTCATTAAAATTCACATTTTAATGAAGGGGATTTAATTTTAGCTGGGACTTTGGTCCAAGTTTATTCTTATTAACATACAGAGTCATTCGATTTTGGTACGGATAAGCCGAATAGGGGCCTCAGATAAAGTGCAAGGAATGTCCCGCCGATGGCAACGATGCCCCAAATATAACCGTGCAGGCTGAATGAAGCAATGCCGCCGAAGTAAGCACCGATGTTACAACCGAATGCGAGGCGTGCTCCGTAGCCCATTAAAAGACCGCCGATGACTGAAGCCATGAAATTACCTTTGTTGATTTTAGTGAACTTAAACAAACCGCCTGCTGCTGATGCTAAAAATGCACCCAGGATTACCCCGAAGTTAAGTACAGTAGTAGAGTCGGCAAATATTGATGAGTTTAGAGCAGTTGCCGCTTCTCCCTGCCAATAACCCCAGCTGGCAACGTCAAACCCGATGAATTCCGCGACTTTAGATCCCCATAGCGCAAATGCTGAAGTGATTCCCCACGGTTCACCGCGCGTCATCAGTGTCAAGGCATTTAACACTGCAAGAGCGACTGCTGCAACCATTAAAGGCCACGATCCTCTGAAAACTCTTTTCCAGCCGCGTGTACTTGGCAGCGGCGCAATTTTAGGGGATTTTCTCTTTTTCTCAACGACTTTACTGATAAAGGCGATTAAACCGAATATCAGTAACGAGACGACCAAAGCACCGCCGTAGCCAAGATTAGTCGAAGTTGCGAGTGAAAATGAGCCCATGGAGGGGAGATCTTCCGTCCAGAATGGTAAATGTGCTGCACCGATCGTCGTACCGATGATGAAGAAAATCAAGGTAATGAACATTACGGAACGCCCGGCACCGATTGAATACAGCGTGCTGGAGGCACAGCCGCCGCCAAGCTGCATGCCGATACCGAATATAAATGCACCAACAATCAGACTGACACCAATTGGTGAGACATAACCTGTGACTTCTGCACCGAAAAATGAAATGCCGAGTGCTAAAATAGGTGCGAATAATACAGTTGCTGTACCAAGCATTACCATATGCGCCCGTATTGCTTCACCGTTGCCGACAGACATCAGCCGTCTAAAGGCGGAAGTGAAACCGAAACGCGCATGAAATAACGTAAACCCGAGCAGTAAACCAAGCACCATAAGAACTGGCTGCATGATGACTGGGTGATTGCTAAATACATAAATAAAACTAAACTGACTAGAATTCCACCACCGATAAGCAATTTTTGAGGATCTTTCAGTGTATCTGCATGAGGCTGGACCGGGTCCATTGATTTACTCATGGTATTTTATTACTAATCAATTGAATCCCTCTATTTCTGAGTGATTTAGTATGATTTAGACAGTATAAGAGGACAGCAGACATTTGTCAAAGGAAATTATCATCTTCTTCTTTATTAAAATTAAATTTAAGTGGAGTAATTAAAAGATAATCTGCTATGATTTAAAGAAGTGCAGTAACCGGAATGTGCGTTGTAGAATGATTAATATAAGAAAAACTATTTTAAAACAGAAAGAAGAATGTAATGGAAGCTTTAATAAATACTAAACATACGAAATTAATGGCGTTTGCACTAATGCTCGGAGCGTTTGTCGGCCTGTTCGGAGAAACTGCACTAAATATGGCATTGACCGATGTAATGAATGAATACGATATTACGGCATCTGCCGCTCAGTGGCTGACTACCGGATATTTGCTGACGATGGCAGTATTAATACCTGTATCAGCATTTCTAATTAAATGGTTTTCAACGAGGCAGCTGGTTGCTGCTTCACTGTCAATATCAGGCCTCGGTGCGGTGCTGGCCGCATTATCTCCGAATTTTGAACTGCTGCTCTTAGGACGGATTGTTCAGGCACTTGGAACTGGAATAATATTACCCCTGATGCTAAGTGTGCTGATGGTGATTTTCCCGGTTCATAAACGCGGAATAGTTATGGGATTGATGGGACTTGTCATTACGGCCGCTCCGGCAATCGGTCCGACAGCTTCCGGTGTAATTATCACAACTATAGGCTGGAGTTTATTTTTTGGATCAGTGCAGCACTATATGCGTTACTGCTGATCTATTCATTGATAGTGGTCGAAAATGTTTCGACAGTGACAAAACCTAAGCTGGACTATGTTTCTGTTGTTTACTCTACGATTGGTTTTGGCGGTATTGTTTACGGTTTAAGCATGTATGCTGACAATCCGTTTACATCAGTGCTTGTCTGGATGCCGTTGATATTAGGTATAGCGTCATTAATTTTATTTGCACGTAGACAGACAGTGCTTGAAACTCCACTTATTAATTTAGAGATATTTAAATTTCCAATGTTTACATTTGGAACACTGATGATGTTTTTAAGTCTTTTTATAATTTTATCGACATCAATTTTAATGCCGCTTTATTTAAAAGGAGCACTCCTGTTTACAGCTGCCGCGGCAGGGCTGATTCTACTGCCGGGGAATATACTTAATTTTATAATGTCACCTGTTGTAGGGGCTATGTACAATAAGATTGGACCAAAGTTCTTTGTCGTTACCGGATTTGGTTTAATTACTGCTGCGAATATTGGATTTTAATAGTTCTTGGTGATACTACACCTGTATGGCAAGTTATTGTGCTGTTTATGATAATGTTTATCGGTTTGCCTATGACTATTATGCCATCTCAGACAAATGCGATGAATCAGCTGCCTCATCAGTTATATGCGGATGGTTCTGCTGCGATGAACACACTGACTCAGGTCGGCGGGGCACTTGGCACAGCAATCGCGATTACCTTGTTCACGATTGGACAGAGTTCTGCGGCAAATGAAGGTGCGGAGTTTGGGATTGCTGCAGGTACACACTTCGCATTTTACTTTATAACAGCAATTTCTTTAATTGGTTTAATTGGCTCATTATTTATCTATGACAGTACAAAAGAAAAAGGATCTGGGACATAAATGTTTCCAGCATAAATAATCCGTACGTTAGCCTTGCCTTTGGCATCGCGTAAGCCTGTAGTCTTACGCTGATGTCATTTCCCAAGGAGTCTAACGTACGGATTTTATTTAGAATTCAGTATCTTTAATGTAGTCGAGCTGATCAAAACCTAAGTTGCCGCCGGTAATGACGAAACAGATTTTATCTTCTCTGTTTACTTTGATTTCTCCGTTTAAAATACCTCCGATAGCGATTGAAGAAGATATTTCTGTTAAAATCTTCGCTTCCATCAGCATTAATTTCTGACCTTTTTTCATCGCTTCTTCACTGACTGTATGGAATGTATCAACGTATTTCTGTACGACAGGGAAGTTTTTCTCGCCTGGAATAATACTGACTAAACCATCTGCGATTGTCCCTTTGTTTTCAACCTGAGTGAGTTCACCATTTTGCAGACTAGTAGAGAATTTAGGCAGGTTTGCCGGCTCAACACCATGTACTTTAATATTATCTTTAGTTTCTTTAACCGCTGTAGCAATACCGCCAATTAGACCGCCGCCGCTTGCCGGTACAAAGATGTGATCCACATCCGGAAGCTGTTTTAGAATCTCAAGGCCGACAGTACCTTGACCGGCCATAATTCCGTAATCATTAAAAGGCGGAATCAATGTGTAGCCGTGTTCCTCAACGAGAGATTCCTGTAATTTAAAACGTTCTTCGACTGTTGTTGGAATAATTTCAGCACCGTAATCAGCAATTTTCTGAAGTTTAAACGGCGGCGCAGTATCAGGTACTGCCACAGTCGCTTTAATACCAAGCATTTTAGAAGCATAAGCAACCGCATGCCCGTGGTTGCCGGAAGATGAAGTGACGACACCGCGGGACAGTTCTTCATCTGTCAGCTGCAGCAGTGCATTCATTACCCCGCGCAGTTTAAAGGCTTTAGTACGCTGCATGTTTTCTAGTTTAACGTAGACTTCACAGCCTAAAATTTCTTCAAGATTATGTAATCTTAAAACAGGTGTTTCAATGATATAAGGTTTAATACGTTCGTGTGCAGCTTGAATATCAGATAGTGTTAACGTCATATGTCCATCTCCTTCTAATAAATTAAGTTAATCATAACTCTTTTTCAGAAAATATAAATATACGATACTTGGTAATATAATCGGACTCCATTTATAATGGTATTAAAGAGTAATATCGATATAATAAATTTGAGAAGCGGGAGAAGTTAGATGTCACTAAATGAGTTTATAAAAGAACTAGATCAAGAACTTAACGTACTGCCCGAAAATCGGCGCAAGGAAATTATAGATGATTTCGAAAAACAATAGGAAAAGCAATAGAGCTTGGGGACACAGAAGATATCTTCTTAAAATATTGGGAGAACCCCGTAAAGTCGCTGAGAAATTATCGCTGAAGAAATTGTTGAAGACAACCGGAGCAGCAACCGTGAAGTAACAGAAACGTTATGCTCCTGAACAGGGAATTCGTCAGAACTGAAGGCTATAATATTAATCAACTGTTATTAACGGTGAGATGGTGGATATTAATAATTGAAAGGGTAAAAAGCTCGGTATTAAATTTTTAAGTTACACTCATAAAGGCAAGCTTGAATATAAAGCGCAAAATAATCAGCTGACGATATATCACAGCAGTTCAAAAGATGAAGTGAAATTTAATAACATTATTGATTTTATGAAAAAGCGCAAGCATCTTAAAAAAGATGAACTCGTGATTATCTGGCCGGAAAAACTGGATATGATTTCCGTAAATAATAAAAATGGCAAAGTGATTATCAGTGATATTGAAGCGGAAGAATTTAAAATAAAAACTAAAGAAGGCGCTGTAGAAACTGCAGGACTGACAGGTAACTACGGTGAGTTTCAGTCCTCTATGGGAGCATTGAAAGTGGAATCGAGTGACTTCCAAAACCTTTATATGGAAACAGAAATGGGCAAAATTACTGCCGGCGGGGTTAAAGCAGAAAGGTATAATCTAGTGACGGAACTCGGTAAAATTTCATTGGATAACCTGACACCTGACAGCGATTTAAAAGCACTCAGCAAGATGGGCTCAGTCAGTGTGAACTATCGGACAAAGCCCGAAAACACAAAGATTGTTGCACGGGCAAACGTCGGTAAAGTTAAAAATGCACTGGAACAAAACAAAATAACAGAGCAGCTATACAGAGCGGAATATATGAGTGAGATGGGCTCGGTTAAAATAACATTATCTTAAGGGGCGGATTATTTGGCGCGCTGTACGAAATGTCAGACAGAATGGACGTTTAAAGATAAAGTGAGGACGTTTACAAATCTTGATGGATCTGCAAAATGTCCAAATTGCGGAGAAAAACAATACCTCAGTTTGAAATCGAAAAGACAGGGGTCAATGCTCAGTATGATAGTGATACTGGCAATGTTTGTACCGGGGTTTTTCGATACTCCGTTAATGGTACATATAATAATTGGATTAATTGCTGTAGTAATAGTGCTGTTGCTCCAAGTATCGTTAATTAAGTTGTCCGGGAAAGAAGAATTTCCAATATAAATTAAAACTCCGTGGAACATTCCGACGGAGTTTTATTATATTAATAATCTCTTTTTTAAATTTTCACTTTTAGACGAAACTGTTAATTTTCCAGTTCAAGTTCTTTTTTAGCTTTGTCCATTCTATAATAAGAGATGAGAAGCAGTACTACTGTTACAGGAAAAAGTATTGCTGGCGCCACTCTCATCAGCGCGAAGGGCAATTCAAACAGAAAAGCTCGCCAAAATTCCATGCCTTCCATTTCCCATAAGCCAGGTGTTAAAAATATCATTCCCGTGTCGTCCGGCAGAAAAAGCATTGAGTACACTAAAAACAAAATTGCCAATCCGCCGGTCATCTTCATATATCGCTTATAATAATTTATTTTAGATTCTCTGTCGGAAAACAATTCGTCATTGCCATCCGATACCTTCGACCAGACTTGTGTCATCATACCGAAACGTCCGCCTCTAATATGATTCCACCCGAATTCTTCGTGGATGCTGACGTATTCTTCGTATTTCTGTTTACCCATCTGTTCCTGGTAATCCACCCGTGTCATGTAATCTTCAGCAGTTTTCTCAAACTTATAAATGAAATCCAGTGAAATATCAGTTAAACGATATCCTTTTTTCTGCATCTGGTTAATCCATTGTTCTTCTTTCAGCGGATCGATAAAAAACTTGTACTTATTCATTTGAACCACCCTCATAAAGTGAAATAAATTTTTTAAGCCGCGTGTTTTCAAGTTCCAGTATTTCTTCGCCAAGTGTGGTGACCTGGTAGACTTTTTTACGTTCTGCAGGATCTGAAATCAGTTCTATATATTTATGTTTTTTTAGATTATCAAGCGCACCATAAAGTGTGCCTGCTGCGATATTAACCTGGCCGGCGGACATTTCGCTGACGAGCTGCATAATTGCATAGCCGTGCAAAGGCTTCCTTAATGCGATCATAATTAAATGCATTGTTTCCGATAACGGTAATAGTTTAGGTCTCATATTATTCACCTCTTAGTATATAGTTCAACTATATAGTTAGACTGTATACATGTCAACTGTATAGTGTTATTAAAATAAGCAGTGAATTTAATCTTTTTATCATTTTACTCTCACTCAAATTTAGGAATGGGTATATAGAATATATGTAACAGATTATTTCTGAACGTGTGGAAGGAAAGATGACTATGTTATTTAAAATGTACAGCCGTGCATATCAGGGGATAATGAAGAGTACTGCACACTTATTAAACTGGCAGCCGCCAACAGTAATGAACTGTGTGGGGTGCATTGATAGACTGGCTCCTAAATTAACTGAAGAAAATATAAAAAAAGTTTTAATCGTGACTGATGAAGGCATTGTAAAAGCGGGTCTTCTCGATAAGATGCTCGACAGTTTAAATGAAGAAAATATATTTATTTTATATATAAAGGCACAGTGGCGAATCCTACAACAGAAAATATAAAAGAAGCTGTAAATGTATATAACGAACAAAATTGTGATGGTATTATCGGCTTTGGAGGCGGATCGGCAATCGACTGCGCTAAAGGTACAGGTATTGCAGCAGCGAAAAACACTACGGATTTCAGCCGTTTTAAAGGTGTCTTGAAAGTAAGAAAGAAACTGCCTTATTTCGTTGCGGTGCCGACAACAGCGGGAACTGGCAGTGAAGCGACAATCGCAGCTGTTATTACCGACAGTGAAACGAAGGAGAAATACGCAATAATTGATACTAAGCTGATGCCTGATGCAGCAGTGCTTGATCCGGAACTTCTTCTTGGTCTGCCGCAGCATATGACGGCTTTTTCAGGTATGGATGCATTAACACATGCAGTGGAAGCGTATCTTAACCGCAGCAATACGAAGCAAACGAAAATGCTGAGCGAGGAAGCAATTGAACTGATATATGATAATTTATATAAATCTTATGACAACGGTCAGGACATTCAGGCGCGCACAAATATGCAGCGGGCGTCTTATTTTGCAGGCAAGGCATTTACAAGAGCCTACGTAGGAAATGTTCATGCGATGGCCCATGCTTTAGGTGCACGATACAATGTCCAGCACGGCCAGGCAGTTTCTATTATTCTGCCTTATATTCTGGAAGAATACGGCGAAGCGGTTCACGGTAAACTGGCGCATCTCGGTGATATTGCGAAAGTGACTGAAGAAGGGGACAGTATTGAAGTTAAAGCAGAGAAATTTATTGAAAGCATTAAAGAACTAAATACCAAAATGGATGTTGGTACGAAGTTTAAGGAATTGAAAAATGAAGATTTGAAATCACTGGCTGATGCAGCTTACAGAGAAGCGAATCCTTTATATCCGGTACCGGTAATGTTCAGTAAATCAGATTTTATAAGAATGTATAAACAATTAATGGTTTCTTAATATCAATAAAAGAAGGATAGTTCATCATGTGAACTATCCTTCTTTTTTAGTAGGCGGAGTGTGCAGAGATGCTTCAATAGCAGCGCCGGCACTAATGCCGAGTGCAATTCCTGCTAATATCCAAAAGCCGGCATGTCCGAAAATTAAACCTGTGATAATTCCTATTAAAATACCGATAGCAGCACCTATTGCCATAAACCGGTAGACGGAATTAAAGTCGCGATGTCTGTATGCAGTCATACTATCATCCCCTTAACGGTAAAATTTCTCTTTTTACTTATATACCACGAGGGTGTAAATCGAAACGGTAAAGGCATATTGACATATTATATTTTTGGCTGAGATGTATTAAGAATAGTTGACATTAAGCGGTATTAAGAATAGAATTCTATTTGATAATGATTATCAGTATCATATTTAATTATAAAAATTGAATGGAGAAAATAGATGAAAAAATTAGCAGTTTTAATGCTGGGAATCTCGATCTTTGCTGCAGGTTGCTCAAACAGCGAAGAAAATACAGCTGAAGAGTCAACAGGTGAAGAACGTACTTTAACGGATGATGCAGGCAATGAAGTTACAGTTCCTGAAAATCCGGAACGTATTATCGGTACATACCTTGAAGATGATTTACTTACTCTGGGAGAAACACCGGCGGCACAGTGGACAGTTGGCGAAGACAGTGTTCAGGAATACCTTCAGCCAGAAGGCCTGGAAAGACTGCCCTTAATGCCGTTTGATTTACCATTTGAAGCGGTAGTGCAGGAAGAACCCGATTTACTTATGTTAAGTTCATCCGATCTGGCTGATGGGGAAAAATACGACAGCTACTCTAAAATTGCTCCGACTTTCGTTGTTGAGAGCGGCAGCTACGATGACTGGAGAGACCGTTTAACCCGCGTTTCCGAAGTATTCGGAAAAGAAGATTTAGCACAAGAAAAAGTAGCTGAATACGATGCGCTTATTGAAGAAACTTCAGCGGAGTTGGAAAGTGAAGTTGGTGAAGAAACCGCAGTCGCAATCTGGTGGACAGGTGATTCTTACTTTATCTCAAATAAAGATAAATCGAGCGGGTGAAGTATTATATAACGATTTAGGTTTAAGCGTACCGCCGTTAGTAGAAGAACTTTCAACTGATAATGAAACACCGTGGATTGAAGCATCACTTGAGAGTCTTGCGGAAATGAAAGCGGACCATATATTCTTTATCGGCAATGCCGAAGGTGACAGCGAGACTGCATTTTCAGATGATGTATTTAAAAACATTCCGGCAGTAGAAAATGGCAATGTTTACGAATACACACAGGCTGACAGCTGGTTATACAGCGGCTATATTGCGAACAGTTTAATCGTCGAAGATGTCGAAGAAGCATTGGGTTCTAACTAAGGAGTGTATTGTTGATGACTAAGAATATATATGATGTCACTGTAATCGGCGGAGGACCTGCAGGATTGTTCAGTGCATTTTATGCAGGGCTCAGAGAAATGAAGACTAAAATAATCGACGGACAGGATAAACTCGGCGGCAAAGTTCATCTTTATCCGCAGAAAATGATTTGGGATATCGGCGGAACTGAGCCCCTTGCTGCAGGTAAATTGATAGAAAAATCGATTGCGCAGGGACTGACATTCAAACCGGACGTCGTCTTGAATACGATAGTGACTAATATTCAAAAAGAGAACGATGAATATTTTAGTGTTGAAACATCAACAGGAGATAAACATTATTCTAAAAGTGTCATCATTACTATCGGCGGAGGCGGTATGATTAAGCCCGTTAAGCTGAATATTGAAAATGCACATCTATTTGAAGATAAAAATCTTCATTATGCAGTGCCTGATATTAAACGCTTTTCAGATAAGAAAATACTCATTACCGGCGGCAGCTATTCAGCGGTCGACTGGGCAAACGACCTGTCTCCGATTGCACGTGAGATTCATATTATTTACCGCGGCGATGACCTGACAGCACACGAAGCGGATGTCAGCAGACTTCAGAAAAATGGTGTTAAAGTAATGACACAGTCTGAAGTCACAGGCGTCAGCGGCGGAGAGCTGATGGAATACGTCGAGATTACTAATAATCAGACAGGTGATATTACTCATAATGCTTACGATGAGCTGATTGTAAATCACGGCTACGATCAGGAAAATCTGCTGTTCAGAGAGAATAACCTCGGACTCAATCTGGAAAATGACTTTTTCGTTAAAGCTGCACCGACCGGCCTGACAAACGTACCGGGTATATTTGCTGCCGGAGACTGTATCAGATACACGGGGAAAGTGAACCTGATTGCCGGTGCATATGCAGATGCAGTGAACGCTGTGAACAACGCGAAAACCTATATTGATCCGAAGGCTGATCAGTTTGCAATGGTCTCTTCGCATAATCAGCGCTTTAAAAATAAAAAAAAAAATTATGTATTAATTATTAGGCGGCTTGGAAATCTTTATATTAAGATTTTTAAGTCGTTTTTACTTTTAGGACTGGCGTGACAGGGGCTCATGTGTATCCAGAGCTTTCGGGACTGGCGTGACAGGGGCTCATGTGTATCCAGAGCTTTTAGGACTGGTATGACAGGGGCTCATGTGTATCCAGGGCTATCGGGACTGGCATGACAGAAGTTCACGTGTATCCAGAGCTTTTAGGACTGGTATGACAGGGGCTCATGTGTATCCAGGGCTATCGGGACTGGCATGACAGAAGTTCACGTGTATCCAGAGCTTTCGGGACTGATTATGTCCATATAATTGTGTAAAAAAAGAGAGTCAGTATCTGACCCTATAGTACAATATTGCTACCAGACAAATTGACTAAGGGAGAATCAGATAATGACTCAACTAAATATTAACTTAAATATGGCTGATTTAACAGCCCAGATTCAAGAGTGTAACCTGAATGCCTTAACGAAAAGCTATACGATTGCGCTGC
Source organism: Jeotgalicoccus sp. WY2 (assembly GCF_018437745.1). Classification (NCBI taxonomy): domain Bacteria; kingdom Bacillati; phylum Bacillota; class Bacilli; order Caryophanales; family Staphylococcaceae; genus Jeotgalicoccus; species Jeotgalicoccus sp. WY2. The sequence continues at coordinate 772,753 of NZ_CP049818.1, read as the reverse complement.
TCAATGCCTATATGGAAGCCGAACGTGACAAACATGTCCAAGCGGAACGCAGTGAACAAAACGACACCCGACAGGACTATCGAAATGGTTATTATGACCGTGAATATATGCTGCCTGTGGGTCGGATTAAATTAAGAGTCCCACGCACGCGCTCTGGCGAATTCTCGACAGAAGTGTTTGAGAAGTATCAGCGCATGGATCAGGCGCTGATACTGACCATGATTGAGTCTGTCATCAATGGAGTCTCGACACGCAAAGTGAAGAAACTGGTCAATGCATTATGTGGGGAAGAAGTATCTAAATCATTTGTATCGAACATCATGAAACGTCTGGATCCAGAAATTAAAGAATTCCGAGAACGCCCATTAAACTTAAAAAACTATCGATATATTTATGTCGATGCGATGTATATCGATGTCAGAGAGAACCATCGCATCGTGTCTAAAGCCGTGTATATCGCTCAGGGTGTCAATGATGATGACTATCGTGAGATTATTGGATTTATGGTATCTGGACAAGAGTCAGAGGCATCATGGACCCAGTTCTTTAAGAATTTACGCGCGCGTGGGCTCGGTACGCCTAAAATTGTGATTTCAGATGCGCACAAAGGATTAAAGAAAGCCATCAAGGGAGAATTTTTAGGGGCATCCTGGCAACGATGTACAGTTCACTTTCTTAAGAATATTATTGATGTGATGCCGAAAGATTCGAGCGATGAGCGTAATGCTTTAAAGCTCATTTTTAAAGCCACGAATCCGATGAATGCAAAGAAATACCGGACAGACTTTGAAGCATTGGTCAGCGGCAACCCCAAGTATGATAAGGCATTATTGAAATTGGACGAAGGGTTTGATGATGCGATGCAGTACTTGGTTGTGCCAGAACTTCACCAAAAGCACATTCGTACAACGAACAGTTTGGAACGTGTGAACGAAGAGGTTCGCAGGCGGGAGAATGTGATTCGTATCTTTCCTAACGTAGAATCTGCGGTTAGACTCGTTGGGGCCGTGTTGATGGATGAACATGAGAATATGTTAGCCCGTCGCAGCAGATTTCTCAGTGAGCCCCCTAAAAAGCAATAAAATTTGCCTTTCAGCCATGGCTGAAAGGCAAACATCACTACCTATTATCAATCGCTTTATTGTACTGTAAAAATCTTTACACAAGATTGTGGACTTGACTTCGGGACTGGCATGACAGGGGCTCATGTGTATCCAGAATTTCCAATCAGGCTTTTATCATTTTAGCTTGCAACAAGTCATCTCTATCAGTAAAATTATAAGAATGAATAGATGTGTGAGGGGATAATATTGGTTAAAATTGATAACGATCATATTGAAACATTTACAGTAACGATAGATGAACTGGATAGTAAAGGTTCGGGACGCGGTTACGCACTGCGCGACCATGGCGGACATAAACCGCGCAAATTGAATCTGGCTATTCCGCAGACATTGAGAGGGGAAACGGTGACTGTTGAAGTGCCGAATCCAACGAGAAAGCGTGCCAATGTCCTGCCAAAAGAAATAGTAACGGCGAACCCTGACAGGGTTACACCGCCATGCCCGCATTTTTCATTATGCGGAGGCTGCGTGTGGCAGCATTGGAGCTATGAGGCACAGTTAAAAGAGAAAACAGATTTTGTTAAGCGTGAACTGAAAAAGAACGATTTCGATACTTCACTTGTTAAAGATGCGATAGGCATGGAAAATAATCCGTTTGAATACCGTAACAAGATGGAATTTACGTTTGGTAAAAACGGTGAGCTCGGCATGCACGAACTTGGCAATTTCCGTAAAATTATCGATATCAATACGTGTTTAATTGCAAACAATGAAATGGTTGATGCCATGCTCGTTGTTTCTAAATGGGCGAGAAAATATGAGCTACCGGGATACGATAAAGAAAACCACACCGGACTGCTCCGTCACTTAATGGTAAGACGTTCTCAGGAAACAGAAGAAATGATGCTTGCAGTATTTGCAACTGAAAAACCGGAAGGTGATTTAGAGCCTTTAATCGATGAACTGGTTGAAGAACTTACTTCAAGTTTTAATAACATGAAGAGCATTATGTGGATGGTAAATACAGATATTGCCGACCGTACGCAATCTGAAGATACGCACCTGCTGCACGGCAGAGATTATATTCACGATGTAATGTACGGCTATAAATACCGTACATGGTTCGATACATTTTTCCAGACGAACCCGACTCAGGCGGAAAAATTAGTTGAATTGGCACTTGAAATGGCAGATGCGAAAGAACATGAACGTATGATTGATTTGTTTTGCGGTGTAGGAACATTCTCACTGCCATTTGCTCGGAAAGTAAAAGAACTTGCAGGCATTGAAATTGTTGAATCATCTATTGAATCGGCGAAACGCAATGCAGTAGACAACGGCATTGATAACACGTACTTTCTTGCCAAAGACGCACGTCGCGGTATGGATGAAATACTGGAAACGTGGGGCATTCCTGATTTACTTATGCTGGATCCGCCGCGTTCAGGTGCAGGCGGCAAAGTAATGCGCCGTATTGCCAGACTCGGAACGGACAGAGTTGTCTATGTATCGTGCAACCCTGAAACATTTGCAAAAGATATTACATGGATGAGAGAATTCGGCTATGAATTAAAAACTGTACAGCCTGTAGACTTATTCCCGCATACAGTTCACGTAGAAGTAGTAAGTCTGTTAGTGAAAACAAAATAGAAATCTTTAGTTTTATCAGTATTAAAAGTGAAAGGTGATTAAAACGGTGATTAATTTAATTCATTTGGATAAAACCAATGAATTGCCGAAGGTTAAAGATTTATATTTCGAGGCATTCCCTAAATATGAACGAGTTCCCTTTTGGCTTTTAATGTATAAATCAAAAAGAAAAATTGCGATTTATATGCGATTTATGATGAAAGTGAGTATATTGGCTTTTTGTACTTAACATTATAAAGATATTGTTTATGTGTTTTATCTTGCTATTGATCCGTCACAGCAGTCGAAAGGCTACGGGAGCATGGTATTACAACATTTAGAAGAAATTTACCAAGACAAACGTTTACTTTTAAATATAGAAAAAGTCGATCGTGCTGCGGATAATTATGAGCAGAGGTTTAAAAGAAAACAGTTCTATGAGAAAAATGGCTTTTTAAATACTAATTTTGAAATTGAAGATAAAAATATAGTGTACGAAATTTTATATTTAGGGGAAGATGTTTACGAATTTGAATATCATGCTTTATTCAAATCTTATTATGGCAGAATATTAAGCTTAATTTATTAAAAATAAAGAAGCCGTTTGAAGATGATAAAAATCTTCAAACGGCTTTTTACTATTAATCTAGTGAATCCGATACTTTAACGACCTGCTTGCCGAAATTGTCTCCGGTAAAGAGATTTCTAAAAGCTTCGGGCAGTTTATCGAAACCTTTTGCAATTGATACTTCGGATTTAATTTTACCTTCCTGAACCCACTGTGCAAGCTGCTTGCTCGTTTCTTCAGCTTCATCTTCGAACTGTGCAACGAGAAATCCCTGCATCAATGCCTGGGATTTAACCAGCTGTCCTTGAACACGTGGACCGTTATCGTTTTTACTGTTGTAAGAAGAAATGGTTCCGCAGACAGGAATTCTTGCGAATCTGTTCAAATGATTAAATACTTCGTCAGACACAGTGCCGCCGACATTTTCATAATATACGTCAATGCCGTCAGGGACAGCTGTTTTTAATTTATTGAAATCATCAGCTTTGTAATCGACACCGGCATCGAAACCTAATTCTTCTGTAAGGTAGTTTACTTTTTTCGAACCGCCGGCAATACCGACAACTCGTGCACCTTTAATTTTAGCGATTTGACCGACAACAGAACCGACAGCTCCTGAAGCTGCCGACACAACAACAGTTTCGCCTTTCTCCGGTTTACCGATGTTGAGTAAGCCGCCGTAAGCAGTGTGCCCCGGCATACCAAGTGTACTTAAATATAAATGAAGGGTACATCAGTTGAAACTACTTTACTTACATTTTCAGCTGCGGTCGTAATATTTTTTCCATGACAATCTGCCTGTCACGACATCATTTTCTTTAAACCATCAGCATTCGATTCGACAACTCTGCCCGATATATGACCCTTAGAGGTTCATCATATTAAAAGGTTTTGCATAGGACTTAGCATCATTCATGCGTCCGCGCATATAAGGATCGACTGAATATAAACACTTTCTATTAAGAGTTCATCAGTCTCAGGTCTTAACATCCGTCTCTTCGAATCTGAAAACATCATCACCCGGAAGACCTTCCGGACGTTTGCTAAACTAGGTTCATTCTTCAAAATAATCCTCCTCAAAATATTGTGTAAGAAGTGCATACTTAATATCAATACCCTTAAAAGGACAGTTTCAATTACTGTGGATAAAACCCGATAAATCAGCTATTCTTCATCCGCCAAACGTCTCAGTTCATCGCGCGTTTCTTTCGGCAGGCCTTCGCCGTAGTCCATCATGCGTACAATGTCTTTAAATGCGGCTTTAGGAATTTTTAAATCGTCCAGATCTGCAATAGTGAACTGCAAATCAATGTCGTCTTCGCGGCCGTCCCGCAGTTTAGGCACAAAGTCAGGTTCTGTAATGAACGGACTGGATGCGCCGACCATATCTGCATATTCTAATGCCTCCAATGCTTTGTCCGGGGTATTCACACCGCCGGTTGCCATCATCGGGATTCTGCCTTTAACATGCTCGTAGACGACTTTGTTCACCGGCTGACCCTGATAGGGGCCTTTAGCCCGGACTTCATTCTGATAAATATTGCGCCCCCAGCTGGCAATCGCAAGGTAGTGAATATCTGTAATTTCCCCGGCCCAGTCGACAAATTGCAAGAAGTCCTCCACGCTGTAACCGACATCATCGCCGCGTGTTTCTTCCGGCGTGCCCCTGAATCCGAATATAAAGTCTTCAGGTGCTTCTTTTTTAATAACGTCGCTCACTGCTTTAATCACTTCAAGGCCGAAGCGGGAACGGTTTTCGAGTGACTCTGCACCGTATTCATCGTCCCGTTCGTTTGAGAATTTCGAGAAGAAAGTCTGTATTAACAGCCGCTGTGCGGCAGATATTTCAATGCCGTCGAAGCCTGCTTCAATTGCACGTCCTGCAGCGTCGGCATATTGCTGGATCACCGTATCAATTTTACGTTTTGTCATCGGCAGCACCTGGTGTTTAATCGGCGTATTTAATTCCATAAAGCTCGGACCGTAAACAACACCTAGATCCAGTATTGCCTGGTTTGAAAAGCGTCCGGCATGTGTCAGTTGGAGAATGGCCTTAGCACCGTTTTTTTTCATGGCTGCAGCGAGCTTTTTTAGCCCCGGAATTGTTTTGTCATCAGCAACGCTGAAGCCGTATTCAAACAGCTGGCCGTATGGTTCTATATAAGCGGCCCCTGTGACTTGAATTGGTGCTGATGCCGCTCTTCTTGCATGATACAGTGTATCTTCTTCTGTTACATAGCCATCACGGGTTGATGAGTTGGTAATCATCGGCGACAGAACGAAGCGGTTTGACAGTTCAATGCCGTTCGGTAAAAGTAAAGGTTCAAATAAAGCTGAATATTTTTTATTCATCATGCTGCTCCTTATATACGTTCTTTTAATGATTACTTTCAAAGTAGCAATCTATAAAATTATTGTCAATCAGTTGAGTTCCTGATAATGAGCAAGCGGGCTGAGTTCATAGGGGGACTATGATACAATCATGTTATTATTATGATGGTGTGAGGGTTTATAAATGAAGCAATTACTGGATGTTTCTAATATTAAAAACGTAAAATTCACCGGAGTGTCTTTTATCGACGATATTGTCGGTCTCGGTGAGAAACGTATCGCAATCGATGCGAAACATTTTTACCGGCTGGATTTAGAAGCGCATAATATCGAACTGGTTATTAACCGGAAGTCATTGAATGAATATAGAGAAGAACGTAATAAGGTTTTGCTTGAACGTGAGAATTACGCAGAATTCGACCATATGAACAGCATGCTTGCCATGCTGGAACACGACTTTTTCAGCATCGACCGCATCAAATTATTTTATCGTGATAAAGATAATATTTCCGGGGAATATGTCATCGATACATCGGATGAAGACGCAATCGATATGACGACTGAAGTTCAAAACAAAGAACTGAGATTGAAAGTTCAATCGAAATGATGATAAAAAGGATATGTTCAGATGGTTAAATTAAACGTATTGGATTATGCCGTAATAGATGAAGGCGAGACGCCGCAAGAGGCCTTAAAAAATACTGTTAAGCTTGCACAGCAGGCAGAAAGTCTCGGTTTTCACCGCTTCTGGATGGCGGAACATCACGATGTGAATGCATTTGCCAGCAGCAGCCCTGAACTGATAATGATGCATATACTCGGAAAAACATCATCAATCAGACTTGGTTCCGGCGGCGTAATGATTCCGCATTACAGTCCGTTAAAAGTTGCGGAGAGCTTCAGGGTAATGGAAAGCTTATACCCCGGAAGAGTAGATCTTGGTATCGGGAATACGCTTGGGACCTCTGCTGTAAACAAATCGATGAACGAAATGCGTCCGAAAAAACAGCGTTACGAAGAAAATATCAGCGACATAAAAAAATACGTTACAGACACTGACGACGAGCTTCACCGTTTTAATGAAGTCACTGCGAATCCGACAGGCGAGACGAACCCGGAAATGTGGGTGATGAGTACGAGCGTCCGGACAGCGGAACTCGCTGCACGTCAGGGCATCGGTTTTACATTCGGATTGTTTCCGCACGCTTCAAAAGATAAGACAGCAGTAGGAAAAGAAGCTGCACGCATATACAGAGAAAAATTTGTACCATCACCGGTCATGCAGCAGCCGTTAGTAATGGTATCACCATTTGTCGTCGTCGCTGATACTAATGACGAGGCGGCATCACTCGCAAAAGCGCTCGACTTATGGCTTCTCGGCAAAATGAATTTCAGTGAATTTGAACGTTTTCCATCAGTTGAAACTGCAGAGAAATACACTTATACTGTAGAAGAACTTCAAAAGCTGTCGGCTAACCGTTCGCGCATGGTCGTCGGAGATGGACTAAGCGTAAAAAAACAGCTGGATACATTGGCAGAAACTTTCGGCGCTGATGAAATACTGCTGATACCGCTCATGCCGGGTGCTGCAAACAGACAGCGTGCGCTTGAATTAATATCATCGGAATTTCAATTAAAAAAATAGAAAGAAGGATAACAATGAAAAAAGTTGCTAAATTTATGGGTTGAAAAAAATGGCGAGGAGTACACGCTTATTATGACTCCGGAACTGCAGGACGATATTGGAACAGTAGGCTTTGTAGAATTTACAAAAGCTGGAGAAGTAGCTAAAAACGATTCACTGCTTGAATTAGAAGCTTCTAAAACAGTACTTGATTTAGCATCACCATTAGCAGGTAAAATTGTTGCTGTTAACGATAAGGCGACAGATGAGCCGACATTATTAAACTCGGCAAAAGCCGATGAGAGCTGGGTTGTTAAACTTACTGGTGTTGACGAAACTGAATTCAATGCGCTTGCGGATGCTTAATTAAAGCTAAATTATATTTATATTCAAAGGCTCGCATTCATATGTATTTACATAGGGTGTGAGCTTTTTTAGAATTGGGTGATAGTAAATGATGAGTCAGACAGACAGATTGCATTTTTTAATTTCTTATATGCAGCAGGAAAATAAGACAGAACAATCAGTACCCGATGACTTTGATGAGCGGTTTGAGGTATTCCGCGGTCTTGCCAACGAACGCCTGCGGTCAAAGTCAGCAGTGAATTTCTCGATGTGCAGGATGCATTTTTATCTGAATATAATACTGACGGTGTGACAGACTTAAATCTCTGACCTGTCTCAAAGCAGTTTTACATATGGCAGGGAGACATTACGACGCTGAAAATTGATGCAATCGTCAATGCAGCAAACGCTGAAATGCTCGGCTGCCTGATTCCGAACCATAACTGCATCGATAATATTATTCATACAAAGGCGGGTGCAGAGCTGCGTCTGGCATGTGCTGAATTAATGAAGAAACAAGGCAGAAAAGAAGCGGTTGGCAGAGCTAAAATTACTTCCGCCTACAACCTGCCTGCAGATTATGTAATTCATACAGTCGGACCGGTCGTCCAGAATGGTAAAGTATCATCGATGAAACAGGAGCTCTTAGCCAAATGCTACAGAAACTGTCTTCTACTTGCCGATAAAAACAATATTGAGGCAATTGCATTCTGCAGTATTTCAACAGGTGTATTCGGCTATCCGAAAGAAGCGGCTGCAGCAACTGCAGTGGACGCTGTAAAGCAGTATCTGGAGGAAACCGGGTCGGCAATCAGGGTAGTATTTAATGTTTTTGACACAGAAGATTTAAAAATCTATGAAAATCTTTTGACTTAAGAGAGGTTGTATATGCATGAAAGCTTGGAAGACGTTAGAACAAAACACTTCAGAAAGTGAACTGCTTGCGGGACTGCTCGATGAAGCAGATGCGGTTGTCGTCGGCATTGGTGCGGGAATGTCGGCAGCTGACGGTTTCACTTATATCGGAGAACGCTTTAAGAGCAACTTTCCAGATTTTATCGAAAAATATAACTGGTTTGATATGCTGCAGGCGAGTTTGTTTAAATTCCCGACACTGGAAGAGTACTGGGCATTTCAAAGCCGTTTTATAGTCCTGAATTATTTAGATCAGCCCGCAGGAAAAGTGTATATCGCATTGAAGAAAATGATTGAGAAAAAACCGTATCACGTCATTACGACAAATGCTGATAACGCCTTTTATGCGGCTGAATATAACATGGATAAAGTGCTGTATTACCAGGGTGAATATGTACGTATGCAGTGTTCGGCTTTTTGTCATGATGAAACATACCGCGATGATGAACTGATGCGTCAGATGGCTGAACAGCAGCAGAATATGGCAATACCGTCTAAACTTATTCCGTACTGTCCTCACTGTGGTGCACCGATGGAAAAAAATAAGCGCACAGCAGAAAAAGGTATGGTGGAAGACGCAAAATTTAACGCTCAAAGAAATGACTACAATGCATTCTTAAAAGAGCATAAAGAAGGTAAAGTTATTTACCTTGAAATCGGTGTTGGACATACCACGCCGCAATTTATAAAACATCCGTTCTGGCGTGAAACCCGGCAGAATGAAGATGCATTGCTTGTGACGATGAACCAGAAGTCCTACAGAATTCCGGAAGCTATTAAATCACGTACGGTTTTCTTAACAGATGATATTGGACAGACTATTTTAAACGCACATAAAATTTAACAGATAAAGGATGACTGAAATGTATTTAATCGAACCATTCCGTAATGGAGAATATATAACAGACGGTGCATATGCGCTTGCAATGCAGGTCTATGTTCAGGACAACATCTTTTTGGATGAAGGAATTATTTTCCCGTATCATTGTAAGCCGAAAGTAGAAATCGGACGCTTTCAAAATTCTGTTTCAGAAGTGAATCAGGATTACCTCGAAGAAAATGAAATTCTGCTCGTAAGACGAGATACCGGAGGCGGTGCAATTTTAGTAGATGACGGTGCTGTAAACGTATGCTTCTTAGTGTCTGAAGATACAGGGGTATACGGAGATTACAAGAAAATGTATGCACCGGTTATTAAAGCGCTGAACAATCTCGGTGTTAACAACGTTGAACAGAGCGGCAGAAATGATTTGATTATCGATGGTAAAAAAGTATCCGGCGGGGCGATGACAATGTCAAACGGCCGAATATACGGCGGGTTTTCACTGCTTTTAGATATTAACGTCGAAGCGATGGTTGCTGTACTTAATCCGAACCGTAAAAAGATTGAATCAAAAGGCATCAAATCTGTACAAAGTAGAGTAACAACATTGCGCGAACATCTTGCACCGGAATACAAGGATGTGACGACGGATGAATTTAAAGATTTAATTATTAAGGAATTTCTGTCTGTCGACGATGTAAATGAGGCAAAACGCTATGAGCTTACTGATAAAGACTGGGCAGAAATCGATAAGCTTGTTGAGGAGAAATATAAAAACTGGGATTGGAATTACGGTAAGACACCGCGTTATTCATATAACAGAGACGCGCGTTTATCAGCAGGAACAGTAGATATTTCTCTTGATATTGAAGCCGGCAGAATTGATCACTGTGCGATTTTTGGAGACTTTTTCGGACAGGGTGAGATTAAAGATGTCGAAGAAGCACTTAAAGGTACGAGAGTGGTCAGAGAAGACTTAAATGAAAAACTGAACTCACTTGATTTAAACCATTACTTTGGGAAATTGGAAGCTTCGGAATTGACGGATTTTTTTAAGTTAAATAAGAATAAATTATGCTGTTTTAGGGTATCTTCATTTATGAGGATACTCTTTTCAATATAAATTATGGTAAACTGTTAGAAATGCAGTATGTGTGACAGGAGGGTGTTTAGTGCAGCAGTTATATGCCAAAGTGATCGACGAAGAACAACATCAGGGTGTAACAATTATAGATAGTAATAACAATGTTGTCGGAGATGTTTTTGCGACGACGATATCAGGCTGTGATGAGAAGAATACTTATGGTTTTCAGCACGCTAATGGTACTGAAATTTTGCTCGGTCTTCAAAGAAGAAGATTTAAAGATTTAAACGTGGCAAAATATACAGTTGAACATATGGGTAAACGTTTTAAAAGAACGCAAGCTTCACAATTTTATGAACTTCAGAGCGGACGGCGTTGTACTTGAGACACCTTATATTTTGAAGATGACAAAGAGGTCACTTTAACGATGCACCGGGAAGAGAATTTAATCGGTTCGATGAATAATCATAAAATATTCGTAGACGATATTTCAGATATTGAAGCAGGACTTTTAATACTTATGTATTTTATGTTTAAGTTATATAAGCGGGAAGATTATCATATTGCCCGGATCCTGCATCGTAACTGGTAGTAAATGAGTATAAATTTTGTATAAATAATTTAAATATTGTAAAATTAAATAATGATTTAGTTGAGGAGGCAGTATAGTTAAGAATATTTTGTGTGGCGATTCCAGTCCTTGTTTTACTGCTGCCTCTATTTATGGATGCAGATGTGGTATGGATTTTAAATCCTTCTAACGTCGCTCGGAACGATTTTCGGGTATATTAACTACAAATACAGAAAAGATAAACTGTGGCTCGGCGTCTTGATTGTAAATGGTTTTATTCTTGTATTACTATATGCAATGATTAATTTTTCGTATAAAAAATGGCTGAGACAAAAGCTCAGAGAAGGTAATATGTTTAATGAAATATAGATAAAATCCGTACGTTAGACCTTGGGGAATAGCATCAGCGTAAGACTACAGGCTTACGCGATGCCCCAGGAATAACGTACGGATATTTATTAGAAACATTTATGTCCAGACTCTTTTTAATTTTGCGGTTCAATATAGCTGTAGTCCTGAAATCAAGTTCAGTAGGCAGGTTATTTAACAGACGCCACTTCATGTCCGACGAATGGACCGCTGTTCAATCCGGTTGAGCCCATGCCGTTAACGACGAAAGTATTATTAGCGACGTAGCCGATAAACGGCAAAAAGTCACGGGTATACGGTTTTAATCCGACACCCATTTCAGTAATTTCCACTTCTTCAGGTTTAAAGTATTTATACAGCTCATCCTGTAGATAATTATAACTTTCTTCAGTAGGAGCAGTATCAAATGAGTCCGTATCGATATGAGTCGTACCGATTACATACTCGTCGTTCTCCAGATGCACGATATAAGTCGGACCGAGTGCCATTACGACAGGGGACTGCAGATCTTTTTGATGCTTTAATTTAAAGTGCATTATTTCCGCACGCTGATGGGCGATTTCCGGTTTATATGCCTGTTCGGCGCCCCATGCACCGGTCGTGTATATTTTAAGCGTGTCATCATTGCCGCCGTCATAAGATTTATTTTCCCATATTCCGCCGTACTTGATAAATGCTTCTTTTAAGGCAGCAAGCAGTTTACGCCCTCTCACTTGACCGCCGCCCTCTACTATCAGTGCAGGGTATTCTGTTGTGAGTGACGGATGCAGCGCGGATAATTCATCTTTAGTCAGTTGTCTGACTTCACCGACATCCGGATTATCTATGGCTTTATCACTAATACGTTTCGTTGCTTTGTCAAAAATATTTTCTTTGAACAGACAGATTGCACCGCTGTTTTTATAGCCGGTTGACATGCCTGCTTCTTTTTCCAGCGTGCTGATAAACTCCGGATAATAATGAGCGCTTTTTGTGACGAGGCGGTACCATTTTTTATTGCGGCGCTGGCTGATCCATGGACAGACAATTCCTGCCGATGCGAAAGTTGCCTGGCCTTTATCGTTACGATCGTAAATCGTCACGCTGTTGCCGAGTTTGACGAGATGATAGCCGATTGAAGATCCGGCAAGACCACCGCCGATAATCGTTATATTCATTAAATCACTCCTGTGTTATGGCTGTTATAATTATGATATGTTAATTACAGACGAATAAGAAAGAGGCATGTACATGGACAAGCTGGAACTGAATATTTTTGAGAATAAATCTGCATTAAAGAGCATATCATGGATTCAAATACTGGTAATGATCGGCACGTTTATAGTGCTGTATTTACTTGAAGGATTTGTCATTCAGCCGACGGGCAGTGCACTTGTCGGCAGAGAACAATTTGGTATTGTCGGTGCAGTATTTTTCATTATCGCACTATTTTTTATTATTATCATCGTTCACGAGGCGATTCACGGTATCTTTTTTAAAGTTTTTAATCCCGAAGGTAAAGTGAACTACGGATTTAAAGCGGGGATGGCTTATGCAACATCACCGGGGACTATATATACGAGATGGCAGTTTTTTATCATTATCATTATGCCTTTTGTGATTATAACAGCAGTAATGGTGACTATGATGTTCATGCTGCCGAACCCGGCATATAAATATTACATCGCTCTGCATACAGGTGCGTGTGCAGGAGACTTCTACTATTTGTATCTGATACTAAAACACAAGCATCTGTCTTATGCTGTCGATACTGAAGTTGGCATGAGTCTTTACGAAACTAAGGAACAGACAATTTAATTTGTAGAACGTGTGTTCGTTATTTGGTATAATGAATGTGGGTGAAGACGATGGAAAAACGAATCATTCATATAGATATGGACGCATTTTATGCTCAGGTGGAGCAGTACGATAACCCTGAACTAAGAGGCAAACCTGTAATAGTGGGCGGACGCTCATTTAACAGAGGAGTCGTTGCGACTGCGAGCTATGAGGCTCGTAAATTTGGGGTGCATTCAGCGATGCCGACGAAAACTGCTCATAAACTGTGTCCAGACGGTATATTTGTCCATCCGCGTTTTGAACGGTATAAAAAATTTCAGCCCAGGTCAGGGAAATATTTTTGAGTTATACGGAACTGATAGAGCCGCTGAGCCTGGATGAAGCGTACCTTGATATTACAGAACTCGTCAGCAAAGAATCATCCTCAAGAGAAATTGCCTTATCCATTCAAAGTGATATTTTTGAAAAAACCGGGCTGACATCAAGTAGCGGGATTTCATATAATAAGTACCTTGCGAAAATTGCTTCAGGCATGAATAAACCGAAAGCGACGACTGTTATACATTACGATAATGTACTCGAGATTCTGCATGAACTGCCAATTGGGAAATTCCCGGGTGTCGGTAAGGTGACCGAGGAAAAAATGGTCGGCATGGGAATTAAAACAGGTAAAGATCTATATGATATAGCTAAAAATGATTTAATATTAAAGTTCGGTAAACGCGGTGAGAGTTTATATAATAAAGCGCGGGGCATCGGCACTAACGAATTGACCGTGCAGCGTGAACGGAAGTCTGTCGGTAAAGAAACGACATTCAACTATGACCGCAACGACGATAAAGAGATATTAGCTGTTCTTGAGAACCTGTCGAAGAAAGTCAGTATGAGACTTGATGATAAAGAACTTGCAGGCAGAGTAGTTACGGTGAAAATTAAAACCGGCGACTTCGAAGCACATTCGAAACAAATGATGACGCTGGATCCCGTATTTAAAGGGGAAGACATTTATCATTATGCTTACAATCTGTATCACGAAGTGAAAGAACAGGATGTGCCGATACGGTTAATCGGAGTGACAGTTTCAGCAATAGAGCAGCGCCTCTATAGAAATATGACCATATATGATTTTATAATGTAGCAAGTTTGTTATACTGTTTAAATAAGACTAAAAGTAAGAAGGTATAAATAATGATAGTAAAAACACAAGAAGAACTGAAAAAATTAGAAGAAATCGGCCAAATATGCGGTCGCGTATTAAAAGCGACAGTTGAACATGCGAAAGTAGGCATGACAACGAAAGAACTCGATGACTATGCAGGTAAACTGCTTGAAGAATACGGTGCAAAAAGTGCGCCAATAAGCGAGTATGACTTCCCGGGATACACATGTATCAGCATTAATGAAGAAGTGGCGCACGGAATTCCCGGTTCGCGTAAACTTAAAGACGGAGATATTGTTAACGTCGATGTATCTGCAGTAAAAGATGGATATTATTCAGATACGGGAATTTCATTTATCGCAGGGGAAAATGATGACCCGTTAAAACAAAAAGTTATTGATGTTACTGCAATGGCATTCGAAGAAGCGCTGAAGAAAATTAAGCCGGGTGCAAAAGTAAGCCAGATTGGCCGTGCAGTATTTAATACAGCACGTCAAAACGATTTGACAGTGATTAAAAACCTGACAGGCCACGGTGTAGGCACAAGCCTGCACGATCAGCCGCAGCATATTATGAATTACTATGACCCGACAGACAGAACAATCTTAAAAGAAGGAATGGTTATTGCAGTTGAACCATTTATCTCATCAAGAGCAACAATCGTTACAGACGGTAAAAACGATTGGGCATTTGAAACAAAAGACGGCAGCTACGTTGCGCAAAAAGAACACACAATTATGGTAACGAGCGAAGGCCCGAAACTGTTAACTAAAATTGAAGACTAATTTTAAATGAAAAGCCTGTGCATCCTTTGGATGTCCAGGCTTTTTTGTAGGTATTGTAGCGGTATCTCACCAATGAACGGGTTTCATGTCAGAGGTAACGGCTTATCTCACCAATGAACGGGCTTCATGTCAGAGGTAACGGCTTATCTCACCAATGAACGGGTTTCATGTCAGAGGTAACGGCTTATCTCACCAATGAGCGGGTTTCATATCAGAGGTAACGGATTATCTCACCAATGAGCGGGTTTCATGTCAGAGGTAACGGTTTATCTCACCAATGAACGGGTTTCATATCAGAGGTAACGGTTTATCTCACCAATTTAGTAATTACGAGTAAAGAAAAACAGTACTGAATGCGAAAACGATTAATGTAAATAACGATCGGAATTCCTGCTTTTATCGCCTTTTCTTTAGGGACCAGATTTTTATTTACAAAAAGTTCAATCGATAAAGTCATAAAGCTGAGTATTAAAGTGAGTGAGAAATGTAGCCCTACATTCTCTTTAAATGTATCTGTCATGGAAATTGAATTGATGAGAAAAGTTCCGAGTATTATTAATGTTAAAAAGTATTTAGTGATAAAGCTATCTTTTGGTGCGTTTTTCATGATTATGCCCCTTTAATTTTTATTAACAGTTCAGCAATATAAATTCTAACATTATTCCTTGTAGAGAGTATAATCAATATCACCCACCGGATACCTTCGCAAAATCCGCGACGTCGCCAGACAAGAAGAGTCATACTAAATTAACAAAAAAACGGACCCTAAAAGGGTCCGGTCTCAGAAAAAATATTATGCTTTATCATAGCCGTTAATCACAAGATCAACTTTTCCTGTTTCAGGGTCGATGATCATGCCATGCACGGGTACTGTTTTAGCCATCAATGGATGGTTCTTAACGTTATCGACTGTTTCTCTGACGCTTTCTTCGACGCTGTCGAATCCTTTAAGCCAGTTAGAGACTTCGATTCCTGAGTATTCAAGTGTTTCGAAGACTTCATCATTGATACCGCGGTTTTTCATTTCTTCAATAACCGGTTCCGGCTGGAGTGCGCCAAAGCCGCAGTCATGGTGTCCCATGATGTAGACTTCGTCCACGCCCAGTGCGTAAACTGCAACGAGCAGGCTGCGCATCGTACTTCCGTAAGGATGTGATACAACGGCACCGGCATTTTTAATTTGTTTGATGTCGCCATTTTTTAAGCCCAATGCTTTAATCGACAGCTCAGATAATCTCGTATCCATACAAGTTAAAAAAACTGCTTTTTTGTTTGGTGTCTTATCGGTTTTAAAAGCTTTGAATTCTTCATTTTTAACGAAAGCTTCATTTGCTTCGAGTAAATCTTCCAATAAAGTCATTTTAAACTGACACTTCCTCTTCATTACTTTGTGTTTGCTGTTCTTTCTCTATAGTGCGCTTGTATAAAATCGAGTTAATTTGCGCACCCAGAATTATTATAACACCAGTAATGTACAACCAGAAAATTAAAATGATTACACCGGCGATTGAACCGTATGTTGCTGAATAGTTACTGAAGTTAGATACGTAGAAACTGAATCCCCATGATGCAACGAGGAAAGCAACTGTCGTAAAGATCGTGCCCGGGATAACCGACTTAATTTTCAATTTAATATTTGGAGCAGTAATGTACATGATAAGGAATACAATGAATACGAGCAGTACTGGTAAAATACTTCTGACTAAGTTCCATACCAATGAGAACTGGTCGTCGAGTCCGATAACGCCGAACATTAAGTTACCGATTTGTTCACCGAATACGATGAGTACAAATGTCAGTATTACTGATAATGATAAAATAACTGTAAAGAATACTGACAATAATTTTGCTTTTACAAAGTTGCGGCTGTCTTCGACGTCATACGCGACGTTAAAGGCATTCATCAGTGCAGTCATACCGTTTGATGCTGACCACAGCGTTAAAATTAACCGATTGATAAAATACCGCCGCCGGGAGTTGCTTACACGTCGGTAATAATACCTTCCAGCAGTCCTGAAATTTCTGAAGGTGCATAATCCTGGATAAATCCTGTAATAAGATCCGGTTCAATTCTGAACAGCGGAACGATTGATAACAGGAAAATCAAGAGCGGGAATATCGCCAGCAGGAAATAGTATGCAAGTTGTGCGGCCATCCCTGTTGTGTTGTCATGTGAAAACCTGAATAACAGCCGTTTGAAAAAACCGGCATCTTCTTTCAGTTTTGCAGGTTTATTAATTTTGGAAACGTAAATATGTTCATCTGGTTTTTTGGCATCTTTTGATTTGAAATTAATCTTGTCGACGAACACATCGCCTTCACTATTCTCCTGCTCTTTTTCTTCTTTAATCTGATTCAAGAGTTTTGATGATGTTTCATTTTTGGTCATAATCTCACCTCGCCTAAAATAAAAGGACTATATTCAAATAGTCCTGTTTAATTTTAATTTAATTTTTTTTCGCGTTTTTCCTGGAAAGTATCCTTCGCGTCCATTACTGCACGTTCCAGCTCAGGGTTGTTGCGGCGGATTTCTTCTATAGTATCCTTCCAGAATAAAACTTCGTCTTTAATCATTTCTATTTTAGATGGTTCGCCTGACGGTTCATTGAAACGTTGTTTAAGATCATCAGGGTTCGTTGCGTAATGCTTTACGCTCTTAGTATTTGAAACTACAGAGTCGCGCGTGCCTTTATCGATTAATGCAATTAATCCGCCGACAGCGGCTCCAATTACTATAGCTGGTACTAATTTGTTTTTCATAACTGATTCTCCTTTAGATAGCTTTCTATTAAATATAACCTATATTTACTAAGTGTAAACTTTTTATCTAAAGAAATTAAGAGGAATAATAAAGAAAACAGTTTTTCTATACTTTTGTCAGATGATATATTTTTATTATAATTTGTTAAGATAGTTTATAAGGAATGGAAAGGGGACCATCATGGATAAAGAGCAGATTTTAAACGAAATTATACAAAAGTTAAATGTAGTAAATAAAGGTGTATTTAAAGCTGAGGATTACAGCGATGAAAAAATCAGTGAGTTAAATGATATTAAAGAATTACTGGATTCACGCAAGCAGATTTCTACAAGTGAACAGTCAGCTATAATCGAAGAACTATCAAAAATGAGAAAGCAGTGATCAGACGATGAATATTGAACAAAAATTATATAAATATGCCGAGCTCCTCGTCGATGTCGGTATTAACATTACAGATGGTAAAAGACTATACATCAGAGCAACAACGGACGCACTGCCACTCGTCAGACTCGTAACGAAGATTGCTTACGAAAGAGGCTCGAAAGAAGTTAAAGTTTCTCTCGGTGACGATACGATTTCAAGACTGAACGCCCAGTACAGAGACGAAGAGGAACTTTCTGTTGTTCATGACTTCCAGGTAGCGGAGCGTATGCACTACAGTGACGAGAAAGCAGGATTCCTGAGTATTATTTCAAGCTCACCGGAACTTTTAAAAGATGTTTCTCCTAAAAAACTGCAGGCAATGCAGATTGCAAACGGCCAGGCGTTTAAAGAATTTTCGAGCCGTACACAGAGTGATTTTCATTCGTGGTGTGTCGCAGGTTATCCTTCAGTAGAGTGGGCGCGTTTAGTGTACCCTGAACTTTCTGATGACGATGCGGTCAATGCACTGCTTGAGTTAGTACTTTACACGGTGCGTGTAGATGCAGAAAATCCGGTAGAAGCATGGATCGAACACGATAAAACTCTGCATGACAAAGTGGATTATTTAAACGCTAAGCAATTCACTGCATTACGTTACGAGGCACCAGGTACTGATTTAACGATCGGTCTGCCTGACAATCATTTATGGGCGGGTGCATCGAGCACTGACTCAAACGGCAACTCATTTATGGCAAACATGCCGACAGAAGAAGTTTTCACAGCGCCTGACAAGAACCGTGTTGACGGTTACGTAACAAACACCTTGCCGTTAAGCCACGGCGGTAATATTATCGATGACTTTAAACTGACGTTCAAAGACGGAGAAGTTGTTGAATATGAAGCTGCCAGAGGCTACGATATTCTGAAAAATATTATCGACACTGATGCCGGTGCTAAACGTCTTGGTGAAGTGGCACTTGTACCGTTTGACTCTCCAATTTCGAATAAGGGTATTTTATTCTACAATACGCTGTTTGATGAAAATGCGTCATGCCATATCGCACTCGGCAGTGCATATGCATTCTCTATCGATGGCGGTAAAGAGATGTCACGTGAAGAACTGGATCAAGCAGGACTAAACGATTCAATTACTCATGTCGACTTTATGATCGGTTCAGAGAAAATGAATATTTACGGTATTGATAAGGATGGAAATGAATCACCGGTATTTGCAGAAGGCAACTGGGCGTTTTAATAAAAATAAGCGTACAATTCATTTGAAAATATGATACAATTTAGGTAATTGTTATTATGGAAAATTCCGTTGAGGAGGATTTTTATGGGAAGCTGGCTAATGCTTTTAGTCGTATTATCTTTTGTATTTGCAATTCTCGGTTTTGCAGCGGTGCTTTATTACTTCCTGGCACAAGCGTTCCACAGTAAAGATGCACTTGTGATTGATACACCGGAAGAAGCGCTCGAGCGCAAAATATAAGAAATTTACTTAGAGGAGATGCATATCTCCTCTATTTTTATTATAAAGGGGAATATACATGAAAAAATTAATGTCCGAATCATATGCAGTGAAAACTGCCAACGTACTGCCGCCTGATTCAAATTCGCACGGGACGCTGTTCGGCGGAAGACTGCTGCAGTATGTAGATGATATTGCTGCAATCAGTGCACGCCGTCATTGCAGAGAAGCTGTAGTCACCGCTTCTATAGATTCTATGGACTTTCTCTTGCCGATAAACATCGGGGAAATTGTTATTCTTGAAGCAATGGTGACACATACCGGCCGCAGTTCTATGGAAGTAATGGTTAAAATATCAAAAGAAGATTTAACGAGAGAGTCCGGAAAAGAGCTCGCTGCTTTTTCATTTTTAACATTTGTTGCACTGGATGAAAATAATAAAACTGTTGAAGTCCCTAAAATTGAGCCGGATAATGAACGCCTGCAATGGCTGAGTGATACTGGCAAAGAGCGTGCTGAACGCCGTCTCGAAAGAAAGAACACAGCAAATCACTGAGTAACTTTTTCGCATCTGATTTATTGGAGTGAAGCTAGATGAAAATCAAACGTATTGTAAAACTGAAGAGGGAAATGTACGATGTCTTATTCGATGATGGACAGTCTATAAAAGTACACGAAGAATCCCTTGTGCGTTATGTACTGATTCCCGGAAAAGAACTGGACGAAGAAGAATTTAAACAAATTGTTCAAAATGTACAGTATGATCAGGCTTACGTAGCCGCGATTAAATATATCAGTTATAAAATCCGTTCGAACAAAGAGATGAACGATTATCTTAACGATGATTATGAAGAAAGAATTGTCAGTCAGACCATTCACCGTCTGCAGGATGAAGGGTATTTAAATGACGAGAACTATGCACGGTCGTTAAGAAATACAGTTCAACACGACAGATAAAGGACCAGGGCATTTGCAAAGAGAATTGAAGAAACATCAAATTCCAGAAATTATTATAGAAGAAGCGGATTCATTTGATGAGCTGATTGATGCTGAACGCATGAATAAATTAAAAGATAAATTTCTGAGAACTCATAGAGGTTCGTATGTGCAGTTCAAGCAAAAACTGAGAGAAAAATTAACACTGCGAGGATACAGCAGCCATCATTTTGAATTGATAGATTACGATGATGACTACGATGAGGATACTTATTTTGAGAAAGATTTTGAAAAATATTATAATAAGTACCAGAAAAAAAAGCGGATTTAAGCTTAAGCAGAAAATGATTGCGGCAATGATGGGCAAAGGTTACGCTTATGATAAAATCAGTGAAAAGTTAGGCGGAATGAACGATGGATGAAAATGTAAGTAAAATGACTCGCAAAGAGTTAAATCATTATATTCAAACGAAACGGGAAGCGATGAGACGTGCTGAAATGATGGGCGTTGAAAACGAATACCGGGTACTGGAACGCCAGGTACTTATTGCGGAATGCTATCTGATTGATCTGTCTCAAATTCAATACGGTAAGATTTATAAAGTTATCAGTCAGGAAGAACATTACTTTAAAGTGGAGTATATGAAAGGAATATTTGTCTGGGGCTTTTTCGTGAATGGTGATGAAAAAGAATCAGCTATTCCGGTGAGTATGCTGCAGCTGCCTAAACAGGTCAGATAATGAAAAATAACATCTTGTTAAAAGGGCTGGACTTATCTTATAGCAAAGAAGCACAAGGTTTTAAAAAACGCATGCTTGGCAATGCGGGCTCAATACAACTTAAAAATATTACATTCATTTATATGAAGGCGAAGTACTCGGACTCTTAAGTGATGCTGAGACTTTGTTCTATATTAAAGAAGTACTGTCAGGTACTTTAAATCCTGTCACGGGAAAAGTTAAAACACACGGCGGAATACTGAGTCTTGATGTGATGGATCATATTAATAACCCTTTCTCTTTGAGTTTCTTTATGGAAGAATTGCTGGAGGAATATAAGAGCGGCAAGGAGTTTCAGACTACGATTGAACTGCTGCATAATAAGCCGGTTATCCGTAATAATCTTAATAAGAAATTAAAGGATTTAAGCCGCAAGCAGCTGGCTCATATCCTGCTTGAAATCTCAGGTTTAATCGATGTTGAAGTAATTATCTATACAAATTTCCACGAACATCTTGAAGATTTAAACAAGTTCCGAAGTGTTGTGAACATGCACGAACAAAATAACAGGGGAGTTCTCCTTTTAGAAACATCGCTGGAACCGATAGAGAAAATGGCAAATTATTTTACATGGGTCAGCTACGGGCAAATCCGTTTTGAGGGCAGTGTGGAAAAGGGTGTCGAGAGCTACAATAAGTATCTTCGAGATAAAAGCATGGTCAAAAATATTGAACAGGAAGCGCTGTTTGACCTTGAATGGAAAAGACATGTTTATGAAGACGAGATGTACAGTGAAAACTTTAAGCGTCT
Source organism: Jeotgalicoccus sp. WY2 (assembly GCF_018437745.1). Classification (NCBI taxonomy): domain Bacteria; kingdom Bacillati; phylum Bacillota; class Bacilli; order Caryophanales; family Staphylococcaceae; genus Jeotgalicoccus; species Jeotgalicoccus sp. WY2. The sequence goes on along the minus strand of NZ_CP049818.1, from coordinate 750,643 downwards.
CGGCAAGCAGCAGGCTTCAGTACTCGACAATATCAATATCCGTAAAATTATTGTGACACTTGTACTAGTATTCCTAATGGTGCTGTCGGCTCTCGTTATATTTATGAATATTTCATTTATTGGGGAATCACCGACATTTACAGAGGAGCAGCAAAACCTTAATGAAGAAGTGACATCAGAACGTCTATCATATGCATTTGTAGACAGAGACGGGCTTGAAATTGACGGCACAACGCTGCCGCAGTATACACTTCTTGAAGTGACAGCTGCTGATGAAGAAACATATACCGTAAATTACGGGGGTGCTGAAAAAACAGTGAACCGTAATGAAGTAATTTATTTCAATCCGGCAAGTTTGTATGCAGAAGAAGACTTTATGAACCTGCTTCAATATGCGAGTCCGGTCATTCAGAATAACTATCTGTTTTACTCAAACTATTTAAACGGTGACCGGGCTTTCCTCGAAGAGAATATTACATTTGATGTTCTCGATGAGAATCACGGCAGCGTGGCAGGCATTCCAATTACGTACCATTTTTCAGGAGATACTGTATTCTCCATGGAATTTGAAGGTGCTGAAAATATAAGATTACCGAAGATTTAAATCTGACTGGTGAAGTGACTATTTTCAGAGTAGATGAAGGATTTATGATTTACGACAGTGTTCAGAATAACTGGAATTATTTGAGAAGGTAGGTGCGCGGATATGAATTACAGAGTTAAATACTTGCTTAGACGCGTATTTAGACAGGCGGACAGGTTTACGCTCTTAAATTTAACGCCTGTGCTCATTTATATTGGGGGACTTGTGCTGCTTTTCATCGGTTTTATGACTGCCGAAGACAGTACGATGGTCCGGGTGCTGTACGGAACAGTCGGCTTTATGGCTGCGGTATGGATATTCAGTATGGTAATTCTGAATAAGAATGAAGCGTACGTTAAAGATTCTATTTTAAAAGTAAATTATATACCGCTGTATTTACGAATACTGCCGACGATGATTTACCAGACAATTATGTTTATGATTTTTATAACGATGTACAGTGCCTTTACAGCATTGTTCGTCGATAACTGGATGATGAATATACTCTCTTCTGTATTATATACTGCTCGGGGTTATTCTTGTAATTCCATTTACGATGCTGTTCTTAGGCGTATCGCTGCACATTAATACAAGTAAAATTAATCCGCTGCTGTTTGTTATTGTGATTTTAATCGTTCCGGTATTTTATTTGCCGGAGCAGCTGCCAAATGCAGTGGAAAGTATTTTCAGTCTGAATCCATTTTATTATGTGATTAACGGATTGCAGAATAATTCAATTCATCAGGCATGGTCTGTAAACCGTCTGCCTTATGACGTACTCTACATTACACAGGTTGCTATTCTTATTTATGGATGTTCGAAGCGTATAACAAAATGAAAATTCAATTATATAATGAAAAAAACAGCATGCCTGAATCTTAGGCATGCTGTCATTTTAATTACTGGCTAATTTTTGCTGCAGTTTAGTTTCTGAATACACCCATCCGGTGTAACTCGACTGGACTTCGTAATCATCTTTATCAAGATGCATAATGCAGACGAAAGGGTAATGTCCATCTTTTAAATATCTGAGATCGATATATCTGACTTCCACGGTATCCTCGCTTAATTCTTTAATTTCATACCGGTATATTGAAGAGAAGAATGTGAAGGACATAAAGTTTTCATCATATTTTACTGCTTCGAATAATTCTCCTTCAAGCGGTCCAATCTTATCAAAGCGGTCGTAAATACAATCTGGCCTTTAAAAGTACGGCCGACATAATAAGCATCTTCTGCAACAACTACAACGCGCCATTCATTAAAGCGGATTGTCGGCAGACAGAACACGCGGGTAATTTCATCATTCGGCAGACGTTTTTTAATCTTATCAATTAAATATTTTTGGTAAATATAGCGCGCAATGTAGTAAAGAATCAGTACAGCATATAATATAATGAATAGTGTAACCGGGTTAAAGCCGAAACCACAAGATAAAGTATATGATATGCATAACAATCATTGGAATATCGATAGTATTTATAAACCCGAGCTGCAGCCAGGTATGATTGAACGGCCGTAGCGCCTGGGTGCCGTACGCATTAAATATATCCGAAAATACGTGAAGTGACACCGCAAACAGCGACCATAAATACATATTGATGAATGGCAGACCGAAAAGCAGACTGCTTAATACAGCGAGTAAGAGCGGCCAGATAAAAAGAGTAAAGGGCAGAGAGTGTGTGATTCCTCTGTGATTTTTAATATATACAGCATTATTTTTCATTTTTAAGACAGTATCGAGGTCTGGAATAAGAGAAGCACCGACTACTGTCGTAATAAATCCGGCAGAAACCGGGTCTACTGCAGGGTCGATGTGGGCGAGACCGACAATCGCACCACCCATTAATGTATGTGTTAATGTATCCATGATATCACTCCGTTTCAATACGGCATTTTTATTTATAAATATATTTTAAAAAGGTGAGTTTTTAAATGTTTAAAAGACCGGTATTTAATAATACATTACTTAATTGGTATCAGGCAAATAAAAGAGAACTGCCGTGGAGGGAGACTTCAGACCCCTTTAAAATATGGCTCAGCGAAGTCATGCTTCAGCAAACCCAAGTCATTACTGTTATACCCTATTTCGAGAAATTTATAACAAAATACGAGAACCTCGATGCGTTGGCAGATGCAGATGAACAGGCTCTGTTAAAAGACTGGGAAGGGCTCGGCTATTACAACAGAATCCGCAATTTTCAGCATGCAGTAAAAGAAGTGCAGGAGAAATATGATTCAAAAGTACCGAGTCGTCCGGAAGAGTTTTTTAAGTTGAAAGGTGTCGGTCCCTATATCGGCGGCGCAGTGCAGAGTATTGCTTTTAACAATCAGCTTGCTGCTGTCGACGGTAACGTGCTCCGTTAATATCGAGGCTGAACCGCGACGGCAGGGATATGACTAAAGCAAGTGTGCAGAAAGATGTAAAACACTTTATCGAAAAAGATATGCCCCTTGAAGCAGGGGACTTTAACCAGGCTTTAATGGAAATCGGATCGACAATATGTACACCTCGTACTCCGAAATGTGTTATCTGTCCGGTTAAAGAACATTGTGAAGCGCTGAAAGCCAACGAAGTGATGCAGTATCCGCTGAAAAAGAAACAGAAAACGAAAAAGGAATACTACTATAATGTCTACTTATTTTGAATGACAAAGATGAAATTCTCCTCATTAAGCAGGAGGATGACTTATTAAAAGGAATGTATGAGCTGCCGAGATTTGATGTGGATACTTCACTCGAATCAATTGAGGAAAAATACAATTTGCAGCTCACCAGGCCGGGAGCACCGATCGGTGATCATAAACACGTATTTACGCATAAAATATGGTTTATGGAGGTTATATTGTTTATACAGCGAATGAGCACGAGAATTTTATCCCCTTAGAGACGTTAAAAAACTTCCGATGAGTATTGCAATGCAGAAGATGCTTTTTTAATGCGAGCCCGATTCAAAACTGTTTTTAATAATAATGCTGTTATGCTATACTGTTTACGTAAATATAAAGGTGGTGGCAGTATTATGGTGATGGAATCCATCCCAAAAGAGGGAAGCAAGATGAGGATTCAAAGCTATAAGCATGATGGTAAAATCCACCGGGTATGGAGTGAAACGACGATTCTAAAAGGTACGGATCACGTCGTGATTGGTAATAATCGTACGCTTGTTACAGAAAGCGACGGGCGAAAATGGGTTACGCGTGAACCTGCAATCGTTTATTTCCACAAAGATTTTTGGTTTAATGTCATTTGCATGTTCAGAGATGACGGAGTTTATTATTACTGCAACTTATCTTCACCATATGCCTGCGATGAAGAAGGTATTAAATATATCGACTACGACCTGGATATAAAAGTATATCCGGACGGCAAGTATCATCTGCTGGATGAAGACGAGTATAAAGTGCACCGCAGTAAAATGAATTATCCCGAGAGTATTGATGCGATATTAAAAACATCAGGTCGATGAACTTCAGCAGTGGATTGAACAAAAAAAGGACCATTCGCTCCAGATTTTATAAAGGTATGGCACCATCGTTTTAATAATGAACATTAACCAATCGACGAAACGTTGATTGGTTTTACTAATTTTTTGGAGGAACATAAATGATCAGACGTTATATGAAATTTGTTAAGCCGTATTACGGTATTATCGGCTTAACATTTTGATCGGCATACTTAAATTTGGTATTCCGCTTCTTATTCCGTTACTCGTTGCATATGCTATAGACGGAATAATTCTTGCTGATGGATTGGCATACGATGAACGGAAGGATGCTTGTTCAGGTACTGCTTGTTTTTGCAGTAGTATTCGTAGTTGTAAGGCCCCCTGTAGAATTCTTCAGGCAATATTTAGCCCAGCGCACAAGTAATAAAATTCTATACGATATCAGAAAGAAATTATATGGACACTTGCAGATGCTGAGTGCCAAATTTTATTCAAATAATAAAGTAGGGGAAGTTATCTCACGTGTAATTAACGACGTAGAGCAGACTAAAGACTTTATTATGACCGGCCTTATGAACGTCTGGCTGGACCTCGTTACTATTATCATCGCTCTGATTATAATGTTTAACTTAAACGTTGAATTGGCTTTCGTTTCAATGTTAATTTTCCCGTTTTATATTTTTGGTGTGTGGTTTTTCTTCGGCAGACTGAGAGCGAAAACAAGAAACCGTTCGCAGGCGCTTGCTGAAGTACAAGGTTTTCTGCATGAAAGAGTGCAGGGGATTAACGTTGTAAAAAGCTTTGCGATTGAAGACCATGAAGAAGAAAGATTCGATAAAAAAATAATAACTTCTTAACAAAAGCACTGGATCATTCACGCTGGACAGCCTACAGTTTTATGGTAGTTAATACGATTACTGATATCGGTCCGTTGCTGGTAATTGGTTATGGTACATTCCTTGTACTGAATGAAAACTTAACTGTTGGTGTACTTGCGGCATTCGTAGCATATCTGGAAAGATTATATGGTCCGCTCAGAAGATTAGTATCTTCATCAACTGCACTGACTCAGAGTATTGCCTCAATGGACAGAGTGTTTGGACTTTTTGATGTGCCTTACGATGTTAAAGATGAAGAAGGTGCTCAGCCGATTAAAGATGTTAAAGGTCATCTGCAAATCAACAACGTTTCATTTAAATATGATGAAAATGATAATGATATTCTGAAGAATATTAATCTGGATATCGCGGTCGGAGAGACAGTTGCATTTGTCGGAATGAGCGGGGGCGGTAAATCGTCACTCGTGTCGTTAATTCCAAGATTTTACGATGTCACGGCCGGCAGCATTAAAATCGACGGTCAGGATATTAGAGATGTTACAGTCCGTTCATTAAGAGATAACCTCGGTATTGTGATGCAGGATAATATTCTGTTTTCAGATTCTATAAAAGAAAATATCCTCCTTGCTAAGCCGGATGCAACAGAAGAGGAAGTTCTTCTGGCTGCTCAGCGTGCCAATGCACATGAATTTATCATAAATTTAGAAGAAGGCTATGACACGATGGTCGGTGAACGCGGTGTGAAATTGTCGGGTGGACAAAAACAGCGTATTGCCATTGCACGTGTATTCCTTAAAAATCCGCCGATTCTAATTCTGGATGAAGCGACAAGTGCACTGGATCTTGAAAGTGAAAGCATTATTCAGGATACTTTAGATAAGCTGTCATCTGACAGAACGACACTGGTTGTTGCACACAGACTGTCAACTGTCACTCATGCTGATAAAATTGTCGTTATTGAAAACGGCCAGATTTCAGAAGCGGGCACACATACTGAACTGATGAAGCGACAAGGTGCTTATAAAAACTTATACGATATTCAAGGTTTATAAAGGACTGACTTTTAAATGAATTATTTAGATATAGACTTTTTAAGCGATAATACACTAAAAGCTGCCAGGCAGCTCCTCGGTACAGAAGTTGTCACAACGATCGATGGTGAAATAACAAGCGGTTATATTACTGAAGTCGAAGCGTATCTCGGTTTAAACGATAAAGCAGCACATACTTTTAACGGGAAGATAACGAAAAAGAATGCAATGATGTTTGAACCGTACGGTCACATATACGTGTACACAATGCACGGACATAACTGTATGAACTTTGTGACGACGTCAGATCGTCCGGAAGGAATACTGATTCGGGGAATTGAGCCGCATCAGGGTATTGAAGTTATGAAGAACAGACGCGGTAAAGATACTGATTTAACGACCGGACCTGGCAAGCTGACTAAAGCGCTGGGTATTACGAGATCGGAACATAACGGTACGAATATTAACGGAGAAATACTTCATGTGCTCGCAGGGAAAACCCCTGCAGTAATTGAAGAGACTAAACGCATTGGCATCGATAATAAAGAAGAAGCTGTCGATTACTTATACAGATTTATCGTTAAAGGCAATCCTTATATAAGTAAATTTAAAGGGAAAGCTGATATTAATAATGGATGGCAATAAAAAAACTGCGGGGAGTTCCCCGCAGTTTTTTATATATCTAAAGTTTCATCCTGTATATCAATTTTATTCTTCTCGGTATGATAACTGAAGAAACTGTTGGCCAGTCTGTCAACGCGGTCAACCGAGCGTGAGTATTCATGCAGTGATGTAATAATCTCCAGAATGTTTTCAAAGCGGAGTTTATCTTCTCCATCAGTCAGCTGTGAGTACTCTTTAAGAAAATGCTCCATTAAGCTCATTTCATAATAGTGCGAGCCTTCGACATAAAGATTTGATGTTTCAGGCTTAATTTTTTCAGTGAATTTCATAAACACCTGCTCGTGATAAGCCATCATTTCATCCATTTCAATACGGATATGATATTTCAAATCATCCGGCAGATGCTTGTAGTCATTTTCGTAACGGTTAATACGCTTAAGCAGATTGTATGCTTGTCTTGTCGAAGCAATTAAATGCTTGAACAGGACTTTACGTCTGTGATCGCCAAAACGCTGTTTTTTAAACAAATTGCGTTCTTCTTTATACCATGAATACATGGTTTCCAGTTTTGTAACACGTTTTTGAAGCTGCTCCAGGTCTTTTTTGACATTTTGTGATTCAGTGACTGAGTTCAGTTCGAGACGCATCCATTTGAAAATGTCATTCGCGATATTAAAACAGTTATGATACATTTTCGTTTCATAACGCGGCGGTATAAAGACCAGATTGACAAGCAGTGATACGAGAACACCAATCATCAAGCGAGAAACGCGTGCCTGCAATAATCAGGAAATCAGTTGTGCCGAGATCAGTGCCAAAAGGCACATCCATTATTGCAATGACGGTAATGACTGCAAGTGTTGACACACTTTGTAATTTAAAGAATAAAAGCATTGCGAGCACTAATATTACAGTCAGTCCGATAATCAGCACGTTGCTGCCAAAGAGCAGCACCATGATAATTGCTGAAATGGCCCCGATTGTATTACCTCTGAATTGGTTCCATGTTGTTTCAAGAGAACGGTATACATTAGGCTGCAATGCATTAACCGCAGCAATTCCGGCGATAAGTGCCGGTGTTAAGCCAATTTGGTTTGTAATTAAGAAAGTTAAGACAACGGCTATACCCGTTTTTAATACTCTAGCACCAAAACGCATGGCACCAACTCCTAAAGGTCATTTTTGAAAACTTCTTCAACTATAGCAAGTGTATCATCAATATCTTTATCTGTATGTTCTGTCGTTAAGAACCACGCTTCGTATTTCGAAGGTGCGATATTGATACCGCGGCTGATAAGTCCTCTGAAGAACTTCGCAAACACTTCGCCGTCGCTTCTTTCAGCCTGTTTGTAATTTTTCACTTCTTCATCAGTAAAGTAAATTGTCAATGCACCGACCAGGCGGTTAATGTTAGCAGTGACGTTATATTTTCAATTAAATCGTTAAGTCCGGACTCAAGTTTCTCACCGAGCCTGTCGAGTTCATCATAAACACCGGGCTGTTCGAGTACTTCGAGACATGCGATACCTGCAGCCATGGACAGCGGATTACCCGCCATTGTTCCGGCCTGGTATGCAGCGCCGAGTGGTGCAACACTTTCCATAATATCAAGTCTGCCGCCGTAAGCGCCGATTGGTGTACCGCCGCCGATAATTTTACCCATGGCAGTTAAATCCGGAGTAACTCCAACAATGTCGGTAGCTGAGCCGTACCCGAAACGGAATGCGGTGATGACTTCATCGTAAATAACCAGCGAACCGTTGTCGTGTGAAATATCGTTAACGGCTTGTAAAAATCCATCTTCTGCTTCAACGATACCGAAGTTACCGACTATAGGTTCAACTAGTACTGCTGCAATTTCATCGCCGAAATGATTGATTGCAGTTTTAAAATCTTCAATATTATTGAAAGGGACGGTAATTACATCCTGTGCAACACTTTTAGGTACGCCGGCAGAGTCCGGTGTGCCGAGCTGGGAAGGGCCGCTGCCTGCTGCAACAAGAACCAGATCAGAGTGACCGTGGTAACAGCCTTCAAATTTAATTACTTTATTGCGTCCTGTATAAGCACGGGCTACACGGATAGTCGTCATTACAGCTTCTGTTCCTGAGTTGACGAAGCGGACACGTTCTAATGAAGGAATTGCATTACGCAGTTTTGTCGCAAAGTCGATTTCGAGCTGAGTCGATGTTCCGTAAAGGATACCTTTACTTGACTGCTCAGTAATTGCTTCATGAATTCTTGGGTGTGCATGTCCTGTAATAATTGGACCATACGCAGCAAGGTAGTCGATATATTTGTTGCCGTCGACATCGAAGAAGTAGGCGCCTTCTGCTCTTTCCATAACCAGCGGTGCACCGCCGCCTACAGCTTTGTAAGATCTTGATGGTGAATTGACACCGCCTAAAATGACTTCTTCAGCAGCGATTTGCAGTTTCTTTGAATTCGTATGATTATACATAATTTCATCCTTACTTTACGTCAATTTTATTCATTCAATATAATACCATACATCGGGTAATTATTTAAGGAAGTAGAATGGTTTAAAGTATTCAGGAGAAAGGGTATTATATATGTATAGATTAATTAATGATGAAAAGGATGACTTATAAATGGAGAAATTTCCAAAGTTTGAATTAGAAAACCAGAATGGTGAAATCGTATCTAATGATTCATTAAAAGGACGGACAGTAATTTATTTTTATCCGAAAGATAATACACCTGGGTGTACAACACAGGCATGCGATATGAGAGACAGCATGACGGATTTGAATGAACTTGATGTAACTGTATACGGTGTAAGCGGGGACAGTAAAAAGAAACATCAGAACTTTATCGAAAAGCACAGCTTAAACTTCGACTTATTAGTCGATGAAGACTTTAAACTGTCTGAGGAGACAGGCGTATACGGACCGAAGAAAGCATTTGGCAAAGAATTTAATGGTATTACGCGTACAACATTTGTAATTGATGCTGACTCGAACATCTTGAAACGTTTCGATAAAGTGAAGGCATCGACGCATGCAGATGAGCTGAAAAATTTTCTGAAAGAGGGATAATCATCATGAATATTACTTCAACTGTTAAACCAAGAGAAGAAATGATTGAGAAAATAGACGGAGAATATAACTACTTATATGTAGAGAAAGAAAATATGACCGGTAAAATCAAAGCGGAAACTGATATTTTCGTTACATACGGCGGTGATTTAACTGACGGTGAGCGGAGCAGTTTAAAAATCTGAAATGGGTGCACGTGATGAGTGCGGGCATCGATGAGATTCCGAAAGAATTTTTTGATAAAGCGATTGTAACAAATTCAACGGGTATTCATAAAATACCGATGACGGAATTTGCGGTCGGCATGCTGCTTCAGTACTATAAGAATTTTAATCAGCTGCATGAAGCTCAAAAGAATAAAGAGTGGATAACTTATTCACGTTCAGAGGAATTATACGGCAAAGAAGCTCATATTCTTGGAACGGGGAGTATCGGCAGTCATCTTGCTAAAGCACTGCAAATTTTCGGAGTGCGCACGGTCGGTTATAATACTAACGGGCGTTCAATAGAAGGTTTTGATCAGACTCATGCAATCAGCGAGTTGAATTCCCAAATCGGCAGTGCAGATATGATGGTGAATATTTTGCCAAGTACCGGGGAGACGACTAACTTCCTGCAGACTGCTACATTCAAAGCGATGAAAGATGAAGCGGTATTTCTAAATATCGGGCGGGGAACAGTAATGACGGATGAGGTGCTTATTGAAGTACTTGAACAGAAATACATTGCACATGTTTTATCGGACGTATTTAATGAAGAACCGCTGCCGGCAGACAGCCCGTTATACAGCTTTGATAATCTGACAATCACACCGCATTGTTCAGCGAAGACCCGGATGTATAATTTCAGAGCTTTTGACATCTTCACGTACAATCTAATGCGCATGAATAACGAGTCTGAAATGAAAAATGTTATCGATTATAATAAAGGGTATTAATAATGTTTGACAATGATTTTATATTCAAAGTACAATATATATTAGGTATATATAAATAGAAGGAAGGATCAGTCATATGAAGATGATAGATACTCATCATGACCATTTCGCAGAGTCTCTTGAGGCGCTCAAAAAAACAGGCGTGAGAATCACACCTCAAAGAAAAGCTGTTCTCAATTATCTGGTTGAGAGTGAAGTGCATCCGACTGCCGATGATATATTTCAATCACTGTCCAGCGACTTTCCAAATATGAGTGTCGCGACAGTATAATAACTTAAAATTATTTAAACAGACTGGACTGGTTAAAGAACTGACTTACGGTGATTCATCAAGCCGTTTTGATTTTAACTCAGTACCGCACTATCATATCATCTGCAGCGAATGCGGTAAGATTACAGATTTTCAATATCCGGCACTAGAAGAAGTGGAGCACCTTGCAGGTTTGGTTACTGATTATGATGTCAGTCATCATCGTTTAGAAATCTATGGTGTCTGTCCTGAATGCAGCGGCAGCGAGACAAGTAATCCAAACAGCTAAAACCAGTTCCTTCTATATAAACGGTATAAAAAGAACATAACCAAAAAGTCCCGGTGCAAAATGCACCGGGACTTTTTGGTTATTCGTTAGTGTTATCTCTTTCGCGTATCTCTTCAAGTTTCTTCTCTCTGCGGTGCTTAACATTGTAATCAATATTGAATTCTTCTCCTTCAAGTTCCTGATCTAATGTTAAAGGTTCTTTACAGTGCTGGCAGTAATCAACTCTGCCGAGAATTTTCGTATGACGTTCGCAGTTCGGACATTGAACAGTCACTGTACGTGCACTGATCATACCGACCCAGAAGTAGATAACGAAACTGAGCAGAAGAGGGATTGTACCCAACACTAGAAAAATCAGCATTACCCAGGGAGTCTCTCTGAAGAATATACCTAAGTACATTACAGCCATACCTATGAATATCATAGCAAGGGCCCAGCCGCGTATACGCATTATTTTGTTACCGGTTTTTTTCATTTATGTCACCTCTAAAATTATTCTATACTTTCTTAGGCTTATATGATAGTATATATCAAGTATTCGTTTTGCATATTTAACACCCCGTTACGAAGTTGTAACATTTCTAAACAAGATGTTAAATTAAATTAGAAAAGAGTGTTGACGAAACAAACGATACTTGGTAAGATATAGAAGTTGTCAAAAGACGACGCAACAAAAACTTAACAGACTTTAATAAGATGTTAAAAAATATTAATAATCTGTTGCATCTGTAAAACAGACGTGTTATGATATGTAAGTCGTCCAAAGGCGACACAACATCACTTAACAAACGCTTGAAATTAAGTGTTGCATCTGATAATCGGATGTGCTAAGATATAAAAGTCGTGTCAAACACGATGTAATCAAAACTTTATAATCTTAACAAAAACTTAATAAAAGCTGTTGCATCTGTAAAACAGACATGTTAAGATAACTAAGCAGTCAACGAGATTGCAAGCACCACACAAAACTTCACAAGAGAACATTGAAAACTGAATGACAATATGTCAACGTTTTAATTCCGAATGAAAAAGTCTTCTATTATATAGGAGCACACATTGAGGCGAACAATTCAAACGCAAACGAGATACTGTCAGCAGTATCACAAAGAGCTTAAGTTTAAGTTCTCCAATCATGGAGAGTTTGATCCTGGCTCAGGATGAACGCTGGCGGCGTGCCTAATACATGCAAGTCGAGCGCAAAGATCAGGAGCTTGCTCCTGTGATTTGAGCGGCGGACGGGTGAGTAACACGTAGGCAACCTACCCTTGAGATTGGGATAACTACCGGAAACGGTAGCTAATACCGGATACGACCTTTCCACATAAGTGGAATTGTTAAAAGGCGGATTTATCTGCCGCTCATGGATGGGCCTGCGGTGCATTAGCTAGTTGGTGAGATAGTAGCTCACCAAGGCGACGATGCATAGCCGACCTGAGAGGGTGATCGGCCACACTGGGACTGAGACACGGCCCAGACTCCTACGGGAGGCAGCAGTAGGGAATCTTCCGCAATGGACGAAAGTCTGACGGAGCAACGCCGCGTGAGTGATGAAGGGTTTCGGCTCGTAAAACTCTGTTGTTAAGGAAGAATACTTGAGGTAGTAACTGGCCTTGAGATGACGGTACTTAACCAGAAAGCCACGGCTAACTACGTGCCAGCAGCCGCGGTAATACGTAGGTGGCAAGCGTTATCCGGAATTATTGGGCGTAAAGCGCGCGTAGGCGGTAAAATAAGTCTGATGTGAAAGCCCCCGGCTCAACCGGGGAGGGTCATTGGAAACTGTTTTACTTGAGTACAGAAGAGGAGAGTGGAATTCCATGTGTAGCGGTGAAATGCGCAGAGATATGGAGGAACACCAGTGGCGAAGGCGGCTCTCTGGTCTGTTACTGACGCTGAGGTGCGAAAGCGTGGGGATCAAACAGGATTAGATACCCTGGTAGTCCACGCCGTAAACGATGAGTGCTAAGTGTTGGGGGTTTCCGCCCCTCAGTGCTGCAGCTAACGCATTAAGCACTCCGCCTGGGGAGTACGACCGCAAGGTTGAAACTCAAAGGAATTGACGGGGACCCGCACAAGCGGTGGAGCATGTGGTTAATTCGAAGGAAGCAACGAACCTTACCAAATCTTGACATCCTCTGACAACTGTAGAGATACAGCTTCCCTTCGGGGCAGAGTGACAGGTGGTGCATGGTTGTCGTCAGCTCGTGTCGTGAGATGTTGGGTTAAGTCCCGCAACGAGCGCAACCCTTAAGTTTAGTTGCCATCATTAAGTTGGGCACTCTAGACTGACTGCCGGTGACAAACCGGAGGAAGGTGGGGACGACGTCAAATCATCATGCCCCTTATGATTTGGGCTACACACGTGCTACAATGGACAGGTTACAAAGGGCAGCAACGCCGCGAGGCCAAGCGAATCCCATAAAACTGTTCTCAGTTCGGATTGGAGTCTGCAACTCGACTCCATGAAGCTGGAATCGCTAGTAATCGTAGATCAGCATGCTACGGTGAATACGTTCCCGGGTCTTGTACACACCGCCCGTCACACCACGGAAGTCGATAACACCTGAAGCCGGTGGGCCAACCATTTATGGAGGCAGCCGTCGAAGGTGGGATGGATGACTGGGGTGAAGTCGTAACAAGGTAGCCGTATCGGAAGGTGCGGCTGGATCACCTCCTTTCTAAGGAATATATGGAGCATCTACTTGTTAGATGGACCATTCGGAAAAACGTTTTGACATATTGTATTCAGTTTTGAATGTTTCTTTAATGAAGCTTTCTAGTATTTTTAATATAATAATATACTCATTCATTATTTAATGGGCCTATAGCTCAGTTGGTTAGAGCGCACGCCTGATAAGCGTGAGGTCGGTGGTTCGAGTCCACCTAGGCCCACCATTAAATATACGATATGGGGGCTTAGCTCAGCTGGGAGAGCGCCTGCCTTGCACGCAGGAGGTCAGCGGTTCGATCCCGCTAGTCTCCACCATTTTTATTATATTACTAATTTATGTACATTGAAAACCGTATAGAAGTAAAGAGAAGAATAAAACGATTTCAAATCGAGCAAGAAGAATTGAAAACGAGAACGCAAACGTATCTATAAGATACACTCACACAAATTTCATTACGATTAAGTAGTGAAGGGCGCATGGCGGATGCCTAGGTAGCAAGAGCCGATGAAGGACGGAACAAACACCGATATGCTTCGGGGAGCTGTAAGTAAGCTTTGAACCGGAGATTTCCGAATGGGGAAACCCAATACCGCGAGGTATTACCACAGTGTGAATACATAGCACTGTTGGAGGACACCTGGAGAACTGAAACATCTTAGTATCCAGAGGAAGAGAAAGAAAAATCGATTCCCTAAGTAGCGGCGAGCGAACGGGGAAGAGCCCAAACCAGCTTCGGCTGGGGTTGTAGGACGTTCACAACGGATTTAAAGACTTAGACGAATGGTCTGGGAAGGCCAACCGCAGGGGGTAAGAGTCCCGTAGTTAAAAAGTCGATAAATTTAGAACGTATCCTGAGTACGGCGGAACACGAGGAATTCCGTCGGAATCCGGGAGGACCATCTCCCAAGGCTAAATACTCCTTGCTAACCGATAGTGAACCAGTACCGTGAGGGAAAGGTGAAAAGCACCCCGGAAGGGGAGTGAAATAGATCCTGAAACCATGCGCTTACAAGTAGTCAGAGCCCGTTAATGGGTGATGGCGTGCCTTTTGTAGAATGAACCGGCGAGTTACGAATATATGCAAGGTTAAGCAGATGATGTGGAGCCGCAGCGAAAGCGAGTCTGAATAGGGCGAATGAGTATATGTTTGTACGCGAAACCAGGTGATCTACCCATGACCAGGCTGAAGTTCAGGTAACACTGAATGGAGGGCCGAACCGACTTACGTTGAAAAGTGACCGGATGAGTTGTGGGTAGGGGTGAAATTCCAATCGAACCTGGAGATAGCTCGTTCTCTCCGAAATATATTTAGGTATAGCCTCATATTAGCATCGTGGAGGTAGAGCACTGTTTGGATGAGGGGCCCATCCCGGGTTACCGAGTTCAGACAAACTCCGAATGCCACAGATGTGATGTATGGGAGTCAGACAGTGGGTGATAAGGTCCATTGTCGAGAGGGAAACAGCCCAGACCACCAGTTAAGGTCCCCAAATATATGTTAAGTGGAAAAGGATGTGGCGTTGCACAGACAACTAGGATGTTGGCTTAGAAGCAGCCATCATTTAAAGAGTGCGTAATAGCTCACTAGTCAAGTGACGCTGCGCCGAAAATGTACCGGGGCTAAACATATTACCGAAACTGTGGATTAAAATTTATTTTAATGGTAGGAGAGCGTTCTAAGTGCGGCGAAGCATGATCGTAAGGACATGTGGAGCGCTTAGAAGTGAGAATGCCGGTGTGAGTAGCGAAAGACGGGTGAGAATCCCGTCCACCGAACGACTAAGGTTTCCAGAGGTAGGCTCGTCCGCTCTGGGTAAGTCGGGACCTAAGCCGAGGCGATAAGCGTAGGCGATGGACAACAGGTAGAAATTCCTGTACCAGTAAGATTGCATTTGAGTGATGGAGTGACGCAGAAGGAAAAGATGAGCGCGCGGAAGGAAGAGCGCGTCCAAGCCATAAGGCTGCATGTTAGGCAAATCCGGCATGCATTAAGGCTAAGTGGTGATGGGGAGCCGAAAATAGTAGGCGAAGCATATGGACTCACACTGCCAAGAAAAGCTTCTAGCAAGTAATCATACTGCCCGTCCGTAAACCGACACAGGTAGTTGGGAAGAGAATTCTAAGGTGAGCGAGCGAACTCTCGTTAAGGAACTCGGCAAAATGACCCCGTAACTTCGGGAGAAGGGGTGCTTATAGCAATATAAGCCGCAGTGAATAGGCCCAAGCGACTGTTTACCAAAAACACAGGTCTCTGCCAAACCGAAAGGTGAAGTATAGGGGCTGACGCCTGCCCGGTGCTGGAAGGTTAAGAGGAGTGCTTAGCGCAAGCGAAGGTACGAATTGAAGCCCCAGTAAACGGCGGCCGTAACTATAACGGTCCTAAGGTAGCGAAATTCCTTGTCAGGTAAGTTCTGACCCGCACGAAAGGCGTAACGATTTGGGCACTGTCTCAACGAGAGGCTCGGTGAAATCATAGTACCTGTGAAGATGCAGGTTACCCGCGACAGGACGGAAAGACCCCGTGGAGCTTTACTGTAATTTGATATTGAATCTTGACTCCACCTGTACAGGATAGGTGGGAGCCGATGAAGCATGGACGTTAGTCTATGTGGAGGCAATGGTGGGATACCACCCTGGTGTGGTTGAGATTCTAACCCGCAGCCGTGATCCGGCTGGGAGACAGTGTCAGATGGACAGTTTGACTGGGGCGGTCGCCTCCTAAAGAGTAACGGAGGCGCTCAAAGGTACCCTCAGAATGGTTGGAAATCATTCACAGAGTGTAAAGGCATAAGGGTGCTTGACTGCGAGACCTACAAGTCGAGCAGGGTCGAAAGACGGACTTAGTGATCCGGTGGTTCCGCATGGAAGGGCCATCGCTCAACGGATAAAAGCTACCCCGGGGATAACAGGCTTATCTCCCCCAAGAGTTCACATCGACGGGGAGGTTTGGCACCTCGATGTCGGCTCATCGCATCCTGGGGCTGTAGTCGGTCCCAAGGGTTGGGCTGTTCGCCCATTAAAGCGGTACGCGAGCTGGGTTCAGAACGTCGTGAGACAGTTCGGTCCCTATCCGTCGTGGGCGTAGGAAATTTGAGAGGCGCTGTCCTTAGTACGAGAGGACCGGGATGGACATACCACTGGTGTACCAGTTGTCGTGCCAACGGCATAGCTGGGTAGCTACGTATGGACGGGATAAATGCTGAAAGCATCTAAGCATGAAGCCCCCCTCAAGATGAGATTTCCCCAATAGATGCCTCAGAGACTATGAGGTTGATAGGTTTGGCGTGTAAGTGTGGCAACACATTCAGCGGACAAATACTAATCCATCGATGACTTATTCAAAAGTAAGACCAGAAATTAAAAGAGTGCGTTCACTCTTCTCGATACTTCTATCCGGTTTTGAATGTATATACATTCACTAATAGTCTGGCGGCGATGGCGGAGAGGCCACACCTGTTCCCATGTCGAACACAGCAGTTAAGCTCTCCAGCGCCGATGGTAGTTGGACTGACGTCCCGCAAGAGTAGGACGCTGCCAGGCTGTTACATATTTTAAAAAACAATTGAAAATAATGATTGATTTATCAATCGATATATAAGATAATAGTATCTTACATGGAGAATTAGCTCAGCTGGGAGAGCATCTGCCTTACAAGCAGAGGGTCGGCGGTTCGAACCCGTCATTCTCCACCATGTAGCCGGCCTAGCTCAATTGGTAGAGCAACTGACTTGTAATCAGTAGGTTGGGGGTTCAAGTCCTCTGGCCGGCACCATCTCTTAACAAGAGCCATTAGCTCAGTTGGTAGAGCATCTGACTTTTAATCAGAGGGTCGCAGGTTCGAATCCTGCATGGCTCACATTTAGATACGCGGGTATGGCGGAACTGGCAGACGCACTAGACTTAGGATCTAGCGCTTTAGGGCGTGGGGGTTCGACTCCCTTTACCCGCACCATTTTAAAATTAACTTATACAAATAGTATAGTCAGCGGAAGTAGTTCAGTGGTAGAACATCACCTTGCCAAGGTGGGGGTCGCGGGTTCGAATCCCGTCTTCCGCTCCAGTTTAAGCCGGGGTGGCGGAACTGGCAGACGCACAGGACTTAAAATCCTGCGATAAGTGATTATCGTACCGGTTCGATTCCGGTCCTCGGCACCATTTAAATTTAATAATGCAATGCGCCCATAGCTCAATTGGATAGAGCGTCTGACTACGGATCAGAAGGTTAGGGGTTCGACTCCTCTTGGGCGCGCTTATAGAAACGGGAAGTAGCTCAGCTTGGTAGAGCACTTGGTTTGGGACCAAGGGGTCGCAGGTTCGAATCCTGTCTTCCCGACTCTTTTAAAAATGAAATATTATAATGGGGGCTTAGCTCAGCTGGGAGAGCGCCTGCCTTGCACGCAGGAGGTCAGCGGTTCGATCCCGCTAGTCTCCACCATTATTTAAAAAGTCAAAGTTATAGTGAAAATAATTTAACTCGGCGGCGTAGCTCAGCTGGCTAGAGCGTACGGTTCATACCCGTGAGGTCGGGGGTTCGATCCCCTCTGCCGCCACCATTTTTGGACCTTTAGCTCAGTTGGTCAGAGCAAACGGCTCATAACCGTTGGGTCGCAGGTTCGAGTCCTGCAAGGTCCACCATAGCTTAAACTTAATATCGCGGAGGAATACCCAAGTTCGGCTGAAGGGATCGGTCTTGAAAACCGACAGGGGCTTAACGGCTCGCGGGGGTTCGAATCCCTCTTCCTCCGCCATTTTTAATTTAATATTATTATCGCGGGATGGAGCAGTGGTAGCTCGTCGGGCTCATAACCCGGAGGTCGAAGGTTCGAATCCTTCTCCCGCAATTATTTTTTTGAAAGTTTATAAATAAGGTCCCGTGGTGTAGCGGTTAACATGCCTGCCTGTCACGCAGGAGATCGCGGGTTCGATTCCCGTCGGGACCGCCATTTTTAATTAATGAAAACTTCACATATAGTGGTTTAGTAGCTCAGTTGGTAGAGCATGTGATTGAAGCTCACAGTGTCGGCGGTTCGATTCCGTCCTGAACCACCATTTAAGCCGGCCTAGCTCAATTGGTAGAGCAACTGACTTGTAATCAGTAGGTTGGGGGTTCAAGTCCTCTGGCCGGCATTTTTTTACGGAAGGGTAGCGAAGTGGCTAAACGCGGCGGACTGTAAATCCGCTCCTTCGGGTTCGGCAGTTCGAATCTGCCCCCTTCCATTAGTATAGGGGTATCGTATAATGGTAATATAGAGGTCTCCAAAACCTTTGATGTGGGTTCGATTCCTACTACCCCTGCATTTTATGGCGATTGTGGTGAAGTGGTTAACACACCGGATTGTGGTTCCGGCATACGTGGGTTCGATCCCCATCAGTCGCCCCATTTTTGGGCTGTAGCCAAGCGGTAAGGCAACGGGTTTTGGTCTCGTGACGCGAAGGTTCGAATCCTTCCAGCCCAGTTTTTATAGTTTCCTTTGGCGCCATAGCCAAGTGGTAAGGCAGAGGACTGCAAATCCTCTATCACCGGTTCAAATCCGGTTGGCGCCTTAAACAATACTTTTATGCGGAAGTAGTTTAGTGTTCAGAACATGCTTCTTCCTGAAGCAAGACATAGGTTCAAATCCTATCTTCCGCTTTATACTTTTAAACTAATTAGACAGCTAATTAGTCTTTTTTTAATTAGCCACCGTGGCGGAACAGGCAGACGCGTTGGACTCAAAATCCAATTCTCGTTAAGAGAGTGTCGGTTCGATCCCGACCGGTGGTATAACTCTTATAGTTTTAAAAAGTTTTTATAGCCTTAAACGTTGTTACAGCAATGTTTTGGGCTTTTTTATTTACTTTTAAATAGTTGTAAATAGCAGTCTGTTGGTCACAAAAAAGTCTCATAGTTTAGCACTGATTTTCTTACTCAGATTCTCTTCCATGTTCTGTTTTTCTGGCAGCTGGTGCCTGTATGTTTTCCTCAATTGATCCGCACTCGCATGGCCTAAAAATTTATATACAAAATCTTCACTTAAACCATCCGATAAGAATATAGAGCCTAATGTATGTCTTAATACGTAAATTGTTATTGGTCTGTCTATAAAGCTCCTGGTTAAGTAATTCAATCGTTTATTGACCGTTTCATTACTTAGAAAACTACTTCCACGTTGGAAATATAACCGCTAATATTTCTAGGTAGTGCATCTATTTTTCTTTGCAAAGTACGGATATCCCTTTCGCTAACTTTTAATACTCTGTCGGCATGTTCATTTTTTGTACCAGGCAGATGTATGGTTGAGTTAATTAAATTGATGTCATCATACTTCATTCGGATTAAATCAGAATGCCTGGCAGCGGTAAATGATGCTAAATATAATGCGACAGATTCCAAGGTATCATCTAACTTGGCTTTTCGCTTTATCCCTTTAAACTCTGATAATGAAACAAATTTATCTTCTTCTTTTTTAGCGTTGTCTGTGAAGTTCAATTCGATATTGTAAGTAAAATCTTTTGTAATTAAACCTTCATACTCAGCATCGCGAATTGCATTTGATATATGGCCATGTACCTTCTCAACATTTTCTTTCGACATACCTTTCTTTTTGTCCTTTTATTTTCTGCTTCGAGACCGAACCAGTTAATAAACTTTTGATATTCAATCTTTTTATCTCTTTCAATTTTCTTTTCTTAAAATAGATATTGATGTACTTCAAAGTATAGTCGTAATTTCGAATGGTATTAACGGATAGACCAGTGGTCTTTACATCCTTCCAGGTCTCAAAGTAATCCGTGAAGGTAAGACCATGCGTAGTGTTAATTCCTTTCTTTAATTCAAATTTTAAATCCTCTTCAGCATCTTCGGCATCTCGCCGATCTTCCCATTTATGACTTCTATAACGTTCTCCCTCGTAATAAAAATCATAACCATATTTTTTCCCGCGTTTAGTTACTGCCATTTAATTCACTCCTATAAAATAGTAGGGTAGACGAGCTACCCTACAAGATTACTTTTCCTATTAATTCTATGCTTTCGTTATTGTAAAAATATAAATCTTCGTATTTAGAATTTAGAGAAACTAATCTAATTCTTTTCTCTTCTATAAAAACCTTCTTAACGTAAGATTCTCCATCAATTATAAAAATTCCGATTTGACCACTGTTAATATCTTGAGTTTTCTCAACGAAAATTATTTCTTTATCTTCAAACATCGGTTCCATTGAATCTCCATTTACTTGTAAAGCTATATCGTGAGGCGGAATGTATCCTTTAATTTCTTTTGTGAAAAGCACTTCATCTGTTAATGTTTCTCCTGTACCAGCTGATGCATAACCATGTACGTTAACTTCATATTTCGTATCATTTTTGTATGTACTCAACGATATAACTTTATTTTGCGTTTCATTCTGTAACATCAACTGATGATTAGCATATGATAGAACATTACTTTGTCTTGCTGCTTCAAGTTGAATTGTTATTGTCAATAAGTCTGTTATGTTAGATGTTTCGCACTCCATTAAACTTTCTGGTTTTATCCCCAGTCCTTTACATATCTTTAAAACATTTTCTACTTTGGAGTTCATAACTCCGCGTTCAAGAATTGACCTAACAGTAGTGTAAGCCAAGTCTATTTCTTTAGAAAAAGCGTTGACTGATCCGAATTTTAATTCGATTAAGTGCTTTAAATAATTTTCTATTTGCATATTTTAATCTCCTCTTTTCTAATCTCTACCTATATATTAACATGCGAAAAATCGTATATCAATATATAAAATATTATAATATACGAATATTCGTGTTGCATGTGTACGAATTTTCGTATATAGTAGTAACTAAGCAGTTGAGGAGATTGCTTTTTATTTAAATTCAATATACGAATTTTCGTATAAAGGAGGAGGTAACATGTTGTACAACTTAGAAAAAGTTAGAAAAGAAAAAAACGTTTCTTTAGTGGACATGGCGGATTTGCTCGGAGTGAGATATCAAACTGTTGCATAAAATTCATGGAATTTCTGAATTTAAATTCGGCGAAGCACTTAAAGTGAAGAACGCATTCTTTTCAGAGTATGATATAGAGTTTCTTTTTGCCAAAGACGAACAAAAAGTAATTTGAAAGGGGTGTACTAAATGCAAACTTTAGATGTAAAAATCTCAATACCCGAGACCCATGTACTGATCAGCGTGGATGAGTACAACGATCTAAAAGAGCGAGAGCTTACCGGTAAGTACTACACAATCAAAGATTTAGTAAACCTTACCGGAAAGTCCGAATCATGGCTATACGATAACTTGCTAAACAATCCCTACCGCCGAAAAGACATCAGGAAGTTTACGCATTACCCGAAAGGTAAGGGAGACCGCTGGTTATTTAAAGCAACAGGTTTAAGAGAGTACTTAGAAAATGAATTCTTAGAAATATTAAGGAGGTAACAGAATGAAGAAAGTAATAACAATAACTCTCCTAATCACGATGGCAGTCGTAATCAAGAGAGTTATTAAAAAAGATAATGCAGTTACACTAAGTGTTAATTCTGAGAGATTCCTAGTGCCACAGGAGAGAACTGTTCCGCTATACCGCAATTCAGACAAATAACAGAAATTAAATCTATACCCGGAGCTGGCAAGTTATTCGAAGCTACCGACAAAACGAATTTATCTGGCAATAATTCTTTTCTAGGACTAGAGCAGCACTTCGCTCTTTCGACGGAGTTTATCTTCTCCTGGATCTCCATTAATTGTTGCTGGCTATACTTTTCTCCACTCATTAATATCACCACCTTCCTATATGGAAGATTATAGCAAAGAAAGGGAGTAACAAATGAATCAATTAGCAGAAATACAAATTGAAAACAAGGAAGACTTAGGACTCGTTGTAAGTAGTCGAGTAGTAGCGGAAGAAATCGGTAGACAGCATCAACATGTTAGAAGAGATTTAGAAAAGATTTTAATGAGTCCAAATGTGGACGCATTGATTTTCGAATCAGAATACAAAGATTCACGAGGGAGAAATCAAAAAGAGTACTTGCTCACAAAAGACGGCTTCACATTATACATGTTCAATATCCAGGGTCACAACGATTTCAAAATGAATTACATCAATAAATTTAACGAAATGGAAAACCAGTTACAAAATAGATTGCCGGGATCATATAAAGAGGCATTGCTGCAGCTCGTCGCAACAGTTGAACAGAATGAATCATTGCAACTTGAAAACCACA
The DNA here is from genome assembly GCF_018437745.1 of Jeotgalicoccus sp. WY2. Taxonomy (NCBI): domain Bacteria; kingdom Bacillati; phylum Bacillota; class Bacilli; order Caryophanales; family Staphylococcaceae; genus Jeotgalicoccus; species Jeotgalicoccus sp. WY2. The sequence goes on along the minus strand of NZ_CP049818.1, from coordinate 727,713 downwards.
TGCAGAAACAACACATCGGAGAATTGAAACCTAAAGCGACTTACTACGATTTAGTTTTACAAAACAAGAGCTTAGTTACCGTCGGACAAATTGCTAAGGACTATGGTATGTCGGCTCAAGCATTAAACAAACTGCTGCATGAGTTAAAGGTCCAGTACAAACAATCCGGTCAGTGGTTACTATATTCGAACTTACACGATAAAGGTTACACACATTCGTCTACAACTGAAGTCGAACATAAGATAGTAGCACATCGGTAAGAATGAATACGAAGTGGACACAGAAAGGCAGACTCTTCATATATAACTTGCTTAAGCAGAATGACATCTTACCGATGATTGAACGAGGTGACTCCTAATGAACCTACCATCTGAATTTTCACTATCGGCACTCGAAGAAGAAATCATCGATGACAATTTAGCTGATGGCATGAATGGACTTCGTTTCCTGTTAGAAAATGCAGAAGCAGTAGATAGACTCGAATACGGCCGATTACTCAAATTGGCAGGATTCAAAGACCCGGAGAAGCAGTCCTTAGATCATTTCATTCACGACTCACTAAGGCTTGGGCCGGATGATTTCTACGATGCTTGGGGAGTGAATTACTGGATTGCTCGAAGTTTAAATATCCAGGTAATCGCCGAGATTTACAAAGATATGGGGTTGTTCATGCAAGTCAATTACTTACTCGATTTAGCTAAAAGAATAAAGGAGGGCCACTCATGAACCATAAACAAACCAATCCATCGAAACTATTCGGCAATAAACGCAGCGCACAGGAACAAGCGATTCACGATCGTCAGCTTAAAAGTAAACTGACTTGGGATGAAGAGATGGACCGTCACGAAAAATATATACACCATTTGAACCGTGAAAATGGAATAGGAGTGAAATCAAATGTTCAGAAGTAAAAAGAAGCTACGTGAGCAGCTGCAGTTTGAAAAAGAGCAGAACATCGCTTTACGAAACGCTCTGACATCATCGAAGAATGAAAATCGCAGAAAACAGTCGCTAATCCGCAATACGAAAGTTGCCCATCAAGAACTACGTCAGCAGTACGATGCGCTTCAAATTCTTTACATGAAAGCAACGGCGCCGAAGGAGCTTAAACGAAAGCAAATCGAAGGGAGGTGAGAGCATTGCCAACGCTAAAAGAATGGAAGCTGCTCGGTGTTATGTTTCTGCTGCTCGTGATTACGCTCGGACCGGCTTTCATATATCACCAGTCTGAAACAGCGCCAGTCAAAGATGAAGCATATGCGCAAGCGAATGGGGTGGAGTAATGGAAGAAGCGGACAAAGAATACTTTGAACAAGCGACATTAAAGGACCAGGCACTACGCACCTTGGAAGTACTCATAAAAGCGACACCCGAAATGAATCTCATGCTCACAACTATGACGAAAAATGGCATGGAAGAAAACGCGGCAATGTTGTCTGTAATGGAGTTCATGGAAAAACAATTTAAAAAGAAATGAGGTCAGAAAATGGATATAACTCACAAAAGTAAATTCAAACAATTCTTCTGTAAACATAAAAATAAAGATTGGTACAGAGAAAAAAATGCGGGTCTTTTCTCATCTTTGAAGGGAGAAAAACGTCACCTAGTATGTAAGGACTGCGGAAAATCATTAAGTTCATACACGGCAGAGTACGAAGGAATGGGCTTCAAATAAAAAAACACACCTACTAGCATAGGTGCGTTCAGCAAATTAACTACCCGAATTATAACACGGAGGTCATAAAAAATGAAATTGAGATTAATTTCTTTAAATATTAGCAACTTCGCCGGCATCAAGTCCGAGTCGTTCGACTTCGGCGGTAAGGATGCCAAAATCTACGGCGACAATGCGACAGGCAAGACGACAACAGCAGTCGCAATTAACTGGCTCCTATTCGATAAAGGCTTAGAAGGTCAGAAAATCGACATCGTACCGAAAGATGACAACAACAATCATATCCATGAAGCAGTGCCGACTGTAACTGCAGTATTCGAAATGGATGGCAACGAAATTAAGTTATCCCGTGAATCACATCCGAATTATGAAAAAGTCGAAGGCTCGACTAAAAAGCATTACAAAAACTCCAGGACCACCAAACAGTACATTGATGAAGTCCCTTATCCAATTACAAAGTATAAAGCAGAGATTAATAAAATCATCGATGAAGAAGTGTTCAAGCTCGTGACGAACCCTGATGCTTTCCCGCAGTTGCACTGGCAGGATAAACGCAAAATGCTATTCGAAATCAGCGGAGACATTACAGATGAACAAGTTATTGAAAGTAGTAAGAATTAAATTCATTGCTCGATGTCATTAATAACCGCTCGATTGAAGATGAAAAGAAAGTCATCAAAGAAAAGTTAAGCAAGGCGAAAGAGGACCTGGAATACATTCCGGTGCAGATTCGAACGCTCAATGATCAGCTGGATGATGACATTTATAAATACAATGTTTTAGCTATTGAAAAGGAACTCGAAGAACATAACAGCAAGCTTTCAGACCTGAATAATAAACGCATGGAAATTGAAAGTGGTGGGGCTGCTCTAGAAATAAGAAAACAGATTAATGAAAAGCAGTTCGAACTCGACAACATAAAGCGGTCAATCGAAAGTGATTCAGTCGATAAAAAGAACGGTGTAGAACGTGAGTTGTCTTCACTTAAATCAGATATGGAGATATTCGAATCGAAAGCAGACCGTATTTCAAGCGAGATTAAAGTGCTGAACGGTCGGAAGGATGGTTTGTTATCAGAGTATCACGAACTGGTTAAAGAACGTGATGCGGCGGAGATGGAGAGATTCCACGCTCATGTAAATGATACTTGTCCGACATGTAGCCAAACATTACCAGAGTCAGATATTGAAGTGGCTCGCAAGACTGCAGAAGAACAATTCAACATGAAGAAATCGCAACACTTAGAGCAGCTGCAGACTAACATCGAGCAGACCATTAAGGCAGGTAAAGACATGGCTGCAGCGATTGAGAAGAATAAAGAGCGTCGCAACGATATCGACACGCAGGAGCTGACGACTAAAACGTATCGAGACATTAGAACAGCAACTTGAGAAGTTAAAAGGCAATACGGTGTCTGCAGAAGATAATAGGATACCAGGAATTAAGAGATGAAATTCAGGCGTTGAAAGAAAGGTTATCAGACGATAAAGAAAATGTTCAAACGCAAGTATCCGGAATCAACGAACAAATCGTAAATGTTCAAAGTGAAATAAGCGAATGTCAAAACTTAATCGCACAGCATAAAGCTGCTGAAAATATTAAGAAATCTATTGAAGAATATCACTCAAAAGAGGATTCACTGCTTGATGTGATTGAAGAGCTGAAGCATCAGCAATACCTGCTCGATCAGTTTACGAAGACGAAAGTCAATCTGATTACTGAAAAGGTCAATGGAATGTTCGACCTGGCACGATTCAAATTGTTCCATACGCAAGTGAACGGAGATATTAAAGAAACATGCGAAATCATGGTAGACGGCGTGACTTATGACGGTGGCTTGAATAACGCAATGAAGATAAATGTCGGCTTGGATATTATCCAAACGCTGAGTAAGCACTTCAATATAGAAGCGCCGATATTCATTGACAACAGTGAGTCAGTGACTCAGTTGAAAGAAGTACCGGCGCAGCAGATTCAATTGGTTGTTAGTGAAGCGGATAAGAGATTGAGATTACGAATCTGATTCCCCTTTACGCAGTATCTTTTTATCATTACTAGTTTTATTAATAATGTCATATAGTTCGTTTGTCTCATTGCGTTCGATATACCATTTTTCGAATAGGAATTCGATGAGCTTAATTAACTTCTCGGCTTCATCAACTTCAATTTTGACTATTAAGCTTACATCTTTTTCAAAATGGGCTCCGATATTACCTAGTTCACGTAGCGAATGTAAAACCTTGTATTGGGAAGCAGGGATAATCTCTTCCAGCTGAGAAATTTCGTCGTATAAAGATTTCCCTCTTATACCATGGAAATCCCTTATCATGCCTTGGAGACACCTTCTAGATAATGTGGCAGATGCTTTGGGGCTTAACTCTAGAATTGAATAAGCTTCCTCATAATCTTCTCGGAGACCAGATGGTATGTATTCAGGAAAAATTCTAGCTCGACTCCTTGGATAAATAAAAATGTTTCCTAAGTCACTATATGGGGCTTGATTTCCTTCTAAGTAATAAGTTTTTTCGGAGCAACTCGGACATTTAACTTTGTGAATTATAAAGTCAACTTCAAATGGATTATATCCTCCAAAATCTACATTGAAACCCATAGGAGTTATTCGTTTAGTTGCATCAGTTTCTGCTATTGAAGCATTACAAAATGGACATATAAACATCAAATCACCTCATAAATTTATTAAACCAAGTATACCAAATAAGGAGACGATTTAAATGACTTCAACACTATTCAAAGCTTTCGAAGAAATTACCAACTACATTAAATCTGGAACCGTTACCCTCATCGAAACAGTTATCAATCACGACCATAACGAAAGAGATGGCCTGACTCACATCAGCATCAACTTAACTTTAAAACACAATACAAAGGAGAATGAATAATGACTGAAGAAAACAAATTACAAAAGATTGAGGACCAGCTGCTTGCAGAGAAAAACGTATCGGACAATGTACTGAACAAAGTACGTGTCCTTGAATCTCAGGGGAACTTAGAACTGCCGAAAGACTACTCACCGTCCAACGCAATGAAGCAGGCATGGTTAAAGATCAGTCAGGATAACAAACTGATGAACACATCTGATGCGAGTAAAGCCAATGCACTGCTCGACATGGTGACACAAGGTTTAAACCCGGCTAAGAGTCAATGCTACTTCATTCATTACGGTGACAAGATGCAACTGCAAAGAAGTTACCACGGCAATATTATGATGCTAAAACGTGATGCAGGGGCGGCTGATGTGGTAGCTCAGGTCATTTATGAAGGCGACACTTTCGAACAGGAGCTGGATGAAGTCGGCCGCATAAAATCAATCAGCCATAAACAAGCATTCGGAAATATCAACAAAGATAATATCATCGGTGCCTATGCGACAGTCGTGTTTGATGATAAACAGAATCACATTGAAATCATGACAATTGAACAGATTGAACAGGCATGGATGCAATCTTCAATGATTAAAGATAGAGATGCGCTGAAACGCTCGAAAACACATAACAATTTCAAAGAAGAAATGGCGAAAAAAACTGTTATTAATAGAGCTGCGAAACGTTATATCAATACTTCAACTGATGAAGGATTGCTCAAGTTTGCGAATGAAGCAGATCAGCGCCAACGAAAAGAAGTATTTGATGCTGAGGTAAACGAAAATATGGCATCCGAAGACTTAGATATTCCAGAGTATGACGAAGCGCAGTTCCAGGATGTGCCGGATCATGACGAAGAAACTGGAGAAATCAAAGGGGATTCTGAACAGATGGTGGCAGATGATTCAGAGAATCCATTCTAATGGATATTCTAACAATTGGCAGTGGATCGTCTGGTAACAGTTATAAAATGTCAGACGGCGAAACGGCCATACTCCTGGAAGCCGGTATCAAGTTCCAAAAAGTACAGCAGGCACTCAAATTTAAGACGAGACAGATTAAAGGTGTATTGGTCACACACGAACATGGTGACCATGCAAAGTACGTTGTGGACTATTTATTGAATGGACTTAACGTGTACATGACTGCAGGTACGAAAAAATCTTTAAATATTGAACATCATCGATTATTCACAGTCGAATATAAATCAGCTTTTAAAATCGGCTCATTAACTATCTTACCATTTGAAACGCAGCACGATGTCGCGGAGCCATGCGGCTATCTCATTAAAAGTGACAACGGCAGTAAGCTGCTGTTCGCTACTGACACGTATTACATCAAATATAAGGTGCCAGGCATTACGCATATGCTGCTCGAAGTGAATCACGATTACGATTACATGATGGAAAACGTTAAAAACGGACACTTACACCAGGGCTTAGCGAACAGAATTATGAAATCCCACCTCAACTTAGAGAACGCCATTAAGTACCTGCAGTCGTCCGATTTGAGCCAATTAAAAGAGATTCATCTGATTCATTTATCGAACAGTAATTCTAAAGCGAATGAGTTTAAAGAAAAGATACAGGCGATTACAGGTGTGCCTGTAAAGATTGCGGGGCGATGAAATGCAACGTCGGTGCGAAGAATGCAATCAGCTGAAAGACGAGCTACCTTTTCTTTTTGATTATAACGATGAACGAATGAACGTTATCGAAGAACGTAAAACTTGTTACGAATGTTGGGAAGTACTTTGCAGGACTGTCAGAGTTATCGCTCATGGTCCACAAGCGAAGCGGAATAAAACGACTTACAAAACGGTCCATGTGGTCGGTAAACCGATCAGCGGACAGATGGAGTTGTTCTAATTGAAAACCACATCAGATTTAATCATCGGCGAGCTGTACTACATCATGCACCATTTTGCACCGCCGGTTGAACGCAGGTATGGTAAATCCTTTTACGAACGTAAGTTTTTCATCAAATTAGGACGGTCGCTGCAAGATAAGCTGCCGTTCTACGATATTCAAACATCAGAGACAGACGACGAATATATTTTGAGGATTGATAAAAAATGAGTTACATCTATGAAATGACTTTAATATTAATACTCTTAATCGCTCTTGCAATTCAAGGTTATTACGTTAAAGAATATCAGAAAACTGCAGAAGAAGCCTTGGAAATAGCCGGTAAATGGCAGGAAGCCTATACAGAGCTTCAGCAGGATTACAGCCAGGCAGTAGAGAAAATAGAGTGGCTGGAATATGAATTGGGAGTGAAGAGTGAATGATTAAAACAATAAAGGTTAAAAAGCAGTTCGATTTACCAACTTTAATCGCATACGTGTGGGAGAACAAGTTATATCCAACATATGTAAAGAGTGCGCAAGGAAGATTCAAATTTAAATTTACGCCAGATGGGACTATGGTTTTGGCAAGTGAAATATAGGTGCATTTGGGCGCTCTATAGGTCATATAGATACTAAATATGAAATTGAAGTGGAAGAAGAAATTACGGAGGATACGGTGTTTGAACTCTTAATTGAAATATTACCGGATGATGATGCTACCAATTGGTATGGGCATTCTGTAAATGATTTTAAAAATCAGCATACCCAAAAAGTGTATGCGCTAATTGATGGAAAACTAAAACTAATCTGGGAGCGTGAAGGAAATGCAAGTATATGACCAAACGACCATCGTACCTAGAGTGAAAATCTTTGCAAATCAGAATACTGCAGAAGGATTAGAAAATGAAATAAATGAGTTCTTAAAAACTCCAAATACAGTAGTGCAAGAAATAAGATACTCAAACTATGCAGAGAATCATCCAGAAATGATGCCGGGTAGCGAAATCTTCAGCGCATTACTTTATTACACAAGACGAGTGTCAGCAAAAGATATATTACCGATGGATTAAGGAGCGTGAAGAGTAAATGAAATTAGGATATATAGTTCGAATAGGTCACTGCTTTTACAGAGTAGGGATGGGCTCCGAAGGGTGTCGAATAGTAAAGGATATTAAAAACGCAAATTTCTTCAGCGAAAAGAAAAGAGCGATTGATGTGGCAAATAGATACGGTGGACGAGCGTTTAAATTGCAGCTTACTAATTTAGATAACGAGGTGACTTCTGATGATTAACAGAGTAGTCCTAGTTGGTCGCTTAACACGTGATCCAGAAATGAATGTAAGCCAGAGTAATATCGCAGTCACTAAATTTAATCTCGCAGTAAACAGACCATTTACAAGCAAGGACGGGGAGCAGGGCGCCGACTTCATTAACTGCGTAACATTCCGTAAACAAGCTGAAAATGTGAACCAATACCTAAAGAAAGGCAGTTTATGCGGCATCGATGGTCGTATTCAAACAAGAAACTACGAGAATAAAGACGGTCAGCGTGTATACGTGACTGAAGTGGTAGCTGATTCAGTTCAGTTCCTGGAACCTAAAGGGACGAACAATGATTCGGGCGATAACAATAACAGCTATCGGCAATCTTACGGCGGTCAATCTAATCAAGCGACAGGCAGTAAGCCGAGTTAAAAGATAATCCATTCCCGAATAGTAAAGGACCTGTGGATATCAGTGACGATGATCTTCCATTTTAAGAAAGGGGTAGCGCAATGTCAGAAGTACATTGGATAAAACTTAAAGTCGATATGTTCGACAACGAAAAAATAAAGTTAATCGAAGCCATGCCAGATGCGGACAGCATACTTGTCATTTGGATAAAGCTATTAACGTATGCAGGGAAATCAAATTCGAGCGGTTACATCATGCTCACTGAAAATATAGCAATGAACGAAGAAGAGTTAGCAACAATATTCAGCAGACCATTAAATACAGTCCGTTATGCCATTCAAATATTCGAACGTTACGGAATGATTGAACGACACAATGAGTCGATAAGGATTAAAAATTGGGACACTCATCAAAATATCGAAGGCATGGAAAAAATAAGAGAACAAAACCGTCTCCGAAAGCAAAAACAACGAGAAAAACAAGCTAAAAAGCTAGGCGCACCAACGGTTTCGGGTAGTGGTCACGGGATGTCACGTGACGGTCACGCAACAGATACAGATACAGAACTAGAAACAGATACAGAATTAGAGAGAGAGAAGAAGAAGAAGAAGGAGAAAAAGAAGTACCTGCTTCTGCTGCCATTCAATCTTTAGAAAACTATTTCGGTTCAATATCCAATTACATGCTCGAAGATCTCGATTTCTATAAAGACAAATTCGATGAATTGGAACTCATTATTGAAGAAGCTATTGAAATATCCAGACAACGTAGCGTAAAGAACTGGAACTATACAAGAAGATTATCCAAGACTGGCGCAATCATGATTTAAAAACATTGAGTGATGTTCGTACTCATGAAGAAAAAGGCAAAAAACACATGGTAGAAAATCAGCTGGTACACCAAATCCACATCAGCATAATGATGATTTACCGTTCTAGGAGGTTGAATAATGAAGAGCCTAAAAGAAGAATTGTCAGGTAGCAATAAAATACCTGATGTATATAAAGTGACTATTGGCGAATGTCCAGAATGTCGTAACGGTACAATGTCGAATGGACAGCCGGAACGTAAGCGAATACTGCAACGACTAATATATGCAGACGGTACTGTAAAAGACATTCCTTGCATCTGCCATAAAGAACGTGAAGCACAACAAAAACAACGACTCATTAACGCCAGTAAAATCGACAGCTATTCTGTTATCGATGAAGAATATAAAAATGCGAGCTGGGACCACTTAGAATTGGAATCCAAACAGCAGCAGGAGGCTTATGTCACAGTGACCAACTATATTGACAACCTCGAAGAGAATATTAAAAAAGGACGAGGGTTATTGTTCCAGGGATCATATGGTACAGGTAAGACTTATATCTCTGCAATTGTCAGACGTGCCGTACTAAAAACAGGACATAGCGTATTATTTATCAGCTTTCCGGAATATTTTCAGCGTATGGCGGACAAACAGAAAACATTCAAGCAGGACGATAAAATTATCGACATCGCATCCGATGCAGATTTACTCATACTCGATGAAGTGAATGCAGATTTGAATACCTGGCAGCAAACAGAACTTTATCGCCTGGTCGATAGACGTAAAGGCAAAAGCACCATCTACACACAAATTATAAGAGCGATGACTTCAGAAAAGATGTGAAGCTCGCACAGTCTTTCAGTCGAATGATGCACAATAAAGATATTGTGTTGCTGAACGGTACTGATTATCGAATCAAAGGAGCGTTTTAAATGGAAATATTAATTGATAAAACTCCGACTGAAATCATCATGGATAAGCTAGCTAATCATGAAGAAATTACAAGAGAAGATGTTAAGGCTCTCGGACTTTTTAGCGATTACTGGATTGAAGAAAAGTTATTTAAATCAAGTCAATCAACAGTACATGGCAAAATGCTCGAAGTAATAACACGTGAACCGGTGGTGGTGTTTTAGATGGCACTCGCAGCAGAACAATTACTTTGGTTATTCGGTGCAATGGGAGCGAACCTTATCATCATGGTACTGCTCCTAATATGGCTCTATAAGAATCGGGAGGGAAGTAAATGATAAACACAGCACTCAATAAAGCGGATCTAATTTATCTGATGACACAGCAGGAGAAACTCGACAGCTCTATGAGAGATACCCACGAGATTAAAAAACGACATTGGCTAGAGAATATGTACAAAGAACACACAATCGCACTGAACGTTGAAAAACACGAATTCATTAATGAAGCGCACCAGGTCTGGAAGTACTGGAAAAAGAAACCGATGAACACGGCGCTCATCCTGGAAGAAGCTATCGATGTGATTCACTTTGTCATGCTGATACTCAATAAGCCCAGCATCAATGGAGAAGACCGCTAAACAGACGGCTGATTGGATTCTGACGTTTGAACCGCTTCATGACCGCAATGAAGTCAAGGATGCAATATACAATTTATCTGATCGACCGAACCATCCACGACAAGTGCTGACATTAGTTCTGCAAATCCTCGATTATTACGGCTTTGATGTAATGGATATTCTCAGAACGTATAAAGAAAAGAATACTAAGAACTTCGAGCGAATGATTAATAACTATTAGGAGGCTATGCCAATGAATTACACACTAATATTAATTGGATTCTTAGTTGGGATGTTGCTAGGCGTATTAATCACGAAACGCATATGTGATAAACATTTAAAAGAAATGCAAAAAAAAGATGAAGACTTCGCAGAGTGGAAGCAACGCAGGCACAAGAAATTCATTGCGGAACTCGATGAGATAGATAGAGTGTATGACGAACAGCAGAAACGGAATGACATGAATAGATATTCCGTCATTCCTAACACAGTCAATCCGAGAGTATTCACGAATAAGCAAGGTCATAAAATAGGTGTATACAGTCCCGCTGAGACTGACAGAATCTTAAGGAGTGAACGCAATGAAAATAATTAAAAGTATAAAAGAGAAGTTCAATAAAAACGAGACAGTAATTCCTTTATCGTACAAACCGGGTGACGCTATACCTGGTTATCCTAAACCGAGTTACGGATGGTTCAGACACGCTGAACCGGAGCTATCACATTTAACGGATGATGAAATAGAGAAACTGCTGAAAGAGAATAGCGATTCAATTCAAGAGGACTACATCAAAGCTGAGGCTTGGGATAAGCTAGTCGAGAAATTAAATCAGAATATCGTCAACGCGGAAGCTGAACATATGCTGATGGAGATGCAACGCGTATATGTGGAAGTCGAGAAAGATTACAAATAAGGAGTGACATCGTTGTCTAAATATAATGCAAAGAAAGTAACTGTTAATGGCATACTGTTTGATTCCAAACAGGAAGCGGAATATTACGAGCTGCTCTTAAAGAAACAAGAACTCGGCATCGTTAAAGAAATAGAAGTGCAACCAGTTTTAAACCTATCTCCGGCATTTGAGTACTTTGGGAAGAAGCGCAGGAGAACAGATTATAAACTCGATTTCCGCATCGTATACTCGGACAGCGTGGAAGTTTATGTAGATATCAAGGGAATGGCGACAGAAACAGCCAAGATTAAGCGCAAGTGGGCTGAATCGACTTATCCTACCAAACATATCATATGGCTCTGCAAGAGTATCAAATGGGGCGATAAAACAGGTTGGATAGAATACGATGATTTGGTTAAGAAACGAGCGGCAGCTAAAAGGGGTGCGAAGTAATGGATTTTATACATTTAATTGCAATAACTAAGGAAGATGACAAACCGCAAAAGCTAACGCTGCCTTTAGAATTCGCTGCAAATCTTAATGAACAATTCAAAAAATTTCCGGGTGGTGTACCAATTGTCACTGAAGAAAGAACAATAACCGTTAAAGCATTGATTATAGCAACTAAATCTTTTTGGGAAGAACCATTTATATTAATACCTAATACTGAACTGGAGGACAAATAATTATGACTACTGAAAACAAAATGAGAAACATTCGCACATCGGAAAAGCTTATCGTAAAAACATTCGGAGTGGACCACGACAAAGTGTTATTCAATACATTCAACATCACAGATAAGCATTTAACATTCAGCTTGGAATGGACAAACACCGGCAACATCATGCAAGCCACGATTACAAAGGATGCAGTGAAACCGAAGTTCACATTGTCTTATGAAGATAATGAATTCGTCCAGGACCAGCTCAAGTGTTTATTCTATATGAAAGATGAATTGTTCACGGAAGACGAGGATAAAGTAAACGATGAGATATTCGAGGACCAGGAGTATGATCCGGCTCGGGGATATGTAGAGAAGAGTAATGAGCGGCAGGTCGAAGTAGAATTTGAACAGGAAGCAGCTGCAGAGGATTCCAATACTGAACAGTAAAGCATAAGGGAGTGTAGCATGTGTACTTTATAAACGACATCAGGCAAATCATAAACGATTACCATTGGAAGAAGCGGCTCATTCAATCCCAAGTCTATGAGATGGATAGTACATCGACTGCACAGTATGGTATCGACTCTGCGATGCCGAAAGGCCAGGGGCAAACCGGAGATAAGATATCAACAATGATTATCCGCAATGAGAATCAGCAGCGGAAGATTGAGTCGCTGATAAAAGAAGTATCGTTTATCGACGAACATGAGCATTGTATAAACAGTGATAAGAACTTCCATATACTGCAGCTGCTAAAGCAAGGCGAGAGCAAGCAGAGGATTAAGGTGCTGTTGAATATGAGTAATGGCAATCTATATAAACGAATAGACCAGATCATTATCATATTGTTCAACTCTCAACCTGAAGCGAAAGAGAAGGATAAGAAGGATTGGAAAGAAAAGAACAATTAGAAACATTGGAAGGTATGACAACAAATACTAATTACATATCCATTCGGTTTATAATGTGTATGTAATCAAGATACAAAGGACTCGGGCAATCGCTCGGGTTCTTTTTTATTGTCTAAGGAGTTGGTGTTCATGGTTCATGTATCGAATAGTAATCGATGGCACAGCTTGAAGGGAAGTGATCAGCTATGTTGATGAGGGTAGCTGTATCTTGATGGTCATAGAGGTGACTGAACATGGCGAGACATACACAAGAGTACGATTGGTTCTATCAAAAGAAAGCTTGGAAGCTCACGAGAGCTAGAGCATTGGCAAGAGATAATTATCTTTGTCGAATGTGCAGTGATCATGGAGAAATAAAAGCAGCACAACTTGTACATCATATTATTTATGTTGAAGAAGATATTCAAAAAGCATTGCAGCTGGATAACCTCTTATCTCTTTGTCATTCCTGTCACAATAATATTCATAAAGATGATGAGAAACGAAAGAAGAAAAAGAAAAAAGTAAATCGAAATGTCCGCGTGATAAAAATTTAATACCCCCCTGCCACTGTTTGAGAAAACGCAAGCAAAAAATAGCGGCGTCCATTCCTTCGCTCCGCGCGTGGGAAGATTTTTACCCAAAGGGGGGGTAAACTTTTAAAACTAAATATTAAAATCGTAGGCTTTATTTTATTTATATCGGTAGGAGGTGAGTACATGAGTGTTCCAACTAAGAAAAAACTAATTGGGTTTTTAGGAGATAATTATACGCAGTCTGATGACCAACTAATCGATTTGTATATTGATAATCACAAGATTTATCGACGTATGAAAATCGAATTGACTAAAGGTGAATTGATGATGCCGTATACCAATAAAGCCGGGGCCACGAATTACATTAAAAATCCCTTGCTCATTGAAATTCCTAAATATACAACGACACTCAATCATCTCCTCAAATCCCTCGGTTTGACAGCTGCGCAACGCAGGGCAGTTATAGAAGAGAAAGAAGACGACGGATTTGATACTTTCTAAACCGTCTAAAAAATTACTCACCACAGAATACGCGCAGCAAGTTGTAGATGGGAAAATCATTGCCGGTGAGTATGTAATAAAAGAGTGTCAAAGACATTTAGATTTTTTGGCTCGTGATGATCATGATTGGGTGTTTGACGAAACATTAGCCTACCGCCCTATAGATTTTATCGAGCGATTCTGTGAGCCAACAAAAGGAGACTTTGACCAGCTGGTAATGCAAGGGTGGCAACATTTTGTATTAGGTAGTTTATATGGTTGGGTCCATAAAGAAACGAGATTAAGGCGCTTTAAAGAGGGCCTTATTTTTGTTGCAAGAAAAAACGGTAAATCAACATTGGTCTCTGGACAAAGTATTTTCGGTGCATCTAAAGATGGAGAACGTGGTGCTGACGTCATCTTACTTGCAAACAGTATGAAGCAGGTTAAACGTACGATCTTTGATGAAACGAAGAAGATGATTAAAAAGTCTAAAGCATTATCGACACGCTTTAGACCGCTCCGTGATGTCATATATTTTGATAAAACAGATTCCAGTATTGAACCACAAGCGAGTGATTCAGAAAAATTAGATGGATTAAATACTCACTTAGGGATATTTGATGAAATTCACGAGTTTAAAGATTACAAATTAATATCTGTTATAAAAAACTCTAGGCAAGCCAGAAAACAACCGTTGCTCGAATATATCACTACTGCGGGTGCACAGTTGGATGGTCCGCTCGTAAAAATGGTTGAGCAAGGCAAAGATGTTCTGGATGGTCTTTTTGACGATGAACGCACATTCTATTTTCTTGCTTCTCTAGATGATGACGATGATATTAACGATTCTAAAAACTGGATTAAAGCGAATCCGAATTTAGGCATCAGTATTGATTTAGAAGAAATGGAAGAAGATTGGCGCTTAGCTAAACGGGACCCGGAAGAACGAGCGGACTTTATAACGAAGCGATTAAATATATTGCCAATAACTCTGAAATGGCTTTCCTGGACCTTAAAACAATTCAAAAGAATAGTAAGATTATTGATTTTTCGACTCTCAGAGGAAAAACCGGCGTCGGTGGCTATGACCTGAGTAACACTGAAGACTTTACAGCCGCGAATATAGAATTCCCGTTGGAAGATGGTTCGATTGCGGTGCTATCACATACTTGGGTTCCAGAAGAGAAAACCAAATTCGATAACGAAAAGATTCCATTTAAAGCCTGGGAAGAATCAGGTCACTTGACCATCGTCCCTGGAGTTCACATCGATCATGAACTTGTGATGGAATGGTTTGAAGAGATGGCCGAAAAATACAATATAGAGGTTGTCGCTTATGACCCGGCTAATGCATATAGACTCAATATCGATATGAAAAATAAAGGATTTAAAACTCAAGTTGTACGACAAGGCGCAATTACATTAAGCCCAGTACTAAAAGATATTAAGACGATGTTCCGCGAGGGTCAGGTCATTCACATAACCCGGTATTAAACTGGTATTTCAAAAACGTAAGGCTGGTTAAAGATCGTAATGGAAACTTACTCCCGTCAAAACAAAACCGATACCGAAAGATAGACGGATTTGCAGCGCTGCTTAATAGTCACGCGCATACGATTGATAAGTTGGTTACACCAAAAGGCAACGGCAACATGAGCGTTGTATCTCTTGATGATTTAATGGGCTAGAAAGGCGGTGAGAAAGTGAAATGGTGGCAAAAATTAGAAAGTAGATTAGGGAGTACCGCGTACAATGCGCCTAAACAGCAAGCAACGGTGACCCCGTCAAGTGATTTATCTGTCTTTGAAAATCGTATGTTTTGGGATGTTGAGAATGACGGACTAGCTAATAATGAAACAATATTTAGCGCTGTAACAAGATTGGCCAGTACGATGTCATCTTTACCAATGAAGCTGTATCAAAATTATGAGTCAATAAATAACGATGTAGCAGATTTGCTGACCACGCGGCCGAATAATTATATGACTCCATATAACTTTATCAATTTAATCGAAACGACACGTAACGAAAAAGGGAATGCTTATGTATTTATTGAACGTGATATTTACGGACAGGCACAGCAGTTACACGTCTTAAACTCTGACATCGTTACTTTAGCGATGGATTCAGACCAAAGAGACCTGTATTACATCATTAAAGGCAAAAAGAATAAAAAGATGATTGTGCATCAGATGGAGATACTGCACTTTAAACATATTCACAGCGTATCAAGTCTGACAGGTATTTCTCCGGTAACAGTATTAAAAGGCACAGTGGATTTTGATGTGTCTGTCCGAGAATTCAATATTAAAGAAATGAGTACACCAGACAGCTTTAAAATTGAATATGGAGCATCTATTACTGATGAAAAGAAAGCTGAAATTGTAGAAAACTTTAAAGCGTTCTACAGAAATAATGCCGGTATCCTCTTTGAAGATGATGGTATTAAAATTAATCGATTGGAAAGAAAGTACGTCAGCGAAGATCTAATTAAATCAGAAAACATTACACGCTCCAGGGTGGCCAACGTATTCCAATTACCGTTGGCTTTTTTACATGGAGAAAATGCAATGAGTTTTTCAAAAACTGAGGATTTAAACAGATTCTATCTGCAGCACACAATCATGCCGATCTGTAAACAATACGAAGAAGAATTAAACAAAAAGCTACTCACTCGGCAGGACCGTAAAAACGGAATGTATTTCAAGTTTAATGTACATGCGTTACTCCGGGGCGATGCTTCCACACAAGCAGAAGTGTACTTCAAGAAAGTACGTAGCGGCATTAATACAATCAATGAAATACGAGCACTGGAAGACCTGCCGCCTGTTGAAGGCGGAGATATTGCAATGATCAGTGGAGATTTATATCCAATTGATACACCAATTTCAGAACGAAGAGGATTGTCTGCGAAGGGAGGTGGAACCAGTGACGAAGGAGCAAACGATGGATAAAAACAAATACTTTAAAATGCAGCAAAAAGGCATAGTTGGTGAAATTATTATACGGCGATATTGTATCGTATCAATGGGATGACACAGATGTGTCTGCAACGAGCTTTAAAGACGGACTCGACACATTAGGAGACGTGAATCAGCTCGATGTTTACATTAATTCGGGTGGCGGTTCAGTGTTTGAAGGTATCGCAATCTACAACATGTTGAAACGACATAAAGCAAAAGTGAATATTTATGTAGATGCTTTAGCTGCATCAATCGCAAGTGTCATCGCAATGTCGGGTGATACTATTTTTATGCCGAAAAACAGCATGATGATGATTCACAATGCATGGACATATTCGGTTGGTAATGCCGATGAATTAAGAAAATCCGCAGATGATTTAGATCGTATCAACGAGTCATCAAACCAAGCTTACCGTGAAAGAAATTTAACTATTTCTGAAGATGAACTTCAGTCATTGCTCGATGCTGAAACGTGGTTAAGCGCTGATGAATGTCTGCAGTACGGATTATGTGATGAAGTCATTCAATCCAATGAAGCAGTGGCACAAGTGTCTAAAGACATGTTTAAAACGTATCAAAAAGCACCTGAAACTATCGAAAACATGGTTGAAACACCTCAAAAAGCAACGATTTCCGATGAAGAACGAAAGAGAATTCAAGATTATCTGCAGACGGTAGATACCAAACTGCAAAATATAAATTTATAGGAGTGTTAAATATGCCAACGATTTATGAAATGAAAGAAAACAGAAACAATATTGGTCAGCAGCTTAAAAAAGAAAAGAATGAACTGTACCAAATGTCTAATGATACAAGTGTGTCTATGGAAGATATTAAAGCGAAAAAAGATCGTATCGGAGACATTGAACAACGTTTCGATATTGTTTCAGAACAATTAAATGAGGCTGAGAAGAACCAAAAGGCTCAAGCTCAAAAAATGCAATCGGATTTCTCACGTTTGGACGATGAAGGAAAAGTTGTCAAAGCGAAAGCGGAAGTTTACCGACACATGCTTGCACCAAATGAATATTCTAAGCCGTCAACTGAGGCACTTCAGTTACTACACGCAATCCCTGCAGGCAATGAATCAGGCGGAGACGAACTTCTCGCTACAAACATGATTAAAGAAGTTATTACAGCACCTACAGTGACGAATAAACTTAGAGAACTTTCGCCTGTAACTAATATTAAAGGTCTGGAATTACCAAGAATCATGTTCACAATTGATGATGATGATTTCATTACTGACTTAGAAACTGCGAAAGAAGTTAAAGCGAAAGGTGATTCCGTTTCTTTCAATCGTTTCAAATCTAAGTTGAAAGTTGAAGTATCTGACACTGTCATTCATGGTTCTGACATCGATTTAGTTTCTTACATCGAGAACGGTCTGAAATCGGCAGCTGCTGCGAAAGAGAAACGCGTTGCATTTACAAAAACTCCTAAAGTTGGCGAAGAGCACATGTCATTCTACCAAACAGGAGCTATTACAGAAGTAACTGGTGTAGATATTTATAACGCTGTAGTTAATGCACTCGCTGATCTGCACGAAGATTATCGCGAACAAGCTTCAATCGTTATGAGATATTCAGACTTCATCAAAGTGACGTCAGCACTTTCGAACGGTACAACTAACTTCTTTGATGCACCACCTGAACGAATCTGGGGCAAACCAGTCAAATTCATGGACGGCGCAGTGGATCCTGTAGTTGGTCACTTTGCATATTTCCGCCTGAACTATGATGGTTCAACGTACGATACTGATAAAGATGTAGACAAAGGTATTTACAAGTTCGTATTAACTGCATGGTACGACCAAAAACGTACATTAGACTCTGCGTTCCGTATTGCTAAAGTAGCTCCTGAAGTTCCAGAGGGCGTTTAATTTAGCTGAAAAGGAGTAGGTGATACGAATGGCTACTGAAGACACTAATATCCCTATGGAGGAGCTTAAACGGTTCCTCCGTGAGGATGGGAAATTCAACGAACCTACAATACTGCTGTTATGGGAAAGTGCAAAATCGGAATTGAAATTATCAGGTGTTCCTGATTATGAAGATACTGATGACGAATATCCTTTGTATAAAATCTGTTTATTTTTGGTAGTCTCCAGGGACTATGAAAAAAGAGCATTAGAAAACAATGAGCTGCAGGCACTTGAAAAGAACATTCTACGAATTAGGAAATTCACTACTCACGAAAAAGAGGTGAATCCTGATGAGACGATCGCTTAATAACAGAGCGAAGTTTTTTGAAGAGGGTTCTAGCGGTCCCGAAGCACATGGCGAGACATATACAGAAGTATACGAATGCTATTGCGAGGATTACGAACCATCGACGAAGGATTACACGGTAATGACAGCTCCAGCAGGTAAGAAAACAGTAACGATTATCATTCGTGACAATTACAAAGAATTTAAACCGGATTACAATCATTTATTTGAATTGCAGTCCGGTTATTTTAGTGGCACGAAATTCAACATTGTAAACGTATCTCCTGATAACAGTATATCGCCGCAGATAAAGATTGTAGGTGAAGCCTAATGTTCAAATTTGAATTAGAAGGTGTCGAACAAACTTTCAGGACCTAGAGAACTTATTCAGTGCCAAATCGCTGATAGAAATCAAAGATAATGCGCTTAAAGAAGGCGCAGAGTTTATGAAGGGTAAGCTACATGCTGCGCAGTTACTGACAAAGGACAGCGGAACGATGGCAAGTGAATTAACGTTCAGTGAACCGCGTTGGGATGGCACGGAGCGTGTCATATCTATTCACTGGAAAGGCGATAACGAACGATACAGAGTGGTTCATCTTGTCGAAAATGGTTTCTATGCCAAAGATGGGAGCTTCGTCAAACCGGCAGCTTATGGACAAATCGAGAACGTACTTGCATCCAACAGAGCAGCATATATTGAAGTTGTTAAAAATTCTATCGCCCGACAGATTGGAGCATAGCTTATGGACATACTCAATCATATATCACATTACTCAAGGACGACCCCTTCATGCATAAGCATGTTGAGGGTCGTTTTATGTATAACGAAATGCCAGATGTTAAAGACATACAAAAACTTACGTCGCAATTAATCCAATCGTAAATGGAGCGCCCGTAGATTATGCGGACGGAAAGCGTATTGCTGACGCCAAATCTGCGCGTGTGGACATCTTATTAAAAGTTCGTGATGGAATGTCTGAAAATCCGCGAACGTTGACCAACGACATTATGGAGCGTATTGCAGATATTTTGGACGACAACAATTACAGACAAACCGCAACTTTTTCTCCCGAGTACGACAAAGAACACAAGCTATATCGCGAATCAAGAAGTTTCGAAATTAACTACTATAGGAGTGATTATTGATGGTAATTGAAAATAAAGCGAAGACACCGAAAGCATATATTAACGTTACAGAATTAGGGTTTGCACTGATTGAGAGTGAAGAGAGTGGTGTAATCACTTACGGTACACCGATTCAAACCCGTGGACTTAAAACAGTTGGTTTACCAGCTGGCGGCGACATTACTGTTGCCTGGGCAGACGGCTCACCGATTGAATCTGCAGTAGGTGATGGTGAACCGACACTTACACTCGGTTTGCATGAATTATCTCCATTAGAAAGAAGAAATGATTTTTAATCATACCTTCGATTCGGAAGGGATTGTAGAAGAAAATTGGGGCCATCAACCGCGCCCTGTTGCAGTATGGTTCAAGTCTGAAAGACTGGATGGCACATACCGATGGACAGGCTTTAAGAAAGTATTGTTTGCTCCGCCTGAAGAAGAACGTGCAGCTAAGGAAGGCACAATCGAATTTGGAGATAAATCAATTGAAGGGCGCATTATGAAGGCGGAAGGTTCTGAAGCTAAGAAAGTAATGGCCGATTCTAAGAAGGTGGGAGACTCTGGAACATTCAGTGATGATGCGTTTTTCACTAAATTACTCGGAGATTCTTACACGCCTGCACCTGAGGGCGTGTAAAGTAAAATAAAGGAGAATGCTGAATGAGAATTAAAGATATGAATGTTGAGGAATTGAAGTCATTCGTTGAAAGAAACAACCTCACAGTTGAGGGAACTGGTAAAAATGGTTCAATTATTCGTCCGGATTTAGAGAAAGCTATCGAAATTGCTGGATTGTCAGAGAATGATGTTTCTGAATCTGAATCAATAGAAGAACAGTATGTTGTATTAAAACCTTTCAAAGATTTAAAAGACGACAATTATATTTACGAAAAAGCTGGCGAAGATTATCCACGTAATAATAAACAAGCTGATCCAGAACGCGTGAAAGAATTACTATCTAAAGAAAACAAGCGTAAAGAGCCAGTTATTAAGATCAAGGATAGAGAGTAGGGGATTCCCTGCTCTTTTTTATTATAAAGGAGAATGCTAAATGGCGAATAAACTAAAAAGAAACTATATCCAACTCGTAGAGAAAGTAAACGATAAAGGCGAGCCTGAATTCGAAACCTACTTAACACCGCATTTTATTTCTGCATCTGTATGGTATGAATCTATTGATACGTTAGATCAAATTCAAACAATGGAAGATGATTTAAAAGCTGAATATAAAGCTGCTGAAGAAGCAGATGAGCCTGTAGAACTGAAGAGTAGTTCAACACTTATGAAAGAGCAAATTGAAATGTTGATGGATACAGTAGTTAAAATCTATGGTAAACAATTTACGAAAAAAGATTTGAAAGCTAAGATGCATGCGCCAAATATGATTGAAGACTTACGTGAGCAGCTCGAGTTTATCGCTTCTGGTCAACAAGACGAAGCTACAAAAAAGTTCGTGGAGAGCAAATCCTAAGAACCGAAGATTTCTCTTGGCGAAAACAGCGTGAGAGTTTCGATGAATTATTGAAAGACGGTATGAAAGAAGGCAAGGACATCAACGATTTGTTGAATATGCCGATGGCATACATGATTTCGATTATTAACGAAAACAATACAAATATGACAAACGAAGAAGAAGAGAGGGCGCTCGATAGCTTTCTTAACTCCATTTAGCACTCTTTTGAGTGCTTTTTTATTTGCGTATTGGAAAGGGGGTAAGATATGTCAGGCGATAGAATACAAGGCCTTAGTATTGGCATGGGCATGGATTCAGCAGACATTAGTCGTTCGATGTCTGAAATAAAACGTTCGATGCGCGGGTTAAACTCTGAAGCGAAAGTCACCAGCAACAACTTTAAGTTCGGTAAAAAAGATACAGACTCATATAAGAAAGCAATTGACCAATTAACAGGAACGACCGAAAAACAACGCAAAAATGTAGAAGAATTGGGTAAACGCTATGCACAAACTGTCGAAGAGCAAGGGGCCTCATCTAAAGCAGCACAAAACCTTGCTACTGAATACAATAAGCAAGCTGACAATCTAAACCGATTAGAAAATGAACTCGGCGGAATGCAGAATGAACTTGCTAAATTAACTGAAGAACAACGCATTGCGGAAAGTCAGTGGACCAAAACTGGTGACGCTATGGAGAAACATGGTGGTCGACTTGAGAAAGCAGGCGGCGGGGTCCAAAAAGTTGGTGGTATATTTACAGCGATGAGTGCTGCGGTTGTTGGCGGTATCGCTGGTTTAACCGGTGGATTATTTGCACTAACGAACAAAGCTACCGAAGCAGCAGATGCTATCGCAAAAGGCTCTGAACGTATGGGAATATCCACAGATTTTTATCAAGAAATGGACTTCTGGGCAAGTCAAAACGGTTTAAGTCAAGATAACTTGGAGAAGGCTGTTGGTCGTTTAAATCAGCGTATGGGTATGGCACTTGACGGTAATGAAAAATATTCGACTGCTTTAGAACGCTTAGGCGTTGACTTAGAAGGTGTTCGAGATGGCACGATATCAACGGAAGACGCGATGGCTCAATCGATTCAGTCTTTATCCGAAATGGAGAATGAACATGAGAAAGCAGCGCTTGCAACTGAAATGTTTGGTACAAAACTCTCGAGGGAGTTACTACCGGCTCTAAATGACGGATCACTGTCCATTGAAGATGCTAAAGACAAAGCTCAAGAGCTTGGACTAGTCATGAGTGAAGACCAGTTACACGCAGCAGAAGCATTTCAAGATGCACAAGATCAGATTAAACGTGCATTGGGTGCAGTGGCAACTCAAATCGGATTAGACCTGATGCCACAGTTCCAAAAAATGCTCGACTGGATACTGGAGAGAATGCCGCAAATCCGTGAGACTATATCAAATGTATTTGATAGTGTGGTCGATAAAGTCAAAGGTGTTGTCAATTGGTGGAACGGTTTGAGCGATACAATGAAAAAAATCTTCCCTGTTATCGGTGGATTGGCACTGGCTTTTGGACCGGTATTATTAATTGTCGGTAAAGTTATGTCTGCAGTCGGTGGGCTTATGATTGGTCTAGCTCCAGTAATGAAATCTATTGCTACGGCAGGTGGACTACTTAAATGGTTAACACCATTGTTCGCAGCACTAACATCTCCAGTTACATTAACTGTAGCAGCGATAGTTGCTTTGGGCGCCGGATTCGTCCTCGCTTATAAAAAGTCTGAAACCTTCAGGAATTTCATAGGTGGATTGGGTGAACGATTCCAAATAGCCTGGGAAAAAGTAAAATTGTTCGGAGATAATGTAAAAACTGCCTTCGATGGCATCTTTGCGATTTTTAAAGGCGATGAAGAAGGCGGCATTAATTTACTGCAGTCACTCGGATTAAGTGAGGATAAGATCACACTCATCACTTCTGTTATTGATAGCATTAAAGAAAAATTCACCATAATGAAAGATGGCATTAATAATGCGCTTGGCCAGGTGAAAGAATTCTTTATTAATCAGTTCAATAGCCTTAAAGATTGGTGGGATACTGACGGCGCTTTAATTTTTTCTGCCATACAGACAGTCGCGGAAAATGTGTTCGACAGTATAAAGTGGGCTGCAGATATCGGGCTAACGTTCGTACAAAATTTATTTGAAAAATTCGCTCCGATAGTCGAAGGAATATGGAATTTATTATGGCCAACAATGCTTTATCTCATAGAAAATGTTTGGGAGAAAATAAAACTTGCCATTGGAATTACGATGGATTTAATTCAGGGCATTATATCGGGAGTTTCAGCCTTAATTGAAGGAGACTGGTCCCGATTCGGGGAAATTCTTAAGGAAACTGCACTATCGATTAAAGATAGAGTGACAGAGTTCTTTGGAAATTTGAGAGATAATGCGCTTGATTTATTTAATAAATTAACTGGCGGTGCCCTTGGTAAATTTACAGAACTCAAAGATGGTGCTGTTCAACGCGTGACTGACATGTTCAATTCCGTGACCGGCTGGTTTAGTGACTTATGGTCCAACACAACTCAGAAAGCAACAGATATTAAAGACGGTGTGGTTAGCGGATTTAACAGTATGAAAGATGACTCCGTCGCAAGAACAAAAGAAATGTTTAATTCTGTTACTGGTTGGTTTGGAAATTTATGGACAGATACGACATCTAAAGTAACCGGAATTAAAGATGATACAGTTGGTTTATTTATCGATATGAAGGACGGCGCGATAGAAGGTGTGCAGAAACTCTATAACGGCGCTTCGGGATTATTTGATGATGTTAAAGACTATGCTAAGGATACATTCCAGAACATGGTAGACGGCGCGAAAGAACTGCCAGGGAAACTCGGAGATGCCATTAAAAACGGTGCATCGAAAGCTGTAGACGGTGTTAAATCTTTAGGTAATAAAATGACTGATAAACTAGGTTCAGTCGTTAACGGCGTTATCGGTGGTCTGAACAGTATTACCGGAAAGATTGGCATTGATACAAAAATAGGCCTGTGGGATGTCCCAACATTCTCCACTGGTACAGGACAAGGGTCGCCATCTGGTAAGCTTACTAAGAACGGCAAGATTGCGATGGATACACTAGCCACTGTGGGGGATAAAGGTAAGGGCAACGGCTCTGGAACACGTGAACTCGTTCACTATCCAAATGGTAAAGTTGGCTTGTACGATAACGATGCAACGATCTTCGCTCCAAAAGGTACGACGATATTCAGCAACCAGGAAACCGAAGCACTGCTTGGTCAAATTCCTAAATTCTCTGAAGGTACTGGATTATGGGCGAGCATTAAAAACATCGCAAGCAAAGCTGTCGATTACATTACCAATCCTAAAAAGATATTCGATGATTTAATTAGTGCGGTCGGAGAAAACTTCGGCGATATGACAGGATTCGCAGGTAACTTCATTAAAGGTGCCTGGAATATGATTAAAGACGGCATGTTTGGTTGGATTAAAGATAAGTTTTCTGAAGCAACTGTGGGTAAATCGCAGAAGTGGATGGACTACAAGATGACCACACCTTACAGCCCTAACGCACCAGTGCCTGGTTATCCGACATCATTTAACGGTGGACGACATTACGGGATTGACTACGGCACACCAACAGGTGTGAATATTACAGCGCCTATGGCCGGTACAATCACTCGAATGAACGACCAGGGCGGCGGTAACGTGGCCCGACTCGATGCAGCAGGTAATGCAGCGCAGTACTTCATGCACATGTCATCAGTTAAAACTGGTAAGGTCGGCATTGGTGATTCCGTAGGTAAATCAGGTAACACTGGTAAATGGACGACTGGTGCACACGTGCACTGGCAGCACGAAGATCCGTCTGCAAGCTACGTCCAAAACAGAAACACGAAGAATCCATTAAGCATGATTAAAGGACATCTCAAAGGCGGTCAGATACTCTCTGATGGTCTATTCAATCTGCATAAAGGCGAGTACGTGATTAATCCGAATGAGCCGACTGAAGCAATGAAATTACTTGCGATTGTTGGTAAAAAGTTAGCAGGCAAGAGTAAGCAGACGAAAGAACTACCGAATGTTCCTCGAGGGAATGATAATGAAACGGTCGAAGCACTAAAACAGATTATTGCGAATCAACAAGAGCAAATCAAACAAAACACAGAGTTAATTAAAATTGCGCTAGGTATTGAGGACAAAACAGGTATTACAGAAAACCAAATCGGCAGAACAAACGATCGTTACAACGACCGCCATTCATCTAAGCATAGCGTGAAAACAGGGAGGTTTAATTACAATGTTTAAAATTTATGATTTGAATTACAAAGAAGTTAACTTTCCTGTGGATGATTTAGGGTTTGGCTTGAAGTCGTTAGACATCAACGTTGGTCCAATAATTTATGAAAATATCTATACAAGTTCTAGTCGTGCTGATCAGCTTGTCAAACGCTATCCAAAAGACAGAGATGTTAGCATTAACGCTATGTTCACAGCTTACAATACTGTGGACTGGCGTTTAAAACGTGATAGGGTGTACAGCTTTTTCCGTAACCTAGGTGTGTTCTACATTGCGGAAAGTTATCAACCTTATAAGTTGTTAAAAGTCATCGTAGATGAAAGTTACGAAGTTGATAGACCTGTCATTCGTTGGGGGATGCTTGAAATCCCTCTTAAAATTATCGACACACCTTTCAAACAATCCCTACACACAACATTGGACATCGACCGTGAAGGTGTAAGCTGGAACGATAAGTGGGCGTACGGTATGGGATTAAGCAGCGATCGTGAACAGTGGAAGTATTCGTTTGGACCAAGTGATACAAGTTCCTCTGTTCACAAGTTCCGACTCTACAACGCAGGTACTGAAGAAATTAAACTGATTCAGCAGAAAGAAAGTGTGATTACGCTTGTTGCGTTATCCGCAGCATCGTCGATAGAAATATTTGACGGTAAAAAAACTTTTCGTATTGACCGACCGTTTAAGATTGGAGACCGTCTTACGCTTAAAGGTCATCAAATCAGAGTGAACAATGCAAATGTGCTTCATCATACGAACCGAACATTCTTAACGGTTAAAAAAGGATGGAATGAATGGCAGATAAAAGGGATTACAAACTTTGAGTTCGATGTCGATTTTAGATTTTTATATGACTAGGAGGGATGACAGTGAAAGTGTTTAAGGTAACAGCGGACAATGCGACTTACGATGAATATATTTCAGTAGTCATCGTTGCAGAATCGAAAGAAAGAGCATTTGATATTGTTACAAATGAAAGTCAACCATACAATTCAATGAGAAATCGCACTGAACAGTATGATGTAACTTTTATTTTTGAAGAACATCAAATGCCTTTATATATTGAAGAAATTTCATTAGAAAAAGAGAGTATTGTTACCTCTGAATATCACGGCGGATAGGACTCAAATGTTTAAAAATAGTGTTTTTAGAATCATAAAAATTCGTTGCTTTTATATAGTGATAATCAGGGTTGTAAGAAATATCTATATCAAAATGTTTGCGTAGAGTTATTAAAACTTCATATGCTATTTGTCTAATTGCAGCATGCAAAGAAAATCGAATAGGAAACCAGAGTTCTTTTTTATCTTCTGTAGGCTGATAGATATCAGAAAGAACATCAATGTAATTCACTACTAATATTTTCAGCTAATTGATATAAATTATAGGGCGGTTGATCATCAATATGCGCACCGCCAGATTTATTCGCAAAATATTCGATAATGTTTCTACGTGTCACTTTTATTCTATTCACACTTCCAAAGTTAAATCTCGTAAGTTTTTTAGCTACTTCTGGATTTAAGAGAAAAACTGGTTGCTCGTTATAAAACTGATGATAGTTTAACCAAGTGACTTCTCCAGACTTCATAAATGGAGAGTTTAGTTTAGGGATGAAAATATTAATTCTCCCTTGCACTTCACCATCTTGGAATAATATTTTCTCACATGGCTCGATAAGTCCTACTAAATAATCGATGTCAGAGTAATCTCTCAAATATTCACTTGTACTATGGTAATTGATGTCAATACGTTTACCTAGAAGTTCCAATAAAGAATCTGAGTATTTGGTTTGATGCAATATTACACGAAGAGAAACAGCTAGAGGGTAGACAAAAACCATATCTCCCTCATCTATTTTTCTGGTGTAGTGAAAAATTAAATCAACATGCTTTTTCAATTCTTCCAAATAGTCATCATTTTCACGTTTGTAAAATCTTTGATTATTGTTAGTCATAAAATACCACCTCATAAAAATTATAGCATTTTAAATCTTTGAAGACTGAGAGCTGTTGCTCTTGGTCTTTTTTAATACAGAAAAGGAGTGATCAAATAATGATAGGTAATTTCAGAAGTCCTTTTGATGATACAGCATTAAATAAACTTAACTTAATCTCTAACTTTGTAGACCAATTTGACGGCACTCGCCTTTATGAAGTGTCATACAACTTATTTAACAAAGAGACTGTCGGCAATGGGAGCGTCGATGGCGACACCGGGGACATCAATGACGACGGATTCAGACATGCGGTCATCGAGGTCAAACCCAATACACCGTACGTCATGACATCAAAAGGCAGGGGCGCACTGCTGACGGCGACGGGTGAGCATGTTCAGAAAATCCTCTCGTCGACGACATCATTCGTCACGCCGTCGAATGTCCATCTGTATAAAGTGACACTCGGTTCCGCACAAATTGACACTTTTATGATCCATGAGGGAACGGTGCTAAAACCGTATAAACCATGGGGCGTAGAGCCTTCCCCGTTGCTGTTCGACCAGGACTTTTTGGATGAAGTGAATGATGCCCGGGAGTATTTCGAGAACGTGGATGCACTGGGACTGAATTATGGCAAGGATTTCCCGTTGAAA
The DNA here is from genome assembly GCF_018437745.1 of Jeotgalicoccus sp. WY2. Taxonomy (NCBI): domain Bacteria; kingdom Bacillati; phylum Bacillota; class Bacilli; order Caryophanales; family Staphylococcaceae; genus Jeotgalicoccus; species Jeotgalicoccus sp. WY2. The sequence continues at coordinate 699,183 of NZ_CP049818.1, read as the reverse complement.
TCCGTCGCACTCGGCAGCACTACACAAGAACCGATCGCACAGCGCGTCAAAAACATCGTGCTGGATGCAAAGGTGTACGGTGCAAAGACGGGGTATTACTACCGGGTGGATTTTGTGGCGAATGGCTTCGTCACCAGCGGTAAAGCGCGATACGGCATCAATGTGCGGGAGATTCCGGTCGGTTCAGCTACCGGCCCGTATATTTTCAAATACGACGATGATGCGAGCCCTGAGAATCACCAGAATGCGAATGTGCAGAAGTTATCGGACGGAATCGACACCATCATTGCGGATGGCGGCGACATCATTGTCAGTGTCACCGTAGACCGGGCTGCGATTTCCGAGTCGAGCAATCCAACGTTTTTAAACCTCAACAGTGGGGCAGGAAGCAGCCCAACTGCCGTCATTGATCCGGTCAATCATTTTTTTTAAGACGCAAACGAAAGGAGATTGATGATGATGTAATATTCTTTGATAGACAAAGTGAACAAGGATTTACTGCACACTTGGGTGATGCAACAATCACGTTCGGCGAACTCGGCATAAACAAAATTACACATCCCGTTAAGCTAACAAACGATAAAGGTACGACAAGCATCCGAACGGATTGGAACAGTCCTTACATCGCAGGCGCAATCATCGACGGTGTAGAATCGGGTAATCATGCTGCAGTCAGCGGTAACCACGGTACGAGCGGCGGTGATGGCTTTGCCACTGCGAATACAAGGAGTACAGAAGTTAAAGTAGATGATCGATTAATTAGTAATAGTTATAGTGGACTAGCGAAGAAAATAGAAGTGACTATCGTCAACGAAGTGACCTTAAAAGAAAATATCAATTTAACAAATGGCGTAAGAAATAGCGTTGACTTTATTGAGACGACTGTATATGTGATTGAGCATAACCACATGCGTATCAAAGATGTGTCGTTAGAAGCACTCACGCCGATGTATATCACGACTTACATGGGACCTCAGTTCACGCGAGAGTACAACGATAAAATGTACTTCACTTACGACGAAGTTCAATCTCTCGTATATACAAATACTGGTACTCGAATCAATAGTGGTACTAAGTCCGAAAGTCCAAATATGACACGTGCCACAATGATGAATGATAACAAAGAGCTTCTTCACGTATATGTAGATAAGGATTATGGCATCGGTTATGACCACATCGGGGATAACGGAGTGCCGGCATATATGAGAGAGAATTACGCTAAGTTTTATTACCACCTAATAAAAGTTGGGCAGACTTTATCATTTAATGCAGGAGACATTAACAGCTATCGCGGCGGTTATATATTCTCTAAAGATTCTGGTGAAAATGCCTATGTCACGCGTTTTGTCGAAGAGGGCGTAAAGAAAGCATTTATTGACTTTAAATCAGTAGCAACAGAAAACATAGAATACTCTTCCATAGAAGAAAGTCAGAACGTTACTGGAAACGGCACTTCATTAACGGCATCGACTAATAACGCTTATGCGAAGGTTGTGATTTGATGCTCACAGTTACAGATTTAGAAGGAAAAGAGTATGCTGCAGATGCACAAGTGCCGAGAACTAGAATTATCGGAGAGCGAGAAATATCACTCTTTTTTACACTCAGATATTAACGATGAGTTTTTGTCAGAGATTGAAACAGGCTGGACCGCTGAATTCCAAGGCGATGAATATTGGTTATATAATCCGCGTGAAGATAAACACGGCAATAAAAGTTTTGAAGGCTTGCTCGACTTTGTCAGACAGGGGAATAAAATATGGCACATTGATGATGCAGAAAACAAATCGATGACAATACAAAATTCAATCGGCCCGCTGATTGATGCTATGCCTAACTACACATTAAATATCATTGATAACTTTTATGCCAACACAATGAGCTATTCTAACCGCCAGACGACAACTGAGCGGTTTTATATTTCATTGGTCGGCATGATGCGGAGTTTGATATTCCAATCGGAAGCAAAACAATTCGAGTCGTCAATAAAGTCGGGACGTATCGCGATGATCTGTTAATTCATGAAGATGATAATCTGATTGATTTTCAACTGGATACCCAGAGCGCTTCTTTTTGTACGACTGTAACGGGTTACTACGATTTTGATGATGAGGGCATACCACGCAAGCATAAAACATTTAGAAGTGATTTAGCAGATAAATATGGAGACATTCCCGGTGAACCCATTTTAGACGACAGATACAATGATGAGGACTCAGTATATGAGGCAGCGAAGAAAAGGCAAGAAGCATCGTTTAATATTTCATTCACTATATCCTCTGAGCTATTCGAAGCTCCAGTCAATCCTGGTGACTACGTTCCGGTAGTGCTTCCGTCAAAAAACATTAATATGTATATTCGAGCCGTTGAGGTCAACGAACTTTTTGACGAAGAAGGCGAACTCATCAATGCAACGTATTCTTTCGGAAATGAGAATATAGCGAATTTGTATCGAAAGGCGCAGTATGATGCGTTGCAAGACGTGGCTGATATGATGCGCGGGAAGAAGCCGTTGCCCCCATCTGTATTTCCGAAAAAGATGAGACAGGCTTATGAGATTATCATTGGCGATAATGATTCTGTGATGGAGTACCGAAAAGACCGCTTAACCGGCCATCATGATAAAGATAAAGGAAATGCCGTGGAGATGAACGTATCTGGGCTAGTCTTTATCCGTGGCGGAGAACCTAGAAGCGCTATCACTTATGAAGGAGTCGTAACTGAAGCATTAACTGCAGGTACCATTGATACGAACCGTATTAAAATTGTTGGTGCAGAAGGCTATTTTTATATTGACGGGGACGAACTATTCGCGGCGAGTTACGGCAATATAAACAAATGGTTTAAATTATCTCCGAAAGATGGCTTAACTCTCAATCGCTTGCCTGTCCAATGGAATTCGTTTGATGGAAGGGAGTTTATCGTTGATGGCATCATGCGTGGCTCTCAAGTTGCTCGACTTCAACAGTTTAACTTAGATTCTTTCGTTCCGGATAACGGCAGGGATATGATATTGACGCTCGAAGATTATCATCGTGTATATGTATTATGGGATGAATATAAAGGCCGTTTTATCGATTTAAGTGGCACAGTACGATTAACAGATGACAGCACACATATCTGGCGATGGGTGAACGTCAAAATTGTCGAGTTAGGTAGTCAAAATACAGTCGCGAGTGTAAGACTTGAAGCGTATAAAACGTTTGACAATACCATTACAGATTGGGATTTGCGTATTGATTTGCAGACGTATTTCGGAGTGGTGCCAGACTATCGGAAGATAAGATTCTATATCGAAGTAAACATCCAAAACGCTTATGGAACTAATATAGCTCATTTTAGAGTGAATGAAGGTGAATTTAATGGTTAAGGTTTATAATTCCATCAAAGATGAGCACGGAAATCTGATTGCGGGAGTAACTAAGTTGTTTATCATCAGCACTCAATCTGATCATACGATAGGCAAGTTTATCAGTGGAATAGCTTGCGTACCAGAAGGTAATGGTACTATGTTCATCGTCGATGAGTGGATTATCAATCAAGTAGATAAAGTTCAATTTAAAGACGGCGCACTATCAGTTAAAGATGGCGAAGAACTCATACCGCCTGTTAAAACTGAAAAAGAATTACAACGAGAAGCACTCTTAAAACAGATTGCTGAGTTAGATTCACAGCCCTCGGAATAACCGCGGGTTTTTATTATGCAGAAAAGGGGTGGGTTCAATGTGAGTGAAAAAAATAAGCAAGTCGTTAATAAAGTAATCCGCAATGAAAAAGTAAAAGTGCTGTTGTACCCAGTCGCATTTTTTGCGCTGATTTACGGCGTGTGGATATCCGTACAACCGTCAATTTTGAGAAATTACGATGTATACAACTTAATTAGTAGCATCGTCGAGCCGTACCAAATCGGCGGGTTATTTATAGCCATCGCTACTGTCATTTTCATGAGTTACTGGCTTAACCAACGTAAGTTATTGTTTATTGCTGCAATGAGCTTACTGGTGATTTGGAGCGTATTTACAGTATCATTCGTCATTTCTCCGCCGCCCAACACTGTATGGCTGTTATCAGCGACATGGACTTACTTTAGCTTTGAATTAGTCAGGCGGGTGTAGTTCTATGAGCGGAGAGTACGTTGTAATGATTTTAGTAGCGGGTATTACCGCGGTCGGTGGATGGATTGGTAACCATATCAGTAACAAGCCAAAACGAGATGACAGCCAGATGAACAGAATCAACTTGATTATCACGCAATATGAATCATGGAATGATGATTTAAAAGAGCGGAACATTAAATTAAAAAAAGAAAATCATGTACTTCGTGAAAAAATAACTTGCCTTGAAAAGCGTATTAAAGAACTTGAAGGAGGTGAGTAGCATTGGAAGCTATTTTAATTTTTGCGGGTATCATTACTGCAGTTACCGCAGGTGTGGTTCAAGTCATTAAAAAAACAACAGCCATTCCCGCGAAGTTGATGCCTTTAATCAGCTTGGTTATTGGTACAGCGGTCGGGGCGGCAACATTATTTGTACCGGAACTGAACACGAACTTATCGACAGGCGGTCAAATTCTTGGAGGACTGATCAGCGGCTTGGCTGCATCGGGATTATATGATGTCGCAAGTAAAACAACAGACGGAATAAAAGAGAGCGTGTAAGGCAACTATTCGGAAATCCCGAACGGTTGCTATTTTTATGCAGAAAATAATAAGGAGTGAAATGAATGTATACTGCTATTGATTATTTAACTAAAGCAAAAGATTGGGAGATTTCAAGTGATCCGAGAACTTACAGCGACTATCCCAATAATTATGGTTTAAGAAACTATACTCAAAATGGCATTAATCACGATGCAGATTCCGGCGGCTATCACAGAGCTTTTGACTTATACAACAATAAGACGAGTAACGTGCCGTCTGTAACTGATGGTACAGTTGTAAGAGCGGTTAAACGCGGTAGTTTCGGCGGGGAAGTCGTCATCAAAGATAAACGCGGCTATTACTTTGTGTACGGTCATTTACAACGCAATAGTATTAAACTTAAAAAAGGCGACAAAGTTAAACAGGGTGATACAGTCGGTTTGCAGGGTAATTCAAATTACTATGATAACCCGATGGATAAACATCTCCACATTCAGCTATTGGCTCCGAATGCGAATATTACTCAGGGGAAATGGTATATCGAAGGCTTAGAGCTTGACCGTTACGATATTAAAACAGGTGAGTACAATCCTGTTAACGAAAAGGTGCATTTACTGGTTGCAGGGCACGGCGGCATTGACCCCGGAGCGATTGGTAACGGTACAAACGAACGCGACTTCACACGCGACCACATTGTTGGCAGAGTAGCGAAGTATATTAACGCTGTACCCGGTCATAGAGCAGTTATTTACAACAAGAAGTACAATATGTATGTGGACACTCAAAGACCGGGCGGCGGCATGTATTGGGCGTTAAAACAGAAGTTTGCGACCGTCACAGAATTCCATCTTGATGCTGCCAGCGCTGCTGCTCGAGGTGGACACGTGATTGTATATAGTGGCTTTGCTCCGGATAAGATTGACTTAGGTATCAGAGATGCCTTACAAGAGCATGTGGGCATACGTTACGAGCATAAAGGACACGGCGGTATCAGCGGTAGAAACAATTTACTGCAAGTCAATGTAGCGGCTGAAATCGGAGTCAACTACAGATTAGTAGAACTAGGATTCATTACTAACACTGCAGACTTCAAAGCGATTAATGATAATATCGAAGCGTTAACAAAAGATATGGCTGAAGCGATTACGGGCGGTACGGTATCGGCCGAAGTATCAGACAGCAACAAACCGGCCGTTCAGCCCGCTCCGGATAAAGCTGCAGATAAAATTGATCCGGCAGCAGTAACGCCACGATTAATCGGAGATTGGAAAACAAATCAGTATGGTACGCAGTACATTAAAGCGGAAGGAACGTTTACGGTCGGCAATACCGAAATCATGAGTACAAAAGATAGTCCATTTGATTCATCGCCTTTAGGCGGATACGCATATCCAGGTTATAAAATTAAGTACGATGAAATTGTCAGGGTCACAGAAGGGCCTAGAAAAGGTCACGTAGAAATCGGCTACAATCAAAACAGTGGCAGATGGTACTTACCTTATAACACGTGGGACCCTTACACTGGAGAAGTCGGCAACGAGGACTGGGGCACATTTAGCTAAGTAATGTGCAGTAATTAGTACACAATATATATGTTTAACAGCGGCTTTAACACCCGCAAAATTTTACCCCTCTTTCGGAGTCATTGCCGAAAGAGGGGTATTTTTTTATTTAATCTTTTAAAGTGTATTATTGATATAATAGAAATTAAATAAAATATTATATTAAAAAGGATGAGCAACTATGTTACTAAAAGAATTTGAATTTGGTTATGCAGATGCATCTAAAGAATACATATATGCTAAGGATTTATTTGATTTAAGTTTTCACGATCCAAATGACTATATCGATAAACTTATTAATGGAAATAAGTATATGGTCGTGGGGCGAAAAGGGGTAGGAAAGACTGCTATTTTATCAAAAATAAAATTTATTACAGATAAACAAGAAGACAACTACTCAGAAGTATTAAGTCTCTCTAACTTAGAGTATAATACTTTCAAAAAAACGAAAATCGATAAAGATGTTCAAGGATCTAATAAATATAAGCGGTCATGGGAATTCCTTTTATTACTTTCAATAGTTAAACAATTTTATAAATCCAATTCAGTAGAAAATGAATTGTTTTTAGAATTAGTTGGTTTCTTAGAGTCAATAGGGATAAATATTAATGATGCTAAAATTAAATCAGATGTCACTTTTCTTAGCAAATTAAAATTAGGTACTAACATCCATATTTTTAAAGCAGAACTGGAAAAAGATTTTAGTGAAGATGTCAGTGATTACTCATTTAATATTGGTTTTCTTATAGAAAAGATTAAGGAAGTTCTTGAGACCATTCATTTACCTGATTATAAGCTTTTTTTACTAATAGACGGATTAGATGATGTGTTGAGATATAAAGTTGATCAGCACGAAATAATAAAAGGTTTAATAAGAGCTATAGATGAATTAAATATTTTTTTATACGAATTAGATGTTTATATAAAAATTATCCTTTCTGTAAGGGAAGACATTTTAAATGAACTTAATGATCCCGATATGAATAAAATAAAAAGAGATGGGTCAATTAATGTAGACTGGAGAAACAAGCAAGGAGACTTAATGGATTTAGTGCGGAAAAGATTAATTTATTCGGGATTGCCAGAAGCAGAGTCACACAAGTATTTTGAAAATCTTTTTAGTCTGCGTATGGGTAAAAAATATACTTGGGATTATATATTCGATAGAACCTTATTTAAACCGAGAGATATATTACAATTTTTTATTACGTGTCAAGATATATATCCTGAAAATGATAGAATAACCAAAGGAGAACTAAAGGATTGTATTAAAAGATATTCAAATGATTATCTAATAGAAGAGATGAAAGATGAGCTTTCGGGATTTATAGAGGATGAATATATTCAAATTTTACCAGAAATCTTTAAGCAAATTGGCAACAAAGATTTTAAAATCAATGACTTCTCAGAATTTATTAGCGAACAAATTGATATAAGTCAATCTAAAGTAAACAATCTAATTACTTTACTTTACAGTGCAGGTTACATTGGTCAACTGATTAGAAGCAAAGACCGTACAAGTGTACAATTTAAATATAGAAATCCTGGAAGTAGATTAGATTTCGGTAATAACTTAATTTACATTATGGAATTAAAGCCGGCTTAGGAATTGCTTTATAATGTTTAATGTGATAAAAAAGAGGTACAAGTATTTTAGAGGCGTGAATTTTCATGGCCTGTAACACGACCGAAACCGAGTGTTACATTATAAAATTTAAAAAACAATATTCAAAAACCACCTCACTGTAGGTGGTTTTTTATTTGTATCTTTTTCTATCGAGTTCTGTATTCTTAAAAATTAGATTTTGTTTATAAGTTACTAAATCAATTTTGTGTGACGTGTTGAATAACTTTTTTTGAATTTTAGATTTATTGTTTCTATTAGTTGTTGGTCGAACTCCGGTAAACTGATATCAAGCTTACCTTCTTCTATAAACCTATAAGGCATATTTACTTCGTAAGTAGAAATACCGTTATTCAGTCCGTTGTTATCAAACCTCATGGGGTCTCTTTCATCATAAATAGGATTGTATATATTAACTTCAATATATGTGCCATACTTTGCCTTTCCACATATCAACAACAAATACATGTGCAATTTATTCGTTTGCTCGTAAAATATTACCGAGACTATAAAACCAATAATTAAACCAATAATTACATAGATAATATCTTTTATTGTTATCCAATCTGCTAAGTTCATAAAATCACCTCATATGTTATTTATAAAGAGTATACCACTTTACAAATAGAACGTATGTTCTATACAATGTCATTATGAGGTGGTATAAATGAACGTATCTAAACTAGCTGACATCAACATCCCACAAGGTCGCGGCATGATTAAATGGGCGCCGTTTGCCACGATGCCTGAGCAGTTTGAGAATGTGAGCAGAATGAAAGTAGAGCAAGCACATGTACCTGCACCGAATTTAACTGATGAACTGCAGCAAGAACTGGAATTAAAGCTACGTGAACTGGTAGGGCAGAACGTCATACTAAGGTACTGGCAGGCGGGCCATGAATATATAATAGAATGTACCATTGTTAATGTGGATGAGTGGAGCGAACATGTAACTGCAGTTAAAGAGGGTAGTGTAATTACAGTATTGTTCAAGGATGTCTATAGTGTAGATGAGTATAAAGGCTTAGATGTGGTATAAATAAAGTAAAGACCGTCTTACTTAGACGAGTCATTACATATTATCCTATTGGTCACACCAAAAGGAAATTGGAATAAATGCAAAGGAGGAGAAGAAATGAAGGAGTTAGATATTCTAGTTTATAAATATAATAATAAGTTACATTATGAATGGCAGACTATATTGATAAAGAGAATGAAAATTATGTTTTAGTAAAAGGGGAAATTGGAAGGAAACTGAAACATTATACTAAAGGGAAAGTGTTTAATTGTCCGTTGAAATCTTTAGAGTTCTTTTCTCTTATAGAAGGTTTTACAGTAAACATTGATATTTCTAATTCAGGAGATATTGAATATTATTGTAATATTTGTTTGCCTTCAAAATTTAATTTAGAAGAAAAAATTTATCATTTATTGATTTAGATTTGGATTTAATAATAGATAATAAGGTCATGTAAAAGTTATTGATGAAGATGAGTTTATTAAATTCATTGAGTATGTCTTATCCAAAAGATATTATTGATCTAACTTATAAAAACTTAAAAAATTTAAAGAGAAAAATAAGAAATTGAATTTCCTTTTGATGGTTTCTTTGAAAAATACATAGCAGAATTAAATAAAATATATGACCTTTTTAAAGGTCTTTTTTTAGTAAGAATAGGGAGGATATGAGGGTGATTTTTATATCCGTAGGTTTAACTTCTCACTCTTCTTTTTTATTAATCGCCACATTATCACCCCCCGTAAGAGTAATGATTTAAATATTATTGCATTTATATAGTTAGAATAACCGCCCAACTACTAATGTAGAAAGGCGGTTTAATAATCTCTCTTGCCCGAGATTTTATTATTGTGATATTTCTATTATAATATCTTTTACATATTTTTTCGCTTTTTCAGTTTCCCACAAAACTTTTCTACCTTTTCTGTACTCGCAAGATTTCATTCGCGGATCATTCAGAAAATACTTTTCAAAATAACCTGTACTGACACATATTTTTTCGCACAATGTAATCTTATCAATAAACCAATCACCTTTTGACAAGATAAACAGCTCCTTTCTGTGGGAAGTCAGGGCGGTCTTTTTTATTTAAAACTCCATTTTATCAGTATATTTTTTAATCGCTATTGTGACTCTGCCATTAACTATATCTTGGATTCTTCTAATTTGATCATCACTAAAACCATTTTGTTTCAAACTATGAACTCTAATATCCCCATCACCATGCTTACCTTCTAAACATTCAGTGGCAGCTACGTAAAAGGCGGCTTGTAACTTTTCTCGGCTATTCATATTGTTCAAGCCCCTTTTTATCTATAGTAATTATCTACGAAATCTATTACATACTCTTTCTTCTGCTGTTCGTTAATCTTGCCGTCTTTATGAGCCTTTTCAACTTCATTTATTAACTCAATTAAATCCTGTTCTGGAGTCTCATTTTTAGGCTGTTTACGAGACTGCTTGACTGCCTGGTAACCTAAATATATTGCGGGAGTCCAAACAGCTGCGGTAGTGTGCAGACCGGCTTTAGTCATGGACTTACCAGCGCTTTGCATTTTGTTACCGATAGACTCAGAAGCATTGGCTGCTTTAGTCCATTTACTATTATCAATAAATGCTTGATGTAATTTGTCAGCTGCTGACTCATCGCCGTTTTTCAAATCATTATATAAGCTGATCATGTAATTCTCATTATCAATTTTATCTTGCAACTGCTGTTTTTTGCTTTCATTCATAAATCTTCCGCTTTGCTGTTTGGTTAATTTCTCTATATTTTTCTTAGTTTTTCGATACTCTTATCAATTTTTTTCTCATTCATAATACAACAGCTCCTTTGAATCAAATATAGCAGTAGTATAATGTATTATCAATGCAGTTAGATTGTCGAATAACTTCCTATTAATATCGTCATCGTCAAAAATAGGGCTCAAGTCTCCATGTGGTCACAAAAGACTCAAACCCTATATGTGACGGGGTGTAGACATCCCGACCGGTGGTATACAGTAAACACTGTGCTTCTTGCACAGTGTTTTTTTTATATAGATTTATTTTGATGTTCATTAACATCTTTCTTTGTAAAGTTCATAATATAAAGTGTATATTATACTTAATTCCTTTAAAAAATGTACCTTTAGTGAAAATATTCTCATAATTTTAATTAAAAGCGTTACTTTTTAACATAACTATGGTTGATTTGTGTTAAAATAAGTTTTTATTGCTTAAATACCTTATATTTAAAGCAGTAAAAAGTGAGCTAGGAGGATAACAATGCATCCTAAAGAAAATGACATTTTAAAACATATAAAGGATAACCCTTTCATATCACAAACTGAACTGGCTAAAAAGGTAGGACTGACAAGTTCTGCAGTTGCAGCAATCGTATCTGAGCTTGTTAAAAAAGAGTTCATTCAGGGGCAGGCCTATGTGCTGAATGCCGAGTATCCGATTGTCTGTGTTGGTGCTGCTAACGTTGACCGTAAGTTCTTCGTTCACGATGAGCTGTTACACGGCACATCCAATCCAATTCAGTCTGCACATTCGGTCGGCGGTGTTGCACGTAATATTGGTGAAAACCTCGGCAGACTTGGTGAGAGTGTCGCCTTAATTACGACACGCGGTGATGATGGTGAATGGAAGACGATTCACGATTCGAGTTCACCGTTTATCAACCTTGATTTTGCAGAACATATAGAAGGACAGAGTACAGGTTGTTACACCGCTTTAATCAGTCATGAAGGTGAGATGGAGTATGGTTTCGCTGATATGAACATCTACGATCATCTGACACCTGAAGTGCTGATTAAACAGACATACATATTAAAGCGTGCAAAATGCATCGTTGCGGATTTAAATACGCCTAAAGTATCCCTCGACTTCTTATGTGCATACGCAGAGAAACATAATCTTAATCTTGTGCTTATACCTGTATCGGGACCGAAGATGAACCGTATGCCGGATAATCTAAGACCGGTGGACTGGATAATCGTCAATAGAGATGAAACAGAATTTTAATATTAAGATTAACAGTGATGAAGAGCTGCTTGAAGCAGCAAGTATGTGGAATGATGCAGGTGTCAGTCATGTTATTGTGACGAATGGTGTTAAATCGATAGCTTACAGCGGCAAGAACGGCGCCGGTAAAGTATACAGCATAATCCCCTCGGATAAAGTTGTTGATGTCACAGGTGCGGGAGATTCGTTTTCCAGCGCAATTGTCTACGGCTGGCTGAAAGGTTATTCAATAGATGACATCGTTAAGATGGCAATGATGAACAGCAGCAAGACAATAGAGACAGAATATACCGTACGTCAGGATTTAACAGAAAAACTTATTAAAGACATGGAGGAAGTTAAATGAATCATTTAATCGAATTACACCCGGATGTTAAAGAAGCGTTAGCAAGCAATAAACCGGTAATTGCTTTAGAATCAACTATTATTTCTCATGGTATGCCTTACCCGCAAAACGTGGAAATGGCTAAAAAAGTAGAAGATATCGTGCGCGAAGGCGGAGCGGTTCCTACAACAATTGCAATTATGGACGGCAAGATTAAAGTCGGACTTGATGAGGCTTCACTTGAGAAACTCGGTAATTCAAAAGGCGTTGCGAAAGTATCACGCCGTGACCTTGCAGAAATCATTGCAACAAAACGTATCGGTGCAACAACTGTAGCATCGACAATGATATGTGCTGAAATGGCAGGCATTAAATTCTTCGTTACAGGCGGAATCGGCGGCGTACACCGCGGAGTGGAAGATACTATGGATATCTCAGCTGACCTTGATGAATTAGGGAAAACTGATGTAGCTGTAATCTGTGCAGGTGCTAAATCTATTTTGACCTCGATAAAACGATGGAATATCTTGAAACTAAAGGTGTACCTGTAATCGGTTATCAGACTGAAGTGCTGCCGGCATTCTTCACACGTACAAGTGATATTAAATTAAACACTGTGTCTGAAACAACAGCAGACATTGCTGCGATTATTAAAGCAAAACATGACCTTAAACTTGAAGGTGGCGTTGTTATCGCTAACCCTATTTTAGAAAGTGACGAGCTGCCTAAAGAATACATCGACAAGATTGTTCTGGAAGCTGTTAAAGAAGCTGAAGAAAACGGCATCGGCGGTAAAGATTCAACACCATTCCTATTAGGTAAAATTGTAGAAAAAACAGAAGGTAAATCTCTAGAAGCCAACATTAAATTAGTGTATAACAACGCTAAAGTCGGCACACAGATCGCTGTAGACTACTTTAATATGCAATAATTATAAAAATGAGCCCTAATCCTTACAATTCGCTGAGGATTAGGGTATTTTTATATATAAGGATTACATAATTTAAAGAGGGTGCCGAAGTGACGGAGTTTACTAAATATCTATCATTAAAACTGGATAAAACAAAAGAAAATTTGTATGTTATTTCTGATGAAACAGGAAAGCGCGAACTGCACAGCTATAATATTAAAGATAAAAGTTATGTAAAAATATCAGCTGAACAGGAAAACGTTAAAAACTACTGGTTTGAAGATGAAGGCTTATTAATTGCAACGGATTTAAACGGCAATGAACGTGAGCAGCTGACACATTTTAAAGGGCAAGAAGTGAATCAGCTGACGGCGGACGATGACTATTATCATCATTACGGTGTCCATATGGACGGTAGGTTTATGTATCTTAGACATCATAAAGAAGGCAAGACGTTTGAAATGATTGATTACGAGGACGGGCAGCAGACTGTTCTTAAATCATTTGAGACACCATCATCAATTATCGGCAAATTTGATGAAGATTATATACTGATGAGCCAGGATGTAAATAATTTAGATAAAAAAATATTTCTGTATAATATAAAAACAGCTGAATTAACAGATACCAAACTGCCGCCAGGGCGTTTCGGCAATTACCGTTCTTTAAATGATTCGGAGGCGCTGTTTACGAGTGATTACTTAGAAGGGCATTTAAATCTCTATAAACTAAATAAAGACACTTTTGAATTTAAAAAGCTGACTTATTTTAAATGGGATATTCAAAAAGTTATTGTGCTTGAAGATAAAAACACTGTGGTTTTTGAAGTAAATAAAAAAGGTTACTCGAAACTTTTTAAGTACAATGTTCAGGAGGATCTACTTGAAACACTGGATTTCTTCAGTGAAGGAGTAATGCATTCACTGGTTAATTCAGGCAATACGCTGTATGCACTGTATTCCGATATGGGTACGCCGCATGCAGTATATGAATTCAATTTAATAGATGGAAGTACAGAAAAACTATTCGGCAACGATAAAATTGAAACTGTTATTAACAAGATGTATTCGACATATCCGTCATTTGACGGGCTGGATGTGCCTTACTACTTATATCAGCAGCAAAGTGAGCATACACCGACGGCAATACACGTGCATGGTGGACCGGAATCAGAGGCTCGGCCGGAATTCAACGAACTGTATTATAAGCTCTACAAAGAGGGCTATCAGATTGCTGTACCGAATATTAGAGGCTCAACGGGTTATTCCAAATTTTATATCGGTCTCGATAATCAGGAGAAGCGTATCGATGCAGCGAAAGATGTGGTTGAGCTGCGGGAGCATTTAATAAATAATCATCAGTCTGATAAAGATAATATTTTTTATGGGAAGAAGCTACGGCGGCTTTATGACGCTCTTGTTAATTACCCAGTTTCCGAAACTGTGGAAAGGTGCGGTCGATATTGTAGGAATATCGCACTTTACAACACTGCTGTCGAATACACCTCTGTGGCGCAGGGAACAGCGTTCATACGAGTACGGGTTTATCGGTAAACACGATGAATTTATGCAGTGCATCGCACCGCTGAACAATACTCAGAGAATACGCTGCCCGCTAAGAATTTTCCATTCTTATAACGATGTGAGAGTGCCTTATTCTGAATCCGTGCAAATGTATGAAAGAATGAAGAAAGAAAATAAAGATGTCGAGCTGACCGCTTATGAGAACGAAGGACATCAGTATTTGTATACTGAAAATCAGGATGATATGAATACGAAAGTAATAGAATTCTTTAACGAACAGAAAAATAAATAAAAATGAGCCGTTTCACCTGTAGAGGTGAAGCGGCTGTTTTAATTCATTAAATTATTAAATTTCTGAAGCAGATGGGCAAAATCTTCAATTTCTGTATCTTCCCATTCATCAATCATTTTAGCAAAACGCTGCTTTCTGCCTTGTCTGATATGTGCAATCGTATCCCAGCCTTTATTATTAATCTCATAGAGATATGAGCGCCGGTCTGTTTCAGATTTCTTTTTCTTGAGCATTTCATCTTCCATTAAATCGGCAGCTTGTCTGCTGACTGTAGAAATATCAAGGTGAAGTTTTTCTGCGATACTTTTAACACCCATCGGACCATTTTTAGAAATAAGCAGCAGTATTAAATAACTGGCGCGTTTAAATTCCTGTTTTTTATCAGTTTCAGCAATCCGGCTTCTTAAAGCACGGACCATCATAGCAATTTCCAATTCTAAAACTTCCAATGAGTCATCGTTAACCATTCTAAGCACGTCCTTTCAAATTCTATTCTTGACTTCATATATAGTTGTATTATACAATCAATAATTGTGTAAGTCTATGAAAGAAGGAAAATGAATGAGTTTAGCAAATGAAAACAGCAGTAAATTAACAGATAAAAACAGAACGATATTAATGGCTGTGCTTTTATCGGGTGCATTTGCAGCAATATTAAATCAGACACTCTTAGCGACAGCGATACCTCACATAATGACTGATTTGAATCTGGAAGCTGATGTTGCTCAGTGGCTGCAGTCGGTCTTCATGCTCGTTAACGGAATTATGATACCAATTACAGCATTTTTAATTAATAAATTCTCAACGAGAACGTTATTCTTTACCGCGATGTCGCTGTTTGGCCTTGGAACGCTGATATGCGGTATTTCGCCGTCATTCTCTGTGCTAATGGCAGGCCGTATTTTACAGGCCGCAGGGGCAGGTATTATAATGCCGCTGATGCAGACGATTTTATTCTTGGTTTATCCGCGCGATCAGCGTGGTAAAGCGATGGGAATGTTCGGTCTTGTCATAAGTTTTGCACCGGCAATCGGACCGACACTGTCGGGATGGTTTATCGATATATATCCATGGCGAGGACTGTTTTACATGTTGCTGCCGATCGTAATTATCGATTTAATCGTTGCATACTTTATTTTGAGAAATGTTACAGAGAAGACGAATCCAAAGCTCGATATGACGTCTATTCTTTTATCGACACTTGGATTTGGGGGACTGCTTTACGGGTTCAGTGCAGCAGGTAACAGCGGCTGGCTGAGTCTTACGGTAATTCTGCCGATTATAGTTGGTGCAGTTTCGCTGTACATGTTTATTAAACGTCAGAACAGACTGGAAGAACCGATTTTAGAGTTCGGAGTATTCAAAGATAAAATCTTTACTCTGTCGACATCTTTAGGAATGATTGTCTTTATGTCGATGATCGGCGGAGCAGTAATTCTGCCGATATTCATGCAGACAATGCTCGGTTTCAGTGCAATGGAATCTGGTATGATGCTGCTTCCTGGTGCATTAATTATGGGGCTGATGAGTCCGATTACAGGCCGGCTGTTCGATAAATACGGTGCGAGATGGCTCGCTATTATCGGACTTGGCATGCTGACGGTGACGACACTAATGTTTGCGAACCTGAGTACAGAAACTACCTTTACGTATCTCGCAGTCGTCAACTCCTTCCGTATGCTTGGTGTGGCGATGGTGATGATGCCGGTAACAACAGAAGGACTCAACAGATTATCGAACTCGCTTGTACCGCATGGTACTGCGATGAGTAATACGATGAGACAAGTTGCCGGAGCAGTCGGGACCGCATTATTGGTCTCAATTATGACCAATACAATGCGACCGGGAGAAGGTACTGAAGGTATGATACATGGTGTTAATATGTCATTCCTGTTTGCAGGTATACTGGCATTTGTCGGGTTTGTACTTGCCTTTAAACTAAGCAGAACAAAAGATATGGATTAAAATTAAAAAGCTTACTGTCATTTGACAGTAAGCTTTTTTCTATGATTCGCTCGTATTTGAACCTTTAGCTCTTAAATACTGAGCGATAATAATAATGATTAAACCGATGAACATAAAGTACTGTACGATAAACTCCGATACTCCATTTAAGAAATCGAAAGGATAAATCAAGCGCCCTGCACTGTAAATCAGCAGTACAATAAAAATTAACTTGCTGGCCCACGATTCAGAACTGAAAATGAAGTACACTGAAGCGGCAGCGACAACAACAAATACGACAAAGAGCAGTGTATCGACTGCAGAAGCATCGTAAGACGTGATTTTTAAAGGACTGAGTATTTCAGAATTCATAAACAGTATTAAAAGGTTCGCACCGACAAACAGAATTAAAAATAAGAAACCGGAAATCAGCTGCTTATTTCCGCGCGCTGAGGACTGATGTTTTATACCGTGGTTCATTAAAGGAACCATGGCCAGTATTAACACGATAATTCCAGGCAGCACTAGTGAAATAACGATTTCTCCAAAGATGAAATACATGCTGAGAACAGTATGGCAAAATAGACACCGAGAATTGCTGCATCAGACCAGTATTTATTCCGTTCTTTCGGTAAATCTTTTGAAGCTACACGGGCAACATCTTTTGTTTTCGCGTTGTAATACGTTACGTAATCCTTGCCGGAACCTACCATTACATCAGCCATTATATACAATCTTTCATACTTAGCATCTTCGGTAACAAAGTGTTTATCAAACTCAGTATTCAGCGAGTTAAATGCCAGCTGATCATCTTCAGACAGCCCGCTGAATACTCTTTCATATTCATTTTTATAATTCGTCATAAAAACATCCTTGTATAATATATATATTCATAATTATATCAGATATTGAGCATTATATATTGTTATATGTGCGTTTTCATGGTATTACCTGTTTCATTTTTCACCTTTTAAAAAACGGATACAGCACCGCTGCATCCGACTAACATTTGTCTATTTCATTTCATCTTTAGAGTACTTCTTCGGGAAGCCAATCAGTATCGCAGCAATTCCGCTAAGAATTAACAGAATCGGATAGATTGAATAGGGCATGATTTCTACTGGAGATATTCCTGCTGCAAGTCCAGAAGCGGCAAGCATCTGTCCGCCGTATGGAATCAATCCTTGGAAGCCTGTAGCAAATGTGTCTAGTATACTTGCAGATTTTCTTGGATCAACATCGTATTCATCAGCGATATTTTTCGCAAGCGGACCAGTCATCATAATGGAAATCGTATTGTTAGCAGTGGATACGTCAGTCACGCTGACTAGACTGGCAATCCCAAGTTCAGCGCTTTTTTTCGTTTTAATTTTACTCATTATCGTATCGAGCAGGTAGGTGATACCGCCGTAATGGCTGACGAGACCAATCATTCCTCCGATTAATATCGTAATAATCACAATTTCCTGCATGCCTGCTATTCCTTCTCCGGCAGCTGATATTAGCGTGAGTATATCAAATGCACCTGTAAACAGTCCAAGTACTCCTGCAAGTACTGCACCGCTCATTAGTACAATCATTACGTCCACGCCGAGTAGCGCGATGATCAGCACTGCAAGATAGGGGAGGACTTCGATAAAGCTGAAGCTATAATTTCCTGTTTCACTAAGCGAAACATCGGCACTGAGAAAATATAATATGACTACAGTAAGCAGTGCTCCCGGCAGTACAATCCAGAAGTTCACTTTAAATTTATCAATCATTTTTACACCCTGTGTTCTTGTAGCAACGATAGTCGTATCGGAAATAAACGATAAGTTATCTCCAAACATCGCACCGCCTATTACAGTCGCGAGTGCGAGTGCCAGCCCAATCTCAGTCTGATCAGCGATACCGATCGCAATTGGTGCAATCGCTACGACTGTACCCATACTTGTTCCCATAGATAAAGAAACAAAACAGCAAATGATAAAAATACCGCTGAGTAAAAGACTGCCCGGGAGGAATGTTAATCCCATATTTACAGTTGAATCAACAGCGCCCATTGCCCCGGCGATTCCGGAGAACGCACCGGACAGCAGAAAGATTACTACAATCAGTATGATATTTTCCTGAGATGCACCTTTTAAATAAGCTGAAAGTTTATCTTTAAATGGTACTTTAAAATATAACAAGAAACCTGCCACTGAAGCGATAATAGCGGCGACAGTAATCGGCATCGCATTGAAGTCTCCTGCGAAGAGTCCTGTACCGATAAATAAAAAACAAATATAAATAAGGGCAGCAATGACACGATACTGCCTTTTTTATTAGACATAAATCCTCCTATTGAAAAATCCCCATTACTTATCAGTAAAGATAAGAGATGGGGACGTCCTCGGCTTATCTTCGAGCAGTGTCTGCTCCTGGAATTAGCACAGTACCTTACGATCTGTTGCTGAGGTATCGACGGGCCAGTCCCTACACCTCTCTGGATAAGAAGTTATTTAATTAATGAAATTAAGGATACATGCATAATAAATAAAGGTCAACTTTAATAATATAAGATAAAAAAGTTTAATTTTTCTGAAAATAGGCAATCGATTCATATATACTTAGAAATGAAAAAATGTATTAAATTTAATTTATTTTAAGTTTGTTACTTGCTTTTTGTAACTAAGTGTATTAATATAATTATAGTAATAGTTCGAAAGCGAAGCATTAACAAACAAAATTTTGGAGGATGAATTAATTATGGCTAAATTTGTATTAGACACAGCACACTCGGAATTAGAATTTACGGTAAAACACATGATGGTAACAAAAGTTAAAGGTACTTTCGGTGATTGGTCAATTAACTTAGATGTAGACAATATTGAAAATCTTTCATCAGCGAAAGTTACAGGAAGAGCAAGCACAGCAACAATCAATACTAAAGTAGCGGATCGCGATGCTCACTTAACATCTGCTGACTTCTTCGATTCAGAAAACTATTCTGACATTACTTTTGAATCAACTAAAATCGAAGGTTCAGGTTCAAAATATGATGTTACTGGTAACTTAACTATTAAAGATGTAACTAAAGAAGTTACTATTCCTTTAGAATTTAACGGTAAAGCGTTAAACCCATGGGGCGTTGATGTTTACGGTTTCGAATCTAAGTTCTCAATCAACCGTGAAGAATTTGGTTTAACTTGGAACCAGGCTCTGGAAACTGGCGGCGTTATGGTTTCTAAGGACGTTAAAGTTAACCTTGAGTTACAATTTAATCCTGCTGAAGCATAAGAATTAGAAATTAAGTAGCTGAAAAATGATATAGATATATGGGTCAATACTCCCTGGTATTCTTCAATGGATATCAGGGAGTATTTTTAAATTCAATATCATGAAGTTCTCAAGCACTTAGTTTCTTAAACATAGGATAAATTGATATTCTTAAAAGAAGAGTATATTTATCGATAAAAACTAAAGGATGTATAAACTATGAAACTGAGTATATTGGATCAGGCTCCTATAACTAAAGGCAACACAGCTGCGGGGGCTTTAATAAAAGCAGAAGAACTTGCGGTACTGGGTGACGAGCTCGGGTATGAACGTATGTGGATGGCTGAACATCACGGCACATCTGCTTATGCAAGTTCTGCTCCTGAAATTACTGCGGCACATTTGGCAGCTAAAACAAAAAATATCCGTATCGGCACCGGTGGAGTTATGATGATGCATTACTCTCCTTTAAAACTGGCAGAAGTGTTTAAAACACTCAGTGCATTTGCACCTGGCCGTATTGATTTCGGCATGGGCAGAGCACCAGGCGGGGACCAGTTCTCTATATACGCATTATCAGAAGGACGTCCGCCGATGGTACATAATATGTATGAAAAATTTGATACAGCTCTGCAGCTGATTAACGACGAAGTGCCGGAAAATGAGTTATATAACAGAACAATTGCTACACCATCTAACATCGTATTGCCTGAATCATGGCTGCTTGGTTCGAGCGGCAACAGCGCTGTAGAAGCAGGGCGCCGAGGTGCGGGTTATTCATTCGCTCAGTTTTTTAACGGCCAGCTGTCAAAACCGATTCTCGATGCATATAAAGATAATTTTGAACCCTCTGCTTTTATGGAGAAGCCTGAAATTACAGTATCTTATATGGTCACAGCAGCTGACACGAAAGAAGAAGCTGAATTTGAAGCAAAACCTCAGGATATCTGGC
Source organism: Jeotgalicoccus sp. WY2 (assembly GCF_018437745.1). NCBI lineage: Bacteria > Bacillati > Bacillota > Bacilli > Caryophanales > Staphylococcaceae > Jeotgalicoccus > Jeotgalicoccus sp. WY2. The sequence goes on along the minus strand of NZ_CP049818.1, from coordinate 678,138 downwards.
GCCTTCAATTTATGAAAGGCAGAAGCGGACAGCTGTTGACGCCTGAAGAAGCGCAGGATTTTCCGTTAACAGAAATGGACCGCATTAAAATTCACGAAGGCCGTAAATTGCATTTGGTTGGGTCTGCAAAAGAAGTCGCAGCTCAATTACAGGATGAGCAGATAAAATATGGGTTTGATGAAGCAATGATTTGTAGTATTCCGCATTCACAACAAGCGCGTCTTAACGTGTATAAATTGCTGGCCAAGGAATTGTTTTAACAATCTGTCACTGCAGCACTTAGTTTGTTAAACAGTCATCACGGGTAAATATCTGGTGATGATAAACTTAAGGAGATGCTGTATTTGACACATTTTGACGCAATAATAATCGGTTTCGGTAAAGCTGGCAAGACGTTAGCAGGAGAACTTGCAAATCGTGACTGGAATGTAGCGTTAATCGAAAAAGATAACACAATGTACGGGGGGACATGTATTAATATCGCATGTATTCCGACGAAGTTATTAATGCACGATGCACTTGAAAAGAGAGAATACCGCGCTGCTGTTGAACGCAAAAATTCAGTAATCAGCAAACTGCGTGATAAGAACTATCATAGCGTTGCAGATTTAAATAAGGCGAAAGTTTACGATGCTAAAGCGTCGTTTATCAGCGACAGTGAAATTGAAATAGAAGCGGCTAATGGTAAAAAAGAAGTGCTCACTGCTGATAAAATATTTATTAATACCGGTGCAGAAAGTATCATTCCGCCAATTGACGGGGATATAAACTCTGACAAAGTATATACAAGTACGACATTAATTGATGAAGATATTCTCCCTGATAAACTTACCATTGTCGGCGGGGGCTATATCGGACTTGAGTTTGCAACGATGTATAATGCTTTCGGTTCAGAAGTCAGTATAATTGTTCCGGACGATAAAATACTAAAATCCGAAGACAGCGATATTGCTGCTGAAATTACTAAGGATATGCAGGAGAGCGGCATTAACTTTATCTTTGGTGAACGCGCAGAAAAAGTGACAGAAGAGAATTATAATAATATTACTGTAACTTTATCGAGTGGCAATGAACTCACATCAAATGCAATATTATTTGCTACGGGACGTAAGCCGAATATAGAAGGACTTGGCATTGAAAATACAACTGCCGGACTGACGGATAAAGGTAATATTAAAGTAAACAATCATCTGCAGACTGAAGCTGAAAATATTTATGCAATGGGCGATGTAAAAGGCGGTATGCAGTTCACATATACATCACTCGATGATTACCGCATCGTGAAGAGTCACTTATTTGATGATGGCGAGTATTCATATGACTCACGCACAAATGTGCATTACACGATGTTTACAGATCCGCCGTATTCACGTGCAGGACTGACACTGGAAGAGGCGGAAGAACAGGGATATAAAGCAGCCGAAAACAGTATGCAGATGTCAGGTCATCCGAGATCTCATATTAATAATGAACTGAGGGGCTTGTTTAAAGCGGTAGTGGATACTGAGACTAAAGAAATCCTTGGGGTACACTTATACGGTGTGAATTCGGAAGAACTGATTAACACGGTGAAGCTCGCAATGGATAATAATATTCCGTATACGTCGCTCCGCGACCAGATGTACAATCATCCTGTAATGAGCGAAGCATTTAATAACCTGTTTGATATATAAGTTGAAATCCACAGGCTGTATGTAGTGCACCCAAAAGTTGATTTTTTTGGTTAAGCTATTTTGTAAAAGGTATGTTTCCTGTAAATTTCAGGAAACATACCTTTTCATTTTGTGTTCTTTAATTATTATTATTTTATGACTGAAACATATTCATTTAAAGATAAGCATCAAATACCTCCAGCTTATATTATAATTAAAGCAAAGAAGGTGCCGGAATGAAACGAACGCATTTTTCATTATGATATTCCTCATTCCATTTATTTTAAGCGCATGCATCAGGACGGTGACCCCTGAACTCCTGGACGATCCAAGTCCGCGCCAGGATATACAAAGTTCGAATAATGGTCTCCGGATGAATATCGAACAATCCAACCCGGAACGTGCAAATGCAAATATCAAAATGGATATCATCAATTCCAGTGATACACTGTTCGGTTATGGTGAATTCTTCTATATAGAAAAGAATGTGGATGGTGACTGGTATATGCTCGCTTTCGACGATGCCGTTTTTTCGGATTTTTCAGACTTTGATAATTATGGTAAAGTGATATCACCCGGCACGAAAGATGAAATCATCATTGATCCAAAGAACTACCAGCTGACACTTGACAGCGGGGAGTACCGTATTGTCAAAGCTTTCAGGTATCACGATGACCAGACAGTATTCTGGCTGACAGCTGAATTTGAAGTGACGTAGTAAACACATATGGACTGCTTCAATTTTCCATGATCAGATGTACACTCAGCCGGTGGGAAGTATGGCATTTAATACTTTATCTGATATATAGAAAAATTCCCGCATGCTTAACAGCACACGGGGATTTTTTAAAAGCCGTATTTTTTTAAAGCTCTGTAAACTTTAGAAAGCGGCAGGCCGACGACGGTATTATAATCGCCTTTTATCTCTTTTACGAATACAGCTCCGAAACTCTGAATACCGTAAGCTCCGGCCTTGTCATATGGTTCGTCGGTATTAATATACTGTTCTATTTCCTCTTCTGACAGGTCGTAAAACGTGACTTCTGTACAGTCGGAAATAATTTCCTCAAAGCCTCTTGACTTTAATATGGCTGCGGAGTACACTTCATGAGTGCTTCCGGATAGAGCCGTTATCATTTGACGTGCATCTTCAATAGTGGCTGGTTTTTCATAGATTTTATTATTGTGGCTGACAACTGTGTCGCATGTTAGCAGAACGGAATTATCATCCACCGTCAGAACAGAAGATTTTAATTTGGCAGTTTCAATCACTTTAGTTTCGGGAACGCTGCTGGTAATCTGTTTTTCATCGGCATTAGGAACGAGAATTTCATAATCCAGTCCTGCCTGTGTGAGTAATTCACGGCGTCTTGGCGACTGTGAACCCAGTATAAGTTTCATTAATGATACCTCCGGTGCATAAATTGAGTGAAATATTCTTATCCATTGTCTTTGGCCGGAAAAACGTTATAATGGCCTTAAAGCAATTTTTTCAGATAAAAGGCTTAAAATACATATAAAAACTAATTAATTTTAATAATACATAGGTTAAACCTAAATAGATAGTCGTTTTAAGAGGGGAGCAATCATGAGAGTAGAGTTGACGAAGTACAGAGTTAAAGAAGGTAAAAGTAAGCTGGTAGATGAGTGGATTGAGTATATGCATAATCATATGGACGATGTTCTCATGAACCTCGAAGGCGAAAAAATGTTCGTTGAAACAATCTTCCGTGAAGTTAATGATGTAGAATATTATACTGGTACAGTGTTCAGGATGACAATCAGTCAGAAGAGAATATATCTAGAACTGACCTTGATGAAAAACATCTGGATTACTGGGAGAAGTGTATTGATAAAACATTCAGACCTGAAGATATGAAAGCTGAAATCGTGATGATACCGGAGCGTATCAGACGTGCGATGAAATATAATAACAATTAAAAGGCATCCTTTGGGATGCCTTTTATTTTTTGAGCTGTCATTCTAATGATCTTTCAATTGATTCTTTTGTTTAATCAGCTTTTGGAATTCTTCTTCCAGGTCCGGTGTGGAGGCTTCCGAAAGCTCGCTGAGTACACGGGTAATCTGAGTTTCCAGCACCAGCAGCTCATCTTTCTTTGGATTTCTCGGCGGTGGAGTATCCAGGTTAATGAGCTGTCGCTTATCAATGTTATACGAAGTCTCTGCGATACTTTCACGGAAGCGTTTATCATGTGAGACTAAAATAATTAATCCGGGAAAGCTTTTAATCATTTCTTCGAGCGCTTCGATTGAATGGACATCGAGAAAATTTGTCGGTTCGTCGAGTATCAGCACCTGGCTGTTCGACATCAGCAATTTCACCAGCTGAACTTTCACACGTTCACCGCCGCTGATTACAGAAACTTTTTTATGAACTTCATCAGCTTTAATATTTAAGCGGGCGAGGGCAGTTCTGACAGTAGTTTCATCGTAATTGCTGCTGTATAGAATATTTTCAAGAATAGTCGAATTTAAATCAAGCGATTCGAGCTGCTGATAAAAGTAGCCGACAGATAAGTTAGAGTTCTGATACTTATCGTAAATATAATTAAGCAAAGTAGTTTTGCCCGAGCCGTTCTTGCCGGTAATGCTCACTTTATCTGTCGCCTTTAAATAGAGGGAAACATCTTTTAACAGCACTTTGTTCTCTCTCGCTATATTTTCACGTTCAAGCCGGATAATTGTTTTCCTGCCAAGTTTCTCAATATCCTGAGTGTAGAAAATTACTTCTTTTTCTTCTTCAGGTTTTTCTTTTTCTTCAAGCTGATTGAGACGGGTTTCCATGCCTGTACGTACTTTATCTAATTTCTTCTGCATTTTATTGAAGTAGGGTGTTTCTTTAGTTACGTATTTTTTTGTTTCCTTGTCGTATACTCTGTTAGCTAAAGCAGCTTGTCTCGATTTACTTTCAACTGCTTTTTCCAGATGCTGTTTTTCGCGGACATACTTATCGTATTCAAGTCTGGCACGCTGTTTGTTATGTGCCTCAATTTCTTTGTAATGCGAGTAGTTCCCGGGATAGATAATGACTTTTGTATCTTCAATTGCCCATATTTCATCTGCAATCTTATCGAGAAAATCACGGTCATGTGATGCGATAATCTTAAGTGCTTTCTTTTGATTAAGTTCGTCCCTAAGCCATGTGGCATTCGTGTCATCGAGATGTGTCGTCGGTTCATCCAGTAAAATAATACCGGCTGAATTTTTCAAACCTTCCTGCAGATAAACTTTTGTCGTTTCACCGCCGCTTTTATGAAAGTCACTGTTTTTCAACTGCGGAATATAAGTGATCCGCTGATCTGTATGCAAGGTGCCGCTGTTAACCATGTGTTCCATCAGCGTTGTTTTCCCGCTGCCGTTACGGCCGATCAGACCGATTGTCTTCTGATCCTGTACGGTAATATTATCAATAGAAATAATTGTTTCACCGTTAATTTCTAAATTGATGTCATTAAGATTCATCATAAAAAGCCTCATTTCGTTGTCGAAATAAGGCCTCACCAGTATAATAATACTATCAGCACTCCCGCAAATTAAAGAGGGGAGCAGAATGATTGCATAGAATTATATATGAACTGCAGAGATTACCCTATTTCGACTAATTTTTCGCATAATAAATACGCCTGAATCGCATAATAAATTTGCATGAATATGTCATAAGAAAAGGATAATCTATTTCATTGTCCTGCGTTCAACTCGTACGTGTATTGTTACTTAAATAAAAGCACATAAGAATAATTTGCAAATAAGGATGGGAATTATGGACCGTCATGACTTTAAAAACGCATAATTGAATATGCACATTCGATTGGTATCGATGATATCGGATTACGACGGCTGAACCGTTCACTGAGTTTAAAGCTAAACTTATTGATTACTATAAAAATGGGTTTGAGTCGGGATTCGAAACGGGCACGATTGAAGAACGTACAAACCCGAAAGCGAGTCTGCCTAATGCCAAGAGTATTATTTCTATTGCTGTAGGATATCCGAATAAACTGCGCAATGCGCCTAAATCGAAACAGGGCGAACGCCGCGGTATTTTTGCGAGGGCATCATGGGGGATGGATTACCATACGCTTTTAAGGAGCAGGCTTCAGAAACTCGAAGCTTTTATCAATGAACTGGATCCATCTGTTGATTGCAAATCGATGGTGGATACGGGCGTACTCAGCGACCGTGAAGTCGCTCGGAGGAGCGGTCTCGGTTTTACCGGCAAGAATGGTTTTATCATCAACCCGAAACTCGGAACGTATTCGTATCTCGGTGAGATGATTGTAAGCTACGCCTTCCCGGCAGATGAAGAGTTACTGGATTCATGCGGGGACTGCAACATTTGCGTAGACCGCTGTCCGACAGGCGCACTGGTTGGTAACGGTCAGGTCGACTCTAAAAAGTGTATTTCATTCCTTACTCAGACAAAGGATTTATGCCGATGGAGTATCGTTCTAAAATAGGGAACAGGTTATACGGCTGTGACACTTGCCAACAAGTATGCCCGCGTAATAAAGGGATTAATACTGAACACCACGAAGATATCGTCCTTGAACCGGAAATATTAAAACCTGAACTGACCGGGCTGCTGCAGATTTCCAACAAGGAATTTAAAGAAACATACGGACACCTTGCGGGTGTATGGCGCGGCAAAAAGCCAATTCAGCGCAATGCAATCATTGCACTTGCTCACTTTAAAGAAACCGCAGCAATTGATATACTTAAAACTGTTGCAGAAACTGATGTGCGTCCGGTCATTAAAGGAACAGCCTATTGGGCAATCGGACAAATTTCCGGAGATGCAGCACTTGATTATATTTATGAACGATATGCCATTGAAACAGATGACGATGTAAAAAAAGAAATGCTTACAGGCATTCAAGAAGCGAGTTAGGAAGAAGGAAAAATAATGAATCACGTTGTACTATATCAGCCGGAAATACCGCAAAACACAGGAAACATCGCAAGAACATGTGTCGCAACAGGCACACCGCTCCATCAGATTAAACCTTACGGTTTCAGTCTGGAAGACAAGTATGTGAAACGTGCGGGTCTGGATTACTGGAAAGACCTCGAGCTTTATGAATATGAGACAATAGAAGAGTTTTTTGACAAGAACAAAGGGAATTACTATATGATTTCCAAGTTCGGTAAAAAGAACTTTACGGATATGGATTACAGCAATTCTGAAGAAACTCATTACTTTGTCTTTGGCCGGGAAACAAAAGGACTCCCGGACTGGTTAAAAGATGAGTATGAAGAATCGCTGATGAGAATACCGATGACTGACAAAGTGCGTTCGCTGAATTTATCTAACACTGTCGGTATACTGGTATATGAAGCATTAAGACAGCAGGAGTATCCTGGACTGAAATAGGAGGATTTTTTGATGAATGATGTTATAAAATTATTGAATAATCACCGCTCTTTAAGAAAGTTTACAGATGAAAAGTTATCACTTGAAACGATTAAAACACTGGTCGGTGCAGCGCAGAGTGCAAGTACATCAAGCTATGTACAAGCCTATTCAATTATGGGAGTCACTGACCCCGAAAAGAAAAAAGCACTGCGTGAAATCAGTACACAAAGCTACGTTGAACATAACGGACATCTGTTTGTTTTTGTTGTGGATTTTTATCGTCATAAAGAACTTGCTGAACGGGCGGGGAAAGAAGTTTCATACGATAAAACAGAAAACCTGATTGTCGGTGTCGTGGATGCAAGTTTAGCAGCGCAAAATATGGCAGTTGCAGCAGAAAGCATGGGCCTCGGTATTTGCTACATTGGTTCACTGCGTAACGATATTAAAAAAGCCGGTGAAATTTTAGGACTGCCGGAAGGTACATTCGCGCTGTTCGGTATGGTTGCAGGCTATCCTGAACCAGGAGAAGACGGTTCGAAAAAAGAACGCCTGCCGTTTGAAGCGGTATATCATGAAAACACATATCAGAGAATTGACGAAGTTCAGAGTGATATCGAAGCATACGATCAGCGTATCAGCGATTATTACAGCAGTAGAACTGACGGCAAACGCGATGATAAGTGGAGCGAACAGATTATTGATATGCTCAGTAAAAAACAGCGTCTGGATGTAGACACTGTTTTAAAAGAAAATGGCTTTTTAGGTCAGTAAAGATATTTGAGTACACATATGAATGTTCATATGTGTATTTTTTTACATCAACTATTAAATTATTCAGAAATTATGTAGACGAACATAAACCCTAGTGATATAGTATGATTTAAATACATAGCAGAGAGGTATAATATGAAAACATTTAAAACATACTTATTCGCCGGATTACTTATTTTTGCATTGGCGGGCTGTTCGGATGACAGTGAAGTTTCAACGGAAATATCAGATACTGTCGGTGAAAACGGAGAAAAAATTTCACTCACTCAGTCATTACCTGCAGATGCAGTATCACTGGATCCGCACGGAAGTAACGACACACCTTCTGAAAAGGTAAGGTCTCACATTTATGAAGGGCTCGTCAGTCAGAACGAAAATCTGGATATCGTTCCGGAACTGGCATCAGAATGGGAACAAATAGATGATGTAACATGGCAATTCACTTTACAGGAAGGTGTCGAATTTCATGACAGCAGTGAATTTAATGCTGAAGCAGTGAAGGCTAATTTCGACCGCCTGCTTGATCCGAGCCGGGGCTCAACAAGAGCGTTTGTTCTTGAAATGATTGAAGAAGTTAATGCAGTCGATGAATACACGGTAGAGATTATTACAGAATACCCATTTTCACCTTTACTCGGTCATCTGACACATGGCGCCGGTGATATGCTATCCAAAGAACTGATTGATGAAGATTATCAGCATGCGCTTGATGAAGCAGGAATTGATATCACACTGGATGAATATTACGAAATACGTGAAGCGGGCGGCAGCGACCATGAAGATATTGCAGAACAAATAACTGAATATACAAGTACGGTAGTAGAACAAAATCCAGCGGGAACAGGATATTTGAAATACGAAGACAGAACACCTGGTGAACAAACAGTTCTGACAAGAAATGATAATTACTGGAATGGCGACGTTAATGTTGCTGATTTAACATTAAAAGTTGTAAGCGAAGCATCATCAAGAATTGCAGAAGCTGAGACAGGACAGTCAGATATTATTGCAGACGTACCGCCAAGCGACAAGGATAGAATAACATCTAATGATGATTTAATTTTGAATGAAACACAATCTGTGGCGCTTGAATATATAGGTTTGAACACACGAAATGAATATCTGCAAGATAAGCGCGTCCGACAAGCGTTGACACATGCATTCAATAAACAAGCTGTAATAGACGGTATATATAACGGTGCCGGTACTGAAGCAATATCGCCGCTCGCACCTGGTGTTTTCGGCTATGACGAATCGCTTGAACCTTTGGAATATGATATGGAAGAAGCAAGAAGATTACTTGAAGAAGCAGGTTATGAAGATGGTTTTACGCTGACGATGATGGTAAACAGCGATAATGCACAACGTGTGGACACTGCAATATGGCTGCAGCAGTCTCTTGAAGAACTGAATATTACATTGGAAATAGAGCAGCTGGAGTGGGGCACATTCCTTGAAGCAACAGGAAACGGGGAACATGATTTATATATTATGAGCTGGGGGAACTCAACGGGAGATCCGGATAATGCGATTACACCCTTGGTTCATTCATCCAGGTTAGGAGGACCAGGAAACCGAGCTTTCTTTGAAAACGATAAGATAGACAGTCTGCTTGAAGAGGGCAGCAGAGAAGCAGATGATGCAAAAAGAAAGAAATATACAGTGAAATTCAGACTATCTTAGTCGAAGAAGCACCGCTGATATTTATCTTGCACCCGCAAAAATATAATGTTTATAAATCATCTCTAGACGGTATAGAAATTAGTCCTTATGAGGAATTCGATTTCCAAAATGTGAAGAATAATGAATAAACTATAATAAAAAATCGCGGTATCTTTAGAGATACTGCGATTTTTATATTTATCATTTATTTATATTAATAAGCTGAATTAATTAGCAAAGAACTGTTCTTTTTGGCTTTCATGTTTGTCGAGCAGAATCTGATGATTTGGAATACCTTGTTTCAGCAGCAGTTCAACATTCTGTTTCAGAAACTCATCGCTGCCGACCACGTAAAATAAGGCATTTTTATCTTCTGTCAGTTTTTCTGCTTCTTCATAGTATTCATCACGAGTGCTGACAAAATCCGCAGTCAGGTTTTTATCAGTCTCTGACTTGAATATATCGGTAAACAAATAATTTTTGGATGAATCAATATTTAACGAGTGTATTTTAGCAACATTTTCACTGTTGTTAAGATAATCGAGAGCGAGCGGTCTGAAAGTAGCGAGACCGACACCTGAAGAAAGCATATAAATATTTTTGCCCTCACGTTTTAAAGGCACGTTAGTATGTGTTTTGAAAATTGCTGCTTCAGTGCCAATCGGCATTTCATTTAAAATCTGTTTAAACTTCGATGCATCCTGTCTGACACGCGTTGTGATACCAATTGTATTTTCATCTCTCAGTGTTGAAATCGACATATGTCTGATTAAGCTTCTGTCAGGTTTTTCACCAGCATTGAAACCTTTAAAAGCAAGGTGGATGTGAGAACCTTCTTCCCACGTATAATCTTCAGGGCATTCAAAAACGAAAGTTTTCACTTCAGGCGACTCAGTAATAATATCTATGAGCTTGCTCCAGTAAATTTGCATGAATATAATCTCCTTAGTACTGCTTAATATGTACAGCATTTACATATTATTGTATATTAATTGATAATAATTCTCAATCATTTGATTTAAAGGAAGTTTGGTAGGGCTGGAGGACGACAAGGAAACACCGTCGTATTCTACTCTCAAAATCAGCATAAAAAAACTGAGCAGCACAAAGCCACTCAGTTTAAAAATTTATTGAATAAAACTATTCTCTAATTTTGTCTCCCCATCGTCCTTGTATCCCCAGTCAGTTTCGCGGCCTGCTGTAAGAATTGAAGTCAGGAAGGCTGCACAAACCATTAAAATAAGAAATGCTTTCATTATTGATGTGCCTCCAGTACTTATATATTAATTACATTTATTATAAACCATTCTGCAGAGATTAAAAAGGCTTTGTTGTAAAAAAGGTAGTTTCTCATTATTAATTTACGTTTCTTATCAAGATTACGTTATTTTAATCGACGTTTAGGGTAATATAAGATTAAACTACAATGTGACGATTAATGGAGGATAAAAATTATGGCAATGAATTTTAAAATATTTGAAACTAAAGAACTTGCAGATATTTTTGCAGCAGATTTATTACGCAAGCAGATTCACAACAATCCAGAAAGTATTTTAGCTCTTGATGTTAATGAAGACTTGTCACAAGTATATGAAAAATTTGTCGGTGAAGTAAAAAATCATCCTGCAGATTTATCAGAAGTACAGCTTTTTGCAGTAGGCAAGGGTGGTATGGATGTTTTCAAAAATCTTGATATTCCTTCATCACAGCTGAACAACGGCGGCACAGCCGATGATCTTGATGACAAAGGCAAGAAAAAGTAAACGTGGCAATGCTCAATTTAAATTCGAATAAAAAAGTCGGTTTCAATAATGATAACGAGGAACTCTTTAAAGCTAAGGAGCTCTTTATCTATGCAACTGGCCCTGATAAGAGTGCGGTAGTAAGAAGTCTTTATGATGCTAACCTGGAAGGTAACGGTACATTAAGTGATATTAAGAAGCATCGCATGGTAACTGTCGTTATTGATAAAGAGGCAGCAGCCAATTTAGACCAGGATATTGTGGAATATTACTCTTATAAGTTTGCATAGCTCTTTTCTTAATGAATCCTTTCGCAATATAGTATAAACTAGTAAGGAATACTATATTTCGGGGGGATTTTTGTATGTCATTTAGAATTGAACACGATACAATTGGTGAAATTAAGGTGCCTGCTGATAAGTTTTGGGCAGCACAAACTGAAAGAAGCCGTCAGAACTTTCCAGTAGGCAAAGAAAAAATGCCGATTGAGGTTATCGTAGCATTTGCTCACTTAAAGAAAGCAACTGCGATCGTAAACAGCAATTTAGGAAAACTTTCTTCTGTGAAAAAAGATGCGATTGTATTTGCATGTGAAAAAATAATTGCCCGTGAACTGGACGAGCATTTCCCGCTTGTCGTTTGGCAAACAGGCAGTGGAACACAAAGTAATATGAACGTTAACGAAGTAGTAAGCTACGTTGCGAACCAATACTTGAAAGATCAAGACAGTGATGAAGTTGTACATCCAAACGACGATGTAAACAAATCACAAAGTTCAAATGATACGTATCCTACTGCAATGTACGTTGCACTGAGCCAGGCAATTGAACACCAGCTGATACCTGCACTTGAAAAACTTCACGGGACGTTTGAAGAGAAACAGGAGAAGTTTAAAGATATTATTAAAATTGGCCGTACGCACCTTCAAGATGCGACACCAATTACTTTAGGCCAGGAAATCAGCGGCTGGTCATATATGCTTGAAAAATCAAAAGAATGATCAATCAGTCCAGAAAACAGCTAGGCAACCTTGCTATCGGCGGTACAGCTGTAGGTACAGGACTAAATGCTCACCCGGAATTCGGTGACAAAGTAGCTGCACAAATTGCCAAACAGACTGGTCTGCCATTTGTGTCATCACCTAACAAATTCCATGCATTAACTTCATATGAAGTTGTTTACGTGCACGGTTCATTGAAAGCACTTGCTGCTGATTTAATGAAGATTGCAAACGACGTTAGATGGCTTGCATCTGGACCACGTGCTGGTCTTGGCGAAATTGAAATTCCTGCAAACGAGCCGGGCTCCTCAATTATGCCGGGCAAAGTAAACCCGACTCAGTCTGAAATGCTGACAATGGTCGTAGCGCAGGTATTTGGTAATGATACTGCTGTAAGTTTCGGAGCGTCACAGGGGAACTTTGAGCTAAACGTATTTAAGCCGGTTATTTTATATAACACATTGCAGTCAATTTATTTACTTGCTGACGGCATGGATACATTTAACGACAAATGTGCTGTAGGAATTGAACCTGTTCAGGAAAACATCGACAGATTCTTAAATAACTCATTAATGCTGGTAACAGCATTAAATCCGCACATTGGTTATGAAAATGCTGCGAAAATTGCTAAAAATGCACACGCCAAAGGAATCACATTAAAAGTCTGCGCTTAATTCAGGATTGCTGACAGAAGAGCAGTATGATCAATGGATTAGACCGGAAGACATGATTCACTCTAAAGAGTAGGGGTTTTTCGATGACAAAAATAAGCTTAATTGATATCGGGTCCAACACGATTCGACTTGTACTTTTTGAATACACTAAAAAACACGGTATAAAGGAAATAAGAAATATTAAAACGCCAGCACGTTTAGCCCAGTATATTGATGATGACGGCTATATGGCTGAAGAAGGTATTTTAGCGTTATTAAAAATCCTCAACAGTTTTAAGCAGATTTCTGAGAAATATCATATAACTAATATTTATCCTGTGGCAACAGCTGCTATAAGACAATCCAATAACCGTGATGAAATTATAGAGCGTATTAAATCCGAACTTGATCTGGATGCTAAAATTATCAGCGGTGCAGAAGAAGCGACACTTGGATTCGAAGCAGCGGTTCATACTATCAGTTATTACGATGCCGTGACAATTGATATCGGTGGGGGAAGTACAGAGCTTACTTTTTACGAAGATAAAGAAATTGTTTACCGGACGAGTTTATCGTTTGGTGTGGTTACTTTAAACAAAATGTTTTTGAAGGTAAAAACCATAATGATAAAGCAGCAATTAAACAGACAAAGCAATTTGTAGAAGATGAATTCAGCAAAGTAAACTGGCTGCGTGACCGCCGTGTACCAATTTTAGCTATCGGCGGGAGTGCGCGTAACATAGCGCGTATTCACCAGTCGATGATCAGTTATCCGATTGCCGGCGTTCACGGCTATACGATGGTGCGTAATGATTTACATGACGTGTATAAGCTGCTGAAAAAACAGATACTGAGAATCTGGATGATATCGACGGGCTGAGTAAAGACCGTGCTGATATTATTCTGCCAAGCAGCGTCGTTTTTAAAACACTGCTTAATGTCGTCGGCGCTAAAGAATTCAAATTCAGCCGTAAAGGGCTGCGTGAAGGAATGGCGATGAGGATTTTCGGTAAAGAATACCCTGTTGCTTTTAATAAGTACAGAGTATTTGAAGATTCTATCGAACAGCTGGCCAATGATTTTAATCTGGATCCGACAGATACAGAAAAGCGGACAGAAATCGTTGATCGTCTTTATCACGAGCTGGAGCGTCTGGATATACTTTCGTTATCACGGACAAATAAAATGATTATGAAACATGCTGCGGGGATATATTACTTAGGTGACTTTATCGACAGAGATGCCTCAAGTCAGCATACGTACTATTTAATTTCCAACAGTAACATTAACGGAATCGGTCACCGCGATCGTGTCAGACTTGCTCTGATTGCCAGTTATAAAAATAAAACACTGCTTGATTTTTACGCGAAGGAAACAGGGTGGTTTAATGATGAAGAGCTGGATGAAATTCAGTCGCTCGGCTCCCTCGTTAAATTCGCGAACGCTCTGAATATTTCCAATACGGAAATTGTTGATAATTTACAGTTATTCAGAGTGAACGGGGACTTCAGACTGAACATTCAGTACAATGGAGACCCGATAGCAGAAGAGTATCATTCAGTGCGTCAAAAGAAACATATTGAGAAAATTCTCGGCGGGGATTTGTGGATAGAATTTACAGAATCTTAATATTTATACGCTATAATTATCAGGAGCAGGAGGATTATAATGGCTTACAAATTAAATGATAAATCTTATTACAATAACCGCGAATTAAGCTGGCTGCGTTTTAATTACAGAGTAGTGACAGAAGCAGGCGATACACGTAATCCTCTTCTTGAGCGTTTAAAATTTATAGCAATAACGAGCTCTAATCTGGATGAGTTTTTCATGGTTAGGGTGGCTGGCTTAAAAGACCAGGTTAAGATGAATTATGCCGAACCGGACACTAAAACAGGTATGACACCTGAAGAACAGCTGTCTGGAATCGGTGAAATAAACCGTGAAAACTGCCGGATTCAATATGAAACTTATCATGATTTGATGAATGAACTGGAAAAGCTGAATGTCTTTTTAAGGAGACCGCATCAGCTGCATCAGTCATTGCAGGATAAATTGGAAAAGTTATTTGATGAAGAAATATTACCGGCATTAACGCCTTTAGGAATCGATGCATATCGACCGTTTCCTAAATTGATGAACAAAAAGATTAATATATTTGTAGATTTATCCAACGAGCTCGGTAAGCAGACTGCGATTGTACAGCTGCCGACGGTTATTAAGAGATTTTATGAATTATCTCATGAAGATAAAACGTACTTTGTTCTTGCGGAGGATATTATCGAGGAATATGTATATAAATTGTTTAACGGTTATAAAATTGACAGAACATTCCCGTTTAGAATTACGAGAAATGCCGATTTAACGATACATGAAGAAGGCGCAGCCGATTTATTAATTGAAATCGAGCGTTTCTTAAAAGAACGTACGAAAGGTGCCGCAGTGCGTCTGGAAATTGACCGCAGCCGTGATGTTACGATTAACGGTTCATTTTTAGAAGAACAGCTGTCATTGCATCATGAAGACGTTTATCGTTTTGACGGGCCGCTTGATTTAACGTTTCTGTTTGAACTGACGGGGAAATTGAAACACAGATTTCCAAATCTTGTATTCAAACCGTTTTTTCCGCAGCAGTCTCAGTTTTTAGGCAATCGTAATGTGTATGAAACAGCAATAAATGAAGATATATTCTTCCATCATCCGTATGAATCCTTCCAGCCGATTATCGAATTCGTTCAGCAGGCGGCGACGGATAATAATGTGCTGGCAATTAAACAGACACTTTACCGGGTCTCCAGTGATTCTCCCATTATCGAATCGTTAAAATTAGCGGCGGAAAACGGCAAGCAGGTTACTGTGCTTGTTGAACTGAAAGCCCGTTTCGATGAGCAGAATAATGTCCATTGGGCAAAAGAACTGGAAGATGCCGGATGCCATGTTATTTATGGGATGAACTACTTGAAAACACACAGTAAAATTACGCTGGTTGTTAAAAAAGTGAATAAAAAAATTGTTAAATACGTTCACTTAGGCACCGGAAACTATAACGATTCGACAGCCAAACTGTATACGGATATGGGAATTATTACGACAGACCCGCGTATCGGTGATGATGCTGTAAACTTCTTTAACTATTTAAGCGGTTATTCACTTAAGCCGGAATATAAAGAACTGCACGTTGCACCATTTGAAATCCGCGACATGTTTGCAGAGCGCATCGATCTTGAAATCGAAAGTCATAAAAAACACGGTAATGGTTATATCTTTGCGAAAATGAACTCGTTAACAGACAAGAGAATAATCGATAAACTGCTGCAGGCATCTCAGGAAGGCATTAAAGTGGATCTCGTTATCCGCGGAATATGCTGTTTGAGACCGGGAATTAAAGACGTCAGCGATAACATTAAAGTATAAGTGTTGTCGGCAGATTTCTTGAACACTCGAGGATTTATTATTTCTATCACAACGGCGATAAGAAAATGTTCTTATCCTCAGCTGATATGATGACAAGAAATATGATAAAACGTGTGGAAATCTTATTCCCGATTAATGATCCGAGAATAGTTGATGAATTAATCAAGGTTAATGAGTTGTTCTTAAAAGACAATGTCAAAGCCCGCATGCAGATGCCGGACGGCACATATGAATATGTTAAAAATGACCTGCCGCCGCTAAGCGTCCAGGATGAATTGATGAAACGCGCCATGGAGAACGGCGAACAGAAGAAAACAGAATTACTTCATGAACACAGCAACATACTGGAACGAATTAAGAGCCGGTTCAGGAAGTAGGTTGTTGAAGGTATATTATCTGAACTCAGATAATATACCTTTTTATTTTAGAAACATATTTGAAGTTATTTGTGAAATTCTTTATACTTAATCTAAATATCCTACATTAGAATATACTTTCAGGAAATAATACTATAGGAATAGGTGTTCAATATGTATAAACCGTCTTCCCGAGTAATGTTATACGAAGATGTAATTAATCAGATGATGACATTAATAAAAAAGGTAAGTGGCAGCCAGGTGAAAAAATACCAACTGAGAATGAACTGTCTGAATATTTTCAGGTAAGTAGAAATAGTATTAGAGAAGCAATGAAAGTTTTAACCCATTTAAAAATTTTAAATTCCAAAGCTGGCAGTGGAACTTTTTTTTTAAAGATGCTGTTCAGAGTATTCAAGTTCTAGAATTAAATAATACAATTAGAGAAAAAAGTACTTATAAATCTATAATGGACACTAGATTGATAATAGAACCTGAACTTGTATATAGAGCTGCATTATCTGCAACTCCTAATGAAATTTCTCAGCTGAAAAAATAATAAATGAGAGCATAGAGACAATTAACAGTGGAACATATTCAAAATCTACTGTGGGTTTTTCATTTCATATGGAAATAGCCAGGATATCTAAAAATGAAATCCTATTTAAATTTTTAGAGTCTATCACCTTAGAATTAATGAATGTTCGAGAAGCTACAATGCAGAGTCATAGTAAAGCGGACTTAGTTGAAGAAATAAATGGACACAAACAAATTTAATTACATACATAAAGAATATGAACCTGAGAAAGCAAAAGAAGCAATGTATAGTCATTTAAAAATGCACTTATTAATTTAGAAAAAATAAGATAACTTTAGAAAGGCTGCTAATTTAATTTAGCCTTTTTATATGAAAATTTAGATTTATCTAAAAACTCCTTGTGTTATTAAATACTAATCACTATACTATTAATTATAACTAGTCTTAATGTAGGATGTTTAAACAAATATATTACATAATTATGAAAGCGCTATTATAAGTTTCGAGGAGATGATTATCAGTAAAATATTTTAACGGGAAAATAGTTAGCTAAATATATTGAAAGGGGTTATTCATTATAAAAACTAAAGGATTGGCTTTTATTACCTTAATAATAATAATGTCAGCACTATTATCGGCATGTAGCGTCGGGAGTGCTACAGTGCCGGATGAGAACGGAGAAGTTACATGGAAATTAAATCATATTCGCCCATCTGGAACTCGAACTGATATCAGTGCAAAACAATTCTCAAAAGATATTTTTGAAGGTACCGATGGAAGAGTAGATATCGATGTGTATAACAACTCGCAATTAGGGGATTACCAATTAGTTCAAGAGAGTGTTTCTCTTGGTGAGGTAGAAATGCAATTGGCTACATTAGGTACTAACGTTGATAGAACATTACAAGTAGCTATTACTCCTTCTCTGGTATCCAACTATGAGGAGGCCAGGGAATTATATAATTCCGAAGACGGAGTTCTTAATAATATTTTAAAGAACAATTAGCAGAACAAAATATAAAACTTCTAGCAGTGTATCCACAATATTTTGGATCGATATTTTTAGCAGATGAGGCAAATGATCCAAAAAATCCTGATTCAAATAAAAACATAAAAGTTCGTGTACCCGCAATGAAAGCATTTGAAGAATATGGAGAAACACTTGGATTCGTAGTTACACCGTTAGCTTCATCAGAAATGTTTACTGCAATCCAAACAGGAATTGTAGATGGGGCAATCGGTGGTGGGACTGAATTGTATTACAACGAGTTTGGAGAGCTTGGACAACAGATTTTACCAGTAAACACACATTTTGAAGCTCATTATTTAACGGTAAATGAGGAAGCTTTTGATGCATTAGCTGAGGAAGATCAAAATACCATTTTAGAGTTTGCAGAACAGTTTGAAGAAGATGCTTTTATACAAGCAGAAGAACAAGAGAAATATAATCAATTAATTACAGAGGAACATGGTGTTGAAGTAGTAGAATTTACTGATGAAGAGCTTCAGGCATATGCTGATAAAGTACGTGAAGAAGTGTGGCCAAAATTAGAAGATGAATACGGGGACATATTAGATGAGATTAAAAATGAATTAGAATAGATTTTTATTTGAAGGGGGTATGAGTTTGTCAAATTCAAATGTAAACGAAAAGAAGAACAAAGTAATAAATGGTTTAATAAAATTTCAGAAAATTTTTAGTGTAATTATGATTATTCTAATGTTATCTTTGGTTTTTTTCCAAGTTATTTTAAGATCACTTAATCTGCCTTTAATGGGGATTGAAGAGCTGTTAATTTTACCTACTATATGGCTGTATATGATAGGAGCAGCAAACGCATCTCAGGAAAGATCTCACATTTCAGTTGATATAATTGAAGTATTTTTAAAGAATAAAAAACTGTTAATTATTTTATCAATAATAAAAATATTGTGAGTTTATTTATAGGAATAATATTAACTTACTGGATGTTCATTCATTTTAGCTATTCATTATCAATGTGGAAACTTAGCCCTCTATTGTCAATGCCTTTGTTCTTAGTAGAATCAGCATTGTTTGTTGGAGTTTTCTTGATGACTCTATATACATTTATGGACACGATTAGAAGTATAAAATATAGAGGTGATTATCCAATCAATAGCAACCGCGAAGGAGGGATACAGTGATACTTTTTGTAATAAATATATAATACTCGTTGCGTTGTTAATAGGAAACTCCTTTGCCATATGCTTTTGGCGGTGCAGTAATTTTCATGGTTATTTTCGGTGATGTACCTATAATCAGTATTATTCTATGGGGATTTAATCAAATAACATCATCATCATTATTAGCTGTACCGTTATTTATACTTTTTGGATCAATTGTTTCTAAAAGTGGAATTGCCGATAAATTATTAAGGTTTGCAGATATATTTATAGGAAGAATAAAAGGGTCAATCGGTGCAGTGGTGATACTAACTTCAGGATTTTTGGGAGCGATTTCAGGAAGTTCCTTTACTGGGATAGCATCAGTTGGACAAATTATGATTCCTAGAATGCTCCAACAAGGGTACTCAAGAGGATATTCAACATCACTTGTCAGTGTTTCATCTGTGTTAGGCGCACTTATTCCTCCGAGTGTCATGATAATTATTTATGGTTGGGCGACAGGAACAACAGTTACAGGCTCATTTCTATCAACTATAGGACCTGGGGTACTTTTAATTATTCTATTTATAATAATTCATTTCGTTCATACTAAAAAATATTTTTCTAAGGAAGGCAAAGGTACATACAAAGAGTATGCGGAAATACCTATTAATAACGATCCTGAAGAGATGGAGAAATTCCGCAAGCGTAATACCAAATTTAGAATTTTCTTAGCTGCGATTCCATCACTATTATTACCAGTAGTGATACTGGGAGGAATTTATGGAGGATTCTTTACTCCAACAGAAGCAGCAGCAGTTGCGAGTGTACTAGGCTTCTTGGTTGGCATAATTTTTTACAGACAACTGAAATTTAAAGACATTATGGATTTACTGCATGACTCTACAGCTTCAATAGGATCTATAATGGCAATGATTTTTTTCTCGCTATTATTAGCACAGACATATGTACATCTACAAATACCACAAGCAATCGTTGAATTATTTTTAGATGTTACAGATAGCAAAGTATTAATCTTAATAATTGTTACGGTCTTCCTTATTTTCGTAGGAATGATTGTTAATGATACTACAGCAATTATTTTAACAGCACCATTACTGTTGCCTTTAGTCGTTTCTTTTGGAGTCGATCCTATTCATTTCGCAGCAATAATGGCGATTACTTTAGCAATGGGTGGAATTACGCCTCCTTATGCGAGTGTATTATATTTTGGAATGAGGGTTGGAGAAGCTAATTTCAGCGAGGTAGTTAGACCTACTATGGTGTTTATCATATTTGGTTTCATACCAGTAATCATTTTAACTGTATTTTTCGAACCACTATCGATGGCATTACCGAGATTATTTGGATATTAAAAATTTATGGAGGAATAACTAATGACAGATACATTATTGATAAATCAAGGACAAATAAAAGAGCTTGTTACAATGAAGGAAATAGTAGAATTAGTGGATAAAACATTTAAAGATTTAGGAAAAGGAAAAACCATTAATCCTACAAAAGTATTGCTGGATTTAGGTGAAACTGCAGATTATCCGCCTTACGAAGGATTTATGAATGCTATGCCAGCCTATATTGGATGGCAGGATGTAGCTGGACTCAAATGGGCTGGTGGATTTTTAGGTGAAAGAAAAGAATTAGGGCTACCTTATATCACTTCAATGATTATGTTAATCGATCCTAAAGTAGGGAATTTTCTTAGCGTGCTTGATGGTGCCTTTATAACCAATGTAAGAACTGGAGCACAAAGTGCAAATGCTCTGAAATACATTAAAGGCAATGACAAGAAAATTAAACTGGGAATATATGGAGCAGGTATGCAGGGAAGAACACAGACTATGGCATTCTCTGAGATTTTTGATATTGAACAATTAACGATTTATGATATTTTTTCTGAGGCTTCAGAAAACTTTAAAGAATCAATGAAAATAAATGGAGAAATTATTGTAGCGGAAGATCCAAAAGAAGTTGCTTTAGATGCAGATGCTGTTATTTGTGTAACTCAATCGAAAGATGCATTTGTAAAAGATGAATGGATAGAACCGGGAACAGTCGTATTTCCAATGGGGTCTTATCAGGAAGTAGAAAATAATTCCTTCTTAATGCGGATCATATTATCGTCGATCACGTTGAACAAAGTCTTCACCGCGGTGTACTCAAAGACTTGAATTCCCAAGGTAAGATAACAGAAAAAAACATTTATACAACTATTGGAGAGCTAGGCAACGTTAACAAACCAATAGATGATTTGAGCAATAAAAGAATTGTTTGTATTCCTATAGGAACAGGTGCGATGGATATAGCAATTTCTAAATTTGTCTATGATAAAGCTAAACAAGGCATAGGAGAAAACTTTGATTTCCTGGGTTAAAAAAATTGCTAGAAAATATAACACTACGGTAGAAGCATTCTTCTGTAGTGTTTTTACTTTTATATAATAGTGATATTTTTAATTTATTACTAGCTATTTATTCGACATGGTAGTCCGGAGGCGTTTGAGTTACGATGTGCATTTTACATGGTAGTCCGGAGGCGTTTGAGTTACGATGTGCATTTTACATGGTAGTCCGGAGGCGTTTGAGTTACGATGTGCATTTTACATGGTAGTCCGGAGGCGTTTGAGTTACGATGTGCATTTTACATGGTAGTCCGGAGGCGTTTGAGTTACGATGTGCATTTTACATGGTAGTCCGGAGGCGTTTGAGTTACGATGTGCATTTTACATGGTAGTCCGGAGGCGTTTGAGTTACGATGTGCATTTTACATGGTCATCCGGGACCGTTTGAGTTACGATGTGCACTCGACATCGTCATCCGGGACCGTTTGAGTTACGATGTGAACCCGACATCGTCATCCGTAGCCGTTTGAGTTACGATGTGAACCCGACATGGTCATCCGGAACCTTTTGAGTTACGATGTGAACCCAACATCGTCATCCGTAGCTGTTTGAATTACGATGTGAACCCAACATGGTCATCCGCAACTCAAAATACAGAACAAAAACAAAAAAACCTGCTCCCACAATGGGAGGCAGGTCAGAATATACTATACGTTTAGCGATACGCTGATTTCTTCGTCTGTAATCGGGTGTATGAATGATACTTTGTAGCCGTACAAGTGAAGGTAGGGTGATGGCGGTCCGCCATACAGTTTATCTCCAACAAGCGGGGCGTTTAAGTGTTTCATGTGAGCACGGATTTGGTGCGTACGTCCCGTTTCCAGTTCGATTGTCAGTTCTTCGTACTTGTCTGTAACTGTTTTTCCTGTGATATGAGTAACAGCATCTTTACCCGTTCTCGTCACATGGAAAATATTCGTATGCGGCATTTTACCAAGTGGAGCACTGATTTTCTGAACAGCAATTTTACTGTTTTTCTTAACGTGTCCCATGTAAATGCGTTTGATGTTATTTTCAGCAAGCATATAGTCGAGCATTTTTTTCATATATGCGTTTTTAGCCATCAGTACAACTCCTGTTGTATCCACATCAAGACGGTGAACCGGTTCGACATAGTCGCTGTCAACAGTGTTAATAACATCGTTAACGAGCGTATTATGCTCTGTCGGTTCATTCGGATGTACTTTTTGGCCGGGCGGTTTAGATGCAATCAGCAGGTTTTCATCTTCGAAAAGAATAACCGCTTTTTTAGTACTCTTTTTATAGCTGCTTGGTTCACTGAAGTCAGGTAGTGTAACAGTATCACCAGCACTGAGTGCAGTTTTTACCGGCTGTATTTCATTATTAATGAGGATGTCCTTTGACATACGCAGCCAGTGTAGTTCTTTTTTAGGAATATGGAGTGCGATAAGCATTTCTTCCAAAGTAGTTTCATTGAATTTCTCAGGTACGAAATTTCATATTATTCTCCTGCTGCTGTCATAAATTCTTCGAAACCTTCAGGTGAGCCTGGGTTACCTTCTAAACGTTCAACTTCTTCACCGTTTTCAAAGTAAATAAGTGTTGGTGTTGCATTAATGTTCCAAGTTTCCCAAGCGTCTTCATATTCTAAAACGTTAAGTTGTGTTACTTCGCCGTCATTGCTGTCCAGTGCCTCAGTCAGAAGCGGTGTTGCTTCCTGACAGTGTGAACATGTCGGGCTCCAGAAGTAGACGAATTCGCCTTCGCCTGAATTTACTATTTCTTCAACTTCTGTGTTTTGTTAGCCTGATAATTTTCATCATCCAGCAGATCGATTGTCGGTCCTGTCAGTTCATCTGGTTCTTTATCAGTGTAAGGGTAATACCCTGAATCACTTAAACTTTCCGGATCTGATGCCTGATTGTTCATAAATAAAAATACTCCTACGAATACAACGACGATTAAACCAATAATGCCGTAAAAAATCTTATTGCCCATAATTAATAGCTCCTATTCTTTAATCTTTTTTAATGAAGAATGATAAAATGAAAATAATGATGAATGCAGTCAATGCAAGAAGCGGGATAGTAATAAAGCTAGCCCAATTTATATATTGTACTGTACAGGACACACCCATACAAGCATTGGCGCTGTCACCGAGTGCCGGAATTTTTTGTAATGCATAGTGATAGGTAGATACCAATATACCAATTCCGCTCATCACACGGACGTACAACCCGGCATTGATATCATTTTTAATGATACCGATAAACGACAGCAGCACAATCGGATACATTAGAATACGCTGGTACCAGCACATCTCGCATGGCTCATACAGTCTGACTTCACTGAAGTACAAAGAACCGAGCATAGCGATTAGTGACACGATAAAAATCATTTGCATATACAATTTGTTATTTTTCATATCAGTGCCTGACCTTTCATTTTTGTTTTGTAACTTACTTTTTTATTATAAGTGCTAATCACTGTATTAAGTGTAACAAATTTCTTACAATTTATTAAAAGAGGTGTCAATTGTGAAAAGTAAACTGGCAGCTGTTAAAAGATATCGCAGAATTTTTAAATACGGAGACACACCGCCAGTCGATGATTGACGGGGCTTTAAAAATGCTCATTGATCATTCCAGCTTTAAAACCGGCTGGATTTTCTTTATTAATGAAGAAGGCAA
The DNA here is from genome assembly GCF_018437745.1 of Jeotgalicoccus sp. WY2. Lineage (NCBI taxonomy): Bacteria > Bacillati > Bacillota > Bacilli > Caryophanales > Staphylococcaceae > Jeotgalicoccus > Jeotgalicoccus sp. WY2. The sequence continues at coordinate 653,776 of NZ_CP049818.1, read as the reverse complement.
ACATGAGCTGAGTGCGCATTATCAATTGCCGCCGACGCTGCAGCATGACAGTAATACTTATCTTTGCAATGATAAATGCTGGTGTGTAAATAAATTTAATAAAGGCGAGCTGTCAAATGCGACAAATATCGTTGCCTGTTCAAGACTTGAAAAAGCTGCACGGGAAATGCCGGATGAGAACGATAATATTACGCATCATGCGACAGTGCCGCTGATCTCCGGCGATGAATCGTTCGGCTTATTAAATGTAGCCAGTCCATACAGCACCAAATTTCAAAAAGATGAATTGGATCTGCTCGAATCCGTTGCATTTCAGCTCGGTTCTACATTAAAGAGACTGGATTTAACAACGCGTGAAAAAGAAAATATGATTATTAAAGAACGCCAGCGGCTTGCAAGGGAACTGCACGATTCCGTTAATCAGATGCTGTTTTCCATCGGTATTACTTCACACGCGGCGAAAGCTATAAAAGACAGCGAACAGGCCGGTCTAGCTTTTGAAAGAATAGAGAATACATCGAAATATGCAATGAAGGAAATGAAAGCATTGATATGGCAGTTAAAACCAATCGGTCTCGAAAACGGTATTATTGAAGCGGTTAAACATTATGCCAAGATTCTAGATTTGAATATAGAAATTACCGTCAATGGATTTTATAATATAGCGGATGACATGGAAATAGAGCTGTACCGCATCATGCAAGAAGGCCTTAATATATTAGGAAGCATGCAGGAACAAAAGATGCACAAGTACTGCTGGAAATTACAGATGAGGAGCTCATGCTCGTTATCAGTGATAAAGGTCAAGGATTTATTCCGGCTGAAAAAATTGGCCTGAGCCACGGTTTAACAAATATGCACGAACGTGTTCATAAGATGAACGGCGCACTCGAAATTAAATCAGCTAAAGGGCAGGGCACCATATTAATTACACGTTTAAAACTCGGAGGGAATTAAATGTACAATATAATTTTAACTGATGATCATCAGGTGGTAAGAGAAGGCATGAAGTTTTTATTATCGACGACATCGGATATTAATGTAGTAAAGGACTTTGACAACGGTGCTGAAACACTTAAATATCTTGAAAATAATCACGACAATATTAATCTTGTATTAACAGATCTCGTTATGCCGGAAATGGACGGCATTGAACTGACTAAATTATTAAAAGAAAAATATAAGCATATTAAGGTGCTTGTGCTGTCGAGTTATACGAGCGAAGAATATATCCGGCCTGTTTTTCGTGCAGGTGCAGACGGCTATATTATTAAAGAGATGGAAGTCGATGAACTCGTTCAGTCGATAAAAAATGTTATAGAAGGGGACAGAGTTGTTCATCCTGATATTTTAAAGGTTATCGATGAAAAAGGAAATCTGCCGCATGAACGAAATATACTGTCGAGAAGAGAAACTGAAGTTCTAAAAGAAATTGTTAAAGGGCAGTCGAATAAAGAAATCAGCGAGGCACTTTTTGTCAGTGAAAAGACTGTAAAAACTCATGTCAGTCATATACTGAATAAACTGGAAGTTTCAGATCGGACTCAGGCCGTCATTTATGCAATAAAATTCAATATTATCGATTTTTAGAGCAAAGTGAGAAAAAAGTTTAACTCATGAAAACGCTTAACCATGCGATTTTAAGGGGTTTAACAATAATTTTACATTAAATTTTATGGACAAATCTCCGATGCTCAAAGTATACTTGAATACATGTTCAATGAATTATTAGCTTAGGGGGATACATATGAAAATAGGAAATAAACTCACAATCTATATTGTAATCGCTTTAATTGCGGGGATTGCAGTAGGTTCAATATTTAATACAATGGCGGATGCGGCGTGGGTCCAGTGGATTGATCAATACATATTTAACGTGTTAGGACAAATATTCTTAAATCTTATCTTTATGGTTGTTGTTCCAGTCGATTCATTTCTATCGTCTGGGTGTTGTCAGCGTGGGGATCCGCGTGGGGATCGCGTTATCGGTATTAAAACGATGATGTTCTATCTGGCAACAACAGCAATTGCGATTTCACTGGCAATTGGAGTTGCACTTATACTGCAGCCGGGTGAAGGACAGGCAGACTTACTGAATACTGAAGAAGTATCGGAGTACCGTTCAACAGAACTTGAAGGCGGAGATACTGAGCTCGCTATGCAGACAACATTTGATCAGACTTTAATTAACATTATTCCGGACAATCTGTTCATGGCGATGGCTGATCAGAATATGCTTCAGATTATTGCTTTTGCAATCTTCATCGGTGTCGGCTTAATCGCTGTTAAAGAAAAAGCATCAGGCATTGTTAAACTTTTTGAACAAGCTAATGAAGTGATTATGTGGATTGTTCTGGCAATTATGAAATACTTCGCTGCACTTGGTGCATTTGGTTTAGTAGCTACTGCATTTACACAGGCAGGGTTTGGCGCAATCCAGCAGCTTGGAATGTACTTTATCTGTGTACTGTTAGCATTGTTTATTCACTTTGCTGTAGTGTACGGCTCTGTAGTACAGTTCCTTGGGAAGAAAAGTTTCGTATGGTTCATTAAAATGTTTGCACCTGCAATGTCAGTGGCTTTCAGTACATCATCATCAAGCGCGGTGTTACCGGTATCACTAGAAACAGCGCAGAACAAACTGGGAATACGGAAGAGTATCTCAAGTTTCGTACAGCCTTTAGGTGCGACTGTAAATATGGATGGTACTGCAATTATGCAAGGTGTTGCGACAGTGTTTATCGCACAGCTGTCAGGTATTGATTTAACAATCGGGCAGATGGTAACAGTTGTAATTATCGCAACAATCGCAAGTATCGGTACAGCAGGTGTTCCGGGTGTCGGACTTGTAATGCTGGCAATGGTATTAACGGCAGTAGGACTGGATCCTGCAGCAATTGGTATTATTATCGGTATCGACAGACTTCTTGATATGACACGTACAGCGGTCAATATTTCAGGTGATGCAACAATCGCACTTGTTATCGATCATCAGCAGAATGTTAAAGAAGGCAAGTTCATTAAAGGTAAGAGTAAATACGTAGACGGTAAAATCGTTAACAAATAATTATTACTTAAAAGAAGTATGACCGGCAGTTTATTATTGTCTGTTCATACTTCTTTTTTATATTTTAAGTAGGATGAAAGAAATTGTTCAATAGTGAATAATTAGTGAATTTTTTCATAATCTCTTTAATTTGTAATGATTATCATTTACAATATATATCAGGTAAATTGATATACAAGCATGATTGATTAAGTTTTAATCGCGGTGCTATGAAGGGACGATTTTAATGGATAAGCAGGAATTTACAGAGATTCTACAGTCTAAGTTCAAGATAGTTCGGACGGAGGCTGGATACACCCAGGATGCTATGAGCCATACCATTGGATTATCCAAAAAAACGCTGGTACAAATAGAAAAAGAGCGAATATTACCTAACTGGACAACATGTATCTCGCTTTGTGCACTGTTTAGAGATAGTGAAGTACTGACGAATATTTTTGGCGGAGATCCACTGGAGCTGACACAGGTATTATCACGCGGCTCAGCAATATACCCAAATTATGAAAAAGAAAATATATATGGGAAACGCTTGAATCAAATAACGGCTTTAAATTAGAATTCAACAAAACGAATTCAATTTACAGAGTGTTAAATGCAGATAACCAGCCGGTTCATGCATCATATATTGAAAGAGAAATAAGAACTTATTTCGAGCGCAAAAGCAATCGATAAATTCCAGGCACCCGCAAGGGTGCTTTTTCTTTAATTTCTGCAAAAAGTAATATATAGTTATTAAGCTGATAAGGGGTGAAATAGTAATGAATCCAGTAACTCAGGTTTTTCTGATGGCATTAATTGGTGCACTTATCGGAGGAACGACAAATACAATCGCAATTAAAATGCTCTTCAGACCGTACGAAGCAAAATATTTATTTGGGAAACGTCTGCCCTTTACACCGGGTGTTATACCGTTACGGCGCGACGAAGCATCGACTAAGCTTGGAGAGATTATAACAGGGCATCTGTTAACGCCGGAAGTATTCAAAGAGAAACTTAATAGTCCTGAAACTGATAAATTAATTATGCACTTTATAGATAGACAGATAGAGACTATTGAAACTGAACGCCTGACACCGGGTTACTTTTTAGAACGGCTGTCAGCAGGACTGACGGATAAAATTGTCGATTCATTTAATGAAGAAATCCGCTCTAAAGTTACCGAAGAGGGCACGAAGCTTTACGATAGAAATATTGATGATATCATGCCGCCTGATGCGTTGAATGCTGTAGACTCAAAAGTCGCCCATCTTGCGTATGATATAAACGAAAAGCTGGTGCAGTATATTTCTTCAGATAAAGGGTTCAGTGATATTTATACGATGGTTGATGAGTTTACCGAAAACAGAGGAAGACTCGCACGCAGTATAAAATATGTAATGACGAAAGAATCAATGACTGAACGTGTTCAGACGGAACTGCTGAAGCTGATTCAGCAGGAGAAAATGATTGATATTGAAAACCGTGTGATTGAAGATGAGTATAATAAATTGAAACAAAGCGGGTTATCGGAACTTGTAACCGGCTCCGACCTCGATAATATTTTAAACAGTATAATAGAAGTACTGCAGCAGAAAATCGATATTAGACAAATATTGAATACACCGATTACTGATTTCAATAAAGAATTATTTGAGCGTTTTAAAGAAAAAGGGAAATATAAACTTAAAGATAATTTTATCGATTACTCAGGTAAAAACATGAGTAAAATTATGAATAAGCTGCAGCTTGCAGAAGTGATTAAAAAACAGATCGACAGTTTTGAATTAAGTAAACTGGAAGATCTCGTCATGGATGTTGCAAATAAAGAATTCAAAATGATTATGATGCTTGGGTATGTACTCGGCGGAATTGTCGGAATTGCACAGGGGATATTAGTATTGTTTTTCTAAATAGTAAATTTGTGTTAATGTAACAATATCAAACTTAAAGGAGTTTTATATTAATGGTTAATGTATACGATCAGGCTAATGCCCTTGAAACAGCATTACGTGAATCAGAAGAATTTCAGCAAATGAAGGATCTTTACAGCAAAGTGAACGGGGATGCTGAATCAAAACAATTGTTTGATGAGTTTAGAGAACTCCAGATGACATTACAGCAAAAACAAATGCAGGGCGAAGAACTTTTAGAAGAAGATATTCAAAAAGCTCAAAACTCAGCACAAGAAATTGAAAATGATGAAAACATTAAAAGTTTAATGGAAGCTGAACAGAAAATGAGTCAGCTTATCCAGGACTTAAACCGTGTTATCATGAAGCCTATCGAAGAGCTTTATGAAATTAACAATCAATAGTTAAAAATATCAGTTGAGAGGCCATGCTGGCCTCTTTTTTGTTATAATGTTGAAGAATAGAGTTTTTTTCCGAAGGAATGGTGAACCCAATGGTAAAATTTATCCATGCGGCAGACCTGCACCTGGACAGCCCGTTTAAATCCCGGTCTAAAATGCCTAACAATATACTCGAAATATTAATGACAAGTACATATAAAAGTGTCTCGCGGATGGTCGACTTCGCTATTAAAGAGAAAGTAGATTTTTTACTTATATCAGGTGATATTTTCGATCAGTCGAACCGTTCTTTAAAATCTGAAATTTTTCTGAAGAAGGAATTTAACAGATTAAAGGAGAAAGGTATATTCGTCTACATGATTCACGGTAACCACGATCCGATTTCTTTTGGCTTTAAAACAACGTGGCCGGATAATGTTTCTGTGTTCAAAGAGAACGTTGAAACATATGAAATGCTGAGTTCAAAAGGTGAGCGTATTTATCTGCATGGCTTCAGCTATCTGTTGGATGAATCATACGAAAACAAACTTGATGAGTATCCGACGAATACAGATAACCGCGGCATTCATATCGGCCTGCTGCACGGAACGTATGCGAAAACGAAATACGAAGCGAAGCGCTATACGGAATTTAATTTAGAAGCACTGAACAACAAGCTGTATCATTACTGGGCACTTGGTCATATTCACGTGCGATCGCAGCTGGCAGATTTACCGCAGGTTCATTATTCAGGAAACATTCAGGGACGCCATAAAAACGAAACCGGTGAAAAAGGATTTCTCCTTGTTGAAGGGGATGACGTTTCATTGGCGGCAAACTTCGTGCCGGTTCAGGAAGTAATCTTCGAAAATCTGGAGCTCGATACTGAGTCGCTTAGAAAAGAAGAACTTTATCAGCAAATTGTCGAATTTAAGCAGGGGCTGAGAGAACAGAGCAAGTACATCGTTAATCTCCAGCTGAACTATGACGGAGAAGATGAAATTTCTCAAAGTGACTATGCTGAGCTTATTGATCTCCTGCAGGAAGACGAAGTTAATATTTCTCAGTTCGTCTGGATTGATAATATTAAAGTCTCATATAATAATGAAGAGCAGATAGCAGTGCTGAAAGATATTAAGAAGAGTTACTCAGATAATGAAGAGTTATTCAGAAGCGCGGTTAATACTATGTACATGGATCCGAATATTAACCGGTACCTGCCGCCAATTGGTGAAGTATCTCCGGAAGAACTTCTCAAAATGGGTGAAGATCGTCTGAAAATGTTGATGAGGAAGTAGTGAAATTATGAGAATCCTATCAGATATATACGGTTACGGAAAAATTATTAAACAGGAATTTAATACGAATCAGGATTTCGTTCAGATATTCGGTGAAAATGAAGCCGGCAAGTCGACGATGATGTCATTTATCCATTCGGTACTGTTTGGGTTCCCGACTAAGAAAGAACAGGAACCCCGTCGTGAACCGCGTATGCATAACTTATACGGCGGCAAGCTGACTGTTAAATTTAAAGATGAACCGGAGCCTGTAGAAATAGAAAGACTTAAAGGCAAGGTCCAGGGCGATGTAAAAATTTACTTTAAAGACGGTACAACAAAAGGTGAGGAATGGCTCACTAAAAAAATGAATTATATAGATAAGCGTACATACCGCTCAATCTTTTCATTTGATGTGCTTGGGCTCCAGGATATTCACAAAAATATGACGGAAGACAAGCTGCAGGAATACCTGCTTCGTGCAGGAGCTCTCGGTTCTCACGAATATGATGAGATGCTCGGCGCAATCGATAAGGAGCTTAAATCTCTCTATAAAAGAAACGGCATTAATCCCGTCATTAATACAGAACTCGAAGATTTAAATGAGCTGAGCGATAAAATCCGCGGACTTGAAAAGAACGAGGATGAATATAAAACGCTGATTAATGAACAGGTTAAAACGCTTGAGAGCTTAAATTCCAAAAAACATGCACTCCATCAGATGGAATTAGTCCGCAAGCAGAAGATGAAAGAAGTTATGTATCATAAAGATATTAAGGACTGGAAGCAGCTTGAGAGCAAACTTAATATCGAACCGGTAAACTTTCCGGAACGGGGTATTGAACGCTATGAATCACTGCGTAACCACGTTAAGCAGTCTGCTAAAGATATTGGACTGCGGCAGGAAAGGCTTAAAACACTGATTGCTGAAATTCAGCATGTGAAGCTCCCTGACAAAACGATAGTAAGCTATTTAGAAGCGCTTCAAAAAGAAGAACCTGAAATTAAACAGCAGAACTTGGAAGTTATGCGTTTATCGAATTCGGTGTCAAATCTTGAAAATGATATATTAAATCTGCAGAAAGATATCGGCTGGAAAGAGGAATATCCGGATGTTGATGACTCAAACATCGTCCGTGAATCGGTGCAGTCGCTGCTGTCGAAATACGATGAGATTATGCTGGAAGAACAGTACTTAATTCGTGAAATTGACCATCTGAGAGCGGATATAAAACAGCTCGATGCAGAGATTGAAGAATCGTCACAAAATCAGATTGACGATCAGAGAATGAAGAAAAAACGTGAAGTGCTGGACCGTGAGTTTGAACTGACTGAGAAGAAGCGGATGTATCAGCTGATCGAAAAAGATTACGAGCGTGAGAAACGTGAACGTGACAGAGTTAAAAACTGGCAGGCAGCGCTGATTATTACAATCAGTGTGATTTCAATCGCAATCGGTGTAATGTTCATTATTAATAACAGCTATCTGTACGGCGGCCTTGCACTTGCTGTCGGAGCAGCAGCATTGTTTATCCTCGTTATTACAAATAACCGGGAACAGGATACGCTGAAGACCGATTATCAGCTTGAAGTCGACTCGCTGCAGGAAGAAATTAATGAACTGAAAAGCGAGTACAATATCGACTTTGATATCGAGGATGCGAAAGACCTGCGCCAGGAGCTGAAAGGGCTGCGTGCAAAACGTAATTCGTTTGCAGTTAAACTGGATGACCTGAAAGAAACGCTGTCGGTTAACGAAGCGAATCAGGATCATTTGAATATCCAGCTTTCTGAAGCGAAAGCGAAATTAAAAGTAAATCCTGAACTTGACGATAAGTATATTGTCGATGCGATATATACAATCCGTCAGATTAAACAGAAGCGTCATCAAATCAACCGTGAACAGCAGGAACTCGATAACAATAATCAGAAACTGAATGATTTTGATAAGCGTGTAAGTGAAGAAGTGAGCGCATTCGGCATTCATTATAACAAAACATCGATATTCCATGAAGCAGCTCAGCTTGCTTCAAAACTGAGTAAAGACGAAGCGGCATATTACAGCCTGCGTGAACAGGCCAATCTGCTTGAGAATGAAATAACAGTTCTTGAAGAAAGAAATAGCACATCACAGCGTGAACTGAACCAGCTCTTAGACTATGTCGATGCGGATGACGAAGAAGAATACTACTACTATGCAAGAAAACATAGTGAGTATGTCAGTAATGTTACCCGCTTTAAAGAACTCAGCGATAAACTGGATGAAGAACATTTCGATTACGACCTTAGAAATGAGCTGTCGGGACGCCTGCTCGCAGACTTGAAAACTGATGAAGATAATATCAGTGAACAGCTGGATAGTTTAAATGAACAAATTCAGCTTGAACAGCAGTCACTTGTTGAAATTAACAATGAAATCAAGGTGCTGGAAAGCGACGGCAAGCTGAGCGAACTGAATCACCTCTACGGTATGCGTAAAGGTGTTGTCCAGAGCCTGGCTGAAGATATATGTCGTTAGCATATATCCGCATCTTAATTGAGACGCATATTAAAGCGATCAAAGATGAACGTCTGCCGATTGTTTTAGAGAGAAGCGAGGGAAACATTTGAATTCGTAACGAAAGGCCGTTATATTAATGTCATCTACAGTGACGAAGGCATTTTCGTGAAACATAAGAATGGCCAGGTATTCCATCCGCTTGAACTGTCGCAGTCAACGAAAGAGATGCTGTACATCAGCTTACGTTTAAGCCTTATCAGAGCACTCAAAGGCTACTATCAGCTGCCGATTATTGTCGACGATGCATTCGTCCATTTCGACAGCGAACGTACAAAAACGATACTTGATTACTTTAGAAGGTCAGACGACCAGGTACTGTACTTTACATGTAATTTAAATACGAGCATACCATCAGCTCAAACGATTAAACTGAAAGAAAAAACGAAGTAGGAGGGTTCAGTAATGAATAAATTTCATCATTACAGCCTGGAGAGATTCTGTAGATACATTTTTCTGATTAAACGCAGTCAGCAGGGCGTGACTACACAAGGCAAACCATACATGACAATCGTGCTGCAGGACAAGACGGGAGAAGTTGAAGCAAAACATTGGAACGTCTCACCGAAAGACATCGATGTACTTGTTCCTGAGGCGTTAGTTAAAGTAAAAGGCGATATTATCGACTACCGCGGCAAGAAGCAGATGAAGATTGCAAACTTCCGTGTGGCAACACAGGAAGACGGACTGGAAGCTAAAGACTTCGTAGAAAAAGCACCGATTGACGGTGAAGAACTATACGATAAAATCTTAGACTACTGTCTGAAAATAGAAAACGGCAGTCTGCAGCGTATTACACGCCAGCTGCTGAATAAATTCCGTAAAGAGTTCTCATACTATCCGGCAGCAATGACGAACCACCACGACTTTGTGTCGGGACTGGCGTACCATGTCTACTATATGCTCCGCGTGGCAGACTCATTATGTGATATTTATCCGACGTTAAACAGAAGCCTGCTATTCAGCGGAATTATTCTCCACGATATCGGCAAAGTGAAAGAACTGAGCGGACCAATCGGCACGACTTATACTAACGAAGGAAACTTGATCGGGCACATCGTAATCGCAACAGAAGAAATTACAAAAGTTGCAGATCAGCTGAACATCGAAGGCGAAGAAGTTATGTTGCTAAAACACTTAATTCTCAGCCATCATGGTAAACTTGAGTACGGTTCACCGAAAGTACCGATGGTTAAAGAAGCAGAAATTCTGCACTTTATCGATAACATCGACGCACGTATTATGATGATGGACAAACATATTGATAAGGCGGATAAAGGTGCATTCACGGAAAGAATTTTCCCGCTTGAATCACGTAACTTCTACCGTCCGGAAAGTTTTTAATAGAATTAGATTAGATCCCCAGAGATGCGGGGATCTTTTTGGTGGTGGTGTGTAAACCGGGCGCGTTGGATTCAGAACAGGGAAACGCCGTTGTAACCCGGGAGCGTTGGATTCATAACAGGGGAACGCCGTTTTTAACCGGGGGCGTTGGATTCAGAACAGGGAAACGCCGTTGTTAACCGGGGGCGTTGGATTCACAACAGGGAAACGCCGTTGTTAACCGAGAGGGCTGGATTCACAACAGGCGAACGCCGTTGTTAACCGAGAGGGCTGGATTCACAACAGGGACACGCCGTTGTTAACCGGGAGGGCTGGATTCACAACAGGGACACGCCGTTGTTAACCGAGAGGGCTGGATTCACAACAGGGAAACGCCGTTGTAAACCGGGAGGGCTGGATTCACAACGGGGGAACGCCGTGGTATTTCAACAACAAAAAGACGCAAAGCCTATAGGCTTTGCGTCAATTCATATCAAATATTATTCAGCGTCTTCTTCAGTATCTGCTGATTCTTCTTCAGCATTCTCCTCAGTTGGAGCACCTTCAGATTCTTCTTCAGCTGCAGCGTCTTCCTGCTGCTGTGCATTTTCTAATGCTTCGTCAGCGTTAAGGAATGTTTCTTCAATGTACGTCTGAATTTCTTCGTTTTCAAATGCTACATTGTATTCTTCTAGGAGATCACGGTAGCCCTGCAGTGCCTGGCTTGGATCTTCCTGGATATTTTTGTTTACAATTTGTGTTTTAATTGTGCTTAATTCTTCTGCAGGTGTGTCTTCAAGAGTTACATCTTCATTAAGAATGATGTGGTAGCCGAATTGTGATTCGACCGGCTCTGAAATTTGTCCCGGCTCAAGTTCGAATAGTGCTGTTTCGAATTCTTCAACCATCTGTCCTTCACTTACATAACGAGCTCGCCGTTTTGCTGTGCGCTTCCTGTATCGTCTGAGTGCTCAGCAGCAAGTTCACCAAAGTCTGCACCGTCATCAAGCTGTGCTTTTAAATCATTAGCTTCTGCTTTTGCTTCTTTCTTTAGTCATTGCCGGTTCTTCTTCTTCACCTTCGGCGCCTGCAGCACTTTCTTCTGCATCTTCTTCAGCGAATGATACGAGTATGTGAGATGATTTTCTCACACTGTCGAATGCTTCTTCATCAGTGATTTCAAAGTAATCAGCAAAGTATAAATCATTTAGTGCATTGGATACACGCTGCTGTTTATATGTATCGACTGTCATTCCCGGCTGTGATTGCTGTAACATCATCGAGAAGTTTTCCTCGCCGCCGTATTGTTCAATTTCAGCATCGATTTGCTCATTGAGCTCATCCATATTTAGTTCTTCACTATATTTATCAGTTAAAACTTTGTCTAATACTAATTGGAAAGTCTGGTTTGCAACTTGATTAGTACCAATCTGGTTCAGCACGTCGTCTGCAGTAATATCTCCTGCATCACTCGTAGCAAGAACACTGCCGAATTCTACATCTCCGCCTTCATCTGTCGAAGCTGAATCCGTGCTTTCTTCACCTTCATTGCTGCAGGCAGCAAGACTTACTAAACCTAATCCTATTATAAATGGTGCAAATTTCTTCTTCATTCGAAAATTCTCCCTCCGGTTCATATACAAGGCATAATATATCATATAAAAAGGACGGTGCACAAACTTAAACACACCGTCCATTGTAAATATTCTGTTTTTTTAACTGTTAGTTGTTATCGCTGTCATCTTTTTCATCTTTACCTTGTACTTCCGACATCGCAGTATCAGCTTTATTCGAAATAATCTCAATATTCTCCTGCAGTCTCTCGACGTTCGGATTAATATCCGCCTGGAAGTTTGAAATCATCGATTTCACTTCGTCACCGAGAGTGGAGAAGACTTCACTTGATTCGTGTTTCGTTTTTAGAAAAGAGTTTTTAATTTCTTCTCCTTCGATTTTAAGCTGGTCCATCTGTGATTTTAAGTCATTTGAACCTGTTTTTAATGACTGCTGGAGTTCTTTACCTGATTTAGGTGCATTTAAAAAGGATATGAGCATGCCGCCTGTAATTCCGACTGCGAATCCTACACCGATATTTTTAAGTTTCATAAATTCATTCACATCCTTATCTCAAATATAATATACCCTGATTTAATCTTAATTATTCATTTAATTTATTTTTAATTGCCGCTTCAACATCCGAACGAATCTCCGCTGTGTTGCGATCATCTTCCACGCTGACCCATTTATAGCCGAAGCCATCGTGTTTTCTTTGTAACGGGGAATAATATGGAAGTGAAGATGGAAAACTGACTGTGATGCGTAAGCACCGTTATTCTGAACTACGTTTAAGCCCGCAGGCTCAAATGCATCTTTGACTGCATTAGATACTTTCGTAATGACACTCATTACTTTCGCCCCTGTTTCTGCATCCAGGTCATAAATATTTTCAATCGGCTGTTTAGGAACGACTAACGTATGCCCCTTAACGATTGGGAAGGCATCCATAAATGCGATAACGTGGTCGTCTTCATACACAATATTGGCAGGTATTTCTCTGTCGATAATTTTTTCAAAAATTGTCTTGTTCATCTCATTATCCTCCATTAAAAACTTATGATATAGTTTTACTTAAGTATCAGTATACAAATAATTAGAATTATTTAAAAGGAAGTCAGATGATGGTCTTAGAAATTAATGAACTTACAGGCGGGTATTCGAAAAATCCCGTCATTCACGATATCTCTTTCAATATAAAAGCCGGTGAAATTATCGGGCTAATCGGTTTAAACGGAGCAGGTAAAAGTACGACGATTAAACATATTCTCGGGCTGCTCAGGCCGCACAGCGGAAACATTAAAGTAATGGACAAAACAATTGACTCAGACGTTGAAGCGTACCGCAGACATATGGGTTATATTCCGGAATCACCGATTCTTTACGAAGAACTGACACTCCGGGAACACATTAATATGACGGCGATGGCTTACGGGTTAACACCACAGGAAGTAGAGGCGAGAAAAGGACCGCTCTTAAAACGTTTCCGGCTCGATGATAAGGAAGATACATTTCCGAGCCACTTCTCAAAAGGAATGAAGCAGAAGGTTATGCTGATTTGTGCGTTTATCGTAGAACCGGAGCTCTATATTATCGATGAGCCGTTCCTTGGTCTCGATCCGCTCGGCATCGAATCGTTAATTGAACTGATGATTTCTGAACGCGATAAAAACCGGTCCATTTTAATGAGTACACATATTCTTGCAACGGCGGAACGCTACTGTGACCGGTATATCATTATCGACCAGGGGCGTAAAATAGCAGACGGCACACTGGATGAGCTGCGAGAGCAGACAGGGCTGTCTGAAGGCACACTTGATGATGTATATATCCAGCTGACTGGCGGGAAACGTCATGAGCAGTAAACTGTTTAATACGCGCATGGAGGAAGACGTAAAAATACGGAGCTATTACGGCAAGTTTATTTTTAACAGTCACTTCCTCGTATTCTTAATGATTGCGGCCGGTGTGCTTCTGTATACGCTGCTCGGTTTAAGAGAGACACTCAGTCCAAGTCTGTATATCGACACGCTGTGTGCGCTCTTAATGGCGGCAGTATTGCTGCCGAAGTATCGTACACTCTTAAAAGAAGCGGATATGCTTTTCTTGCCGCCTTACGAAAAGAAAATGGCTGCTTATTTTAAGCGGGCGGATATTTACAGTCTGTCGCTCGGTCTTGCTGTGCCGGCAGCAGCATCTGTTGCTGTATTGATTCTCTTATCAATCGGTCACGATTTAACATCGATTTTACTGTTTTTTTTACTGGCAGTCTTATTGTATTTCAACGCCTTTAATATCAGACGCCTGTCGGTCAATACAGATTATACAAAATGGGCTGTCACTTCAGCTTTAATACTGCTTAACTTTATTTCGCTGATGCTGGTGCTCGTTAATCCGTTCTTTATGATTGCAGGGCTCTTCTTTTATTATATTTACCGTAATTATGAAAAAAAGTTCATTTAAAACATTGTCATGGCTGAACTACGTGCAGTATGAAAAAGAAGCGCTGCAGCAGTATTATCAGACTGTCAGTATGTTTACGAATGTTAAACGTATCGACAAAGCATTTAAACGAAGACGTATTTTGGATGTCCTTCTCTGGGTGCCAAAAGCTGATAAGTTCAATAAAAAATATATGTACGAATATTTATTTTACCGTTCATTTATGCGAGACCACGATCTGCCGATGATTGTGCTCCGCATCATATTATTATTCTTTATTATTATGTTTTGGATCGGCAACTTGTATGTATCGCTGATATTCAGTCTGTTCGGCATTTATTTAATCGTGCTGCAGATGTCTCAAATATATACAGCACAGGCATATCTTCTATGGCCAAAAGTATGGCCGGTATCCCGGACGTATATTCAGGACAGTTATATCAGATATTCGCATAAAATCGTCTTTGCTATTACGCTTATTTTTGCATTTATGTTCACGGTGACGCATCCGGCGCAGTTTTTCTATGCACTGGCCTTCCCCTTGTGGGGCTATCTGTTAAACAGAGTATTATCAAAATCCATCTATAAAAAAGAAAGAGAACTCAGCGATTAATCGCTGAGTTCTTCTTTTTCTTCTTCAGTATATTCATTGTCATCGATATTGTAGTAAAACTTCGATGATAAATAGTCGCCGAACAATGATTCTTCATTGCGGAAACTCTTTAATGATTCTGATGTTAAATAGTTTTTATAGACATCGGTATGTTTAAAATCATTGTAAATACTCATGTCCGCCCATTTAATAAGCACGATGTAATTCTCATCGCGTGTGTTGACGCCGACTCTGTATGAGACAATGCCGTTAACTGCTCTTAATTCTTCAGAAAGATCGCTTAAATGTCCTCTTAAGGAATGCGTACCATCTCCTGCAGCAGGTATATAAAACATTGATAATGGGAGTTCTTCATCAAGTGAACCTTGCTCGTTAAGTATGTCATAGGTCATGTTAGTGGAGAAAATCGATTTTTCTTTATTATCTTCATAATATAAAATTGCTTCCGGACCTCTTGCACTAATCGATACATTAGGGTGTTTTTGCTGAAGGGAGGAGAGAAAATCAATCGTCCCGGTAGTTGCGTGTAAATACACTGTGCTTCACCTCTTGTTTAGTTATGTTAATCAGTATATACCTGAAATCATACAATGTTAAACAAATCTCAAATAGTACGTTTTTTTGACAACTTGCGTCTAATTAATAATTGTTCTAAAGAATGTGATAAAATGTGTAGATGTATGAACATATAAATATTAGGGGGTACCACTGTGTTTAATGATACACTCATTCGAGCAGCACGCGGAGAAAAGACAGAACATACACCAGTTTGGTTTATGAGACAGGTTGGGCGTTCGCAGCCTGAATATCTAAAAGTTAAAGAAAAATATTCTTTAATTGAAATTACAAAACAGCCTGAACTTACTGCTTATCTCACGGCTACACCTGTAGATAACTATAATGTCGATGCGGCAGTGCTTTATAAAGATATAATTACACCGCTGGCACCAATCGGTATTGATGTTGAAATCAAGTCCGGGGTAGGACCTGTAATACATAATCCTATCCGTACTGAACAAGACGTTGAAAATCTTGGAGAACTGGATCCGTTTAAGGATTTAGACTACGTCTACAAAGCAATACAGATTTTAACGCAGGAAAAATTAAATGTCCCGCTTATCGGATTCTGCGGTGCACCGTTTACAGTTGCAAGCTATATGATAGAAGGCGGACCATCTAAAAACTATCACCGTACGAAAACAATGATGTATTCGAACCCGAAATTGTGGTTCAAATTAATGGATAAGCTAGTTGAGACAAGCATTACTTACTTAACAGCACAAATTAAAGCAGGCGCAAGTGTCATTCAGATTTTTGACTCATGGGGCGGTGCGCTTAATAAAGCGGACTACAACTTCTATCTTGCACCTGGCATGAAAAAAATTATTAATGCGGTTAAAGCACAAAACGTACCGGTGATTATTTTCGGTATCGGCGCGAGCCATTTAGCAACTGAATGGGATAAACTCGGCAGTGACGTACTTGGACTCGACTGGAGAATGTCGATTACAGAAGCTCGTGATTTAGGTATTACGAAAGCATTGCAGGGTAACCTTGACCCGGCGTTATTATTATCGGACTGGTCAGTAATAGAAGAACGTGCAAAGAAAATCGTTGAAGAAGGAAACAGAACAGGACATATCTTCAATCTTGGCCACGGTGTCTTCCCTGAAGTAGATCCGGACGTTTTAAAACGACTGACAGAATTAGTACACACACACAGTAAAGGATTGTGATTTTGAAAATGGCAGAGAAAAAAGCACTATTAGTTATGGCATACGGTACACCGTATAAAGAATCGGATATTGAGCCTTACTACACACATATCAGACGTGGCAGAAAGCCAAGTGAAGAAGCACTGCAGGACTTAAAAGACCGCTATGAAGCAATCGGCGGAATTTCGCCCCTGGCAGATACTACAAAACGCCAGGCGGAAGCTCTGGTAAATGCTCTAAATGAACAGAGTGATGATGAGTTTGAACTGTTTATCGGTTTGAAGCACATTCACCCGTTTATCGAAGACACTGTTAAAGAAATCAGCGACGCCGGCATTAAAGAAATTTACAGCGTGGTGCTTGCACCGCATTATTCAAATTTCTCTGTCGGTTCATATAACAAACGTGCTGCTGAAGAAGCGGAGAAATACGGCATTACTGTTAAATCTGTAGAATCATTCTTCGAACAGAAGCCGTTTATCGATTTCTGGGTTGATGCGCTTGAAACGACTTTCAAAGAAGAAATTCCTGCTGACGAAGCGGATAAAACTGCGATTGTAGTGAGTGCGCACAGTCTTCCTGAGAAGATTAAAGAACATAACGATCCATACCCGGGTCAGCTTGAGGCAACAAAAGATTTAATTAAAGCACGTTTTGACAGCGGTCATTACTTCGTCGGCTGGCAGTCGGAAGGTAACACGCCGGATCCATGGCTTGGACCGGATGTTCAGGACTTAACACGTGAATTATATAACGAACACGGCTTTAAGCACTTCGTTTACATTCCGCTTGGCTTTGTATGCGAACACCTGGAAGTGTTATACGATAACGACTACGAGTGTAAAGTTGTGACTGACGAAATCGGTGCGGTCTATCACAGACCGAATATGCCGAATACAGATTCACGTTTCATTCAGGCAATGGTTAACGAATTAATTAAATTGTAATAAGCGAGGCGTTAAGAGTGAAAAGAGTAGCGATAGTAGGTGCAGGAATCACAGGATTGTCGGCAATGCATTATCTTTTAAAAGATGGAACAGACCTGACAGTCGATTTATACGAAGCGTCAAACCGAGCCGGCGGTAAAGTAAATACTCATATTCGTGATGGTTATACAATCGAGCTCGGACCTGAGTCTTATTTAGCGCGTAAAGAAGTCATGACAGAGCTCGCAGAAGAAGTGGGACTCGGTGACACGCTGGTCCGTAATCAGACGGGACAGGCGTACATCTATGCGAAAAATAAGTTGTCACCGGTGCCGAAGGGCACGATGCTCGGCGTACCTATGGAGCTCTCTCCGCTCTTAACGACAGATTTAGTGTCGTGGGCAGGGAAACTGCGTGCAGGACTTGATTTTATCAAGCCTGCGATGCCGTTATATAAAGATATTTCAGTAGGTGAATTCTTCCGTGCACGTTTCGGAAACGATCTTCTTGAGCATATGATTGAACCGCTTTTAGCAGGAGTATACGGTACAGATATCGACAAGCTGAGCTTAATGTCGACGTACCCGAACTTCAAAGAGACGGAACAGGAATACGGCAGTCTGATGAAAGGCCTGATGGCTGAAAAGAAAGACAAGCCGGCAGCTCCGAAGACGAAAACGGGTGCTTTTCTGCAGTTTAAAAACGGACTGCAGTCGTTTATCGACCGTCTGGTCAGTGAAAACGAAAAGCGCGGCGGGCAGATTCATTTCAATTTCGATGTGACTGCGATTGAAAAAACTGAAGACGGCTATGAACTCACGGCAGACGGCGGCACGCATCATTATGATGAAGTCATCGTCACAACACCTCATTTCCAGTACAAACGCTGGTTTAAGGATAAGGAATTTGAATACTTCAAACATATGGAAGCAACGAGTGTTGCGACAGTTGTGATGGCATTCGATGCCGAGCAGGTGAAAAATACGATTGAAGGTACAGGTTTCGTCATCAGCCGCAATATGGATACATCGATTACTGCATGTACGTGGACGAATAAAAAGTGGGAACACTCCACACCGGATGGTAAAGCGCTGCTGCGTGCTTATGTAGGCCGCCCGGGGGACTTTATCGTACATGAGAAATCAGACGAAGACATCGTCCGTCTGGCACGCGAGGATCTGGATAAAATCATGGAGCTGGACGGTGAACCTGAATTCACTATCGTTACACGCATGATGAATGCAATGCCTAATTACTTTGTCGGACATAAATATCATCGATGATATTCAAAAATATGCTGCGGAAAATTATCCGGGACTGCACTTAATCGGTGCATCACATTACGCAGTCGGGCTTCCTGACTGTGTGCAGACTGCGAAAAACACAGCAGAAAAAATATTGAATAAGTAAAATATGATTTTAAGACCTGTTTCTATTATAATAGAGGCAGGTCTTTTATTATGTACCAGGGGGAAAAACAATGAAGTTTATTTCAAACAATGACATCAAAGATCCAATGATTAATCTGGCGATGGAGGAATATATACTAAGAGAAATTCCAACGAATGACTCGTATTTTTTATTCTATGTAAACCAGCCGTCAATTATTATCGGGAAAAACCAGAATACGATTGAAGAAATTAACGAACCGTACATTAGAGAACACGGCATTAAAGTAGTGAGACGCGTATCAGGCGGGGGCGCAGTATACCATGACGAAGGCAACCTGAACTTCAGCTTCATTACAGAAGACGACGGCGACAGCTTCCACAACTTTAAAAAATTCACGCAGCCGATCGTAGAAGCACTAAAAGAAATGGGCGTAGGCGCTGAACTGTCAGGACGAAACGACATTGAAATCGAAGGCGGCAAGAAAGTATCAGGAAACGCGATGTTCACACAAAAAGGGCGTATGTTCTCACACGGTACCTTAATGCTTGAAAGTGACATTTCAGAAGTGCAGAATGCGCTGAAAGTGAATCCGAAGAAAATACAGTCAAAAGGAATTAAATCGGTCAGTGCACGAGTTGGGAATATTAACGACTATTTAGATGAGAAAATTGATATCGAAGAATTTAAAGAGAGAATTCTTGCAAAAATTTTCGGCGGACTTGAAAACGTTGAAGAATATAAACTGACAGACGACGACTGGGCGAAAATTAACCAGCTGTCTGAAGAAAAATACCAGACGTGGGCATGGAACTACGGCAAAAACCCTAAATACAACTACGACAACTCACATAAATTTGCTGCCGGTTTGCTAGACGTAAGACTGGAAGTCAAAAGCGGGCGCATCGAACATGCGAAAATATTCGGTGACTTCTTCGGCGTCGGTGAAGTAGTGGATATTGAGAATCTGCTGATCGGTGTGGAGCATAACCGTGAGCACATTGAAGAAGCAATTAAAGATGTGGATATCAGCCACTATTTAGGACGTATTACGAGAGAAGAGTTCTTGGATTTGATATCATAAGAGTTTATTTGAGGAGCCGGCGCTGAGGAGTGCCGGTTTTTTCTTGTTTGTGAGGGTGTGTGAGCATTTGGATGACGATGTCGATTTCACAAGGTAGTCCGCCGGCATTTGGTTGACGATGTCGATTTAACAAGGTAGACCAATAGCGA
This sequence comes from Jeotgalicoccus sp. WY2, assembly GCF_018437745.1. Classification (NCBI taxonomy): domain Bacteria; kingdom Bacillati; phylum Bacillota; class Bacilli; order Caryophanales; family Staphylococcaceae; genus Jeotgalicoccus; species Jeotgalicoccus sp. WY2. The sequence goes on along the minus strand of NZ_CP049818.1, from coordinate 633,411 downwards.
TATTACTGCACAGGCAAATAAAAAAGCACAGCCGTAGCGGGGCTGTGCTCTTTCTATATGTACATCTATTACAATTCTTTTAGTAAAGCAGTGTACTTCATGAATTTCTCTTCGTTTTTCTCTATGAGTGATTCTTCTATTTTTGCTTCATATAATTGAAATGAAATGGTGCATGGATTCTTGCAAAACAAGATCTGCTGATAAATCGTTAATTGTGTTGATGAAGCCTCTTAATTGATTTGCAGGATAAACTGGTCTACCCATAATAAATTACCCCTCTCGAAACTATCTTTAATCAGATTATATAATACATTCTCATTTAGGTCAATGATAATGAGAATCGAAGTTCTATGTATTCTGATAATTAACTTTTAGATGCTGATTTTAAACAATAGGCAACATTTAACATTATTAGTTAACATTTTAAATATTCTGTGTTATATTGATTGTAATAATAAATACAGGGGGGAAAATATGAGCCGACAGCATTATATTATTAATGATGAAACGATGTACATTGTTGCTAAGTCACTCGGGCGTTATACTGAAAGTGTAATAGGGGAACTCTACGGGGAGCCTATAGAATGTCTTTCCATTCCTAATAAAATATTGGAACATAATTGTAAATATCATTTTCAGACTTACGCATCACGTAAAGACTTAACAAGAAGTTTATCTGGTATACGATCAAAGCATCCGATTATTTTAGATTTATTTGGTTCATATATATTTCTGTACACACTCGGATCGTGTTAACGAAAACTGCTGGTTTAATTTAAGATATATTGACAGTTATATGATTATAATGGCAATACAAAAGTTAAATTTGAAAATAATGAAGAGATGGAAGTTAATATTTCATACAGTTCATTTAACAATCAGTATTTAAATGCGGTGAAGCTGCACTATAAATTTAATCTGGCTAAAGAAAAAACTTACCGTAAGGATGAAACAAAAACTCGCTTATGAACATCAGCATCAAGAAATGCAGATTAATGAAGCAGCGCGGGATACTTATTTAAAATACATGCGTGGAATTGATCAGATTAATAAAATCTAGTGAATATTAATGATAGGAAGTTTAATTATTTATCATTAATGTAAATTTTACTTAACAATTATTAAGTTTACTGTTGATTTAATTAACGTTCATTGCTATAATAAATCTTGTTCGATTGAAACATACATACTATTCCACAGTAGCTCAGTGGTAGAGCTATCGGCTGTTAACCGATCGGTCGTAGGTTCGAGTCCTACCTGTGGAGCCATATGGGGATGTACTCAAGTGGCTGAAGAGGTGCCCCTGCTAAGGGCATAGGTCGCATTGCGCGGCGCGAGAGTTCAAATCTCTCCATCTCCGTTAATATATTTGCTCAATCCCAATAGGGGTTGAGCTTTTTTTGTTCTGATTTCTTAAAGTGAGGAATTGGATAAGCTGGTCCATAGATTTTCAACCTTTATCATGCAGTTTTTTGATATATTTAGATTATTGCTAAGGAGAGGTTGTATGACTGAAAAATTAAATGATAATGAAGTTATGAATTCAGTGCAGAGACAAAATGATCAAGTAACTAAACTGCTAAAAAATTTATAGATGATTTCGCAGGGTGGTGAAATAATTAAAGACAAATCCGGTGAAGAATTTATTACTGAAATCATTCAGAAGAGGAAGTTATTATCAATCAGAGGTTAAGATATTAGAGGGCGGTCGGCTGTCATATTCTCCTGAGACTGATGTTATAAATGTGGAGAAAACCGATGCCAAACTTGAACTGCAACTCATTAATGTTCTGAGAATAGATGGAAATAGTATTATTTATTTGAATACAAATGAAGAAGTAACACCGTATGACATATTGAATTATTTTAAACTGACCGATTCAATCAAAAGTATAATTTAATTTTCGCATGCAGCTTAAACAAACTTCACATTCCTGAGATCAAAGAGCAAATGAAATTCGAGTCTAAATATTATTTTGAAACAGTAGAACAATTTAACCGTTTTATATTTAATTATTGAGGCATAATGGTATATTTCATGTTCACCCATTACGGATAGTATTTATCAATCTCTAAATTAGTTATTAATAATAAAATGAGGACTTACTACAAAAATGTTTCTTTTCACCGTCTAGGATGTAATGAATTTAAATTATATACTCTAAAATTACCGAAGGTGGTATGATTAAGTTCATACAAAAGAGGAGGAACTACGTGAACAACATTTTAAGTTTAATTAATTCGAGATACTGGGTAGTCGTAGCGTCCACGGACGATGAGATCACTTTCACTACAGAACGACATGAGTATACGATATCCAAACGCCCGATTCTCGGTTACCGTTTAACCATCTCATCTTTTAACAGCATTGATCGTGATGAGACAATTTTTAAAGATGAAGAAGAGCTCATTTCATTTATAAAATCTAATAAGCCAGTCTGGGAAGAGAAGGTTGTTAAACCTCTTATTTAATACACCAGGTTACTGCTCATATAAATAAACAGCCGCCTGAGACAGGCGGCTGTTTTTTTGTTCACATTTTTAAATACTAGTAATCACCAAATATTCCTGTAAATATCAAAATTACATATGTAATATTTAAGAATACTTTCTGGGTAATTTTTTTGAACACCATCTGTCCGATAACTACGCCTAAAAAGAGCGCAGGGAGGGCAAGAGCGGATGATATCCATATTTCCGAATGCGTTCCGCCAAATATGATCTGCATAATCAAACTGACGGTATATATAAATAAGTAGAAGGCAAGTGTTGTACTGCGTAATATAGTTTTATCAATTCTTGCACCTGAAAAATACAGCAGCAGTGGTGGACCTGGAACGCCGATACTCGTTGTCAGCAGTCCTGACAGTCCGCCCGCTGTATAGTCTTTAAGCCCTGTTCTTTTTAACGTGAAGTTACTGATTAAAAGTATAGTTAGAATCAGCACGATAATCCCGACACTGAGTTTAATAAATCCTGTATCCATATACAGGTATATAAGAATTCCGGCAAAGAGTCCAATCGGACTGCCGTATATTAATTTTTTAAGCAGTTCTAAATCAATTTCTGTGCGTATTTTATAAATCATCACCGATGATAAACAAATTGAAAGGATAATGTTAATCTGAATTGCTTCATGAAATGGGAACACCATCAGCAAAAAAGGTGTGCCGACAATTGAAAATCCGTACCCGGTGCTTGTCTGTAGCGACGAAGCTATGATAACGATGAGAAATAATATAAGAAGTTCTTCGTTCAAAAGTAACCACCGGCCTATCTAATATTGAATGTTTATACTGTATTAACAGCTCACTTCATATTAACAAAAGGCTTGTCAAAGTCCAGCTCACCTTTGATCTTCGTACATTAATATCTTTCCCCTCCCTGCAGCCATTTATTAAAATCAAAAATAACTGGTTTCCTGTCCAGACCAATAACAAATAATGCTTTTAATTCCTTCGGCAGATAGACCGACGTATGAATTGTTCCGGCAGATGCATCGTATTTGGTTGATGCAATACCTTCATTAAGACTGTTCATGATTTTAAAGGCTTCATACGGTTTACTCGTATTTTGCTGCTTGTTCATGATGTTTTGTTCACGCTGAAGTGATTCTTCCTGTCTGTAGCGGTTTTCTTCCTGCAGCATATGGAAGTGATTTGTACATATATTAGACTGCCTGACAGCGACATTTCTCGGTGAGGCTTCTATCACATAAGGAATGCCTCTCGAATCCTGTACGACATAGCTGAACGAATGCCTGTGGGGTATGTCTTTCAGCAGTGCGACTGCTTCATCAGTATTTGCACATGTTTCCAGAACAAGCCTTGCAATCATACTGCACATAAATCCGTCTGCAGATTTTTTAGTGTGAGTGAAGTTATAACCGATAACGAGACCTTTCTCATTCATACCGTCAATACGTCCTGTGATCTGCATCGTCGGACCCATAAAAGCGTAGCCTCGATCTGTCGGCTGATAAAATATATAACGTCCTTCGTAACCGCGGGGATGGCTGTCGTAATTCCGGACGAAAAAATCATTGCCAGTAAAAATAGAACAGCCGCTCCGTGTCAGCTCCAAATAATAACCGCCGAACTTTTTAAATGCTTCTGTGATATCGAGTTCCAGTGCATCGGCAAGTCCTTGAATTTCATCCAGTACTTGAGGGGCAATCTTCCGCAGCATATTCATAGACGTCTCAGGGTCAACGATAAAATGACGATTCTCTCTTTTGCGCCATTGTCTTTCACGATTCGATAAAATGGGGGAGTTTTTCAACTGCTGTCCCTGTAAATAGCCGAAGTCGTAATGAGTACCCCTGAACTGAAACACATCGCTGTAGTATGATTTCATATTACTTTCTCCCTTTATTCATAGTATGACCAGTGTATTATGAAATGCCTAAAGGCTGGAAATTTAATGCTTGATGCCAGCTAAGAGATGAGTAATTTTACTTATATAGTAGAAAATAAAGGACACTTTTAAAACGATTAGAGCAAAAAGTGACATGGAACGATAATTGCCAAAATTAAGTGGTAGTTTTATACTGTTTTTCTGGTAAAATAGTGAAGGCTTAATTTTGATTAAACAAAGAAATATATCAATTATATTAGTAAAGAAAAAAACTATAAATTTGGTGAAAAAAATGATCCATGGAAAAGGTGACGGTATATTGATTACATTAGCAGGAACAATTGGTGCAGGTAAAACAGAATGGGGTAAAGTCATAGCGAAACATTTTGAAGTGGAATTGCTGGAAGAGAAAGTAGACGGCAATCCATTCTTGGCAAAATATTATGACGAGCCGGAAAGGTACAGTTTCCACCTTCAGGTGTTTTTCCTCAATCACAGATTCAAAGCGATTAAAAAAGCAATGGCACATCCTAACTCAGTGCTGGACCGTTCTATTTATGAAGATGCGATGATCTTTGCGAGACTTCAGTATGAAAACGGCTCAATGGATGAAGCGGAATACGAAACGTATTTAGATCTGCACGAGAACATGATGGAAGAACTGAATGATTTATATAAACAGCAGGTGCTGTTTAAGAAATCACCGGACTTGATGGTTATGGTTCACGGGTCACTTGAAGAAGTTATAAGAAGAATTAAAAGACGCGGCAGAGACTTTGAACAGATTGAAGGCAACCCTGGTCTATACAAATACTATCAGGACCTCTATAACATGTACGAAAACGAATTCCTGACTGAGTACAACAGCAAGGAAATTTCACCTGTTTACGTCATTGATATAGATAAGATGGATTTATATAACCCTGAAGATGTTAAAACTGTTCTTACAGGAATTGAAGAAACCCTTAAAAGAGACAGAGGTTTCGTACATCCGGAAGAACTGGAAGAGACTCCAAAAAAAATATATAAAAAGAATTCCACAAACAGTTGACTTTTACACATAAACCCTGTAGTATCTTAAGAGTAGTTCTTAATCAACAAATATTTTAATTGTTTCATTCGTTTGAAAAACTCTTAAAATTTTTACATTAACAATTGCAAATATTTAAGTGCAAAAGCACTAGGAGGTTTTTTCTATGAACGAAGGAACAGTAAAATGGTTTAACTCAGAAAAAGGATTTGGATTTATCGAACAGGAAGCTGGAGACGACGTATTCGTACACTTCTCTGCTATCCAAGCTGATGGTTACAAATCATTAGAAGAAGGACAAAAAGTTAACTTTGAAATCGAAGAAGGACAACGTGGCCCACAAGCTACTAACGTCACTACGGTTTAATATAAGCTTTCAAAAGACAGCCTCGGCTGTCTTTTTTTATGCAAAAAATAAAAATCTGCACTGATCAGCTACAGATTTTCTATATATCTTGATATTGTGCATGACTTGCACGTTTTTTTAGTTCTTCTATAAATATATCTTTATTCTGAGGAGATATTTTCACGCTGCCTAAACCGATACTTCTGGAATGAATCTCGAGACCATCTTTAGAGGTCATTATCCGGTATCCTGAAATAAAGTTTGCGGTGGAATGTACTTTATAAATATCCCTGTACGGGATCTTACTGCCAAACAGTGCGGATTTTGCATGAAGATAATCATCATGGAAAATATATCTGGTAGTAAAAGTCATTAGAATAAGCAGAAGAATTGCAGGGAGAGTAGCTGTAAAAAGTATAGTAACAGACCAAAAATCTAAAGGTTCATCGAGAAAGAAGGGGAGAAAACCGACAATTGCTAACACAGCAATTGATGTAATCATCATTATACTGAAAGGCAAGTCTATTTTTGATTTAAAAGTCATGCTGATGCCTCGTTTCCCAGTTGGTCTTATAAGTGTACCAAAAATTAAGAAAAGCCACACCCTGGGTCTGGGTATGGCTTTATAAATGTGCGTACATTAGATTTAAGTAGCTGAAAATGATTTTTATTAATAAGAGGGGGCCTATTAATTTATAACTGATAATCATTTTCAATTACTAATATACAATACTTATTGAGAATGAGTCAACCTAATTGAGAATCTCTTTCAATTAATTATGACTTTTGTGTGTCTGCATTCTAATGTGATTGCCGGAAGGGTCCAGTGTCAGTGTATAGCTATCTTCTTTTTCAGTTGTGAAACCAAGAGCTGTAAGTCTTGATACAGCATCGTTCAACGCTTCATCTGACGGATAAATTACAGTATAGTAATCCAGGCCGATACTGCCTTTTTCAGGTGCTGGTGCCCCGAGACCGTTCCAAACGTTTGCTGCAATATGGTGGTGATATTTCTCAGTTGCCATAAATAGCGCCTGCCCGCCGAAGTTGAGAATCACTTCAAAGCCAAGGCCTTCTGTATAAAACTCATCAGTCTTTTGAAGTTCACTGACATGAAGGTGAATGTGTCCCATTATTGTATCTTTCGGTAATCCTTTAAAGTTTGCAGGATCCGGTCTGTCTTTCAGCAGGTCCTCAGCATTCAGCGGGTCAGTAACCATGTGTACCTGACCGTCATTCCAAATCCAGTGTTCAGGCTCTCTGTCGATATAAATCTCAATGCCGTTGCCGTCTGGATCATCTAAATAGAGTGCTTCACTTACGTGATGATCTGCTGAGCCTAAAGGTATTCTCTTTGCAGCCAGGTGCATTGTAATCAGTGCAAGGTCTTCTCTTGTCGGCAGCAGCAGCGCGAAGTGATATAATCCTGCAGCACGCGGGTGTGTGCGTTCTTTATCGACCTGGTTTAAAATAAGCAGAATATTTTCTCCGTCTGCAGTCAGTTCAGCACGTGTACCGTCCTGTTCTTTTACAGATAAACCGATTGTATTAGTATAGAACTCTACAGAACGATTAAGATCTTTTATATTTAATGATACTGTTTCTACATATGTTGCGTTATTATTATGAAATGTCATAGTAATCCTCCTAATTGGTAACTTAATGTAACTTAGTATACAATGACTATGTAGTTATGGCAAGTAATTAATTTTACTTTTAATATATACTTTTTTGCTATTATATTTTAATAAGAGTGGTGTAATGTCCAAGAATGAAATGTGCCCACGCTTTGAAAAAGCGGTAAATATATTAAGTCAAAGATGGACTGCTCTGCTTATTTATCAAATGCTGGATGGTAATTCCAGATTCGGTGAAATTCAGGCAGCAACCGGTGTCAGCGGCAAAGTATTATCAGATCGTCTGAAAAGCATGGAACAGGAAGGCCTTATCAACCGTGAAGTTATTCCGGAAACGCCTGTTGTTATTAAATATACTTTAACAGAAAAAGGTCATTCACTTGAACCTGTGTTAAAAGATATTGAGAAATGGTCGCAGAACTGGATAGAGTCTGATAGCAAAGTAGAAGCATAAAAGTAAAAACTGGGAATCCTCAATCAGGGTTCCCAGTTTTTTATTGTGCTGACCACATTCCAGCGCCTTCATTTTTAGCATCCTGTTCAGCTTCTTTCAGCAGGTCCTCATATTTATCGTTTGGAGGATGCACATAATCTACAGAAGCGAGTCCTTCTTGAACGAGGACTTCATTGACCATCTCATCATCTGCATATACATACGCTAAGTAACGGTCATAGTGGTCTTTTTCTTCTTCATCGAATTCCACTGTAATCGTGTCAGCATTATCAAGCAGTTCCTGAGTTCTTTCAAATGCTTCTTGTGCGTACGGCTCATCCTGCTCGCCGTCTCTGCCGATTTCCGGCGTATTAATAATTAAGTATCTGAAGCTCTCAGAACTGCCATTGTAGTTAAAACGTGTCGTATCACCATCGATGTGCTGATCCACTGTGACTTCATTATCGCCAGTTGTTTTCTGTTCTGTATCTTCACCGGCGAAATTATCATTATAGACAGTTACACCGATAAATAATAACAGAATTACAATCATCCCGGGGAGTCCCAATTTTTTTAAATGTCTCGGACGGATAAATTTATTATTTTTTCTGTCGTTTTGCGGTGCCATTGATTATCATCCTCTTTTAGTAAATATTAATTCTATCTTATAGTTTATACCCTGTTAAAACAATAATAAAATTGACATTGACCATAACGTAACGTCATCGTTTATACTCGAAATTAAGAGGTGAGGGATATGAAAATTAAAGAACTGGCAGACATTGCAGGTGTGAGCGTCAGAACGCTGCATCATTACGATAAAATCGGATTGCTGACACCTGATACAAATAAAGTAAATGGCTACCGTGATTATGCAGATACAGATATTTCAAGACTTCAGCAAATACTTTTTTTCAGACAGCTGAATTTTAAACTTACGCAGATTAAAGAAATTCTGGACAGTCCGTATTATGATAAAACAGAAGCACTGCAGATACAAAAAAGTATCATTTTAAAGGAGCAGTCGAGACTAAATAGTATACTGAAACTGATAGATAAAACAATCAGCAGTGAAAAAGGAGAGATGATGATGACAAATAAAGAGAAATTTGAAGGTGTGGATTTTTCGCACAATCCCTATGAAGAAGAAGCGAAAGAGAAATGGGGGAGTGATGCAGTTGATAAATCTAAGCGAAACTTAAAAAAGACGGGAACAAAAGAAGCGGAACGGAGATTCAATGGAATTTATACAGAACTAGCCAATGTCAGACATCTGGAACCAGAATCAGAGGATGCTCAACAGCAAATTCATGAGTGGTATGAATTTCTAAATGAAATAGGGGACTATTCTCCAGAAATGTTTAAAAGTCTTGGAGATATGTATGTCGAAGACGAGAGATTCACTAGAAATATAAATAAATTTGGAGACGGACTAGCTCAATTTATGCAGCAGGCAATGAGTATTTACTATGAAAATCATAAAAAATAATCCCCGGAAAGGGGATTATTTTATTTGGATGGTCTGATTTCAGAATCAAGATTATCCGTGGCAGGACCTTCGATAACTTTTCCTGTGTAATTGAATCTGGATCCGTGGCAGGCGCAGTCCCAAGTCTTGTCATCATTATTCCAGCCTAAACTGCAGCCCATATGAGTACAGCGGTTAGATACGACGTAATAGTTATCTTCATCACGATAGACACCTTTTTTAGACATTCCATCTTTTGCAACTGTACCTTCACCTTTTTCCAGATGCAGGTCATCCAGATTCGGATGAGATTCAGCCATGTTCTTTATTTCTGATTCTGCAACATGGAACGGATTGGTCAGGTGCTGTTTTAACTGCTGAAAAGTGCCTTTTTTACGGCCGGGATCAAGCATTTCTTTATACATGTTATCTTTATCTTCTATTAAATCACTGATTATCAGAGAGGAAAGTACGACGTTTGTCATACCATATTTATTGAAACCTGATGCGACAAAATAGTGCTTATCCTGCTTATGAAATGACCGATGAAAGGCAGGGAGTCGGCAGTCATTAAATCCTGTGCGCGGTATGCATACAAAGTATCCTTGTTTGCAGTTTTCTGTCCTGCGTAATGTTCGAGCTTAGACAGCTGCATAGCCATATCGTTTTCTTCATATGAACCGTGTCCGAGTCCGCCAAAGAGAAGTACCGGTAATGCACTATCGGGTTTCACAACGTTTCTAATAGATAAACCGGCACCGTCATGACCGCTCATTGAAAGATGCTCCGGTATTGGCGTGGATGTTTCTGCGACGAGACCGTAGCCGTAACTGATTTTAAAACTGTTAAAGTAAAAGTTTTCAATATCGAGGAATGGAAAGTGTGTCGCGATAATCAAATACTCAAAATCTATACTATGATTATTTACTGTCGTAAGAGTATTGCCGTCAGCGCTTTTAGCACGTGTATGTTCATATATCGTTACATTTAAATCTTCAAGCACTTCAATAATTCCTTGTAAAAACTTAAGAGGGTGGAATTCAGCCTGGTTCTTCATAATAAGTTCTCCGGCTGTTTCAAATGGAAGGTCATGTTCATTTGTTGTCAGGTGACCGTCAATTGAAAGTTCCTTATATTTTTCTTCTTTTTTAAGATCTTCAATGATTTTTCGTGCTCGGCATAAATTACGCTGTCCACACGTTTAAAATCACAATCATATTATATTTTTTAACAATACTTTCGATTTCGTTAATTGCACTCATTTGAGATTCGTAATATAACTGCGCTGTGTTAGCATCCTTCTGGCTTTTCAACTGACTGTAAATGAGACCCTGCTGTGCAGTTTTCTTGCAGTTGTATTAGCTGTAGTTCCGCCGACCAGTTCATTGCCTTCAATTAATGTTACTTCATATCCTCTGACAGCGAGCTGGTAAGCGTTCATTAAACCGCTGATGCCGCCGCCGGCTATAAGTATATGGGAAGTTATATTTTCCTTGAGTTCAGGATATTTTGGAAGCTCAACGGAAGCTGACCAGTACGATTGATTAACATCATTGCTCATAGAATCCCTCCTGAAATAATAGATAATACCCTTACCCTAAAAAAGAGAACTCAGCTGTTAAACTTCAATAATCAAGAAAGTGTAAATTTGTTATATGAAAATGGTTAAAAAGACTTGAAATATTCATCTTAAACCTATAGTATATATAACAGACATTAAATATATGTTAAATAATATTGGCGCGGGATGGAGCAGTGGTAGCTCGTCGGGCTCATAACCCGGAGGTCGAAGGTTCGAATCCTTCTCCCGCAATTTTTTATTTTAATACATAAGAGTGGTCCCGTGGTGTAGCGGTTAACATGCCTGCCTGTCACGCAGGAGATCGCGGGTTCGATTCCCGTCGGGACCGCCATTTTTAAATTTTATATAGCATGGCTCAGTAGCTCAGTTGGTAGAGCATGTGATTGAAGCTCACAGTGTCGGCGGTTCGATTCCGTCCTGAGCCATATTTTATTAATTACCTTTGCGGGTATAGTTAAATGGTATAACCTCAGCCTTCCAAGCTGATGTTGTCGGTTCGATCCCGTCTACCCGCTCCATTTTTTTATTATTCCACAGTAGCTCAGTGGTAGAGCTATCGGCTGTTAACCGATCGGTCGTAGGTTCGAGTCCTACCTGTGGAGTCTGGCCCGTTGGTAGCGGTTAAGACACCGCCCTTTCACGGCGGTAACACGGGTTCGATTCCCGTACGGGTCATACACAGAAGTGTAATCGCACTTCTGTTTTTTATTCTGGATAGTTGGCCGAGTGGCTTAAGGCGCACGCTTGGAAAGCGTGTAAACGTTAACTCGTTTCGAGGGTTCGAATCCCTCACTGTCCGTAGTATATTTTTAAACCCCATCATATCAAAGTTGATATGATGGGGTTTGTTGTTAAATAAATCACTTTATTACTTATTGAATGATTTAATCGACTCTGTTGTTGACTCAATTAGTTTAAGAGTTTCACGATATTGATGAGCTTCAGCTTCCATTTCGAATCTTACTGTGTCATTATGCTCCTGAAGTACAACTTCTTTGATTCTGTCTAGCTCAACTCTAAAGAATTTTTTCTCGTATTAATTTTATTTAATTCGTATTCTCTGAAATATTTATGCAATGTATTCTCAAGTTTAGGTGCATCGTCACTAAAAATAATTGCATGTATATCAAATTCAAACGGCACCGATGCACTGCTTAACTCTTTAATTCTATCTCTTGGTTCTAACCTACGAGTAACTCCAATTTTATATATATTTTCTCCGAATGAACCTACATTACTAATGATATATACGTATCCAGCACGTGTATTTTCAAGTCTCTTATTAATATTGATTTTATTGTCTTGTAAAGATTTAAGTTGTTCTTGCAATTGTTTAATTTTTTCTGCATAAACTTCTTTTTCTGCATCATTAGATGTGTTTTGCATATACTTTGTAAGTTTATCGGTTTCATTTTTAAATTGGTTCTCTTCTTTTTGGAGCTTAGTTAGAGCATTATTTAATTCTTTTTCCGCTTTCTGTTCTTCAGCGATTCGTTCTCTTTCTTCTTTACGAATTTGTTTCTCTTGTTCTAATGCAATATTATATTGAGCTATTAAACTGAGTTGATCTAATTTGTTAATCAAAATTTCTTTATTGATTTTCACATTGTCTACTTCAAACAGTTTATTTAATTGTTCATATGTCTTAACCAACTTGTTATGACTATTCTCAACATTTTTATGAGTCATTTTACTGAAAATGAAATCGCATTCAACATTAAACATTCTTAGTATTTGTCTTTGTTGTGATTTATGCTCTCGTTTATTAAGAATTTCATCATCATGTATTAAAGAGTAGACATCTTCTATTTCTTTTTCATTTAATTTTAGTAAACTAAGTTGAGTTTTTAAGTCGTGAGTGAGAGGGGATTTGGTCGTAGTTATCAAAAGGCATAATCAAGTTTTTATGATACTCTCTAATCAGCGGTGAAGTTTCTTCTTTAGCAGATTCTACAATAGCATTATAGTAGTTGTATTCTTCATTTAACTTCTTGATCAAATTTTTGTCTTCTAAAATTTTACTTTCCAAATCATTTTTTTCATTCTTTAATTTTTCGATTTCTTGCTGATAGATATTCGAGAATTCATTAAATGTTTTTTTCTTTTTTCTTCATATAATCTTTTATGTCTTTTATGACATTTAATAATTCACTTGGGCCATCAAAGTGAGAGCTAAAAGAGTGGCTTCTTGAATTTTCTAATTTCATTGTTACTGTGCTGTCATCTTTAATCACTTTAAGATCTCTTATTTCATCGTAATTATAGGATTCTTCTAAGTGACCAAACATTTTTATGAATACTAATATAATTCGTTTGTTAGTTGTACAAATTAAACCATCTTTATTTCTTATCTGATTACTATCAGAGCTAATAGAAGCTTTAACTCTAGAGAAGTAATATATTTTTCTTCAGGTTTCAGTACTTTTTTATCTAGTAAAGATAATTCCATAGGTGCTTTTTTGCCATTTTAATATCCCCCTCTAATTCTAATATAAATAAACTTTATGAATAACAGTAAGAAGTCTTAATTATTTACTTTCATTCCTTTGTTCATATGATTGAAACTCAATTCTTTTCTTAAATTTTCATATATAATTCTCGGAAAATAGTTTGAATTCTAATTAAAATATCAGTCCTGGTAAACATAGGCAATGAATGTTTTGCGTATATATGTATAAAATCAGTTTCTAATTATAATTTTTTTAGTTAGTAATTTTTTCGCTGTCAGTTTTATCTATCATCAATTCTTACTTAAAACATAAGAACAGTTTCGGCATGATAAGATGTAAAAAAACTTAAAATTTAAGCAAAGCGAAGACATTAAGTGGACGGACCAATTTATGGTACTTGGCCATTTTTTGACATTAAAGTCAAGTCATAATTATTTCATATTGAAGAAAGTAATATTTTCTGAATATTAATCTTAGGTAAATAGTTTAAAACGTTATTATATCAATGGTATCAGCACTTACAGACTTATTAATAGTACCTGGTATTAACAGTTAGTATGAAATTATATAATGTAAAATTTTTAAAATAATGAAATGAAATCGTTTACAATTTAAAAGCGTGGTGGTACATTTGAAAAAGTGAAGGGGATAAATAAAGAAAGGGTTATATGCAAAAGATTAACTGAATATAACTATGTCGGGAGAATAGAATATGGAGATTATTTCATATAAGGATTTAAGAAATATTATTAAAAGCGGTGATGTTATTTCAATAGCTGCTCTGTCCACGGGGAACTTACCGATGGAAGTGCTGAAATATCTGGCAGAGCAGTATGATGAAGATGGAAAAACTGACAATTTAACTTTTGTTGTGTCGAATGATATCAGTGATTTTGATGACGGCTTTGACCTTGATTCATTCGTCTCACGCGGCATGGTTAAAAGAATTATTGCCAGTCTCGTGATTGCTTCTCCTGTAACGGTTGAAGCGATTAAAAACAATGAAATTGAAGCATATTTTCTACCGCAGGGTATTATCGCAACGTCATACCGGGAACAGGCTTCTTCTTCGCCGGGGATGATTTCCAAAATCGGTTTGAATACGGTTGTTGATCCGAGAATGTCCGGCGGGAAAGTTAACGATGCTACTCGTGATGATTTAGTTTCTTTAATAGAGATTAATAAGGAACAGTATTTGCATTATGACTTTCCAAAAATTGATGTGGCTTTATTAAGAGGTACATTCGCCGATGAGAACGGGAATATTATATGACTCACGAATCGCATCTTGGTGAAGGTTTCAGTGCAGCTTCTGCTGCAAGACAAACGGGGCAAGGTAATCGTTCAAGTAAAAGAGCTAATTGAAAAGGGGAGTTCAATCCGCGCGATGTATTTATACCATCGGAGCTTGTCGATTATATTGTAGTAAACAAAAATCCAAAATATCATAAGCAGGTGATACAGACATACTACGATCCCGCTTTATCCGGCCATCACAGAATTCACAGAGTAAGGAAAAGTTTTTAGAGTTTAGTTCCAGAAAAATAATTTTACGGCGTTCAGCCCAGTTTTTAAAGCCCGGTCATACAGTCAGTATCGGTTACGGGATTAATAATGAGCTATCCAATGTACTGCGTGAAGAAGGTGCTGAGAATCTTGTCAAATTGAACATCGATACCGGTATATTCGGGGGAATGATCGGCAGCGGAAATCACTTTGGCATGAACTATAATCTGGATGCAAGAATGCGCCATGATATGACATGGGACTTTATATTTAACGGGGGACTCGATATCGCATTTCTCAGCTTTGCTGAAATCGACAGTTCCGGCAACGTCAACGTCTCGAAGTTCGGAGACAGAATGAACGGCAGCGGCGGTTTTATCGATATCAGCCAGACAGTAAAAACGTTAATATTCTCAGGTACGATGGTCGTCGGGAGCGACTCGCATTGTGAGAATAATGAACTGATTATCGATTCAGAAGGACATTCCAAGAAGTTCGTCCGGAATGTTCAGAGTATGGATTTCAATGCAGAGTATTCAAGGGAGCTTGGTCAAAATGTCTACTATGTCACAGAGCGTGCAGTATTTCAGCTGACTGACAGGGGAATGGAACTGATTGAAATTGCTCCGGGACTTGATCTCGAAAGAGATATTTTATCTCAGATGGATTTTAAGCCTTTAGTGTCTAAAGATTTAACAGAAATAAGCAGTGAAATATTTCAGGAAAGCTGGGGGCAATTGACTCAGTCAATTAAAAATAATCATTAACAAAGGGGAAGTTGTAAATGAATTATGATTGGATTAAAACAAGATCGGACTATGATGAAGTAAAAGCGGCAATTATTGACCCTGCGAAAGGAACACAGTGGTCTTATCAGGATTTAAATACACGTGCTGAAAACCTGGCGAATTATTTGCAGGAACAAGGTATTAAACGCGGAGATGTTGTAGGTATTTTTGCACCGAATGATGTGGCAATTTTTGACCTTTTATTTGCTTCATTCAAGATGGGTGCTGTCTACCTTCCGATTAACTGGCGCTTAAAACCGAAGGAGATACAGAGTATCATTGCAGATTCGAGAGTTAAAATGATTTTCTACTCGCTGCGTCATAAAGAAAGCTTAACTGGGACTCCTGAAGAACTGCTTCACATGGATATCGACTCACCGGAGTACGATAAAATCTGTAATCCGGCTCAGCATCGTCCGTTTGAAACTGTTGAAGTCGAAAGCGAAGATCTGGCTTCACTGATGTATACAAGCGGTACAACGGGAATGCCAAAAGGAGTAATGTTTACCTACGAATCATTTGTTGCGAATGTTATTAATGCAGTATTGACTTACAAAGTGACCGGAGATCAGACGACGATTATCTCGACACCGACGTTCCACGTCCTTGGCTTGAATGATACGGCACTGCCTTTAATTATGGCTGGGGGCACGCTTGTGCTTCACCGTTACTTTGATGGTGCAGAGCTGAACGATCTGATGAGCAAATTTAAACCGGATTATCTGATTATGATTCCAACGATGTATTACGGCATGTTGGTTGCAGATAATTTTAATATAAAAAACTTTGAAAACATTAAATATCTGATCCAGGGCGGATCTTCACCGCTGCCTGCTGTACAGAAGAAATTTGAAAGTATCGGGCACACGCTGATTAACGGATACGGTCTGACAGAAGCACCGCTTACTATGGTAAACACGCCTCATAATTCGAAAGTAAAACCGATGAGCATCGGGAAATCAATTATGTACGTTGAAAGCAAGCTGCTTGATGATGACGGTAATGAGGTCGAAGTCGGGGAAATCGGTGAACTGGCAGTTAAAGGGAAAAATGTTACACCGGGTTATTGGAACAAACCGGAAGAAACAGCCAAAGTATTTAAGAACGGCTACTTCCTTACAGGCGACCTTGCTAAAAAAGATGAAGACGGTGATATCTTTATCGTCAACCGCAAGAAAGAGTTAATTATTACCGGCGGTGAAAACGTCCTGCCTTCAGAAGTTGAAGCGGCACTGTCTGAACATCCGATTGTACGTACAGCTATTGTTGTGGGTTATGACAGTCCTGAGTACGGCGAATCAGTTTCTGCGGCGATTGTACTGACAGAAGAAACAGAGAACTTCGAAGAGATTCTTGATAAACACGTCAGAGCACGTATTGCAGGGTATAAAATTCCGAGGATGTATATGGAAATGAAAGATATTCCATTAAACTCTACTGCGAAACCGGATAAACTGGAAATTCAGCGTTTAATGAATGAGAAAGCAAAAGAAAACGGGTTGTAGCTTAAAAATTTTAACTTTATTTGAAAGCGTTATCATATAAGGCGGAGGGAAATACTATGACAGAAAAAGACCAAATACTGAAAGAATTATATCCGGAGGATATTTTAAATAATGCTAAGGAACTTACTGAAGGGGAAGTTAAATTTCTAAAACAGCTGGACGATCTGCTTGAATCCAAATATCGTGATTCAATTAACAATCACTGGGCAAATGCAACAGTTCCTGAAGACTTCTTCGATGATATGGGGAAATTGAACTATTTTAGAAATCCGTTGTTATTTGAAGGCCGTGAAGGTGCAAAAACTCCGAGCCAGCTGTTCCAGTTCTTTATGTCATATACAATCGCACGTTTCGACGTATCACTGGTAACAATTCTTGGTGTACACCAGGGGCTTGGACACAATGCCTTTTTATTCGGCGGTTCAAAAGAGCAGATTGCTAAATATGTGCCAAAACTTCAGTCTCACGAACTCAGAACGTGTTTTGCACTGACTGAGCCGGATCACGGTTCCGACGTTGCAGGCGGTCTTGAAACAACGGCTAAATTCGACGGAGAAAACTGGATTATTAACGGTGCGAAAAAATGGATCGGCGGAGCAAATGTCTCCGATGTTATTCCTCTGTTTGCAGTAGATGTAGAAACAGGGAAGCCGAAAGGATTCATTATCCGTCCTGAACAGGATGGCGTAGAAATCGATGTAATCGAAAATAAAATTGCATTAAGAATTATACCGAATACTAATATTCGTTTAGATAATGTAGTCGTGAAAGAAGAAGATAGACTGCAGAATATTAACAGCTTTAAAGACATTGCCAAAATCCTCTACTCTACTCGTGCAGGTGTATCATACATGGCAACTGGTGCGATGGCCGGAGCGCTTCGTGCAACGCTTGATTACGTTACACAGCGTAAACAATTCGGAAAAGAAATAAGCAAGTATCAGCTGATTCAGGAAAAACTTGCGATGATGCAGGGGAACCTTTCACACGCAATAGCAATGTCAGCACAGCTTGCGCGTATGCAGGAAAACGGCGAGTACGATGAAGTGGCAACATCAACAGCGAAGATGATGAATGCGTTACGACTGCGGGAATCAGTAGCAATGGGACGCGGAATTCACGGCGGCAACGGTATTCTGGCAGAGTATGATATTGCGAGATTCTTCTCCGATGCTGAAGCTGTCTACACTTATGAGGGCACGCACGAAATAAATGCACTGGTAATCGGCAGAGCGCTAACAGGCGATTCAGCATTTATTTAAAGACAAAGTGTATGAAAAGTATAAAGATAAAATAATTTGGAGGGTTTTTCATGACGATAAGAAAAGCGACCGTGCTTGGGGGGGAGTGATGGGCAGCCAGATTGCTGCCCTGCTCGTTAATGCAGGCTTAAAAGTAAAAATACTTGATATAGCAATTGATAAAAAAGATCCAAACAAAATTTCGAGAAAATCTTTTGAAATGATTACGGATAAAAAACGTCCGCAACTGTTTGATTTAAACTTTGCTCCAAATTTAACATACGGCAACTTTGAAGAAGATCTGCAGGGTCAAGACGACTCAGATATTTATATCGAAGCGGTTAAAGAAGAGCTGGAGATTAAACACAGCGTATGGAAGCAAGTTAAAGCAGTGGCGAAGGATAATGCATTATTTGCAACGAATACTTCAGGGATTCCGATTGAATATATTGCGAAAGTTTTCAATAAAGAAGAACGCCAAAGATTTTTCGGCATGCACTTCTTTAATCCTCCGCGTATTATGAAACTGGTTGAAATTATTCCTCTGAAAGATACAGCTGAAGAATCAGTAAAAGCAGCTCAGGATTTTGCAGAAAGCAAGCTTGGTAAAGGTGTGATTGTTGCCAATGATGTACCTGGTTTTGTCGCTAACCGTGTCGGTACACAAACGATGAACGATATTATGCACCGTGCAGAAGAAAGCGGGAATATCAATTTCCGACACTGATGCATTGACGGGGAGAAGCATCGGCCGTCCAAGTACCGGAACTTACGGCTTAAGTGATTTAGTTGGTATCGACATTGCAGTCACTGTAACTAAAGGAATGCAGAAAGTACCGGGCGAAGAGAAGTTCTTCAGCAGTACAAAAGTTGCTGAAAAATTAGTTGAAGCGGGAGCACTCGGCAGAAAAACTAAACAGGGATTTTAAAAAAGAGAAGAATAAAATTCTCGTATTTAATCCCGAAACAAGTGACTATGTTGAACAGTCAAAACCGCAGTTTCCAATACTCGGCAAGTTCAGCAAAGATTTAACAGCAAATATGGATGTTATTTTTAATGCTGACGACAAAGCAGGATTATTCATGTGGGAAACGATGAGGAACAATTTCTATTATTCAGCATTGAATGTTCCTAAAGCAGCATCGGACTATAAAGATATAGACCGTGCACTTGTCTGGGGCTTTAATTGGAAACAAGGGCCGTTCCAGCTGTGGGATATGATGGGCTTCAGTCGAGTAAAAACCGTATGAAAGAAGAACTCGGAGAACTGCCTGAATGGATTGAAGAACGCACTCAGCCTTTTTACGAAGAAGGCGAATCGATCGAGCGCGTGACACCGGTAAGTGAATTAATCGACAGTGAAATCTGGAACCGGGAAGACTCAAATCTATCGGTTGTTAATACGGATCAGCTGCTGTTAAAACTGCAGAGCAATAACAATATAATTTCTGACGGGTTTTCGAAAGATTTAGTTGAGGCTGTTGATTTGCTGGAGACGGAAGATTTTTCAAGTATGGTCTTATATGCTAACGGCAGAAACTTCAGTGTCGGAGCAAATCTGTATATGATGAAAAAATCTCACGAAATGAAAAAGGTCGAAGAATTAGTCGGACCGGCAATCGACCAGCTGCACAACAGTTTCAACCGTATGAAGTATTCACTTAAACCGATAGTAACAGCAGTTCAAGGTAAAGCACTCGGCGGAGGCTGTGAGTTAGTACTTCATTCACCATTCGTCGTAGCTGCGAGTGAAACTTATATTGGTATGGTTGAAGCGGGTGTCGGCCTCTTACCGAGCGGCGGCGGACTTGCTGAGATGTCAGACCGTATATTAAGCACGAATCATAAACACGATGATAAACAGCAGTCGATGACTGAAGTACTGACAAATATCGGTATGGCTAAAGTATCGACGAACGCATATGAAGCGAAAAGATATGGTTATTTAAGAGATACAGACTCAATTATTCTGAACGTTGAGAAGCGTGTGGAAGCTGCACTGAATAAAGCGCGTCTGGAATCGGAAATGAATTATATTCCTAAACCTGAAGGTAAGTATATTGCACTTGGCAGAGACTTTAAAGCACTGGCGGAAGGAATGCTTGATGCGCAGCGTCTTGGAAACTTTATCAGTGATCATGATTATGAAATTACTTTGAAGATTGCAGAAGTATTATCGGGCGGGGATGTACCGCGCAACACGTACGTTAATCAGCGATATTTACAAAAACTCGAAAGAGAGAGATTTTTAGATCTCCTGCAGAACGAGAAAACATATGCACGTATCAGTCATATGCTTGAAACGGGCAAACCGCTACGTAATTAGTAACACGTACAAACAGAGAAAGGATGAAGTTAAATGCAGGATGCATATATAGTAGCTTACGGAAGATCTGCTGCCGCGAGAGCAAAAGGCGGCGCGATGTTCCACGACAGACCAGATGAGGTGGCAGCACAGGTTCTTAAAGGTGTACTTGGCCGTGTCGACGGTAAATTCAGCCCTGAAATGGTTGAAGACGTTATTGTCGGTAACTCATTCCCGGAAGGATTACAGGGTCAGAATATAGCACGGTCAATCGCACTGCTTGCAGGCATGCCGAATGAAGTACCGGGTCAGACGGTAAATCGTTACTGTTCATCAGGACTGCAGACGATTGCAATGGCGGCAAACCAGATTATGGCAGAGCAGGCAGATGTGCTGGTTGCAGGCGGAGTTGAATTAATGAGCGCTGTGCCGATGGGCGGTAATGAACCGACGAACAGTCCAATACTGCAGAATCAAGACTCAGGCGTGTCATATCCGATGGGACTGACTGCTGAAATGGTCGCAGAAGAGTTCAAAGTATCAAGAGAAGATCAGGATGCTTATGCAGTGCAAAGCCATCAGCGGGCAAAAGCAGCACTTGATGCCGGAAGATTTGAAGATGAAATTATGCCGGTTGAAGTGAATAAAGTGGATTATAACGAAGAAGGACCGGTTGTTACGAAAGGTGAATATAAAACTGACGAACATATCCGTCCGGATACAAATATGGAAGGACTGGCGAAGCTTAGAACAGTATTTAAAGCGGATGGTACTGTTACAGCTGGTACTTCAGCACCGCTGACAGACGGTGCAGGATTTGTTGTGATGATGTCGGGTGATAAGGTGAAAGAACTTGGAGTAACACCAATCGCACGCTTTGTCGGCTTTAAAGCAGTCGGTGTGGATCCTAAAATTATGGGAATCGGTCCGGCATATGCAATACCGGAAGTACTTGAGCAGGCTGGATTATCAGTAGAAGACATGGACTTAATTGAACTGAATGAAGCATTCGCCTCACAAACAGTAGCGTCGATTAGAAAAGCGGGGCTGGATATTGAAAAAACGAATGTGAACGGCGGAGCAATATCACTCGGTCATCCGCTCGGAGCATCAGGTGCAATGCTGACAGCGAGACTGCTCGCTGAAATGAAGCGCAGACCGGAATCGAAATACGGTATGGTAACAATGTGTATCGGTGTCGGTATGGGTGCAGCAGGAATATTCGAATATGTAAGATAATTAGCGTTAAGTAAAAGTCTAATAATTGTTAATATCAACTCCCCATCAAATTAATTTGATGGGGAGTTGATATATTTTATATAATATAAATTTTGAGGGGATATCTCCTATCATTTTATGTAAACTGTACAATTTATTTATCTATTTATATAATTAATAAATACTAATCTTAAACAAAACAGGGGGAATATGTTTGGAATTACATAATGGAGAATTTAAAATAGTAAAAGCAGATGAAACAGATCTTGATGTAAGGGAACAGATGGGACAGATATTTGCCGATGGATTTTCACAGTGGCTGAATTTTTTCTCAAAAGATAAACAGGTTATTGCGAAAGCATTTCAGCATATGTTTGTGCTCGATAAATTTTATGTAGCTGTTATAGATGGTGAAGTTGCCGGAGTCACTGCTTGTACGAAAAGAAATTATTCATCAGTAAAATTAAATAAAAAAGAACTGAGAAAACATTTAGGCTTATATAAAGGTGCTCTTGCCGGATTACTTTTAAAGAAACCATTTGAAAAGTATCACGAGAATCTTCTTGAAAATACAGGAGCTATAGAGTTTGTCGGAACAGCGCGAAATTTCCAAGGGAGAGGTGTCGCGTCTCTGCTTATTCAACATATTATTGAAAATACGCCTTACGATAATTTTATTATTGACGATGTTGCTGATACGAATATTCCTGCAATTAAACTGTATGAAAAACTTGGATTCGAAGAGTATGACAGAACAGAGATGCCCGGTGCATCTGCTAAAAATAATGGGATGAACTACCTGGTATCATTCAAATATATGAATTAATTTATTCGTATGTTGTCACTAAATGAACTTAAAATATACAGTTATGCATAAACCGGCCTGAAAATGAGTGCATACATAATTTTGGAAGGATATTTTTATGAAGAAGTTACTTTTACTGTCAGGCCTGACTTTGGCACTCGCTGCATGCGGCAATGGAACTGAAGAAGCACAAAGCGAAGAAACTCACGAACCTGCTGAGGAAAGCGCCGACCATCACCATGAGCATGTACTGGATATTAATCTGACGGTTGATAATGAAGCAGATCCTTCAGTGGTCAGTGTTGAACTGCTGAAAGAAGATGAAGCATACGAAGCGGACCGCGTCCGTTTTGAAGTGCAGGAACCTGAAACAGAAGAAATTACATGGCTGAATGCTGAACATCAGGGCGACGGAGTATATACTGCCGAAACAGCAGAAGTTGAACCTGGAGAATACAGTATTACAGCTCATATTAATGGCCCTGAAGACCTGCATGAACATACAGATGATATTTTTGAAATAGAATAATTTTAAAAAACACTCAGCCCGTTAAGCTGAGTGCTTTTTATTTGATCAGTTTTGGTATAAATTTTATATAAAATAACTCGCCGACTAATTCGGTAATCGTCTGGGTAACGATAACTGCCGAAGCGATTACACCCCATTCTCCCGGGAGTGCTAACGCAAGCGGCAATACAACGAGTGAATTTCTCGTGCCGGCACTGAAGGCAAGTGCACGTCCGGCATGTGGTTTTAATTTAAATATTGAGGCAATCAATTTAGAAATAAACGGTGTAATAATCAAATACAGAATATAAATTGGAATGATAGTTAAAATAATACTCAGGTCATTATAAACTTTACCGATTTGTGCTGCGACAACTGTAAACAAGACAGCCGCCATCAGTAATTCGGGAAGCTTACCGGTAAGTTTCAACAACGATTTACCGGCTGCTGTGTTTTTAGCAAGCAGCTGTGTAATAACTGCTAGTATCAGCGGAAGTACAATAAGCAAAAGGAACGACTCAATAAACGACCCGATACTAATAATTGCTGAAATATCCGTGCTGATAAATAGCGTCAGATACACGGGTAGTAATAGTATTTGGATGATAAATAACAGCGGTGTTGATGCTAAAACTAATTTTTCATCACCTTGACCAAGCTTAGTAAAAGGAATAACGTAATCGATGCATGGTGTTAAGAGAACGAGACAAACGCCTAGTAAAATTGCAGGATGCAGCGGGAATAGTATAATTAAAACCCATACGACTATTGGCACAGCAATAAAATTAGCGATTAACAGAGCGATTATAAACTTAGTATTGGACAAAGCTTCACGTAAATTTAAAAATGGAATTTGCGCAAACATGACATACATCAGCAGTGCAATGAGGGGGAAATCAATGGAGCTAAAATACTGCCGATATTTACATTTAACAGCCCGATAATACCGCCAGTTATAATTACAATGGCATATATTAATATTTGATTATCTTTAATTGTTTTCAATTTGAACCTCGCTTATAGATTATTTATTCTTGTCTACTGAAAGTAAAATCGAAATGCCTAATATGATGAAAAGAATAAAGGAAATTCCGATACCGCTTAAGATTTCAATCATAAAATCGACTCCTTAACAAAGTCTTTTTAATATAACATAATTGTTTTTATCGTACATGTAATGATAAAATTATATAAATGAAGTTATAAGAGAGTTGGAAAATATATGGATCCATTATCATTCTGGATAGAAATAATTGTCGTCCTGGCGTTATTTATCGTGGCAATAGCCGGTCTCGGTATTTACTTTTCAAGAAAACGTGCAGAGGTCATGACGACTCAGCCGCTTTTAATGATTGACGAAGTCGGCTGGAAAAATGACGACCGCGGACAGTATATGATGTTCCGAGTTGAGAATAAAAATGATAACCCGTTTCAAATTGAGAAAGTCTATATTAAAGGTTACGATTTTACGACGAAATACCACTACATAAAAGATGAAATTGAAAATGATGTAGTGATTCTGAAATTTTACATGCAGCCAGATCAGACGATGAACTTCCGTATTCGTATTTTATACAGAGACTTCAATAACAAAGGTCATATTATGATGTCTGTCCGCATGGATATGGAAGGCGGGGAACTGACGTACGAAGCAGAAGGTACGAAGTTTATCCTGACGAAAACGAAATAATGAATTGTAAGCCGTCCTGTTCAACTTAAGGACGGCTTATTTTATGTCGGGACCTCGATGAGTTTATTTCATCGGAATCCTGGAGGTTTTGGAGTTCAATGAGCTCGTTTCATCAGAATCCTGGGGGTTTCGGAATTCTATGAGTTTATTTCATCGGAATCCTGGAGGTTTGGAGTTCAATGAGCTCGTTTCATCAGAATCCTGGGGGTTTCGGAATTCTATGAGTTTATTTCATCGGAATCCTGGAGGTTTTGGAGTCCTATGAGTTTATTTCATCGGAATCCAACAATCCCCAAACAAAAAAACAGCACCATTTTCATGGCGCTGTTTTTTAAAATCTATTTCTTCTGCCGGTGCTAATTCAAGCTCAATTTCATGATCCATTGATTCAGTTTCTTCGATTGGATTTTCTCTTGCCTGAAGGTGTGTAGCGAGTTCAGGATCAAGCGGGCCATATGCAACTACTGCTGTTGCGCTTTCGCCCGGTTCGACTAGTTCAGCTGAAGCTGCTTTACCTTCTGCAAATTCACCTTCGTCTTCAAGGTCCATCGTATAGTTTTCTGTCGGTGCTTCGCCGTCTTCACTCACCTGGCGTATTGCAAGGTCAAGACTGAATGCTTCCGACGGGGTTGATGTACGTTCTGAAGTATTCGTATATTCGAATTCAGCAGCGACTGCCTGGATTGTCGTGTCATTGCCTTCAGCGTCAGTTGCCGGCACTTCAACCGGTGTGAATTTCGTGAAGCTGTAATCCCCATTAACTCCTGAATACGATAACCCATCTTCTGAAGTTTCTTCTCCTGTTGTTTCTTCAGCAGGTGCTTCTTCTGTACCAGCTTCTTCGGTGCTGTCCCCATTACATGCGGCGAGTAAAAGCATACTTAGAAGTCCTCCCGCGAATAGCGTGCGTTTTAAGTGCATGATAAATCCCCCTATATTGTTTGTTTCAACTATATTATATTCCTTGGAAGAAGAAGAAGAAACACAATTTTCAGGAAAGTTTATACACCTGTCACACCGTAAATAATCAATCCGATAGTAAGGAGCAGTCCCATTATCGTATTAAGTTTACCCATCGATGCCATTGCCGGGATCAGCTCGATTGGTGTATCGCCTTTACGCATCAGCATAATTGTCTTTATCGCAAGCGGTACAGATAACAGCGGAATGAGCAGGAAAACAGAACCCATCGCTGTAAAGAATGCGATATAAATTAAAAAGATATAGCTGAACAAGAGCAGTGCAGCAGATGTCATTACGGCGAACGGTTTGCCGACGAGGATGACAAAAGTTTTACGTCCATTCTTTATCTTTTCTGCGGTTCGCGTATATTATTTGCCATATTCAACAGCCCAATTGTAATTGCGGGAGGGATAGACATTAAAAAGGGAATACGTGCAGCGTGCCGGTATGAATGTAGAATGTAATCATAATAATTACAGTACCCATAAAGAAGCCTGCAAAAATTTCACCGAACGGCGTCCAGGATATCGGGAAAGGACCGCCTGTGTACAAGTAGCCGACAGCCATTGATACAGCACCGATTATCAGTATCCACCATGATGAATTTATCGTAATGATAATACCGATAACAGCGGCAATGCCGTAAAATATAAGAGCGATTGTCAGTACGAGGCGCGGGCTCATGCCGTTTCTTACGATGGCGCCTGCGATACCGACGGATTCATGCGAATCCAGACCGCGTTTAAAATCATAGTATTCGTTAAACATGTTCGTTGCTGACTGTATTAAAATTGTGGCGATAAGCATAAGGAAAAACATTCCCCAGCGGATATCCGCAAATAATAATACGCTTGCCGTCCCGACAAAAACAGGTACAAAACTTGCTGTTAAAGTGTGCGGGCGCGTCAGCATCAAATATTTTTTAAATCCTGTGTGTACTTGTGCTTCCTGCATGACTTTCTCCTTTAAAACATGATGGCTATAATTTTATCATATTTAAGACTTGTCCATACACACAGTAGGTAAAAAATGATAAAATAAAGCTAATTATGATGAAAGTAGTGTGACTCATGAAATTACAATCGTCTCGAACATTTATAGAGAATATCAGTCTGGATTCGGACAAGCAATATCTTACACTGCATATCCCTATGGATGAGTATAATATTGACGAAGAAAAAATTTACATATTTTAATGATCAAAGGGCTCACGCTATTGGTTCAAGTCAAAAGACAGCACCTATAATGTTGTCGGCATCAATTATATCGAAAGTATGTGGCGCGATAAGTTTCAGCCAGAAGCGACAGCAGACAGCAAAAAAGCACTGTTTGCAAAATTGCAGCAGGAAAAGCTCGGAGATGATTTAAAATCTAAACTGAGCTTATTTGGCGGCACATTATTGATGATAAAGACACGACTGATGAGTGGAACGACTTTAAAATGGTTGAATTCCATTTGCCCGAGTGGCAGTTTGATCTTAAAAAGAATGAAGTATTTTTAACCCGCAGCAAAACAGAACTGAATATGGACGGGCTGCTTGAGGAAATTGACGGGGTGTTATCAAGGATAGAAAATGCTGAAATTACAGAGAATGAAAAACCGG
Source organism: Jeotgalicoccus sp. WY2 (assembly GCF_018437745.1). Taxonomy (NCBI): domain Bacteria; kingdom Bacillati; phylum Bacillota; class Bacilli; order Caryophanales; family Staphylococcaceae; genus Jeotgalicoccus; species Jeotgalicoccus sp. WY2. The sequence goes on along the minus strand of NZ_CP049818.1, from coordinate 605,975 downwards.
TCGTTAAAAGTAAGCGTGATATTTCCCGAATGAATGGAAACTCCTCGTTGAAGAAGCAGTAAATAATTTAAACGACGAGTTTAAAAAAGTTGTGCTAGCCCGCCAAAAACTCATTACTTTTGAGTCGAAGGCAAAACGCCTGTATTTAATCAGACGCTTAAAAGACGAAGCGGATACGTATACGATTTACTATGAAAAAGGAAAATCGACCTTCGTTTCAAAAACACCTGAGAAACATTTTCTATCGACGGGGAACAACTGACTACGAATGCGATCGCAGGTTCTATTCAGCGTGTTGAAGACGCCGAGGAAAATAATATTCAGAAAGAATTCTTATTGAACGACGAAAAAAATCTGTTTGAACACCGCGTCGTCAGAGAATCAATCGTCAGCGATATCGTACCGTTTTCAGAAGGACTCAATTATAAAAAGAATCCGCTCTTAATGGAAAATAAATATATATATCATTTATTTACACCGATTCAGGCAAAACTGAAGAAGGATGCAGATGAGTTCAAGATATTAAAGCAGATTCATCCGACACCAGCAGTAGGCGGTTTGCCGAAGAATCTGGCAAAAGACTATATTAAAAACATGAATACGGCACAAGAGGACTTTATGCAGCGCCGCTAGGCATTATTCATGAAGATAAGGAATGTGAAATTTGCTGTCGGACTCCGTTCGATGCTGATTTCTGCACGCAGTGCGACATTATTTGCTGGCTGCGGCATCGTTAAAGGATCGGATCCGGAAGCTGAATTTTTAGAAACGGAAGTTAAATTCACCGATGTTGAACGTCTTGGAGGCGACTACTAATGAGCTACACAGAAGCACTAACGGTACAAACGTTTAGTATTATAGATGCGCTGTACGAATACGGCATGAATGAACTGGTTATCAGCCGGGATCGCGCTCAACACCCCTTGCAATAGCGGCAGAGCTGCACGAAGGCATTAAGACTTATATTCATCCGGACGAACGCGGTGCGGGATACTTTGCCGTCGGACTGACTAAAAAGAGACGTCAGCCGGTGGGCATATTATGTACTTCGGGTACAGCTGCAGCGAACTACACGCCGGCTGTCAGTGAAGCAGGACTGAGTCATCTGCCCTTAATTGTTCTGACATCGGACCGCCCGCATGAACTTAAAAATGTGGGGGCACCGCAGGCGATTGAACAAAACAATATGTACAGTAATTTTGTCCGCTATCAGACCGAACTGCCGATTGCTGACACGCATGACAGTGCGGAATCGTTAATTAACGATAAAGTGCTGCAGGCAAGCCAGTATTTTAACGGGATTAATATGGGACCGGTGCATTTTAATATTCCGGTCCGGGAACCGATTATGCCGAACATTGAGCGTCTCGATTTATTTAAGCGTAAGCAGAAAAAGCGAATCCCGGCAATGACGCTACCGGGCAATATTGAAAAATTAACTGGGACCGGTTTAGTAATTATCGGTGTGAAACAGCAGAAGATTTAACGTCGCTGAAACCAGTTCTTGAACAGGGTAATATTATACTGTCTTTGACCCGCGCCAGAATTTACGTACTGATGTGAAGGACGGAATCGTTAATCACGATATGATGTTTTCGAATTTCACAGACAAGCACCGTGAATACATTAACAGCAATGTAGATTTTATTATCCGCATCGGCGAGCCGGTCACATCAAAAAGACGAATGCATTTTAAAGCAGACAACAGTATCGCAGTATTTAATCAGTGAGTTCCGGATATTAAACATTCCCGGTAACGCCTGATGAAAACGTATGTCGGTACAGTGAATGAAATTCTGCCAAGAATGATTAATGATAATTTCAAGAGTGAAGTTAAGAAACGGTTCATCAAATTATCGAAGGATATTTATGATTAGTATGATGAGAATATAGAAAAATTTGACGATGAAGGCAGATATGTCTATGACATTGTTCATCAGACGGACGAGGGGCGAACATTCTTCTTATCGAGCAGTATGCCGATCAGGGATTTCGAACGCTACGATACGCGCGTTACTCATGAGGTATACGCAAACCGCGGTGCTAACGGTATTGACGGAGTCATCTCAAGCGCACTTGGTATCGGTACGAAAGAACAGGTCACAATGCTGATTGGTGATGTGTCGATGAACCACGATATCAACAGCCTCTTAATGGCCAAGCTTGAGAATATCGACTTTACAGTTATTGTATTTAATAATAACGGCGGCAACATTTTCAGCTACCTGCCGCAGTATGCACATAAACCGCACTTCGAAAGATTATTCGGTACACCGCTTGATCTGAACTTTGAACATGCGGCAAAACTTTATGATTACGAATACGTTCAGATTGAAAATCCAGATGAATTAACAAAAGACATGCTGAATAAAGCAGGACGCCAGATGATTGAAATTAAAACAGACAGAGAGCATAATCTCGAAAGTCATAATGAACTGAAACGGCAGCTTAAAAATCTGGTAGATAATGCTGAATTTTAATTACGAGCTGATTGATAACAAACAATCAAAAACGATTATACTGCTGCATGGGTTTTTATCGTCTAAAGAAAGCATGAGAAAGATTGCCGAAGGATTAAGCGATTTGCGCAACGTCATCTTAGTCGATTTACCCGGGTTCGGCGGAACGAACAGTACTTCACATGGTTACCGTATGGAAGATATTGCCGCTGGGCTCATTGCTATTGCTGACCGTCACCAGATTAACACTTTCGATGTGCTTGGCTACTCGATGGGCGGACGGACAGCCCTTGCGTTAACTGTCCAATTTCCTGAGCGTATTGAAAAATGTATTTTGGAAAGTGCGTCACCGGGCATTGCTGACGACGAGAAGAAAGCTGAGCGGCTCACTCTAGATCAGGAACGCAGTAAATTAATCGTCAGCGATTATTATGAATTTCTAAATTTCTGGCAAAGTATGCCGCTGTTTCAAACTCAAGAGCATGCTGACGAATCTCTGCTTAAAGCACAGCATGAAGAGCGGCTGCAGCTGGTTCCGGCTGAAGCGGCGGACAGCCTGTTGAAGTACGGCACGGGTGTACAGCGGTCTTACTGGAATGATTTAAGCGGTCTGAATAACCATTTTTATTTAATTACAGGCAGTGAAGATAAGAAGTTTATCAGAGTAGCAGAAACGATGTCAGAACGGCTGAAAAGTGCTAAACTGGATATAGTTGAAAATTGTGGTCACAATATTCATCTTGAAAATTACAAAGCGTACATAAACACAGTACGAAAGTACTTAGAGGAGGATAACTCATGACTAGAGTTTGGGAAACAGTTAAAGAATATAATGAAATTAAATATGAATTTTATAATGGTATTGCTAAAGTAACAATCAACCGTCCGGAAGTGCGCAACGCATTTACACCGGATACTGTTGCAGAAATGATCGATGCATTTACACGCGCGCGCGACGATCAGCGTGTAGGCGTAATTATTTTAACAGGTGAGGGTGACCTTGCGTTCTGTTCAGGTGGAGATCAGAAAAAACGCGGTCATGGCGGATATGTGGGCTCGGATGATGTGCCGCGTCTAAATGTCCTTGATTTACAGCGTTTAATCCGTGTGATTCCTAAACCGGTTATTGCCATGGTTGCTGGTTACGCAATCGGCGGCGGACATGTGCTGCACGTCGTATGTGACCTGACAATTGCTGCAGATAATGCACGATTCGGCCAGACTGGTCCTAAAGTCGGTTCATTTGATGCTGGTTACGGTTCAGGCTACTTAGCACGTATCGTTGGACACAAAAAAGCACGCGAAATCTGGTACCTATGCCGTCAGTATGACGCACAGGAAGCGCTGGACATGGGCTTAGTTAACACAGTCGTGCCTTTAGAACGTCTTGAAGATGAAACTGTTGAATGGTGTGAAGATATTTTACAGCACTCACCAACGGCACTTCGTTTCTTAAAAGCATCAATGAATGCTGATACAGATGGACTTGCAGGACTGCAGCAGCTTGCTGGAGATGCAACGCTTCTCTATTACACTACTGATGAAGCGAAAGAGGGCCGTGACGCGTTTAAAGAAAAACGTAAACCGAACTTCGATCAATTTCCTAAATTCCCGTAAATTTCATAGTTTTAAAATATAACACCCGTCTATGATGGGTGTTTTTGAGGTGAAGTAATGTCTTATAAATGGCTTGAAACAGCAAGTTTTACTTATCCTGATAACATTGCTGTAAAGTGCAATAATGAATCTCTGACGTATCAGATGCTGTACATGCATGCGCATTCTCTCGGCACACATATGCAGGCGCTCAAACTAAAACGCGTCGGGTTATATATCGACAACTCGCTGGATTCTGTTAAGCTGATTCACGGTCTGATGATGCTCGGCGTGGAAATGGTTATGCTGAACACACGTCTGACACCGGCTGAGCTCAGTTCTCAGCTGAAAGATGTGTCGGTGACAACAGTTATTGCGACATTACCCGTGGATATTCCAGGGGTCGAAGTGATTTTGTATGATGATTTATTTGAGCTTGAGACACAGACCTTTATCGTCAATAAACCTGAGCCGGATGATATCCTGTCGATTATGTTTACGTCAGGAACGACCGGACGCGCGAAAGCAGTGCCGCAGACATATAAAAATCATGCAGCGTCACATAATAACTGCCAACAGCATTTTGACTATGACAGTGACAGTACATGGCTCATGGTTAATCCGATTTTTCATATTTCAGGACTGTCGATACTGTTCAGAACGGTAATGACTGGCTGTACGTTAGTCGTTGAAAATAAATTTGATGAAAAGCGTGTCTGGAATATTTTAAATGAAGATAAAATCACTCATACGAGTATGGTGCCTGTGATGCTGAAGCGTTTAATGAGCATGGAAGGCACACATCACCTTAAAGGACTGCTGCTTGGCGGGGCGAGTACAACGCCGTCACTTTTAAAAGAGGCGATTGAAAAAGATCTGCCGGTATTTAATTCATTCGGCATGACTGAAACATGCTCTCAAATTGTTCAAATCTCTTCTAAAGATGACAGGATTTTAACTGGAGCTGTCGGTAATGTGCAGGGTTATGATATCAAAATAGACCGAGAGACCAATGAGCTGTTAATTAAAGGTGACAGTGTTGTCAGAGATTACTTAAATGCGAATTTGAAATTAAAAGACGGATATTTTAATACGGGAGATCTTGCGCAAATTGATGATGAAGGGTATTTATATATTCTGGACAGACGTACTGATTTGATTATCAGCGGCGGTGAGAATATTTATCCGAAAGAAATTGAAGATGCAGTGTATAAAATCAGCGGCGTGGACCGCTGTGTCGTCATTAAAAAGGATGACGACGAATGGGGCAATGTGCCGGTGCTGCTTTTAGAAGAAGCAGTCGATGAAGCATTACTCTTGAATCATTTAAGCGAACATCTGGCGAAATATAAACTGCCGAAAGAAATTCATTACGTCGATAAAATTATTATGACATCCACTGGGAAAATTTCCCGCAGTCAGAACCAAAAAATGTTTCTAAACCGTTAAATACAGGTATGGACTAATAAGATATAATTACTGACGTTTTTTCTTTTTGTTTACGGGAACCGGATCAAAACCGCCTTCGTGGAATGGATGGCATTTTAAAATACGTTTCGTTGCCATAAAGCTGCCTTTTAAAGAACCATGCTCAGCAACTGCTTCAAGAGCATAATTTGAACATGTCGGATAAAACCGGCAAGTCGGCGGCGACATTGGAGAAATATGTTTCTGGTAAAAATGAACGGAGCCGATTAATACTTTTTTCATTGCAGCATCACCTTTTAAAATTAATACAACTATTGTAGCTGATATCTGCAAGAGTGCAACTAGGAGGATTATACATGAAAACATTTACTGATCATGAAGGCAGACGTGTCACATTGGAAAACAGTTACGTTGAAAATACGAAACATGTCCTGATTATTCCTAAGTTTTTAACGGCCAGTTTTTACTGACGAACCATAAAGAACGAGGGCTCGAATTTCCGGGCGGTAAAGTGGATGAAGGTGAATCACTCGTCGAAGGTGCACAACGTGAACTTTATGAAGAAACCGGCGGTTTGGTAGGGAATCTGCACTTTGTCGGTACATATACCGTTCATGATGGTGATGAAACATTCAGTAAAGCAGCATTCTGCTGTAACATCGAGCGGCTGGACCAGCTGAAACACTACCATGAAACAAATGGTCCGATGCTCGTCAATCATATCGATGACATTGCTGAAGAAGATAAAAGCCTGCTCCTGAAAGATGATTGTGTAGTTTATTTATATAATGAAGTCAGGGAAAACGGCTGTCAGTAGCGAGTGATAGTGGACCGGAACAACATATGTTGTTCCGGTTTTTTGCTGTTAGGATGTTTGGTAGACAATGTGAAATGAACAGAGTCTACAGAAAGAGCTGCATATACAATGTGAAATCAATAGAGTACATACAAACGCTCTGTATAGCCAATACCGTGTCATCGGCTAATCAAAAAACAACAGAACGATAAAAAAATCCCGGGATAATTTTTATCCCGGGATTTAATATATTCAAATATTATTAAAATCCGCCTTTTTCAGCAATCGCTGCTGATTCTGAACCGAATTTTTTGAAGTTTTCGATAAACTGCTCTTTAAGTGCTTGTGCTTTTTCATTGTAAGCATCAGCTGATTCCCAAGTGTTGATTGGTGCAAGAATGTTTTCAGGTACACCAGTTACTGATTTAGGAATTGACAGACCGAACATTTCATCTTCAGCGAATTCACCAAGTTCTAATTCACCGCTGATAGCGCGTCTGACCATTGAGCGTGTGTGTGCCAGGTTCATACGTTTACCAACACCGTATTCGCCGCCTGTCCATCCTGTGTTTACAAGATAAACATTAACGTCATGCTTGTCGATTAAATCACCAAGCATGTTTGCATATACTGTTGCGTGCAGTGGTAAGAATGGAGAACCGAAACATGTTGAGAATACCGGCTGTGGTGTAGTCACACCGCGTTCAGTTCCTGCAAGTTTAGAAGTAAACCCGCTCAGGAAGTGATACATTGCCTGATCTTTACTTAACTTAGCGATTGGAGGAAGTACTCCAAATGCATCTGCTGTTAAGAAAATAATTGTTTTCGGGTGGCCTGCAACTGAAGGAATGCGTGCATTGTCGATATGGTCAAGCGGATATACAGCACGAGTGTTTTCAGTAAGTGAATCATCGTCGTAATCAGCGTTGCCATTTTCATCAATCACAACGTTCTCGAGAACTGAACCGAATTTAATCGCTTTAAAGATTTCAGGTTCTTTTCTTCTGATAAATTAATAGTTTTAGCATAGCATCCGCCTTCGATGTTAAATACACCGTCGTCGTTCCAGCCGTGCTCATCGTCGCCGATAAGGTCGCGTTCAGGGTCTGCAGAAAGCGTCGTTTTACCAGTTCCTGATAAACCGAAGAATAATGCAACGTCTTTGTTCTCACCGACGTTGGCACTGCAGTGCATGCTGAGCACGCCTTGTTCAGGAAGCAGATAGTTCATAATAGAGAAGATAGACTTTTTCATTTCTCCGCCGTACTCAGTACCGCCGATAAGAATAATTTTCTTCTCTAATGACACAAGTACGAATACTTCTGAGCCTGTGCCGTCAACTTTCGGGTCAGCTTTAAAAGTCGGTGCTGAAACAATCGTAAATTCAGGGTCGATTGCCAGTGCTTCTTTTTTGTTTCAGGGCGGATAAACATAGTTTTCGCAAACATGTTGTGCCAGCTGAATTCATTAACAACCTGAAGTTGAAGCTGTGTATGCGGGTCTGCGCCTGCATAGCCGTTAAAGACAAATAATTCTTCTTTGTCATTTAAATGTAGTAACTTTATCGAATAAATTATCGAAAACTTCTTGTGAAATCGGCTGGTTCACATCGCCCCAGTCAATTTTGCTGTCCGATACACTGTCTCTTACGATAAAAACCGGTTTTTCGGGCTGCGTAAGTGTATTCTCGTGCTGTCCACGTATTCGCGTTGCGCGCGCAGGGCACCTGTATTTGTCAGAACTGCTTCGTCGCGTCGAATAGATGCTTCGACAAGTTCAGCGTTTGATAATTGTTTGTGTGTAGAAGGTTTGTTAACAAGACCTTCGATTAAACTTTTATGATTAACCATGATTCGCCTCCAAAATATTTGTCATTAACGAACTATTTAGAAATTAGTATAACACATTCGATTTTATGTTTACACATATAATACGATAACGCATGTGTATATTGATATATATTTTTCAATGTTATTTCATAAGTATAAGTTATAAATGGCTTATAAAACATTAAGAATATGTTTTTAAAATAGCAGATTAATTTTAAAGAGATTAAACCTGTCACAAATAACACTTTGTTAATCTTGATTTGAATTTCACAATATTGTAAGATGAGTATAAGTTATCTCTTATCCAGAGGTGGTGGAGGGATTCAAACCCGATGAAGCCAGAGCAACCTCCTTTTTCAAGAAAGGTGCTAAAGAATGCAGAGTAATTCTGAGCGATAAGGGAAAAGGGCGAGCCTTTTTCTCTGTTTAATATGGAGAAAAAGGTTTTATTTTTTGCTTTTGAAGAGATAGCTAAATCAGCTATAAAGGAGATTTTTATAAATGTCAGAACGTAAATTATTTACTTCAGAGTCAGTCACAGAAGGTCATCCGGATAAAATCGCAGACCAGATTTCAGATGCGATTCTCGACGCAATTCTTGAAGGGGACCCATACGCACGCGTTGCCTGCGAGACTGTAGTAAATACAGGGCTTGCAATGATCGTCGGTGAAATCAGTACGGAAACATACGTTGATATTCCGAAAACTGTCAGAGAAACAGTAAAAGAAATCGGTTATGTCGATGCGAAGTACGGTTACGATTATAAAACGATGTCTGTATTAACAGGCATCGAGCAGTCGGGGAAGACATCGCTGTCGGTGTAAACAATGCATTTGAAACACGTGAATCACAAGGTGTCTCTACAGGTGCAGGCGACCAGGGATTAATGTTTGGCTATGCAACAAATGAAACGAAAGAATTCATGCCGCTGCCAATTTCACTGGCTCACAAAATTTCACGCCGTTTAACAGAAGTACGTAACGTAAAGACAGCACGATTTCTTACCTGCGCCCAGACGGTAAATCACAGGTTACTGTTGAGTATGATGAAGACGGCAAACCGCTGAGAGTAGATACAATCGTTATCTCAACTCAGCATCACGAAAATATTCCGGCAACTCAAATTTATGATGATCTGCTGGAACATGTCATTCAGGAAGTTGTTCCTGCGGAGCTCTTAGATGAAGAAACTAAATATTTCATCAATCCGACAGGCAGATTTGTTATCGGCGGACCGCAGGGTGATGCTGGACTTACAGGCCGTAAAATCATCGTCGATACTTACGGCGGATACGCTCGTCACGGCGGCGGCGCATTCAGCGGTAAAGATCCGACTAAAGTTGACCGTTCTGCAGCATACGCTGCACGCTACATTGCAAAAAATATTGTGGCGAGCGGCATTGCAGAAAAATGTGAAATTCAGCTGGCATATGCAATCGGCGTATCACAGCCCGTATCTATAGCTGTCGATACTTTTAATACAGGGAAATACGATGAAGGAAAAATTACAGAAGTCATCAGAGAACTGTTTAATTTATCACCAGATGGTATTATAGATATGCTAAACTTAAGAAGACCAATTTATAAACAAACTGCGAGTTATGGACACTTTGGTCGTACGGACATCGATTTACCGTGGGAAAAACTCGATAAAGTCGATGCGCTGAAAGATCTTCTTAGAAATAGCTAATTTAAGCAGTTCGGAAAGAGAGGAATAATATGAATACTGATATTTTTACAGATCCGATATTTATCGCGGTCGCAGCAGTACTTCTCATCATCGCAATATGGTTTTTAGTATATTACTTTAAACACCGCAATGAAGTGAAAACTGTGGAACAAACTTATTCGAAAGAAAAAGAGTCACTTGTTGAAAAATATGAAAGTGAACATGAAGAGGAACGTTTAGGACACAAGAAAGAAATGTCTACTTTAAACGAAAAGTATCATAACGATACGACATTACTCGACAACAAACTTTCGAGCCTGCATCAGTTTACTGTAGATAAAGGCGAGTATTTAACAGACCTTTCTTTAATACAGTTAAAAGACAAACTTGTTAAAGATGAAAAAATCCGTGAGACAGATATGATTATTCTGTCGAACATTTATTTACCATCAAGAAATTACACAAACACGCGTAAAATCGATCATTTAGTATTAACGCGTACCGGCATTTATCTGCTTGATTCTAAATACTGGAGCGGCCACATTTTACACGGTGTGAATGAAAATCAGTTTGAAGAAATACCGTATGTTGAATCATTCTTCGACCTGCTTGAACTTGATAAGCAGAAAGAACAAACTTTAATTTTTGAAAAAGCAGATTCAGAAAACGTTTCGGTTAACCATTACAACGGTATTATCGATGAAACAAAAGTGACTGCTGAAAAACTGAAAAATAAATTTAAATTACAATATGATATCGTACCGATTATTTACTTTAATCCGAAAGATAATGGTAACTATTCAATTACCAACTATTCGGAAGACCCTTCGATCAGAGTAATTGTCGGACAGGAAGATTTAGAAGCATTCTTCCTGAAATATGTATTCCACGGCAGATTCCAGTACACAGTTAAAGATCTGGATGAAATTGCGAATGCATTAATCGATCAGAGCCTGTAACTTTGTAAATTGAAACCAATCGTCCTATAATTATTTATAGGACGATTTTTTATATTTTGGAGGGGAATTAAATGACAGAGGAAATTATCGTAATTAATCCGGCAACACAGGAAGAAGCCGGACGTGTAAAAAAAGACAGCAGTGAAACAATCGAAAAGAAAATTAATACTGCACACGAAAAATTTCAGGATTTTAAGAAAATGAATGCACAGGACCGTTCAGATTTACTTTTGAAATGGGCAGAAAAAATCGAAGAAAACAGACAGGAAATCGCAGAACTCGTTACGCTTGAAGGCGGAAAGCCGCTGACGGAAGCACTTGGTGAAGTCGATTATGCCAACAGTTATATTAAATATTACGCTGAAGAAGCAAAACGTATATACGGACGGACAGTGCCTGCAAACAATGATGAGACGAGAATTGTAGTAACGAGACATCCAATCGGAGTCGTTGCAGCAATTACACCGTGGAACTTTCCGGTGGCGATGATGGCGCGTAAAGCAGCACCGGCTGTAGCAGCAGGAAATACTTTTATCGTAAAACCGGCAAGTGCGACACCGATGTCGGCAGTGAAGTTTATAGATCTCGCGGTAGAAGCGGGCTTTGATGAAGGTGTGATACAGTACGTCAATGCATCGGGCCGTGATGCTGGTGAAATATTTACACAGTCCGATAAAATTATGAAACTGACATTTACCGGTTCGACTGAAGTCGGTAAACAGCTGATGAGCGACGCATCGGTGACGGTTAAAAACGTCACGATGGAACTCGGCGGACATGCGCCGTTAATCGTTCATCGTGATGCTGATATCGATAAAGCAGTCGAAGGTGCGATGGCTTCGAAATTCAGAAACTCAGGACAGACATGTGTATGCGCCAACAGATTTTATGTGCATGAAGATGTGCTTGATGAATTTACCGAGAAGTTTACAGCGCAGGTTAAAGAACTAAAAGTCGGCAACGGTATGGAAGATGGTGTCAAAATCGGTCCTTTAATCGATGAAGACGGCTATGACAAAGTAATGAAACACATTGAAGATGCAGTTGAAAAAGGCGGCAAAGTAACGACCGGCGGTAATGGAGATAAGTCAGGCGGCTATTTTGTCGAACCGACGGTTATTACGAATGTGACAGACGATATGATCTGTATGAGTGAAGAAACATTCGGACCGCTGGCGCCGATTCAAAGCTTTTCAAATTTAGATGAAGCAATCAAAAAAGCAAACAGCACAGAATTTGGCCTTGCAACCTATTATTTCACTGAAAACTACGCGACGGGAATCAGCTTAACAGAAGAACTCGATTTCGGAGTGCTCGGCTGGAATAATGGGGCACCAAGTGCAGCAATATTCCATTCGGCGGCTTAAAAGAAAGCGGCGTCGGCCGTGAAGGTGCGCCGGAAGGGCTGGAACCTTATACGGAAACGAAAGTGACGTCGATTAAAATATAGTTTGAATTGAAAATGAGCATGCCTGTGAGGTATGCTCATTTTTTGTGAATCCCACGTATTCGGTTAACAACGGCGTTTCACCGTTGTAAATCCAAGGCTCCCGGTTCACAACGGCGTTTCCCTGTTGTGAATCCAAGGCTCCCGGTTAACAACGGCGTTTCCCTGTTGTGAATCCAAGGCTCCCGGTTAACAACGGCGTTTTCCTGTTGTGAATCCAAGGCTCTCGGTTAACAACGGCGTTTCCCCGTTGTGAATCCAAGGCTCCCGGTTAACAACGGCGTTTCCCTGTTGTGAATCGAAGGCTCCCGGTTAACAACCGTATTTTAATACCACACCCAAGCAATCATCTTTTCCCATTATGCTCATTCCTGCGCGCAGCTTCTTCGTCTTTTTTAACATTTGATCTCACAGCGAGTGACAGGAACGCGACGACTGCTGGCATGAACAGAGAGTTCAGTATGCTGACTTCATCAAGAATAAATATTGCAAGGCGATAATAATAGCGAACACAAATATGTACATATATAAAAGCGTTGATTTTTCTTTCTTCATAAGTGCTCCTGAAAGCGTATTCTTATATAACAGGTCCAATAAAAGGAATAATATCAACGTGTAAATTATACATCTGTTAAATCTATGGTATTTTGTTTAATACAATCATTTTTACACAGAGATACAAGGAGCAGATAAAATGAATGACACAGGACTTATTTTGGAAGGCGGCGGTATGCGCGGATTATATACAGCCGGCGTCCTTGAATATTTTGCACAGCACGACATACATTTTCCTTATATTATCGGCGTATCAGCGGGTGCCTGCATGGCCGCATCTTTCCTGTCGGAGCAGCAAGGAAGAAACAGAACAGTCAGTATTGATTATGTAAATGATAAAAGGTATTTATCGTTCAGTAATTTCATCCGTAAAGGTGAATTGTTCGGTATGGATTTTATTTTTGATGAAATACCAAATACTTTAGTGCCGCTCGATGTGAATAAAATTATTTCAGGTAAAGAGGAGTTCGTTATCGTTACTACGAATTGTGAAACGGGCGAACCGATGTATTTTTATAAAGAGGATTACGATGCACAGACACTCGGTAAATTACTGCGTGCATCAAGTTCAATTCCATTCTTCGCCGATGCGGTGAAACATGATGGGAAATATATGCTCGACGGCGGTATTGTCGATCCGATTCCAATTATAAAAGCGGAAAGTGACGGCTTAACAAAAAACGTTGTCGTGCTGACAAAACCGCGTGGTTATTACAAAAAAGAGAGCAGAATGTCGACTATCATTAATTATAAAAATATCCAAAAGTCGATGAACGCATGAAAATAAGATATAAACATTATAACGAGAGACTGGATTATATTTTTGAGCAGGAGAAAAAAGGTAATGTTGTCGTTATTGCACCGAGCGAGAATCCAGGTGTCGGCAGAACGACACGCACACAGAAAAGCTCGAAAAATTATATGAGCTCGGATTTAATGATGCCAAAGAACAGTATGAAGCAGTAAAATCGTTAGCGAAAGCATAATCGTGATAAGCTTTAGCAGGTGCTGAAGCTTATTTTTTATACTATTATAGGTGTATAGATATTATTGGAGGTGTTGTGGGTGAAAGTTGAAAAACTTCATATCGACGATCATGAAGAACAGGTTAAAGATGTTGTCATGCTCGCAGCACGTATTTGCTTGAAGCGGGTGCGGAAGGAACACGGACGGAAGACACAATGAACTACATAGCTTCACATTATGGTTTCATCAAAAATAATAGTTTCGTTACCAACACGGTGATAAACTTTATACTGCATGACCAGTCTTATCCAAGAATTTACAGAATTAAAGAGCGGAATACGAACTTAATTAAAATTTCCAAAGTGAACAGCGTGTCACGAAAATTAGTTAGGGATGAACTGACGCTAAAAGAAGCGTTTAATCTGCTCGAAGAAATATATATCAAGACGAAAGACCATCCGATTTGGTTTAAGACAATAGCAGGTGCGATGATTGCCCTCAGTTTTTTATACTTGCAGGATGGCTTGAAAATAGATATATTCACGACGCTTTTAGCGGGCGGTCTCGGTATTTGTGTCACAGAGATTATAAAGAAAAGACTGACGACGCAATTTATACCCGAATTTTTCGGCGGGCTTACGATTGCCTTAATGGTCGTTACCGGGCATCATTATATACCAGGCGGAGACTTGTCAACGCTGCTGATTTCTTCAGTTATGCCGATTGTTCCGGGAGTACTCATTACAAATGCTATCCAGGATCTGTTCGGCGGTCATATGATGATGTTTACGACAAAATCATCAGAAGCGCTGGTCACATCATTCGCAATTGGTGCCGGTGTATCGTCTGTTTTAATATTCGCTTAAGGAGGAATAATGATGGATTGGTTATTAAACTTAGTGTTTAGTTTTACTGCATCTTACTTTTTTGCTGTTGTCTTCGATGCGCCGAGAAAGTTATTTCTTCCTGCGGGTATTGTCGGAGCTATCGGCTGGATGATGGGGCAGACATTTGGCATAATATTCGACCTGCCGCTCGTTATGGTGAATTTCATCGGTGCATTTACTCTTGGGATAATGAGTCATATAATGGCAAGGGTGCATAAAGAGCCGTCGACGATTTTTTTAATCCCGGGAATCATACCGTTTGTTCCTGGCGGACTTGCGTATAATGCTACGAGCAGCATTATTTTATCGGATTACTTCGGTGCGGTAAATATAATTATGGAAGTCATTATCAGCGCCGGCTCAATCGCTGTAGGAATAATTTGCTGAACAGTTTGCATTGTTATTTATCAAAAACAGACGGTTATTTTTCATGAAAAAAAGATAATAAAAGGAGCTTATTATGGAAATTAGAAATTATGAAGAAAAAGACGAAAAAGGCTGGGTCAGATGCCGCGTATTATCATTTTTAGATACTGCGTATTACGACGATGTTCATAGAGAAAAGAGAAATTTGAGAATCCAAGTATTGAACTCGTTGCAGTTAAAGATGACCAGGTAGTCGGTCTGATTGATATAGAATACGACACGGAAGAAGAAAAAGTCGTTTCAGAAGAAGAAAAGGGCGGGATGATTTGGCATCTTGCTGTCCATCCTGACTTTCAGGGGCAGGGTATCGGTAAAGCACTGATGGAGCGTGCCGTTGAAGAAGCGATTAAGCAAAACCTTGAAATTCTTGAAGTATGGACCCGTGACGCCGGTAATTCAGCGGACTGGTTTGAAAAGAATTCATATAGAAAAGTTGATGAATACTACCATCTTTACTTATCGGATGAAGATATGGCGCACAGCGTGCAGCCGGGAGACAAAGCTCTTCACCCGCTGTACATGTTTGCAGAGTACACTGGAAAAGACATCGAACAGTTCGATTCAATTGAAAGAAAATATAAGTGCATGTGCTATATTAGAAATCTGTAATTAAATGGATTGTTTAAACTTCGTGCATTGATGGTATTATATAAATCCTGGAGGTGTCCGAATGTTTACTATAGCTGAAGTGCTTATTTTACTTGGTACAGATGACGATAAAGGCACGGCTGTATCGTCGGCATCATCATCGCTGAATTACGGTCTGGTTGGTTCCATATTATCCGAGCTTGCAATGAAAAAACATATAGCATTAAAAGAAGGCAAAGTTGTACTTGCTGATGATACATTAACAGACGTTTCATATTTCAATACTGTGCTCGATGAAATTAAAGAAGACCATAAAGAACGAACGGTTGAGCATTGGATTAATCATTTTGCCGGTAATACTAAGGCGATTAATGATCCGGTGTATTTATCACTTGTTGATAAAGGAATTTTAAAAGAAGAAGATCAGACATACTTTTTTTTTTAATACTAATGTCTATCCGACCGTTGATGCACGTCCGGAACAGGAAATCCGCAAGCATGTTAACGATGTTGTGTTTAATAATGCCGAAGCGGACGCTGAAGTCGCGATGCTGCTGAGTTTAATTAAAACATGCGATTTAACTGAGGAAGTGTTCGGCAAAGAAAGAAAAAAATCAGCTGAGAAAAAGCTGATTGAGATTATTGAAACTAATGAATACGGCAAAGCTGTCAGCCAGTCGGTTAAAGATATGGAAACTGCGATTTTAATGGCGACAACAACAGTATTAACGACAACAGTTATTATGAATAATTAAAATCATAACAGGCTGGAGCATAATGCTCCGGCTTGTTTTATTATTTAAGAAATTCATAGACGGCGGTTTTCAATATTAAGTAACCTTTACAATATATTAAACAAATAAAATATTCGTTCTGTAAGATTTGACAAGCAGCATCAAAATCAGTCAAATTAATGGAGGGTTTTATTTATGAAAGAAGATTTATTCAACAAGAGACCATTGGTAACAAAACTGTCAGCCGGTTTTCTGGCAGCAGCACTTGGGGTTACTGCAGTGTTCAGTCCGGTCGCAGAAGGCGCAGGCGGCGGTAATCCAAATAGTGCAGGGACAGCAGCACCAATAGAAGATACAAGCGCGGAAGAAGAATTCTCTCCGATACTGTCAAATGACAAGCCTGCTGTTGCAGAAGTGCGGATAATATGCCGAACCGTATTATCACGACAATTAATGGTGATACAAGGTCGGGAATGGCATTCAACTGGTACACCACAGATTTATTTGAAGATGCTAAAGTATGGGTTTCTAAATCAGGAAACTTTGATGATACGATGGAGTTTGCTGCAGAAGCATCTGAAGTGACTTCAAGTTACGGTGAACGTGACGAAAACGGGAATTACATATTTGGTGAAGTGAAAGAAGATAAAGAAGGAGAGCCGGTTGAAGATGAAAACGGCGAACCTGTAATTAATGGATATTATACAGACCGTCAGGCGCATGGTGCTGAGTGGATGTCCGGAGATTACGGACATATTGAACTTACTGATGTGACGGAGTATTCTTATAAAGCACAGGCAGCTGAACTTGAGCCGAACTCGACTTATTCTTATAAAGTCGGCAGTGAATCAGGTGAAGTCAGCGAAATTGGAACATTCAAAACGTCAGGTGAGTCAGGAGATCCATTTAAATTCGTACACTATACAGATACACAGAATGCTTTCTGGAATGAAAATGTACGTAACGAGGCTTCATTTGGTGCAAATACTTTAATGAATGCACTTGAAACAGCAGGAGATGCTGATTTCGTTCTGCATACAGGTGACGTTGTAGAAACTGCTGAAGTGGAAGATGAATGGGTGGACTTATTCGGTCAGTCACAACCATACTTCATGCAGGCTGCAATGGCAGTGGCGTCAGGAAACCACGATGAATATGCTTTAAACTACGGTGACGAGCCGCTGACCGAAAAATTCAATGAGCACGTTAACGTACCGGCAGCAAACGATGAAATTGACGGCGGTTCTTACTATTCATTCGATTATAACGGTGTGCATTTTGTCACACTGAATACGAATGATAATGAATCTGAAGATAATCCGGAAGGAAAAGCAATCGGCGAAGAGCAGATGCAGTGGATTCGTGAAGATGTTGAAGCAGCACGTGACAATGGAGCAGAATGGATTGTCCTAAACTACCACAAACCGCTTTATTCTAAATCATATCACTCACTGCAGGATGAAGATGTGCAGAAAGTAAGAGAGGAATTAACTGCATTAATCGATGAGCTGGATATTGATCTTGCTCTGCAGGGTCACGACCACGTTATTTCAAGAACTCATTCATTAACACACGTACCGACAGAAGAAAACTTCTCTAATGCTGAAGATGTAGAAACATTTGTCGGCGACAACGGTGTAGAGTACATGGAAGATCCGGACGGTACAGTATATGTACTTCCAAACACAGGCGGGACGAAAGAGTATGATGATGTGTACTCTAAAGGCCTCAATCATCTGCACGAAGTAAGACCGGATCTTGACTGGATGACTCAGGAAGATATGGATCATTACAACAGCCTATTTGGTTTCGGCGGCCAGCCGCAGGACACAGAGGCATTTGAAGAGTCACACTCGAACAACCGGGATTCTTCTACACAGAACTTCGCAATTTACGAAGTGGAAGACGATGAAATGATCGTCAGCATGTATCAGCTTAGCGGTGATTTTATGCTTGGTGAAGAAAGAAATGTGGAACTCGTAGATCAGTTCGGCATT
This sequence comes from Jeotgalicoccus sp. WY2, assembly GCF_018437745.1. Taxonomy (NCBI): domain Bacteria; kingdom Bacillati; phylum Bacillota; class Bacilli; order Caryophanales; family Staphylococcaceae; genus Jeotgalicoccus; species Jeotgalicoccus sp. WY2. Next base: position 587,639 of record NZ_CP049818.1, on the reverse strand, counting down.
CAAAACGGTGATAATTAAAACTTAGATTATTAAAAGGGTGAGACTGCGGTCTCGCCTTTTTGCTGTTTTCATTGACCAGGCGGTACTGTATTATTAACAGATATAAATAATAAAAATACGAAAGGTGTTTTAAGATATGGAATATGGGTTGTTATCGCTCCTGCCTCCGCTCTTGGCAATTATTATTGCCATTCTTACTAAGCAGACCGTCGTCGCAATTTTTAGGCGTCTGGTTTGGTGCAACAGTAATGAATGAGTGGAATCCGGTTTTAGGTTTTACATATACAGTTAACGAAATCATGGTGCCGTCAATCGCGGACCCGTGGAACGCATCGTTAATACTGCTGGTTGTGTTTACAGGAGGATTTATTAATGTGCTCCGTTCGACGGGAGCGGGCAAGGCGTTCGCAGAATTTGCAACGAAGAAAGTGAATACCCGCCAGAAAGGACAGAACTTTGTCTGGGGCAGTGCATTTTTATTCTCTTATACAGAACCGGTATTAATACTCGGTACGGTTACAAGACCGATAACGGATAAATTAAAAATATCACGTGTAAAACTTGCCTATATTGTCGACTCGATGGGCAGTCCGGTGGCATCAATGTCGCCAATCAGTGTATATGCGCCGTTTATTACAGGGTTGATTGCGACGCAGCTTGCAGCGCTCAGTTTATCTGAAAATCCATGGACGTTATTCATTCAGATGATACCATTCCACTTATATGGCATTTTTGCGATTGTCGGCGTGCTGCTCGTCATTAATATGAAAATTGATATTGGACCGATGTATAAAGCAGAACAGCGTGCGATTAAAACTGGCAAATTATACGGCGAGCACGATAAGCTGATGATTAATGAGACAGGAAATGAAGAAGCGGCTGATGCAGATATTTTCAGTTTCCTTATCCCGCTGGCACTGTTTGCAGGGATTTTCGGAGTTATATTCTGGACCGGCGATATCGGCGCAAATGGACTTGCAGGTGCATTTTTAAATGCAGATATTATATTTGCTATTACGACAGGATTCTTCCTCGGTTCAGTTGGCGGAATGCTCTATGCGAAACTGCGCTATGGCCAGCCGCTTGAAGAACTGCTGAACGGATATGTAGACGGCATTATGCAGGTCATGATTGTACCGGTTATTTTAGTCATGGCATGGTCTATCGGAACAGTCGCAACAGAAATGGGGCTTGGCGATGTCATTGCACATTACGCAGGAAGCTATTTGCCGGCGTTCTTAGTACCAGTAATTATCTTTATACTGGGCGGTCTGATTGCATTTGCATCCGGAAGCTCATGGGGAGTATTCTCGATTATGATACCAATCGCAATTCCAATGGGAATTGCACTTGACTTGGAACTGGCACTTGTCATCGGTGCGGCAATCAGCGGAGGGGTATTCGGCGACCACTGTTCACCGATATCCGATACGAGTATTATGTCATCCACCGGATCTGCAGCTGACCATATGGAACACATCCGTACACAGCTGCCATACGCAATGATTATCGGTTTATCAGCAAGCGCAGGATTTCTGATGAGCGGATTGACTCAAAGCTCAATACTAGGCATTATTACGACTGCGGCTGTACTGGTCGCGATACTGATGTTTGTAAAGAACAGAATGAAGCGCAGAAACTTAGGTATGGACGAATAAAATAAAAAGCACTGAAATTATCAACAGATGATTTCAGTGCTTTTTTCTGTACCATTTCGGCACTGTCAGTTCAAAATCATCATACCAGTCGAGAATTTCAGCATACGAACGTCTCATCGTTTTGATTTCTTTATCTCCAAAACGAATTGCCCATGGCAGCGAAGACAGCATGTTGGATGCAATATACAACTGCAGCAGTTCCCAGAACTCAGCGGGTACATCATAATTAAAGTAACCGTCAATTCTGCCGCTGGCAAAAGCAGGACTGAGAGAAGCACACCATGTAATTCTGTTGAACTCCTCATAAGCTTCGCCCGTATCATGCCGGTCAAAATCTATAATATGCAGTTTGTGATTCGCATCAATAAGCATATTCCCAATATGAAAATCACCGTGATGCTGTACATCTTTACGGTCCTCAATCAGATGTCTGTATTTCTCAACTACGTCAAAAAGTAAATAACCGTTATCGTATTTCAGTTTACAGTCGTTATACATATCGATCTTCCGGTCAATTTTACGATTATATCTCTTATCCCATGATTTAGGACTGACTGAGACTGGCTTAAAATTATGAATCTCAATCAAAATTTTACCTGCAGTCACACCAAAATTATACTGCTCTGACAAGGAGTAATCAGCAAGGACGTCTTCAGCATCATTACCATCTAGCCAGTTTAAAAGAAGACAGTAATAAGTACCATCTAAACATTCACCGTGTGCAATTAAGCTGTGTGTGGAAATGTTATGTTCTTCTGCCTGCCGAAGCAGAGCAGCATGCTGTACATATCTTTCCTTATTTTTAATATCACCGACGCGGAGCAGGTATTTACTGTCTTCAGTTTCAACGATAAACTTCCGGTCATCAGACCATCCTTTATTAAAAGGAGAAATAGATTTAATATCATTAAGCGGCAGCTCAGATTTCAGTGAGTTAATCATCGTTATACTCTGTCTCTTCCAGATATTTATTTGTTACGAGTTCTGACCAGTCGAGAACTGTACCGACAAAGTCAACAATATCCAAATCATTCATCTCATAGGTTTTTCCATCATTTGCACTGCCACATAAATCTTCTATGACTGTTACTTCATAACCTCTGTCTGCAGCTGCTATTGAAGTGAACAGAATACAAAACTCCATGTTAAATCCTGCAATAAACAATTCTTTAATTCGATGCTCTTGTAAATAATTATCCAAATCAGTTTCTTTAAACGAAATTGGAAACTTTTTCTGAATAAGAATATCTGCGCTGTCAGTTAAAATATCCGGTATATTTGCACCATCGGTCCCAAACTCAATCGGACTTCCTTCCATTTCATCAATATGCTGAATGGCGACAACTTTGTCATTGTTTCTTAAAAACTTGCGAGCGACTTTTGCGATGCGTTCCGGCAGTTCCTCATACCCTTTTAAAAAACCATGCTGCACGTCAATAATAAGAAGTGCTTTGGACAATAATACCATCTCCCATGTTAATAATTTACTTTTAGTATAATATACTTGGAGCAGCATCAATAATGATATACAGAAGTGAGTGATATAAATGAAATTTATCGGTATAGATTTGGCGTGGACATATAAAAATGAAAGCGGCATTTGTGTCATGGATGAAAGCGGAGAAGTGCTTATTCTCGAATCTGCTGTGTTCAGCGATGAAGAGATTATTAATATTACTAAATCATACGGTGATGAAAAACTCTATATCGCAATCGATGCGCCGCTGGTTGTAAATAATGAAACAGGATCGCGTCAGGCTGAACGCGATTTGCTTAAAGGCAGAATTAACGGTCACCGGGTATATGCTTTTAATTCCAACAGGACTTTTTTGACGAAACAACATTTAAAAGTATCCGGGGAGAAGTGTTGAGCAATTTAATAATCGAACATCTCCCAAATATCAGCATTGGCATTAATGAAGAAGGTTCAAGTATAATTGAGACATTTCCAACGGGAATTGTGAGCGGCTTGTTCCCGGATATTTACCCGGTTAAATATAAACGTAAAGTAGGAATGACATTTGAAGAAACAGTTGGTCAGATGAAGCTGCTGACAGAACGTATTGGCCTGCTTGAACAGCGGGGTATTATATCCGGATTCAAAGAAAAACTAATGGTGGATGAAGCAGCGATTAACCAGAAACATCATAAGCACCTGGAAGATAAGCTGGATGCTGTCCTGTGTACTCTAGGACTTTATCTGATTTATAAAGAGATGGCTGCTGCGAGAAAGTTCGGCCTAGATAAAGATGGTTTTATACTTCTGCCGGAAGCTTTTGAAGAAATATAGTTTATAATTGTGATTTTTTTTCACTTCACAATAGGTTATAATATAAGTAAGAAAAACATTCAAGGAGTGAAGTGGTTTATGAAAGCAGTAGTATACTATGACACAAAAGATGTTCGAATCGAAGAAGTGGCTGAACCTAAAGTTTATGCTGAGGGTGTTAAAGTAAAAGTTGCCTGGACAGGTATATGCGGTACTGATCTGCATGAGTATCTCGGGGGTCCAATTTTTATTCCGGGAGACGCGCCGAATGGTGTGACAGGTAAAGAGAGACCTGTAATTATGGGACATGAATTCAGCGGTGTAATAGAAGAAGTCGGAGAAGAAGTTGAGGGACTGGCTGCCGGAGATAAGGTTGTTATCAATCCTGTTCTGACAAATAAACAGCATGACAATCCTTTATACGATTTCTAAAGAAGGAACGTTTATCGGACTCGGAGATGACGGCGGTTTTGCTGATTTTGTCGTCGTACCTGCAAAAACATAGTTAAACTGAAAGACACTACGTCATTGAAAATTTGTGCTTTGGTAGAGCCGACAGCAGTTGCACTGCAGGCGATTCGTGAGTCGGAACTTCAGTTTTCTGAAACAGTAGCAGTCTACGGTGCAGGTCCTATCGGTCTTGTGACTATATTAGCTGCCCGTGCAGCCGGAGCGAAAGATATCTTTGCCTTTGATTTATCGGATGAGCGCCTCGAGAAAGCTAAAGAATTTGGTGCAACACATACTGTAAACAGCGGTAAAGAAAATCCTGTAGAGTATATTAAGTCGATTTACCCGGACGGTGTCGACCGGACATTTGAAGTCGCGGGTGTGAAACAGACGCTTGAACAGTCTATTCAGTCGACTAGACCGAGAGGCATGGTCTGCATTGTTTCCATCTTTGAAAAAGAAATCGATTTAATCCGATGATGCTGACAACGTCGGGAGTAAGAATATCAAGTTCTTTAGGTTATGAACCGGATATCTTTGAAGCGACTGTAAAAATGATTGAAAGCGGCCAGATTGATCCGTCGCTGATGATTACTGAAGAAATAGAACTCAATGAAGTGATAGAAAAAGGCTTCAATAAATTAATTGAAGAAGTCTCAGGCTAAAATTCTCGTTAAACTGAGCGGGGAAGAATAACTGAATATATACTTTAAAAACCGCGGTGATTATATCAATCACCGCGGTTTTAATCTGTTATAGTAGTCTTAAAAGAAGTTTTTAAGAATTCATTAAAGGATTGAGAATATGGATAAAACATCATGGCATGTACTGTCAAATGGCGAAGATTTAACTGCTTCAAGCAAATTGTCCATGGCGCTTGATGAAGCGATGCTGTATTAATCGGTGTTGGCGCAGGCATGGCGGCAACAGATGGTTTACATATGCGCGACCGAGATTTACACAAAATTTTCCGGACTTTATCGAAAAATACGGTGGCTGGATATGTTTCAGGCAAGTGTGTTTGAGTTTGAAAACCTAAATGAAGAGTGGGCATTTTTCAGCCGTTTGTTGATTTAAATTATATGAGCCAGCGCTTGGTGAGTCCTATGTCCGTCTTAAAGAATTACTTGAAGGCAGGAAAGAATTATATTTATTACTTCCAATGCAGACAATGCATTTGAAATCGCAGGCTTTAATCAGGACAAAGTTTTTTGTCCAGGGTAAATATAATCTGCTGCAGTGCTCAAAGGGATGTACTCCGAAAACGGTTTAACAATGAAGAATTAATGAAAGATATGATAGAACAGCAGCAGAACATGAAAGTCCCGGATGAGCTGATTCCGTACTGCCCGGAATGCGGTGCATCGATGGAACTGAACAGACGCAATCATACCGACTGGATGGTTGAGGATGATAAATTCTTTAAAGACCAAAAGCTGTTCCATAATTTTTTAGACCGCAATATAAATAAAAAACTGTTAATACTGGAACTGGGCTGCGGCTATATGGCACCGCAGGTGATTAAACATCCGTTTCAGCAAATGACGGAAAATCGAAATAATGCTATATATGACTGTGAACTTAAAAGATTACAGAATACCGCCTGCAATCAGAGAACGGTCAGTATGGCTGCAGGAAGATATTAAAGAACTGTTATTAAATGTTCAAAAGGAAAAGTGGTTTACTAAAAAGAAAACTTACGAAACGGAGTACTAGTCAATGTATCTTATAGAAGTTAAACGCAACGGAAAGTACATATACGACGGAGCAGTCGCTCTTGCTGTGCAGGTCTATGCCCAGAAAAATTTATTTTTAGGTGAAGACATGGTCTTTCCATATTTAACAAAACCGCTGGTCCAGGTCGGCCGCTATCAAAATGCACGGGAAGAAGCGAATCTTGAATATATGAAAGAACACGGTATTAATCTGGTGAGAAGAGATACCGGAGGCGGTACGATTTATCTCGATATGGGCGGAGTGAATTTCTGTTTTGTCAGCGACAATACCGATGTGAGTGCGGATATTAACTTTGACCGGATGTATGAACCTGCGATTCAAATACTCAAAGAACTCGGTTTAAAAAATGTTGAAAAGAGCGGGCGTAATGATCTTCATGTAGATGGGAGAAAAGTATCAGGCGGTGCGATGAATGTCGTAAATGGGCGGACATACAGCGGATATTCGCTGCTGCTTGATGTCGATGAAGAGAAGATGGAAAAATCGCTGAAACCAAACAAAAAGAAAATGGAATCCAAAGGCATCAAATCTGTCAGAAAGAGAGTAATTTCCTTAAGAGAATATTTAGATGAAGAATATAAAATCTGTCCAGTATTGAATTCTGCGAACTGATGATTTTAAAAATATTCAACGCAGCCGACAGAAGTGAAATAAAAACCTATGAACTGACTGATAAAGACTGGGCCGGAATTGATAAGTTAATGGCTGAAAAGTACAGCAGCTGGGACTGGACTTTCGGGAAATCACCGCGATTTAAATATTCAAAAGACGGCAGATTTTCAATCGGCACTCTGGATATTACGCTCGATGTAGACTCAGGTATCGTCCAGCATGCTAAGATTTACGGTGACTTTTTCGGCAGCCGTGAAATCAGTGAAGTCGAAGAAGTGTGAAGGTGTCAGACTGAAAGAAGAAGATTTAACCGAAGCATTGTCTTCTATCGACTTACAAAAATATCTCGGCAGTATTACAAAGAAGAAGTTGTCCAATTAATATTGGAATAAATTCAAAACTTAAGGGTAAATATTAAGAAAGCATTTTAAAAGGGGCGCATCCACAGTGGAAACTAAAAATAAATGAAGACAGATTACTAAACAGAATTAATGAACTTGGGCAGGTTGGACGAAATGATAAAGAACAGTTAATCAGACTGGCACTCTCGGATGAAGATAAAGAGGGCAGAGATTTACTGGTCAGCTGGTTTAATGAACTGGACTTAAAATAGAAGTGGACCGTTTTGGTAATATTTTTGCGACATGGGAAGAAGAACATAACAAAGGTGAGAAACCGTTAATGCTCGGCTCGCATATCGACTCTGTAATCGATGCAGGGATTTATGACGGCAGTTACGGCGTATTATCAGGACTGGAAACCGTGCACATTAAAAAAAACAAGTTAAAACAAACACCGGTAACGATTGCTGCATTTACGAATGAAGAAGGCGTACGCTTCCCGCCAAGCATGCTTGGTTCGCTGGTATATTCGGGTGATCTGGACATCGATAAAGCACTGGATACCATCAGTATCGACGGACTCAGATTAGGTGATGAACTGGAGCGTATCGGTTATGCAGGTGACAATGAACCTGGATTTATAGAACCGGAAGCTTATATTGAACTGCATATTGAACAAGGACCTGTACTCGACAAAGAAGGTTTTGAGATTGGCGCAGTTCATAATCTGCAGGGAAACTCGAGACGTGAAATTACCTTTACAGGTGAAGCGAACCATGCGGATCTACACCGAACTACTTACGTAAAGATCCGATGCAGGCAGTGATACACTTTATGTCGACGCTGTATAACTATATTAATAAAAATGGTCACGATACAGTAGCAAACTGGGATCAATCCAGCTGAACCAAATGCGGCAACGATCATTCCGTCGAAAGCTACTTTCACGCTGGATATGAGAAGTCCGTCAGAGAAAGGGTTCGATGAAGCACAGCATTGGTACGTGACACTCTGGATGAATTAAAGCAGAAGAAAATAGGTGTGCAGGCAACAGAATTTGCGATATTTGAACCGTATCCTTGATAAGACAATCGTTGAAAATATCGTTGCAGCTGCAGGGGACTTAAAACTGAGTTCCAAGTTAATGACATCAGGTGCAGGGCACGACGCTCAGATGATTAACAGGATTGCACCGTCAGCGATGATTTTCGTACCAAGTAAAGACGGTGTCAGCCACAACCCGATGGAATATACGTCACCGGAACAGCTTGTAAATGGTGCGAATGTACTGCTGCTTACAGCAGGGAGACTGCTTGACGCTAAATAAAACTAATAAGGCAGGGTTATATTATGGAAATGAACAACATTCTGGAAGTCACATTGTTCAGTGAAATTCCAGTGCCGGAAGATATAAATGAGATGCTCGTAAATGGCGAAGAAGCGGTTGCATCATACAAAACATTCCGCGACAGTGTCACATTTACGACTAAACGAATTATAGTACGTGACTCACAGGGTATGACTGGTAAAAAAGTTGAAATTTACTCAATACCATACAAAATTATCGATATATGGTCTTCGGAAAATGCCAGAGGCATGTTTGATTTAAATGCTGAAATCGAACTGTGGACGAGAACCGGACGCTTTAAAATTAAACTGGATAAGAAAATTGATATCCGGGAAATCGATATGCTGATTGCCAACGCAGTACTGTAACTGTTAGTCAGCTTGAAAATCGGGTATTACTAATCTAATCAAAAATTTGAGGTGGTAACAATGGCAAAAAATGAGGAAAAGATTATTAAAAAAGCATGGCAGGAAACGAAGAACTTAAAAGCGAAGTATTTCTGCTTAAGGACCTTTTTAAAGGCTATAAATGGAACCGTCTGAAAATGGAAATGCGAAGCAGCTTAGGACGACTGTTTTTAGAAAAAGTACAGAAGAAAAAATCAGTTGAAGCAATTGAAAAGACATCATCCCATCAGCAGCAGTACAGAAAGCTCGGATAAGCTTTATCAGAACCAGGTTTAACACTGGTTTTTTTGTTCTGAAATAACGTGACGTATTAATATGTTGAAATATTTCATTTAAAACGATAATATAATACAATTAAAAGTATTCAATTTGGAATTGTATTACACATAAAGAGGTGGAAATTTCAGATATGGACCCGAGGATTTTAACGGAGTTTGATATCATTGCTAAATTTACTTATTCTTTATTTAAAAAGCTGAATGAACTGCTTATTGATTAACATTATTAAATAGGGAGAGATTTAGCTTTGAGTGTTTGGTCTATTATTATATTTTTAACAGTAATTATCGGCGTGGCACTATATGCATATTTCAGATCAAGAAGCGTAAATAAAAAAAGTGCATCCGGATACTTTATGGGCGGACACAGCCTGACCGGTTTGCGGTAGCATCAGCAATAATCATGACAAACTTATCAACCGAACAGCTCGTCGGACAGAATGGCCAGAGCTTTGTTGCAGGTATGGAAGTTATGGCATGGGAAGTCACAGCAGCAGTCGCAGTAGTGCTGCTGTGCTGGGTGTTTTTACCTAAATACTTAGGATACGGTATCAGTACGATCTCGGAATTTATCGAAATGCGTTATGATGTTTTCACTAAAAGACTCGTATCTATGTTATTTATATTCACATATGTGGTATCATTTCTGCCGGTTGTATTATATTCAGGATCACTTGTTTTTAACCAGCTGTTCAATGTCAGCGGATTTCTGAATGTAAGTAATAATACGGCGGTTATTATTATCGCAGCGGTTATCGGTGTTGCAGGCATACTGTATTTATTCATCGGCGGTCTGTCGCTGAGTGCATACAGTGATACATTGTATGGAATCGGCTTAATAGTCGGAGGACTTATCGTTACGATACTTGCACTTAAGTATCTGGGGAGCGGAAGTTATCTTCAGGGATTCGACCATATTGTAAAAGAAACACCTGAGAAATTAAACGCCTGGGGTGCAGTTGACTCAACGATTGTACCGTGGCCAACATTATTTTTCGGAATGTTATTTAACAATTTATTCTTCTGGTGTACGAATCAGATGATTGTCCAAAAAGCACTGGCAGCTAAAAGCTTGAAAGAAGCAAAAAGGCGCGATATACTTAAGCATATTTAAAATATTCGGTGCGCTGTTCTTAGTGCTGCCGGGTATTATTGCATATAATATTTTTAACGGTAATGTAGGCGGTACAGCAGATAACGCCTATCCGATGCTGATCAGTACGATATTACCGGGATGGGCATACGGATTATTCGGTGCGATTATCTTCGGTGCAATACTGAGCTCATTTGTAGGTGCATTGAACAGTACGGTGACATTGTTCTCACTGGACTTTTATAAATCATTTATTAATAAAAACGCTTCAGACAGAAGAGTGTCATATGTCGGGAGAATTACGACAATCGTTGTCGGTGTAATTGTGGTAATACTCGCGCCGGTAATTTCACTGTTCCCGTCAGGACTGTATGCAGTAGTGCAGCAGTTTAACGGAATATACAGTCTGCCGGTATTAATATTGGTAGTCGTCGGATTCTTTGCGAAGAAGACATCAAAACTGGGTGCAAAAGTAACATTTATAACGCATATCATATTATATGCATCAGCAAACCTGTTTTTAGAAGACGTACATTATTTATATATATTAAGCGTACTGTTCTTTATAGATCTGGCAGTACTGCTCGTATTTAATAGACTGTATCCATCGAACGAATTTGATTTACAATCAAACTTCTCGAAAGTGGATATGACACCATGGAAATACACAGATATGTCGCAGGAATTGCTGTACTGGCGATTGTTGTCGGCAGTTATAATCTTTTCTCCGTTAGGAATAGCGGCGTAAAACAGATAAATAAGCACCTCCATTTCAAATACGAAATGGAGGTGCTTTTGATGTTTAAACAAACATACTCCCGGCAATCAGTCCGAATGCAACAGCGACTAATGTGAAGAAAATAGTGCTGATGGAGTATTTAAAGAATAATTTTGTTTTCTTTTCACGAAGGAGATTAAATTGATCTAAAGCAAACTGTGAATACGTCGTAAAGCCGCCTAAAAACCCGGTGACAATTATTAAATAATACTGGGTATTTTCTGCAACCAGCATTACGGTAAAACCCATTAAAAAAGCACCGGCGATATTTATGGCCATCGTACTATAAGGCATATCTTTATTTTTTAAAACAGGCAGCTGGTGAATATACGCACGCAGACTTGCACCAAGGGCGGCTGCAACCATCATCGTCAGTATATTAATCATTTAATTTTCTACCTCCGAGCGTAAATCCAAGGAACACAGCAACGACTCCGAGGAACAGATTGAGGCCAAGATAAATAATAAACATTAAATAATCTCCGTAAGAAAGGAGCAGGTAATGTTCATAACTCAGCATGGAAAATGTCGTAAAGCTTCCAAGGAATCCTGTAATTAAAAAACTGTGCAATGACGGCTTCAATTCTTTTGCGGTAAAGAAGCCAATCAACAGTGCACCGGACATATTCACTATTAAAGTACCGCTGAAAAAAGGCAGCTGGAGTGTCAGTGCTCCTATGGATAGTAAAAAGCGCAAAAGTGCACCGAGTGCTGCACCTGCGCCTATACTTAAATATTTAGTCATAAAAATTCCAATCTAATCTTAATTTTTAACTGCTTTTCGTACAAGTGCCAATCCTGCGATTACAGCAGCTGCAGCAGCGCCAGCTTGTACTTTTTTACTTGAAGTCAGAGACTTAACAACCAGATTAAGGTTTTGAGGTCTTTCTGCCAGTCTTCTCATAAAGTAAGCATACCAGTCAGTCCCGTATGGTACATACACACACATGTTAAACCACGTGCGACTAAATCCTGCTGATAATCTTTACGGAAACCGTACAGCATCTGGAATTCAAATTTGTCTTTTGAAATATTCTGCGTTTCAATAAAACGAAGTGTCTTCTCAATGATGTGATGGTCATGTGTCGCAATTGAAGTGAAACCATTTCCTTCTACTAAATGCGTTTTTAAATTTCAAAATAAGACTGATCAATATCAGCCTTCGACTGGTACGCAAGCGTATCTGGCTCTTTATAGGCGCCTTTTACTAAGCGCGTACGGATGTTCTTGTATTTTCTTACGTCTTTTTTAGCATCATAGAAATATGCCTGAATAACAGTACCAACATTGTCGTATTCCTCGAGCAGGTTATCAAGAATATTCAGTGACTGTTCTTTTGATAAATAGTTCTCCATATCCAGGTTTACAAACATATTTGTTTCTTTGGCTGTATCAAGAATTTCTTTTATATTGTTATAACAGAAAGTTTCATCAATATTAAGCCGATTTGAGAAAGTTTAACTGAAGCGTGGGCATCCAGTCCTTCTTTTTGAATCTCTTTAATCATTTTAATAATATTATTCTTTTCTTTCTCAGCTTCTTTGCGGTCGGAAATGAATTCCCGAGGTTATCGAATGTAACACTCATACCCTGATTATTTAAGTCCCGAAGGCAATTAAGAGTGTCTTTTACACCCGTTCCTCCGACTACTTTCTGTGCACCAAATCTAAGCCCCACCTGCTTTGATGCATCATTTAAAATCTTGTTTTCTGATAAACCGATGAAAATATCCCTAACTACTCCCATTGCTAATCCTCCTGTAAATAAAGCGTTTTCTTTTTAAGCTTAACTCATTATATCGCCTTTTAATAAAAAAGGGTGTAAAAAAATTTAATTTTTAGTTTTTGTAATTTGGAATGTGACCAACATATGTCTCATTGATGCGTTTCATTTCTTCAAGGTCTTCTGCTGTCAGCTCTCTGACTACTTTTGCAGGACGTCCGAAGGCCAGTGTGTTCGGCGGAATAACAGTCCCTCCAGTTACTAATGAACCAGCACCTACAAATGCATTTTCCCCAATAACAGCTTCATCAAGCACGATTGAATCCATGCCGACTAATGCGCCTTTTTAACAGTACAGCTGTGCAGCGTCACTTTATGGCCGATTGTCACATTATCTTCCAGCGTCAGCGGCAGGCCTGGGCTGGTGCAGTACTGAGAGATCTTGAACATTCGTATTATTGCCGATGCGTACTGGTGCGATATCTCCGCGGACGACTGTGCCGAAAAATACAGATGAGTTGTCGCCAATCTCAACATCTCCGATTATTGTTGCGTTTGGTGCGATAAAAGCAGAGTCACTAATTTTTGTGTGATTTTTGTAATCTATTATCATTTTAAATTTCCTTTCCCATCTCAAATGTTATAATAAATTCATCATATCAAATTTGCATTTATTTGTAAGGAGAAAGCTTATGTGGAAGTGGGAGACAGAAAACGAACCAAAGGGTGTCGTGGTCATTGTTCATGATTTACTGGAGCACCATGAATACTACGATGAGCTCACAGTAAAGTTGCGCCGTGACGGCTATCACGTCATTATTGGTGATTTGCCGGGGCATGGTCAGACGACACGTATGAACAAAGGGCACATCAACAGTTTCGAACAGTATGTGGAACGTGTGGCCGAATGGCATGAACTTGCGGGGCAATACGATTTGCCGACATTTATAATCGGACAGGGCCTCGGCGGTTTAATCGCTCTGGAAGCTCACAGGCAAAATAGAATCCAGTCTGACGGTATTGTCGCATTAAATCCGCTCTTGTCATTTAAACAGTCATTTATGAACCGTAAAAATACAATCCTGACAAGCGTGCGTGTAACGAGCGACGAATCCAGATTTAACCTGGGTATTAAAATGAATTACTTTACGCAGGATAAACGGTTTCTGGAGCGTTATAAAGAAGATGAACTGATTGTCGACAGAGTGAGTTACCAATGGTACAAGACGATTATTAATCAGATGAAATTAACATCGGAAAATATGGAAGATATCATCGGAGTGCCGATTCTTTCTGTAATGAGCAGTGATAATCAGATTATTAATTCTTATTTATCTGCGAAATACATTAAGAGAACACAGTCGGATGATTTCCGTTTTACGATGCTGGATTCCGATGAGCACAGCATTTTCCAAAGAGAGAATATTGAATATCCGTATTATTTAATGACGCAATTCTTTAATGCACAGTTATTTTCTATCGGTATAGTAACGGATTAATTGAAGTAAGATATTAAATATCTTACTTCAATTTTTCTATCACGAGTAAAAACGGCGCGCTGTTTTTCTGATTAATATATTGATACTGCAGCACCTGTGCTTGGTCCTGCGGCCAAGCCGACAGTGTTTCTATAAGCATATCACGTTCAACTTTGCCGCTGTCGTGGCCGTGGTAAACGACAATTACAATTCTGCCGCCAGGTGTTAATAAATTAAACAATTCATTAACCGCGGTAATAGTAGTGTCGTACGCCGTCGTTATTGATTTGTCGCCGCCGGGAAGATAGCCCAAATTAAAAATACCGGCTTTAACAGGTGAGGAAATGTATTTGGATATATTTTCATGGCCGTCATGTATAAATGAAATATTAGGTTCACTATATTTTTCTTTTGCATTATTTATCGCGTCGGCCTGCACGTCAAAACTGTAGACATGACCGTCCGGTGCGAGACGCGCAAGAAAAGAAGAGTCGTGGCCGTTGCCGCAAGTAGCATCGACTAATATATCTTCCGCGTTAACCACTTCTTTAATGAAGGTTTTTGCGGTTGGGAGAATTCTTTCAAGCATATTATCAATCCTTTCAATTACTATTAATTTACCATAAGAAAGTTGGGTCACTAATGATTACTGCCAGTAATTTAACTAAAAATTTCGGTGGAAAAACCGCCGTTAAAAATATAAATATTTCCGTAAAAAAAGGCGAACTGTTTGCCTATCTTGGTCCAAACGGCTCCGGTAAATCAACGACGATAAAAATGCTGATGGGACTTCTGGAGCCGACTGAAGGTACAGTTGAAATACTGGGTGAACCGATGCATTTAAATAATACAGAACTGAAAAGAAAAATCAGTTTTGTACCGGATACACCCGATATTATCGGTAAGCTTACAGGTAATGAATATTTAAATTTCACAGCAAGTATTTATAAGATGGATAAAAAAACATACACAGAGAAACGCAATGAACTGGTAAATATGTTCGAGCTGCAGAATGATCTAGGAACTTTAGTGGAGGAATATTCACACGGTATGCGCCAGAAGCTTGTTGTTATCGGTGCCTTGATGCATTCACCTGAAGTTATCTTCCTTGATGAACCAAACGTCGGACTGGATCCGAAAAGTAACCGGGAATTGAAAAATTATTTAACGGAGTATGTAAAACAGGGGAACACAGTATTTTTGACGACTCATACGCTCAGCCTCGCTGAAGAAATCGCCGACAGAATTTGTATTATTTATAAAGGTGAAATTAAGGCGCTTGGTACACTTGAAGAACTGGGTGAACAGGCGGGGAGCGGGGAGAAGGCTTGAAGATATCTTTTTAGCGCTCACCGGCGAGGAGGACGTGCATGTTCAAGAGCATACTGAAAGTTGAAGCACAATCCAGACTGAATTATTTTAAAGCACTCAGCACAGGAAAATAATATTATATTTATTTTTAGCGCTATTTATACTTGCACTGATAGTTCCAGCTGTATGGATGGTCCTAAACATATTTTTAATAAACGCTGAAGAATTTCTTATCGGTAAAGCAGCAGTACTGCTGTCATTATTTATTATTCCGGTCTTAGCACTGTTTCTAGTTAACGGCATTATTAAAGAAATGTTTATGGATAAAAATATCGATTCATATTTGGTTCTGCCGGTGACGCCGAAAGCTGTATTTTCTGTAAAATTATTTTATCAATTTACATTTAAAGTATTGCCGATTGTGCTATTTATAAGCATGGCGGCAGGCCTGACACTGGCTGCGAGGTATGAATCGCCGCTGCTGATTTTAAGCAATATAGTATACTTTATTTTTATTGGTGCAGTCAGTACAGCATTTGCATATCTTATCGTTTTTATCGTTACGAAAATTTCATCGGCAAAACGTGTCGGGGAAATACTAACTTTGGCAGGCGGATTTGCGAGTGTGCTGCCGTATTTCATTATTATGGCGGGCAGCCAGTATTTAATCGGTATTATTGACTTCATGCCCGATGTTAGTTTTATCTTCTCAGGATTTTTATATAAGCCGGAAATAGTAAAATATTTCTGCTGTTAATTATTTTTCTTGCAGCAGCTGCCGCTTTAATTTGGCTCGTCTTGAATTACGTGACTGATGCCTTTGTTAAAGGGACAGCGAATACGAACCGGATTCAGCGCAAAAAACCGGCGTCAGCTGAAGTAAGTTCATCTATAAGTGCGCTCCTGAAAAAAGATATTTCGATGACGAAACGAGATTTTAAGGAATGGTCAGCAGTGCTGCCGCAATATTTATTTCCTTTTGTCTTTTTATATTTACTGACTTCAAATCCGTTGATATACGGTGGAGAAGCATCATCAGACGATCAGGTTATGATTTCAATCGCATTCGCAGGATCGATTATGATTTCACTGTTTGCCGCTGCGATGAATACAGCAAGAGATGCACGAACATACACATTTTTAAAAATGATGCCGGTCAGCGGCCTGGATATCGCAAAAGCAAAATATTTATATAATCTTATAACGATTGCACCGATGTATATATTTATTACAATCATTATTTACTTTATACTTGATGTACCTGTCACAACGCTGATTTACGCCATTCTCGTTTCAGTGCTGCTTGTGATGATTGCAGCACCGCTTGGTATGCTGCTCGGAACAATTAATCCGGTAGTCTCAAGGAAAAATCCGGCGCTGCGGCTGGATACAGCAGCGAATGTTATTATTTCCGTTACAATATTTGCACTGATATTTTTAATGGGCTATATGACTCAATTTACAATTGAATTCAACGGTGAAGCATATGTGCTGAAGCATGACACGATGTTTATGGTGATTGGAGTCTTAATTGTGTTAAGCATTTTATCGTATGTATTCTTGTTAAGAAATAGGACGGAAGTACGATCAGGGATACAATATTACGTATAAGGACTGATAACTATGACTGGTACTGTATATTTTCAAAAATTTGATATCGGCTGGCTGCGGCTTGAATCGAGCGATGATGCGATTGTCGGAGTAGATTACGTCGATGAAGCGGGGGAGCCGGCTACGCCTGACAGCGTAATTGAACAATGTATTCGGGAGCTCGGTGAATACTTTAATGGAGACAGACAAGCATTCGATGTTAAAATAAATCCGGGTGCTCACGGGACGCCATTTCAGCAGTCTGTCTGGCAAGAACTAAGGCAGATTCCCTACGGTGAAACGATCAGCTACAAGACGCTTGCTGAAAGGATTAGCGGAAGTAATTATTCCCGTGCTGTCGCCAATGCTAACGGTAAAAATCCAATTTCGATCATCATTCCGTGCCACAGAGTCATAGCGAGCAATAATACGCTCGGTGGATATACCGGCGGACTCGATAAGAAAAAACTGCTCTTATCCGTCGAAGGACGCTGACAGCCTTGCTATATTAACAAAATTCAGCTATATTATTAATATCAGAAGCAGTAGCAGAAACGTTTCTTTAAGCGAGCCGGTGGGCGGTGTGAACCGGTATTAACGTTAAGTGAACTTGTCTGTGTTAATTTCATACTATTTAAAGTTGCATAAATGTGAATGCGGGTGGTACCGCGGTCGTATAGATCGTCCCATATTTTTTAGATATGGGATTTTTTTATTTAATGAGGAAAACCAATGACGTTTAAACACAGAGACATCGAAAAGAAATGGCAGCAGCACTGGGAAAACAACAAAACATTTAAAACAGAAGATGAGATCGGCAAAGAGAAATTCTATGCACTCGATATGTTCCCTTACCCATCAGGAGCAGGACTGCACGTCGGTCATCCTGAAGGTTATACGGCGACAGATATCGTCAGCCGCATGAAACGTATGCAGGGCTACAATGTGCTTCACCCGATGGGCTGGGATGCATTTGGTCTGCCTGCTGAACAGTATGCGATTGATACGGGAAATGATATTCATGCATTTAACGAGAAAAATATCGATACATTCCGACGTCAGATTAAAGAACTCGGTTTCAGCTACGACTGGGACAGAGAACTGAATACGACGGATCCTGAATACTACAAATGGACACAGTGGATTTTATCCAGCTTTATAATAAAGGACTTGCTTACGTTGACGAAGTACCTGTGAACTGGTGTGAAGCGCTTGGAACAGTACTTGCAAATGAAGAAGTAATCGACGGTAAAAGTGAACGCGGCGGACATCCGGTAGTACGTAAACCGATGAGACAGTGGATTCTTCGTATTACTGAATATGCGGACCGTCTGTTAGAAGATCTGGATGATCTTGACTGGCCTGAATCGTTAAAAGATATGCAGCGCAACTGGATCGGTAAATCAGAAGGGGCTAATGTCACTTTTGACATCGATGGTTTCGATGAATCATTCTCTGCATTTACAACACGTCCGGATACGATTTACGGTGCGACATATGCAGTGCTTTCTCCTGAACATAAATTAATCGATAAAATTACGTCTGACAATCAGCGTGAAGCGATTAAAGCTTATCAGGAAAAAGCGGCGCATAAGAGCGAGCTTGAGCGTACTGATCTTGCCAAAGAGAAAACAGGAGTATTTACAGGAAGTTACGCAATTAATCCTTTAAGCGGTGAAAAACTGCCAATCTGGATTGCGGACTACGTTCTCGCTTCATATGGTACAGGTGCAATTATGGCTGTTCCGGCACACGATGAGCGTGACTATGAATTTGCTAAACAGTTTGACCTTAAGATTTTACCTGTACTTGAAGGCGGTAATGTGGAAGAAGCAGCATTTACCGGCGAAGGTGCACACATTAACTCAGGCGAGCTTGATGGTTTAGGACTTGCTGACGGTATTGCTAAAGCAATTGAACTGCTTGAAGCGAAGAATGCCGGAGAAGCGAAAATCACATACAGATTGAGAGACTGGTTATTCAGCCGTCAGCGTTACTGGGGCGAGCCGATTCCTGTAATTCATTGGGAAGACGGCACGATGACAACAGTTCCTGAAGAAGAACTGCCGTTAGAACTTCCTGTAATGACAGAAATTAAACCGTCAGGTACAGGCGAGTCACCGCTTGCAAACAATACTGAGTGGATTAATGTTGTCAGAGAAGACGGCGTTAAAGGCCGCCGTGAAACGAATACAATGCCGCAGTGGGCCGGCAGCAGCTGGTACTTCCTGCGCTTTATCGACCCGGACAACACGGAACAGCTTGCTGATCCTGAAAAACTGAAACACTGGCTGCCTGTAGATTTATATATCGGCGGCGCAGAGCACGCGGTGCTTCACCTTCTTTACGCAAGATTCTGGCACAAGTTCCTGTACGACCTGGGTGTTGTTCCGACGAAAGAACCATTCCAAAAGCTGTATAATCAAGGAATGATTCTCGGTGAAGGTAACGAGAAGATGAGTAAATCAAAAGGGAACGTTGTAAACCCTGACGATATCGTTTATTCACACGGTGCTGATACTTTAAGACTGTATGAAATGTTTATGGGACCGCTTGATGCATCAATTGCCTGGAATGAAAACGGACTCGACGGGGCGAGAAGATTCCTTGACCGCGTATGGAGACTTGTTATTAATGAAGAAACTGGTGAAACTGCAGCGAAAATCGTTGACAAAGAAACACCGGAACTCGATAAAGTGTATAACGAAACTGTGAAGAAAGTAACGGAAGACTTCGAGTCGCTGTTATTCAACACAGGAATCTCACAGCTGATGGTATTCGTTAATGAATCTTATAAGGCACAAGAAGTAAACAAAACTTACATTGAAAACTTTGTGAAACTGCTGTCGCCTGTCGCACCGCATATCGCAGAAGAGCTGTGGGATAAACTTGGCAATAACGATACACTTGCATATGAAGAATGGCCATCATACGATGAAACAAAACTGGTAGAAGATACAGTTGAAATCGTACTGCAGGTGAACGGGAAAGTTAAAAATAAATTAGAAATTGCAAGAGATCTGTCAAAAGATGAAACAGAAGAAATTGCACTGGCTGATGAAAAAATTAAAGCAGAATTAGAAGGTAAAACGGTACGTAAAGTTATCGTTGTTCCTCAGAAATTAGTTAATATTGTAGCTAATTAATTAAAACACCGCTCCGGACTGAATTTAGTCAGGGAGCGGTGTATTTTTATAAAAAATTATCCGAGTTTCAATTATAAGCCGGATATAAGCCGGATTTTGCGCATCGAGTGCTCCCGGTTAACAACGGCGTTTCCCTGTTGTGAATCCAAGGCTCCCGGTTCACACGGCGCTTCGTGTTGTGAACCGGGGGATGAACCACGACGATATACCCATTAATTAAAAGAGTTTTACCCGTTTGAACAATGATATCCTGCTACGTAACCGGTCACGAGGGCACTTGTTATATTGTATCCGCCGGTGTAGCCGTGAATATCGAGAACTTCGCCTGCGAAGTGGAGTCCTTCGATCAGTTTGCTCGACATCTTAGAAGGGTTAATTTCTTTTAAGTTCACGCCGCCGCCGGTAACGAATGCTTTTTCAATTGACTGAGTGCCGTTGACGTTGAAAGTGAAGCGTTTGAAAAATTCAACAAGTGCTTGTTTCTGCTGATTTGATACGTGGTGGCCGCTGGTGCTGCCGTCGATTTTTAAATACTCGAGCACGAATGTAATCAGGCGTTCCTGATGAATATTTTTTAGAATGTTTTTAAGACTTTTATCGACGTTGTCTTTAATAGTCTTATTTATATATTCCTGCATTTCGCCCATCGTGTACTGCGGAAAAAAGTCGAGCTGCATTTTAATATTATTTTTTCTGTGCCTGCTGTTCTTTATAAACGAACTGGCTGCAGCGCAGCGCCGCCGGGCCGCTGACACCAAAGTGCGTAAAAATCATATCCATCTGATGTGTAATACGCGGTTTGCCGTTTTTCTTTAAGACAGATAAAGCAACGTCGTCCAGGCTGATGCCTTTTAAGGAACCGTCTGTAAAGAATCGCTGATTGGATGTAATCGGTACTTCAGTCGGGAATAAATCTGTAACTGTATGGCCAAGTGATTTCGCAAATTTATGGCCGTCGCCGGTAGAGCCTGTCTGCGGCACACTCTTGCCGCCGGTCGTAATAATGACATTTCTGGAATTGTAAGTAGTACCTGTTGTCGTTTTTACGCCGGTGGTTTTATCGTCTTCGGTTAAAATTTCTGCGACTTCAGTTTCAAAATGGATGTCCACTTTATTTTGTTCAAGCTGTTCCAGAAATACATTCAGCACGTCTTTTGCTTTGTTCGAGACAGGGAACATCCGGCCGTGGTCTTCTTCTTTTAATTTAACGCCGTTGGATTCGACAAAATTAATAATCGATTCATTATCGAAAACCGAAAACGGACCGTATAAAAATTTACCGTTGCCCGGTATGTGTTTAATAATTTCTTCATAGGGCAGACGGTTGGTAACATTGCATCGTCCGCCGCCTGAAATCAGCAGTTTCTTGCCGAGTTTCTTGTTTTTTTCTATTAAAAGTACCTTGTTATTGTTTAAACTTGCCGCGGTCGCAGCCATAATTCCGCTGACACCGCCGCCAATTACTATCGTATCGTACATGAGTTTGCTCCTTTTAGTTTTAAAGTATTCTATAATCCATTATAATAATGTGTATGTTTATTATAGATAAGAAGGGTTAATATATGTCGGATCAGAAAAAGATGTTTCGCGGTACATTTCTTTTAACCGCAGCTACATTTACAACACAGATTTTAGGAATGCTTTATTTAATTCCATTTTACAGCATTATGGGTGGAGAAGAAAACCTAGCTCTCTACGGGTATGCATATACACCGTATACAATCATGCTGTCGATTGCAGCTGCCGGCGTACCCGGGGCTGTATCGAAATTCGTTGCGAAGTATAATGCACTCGGTGCTTACGAAACCAGTCAGAAGCTTTACAAATCAAGTCTTCTTGTCATGATGGTCTCAGGTGTTATTGCGTTTCTTGCCTTATATTTTATGGCACCGGTCATTGCCGAAGCACAAAGTGCCGCTAGCGGCAGCGGGGATCACCGCTGGAGTACTGAAGATATTACTAGTATTATACGCGTCATCAGTTTCGCAGTCATTATCGTACCATTTATGTCAACTTGGAGAGGAATATTCCAGGGACACGAATCATTTGGTCCTACGAGTGTTTCGTCAGTTGTTGAACAGGTTTTACGTATTGCAGTACTTTTATCGGGTGCGTTCATCGTTATTAATGTAATGGACGGTTCGATAAAAACTGCGAACGAGATTGCCGTATTTGCGGCTTTCGTAGGGGCGGTTGGTGCGACTGTGACACTCGCAATATTCTGGAGAAAACGTAAACCGTTTATGGCAGAACAGCGCAAACAGGATACGAGCGGCATCGATTTGTCTTACAGCCAAATGTATAAAGAAATTATCCGTTACGGCCTGCCGTTTATTATTGTCAGCATGAGTATTCCGGTCGTGTTATTCATCGATCAGATGACTCATAACAACGCATTGTCGCTTGCCGGTGTGCCGGGCAGTCTGCAGGACTCATGGTTCGGTATGCTCAACCTGACGACACACAAACTCGTGATGATTCCGACAGCATTCGCATCAGCATTTGCGATAACGATTCTGCCGTTCATTACGAAAAACTATCAGCAGAAACTGTTTGATAATGTGCACAGCCAGGTGAAATCGATGATTCTGATGCTGTTATTCTTTGTTATTCCTGCAGGTCTTGGGATGATGATTTTATCAGCACCAATCTATACAGCGTTTTACAGCTATAACGAAATCGGCATTATGATACTGACGTTTTATGCACCGGTCAGCATTATTATTTCACTATTTTCTGTAACATGTTCTATCGTACAGGGAATCGATAAACAGAATTTAACATTCTACGTGGTTATCATTATGCTGATTATTAAAGCAGCAGTGAACATTCCGCTGATTATGAATTTCTACACAGTCGGTGCTGTAATGGGGACAGCAATTGCACTGGGTGCAGGTGTAATTATGAACCTGATTATTATTAAAAAACATGGTAAGATCCGTTTTCGTGCATTCATTGCACCGATATTCCAAATTATCGTCTGTGCACTTGCGATGCTTTTAACAGTTGAAGTGGTGTACTACTTACTAATGATGAACATCGACGAAATGACAACAGTAACTTCTGTGCTGACATTATTAATAACAGTGCCGGCAGGGGTTATAGTCTATCTGTTTATATCATTTAAAACAGGACTTGCAGACGAAGTACTTGGTGAGCGTGCAGGGAAAATCCGCCGGAAAGTGAAGTTTTTATAATGAGACTTGATAAATATCTTGCGAATGCCAATTTAGGCAGCCGCAAAGAAGTGAATAAGCTGATAAAAAAAGGAGAGATTTACGTTAACGGCACTATCATCAAAAATCCTAAAACAGACGTCGGCTACGAAGATGATATCGTATATATTGACGTGCCGATTATACTGGAAGAATTTATGTATTTTATGATGAATAAACCGGATGGGGTGATCTCTTCAGAAGAAGGTCCGACAGAAACAGTCATTGATTTAATTGCCCACCCGCAGCAGGGAGAACTGTTCCCTGTCGGCAGGCTGGACAAAGATACTTTAGGGCTTTTATTTATTACGAACGACGGCAAACTTGCCCATAAGCTGCTGTCGCCTAAAAACGAATACTACAAAACGTATCATGTGACACTCCGTGACGAAGTGACCGAGGCGGATATTACACAGCTTGAAACAGGTATTGAACTGAAAGAATTTACGACGAAACCGGCAAAAGCTGAATTATTAAATCCGCACGAAGTATCGTTATCGATTACTGAAGGGAAATTTCATCAGGTGAAGCGGATGTTTTTAGCAACCGGCAATGAAGTGGTAAAGCTGAAGCGCACAAACTTTGCTGCACTTGAACTCGATGGGGCACTTGCTGAAGGTGAATATCGCAGATTAACTGAAGAGGAAATAAAAAAATTAAATAATTAAGTTTATAATACGCCGCTAAGGGTATAATTTATATTAAGTCCAAAGAAAAACAATTTTATAATACGAGGTGTATTAAAATGGGGAAATTATTTAATTTAGTATTTAGAGTCGGTGCGGTACTTGGTATTGCATATGCTGCAAAGAAACTTGCAGACAATAAAGATGTTGTAAAAGAAGAATACGCAAAAGCTAAAGAAGATCCGAAAGCTTATGCACAGAATGTGCAAGAAAAAGCGACTGCTAAAGCGCAGGACGTTCAAGCTAAAGCTCAGGAAGAATATTCTAAAGCTAAAGAAGATCCGAAAGCATACGCAGAAAACGTTCAGAACAAAGCAGCTGAAAAAGCAAAAGAAGTTCAAACTAAAGCTAATGAGCAAGTAAACGTTGCAAAAAACAAAGCGACTGAAGTTCAGTCTAAAGCTAAAGACGAGTACGCTAAAGCCAAAGAAGACCCTGAAGCTTATAAAGCAGAACTAAAAGAAAAAGGTCAAGAAAAAGTGGATGAAGCTAAAAAAGAAGCTGAAAAAACCAAGAACAATGTAAAAAAAGAAGCTAAAAAAGTAAAAAAGAAGTAAAGGGTCCTGAAGCAGATGCCAAGCCGGATAAAGAAAATACCGACGATATTGATCAAAGAGAATCTGTTTTAGCAGACGAAGGCGGCATTTCAGAGAGTGAAGTAGAAAAATTTGAAGAAGAGCACAGCGTTGATGTAGTAGATGAAGCAGGCGCTAAAGATGAAAATCATAATGTGCATGTAGTTACAGATAACAAACAGAACAATAAAAAATAAGCAGTTATTTTGAGGAACCGCAGATGCGGTTCCTTTTTTGTCCTGCTGCCTGATTATTTCCCGCACAAACTGAAATAATTTACTAAAAAGTATATAATGGAAGAAAATCTATTGCTGGAGCTGATTTAAGTGGATGCGAAACATTTAGTAAGCCAATATAAAGATGATTTAATTGATGATTTAATCGGATTGCTGTCAATTGACAGTGTAAAAGGGGAAGCGGTTAAAGGTGCACCTGTCGGCGAAGGTCCGAAACAAGCACTCGAATATATGATTGACCTCGGTGTGAAAGCGGGTCTGCCGACGAAAGTTGTCGATAATCTTGCCGGTCATATTGAGTTTGGCGCAGGTGAAAAATTATTTGGTGTGCTTGGGCATGTCGACGTTGTTCCTGCAGGTAAAGGCTGGACGTCTCAGCCGTTTGAACCTGTAATCGTTAATAATGAAATTATTGCACGCGGTGTCCAGGATGATAAAGGGCCGACAATGGCTGCCTACTATGCACTGAAGATTTTACATAACGAAGGATATAAGTTTAATCAGCGTGTCCGTCTGATTGTCGGTACGGATGAGGAATCTGACTGGCAGTGTACAGAAGCTTATTTCAAGAGCGAAGAAATGCCCGACGCCGGTTTTTCTCCGGATGCTGAGTTTCCAGTTATTCACGGTGAAAAAGGGATTACGTCATTTAATATCGTTCAGTCTCATCTCGACGATGAGTATATGGACAGCGATATTGAATTGAAAGCATTTATTGCCGGTGAACGCTACAACATGGTACCTGAATCTGCGGAAGCAAAATTAAAAGTTCTTACACAGATGAGTTCGATTATTCAGGCGTATGAAGGGTTTATCCGCAAAACAGGAAACACAGGAACATATGAAATCGACGGCGGTTTCTTAAAACTTGAACTGTCAGGAAAAAGTGCACACGGTTCAACACCTGAAGAGGGTGTTAATGCTGGAACGGAACTGCTTAAATTCTTAAGAGAAATCGAGCTGGATAGAAACGCCAGACAGTTTGTCAGCTTTGCACAAAGTTATATTACCGGTAATTTAACGGGTGAACAGTTTAACATGGCGCATCATCACGAAGAGATGGGCAACGTCAGTGTTAATACCGGAATGATAAATTATACGGAGGTTGACGGCGGTATTTTCGGTGTGAACTTAAGATATCCAATTGGTCTCGATTTCGATAAAGGAATTAAAGACCTGGAAGAAATAATAAAAGAAACAGGCTTTACGATAGAAGATATCAGCGATCAGAAACCTCATTACGTCGATAAAAACGACCCGCTTGTGCTAACGCTGCTGGAAAGCTATCAGAAACACACAAATGACGACAGAGAAGCATTTACTATCGGCGGCGGAACTTATGCGCGTACGCTTGAAACAGGCGTTGCATTCGGTGCAATGTTCGAAGGTACGACGGATACGATGCATCAGAAAGATGAACGGATTAATATTGATGAACTGATGCTGGCAACAGCGATTTATCTGGAAGCATTATATAATACATGCGTAGTTAAATCTGAAGTTTAAAACTTCAATTTACACATTAAATGAATATCTGCTATCCGCAGGTCACAGAATAATAACAGATATTTTCAAAGAGCAGAAAAGCGGGTATAGAGTGTGCTAAAGAATGAAATCCTCTATTCCCAGAAAGCAGAAAACCTGTTATACTAACATTTGCTTCTTTGCCAGGTGCCCGCCATTAGAATTAAGCAGCACGGCAAAAAAATGAGCGTATAATATATTGCATCATTCAGTTAACTTTAAACAACATTTTGTTTAATGTATAATAATTTATCTGAACAACATCACAGTTAATAAGTACTAACATTCAGTTGGCAAAAGTATTCCATCTTTTGTCCTTGAAATAAAACAATAAACCCGATAAAATTTTAAACATGAACTAAATTTGCGCTATCAAATTAATATTATAGCGCAAATTTTTATTTGACCGATGAAACGAGAAAAAAAAAAATTCGATCATTTCTATCAACTCGGCTGGCAATTAGATCCTTTGGGAGGTCCATCCGGTGAAGCTTATAAAGCAGAGCAGGACGGACGCAAATTATTCCTTAAAAGAAATGCCAGCCCTTTCCTAGCGGCGTTATCCGCAGAAGGCATCGTCCCGAAACTCGTTTGGACTAAACGAATTGAGACGGGCGAAGTGGTAACAGCACAGCATTGGAAAAATGGCCGGGAGTTGACACGTGAAGATATGGGAGGGCTGCGGGTCGCAGCGCTGATGAGTAAGATACACACATCAGAACCGCTCCTCACGATGTTAAAACGTCTCGGTATGAAACCGATGCTGCCGGAAATTTTACTTAATAAAATACAGTCATCATTATCTCCGAAAGTTAACGCCCATCACGTCGTTAGAAATGCCATCCAATACCTCGAAAACGCAGTGCCTGAAATTGACGCTGCAGATTTGAGAGTATGCCACGGTGATGTAAACCATCATAACTGGCTACTTTCCGACACAGACGAACTGTTTTTAGTCGACTGGGAAGGTGCAATGATTGCAGACCCGGCGATTGACCTCGGCATGATTTTATACCCGTACGTCGACCACAGTGAGTGGGACAGCTGGCTTCAAAATTACGGTGTCGAACTCGATAATGATTTACGTTCCCGCATGAAATGGTACACATTCGTTCAGGCGATTACAATGATTCAATGGTACGAAGACCGTAAACGTTTTACAGAGATGAACGAATGGATTTTGTTCTTATCGAGAGTGATCGACAAAGACCGACTTATTTAATAATTGAGAGTAGTGAATATTTTTGAGAATGCGCAATAAGCCGTGGGCAATTGATTATTTGGAATCAAATGACCATATTGTTGATGTCAACAATACGTACAGCAAAAAAATTAAAGAGTTTTTCAGTACAGTACAGCCGATTCATATCGAAGTAGGTACAGGAATGGGCACGTTTATCACGACGCTTGCACAGAATAATCCCGATATTAATTATGTCGGGATTGAAATCGATAAAAACGTCATGATCCGCGTTACGGAAAAAGTATTAGAGCTTGGACTGACAAACGTGAGACTGCTGCTGCTGGACGCAAATAAACTGATGGAATACTTTAATGAGAATGAAATCGATAAAGTTTATTTAAATTTCTCGGATCCATGGCCGAAAACACGCCATGCGAAAAGAAGACTGACACACAGCAACTTTTTATCAAGTTATAAACAGCTGTTAAAAGAACATTCAATCGTTGAATTTAAGACGGATAACAGAAGATTATTTGAATTCAGCCTAATGTCGATGAACGCATACGGCATGAAATTTAATAACCTTAACCTCGATGTCCATGACGATGAACCGGAAGAAAATATCCGTACAGAGTATGAAGAGAAATTCTCTAAACGCGGCCATAAAATATACTGGATCCAAGCATCTTTCTAACGAAAGGTGCTTTTTCTTATTCGTGTATTATCCATTAAAGAATGTTAAAATATAAGGATACAGAACATTTAGAGTGGAGGTATATAATGACACAGTTCGATTTCAACAAAACGACGTCAAGAGAAGGTACATACAGTGTTCAGTACGACGGCACCGAAGCTTTATTCGGAGCGACAGGACTTGAACCTTTCTGGATTGCGGACATGGATATAGAAACGCCTGAAGTGATTAGAGATGCGATTAAAAAACGTCTTGATAATGGGATTTTCGGTTATACAATGTGGCAGAATGAGCGCTTTTACGGTCCAATTATAAACTGGTGGAAAACACGCTTTAATATTTCTTTAAATGAAGATGATATTCACTACGCAGCGTCGGTATTATATACGGTCGGCGAAGTGATGAGACAAACGACCAGCGAAGGAGACGGTGTAATCTTAACGACACCTTCCTACAATTCTTTTCCGAATTTAATTAAAGGAAATGACCGTAAAATAGTGGAGACACCGCTTGTTTACGATACCGAGAAAAAAACACTTTTTAAATATTGAAGAGTTCACGAGTCTCTGTGAGCGTGAAGATGTAACATTATATATTCACTGCAGTCCACATAATCCAACCGGGAAAGTATGGACCAAGGATGAACTCTTGGAGATTAAAAAAATATGTGCTGACAATAATGTATATTTAATCAGCGATGAAATTCATATGGATTTCGTCAGACCGAAAGAAGATTTTGTATCTGTGGCGTCAATTATCGAGGACAACGATCTTGTACTTGTAACGACAGGATTAGGAAAATCGTTTAACTTAGCGAGTATTCCGCACTCTTACTTTATTACAAAAGACAGAACCATAACGTCTGATATTACCACTGCAATGGGGAGCAGATATAATGTCAACACTGCTTCAAGCTTAGCACTTGCTGCGATTGAAGCAGCGTATACGGAATGCGGCGAATGGATTGACCAGCTGAACGAACATGTTGAAGGAAACTTCCAGCTGATTAGTTCTTATATCGATGAGCACCTGTCTGAATATTTATCATTTGATGTGCCTAAAGCGACTTATCTCGGCTGGATCAGTTTTGAAAAATCAGGTCTCGATGCTGATACAGTGCATAAGGCGCTTGTAGAAGTCGGCGGAATTGCCGTATCACCGGGCAAGCTGTATCTGGATGCAGAAAATAAGCATTTCAGATTTAATGTAGCATCAAGCAGAACACGTATCGAGGATGGGCTCGAGCGTATTAGAAAAACATTTGAACATTTAGGCAAATAAAAAAATCATGGGGATTACTGAACAGTAATCTCCATGATTTCAGCTGTATAAGGATCTGCTAAAAAGTTATATTTCACCGTGTTTTCATCATTGCCCACATGCAGAACTCCGCTTACCGTATTTGTGTTTAAACCAAAACGGTTTTGGCCATCTGCCTGATAGTCAAGCGAGATGAATGAGATGTTTTCAAACTGCAGATGCAAGTTGTCTACAACTTTTTTAGTATCGACTCTGCGGTGCAGTACTAACCATACTAGCAGGGGAATAACCGTTACAGCTAACAATGTAAATATATCAAATTACGCTTCATATGTACATCCTCCTTATGAAGTAGTTTAACATAAAATATTGGATAAATAACAATTTAAAGGGGTATTTTCATGGAACTGTCGAAAAAAACATTGGAAAGAATGAAAACTCTAACAGAACTGCACGGGGCACCGGGATTTGAAGATAAAGTGCGTGACTATATGAAAGCTGAACTGTCGGAATATGCTGATGAAATAATTCAGGACGGGCTCGGCGGGGTTTTTGCAGTTAAAAAGAGCAAAAATGAAAACGCGCCGAAAGTTCTTGTTGCAGCACATATGGACGAAGTCGGTTTTATGGTCACAGAACTTGCTGACAACGGCTTTATTAAATTTACACCGCTTGGCGGCTGGCCGACTGACGTATTATTAAGTCAGCGTTTTTCAGTACGTACATCAGCTGATGAAGAAATTACAGGTGTCATCGGGAGTGTGCCTGTGCATTTCAGAAGAGGCGAAAACAAGAATACTAAAATTGAAGATATGCTGCTGGACGTTGGTGCTGATTCAAAAGAGGAACTGCTTGAAATGGGAATTAACCTCGGAGACTCAATCGTGCCTAAAGTTGATTTTCAGGTGCTTAAAAATGAAAAGAAATTACTCGCTAAAGCATGGGATAACAGATACGGCTGCCTGATTGCCATTGAAGCACTGGAATCGCTTAAAGATACTGAACTCGACTGCGACCTGTATATTGGTGCGAACGTTCAGGAAGAAGTTGGCTTGCGCGGAGCGAAAGCAAGTGCCAACATGATTAAGCCTGACATTGCATTTGTTGTTGACTGTTCACCAGCAAATGACATGATGGGCAAAAAAGATGATCTCGGAAAAATAGGCGAGGGCACATTGCTGCGCCTGTTTGACCGTACGATGATTCTCGCACCGAAAATGCGCGAATTTCTGCTCGATACTGCTAAAGCATCAGATGTTAAATATCAGTACTATCATTCGCCGGGCGGCACGGATGCAGGCAGCATTCACGTGTCAAACGACGGCGTGCCGTCAGCTGTAGTTGGTATCTGTTCACGCTACATTCATACAGCAAACTCTATTATTAATTATGAAGATTATTTCCATGCGCATAATTTATTAACGTCGCTGATTAAAAACGTAAATAATGAAACAGTTGATAGAATAAGAGGGTAGACAATGAAAAAATTACTGCACCGCTGGTTTATTGAAGCGATGAGTTCTATGGCACTCGGCTTGTTCGGTACTTTAATTATCGGCCTGATTATTAATACTATTGCAACATATGTACCATTTTTAAGCAGTTTGTCGGTGATTGGTGAGACAGCACAGAGTTTAACCGGTGCGGCGATCGGTGTTGCGATAGCATACGGCTTGAAGTCACCCCCGCTCGTTATTTTTTCTGTGCTTGCTGTCAGCCAGCATGCCTATGATTTAGGCGGGGCAGCTGCAAGTTTTATCGTGAGTTTAATAGTCATTGAAATCGCGAGACTGTATCAAAAGAGAACGAAACTGGATATTATCGTGACGCCGTTGCTCACTTTAATCATCGGTCTGCTGCTTGCCGGTTTAATTGGGGAAGCAGTGGGCGGTGTAATGACAGGACTCGGAGATGTAATCGTCTTCGCAACTGATCAGCGGCCGTTTATGATGGGTATTCTCGTGTGTTGTTTTCGGGATTACGCTGACAGCGCCGCTGTCCAGTGCGGCACTCGCATTAATGCTCGAGTTAAGCGGCGTAGCCGCGGGAGCTGCGGTTATCGGCTGCTGCTGCCATATGGTGGGACTTGCTGCGATGAGCTACAAGGATAACGGTATATCAGGCGTCATTTCAATCGGCGTCGGCACATCGATGCTGCAAGTGCCGAATATTTTAAGAAATCCGTTTGTTATCGTGCCGCCGGTTATCGCAAGTGCGATTATTGCACCGATTATGACTGTATTTTTTCCTATGGAGAACAACGCAGCCGGTGCCGGTATGGGGACGAGCGGTTTCGTCGGACAGATTATGGCAATTGAAACGATGGGGCTGTCAATGTCTACTGTTATGCTGATTTTAGTATTTCATATCGTTTTACCTCTAATTGTAACTCTGATATTCTATAAGCTGTTTAGCTTTTACGGCTTTATTAAACAGGGCGACCAAATTATTAGCTTAGGTAAATAACACAGGAGGTAAATTATGAATATATATAAAATGCGTGATTTGATTATTGAAGGAATCACTGCAAAAAGAAATGATGTTTCACATAAATTCGACCGTGAAAATGAAGAACTGCGCGTTGAACGTACAGATAACGGGCAGGGAATTACAATTGCTTTATCTAAAGCACTGAATAAAGCGAAGAATGATGATAAAATTATAGATGAACTTGTTTATTATATCGATGAATCGATAAATCGTATGGGAGAAGAGAAAATTGATGCGGAAACAGCGACAATTTACCCTGTTGTCCGTGCAACAAGCTTCCCCGATAAATCTAAAGCAGGGGACCCGTTTATCATTACACCGCACACTAATGAAACGAATATCTACTATGCGATTGATTTTGATAAAAGTTACCGTTTAATTGACGAAGCACTGCTCGAATCACTCAGCATGTCTGCAGAAGATATGAAAGTGCTCGCAGCCAATAATTTAAAAAACCTGCCGGTGGAAATAAAAAAACAGACGGTTCAGGACAATGATTTTTACTTTATTAATCATAACGACGGCTATGACTCGTCCCGTATTTTAAATACGGACTTTCTGCACGAAATGCTCGGTAAAACTGAAGGCGAAATGCTGGTCGGTTTACCGCATCAGGATGTGCTGATTATAGCGGACTGTAAAAATAATGTCGGTTACGATGTTATGGCGCAGATGATGATGCAGTACTTTGCAGAAGGACTGACACCGATTACATCGCTGTCGTTTTCTTACGACGGCACTAAACTGCAGCCGGTATTTATTTTAGGCAAGCAGAGAAATTATAATAATAAAAACAAAAAGTGAAGAAAGTAGTGAAGAATGTGAGACTCACATACAATGAAAACGTTGGAGATGTATTGTTTGTAACATTAAGAAAGACGGAGGAAGTATCGTACGAGCATAATGGTGATATTACTCTGATTAAAGATGGCGATGAAGTTATCGGCTTGAACATCTTTAATGCAAACAGCAATCTGGCACTTGAAAATACAAATATCGACGACTATGAAACAATGGTCCTGCGCATTAATGAACTGCTTCAGAAGAACGGCATTGAAACACTCGAATTCGATCTGACTCCAAAATTTATCGTCGGTAAAGTTATCGAAAAAGAAGCGCACCCCGATGCTGATAAATTGAACGTGACTAAAGTTGACGTCGGTACTGAAGTCCTGCAGATTGTCTGCGGTGCACCGAATGTCGATGCGGAACAAAAAGTAGTCGTCGCACGTGTCGGCGCCATTATGCCTGAGGGATTATATATTAAACCATCGCAGCTTCGCGGCGTGGATTCAAACGGTATGATCTGTTCTAAAAAAGAGCTTAACTTAAAAGATGACGGGGTAAAAGGTATTTACGTTTTAGACGACAGCTATAATGTCGGCGAGCCATTCCCGGTCGGATAAAGGTGAGATTAAATGACAAGAAGACAAAATAGAAAATTTAATAAGGAACGCCACGATAAAGACGTGAGCAAAGAAGCATTTAAATTTCCTCTTGATATCGACATTTCAGATGATGCCGGTACAAAATCAAGTCCGCCATTATATTCAGAGCCTGAATATGTCAGACGTCCTGAGCGGCAAACGAAGTACAGGGCGTCGAAGCCGTCGGTAAAACGTCCAACAAGAATGACTATTTCAAAAGCACGCCAGGTGCCTTCTTCTATTCACGGTTTGAAAAAGCCGGAACGAACAGAGCGGGATGAGCGTGAAATTTATCTTGAAAAATTTAAAAATTATAATTCTGTAATTGTCGATAAAATTGTCCGGGAACGGACGGAGCGTGAAAGACGCAAAGATAAACAGAAAATGAAAGAACAGCAGCAGCGTGCAGAGCTTGCAGCATTGAAGAAAAAAAGAGATGCTGAGAAGGCAAATGGCGAACTTGTCAGGCAAAAATCACCAGCTAGAGAAAAGAAGAATGATACACTGAGTGTGCTCGGTACAAAGCAGGAAAAACTGCGTGAAAAACAGCAGGCATCGACCGGCAAAAGAATCGGCCCGAATGCCACACAGCCGGGTATAAGTATGCTTGGCAATGCGCAGGCTGCTGATTACAAAGAGCCGAACAAGGCACTGTCAGAAAAAATTGATGCAGCATTTACTAAACTGAATGTTGAAGGGCGTGTCATCAGCTATACTTCAAACGGCGTAATCGGCCGTTATGAAGTGAAACTGAATCGTGCATTCAGAGTCAGCAATATACCGCGTTTAAATGCCGCTTTGAAAGAAGAACTCAGCCTCGGCGAACTGCGTATTATGAGCCCGCTTATCGGAACGTCTAATATAGGACTCGAAGTACCGCTTGAAAATGTGCGTCCGATAACATTCCGCACGCTGTTTGAAGCCAGCAGTTTAAAACTGCGTAAAAGTGATTATAAATTTGTTATCGGGAAAACAGTTGACGATAAAATATTCAGTTATGAACTGTCAAAAGCAGGGCATGTTTTAATTTACGGCAATCAGCCTAATTACGATACAAATGTGATTGATAATATTTTATTATCACTTCTAATGAACCATAATCCTAATGACTTAAAAGTCGCTATCGCAGCTGATAATGACAATTATGATGACTACTTGGATATACCGCATTCATTCAGCAGCAGAGTGTCTCCAGGCGACCCGGAAGCTCTGAAAATTTTTATGCATGAATTAAATGAACGCAGCGTGCAGTTCAGAAGAGCGCATGTAAGAAATATTCAAAGCTACAACAGCCGTGTAAAATTTGAATCCAGAAAAGCGACATTAGTAATCATCATCGATGATCTTTCAGCACTGCTGCAAAATAAAAATCCGGAAGCAGTACGCTCCCTGATACAGATTTTAAAACAAGGTAAACCTTTAGGTATGCATGTGATTGCAAATTATGCGACTACTGATTCCGGTATCCGCTACGAGCTGTTACAGCTGCTGCAGACTAAAATCGCATTTTACGATGCAGATAATAATACAGTCGGCGGCACGGATGAACTGACTCAGGGCAATGATGCGCTTGCTGTCATTCCTACTTCCAACAAACCGAACCGGATATCAATGGGTGCGGTGAATAAAATAGTAAAACAAAGTGTGTTTGATCACATAAAACATAATAATCGATGAAAGATTGGTGTAATCGTGAAGAAATATCATTTTATCGGAATAAAGGGTGCGGGAATGAGCGCTCTTGCTCAGGTTCTCTTTGACATTGGTCATGAAGTGCAGGGTTCTGATATTGAAAACGAAGTATTTACAGAAGGTCCTCTGCGTAAAAAAGGGATAAAAATATTACCCTTTTCCGAAGATAATATCATTGAAGGCATGACATACATTGCTGGAAATGCATTTAAAGATGACCATCCGGAAATAAAAAAAGCAAATGAAATGGGCTTTGAAGTCATCCGCTATCATGTATTTTTAGCAGAATTTATGAGCAATTATATTTCAATCGGGGTAACCGGTTCACACGGTAAAACGTCGACGACAGGTCTTCTTGCGCACGTGATGAACGGGGATGTCGATACGACGTATCTTATCGGAGACGGCACTGGTTTCGGCATGCCTGAAAGCAAATATTTTACGTTTGAATCTTGTGAATATAAGCGTCATTTCCTGAGCTATTATCCGGACTATGCAATCATTACAAATATAGATTTTGATCACCCTGACTACTTTAATGATATTTCAGATGTAGTGGATGCGTTTAAAGAAATGGCTTCACAGGTTAAAAAATGCATCATTGCATACGGCAATGATCCGCATATTGATGACATTAAAAATCAGGTGCCGGCGATGCTGACTTACGGTATTGACAGCGATGATGATATTGTCGCGAAAAATATTAAAGTGACTGAAAACGGCACTTCATTTGATGTGGATATTAAAGGTGAGCATTTCGACACTTTTAAAATCCCGATGTTCGGCGATCATCTCGTATTAAATTCACTGGCAGTTATTGGTGTATGTTACTTGGAGAAACTGGACATTGAGCTGATTAAGGAATCATTCTTAAATTATAAAGGCGTAAAACGCCGTTTCTCTGAAACTAAACTTCATAACATGGTTATCGTCGATGACTATGCGCACCATCCGAAGGAAATCGACGCGACGCTTGAAACAGCGCGTAAGAAATATCCGAAACGAGAAATTATTTCGGTGTTCCAGCCGCATACATTCTCGCGTACAGAAAAATTCCTACAGGAATTTGCAGATGTGCTGTCAACA
Organism: Jeotgalicoccus sp. WY2; assembly: GCF_018437745.1. Lineage (NCBI taxonomy): Bacteria > Bacillati > Bacillota > Bacilli > Caryophanales > Staphylococcaceae > Jeotgalicoccus > Jeotgalicoccus sp. WY2. The sequence continues at coordinate 551,353 of NZ_CP049818.1, read as the reverse complement.
TCCGATAAAGCGTATATCGTAGATATTTTCGGTTCGGCGCGTGAAAAGAGCGGAACTTTATCGAGTAAAGATCTTGTGGATTTAATACCGGGAGCAGAACTGTTAACAGAAGCTGACCTTGAACGCCTCGATAAACATGCTGACGGCGTAATTATATTTATGGGTGCAGGCGATATCCAGAAATATGAGAAGCGTTTCACGGAATTACTATCTTAAAAATACAAAAAGTATTACAAAATAAATGTTTATATCATTGTGAATTAGGTTATGATAATTAAGAATACAGAAAAGAAATATTGGAGGCGTTAAAATGGATTGGCAAATAGTATTATATATTGCCGCGGGTGTTGCCGCGATTGCATTTTTAGTATTATGTATCGCAATTGCAGTAGTACTGTTCTCGGTTAAGAAAAACCTGGATCATGTAGCCAGCACATTAGATGGACTGGATGGTCAAATTCAGGGGATTACGCGTGAGTCAACAGATCTTCTGCACAAATCAAATCGTTTAGTTGAAGATATTCAAGGTAAATCTGAAAAACTTAATGCTGTAGTAGATGCAGTACAGGGTGTTGGTTATTCTGTAACTAACTTAAATGATTCTGTCGACCGTGTGACGAATTCTGTTACGCATAACATCTCTCAAAATGAAGAGAAAATTTCACAGGTTGTACAGTGGTCAAACGTTGCAATGGAAATTGCAGACAAATGGCAGGTCAGACAGCAGCAGCGCAACAGAGCTTACAATAAAGTTAATGTGGACGGACAGTCAGAGAATTTATAACAGCTCAATGATTGATCCTGTTTGGAGGTTAGATCATGGAAACGTATAACAGAGACAGACATGTAAAAGGTGTCGAGAGTTATGATGCTCAAATTGAAACATCAACGGGCCGTGATTTTACGGTCGGCCTCGCACTTGGTTTATTCGTCGGCGTTGTAGGCGGGCTGTTTATCGCTCCTAAATCAGGCGATGCTTTAAGAGATGACATTAAAAAAGTCCAGGATTCAATGGTCAATGACCAGCACGACGGACCTTCAATGTCAGCAAAGCTCGATGACAAAGTCAGCGACGTAAAACAGATGGTTAAAGACAAAAAAGCTGAAATGGATGAAAAATCAAGAGTGAAAAAACTCGATGAAACAGCAGTTCATATTCAGCAGCAGGCGATTAGAGAAGAAGCAGCGGATGATAATCTGCAGCGACCGAATGTAGTCGATATGTCTAAATATGCTGAGAAATCCGGCTCAGGACCAAAAAAATCGGATAAATAGTTCAGTCACTTCCATGTGACTGAATTTTTTTGTTATAATATTGTTACATATGCAGTACCATTGAGGGCTAAAATTTGGTATTATTAATTAAAACGTTTACATTTTCACATTAGACTCGGAGGGATATTATGACAGTTACTATATATGATGTGGCTAGAGAAGCAAAAGTCTCAATGGCAACAGTTTCTAGAGTCTTAAATGGTAATCCAAACGTCAAACCTGAAACAAGAAAAAAAGTTAAAGATGTTATAGATAGATTAAACTATCGGCCGAATGCGGTAGCAAGAGGACTTGCAAGCAAGAAAACGACAACAGTCGGCGTGATAATTCCGGACATTTCAGACCTTTATTATTCAGCATTGGCGCGAGGACTTGAAGACATCGCAGAAATGTATAATTATCAAATTATTATTACAAACACAGATCAGGATCCAAAGAAAGAACGCAATGCCTTTTTAAACCTTGTAAGCAAGCAGGTTGACGGCATTATTTCCTTGGCGGAAAACTGGATAGTGAAGTGCTGCAGGATATAGAAAATTCTAAAGTACCGGTCGTTGTATGCGGATCAGGCGAAGAGGACAATGATATTCCGAACGTTAATATCAATTACTATGAAGCAGCAAAAGAAGTTTCAGCGAAATTAATTGCTGACGGCACTAAAAACATCTGCTTCGTTACAGCAGGATATTCACGCTTCCAGGAATCACGCATGATCGAGGGCATGAAAAAAGCATATGCTGAAGCTGGACTGAACGGTGACGACTATTTAACAACAGAAGAAGCTGGAGATTACGAAAGAGGTAAAGAAATATTCGGCAAACTGCTCGATACAGACCGTGATGCGGTAATTGTTATCAGCGATGAAGCAGCAATTGGCATACTTCACGGCGGACATGAACACGGTGTGGCAATGCCGCAGCGCCTGCAAATTGTCAGCTGTTCAAACACAAGACTCGTGACGATGGTAAGACCGAAAATCTCGAGCATCGCAGTACCATTGTATGATCTTGGTGCAGTAGGAATGAGATTACTGACTAAACTGATGAATGAAGAAGCAGTAGACTCTAAATCAGTAGAACTTCCATATAGCATTGACTACCGCACGACAACAAGATAAGTAATAAAAAACCGGAGGACCTGTCTCATTAATGAGACAGGTCCTCCGGTTTTGTGTTTTATGGGTTTTATAGACAATGTTGATTTAACAGAGTCCATACAGCTGCAATTTCCACTTACTGTTCTAAATACATTATAATACGCTCAAGCGTACTTTTATTTTTTCTGATATTTCAACTCTGCGCGGAATTTCTGTAAAGTCTTCAAGTGTATCTTCCCAAAGTACGGGGAAATCGACTTTACATTGTTCTTTGTATTTATCGATAAATTCTTCCGGCAAGTATCCTGACGGTGCATCGATTTGTTTCATTGCAAGCCATATCTGACTCCACATGCGCGGGACGACCTGCCAGATGTTATAGCCTCCGCCCCCGACCGCAATCCATTTTCCGGCAGTATACTTATCTGCCATCTCGCGCACGAAGCGGGGAATTTCTTCATAGGATTTTGATGTCAGAGACAGATGGGTCATCGGATCCCTGAAGTGGGCGTCAACGCCATTTTGACTTAGAATAACGTCAGGTTCGAATGATTGTATCACCCCTTCAAGACTCGTTTTAAATACTTCTAAAAACGATTCATCTTCTGTAAATGCATCAATCGGCAGATTTACAGTATAGCCGAAACCTTCTTCTATGCCGCGCTCTGTGGCACTGCCTGTGCCCGGGAATAAATATCGGCCTGTTTCATGTATCGAGTACGTCAAGATGTCATTACGGTTATAAAACGTCCATTGTACACCGTCTCCGTGGTGAGCGTCTGTATCGATATACAACACTTTCTTGCCGTATTTCTGTGCAATGTATTCACAGGCAATCGCAGTATCATTATAGACGCAAAATCCGCTCGCTTTACCGCTGAATCCGTGATGCAGTCCGCCGGCTAGGCTCAGCGCCTTATCGGTTTCGCCCGACATGACCAGATCTACTGCAGTCAATGTTGCTCCGACGAGTGCGGCGCATTTTTCATGCATATTTTTAAAGCTCGGTGTATCTTCCGAATCCAGTCCGTATTTTGCCAGTTCTTCTGCCGACAGTTTATCTTGTCCCGCTGCCCGCACTGCCTCGATGTAATCAGGAGAATGGACGAGTGAAAGTTCCTCATCAGTCGCAATCCGCGGTTTAATAATATCCTCATCATTTAAAAATCCGGCATCCGTTAATAAATCCGTTGTTAATTTTAAGCGCATCTGATTAAAAGGATGAGTATCATTAAACCGGTATTTAAGCAGTTCATCATTATAAACATACAGGGGTTTCATTACGACATCTCGCTCGGATCCAGTACATTAAACCCGGATTCTTTTAGTTTTTCTATAGCAATTAACGGATTCATTGCATCGATGCGGAGGACGATAATTTATGGTCTTTTTTAACAGCGTTCGGATAAATTGAAATGCTGACAATTTTAATATTCAGGTCTTTAAACACTTTGCCGATATCAAATTACACCCATGCGGTCTTTAATATCAATTTCAATAATAGAGCCGGGTTCTTTAATTCCAGTCAGTTCAAGAAATGTATTGAGCATATCTTTCTGGGTGACGATGCCGACGATTTTTTACCGCGCATAACTGGAATTGCCCCGATCGCAAAATGATAAAAATCTTTCGCAATTTCTTCGACAAAGTCGAGCGGGTGGCAGGTCGTGACCTGCTGGCGCATAATTTTACCAAGTTCTAGATCCAGTGACAGATCTGCATCTTTACTCGCGATGGACGGCAGCGCGAGATTCACGTCTTTATCTGAAATAATCCCTGCTAAATTATTATCATCATCGACGATCGGAATATGGCGAATCGACAGGCGACTCATCAGATTCATTGCCTCGTGAATCGTATCGTTGACGTGGAGTGTCTCCACGGGAGAAGTCATAATTCTTTCTACTAGCATATGCAATCGCACCCCTCGTTAAATTAAAAATCGGTTTTTAAAACGTATTTCATCAAACTGCTGCATCTGTTATCATTAATATTTTTTCCTATACGGGCCATCAGTGTATTGGCGGGGTGGCCGGTAATTTCAGGATCATTCGTCTGAAACACTTCATAATCCGCACGCTGCATTAAACGAATCATCAGTTTTTTAGTCGTAGACGTCGAGACCGCTGTTTTTTAAATCCCAGTGCCAGTAATATTCCGTCGTAATAATTATATAATTTTCGATAAAATCATCATATGTTGATAGTTCAAGCATTTTTCCGGCAAGGCCGTAACTCCGGTAGGGCAGTGCAACTTCTACTGCGCCGAGTTCCATAATGAATGAATGACCGTCCGACCAGCGCTCAAGCGGATCGGGATGAAGAATATAATGTAGCCGACAATATGTTTATTTATATGACTGACAATAATTCTTCCTTCAGGAAGTTCTGCGATTTCAATCAGCGCCTGAAATTGTTCTTTAGGACGTCTGAATGCAGTTAAATTATCGTCAAATGTATATGTTTTCAAAATATCGCTGTCAACAGGACCTTCTATAATGACGGTGTCCGTCTCAGTTTTGTTTCAGTTTTAAAAGTGTGTTTGATGCCTCAATGGAACACCCCTTTTAAAAGTAATTAAATGATGAAAAATAAATTCATTATCATTATATAATAGTGAAATTATACTAAGTGAAAGCGATTTTATTTCATAAAAAATAAAGAAAAAATGAAATCAGTCTTTTTCATAGAATTCTGAACTGTCTTTCAATATAATAGGCATATGAAAGCGAAATCATAATTACAAATAAGGGGTGTCGTTAAGAATGAAAGTAGAACTTTACGAAGCAACAGATCAACATGCAAACATGCCGAATTACGAAACGGCAAAAGAAAATTTCTCATGGGAAGATATTGAAAAGGAATTTTCATGGTATGAAACTGGAAAAGTAAATATGGCTTATGAAGCTATTGATAAGCATGTGGACGAGGGATATGGAGATAAGATTGCGCTTCATTACAAACTGGAAGATAATATTCAGTCGTTTACTTTTAAAGAAATGAAAGAGAACTCAAATAAAGCAGCAAATGTTTTAAAGAATGCGGGTGTTAAAAAAGGAGACCGCGTATTTATCTTTATGGCACGGTCGCCTGAACTTATTTTGCACTGCTCGGTGCACTGAAAATCGGTGCCGTAGTAGGACCGCTGTTTGAAGCATTTATGGAAAAAGCAGTAAAAGACCGTATGGAAGACAGTGAAGCAACAACAATTATTACAACGCCTGAACTGCTGCCGAGAATTCCGGTTGATGAGCTGCCGGACTTAAAAATGTAGTTGTCGCAGGTGATGACGTTGATGAGCGTTATATTAATTTAACGAGGAATTTAATAATGCTTCTTCAGAGTTTGAAATTGAATGGCTGGGTAAAGAAGATGGACTGATCTTACATTACACAAGTGGTTCAACAGGTCAGCCTAAAGGCGTGCTGCATGCACAGTATGCAATGGTGCAGCAGTATATTTCAGGTAAATGTACTCGATTTAAAAGAAGACGATGTGTACTGGTGTACAGCTGACCCGGGCTGGGTCACAGGAACTTCATACGGCATATTTGCACCGTGGCTGAACCGTGCGACGAATGTTATCGTCGGTGGCAGATTTTCTGCTGAATCATGGTATGGAGCGCTTGAAGAACTGAAAGTAACGATTTGGTACAGTGCACCGACAGCATTCAGAATGCTGATGGGCAGCAGTGACAACGCTGTTGAAAAATACGACTTATCAGCACTTAGACATATTCTGTCTGTTGGTGAACCGTTAAACCCTGAAGTAGTTAAGTGGGGGATGGAAGTATTTAATCTGCGCATTCACGATACGTGGTGGATGACTGAAACAGGTGCACATATGATTGTGAATTTCCCGTCCATGGATATTAAAGGCGGTTCGATGGGTAAACCGCTGCCGGGTGTCGAAGCAACAATCATCGATGATCAGGGTAATGAACTGCCGCCGAACCGCATGGGTAACCTTGCAATGAAAACAGGCTGGCCGGCAATGATGCGTGAAATATGGAAGAATAAACCGAAGTACGATTCTTACTTTATTGGCGACTGGTATATTTCCGGAGATTCCGCCTACCAGGATGAAGAGGGCTATTTCTGGTTCCAGGGCCGGGTCGATGTCATTATGACAGCGGGCGAACGCGTCGGACCATTTGAAATCGAGTCGAAACTGGTAGAACATGAAGCAGTGCAGGAAGCGGGAGTTATCGGTAAGCCTGATCCTGTGCGCGGTGAGATTGTTAAGGCGTTTATCGCTTTAAGAGACGGTTACGAGCCGACTGATGAGCTTAAAGAAGAAATTCGGGTATTCGTGAAGAACGGACTCGCGGCGCACGCAGCACCTAGAGAAATCGAATTTAAAGACAGTCTGCCGAAAACACGCAGCGGTAAAATTATGAGACGCGTGCTTAAAGCATGGGAACTCGATTTACCGGCGGGCGATTTATCATCTATGGACGATGATTAAGTTTACAAATTATCATAAAATTTAAATAGATTAGGAAATACAGGCCGTTTATAATGGCCTGTATTCTTTTTTTATGTCATAATGATTATGAAGTTGTGAAATCGTTTTACAACTGCAAATTATATTTAGGAGCTGAGAAGATGGCACATTTGACTGACCAAGAGATTGCGTCTAAAGCCTCAATACAACCAATTCAGGATATTGCTAAAAAAGCAGGAATCCCTGAAGAAGCGTTAGAAATGTATGGTAAATACAAGGCAAAAGTAGACATCCACCAACTTGAAGGAAACAAGGAAGATTCTAAAATCGTTCTTGTATCCGCTATGAACCCGACACCTGCAGGTGAAGGGAAATCAACAGTAACTGTTGGGTTAAGTGATGCTTTTAATAAAATTGGTAAAATAATGGTCGCTTTACGTGAACCTTCACTAGGACCTGTTATGGGTGTTAAAGGCGGAGCAACAGGCGGAGGCCATGCACAAGTATTACCGATGGAAGAAATCAACTTACACTTTAATGGTGATCTACACGCAATTACTACAGCAAATAATGCATTGAGTGCATTCATTGATAACCACATTCACCAGGGAAATGCGTTAAACATTGACCCGCGCCGTGTATCCTGGAAACGCGTTATCGACATGAATGACCGTGCACTTCGTCAAGTCGTTGTCGGTTTAGGCGGACCTACAAGAGGGGTTCCGCGTGAAGATGGATTTGATATTACAGTTGCGAGTGAAATCATGGCTGTTTTATGTTTATCAAACGACATCATGGATCTTAAAGAAAATTAGCTAAAATTGTATTCGGTTATACTTACGATAAAAAACCAGTAACAGTTGGGGAGCTTGAAGTTCAAGGTGCACTAGCACTTCTTCTTAAAGAAGCTATCAAACCTAACTTAGTACAAACTATGGAAGGTACACCTGCATTAATTCACGGTGGACCATTCGCTAACATTGCTCACGGATGTAACTCAATCATTGCAACAAACACTGCAAGACAGCTTGCTGATATTGTTGTAACTGAATCAGGTTTCGGTTCTGACCTTGGAGCGGAAAAATTCATGGATATTAAAGCACGCATGGGCGGATTCAAGCCAGATGCTATCGTTTTAGTAGCAACAATTCGTGCACTTAAGATGAACGGCGGAGTAGCTAAAGCTGATTTAGGCGAAGCTAACGTTGACGCTCTTAAAGATGGCGTTGTTAACTTAGGTAAACACATCGAGAACGCTCGTAAATTCGGCGTTGAACCGGTAATCGCGTTAAACGACTTTGTAACTGACACTGACGAAGAAAGAGATTTCGTTCTTGACTGGTGTAAAGATCAGGGCGTTCGCGTTGCATTAACACAAGTATGGGAAAAAGGCGGAGAAGGCGGCGTTGACTTAGCTAATGAAGTATTAGCAGCAGTTGAAGCCGGAAACGACTTCAAACACCTGTACGAAGATGAACTGCCAATTGCTGACAAAATCGAGAAAATCGTTACAGAAGTATACGGCGGAGACGGTGTTGATTTCTCAGCTAAAGCTAAAAAACAAATTGCTGATATCGAAGCTAACGGCTGGGGCAACTTCCCGGTGTGTATGGCTAAGACTCAGTACTCATTATCAGACGACCCTAAAAAATTAGGACGTCCGACAGGATTCAGAGTAAGCGTTAGTGAAGTTATTGCTAAAGCAGGTGCAGGATTCGTTGTTGCACTTACTGGTGATATCATGACGATGCCTGGACTTCCTAAAGTTCCTTCAGCTGTCAAAATGGACGTAAATGCTGACGGGTCTTCAACTGGATTATTCTAGAACCTATATAGAGAAAGCCCAAAATCTCCGGATTTTGGGCTTTTTTGTATTGGATGAATTTTGGAGAGGAATTACCGATATTATCGTCATCTGGTGGGCCAATTTAGCATGTGAGAACTTTACATTGTCCGACAAATCAGTTTATCGGACAGTGTCAGTCACAATAAAATTCATTACAAAAAAACACCCCCACTCAAAGTGGAGGTGTCCATTTCAATTTCACTTAATTAATCATCATCATCATCATCATCGTCGTCATCGTCATCTGATGAGCTGCTTCTTGATGATCTGCCGCCGACTGTATATGTGTCATCATACGTCCGCGTGACACGTCCTCTTAAATCACTGTTTGAAAGGCCGCTGTCAACCGCTGCGCCCATACGCGCCTGGATTGCAGGATCACTTAGTGAACTCTTGTTCGAGAACTGTGTATCTTCTGCGATTAATCCCTTAATCGGTTTGTCCATACTGCTTGAGCAGTCATCTTTCAGTTCCATTGTCAGTGCACAGAATTCTTCTTCTCTGACTGATGATGGTTGCTGGAATTCTTCGTAGGCACCGAGTTGTTCAGGTGCAACGTTTGTTAATGCCTGCGCCATATTTCTCCAGTTGTACAGGTGATAGTACTGTTCATCGTCTGTGTCGTAGACCTGGGGAATGTTACGGTCGTAACCCATCCATATACCTAAAGTAACTTTCGGGTTAAAGCCGACCATCCATGAATCGACGAAACGCTCGGATGTACCGGTTTTCGCTGACCAGTCGTAAACACCCTGTACTGAGTCATAGTAATCTTTAATGTGATAAACAGAACCGGTAACAAATGATTCTTTCAGCATGTCAGCCATTAAGAATGATGTTGAATCTTTAAACACTCTTGTTGGATCCTGCTGCTGTTCATAAACTACTTCACCGCTTGGATCAGTAATTGATTCAATCATATAGCTCTCTGTCATTTCACCTTCGTTGCCGAACGTAGAAAATGCATCGACGTTTTCTACAACCGATACGTCGTTCGAACCGAGCGGCAGTGAAGCTGTGCTTAACAGTTCGTCCGATACATTCAGATTCATCTGTTCTAAATACTGTCCCGGATTATGGTTTTTAACTTCAGACCACAATCTTAAAGTACTTAAATTATATGAGTTGCTGAGTGCGTGTTTCGCAGATACTAAGCCGTATTCTTCAGTAGAGTAGTTACTTGGCTCATAACCGTTATCGTTGAACTCTTTATCAAGTAATACTGTATCTGGTACGATTAAGCCCTGATCGATTGCCGGAGCAAATGTGCTCAGCGGCTTCATCGTTGAACCTGCCTGGCGTTTTGTCTGGGTTGCATGGTTAACTTCGGATTCATCATAGTTGCGTCCGCCGACAAAACCAAGTATTTTACCAGTGCTATTATCTTTTAGAACCATGCCGACTTCGTGATTGAGTATTTCTTCTTCTTCGCCTTCAGTCGCGTTTAGTGCATCCAGACTGCTGCGCTGGCCGTAGTAGGTAAAGTTGTTATTTTTTGTGTCCTGCATCGTATCGTAAATCGTTTTATCGATTGTCGTTTCAATCTGATAACCCTCATTACGCATTGCTTCATTCGCTTTTTGAGTGTACTCCTGATTGAGCAGAGGCGTTGAATTAACATCTTCACGGCTGATGCCTTCCTTCGGCGAGGATATATTTAATAATTTCCACACCGCGACGTTCCACTTCATCTGTCAGGAACGGATAGTTCTGGTTTGGTACAACAACACTTGATGCCATATTGTCATAGATGTTGTATTGAAGTGCCTGATCATGTTCTTCCTCGGTAATTGCACCTCAGCATTCTTGAAAGGACGAATTCCTGGCGGTTCTTACCTGCCTCGAGCAATTCAGGTTCTTTCATTGTACCGTCCTGATTAAATGGTGTGTATGCGTAAGGATTTTGCGGCAGGCCAGCCAAAAATGCACTTTCAGCAATATTTAAATCTGCTGCCGGCTTGCCGAAAACACCTTGGGCTGCTGATTCAATACCAGCGATATTTTGCCCGTTGGCATTACGCCCAAACGATACTGCATTTAAGTATGCTTGCATAATTTCTTCTTTGGACATGATATTTTCGACTCTGAATGCGAGCAGAAGCTCTGTTGCTTTACGGTCGAATGTCGGGTCGTTAGTAAGCATCTGGTTTTTCACCAGCTGCTGTAATGGTACTTCCCCCTGAACTTTCATCGCCGCCTGCAACCTGCTGCAGGGATGCGCGCATGAATGCTTTTGGAACGACACCGTTATGTTCATAAAAGTGTTCATCCTCAGTTGAGATTAATGCATCCATGACGTTTTCAGAGATGTTTTCATAATCGACAGTTTCCCGGATTAAGTCGGATCTCAATGTTCCGAGTACTTCGCCGGAGCCGAATGATACAGTCGTACTTTCAGTCATTTCGGTAAGATCGGTTAAAATTTCTTCTTCAGCAAGCACTTCTTCATCTGAGACTAGTGCTGCAAAGTAACCGAGGCCGATGCTGAAAAGGAATATCCCAAGCAGGGTGAATGCTAAAAGTAAAAAAAAACTACATTCCATATAGTGTCATATGCTGTGAAGAATGACACCCTGAGAGGGGAACCTGCTTTTTTAAAGCGGGCGACTGTATTATGATATTTGTCCTTAGCATTTGCTCCGTGAACTTTGTCTTTCTTTTTGTCAGGATCTTTGCGGGAGAACATCTTTTTATATTATCAATAAAGTCATTTTTCTTATCCATGCCAACCTCCTATTAAAAAGATTATATCATATGTTCTTATCGCACTCATAGTGATAAAAGCCCGTGTAAACATATTGTAATTCAACCATGTAATCGTATATCAAAACGTATAAAAGTCAAAACAATTAGACTGGGCTGCAGGATGTAAACTTGACATTTTATCATCCTGATAATATACTTGTTTAAAATTTAATGAATAATTTGAACGATGAGAGAAGTAGTACTGTTATTTGATTCAGAGAGCCGGCGGATGGTGCGAGCGGGTGATGATAATTATACGAATACACTCATACTAAAAGTTCAGATCGTAATAGATGACGTACATTCTAATTTAGAGATAAATTGTTTGGTGGTACCGTGTAACGCACCCATACTGTATAAGTATGGGTGTTTTTTTATTCATTAAAATAATATTACTGGAGGAAATTATGACTACATTATTGGAAGACCTGCAATACCGCGGTATTGTGTATCAGATGACTGACGAAGAAAAGATTAACGATATGCTCGAACAGGAAAAAATTTCGCTGTACTGCGGGGCGGACCCGACGGCGGACAGTCTTCATATCGGCCACTTAGTACCATTTTTAACAATGCGCCGTTTCCAGCAATACGGTCATCGTCCGGTAGTATTAATCGGCGGGGGCACAGGAATGATTGGTGACCCTTCATTTAAAGCGGACGAACGCAAACTGCTCTCTGAAGATGAAGTGGATCAGAACGTCGACGCGATAAAAGGCCAGATGGAAAGAATTTTTGATTTCAGTGACGATAATGCAGCAGTGCTCGTAAACAACAAACTGGCTGAAAGAAATCAGCTTAATTTCATTTTTACGAGATTACGGCAAACATGTTGGATTGAACTACATGCTGTCGAAAGACGCGATTCAATCACGTCTTGAAACAGGTATTTCATACACTGAATTCACATACACTATTTTACAGGCAATCGATTTCGGACATTTAAACAAAGAGTTTGATGTCAGAATCCAAATCGGCGGTTCTGACCAGTGGGGGAACATTACAAGCGGTCTTGAATTAATGCGCAGAATGTACGGTACTACAAACTCTGAAGGACTGACAATTCCGCTGATTACCAAAGCGGACGGCAAGAAATTCGGTAAAACTGAATCTGGCAACATCTGGCTCGACAAAAAACGTACTTCACCGTACGAATTTTCAGTTCTGGCTCAACCAGAGAGACGAAGATGTAATTAAGTTCCTTAAATTATTTACGTTTGTTGAACGCGATGAAATTGAGGAACTAACTGTATCAGTTGCTGAAGAACCGCATCTCAGAAAAGCACAAAAACGTCTTGCAGATGAAATTACTGAATTTATTCACGGTTCAGAAGGACTGGAAGAAGCTAAAAAAGTAACAGAAGCATTGTTCAGCGGAGATATTAAATCGCTTGATGCTGCACAAATTAAAGATGCATTGAAAGATGCGCCGTCGGCAGAAGTTGACGCTGAAGATAATACGCTTGTTAATGTACTTGTTAGTGCGAATGTATCACCATCAAACGCCAGGCACGCGAAGATATCGGGAACGGCGCAATCTATATTAATGGTGAAAGAATGCAGGAAGTAAACCATGAAATCACTGAAGAAGACAAAATTAACGGTGAGTTTACTGTATTCCGCCGCGGCAAGAAAAAATACAATTGTTAATTATAAATAAGTTAGTAAATCAGCAGCAGAATTATTGAGATTCTGCTGCTGATTTTTGATTTTGAACAGTTCGGTGAGCCCCGGATACATATGAAACCCTGTCACGCCAGTCCCGGATACATATGACCCTGTCATGCCAGTCCGGCGAGCCTCGGATACATATGAGATCTTGTCATGCCAGTCCGGCGAGCCCCGGGTACATATGAAACCCTGTCACGCCAGTCCCGCGAGTCCCGGATACATATGAAACCCTGTCATGCCAGTCCGGCGGGGTCCGGGTACATATGAAACCCTGTCACGCCAGTCCCGCGAGCCCCGGATACATATGAAACCCTGTCATGCCAGTCCGGCGGCGACTCCCACCTTAAAATTTATAGAAAAAGTCCTCTGGAATTTAAATTTCCAAAGGACTTTTCACATATTAGAAAATAAGGAATGCTGCAACGATAATGATTGGTAAAGTAATCACAGTTCTCAATAAGAAAATTACAAAAAGCTTGCCGATTCCAAGGGGAATCTTCGAACCGAGAATAACACCGCCGACTTCAGAAAGGTAAATGAGCTGTGTAATGCTCAGCGCACCAACGATAAAGCGGGTCATATCACTCTGTACATTTTCAATCAGGATTGCTGGTAAGAACATATCAGTGAAACCGATAAAGATTGTTTCACTCATTGCCTGAGCTTCCGGAATTCCAATCATCTCTAAGAGCGGAACGAATGGCATACCGAGCCAAGAAAAGATTGGTGTGTATTCTGCAAGAATGGTACCCAGTGTACCAATTGCCATAACAACCGGCAGTACGCCAAACCATGTATCGAATACTGTTTTAATACCTTCTTTAATTAGAGAAAGGATGCCTGGCGAATGTTCAGCCTTGTCCATTGCTTTCTTATACCCCCATGAAAATGGGTTATGGCCGGCAGGAATTGTTTCTTCGAGTTCAGAAGCATCATTGTAATACGTGTCTTCGATTTTGGATAAAGGCGGGATGCGCGGCATAATTAATGCTGCTGCAACACCGGCCACGATAATAGTTAAGTAAAATTGTCCGAACATATTCATTAAACCGATTAAATCGAGAATAACAATCGTAAATGTAATAGAAACAACTGAGAATGTTGAAGCGATAACGCTCGCTTCACGTTTTGAGTAAAAACCGTCTTCATACTGTTTACTCGTTAAAATAACACCGACAGTACCGTCGCCGACCCATGATGCAAGGTTATCAACAGTAGAACGGCCCGGCAGAGTGAACAGCGGGCGCATCACTTTAGAAAACAGCGTGCCGATAAATTCAAGCAGCCCGTAATTTAACAGAAGCGGCAGGAAGAAACCTGCAATAATGAATACTGTGAATAATGTCGGCTGCAAATCATTTAAAATCATTGCACCGGTATTCGCAGAAGTAATCATTTCCGGTCCAACTTGCGTATACGCAAGTACTGCGATGCGAAAACACCGACTGTTCTGAGAACAACCCAGAAGTTTGATGTATTAAATACGTCATGCATAAAGCCTGAACCGGATTTAACTAACCAGCTGTATATATACTGAACACTGCAGAGATTACAATTGTTATAACTGTTAGCAGTGTAATCGTTTCAATAGTAATGAATTCTATAATTGTGTTAGCGAGAAAGGCAACAGGAACAGTAGTTTCTCTCGATCTTCAGCGGTATAAGGAACATGAACATACCGATTACTGAAGGGATAAAGAACTTTAAAAATGTAGGAAAACGCGACATAATATACCCTCTTTTTTATTGTGGATTTTAATATGAATGTACTAAATAATTATACGAGATAATGAATAGTAAAGTGGAAAACGTTTTCATATGTATTAAATTCTATTATAATAGAATTAGAATGAAAAGGGGAGATATTTATGAATATTATTGATACACATTGTGATGCATTATTAAAACTGCAAGGTGATGCGCGTCGGACACACAGTTATTTTCAACAGAATCGTCAGCTGAATTATTTAAATTCTAAAGAACTTGATACAAATATGGAGCGGAGAATTGAAGGGAACGTCAAAGTACAATTCTATGCAGTATTCATATCTCCCGGCATACCGGATAATGAAAAATGGCAGCATGCACTTGAACAGATCGATGCATTTTACGAGGAAGTGCTAACGATGAAAAACATGGTGCATATTAAACAGCTGTCGGATATTCAAAAATTAAAAGAGCATGAATTCGGCGCAGTGCTGACGCTGGAAGGATCAGACGCTTTCGGCAATGATTTAATGAAGCTGAGAACCTTATTCAGACTTGGGGTTTTATCGCTTGGACTCGTGTGGAATAACGGCAACCTGGTTGCTGACGGTGTAGGAGAAAAACGAGGCACCGGCCTAAGTGAATTCGGCTTGAAGGTTATAGAAGAATGTAACAAAAATAATGTGCTGATCGACGTCAGTCATTTAAATGTTGAGGGATTGAAGATGTTATAGAGCACGGCAAACTCGTTTTTGCGAGCCACTCAAATGCCAGAATTCATAATCATGCAAGAAACCTGCACGACGAACAATAATTAAATTGATCAATAAAGGCGGAATGATTAATCGTCTTCTGCCCGCCGTTTATCGGAGAAGGCAAAGTAACGTTAGATGATGTAATGCTTCATATCGATAAAATTATCGAACTTGGCGGAGAGAGACATATCGGTCTCGGTTCAGACTTCGACGGTATAACGGAATTTGTTGAAGGGCTGGAAGACGCAGGACAGTACGGTAATTTAATAGAAGCTTTAAATTTAAAATACGGTAAAGAATTTACAGAAGGAATTGCTTCGCGTAACTTTACAGAACGATTCTGTTAAAAAAATCTCCGCAGATTTAATAATCTGCGGAGATTTTTATCTGAACACTATTCTGCTTCATTGTCTCCAATTAACTGATGGACATTATCTTTTGCCTTTTCCATATCTTCTTCTTGTGTACTGATTTTATCCAGGCTGCTGTTTAGCTGGTCATCGATGGAGTCATCACCCAGAGGATTAACAAAAAAGAACTCTTCATTAAATTTGCTGTACAGTTCCATTAAATCTTCAACTTCATTTAAATAATCAATCATCGCTTCTTGTACTTCAACATGCTGCTCATCGCTCAATGTATAGTTGTTAATTGTCTGGCGAAAGTCAGTAACTCTGGGAATAATATCTTCATTTATACTTTTTAAAGCTTTTCCCGGTTCGATTCACTGCTAATGTTTTCTGCTGTTCATTGAGCATCGTATTCAGTTCTTTATCGTTTCGCTCAAAAGCACCGAGCATCTGCGTATAGTTTTCTTTAGATTCACTGCTGCATGCACTGAGTAACAGTACGATAAACGGCACTAAAAACATTAATTTCTTCATATTTACACCTCATAAGTTAATTAAAGACAGAAAGTCATTTGAAACATTTCTACTTTATTGTATAATAATCAGGTTGCCTTTTTAAACTATATTATATTAAATGCGAGGAATACATATGAATAAAAAATTAATTATTACCTTTACAGTGGGGATTTTCCTGCTCGGAATGATGGAACTGATCGTTTCCGGAATTCTGGAATTAATGAGTAATGACCTTGGTATCAGCCACGCTTTAACCGGACAGCTGATTACTGTTTACGCAGTCAGTTTGCTTTGTTCGGTCCGATATTAATACGCTTAACTGAAAACATGCCGACAAAAATTGTCGTGCTGCTTTCACTGATAGTGTTTATAATCGGTAACGTGGTCTTCGGACTTGCCAACTCGTTCTTAATACTGTCACTCGGCCGTGTTATTACGGCGATGGCGGCAGCGGTCTTTATCGTTAAAATACTTGATATGACAGTTGTCCTGTCAGAACCGCATATCCGCGGAAAAATGCTTGCACTTGTCTATATGGGATTCAGCGCGGCAAACGTGTTTGGAATTCCAATCGGAACGATTATCGGCGCACAGTTTGGCTGGAGAGTGATCTTCGCAATCGTTATTGTAATCGCAATTTTAGTCGGACTTGGCATAATGATGTTTGTACGTTCCGAAGCGCTTGTTGACCATACACCTGCCGGCGTGCAAAAGAGTAAAGTTAAATCGAGAAAAAACGTTGCACTTTATATTACGGTGACACTTGCTGTGTTAATCGGTAACTATATTATTCTCGGTTATATATCTCCGCTGATGACGTCTCACGGATTTACACTTGAAAACGTCTCGCTCGCTTTATTAATTACGGGAATCGGCGGTATGACAGGAACGTATCTAGGCGGTAACTTAGTCGATAAAATCGGTCCGAAGAAAACCGTTATGATAATGATGTCATTTTCCTTGTCAGTTTGTTTATCATGCCTTTCCTTTACGGCACACCAGTATTGTTCTACATCAACATGTTTGCCTGGAGCTTGTTCCAGTGGGCAACTTCACCTGCAGTGCAGGGCGGACTTGTTGAGAATGTTGAAGGCTCAAGCTCGAATGTCTTCAGCTGGAATATGTCAGCACTGAACTTAGGAATCGGTATCGGCGCTGTAATCGGCGGACTGTTTATCAGTAACTTTGATATCAGCTACGGGCCATGGCTCGGCTTTGTTATTGTACTTTGCGGATTAATTGCTGCAACACAAATTAAACCGCAGACTGTGTAAACTCTTTGAATAATAGAAGGAATCCATTATAATTAAATGACGATAAGAGGGAGCGGTTAATGTGTTAATGCGTTTAGTAATGATAGTTTTAGCCAGCGTCGCATCGATTTTTGTTATTAATTACACTGGATTTTATATTCTGGATTATACATGGCAGAACATACTGTATGGTGCACTGATAATTATCGGCATCATGATTTTATATAAAATACTGACGAAGTTTTTAAAATTGTTTTTATTTGTAGTAATAGTTGTACCGGTCATCGGTATTTGTTTCTACTATATATATTCATATGTTACAGGTGAACCGCCATCATTCATGCAGTTCTAGTACGGCAGCCCGGAAATCTTAAAATAAGATTTTCGGGCTTTTTATTTTGGGTTGGCAGTGTACATGCGGTCGAAAACAGATTATCGGCCGCATGTAACTGACCAATTGAATCATCAGTTTTATTTTATCTTCCTTACAAGTATACTTGTTGTAAATGGAGGATGAATTATGGGAGAGAATAATCCGATAGAGTTTAACAAAAGAGTTCTTGAGATTGACGGCATCCGCGGATTTGCATTGCTCGGTATATTGATGATGAATATCATGTCATTTGCCGGCCCGGATCTCGATGACAGTTTTTCAGGCACACGGAGTGAGATTTATACCGGATTCTGGAATGAGTTATCATTATTCTTTATAAATATATTTATCACGACGAATTTTTACACGATGTTTTCATTTTTATTCGGCCTTGGATTCTTTATATTTTTATCGCGTGCCCAAAAGAAAAACCAGTCGACGTCTGCTTTGTTTTTAAGAAGACTCGGACTGCTTCTCGTGTTTGGTTTATTGCACGGAATTATACTGTGGTACGGAGATATTTTATGGACGTATGCAGTTACGGGACTGTTTCTGCTGATAGCGTACAAATTTAAACCGAGAACGAATTTAATCATTGCGGCCGTTCTCTTGATTATTACATCAATCATGGTCATTCTAGCTTCAGCTGCAGTATACATGATGAATGCAGTGTCCGCAGGAAGCGGTCTGGAATCGGAAGGTTTTTACTTTTCACTGAATATGACAGAGACAATTTTAAATGGTACATATGGCGACATTATTAATATGAACGCAACTGTTTTAGGAATGTCTGCTGCGGGTGCTGTTTTTGTAGTGCCGAATATACTCGCAATGTTTTTAATCGGCCTGTATGCGGGACAAAAAGGTTACTTTACAAATTTAAGACAGCATACAAACCTGCTGAGAAAAACGGCAGTTATCGGTATTGGAATAGGCTTGCCGGTAAAAATATTTACAGGATACTTAACAACATACCGGTCACACGATGATGTATATGTTCAGCTTTCACAGCTGTCCAGTACAATCGGCGGTCCGCTGATGTCACTGGGCTATGTTGCAGCATTTGCGTTACTTTTACTGAAACTGCCTAAATTGGTGAGCCTGCTGCAGCCGGTGGGCCAGATGGCGCTGACGAACTATATTGGTCAGACGGTAATTATGCTCGTAATATTTTACGTGTTCGGACTGTTTAACAGTATTGATGCAGTTTGGTTTATTCCAATTGCCACCGGGGGCTTTATCCTGCAGCTGATATTAAGTCATTTATGGATGAAGTACTTCAGCTACGGACCGCTCGAATGGATCTGGCGCAACTTTACGTATTTAAAAATGATGCCCTTTAGGAAACGATAAGGAGTTTTAAAATGAAATTACTTATAATTGAAGATGATCCGGTACTGATGGATGAACTGGCAGCACGTTTTAAAGAGTGGGATATCGAGGCATATGGAGTGACGGATTTTAACGATGTGATGAATGATTTTATCAGGCACACGCCTGAACTCGTTATTGTCGACATTACTCTGCCAAAATACGATGGTTTTTACTGGTGTCGCATGATCAGAAATGTTTCCAGTGTACCGATTATTTTTCTGTCATCGAGAGACCATCCTGCAGATATGATAATGAGTATGCAGATGGGGGCTGATGATTACGTGCAGAAGCCGTTTAACTTTGAAGTGCTGAATGCGAAAGTGCAGGCGCTTCTCAGAAGAACGTACGAGTATCAGCATAAGGAAATCGACGTCTTTAAATTCAGAGATGCGGTATTTGATTTTAAAAAGCTGACTGTAACGATAAAATGACAGCATGGAACTGACTAAAAATGAATCATATATTCTGTCGATTCTTGCACAAAACACCGGGGACACGGTATCGAGAACTGAAATTATTGAGTCTCTTTGGGATGACTCGAAATTTATTAGCGATAATACGCTGACAGTTAACGTTAACCGGCTTCGTAAAAAACTTGAATCGATTGGTCTGACAGATGCCGTGCAGACTAAGACGGGTATTGGCTACACTTTAAAGGAGTAGATGAATATGTATGTTAAAGAAAATATTCCTGTATTCCTTTTGTTTCTCGGATTTAACTCGGCTATTCTTTTAATCGGCTATATCGATAACAGTATTCCGAATGTTGCTGTCATATATATTTTTTTCTTTAATCTGCTTATTTTGCTTGTGTATATTATTTGGGATTATACGAGAAAAAAATCATTCAGCGGCGACTTTTTAAATCTCGAAACGCTGGATGATGCGGTGGTAATGTCGGAAGGTAATACGCCAATGCAGCGCGAAGTTTATCAGAAACTTGATGAACTGCGTCTCGCTCATCAGCGTGAGCTGGATAAAGAATCGCAGAAGACGCGCGAAAATTTAGATGAACTGACCCGGTTTATTCACGATATGAAGATGCCGGTCACAACGATGAAACTGATGATTGATGATTTAAACGGCACCGAGCGGCATAAACTCAGTACAGAATGGACACGTTTGAACAGTATGCTGAACGAAGTGCTGTATTTAAAACGGCTGCCGAATATAAAAAATGATTTATATATCGAACAGATCAATCTGGCTGAGCTGTTAAACACATCGATTAAAAAACTCCGTGATATCTGCCTGCAGAAAAATATCGGTTTTGATATCAGACTGCATGAATCTGAAGTTCATACCGATAGCAAGTGGATGCAGTTGTGCTGGACCAGATTATTACTAACAGTGTGAAGTATTCTAAAGACAAAGATATTGTAATCAGCGGGCAGGTCATTAAAAAACAGATGATACTGACGGTGACGGATTACGGCAGAGGTATTAAAGAGAAAGATATTGCTCGCATATTTGAATCCGGCTTTACTTCTACAAGTGACCACGATGATGATCAGTCTACAGGAATGGGACTGTATTTAACGAAAGAAGTATGTGACGTACTTGGAATTAATATCGATGTGCAGTCTGTGTACGGTGAACATACAACGATAACTTTAACGTTTAAGCAGGCGAATAAATTTACCGAAATCACTATGAAGTGACGAAAATGTCACTTTGTAGTGATTTTTGTTCGCTGAATCAAACGATACCGCATGAAAAACGGTATAAACTGTAGTTAATCAAGAAAAACAGGAGGCTTTCTTATGCTGTTAAAAGCGACAGATATTAAAAAAGTTACGGGAATAAATTCAACCGCACAGAAGTGCTGAAAGGCATAGATATTAATTTAAACAAAGGTGAGTTCGTGTCCATTATGGGTGCTTCAGGTTCCGGCAAGACGACGCTCTTAAATGTGCTGAGTTCAATAGACAATGTGACAAGCGGTCATATTTATATCGACAACGTGGACTTTACGACATTAAAAGATAAAAAACTCGCGGACTTCAGAAAAAATGACCTCGGCTTTATTTTCCAGGATTATAATCTTCTCGACACACTGACAGTAAAAGAAAATATTATGCTGCCGCTGTCTATCCGCTCAATGTCGAAAAGTGAAGCGGAAACACAGTTTTAAAAGTGTAGCGGTGCAGCTGGGTATCGAGGAACTGGCACAGAAATATCCGGGCCAGATTTCAGGCGGCCAGGCACAGCGTACAAGTGCTGCAAGGGCATTTATCCATCAGCCAAAAATCATTTTTGCAGACGAGCCGACAGGTGCACTGGATTCAAAATCAGCAAGTGAACTGCTGAAAAAACTTCAGCAATTGAACGAAACATTAAGTACAAGTATCTTAATGGTCACACACGATGCGACAGCCGCAAGTTTCTCACACCGTGTAATTTTCTTAAAAGACGGTCAGGTGTATACGAGCCTGTCGCGCGGTGAAATGTCACAGGATGCGTATTACAGAGAAATACTGGATACGCAGCGTGTATTAGGCGGTGTCGTCGATGAAGCTGAATAATTTAGTTATTAAAAACTTTATTAGAAACTTAAATAACTACGCATTATATATATTTGCACTGGTCTTCAGTGTGGCACTGTTTTTCTCACTCTTAACGCTGACGCTCGATGAAAATACAATAGAGGAAATTGCTGCGAGTACACCGATGAGTGCTTTATTTTCAGTCGGATCCGTGACCGTCGTCATTATAATTATTCTGTTCGTGATGTTTGCGAATATGATTTTTATAAAAAGACGTCACAAAGAGCTGGCACTGTTTCAGCTGATTGGAATGAACCGCAGTAAAATCTTTAGAATTCTGCTGCTTGAAAACTTCGTTATATATTTTGGCAGTTTAATCGGAGGCGTTGTTCTCGGTTTCTTTATTTCAAGACTGCTTCTGATGCTGCTCTTAAAAATTATGCAAGTTGATATGATGGTAGAAATGAACTTTTCTCCAACTGCTGTGCTGATTACAGCGGGGGTGTTCGTGTTTATTTTTATCGTGCTGATGATTCAGAACTATGTATTTTTAAAACGTTCATCTCTGATTAACATGCTGAAGCTGAATAAAACTTCAGAAAACACAGGGAAACCAATTGGGAAAATGACTATTGTCCTCGGGATTGCTGGTATTTTAATGATCGCTCTCGGCTATTACATGTCGCAGACGATGTTTGACCGTGCGATGGAAAATCCGATACTGCTGCCGATTTATATGGTAGCAATTTTATTACTGACAATACTCGGAACATATTTCACATTTAAATATTCCGTTGCATTTATTTTAAATATGAGCCGTAAAAGTAAAAACGGGCACGTCAATGTCAATGACGTGCTGTCAGTTACGAGTGTTATGTTTAAAATGCGCTCTAATGCATTTCTCTTAACGGTGATTGCTGTTATTACGGCAATCAGTATTACAGCAATGACACTGTCATACATTACGTATTATTCAACCGATAAAATGCTCGACAGCAGAACGCCGTATGATTACACGGTGAGTCATGCTGAAGATTTAGATTTCTACGAAGACCTCTTGACTGAGAATGGTCATGAAATTAACAGAGTTGAAAAAACATTTATGCATTATAACATTGTCAGAACAGACGAAAATACCGACATTCCTGAAAATGAAAATTCTTCAATGAACAGCGGTGAAATGGGTATAGTCGTAGCAAGTGATGCTGAGTTTGACAATTTTAATGTTGCTGAAAATGAAGCGAAGGTTACAGGAACCATTGCGATTTTAGATATGTTTATGTCATTTGATGAAGGAGACCCGTGACCTTTACGGATGGTCAAGAATTTGAAAGAACTGTAGAAATCACTGAAACGATGAGTGAAGGTGTAGTGCCGCCGTATCTGGCATTCGGACTGCCGACTTTAATAATCGACGATGCTGTATATCAGGAACTGGCGGAGAATAAGCCGGAAGAAACCGGTGGTTTCGAAATGCCTTCAGAACTGTTTGCCTTTGATATTATCGACGGAGATAGTGAAGTAGTTTATGAATTAATGGATCAAGAAGAACACCCGGGATTTAACTCGAGATTAAAAAATATAATGAAATGATTCAGATGTCAGGAATGATGGCATTTATCGTTGGATTTTTAGGTTTCGCCTTCCTGCTGACATCGGGATGTATTTTGTACTTTAAGCAAATCGATGAATGTGAAGACGAGAAAGGCAGCTATAAAGTGCTGCGTAAACTTGGTTTCTCACAAGGAGAAATATTAAAAGGACTAGCGCTGAAAATGATAATATCATTCGGTATTCCATTAGTCATTGGCCTGCTGCATTCGTTATTTGCAGTCAAGTCAGGATGGTTCATCTTCGGAATTGAGATGTGGACACCCATGCTGATTGTGATGAGCGTATACACAGTGCTGTATTCAATATTTGCACTGATGTCGCTAGTATATTACCGGAAAGTTGTCAGAAATAGTTTATAAAATATGAAATCCTCCGTCTGCATTTTGCAGATGGAGGATTTTTTTAGTCACAATGAACGGAATTCATAGTAACCTACAGATTCAGAATCATCTAAATCAATGCAAATGCTGCGTCACGTTCATTAAAAGTGTACGTTCTTTAACGAGCTGCTTTCGTGCTAACGCGACAAGTAAGTAAACAAGCGGTGTATCCAGCAGCACGATAATAATTTTCGCGATGTACTGCATAAATATCATACTGATTAACACTTCATTCGGTACCGTGCCGATAAATGCAATGACGATAAATATACTCGTATCGGCAAATTGTGTAATGACTGCCGAAAAGTTATTGCGCAGCCATAAGTGGCGTCTGCCGTGACGTTCTTTTAGTTTATGGAATATAAAAACATCGAGGTTTTGGCTGACCAGGTATGAAACAAGACTCGCGATAATGACCTGGAAGCTGCCGCCTAAAATCATTTCGTATTCTCCCTGCATATTAAAGAACGGTGCAGCGGGAACTTCTATTGCTATGTAAATAAAAAATAAAACAATAATCTGCGTAATAAATCCTGCACGGATTGCGCGTGCAGCCATTTTCTTGCCGTAGACTTCGCCAATCACATCTGTAATTAGAAATGTTGCCATATAAACGATGACAGCGGCGGGTAAGTCAAAGCCGAAAATCGTAAATACTTTAACTGCAAGTATATTTGAAACCACGAGCAGTCCCGCAAAGAGGCGGTCAAATAAAATATCATTGTGTTTCCTCCAGTTATAAATGGAAGAAATTCTTAGCCGTCTCTCTTATCTGTTGTCTATCTTTTCCGGATACATATCGTGATTCATCAAGCGGTGGTCTGCCATCTGCTCATACTTAGTCCCGGGTCTGCCGTAGTTCACGTAAGGGTCAATTGAAATGCCGCCGCGCGGTGTGAACTTGCCCCATACTTCAATATATTTCGGATCCATCAGTTCAACCAGATCGTCGACAATCATGTTGACGCTGTTTTCATGAAATCCGCCGTGGTTGCGGAAACTGAACAAATATAACTTCAATGCTTTACTTTCAACCATTTTTACATCGGGAATATAACTGATATAAATTGTTGCGAAATCCGGCTGGCCGGTCATCGGGCACAGTGTCGTGAATTCTGGGCAGTTAAATTTCACAAAATAGTCGCGTCCAATATGACCGTTTTCGAATGTTTCCAATATTTCCGGATTATAATCAAATTTATATTCTACGTTCTGATTTCCGAGTAAGCTTAAATCTTTTGAGTAATCTTCAGTCATTATAAATCCTCCTAAAAATAAAAAAACACGCGCCAACGAAGGCACGTGTTAATGTGTCTTAGTTTTTTTGAGAGGGTGTGGCTAAGAACCTCTTCGTCATTTTATTTGCATTGTTCATTATACATAGAGGCCCCGGAAAGGTCCATACCCTTAATTTTTTTAACGGGCGGATACACGATTCTTCATATCGTTCTCAATTTTTTGTTACTATTGAAGTAATAAGAGTACGGAGGCATAGACGATGGAAATTAAAAAGTTTAAAGTTGGTAATTATTATGCTGAGGTCACAGCAATGCTCGGGGATTCAGGTGTGAAATTCGAAGCGAAACCGGCTGTGGTTATTTGCCCCGGCGGAAGTTATATGTACGTCTCAAAGCGAGAAGCGGAACCCATTGCTTATGAGTTTCTGGCACAGGGCTATCAGGTATTTATCCTGCGTTATTCTACGATTGGCACGATGATTGAAGCGGAGGGGAGAACACCGGAAAGAGATGAAATGTACAAAATTGCATCGATGCTCAAGCCGGATAAAACGCTCGGCTCCGAATTTCCAAACCCGTTAATAGAACTGGCTTTAACGATGTCGCATATTCGCGAAAATATTCATGAATACAATGTCGATGCGGATAATATCGGTGTACTCGGATTTTCTGCCGGCGGTCATCTTGCAGCAAGTCTCGGCGTACACTGGCATCAGGACTGGCTTACTGAGCTCGTCGGTAAAGAGTCCAGATGGTACCGTCCGAACTTCCAGGTTCTCGGTTATCCAATACTCGATTACGATTTGAACAGAATTATTGCAGAAGAAAGAGGCATCGGTGATCCGCAGTATATGTCGATGGCAAGCCGGATGGTTTTCGGGAAATCAATTGAAGAAGATGTACTCGATAAAGCAACTGCCAAAAACTATGTATCTGAAAATACACCGCCGACATTTATGTGGCATACGGGAGAAGACAACTGGTCTTTATCAAAAACACACTTGATTTCGCAAATGCGCTGGAACAGCATAGTGTGCCGTGGGAACTTCATACATTCCATAAAGGTGACCATGGTTTAAGTGTCGCGTCAAAAATTACAGGCAAAGTAAACCCGCACGTGCAAAAATGGGTGCCTTTAATGTTTGAATGGCTGGAAGATATTAAATAAAAAAAACAGCCGTTTAAATTAACGGCTGTAATCTAAATTATATTCCAAATATAATTCTGTATGGTCCGGGTAAATCAGCTCCACTAATAAATTATCCTCATCAAAATCGCTTGTTTGTCTCATGCAGTTATATATAAAGGAATCCAGTGATGCTTTCTCAGCATCTAGATTAGTTATC
This sequence comes from Jeotgalicoccus sp. WY2, assembly GCF_018437745.1. Classification (NCBI taxonomy): domain Bacteria; kingdom Bacillati; phylum Bacillota; class Bacilli; order Caryophanales; family Staphylococcaceae; genus Jeotgalicoccus; species Jeotgalicoccus sp. WY2. The sequence continues at coordinate 524,883 of NZ_CP049818.1, read as the reverse complement.
AGTTTAAAGAATGATTTGTTATTACTGGAGTTCATACATTTCACTAATATATTCATTTTACACCAACTCCTCAATATATTAATAACCGGAATTGGCATAATCTAAACATCAAATACACTTAAGAAGGGCGGCAGTGCAATGAAATTTGTAAAACTTAACTTAAATGATATCGAGGAAATTCTGGAGCTGCAGGATTCGATTTACGAGTTTTTAGAACAGAAAGAAGTACTTGAAAAACTGACGAGAAAAGAATTTGAAACTTGCCTAGAGCAAGGATACGTCACGGGAGTCTTTCACGAAGATGAGCTGATAGCACTTCGTATGATGTACATTCCTTCATTAACAGAAGAAGAGCACCTGGCTGACGATGTCGGCGTTAATAGAGAACGTTCGATTTACTCAGAAATTTCATTGGTCAACCCTGAACACCGCGGACAGAAACTGCAGATGAAAATGGGCGAGTATTTAATTGAACAAGTACGTGAGAGCGGAGACTTCGATTATATTTTCTCAACAGTAATGCCGGCTAACCTGGCGAGCTTAAAAGATAAATTTAAACTCGGTTTTAAAATAATGCGCACGAGATTGAAATACGGGGGCAAGCGCCGCCATATTTTATATCTTCCATTGAATGAAGAAATAACAGTTAAAGGGGAAGCTTTGAATATTAAATTTGATAATTACGACTGGATGATGAATGCCGGACAGGATTATATCGGCAATTCTTTACAGGATGACTTTATTAAATATTACAAAAAATAGTTATTCGCTCGTGTATAATTATTTGTGAGGTGAAAAATAATGAAGATTAATAACAGCATTATTAATGATGCGATTGAGTTCAGAAGAGTGCTTCATCTGAATCCGGAGTTAAGCACTGAGGAGTATGAAACATCAAAACGCATCCAGGAAAAACTGGATGAATTTAATATTCCGTATGAGGCGGGATATGCCGGCACGGGCGTCCTCGGAATTATAAAAGGGGAAAAAGAGGGCGGGATAATCGGTATCAGAGCAGATATCGACGCCCTGCCTATCACTGAAACTTCAGGTGAAGAATTCACTTCGTTAAATGAAGGCGTTATGCATGCCTGCGGTCACGATGCGCATACATCAATGCTGCTTCATGCCGGAAAAATTTTAAATGAGAATAAAGATAAAATTAAAGGAACGATACTGTTAATTTTCCAGCCGGCAGAAGAACTCTCACCCATTGGCGGTGCCAAACGCATGCTGGAAGATGGTGTGTTTGATGAGTATACTCCGGACATGCTGCTTGCACAGCACGTCTGGCCAGACCTTGAAGTAGGGAAGTTCGGTATAATGGCCGGACCGATTATGGGTAACTCAGACCGCTTTAAAATTACTATTACCGGCTCGGGTGGACATGCGTCAATGCCGCACAGTACGACGGATGCAATTATCGTTGCCAATCAGGTCGTCAGTGCCTTGCAGACTATCGTCAGCAGAAACACTGATCCGATGCAGCCGGCTGTCGTAACAGTCGGTCGATTTGATGCGGGGACAAAACATAATGTTATTGCGGAAACGGCGGAATTGGAAGGAACAATCCGCACACAGTCAGATGCGACTAAAGTACTGACTAAAAAGCGCTTCTTTGAAATTGTAGAGCAGGTCACTTCGGCGATGGGTGCTGATGTTGAAATCGAATTTTACGATGGTTATCCAGCCACGGTAAACGATATTGAATGGGCGGCTCAGCTGAAAAAATCCATCACTAATCTTTACGGTGAAGAATCCACACCAGCACTCCTGCCGAGTCTTGCCGGAGAAGACTTCAGCAGATTTTTAAAAGAATATCCGGGTGTGTATTACTGGCTCGGGACATCTGTCGGCCAAGGACAAAAACCTCTCCATAATCCTGCGTTCAGGCTGAATGAGGATGCTTTTGAGTACGGCATCACTGCAATGGTTAATATGGCAGTGGATTCATTAAATAAATTGGCGGAGGCGTAAGAATGACAAACATTAAACACGAACTCAGCGAGATGCGCCGCAAATTTCACCGCTTTCCGGAAGTTGGTTTTACCGAATTTATAACGACTTATAAAATTTATAAAAAGTTAGAAACGATGGATTTCAAACTCTATCTTGGAGATGATGTGCTTTTAAGAAGCGCGAGAGTCGGTGTGCCGGATAATGAGGCATTTCTTCACAGTTATGACAGGGCAGTAAAACATGGAGTGCCTGAAGATTTCTTAGAACATGTTAAAGAAGGAACAACCGGTGTAATTGCTACACTCGATACAGGGAAATCCGGCCCGCATTTTGCTGCGCGTTTCGATATAGACGGCTTGCCGATTAAAGAATCAGCGGATGATGATCATATCCCGTCCATAGAGAATTTCAAGTCAACTCACGAAGGTGAAATGCATGCCTGCGGTCATGATGGACATATAACAACCGGCTTGTTTTTAGCAGACTATATAAATAATAATAAAGATAAGCTGCAAGGCAGATTTACGATTATTTTCCAGGCAGCAGAAGAAAGTGTACGCGGAGCGAAATCAGTTGTTGAAAAAGGCTGGCTCGACGACGTTGATTATTTCTTTTCAAGTCACCTTGGTATCAGAAATTTACCTGTAGGAACAGTAAGTGCATCGACGACTTTTTAGCAAGTTCGAAATTCGATGTGAAATTCACAGGGAAATCTGCACATGCCGGTGTAGAACCTGACGCTGGCAACAACTCGCTGCTCGCAGCTTCAGCAGCATTAAATCTGCATGCGATCGCCCGTAGCGGCGATGGAGCAACACGGATTAACGTCGGTACAATGAAAGCGGGCAGCGGCAGAAATGTTATCGCAGATACTGCCTTTATGGAAATAGAGACTCGCGGAGAAACGACAGAGCTTAATCACTATATGTATAACAAAGCAAAAACTGTTATCCAGGCAGCTGCTGATATGTTGAAAATGAAGTAGAAATTATTGAGATGGGTGAAGCACCAAATGCGGTCTGTTCAGATGAACTGATTGAGGTTGTGAAAGAAGCAGTTAAAGATAATGGTTATATCACAGACTTTAAAGAAGCACTGCCGCTTGGAGCTTCTGAAGATGTGACAATGATGATCGAGCGGGTACAAGAAAAAAATGGTAAAGCAACTTATATGCTGTTCCCATACGAACTGGAATATGGTCATCATCATCCAAAATTCGATTTAGATGAGAGCGTTTTACACGTTGCTGTGTCAACATATATAGATATTGTGAATTCATTGATGAAAAACGACTAAATATTTAAATAATAGCTTGAATCAGTTGGACAATTTAGTAAATAATGTTATCTTAAAAATGCGGAATAAATTGAATAAGTTTTAAAATGATTATCAAAAAAACAAAGGAGAATTTATTTATGATACCGTACAAACACGAACCATTTACAGATTTCTCGTTAGACGAGAACAAAGAAGCTTTAAACAAGGGATTTGAAACAATTAAAAAAGACTTCGGATCGGACTATCCGTTAATTATTAACGGTGAACGTATCCTGACTGATAAAAAATTGGAATCATATAACCCGGCTAAAAAATCAGAAATCATCGGTAACATGTCACAAGCGGGTGAAAAAGAAGCACTAGACGCAATGGATACTGCAAAAGAAACATTTAAAGAGTGGAGAAAATCAACATTTGCTTTCCGTTCTGATGTTCTTTTCAAAGCAGCAGCAATTGTACGTAAAAGAAAATTTGAATTTACAGCAGTGCTTGTAAAAGAAGCAGGTAAACCTTGGAAAGAAGCGGATGCAGATACTGCAGAAGCAATTGACTTCCTTGAATACTATGCAAGACAAAACCTTGAGTTAAAAGACGGACGTAAAATTGAATCACGCCCAGGCGAATTCAACAGATTTGATTACATTCCATTAGGTGTCGGCCTTGTAATCTCTCCATGGAACTTTGCATTTGCAATCATGGCGGGTACAACAGCAGCAGCACTTGTTACAGGAAATACAGTATTATTGAAACCGTCATCTAAAGCATCTGTAATTGCGTATAAATTTATGGAAGTATTAGAAGAAGCAGGTATGCCTAAAGGTGTAGTTAACTTCATCCCAGGTTCAAGCCGTGAAATCGGTGACCTGTTAGTTGAACATAAAGATACAGCATTCGTATCATTTACAGGTTCAAGAGATGTCGGAGTTAACATCTACGAAAAAGCAGCAATCGTACAAGATGGCCAGGTTAACCTTAAACGTGTTATCGCTGAAATGGGCGGTAAAGATACTATCGTTGTTGACAGCAGTGCAGATCTTGACCTTGCAGCAGACTCAATTGTTAAATCTTCATTCGCATTCAGCGGACAAAAATGTTCGGCATGTTCACGTGTAATCGCACTGTCGGATATTCACGATGAATTACTTGAAAAAGTAGTAGCGAGAACTAAAGAATTAACAGTTGGCGATCCTGAAGGAGATATCTACATGGGACCGGTTATCGACCAGGCTTCTGTTGATAAAATTGAGAAATATATTGAAATCGGTAAAGAAGAAGGTAAACTTGAAGTCGGCGGAACAGTCGACAATGAAACAGGTCACTTCGTTAACCCGACAGTATTCTCAGGACTTAAGCACGATGATCGCTTAATGCAGGAAGAAGTCTTCGGACCAGTAGTTGGTTTTGCGAAAGCAGAAAACTTCACTGAAGCTATCGAATTTGCTAACGACACAGACTACGGTCTGACAGGTGCTGTTATTACTAAAGACAGAAAACACATTGAAGAAGCAAGACGCGACTTCATGGTAGGTAACTTATACTTCAACCGTGACTGTACAGGTGCAATCGTTGGATACCACCCATTCGGCGGATTCAAGATGTCAGGTACTGACTCTAAAGCGGGCGGACCGGATTACCTCCAGTTACACATGCAAGGCAGAACAACTTCAGAGATGCTTTAAGATATAAATTTCAAGGATAATCAGTTCTTAATTGAACTGATTATCCTTTTTATGTTTATGTATAAGGGTTATACATTTTTTCTTGCCTATATCATAAGAAAAATGAATGATTCAAAGAAATCAAAATATTTCAAGTCTTTAAATAATAATTTTTATTTTATACTGAGTCCTTATTGAGAAATTTCTGGGAAAGGGTTTTTTAATAAGGTATTTTGAAAGCGCTTGCCGCATTTTTGAAAGCGCTATTTATAATTTTTTATTTTCCCATCACATATATAGATAGAGGGGGTAATATTTTGCTTAGTATTATCGGTTTATTAGTTATATTAACGATTGTTATTTTATTGATCACTCAAAAGCTCAACCCGATTGTAGCGTTAGTAATTATACCGTTCATCGGTGCACTTGTTGCCGGATTTGGTCCAGGAGAAATTACTGAATTCTTTAATGATGGAATTAGTTCTGTAATTTCTGTCGTAATAATGTTTATTTTTGCAATTCTGTTCTTTGGAATTATGCAGGATACAGGGATGTTTAATCCACTTATTAATAAAATGGTTAAATTGTCTCGTGGTAATGTGATTCTTGTTGCGATGGCAACGGTAATTATTGGAGCAATTGCTCACTTGGACGGTTCAGGGGCTTCTACATTCCTGATTACGATTCCAGCATTGCTGCCTTTATATAAAAAGCTGAATATGAGCCCGTACATGCTCGTCATGCTCATCGGTATGAGTGCGAGCATTATGAACATGGTACCGTGGGGCGGGCCGCTGGGACGTACTGCAGCCGTCTTAGGTGTTGACTCGTCAGAGTTATGGCAGCCGCTTATTCCACTGCAAGGGGTCCTGATTGTACTGCTTATTGCAACTGCTGCACTAATCGGAAGTCTTGAGAAGAAGAGACTGCATAAGAAAGATATGCTGATTGAAGGGATTAATTTTGATAACTTTAATTTGGATCAGGAAATTGATGCTGAAGCAGAAGCTTTAAAACGACCGAAGCTGTTATGGTTTAACCTTATACTGACACTTGCTGTTGTTGGACTATTGATGTCAGGATTACTGCCTGCTGGATTAATATTTATGCTGGCGGTAAGTATTGCATTGCCGATTAACTATAGAAATATGAATGTACAAATGGACAGAATTAAAGCACATGCTCCAAGTGCATTAATGATGGCGGCAATTATACTTGCTGCTGGATCTTTCTTAGGTATACTTGAAAACACAGGTATGCTTAATTCACTTGCGGAGGATATAGTAGTAATACTACCTGCGTTCTTAGTACCATTCCTGCACTATATCATTGGATTCTTTGGTGCACCGCTGGAACTTGTACTGAATACGGATGCCTACTACTTTGCACTGCTGCCAGTTGTGGAGCAGATAGTATCTGCGCACGGCGTAGACAGTATTACAGCAGCATACTCTATTATGATCGGGAATGTTATTGGTACATTTATCAGTCCGTTCTCGCCGGCACTGTGGCTTGCTGTAGGACTTGCAGGTATTGAGATGGGCCGTTACATTAAATATGCTATATTCTGGGTATGGGGCTTCAGTATACTCGCGGTGATAGCAGCATTTATAATGGGAATTATTTAATCGTCATATATCGACCAGTATTGGACTTTAAAAAGTTCAGTGCTGGTTTTTTATTAAGGTGATATTTGGATAGTGCCAACTTGGTCAAATCTTCCATTAATTGTTTATTCACATATACTTTTTATCAAGTATAATAAATAGACATGATTATTAATGGAGAGAAGATTAAATGGGGATTATATTCGGATTTTTAATTTTTATAGCAACTACTACAGCAGTATTATTCGGTCTTGCCATGCATGGACATTGGACTGACAAAGATGACAGCGCGTCATTTTGGAAATCGGTAATTGTATTGTTAACGGTGTCGGGCATTCTAATGATAAACCGTGCACTGACTGTCGAAGGTGCAACAATTAATGAAGCATTCTTAATTTTATGGGTCATGATGTCGATAGGAATGTTTATTTCTATGGCATCGAGCCGATTTTATAATTTGAAATATAAACAAAAAGGTAAATTCAGGAAAATTACACGCAATTCTTTTATCGTTGGTTTTCTACTGTTTCTTTTATTTATATTTACAATGCCCGGAACGAATGTAGAAGAAGGGGCAGCAGCGGTTGAATCGGAAACTGTAAAGACCGCAAAAGAAATTTCTGAAGATAATGAAGCGGGTTCTGATGCTGAAAAGCAGGCAGAGGAAGAACGCTTAGCTGCTGAGAAAGCTAAAGAAGAACAGGCAGCAGAGAATAAAGCTAAAGAAGAACAGGCTCAGGCTGAAAAGGAAGACAAGCTGAGCGTGAAGCGCAAGAGCAGAAAGAAAAAGAGCAGGCTGAGAAAGAGAAACAGGAGAAGCTTGCTGCTGAAAAGGAAGCTGAAGAAAAAGCTGAAGTTGAAAAACAGGCTGAAGCAGAGTCTTCTGCAATAGATGGTCTTACAGCAGTAGAACTTTATCGTGTAGTGGATGGTGATACTGTTCATGTAATCGACAGCGACAATAATATGCTGAAGTTAAGACTGTTGTTAATTGATACACCGGAGACAGTGCATCCAAAGAAGCCTGTTGAAGCATTTGGTCCTGAGGCATCAGCGAGAATGACTGAGCTGATGAATAACGCAGAGGACTTACATATTGAGTACGATGAAGGTGAACAGACTGATCATTACGGCAGACATCTTGTATATTTATATGCTGACGGTGAAAGTGTTCATGAAGTGCTGCTTGAAGAAGGACTTGCCAGAGTAGGCTATATATATGAGCAGCAGCGTTATCTCGAAGCTTTCCGTGAAAAAGAACAATATGCTAAAAATAATCAGCTTGGTATCTGGTCAGTGCCGGGTTATGTAAATGAAGCCGGTGAAGGTTTCAACAGCGAAGAGGAAGAAGCTGTCACAAAAACCGTTCCTGAAACCAATGCGAACCAAAGCACAGCAACCGATTCAGGCGCTTCGTACAACTTCGCGAATTGTACTGAATTAAAAACTGAATTCCCTGATGGGGTAGCCAGCGATCACCCGGCATATCAGTCTAAAATGGATGGAGATAAAGATAATTGGGCATGTGAAAGTTAAAAAAAATTGATAATTGGGTTGGCTTATTGGTCAGACCATGGTATATTAAGAGTGTAGTTTTTAAGTCAAAGTTTAAATAGTTTCTATTCATATTCTGAAAAAACTCTTTTAAATGTTTAAAACTGCAAAAATAACACGTGCATAAGCACAAGGAGGTTTTTTCAATGAATGAAGGAACTGTGAAATGGTTTAATGGAGAAAAAGGTTTTGGTTTCATCGAGCAAGAAGCAGGAGACGACGTGTTCGTACACTTCTCAGCTATCCAAGGTGAAGGATACAAAACTTTAGAAGAAGGCCAAAAAGTTACTTTTGAAATCGAAGAAGGACAACGCGGACCACAAGCTGTCAACGTTGAAACTGTTTAATAAATAGTTTAATTTTTAAGAGGCACCTCCGGGTGTCTCTTTTTTGTCTTTTTATTTATGAATACTTTCGCCTGGTATATAGTTTATAATGAGTAATAATAACAGTAAACTGTAATTCGGAGGTCTTTTACATGGGAAAAGATATATACGTAGGTGATGGAAGAAAAGAAATTATTTTCCAGGATATTTTTAATAATATACAAAATGGCGACCGGGTGATTATGTCTGAAACTAAATCTTTTCACACTTTGACCGATGGACTCACTGTTCCTGAAGACGGTGAACTTGAAATCGTGGGAAGAGCAGGCGAGGACGTCATTGTCAGCGCAGGTATGACAGTTTACGGACAGTTGGTATTGAGAAACCTAACCTTGGACCTATCACTGACAGATGCAAATGCCGGTGAAAGAATTTGTAGACAGAGGGAATCTGATTTTAGAAAACGTTAAAATTATTGGAAGCGCACGTACAGCGAGTCCGGTTATGGTTAACAGCGGTAAAATAATTCTGAACAGCTCGACGGTTATAAATAAGGCTGAACAGAGCTATGCTGTTGAATTGAAAAATGCCAGTACCGGCAGCGTTGAAAATTGTAATGTCGACGGCCTTGTAGTCATTGGCTCCAAAGTAGAAGTATATGATTCAAACGTTTATAAAGGTGTATTTGTTAAAGAACAGTCGGAATTTGTGGGAGGAAACACGAATTTTGACTTTGCAGATGCAGTGGATCCTCGCAATATTTACTGTACCGACAGTGCGCTGACCTTAAAACAGTCAAGTGTAACGGGAGATAAAGTTGATAATCCTATCCGTGCTTTTAGAAGCGAGCTGTACTTAAGTGAAATGAGCATGATGAATGTCAGAGACAATGGTTTCGCACTGGAGCTGAATGAGGGAAGTATAGCGAACATCAGTATTTGTAAAATACGTGGAATATTTGCGAAAGCATCTACTGTGCAAATAGACGGGGATGTCACAGTTTTAAATTTCCTTGAACTATACGATAAAAGCCGGTTGACAGGTGCGGACATCAGAGTAAATATTGCACCTCCCAATTATTCGATGCAGGTGACTGAAGGTTCATCAGTCGATCTTGAAAAACTTAACTCACGTTTCTCTCCGATAAAAAGTAGATAATTCTGCATTTAAAGTAGCAGGAAGATATGTAGAGAGAGGAATTATAAATATTGATGCTATTGGGAATACGGATATCGAAGGTGACAATATTGAAATCCGTGAACTGGAAAAGGCTGAAAAACAGCAGTCTGCTGAAGAAACGTAATACAGTAGATGAGGACAGTGATGCACTTGAAAAGCTGAACGAGATGATTGGACTTTCAGAAGTGAAAGCTTCGGTCAGAAAGTTTATTAACTTAACTAAAGTGAATAAAGAAGAAAGAACGGGGACTCCCGGCAAGGCAGTCATCACTGCATTCAGTTTATCTGGGCAATCCGGGTACCGGAAAAACGACTGTTGCAAGACTCGTCGGTCAGGTTCTTTATCAGGAAGGCGTCCTTAAATCGAATAAGTTTGTCGAAGTATCACGTCAAGATCTTGTATCGGGTTTTATCGGTAAAACTTCTGAAATTACACTGGATAAACTAAAAGAAGCCCATGGTGGTGTATTTTTCGTCGATGAAGCATATACGCTGAATTCAGGCGGAGGTTCGACCAACTATGGCCAGGAAGCTCTCGATACGATACTCAAATATATGGAAGACAACCGCGACAGCATCATGATAATTTTTGCGGGGTACACGAAAGAAATGTACGATTTCTTTAATATGAACCCGGGGCTCAAATCGAGAATTCCGCACTATTTTAATTTGAAGATTACACACAAGAAGAACTATCTGAAATTGGCATTAAGGAACTGAAAAAGAGCAGTACCAATTCGATGAAGCGAAGTATATGAAAGAGCTGAAGAAAAATTATAAACGCGAGCGATACGAGCAATGCGAGGTTTGTTCGCAACTTTAACGAAGCGTTGATTCTTGAACAATCAAACAGAGTCGCAGAAGCCCAGCTTTCGGAATCGGAAGATTTCTTAAAGATCATCGAAGAAGACTGGAATAATGCACTTGGTGTAAATGAAGATGAATCATCAAACAGCCTCGCATCTATTCGTAGAGAACTGGATAATTTAACCGGACTGGAATCCGTTAAACAGTTTATAAATAAGTTAATAAAAGAAGCTCAGGCAAATAAAATGTTTGAAGAACGCGGTATGGACATCGGGAGTTCAAGTTATCACATGGTATTTACCGGACCACCTGGGACAGGGAAAAACAACTATAGCCAGATTGATTGCGAAATTCTTTAAGAAGCTGGATATATTGCTGGATGATAAACTGATAGAAGTCGACCGCAGTGATTTAGTTGGGTCTTATATCGGACATACGGAGAAAAATACAAAAATGCAATCGATCGTCGGGCGATGGGCGGCGTGCTCTTTATCGACGAAGCCTATCAGCTGTCGATAGAAAACAGCGACAATGACTTTGGTAAACAGGCGATTGAAACGCTGATTACCGAGCTTGAAAACAACCGCGATAAATTTATTGTTATCTTTGCAGGATATTCAGAAGATATGGAACGGTTTATGAATGCCAATGAAGGCTTGAAATCACGTGTTCCATATACGATTGAATTCCCGGCCTACAAAGCAGAAGACGTGGTGGAAATTGTGCTGAACATGCTGCGAGGACAATGGAGATTCAACGAAGACTTCCTGCGTATGACTGTAATGAACGCATACGAACAGCTGCCGGAAGCAGATAAGTCAAACGGACGCTGGGCAAGAAACTTTACTCAGAAACTGCTGATGCAGCATAAGAACTATATTGTGAATGAAGATGTGGAACCGGATAATTTTGATTTTATTACAGATAAAGTGATATTCGGTATGGGTGAAGAATAGATTTTATTATTTAGCGACCTGGAGTCCTTATTTGGAACTTCGGGTCGTTTTTAAATGATATATGCTATTTATCTTTGCACAAAAAAAGATCCGAAACCATTTTTCAATGATTTCGAATCTTTTAAGTTTGAATCTATTATCTTGAGTAGTACTCAACGATTAACTGTTCGTTAATATCGGCATTTAATTCACTGCGTTCTGCTGCAGTCGTCGAAAGTAACTTCTAAGTTATCTTTGTTGAATGTCAGGTACTCAGGTGTGAAGTTGCTTAATTCAACAGCTTCAGCGATGATATCAAGGTTACGTGATTTTTCACGAACTCCGATAACCTGTCCTGGTTTAACGATAAATGAAGGAATGTCTACACGTTTGCCGTCCACAGTAACGTGACCGTGGTTAACTAACTGACGTGCTTGACGTTGTGTGCGAGCAAGACCTGAAGCACGAACTACTGCGTCTAATCTAGTCGCTAGTAAGATCATGAAGTTCTCACCGTGAACACCTTTCATTTTACCTGAACGGTCGAATAATGTACGGAATTGACGTTCGTTAACGCCATACATGTAACGAAGTTTTTGTTTCTCCTGTAACTGTTTACCATACTCTGATAATTTAATTCTTTGTGTTGGACCGTGTGGACCTGGTGGATACGGACGACGTTCCAATTCTTTACCTGTGCCAGTTAGGGAAATTCCTAAACGACGTGATTTTTTCCAAATTGAACCTGTAAAACGAGCCATATTAGCTCCTCCTTATGTTTTATTAATATATGCAAAAAACAATCATAAGGGAATAATCTCCTGCGAGGGTATACGATTTAAAGTGCCTTCGCCTCATAGCATTGGTTACGCAGCACACCAACCGCGGGGACCGCATACTTACTCGCAATGACTATCCGCTACTTATACTGTTCATTTACACAATAGTTTATTTTACATCTTTAGTTACTGAAAGTCAACGTTAAATATAGTTGATTAATGTATCGACGAATGCTTTCAAACCGTTGCGGTCTTCTTCTGTAAAACGGTCGTAAATCGGTGCATCGATATCAAGTACGCCGATGCCTTTGCCATCTTTATACAGAGGCACAACAATTTCTGATTTACTGTTTGCATCACATGCAATGTGACCCGGGAATTCATTCACGTTATCAACGATAAAAATATCGTTGCCGCGGAATGCTGTACCGCATACGCCTTTGCCGTTTTCAATGCGTACACATGCAGGCAGTCCCTGGAAGGGTCCGAGTACTAATTCATTCGTACTTTCTTCATACAAATAAAAGCCAACCAGTTTGTCTTTAAGGAAAAAGTTAAGTAGACTCGATGCATTAGACAGGTTCGCAATTCTATTTGTTTCGTCTTCGATAAGGCTCTTGAGCATTTTGTTTAACGTGTCGTAATCTTTAATTTCTATATTCGTGAACATATTATGCCTCCATGATTTTTATCTATAATGGTGATTTTAAAGAATTATACATTTATATGTTTTGCAACACAACGTTTTGAGCTATAATTGAGTATATATCTAGGAGGTAAAGTGTATGTGGGTGTATATATTAATCGCGATTATCATTTTGGTCATCGTGACAGCAGCTGTACTGCTGTACTTAAGATCTGTAAAAACACAAATGATTGATACTCAATACAGCAGACTGCATGAAGTGAATCAGCTTCCATTTAAATTGGATTTAGTGAAATTGAAAAATTACAACCTGCACGGTGAAGCTAAAGTGCTTTATAACAACTGGCAGGATGAATGGAATGAAGCATTAAATACTCATAGTACACATGCAGAAAATGCACTTGAACAGTCTAAAACAAACGTTGAGCAATTTAAATTTGCTAAAAGTACTAAAAATAATGAACTCGCAGGGGAGAATATAGAGGTCATTAAAAATAAGTACGATGAACTGACTGAAGAAGTTGCCAGGTTTGTAAAAGCTGTTGAAGAGGGGAAGCATCAGAATATTGAAAGTGAACGTCTGTACCGCGAAGCGAAACGCGACGTGCTTGCGAACGGACACAAATTCGGAGATGCTAAAAAGCCGCTTGAAGAAGTGATTAAAGCTTATGAACCGGAAGTTGCTAAGTATGAAAAAATGGTCAACGATGGGGATTATCTCCGGGCCAATGAGTTTATCTTCAGTACTTACAACGAGCTTTTAAATTTAAAAGACAACATGGATGAAATTCCAAAACTGATTAAAGAAGTGCAAAAAGAATTGCCTCAGCAGTTCCAGGAACTCCGTTACGGCTGCAGAGATCTGCGTGCGCAGGGCTACGATCTTGACCACATTAAAGTCGAAAACAGATTATCGACACTGAAAAGCAATTTAAACCGCGTTGAACCTCTGGTTGCAAAACTGGAGCTCGAAGAAGCGGAATCTATTTTAGACAATATTCACGATGAGCTTGATGACATGTATGAACTCGTTGAGCATGAAGTCAACGCGAAAAATAAATTTGACAGCGGTAAAGATGTTATTACCGACGAATTATTTAACGCTAAAGCATTGAACTATACACTGCGCACTGAAATCGATTATATTAAAGAGCACTATCATATCGATGAGTCTGATGTCCAAAAAGTAATGAACTATGAAAATGAGATTGAAAATCTGATTACGATTTACAGCGATATGATTACTGAGACTGAAAAAAATACGACACGCTACAGTGCGATTGTGGATAATATCGATTATTTAAAAAATAATGCACATACGATTCATGAAGAACAGAACAGCATTCAGGAGCATCTGGTTAACCTGAGAGAAGATGATGCAGAAGCGCGCGAAAACCTGCGTTACGTTAACGACCGTAAAGAAAAGGTCTACCGTGAACTGATGTCATCGAACCTGGTAACTTTACCTGAGCAGTTTATCGTTATGAAACATGAAATTGAAGTGAATATCAGAGAAGTTGAAAATTACTTCAGCCGGCGTCCGCTGAATGTTGAATATGTTAAAGCGAAAGTAAATGATACTGTTCTGATGATGAACAAGTTTGAACAGGAAGCATATGCGGTGATGAGAGATTCACAGCTGACGGAACTGATGATTCAGTACGGAAACAGATTCCGCAGTACGGATTCGGATTTAAATGCTCACTTAAACGAAGCTGAACGGTTGTTTAAAGAAAACCGCTACAAGCGTGCCCTTGGCCTTGCGAAAGATGCAGTGGAAAGTGTTGAACCGGGCAGTGCAGCGAAGATAGAAAAACAATTTGATAATAATTAACAAAATGACTTAGGATATGTCATATCCTAAGTCATTTTATGTGAGAGGTGAATCAGGATGATATATTTTGATAATGCAGCGACGACAGCACCTTATAAAGAGGCGCTTGAAGCCTATATGACGGCCAGCGAGAAGTACTTTTACAATACAGCAAGTATTCATCAGAGCGGCAAAGATGCAGCGAGACTGCTAGAGGCGGCGCGTGCTCAAATACTGGAACTGATGGATTTGAAAAAATACGATTTAGTCTTTACATCGAGTGCGACAGAAAGTAATAACATTGCGATTCAGAGTATGCTGAAGAAAAAGAAACAATTCGGCAAGACAATATTGACGAGTGAACTTGAACATCCGAGTATCGTTAACGTCCTTGAAGAAATGAAAAAGGACGGCTTTACGGTTAAATATATAAACACAATGGCTGACGGGACAGTTGATCTCGAACATTTAAAAATACTGCTGAACAGCGACGTAGTATTCGTTACAGTGATGGCACTGAATAACATAATAGGCAGTGTGCAGCCGATAAAAGAAATTACCGGGATGCTGAAAGATTATCCGAAAATCCATTTCCATGTCGACGCAACACAAGCAATCGGCAAAGCGGATCTGGATTACAACGGGGTCGATACAATCAGTATTTCTGCACATAAATTTAACGGTGTTAAAGGCATCGGCGGACTGTTCGTCAGAGACCTTGCAACGCTCCGTGCTGTACAATACGGCGGCGGACATGAGTATAATATCAGAAGCGGTACGGTGAATCTACCAGGCATTGTAGCAATGGCAAAAGCACTTCGTCTGACGCTCGGTGAAGCACGTGAAGTGAATAAGCGCCTCAGCCGGTTTAATAAAAAAATAAGAGACGGAGTTAAAGGTTTAAAAGCTGTTTATCTCCAGCCTGAAGCAGCACCTTATATTGTCAACATGTCATTTGCCGGAGCAAAAGGCGAAGTAGTAGTGAATGCATTATCAAAACGCGGTATCGCAGTATCGACGACAAGCGCCTGCGCATCTAAACTCGCAACATTAAACGAAACACTTCTCGCATTAGATAATGAAGATAAAATTATCGAGGGCAGCATTCGTATCTCAATGGGACGGAATACAGCTGAAGACGATGTAAATAAATTAATTACAGCATTACAAGAGGTTTATGAAGAATTAGGAGATGTACTGAAATGAAATTTGACCACATATTAATCCGCTACGGAGAACTGACGCTGAAAACAAAAAACAGAAAAATGTTTGTGAATGCGCTCCGTGACCGTATGCGAAAGGCACTGAAACAATACGACGTGCAGATTAAAGCGAACCGCGACCGTGCTTATATTGTTTTAAACGAAGAAGACCCGCATGAAATTATCGATAAGTTAACAAATATCAGCGGAATTTTAAGTATGTCACCGGTTGTCAGACTGGAAAAAACAGACGAGGCAATGAAGGAGACAGCACTTAAATTTGCACATGAAATCGAAGCTGGTTATTCATTTAAAATTGAAGTGAAACGTGCAGACAAACAGTACCATCTGGACACATACGGAGTGCAGCAGCTGCTCGGTGATTACGTAACAATGAATACGTCACACCTTACGGTTAATGTGAAAAAACCGGATTATAAAATACTTGCTGAAATTAGACCCGACGCGATTTACATGTACTATGAAACGATTAAAGGACTTGGCGGACTCCCGCTTGGTACAGGCGGCAAAGCACTGTTAATGCTGTCGGGCGGCATCGACTCACCGGTCGCAGGTATCGATATTATGCGGCGCGGAGTGGAAATCGAAGCAATTCACTTCCATTCGCCGCCGTATACGAGCCCGCAGGCAACAGACAAAGTCAAAGCACTTGTCGACATTATGAGTGAAAGAACAGGCTTCGATATTAAACTTCACATCGTGCCGTTCACAGAACTGCAGACGACATTATATGACCGCATTCCGGACAACCTGTCGATGACATCAACACGACGTATTATGCTCCGTATTGCTGAGAAATTGACAATGCAGATTGGCGGAGAAGCAGTCGTTAACGGTGAGAACTTAGGTCAGGTTGCGTCTCAGACACTGACGAGCATGTTTGCGATAAATGAAGTAACAACACTGCCGGTACTGCGTCCGTTACTCACTTTAGAGAAAAACGATATCGTTAAAATGGCGAAAAATATGGGCACATATGAAACATCAATCCTGCCATTTGAGGACTGCTGTACAATATTTAAACCAAAAGCACCGAAGACCAAACCATCATTAGAATCGGTTAAGAAATTTGAGAAAGCTGTAGATTTTGAACCGATGATTGAAAAAGCGATGGAAAATATTGAAGTGTATATGCCATCTAAAAAAGAAGAGTAAAGAAGAATTCAGCGATCTGCTGTAGAAATATAATTACCTCCGAGAGTTTAACTTTCGGAGGTTTTATTATATAGTCGGAATTAAGTACGGGGGTAAAGTGGAGGGATTTAATGAAAAGCTTAGGGTTTTTATGTCTGCTTGTTGTCATTCTTTTATTTGTGACACTGGCACTTGATTTACATAATTTTGGTCTGCTGACATACGGTCTGGGATTTAGCTTAACAATAGTATATTTTTCTTTAAAGCATCGGTTGAAGCTGGCCAGAAATAGGTGATATATACTGCTATATGAAGTTGATTCACAACGGTGAACCGCCGTTGTGAACCTAGAGCCTTGGAATGACAACAGGGAACCGCCGTTGTGAACCGAGAGTGCTGGAATGACAACAGGGAACCGCCGTTGTGAACCTAGAGCCTTGGAATGACAACAGGGAACCGCCGTTGTGAACCGAGAGGGCTGGAATGACAACAGGGAACCGCCGTTGTCATTCCAAGCGAGAGAACGCCCAAACTCCACCGCAATAACTCCGTATAAATCAAAAAAGTCAGCCCGGACAATCAAATCCCAGGTCTGACTTTAATTTTTCAGCTATACATCCCAGCGCTCGGGCAGCAGTTCGCTCAATGGAACGAGTCTGTCACCAGGAAGGTGGACAGCGCAGTCATAATTCTTATTATGAATCTGCACGATAAATTCCCGGCACCTGCCGCACGGCGGAAGTATCCGGCCGTCACGGTGCACCGCGATAATTTCTTTTATCCTTGTTTCCCCTGCTGTAACCATCGCTGCGATTGCTGAGTGTTCTGCGCAGAAACCGATTGAGCATGCAACATCGATAGCGACGCCTGTATAGACATTATCGTCTTTAGTAAGCAGGGCGGATGCAACGTATCCTGCTTTGCCATTTCTCGCAAGCTTTCTCGGCCGCAGCGTATTTTTAGCTATTGTCTGCAAATCATATTTTTCTATCATATTAAACTGCCGCCTTTACAGGAAGTTTCTCTGTGCTTTGTGCCAGAATGTATTGTTGTGGAGTCTGATTGTGTTAATTTTTTTATCGCTTAATTTAACACTGACTTTTTCAGTGTTCTGTACGCTTAATGCTTCGTTATCCATACTCATGATTGGATAGTAATCGTCAGATTGATCGATAACGAGAGTGATTGGACGCTCTTTTGATAACAGAAAACTTGTGCCGAGTGTACGGTGGTTATTATTGTTTACACTGCCGAGTTCAGTGACCTGCATCGCATTGACCAGCGGGTCAACGACAGCACCGCCAAGCGACTTGTTATAGCCCGTGGAGCCGGTCGGTGTTGATATCACAATACCGTCACCGTTAAAGTGTTCGAACAGAAAGTCTTCTATGTAAAGATCCATTTTTATCGTGCGGACTAAACTCGAACGCAGCGTAAATTCATTCAGACAGTAGTTTGGCTGATTGTTATTTACCTTTACTTCAATTACAGGATAGCTGCGTGTTTCGAAGTTATTCAATTTAAAGACCTGTCTGATTTCTAATAGATTATGGTAATTAAAATCTACATACATATAGTTTTTCTCTTTAATACCGATGCCGATATACATGCAGTCGTTTCTGAAATCGTTCTTTCTAACCGCCTGTAAGAAGGCGCCGTCTCCTCCGATGGATGCTACAATACTCGCCTCATTACAGTTTTCAACAGTTTTAATTCCGATATCTGCAAAAAGATTTTCGAGATCACTGACAATCTTTTTTGAATTCTTATTGTTTGGTTCAAAGAAATAAATAGTGTTATTTGTCATATTTAACGTACTCCTATATCAAAATAATTCATTTATACATTTAAATTTTCGAATAATATTGGGAAATAAGTAAATTATTGCTAAAATTAATAGTTCTGTATTCTATTAAAAACTCATTAATATGATTAGTTCAAATTATATACTAGTGAGTCATTTTATGCATGACCGAATGCTGAGTATGTCCAAATATGAAAGGGGGGAGTTCTTGAAGAAAGAGATGAAAATAGCGGTGACTGTTTTTCTGATTATCCTTGCGATTGTCCTGGCGGCAGGTATAATTTACTTTGTTTATACAGACTACGGCAAGACCTCGGGGAATGAACAGGCAGAATCATCAGTTGATCCGGACGGCGAGATTCAGCGTCTGTTGGAAACTGATAAAAAATCGAGTTTGACGACACTGCAAATTCAGAAGGGGAGCCTTCGGAATGGAACTTCTCTGATGATCTTCATAAAATGACACATCAGAAAGTTAAAGCGGAGATTAAATGGGGCAGTTTGGAAATTACAAAAGAGCGTATTAACAACATGCTTACAACGGCAGAGAAATCTGATTATCAGTACAAAGATTTTTACATAGAAACATTATCAGCCTGGCAGCAGGGTGATTTTACGAATGCTGTGCAGGTACATAACGTCATATGGAAATCACAAGACGGGAGTATCGGTATTGCGACCGGTCTTTTAACAGAAAAAGAAGAAATGGAATATAAGGCGAAACATTTTGATTAAAAAAGACATCTCCGGATGTCTTTTTTAATTTCTAATACATGTTAAGCGGTCATAAAGTTGATATAAACAAATCATGCTGCCAGGCGAAACACATACAAAAAAGTGTTATCATAAAACTGACTTTTAAATAGAGGAGGATGTTTCATGAAAAGAATTATCGCGTTAGTTTCAGCAATAGCGCTGGTCATCCTCGGTCTCGGTGCGTCATTTATGACGTCGCTGTGGGCGAGTGACTGGGAAGATATGTTCAATGAATTTTCAGGTGCAAATGAACCGGTGAGTCAGGTGCTTGAAGAAGGGGACGCCGGCAATAAAATTGCTGTTGTAAACTTTGATGGTGTCATTCAGGATACGGGGACTACCGGCAGCGGAATGTTCGCTACAGAAGGCTATGATCACCAAATGAAATTCAGGCCTTAAAAGATATTGCAGCTGAAGATACATACAGTGCAGTACTGCTCAATGTTAACTCGCCGGGCGGCGGTGTCTTCGAAAGTGCGGAGATACATAAATATCTGATGGAAATTAAAGAAAGCGGCAAGACAATTTACAGCTCGATGGGCAACATGGCAGCATCAGGCGGCTATTATGTTTCAGCACCGGCTGATCAAATCTTTGCTACAGATGAAACAATCACCGGATCAATCGGTGTCATTATGCAGAGCATGAACTACACTGAGCTCGCTGAAAACGTCGGAATTTCCTACGATGTGTATAAGAGCGGTGAAATGAAAGACATGATGTCTGCTTCACGCGAAGCAACTGAAGAAGAGCAGGATTACCTGCAGAGTATCGTCGATACGATGTTCCAGGATTTCGTTGATGTTGTTGCGGACGGACGCGGCATGTCTGAAGAACAGGTAAGAGAACTTGCTGACGGCAGAATTTATCTCGGCGGCGAAGCAATTGAAAACGGTCTTGTTGACCAGCAGGGTTACTTTGACGATGCGCTTGCTGCATTGAAAGAAGAAGTCGGCGGCACTCCGCAAGTAGTGGAAATCGGCGGCGCACAAACAACATCATTCCCGTTCGGCGTTAAAATCCAAAGCGCAATAGAAAGTCTTACAGGCGGCGGAGAAGTAAAAATGGTTCAGGAACTGATAAACAACCGTCAGGGTGTAGAGCCGATGTATCTATATGAATAAGGAGGAATTTCGATGGAAGAGAATAATGGAATTGTAAGAAAAGATACCGATTATATCCAGCAGCTGGATTACATGACGCATGCTTCCTTTTTCCCGAGATTCATCAGCTACATTATAGATATTATCGTGCTGTGGGCAGTGGCCCAGCTGACAATCGTACCGATTTTAACGGTGCTTGAAGTCAGGGACGTCTATTTTGGAATTGAAGCATTATCGATTGAAAACATTTCGACGACGCTGCTGTACTTCATCTACTTTACACTGATGACTTATTTCCTTAAGCAAACATTAGGTAAAATGATTTTAGGTATCAGTGTTATCTCAGCAAAAGGCACGAAACTGACATTCAGCCAAGTGTTCTTCAGAGAAACTGTAGGCAGAATCATTTCAAATGCACTGCTGTATTTGCCATATCTTGCAGTATTATTTACCGACTCAAAAATCGGACTGCATGACTTTATCGGTGATACGTATGCGGTTAATAATAATATAAAGAATACGGCGACGTAATTAAGAGCGAAATGCATCCGCATACCGCTCACAAATTACAAGAAAAAGAAGAAATCAGCCACGTGTCGGACCGAACTTTCCAATAAAGCCGATGTTAAGTGTTTGAAGCGGCGACAGTGATATAATATAATCAAGTTAACTAGGGCTATCCTATACGGATAGTCCATATTTTGTTTAAAGAGGGATATTTAATGGCCAAAACTACGATGGAACAAGTATATGAAGAACTGATTACCAGAATAGATGAGATTGTCAAAAACGATGAAAAATCAAGATTGGAAGCATTAGCAGAAAGCTTGCTGCAGGTAAATGCAGAAGGTTCGATGAGTGACCTTAGAAAAGCGTTCCAGTTTGCTTACCTGTACCAGGTAAAAGAAGAACCTGTACAAAGCAATCACCAGCTGACGCCGGATGCGATCGGTTACTTAGTCGCTCATATTATCGATTTATTTACTGCAGGAAAAGAAACTGAACTGATGGATGTCGGCAGCGGTACAGGACACCTTGCAATGACAGTGAAAGAAATGGTCGACAATGTAAACCTTTCAGGTGTTGAAGTGGACCCGGCACTCGCAGAAATTAATGCAAACTTATGTGAGTTCTTAAAAGTGCCGATGTACATTCACCCGCAAAACGTTATTGAACCGAGCAGGATTCCGTCAGCAGAAATTGCAATCGGAGACTTACCTGTAGGCTATTACCCGCTCCCGGCTGTGGATTACAAAACAGCATTTTCAAAAGGCCAGAGCTACGCTCACCTGCTTATGCTTGAAGCGGGCATGAACTTAGTGAAAGATGACGGCTTAGGTGTGTTTATCGTACCGTCAATATGCTTGAAGAAAATAACGAGACGATAAAAATATATTTCCGAAGATGCGTCATTGCTGATGTTCTTAAACCTACCGGCAACAATCTTTAAAACGGAAAAACAGCGTAAATCAATTATTGTACTGAAAAAAGGATTCTCGCCGCTTGTGAACAACGAAGTGCTGATCGGCGATGTGCCTGATTTTAAAAATGCCGAGAAAATGCAGGAGTTTTTACGTCAGCTGAACGATTGGTATGAACAATACAGCGGAAAGCAGTGATAACACCATGACAAAAATTATTGCGATCAATGCCGGCAGTTCGTCCTTTAAATTTGAACTGTTCAAAATGCCTGAAGAAACTGAAATTGCCCGCGGTTTAGTCGAGAGAATTGGACTCGGCGGCGGGAAATTCACACTCGCCTATAAGGGTGGACGGGAAACGTTTGAAAGAAACTTTAAAGATCATAAAGAAGCAGTTAACGTCATGCTGGAAGCATTGATAAAAAAGAATATTATTAATCTATGGATGAGATTGAAGGCACCGGGCACCGTGTCGTGCACGGCGGGGAAACATTTACCGAAGCTGTAGTTATCGATGACGAAGTCATCAGAGAATAGACAAGCTTGCTGAATTTGCGCCGCTTCACAACCCGGCAAACTTAATGGGCATAGAGGCAATGATGGAACTGCTGCCGTCGGTAACTCACGTAGCAGTATTTGATACATCATTCCATCAGACCATGCCGGAAAGCTCGTACTTATACAGTCTGCCTTACAAATATTATAATGACTACCGTATTCGTAAATTCGGCTTTCACGGTACGAGTCATAAATATGTAACCGGCCGTGCGAGTGAATTGTTAAAACGTCCGATTGAAGAATTAAGACTAATCAGTTGCCACCTAGGCAACGGAGCAAGTATCGCTGCAGTTAAAGCCGGCGAATCATTGGATACATCAATGGGCTTTACCCCATTAGCAGGTGTAACGATGGGAACACGATCAGGAAACATCGATCCGTCTCTCATACCGTATATAATGGAGAAAACCGAGAAAAGTGCGGTTGAAGTACTGAACGTGCTGAACAAAGAATCGGGACTGCTCGGAGTCAGCGGATTTTCAAGTGATTTAAGAGACATTACCGATGAAGCGAGAAAAGGCAACAAACGCGCCGAACTTGCGTTAGAAGTATTCAGCTCGAGCATCCATAAATATATGGGCTCTTACGCCGCACGCATGGGCGGGGTTGATGCGATAATTTTCACCGCAGGTGTCGGGGAAAACTCTGCTTTGATTCGTGAGAAGGTTTTAGACAGCCTTGAATTTATGGGCGTTTATCTGGATAAAAAAACCAATAGCGAAACAGTCGGCATTGAAGCGACAATCAGCCATTCGTATTCACCGGTCAAGGTATTAGTCATTCCGACGGACGAAGAGGTTATGATTGCTAGAGAAGTATTGAGATTGGCGGAGTAGTTTATCCCTTTTTAAGGAGAGTTTTATCATGAAAATCAGAGCGCTCGAAGAAACGGATTTGGAGTTCGTACATCAGCTGAACAATGAATATTCGATTATGTCGTACTGGTTTGAAGAACCGTATGAATCGTTAAGCGAATTAAAATATTTATATGAAAAACATATGATGGATGCTGACGAGAGAAGATTTGTGATTGAAGACGACGGTATGCTGGCGGGTATTGTTGAACTGGTTGAGATTAATTATATTCACAGAAACTGTGAAATTCAGATCATCGTCAAACCTGAGTTTAACGGTAGAGGCTATGCGAAATTTGCGTTTGCACAGTGTCTTGCGTATGCATTCAACATTCTGAACATGAATAAAGTTTATCTGTACGTCGATACTGAAAATGACAGAGCTGTTCATATTTACAAGAAGAGCGGATTTGAAATAGAGGGCACTTTAAAAGAGCAGTTTTATACTAAAGGTCAATATCAGGATGCCTATCTGATGGGGCTTTTAAAGCGCAATTGGCATCAAGAAGACTAGCAGCTCATTTGAGCTGTTTTTTTAATACTTAAAAATAATGGGTATATATAGAATATAAACAATTTAGACAGGATGTGGGAATATGCTTGTAGTAATAGACGTCCAAAATGATACGTTTGATAAAAGAGGTACGAACTTTGCCGAGTGGTCCAAAGTTATTGAAGACGGTATTGCGAGGAGAATTGATGAAGCAATAGAGAATAACGAATCCATTATATATACGAAAAACTTATATCCCGACTTCGAATACGACGAACGTTCCGCGGAATCAATCCATTTTGATGAAGCGATATATCCTAAATTTTACGAACGTCTTGAGGGTTACGGCGACGGATATACAAAAACCTTTTACGGTATCCCGCCGGAACAAGGAAAAAACATTTACGAAAACTATAAAGATGAAGTCGAGACCAATCAGAAAATCGAATTCATCGGTGTCGAAACAAACGTATGCGTCCTCGCGAATATTATGGTAATTCAGAATATCTTCCCGAAAGCTAACATTACGGTGAATAAAAAACTCGTTGCCGCAGCCAGCGACGATCTGCACGATAAAACACTCGAAGTATTGTCGAACATGAATGTATTTATAGCAGAATAGGAGCTTGGGACATATGAGTGTCCTGAGTTCTTATTTATTTTTGACTTTTTAACGGAGTCGGATAACGTTGTGGCTTTGACATGGTAATCCGGGAGACTTTGGACTACCATGTGGCTTTGACATGGTCACCCGGGAGACTTTGGACTACCATGTGGCTTTGATATGGTAATCCGGGAGACTTTGGACTACCATGTAGCTTTGACATGGTCACCCGGGAGGCTTTGGCCTACCATGTAGCTTTGACATGGTCACCCGGGAGGCTTTGGACTACCATGTAGCTATGACATGGTCACCCGGGAGGCTTTGGCCTACCATGTAGCTTTGACATGGTCACCCGGGAGGCTTTGGCCTACCATGTAGCTTTGACATGGTCACCCGGGAGGCTTTGGACTACCATGTAGCTATGACATGGTCACCCGGGAGGCTTTGGCCTACCATGTAGCTTTGACATGGTCACCCGGGAGGCTTTGGACTACCATGTAGCTATGACATGGTCACCGGGGAGGCTTTGGACTACCATGTGGCTTTGACATGGTAACCCAAAACGCTTTGGACTACCATGTTCATTCGACAAGGGCATCCAAACCAAAAATTACCGCCTTACAATAAAAAAAGAGGACATTTTCAAATGTCCCCCTCAAAAAATACTATATCTTTCTTTCAGCTTTTATCTTCGCAACTCCGTCTCTGACAAGCGGTGCAACTTTTTCACCAAACAGTTCAATAGTCCTAATGACCTGATCGTGAGGCATTGTACCGACAGGTGTTTGAAGTGTAAAGCGCTCAACACCCATGTGTTCGTACAAAGCGATAATTTTTCTTGCGACGGTTTCCGGGCTGCCGACGTATAGTGCGCCCTCCGGATCACACATATTATCAAAGGCTTCCCGTGAATATTCTCCCCAGCCGCGTTCGCGTCCGAGCTTCGTCATCGACGTTGAAATTGATGGGAAGAACAAATCGCGTGCTTCACCGTCTGTATCCCAAACAAATCCATGGGAATTCGTTGCGACTTTTAATTTACTTTCATCGTGTCCTGCAGCTGCACCAATCTGCCGGTAAAAGTCAGCGATTCTCGCAAACTGAAACGGGCTGCCGCCGATAATCGCAAGGACTAAAGGAATTCCGAGCTCTGCTGCGCGTTTAGCAGATTGCGGTGTACCGCCGCTCGCTATCCAGATTGGAATTTCATTTTGGACAGGTTTAGGGAATATCTCAGCATTCTCAAGTGCCGGCCTGTGCGTCCCGGACCAGTTAATTTTTCCGCCTTTTTGCAAAGCCAACAGTAAATCCAATTTCTCATTGAACAGGGTATCGTAATCATTTAAATCGTAGCCGAATAACGGAAACGATTCGATAAACGACCCGCGTCCTGCCATAATTTCAGCACGGCCGTTTGAAATTCCATCCAGTGTCGCAAAGCGTTCGTAAACGCGAACCGGATCATCTGAGGACAGCACAGTTACGCCGCTCGAC
Source organism: Jeotgalicoccus sp. WY2 (assembly GCF_018437745.1). Taxonomy (NCBI): domain Bacteria; kingdom Bacillati; phylum Bacillota; class Bacilli; order Caryophanales; family Staphylococcaceae; genus Jeotgalicoccus; species Jeotgalicoccus sp. WY2. The sequence goes on along the minus strand of NZ_CP049818.1, from coordinate 498,898 downwards.
AGACGGATATTTTTAGAAACTGCAGCGCCGGCCGCAAGTACAACATCCGGGGCACTGACCGCATAGTCATTTCTGTGATGTTCACCAATTGAAAACACATCGAGACCAACGCGGTCAGCGGCTGCGATTTCACGTACAAGTTCCTGCAGGCGTTCTGCATGTGATATTGTTTTCCCAGTCTGGGGGTCAAAGACCGCATCACCAAACGTATTAATTCCAAGTTCCATAAGTAACCTCCGAAAGTAAATTTGAATTCAGTGTAGCTGATATAGTAGAAAAAAAAAGTAATGAGCCCGAAGAGCCCATTACTTTTAATATTAAAACATTCTTTTAACCATTAACGGTTTTGTTCCATAAAGTCTTCAGTCGCTACTAGCGGTTCAAAGTCCGAAGGTAGTGTTTCAGTGCGGACGACTAATACGTCACATTTTGCGTTTCTTACAATCGCTTCTGATACCGAACCGATAATGAATCGCTCAACAGCATTCAGACCGGTAGAACCACAGACGATTACGTCCGCGCCAATTTTTTCCACAGCTTTTTTAGGAATAATTGATTTCGGTGAACCATAGTCGATGATTTTCTCTACATGTTCAACACCTTTGTCTAATGCGACTTTCTCATATCCATCAAGGAGCTTCTGAGCAAACTCGTTTGCACGTGCTGAAATTGAACGGTCATACGCTTCAACAGACGCGAAAGAGCGTGTATCGATAACGTTGATAATAGAAAGTTTCGCATTGTTACGTTTCGCAGCTTCGACTGCTTTCTGGAATGCCCACTCTGCTTCATGTGACCCGTCTACTGCAACTAAGATGTTTTGATATTGTAACATTTAAAATCAACTCCATTTCCTTTTCTTACTTATATACCACATGTGTGCGCTTCCAAAACTTTAAATATTAAGATAGTTATAGACCAAATTGCGGATTATTGTGATACAATATATTTGTTTGATTAAAGGGGGATTTGGAAATGATTATTGGTATACCGAAGGAAGTAAAAAACAACGAAAACAGAGTAGGTCTGACACCAGGCGGCGTATACGCTTTTGTGCAGGCAGGACATACTGTTCTCGTAGAAACAAACGCAGGCAGCGGTTCGTATTTTGAGGATTCAGCGTACACAGAAATGGGTGCAAAAATCGTCGGTACAGCAGCGGAAGCCTGGGCTGCTGAAATGGTAGTAAAAGTAAAAGAGCCATTGGCTGAAGAATTCGATCTTATTAAGGAAGATTCAATTCTATTTACATATCTGCACCTTGCGCCGGAAGAAGCACTGACTCAAGTGCTTGTTGATAAAAAAGTAACTGCAATCGCTTATGAAACGATTCAGCTGCCGGACGGTTCACTGCCGCTTCTTGCACCGATGAGTGAAGTAGCAGGACGCATGGCACCACAAGTCGGCGCTCAGCATCTGATGAGCATCAACGGCGGAAAAGGTATCCTTCTTAGCGGTGTACCTGGTGTTGAAAAAGCTAAAGTAACTATCGTCGGCGGGGGAGCTGCGGGTACGAACGCTGCCAAAATGGCACTCGGCCTTGGCGCAGACGTAACAATTTTAGACTTGAACCCTAAACGTTTAAGAGAGCTGGATGACCTGTTCGGCGCGCGCGTGCAGACTTTAATGTCTACGCCGTTAAATATTAAAATGGCTGTTGAAGCAAGTGATTTAGTTATCGGCGCAGTATTAATTCCAGGAGCGAAAGCACCGAAATTAGTATCTGAAGACATGATTAAAAACATGGCGCCGGGATCAGTTATCGTCGATATTGCAATCGATCAGGGCGGTATTTTTGAAACGACTGATAAGATTACAACACACGACGATCCGACATATGTGAAGCACGGCGTTATTCATTACGCAGTCGCAAACATGCCGGGCGCTGTACCGCGTACATCTACAAACGCACTGACAAACGCGACACTTCAGTACGGATTATTGATTGCGAACAACGGCTATAAAGAAGCACTTGTTAAAAACCCTGTAATTGCAGGCGGATTCAATACATTCCAGGGGCACGTCACTTATGAAGCAGTTGCCGAAGCTCAAAACAGAAAATTCGTAAGTATTCACGACTTATTAGTATAGAACGATAAAAAAACAGCCCTCGTGGCTGTTTTTTTGTTTATGCGGCGGTGTTTATCGTGTAGCTGGGCTTGAGTCATGCATCCGTTCGAACGTCTACTGATCAATCACTGCAACTTCAAAAGGTATGCTCTCTTTAAATCCTTGAGCTGTTCCGGACGAATCAGCGGGATAATCGACAAACGTTTTTTAACGTGCATTTTTAATTTCGCAAGCGGCTGCAGCTGACTAAAGTTTCTTATATCAATATCTCGGAGGTCATACATTACGCCAGAGACATCATGGTCGATAAATATCTCAGCCAGCCGGCTGTGCAGAAAGTAGGGCACTTTCGTAAATGACGGACCGATAATAAAATGTTTGTTCCGTATTTCACTCGACAGTGTTTCCAGCAGCACGGTATTCACATCGTGGAAATCGCGCGTAAATATCTGGTCGATGATAAAACCGTCGGCCGCACTTTCCTGTCGTATCGTTTCAATCAGAGTATTTTCAATCATGAAGTCGTTCGTTTCATAAAAGTTATTTATCGTTATATATATTTCACTGTCCGGTGTGAGTTCACGCTGCATTTTAGGCAATATTAAGTTCGGTGTATTAAAGTCAGGATATGAAAATAAGACAGCGTCAGATTCCATGTTGAGTGCATGTGTTAAATAAATGTGTTTCATCGTTTTATCTCCTTATATAAAATGTCGTTTCAATGATTATTAAAAAGTTTTTCAGGGAATAGATAATTATTAATAATTTAAACAGGAGTGGTAATTTTGACTGTAAAATTTCATGGACATGCGGTACTTTCGTTTAATAACAATGATACAGATGTCATCATCGACCCGTTTATTAATGGCAATGATTTAACGGATTTAACAGTAGATAACGTTAAAGCTGATTATATTATACTAACACACGGTCATAATGACCATGTTGGCGATACGATTGAAATTGCTAAAAATAACAATGCAATGGTAATTGCACCGGTGGAACTGGCAGCTTATATAGAAAGTCAGGGTGTTGAAAAAACTGTCGGCATGAACGTCGGCGGCGAAGGTGAGTTCGATTTCGGGAAAGTGAAATTCGTGCATGCCTTCCACACGTCAAGCTACACTGACAATGATGGTGTTACGCATTATACAGGTGAGCCGATGGGCTTAATTTTAACAATCGGCGAGAAGAAAGTATACGTGACAGGCGACACCGGACTGTTCGGTGATATGGAACTGATTGCGAAAAGAAATGGACCGATTGATGTCTGCTTTATTCCAATCGGCGACCACTTTACGATGGGCATCGACGACGCGGTGTATGCGGTTAACGAACTGATTAAACCAACAGTAGTTGTGCCGGTGCACTACGATACGTTCCCGCCAATCAAGCAGGATCCTGAGGAGTTTAAAAAGAAAGTTAATACAGTATGCCAAATACTGAAACCGGGTGAAGCAGCGAAGTTCTCATAACACCAATGATGGAAACTCTCTATAATAGAAGAGTTTCCATTTTCTTTTATACACATCAATCATTCATGCTATGATAAATTCAACGTGAAATATAGAAATTGGGTGAAGACATGTCTAAACATGAAGATATATTAAAATACATAAGAGGACTCCGGGAAGGCAGCAGTCTGTCGGTAAGACAGATTTCAGGCTTTATGGGCGTGTCGCTCGGCACGAGCTACCGCGCGATTAAACAGGCGGAGCAGGACGGGCTGGTGAAGACAATTGAACGCGTCGGGACTTTCCGTATCGTGCAGCGCGAAGTGAAGAGCCACGGAAAAATTATGTTCCGGGAAGTGAACCGCGTTATCCAGGGGACAGTCCTGACCGGTGATAACTACCTCGATAAAGAAATTTCGAGAATTTTAATCGGGGCTATGCAGACAGAAGATCTCGTAAAATATTTGGAGCCAAGCGGTCTCTTAATAGTAGGGAACCGCGAAAGATCCCAGCGTAAAGCACTCGAAAACGGTGTCGGTTTATTAATTACCGGGGGTTTTGGTACCGGTGAAGAGATACTGAAACTTGCCGAAGAAAAACAGCTGCCAGTTATTTCGACAACGCATGATACCTTTACATGCGCATCGATTATTCACAGAGAAGTATACAGTTTATCGCTGTCGCAAAATATCGTCACGGCAGGCAGTCTGATGGTGAAACAGGGACAGTATACGATTGACATTAATGAACTTGGCACGGAAATTCATCCCGAAGATAAAAATATGATTCTCTTAGACGGCAACCGTTTCGTCGGTGCCATTCGTTCGAAGTTTCTAAAAGAAATGACGAAGGAAAATTATACGACTTATCTGCTGCCGGATTACAGCGCAGAGGAAGATACGACGCTGCTGTCACTAAGACAGATTATGAGCTGGCATCAGCTGAATATTATCCCGGTCGTAGAGTCTGGTGATTACAGAGGCATCGTGCACCGGAGAGAAGTATTTAAAAATATATCTTCACGCAATTTAAAATCCGGCATGTCGACAGATCAGCTGATCGACAGGGAAATTAAAATTGACAGTAACAAAATTAATATCCGGGTGATGCCGTTTATGGCAGATGAATTCGGGTCATTGTCCCAGGCAAACTTTATGCGCCTTGCAGAGCGGCTGATTCTCGTCGTACTGCAGGAAAATGACATCCACAGCTATCATATCGATACGTATAATATTATGAACTTTAAAATTGTTCAGCTCTATCAGGAAATCGAATTGAGCGGTGAAATTATCGACAGAGGCGAGCAGTTTATCCGTCTGGAGATCGTCTTGAACGTTCAGGGCACAGCATATTCAAAAGCGACCTTTATGATTCAGCATTTCAACGAAAAATAAAAAACATCCCGCTGTATATTTTACAGCCGGGATGTTTTTTATATGTATTACTTTTGTTTTTTGCGTTTAGCTTTATTTTCCTTCATCGCTTCAAACTCTTTCCATGCCTGTTCTTCAATCGGCAGATTTCCTTTAAAGTACTTTTTGCTTTATTGAAGTAAAACACTTGATAGCCGCCTAAAAGAACGAATATACCGCCGATGATATAAGCGACGAGAGTGTGAAACTGAAGCATTGTGTTCAGCCCGAAAACGACAAGAAACAAGCCGAGCCAGATTCTCGCAATACTATTATAATACGCGCTTCTCACATCGCGGATTGTCCGTATCTTTCTAACTTTGAATACAACAAAAAGTATGAAAGTGGCGACAATCGCTGTGACGAGAAATGACACGGCAAACGTGAATAAGAATTCCATACGTTACAACTCCAATCTCTTATGTAGTAAATTGATTGATGAATGTAAGTAAATTAATATTGAGGAGTTTCGCCATTGTTTAATAAATTAACCGGACATCTGAACGACTTAAAAACGTATGCTTTTGACGTATTGAAACTAATAGAATCACATGATGAGATTGTTATCCTGAGACACCAGAAACCAGATCCCGACGCTTACGGCGCACAGCTCGGACTCCGCGCTTATTTACAAAATAAATATCCCGGCAAAAGTATTAAGGCACTCGGGATGGGCGAACCGTCACTCAGCTTTTTAGGGGAGATGGATTCACTCTCAACGATTGAACGTCCGCTCGTAATCGTTGTGGATACAGGCAATCAGGAACGCATCGACGGGTCACTCGATTATGCAGAGAAAATTGTTAAAATCGACCATCACCCGAACGTTGAATTGTACGGAGACGTGTCAATTGTTGAAACTGAAGTATCGTCAGCAAGTGAACTGATTTATCTTTTAATTGATATATGGGACAGCACGGCGATGAACGACGAGGCAGCAGCCTTGTTCTATATGGGAATTGTCGGAGATACCGGCAGATTTCTATATAACAATACGAGTACTTTAACTCACGCAGTCGCTTCAAAATTAAAAGAATTTAACTTTGATGCAGCAGCTTTAAATAATCAGATGCATAAATCATCGATGAATAAATTTAAATACAAAGGCTATTTAATTAATAATGCAGTATTTACGGATTCAGGCATCGCATATGTTTATGTGCCGAAAGCAATTATGGAAGAATATCATTTAAGTGTCAGCGAAGCGGGGCTTGACGTAAATATATTCAGAGAAATTGAAGATGTAAAAGTGTGGTTTATCGCACTGGAAGGCGACGGTGAAATCCGCGTCCGTTTACGTTCAAAAGAAGTGGTTATTAACGACGTCGCAGCGATGTTTGACGGCGGCGGGCATCCATTAGCTTCAGGCGTCCGTGTAAAAGATATGGACATGCTGGATGAACTGCTCGTGAAAATTGAAGAAAAACTGTAAGAGTAGGTGTTTCAATGCTTAATTTAAATGTGCACAGCTCATTTGATTTTTTAAATTCAAATATTACATTGGAGCGGTTGTGTGAAAAGCTGACGGCGGACAGCCAGCGTGCAGTTGCGGTAACCGATTTAAACCGCATGCATGCAGTCTACCGGCTGATGGCGCTCGCACCGAAATACGATATTAAACCGGTGCCCGGCATGGAGATTATTGTCGAAGACGGCATGAACGGCGTGCCGCTTGTACTCCTTGCTAAAAATCAGCAGGGCTATCTCGAGCTCGTACGGACAAGTGCAATGCTGTCTTACAGAAGTTTGACGAGAACCTCTCTTAAATTTGTGCAGGATAATATTAAAAACTGCATCGCTGTCGGTAAAACATCAGATGCACCGGCAATTCTCGGTGAACTGAATATCGCTGAAGAAGATAAATATATGGCGCACGACGTCGATAGCGATTATAAGAAAGTATTTATAAAAGCGGCGCATTACGTAAACGCTGACGAACGCGGTTCGTTAAAAGTGCTGAATGCGATACGCGATAATCAGAAGCTCAGTATCGACAGCGTGCAGAATCTGTACGGGGATGCATGTATTCAGACTGCTGATATGGTTCCCGCTGATGCACAGGTATATTTAAAAATAATGAAGATATTATTAATAAGTGCAATGTGCCGATACCGTCCGTTCAGCATACACTGCCGAAGTTTAATAATCCAAAAGGCACAAGCTCAAAAGATTATTTATGGCAGCTGCTGCTGGAAAAGTTCCAGCAGAGAGAACTTCAGGCTGGGCAGGATAAATACATGGAACGTCTGGAATATGAATACGGCATTATTACGAGCATGGGCTTTGAAGATTATTTTTAATCGTTGCCGATCTAGTAAACTATGCCAAATCGAACGGTATCTACGTCGGGCCGGGCAGGGGGTCGTCCAGTGCGAGCTTAGTATCGTACATGCTGAATATTACCGAAGTCGATCCGCTCGAATACAATTTGCTGTTTGAGCGTTTCTTAAATCCGGAACGTGTCAATATGCCGGATATCGATATCGACTTTGAAGATTCGAGACGGGACGAAGTCGTTGCCTATTTAATTAAACAGTACGGTGATATGCAGGTCGCGAACATTATTACATACGGAACGCTGAGCGCCAAAATGGCTGCGCGCGACGTTGGGCGTGTCTTCGGTTTTTCAGACGATGAGCTGAAGCTGCTGTCGAACTTAGTTCCGGATGAGCCGAATGCATCGCTTAAAGATGCATTCACGAGCAAGCGTTTTAACACGCTTTTAGAAGCAGACGACAAGTATAAAACGTTTATGGATATTACTTTGAAAATTGAAGGGCTGCCGAGACATACGTCAACACATGCAGCGGGACTCCTGTTAAGCAGCGAAACGCTCACGAACAGCGTGCCGGTTATTTTCTCAGAAGGGCACGTCATGAGCCAATGGCCCATGAAAGATGTTGAAGCGGCGGGTCTTTTGAAAATAGATTTACTGGGTTTAAAAAACCTCTCTTTAATCCGCTATATGGTGCAGAGCATCCGCCGGACAGAAAAAAGCTTTTCACTGGATGATATTAAAGAAGATAAAAGAGTGTATAAAATGCTGTCAAAAGGACTCACGCTCGGTATCTTTCAGCTCGAATCTGCAGGGATTAGGCGGGTCATTGAAAACTTTAAACCCGAAAGTCTGAAAGATCTGGCTGCAGTGCTGGCATTGTACCGTCCAGGTCCGATGAAAGAAATCGATAACTTTATATACAGAAAAGAACATCCCGAAACAATCGAATATCCGCATGAAGACCTCAGAGAAATTCTAAAAGAAACATTCGGCGTTATCGTCTATCAGGAACAAATTATGCAGATTGCAGGTAAAATTGCCGGATTCAGTTACGGGGAAGCGGATATTCTAAGACGCGCCATGGGGAAAAAAGACCGTGCTGCACTGACTAACGAACGGGAACATTTTATCAGCGGTGCTGTAAAAAGAAATTACACTGCAGCGCTCGCTGAAAACATCTTCGATTTGATTATGGAATTTGCCGACTACGGTTTCGTTAAGAGCCACGCAGTCGCCTACGGCAAAGTTGCTTATACGATGGCTTATATGAAACTCCATTACCCCGAACATTTTTATGCGGTTATTTTAACGCACCACCGCAGCAATGATGAAAAAATCAGCCAGCTCTTAAATGAATTAAAAATGATGCGCATTCCTTTGCATCCGCCGAACATTAATAAATCATTTTGGCAGAATTCAGAGGGAGAAGGTATTCTGCTCGGCTTTTCAATGGTAAGCGGAATATCAAGACCGCTGTTCGAGGCGATCATTACAGCGCGGAAGCACGACGGTCCCTTTAAAGATATACGACCTTGTATCGCGCACCGACTTTAAATTTAATGAAAAAATCTTAAGGAAACTAATTATCTCAGGTGCACTGGATGAATTTGAAGAGAACAGAAAAACGCTGCTGCAGACGCTGCCGGATATTTTGTCGGCGGGGGGAGACGGTTACCATCACGACTCGTTTTTAAGTTCGCTCGGTTTTAATCTTAAAAAAAATACCGGTATGCTTCAGAAATGGACGGTGCTGAGAAAATTGAAGGCGAGAAAGAAGCGCTCGGATTTTATATTTCAGCGCATCCTGTGCTGTTAAAACATGAGGAACTTGAGTTTATTCCGTTTTCGCTGATTCATCACAAGCGTAAATACGGCACATATCTGCTTTATATCGAAGATCACCGCACGATTAAAGTGAAGAAGACCGGGCAGAATATGGCTTTTCTTACATTGACGGACGGTCATTCAAATATTGACGGTGTATTATTTGCAAAAGAGTATTTTAAATATCACCCTATGTTAAAAGAATCGATTGTCGCAGCTGAAGCTACGCTCGGTGAACGCCAGGGCAAACCGCAGCTCGTTATCGACAGATTGTTTCCGGTTGAGGAGTATGTCCGGACTTATATCGAAAAGACGAAGAAGATATATATTAGAGATGTTGAGCCGGAAGAAATTTCAGAACTCCTTGCTGACAGCGGTGTGCCGATTCACGATTTCACTACACAAAAACTCGCCGGGTATATAAAAATCAGCAATATAGAAACATTAATTTCGAAAATACATTTCGAAAATATTCGTTTAATCGTGTAAATCTATTGTAAATTAAAAAATAAAATGATAATATACCGTGGTATGACCACTAATAGGAGGAACTGATTTGTCTTTAAAAAGCGATGCATTAGAACTGCACAAAGTTAACCAAGGAAAGCTTTCCGTAAATTCAAAAGTAGCATTAAAAGATAAAGAGGCGCTCAGCCTTGCATACTCACCAGGAGTAGCTGAGCCATGTAAAGAGATCTATGAAGATGAAAGAAAAATATTTGATTATACGATTAAAGGTAATACTGTAGGTGTTGTCACTGATGGTTCGGCAGTACTCGGACTTGGTAATATCGGTGCAGCAGCAAGTCTGCCTGTTATGGAAGGTAAAAGTGCACTGCTGAAAAGCTTTGCAGGTGTGGATTCATTCCCGATCGCTTTAAAAACAAATGACGTCGATGAAATCGTCAATACAGTCAAACTGATGACTCCTGTTTTCGGCGGAATTAATCTAGAGGATATTTCAGCGCCGAGATGTTTTGAAATCGAAGAAAGACTTAAAAAGGAAACTGATATTCCTGTCTTTCACGACGACCAGCACGGGACGGCAATCGTTACCCTCGCTGGTTTAATCAACGCGGTAAAATTAACCGGCAAGTCATTTTCCACCGTTAAAGTTGTGCTGAACGGCGCAGGTGCTGCAGGAGTGGCAATTGTTAAACTGCTTCACAGTTTCGGTGTGAAGGATATGATTATGTGTGATTCAAGAGGTGCGATTTATGAAGGCCGCGGGACGGGCATGAAGCGAATTAAAGATGAAGTCGCGAAATTTACGAATATCGATAATATCGAGGGTAAACTCGAGGATGTGCTTACAGGTGCTGATGTGTTTATCGGTGTATCGGTTGAAAATGCTGTGACTGCGGACATGGTCCGTTCGATGAACACAGATCCGATTATTTTCGCTATGGCAAACCCGACACCGGAAATTATGCCGGATGTTGCAATTGCAGCCGGTGCCAAAGTAGTAGGCACAGGGCGCAGCGACTTCCCGAACCAGGTGAACAACGTACTTGCGTTTCCGGGAATTTTCAGAGGTGCTTTAGACGTTCAGTCGACGCATATCAATGAGAAATGAAAAAAGCAGCAGTTCTTGCGATTGCCGAAATCGTTACTGATAAAGAGCTGAGTGCGGATTATGTTATTCCAGATGCCTTCCACCCGGGAAGTAGCGCCGACAGTAGCAGAAACGCGTCGCAGAAGCGGCAATGAACACAGGCGTGTCACGCAAAAAAGTAGAACCCGGCTACGTTTACAATAGAACGAAAAACTAATTAGCGAATTGAACTGATAGTCATGGAAAAAAAAAAGGTCTTCAGACGATACTTGAAGGAATTAATAAAATTATCGAGGATCAGATATTGGCATCGGCGAGAAATTCGAGTGAACGCTACTTAAAAGAACGACTGAATGTGAGCCGTCAGGTGTTAGAGAAGCGCTCCGGGCACTTGAGCTTATTGGTGTTATATACGTAAAGCGGTGAGGGAACTTACCTTGCGGATATAGACAGCCACCAGCTCTACACTTTAATAGCGAAATATCTGCTCCGTACGGACAGACAATATGAAGAGTTAATTGAACTAATGCATATGATAGATTATTATTATGAGCATAAATCCAACGGTACAGAGACTGTTGATAATAGTAATAATCAAGTCGTGCAGAGAATTTATAAGCTGCTTAAAAAATATGCTGACGGTTACGAGCATTAACTTCGATGGGGTGTAAAAATGTTAAAAGATATATTTTTTAAACTGAACAAAAAAGCAAGTGATGAAAAAGCGGACGGCAGCACTGAAAAACAGGAAACGATTATGACGAAGTGTCCAAGCTGAAAAAGATATTACTCAAAGGACCTGCACAAACGTTTGAATGTCTGCTCAAATTGTGACCATCACCTGCCGATTATAAGCACGGATCGTATGGATGCACTGCTTGATATCGACAGCGGCACAGAACTGTTCTCAAATATACGTCGGTTAACCCGCTGAATTTCCCGAATTATGAAGAGAAACTTGCTTCGGATAAAGAAAAAAAACGGGACTGGAAGAAGCGTTAATCGTCTCTCATGGTAAAATTATGGGCAATGAAGCAGTCGTTGCGATTATGGATCCGCGTTTTCGTATGGGAAGTATGGGTTCTGCACTTGGTGAAAAGCTGGCGCGCAGTTTTAAGTATGCAACAGAACACAGATTGCCTGTCATCGTCTTCACAGCAAGCGGAGGCGCTCGTATGCAGGAAGGGATTTTATCGTTAATGCAAATGGCGAAAGTCAGCGTGGCAATCGAAAGGCATAATAAAGCAGGGCTCTTGTACATTGCCTATATGACTAACCCGACGACGGGCGGAGTTTCCGCATCATTTGCGTCAGTCGGCGATATTAACTTAGCGGAAAAAGGCGCGTTAATCGGTTTTGCCGGACGACGTGTTATTGAAGAAACGATTAAGGAAAAACTGCCGGACGATTTCCAGACGGCGGAGTTTTTACTCAAGCACGGGCAGCTTGATGAAGTCGTCAACAGAGTGAACATGAAACGCTATCTTGGCACGATTTTAAAGATGCATAAAGAGGTTGTGTAATTATGGTATTTGAATTTGAAAAACCAGTTGTTGAACTGGAAAACAAAATTAAAGAACTTGAAAAATATGCCCATAAAAACAAGCTGGATCTGACGACGGAAATCAGCTTTTTGGAGAGAAAAGTGAAGGATAAAAAAGCAGAAGTATACTCACAGCTCACACCGTGGCAGCGCGTAGAAATTGCACGCTACATAAAGCGTCCGACTTCAAAAGAATACATTGCAGCTTTATTTGATGAATTTATCGAGTTTAAAGGTGACCGTGCTTACGCGGATGATAATGCAATTATCGGTGGTATCGCGATGTTCAGAGGCCGTCCTGTCACAGTTATCGGCAACCAGCGCGGTATGGATACGAAAGATAATATCGCCCGCAACTTCGGTATGGCGCATCCCGACGGCTACCGTAAAGCACTCCGTCTGATGAAACAGGCGGAGAAATTTAAACGCCCGGTAATTTGTTTTATCGACACTAAAGGTGCGTATCCCGGTAAAGCTGCTGAAGAACGCGGACAAAGCGAATCAATCGCCCGCAATCTGGTTGAAATGGCTGGACTGACTGTGCCGGTAATCAGCATTGTTATCGGTGAAGGCGGCTCAGGCGGTGCACTTGCCTTAGGCGTTTGCAACAAATTGTATATGCTTGAAAATGCAACGTACTCGGTCATTTCACCAGAAGGTGCAGCGAGTATTCTATTTAAAGATGCTTCGCTGAAAGAAATCGCAGCGGAATCGTTAAAAATTACTGCAGCGGACTTATTTGAACTTGGAGTCAGCGACGGCACGATTAAAGAACCGGCCGGCGGTGCCCACCACGATAAAACATTCGTGTTCAATGAAACGGATCAGGTACTGCAAAATGCACTAGCAGAATTAGTGCCGATGGACGGCGATAAGCTTGTTGATCAGCGCTATGACAAGTACATGTCGATCGGCCAGTTTAGTGAATAATATTATAAAATTTTTAAGCGCACTTGCCCGTATGGAGGCGGGTGCGATTTTTACTTTACTGAGCCAAGAGAGCCCTTCCTTGGACGGTATCAGAACGGCAGTCAAATACTTATATTCCCTGTCAAATAGATAGACCGTGAAAGCATAATTATGCTATGTTTAAATGGACTAATAGGTGGGTGATGGACATGAGGAAGATTGCGGTTTTAACAAGCGGCGGCGATGCGCCCGGCATGAATGCTGCGATACGTGCGGTTGTGCGTAAAGCGGTTCATGATATGGAAGTTTACGGTGTGAATCACGGTTTTAACGGACTGATTAATAATGATATTTACAAAATGGATGTCGGTGATGTCGGTGATATTATTCACCGCGGCGGTACGTTTTTATATTCTGCACGCTGCGAAGAGTTTAAGACACTTAAAGGCAGACAAAAAGCGGCGGATAATTTAACAGCACTCGGTATTGAAGGGCTTGTCGTTATCGGCGGTGACGGTACGTATATGGGGGCCTCTGAACTTGGCAAGCTCGGCATTAAAACGGTCGGTGTGCCGGCGACAATTGATAACGATATTGCCGGCACCGATGTAACAATCGGCTACGACACTGCATTAAATACCATCGTGGATATGATCGACAGAATCCGTGACACGGCGACAAGTCACGAGCGGACGTTTATCATAGAAGTAATGGGCAGGGATTCAGGTGAGCTTGCGTTAAATGCAGGGCTTGCTGCTGGTGCAGAAACAATTTTTATTCCGGAACGGGATACGAAGATGGAAGATGTTGCCGGGCGTATTCAGGCCGGGCTTGACCGCGGCAAGAAACATTCTCTGATTGTCGTTGCCGAAGGGGTCATGTCTGCAGAATATTGTAGCACTGAACTGGCAAAGTATATTAATATAGAAACTAGGATCAGTGTTCTTGGACATATTCAGCGCGGTGGCAAACCGAGCGCTTCTGACAGAGTGATCGGCTCGAGGCTTGGTGCGTATGCAGTCAGTCTGCTGCAGCACGATCAATCGGGTGTCGGTGCAGGTATTTCCAAAAATGAACTCACAGCCACAGATTTTACGTACGTACAAGTACACGATAAACAATATGACAACAGTATTTATCTGCTTTCAAAAGAGCTTTCAATTTAGGAGGAAAGAAGAATGAGAAATACAAAGATTGTATGTACAATTGGACCGGCTTCAGAATCTGAAGAGGTATTGGAAAAAGTAATTATGGCGGGTATGAACGTTGCGCGTTTAAACTTTTCACATGGTGACCACGCGGAGCATCAGGCGCGTATCGACACGATTAGAAAAGTTGCGAAGCGTTTAGATAAAACAGTCGGAATTCTTTTAGATACTAAAGGACCGGAAATCAGAACTCACTCTATGGAAAACGGCCAGGTTGAACTTGTCCGCGGACAGCAGATTGAAGTGTCGATGACAGAAGTTCTTGGAAACTCAGAACGTTTCTCTGTATCTTATGAAGGGTTAATCGACGACGTTGTGCCTGGAGACTTTATTCTTCTTGATGACGGTCTGGTTGAACTTGAAATCAGCGAACTGAACAAAGAGACGGGCATCATTACAACGACAGTTAAAAATAACGGTCTCTTAAAAAATAAAAAAGGTGTTAACGTACCGGGTGTCAGCGTTAAACTTCCGGGCTTAACTGATAAAGATAAGTCGGATGTGAAATTCGGCATCGAGCAGGGTGTGGACTTTATCGCAGCGAGTTTTGTGAGACGTGCACAGGATGTGCTTGAAATTAGAGAACTCCTTGAAACTCACGACGGTGAATATATTAAAATCATTCCTAAAATTGAAAACCAGGAAGGAATCGACAATATCGATGATCCTGAAAATTCTGACGGCCTGATGGTTGCGCGCGGTGACCTTGGCGTTGAAATCGCACCGGAAACAGTGCCGATGATACAGAAAGAACTGATAAGAAAATGTAATCTGCTTGGTAAGCCTGTTATTACCGCAACACAGATGCTTGATTCAATGCAGACGAACCCTAGATGTACACGTGCTGAAGCTAGTGATGTGGCCAATGCAATTTACGACGGTTCGGACGCGGTAATGCTGAGCGGTGTGAAACAGCTGCAGGTGCATATCCGGTTGAAGCGGTACTGACAATGGCTAAAATCGCAGTGTCGGCTGAAGAAGCTCAGGATTATAAAAAGCTATTATCTGACAGAACGAAATCAACACAGACAAATATGGTTACAGCAATTGGTGTATCTGTTGCACATACAGCGCTTAACTTAAGCTGTAAAGCAATCGTTGCGGCAACTGAAAGCGGACATACAGCGAGAATGATCGCGAAATACCGTCCACATGCAAATATTGTAGCGGTTACACCTTACGGACATGTTGCACGCCAGCTTAACTTAGTATGGGGTGTAAACCCGATCGTTAAAGCAGCAGAAAAAGATACGGATGATCTGTTAAATACTTCAGTTATGGCAACGCTTGAAAAAGGCTACGCTAACGAAGGCGACTTGATTATTATTACTGCAGGTGTGCCGGCAGGCCGTGCGGGAACGACTAACTTAATGAAACTTCACGTTGTTGGAGATACGCTGATTAAAGCTCAAGGTATCGGCGATAAAAGTGCGGTAGGCGAAGTTGTTACTGCGAGAAATTATAATGAGCTTGCAGAAAAAGATACAACTGACAAGATTGTCGTGGTCCAGTCGGTCGACGCATTAATGACTCCGCTGTTAATTAAAGCGGCAGGGTTAATTACAGTTGAAGGCGGACTGACAAGTCAGGGTGCAATCGTTGGATTGAACTTGGAACTGCCGACAATTGTCGGTGCGACAGAAGCGCTTGAAGTGCTGAAAGACAACATGCTCGTAACAATCGACAGTGAGCAGAGTGTAGTCTACAGCGGACACGCGCATGTGCTATAAAGATTAGAGGTGTATTAGATGAAAAGAACGCTCGCTGCATTATTCGGCAGTATATTAATTTTATCAGCATGTTCAGGCGGGGAAGAAGAACAGCCTGTTGAAGAGAACACGTCAGAAGAAACTGCAGACCAGGCAGCCGATGAAAATGCTGAAGAATACAGAAGAAAACAGCCCAGAACAGCGATATAACATCAGCAGAATTAATACAGAATGCGGTTGAAAACAGTGACGGCATTACGAGCTACGAAGCTCGGCAGTCATTTAATATCACAATGCCTGACGAAGAAAGTACGATACGTACGATTATGACTTACGGCGGACAAAATAAATTTAAACTGTCGGTTAATAACAACGGTGACATCGTTACACACTACGTCGTCGAAGGCGATCATTTTATGTACTCCGGCAACGAAGTTATCGATACTGAGGAAACAATGGAAATTGAAGGCGGCGATTATCAGACGATTGTCGCCTCGCTTGAAAACTATCCGGAAGGCGAAGTCAGCGAGCTCGAAGAAGGATATGCACTGACGATTAACGTGACGGACATGTCCGGCTTCAGTAATTTATTAGACGAAGAAACGCTCATGGCAGTTGAAGCGGCAGAAAGCATTAATGGCACGATGCAGCTTTACTTTGATGCGGAATATAAGTTTACCGGCAGCGAACTGACAGCGGATCTTGTTGATGAAGGCGAAAACATACTATCCATTCGACAGTCGATTACACGAACATCGATAACGTTGATATGATTGAAAAACCGCACAATATGACGGAATAAAATTGTGAATTTGCCCCCGGGGCTGCAGCAAGCTGCGGTTTCGGGGGTTTTTATGCTTTTTCTGGAATGCTTCGTGGTTTGGATGGCAACTCGCTCTTTAAATAACTTATAATTATGATATAATATAAGTTAATTAACTGATTCTTATTACACGATAAAAATTCAGTTAATTCATAGACAAGTACAGCAGCATCATGGGTTGCGCTTACATTTTGTATTCTTATTCACAAACTGCATCTGCAAGTAAGGGTAAACATAATTGTGACAATTTTGTTATACTTGATTTAAAGATTCTGTTACATATTTAGGAGGGGTATTTATGACTGGAAACAGCGGTTTAGAAGGTGTCGTAATTGGCGAATCAAGAATCAGCTCGATTATCGGCACACAGCTGACGTATTGCGGTTATGAAATTGATGATTTAGCAGAAAATGCTGAATTTGAAGAAGTAGTTTATTTATTATGGCACGATCATTTACCAAACAAAGAGGAACTGAAAGCTTTCAGAAAAGAGTTATATGACCATGCATTTTTAACAGAAGATGCGAAAGGTTTCTACAAAACTTTTGTAGATAAATCTGTACATCCTATGAGTGCACTGCGTACTGCAGTATCATTGCTTGCACACACGGATGAGCAGGCTGAAGATCAGTCTGAAGAAGCGACCCTGCGTAAAGGTATTCGCATTCAGGCAAAAATTCCTTCAATCGTCGCGGCAATTGCACGCACACGTGAAGGTAAAGAAGTAATCGACCCGAATCCGGAGTACGGTTACGCGAAAAACTTCCTGTACATGCTTAACGGCGAGGAGCCGACTGATGTTCAGGTTGAAGCGATGAATACGGCACTTGTGCTTCATGCTGATCACGAAATTAACGCATCAACATTTGCTGCACGTGTTATCGTAGCGACATTATCGGATGTATATTCGGGAGTTACTGGAGCGATTGGTGCACTTAAAGGACCGCTTCACGGCGGAGCGAATGAAAAAGTTATGGCAATGCTTGAAGAAATCGGTACTCTTGATAATGTTGACAGCTACATTCAGAAAAAATTCGACAACAAAGAGAAGATTATGGGCATCGGGCACAGAGTTTATAAAGAAGGGGACCCGCGTGCGAAGTATCTTGAAGATATGGCACGCCGTCTGACTGAGGAGAACGGTCAGCCTGAACTTTATGAAATGTCTGTGAAAATCGCGAAGATTATTGAAGAAGAGAAAGGCTTACTGCCTAACGTCGATTTCTTCAGTGCATCTGTTTACCATTCACTTGGTATCGCTCACGATTTATTCACGCCGATTTTTGCAGTCAGCAGAACGTCCGGCTGGATTGCACATATTTTTGAGCAGTTCGAAAATAACAGACTGATCAGACCGCGTGCGGAGTACAACGGCCGTACGAACATGAAATACGAACCAATTGAAAAAAGATAATTAAAAATCAACGGAGGTTTCACTAATGGCAGGAGAAAAAATTCAAACTAAAAATGGTGTATTAAACGTACCAAATAATCCAGTTATTCCTTATATTGAAGGAGATGGAATTGGTGCTGATATCTGGGCAGCAGCGAGCAAAGTGATCGATGCAGCTGTAGAAAAAGCTTACAATGGTGAGAAGAAAATTGACTGGCTTGAAGTATACGCAGGACAAAAGCATTCGATAAAACAGGCGAATGGCTTCCTAAGGATACTCTCGATAAGATCGAAGAGTATCTGATCGCAATTAAAGGGCCGTTAACGACTCCAATCGGCGGCGGCTTCCGTTCATTAAACGTGGCACTTCGTCAGGAATTGGATTTATTCGCATGCTTACGTCCTGTAAGACACTACACAGGTGTGCCTTCACCGGTTAAACATCCTGAGCACTGCGATATGCAAATTTTCAGAGAAAACACTGAAGACATCTACGCTGGAATCGAATTTAACGAAGGAACGCCTGAAGTTAAAAAAGTAATCGACTTCCTGCAGGATGAAATGGACGTTAAAAACATCCGTTTCCCCGAGTCTTCCTCAATCGCTATTAAACCTGTATCTAAAGAAGGTACTGAACGTTTAGTGCGCTCTGCAATCAACTATGCAATCGAGCACAGCAAACCATCAGTTACTTTAGTCCACAAAGGTAACATCATGAAGTTCACTGAAGGCGGATTTAAGAAGTGGGGCTACGAATTAGCTCAGAGCGAATTCGGCGACAAAACTTTCACATGGGCTGAATATGATGAAATCGTTGAGCGTGACGGTAAAGGAAAGCTGATGCAGCACAGGATAAAGCAGTTGCTGACGGCAAGATCATTATCAAAGACTCTATTGCAGATATCTTCCTGCAGCAGATCCTTACACGTCCTAAAGAGTTCGACGTTGTTGCAACGATGAACTTAAACGGTGACTACATCAGTGATGCACTTGCAGCACAAGTTGGCGGAATCGGTATTGCACCTGGAGCAAACATTAACTACGAAACTGGACACGCTATTTTTGAAGCAACACACGGTACAGCGCCTAAATACGCTGGACAGGATAAAGTGAACCCTTCATTATTACTGTCAGGTGTGTTAATGCTTGAACACTAGGATGGCAGGAAGTGCTGACCTGGTTAACCAGTCTATTGAAAACACAATAGCTAAAAAAATCGTCACGTATGACTTCGCTCGTCTGATGGACGGCGCTACAGAAGTGAAATGTTCTGAGTTCGGCGATGCATTAATCGAAAATATGCAATAATTCAGATTGTAAAATCTGCAACTAAATATTATAATAGTAAAAGCCGCTCAATTTGAGCGGCTTTTACTTTTGATACATATTGGAGGACGTATAAGCTGTGGACGAGATTAAAAAGAAACAAGGATTTTTTCAAAAGTTTTTAGACTTTGTAGAATGGCTGGGTAACAAACTGCCGCACCCGGTTACGCTTTTTGCTATTTTGGCGGTACTTACTTTAGTTTTATCATCAATTTTCGGAATACTTGGAATTTCAGTCACACATCCAGGTGAAGGTAACGAAGAAGTTGCAGTTAAAAACTTATTAAATGCCGAAGGTATTAGTTATATATTCGAAAGTATGACGGATAACTTCATCAACTTCGCACCGCTTGGCGTTGTACTTTTAACAATGCTCGGTATTGGAGTAGCGGAGCGTTCCGGTTTAATCGGTGCTGCTCTGAAGGCTTTTGTACTTTCGATTCCAAAAAACCTGATTACTGCAGGTCTTGTATTTGCAGGGATTATGTCATCGGTTGCATCCGATGCAGGTTATGTAGTATTACCACCGCTTGGTGCACTTCTGTACTTAGCACTTGGCAGACACCCGCTTGCGGGTCTGGCTGCAGCATTCGCCGGTGTCTCTGCAGGGTTCTCTGCGAACTGCTGAGCGGAACGGACGTAATGCTTGCTGAACTGACAGCAGCGGGCGCAGCGTTAATCGACCCTGCATATGCAGATTCAATTAACGTGGCAATGAACTGGTACTTCATCGCAGTCAGTGTATTCCTGCTGACTTTTGTCGGCTGGTTCGTATCTGCTAAAATTGTTGAACCCCGTTTAGGTTCATTCAAAATGTCGAAGGAACAGGAAGAAGATTTATCAGGTGAAGATGTCGATGGAATTCAGACACTTCAGCCTGTCGAGAAGAAAGGTCTTATCTGGGCTCTAATCTCGGTTATTATTGGTTTGGTACTTGCAGCACTCTTAGTAGTACTGCCGAACTCGCCGATGCGGGGATCCGATGAAATTGGATCTTACATGGATACGATAGTTCAGTCGCCGTTCATGAGTTCACTTGTACCGATTATTGCGATTTTATTCTTTATCCCGGGTGTTGTTTACGGTATCGTAACGAAATCAATTAAAAACGATAAAGATGTCGCAGGACAAATGACTGACACGATGGCATCTATGGGAATGTTTATCGTCTTAGCATTCGCAGCAGGACAGTTCGTAGCTTACTTTACCGAGTCTAATCTCGGTCTTGTGATCGGGGTTTACGGTGCCGAGCTCTTAGACAGTCTGAGCTTGACCGGAGTACCGCTGTTGATCGGCTTTATGCTTGTGACTGCATTGATTAATCTGTTCATCGGCAGTGCGAGTGCCAAGTGGGCATTGATGGCACCGATTTTCGTGCCGATTCTAATGCAGCTTGGATACTCTCCGGAACTGACGACGATGGCTTACCGTGTAGCGGATTCAAGTACGAATATTATTACACGCTCATGACTTATTTTGCAATCATCATTGCATTCGCACAGAAATACGATAAAAATATCGGTATCGGTACGCTGATTTCAGTTATGCTGCCGTACTCTATTTTCTTCTTTGTTTTCTGGGCAGTAATGCTTATTGTCTGGACTCTTCTTGGAATTCCATTAGGTCCGGATTCACCAGTTTATTATTAAAGTGTTAAACACCTGACTTCTGATGAAGTCAGGTGTTTTTTTATGTGTAAGAGCTCTCGGTTAACAACGGCGTTTCTGTGTTGTGAATCGAAGGGTCCCGGTTAACAACGGCGTTTCTGTGTTGTGAATCGAAGGGTCCCGGTTAACAACGGCGTTTCTGTGTTGTGAATCGAAGGGTCCCGGTTAACAACGGCGTTCCCGTGTTGTGAATCGAAGGGTCTCGGTTAACAACGGCGTTTCCGTGTTGTGAATCGAAGGGTCTCGGTTAACAACGGCGTTTCCGTATTGTGAATCCAGCGCTCCCGATTCACAACGGCGTTCACCCGTTGTGAATCGAACACGCCTTTATACCAAAAGCCTTTTTTTATTGGCTAATATTCACTGGAACTGTATAATTTAAAGTAAGAATGTATGACTAACTAAGGAGAGTATTATGGCTAAGTTAATTCTCATGGATGGAAACAGTATCGCTTTCCGAGCGTTTTACGGACTGCCTCTGTTAACGAATCAGAGCGGGCTTCACACGAATGCAATTTTCGGTTATGCGAGACTGCTTGAAAAAGTAATAAAAGAAGAACAGCCCGATTATTTTTTAGTGGCGTTTGACGCAGGTAAATCCACGTTCAGACATAAACAGTACACGGAATATAAAGGCGGCAGACAAAAGACCCCGCCGGAGCTCGGCGAACAGTTTGCACCGATCAGAAATTAATCGATGCATACGGCATTAAACGTTTCGAGCACGAAGACTACGAAGCTGATGATATTATCGGGACGTGGACGAAGATTGCTGACGAAGAGAAGTTTGAAACAATCGTTATTACAGGCGATAAAGACTTAACGCAGCTCGCTTCAGAATATACGAAAGTATATATTACGAAAAAAGGTGTCTCTGATATTGAAGTGTACACACCCGAACACGTCGCGGAAGTTTACGACGGTTTAGTGCCGATGCAGATTATCGACCTTAAAGGCCTGATGGGCGATAAGTCGGATAATATTCCCGGTGTTCCCGGTGTCGGTGAAAAAACTGCAGTTAAACTATTAAAAGAGTACAGCAGTGTGGAAAATGTTCTCGATATATAGAGAACATCGGCGGTAAGAAATTAAAAGAAAACTTAACGAATAATAAAGATATTGCTTTAATGAGTAAAGATCTCGCAACAATTTACCGCGATATGACATTCGATTTTAAACTCGAAGAGCTTAAATTTAAGAACGAAGATTCAGCAGTGAAATACGAATTGTTTAAAGAGCTTGAATTTAACTCGCTTTTAGGAAACATGGAAGCAGCTGAAGTAGAAGAAGTGGCATCATTTACAGCTGAACCGACGGACAGTTTAAATGACTTCGGTGACGATATCAGCATTTATCTTGAAGTTCACGATGACAACTATTTAAAAGCACAGCCTGAATATATCGGTATTGCGGATGCGGACTCTGTGTTAGTAAAACATGCGTCTGAATTTGATGCCGATGAGCTCAGCCAGTTTTTAAATACACGCGAGTCTGTAACGACTTACGATTTAAAACGTCAGGTGGCTTTGTTGAATCATCTGAATGTAGAGTTCGATAACTTCACAGAAGACATTATGCTCGGCAGCTTCTTATTAAATCCGTCGAAGAAAATTATCGATGTGGCGGAAACTGCTGCTTTATTCAAGGTGTCGATTAACAGCGACGACTTCCATTACGGCAAAGGGCGCAGGAAAGACCCGGATGCTGGTGAAACGAAAGATTTCGTTGCCGATAAAGTCCAGGCGATTGAAAAGTCAGAGAGCCAATGTCAGCTGAGCTTAAGGCTGATGAAATGTATGACTTATGGCAGGACCTTGAAATTCCATTATCAAAAGTGCTCGTACAGATGGAACTTAAAGGCATTAAGATTAAAACCGAACGTCTAAAAGAGATGGAAACTGAATTGAGCGGACGTCTGCAAGATATTGAAGAAAAAATCTACGGACTTGCCGGGGAAGAGTTTAATATTAATTCTCCGAAACAGCTCGGGGTAATTTTATTTGAAAAACTTGAACTGCCTGCAATTAAAAAAACGAAGACGGGCTATTCAACAGCAGTCGATGTTTTAGAGCAGCTCGCGGATAAGCATGAAATTATCGAACATTTTAACTTACCGTACAATCAGCAAGCTCCAGTCGACATACGTCATCGGACTGCAGGGTGAAGTCACTGACGATTCCCGTATTCATACACGATTTAATCAGACGCTCGCACAGACGGGACGTTTATCGAGTGTGGAACCGAACCTGCAAAATATTCCTATCCGTCTTGAAGAAGGCCGTAAAATCCGTCAAGCATTCGTGCCGTCAAAAGAAGGTAATGTACTGCTCGGACTCGACTATTCACAAATCGAACTGCGTGTCTTAGCGGCGATTACGAAAGACGACTCGATGATGGAAGCATTTACGAATGATATCGATATTCACACAAAAACGGCGATGGAAGTGTACGGCGTCGAATTGGATGAAGTCACTTCATTAATGCGCCGTAACGCAAAAGCGGTTAACTTCGGTATCGTTTATGGCATCAGTGATTATGGACTGAGCCAGAACTTAGGCATTACGCGTAAAGAAGCGGGGCAGTTTATCGACACATATCTAGAATCGTTTAAAGAAGTGAAGCAGTTTATGCACGACATTGTGCAGGACGCTAAACGCGATGGTTACGTAACAACTATGCTGCACCGCCGCCGCTATGTGCCGGACGTGAACAGCAGAAACTTTAACGCACGTTCTTTTGCAGAACGTACAGCGATGAACTCGCCGATTCAGGGGAGTGCTGCGGATATTATTAAACTTGCGATGGTGAAGTATGCCAAGAGCGAAGAAGCACAGAAATTTAATGCAGAATTATTATTACAAATCCACGATGAGCTGATCTTTGATATTCCAGAGAATGAAGTAGAAGCCTTTATTCCGGTGATCAAAGATATTATGGAAAATGCTATAGACATCGACGTACCGCTGAAGGTAGATGCGGGGTACGGTACGGATTGGTATGAAGTGAAGTAGGTGGAATAGATGCCGGAATTACCGGAAGTCGAACTCGTTAAGCGGGAACTCACGCCCGTAATCAATTTAAAAATTACGGATGTCTTGTTGTCGGAACATATTTATAACGGGCATAAAAGCAATAAACGTACGATAGTAAAAGACGATCTTGAAACATTTAAAGAGATTGTGACCGGCAAAACGATTACGCATATCGGACGCCGCGGAAAATATTTATATTTTTTAATTAACGATGAGTACAAAACTACACACTTAGTGAGCCATTTAGGCATGTCGGGGGCCTACTTTATCGTGTCGGATTTTGAAGATATTAAAGAAAATAATTTTAAGAAGCACTGGCAGGTTATTTTCTCATTAGATAACGGTCAGAAGCTTGTCTATTCGGATATCCGCCGCTTCGGCGAAATGCATACGCATGACAGTCTGTCGGACTTTCCGCCGTTTGCTCGCATGGCACCGGAGTATACGGATGCGCTCAGTTTTGATCATTACATGCAAATGCTGCGCACGAAGAAATACGCAGAGAAGCCGATTAAAGTGGCGATTATGGACGGTGAAGTGATTCCGGGTGTCGGCAATATATACGCGGTTGAAAGCTTGTATCTGTCACACATTCTGCCGACCAGGAAAGTGAAAAATGTATCCGATAAACGGCTTCTTGAACTGTTCGACCGGATCACAGAAGTATTTGAGCTGTCATTAACGAGAGGCGGCTCAACGATTTCCGATTACCGGAGCGTAACCGGCGGCAAGGGTGAAATGCAAAACAGCTTTAGTGTGTATCAGCGGGAAGAATGTCCGCTCGGGCATCCGCTGACGACCAAAGTGATTAGTACACGCAATACATTTTATTGCACAACATGTCAGAGGTGACCAAGTCTATGTATAAAATAATCGGATTAACAGGCGGTATCGCCACGGTAAAACGACGGTGAGCGACTATTTAAAGGAGCGCGGCTATACTGTGCTCGATGCAGATGCATACTCCCGCAAGACGACGGAGAAAAATGGTCCGGCGATTCCGGCAATTAAACAAGCTTTCGGCGATGATATTGTCAATGCCGACGGTGAACTTGACCGGAAGAAACTGGGCGGTATTATTTTTAATGATGCCGATAAACGCCGCGAACTGAATGGAATTGTACATCCGCTAATCAGAGATATGATGAACGGTGATGAGCAGAAGTTTATCAAAAAAGGGCACGTGTTCTTAGATATTCCGCTGCTGTTTGAAAACGGCTTGAATGAACGCTGTGATTTTGTTGTTACAGTGTTCGTCGACCGTGATACTCAGATTAAACGTCTGACTGCAAGAAACGACTTAACTGTCGAAGAAGCAGAAGCACGGATTAACAGCCAGATGCCGCTGACAGAAAAAGTGCGCAAGAGTGAATACCGGCTCGATAATAACGGAAATCTTGAAGCGTTATATGAACAAATCGACAGATTTACTGAAGAGTTGGAAAGTATGTGAAACCGTGTTCAATGATTACTATAGTTGTGGTATAATATTTATGAAAATGAACTTTCAAAAGGAGCTCTAGTCATGAAAAAAGTTGCAATTAATGGTTTAGGTAGAATTGGAAGAATGGTGTTTCGAATTGTCTCAGAATCAAAAGAACTTGATCTTGTGGCAGTCAACGTAACATCACCTGCGAAAACAATCGCACATTTAATTAATTATGATACTACGCACGGTACATGGGACAAAAAAGTTGAGGTTAAAGGGGACAACATTGTAGTCGACGGTAAAGAAATTACTGTTACAAGTGACCGCAACCCTGCAAACTTACCATGGGCAGACCTCGGAGTCGATGTAGTTATCGAAGCAACAGGTGTGTTTAACCACGGTGATAAAGCCCAGGCTCATATTGACGCCGGTGCTAAAAAAGTATTATTAACAGGACCGTCATCGGGCGGAAATGTGCAGACATTAGTTCGCGGCGTTAACTGTGCAACATTAGACACGTCATCATACGATGTATTCTCAAATGCATCATGTACGACAAACTGTCTTGCACCTGTAGCGAAAGTATTGAACGATGAGTTCGGAATTAAAAATGGTCTTGTAACGACTGTACATGCGTACACGAACGACCAGATGAACCTCGACAACCCGCACAAAGATTTACGCCGTGCGCGCTCAGCTGCAGAAAATATTATTCCAACTTCAACAGGTGCTGCAAAAGCAACAGCTTTAGTACTTCCTGAACTTGAAGGCAAACTGGATGGTATGGCACTTCGCGTACCAGTTTCAAACGTATCATTAGTAGACTTAGTTGTAGATCTTGAAAAAGATGTAACTAAAGAAGAAGTTAATGAAGCGTTCAAGAAATACGAAGCTGACGCAATGAAAGGTATTTTAGGCGTAAGCGATGCACCATTAGTTTCAAGCGACTACAATACAGATCCACGCAGTTCAATCGTTGATGCAGACCTGACAATGGTTATGGCTGACAACAAAGTTAAAGTACTGTCATGGTACGACACGAGTGGGGTTACTCTGTAAGATGTGTTGAATTAGCTGAAATGATCGCTAAAGATATTTAACAATAAAGTCACAGGAGGGTAGTTGATGCTATCCTTTTTTTGCTACATTAAAAGTAATAATATGAACGAAGGAGTGCTGGTATGAAATTAGTAAATAACGACGGACAGAACACGGACCTGATTATCGAAGGCGAAACAGCCACATTTAAAGGAGAAGAATACGATATTCTTATCCATGACGGAGAAATCTCTGTTGCAGGACATATTGCAACGAATAACTTTATCGTAAAAGAAGAATATATTGAAGAAATGGTTGAGAGATTTAAAAGCCGTAAAGGCAACGTCGACCAGTACAACGGTTTTGCAGGCTTCATGCTCATTAAAAAAGAGAAGAAAATGTCAGTGCTGACAGGATGGGATTCAATCAAAGACTTCACAGCATGGGGGGAATCGGAAGCATTCCAAAACTCTCACGTTAAAAAAGAACAGCGCGTGAAATCACAAGGCAGCGATTACTTAGAAGCAATGCCTGTACGTGAAAGCTTCAGCGTCGAAGGATAAAGTTTTCTCTTCATAAGCAGTTGTGTCACCTCTGTTGGGGCTGGCGTGGCTGTTTTTATTTTGGATTGAACTTTAAAAATCGACGATGGCGGGATTTGGTGTCTATCCCGTCACTGTGACTTCGACGATGACGGTATCGGGTGTCTATCCCGTCACTGTGACTTTGACGATGACGGGATTGGATGTCTATCCCGTCACTGTGACTTCGACGATGACGGGATGAGGTGTTTATCCCGTCACTGTGACTTCGACGATGACGGGATTTGGTGTTTATCCCGTCACTGTGACTTCGACGATGACGGGATTTGGTGTCTATCCCGTCACTGTGACTTCGACGATGACGGGATCAGGGGTTTATCCCGTGACAGCGCCAATCCGCTTTCTTTTTTTATGTTTAGTGCTTTCGGTGTTATAATAATTGAAACTAATCTATTATTAACGAGGTGAACATCACATGAGATGTCCAAAGTGTCAGCATACGAATTCGAAAGTTGTGGATTCGCGTCATGCAGATGAGATGAATGCGATTCGCAGACGCCGGGAATGCGATGATTGTCAAACGCGTTTTACGACGTTTGAGCGTATTGAATTGTCACCCCTTGTCGTTATAAAAAAAGATGGGACACGTGAAGTATTCGACAGATCGAAAGTACTGGACGGTCTGTTAAAAGCATGTGAAAAACGGACGATTCCTTATGATGAAATTGAAAAGCGCGCGGATAATGTTGAAGCGGCCTTACGAAATTTAAACAAGGCTGAAATTACTTCCAATGATATTGGCGAGTCTGTTATGCATGAATTAATTACTCTCGATCAGGTGGCTTACGTGCGTTTCGCATCGGTGTACAGAGAGTTTAAAGATATCGATCAGCTGATGGATATCCTCCAAAATTTAGAAAAAGGTAAGGCTTAACATGAAATTTAATGAACGTTTAAAACCGAATACAGAGTTTATCGTTTACCAGCCGGGGACTCTTGCAAACGATGATTACGAAGTCTTAAATGCATTGTATTTACCGGTGATCGGCACAGAGGCCTTTAGTATTTACTTGTATTTATTTGAGTCGACGAAGGTCCACGATACGCTTGCGGTGCGTTTTCACCGTGAGCTCATGGATGAGCTGTCGATTAATTTGTCGAATTTTGAAGCGTCGCTCGATAAGCTTGAAGCGATTGGCCTCGTCAGAACCTACGTGTCGAACAAGGCGCACGATGATTTGTTTGTCTACAGACTGCTGCAGCCGCTGACGCCGGAAATGTATTTCAAAGATCCGATGCTGTCGATGTATTTATATTCACAGGTCGGATCGGCTAAATTTAACGATAAAAAAGAGCGTCTGATCTATCCGGAACTGCCGGCGGATATTACCGAGGTGACGAAGAAATTTACCGAGGTATTTTATCATTCGAGAGACGCTAAATTCCATACGCCGGACGATCACTTTAAACAAGATGATGTGTCCCGGGGGCCGGCGATTGATCTCGATGATTTCGATTTCGAAGTGCTGTTCACCCATTTAAAAGGCACGCGCATCGATAAGCAGTTTTTCTCAAAAGAAGTGAGAAGGCTCGTCGTACAGCTGAGCCAGCTGTTTAAACTGAACGCGTATGATATAAAACAAATTCTGCTTCAGTCGACGAGTCCGCAGTTCGGAATCGATAAAGAACGTTTGAAAACTGAAGCACGCAAGTACTATCAAAAGGAATACGGCGAAGTCATTCCAAGCTTTACGACGGCAGAAGAGGCGCTGAAGCCGTCGAGCGATGAAACGTATTTAGAAAGTCTCGATAAAGTCAGTCCGCTCGACAGAATTAACGATCTTAGAAGTTATAAACCGTCGGAGAATGATTTAAAAGTCGTGACGGAGCTAATTGTGAAAACCGGTCTTGAAAACGGAGTTATCAACGTGCTCCTGGAATATGCGATTCAGATGAAAGACGGTGATCTGCCGCTCAGATACGTCATGACTATCGCGGAAAATTGGGGTAAAGAAGGTTACCGCACAGCAGGCGAGGCGTACCAGTCGATTATGGAATTCCGTGAAGCTCAGGAAGAAAAACGCCAAAAACGCCAGTTTAAATATGCAGGTCCGGGCGAAGAACAGCCGGCTTGGCTGAAAGAAAAAACGACAGCGAAAAAACAGCCTGAAAAACCTGCTGCTGACAAGAGAGATGCTAAGAAGAAAAATAATGAACCGATGAAAACACTGAAAGACGATGAAGATTTCAGTAAACTTATAAATAAATTTAGAGAAAATTAGGTGAGGCGATGGAACCGTTAAGCAGTTTCGTTAAAAATTCTGAGAGGATTACAGAGAATAACGAACGTATTTAACGAGATTATTAATCATCCGAAGATGAAGGCGTTTATGGATGCGCATGAAGGTGAAGTTACCCGCTCCATGATTCAAAACGATTTGATGATTTTAAAACATTATATTAATCAGCCGACAGAATGTGAATCGGCAGGGGAGGGCAAATGCCTGAGTCACCCGGACGGTTTTATTATTAACCTTGAAATACGCCAGGGTCGTTTTAATATGATTTATTCAAAATGCCCGGTTAAAGCAAAACACGAGGAATTCATTAAACGTGAAAGCCTGATTCAGAGTTTTCATATTCCGCGCGATGTGCGTGAAGCGACATTCGATACGATTTTCCTAAACGATGATCGCCGGGATGTTTTAAAAAATGCGATTGAAAAAGCTGATAAAATTGCGCGCGGCGAAGGTTTCCGCGGACTTTATATACATGGTGAATTCGGTATCGGTAAATCATATATACTCGGCTGTATAGCAAACGAGCTGAAAGAAAAGTCGATTTCATCGATGATGATTTACGTGCCTGAAATACTGCGCGATTTAAAATCCGGCTTTAACGACGGCACGACAAACGAGCGCTACGATGCTATCCGCAGCGCAGAAGTGCTGATACTGGATGATCTCGGAGCGGAAGATGTCACTGCTTGGAGCAGAGACGAAGTGATTACGAGTATTTTAAACTACCGTATGGTCGAACAGCTGCCGACGTTTATCAGTTCAAACTTTGCGATTAATGAATTAAAAGGCCGCTACAGCTACACGAAAACGAATGGCAAAGAAGAGACGAAAGCACTCCGCATGATCGAGAGAATTCGTGCATTGTGTGAAGAAGTTGAGCTCTCAGGCGACAATTTAAGAAACACATAGCTTGTTGACAGGGTCATCGTGTACTATATAGCTATATTTCATTAATAATCCAAGGACAATACAATTTTTAAAATGTTTATCAAAGAGAGTGCATGACCTGCTGAGACATGCATAAACCGCGAATTGTTACTGCCTGAACACGGATGCTTTCTTAATCGAAAGCCGGGTGGACCGTTATCTCCAAGCTGAGACACGGGACATTTCTGTGTAAATCAGGGTGGTACCGCGGTAAAAGTCGCCCCTATTTTCTTAATAGGGACGGCTTTTTTATTTTTTAAAACTAAATTGGAAACTGAGAGGATGTTTAGCATGGTTGAAAAAATCGAAGTAAGATTCCCCGACGGGAACGTAAAAGAGTTTGATTTCGGTGTAACACCGGAAGAAATTGCCTTTTCAATCAGCCCAGGGCTGAAGAAAGCGGCACTTGCTGCTAAAGTGGACGGCGAATATTACGATTTAACTCGTCCGTTGGAAACAAACAGCGAAGTGGAATTAATTACGAATAAGAGTGAAGAAGGCATTGAAATTCTGCGTCACTCGACTGCGCATTTAATGGCACAAGCGCTGAAACGTCTTTACGGCAACGTTCATTTCGGTGTAGGTCCGGTCATTGAAGAAGGATTCTACTACGACTTTGACATTGATGAAAACATTCGTCAGAAGATTTCCCTAAAATAGAAAAGAAATGAAACGCATCGTCGATGAAAACATTGCGATTGAACGCAGAGTCTTGTCACGCGACGAAGCGAAAGAACTCTTCTCGGACGATCCTTATAAACAGGAATTAATCGAAGCAATTCCAGCTGATGAGCAGGTTACTGTATACTCACAGGGCGAATTTACTGACCTCTGCCGCGGTGTACACGTACCGAGAACTGCGAAGATCAAAGTGTTTAAACTGTTATCGACTGCCGGCGCATACTGGCGCGGGAATTCCGACAACAAAATGCTGCAGCGTATATACGGTACAGCATTCTTCGATAAAAAAGAACTGGCTGCTTATATGACATTATTAGAAGAACGCCGCGAGCGTGACCACCGCAAGATCGGTAAAGAGATGAAACTGTTTGAAAACAATCAGCTGATCGGTGCAGGTCTGCCGCTATGGCTGCCGAACGGTGCAACAATCCGCCGCGAAATCGAACGTTATATAGTGGATAAAGAAATCTCACTCGGTTATAACCACGTGTATACACCAATTATGGCGAACACAAATCTTTACAAAACAAGCGGACACTGGGAACACTATCAGGACGATATGTTCCCGCCGATGGACGTCGGCAACGAAGAACTGGTACTTCGTCCGATGAACTGCCCGCACCACATGATGATTTACAAAAACGAACGGCACTCATACCGTGAACTGCCGATTCGTATCGCAGAACTCGGCATGATGCACCGCTACGAAGCCAGCGGTGCGGTAAGCGGACTCCAGCGCGTGCGCGGCATGGTCTTAAACGATGCGCACGTATTCGTCCGTCCGGATCAGATTAAAGAAGAATTTATCCGTGTAGTGGAATTGATTCAGGAAGTTTACAAAGACTTCGGTCTGAGCGACTATTCATTCCGTCTCAGCTACCGTGATCCTGAAGATAAAGAAAAATACTTCGACGATGATGAAATGTGGCAGCGCGCTGAAAGCATGCTGAAAGAAGCCGTTGATGAAATGGGACTTCAGTATGAAGAAGTGGAAGGCGAAGCAGCATTCTACGGACCGAAACTTGATGTGCAGGTTAAAACTGCGCTCGGCAAAGAGGAAACTTTATCGACTGTACAGCTCGACTTCCTGTTACCTGAACGCTTTGACTTAACTTATATCGGCAAAGACGGCGAAGAACACCGTCCGGTCGTTATTCACCGCGGCGTAGTGTCAACGATGGAACGTTTCGTTGCCTTCTTAACTGAAGAATACAAAGGAAACTTCCCATTATGGCTCGCGCCGCAGCAGGTGGAAATCATTCCGGTTAACGTTGATCTCCACTACGATTATGCCCGTGAAATTCACGACGAAATGAAGAGCCAGGGCATCCGCGTGCATATCGACGACCGCAATGAGAAGATGGGGTATAAGATCCGCGAAGCTCAAATGAATAAAATCAAGTATCAGATCGTAGTGGGCGATAAAGAAAAAGATGAGTCGCTCGTTAACGTGCGCAAGTACGGTGAAGAGAAACAGGAGAGCTTTGACAAAGAAGAATTCCTTTATCAGTTAATCGATGAGATCAGATTAAAAAAATAAGTTTGACACAACTGATTTACTACTGTATAGTATTAAGAGTTGAAACAAACGGACAAGTTGAAGCTCCCGCTTCACACCCGCAAATGATCTTTTGTGACCGGGTAAATTGGGAAATGCAGACTCAGTAACTATTGTGCCTGCAAATTCTAAGGCGGGTGCAGTAATGCATTCGCCTTTTTTGTTCGTTAAATATTCTTGGAGGTGCTAAACATAGCTAAAGATCAAACATTGATCAATAATCGTATTCGCGCAAAAGAAGTTCGTTTAATCGGAGAAGATGGTTCACAGTTAGGTATTAAAGCAACGAGAGATGCAATCGAGATGGCAGAAAATGCCAACTTGGATGTAGTGCTTGTTGCACCAAACGCAAAACCGCCTGTTGCACGTATTATGGATTACGGTAAGTTCAAGTACGAGCAGCAGAAGAAAGACAAAGAAGCTCGTAAGAAACAAAAGGTTATTAACCTTAAAGAGATTCGTTTGTCACCGACAATCGAAGATCATGACTTTAACACTAAGTTAGGCCATGCAAAGAAATTCCTTGCTAAAGAAGACAAGGTTAAAGTCTCTATTCGCTTTAAAGGCCGTGCAATTACGCACAAAGAAATCGGACGTAAGGTACTTGAGCGTTTTGCTGAAGCACTTAAAGAAGATGGCCAGATTGAACAGAGACCGAAGATGGAAGGACGTTCCATGTTCTTAATCGTAGCACCATTTGCAGACAACAAATAAAAATTAATCGGAGGACTTTATCATGCCAAAAATGAAAACGCATAAAGGTTATGCTAAACGAGTTAAAAAAACTGGTACAGGCAAATTCAAACGCTCACAAGCGTTCACTAGCCACTTATTCGCTAACAAAACAACTAAACAAAAACGCCAATTAAGAGGATCAGCTTTAGTTCATAAATCAGATGCAAGAAGATTAGTTCACTTATTAGCTAAATCTGCTAAATAATATAAAAGGAGGAGTTAGAAATGGCTCGCGTAAAAAATGGATTAGTATCTCGTAAGAGACGTAAAAAAGTATTAAAACAAGCAAAAGGTTATTTTGGTGCTAAGAGCACTTTATATAGAACAGCTAAACAAGCTGTAATGAAATCAGGTCAGTACGCATACCGTGACCGTAAACAGAAAAAACGTGAATTCCGTAAATTATGGATCTCACGTATCAACGCTGCAGCACGTCAGCACGACATCAGCTACAGCCGTCTTATGAATGGTCTTAAAATCGCAGAAATCGATATCAACAGAAAAATGCTTTCTGAAATTGCTATCGCTGACGAAGCGGCTTTCGGTCAAATCGTAGAACAAGCTAAAAAAGCTTTAGCTAAATAAATATTTTTAAAAGAGGGCACCCATAAAGTTGGGTGCTTTTTTTGTATGTGATTTTTTGGAAATATTTGTAATATATTATTGTTTTGTTAAATAATTAAAATAACTTGTACGATAAAAAAATAAATCGCCGATTTTCCGTATATATAGTATAAGAGCGTATTTTATATTGAGGAGGAAGATCATGATACTGTTTGACAGATTTGTCGGTATGGAATTAGCATACTATCGTGCCTTGAACAGGCGTGTACTATTATCCGGTGAAGATGCAAAAAATTTGTCGGCCCAGGAAAAAGGTTATGCCGGTGAGTGTACATACGACCGGATATTTGATGAAGTGGGGCACGGCTTTGTATTCGTATTCCGTGATGTTATTTGGGGATTGAGGGCCGCGCTGCGCAGTACGATAGTTTGATTGTCAGCGATGACGGGATAGTCGTTAACGAAATTAAAAACTACTCCGGTAATTACCGGTATGACAAAGGAACATGGTACATAGGTAAGTCTCCGGTATCTGATGATGCACTGTCGCAGCTCCGGCGGGCGGTTGGTAAATTAGTTAAGCTCCGTTATCAGGTGCGTGGCAAATTTAATATCTCCGGTAAAGTCATCTTTCCGAATATCGAATTTCGTTTGCAGAGCAATGACGACGAGCTGTGGGATAACGTTGTGATGCGGTCCGGCCTGCGAAGCTATTTAATGCAATTTCAAAATATGAACGCAGGCCGAGTTGCCGAAGACATCGTCGAGCTGATCCGGAGTCACATCGTACCGAATACCTATTTCGATAAATGTGCCGATTTTAGTGCGGTACGTAAAGGATTATACTGCTGCGAGTGCGGCGGTTTTGAGCTGGAGAATCGAAAAATCATCTAGTCTGCGAATCGTGCGGCTCCAGGGAAACGAAAGAAACTCATATCATTCGTGCCATCAGTGATTATAAAGCACTGTTTTTAAATGAGAGATTGACTAACAAGCGATTTATGGAATTCATAGGGTATAAGGTGAGTGAAAAAACTGTCTTTAGAATGTTAAATAAGTATTGTGAGCAGCATTTGAAAGGACCAGCCACTCACTATACTTTTAAATATAAGAGTTTTGATGATGCATGTGAAAATAATGACCGTTCGTGGAGATATAAAGATTATATTGATGGCTTAGTAAGGGATTGATAGAAATTAATAGTTTTTTTAGCCTGTCCCGTCATTGTGCCTTCGACGATGACGAGATAGGCGTGTTGTCCCGTCATTGTGCTTTCCACGATGACGAGATAGGCGGTTTGTCCCGTCATTGTGCCTTCGACGATGACGAGATAGGCGTGTTGTCCCGTCACTGTGCCTTCGACGATGACGAGATAGGTGGGTTATCCCGTCATTGTGCTTTCCACGATGACGAGATAGGCGGTTTATCCCGTCACTGTGCCTTCTACGATGACGAGATAGGCGGTTTATCCCGTCACTGTGCCACCCACGATGACGAGATAGGCGGGTTATCCCGTCACTGTGCCACACATAACGACGGCGCATTAAATCCCTTCCCAAATTTTAACTATAATAATTCAATCTCCGTTGCCCACCCCTCCGTTTACCGCTACAATATTCATAAAGGAGCGTGTGCACAATGATTCCTCAATCAGAAATTGTAATTATGGCGGCTGTAGGGGTTTTATCAATTTTACTGCCGTTTATTTTTATGTTCATCCTCAGGAAAAAGTTTAAAATCAGGTGGCTGCCGTTCATTTTGGGTATCGGCGTATTTTTAGTGTTTGCTTTAATCCTCGAACAGATTATGCACGTAATCGTGCTGAACCCGCAACCCGACGGGACAATCGGATTAATATCATCATCACCGTGGCTTTATGTGCTCTACGGAATTTTCGCAGCGGGTATTTTCGAAGAGACGGGGAGATTATTCGCATTCCTACTCACAAAAAAGCATTATCGTGATATCGACAGCGCGGTATCGTACGGTATCGGGCACGGCGGTTTTGAAGCTGCCGCGGTCGTTGGTCTTGGGATGCTGTACGGAATAATTCTTGCTGTGCTGATAAATTCAGGATCGGACGCAATCAGCGCATTGCCGGTCGCAGCCGAAGATTTAGTTGTGAGCCAGCCGTGGTATATGTACTTAATCGCGATTATGGAAAGAATTATTGCGATGAGTCTCCACATCGCACTTTCGGTTATCGTCTTCTCAGCAGTGATGATGAAAGGGAAGTGGTGGCTGTATCCATTGGCAATTCTCCTTCACGCGCTCGCGAATACAACGGCGGCAATGATGCAGGCGGGACTGCTCACTATATTTATTTAATGTATGCAGGGTTAATCATTATGGCTGCAATTACAATCTTCATAGCGGTCAGATTGGTGAAAGATTATAGAGCAAATTTTATCCGCTGTAGGATAAAAACCGGATGCCTGGAAAGGTGCTTTTCACATCAAATAATAATATACTGATAATTCAGCCTTATCCATTTAATGGATAAGGTTTTTTTACAGCTCTCAGCCTTTACGCCCCAACGGTTTGAGGAGATAATGTTGATATATCAATGTTGTAAGCGGTAACAATTTTATAAAAAGTTATAGACAATGATTAGTAAATAGACTATATTTGAGTGGTAATTTCTTATTATAGAAAGAAAACAAAGGGGAATCATTTAATGGAGACAGTTGTAACGTTTTTTAACGACATCGTCTGGAGTGCGGCACTCGTCATACTTCTCGTTGTCACAGGATTGTACTTCTCAATTCGCATGAGATTGTTCCAGGTGCGATACATAGTCGACATGGTCCGTTTAATGTTGAGGGGTGGAAAATCAGAAGAGGGGATTTCCAGTTTCCAGGCCATTGCCGTATCACTGGCAGGCCGTGTCGGAACAGGTAACATCGTCGGGGTGGCTACCGCAATCTTTATCGGGGGTCCAGGTGCAGTAT
Source organism: Jeotgalicoccus sp. WY2 (assembly GCF_018437745.1). Classification (NCBI taxonomy): domain Bacteria; kingdom Bacillati; phylum Bacillota; class Bacilli; order Caryophanales; family Staphylococcaceae; genus Jeotgalicoccus; species Jeotgalicoccus sp. WY2. Next base: position 461,970 of record NZ_CP049818.1, on the reverse strand, counting down.
TCTGGATGTGGCTGATTGCCTTCCTTGGTGCAGGTAGTGCGTTTGTAGAGTCAACGCTGGCACAGATTTACAAACAGAAAGAAGACGGTCAGTACCGCGGGGGGCCGGCGTACTACATCGAAAAGGGGATCGGTGGAACGTTTGGTAAATACTATGCATTGCTGTTCGCAGTAGTAACAATACTTGCCTGCGGACTTTTACTTCCGGGCATTCAGTCCAACTCAATTTCAAGTGCAGCAACAAATGCATTTCCGTTTATTGAATCATGGATGATCGGTCTTTTCTTAATCATCATTTTAGCAGTAGTAATTTTCGGTGGAATCCGCTCGATTGCCAACGTTGCAACAGCAGCTGTTCCATTTATGGCAATTGCGTACATCATCGTTGCAGTAATTATCGTAATTATGAATATTTCAGAAGTACCGGCTTTAATCAGCTTAATCTTCAGAAGTGCGTTCGGTCTTGAACAGCAATTCGCAGGTACGGTTGGTGCAATGATTATGATCGGTATTAAACGCGGATTGTACTCAAACGAAGCAGGTCAGGGTACTGGCCCTCACGCAGCAGGTGCTGCGGAAGTTTCACACCCGGCTAAACAAGGTTTAGTTCAGGCGTTCTCAGTATATATCGATACTTTATTCGTATGTACAGCAACGGCACTGATGATTTTAATGACAGGTATGTATAACGTGTCTGACGGCGACGGCGGACTCATTGTCGATAACGGTGTATATCAGACTAACGTAGACGGCGAGAGAGATGTCAGCGGTACGGTAGTATTTACACAGGCTGGTATTGACAAAGCATTCCACGGTATGGAAAGCTTCCAGGAAGGCTTTATCGGATTCGGTTCATACTTCATCGCATTTGCGCTCTTGTTCTTCTGTTATACGACCATGCTCGCGTATTACTATATAGCAGAGACCAATCTGGTCTACATGCTGAAAGGCAGAATGCCGTGGCTGAAATATGTGCTCGGTATCGTATTAATCGGTTCAGCATTCTACGGTACGATTTCTACAGCTGGCCTTGCATGGCAGATGGGTGACCTCGGTGTAGGACTGATGGCGTGGATTAACGTTATCGGGATTCTTATACTGCAAAAACCGGCACTCAAAGCGTTCCGGGATTACGAACGACAGTACAAACTTCAAAAACAGGGTAAAATTGACGAAATCGTTTATACACCTGATCCTGAAGACTTTAAAGATCACAACTTCTGGGTGGATGAATATCCAAGAAGAGATGACCCGGATTACACGTATCCGGATAGAAACTAATTACTAAAGAGCACTCTCCTCAAGGAGGGTGCTTTCTTATGCAGTATATATATTTCGAAAGCTGAAATACTTTATGGTAAAATTGAGACACAACAACTTTAAAGGGGATTTTAAATGGATAAACAACTTGAAATGTTAAAAGACTTAACAGATGTCAATGGTATTGCAGGGTTTGAAAATGCAGTAAAACATAAAGTGAAAAACTACCTTGAGCCTTTAAGCGATGAAATTATTGAAGATAATTTAGGCGGGGTATACGGTAAGAAAACTGCCAAAGACGGCAGCAAAACGATTCTAATCGCAGGGCACCTGGATGAAATCGGCTTTATGGTAACTGAAATTGACGATAACGGCTTTCTTAAATTTACGCCGGTCGGCGGCTGGTGGAATCAGGTAATGCTGTCTCAGCGCATGAACATTACGACAGGTGAAGGCAATGTAATTACAGGGGTCATCGGTTCTAAACCGCCGCACGTATTATCGCCGGAAGAGCGTAAAAAACCTGTTGATATTAAAAATATGTTTATCGATATCGGTGTTGCTTCAAAAGATGAAGCACTTGAAGCAGGCGTGATGCTCGGTGATATGGTAACACCTGCATCTGAGTTTGAAGAGATGACGAATAAAAATTACCTGCTTGCAAAAGCATGGGATAACCGTTTTGGCGTGGCATTGTCAATCGAAGTCATGAAGAATCTTGCACAAGAAAATATAAATATTAACCTGGTAAGCGGTGCAACAGTGCAGGAAGAAGTAGGTCTGCGCGGCGCTAAAGTGGCGGCGAATAAAGTAAAACCGGACTTAGCAATCGCAGTAGACGTTGGTCTCGGCATGGATACACCGGGAATGAAATCTTCAAACGGTACAGGCGATCTTGGTAAAGGGCCGCTCGTTATTTTACTTGATGGTTCAAATATCGGACATGTGCCGTTCAGAAAACATATATTAGAAGTTGCCAAAGATAAAGATATCCCTGTACAATTACAAGTGATTCCAGGCGGAGGCACAGATGCAGGTTCATTCCACGTATCAAACGACGGTGTACCGTCGGTAGCAATCGGCGTACCGGTGCGCTACATGCATTCGAATGTGTCAATTATGCATAAGGAAGACTACAACAATGCAGTTAAACTCGTAACGGAAGTAGTCAAATCATTAAACGACGATAAGGTGGACGAAATCATTTGGTAAAAGAAGTTATTGCTTCAAAAGATAACACGCGCATTAAAAATTACCGTAAGCTCCATACGGCAAAAGGGCGCAAAAAGACAAATCAGTTTTTAATCGAAGGTGTTCATTTAGTTGAAGAGGCGATTAATTATAACCAGCCGGTCGAGACGATTATTATCGAAGACGGGTTCAAGCACGATTTAAATATCGATAAATTTAAAACGCTGTACGTTTCCCGAGACGTGATGAAATCTTTATCGACATTGGATACACCGCCCGGCATTGCGGCGATAGTAGATCAGCAAAAGCAGGGAAAGATTGATTTTCAAAGAGTACTGCTGCTGGAAGACATTCAGGATCCAGGCAACCTCGGCACACTTATCCGCACTGCGGATGCGTTCGGCTTTAAAACAGTGCTGATCACGCCGAAGAGTGCAGATCCGTACAATCCGAAAGTTTTGCGCAGTGCCCAGGGGAGTCATTTCCACCTGAACATTTTACAGCGTGAAGCAGCGGAAGCTGTCGCAAGCTTTAAAGGAATTAAAATTGGTACATCGCTGAATGATGCAGTGTATATTGATGATTTCAATAAGCCAAAAGGCGATATTATGCTTGTCCTCGGTAACGAAGGTCAGGGGCTGACTGATGAAACGCTGCAGCTGATGGATATTAATGCGAAGATTAATATGCCCGGGTCAAGTGAAAGTTTAAACGTTGCAATCGCCGGTGCCATCATGATGCATCATTTTAAATCTTGATTTTAAGCGCAGTTGGGCTATAATGGATGTAACAATATTATAAATCTGCTTCGGTTGAAGTTAGGAATAAATGATTATTATGACCAGTCACAGAGAACATTAATAGCAGCTGAAAATTAATGTATGGTTTTAATCAGTGTTCACCTGATTGATGAAGTAATACGGGCTTGCGTCACCATATAGACGCGGTAAGTGTCTGCATATGCAGAAAATTAGGTGGTACCACGGAACTCCGTCCTTTTATTTAGGACGGAGTTTTTTTGTTTTTAATAATATACTTTAAAAATATGAGGAGTGACGGGCATGACACAGGTGATGGAAACAATGCAGCTTGAATTTAACGATAAATTAAGCGGAATCGATAACAGTAAAGCACTCGCTGATTTACGTGTTGAATATTTAGGTAAAAAAGGTAAAGTAACAGGTTTAATGAAAGAGATGAAAAACCTGTCAAACGAAGAGCGTCCGGCTTACGGCCAAAAAGTTAACGTGCTGCGTAACGACATCGAGTCGAAACTCAGTGAACTTGAAGCGGAACTGTCTAAAAGAGCGCTTGAAGCAAAACTTGCTGAAGAAACAATTGACGTAACATTACCGGGACGCACGCTTGAAATCGGCGGGTCGAATCCGATTGACCGTATCGTTGAAAATATCGAAGATTTCTTTATCGGCCTCGGCTACGAAATTAAAGAAGGTTACGAAGTTGAGCAGGACTACTATAATTTTGAAGCATTGAACTTACCGAAATCACACCCGGCACGCGATATGCAGGACAGCTTCTACATTTCTGAAGATATTCTCTTACGTACGCACACATCACCGGTTCAGGCGCGTACGCTTGAAGCTCAAAAAGGCGAAGGTCCGGTTAAAATTATTTGCCCTGGTAAAGTTTACCGCCGCGACAGCGATGACGCGACGCATTCACACCAGTTCACCCAGATCGAAGGACTTGTAGTCGATAAAAACATTCACCTCAGTGACTTAAAAGGCACGCTCGAATTATTTGCGAAAGAAATTTTCGGCAACGACAGAGAAGTTCGTTTACGTCCGAGTTATTTCCCTTTCACTGAGCCGAGTGTTGAAGTCGATATTTCATGCTTTAAATGTAAAGGGTCAGGCTGTAACGTTTGTAAGCAGACAGGCTGGATTGAAATTTTAGGTGCCGGCATGGTACATCCGAACGTACTTGAAATGGCTGGCTTTGATTCTGAAGAATATTCAGGATTTGCATTCGGAATGGGGCCGGACCGTGTGGCAATGCTGAAATACGGCATTGAAGATATCCGTCATTTATATACGAACGATTTAAGATTTATCGATCAATTCATTCCGACAGAAGATGGAGGCGAACAGAATGAGAGTATCTAGAGAATGGTTAGAAACGTTTATCGATATTAATGTGCCGACCGGTGAACTTGCTGAAAGCATTACACGCGGCGGGATTGAAGTGGATGACATTATCGATTACACAGCGGATATTAAAAAACTGGTTGTCGGCTATGTGAAGTCGGTTAAGCCGCATCCTGAAGCAGACCGTTTAAACTTGTGCGAAGTGGATACCGGCGAAGAAACAACCAGACGTCTGTGGTGCACCGAACGTTAAAGCAGACAGCTACGTTATCGTCTCTAAAGTCGGCGGGAGACTGCCAGGCGGAATTAAAATTAAACGCGCGAAACTTCGCGGTGAAGTATCGGAAGGCATGATTTGTTCGCTGGAAGAAATCGGCGTAAAAGAAGAATATGTGCCGGCTGAATATCAGGGCGGAATTTTCATGTTTAACTCAAAACCGGCTCCAGGTACTGCTGCGCTTGAAGCTTTATATTTAGATGATCAGGTGCTCGAGTTCGACTTAACACCAAACCGTAAAGATGCCTTATCGATGATCGGTGCAGCATATGAAACGCGCGCCTTATTCGGCGGTGAAGTTGCAGTGCCGGATACATCTGTTAAAGAAATTGACGATGTAGTTACAGTCGCAGTTGAAAATGAAGACAGTGAAGCGGTGCCGTTTTACGCTGTCAGAGAAGTCAGAGATTTAACAATCAAACCGGCACCGTTATGGATGCAAATTCGTTTAATTAAAGCAGGCATCCGTCCGATAAACAACGTCGTTGATATTTCGAACTACGTGTTAATGGAATACGGTCAGCCGCTCCATATGTTCGACCGCGATAAAATCGGCTCGGACAAAATTGTGACGCGTTCCGCTAAAGCAGATGAGAAGTTCACGACGCTCGACGGCAAGGAACGCACGCTGACGCTTGATGATATCGTTATTACAAACGGCGAAGTGCCAATCGCATTAGCTGGTGTAATGGGCGGTCAGGATTCTGAAGTAACCGGGCAGACGGTAAATGTTGTAATTGAATCTGCATTATTTGAACCGGTTAGAATCCGCAAAACGAGCAGCCGTTTAAACTTGCGCAGTGAAGCATCACAGCGTTTTGAAAAAGGGGTCTCACACGAATTTATTTTACCTGCGGTAAACCGCGCAGCATATTTATTAGAAAAATATGCAGGCGGCAAGACGCTGAGCGGCATTGCATCCGAAGGTCAGCTTAATTTAGAGCCGGGTGTCATTCAGACATCTGTGGACTTTATCAACAATCGTCTCGGTACTGACTTAACAGTAGCTGAAATTCTCGGCACACTGCAGAAACTTGGATTAGGCGCTGAAGAAAAAGACGGTTCGATCGACGTCATTATTCCGTCACGCCGCGATGATCTGAAAATTCCTGAGGATATTTCTGAAGAAGTGGCTCGCATATTCGGCTACGACAATATTCCTTCGACATTGCCGGAATATTCGACAATTACGCCGGGCCGTTTATCGGATGAACAGCAGGAAGTGCGCGTAATTAAGCGCCAGCTGAATGCACAAGGCTTCAGCCAGGCGATAAACTACGCGTTAACGAGCAAAAAACGCATCGGTGAATTCACGACGCTGACAGATTCACTTAAATTATTAATGCCGATGAGTGAGGACCGCGCAGTGCTGAGAACGTCACTCGTGCCGCACTTAGTGGATAACGCGACGTACAACGTGAACCGCCAGCAGAAAAACGTGTCACTGTTTGAAATCGGTAAAATATTTGTGACTAACGGGCAGGATAAACTGCCGGATGAAGTAGAAATGCTCGCTGGAATCGTTACAGGCGAACAGCATAAAACAGCATGGACAAACACTTTTGTGCCGTCAGATTTCTATACGGTAAAAGGTGTGCTCGAATCACTGTTTACGAAACTCGGTCTTCTTGACCGCGTGACTTATAAACAATCGTCGGTACACGGCGAACTTCACCCCGGACGGACAGCTGAAGTTTATCTTGACGATAAAGCGATCGGTTTCGCAGGCGAAGTGCACCCGCAATATGCTGCAGACCATGACCTTGGCCAGACGGCAGTATTTGAAATTAACTTGGCAGAAGTACTGCGCGTTAAAACGGGCAGCATTCTGTATGAATTCCTGCCGAAATATCCGTCGATGTCACGCGATATCGCACTTGAAGTTGCGAGCGACGTAAACGTGTCTGAAATTATCGAGGTGATTCGTGAAGCAGCACCGAAATATTTAACAGACGTATACCCGTTTGATGTGTACGAAGGTGAACACATCGCAGACGGCAAAAAATCTGTTGCGCTTCACTTAACTTATTTAAACAGAGAAAAAACGTTGACAGATAAAGACATCGAAGCACTTCACACACCAGTTGAAGAAGCATTAATCGCAGCAGGCTATGCAGTCAGAGGATAAAATTAATATATGAGCAGAGACGAAATTTGTCTCTGCTTTTTTTGGTTTGATTGGGTGGGCGCTGAATAATGAATATACAAGACATGAGCAAGGTCAGTTGGAAAATACGTATCCTGCTCATTATGAAGGGGAAAATGAGCAAGGTCGCATCGAAAAAGGCAATCCTGCTCATAAACAGGATGAAAATGAGCAAGGTCTCTTCGAAAAAGGCAATCCTGCTCATAAACAGGATGAAAATGAGCAAGGTCTCTTCGAAAAAGACAATCCTACTCATTATAAAGGTCAAAATGAGCAAGGTCAGTTGGAAAATACGTATCCTGCTCATTATGAAGGTCAAAATGAGCAAGGTCTCTTCGAAAAAGGCAATCCTGCTCATAAACAGGATGAAAATGAGCAAGGTCTCTTCGAAAAAGACAATCCTGCTCATTATAAAGGGCAAAATGAGCAAGGTCGCATCGAAAAAGGCAATCCTGCTCATCGAAGGGGGCAGATGACGAAAATAGTGGCAATTTGTCTTATAAACGGTGACAAGTCCCACAAAATCCGCTGACTTATCACCTGCCACCACCAAAAAATCTCAAAATCCTCAACAAGCTCAACAACAGCAACATTTTAATTGCTTGTATTAACATTCGTGGATAAGTATAATAAAATATTGAAATAGATAAATGTGTGAGAAATTTTATCGATATGGGGGCAATGTAATATGAGCGGGAAAAAACACGCATTGCTGTAAAATATATAATGAATATTACACGCTGGTGGGTAATGATAACGAGGATCATCTGAGACAAGTGGCGGAGGCGGTCGACAGTAATATTACGGCGATTGCTGCAAAGAGTCCGGGTCTCGATACGACGAGAAAAGCGGTGCTTACCGCTTGTAATATCATGGATGATTATATAAAGTTAAAAGAAAAATACGAGGCGCTGGAAAAGAAAACAGCGCGCTTAAAAAAGGGAACTAGCTTATGACTTTAATACTTTTAATTATACTTTTAATCGGACTGATTGCCGGTTACCGGCGCGGGATTATATTACAGTTCCTGCATTTGATCGGTACAATATCGGCTCTCGTTATTGCTTCATTAAATTATGAAGCGCTCGGCAGCAGGTTTTATTTAGTGATGCCGTATCCATCGACTGCACAGATGAATCCAAATGCAGTGCTGGGCGATGTTGGAAATCTTGAATATGCATATTATTATATGTTTGCTTTCTTTCTTATTTTTATCATCAGTAAAATTGTTATTCAGATTATCGTCAGTGGATTTGATTATCTGCAGCAGGTCACAACAGGCGGCTTGGTTACAAGTATCGGTGGTACAGTGCTCGGCTTAATCGAGATTGTCTATGTACTTGTGGTTATATATTTTTCACAGCGACGATTCCTTACGCACCGGTTCAAGAAGCACTGGCGGAATCAGGCATTGCCACATTTATTGGAACACACATTTATAATATCGGAAAAATTAATAGAATGGATACAAGTAGGGTCATAGAGATATGGCTCTTTTTTGGAGGCAGACATGAAAAAAAAGATGTAATCAGACTGCTTGAGAAAATCGCAGTATATATGGAATTAAATTTAGAGAATCCTTTTAAAGTATCCGCATACCGTAAAGCGGCAGCGGCTTTGGAAACGGATGGGAGAACACTCGATGAAATCCCCGATTTCAGTGAACTTAAAGGAATCGGTAAAGGCACGAACGAAGTTATCGCAGAATTTGTCAAAACAGGAGAATCCACAGTCCTTAAAGAACTTGAGGATAAAGTCCCCAGCGGCTTAATCCGCATGCTGAAACTGCCGACACTCGGCCCGAAGAAGATTGCTAAAATTCACGACGCACTCGGCATCAGTACGCTCGAAGATTTAAAAACAGCGTGTGAAGCGCAGAAAGTCAGCGCTCTTTCAGGCTTCGGCAAGAAAACAGAAGAGAACATATTAAAATCGATTGAAACGGTATTAAACAGACCGGAGCGCTATCCGATTTCACGCATATTAAAATTCAAAAAAATCATCACCGATGTTATCGACATTATCCCGGGCGTTGAACGTTACGACATGACGGGCAGCGGCCGCCGGACGAAGGAAACATCTCGAGATCTGGATTTTATCGTCAAAGTGGAAGATTACGAACTCTTCACGGAAACGATGGTCAATCAGAGTTTCGTGACGGATATCGTCGCCAGAGGCGATAAAAAACTCTCAGTAGAAATCGAGCATGATTTCGATGAAATTAACGTCGATTTCAGATTTGTAAACGGCGAAGAATATATTTCAACGCTGCAGCATTTTACCGGTTCAAAAGATCATAACGTGAAGATGCGCCAGATCGCCAAAGCACGCGGTGAAAAAATTAGCGAATATGGCGTTGAAACACCGGACGGCGTAAAAACGTTTGACTCGGAAGCAGCATTTTACAACTACTTCGATTTGCCGTACATTCCGCCGTCCATGCGTGAAACGGGTAAAGAGACAGACATCGATGTCGCACAAATCGTTAAGCCCGAAGACATTAAAGGCGATCTTCATATGCACACGGTGTACAGTGACGGCGCATACAGCGTGCGTGATATGGTGGAAACCGCACGCACGATAGGCTACGATTATATTGTTATTACCGACCACTCGAAAAGTTTGCGTGTTGCTAACGGCTTAAGCGATGAACGTCTTCTTGAGCAGCTTGCAGAAATCAGAGCAATTAATGCAGAATACGACGATATTGACGTCTACAGCGGAACTGAAATGGATATTTTAGCTGACGGTACGCTGGATTATTCAGAAATTCTCGAACAGCTGGATTACGTCATTGCTGCGATTCATTCGAGCTTCCAGCAGTCGGAAGAAGAAATTATGCACCGCTTAAAATCAGCTATGGATAATCCGTACGTCCGCCACATTGCGCACCCGACGGGACGCTTAATCGGTGTCCGAGACGGGTATCAGGTTAATATGGATGAATTGTTCCGTTATGCCAAACAGACGAACACAATATTAGAAATTAACGCCAATCCTCAGCGCCTCGATCTATCGAGCGATGTGATTGCGAATAGAGACGTCATGTTTACGGTAAACACCGATGCGCACCATACCGACCACTTTGATTTTATGAAATATGGTGTGGCGACGCTGCAAAAAGCATTCGTCAAAAAATCACAGGTACTAAACACATTAACAAGAGCAGAATTTAAAGCATTTATTAATAAAAGTAAGCAGAGTGATATAAATGAATGATAAAACATTCACCAAACTGGAATTCGATAAAATTCTCGAATCTGTCAAAGCATTTGCAGTCAGTGATCAGACGAAGGAGAAATTAAATTTTTCCATCGTTGAAACTGACATCGATAAAGTAGTTAAAAATATTGAAGAATCCGACGATGCATCATCGATGCTCCGTTACCGCCACGTTGAACTCGCTGGTATCAGCGATATTAAACCCTTTGTAAAACGGGCGGAAATCGGGAGCATATTAGGTGTGAGCGATTTTAATAAAATAAAATCCTTATTAAACCGCAAGCATATGCTGCAAGGTCTAATGAACGCCTTTGTAGAAGATGAAATTTTTCTTACCAGCCTTAAACCGTACATCTTAGAACTTGAAGATATTCATTTTCTGTACAAGAGAATCACTGAAACTGTCGATGAAGTGACGGTCTTAGACCATGCATCAGCAGAACTGCTCCGCATCCGCAGAAAAATCGGTTCAGAAGAACAGAAAATCCGCGAGCGTCTAAACGACATCGTCAGAAAAAATCAGCGTAAATTAAGCGACAGTATTATTACGATGCGTAATGGACGCTACGTCATTCCGGTCAACGTGGATTACCGCAGCGAATTTAAAGGAATTATCCATGATTCATCGCAAAGCGGCCAGACCATTTACGTCGAACCGACGGCGATCGTTGATATGACGAATAATATTACACGCTTAAAAGAATCCGAAGAAGCGGAAATTACTAGAATACTCAGTGCACTGACAGAGCAGGTAAACGAAGTGGCGCACGATTTATATGAACATAATATAAACCTGCACCATATTGACCTGGTCTTTGCCAAAGCAAAATACGGTGCGCATATTAAAGGCACAAAACCCATCATTACCGATGATGAATCCATCCGCTTAATCGGCTCCTTCCACCCCTTAATCGACAGCGAGTCAGTCGTGAAAAACGATATCGTTATCGAACCGGAAACAAAAGCGGTTATTATTACCGGACCGAATACCGGCGGTAAGACCGTGACAATTAAAACGGTTGGCTTATCGGTCCTAATGGCACAGGCCGGCATTCCAATTCCGGCGCGTGACGGTTCATCGATTTCAGTCTTTAAAAACGTCTATGCCGATATCGGTGACGAACAGTCGATTGAACAGTCACTGTCTACATTCTCGAGTCATATGACAAATATTGCTGACATTCTAAAGCGTGTCGACAGTGAGTCACTGGTTATTTTAGATGAGCTCGGTGCGGGGACGGATCCTGAAGAGGGTGCAGCACTCGCAATCAGCATTATTGAATACTTGCTCGAAAAGCAGGCGAAAATTATTTCGACAACCCATTATCCGCAGCTGAAATCATTCAGCTACACGCGTGAAGACGTGATTAATGCGAGTGTTGAGTTCGATGTGAGCACTTTATCGCCGACGTACAGATTATTAATGGGGATTCCCGGGAGATCAAATGCGTTTGAAATCTCCAATAAGCTGGGACTAGATCACGGCGTAATCGAACGTGCGAGAAGCTTAACGGGCCGTGACAATATGGAAGTTAACGAGATGATTACAGCGCTCGAACGCCATACGACGTCAGCGCGTGAGCATGAACATGAGACGCATGAACTGATGCGTGAAGCTGAAAAGCTGCAGCAAGAACTTACAGAGAACAATGAACAATTCGCTAAATATAAAGAAAAACTGATTCAGAAGGCGCAGGATGATGCGAACCGCATCGTTAAGCAGCGCGAGCTTGAAGCGGCGGAAATTATTAAAGAACTTGAAATGATGAAGGAACTTGGTGCCGACAGCATCCAGGAACACGAACTCATCAATGCTAAAAAAGAATTATCCGACAGCTACTACCAGCGCGATATTAAGAAAGACGTCCGCAATGAAAAAGTTGAAACACTCGCCGTGGGCGATGAAGTCGATGTGCTGACTTACGGACAAAAAGGCGAGATTATTGCACTGAATAATGATGAAGTCACAGTGCAGATGGGCATTATTAAAATGAAGCTCGACAAGTCCGAAGTGAAAAAACGGAAAGCTAAAAAAGCACAGAAACCTGTTACAATCCGTCAGAACAAACACACGTCAACCGCACGCTTGATCTCCGCGGTGAACGTTACGAAGACGCATTGATCCGTCTCGAGCATTATCTTGACCAGGTGCTGCTGTCGAACTTCTCTGATGTAGAGATTATTCACGGCAAGGGCACAGGGGCGCTGCAAAAAGGTGTGCAGCAGTATTTAAAACGCCACCCGAAAGTATCATCATTCAGAGGCGGCATGCCGAGTGAAGGCGGCTTCGGTGTGACGATAGTCGAAATGAAGTAGGTGAGTCTCCGTGGATAATTTTGATATGTATAAACTTGCAAAGGTACTTATAGTGATTAGTGTGTTAATGTTTATAAGCGGTATTATTTATCTGATGTACTTCGTGTAAGCAATACCGTTGAGTGACAAAATGAATTGTTGTATAATAAAAGCAATACAAATATGGAGGTAGTTTTATATGGCATTATATGAAGTGAACGATGCAGGATTTAAAGAAGAAATTGGTAGTGGACTTACATTAGTAGACTTTTGGGCACCATGGTGCGGGCCTTGTAAAATGATCGCTCCAATCCTTGAAGAATTAGCACCTGAAGTTGAAGGTAAAGCTAACATTGCTAAATTAAACGTTGACGATAACCAAGCTACAGCAAGCGAGTACGAAGTGATGAGTATTCCAACTTTAATTCTTTTCAAAGACGGCGAGCCTGTTGATAAAGTTGTTGGATTCCAGCCTAAAGAGCAGCTTGCTGCATTAATAGAAAAACACGCTTAATTTTTTAAAAGCCGCCATTGAGGCGGCTTTTTTTATGAAGAAGGGATGAATCATGTCAGAACTTAAACTGAAATTGTCAGTCCTGCCCGTCGAACCAGGCTGTTATTTAATGAAAAACAGCGACGGTGAAATTATTTATGTGGGCAAGGCGAAAAATCTCAGAAGCAGGGTGCGCTCGTACTTTACCGGTGCGCACGATGAGAAAACAATGCGCCTCGTTGCCGATATCGTCGACTTTGATTTTATCGTTACGCAGTCGGAAGTCGAATCGCTGCTTTTGGAAAATACATTAATTAAAAAACATCTTCCGAGATATAATATTTTATTAAAAGACGACAAAAGCTATCCATTTATCAAAATCACCAAGGAAAAACATCCGAAACTCGTCGTAACGCGCACAGTTAAGCCGAAGACGGGAAAATACTTCGGACCGTATCCGAACGCCTACAGCGCGCACGAAACGAAAAAACTGCTGGACCGTATTTATCCGCTTAGAAAATGTAACGTTATGCCGGATAAATTATGTCTGTATTATCATATTGGCCAGTGTCTCGGACCATGTGTATTCAATGTTTCAGACGAACAAAACCAGCAGATGATTGACGGCATCACTAACTTTTTAAACGGCGAAACTGACGGGGTAGTAGCAGAATTAAAAGAGAAAATGCACGCTGCCGCGGAAGAACTCGAATTTGAAAAGGCAAAAGAATACCGTGATTTAATGGGGCACATTGAAAATACCATGCTGAAGCAGAACATGCTGACTGCTGATATGACCGCACGCGACTGCTTCGGCTACGCTGTCGATAACGGCTGGATGTCGGTGTCTGTGCTCTTTATCAGAAGCGGTAAATTAATCGAGAAAAAAGCGGAAATGTTTCCGATGAATGACTCGGCAGAAGAAGAGTTCTTTAGATTTATCGTGCAGTTCTACGACCTCAGCTCAAATCTGATGCCGAAAGAGGTGCATATTCCGAAAGAATTCAACGTTAAGCTGCTGGACGAAGCGCTGCCGGCAAAAGTGAAGGCACCGTCACGCGGTGCTAAGCGTGAAATGGTGGAGCTTGCGTCGAAAAACGCGAGCATTGCTGCGGATAATAAATTTGAAATGATTGCACGGGACGAGGCGCGGACGATTAAAGCGATTGAAACGCTCGGTGATATTATGAACATTGAAACGCCGCGGCGCATTGAAGCGTTTGATAACTCGAATATTCAGGGCGTGGACCCGGTCAGTGTGATGGTGGCTTTTATCGACGGCAAACCATCCAAAAAAGATTACCGTAAATATAAAATTAAAACGGTTAAAGGTCCGGATGACTATGCGTCAATGGCTGAAGCGGTCAGACGCCGCTATACGCGCGTCTTAAAAGAAGGGCTGCCGCTGCCGGACATGATTATCGTCGACGGGGCAGTCGGCCATATGAACACGGTTAAAAACGTGCTCTTAAATGAACTGTCGCTCGATATACCGGTCGCCGGTCTTGCTAAAAACGACAAGCATGCAACGGCGGAACTGTTGTACGGCGATCCGGCAGAAATCGTTCCGTTGAAAAAGAACTCGCAGAGCTTCTATCTCTTACAGCGGATTCAGGACGAAGTCCACCGTTTCGCAATTTCATTTCACAGAAATACACGGCGGAAGACATCGATTGTATCCCAGCTGGATAATATCGAAGGTGTGGGTCCCACACGGAAGCGAAAGTTACTTTCAAAATTCGGCTCAATCAAAAGAATGAAAGAAAAGAATGTGAGCGATTTCACAGAGATGGGTATTCCAAAAAATGTAGCTGAAAACATATTTAGAAAACTAAACGACCAGGCATAATCACGCGAATGTAAAATTAAAGTGTAAAAGATTAAACGCTGTCTTGATTTGTAAAATTATTACGGGTAAAATAAGAGTTAAAGTTTGTTGACAAATAGTTAGGGGGTCTTTCAGTGTCGAATCAAGATTCAGGTTTTTACATTCGCAGATTACATTCATTACTCGGTGTAATTCCGCTGGGTGTCTTTTTAATCCAGCATTTGCTGGTTAACTTTACAGCTACATACAGTGAAGAAGCATTTAATATTGCTTCAAGTATTATGGGTAACCTGCCTTTCGTTATTCTGCTTGAAATTTTCATCATTTACTTACCAATTCTGTTCCACGGTATTTACGGTATTTATATCGCATTTACTGCTAAAATTAATGTGGGCAGATACGGAACATACCGTAACTGGATGTTCGTGCTTCAAAGAATTTCAGGTGTGGTTGCGTTTATCTTTATCGCAGTCCACGTGTACCAGACGCGTTTCCAAGTATTCTTAGGTGAAGAAGTAAACTTCCAAATGGTAGAGCAGATTGTTGCGAATCCATTCTGGTTAGTATTCTGGCTCGTCGGTGTTATTGCGACGGTATTCCACTTTGCTAACGGTTTATGGTCATTCATGATTACTTGGGGTATTACACAGTCAAATAAATCACAGCAGATTATGAGTTACGTAGCAATTTTAGTTTTCTTAGCAATTTCTACAATCGGAGTCATGGCAATCTTAGCGTTTGTATAAAAGGAGTGTAAATAATGGCGGATAATAAAGTAATCGTTGTCGGCGGGGGACTCGCAGGTTTAATGGCAACGATCAAAGCAGCAGAAGCTGGTGCTAACATAGATTTATTTTCAATCGTTCCGGTTAAACGTTCACACTCAGTGTGTGCACAGGGCGGAATTAACGGTGCAGTAAATACAAAAGGTGAGGGTGACTCACCTTCAATCCACTTTGACGATACAGTATACGGCGGGGACTTTTTAGCGAACCAGCCGCCTGTTAAAGCAATGACGGATGCAGCACCGGAAATTATTCATCTGCTTGACCGTATGGGCGTAATGTTCAACAGAACACCTGAAGGTTTACTAGACTTCAGACGTTTTGGCGGAACGCTTCACCACCGTACAGCATATGCAGGTGCAACGACTGGCCAGCAATTACTGTATGCTCTTGATGAGCAGGTAAGAAGCTTCGAAGTTAAAGGACAAGTCGACAAGTATGAAGGATGGGAATTCCTTGGAGTAGTTGTAGACGACGAAGGCAGAGCACGCGGTATTACAGCACAGGAAATCACAAGCGGAGAAATTAAAACTTTCAAAGCTGACGCTGTAATCATGGCGACAGGCGGCCCTGGAATTATCTTCGGTAAATCGACGAACTCGATGATCAACACAGGATCAGCGGCTTCAATTGTTTATCAGCAGGGCGCAGTATACGCAAACGGTGAGTTTATTCAAATTCACCCGACAGCAATTCCCGGAGACGATAAACTTCGTCTGATGAGTGAATCTGCACGCGGAGAAGGCGGACGTGTTTGGACTTATAAAGACGGCAAGCCCTGGTACTTTCTTGAAGAAAAATATCCGGACTACGGTAACTTAGTACCCCGTGATATCGCAACTCGTGAAATTTTTGACGTGTGCGTGAATCAAAAGCTCGGCATTAACGGCGAGAACATGGTTTACCTTGATTTATCACATAAAGATTCGCACGAACTCGATGTAAAACTCGGCGGGATTATTGAAATCTACGAGAAATTTACAGGCGACGACCCGCGTAAAGTTCCAATGAAGATTTTCCCGGCAGTACACTACTCAATGGGTGGTGTCGTAGACTACGACCAGATGACATCTATTCCGGGATTATTTGCAGCAGGAGAATGTGATTACTCGCAGCACGGCGGAAACCGCTTAGGTGCAAACTCATTACTGTCGGCAATTTACGGCGGGATGGTTGCAGGACCAAATGCGATAGAATACGTGCAAGGACTTGAGACTTCTTATGAAGATCTTGATGAGTCACTTTATGAAAATATGCTAACGCTGAGCAGGAGAAATTCGATAATATTCTTGCGATGGAGGGTACGGAAAATGCGTACATAATCCACAAAGAACTTGGAGAAATCATGACAGCAAACGTAACAGTTGTTCGTCAGAAATAAATTGCTTGAAACTGACAAGAAAATCTTAGAGTTAATGGAACGCTACAAACAAATCAACATTAACGACACTAAGAAATGGAGTAACCAGGCGGCGTTCTTTACACGCCAGTTATGGAACATGCTTGTCCTTGCACGTGTAATTACAATTGGTGCATACAACAGAAACGAATCACGCGGTGCACATTACAAACCGGACTTCCCGGAACGTATGACGAAGAATGGCTGAAAACAACTAAAGCATTCTTTGAGGACCGACTGAAGCACCAAGATTCGAATACGAAGACGTAGACGTGAGCTTAATTCCGCCGCGTATTCGTGACTATTCAGCTAAACATTAGTAGAAGGGGATGGCTAAATAAAAATGAGTACTACAGCAACTGAAACAAAACAATAAAGCTAAGTATTAAACGCCAGGAAAATCCGGAAGCTAGCGCTTACTGGGAAGAATTTGAAATTCCATACCGCCCGAACATGAACATCATCAGTGCGCTTATGGAAATCCAAAGAAACCCGGTTAACTCAAAAGGCCAAAAAACAACTGCAGTAACTTGGGACGCAAGCTGTCTTGAAGAAGTCTGCGGAGCATGTTCAATGGTAATCAACGGCAACGCGCGCCAGTCATGTACTGCGCTGGTTGACCAGTACCAGCAGCCAATCAAATTAGAACCAATGAGCACTTTCCCTGTAGTGAGAGACCTTCAGGTAGACCGTTCATTCATGTTCGACAACTTAAAACGCGTTCAAGCGTGGGTGCCGATCGATGGTACATACGACCTTGGACCAGGACCAAGAATGCCTGAGAAAAAACGTCAGATCGCTTATGAATTATCAAAATGTATGTCATGCGGCGTATGTTTAGAAGTTTGTCCGAACGTAAACGACAAATCTAAATTCATGGGTGCAGCACCAATTTCTCAAGTTCGTTTATTCAACCTTCACCCGACAGGCAGCATGTCTAAGAACGAAAGACTAGATGCACTAATGGGTACAGGCGGAATCGCAGAATGCGGAATGGCACAAAACTGTGTTGAAGCATGTCCAAAAGGAATTCCTTTAACGACATCAATCGCATCAATGCAGCGCGAAACAACATTCCACATGTTCAAATCATTCTTTGGCAGTGACCACGAAGTAAACTAATACTTTTAATATGATTTAGGCAGGACCCCTTTGCGGGGTCCTGTTTTTTTGTTTGATAATTAGCTCATTTGATGGCTAGTTTGGTGGGTTAGCTCGTTTTCGGTGATAAGTCGCTGAATTTTCCTTGAGTTATCATCGTTTATACCGCTTTTGAAGGCACCTTGCTCATTTTAGCTGTCGAGATGAGCAGGATTGAGGTTTTCGAAGGTACCTTGCTCGTTTTTGTTGTCAAAATGAGCAGGATTAAGATTTTCGGAGGCACCTTGCTCATTTTAGTTGTCATTATGAGCAGGATTAAGATTTTCGGAGTCACCTTGCTCATTTTAGTTGTCATTATGAGCAGGATTAAGATTTTCGGAGTCACCTTGCTCATTTTAGTTGTCATTATGAGCAGGATTAAGATTTTCGGAGTCACCTTGCTCATTATAGCTGTCAAAATGAGCAGGATTGATATTTTCAAAGGCACCTTGCTCATTTCAGCTGTCATTATGAGCAGGTTTATCAATTTAAAGCTAATCTTGCTCACAATAATGCATTAGTGTTGTAGAAAGTGGCTTAAGTAATGCATTTATCATACAAAAGAGCATTAGTATAAATAAAATTCAGCTCACCAATGCTTTTTTACCTGCACACCTGTATTTCCATCCTAATCTGCGGTACTATTTTCATAAGGAACCAACTCACTCTAATAAAGGTCGTGATTCCGCAATGATTATGAGATTAACTTATTCAATTATAGGATTAGCAATATTCGCATCTTTGCTGATTATTTCTATTCCTTTCCTATTTAATAATCCAATAGGGAATACATTGTATATTATTATGGCTGCGCTATTAATAATTTGTGTAGTTTTCATAATCACTGCCATCAGAGCCCGACGAAAATTAGACAAGAAGTTTAATAAGAAGTTTCATTAAAAAGGCGATAAATTTATCGTCTTCGTTTAATTTTTCACATTAATGAATACGAAACGCCACGGCTAACAACTCAATCCACCCATCTTCCTATTTTTTCTTTCGATTTACGTTATTATATTTATAAAGGATTTTTAAGGGGACTGGCAACTATGTATGATGAGCAGGAGACTAAA
Organism: Jeotgalicoccus sp. WY2; assembly: GCF_018437745.1. Classification (NCBI taxonomy): domain Bacteria; kingdom Bacillati; phylum Bacillota; class Bacilli; order Caryophanales; family Staphylococcaceae; genus Jeotgalicoccus; species Jeotgalicoccus sp. WY2. Next base: position 442,754 of record NZ_CP049818.1, on the reverse strand, counting down.
TCAATTGAAAAATCATTGCGCTACATCGCATCGCACGTCAGGGTAAACGGCAGAGAAATATTAAAGCATCACGATATTTCGCCGCTGCAGTTTGTAGCACTCCAATGGGTAGGCGACAAGGACGGCATTACGATTGGCGAACTGGCGAACAGACTTTACTTGGCGCATTCGACGACGACGGATATTGTCGATAAGCTGGAGGCTGGCAATTATGTGAGGCGCGATCGTTCCGATAAGGATAAACGCCTCGTGCTTGTCAGCATGGAGGATAAGGGCAAGGAAATTATTCAAAAGGTAATCGATAAGCGGATTGATTACATTGCGAAGATTACGGCCAACCTGAGCGAAGCTGAACGGGAAATACTTCCCGGTGCCCTGGAACATGTTCTAAGGGAAAGCGAGCGGATCAATTATGAATAAACCGATAGGCATTATGGATTCAGGAGTCGGCGGCTTAACAGTAATGAGAGAAATTATTCACGCGCTGCCGGCGGAAGAAGTATATTACTTTGCAGACAGCCTGAATTGCCCGTATGGGCCAAAGAGCCAGGATGAAGTAAAGCACTATACAAAGGAAGCTGTGCAGTTTTTAATCGATAAAGGCGTCAAAGCTGTTATTATCGCCTGTAACACGGCGACAGCTGCGGTCATGCCGGAATTAAGAGATGAAATTGATATTCCGGTATATGGTGTGATTAACCCTGGTTCGCTTGGCGCACTTCGTAAAAAGCGTCGATAACAAACGAAATACTGCTTCTAGCGACCGAAGGGACGATAAAATCCGGCGCGTATGAAGCGGGGATTTTAAGCTTCGATAAGGATGTTAAAATTTATAATCAGGCATGTCCGGAGTTCGTGACACTTATAGAGAGTCTGGATTATGAAAATCCGTCAATCACAAAAACAGCGGTCGCGGAAAAACTTGCACCTTACAAAGATACAAAAGCGGATACGGTCATTTTAGGCTGTACGCATTTTCCTATTATCGAAAAGTATATCGCTGAGTTTTTTAATGGAGAAAAACATATCATTGATGCAGGATTTGAGACAGTGACGATTGCGCTGGTGCAATTACATAAGAAGAAACTGCTGACAGCAGATAACAACACACCGCACCACCGGATTTTTATTCACGGTGAAAACAATACTTTTGAAAAAGTAATGAACAGCTGGATTCCGGATATCGAATACAGCATCGAAAATATTTTATTACAGGAGACTTACAAATGACAAAAATAGTTATAGCGAGCGGCAATAAAGGCAAAATCAATGACTTTAAAGCAATATTTGAAGATTTCGAAGTTGTCGGCATTAAAGAGATTCTGCCGGAATTTGACGTTGAAGAAACAGGCACGACATTCAGAGAGAACGCGATCTTAAAATCAGAAGCAGCGGCAGAAGCGTTAAACTTACCGGTAATCAGCGATGATTCAGGGCTGTCGGTTGAAGCGCTGGAAGGCAGACCTGGGGTATATTCAGCACGCTATTCAGGAGAAAATGCGACTGACGAAAAGAATAACGAAAAACTGTTAGAAGAATAAAAGGCATTGAAAACAGAGCAGCATACTTCACATGCGTGCTGGCTTTATCGATTCCCGGTGAAGAAACAATTACTTATGAAGGTACATTAGCAGGCGAAATCCTGACTGAACCGCATGGCAGTGCAGGCTTTGGCTACGATCCTCTGTTCAAAACGCTGAAAGGAATTTACCTGGGTGAGATTACTTCTGAAGAAAAAGGGGAAATCAGTCATAGAGGGAAAGCGCTTGAAAAGTTAATGAGTGATACTGAAGTATTCAATAAGTTGAAAAAATAGGGGGATTCACAGATGAAAGTATTAGTCATTAGTGATAATCACAGTGAGAAAAATATTTTAACTGAAGTATATGACACGGTAAAACCTGATGCAGCGATTCATTTAGGCGACAGCGAATTTCCGTACGATGATCCTGAAATGGAGAAATATTTGCGCGTAACTGGTAATACCGACCGCGATGATAACTATCCGGAAACAGGCTTGCTGGAAGAAGCGGGCATGTTCTATACGCATGGCCATCTGTTCGGTATTAAATCAGACCGCAACACGCTGGCAGAAAAAGCAGCTGAAACAGGTGCTAAATATGCATTATACGGGCATTCTCATGTAGCGAAAATCGAGAAAGTGCAGGGTGTCTACGCGATAAACCCCGGCAGCATTACATCTTCACGAAATGAATATCCTGAAAGTTATTTAGTCATTGATACGGATGCAAAAATCGCATCTTACTACAGCCGTAAGCATAAACTGATGGATGAATTTAACCTCGACAACTAAAAAGGGACTGAAACATCATGAAAATTAAAATTGATGACGAGCTTGAACTAAAACAAGTTCAGTCACATGAACACCAGGAAATGTATGAGCTTGTCGATCAGAACAGAACCCAGCTGCGCGAATGGCTGCCGTGGGTGGACTATATGTCAGCGCCGGCGCAGTATATCCCAATTATAAAAGATTGGGTTGAAATGAACGACGCCCATGAAGCACTGACGCTCGGTGTGTATTATAAAGGGGAGCTCGCCGGCATGTGCGGCTTCAACAGAATTGTCGGACTCAGCCGGCGCGCTGAGATCGGCTACTGGCTGGCAGAGCAATATACCGGCACAGGCATAATGACGAAAGCTGTAAAGGGATTAATCGATTACGGCTTTAACGAGCTCGGCCTGCACCGGATAGAAATTATTGCAGGTACAGAAAATAAAAAGAGCAGAAAAATCCCGGAACGCCTGAAATTTACAGAAGAAGCTGTTATGAAAGATTATGAATTTTTATACGACCATTACCATGACTGCGTACTTTATCGGCTGTTAAAAACGGACTGGTTAACGTAAAATTAACATTATATTAAAAAAACCAAAAAATACATTGACTTTATATATCCTGGTTATAATAACTATTGTGTTAATTAAGTCCTGGTAGCTCAGCTGGATAGAGCAATGCCCTTCTAAGGCATCGGTCGGGGGTTCGAATCCCTCCCAGGACGTCAATGTTTAAAAGATAAGCTCCTGCATCTGAAAATGATGTGGGAGCTTATTTTTTTCGCTTTTAAAAAATGAATGTTAAAATTGTAAATATTCAATATCGTTTATAATGCTGTATAATATATGTTTGCAGATGTTGTATTTTCTTTATAGAAATTACAAAAAGGACTAAAAAATTGGAATAGTGGAAACGGAGGGATTATGATGAAAACTGCCAAATTATCAGATATACGTAAAAGAAACGCAGGACGAAGAGAGCAAGGGCTTCGAGCAGCCAGACGTGTCAGTCCTGATTTCGTTCCGGGAATGCGCGTCTTCGACAAACCGCGTAAAAATCCAAAAAAGCAAAGAATTCTCGAAGAGATGCAGGAGCGAGAGCTCGAATTAAAAAAGTAAACACAAAAAAGTTGATTCAAGTATATTCGCAGCACTTAAGAAATGAATAGAACAATTTATAATCATGTCCCGGTAGCTCAGCTGGATAGAGCAACGCCCTCCTAAGCGTAGGCCGCGGGTTCGACTCCCGCCTGGGACGTTATACTATTGCGTCAAAATACTTATGTAACATACGGTACGTGAGTTTCTTTTACATCGTGCCATTTTCGTGCCAGTACTTCGATTGTTTTCGATTCTTCTTTCAGTTTGTCTTCTTTAACGAGATGCGTATAAATCGACAATGTGACACCAACATTAGCGTGTCACAAGCGCTGTGAAATGTAACTGAAGTTAGACTAGAAAGTGGACACAGTAAATTGAGTGAGACAGTATTATAATAGAATTAATCAATTTACGTGAGGTGTTTGTAATGAGTAGAAAAAGAACGTATAATCAAACGTTTAGAATGGAAGCAGTGAGCTTAGTTAATACCAGCAATAATCTATCGCTGCTGTGGCCAGAGAATTGGATATACCGCCTCAGACATTAACCCGGTGGGTTTCGATGTATGGCAATGAAGGTTCAGATGCATTTGTGGGCAGCGGTAACCTAAGCTCAGAAAAGCAAGAAGAGAGAGATTTACAGAAACAAATCAGAGATTTAGAAGAGGAGAACAGAATACTAAAAAAGGCTATGCGCATCTTTGCCAACGACCAGAAGTGATTTTTGGTTTCATCCAGGCACACCGACACGAATTCCGTGTATCAAAGATGTGTGAAGTCCTCGGTGTCTCCAAAAGTGGATTCTATCAATGGCTGAAGCATGCACCCACACCGCAGCAGGAACGAAAAGCACAGCTAAAGCGTCAGATTAAAAAGATTCACAAACAATCCAAGGCACGGTATGACAGTCCAAAGATTACAGATTACACGGATGTTGTGGAAAGAAGGTACCGTTGTGTCTGAACGGACTGTCAGTCGGCTGATGAAGGAAATGGGCATCCGTTCAAAAGTCGTCAAAAAATACAAAGCGACGACAAATTCTCAGCACAATCTGTCAATCTATCCAAACCTCGTCGATCAGGATTTTAAAGTCAACGCACGTGGCATCATCTGGGTCTCCGATATTACCTACGTTCACACGAATGAAGGTTGGCTCTATCTGGCCACGCAGCTGGTCATCAGAGCATTAAAGCGCACTTTTCAGACGTAGCCACCGACAGCTGGCCTGATCCATCATTCGGACAGAGGCAGTCAGTATGCCGCATTAGAGTATCAGGCATTATCACCAGTATAAGTCGTAAAGGCAACTGTTATGACAATGCTTGTATCGAGTCGTTTCACAGTATTATCAAGAAAGAATTGATCCATCATGAGCGTTATAAGACTCGGTCTGAGGTGACGATGAGCATTCTTGAGTACATCGTGAGTTTTTATAATTATGAAATAATTCATGGCTACTTGAATTACTTATCCCCAATGACATTCGAAAAATGTACGCGCAACAGGGAATTCCTGGCATATTTAAAAGCAAAAAATAATATACCAGGGTCAAAATTTTACAAATTTATAGATTTAATTTACCGTGTCCGAAATCTTGACATAGGTCCACATCGCATTCATTCGGTCAAATGGTCGCAGATATTTACGAATACTTGGATGATCCTGCAGCAATAATTAATCAGTTGATGTCTGAGGCGAATATACCAGGTGCCGAAGTTGTTTCAGAACTCGACGGTGGGATGTTAAACAAGCTGACACAGCCGTTAATCGATAAAGTTAAATCACTTTTCGACGCTGTATCATCTACCGGCGATGGTTCACACATCCTGGGCAAAGCTATCACAGCTCATTTTGGAAGATATCCAAGAGGCATTAACTTTAATAATGGTATTCACTATGGACTAGATACTGCGCATAGTTATGATCCGTTGTTATCACCGGTTAACGGTAAAGTAACGCGTACCTGGAATGATTTCGGCGGTGGTAACTCTATAGAGGTTAAATCCGGTAGAGACTACTGGTGGTTTATGCACTTAAGCAAAATTAACAAGTGTAGGGAACACCGTTAAAGCCGGTCAGGTATTGCTGTTACAGGTAACACAGGGAATTGGACGACCGTCGCGCATTTACACACGCAATACATGCCAGGTGCTCCAGGTAACTCTAATGCTAAAAACCCATTACCAGTCTTGAGAGGTTTATCGAATAAAGGTTCGTTTGAAAATGGCGGAATTATCAGCTCTCACGGATATTACGAAGGCGCTGAAGGTAACAAGCCGGAGATGGTCATCCCATTAACAAACAAATCAAGAGCGATTGGTTTAATGTTCCAGGCAATGAGCCTGATGTGTGTGGTGGGAACAATCAGCAGCAGAATCCTATTATTAGTCATACGCTTTTCCAAGCACTGATTCAGGAGTTAAAAGAAATCAATAAATAAGCAAACCATATTCTCAATTTAATCTTCAACAAAGACATCGATATTATACTGGATGGTGAATCCATTAAGTTGAACATGGATGAACGGGAGTATGATTAGGAGCTTATTAATAGACTGCTTAAGGGCCGTAAGAAAGGAGTTGAGACAGCATAGTGTTTATCATTTATGATTTGAATTTCAGAAAAATACAATTACCAAAAGATAACTTTGGTTTAGGTCTGGAAGGTCTCGACTTATTCTTTTCATCGATTGGCAGAAGTGTTTCTGATGAAAACAGGACACATGTGATAGATGGCCCACGCAGCGCAAATATTAAAGCATACATTAAGTCAATGAGTAAGGCAGGATTACAAATTAAAACGTAATCGTGTCTATTCTTTTTTTAGACAACTCGGAGTTTTTTATGTTGCCGATATTGATGAGCCTAATAAGCTGCTGAAAGTTAGTGTGGATTCAGAATTTACACCGAACTGGCTTGACGGGGTTAACCATGCTGCAGAAATGGATATACCTTTATCAATAATAGACAAACCCTACCGCATATCATGTTATAGAACGTTGGAATTACAAGATTTAAAACGGGACGGAAAGTGGAGCCGGGGAATGAATTTGAAAAGAGATGTAGCATATCAGCAGTATGTTTTTAATAATTAGACTGACATCAATGTGTACAATCCTTCTGATACCGATTTATATATTAAGCAACATTTGGATTGCAAGATTACTTTCGAATGTCTGCAGAGTATGAGTCGAATCAGTTTATTAGATGCAGACAGTAAAGAATTTGTTTTTACAGATGCATTAAAAGCTGGAGATATCGTAGAGATTGAAGGACATCGCATTAAGAAGAATGGACAGCTTGCAGCTGCGAAGTTTAACGATGTGTACCCGATATTGAAAAGTGGATATAGCGAAGTGTATCAGCTGTATTCGATGAACAAGATAAAAGTGAGCCCTGGTCTCAAAGTAACGTTTGATTTCAGGGCTAAGTATGATTAACTCTTAATTTTCGATATTATTTGCTTATTAGTATTTTTGAATTGATGTGCAATTGCAACAACAGAAATCATACCAACTATAGTTGAAAATTGAGTTGGGTTTGTAATGCTGGCAATGATAAAAATAGTTGTTATTAGCAAAAATGTACCTAAGGCAAAGATAAAATTTTTTGTGCTGAAAGGTACCTTGAAGAAAAAATTAAATAGAGGGTATCCGAATCCAACTAAAAGGATTGCGCCACCAAATATAATAGCTAGCACTTTTAAAGATGCCATATTGAAATTGATATATAAACCTTTAGCTATTTCATTCATAGCAGTACCTTCTATACTCACAGCGAACTTACCTAAAAACCAGGGTACTAGTCCTAGCAAAATCAAAAATACAGCAAGCATAACACCGAGTATAAATATGATTCCTAAAAAATGTAGGAAATTTACCCATTTATCTTTTAAGGGAATATCTTTATTTCCATTCACATATATCACCTCCAATCTAAATTTAACTATATCATATTGGATTAACAAAAATAGAAATATTTAGGCATCTCATTATATGAGGTGTCTTTTTTATTACTCAAAAAAGAAGTGATTTAATTGGCAAAAATACCTTATGTAACAACTAGTTTGGATGACGGAGATATGAATACTATTAATAGAACTATAGATGTTGTTAACAAGGTTCCTGATTTAGATAAAATTTCTGATGACGCAGTAGGTAAAATTAATACCTATGTAAATAACATTGAAACCGTCGGAACATTACTGGCTAACAAAGGGGTTATTTACCCTTTAAAAAACGAAAAAAGATGGAATCATGCATCCTTTGATGATGAAGTGAAAAATGTTGTTTTAGATGCGAAAGTCTTTAATCCTACACCTGGTAAAGTATATAGCATTCGAGAAGTTTTAAATGGAGCTGTAGCAGGTGGAGTCCCTGGTTACGGAATAAGTATTGATGAATATGATGAAGACACATTTTATACAAATAATGAGCAAAGTAGAAAAAGTATTATATCTTCTCGTTTAGCAGGGAGTATTCCTAAACCTACCGAGAGCATTCAAACAATAGAAGTTACTGTAGAAAATACTCGTTTTGTTGTTACTGTTGATTTTTCAGCAATGAGTATAAGTGCCTTATATATAACAGGTGTGGCATCGCCTAAAGCGGAAGGGAACATCATTCATCCGAATAATTACGTTTATAGTATGACAAAGCAATTAGAATTACCAGATAGAAATAAGGGAATCATCTATCCATTGCACAACGTTAAAAGAGATAATGAAATGCATCCAGTTTCTAATGAAATTAAAAATGTTGTACTAGATGCGAAAGTTATTGGCGCAGAAGAAAGAAAAGTTTATGCTATTTCATATATCGCAAATGGCGCTTTTGATTCTTACGGATTCTACATTGATGAATTTGACGAAGCCGCATTCAGTACTGACAGTTCTATCAGTAAAAGAAGGTTAGTTGATATTTTAGCCCCACCCTTTGAAAATCCTGGTGGAGAAGTGATAACGAGAGTAGTGCAAGGTAATAACGCTGTTAAGTTCGTTATCACTTTAGATTATTCTGAAATAACAGGAACTTATTTAAATAATCAAAATGCAGGTAATATACACGGTTACGGATTGATTATAGACAAGTCGAACTATATTTACAGAATACAGAGCAGTGGTGAAGATATAGTACGAGAACCACTCAAAGTTTTAATGGTTGGAAATAGTTACGCTAGGAATGTAACTAATTACATTCATGACATCGCAGCATCAGCTAATGTTGATTGTATATTCGGTGTACTCTATAGAGCTGGAGAAAGTTTACAGGGGCATTGGGATCAAGCGAGTAACGATTTATCGTCGTACACTTACTATAAAAGGATTTCTAATAGTGCCTTTCCATCAAACACAATTACCAATAATTTTTCGATAAGCACGGCATTTTCAGACGAAGATTGGGATATTGTGACTTATCAACAATCACCTTCTCCGGCGAGAGACTACTCAAGCTATCAACCTTATTTAAACAATCTTATAAATTACATTGAAGGTTTGGCAGGAGGAAAAAACTTGAACACGCTATCCACATGACGTGGAGCCATGCGAAAAGTTTAGATAACAGTGGAACGATGTACACGGATATTGTGGATGCTTACGCACAGTCCATGAATGCAGAGAAAATCAACTCATTAATCCCTATGGCAACGGTAGTAGAGAACGCTCGTACTAATAAATATCTCAATGCTGTAGATGATGAATTAACTAGCGACGGCTACCGTCTAAGTGATTGCGGGGAGTATCTCGGAGGACTCGGACTGTTTGAATCTTTGCTTGCAGGTCGTTTTAAGAAAGAAATTTTTTCTGATGTTACTTTCATATCCACAAGTGGAGATAAACATTTAGCGTATCTCGGGAAATTATCAGTAAAAAATACAGTGATGAATACCTTTAGAAAAACGGAAATATAGATAATAGGGTCCTAATGTTTGGTATGATTGATTCATCAAATATTAGGAGTGATTTATAGTGCATTACGTGATCAAACAGACAGAGTATACGAAAAAACAAAAGAATTTAAGAAGCCGACTGCAGTTGGTTCGGAATATTTTGATAACAAACCTGAAAAAGGTGAATATATCGTTACTAAAGATCGCAGAACATTTGTTGTTAGAGCTGTACTCCACAGATCGCAACTCACGAACGAAAACTACACCGGAGATGAACCAACGACAGAGTTGATAGTAGAGGAAAGCGAAATTTTTCTAACATAATACTAAATGTATAAGACACCTCATCGCAGGTGTCTTTTTTATGCCCAAATTCAGGAGGTGAACGACCATACTAAAAGTCATAGATTTAAAGGGTAAACCATACCCAGCACGATCAATAGTCAATAGAAAACGTACTGTAAATGGAGAGCGGACTTTGTCCCTCTCTTTTTTTAATGGACGAAATGAATGCTGACTTCCTTGAAAACTTAGATTTCGACTGGAGGGCAGCGTTTGACGGTGATGAACACACGCTGATCAATCCATCTACACAGGCGATTTTAAAAGGTAAGTCTGTTTCAGCGGTACATCGTTTCTTTACAGACTTCGGTAATCACTACCTGCAGGACGAGGCAGAAGATGAGTCACGGACAGCGCTCAATGCTTATGTCGACTTATTCCAAGGCATAGGCTACACCGTCCACCTGGTCAATAACTTTTACGCAGCCACACTCAACTATCAGAAGAACCAAACTAAAGATGAGCGTTTTCATTATTACAATGAGCGCTATAAAGCAGAGTTTATCATTAGCGGTCACAACGTCTATCTGTATAACAAAATCGGGACTTACAAACCTGATGTTCGAATCGATGAAGATCTAAACGTTAAAGATGCAAAGGTCATGATGGACACTCAATCATTTTGGACCTGGTGTAAATGTTGTTTTGACAAAGAAGATGACACAGACGGCGGTGAAGAGGTTTATCGTCAGGAATATGTGTATCAAAATCATGACTTGATTGCCATATACGGAGAAAAAGAAGGGCCTGCACTGTACCAGGGTGCGATTAAGCATGTGAATGTCATGAAGGAGTTTGCGCAGTCCTCTCAAGAAGCGAGTTATTCAGTCTCACATGAAGTCAGCCTGATCGATTTGCGTAAGCAAGGATACGAAGAATTTATATTTAATGAGGGCGACACGGTCCGTTTGAGTTTGAAGTCTATAAATCAAACTTTGGACATTCGTGTGATTGAAATAGACGAGACCTTTGTTGAAGATGAACAGGGCGATAAACAGCTCATAGATTTTACTTTGACACTCGGAAATGAGAATGTCGTTAAAGCACATAAGAATAGCAAGAACACGGCAATGATTACCCTGCAGGAATGGATAGATGGTCGTAGAGAAATGCCCTTCAATATACTTCCTAGAGCAATTCAACGTGCTGCTGATATTGTCATGGGTGATACTGACTCAGTGATGGAATATCGTAAAGATAGACTGATTGGACATCATGATAAAAATGCCGGGAACAATGTCCAGTTGAACGTCAGCGGTCTGGTGTTCAATCGAAATGGCGTACCAAAAACAGCGATGACGTATTAAGGCATCGTCGCTGATGCAATTACTACAGGTATTCTTATTGCTAATAACGTAGTGGTGTATGGCGAAGATGGCGATAAGTACATGTACATGACCGGCGCTCAATTTATATCACACGGCGACTTCACTCGAACCTGGACCGGAGTGACTGATACCGCGGAATTGAATCTTGGGATATACAACGGCCGTATTATGGTTTCTAACGAAGTCACAGGTTATAACCTATATATGACCGAAAAAGGATTGTCCACAACGATGTCAGGAGCTATAGAAGATTTTACTGCGGGAACTTTAGAATTTCATAGTCAGCGATATAACGAAGAATCCAGAGGTGTCACGTTACACTCGACATCTGGTGCAGTGGCGTTGGAATCGGATTACAGTACGATATACACCGTGTCTGATTTGACAAACAACATAGAAAGTCGACAGTATTCTGTTTACGTAAGACCTTTTCGAGATTCCAGGAACGGTGTAAATGAATTCCAGTTTTATGTGAAAGATAATGAATCATCCTCAGAAACTGATGGTGCACTATTGTTTGGTAACTTGACCGAGGGCGCAACACACGGTTCCGGCATACGATTCAGCAAGCAACGTGATAATCCGAAAATTTACGCGACAAATAACAACGGTGACATTGGCACGGGCGGATTACCTGCTAAAGAAGTACAAGCTGAAAGTATTCGTGTGCTAGATGAAGGGTCGAACCTTTATTTAGGTACATCCACAGGAGAAGTGCGAGTGACCAACAACTTACTATACAACGGCGCAGATATTGGTTACAAGCCGATTAAAGCATCAGCGTTTACACAAGCTTCTTTTCAGACATACAAAACAAATATAGAAGATGTCGGTAACATCGGTCTTGAAACTATTAAAGGTTTAAATGTGGTTGAATACGATCTGATAGATGACATCGAAGAAGGTGTGACTGACAATAGACAAATCGGATTGATTGCGGAACACAGTGGTCCTGTTGCTACGAAGGAATTAACAGGCATAGATTTATATAAAATGTCGAGTTACAGTATCAAAGCAATACAGGAACTAGAAGGAAGAGTTAAATTATTGGAGGCTAAATGATGGAGCAGAATACTGAAGGGTTAATAAACGTTGATGAATTGGCAGCGTATATAAATGCAGAATGGGCACAGTCTATGTCAAGAGCTAATCAGAAAATCGCACATTTGATTGTGGAAAATAAAATTATTCATGAAGAAAATAAAGGATTAAAAAGTGAATTGAATCGATTGAAGGACCGGAAGCCTGCCGAGAAGTAGGTTTTTTTAATACAACGAAAGGGGTGGTTAACAAACCTGTCAACGGGTGGTCAAATACTCGGTGGTTTAATCAGCGGTTTAGCCGCTAGCGGATTATACGATGTCGCAAGCAAGACGACAGATGGAATAAAAGAGAGTGTATAAGCAACTATCCGGAATTACCGGAGGGTTGTTTTTTTATGCGGAAAATGAGGAGTGAAATGAATGAAAACATATAAACAAATGCATGACAGATTGAAGTGGTATGTTGGAAGATATATTGATTTCGACGGCGCTTATCAAGCACAGTGCATGGATTTAACTGTGGACTTTATTTGGTGGGCGACTGATGGCAAGTACCGAATGTGGGGGATCGCGATTGATGCAGTAAACGATAGAGTTAACAACTACGGTAAATTTGCAACGATTCACAAGAACACTAAGAACTTTCTTCCACAGGTTGGGGATATCGCGGTGTGGACGAAACCAACTGCACATGAAGTATATGGTCATATCGGTATTGTTTACGGAAATATTAATTTAAGTACATGTACGATGCTAGACCAAAACTGGGACGGAGACCCATCAAGACCTGCTAAGTTACGTACCGATGATTACAGAGGTGTGACTCACTTCATCCGTATTAACTTTGAAGAGGAGCCAATTCCTTCACCGCCTGTACCAAATGATAAGAATGCAGTTATCGTAGATATTTCAGAATATCAAGCGCCATCAGCGATTAATTATGATAAGTTTGCTAAGCAAGTGGACCACGTTATTATTCGGACTATGGATGCTGATTACGAAGATAAAGTGTATAAAACGCACCACAAAGAGTTGCAGGCTCGATGCATTCCGACAGATGCTTATGCTTTTGTAAGAGAGCAGAACGATCAACACATGATTAATGAAGCGAAGATGTTCTATGATAGAACGAAAAATATAAACCGACATTCTAGTGGCTTGATGTCGAAGCCGTTACACATCCGAATATGAGATATGGAGTATCTGTTTGTATCAACGAATTACGCCGCCTGGGAGCGAAGAAGGTCGGACTGTACATCGCACATCATTTATACAAACAGTTGAATCTAGACACATCAGAAGCTGATGCAGTGTGGATTCCACAATACGGTTCAGGAAGTGCTACAGTTGACAGTAAGCCTGACTTCTACGCTGATATTCATCAGTACACCGAACACGGCAGCTTACCAGGTTACAGCGGTAATCTTGATTTAAACCGTTTGCTCGGCGATAAACCGCTCGAATACTTCACAGACGGACAGGCAAGTAAGATTAAACTTGCAGCACTGAAAGAGTCAACAAGCAATGCGACTACTAGCGTTGAAACGTACAAAGTTAAATCAAGTGACACATTAAGTGGCATTGCACTTAAATTTGGTACAACTGTTGCCAACTTAGCTAATCTGAATGGTATTACGAATCCGGACAGAGTCAGTGTCGGACAGTTGTTGTATGTGAAAGGAACTGCAAAAACGAAAACTTACACGGTTAAAGCCGGCGATACTTTATCTGGCATTGCAGCACTATAAGGCACAACGACAAAAGCATTGCAGAATTTAAACGGTATTACCAATGAAAGCTTAATTTATGCAGGGCAGAAACTCATCGTGAATGGAACTGCTAAGAAGTCCACAACGAAGTACCATACAGTTAAATCCGGCGACACTGTAAGTGGACTGGCTGCACGTTACGGATCAACGCAGAAGCAGATTGTTAACTGGAATAAGTTAGCCAATGCTAATATGATTTATGTAGGTCAGAAATTAAAAGTTAAATAAGACATATCACTAAGCATTCAAGAAAATAAATAATTGCATAAATACATATTTACTTGCAAGCCTATTTATGATTTAACAAACCCCTCAATCGGAATCATTGCCGAAAGAGGGGTTAAAATTTGATTGTGTATTACTATTGACAAATAGAGTATACTGATATTTATAAGACGCTTTATTCGGGGGGATTTAATGTACTGTAAGATATTTAAAAAATCTAATGAGATATTTTTGATGGACTATATCCCTGAGCAGATTAGTTACTCCGATTTTATTAAAAGTTATATAAAAGAACAGTATATGCAAGTAATAATTACGAGTGCAAAGATGGTCAATATTTTACAAACTGTTCATGAGTCTAAAGGGTTAATTAAATATATTAAATTAAGTAGTGATATATATGATGATGGTAAAGAACAAATTGAAATAGATAATAGAGTAAATCAAATTAATAAAGAGATGAAAAAGATATAATAATGGATATTTCAAATGCTCTTTATCATAGTGATGAAGACTCCATTGACATACACAGCATTAAATGTAAATTTAATAATATTTACTTCACCGTTTTAGCTAATGGAATTATACTATATGAGAACTCAGAAGATAAAATAGTTATAAAAAAGGTTTTAGAGCCTTCGATATTATGATGAATAGAACAATAAACGAACTCAAAAATTACTCTAGTATTATATATCCTTTTTTTGCAGGACTCTTAATACTAACTTTACATTTCAAATTTGATTTCTCCTTTGTGAAATTATTGTTTGGAAGTCTTAGTATGGAGGTGGGGTTAACTCTCGATATCACTCTAATTCTTCCAACAATGGTTTATATTGCTAATATTTTTTCCGCTCTAATATTAGATCTATGTTATAAAGAGGTATATATTGACATCAGTAGTGAATCTATACACTCAGAAGAAATTATATTAGAAGATCCAACAGACGAAAAAGCAACTTTTCAAAATATTTATTTCGAAGTTAAAGTAAATAAAAGGTTTAAAAAAGATAAAGTTTTAATTTTGAATAAACCCGAATGGATTCATTATCAAGTTGAAGGGAATTCTCAAATCATCGATTATGATAAAGAGATAAATGCATATGTCATTCATCTTAATAAGATAAAGACTCCTATAGATAGTCATTTTTTCGGGGAAAATATTAAAGGTATAGTAGCTAGTAACTATACAGGGAAAAATATAAATCAATTATTGTTTGAAAAAAGAGAAAAGGATTTTATAAGTTAAATGTGGAATCAATAACATTTATGCAAGGGGGAATTCGATGAGAAGTTCATATAGTTTCTCAAAATATACAGACAATGAATTAAAAGTATTCGATAATATTATTCAAAAATTAGATAACAAGTGTAAGAATGAAACAAGAGTCGAACCACATTTCACAGAAGAATCTTTGAGATATACCTTTGAGTCTATGAGTGGAATAAAAAATTACAGTATGAACGAATCAAGTTATCGTTATAAAGTTTATCATTTATATAAAGAAGATATTAATGTAGGTTTTGAAAAAGATCCTAATCGAGAAGTAAGAATAAGTATTACTGATTTATATATATTTGTTTTAACAAATGAAAGTATTACCCAATTCATTATAAATAAAAGTAGTAATGATGCAACAGGCAAAACGCTCTTAAGAAATCTTTTAGACTATGAGGGAAGAAACGAACTAGAATTAAATAATATTAATCTCTTATTAGATAAAGATTTTTATTTATGGCTATTTCATACTGTACTAAATCGAAGAGATAGTGAAGATGATATTATTATAGAGAGTATTGAAGGGTACCGGGGTGGAAACTCTAATTCTTTAGCCCATGTTACTGGTATAGGAAGCGAAGTCTTAAATTTACTAAGCACTCTTACTTTTATTTTCGAATCAGAAAGAATTAATAGAGTTAAGGTTATAACTAAACATATGTCACATAAATTCTCGATAGACTTATACCAAAATGGAAATTTAAAAATATCATTTTCTGAGTATGAAGGTAGTCATGATGAATTAGAAACATTTGAATCTATGGCTAATATTATTTTTGATGTGATGTTAATAGTCCTACCTAAATTAAGCTCTATTTATAATAACGATGATTGGGATTTGGATCAGTTTAAAAATATAGGCAAAGATGTCATAGAAAAAATCCAACAAAAAATAAGTTAGTATATAAAAAATAATACACTTCAAACGACATTATTCTAGTTTGATTCTTTAAATACTGTATATTTAATACTATTATAAAAATTTGCACCTTAGTATTAAGAGGCTTTTTCGGACTTTACATATAGAATGTACGTTCGATATAATTACCCTAAGAGGTGATTCCATGAACACAAATATTCTCTTCATGGCTGCGAAACCTACTTAATATTTTTTATCGCCCTTCGTCTTAAAGTAACGGAGGGTATTTCTTATACAAAATAACCGCCCAACTACTGATGTAGAAAGGCGGTGTTTTTGTTTATTCAGGTGTAACAGTGTAAATAGATTTTTCACCGCTGAATGACATCATTGGTGCAAATTCTAATTCAATTTCTGAAGGCTCGCCAACTAATGCATAAGCGACTGAACCTGATGAACTTCTGCCGTCAGATACTACATCTAAGACAATATCACCCACAGGGTACTCTTCTGCTTTAGATCCGTCAGCGTAGACACTCATATCAAATGTTGGTGAGTAGTCTTCGCCTGTATTATTTGTGAATGACACATCTAAAATTACAACGCTGTCAGCTTCGATTTCAGCGAATTCGTTTCTTTCGTCAGTGTAGTAAGCAGCATCTAAAGTGAATTCCACACCGTCCATTTCAACGGTATCTCCCACTGAAAGGTTTTCATCTACTGTTTCAGTTTCTTCTTCTACAACTTCTTCAGTATCTTCAGTTTCTGCTGATTCCGTTTCAGCTTCTTCTCTGCAGGTTCTGCAGCTGTGCTTGTGTCCGTCTCTTCTGTCGGTTCTTCCATTTCCCCGCATGCAGCGAGTAATAAAGCTGTAGACAATGCAGTACCTAATAGCAATTTTCTCATATGTAAAGACCCCCTAAATATTTTGAATTCTAATTAAATATAACAATACTTACATATATAGGCAATCTACTTTTACCAAAGTTGGAAATATTTTATTTCTACTATATAATAGTCGATAATAAATTATGTAATGGATAAATATCAATAGAGTCTAACATTTAGGTATTTCTAAAATCTATAAAATCTTGCTCGCTGTCAAAAGAATACGGGAAAAGGAACAGAACTAAAATTGTTGAAGATAAATTATTGTCAACCAACGCTTATAACCTTTGATATTAAGCGTTTTGAAACTCCCGCCTGGGACGTTTGCTCAGCAGGAAATATGCACCATTTGTTAATAAGTAAGCTTTATTACCGATCAGGAACAAAGCTTACTTATTAATCCATTCTATTTACTTTTAATATATATCAGGCTGTTAATCGTTTATCCTTTCGGCGGATATGGATTGTTACCGTAACTATCTTTATCTCTGATTTTTCCATCATGACCATGAATTACATTTTCAGAACGGTTTTTACGCGCTATATCACGCCCTGCATCTATGCTTTTTCTGTGTGTCATGAATACTGGTTGCTCGTTTGTTACCTTCTTTTTTTACATTCCATTTACCATCGCTTCCAGGAATTATATGAACATTTTTCTTTTTCATTTTATCGGCCCTTTCAACAGTTATATTATTTATTATTATATCAAATATATCAATTGAAGATAGAATTTTCAGATTATTCAAGTCGCATAAAACTTATCAGCTTTACACGTTTTAAACTGGTTGTCATTATCCGTCACCCCTTGAAAACCCCCTTAATATTGTGTAAACTTCCATGAGTAAATAATTATCTTGAAATTTGAAAGCTCAAATATCATTTAATTGAAAAGAACGACGGCGAATATTAATTAAAACTGATTTCCAGAAACTTTTTTAATTATTAAATATAGAGAAATTTTCAGCCTGCGAGGAGATTATGCATGAGTAAATTTGATGAACAGATTTTAGTTGTAAATCGCGATACATTATTTAATGGGGAACAGAATGCGTTCAACGGTTTTATTTCCAAAGATGATAATCGCTATAGAGAGATTGTGAATTCGTTCGGCGGTTTCGAAGTGAAGCGCCGCGGGGATATGGAAGAGGATCCGGGCTACAAGCAGCTGATCAGCTACTGCATCATTACGCATGACGACGAGACGCTTGTTTATAAACGTCTGGAAGGCGGCGGGGAGGCGCGTCTGCACGGCTTATTATCAATCGGTGTCGGCGGTCATATGAACGATGTTGAGTCTGAAGCGGATATCGCCGGCAAGCTGCGTGTAAATGCTGCGCGTGAGCTTGAGGAGGAAGTCGGTCTGAAAGAGGATGATGTGAAGAATATCGAAATCCACGGTCTGATTAACGACGATGATAACGAAGTGGGCAAGGTCCATATCGGTCTCGTTCTTAAAATCGATGTTGAAAAAGATAAAGTAATCAACAACGAAACGGACACGATTGCGCTTGAGTGGGTTAAAACGATATCTTAGAAACGATGTCGCCTTACGAATCGTGGAGTGAGTTAATTATCAGAGATGCTTATGGACAATAAGGTTACGACGCACGACAGATTTATTAAGAAGTTCGAACGCGATCTTAAAGCACATTACGATGCCGGGGATGACATGCATTTCTTAAAAACGTTTAACAAGTATATGGATTTATCGGAACCGTCCGAATTGGCTGAAGAGATGCTGTATGAAACATTGCTCCGGGCCAAGCGCCCAGGTGAGCTCGTCGACTATTCGCTCGAGCAAATGAACAACGGCGACGGGGATTACGAAACGCACATGGTCTACATGCTGCAGGCGTTATCTGATATGGGCAACTACGAAGAGGTGCTGGAGTTTTCCGGCCATCTGCTGGAAGAACCGATACCGCAAGGTTTCCGTGTGGATATTTTGTCTTTAAGACAAAATGCATCGAACAAGCTGAGAGGAATGCTCGCTGCGTCAGAGCCCGTTATCTCTAAAGAAGACTTTGACAAATTCAATCTGTTTCAGCAGCTTGAGTTCGTCGAGAAGATTACGGAAAGTCATGACATCACGTACATGGATTTTATTATAGAAGCTTTCGGTAAAGCAGAGCGCAATGAATTACAGACCGCTATGCTATTATATTGCGAAGCGTACGTTCTAATGGTACGCTAACCATTGAGAAATGCGGCGTGAAGATGACGGTGAAGCCGTCTGAACTCACGAGTCTGGAAGATTACTTTATCGCCCGGGATGTCCTGCCGAAAGTACTTGATGAAGTTGAACAGTTCAACCCGTCATTTACCGAAGCGACAACCGAGCTCATAATGGGCCATGCGATATATATGTATCCGGTGCAGCCTGATTTTACGAGTGATGCCGTGGTTAAAGCATACAGTGAGCGTATTGAAGAAATGCTCGGTATGGAACCATCGTACGAAGCGGATCCAAATGTGAAACGCTGGCTCAGTGAAATCGAGAACGATATTGCGAAGAACTCGCTGTAAATCAATCATTTGAATCAATATTTGTATGTGTTATAATATACAGGTTAATTGAAAAATCGACTTAATGGAGGAAAATGTATTATGTCTCAAACATGGGAAAAACAAGAAGGTAACCAAGGAATTTTAACAATTACAATTCCAAGTGAAGAACTAAACACTGCTTTGGATGAAGCATTTAAAAAAGTATCTAAGGACATTGACATGCCTGGATTCAGAAAAGGTAAAGTACCGCGTCAAATGTTCGAAAAACGTTTTGGTGTAGAATCTCTTTACCAGGATGCATTAGACATTCTTTTACCTGTACATTACGGGAAAGCTGTAGACGAAGCTGGTATTACACCGGTTGCTCAGCCTGACGTAGATGTTGAACAGATTGAAAAAGGCAAAGAAGTTATTCTTAAAGCAACTGTTACAGTTGAACCTGAAGTTAAACTAGGCGAATACAAAAACCTTGAAGGTGAAGAAGTCGACACAGAAGTGACTGACGAAGAAGTTAATCACCAAATCGACCACATTCTTACTGAGTATTCTGATTTAGTAGTTAAAGAAGAAGGTACAGTTGAAGAAGGCGATATCGCGACAATCGATTTCCACGGATTCGTTGACGGAGAAGCTTTCGAAGGCGGACACGCTCACGACTACGAAATCGAAATTGGCTCTAACTCATTCATCCCTGGCTTTGAAGAGCAAATGGTAGGCATGGAAATCGGCGAAGAGAAAGACGTTAACGTTACTTTCCCTGAAGAGTACCACGCTGAAGAGTTAGCTGGTAAAGAAGCAGTATTCCAAGTTAAAGTGAACTCACTTAAACAAAAAGAAACGCCGGAATTAACTGATGAGTTTGTAGCTGAGCTTGAAAACCGTGAAGCTAAAACTGTAGACGAACTTAAAGCTGAACTTCAAGAAGAAGTTAAAGCTAAAAAAGAAAGCGACTACGAAGTTACATTAAAAGAAAGCTTAGTAGCTAAAGCTGCCGACAACGCTGACATTGATGTACCGGATGCAATGGTTGATACTGAAACTGACCGTATGCTTCAGGAATTCGAACAGAACTTATCACAGCAGGGCTTAACTCTTGAACTTTACACACAGCTGTCAGGTCAAGACGAAAACGCTCTTCGTGAACAAATGAAAGAAGATGCACTTAAACGCGTTCGTACGAACTTAACGTTAAGACAAATTGCAGAAGAAGAAAATATCGAAGTAACTGAAGCAGATACAGACGCTGAACTTAGCCGTCTGGCTGAGCAGTTCGGTATGCCTTTAGAAGATGTTAAGAACGCTCTTGGCGGCGCTGACATGCTTAAAGAAGATGTTAAAATACAAAAGCTTTAAACGTATTAGTAGACAACCGTAAAAAAGCTGAATAATCTATAAATTGAACCACATACATGAAAAGCTCTGCACCTAAAGTGTAGAGCTTTTCATCAATATGCAGCTCAATTGATTTAAGGTAGATTTTCTAGTATATTTATTAGAAGTATATAATGAGGTGTATATAAATGTTTAAATTTAATGAAGATGATACAGATTTAACCTGCTCATTCTGTGGTAAAGATCAGGAACAGGTTAAGAAACTTATCGCCGGCAGCGGTGTATACATTTGTAACGA
Source organism: Jeotgalicoccus sp. WY2 (assembly GCF_018437745.1). Lineage (NCBI taxonomy): Bacteria > Bacillati > Bacillota > Bacilli > Caryophanales > Staphylococcaceae > Jeotgalicoccus > Jeotgalicoccus sp. WY2. The sequence continues at coordinate 421,594 of NZ_CP049818.1, read as the reverse complement.
ATGTATCGAACTATGCTATGAAATTATAGAAGAAGAACTTAAGATGGATCACACTGCAGTTTTCGATTATATTCCGAAACCGCAGGAAATTTTAGAATCACTCGATGAGTATGTTATCGGCCAGCTGAACGCTAAACGCGCACTCAGCGTAGCTGTATACAACCACTACAAGCGTATTAACAACATGGGCGAAGATGAAGTTGAAATTGCTAAAAGTAATATCGCTTTAATCGGTCCTACAGGAAGCGGTAAAACACTGCTTGCACAAACATTAGCTCGTTCACTGAACGTGCCGTTTGCGATTGCTGATGCGACGAGTCTGACTGAAGCAGGTTACGTGGGTGACGACGTTGAGAATATTCTCCGTTTAATCCAGGCAGCTGACTTCGATGTTGAACGTGCTGAACAGGGCATTATTTACGTTGATGAAATCGATAAAATCGCACGTAAGAGCGAAAACACATCGATTACCAGAGACGTATCCGGTGAAGGCGTACAGCAGGCACTGCTTAAAATCTTAGAAGGCACAACTGCAAGCGTTCCTCCGCAAGGCGGACGCAAGCATCCGAACCAGGAGTCTATCCAGATCGATACGACGAACATCCTGTTTATTCTCGGCGGTGCATTCGACGGTATGGAAGACATCATTAAACGCCGTCTAGGCGATAAAGTGATTGGTTTCGGCGGTGCAGGTGAAGACTTTACGGATAAAGACGCGCTTATGGCGAAAGTACGTCCGGACGACCTTCAGAGCTACGGTCTGATTCCAGAATTTATCGGCCGTGTGCCGATCATCAGCTACTTAGAGGAGCTTGATGTTGACGCCTTGAAATCAATTTTAACTGAGCCGAAAAACGCGCTCGTTAAACAATATACGAGAATGATGTTAATCGACGACGTTGAACTTGAGTTTGAAGAAGACGCACTTGACGCAATCGCAGAACTTGCTATCGCACGTAAGACAGGTGCCCGCGGACTGCGTTCAATCATTGAAGAGCGCATGGTGGACATTATGTTCAAAGTGCCTTCAAACGACGACATTAAGAAAGTCGTTATTACCCGTGAAACGATTATCGATGAAAAAGATCCGCTGATTTTTGATGCGGACGGCAAAGAAATTACAGAAGATAAAAAAAGTGCATAAAATAAAGGCTGTCATTGCGACAGCCTTTTTTAAAGGAAGTGACCAGCATGAAAATTAATCCAAGTAACGTAGATATTATTACTTCTGCAGTGAGTCCGGAACATTACCCGGAGACCGGTTTAAAAGAAATCGCATTGAGCGGGCGTTCAAACGTCGGTAAATCATCATTTATTAACGCTATGTGCGGCCGTAAAGGCGTCGCGCGTACTTCATCAAAACCGGGGAAAACAATTACCCTGAATTTCTACAACGCAGATAAGAAGTTTGTCTTTGTCGATGTGCCGGGCTACGGCTACGCAAAACAGTCGAAATCTGAACGCGAGAAGTGGGGCGGCATGATCGAAGGATTTTAAAAGACCGTCAAACACTGACTTGTGTTGTACAGTTAGTCGACCTGCGTCATCCGCCGACAGCAGATGATATTTCGATGTACGATTTCTTGAAATATTACGAACTGCCGGTAATTATCGTTGCAACGAAGGCTGACAAAATTGCCCGCGGTAAAGTTCAAAAGCACATCAGTGTTATAAAAAGAGAGCTGGAAATGGAACCTGAAGACCAGATTTTCCCATTTTCTTCCTTAGACAAGCGAAATCTGCCTGAAATTATGACAGCTTTACAAAAGTTTGTCTAGAATGCTTGATATATACCTAATTTATAATTAGTATAAATAGGGAATAGATAAAGTGGTCCAACTGAGCACCTTTATTTGTGAGTTAAGTTTTGAGGGGGCATTATAGTGCATATTATTGCATTAAGTCTAAATTATAAAAAAACCGGCGTTGAAGAACGCGAACAGGTGACATTCCAGGACGAAGAAGTCGTTGAAGCACTGCATAAATTACGCGAACAAAAAAGCATACTTGAAGCGACATTGCTGTCGACGTGCAACCGCACAGAATTGTATGTAGTGAGTGATCAGGAACATACGGGGGCGTATTATTCCAGAAAATTCCTCGCTGACTGGTTCGACGTTGAATACGAAAAAATTAAAGATATGACAGATATGAAAGTAGCTGACGAAGCTGTTTCTCATCTGTTTAAAGTGACTGCCGGACTAGATTCGATGGTGCTGGGTGAAACGCAGATTCTCGGCCAGATCAGAGATGCGTTTTTAACTGCGCAGGAAGAACATACGACAGGGACAATCTTTAACAAGCTGTTTAAAGAAGCGATTACTGTCGCTAAACGCGGCCATAGTGAAACTGCTATTTCGAAGAACGCAGATCGATTTCATATGCAGCGGGTAGAGCTTGCAAAACGCATTTTGCCAATGTTAAGAAAAGCCGTGTGTCGTTATCGGTGCAGGTGAAATGGCTGAAGAGTCACTCTTAAACTTAACGTCAAACGGTATCGAAGAGTAGTGGTCTTAAACCGTTCGGTTGAAAAAGCAGAAGAGCTGGCAGCACGCTTTAACGGCCGTGCAGCAAATCTGCACGCTTTAGGTTGAATTAAAAGAGCTGAATCGTAATTTTCAAGCACATCGTCACGGTATTTGTCATAAAAAAGATATGAATCGACATGGTGAATAAAACACGCGGCGGTTCACCGCTTATTTTAATCGATATCGCAATGCCGAGAGACATTGATCCTGAAATTGATTCAAGCGGCAACGTCTATATGTACAATGTGGATGATTTGCAGGGCTTAGTTGACTCTAACCTCGCTTCACGCGAACAGGAAGCCGAGAAAATCAAAGCGATGATCGACGGCACGACTGCGGAATTTGAAGATTGGCTCCGCGTTCAAGGTGTCGTGCCTGTTATTCAGGCGATGCGTACGAAGTCTTTAAACATTCACGACGAAACACTGGATTCACTGGAGCGTAAACTGCCGGATATGACAGAACGCGACGACCGCACGGTAATCTCAAAACACATGAAGAGTATTATTAATCAAATGCTGCGCGATCCGATTATCTTTACGAAAGAAATCGCCGGCGACAAAAAACGCGATGAGAAACTCGAAGATATTATGGCAATGTTCCATATTGAAGAAGAGGTTGAACTGGCACGCGAAGATTCAAGTTCGAAACAAAGAGAGAAGCTCAGAGCACGTAAAGAACAGCTTAACCTTAATTAGCAAGGTGGATATCTTATGGATATGATGTTCCGCATTCAAGAAATTATATTACTGCTTTACTTTATCAGCCTTTCTGCACTGTCATATGATTTGTTTTTAAGAAATCGACAAGTCAGAAAGGTTTCTCTGTATGTACTGACCCCGGCGGTAATACTGCACTTTCTGTCTGTTGTGCAGCTCGGAATCCAGCTTGGCAGAATTCCAATATTAACGCTTGCTGAAAGTATATTCAGCTTAAGCCTGGTATTTATACTGCTCGGGCTTATACATTTTATGAAGACGAAATCGGAATTTATACTACTGTTTTACTTAATTATTACGATAGTTTTAATGACGTTCTATACATTTTCATCGCTGAACTTCAGTTCAACGGCGCTGACGCTTGAAATTGTGAACGAGCTCTTAATCGTCCATGTAGGCAGTGCACTGGCAGCCTATGTTATGTTCTTTATCGGCATGCTGAATGCCGTTATATACTTAGTTCAGCGCCGCAACTTAAAGCAGAAAAAATTCAACAGAAGTTTCTTTTCGCTTTTCAGCATCGGCACCGCCGAAAAAGTAATGCTCAGGCTGACCTTTATCGGTGTGATTTTAATGAGTATAAGTATTATAATAGGAATCGTCTGGGGACTTCAGATCATCGGTCCAAGTGTCGTCTATGATCCGAAAGTCATCGGCACTGTATGTGTTATTATTATGTACAGCATTATTTTAACAATGGTTAAATTTAAAGGTGATACGGCGAAATTTGCAGTGTACAGCATCGCAATTTTTGTCTTTGTCATGCTGAATTATTTAATTCTTTCAGAATTATCGAGTTTTCATTTTTGGTCACTTTAAGGAGAGTATAAATCATGAGAAAAATTATCGTTGGTTCACGCAGAAGCGGACTTGCCTTAACGCAGTCGAAACAGTTCATTAAGAAACTGCAGGCACAGTTCCCGGATGCTGAAATTGAAATAAAAGAAATCGTCACTAAAGGTGACCGCATCGTCGACGTACAGTTATCTAAAGTCGGCGGCAAGGGATTATTTGTTAAAGAAATTGAAGAAGCACTTAAAAATAAAGAAATCGACATGGCGATTCACAGCTTAAAAGAGACCGAGCGAACTGCCTGAAGGCTTCACAATTGCATGTGTGCCTGAACGTGAAGATATGCGCGACGCCTTTTTATCGAATAATAAAGTATTATTTAAAGACCTGCCGGCTGGCAGCATCGTCGGCACGTCAAGTCTCCGCCGCGGTGCACAGCTGTTAGCAATGCGCGATGATATTACTGTGAACTGGGTCAGAGGCAACATCGATACTCGCATTAAGAAAATGGAGTCGGGCGAATACGACGCTATTTTACTAGCAGCTGCAGGACTTAAACGTATGGGCTGGAGCGACAACGTTGTCACTGAATACTTCGACCCTGAAGAGTTTATTCCGGCAATTGCACAAGGGGCTTTAGGCATCGAAGTGCGTGAAGATGACGCTGAATTAATAGAAATGCTGCAAACTGTCCACTCGGACCATGACGCAACGTGCACGACTGCTGAGCGTACGTTCTTAAAACGTATGGACGGAAGCTGCCAGGTGCCAATCGGCGGTTATGCAACGCTTGAGGACGGCGAATTGTACTTAACAGGATTAATTATGTCCGAAGACGGCAATGAACGGTTTGTTGTAAAGAAATCACATCAGGATCCGGTTCAGCTGGGTAACCTTGTTGCTGATGAAATGCAGAAAATCGGTGCGAAGATATTATCGACATGATTAATGAGAATAATGCCGAGCAGTAAACCGGTTGTTTACGTGACACAGTCAACATTTGAAGAGGGGGAGGACGAGGCCTTAAATCTCGTCCATGCACCGCTCATTACGACTGAACGTCTGCCTTTTGACGAGACAGTTTTAAAGACACACTATACGTGGCTCGTCATGACGAGTAAAAACAAGAGTGTGAAGCATTTCTGCCGCTTTTTAAACATGTCAAAACGGATAAAATCTCAAGCATCGGCGTGAAAACGACCGAAGCATTGAACAGTTACGGCATCGATGTGGACTTTGAGCCGTCGACCTATACGCAGGAAGGGTTTATCGAAGAATTCTCGATTAAGCCCGGCGATAAAATACTGTATCCGGCGAGCACGAAAAAACGTCCGCTGATGCGGGACTATATGCGTGAATCGGGGGCAATCGTTACAGAAATTGAATTGTATTACCCGAAAGTTCACGAAGGTTCGATTGAACAGATCAGAAAAAACATAAATCATATCGATTATTTAACGTTATCATCACCGTCTGCAGTCGACAGTTTAATGGGCCATTTTAAAGCTGATGAACTGAAGAACATTCATTTAATCGCGATTGGTCACGTGACTGAAGCGAGATTAAATGAATACGGCCTGACTGCATCAAAACCGGAGCATGAAACACTCGGACATATGATTGATTTTATAAAGGAGAGTATTCATAATGAACTTTGACAGACATCGCCGTTTAAGACAAAGCGGCTTTATGCGCGACATGGTACGCGAAACAAAACTATCAAAAGATGATTTAATCTATCCGATTTTCGTCGTTGAAAAACCGGACGTCAAACAGGAAGTATCATCGATGAAAGGTGTATATCAGATTTCATTGAACCTGCTTAAAGAAGAGCTGGATGAAGTCGTTTCACTTGGCATTAAGAGTGTTATTTTCTTCGGCATTCCGAATGAAAAAGATCCTGAAGGTACAGGGGCTTACCACGATCACGGTATCGTACAGGAAGCGTGCCGCCTGTCGAAAGAACATTATCCTGAACTGCTCGTTATTTTAGACACGTGCCTGTGTGAATATACAGATCACGGCCACTGCGGCTTAATTGATCCTGTAACGAAAGACGTCGACAATGATGCATCACTGCCATTGCTCGTACAGACTGCAGTATCACAAGCTAAAGCCGGTGCTGATATTAGCACCAAGCAATATGATGGATGGTTTCGTTACTGAAATCCGCCAGGGGCTGGACGCTGCGGGCTACTCGCATATTCCAATTATGAGCTACGGCATTAAGTATTCGTCTAAATTCTATGGTCCGTTCAGAGATGCCGCGGAATCAACACCATCATTCGGCGACCGCCGCACGTATCAGATGGATCCGGCGAACCGTCTGGAGGCACTCCGTGAACTAGACAGCGATATACTTGAAGGTGCGGATATGATGATCGTTAAACCGGCCTTGTCATACCTCGATATTATTCGCGATGTGCGCAATAACTCAAATCTGCCGATTGTTGCTTACAACGTGAGCGGCGAGTATGCAATGACGCGTAACGCAATTGATCAGGGTCTTTTAGATGAAGAAGTCATTGCTGAACAGATGATTTCAATGAAGCGCGCAGGCGCAGATATGATTATTACTTATTTCGCGAAAGAACTTGCGAAAAAAATTAATAAGGGAGAAATTTAAGATGTATAACAAGTCAAAAGAATTATATGCTGAAGCAGTTAAAGTAATGCCCGGCGGTGTGAACTCTCCGGCACGTGCCTTTAAATCGGTCGGCGACCACCCGTTATTTATCGACCACGCTAAGGGTGCGCGTCTTTACGATGTTGACGGCAATTCATATATCGACTATTCATTAAGTTTCGGCCCTTTAATTTTAGGCCATGCAGACGATAAAGTCGTAAAAAGCGTGCAGGATGCCGCAGTTAAAGGCACATCTTTCGGTGCGCCGACAGAGCTTGAAACGACAATGGCTGAACTTGTTATGGAACGCGTGCCATCTATCGAGATGATTCGTATGGTATCGTCAGGTACTGAAGCAACGCTTGCAGTATTACGTCTAGCGCGCGGCTATACAGGCAGAGAAAAAATACTTAAATTTGAAGGCTGCTACCACGGCCACAGTGACTCGTTATTAATTAAAGCAGGTTCCGGTGTTGCAACGCTTGGACTGCCGGACTCACCGGGAGTACCTGAAGGCACTGCGAAAAATACAATTACTGTGCCTTATAATGATGAAGAAAGTCTTAAAGAAGCATTCGATAAATTCGGCGATGATATCGCAGCAGTTATTATGGAGCCTGTAGCAGGCAACATGGGTGTCGTACCGCCGGTTGAAGGCTACCTTCAGTTCGTGCGCGATATTACAGAACAAAACAACACACTGTTAATCTTCGATGAAGTGATGACAGGATTCCGTGTCGGCTACAACTCAGCGCAGGGACACTTCGGTATTACACCAGACTTAACTTGTCTCGGTAAAGTAATCGGCGGCGGACTGCCGGTCGGCGCTTACGGCGGCAAGAAAGAAATTATGGAACGTATCGCACCAGCAGGCGACATTTATCAGGCTGGCACACTGTCAGGAAACCCGCTGGCAATGAGCGCAGGACTTGCGACCTTAAGCCAGTTAACTGGAGACAGCTACAAATACTTCGGCAAGCTGGCAGATCAGCTTGAAGCGGGACTGACAGAAGTATTTGCCAAACATAATATTCCTCTTACAATTAACCGTGCAGGCTCGATGATCGGTTTCTTCTTAACGGAAGGACCTGTGACTGATTTCGACAGTGCGAACAAGAGTGATTTAAACTTATTCAGAGCAATGTACCAGGCCTTATTAGCAGAAGGTATTTACCTTCCTCCATCACAATTCGAAGGTATGTTCTTATCAACTAAACATACTGAAGAAGATATAGAAACGACTATTACTGCGTTTGATAATGCATTAAGTAAAGTTACGGCTAAATAATTTAAATTTTGTACTTCATGCGGGATAGAATATGTGTATAATAGTAGTATTAGTATAAATGGGGGTAGACATAATGAGTGATAAGAAAAAACGTTCACGCGGCGTAAAAGTCGATGGCCAGCCTCGTGTCATCGAGAAAAATCCAAATAACAGCACAAAAGGTACGGTGCATCTTTACTGGGTGATACCGGTTATAGTCGTTTTCCTAATTGTTCCTTTACTTATTTTTCACTTAGGCAGCGGTGGCGGAAGCGACACAGCTGAAGAAGAATCTGCAACAGAAGAAACAGCGGATTCAGGAGAAGAGTCAGGCGCATCTGAAGAGGCGGCGAAGAAACTGCATCTAGCGGAGACGTTGATGCTGAAGGAATCGCCCGCGATAACTGTGCGTCATGTCACGGACAGGACTTCTCAGGAGCTATGGGTCCAGCTTTAGCAGGAACTAGTCTTTCAGAAGACGACTTTACATCAATCGTTCGCGATGGTCAGGGATCTATGCCTGCATTTAGTGCAGACCAGGTTGCTGACGAAGAACTGACAGCAATGTACCAGTTCTTCAGTGAACAATAATATTTGAGATAAAAAGACAAACTCGTATTGTATGAGTTTGTCTTTTTCTATATATACAGAGGTTGGGAGACGGAGTATATGAACAAGACAGGGGAAAAAGGGAATTTAAACGGCAGAAATCTGGTCATTGCGATTTTAATTATAGGTGCGTTTATTTCGATTTTAAATCAGACGCTGCTGGTCACGGCCGTACCGGTCATTATGAAAGATTTGGACATTCCGTTCAGCACAGCGCAGTGGCTGACGACCGGTTTCTTTTTAGTGAACGGAATAATGATTCCGATATCTGCATTTTTAATTATAAATTTACAACGCGGAAACTCTATATGACCGCGATGATTTTATTTACAATTGGAACGATTGTCGCAGCACTGTCGACAGTGTTTCCAATGCTGCTCGCCGGGCGCATACTGCAGGCATCAGGGGCAGGTATTATGATGCCCTTATCACAAGTCATTCTACTGCAGATGTTCACAGTCGAAAACCGGGGCAAGGCGATGGGACTGTTCGGACTGATTATCGGCTTTGCGCCGGCCATCGGACCGACACTGTCAGGCTACATAGTTGAATTCTGGCCCTGGCGAACGCTGTTCATTATCATTACACCGCTTGCAGCATTGAATATAGTGTTTGCATTCTTCTATATGCGGAACGTCACTGAACAGACGAATCCGAAAGTGGATATCCTCTCAATCGTGATGTCGACACTTGGCTTCGGCGGACTGTTATACGGTTTCTCAGTCGCAGGCGTCAGCGGCTGGCTGAGCGTTGAAGTCATTCTGCCAATCTTTGCCGGACTATTTATAGTCGGTCTGTTCGTCAGAAGACAATTTAAACTGACGCAGCCGATATTGGAAATACGTGTCTTAAAAAATCCGTATTTCCTCATGGCGTCACTGATCGGGATTATCGTCTTTGTGTCGATGGTCAGTGCGAACAATATCGTTCCTGTCTTAATGCAGGACATGCTCGGCTTTACCGCATTCCAGTCAGGACTGTCACTCTTACCGGGTGCCCTGGTCATGGGTGTCATCTCACTCATCGCCGGCTGGCTCTTTGACCGCTACGGCATCCGGCTGCTGACATTTACAAGTCTAATCTTAATATTAGTCACGTCGGTGCTGATGTCGTTCTTAAGTACAGAAACAACATTTACCTATATTACAATCGTTTATACGGTGCGCCTTGCAGGTGTCGGACTGTCGATGATGGCGCTGACAACCTACGCGATGAACGCGCTCGATAACCATATGATCTCCCACGGCACATCGCTGAACAATACGATGCGCCAAATCGGCGGCTCGCTTTTCACGGCACTATTTATTACAATCATGACGGCGTCGCGTTTAATGTGTCCGGCGGAAATCCGACAACTGCGGATGAAATCGCAGGGGTAAACGCCACATTCATCACATCCGCAGTGCTGGCGTTAATCGGTTTAATATTTGCATTCTTTTTAAAAGAACAGGAAAGAGTTGTGAGTGATAAAGAGGCTCCTGAGGAGATGGAATGACAGCGGCGTTTTCCTGTTGTGAACCGAAGTTAATAACAACGAGTATTAACGAAAATTAAGGGTATTTGAAAGTATTGATATGTGATTCATCTAGTTAAAGTCCGACGGGGAAGCGGTGTCGTAGTCGAAGCGGTGTTAAAGTACGACGGTCAAACACCGTCGTATTCGAAATGATGTTAAAGTATGACGGGGAAACGGTGTCGTATTCGAAGCGGTGTTAAAGTACGACGGTCAAACGCCGTCGTATTCGAAGTAGTGTTAAACTACGACGAGAAAACGCCGTCGTACTCGAAGCGATGTTAAAGTCCGACAGTCAACCGCCGTCGTCCTCCAACAACCGGCCAGCACTCAAAATCAACACAAATCACTCTAAACAACACCAAATCACGCCGCAGCACAGTTTTCTGAATAAAGTGTAAAATGCACCTTGCTTTATTTCAGTCTCAATATAAGTTATTATTATAGATGACAAACGAATAGATAAGGTGATGTTATGAAAGTTCTTCGTTTACTACTGCTTGTGGCCGCTGCGGCTCTTATTTCTTACGGACTGTCTTCACTCGGCATGATTTTACCGTGGCTGTTTGGTTCGATGATTGCAACCATTCTTTATATCCGGCTCGTCAAACGCGAGTTATATTTCCCGCGCTGGCTCGGTGATCTCGGTGTAATCATTATGGCGATCGAAATCGGCTCCACATTGACTCTCGACGCACTCTTAGACATGCGCGCTGATATTTAATATTTTTCTTATGACGATTCTCGTTCTTTTACTTAGTCTCGCATTATCGAGACTCTTCATTTATTTAACCGGCAGTACACCGGAGACTGCGGTGCTTGCTTCCGTGCCTGGTGCCTTGTCTCAAATGCTGATTATGGCCGAAGAGGAGAAGCGCGCTGATATTCTGCTCGTCACGCTTACTCAGATGTCGCGGATTATACTCATCGTACTGATCGTGCCGTTCGTTTCAGGCTTCTTCAAGCCGGCATCAGAAGCGAACGCACTGCCAATCGAAGTCGATTATATTTCGACGATTTTCACACCACAAATGCTCATTATTCCGCTCGCTGCACTCGTGCTTATTTACCTTCTCAACAAGATAAAATTCCCGGCGAGTTTAATGCTCGGCCCAATCATCGTCTTAATTATATGGAACTTAACAACGGGCATTGAGTTTTCGCTGGATCTCGCATTTATTAACGTCGCTCAGATTCTGTTTGGTATTCGTATCGGACTGCAGATTGCCTCTCTGATGACACAGCTGAACAAGCGGCTTATATTCTCGATATTACTTCAGAATTTAATTCTGATTTTCGGCACCATGTTCATTGTCTTTGTCTTCCAGCTGTTTACAACGCATCAGTTTAATGACTTGTTCTTAAGTGCCGCACCAGGCGGGCTTGGACAGATTATCGTGATTGCGATTGAAACCGGCGGCAACATCGCGATGATTTCCAGTTACCACATCTTCAGAATCTTCTTTATCATTATCGTCGTCGTCCCGATCGTCGGCTACTATTTAAAATATCTGAACAAAAAACGCGCCAAATAGTCTGTCACTTCAATCTTGACAGTTATTTAAAAGTCGCATAATATTAACTTATATAAATAAGAGACGTAGAAGAGTAGCTGTATGCAGGCGATAATCAGAGAGTAAACGATTGGTGAAAAGTTTACCGGTGCATGCTGTGAACGTAGTCTGATAAGTTTTGTGTGAACGCCGGCCAACCAGCCGACCAGTAATCCAAAACGTGCGGTGAGCGTTAATCACCAAGTTGAGATGCAGGCTTAAAGCCTGAATTTAGGTGGCACCGCGGAACTCCCGTCCTATTCATGGACTGGAGTTTTTTTGTTTTTAAAATTATGAGGAGTGATCATATGGAAATGCCGAAAAAGTATAATCCGGCTGAAGTTGAAAAAGGTAAGTATGAGAAGTGGATTGAACAGGGACTATTTAAATCAGATGTAAACAGTGATAAAGAACCATTCTCCATCGTCATTCCGCCGCCGAACGTTACGGGTAAACTTCACCTTGGGCATGCATGGGATACGACGCTGCAGGACATCATCACGCGCATGAAGCGTATGCAGGGATACGATGTACTGTATTTACCGGGCATGGACCACGCGGGTATCGCAACGCAGGCTAAAGTGGATGCGCGTCTCCGTGAAGAGGGCATTAAAGCGTCGGACATCGGCCGCGAGAAGTTTTTAGAGCACGCATGGAACTGGAAAGAGGAATATGCGTCTCATATCCGTGAGCAGTGGGAGAAACTTGGCTTAGGTCTCGATTACGATAAAGAGCGCTTTACCCTTGATGCAGGACTGTCGAAAGCAGTACGCAAAGTATTTGTTGATATGTACAACAAGGATTTAATTTACCGCGGTGAATATATTATTAACTGGGATCCACAGACACAGACAGCTCTAAGTGATATTGAAGTGATTCACAAGGATATTGAAGGCAAATTCTATCACGTGAAATATCCGTTAACGGACGGTTCAGGTTTCTTAGAAATCGCAACGACGCGTCCCGAGACAATGCTCGGTGATACTGCGGTTGTTGTGCACCCGGATGACGAACGCTATAAAGATTTTATAGGCAAAACTGTCACGCTGCCAATCGTCGGCCGTGAACTGCCGATTATTGCGGATTCTTACGTGGAACAGGAATTCGGTTCAGGTGCAATGAAAGTGACACCGGCACACGACCCGAATGACTTTGAAATTGGTAACCGTCACGATCTTGAGCGTATTAATGTCATGCACCCGAACGGTGTCATTAATGAGCTTGGCGCCCAGTATGAGGGTATGGACCGTTTCGACTGCCGCAAGCAGCTGGTTAAAGACCTTGAAGAAGCAGGTTATATGATTAAAATCGAAGCACATATGCATTCTGTCGGACATTCTGAACGCTCTAATGCAATCGTTGAACCGTACTTATCAACACAGTGGTTCGTCAGCATGAAGCCTTTAGCTGAGAAAAGTCTTCAAAACCAGGAAACGGATAACCGCGTAGATTTCGTACCAAACCGTTTTGAGCATACGTTTAACGGCTGGATGGATAACATCCGCGACTGGGTAATTTCACGTCAGCTATGGTGGGGCCATCAGATTCCTGCATGGTACCACAATGAAACAGGGGAATTATATGTCGGTGAAGAAGCGCCTGCAGACAGTGAAAACTGGACACAGGACGAAGATGTTCTGGATACGTGGTTCTCAAGTGCCTTATGGCCGTTTTCGACAATGGGCTGGCCGGACGAAACACCGGATCTTGCCAAGTACTTCCCGACGAATGTACTCGTAACAGGTTACGATATTATCTTCTTCTGGGTGGCACGCATGATCTTCTCATCTCTTGAGCAGACTGGTGAGAAGCCGTTTGACGATGTGCTGCTGCACGGCCTTGTACGCGATGAGCAGAACCGTAAAATGTCGAAATCACTCGGCAACGGTGTCGACCCGATGGATGTTATTGAGAAATACGGCGCAGATGCGCTCCGCTACTTCTTATCGACAGGTTCAACACCAGGCCAGGATCTCCGCTATTCAGACGAAAAAGTGGAAAGCGTCTGGAACTTTATCAACAAAATCTGGAACGCTTCACGTTTTGCGCTCATGAACATCGGTGAAGACTTTACGCTGGAAGATATTGATTTAACGGGCGATAAATCACTCGCTGACAAATGGATTCTGACACGCTTAAACGAGACAATCGCTGACGTGACTCGCTTATCTGAAGACTACGAGTTCGGTGAAGTCGGGCGTTCATTATATAACTTTATCTGGGATGATTTCTGTGACTGGTATATTGAAATGGCGAAAGTGCCGATGACAGATGGTACAGATGAAGAGAAACAGATGACACGTTCAGTGTGCTTTATACGCTGGATAAAATTCTGAAAATGCTTCACCCGTTCATGCCGTTTGTAACGGATGAAATTTATCAGACGATCAACAAGAAAACGTCAATCGTCGTAAGCGAATGGCCGACAGTTGACGAATCGTTAAACTTTGACGATGCTTCAGCTGACATGGAACTCTTAGTAAATATTATTAAATCGGTTAGAACGACGCGTAACGAAGTCAATACGCCTTTATCTAAACCAATTGATATTAAACTTGAAGTAAAGATGAAGCGAGACGTGCTGCGGTAGAACGCAACAACCACTATATCGAACGTTTTACTAATCCTGAACATTTAACAATCGCTGCAGCAATAGAAAAAGGCGATGACGATAAGACAGATGTGGTTAAAGGCGCGACAGTAATACTGCCGCTTGCCGGACTCATCAACAAAGAAGAAGAATTGCCCGTCTTGAAAAAGAACTCAGCCGCCTGTCAGGTGAATTAAAACGCGTTGAAGGTAAATTAAACAACGACAAGTTCGTCAGCAATGCACCGGATAAAATTGTTGAAGAAGAACGTCAAAAACAAGCAGGTTACGAAGCGCAGTATAAAGAAGTAGAAGCGCGTATCGTAAGCTTGAGGGATGTGAAGTAATAAATGGAGTATCAGGACAGCCTGAATTGGATACACGAACGTGCCAATTCGGTATTCCGGGTGTGAAGCGGATGCGGATGGAATGGATGCTGGATAAGCTGGGCAATCCTGAGAAGAAAATTACGGGTGTCCATATCGTCGGCACGAACGGCAAAGGATCGACCTTGTCTTATATGCGGAGTGCATTGAATGAAAACGGCTATACAGTGGGGACATTTACGTCCCCCTATATCGAGTATTCAACGAGCGTATTTTCGATTGACGGCAGACCGATATCTGACGAAGACATTGCCATGCTGGTTAATATTGTGCGCCCGGTGTCGGAACGTATGGTGGAGAAACGGATTTAGGCACGTCGACGGAATTTGAAATCATTACGATGATGATGTTCGTCTACTTCGGTAATGTGCATCCGTGGATTATGTGCTGGTTGAAGCGGGTTTAGGCGCAACACATGACTCGACAATGTCTTTAATCCGGTGATGACGCTCTTAACGAGTATCGGTCTTGATCATATTGATATTCTCGGAGACACGCTCTTAGACATTACTAAAGATAAATCAGTGTGATTAAGATATTCCTTTAGTCTTTAACGTAAAATGATGCGTGCCGGGATTATATTTATAAAGTGCTCGATGAGAAAAAATGCGAAAGGCATTGGCTGACACGAGTTATTTTAGTCGCAAACGGTGAAGAATTCAGCTTTAAATACGGCAAATACGATTTTGACGATATTAAACTTGAATGCTCGGCCGCCATCAGCAGGAAAATGCATCGATTGCGATTGCTGCACTGCTTGAAATGATGGACCGTGATCTGGTTAAACTGGACGTCAATAAAATGATCCAGGGTGTGGAAAAAACATTCTGGACGGGCCGTATCGAACGCATCAGTGAAGATCCGGTTATTATTTTAGACGGTGCGCATAACAACGAAGCGGTGGATGTACTTATCGATACGATGCGTGAGCATTACTCTGATAAAAAGATTACGGTCTTGTTCTCTGCAGTCAAAGGCAAGCCATTAGATACGATGGTGTATAAAATCGGTATGCTGGCAGATACGTTTAACGTCACGGAGTTCGACTTCTTTAAAGCAGAAGACGGAGAAGTGCTGTTTAACTCGATTGAACATCCGGATAAACACTTTGTGAAAGATTATATTGAGTATATTAAGAATTTTGACGGGGAAATGCTGCTTGTTACAGGAAGCTTATACTTTATAAGCGAAGTGAAACAGGGATTAAGAGCAGAATAGATATTTGAAGCAGCAGGGGAGCAATCCTCTGCTGTCTTTTTTCTCGTTTAGGTAAAAACAGCTAATTGTCCCATTGAACTGACTACATTGGGGTGATAAACATTCAACCTAATGAAGCCGCAACGATGGGGTGATAATTGGTATTTGCCCCAATGAAGCCGCAACGATGGGGTGATAACTGCCGCGCTCCGCTTGGCTGCCTCCCCACAGGACGTAAGATTAAAATTTTATGTCCTGTGGGGAGGTTAATGGGAGATGGATATACATGAGCCAGCCAAAAGGATCCCATAAAAAAAGAGCACCCAAGGTGCTCTCTAAAAAAATTTAATAAGTGAAAATTATAAACCAGTACCATCTTTTTTGTTGTCTTCCATACCTTTTAATGAATCTCTCATTTCGCGTAATAGAACCAACTGTTCGTCTTCAACTTCTTCTTCAACGAATTTGTTCTTAGTTAATTTGTTAACGACTTTAACAAATACGAATACTGCTGCACCGATAATAACGAAGTCGATAATTGCCTGGATGAACACGCCGTATGTAATGCCCATATATACCCAGTTTGATGCGAAATCAGTATCACCAAAAATTAACGCGATTAACGGCATAATAATATTTTCTACTAATGCCTGAACAATTTTCCCGAATGCTGCACCGATAACTACTGCGACTGCCAAGTCTATAACGTTGCCGCGCAGCATAAAGTCTTTAAATTCCTGCCACATAAAATGACCTCCTGAGTGTTTGAAATAGTAACTTTTATAATAATACATGAATATTTCATGATATCAAGTGTTATTTTACATATTAATAATACCTTAACACAAGGACTTGCAAGCAAATCACTAATAATGTTTAGTTATGAATGTTATAATTAAAGATAATTAAATGTTATTCTTATATCAAGCTTATTCATATCACAAGTTTCGATGAAAGCATTTACTTTATATTGAGAGTAAGTATACAATTAGGATGACTAAATTTAGAGGGGGCTTTTAATGATGTCAAAGAACGTTAAAGACAATTCTCGTCAGACATTATCAGTGAATGGTAAAGATTATACTTATTACAGCCTGCAATCACTAGCAGATTCAGGCATGAGCAAGTCTGAGAACTTGCCGTATTCAATCCGCGTATTACTGGAGTCAGTATTGAGACAGTATGACGGCAGTGTGATTAACGATAATCATATTGAAGCATTAGCAAACTGGGATAAAGGGGATATTAAAGGTAAAGAAGTTCCATTTAAACCTTCCCGCGTTATTCTGCAGGATTTCACAGGAGTTCCTGCGGTAGTTGACCTTGCTTCACTTCGTACAGCGATGGAAGCAGTGGGTGGAGACGTTCAGAAAATCAACCCTGAAGTACCGGTTGACTTAGTAATTGACCACTCAGTACAAGTTGATGAGTACGGCAGCACGAGTGCCTTACAGAAAAATATGGATCTTGAGTTTGAGCGTAACATGGAGCGTTATGAGTTCCTTCGCTGGGCAACTAAAGCGTTCGATAACTACCAGGCTGTTCCGCCTGCAACAGGTATCGTTCACCAGGTTAACCTTGAGTATCTTGCTAACGTAGTGCACGCAAGAGGAGAAGAGGGCGAACAAGTTCTTTTCCCGGATACATTAGTAGGCACTGACTCTCATACGACGATGATTAACGGTCTCGGCGTTCTTGGATGGGGTGTCGGCGGTATCGAAGCTGAAGCGAGTATGCTTGGACAGCCTTCATACTTCCCGGTTCCTGAAGTTATTGGTGTACGTATGACTAACTCATTACCTGAAGGTACAACTGCAACAGACCTTGCTTTAAAAGTAACTGAGGTTCTTAGAAAGAAAGGCGTTGTCGGTAAATTTGTAGAGTTCTTCGGTCAAGGGGTAACAGAATTACCACTTGCTGACCGTGCAACAATCGCAAACATGGCACCGGAATACGGTGCAACTTGCGGATTCTTCGCAGTTGACGATGAAACACTTGATTACATGAGACTGACAGGACGCGACGCAGATCACATCGATGTTGTTCGCGAATACCTGAAAGAAAATAACTTATTCTTCGATCCGGCAGTAGAACCAACTTATACTGACGTTGTTGAAGTTGACTTATCAGTTGAATCATCACTTGCTGGACCGAAACGTCCACAGGATTTAATCAGCCTGTCAAACATGAAAGATGAATACAAAAAATCAGTTACAGCACCGAGCGGTAACCACGGCCACGGCTTAACTGAAGAAGAATTCGGTAAGACAGGTACTGTGAAGTACAACGACGGCGAAGAGCAGGAACTTAAAACAGGTGACCTTGTAATCGCTGCAATCACTTCATGTACTAACACATCGAATCCGTACGTTATGCTTGGTGCCGGTTTAATTGCTAAAAAAGCAGTTGAAAAAGGTCTGACTGTACCTAAGTACGTTAAGACTTCATTAGCACCGGGTTCTAAAGTTGTTACAGGATACCTTGAAGACGCAGGTCTTCAGCCGTACCTTGATCAGCTCGGATTCAACTTAGTTGGTTACGGCTGTACAACATGTATCGGTAACTCAGGTCCATTACGTCCTGAAGTAACAAAAACAATCGTTGATGACGACATGTTAGTGTCATCTGTATTATCAGGTAACCGTAACTTTGAAGGACGTATCCACCCGTTAGTTAAAGCGAACTACTTAGCTTCGCCTCAGCTTGTTGTGGCATACGCACTTGCAGGTACTGTTGATATCGATCTTCGCACTGAGCCATTAGGTCAGGACAAAGATGGTAACGATGTATTCATGAAAGATATCTGGCCTTCAATTAAAGAGGTTAGAGACACAGTAATGTCTACAGTGACACCTGAATTATTCAGAAAAGAATACGAAACAGTATTTGATTCAAACGAAACTTGGAATAATATTGAAGTGACTGATGCACCATTATACGACTTCGGTGACGAATCATATATTCAAAACCCGTCATTCTTCCAGAACTTATCTAAAGAAGCTGGTAAAATTGAGCCATTAAACGGTCTCAGAGTACTTGGTAAATTTGGAGATTCTGTAACGACTGACCACATTTCACCAGCAGGTGCAATCGGTAAAGATACGCCAGCAGGTAAATGGTTAATCGAACAAGGCGTGTCACCACGTGACTTTAACTCATACGGTTCACGACGCGGTAACCACGAAGTAATGGTACGCGGAACATTCGCTAACATCCGTATCCGTAACGAAATTGCTCCGGGTACAGAGGGCGGATTCACAACACACTGGCCGACAGGCGAAGTAACAAGCATCTATGAAGCGTCAGAGAAATACCTTGAAGAAGGTACAGGACTGATGATCGTAGCAGGCGACGACTACGGCATGGGATCAAGCCGTGACTGGGCTGCTAAAGGAACAAACTTACTTGGTGTTAAAGCAGTATTAGCAGCAAGCTACGAGCGTATCCACCGTTCAAACTTAGTAATGATGGGTGTTCTGCCATTACAATTTGTTAACGGCGAAAACGCTGAAGACCACGGACTTGACGGTTCTGAGTCTTTCGATATTAATATCGATGAAAGTGTTACAGCTGGAGAAATTATCGATGTTGTTGCGACGAAAGTCAACGGCGACAAAGTTAAACTTAAAGCTAAAGTACGCTTTGACTCAGACGTTGAAGCAGACTACTACAGACACGGCGGTATTTTACAGCTTGTGCTCCGTAAGAAGATTGCATCAGCTTAATAAGAATTTAAAAACAGATTTCATAAATCCATCAAAGCGATGCTTTGATGGATTTATATTTTGAGCTGACCGATGCCGCATGTGTTCCTCTCATCCGGTCGATAAAAACCAATTAACCGCATGTGCCACATTCATCCGGTCGATACAAACTAATTGACCGCATGTACCACACTCATCCGGTCGACGACACAAACACTAAACCCAGCAATACAGGCAGCAAAAAAACGGCCTGAAAGTCCAGATTAGACTTCAGGCCGTTCTCTTATTTGTCAATTACATAAACGTAATCTTCGGTTCAGTGCCGTCTTTAATACGTTGCATGTTGGAAATATGTTTTACAACAACGATAATTCCAAGTACAATTCCAAAGCCGATCATAAAAGGGTCGCCGGTAAACATCACACTGATGATTAATGCAATGGCTGCAAATACACTTGAAAGTGATACGTATTTCGATACTTTTAAAGTGATTAAAAACGTTGCAATCAGCACCAGGAAGATAATCGGATTTGCTGCTAAAATAGCACCGCCGCCTGTTGCGACTGCTTTGCCGCCTTTGAATTTTAAAAATATTGAATAGACGTGGCCGATTGCCGCGACAACCCCGAATATTACTACAGGGAAATCAACGTCAGTACTGACGAGCATTGCAACCCATACCGGTATTGCACCTTTTAACAGGTCGAGAATCAGTACAACGATACCGGCTTTCTTGCCGAGTATACGGAATGTGTTCGTCGTGCCGATATTGCCGCTCCCATGTTCACGCAAATCAATTTTATAAAATGTTTTGCTGATAAACAAGCTGAATGGAATTGAGCCGAAAAGGTAGCTGAAAATTAATAATAAAATAACTGTATACACTAAATAATCCCCTTTTGCTATCAGGTACTAATAGTTTACCATAAAAAAATATTTTCGCCATATAATTATAAAGTAGTCTATAATATAATTATGTCAACTTTATATATTTTGTTGCAAAACTTAGAGATTTATATAAAAATAGATAAGTAGATTAATTTAACGAACATACGTTTGTATTGTTTGTAGGAGGATACAGACTTGGCAAAACAAACTGGATATACTGATGAGTCCATTCAAATATTAGAAGGCCTGGATGCTGTTAGAAAGCGTCCGGGTATGTATATCGGTTCTACAGATACGAGAGGGCTCCATCACCTTGTATATGAAATAACCGACAATGCGGTCGATGAGATTATTAACGGCCACGGCAATGAGATCAATATTACGATTAACAAAGATGAAAGTATTACTATCCGTGACAACGGCCGCGGACTGCCGACAGGCATGCACTCAAGTGGGCGTCCAACAGCTGAAGTAATATTTACTGTACTTCATGCGGGCGGTAAGTTCAGCTCGGATAACTACAAATCGGCCGGTGGACTGCACGGCGTTGGGTCATCTGTAGTTAACGCCCTAAGTGAATCGATGAAGATCCGTGTCTTTAGAAACGGCAAGATTCACGAGCTGTCGTTTAAAAACGGCGGCAAGGTCGACGGCAAGTTAAAAGAAGTCGGCAAAACGAAAGAGTCGGGAACAGAAGTTACCTTTAAAGCGGATCCTGAAATCTTTAAACAGACGATTGCGTTTAACTTTGAAACAATCGCTGAGCGTATGCGCGAGTCTGCATTTTTAACTAAAGGCTTAAAGATTACGATTAACGATAAAAGAACTGATGAAGAAGAAATCTTTCAGTTTGAAGACGGGCTGAAATCATTTATTGAATTCCTCAATGAGGGCAAGGATGATATCGGTAACATTGTGATGTTCGAAGGCACATACAATGAAATGGTTGCTGAGGTTGCCTTCCAGTTTAACGATCAATATTCTGAAACGCTTATTTCATTCGTGAACAACGTCCGCACAAAAGACGGCGGCACGCACGAAGTTGGCTTTAAAACCGGCTTTACTCGAGCATTTAATGAATACGCACGTAAAATCGGTGAATTAAAAACGAAAGATAAAAATTTAGAAGGCAGTGATATCCGTGAAGGACTGACTGCTGTCATATCCATTAAACTTCCCGAACACCTGCTCCAGTTCGAAGGCCAGACAAAAGGCAAGCTCGGTACTTCAGAAGCCCGCAACTTAATGGAAACTTTATTAACGGAACAGCTGCCGTACTATTTAGAAGAGAACGGCGCCTTATCAACACAGCTCGTTAAAAAGGCAATTAAAGCCCGCCAGGTGCGTGAAGCTGCCCGTAAAGCGCGTGAAGAAGCGCGCAGCGGCAAAAAGAATAAATCGAGAGATACGCTGCTGTCAGGTAAATTGACACCAGCGCAGAGTAAAAATGCGAAGAAAAATGAATTGTTCCTGGTAGAGGGTGACTCTGCCGGCGGTTCAGCCAAGCAGGGGCGTGACAGACGCTTCCAGGCAATTTTGCCCTTACGCGGTAAAGTAATTAACACTGAAAAAGCGAAGTTCGAAGACATCTTTAAAAACGAAGAAATCAACACGATTACGCATACAATCGGTGCGGGTGTCGGTACTGACTTTAAAGTGGATGATACGAACTACGACAAGATTATTATAATGACCGATGCGGATACGGACGGGGCGCACATACAAGTATTGTTATTAACGTTCTTCTTTAATTACATGCGTCCGTTATTTGAAGCAGGCAAGATTTATATTGCACTGCCGCCGCTCTATAAACTAGAGAAAAAAGGCAAGAAAAAAGATATTAAATATCTCTGGACTGAAGACGAGCTTGCTGCAGCACAGGAAGAAATGGGTGGTAATGTCGAACTGCAGCGCTATAAAGGTCTCGGTGAGATGATGGCCGAACAGCTGTGGGAAACGACGATGGATCCGGAGACACGCACGCTGATTCAAGTGAGAATTGAAGATGAAGCATTATCCTTAAAACGTGTCACAACGCTGATGGGTGATAACGTTGAAATCAGACGTAAGTGGATCGATTCAAACGTGTCATTTACGCTGGAAGAAGGTAACAGCATTCTTGATAATCAGGATGTAGAAAAAATTAGCAGAGAGTGATGAAGATTATGGCCGAGCATAACCCAATTCAGCAATTAAAATTAGAAGATGTAATCGGAGACCGCTTTGGGAGATACAGTAAGTACGTCATTCAGGACCGGGCAATACCGGATGTGCGTGACGGACTGAAACCCGTGCAGCGCCGTATTTTATACGCGATGTATAAAGAGGGCAATACGTTCGATAAAAACTACCGTAAAAGTGCAAAAACCGTTGGTAACGTCATTGGTAACTATCACCCGCACGGTGAAAGCAGTATATACGATGCCATGGTCCGTCTGGGTCAGGATTGGAAAATGCGTGAAGAGCTGATTCTGATTCACGGTAACAAAGGGAGCGTCGACGGCGACCCTGCAGCTGCGATGCGTTATACGGAAGCGAAACTCGCTGAGATTTCAAGTGAGCTGTTAAGAGATCTCAACAAAAATACTGTGCCGTTTATGGATAATTTCGATGATACGGAACAGGAACCGTCAGTACTGCCGGCAAAATACCCGAACCTGCTCGTTAACGGCGCAACGGGGATTTCTGCAGGGTATGCAACGGATATTCCGCCGCATAATTTAGGCGAGGTAATCGATGCGACCTTAAAAATCATCGATAAGCCAAGTGCTTCTATCGATGAACTGCTTGAAATCGTTAAAGGCCCGGATTTCCCGACAGGGGCAATTATCCAGGGTAAAAACGAGCTTAAAAAAGCGTACACAACAGGCAAAGGCAGAATTGTTGTCCGCAGTTTAGTTACAAAAGAAGAAACCCGCGGCAACAAATGAACATTGTAATCACTGAAATTCCATATGAAGTGAATAAAGCGAATATGGTTAAGAAAATGGATGAATCCGTGCAGACAGACAGGTGGACGGTATTATCGAAGTCCGTGATGAAACGGACAGAGAAGGTATGAGAATTGTGATTGAAGCGCGTAAAGATGCGAATATCGATGCGATTATTAACTACCTGTACAAGAAGACTGATTTACAGATTTCATATAACTTCAATATGGTGGCAATCAGCGACCGGGCACCGAAGCAGATGGGCTTAAAAGATATACTGGAAGCGTATATTAAGCACCAGAAAATTGTTGTTACGAAACGTTCTCAGTATGATCTTGAACATGCTGAGAAGCGTATGCATATTATCGAAGGGCTGATTAAAGCATTATCCATTCTCGATGAAGTCATTCGTACAATCAGAGAGTCTGAGAATAAACGTAATGCCAAAGAAAATCTGGTGGAACGTTATGACTTCACCGAGCGTCAGGCAGAAGCGATCGTTATGCTTCAGCTGTACCGTTTAACGAATACGGATATTGCAGAGCTTGAAACAGAACAGAGCGAGCTCCAGTTCCAGATTAATCAGCTGACTGAAATTTTAGGCGATGAGAAAAAATTAAAAAATGTTATTAAATCAGAACTCAGAGAAATTAAGAAAAAGTATGCTTCAGAACGTTTAACTTCAGTAGAAGATGTCATTCAGACGATTGAGATTTCTAAAGAACAGTTAATCGCCAAAGAAGATACAGTCGTTTCTCTGACAAAAGAGGGCTACGTGAAACGTACGAGCCTCCGGAGCTACAATGCATCAAAACCGGAAGAGCTGGGAATGCGTGAAGGAGATAAGACACTATTCAGCAGTATGTCGAATACACTGGAACAGCTCTTAGTCTTCACAAACTTCGGCAACTATATGATTATTCCGGTTCACGGCCTTCAGGATACTAAATGGAAAGATATGGGGCAGCACTTGTCGTCGAGATTCAATTTAAAACATGCTGAAGAGCCGATTTTTGCCACGACGATCGCTAAGTTCGATGAAAATGTCAGTGTTGTGATGGCAACGAAACTGGGCCAGGTGAAACAGACCTTGTTAAGCGAATTTGAAGCGACGCGTATTTCACGTCCGATCGTCAATATTAAGCTTAAAAAAGATGATGAAGTCGTTGGTATTTCTATTACAGAACTGGGTAATGAATCATTACTGTTCGTGACAGAAAAAGGATTGACGCTTAAGTATCCGGCAATTGAAGTATCGGCAACAGGCTTGAAATCTCAAGGTGTTAAAGCGATGAACGTAAAAGCAGATGATAATCTCGT
The DNA here is from genome assembly GCF_018437745.1 of Jeotgalicoccus sp. WY2. Taxonomy (NCBI): domain Bacteria; kingdom Bacillati; phylum Bacillota; class Bacilli; order Caryophanales; family Staphylococcaceae; genus Jeotgalicoccus; species Jeotgalicoccus sp. WY2. The sequence goes on along the minus strand of NZ_CP049818.1, from coordinate 396,973 downwards.
CTTCGGTGAACTCATCCCTGAAGAAGGAAACCTCGTTACAGTATCAAACAGAGGTGCGGTAAAACGCACGAGTCTCGATACGTTCGAACCAGGTGCAAGAGCACAGGTCGGTTCAATGCTGTATAAAGATATTAAATCTAAACCGCACAGAGTGGTTGCAGCTTCTGTCACAAGGGCAGGCAAAGACCAGTCAATTGAACTCATATCAGAAACGAACACTCACATACTGCGTGCCAATGAAGTGCGTTTAAGCGGTAAGTATTCCAACGGCTCCTTTGTCGTTGAAGAAGAAAGCTTCGGCGTAGTGACAGATGCACACTTCAGCGCCTTATAAATATAAAAAAATGCAGGAATGGGTGAAATAAATGGAACAAGCATTTAATATTTTGAAACTGCGGTAAACTTTGCCAATGATTTACTGTGGCAGGAAGTATTAATCGGGCTGTTAATTGTTGCCGGCTTATATTTTTCTTTCACATCGAAATTCGTCCAATTCCGCTGGCTGAAGATCATGTTTTCTTCTCTTGGGGAAAAACGGGCGAAAATGCCGGACGGCTCGAAAGGAATTTCATCTTTCCAGGCGTTTACCATCAGTGCCGCCCAGCGTATCGGGACTGCGAATATCGCAGGGGTCGCGACAGCTATCGTTGTCGGGGGTCCCGGTGCGGTCTTCTGGATGTGGGTAGTTGCACTCTTGGGTGCGGGAACTGCATTCTTTGAAGCAACACTGGCTCAAGTTTATAAAGTACGCGATAAAGAATCAAGCTTCCGCGGAGGTCCGGCCTACTATATGACTAAAGGTTTAAATCAAAAGGCATTGGTTACGTATTTGCGGTATTGATGACGATTACGTTTGGTATTGTGTTTGTTATGCTGCAGTCGAATACGATTGCGAATGCATATGATGAAGCATTTGGGATTAATACAGCGGTCAGCGGTATTGTCGTTGCGATTATTGTCGCGTTGTAATCTTTGGCGGTGCGAATCAATTGCCAATGTAGCTACAGCGATTGTTCCGGTAATGGCAGGCTTGTACATCATTCTGGTCACAGTGATTCTTGTGATGAATACGATATGATTATTCCGATGCTGCAGACGATTGTAGTGAATGCTTTAGGTATTGAAGAAGTATTCGGCGGTGCGATAGGGGCTGCGATTATTAACGGTTTCCAGCGGGATTACTGTCAAACGAAGCGGGTATGGGTTCAGCACCTAACGCGGCGGCATCAGCGGCAGTGCGTCATCCGATTCAGCAGGGGTTAATTCAGTCGCTCGGTGTGTACTTCGATACGATTATCGTGTACGGCAACAGCGATTGTGATTCTCATGTATACAGACTTAAGTTTTGGTGCGGATGCACCGCAGGGAATCGCAGTCACAGGCTGCAATGGATCAGCAGTTCTTTGGTTACGGCGGTATTATTATCGCAGTATTCATTCTGCTGTTTGCATTCTCGACAATTCTTGGTAACTACTTCTATGCACAGAGTAACTTAAGCTTTATTGTGGATAATAAAAAAGTAACATTTGCGTTTAGAGTTATTGTTGTAATTATGACAGCAGTCGGTGCCGTACTCGGCGTACAGCTGGTATGGACTCTGGCCGATTTATTTATGGCCTTCCTTGCGATCATTAACTTAATGATGGTCGTGGCACTGAGTCCCTTAGTATTTGAACTGATGAGGGATTATAAGAGCAAAAAGACAGAGGAGAATCTCCGATATTCTATGCGAAGAATATTTCTTACAAACTGCCGGATGATAACCAGTGGGGCGATGAGGATTACCGTAAGGACGACCCTGAAGATTATAATAAGTAAATAAATTCAGGACATAAATTTTACTGTAAATAAAAGACTGTCCCGGGCGCATTAGTGCACCGGGGACAGTCTTTTATATTATTACTTAACTTTTAGGCTTAATCATCTTACTCTCAAATCTGTTCAGATTTTCAATTTTACCAATTATGACGAGAACATCATTCTCCAGAATGTTCATCTGGGGATCCGGCGGTACGATGACTTCTTTATTACGCTTAATCGCAATAACATTTAAGCCGAATTTTTCACGTATACCAATATTAATCAGTGCAGAGTTAATAAATCGTTCATTGGCATCATATTCCACTATGGCAGTATCATCTGATATTTCCATATAGTCGACAAGGGACATATTAACCAGCTGATTTGCGAGACGTATGCCCATTTCAGTTTCCGGGTGCAGGATATTGTTTGCGCCCAGTTTTTTCAGCACCTTGGCGTGGTGATTACTTTGAGCTTTTGCAGTAATACTTTCAACACCTAATTCTTTTAAAATTAATGTACAAAGAATGCTGGTTTGTATATCTTCGCCAATCGCAATAATCACCTCATTGTAATGTTCGATACCGATAGCCCTCAGCATATTCTCATCGGTGGCGCTGCCGACGATGCATTCAACAGCGTAGTCTTCATAGTCCTTGACCTTACTTTCGGATATATCTATTACAGTGACATCTGCTGAGAGCTTATGTAATTGTTTTACTGCACTGCCCCCAAATTGCCCGAGACCAATGACCGCAATTTCTTTAGTCATACTGTTCACCCAATCACTTTAAGTTTTATAGTATTAGTTCTTGAATCTTCTATATTATCCAGTATAACTTTTTCGTCAGAAAGAATGAAATGTTCCGAATAGTATAAGCACACCTGCTTGATATGTCAGACAGATAAAATACTTTAATGTTATTGCCGGCACTTTAATTGTGGTGTAAAATTGAATTATGATAAGGTATCTATTATGTCTGCAGCCGGAAGGATATACTTATGGAACTTTGGGATTTATATGATAAGCACAGAAGACTGACAGAACAGACGATGGTGCGCGGTGATGCAATGATTAAAGATACATATCATCTCGTTATTCATGTAGTCATTTTCAACAGCAAAAACCAAATGCTGATTCAAAAAAGAAATATGATAAAGTCAGCAATCCGAATATGTGGGATATCTCAGTAGGCGGCAGTGTAACAGCAGGGGAAACCAGTCAGACGGGTGCCATGCGTGAAACTGAGGAAGAACTGGGCTTACAAATCGATTTACATAATCAGCTGCCGCACTTATCGATGACCTTTGAGCGGGTTATGATGATATATACATCGTGAACCGTGAAGCGGAAATAAACGAACTCGCAGTACCGAACGATGAAGTATCGGATGCGAAATGGGCAACGATTGATGAAATTTACGAAATGATCGATGACAGAACCTTCATCAATTACCGTAAAAGCTTAATTCAGCTGCTGTTTGATATGAGATATCAGTATGGTGGAGTGATAAGAGATTAATATTAACAATTATATAGAGGAGAGATTACATGACCAAGTGTGCAAGCTGCAATAAGCAGTGGACCGGCATGTTATTGTTTAAGGCGCATTTTGCTTCAGAAAAAGGAGTGGAGTGTGATTACTGTCATGAAAAGCAGTATGTATCGGAGAAATCAAAAAAACGTATGATCATCCCGCTACTGTTAGTGACAGCAATGTTATTAATAGGACTGTTTGCACCGCCGTCTGTCACACAGTATTTCTGGGTGTATATTATGATTACAGCGGTCACAATAATATTCATGTATGTGAGTCTGGAACTCACGAATGTACCGCCTGAAAACCAGAGAAATTAAATGTACATTATTAACAGAGACAATATTAAATTGTCTCTGTTATTTTTCTGAATTTTTGATATACTTCTGTAATACATAAAAAGAAGAAGGTTATTATATCCAATCAACTGCGTATCGGCTCAAGTATTTACATGAACTATATACTGCTCGGCATGATTAATTTAATCATTGCTTTACATATGGGCTTTCTGACTGAACAGCTCAATACAGATGCAGCGGCAATTTCCGCTCTAATATCGGCTATCGGCATCGGTAAGCTGATTGCCTTGTCTTTTGCGGGCAAGCTGTCGGATAATCTCGGACGCCGGCCCATGCTAATCACAGCGTGCTTTTTGTACGTCGTGTTTTTAGTAGCCATTCCGTTTGCCCCGACCTACACAATCGCGTTTATGTTTGCACTGCTGGCAGGAATGGGTAATTCAATTCTCGATACGAGTTCGTATCCGGCACTGATTGAAGTGTTCAGAAAACGTTCGAGTTCAGCAACGGTGCTTGTTAAAGCATTTATGTCTGTCGGGTCAACAATTCTGCCGTTAATGATTACGTTCTTTATGGCACGTGATATGTTCTACGGTTACACGTTTTTTATAATGGCGACAATTTTCTTATTCAACGCTATTCACTTATTTACTCTGAAATTCCCGGAAGCGAATTTGCTTGAGGAAGTACCGCAGACAAAAGCAGAGAAAGAGAAGAATGTTAAACCGGTTAAAGCTGCATTGATCTTCAAGGGAAAACCGAAGTTTATGCGTGAGGGAATTACAGTTATCGCAATTGGCTTTACGTCAGTAGGATTGTTCCTTATTATCCAGACGTGGATGGCGACATTTGCACAGGAAGTGATTGGACTATCGGAAGCACAGGCAATTAACCTTTTAAGCATTTACAGCTTAGGTGGATTTTTAACAGTAATCATTTTAGCGACACTGCTGGATAAATTATTCAGACCGATTACGGCACTGATTATCTATCCGATGATTGCGATCGCAGGATTACTTACTTTACTGTTCGTGGAGAGCTATACAATACTAATCTGTATTGCATTCATTCTCGGTATGGCAACATCTGGACTGTTCCAGCTGGCAGTGACTTTAATGGCCCAGTTCTTCCCGGAGAAGAAGGGGACAAGTACAGCCTTCGTTACACTGTCATCGAGTATCGCATTTATTACACTGCCGTATGTGACGGGACTGATTAACCGTCACATGGGTGTCTCTTATGTATTTATGTTCGAGATTGTTATTGCAGTAATCGCAGTAGTGCTTGCAGCATTCATTTCGTTCCGTTACCGTAAGGTGTTCGATCTTGAAACTAAAACTAAAAATAAAGTGTTGTGGAGAAATCCGTAATTATATTGCCCTGGTCAGAGACGACTGTTATATTTAGTTGAGAGATTTAACAGAGTGAGAGGTGACCTGTATTGGCAAAGTTATTCAATATCGTTTTAATTATTTTGGGATCTCATCTCTGATAAACGGATTTTCACATATCCCTTCAAGTATGTTTCTTGCTGCAGTAAATATAATCGCAGCTGTAATATTACTGTATGTGGGTATTAAGATGCTTAGAGCAGGTAAAGAAGATAATCAATCTGCTGATAATTAAATAATATAAAAAAGAGCCAGATACATTTTTTTAATGTATCTGGCTCTAACTCTGTTTAAAACAATCCTTTAAAGAATTCTACTATACGTTCCCAAAAGCTTCTGAGTGAGTCCATGAATGAAGATGCTTCTTCCGAGTTAACAATGTCGTTTCCGAGTTCTGTTGCTTTGTCTTTAGCATCCTGGAAGCTGTCGCTTGATGTGATTCTGTCAAGCAGGTCTTTTGAACTGTCCACCAGTCTGTCTGCTTCTTCACCTGTAAAAAGGCCAGAATCTTTAATGTTCATAATAATGACGATGATACGGTCGATCTGCTGCTGGCTGAGCATACCGTCGAGACCATTCTCTGCCAGTTTCTCATCAACAATAGTACGTACCTGTTCTTCAGTGACATCACCGTTAAAGTTATTTACAATTTCAACTTTAACTTCAGTGATGACTTTGTTCAGTTGTACTTGTGAGAAGCCTTCAACACCAGAGTTTTCTTCAGAGATGTCTGTGATGGTTTCAAGTTCGTCCTGGGCGTTTTGTGTTTTTGCAGGGTCAATTGCTTCGCCTTGGGCTTCAAATGCTTTGTATACACCGGCTAAGGCACTTTCGCCTGTAACATCCTGGGCTGCTGCGATTGTGACGTCAGCGTCTGTAATGCCTGAAGTGAGCAGTGCGTTCTGATATGTTTCTTCAGAGATTAACAGTATCTGCCCCATCTCTTCATTAATATCAATATTTAATCCGCTGCCTTCAGCAGTCTGGATAATACGGATGCTTGATTTCAGTACGCTGTTATCGTAGTTCTTGTTGATGTATTGATTAACGTCTTCTGAGTAAACGTAATCGACGATGTCGGTATCTTCAACACCGAGTAAGTTTGCTGTTTCATTTTGTAAATTTGAATCCTGTTCCAATGCTGCACCGTAGACGGTTACCGCATTATCCCATTCACTTGCTGCGTTGGCATTTTGGGCGCCGAATGGAATCATTGCAGCGACTAATGCGATTGCAAGTATTTTTCTAATCATAATTTTAACTCCTAACTGATTTTTTCTTAGAATACTACAGATATATATTATCTCTATTATATAATATTTATTAAAGGATGATGAAAGATACATATAAATATCTGTATATATAAATGAAAGTCACTCCGTGCAGAATGACTTTTGTTTTTATTTATTCTGTCTGTGCGATAAAATCCGGGTTCTCAATAATATTTTCTTCTGTTTCAATATAAAGCAGTTCCTGATTGATTTTCTGCTGCAGCTTTTCTTTCTTTTCTGTGCTTAACTCCGGCTTGTTCATTTTCTGTTCGTACTTCCAAATTTTTTCTTTAGAGTTTTCTATATCTTTTTGTGTGCATCGATGCGTTTCTGCTCTTTCTTGTCAAGGTTAGCCATGTTTAACATCTCCTAACTGATACTTTCAATATATCAATAATAGGGTCGTTAAAAAAACTTAACGGTAAAGAATATTACATTAAATGTGAATCGAATACCTTCTTTATACTATAGATAGGTTTTGACTTTATAAAAAATTTAAGAAAGCGTACAATGAGTGCTTAAGAAAAGTTTAGGGGCATTGCAATGGACAGAGAGACGATGAGAAGGTCAGATAAGGAAGAGTATCAAACTGTTAGGAAAACACGGATTAGAAAAAGAGGATTTATAGTTTTAGGTATCATTGCATTTATAAGCATTTTAATACTATATATAATTTTCAGTTACAGATCAGGATTGAATATCGCAGCTGAAAATGGCGTGGAACCGACAGGGGAAGAGTTTAACCCGGTGGATAATCATGATGGCAAGAAGACGATGATGATTATTGGTAAGGACCGTATGGACGAAGGTGCAGAACGTACTGACGTCATTATGATTGGCCAGTATGATTATATGCAGAAAGAAATGAAACTGGTATCGGTCATGCGAGATATTTACGTAGAGATACCTGGTTATCAGAGTTATAAAATTAATGCGGTGTATTCACTAGGCGGGGTAGAGTTGCTGCGTGAAGTCATTGCGCATAATTTTGATATTAATGTAGAAGAATATGTCACAGTGGATTACGATGCATTTATGGAAACAGTCAATGTGGTAAACCCTGATGGTATTACTATAGATGTAGAAAAAGATATGTCAGAGAAAATTGATACTGAATTAAAACAGGGTGTGCAGCAGTTAAATGGTAAAGGTCTGTTAGCCTATGCACGTTTCCGTAATGATGAAGAAGGTGACTTCGGCCGTGTGCGCCGTCAGCAGCAAGTTCTTTCAGCAATACAGGATGAAGTTATCAGTATCGGTGGTATTGTGAAGGTGCCTAAGATTCTAGGTACTGGTATGGGATATGTGGATACTTCAATGTCGAATAAAGAAATGTACCGTATGATTATGAGCTTCATGATTAGAGGAGATAAAGATATCGCGACGATGACACTGCCGCTGGAAAACACGTATCAGTTTATTGATACGAGTCATACAGGGAATGTAATTGATATGGACTTTGAAGCGAATAATGCTGCTTTAAAAGAGTTTTTAAATAGTAACAACTCTAAAGAGCAAGTAGATACACAAAATGAAGGCACAACAGAATAAAGTAATTAGGGCAATTTCAACGAATTTTAGTTGAGATTGTCCTTTTTAATTGAGAAAATGAGGAAAGGAGTTCGATAACCAGCTGATTGCTGAAGTTTTAGATGGCTTTGATATTGAAAGATCACTTAGTATGAAAGGCTGTCCTTATGACAACGCTGTGGCTGAAACCACGTTCAAAGCGATGAAAACTGAATTTATTAACCAATATACTTTTATATCATTAAAACAATTAAACATCGAACTATTCGACTACGTAAACTGGTATAACAATATTAGACCCCATGGTGCATTGAATTATCTCACGCCAAAGGAGTATAAAGAAAACTTCTATAAAAACTGTCTAATATTCTGTTGACATACCAGTGTAACAAATCGTTATCTAGGGTAAAACTAATTAATATCTATTAATTAGGAGTGTTTAAATGAATTCAAATATGCCAAAAGAATTTGGTTTTGACAAGACTTTAAGTATTCTTAAAGAGGGTTACGAGTTCATCATGAATCGTGACAGAGAGCTTGATACAAACATTTTCGAGACGCGTATTCTCGGTGAAAAGGCCATCTGTCTCACAGGCAGTAAACAGGCTGAATTATTTTACGATAACACCCGCTTCAGACGCAGTGATGCGGCACCTGCCAGAGTACAAAAGACGCTCTTCGGCGAAGGGGGCGTTCAGGGTCTCGACGGTGATGCGCACAAAAACCGTAAAGCGATGTTCATGTCTTTAATGGACAACAAGGCCATGGACGAAATTGAGGATTTGACAGAGAAATACTGGTACGATTTTTTTGCGGAGATCAGTTGGAACGATACTGTGGAGTTATACGAAGCAGCGAAGGTAGTATTTCTGCAGGTTGCCTGCGACTGGGTCGGTGTTTCGCTGGAAGATGAAGATCTTGAAACCCGCGCGGGTCAGATTTCTGATTTATACGAGTCGCCTGCAGCGCTCGGAATCCAGCACTGGAAAGGGCGTAAATCACGGTCTGAGACTGAGGACTGGATTCAGGGGCTTATTGAAGGTGTGCGTAATGGTGAGATTGAAGCGGATAAAGACAGAGCGCTCTATCAGTTCGCTATGCACAAAGATTTAGACGGCGAGCTTTTAGATTATCAGATTGCGACAGTGGAGCTCTTAAATCTTATCCGTCCGATTAATGCCATTAGTGTCTGGGTCGCTATGATAGGTCTTGCTCTTCATGAGCATCCAGAGGCAGCAGAGAAACTGCAGGATGCCAATCAAGAGCAGCTCGAATGGTTCATTCAGGAAGTCAGACGTTATTATCCTTTCTTCCCGGTCGCAGTCGCACGTGTGGCGATTGATTTCGAATGGCAGGGCTATGAGTTTAAGGAAGGTACTTTAACGCTGTTGGACTTATACGGTACTAACCGTCATCCTGATGACTGGTCAGAGCCTGAAGTATTTTCTCCGGAGCGTTTTGAAGGCTGGCAGCAGACACCGTTTAACTTTATTTCGCAGGGCGGCGGATCTTATGACTTCGGTCACCGCTGTGCAGGGGAGTTTATTACTATAGTGGTCATGCGGACAACACTCGACTTTCTGGTCAATCATCTGGAATTCGAAGTACCGGACCAGGATTTCAGCTTTGAATACAACGATATTCCAGCTGTGCCGAATGACAAAGTGAAAATAAAACCGACGCGTTTAAAATAACTGAAATAATCAAATGAAATTGAATGGAGAAGGATGGGGGAAAATATTAACCCCCATCCTTTTATGGAATAATTTCATCTAATAATTGACCGTACATACCAATATTATTCTCAGATAAGAGAAGACCGTAATTTTTAAGAATGATTCTTTCAGTTTTCCATCCCTGATTTCTGTAAAATCTTTCACCTTGTTTGCTTGCTGCCAATGCATTGAACGGATTGTCATCATTAGAATCCCCAGTATCATTCTCTCCAATAAACCAAGTTATAGGGAAGCTTCCATCAATTACATCTTCTTTTCTAAATGATTCATTCAATTCTCATCAGACTTTACTTTCTATTTAAGTTATATGTGCTATTATAATGCTTATTAATGAATCAAGACAATTGGGAGATAACCATGAAAATAAGAATGACAGTCATCATCATATGTATTGTTTTAATGCTGATGGTGACATCAGTCATAGACAGCTTTAATCATAATGAGACAGACATACCAGAAAAAGCGGATGTCATTATTATGCTCGGCGGCGGAGATAAGGGGCGCATGGAAAAAGCAGCCGAACTGTATCATGCAGGCTCGGCAGACTATGTCATCATTACCCCTGAGAGTGAGGATATCTATCCGCAGAGTACAGCATTTGCTGTGGAGCTCGGTGTTCCTGAGGATGCTATTATAGAAGAGTATGAGGCAACGAGTACTTATACTAACGCAGTTGAGTCATTTAAAATCATGGATGAATACAGCTTTGACAGTGCGCTCGTTGTCACAAGCGACTATCACTTGAAGCGGTCCAAATTGATTTACGACAGAGTCGGTGATGGACAATATGATTTGTCATATATCGCAGCCCTTGGTGCAGGCGGTGAAAAGTGGAACGAAAGATCTTATGCAGACAGAATCTGGTTCAGTGAATTTTACAAGCTGTGGGGATACCGGCTCGGCTTATACAACTTTATAGATGTGCCGGAGGAAGAAACGGATCTGTAAATTATCAGTCAAGCAAAATTACAAAGATTCGTATATGAAGAGGAGAAGCCAGCCCGAGCCGGGCTGGCTTATTTTTAAAGTCATTTTACTGCTTGTTTTCACTATTATAATTAATGACTTCTTTTGCAATCATAGCGAGCAGACTTATCATAATCCCCACACCAACGAGTAAATACATCATTGTGAATATTTTTCCTGTGCTGGTAGAAGGGCTGACTCCAGCTTCTACACCTGTCGGGATAAGACTGACTACTCCGAAGTAAACTGCATCAAGCACATGCCATCCCTCTATCTGAGTATAAAATAATGTGCCGGACAGCAGTATTAAAAATAATGTACAGCAGGGACTGAAAAACTGGCCTTGCCATGGCTTTCCCGAGGGCTTTAAGTAAACGGGCAGCAGTTAAGAAAAATGAAATCATAGTTTTACTTCCTTTTTAAGAAAATGTAATGAATTGTTAAATAATATTATATCAGCATATGCTGAAACAAAAGATTCGGAAAAAGAAAATCTTTAAATTTATAGGGATAAACGGTGAACTTGGTATAATAGATTGGACATTAATTTAATAGTAAATGGGGAATTTATTATGCCAAGAAGAACCTATGATAAACAATTTAATATTCAAGCCGTTAAGTTAGTTATGGACGGCGAGTTTTCAGTTAAAGAAGTATCAGAACAATTAGAAGTCATCATAATATTTTAGCAGTTACACCTGGATTCGGTGTTTTATATGCAACTTCCCATTTTTAATCATATTATATGATATTTTGAACTGATTCAGGCGATAACTTGTACTATAATTAAGAAGCTTCAATTTTTCAGGTCCTGAGGAGAAAACAGGGCAGATTCTAAGAGTGTCTAAAAGTCACAATATTTATGAGAATTTGGACACAGTAATTATTTAAACAAAGTTCAGGAGGCTTATAATGAGTCGAATCAATGTTTTATTTATAGGATTCATGCTTTTTTCTTTATTTTTTGGCGCTGGCAATCTTATTTTCCCGCCTCTGTTAGGCTGGGAATCCGGGGACAATTTTGGGCCTGCGATTACAGGTTTTCTCATCACAGGTGTTCTTTTACCGTTTATGGCCGTCATGGCTGTAGCACTGGAAGATAACGGTTTAATCTCCATGGGGAGCCGTGTGCATCATATTTTCGGTATAGTCTTCGCCATCATTATCTACCTTTCTATTGGTGCTTTTTATGGAATTCCCCGTGCTTCCAGCGTGGCTTATGAATTAGGTTTCCAGCAAATTTTTAAAATTGATGACAGATGGGGCGTTTTTGTATTTTCACTGATATTTTTCACTATTACATATTTAATCAGTTTAAATCCTAAAAAAATTGTGAACCGCATCGGGCAATATCTGACGCCCATTTTACTGCTTGTTTTAGCTGTGCTTGTCATCCAGTCTTTTATGACGTTTGAGAACGTTTCCTCACCAGCTGCTGGAAAGTACGCATCAGCGCCTCTGGTTGCCGGAATCCTGGAAGGGTATTTCACGATGGATGCGGTCGCAGCCCTGGCGTTCGGAATTGTTATCATCAATGCGTTGAAAGATAAAGGTGCAGCATCCAAAAACGAGCTCGTCAAGGGGACGCTTGTCTCTGCTCTTGTAGCCGGTACAGGTCTCGTTGCGGTTTACTTTTCTTTAGGCTGGATTGGACGCGTTATCCCGGGAGAGACCGGCTTTGAAAACGGCGCTGAAATCTTAACCTCTGCATCAGGTATCCTGTTCGCAACCAGCGGCAATATTTTGTTTGGTCTTATCGTTATGCTCGCATGTCTCACCACATGCGTCGGACTCATCAATGCCTGCTCAAGCTTTTTTAACGAAATTTATCCAAGGCTGTCTTATTCCCGCTATGTTACTATTTTTGTCATCATTGGTTTACTGGTATCCAACTTAGGCTTAAATATGATTTTGCATGTGGCAGTGCCTTTATTGAGTTTCATCTATCCCATCGCTATTATTCTGATTGTTCTCAGTTTGTTAGAGCATATTACCGGAAAGAGCAAAACAATGTTCCAGCTTGCGGTAGCTGTGACAGCTTTCTATGCACTGTACGAAGCATTGGTCAGCATCGGGTTTGAACTGGAATTCCTCACCGGCCTATTGGATATCGCTCCCTTCTTTGAACAGGGACTCGGCTGGGTGCTTCCCGGCTTTCTTGCAGCCATGATTGGTTACGGAATAGATATAATTAAGAACAAGCCCATCGATGAATCCCGGGAATCAATAATTATAAAATAAGTATGATTACAGTCAGCACTTTACCTTTAAGCAGATAAAAATGAGCCTGGCAGTGACCAGACTCATAATCAGTAAAATATTAATTCGACGTCGGACTGGAAGCGTATTTCGCATATTTGGAATCTAAGGTATTCGCAAGTATGGCCGTTTCAAAGCCGAAGGCGCGCATGACTAAAAGATGGACTTTCGCCTGAGTCAGCGTATAGACAAACCACGGCAGGGTCGGTTCATATTCATGAATCGCGACCAGCACTTCGTTCGTATCAACAATTCTTCTGAATTCGAGGCGGGCCCGGCCGTCTTTTCTTTCCTGAGAAAATCTGCCGCCCTTAATATAGTAGAGAATCCGGTCTTCATACGATCGTTCTTCCGAGCGTTCCAGTATCAGAATCGGATTGTTGAAGAAGGGCAGAGTAATGGATGTTTCAGCATCCTGAACCTGTGTGGTAATAAACTTGCCGCCGATTCTCGACAGCCAGTTGACGTAGTAATCGGCCGTATCATCGATGGACCACTGTTCCGGTATGCGGATACGCTGGACGGATTTCACATCATTTTTTTCCAGATCCTTTTTATGCACAAACTCCGGAGCAGATGGGGTATTCTGATCCATTTCTCCGTCGAGCGCAATACGCACACTTTCTTTAAAGGTCGTCGGCGCATTAGAAATCCCTTCGACATAATTCTTTTTGCTCATGACCATATTATGTGTCAGACTTTCAAGTAATGGATAGACCATTTCTTTCGGTTTCTGGGCAATCAGCCGTACCCATAACTTCGACAGGAAGATGGGTATAATCGGCAAATCCATCATCGGCAGTTTTTTACCTACAACTTCCGCTGTCTCCTGGAATAAGTCTTTGTAAGTTTTCTCTTTTGGCCCGCCGATATCGATGGACTCATTTGCTTTCGGCTGACGTTTTACGACTTTCGATAAGCCTGTAATCACATCTTTTAAAGCAACCGGATGCGTCCGGTTATATGCCCATGCCGGCAACACTAAAGCGGGCAGCCGTTTAACGAGGTTATACAGTATCGGGAATGACGAGCCCTTCGGTCCGACAATGAGACCCGCCCTTAAAGTGGATACGGGAATCCCGTAGGAACCGAGAATTTTTTCGCACTCGAGCCGGCTTGAAAGATGTTCAGACAGTTTATTATCATCGGGTATAATGCCGCTTAAGTAGATAATCCGCTTCACACCTTTACGTTTCGCTGCCCATGCAAAATTATCTGCGAGGATGGCGTCCATATCCTTAAACTTCGCCTGGGAGAGTTTGGAAGCCGGCTGCATGGAGTGGACTAAATATATCGCGATATCAATATCTTCCATAACATTTTCTATATCAAGCTGCGAATATAAGTCCGCTTCTTTCCAGGTTACATTCTGTTCATCTTCTTTATTTTTTGTATTTCTGGATATGGCCACAACTTCGTAGTCTTCTTTTAAGGTTTGCAGTAAATTTCCGCCGATGTAGCCCGACGCACCGGTTAGTAATATTTTCATTATTTCACTCCTTATTCTTGCATGACTTTTATATTTATACCCTTAATTGAAGAGAACAGTCTTCTATTCACAGACATAAAAATGACCCCGCATTAAAATATAAATTTTAATGGGAGTCTTTTGATTTTATGGAGGACATTTGTCCGGGTTTGTTCTTACTAACATACAGAATCATTTGATTTTGGTACGGATAACCCAAACAGGGGTCTTAAGTAAAGTGCAAGGAATGTACCGCCGATGGCAACGATGCCCCAAATGTATCCGTGCAGGCTGAATGAAGCAATGCCACCGAAGTAAGCACCAATGTTACAGCCGAATGCAAGGCGTGCACCGTAGCCCATTAAAAGACCGCCTGCTGCTGATGCTATAAAGGCACCCAAGATTACCCCGAAGTTAAGTACAGTAGTAGAGTCAGCAAATATTGATGCGTTTAAAGCAGTGGCCGCTTCTCCCTGCCAGTAACCCCAGCTCGTGACGTCAAATCCGATGAGTTTTGCGGCTTTAGATTCCCAAAGCGCAAATGCTGAAGTGATTCCCCACGGTTCACCGCGCGTCATCAGTGTCAGGGCATTTAACACTGCAAGAGCGACAGCTGCAGCCATTAATGGCCACGAGCCTCTGAAAATTCTTCTCCAGCCGTGTGCAGTTGGCAATGGTGCAACTTTAGGAGAGTTTTTCTTTTTCTCAACGACTTTACTGATATAGGCAATTAAACCGAATATTAATAACGAGACGACCAAAGCACCACCGTATCCCAGATTAGTCGAAGTTGCGAGTGAAAACGAGCCCATCGAAGGCATCTCTTCTGTCCAGAATGGTAAATGTGCTGCACCGATTGTCGTACCGACTATAAAGAAAATTAAAGTAATGAACATGACCGAACGACCGGCACTGATTGAATACAGTGTACCGGACGCGCAACCCCCGCCGAGCTGCATACCGATACCGAATAAAAGGCACCGACAATGAGGCTGACACCGATTGGCGAAACATAACCTGTAACTTCTGCACCGAAAAATGAAATACCGAGTGCTAAAATAGGTGCGAATATTACAGTTGCTGTACCAAGCATTACCATATGCGCGCGTATTGCTTCACCGTTGCCGACAGACATCAGCCGTCTAAAGGCGGAAGTGAAACCGAAACGCGCATGAAATAACGTAAACCCGAGCAGTAAACCAAGCACCATAAGAACTGGCTGCATGATTGACTGGGTGATTGCTAATACATAAATAAAACTAAACTGACTAGAATTCCACCACCGATAAGCAATTTTTGAGGATCTTTCAGTGTATCTGCATGAGGCTGGACCGGGTCCATTGATTGACTCACAGTATTAATATGACTGACCAATTGAATTCTCCTATTCAGAGTTATTTAGTATGATTTAAACAGTATAAGAGGACAGCGGACATTTGTCAAAGAGTGTAATTATGCGGGGGTAACTGACAGCAAAATAAAATATCAATTATCATTCCCTTTTAAATTGTAGTAATATTATGACAACTCACAAAGTAATTAGTAAAGGGGAACAGATATGACACTTGAAGAGATGGATTCAGTTTTACTGAAACAAAAAAACATGTATATGGAGCAGCTGTTTAACTTTCTTAAAATTAAGAGTATCAGCACCGATAGTGAGGCAATCAGACAATGTGCCGGCGTCCTGAAAACAGATATGGAAGCACTCGGTATTGATACCCGGATTATGGAAACCGGCGGCAATCCGGTCGTGTACGGCGAGCTGATGAACGATAATAACCGCTTCACCTTATTAATCTACGGCCACTACGATGTTCAGGCTGTTGAACCGCTGGAACTGTGGGAATCAGATCCATTTGAACCCGAGATAAGAAATGGGAGAATTTACGCCAGAGGTGCCGGCGACAACAAAGGACAATTAATGGCCCAGCTGCTTGGTATTAAGACGTATCAGGAACTCTACGGTGAGCTGCCGATTAATATCAAATTTGTCTTTGAAGGTGAAGAGGAACTCGGCAGTGTGCACCTGCCCGAATTTGTGGATAAGAACAAAGACTTACTTGAAGCGGATCTTGTCTATACCGCAGACGGTTCATCTCACAACAGCGGCAATCCGTTAATACTGCTCGGCGTAAGAGGCATACTCAACTTTGAAATGACGGTAAAAACTGCAGACTTCGATAACCACTCCGGCAATACCGGGAACGTTGTACCAAATCCGATGTGGAAGATGATTGAACTGTTAAACACAATGAGGGATGAGGACGGCAAAGTACTCGTGGATGGCTTCTACGATGACATTCGTGAACCTTCTGAATCAGATTTGAGACTTTTATCTGCCTTACCTTATGACAAAAAAGACATTGGAGAGAAGATCGGCTTTACAGATTTAAAGCTGGACGGTGAGACCTACTACCATCGTCTTACAATGGAACCGTCGTTTAATATTGCCGGCATGTCGAGCGGTTATACAGGAGACAATGCGAAGACGATTATTCCGTCAACTGCGACGGTCAGCATCGATATGAGACTCGTTGCTGATCAGGACCCGGCAGAGATATTTAAGCAGATTGAATCACATGTCAGAGCCTTCGATGCTGATGTTAAAGTGACATACAGAGGCGCAATGAACCCGTCACGAACACCGTCGGATCTCGATATAGTGCAGGTGGTGACAGATGCTGTCGGTGAGTCTTACGGTAAGATGCCGTTAGTCCAGCCGAGCATGCCGGGCTCACTACCTGACTATGTATGGACCGATTACCTGGATACACCATCCATCATCATGCCGTACGCCAACTTCGACCAGCACAACCATTCACCCAACGAGAACTTGAAAGTGGAGAACTTTTTCGGTGGCATTAAATGTACTTGTAATTTGGTGAAGACGCTCGGAAAGAAGTATGAATGAAAGTGACAGTTATCTAGGCAAAAACCTTTTTAATTAAGTTAAATTTGAGGTGAGATACTATATGGATGATGTGAAGTATGAACTCTTAATAGATTTTCTTAATACATTAGAGATTGATGATTATGCAGAAATTATTATACCCAAAGGAATTGTTGGGGTAGCAAATAAAGCTTGGAGTTATCGTCAAAACATTAAGGTTAAGAATTATTTAGAAGGATTTCATCTAAGTATAGAGAATAATAATATAACTAGAGAAAAAAATGAATCATCAGAAGGTTATAGGTAATAAAAGCAAACAAGAAATTTTCCTCGAGGTATTAGAATCTGCATTAAAATCATCAACTGAAAAAATAGCACAACTTTTAGGATATTATGCTGGAAAAATTATTATAAATGAGAGAATAATGAGTTATGATGATCAACTTATTATTGATGCATTAAGCAATTTGAATGACTGGGATTTGTCTAATTTGACAAGAGTTTACAATTATTTTGATGTATATAAGAATAATAATACTGGAGCAACAGCTACTGCAATATACTTTAACTTTGATATGGATGATTTAGACGGTTTGATGGATGAGAATGAAATTACCGATTATGAAATATTTTATAATGTAGATTTGAGAATGTTCAAGTCAGCATTGAAAAAGTTAATATCTGTTCAACTTCTAGATGAAGGTGCATTATATGGTTTTGCAGATGCAATTTCATTTTTAATGAATGATTTAGGTAATGAAATTTGTAGACTTTCAGAGAAGATTGAACTGAAGATTTAATTAATATTAGAAACCTCTAAAATTAAGAATATAGATTTATCATCAATTAAATTAAACTTGATATTCTGTAAGGGTGTAACAAAAAGGAATCGGGATTCTTATCCCGCTTCCTTTTTGTTAAAGTTTACTGCTTCTGTTTGACGTATGCAGTTACAGCCTCACTAACATACTCTGCAGTGCCTTCACCAAACTGATCGATATTCTTTTTGAACCGTTCATCCTGAACATAGCCCAGTCCGATACTCTCGAAAACTTCCAGAGAACAGTCGAATGAATACTCACGTATATGATGGTGCAGTGATTTCGCAAGTTCAACGTTTTTTGAATCGGATGGTGAAATACCTGCCGAGTGATTATTCGCAAAAGCAAAGAACAGCTCATTAAACCCATCTGTCATTTCCTGCTCTTTACCCTGATGTTTCTTAGCTGCTGTATCAATCACTTCTTTACCGTACTTTTCAGCCGCTTCTGCTTTGTACTCCTCGTTATCATCGTAATTTAACCCTTTAAAACGTTCCTGACTTGTCATACTAATCCCTCTTTCCTTCGCCAGAATCGTAGACTCCAGCGTATTAATGATTGTCAGTATTCTCCGGTTTTCATCATGCATCAGTTGCAGCTGTCTTCTTAAATGAGTCAGCTGATTATCTTTACTGTCTGCAAACATCTCTTTAATTTCCTGGAGTTCAAATCCCAGATGCTTATAAGCCAGAATGATTTGAAGCTTATCGAGATCTTTATCAGTATAGTAACGATAACCATTGTCGCTCCTGTTAGCCGGTAAAAGACCAATGGAATCATAATGATGCAGCGTACGCACGGAAACACCAGTCCATTCACTGAGTTCTTTAACATAATACATTTTTAAACCTCCTGACAAATTAAGAATAGAGTATGACGTTATGTAAGGGTCAACCGGTATTTTAATATTTTTATGGACTGAGTCTTTAATATGTACTATAACGTGACAAAATGAATAATTCTATACATTGATTTGACGCAGGGGCAGAGGAGTATGAAGCGTCCTGTTGGGGTATAAGTAAAAGCAAAGTGTAAATTATAGAATCTGTCATCGAACGTATAAAAATGAGACGGATAACTGGGGGATATATTATGAATGCAGCATTGATGAACCAGCTTAAAGCAGTCATTGCCAGTGAGCAATTTAAAGAAATCGTTAAAGAAACAAGTATGGTTGTCGGCAGGGAAGTCATGAAGAATGCTGGAGACAAGCTGAAAGCATATGCCCAGCAAAGATCAGAGAATATGGAAGACGGTATGAACAGTGATCAGTCATTTAACCGTGAGTTACGTCAATTTGATGATCTGGAAGAAGTATCTACAGAAGGACTGGATTTATTTAATAATACTTTTTCACAGCTGGAAGATCATTTTGACTTAGCTGATAACGCTCTGTATTCGAGCTTTAAAAAATATAAAGCATATCTTGAAGGCAATATGACCGATGAAGAGGAAACGACACTGATTAATAAACTGTATCTTTTAGCAGATGAACTGCTCGACAGCCGTGATCTTGACAAAAATATCGGTGAAGATAATTACAAGATGCTGCTTACTATGATGATTAAACATAGTATGAGTGTTTCACATGCAGTGTATGAACATGGGCAGAATAAACTCACTGAACTCCAGCTGAAAGAGAAGATGAAACAGCTGTATGAGAATTATATTATTGCCATCATGGACTTCGTCAAGCATAATCCGCTTGTCAGAGAACATGGACTGACTATTTTAATGCTGGCATTCGGACCGAAATCAGCGCTGATACAAGGTGTTGTCATTACAGTCGCAGTGACTGCACTGGACAAAGAAAAGCGTGAAGAGATGGTCGATGCTCTGAATACAGTGAAATCTAAATTACTTGTGAGAAACAGAGCATCAGAACGTAAAGAGACAAGCAAAAATAAGGAGTCGGATTATGAGAACTTTGAGTCCTAAAATTTCATTCAGAAACAATTTGATACATGACATACCAGGATTAATTAAATACAGAAATAAGTTGGAGCTGTATGAGAAATTTAAATCGGATGATTTGAAGATATGGGCAAGTAATCATTTAGCTGTTGAAGTTGTTAATAGTGATGACACGATTGAAGGGTATTATCAGTTTATAAGTATGCTGGATAACAGTGTGTCCTATACTTCGGAAAAAGAGGCATTTCAGCAATTGTTAAATACACTCTGGTCAGAGAGAAATGATGATTTTAAAACTGTTTTAAATCTTATAACAGAGATTACTTTGGATTATGAGTTATTCTTTGCCGAGCTTTCTGATGGTGAGAAATCAGCACTCATGAACAGCAGTCTGGATTTTTTCCTTGGCTTCTCCATTACTATCGATCACTACTCCGGTGAGATATCCGAGCAGTTTATTAGAAATATACTTGTATTTCTTAAAGACGGATACTGGGGAGACGATGATGTATCCAGTCTGGAGATACACCGTGCAGATGATTTCACACAGATTACAGAATTAAGGACTAAATTTATAATCACCAGCTGTAAAGGACCATTAACACTGGAGAATCTCACTCCGGCATATGAAGGTGCTGAAAGTGCACGTTCGTTTGTTGATATTTATAACAAAAGAAGTGAGCAGCAGGTGGTCAACAGAATTTATGCACCTGGCGCTAAAATAGATTTAAAAGACTCAAGTGCTTATGCAGAATATATAGAGGTGAAATATGATGAATAATAACAGAAGACTGGAATTTGAAGTGACCAAGTTTATTCAATCAAATATTCCCCTTATTTTCCTGCAGAGATTCAGTCTTGATGAAGTCGAAAAAACGATGAGAAGTTTTAAAACCAAAAGTCAGATCGAACATGTATTTTCTTTTAATATTACTCAGGGGTTTAGTGAACATCCGAGCGTTGAACTGAGCGACTATGATGTACTCCTCGGCGCATTAACTGAATTACTGAAGACAGACAAAGGTCAGATTGTTGTTATTCACGGTGCAGAATCATTATTCAATGGTAACCGGACCGATGAGTCTGACAAACTGAGTGAAATCCTGAGTGTTTTTGTACATAGAGTACAGACGAATAAATATTATAATACGACAATTATTTTAATGGCAGTCATTATGATATTCCACCTCAATTAAGACGGTGCAATGATTATTGAAAATCCGCTTCCGGATGAAAATGATATTACGATATTATTAAGGAATTTATCAGCACGAATAATCTGGAAGCATATACAGATGCCGGGAATATGGACCCAAACTTAATAGAGAGGATTAAAGGATTATCCTATTACGAAATAACGCAGGCGCTGTCGTTTATATTTTACGAATTTGGAATTAAAGTATTCAATAGTAAAATAGACAGCAGCATATCGAGAGAAATATACGATCAAAGAACAGATGCTTAAAAAATGGGGACATTATCCATTGTTGAAACTACAGAGAATGTTGACGATATTATCGGTCTGGATCATTTAAAAGCATATATTGAAGAACGGGCGGCATTTTCGAATATGAATCTGCTGACGACGAATGGTGTGGAATTACCGAAAGGTATACTTATTTTAGGTGAGCCTGGTACAGGTAAGAGTATGACAGCAAAAGCCGCTGCGAATGCTTTAGGATTAAAGCTTATTAAATTCGATATCAGTAAAATCATGGGGAAATACGTTGGTGACAGTGAAAAAAACATTATGGAAACATTGAAAATCATTGAGCATATGAGCCCCTGTGTACTGTGGATTGATGAAATAGAAAAAGCATTCTCCGGTGTCAATGATAATGACAACCAGGTATTAAGAAGAGTATTTGGTATACTGCTCAGCTGGATGAGTGATGATAACAAAGGCGCCTTTGTTGTCGGTACTGCAAATAACGTTGACGGTGTGCTGCCGCCTGAGTTTTTAAGAAAAGGACGGTTCGATGAAATCTTCTATGTAAGTAAACCTGGTAAAGAGGCAAGATTGCTACTGTTTCAGGATAAGCTTAATAAGCGGGCAATTCCGTTAAAGCTCCATGATGATGAATTGGAGCAGCTGGCCCGGGAATCAGCAGGATTTACCGGTGCAGATATAGAGTATATGTAACCGTACAGCCAGAAAGTTTCATTTATCCAAAACTGAAATCGGTACGAACAGGTATTCAGAGACAATCAGAGCACTGCTTCTTACAGAAGTACAATTTGTCCGGGATAAGAGAGAAGCAGAACTGACAGCTGAGACTTACAATGAACTGGACGCTTACTATAAAGAAATATACGGCGAAGAACTAAAGTATTTAAGTAATAATGAGCAAAGTAAAGATGCTCTGGAAAATAAAATATCAGCAGTGCTTGAAAGTAAAATCTCAGAAAAAATCGATCAGGATATTGAAAAAATGCTGAACAGAAAACGAAACCGCAGCAAATACAGGAATGCGGATGGTTAGAACGGAGGGTGTTTATGAGTGACGAAAACATTAGTAATATGCAAACATTCATCAATCAGGTCGCTGAATTTAAAGAATTAAATACTGCTGACCAAATCATTGCGGAACAAAACCTCCGTAATCTCATTGGAGAATTTAATCTGATTATAGATCGTGAGCTGACACAGTCAGATGATTTTCTGGAGAAGTTTTTCTTTGGGCTGTTCGGGATTGATCACATGGAAGTGCGTAATCTCTCTGAAGAAGTTAAACATAAAGACACACTTCATTTGCTTAATTACCGAAGCGGAATTAAGAGTACACAGTATTTAAATTATCGTAATTTTATACAGCCGGTTAATATCTGGTTATCAATTTTATGGCGCTCTTTAACAAAGAAGAAATCTATGCAGAACAGCCAGTTAATATAAATAATGAATCATCAGATAAAACATTAGTTTTACTTGCAGATTCATCACAAACACAAAATATTTATGACAACTATATACTTCCTGACTACGGAGAGAACGTATATGTTATTGTCGTCGATAAATTCAGCTTGCCAAGTGCTGTTAAAACAGTTAACAACCAAAGAAGCAGCGTTCTGATTCACGACTTTGACAGTTCATCTGTTGCACCGGTTATTGACTACGGAAGACTTATTGATAAATATGACTCATTTTATAAAATAATCAGTGAAGACATTAAAGAGAAATCAGCAAACACAAAAACGTTCAACGAACGGCTGACAGACTTTGAGAAGCATATATCACGAATTCGTGAGAAAAAAGAAATGCTGAAAAATCTGGCGGCAGAGAATAAACAGTCGATTGATCAGTTAATAAAGCTGCAGCTTTATGATGACTTAACAGTAGAAAAATTACTGGAACAGATTGAAACTCAAGGTGTTAAAATGAAGAAAAGGAACAGAAAGCATTTACGGAACATGTGCTGATGGAGAAAGTGGAAATCATCAATGCTGAAGTCCGTAGTAAAATAGAGTATTTCAACGAGAAAACAGACGAAGCGATTGAAAATATAGAGCATGAATTTATCAACGTATCCGGACTTAAGTTCGGTAATAACTCAAAAAACTGGTTTGTCACCGGACTCGCAGGACTCGGGTCATCGGGCGCACTCGCTTTATATATGTCCTCATTCGGAAAACTTGGAAGCACGGCACTGCTGACTAAAGCATCCGGAATACTCGCGAGCTTTGGAATGTTAAAAGCCGGTGCAGCTGCAGCCTTTTTAGCAAGTCCTTTAGGTCTGACACTCAGTGCTGCGATTGGTGCGGGTATGGTATTTAAATCCATCACAGGATGGAAAAAAGGACTGACCAAACATATAAGGAAAAACGCAGCGAAAAAAGTAATTCCGGATTTTAAAAACTACAACCACCAGTTATGGAGCGAAACAGAGGAAGCAGTTGTCGCCGGGTTTAATACAATGATCTCAGAAAGCCGTGAGCACTTTATCGAGCAGAACAAAGCACTGATAGATAAAGGCAGAATGGGTGAAATCGACGGGATTACGAGTGTGTAAATAAATGTCTGTTGTAATAACAATGATTTAAATTCGAGGAGATGATTGAATGAGACACAATAAGATGTCAGTCATCGTACGAACGAGCACTTATTTTATAAAATACGAAGTGCTTTAATGGAATAATAATGTCATTTTCATAAAGTACTTCTAATAAACAGGAGGAAATTAGAAATGAATCAGTTGAAAGTATATGAATTCAACCAGGTGAAAAGTCTGGTGACTGAATTAGTGAGATTATATAAAACAAACGATGTCAAAACGCTGCAGGCACACAAGGATTTTCTATTAAATGAAATTAAAAGTGTGTTTGATAATAAAGATATAGATGCCGGTGAATTTCTTAAGGATATCGATGATGTTAAACTGTCCAGGAAGCGGGCAGACCAGCTTCTGGAGAAATTGAGAGCAGTTGTGGAAGACTATGAAATGCCATCAAATCCGCAAGTGAGTAAACTCTTTAAAAAGGTGAAGAAACTAAAGGTACCTGATTTTGGCGAGATGGATAAAAAGTCGGTATGCTTCATCGCGTGGAATGACTTATCATCGAACCGTAAGTATTTTATATATAAAAATAGGGATAAGCAGTTTGACGGAATATACGGCGAATTATCATCGAACAAGATTAAGGATTCTGTAAGATCTGCAACCAAGAATCCAAAGTTTCTTTGTTTTTATGTAAATCAAAAACATCCGGCGACGGCACATATAAGAAAAAGGGCGATTATATTTGCAGCGACAGCGCAGTGTGTAATCAGCACCTGACGGATATTGAAGACTTATATGCTTTTGTTGAGAATGTGAAGTAGGGATTATATAAAATTAAGTCCTAATCTACTAGAGTAGGTTGGGGCTTCTTTGTATTCTAATTATAGAAGAGTTTTTTTAGTCTTGCTAAGATACTTGTAGTGTTGTTTTTAGTGAGATTTCTATTCGGTTATTCAGTTTCCTAAGAATAAAAAAGTAAGTAATTATAATAGTTTAATTGTTATAATTGATTGAAAATAAAGAATGTTTTTGAAGGTATTAAGTAATTATTTAAATCTTTTTATAAAGTAATTACTTTATTTATTATATGCGTAATCTTAGTAGAGAGGTGAATAATTAGTGAATCAATATTTAATTAATGAATTAAAAGAGAAATATAAAATAATAGAGTTGTTCCATTTATTGGAGCTGGATTTTCTATCCCGTTTAATCTACAATCCTGGGGAGATTTAGTTCATGAACTTAAAAAAGATTTTGTAGACTCAAGAATGTGGCCGGCAATTAATCATAGTTTAGAAAAAGGGGATTATCAAGAAGCAATTAAAGATATTAAAAAATTTGGTTTAATAAATGATCAACAAATACAAGAAAGAATCGCAGATAATTATTCCTTAGATAAAATTGATATAAGAAAAGTTGAAGATAATAATTATCAAGATTTATTAAAAGATAATTTTAAAGTATATGTAACAACAAACTATGATAAATTAATGGAAAAATAATCCCGAGTATTCATAGTTTTAATACTTTATTGGATTATACTTCTGACATACAGAGATTATTTCACAATGACAAAGAAAAATATCTTTTTCATATACACGGCTGTGTATCTAATCCTGATTCGATTGTAATTTCTCCGGAAAAGTATGACGAACTTTATAGTGATGAACAATTCGATAACAAAATGAAAACTTTTTCGAGTTCATATAGTTTTTTATTTCTTGGTTTTTCGTTCAGCGATACGTTTGTTAAAGAACTTTTGAAAAATCATAAGGAGTTTTTCAAGGGAACACATTATTTATTAACAGGTAATAATCAAATTGATCAGAATATGATAATAAAATTAAGAGATCAATATGGTATAAAAATAATTAAATATGACGTTAGTAATTCCACTCATGTAAAAGAGATTAGGAAGTTGCTCACTGAAATTACTGAGGAGAAACCGAATTTAATGTCTCCGTATAAAATTAATCCCGCTATTGGCTTGGAAGGATTGGAGAAAATTCAGACTCATGAAAATAATTTATTCTATCGAAAGCTAGAAATAGCAAATATTGGTGAAAAAATGATTAAGCTCAGTAGAATGTTCTATTTAGCTGCCGAAATATTCATCAGAAACTGTAAAAATTTAGGTTTACCCAAAGAATTTATTGACGGAATACTAGGAGAAATTTTTATGACATATCAAGAAAAATATATTGAGATATGATGATGAAAAGAGAACTAGTAAAGATTTATTGACAGAAATTCATAAAAATTTAGGAGAAATAGATTTAGAGAGATTAGTCAGAGATAATAAGCCAACAGCAAATGAATCAAAAGGTTTTATTCATATTCTAGCTGATGACGATCAAAAAGAAATCTGGTGGGGGGATGAAAGATGAATCAAAATAGGAAAAACTTTGTCCTTCCAACCGAGATAAATTTGCTATTTGATAATAAGAAGCTTGATATTTGAAATATCTTGGAATGCTTTATTTTTATCAGAAAGAGTATAGGAAAAAGAGATGAATATAGAAGATATACTAAAATGCTATGTATATATTCATTTTGGCAGCAATGAGAAAAACTTACCTGTGGTTTTTAAATTTTTAAGAGATAAACAGAATGTAAATGACATAATCTTATATTTATCTAACTTGAATTTAGTCACGGTACATGGAGATTTATTAAGCCAATCAAGTAAGCTAGCAATATCAATTACTAACGAAGGTATTTTAACAATTGAATCTTTAGAGTCTGAAAGTATTAACGTGTATTTGGAAAATATGTTTAATGATATTAGAGACTATCAAGAACGCTATGGTGATCAAAATACCCATTATTTCTTATTTGAGGGGAGAATTTAATTATGATTATAAACAAATTAATAGTTCAAGGGAAAACATACCAAAGAACATTGTTTTTTTCTAAAGATTTAAATGTGATTAGTGGTGAAACTACATCTGGTAAATCATTGGTACTATCTTTAATAGATTTTTGTCTTGGGAAAGATAGTTTATCATTAAAGGTTCAACCAGAGCTAAAAGAGTATGTTGATATAGTATTTTTACAGCTAGAAATCAATAGAGAAATATTCACTATTGCAAAAAATATTAATAAAAATACTTCTTCATCATTAATTTATTATTGTGAGTTTAATTCTATTAGTGAATATATGCCAGAAAAAATGAGAAAAAAAGAATTCCAAAAATTTTTAATGAATAAACTTGGAATAATGGAATTTAAAAAAACAAAAAACAACCACGTAGCAACGAATTGACTACTGAAACAATATCCTTTAGAGATCTGTTTAGATACAGTTATATAAATCAGCATGATCTCGGAACACATAATTTTTATCAAATAATATTCCTATGGTACGATATAAAAATCCAATTTCTTTCGATATGATATTTGATTTAATTGACTATTCTAATAATGAAATACAAACAGAAATAACAGAAGTGCAAAACCAAATATTGAATAAGAAGAATAAAATGAATAACCTTCTTGGCTATTTAGATCAGAGAGGTAATTCAAATTATAGCGAACTTATATCTGAAATTGAAAATTTTGATATACGAATAAATAAACTCATAAAAAGAAAAGAAGATTTAATTGAAATGCAGAATAGTGAGAAAGAGTTAGTTTCGAGTAATAGAGAATTTACATTATTGAATTCTGAACTTAATGAGTTAGATAGCAATATAGTTAATATTGAGGGAAGAAAAAAAGAAATTAATTTATCTATAGTAAGTAACGAATATCTTTTATCTGATTATCAATCAGAAATGAATGACATAAAAGCAACAGGAGAAATAAACTATAAACTTGTAATAGATAAACATATACTTACTTGTCCTCTATGTAACTCAGAAGTAGAAAATAAATTACACAATGAAAGAACTTCTAAAAGTACCACCACTAACTTTAATCGAATACTAAAAGCTATCGATAATAAAGTCAAGATGGTACATGAAGTTTTAGATTCAAGTAATACAGAATTGGAAGAATTAGAGATTGAGTTAAATAATAATCTTAGGAAAAAGGAAATTTTAGAGCTTGCGTTACAAGAGTTTTCGAAAGATATAAAAGTACCGTATCTCCCTCAAATTAATAGTATTAATATAAATATTAATACTTTGGAAAAAGACAGAGAAATTTTAGTGGAAAGTAAAAGGGTATTTAATAAAGTAAGTGAATTTAAAAAAATAATAGAGGATGACGAGTCTACATTAAATACTTTAAAACATAAGTTGAGCAATACAGAAGGAAAAAGAAAGGAAATTTAAAATATTTGATGAGCTTAATAAACTTATAAATGGAATATGAAAAAACTAAAATATTTAGATGTTTCAAATACATTTATTCATGAAGATAAATATATCCCATTTTATAGAGATGCGAGTGTTTACGAACATGAAAGTGGTGGATTGTTAGAATGTATGCAACTTTCTTTTTTAGATGCAATTATTTCAAGTGAATTTTCTAAGTATCATCCACAATTATTAATTCTTGATTCTATCAGTAAGTATTTTGGGACTAACAAGTATCATGATGATGTTGCAACACATACTTTGATAGAAGATCCAGAGGTGTATTTAAACATCTACTATATGCTTATAGATTTATCGAAAAAAGCTCAGATTAGTAGTAGAGAATACCCCACCAAAAGAAGTCGAAATGTTTGTTAAATATACATTTAGAAAAGGAGAAAATGGTTTTATCGATCTTAGTGAGAATGAGTTGTCTGTTCAGTAAGTGAATTTCATATCTTATCGAATAATACTATTATAAAGTTTAAGATGATATAATCAAAATACAAAAAGATAATCCATTGCAACACCTTACCTCCAATCTACTGGTCATAGATTGGAGGTTCATTTTATATTTTAAACTGTGAGATTATCTCAAACTGGAAATCAGCTTCACATTATGCTAAATTAAAGTTAACAAAAATAGTACACATGACTTCACCAAACCCCCAAGTGCTGGGAAGTGCTTACGGCGCTGCTAAGTTACCACTGCGTCGTTGCGTTTGATACCACCCAAATCGCACCGCTCGTTACCACCTAAATCGGATAATATATACGCACCTAATCCTCTGATAGAGGATTATGACTTACTTTTTCAATCTCATTAGTGCTATAAATGTTTTATGTCGCACAACAGCGGCATAAAATATTTATGGAGGTGGCAGTCAATGCCCAATTATTTAGAGATTGTCCGATTGAATGAATTATCATTCAGTCAAAGGAAAATCAGTGACATGGTCGGATCCGGTCGGCCCGTCATTAAACGCACCATCGATACCGCCAGTCAGCACAAACTAACCTACAAAGAATTAAGTGGCTGGGATGCCGACCGGCTCGATACATTGTTTGGACCCAGGCCATCCAAACCCACTCAACGAGACATGCATTACACCTTGCCGGATTACGCATCGTTATCCAAGTCGCTCGCCCAGCCGGGTGTGACAATGCAGTTATTATGGGAAGAGTATGTCGATATGTGCCGGCATACTGGTCAACCGTACTATCGTTTGACGCAATTTAAAAAGTATTTTAATGATTATCTGAGTCAGAAGTCATTTACGCATGTCATGAAACACAAAGCAGAACGTGTGGAAGTGGATTGGGCCGGCACAAAATACGCTGGATCGATCCAGATACCGGTGAAGTGATTTATGGGTACTTGTTTGTCGCTGTGTTGCCCTTCAGTGGATATGGATTTGCGATGGGCTGTCATGATATGAAGCAGCCCAGTTGGATTAATGCACATCTTCAGATGTTTGAATATTTTCAAGGGGTGCCGACCGTGCTGGTCCCCGATAATTTGAAAACAGGCGTAACGAAGCATACCCGAACGACGCTTAAAATAAATGAAACGTACGAATCGATGGCGAATCATTATCACACGATTATTTTACCGACTCGGGTACGCAAGCCAAAGGATAAGGCGACTGTTGAAAATACGGTCAAATCATTAACGACCCACATTATTGCACGCATGCGGAATTATCAATGCTTTGGCTTGGATGATTACAATGATTACTTAAGAAAAGAACTGAATCGTTTTAATCAAAAACCGTTTCAAAAGAAGCCAGGCTCTCGATTCTCTATGTTTAACGACATGGAGCGTACGGCCCTTCAATCTTTGCCAACTGTCCCATTTGAGTACTGTGAATATAAAACAGTGAAGGTTTATAATAATGCGCATATCAGTTATCAGAAGCACCATTACTCTGTGCCGTATCAATATATCGGTCAGCGTCTCAAACTTAAAATTTATGCGAAAAAGATCCAGGTATGGTATCAAGACCGCATGTTATGTGAGCATGAGACATTGAATAAACTGCCGGGCGGCTATACTACGGTCCTCGAGCACTTACCTAAAAATAGTGCGACACATGGCGAGTGGAATAGTCAACGCTATTTGAAGTGGGCGCGACATATTGGTCCCGACGTCCATTTAGTCGTTGAAAAGATGTTTTCGGATGGCCCGGAACAAACACACAAACGGGTCCACGCACTATTGAAATTGGCAGACACTCATTCAGATTCCGCCCTGAATGTTGCCTGCCATCATGCATTAGAACGTACATCTCATCCAGCTTATCGCTTAATCACGCAATTACTGAACACTGGCACGTCCCACTTAAAGTCTAGCACCCCGGAAAGTCCCGGAACAATCCTTTTTGAGAGGGGCTGATTATTATGAGCAATAATCAACAGCGCTTACAAATGATTATCAGTCAGTTACGTGAGATGCGACTGACAACAATGGCAGATCAGCTCCATAGTATGTATTTGTCAGAGCAGAATCATGCGTTGACGCCACTGGATTATTTAGAAGTAATCGTTAACGAAGAGTATCAAATCAGACAAGATAATCGCATTGAACGGTATCGAAAACAAGCCACTCTGTCACATAAAGAGGCACAGATTTCAGATATCCGCTATGAATCGACCAGAGGATTACGCAAAGAAAGTATTGAACAATTATCAACCAACAATTATATTCAACATCATCGAAATGTCATTGTTCAAGGGGCGACAGGTACAGGTAAAAGCTATTTAGCCAACGCTCTCGTCAATCATGCGATTGAATCTGGATTTACAGGTAAATATTATCGGATGACTGAATTATTGAATGATATTGATCTCGCTGAATTTCATGGCACGTTAGATAAATTGTTGAAGAAACTCATGAAAATAGATGTGCTGGTGATTGATGATTTTCTCTTAACGTCGACTAAAGAACAGGAGCAAAAGCATTTGATGGAAGTCTTTGAGTTAAGGAGTCGCGAGAAATCTTTAATTTTGTGTTCACAGATGTCTTCAGCAGAATGGCACAAAAAATTAGGTGGCGGTGCGATTGCGGACGCTATTTTAGATCGTGCATGTTCAAAATCCTATAAACTCATCTTAAGTGGTGAATCCTTACGTAAAATCGATGGTATCGATACGTCGATTTAAGTGGTAATGACAAACGCGATTTACGTGGTATCGTAAATCGCGTTTTTATGGTAACTTAGCAGCGCCGTATGCAGGGAAGAGCGCCTGGGGGTTTTTTGGTGTTTTATCGCCTAATCTTTTCTTTGCTGTTCCAGCCAATACCTAAACAGCTGCACGATGCACCCGACGATAATCGGGCCAACGAGATATACAAAAATAGTACAGATAATACTCCACTCCTCCCGGTCAATATTTCGCCCGGGATGGATAGGCGATATACTAATTATACCAAAAATAGAACACTTGTTCGATTGTTTTTATAAAATCAAAATTAAAACCCGTATTTTTTGGCACTCTTATGCTAATATAGAACATATGTTCTATATAGGAGTGGTATTCATGTATGACTATAATCTGTGTCCGCAGTACGATATTCTGTGCATCGATTTAAAAGCTTCTTTGCCAGCGTGTCATGCAGGCTGAAGGGGCTGGATCCGAAGACAACCAAACTCGCTGTGGTAGGGGACACAAAGAGTATCGGTTCTGTTGTGCTCGCAGCGACACCTGAATTGAAGAAACTCGGCATTAAGACGGGGTCCAGATTGTTCGAGATTCCCAGCCGCAGCGATATTTACATTATCAATCCGTCCATGAAAATCTATTTGGATTACTCCATGCGTATTACGGAAATTGCACTCAAATACGTCGCACCTGAAGATTTTCATCAGTATTCCGTCGATGAGTTCTTTATGGACGTCACGCACAGCTACAAACTGTTTGCCGCTTCACCGAGAGAGCTTGCCAGGAAGATAAAGACCGAAATCTATGAAGAGACCTTAATCGAATCTGCGGTCGGTATCGGTGATAATTTGTTATTAAGTAAGGTTGCCTTGGATATTGAAGCCAAGCACATGCCAGACGGGATTACCGAATGGCGGTATAAGGATGTGGTAGAGAAAATGTGGCACATTAAGCCGCTCAGTAAATTCTGGGGCATCAATAAGAAAAGTGAAAAGAAACTGAACCAGCGGGGAATTTTTAATATTGGGGATTTGGCCAACTATCCGCACGAGTACCTGAAGCGGGATTTCGGTATTATCGGTGTCGACTGGCATCTGCACGCCAACGGCATCGATTTCAGCAAAATCAGCGAAAAGCATAAGGTCCATTCGCCGTCTATTGCAAAAAGCCAAATTCTGATGCGCGACTACAAGTTCAGCGAAACTTATGTTGTTTTGCTTGAACATGTCGATGAAGTGACACACCGTATGCGGCTCATGCACCATCTCGTACGTACCGTGCAGTTTTCCATTGGCACGAAAGACGGTCATATCTACCGCAAGCAGTTTACTATTAAAGAAGGCACCAACAGCGAAGATGTGATTATGAGAAGACTCTGGCAGGAGCTGAAGAAAATCGCAGATCCGTACGCCCTGTACCGGACGATTAGCGTGACATTGACGAACTTTATCCCGGACAGCCAGAAACAGGTCTCACTTTTTCAGGACGTCGACAAAATGCTGAAAGAAGAAGCGCTGATGAAGACCATCGATGCACTGAAAGTGAAATATGGCCAGCTGAGTGTAATGCGGGCCATCAGCTGCACCGAAGCCTCTACGCTCAAGCTCCGTGAAGGTTTAATTGCGGGACATAAAAGGTAGAATATGGATAAGGAGTGATATGATGCGGATACTGATACTTATTTTATCAATATTGAACTTAATCTACTTGATTACGGCGATTGCGGCGAATGAAGCGGGCAATATTTACCTGTCACCGTTGGGTCTGCCGTATTATATTGCCATCGGTCTCGCGATTTTAAGTGTGGTCCTCCTCTTAATCACACAAACCGGCGAAGGCAGAGCGAAAAAACTGAGTTTGTCAGCGATCCTGGTTAACGTTGCAGGGATATTTTTAGTCAGCATACTGTTTATGTAGGAATAGATGAAGCGTCCGGTGAGCAGCCGGGCGTGTTTTAGTAAGGTTAAGATATGATATTATTAAAAAGATGCTTTAGCAGCATAATTCATTACACCCATGACAATTCAAATTTAAGGAAGCGAGTGGTTATTTGTTTGATGGAAATGAGAGAATCATCTTATCAGTCATTGTTTTTGTGTACTTCATATTATTGATTTTGCTGGCTCTGTATATCAACCGAAAGACGAAAACATATGAGGATTATAATGTTGCCGGCAGAACTGTTTCATTCTTCCCTTTAATCCTGACATTCATCGGTACCGGGGTCGGGGGATCGACATTGCTCGGCTACATGGAGAATGGTTACAGCCTGGGCATGGGCCAGCAGTGGATACATATCACTATGTTTATTTGCGTCATTATTTTTGCATGTTTGTCCTCAATCGTGTCCGAAGTCTCGGAGAAACTTATAACATGGTCACGATCGGTGACTATACTGCACTGCGCTATGGTGAGAAGGCGCGTATACCGACAGTCATCAGCATACTATTTTCATATTGTGCGATGACCGGTATGCAGTTTGTCGCCATCGCGACGATATTGAACGTGACTCTCGGCTTGGATGTTACGATTGGAATTATCATCGGCTGGGTACTGCTCACGCTTAAAACTTATTTCGGCGGACTGAAGACCGTCATCTGGCAGGATACTTTCCATGGAATTATTCTTGTGCTCGGTATCGTCCTGCTGTTTGCAGCAGTATTGATGGCTGCAGGGGGCTGGGGTTCGATTGCGGACCGGGCCGCATCTGCCGGTGAAGGCGATATGCTCAGCGTGATGAATATTACACCGGGTGAGATAATGATCTATCTCCTTACGCTTGCAGTCTTCCAATTTGTCAGGCAGGATCTCTGGCAGCGGGTCTGGGCAGCCGATAGTATAAAAGTAGCAGGTAGTGGATATATCATTTCCATGGTCGTCGCGGTAACGATCGGTGCGGTTGCCGTCGCCATCGGCGTACTCAGCCGCTACGGCCTCCAGCTGGGAAATATTGATCCAGTTCTCGTCTATTACGGCGTCGTTGATGAAGTATTCCCTTTTCCGCTGGTCGTCTTTATGATTGTCGTGCTGCTCGCAGCCGTCATATCCAGTGCGGACTCGTTCCTTCTGGCAGGGTCGTCCTCGCTCGTCAATGATATCATCAGACCGAACTTTTCACACTACGGTGATAAAATGATGCTCTTATGGAGCAGGTTGTCGGTATTGATTATATCCGTCATTGCGCTTGTGCTGGCACTCACCATTCCCGGACTCGTCAATCTGATGGTGACCGGCACGGCGATGACAGTCTCAGGTTTGTTTGCACCGGTAATCTTTGGCATGTTCTGGAAAAAGGTGACGAAGGCTGCCGGTCTTGCTTCCATGTGGAGCGGACTGATTATCGCCGTCATCTGGCAGATTGCAGGACATCCTTTCGGTTTGCATCCCATCTTCATCGGGCTGCCGGTGTCTGTGATTATACTGCTTGCAGTGACATTCATCACAAATGGTAAGAAACAGTCAAAGCATAAAAATTAAATTCAATCAAAATAGCATATCATTAACTTAAGAATATTGATAGACAAAGGGTTCAGTGTTTGAGATCATCATCTCGAACACTGAACCTATTTTTAATCACCTGTGTCTGTTCCTTTCTGTGATTTTTAGACGGTTATTTACTCTCCTTACGTTTATTTCGCCAGTAACGGTAAGAAATACAAATGGCTGTGAGCGCTATCATCCAGGCTGTAACCAGCATGATGCCGTTAAAGAGAGACTGATGGGCTGCGAAGGCGCCAAGGGAGACAAGGGAAACCTGCCCCGGGATGGAAGCAATCAAGGTTGCTGAAAAAGACGTACTGGCTGATACCTAAAGCGCCTGCGCCGTAATTGACTGGCCAATAGGGCAGTCCCGGAATCAGTCGTGCTGTACACATGGCTAAGAAACCTGCATTATTCAAATATTTTTCAACCGTCGGTCCATGTCTGCCAAGGAGTTTGAATGTCAGGTCTTTACCTGTGAACCTCGCTAACCAGTAGCCAATCCAAGAACCGAGTAATATACCGGTAAAAGAAAATAAGCTGCCGGCAATGACACCGTATAGAGAACCTGCGACTAAGGCCGGAATAGTGACAGGAATCGGGGTAATAGCAATCAGGGCTGTAATGCCGATAAAAATCAGCCAGCCAGCCCAGCCGTATCCTTGAATCATCTCTTTTAAAACTGCAGGTTTTGGAATATGTACATTAAAACTTAACCATATCAATATGCCTATGAATACTACTAAAGTTAATAGAGAAATGATTGAACGGAGAGAAAAATCATCGGTATAATCTTTTTCTGAATTCATTATGTTTCCTCTTTCCTCGAATTTTTATCGGATGATATATCTCTTTACTTTAACTAAGGTCTTAAGAAAAGGGAATAGATATTTAAAAATTTTAAAACTATAGGAGGCAGCTGTTCTATGCGTATTTATACTGTCGGTCATTTTGATTATTCACTCGATAAATTTCAGGAAATGCTGCAAACAGCAGATGTGACATTCGTGATGGATGTGAGGGCATTTCCTAACAGTAAAAGCCATCCGCAATATAATCAAGAATCATTTCAGGCGTGGCTAGAAGATAATGATGTAAAATATTTTCATAATAAGCTGCTCGGCGGACGACGAAAACGGTCAGGCACTGTAGGAGAAAATTTGAATGAAGGCTGGGAAAATCAATCATTTCATAACTACGCAGACTACACGCTGACAGACGACTTCAAACAAGGCATCAAGTTGCTGATGGAAGATGCGAAAGAAAATACAGTCGCTATTTTATGTGCTGAACGTCATCCATCCAGATGCCATCGTTTAATTGTTAGTAACTGGTTAGTTGCCCACGATGTGAATGTCGGTCATATAATAGTGAATAATAAAGGTGAAATAGAAATAGTCCCGCATCAGCTGGGACAATGGGGTGCCATGCCGATCATAGAAGAGGATGGGGAGGTCGTTTATCCTAAGAAAACAACGAATAAGTAAATTTAAAAGAATTGACTATTAATATTGCAAGACCCGCCTAAGTCACAGAACGGGTCTTTATATATGGGACTCATTTGAAGAAGATATGACTAAAACCGGGGATTCGAAGCCGTTTATATCAATTGCTCACATAAATGTATATATTATAAGTAATAGACCAAACTTAATCTGGGAGAGGAAGAAGCTACTTGAAAAGAATCAGTGTGTTACTTATGATTCTGTTTGTCAGCGCCTGCGGTGATGGACAGGCTGAACAAAGTGAAGCGGACAGTCAGGAAGAAACAGCGTCAACCGAAGAACAATCCAATGATGAGTTGACGGAATTAGAAAAAGAAAATGAAGAGCTGCGGAAAGAACTGGCAGAGAAAGAAAAGAAGAAGCCGAAGAAAATACGGCTAGTGAAGCGGATAAGGCAGAAGACTCAGAAGGTGAAGCGGCATCGCAGAATGACAATAAGAAAACTGCAGCTGTTGAAGAAGAAACAGCTGAACTCGCTGTACAAGAGTTCACTATGGAAGAACAGCAGGAAATGACCCAGCACTTCTATGACTGGGCGATAGAACGCGCCGAAATTGGAAATATGGCAGTAACCAATATGTACTTCAGTCATGGAGCAGCAGGACGCGGGGATTGGTATGCTATGACGCCTGATGGTGAAGTACAAACTCAAAATCAGGATAACCCCGGCTTCGATCATTTTGATATACATGCTGTCGGCGGCGTGGCATTTTATCAGCCTGCAAGCGGTGACTTTGGAGAAGATACGGATGCACCATTCCCGGGTACAGCTGAGGGTTACTCCAGATTAGCGCTGGCGGATACAAATATCCACAAGTATATGCTGGCCGACAACGGCGTGGTTTATGAACTGATTGGTAAAAAAGAAAATATGAGTTTCTCATCAGGATTCGGAGAGTACGATGATGAAGGTACATATGGAGAATACCCGCCGGGACGTGAGTTTGAAATATCAGGAGACCAGGATGCCCAGCAAGAGTGGAAAAGAATACTGAGAATGTATCAGAGATAGTTTTTTGGAAGGGAACATTTAATATCCGCATCTTAATTGAGCGAAAATTTAGTAAATACAACATGAAAAGTATATAATATTATATATAAACAAACTAATTGGAGGCTATATCATGACATTAGACAGAGTTGCAGTAATTACAGGTTCGGCTCAAGGTTTAGGTAAAGGTATTGCAGAAAAATTAGGTGAGAACGGCTTTAAAGTTGTATTAAGTGATATTAATGAAGAAGTGCTTAATGAGACTTTAGAAGAACTTAAAGGTAAAAACTACGAAGTGACAGCAAAAGTTGCAGATGTTTCAAAACTGGACGATCACACTGCGCTGGTTAAACATGCAGTAGATACGTTTGGTAAATTAGATGTTTATATAAATAACGCTGGTGTTGAAGGCGCAGTTGAGCAGATAGAGAATATTACTGAAAAAGATATTGATTTTGTTTTAGATGTTAACGTTAAAGGTGTCCTATTTGGAATTCAGGCAGCAGCCAAGCAGCTCAAAGAGCAGGGCCACGGCGGAACGATTATCAATGCATCAAGTATTGCCGGGCATGAAGGTTTCGACTTCTTGTCAACTTACAGTGCATCTAAATTCGCAGTGCGCGGCTTAACTCAAGTTGCGTCGAAAGAATTTGCCAAAGACGATATTACCGTTAATGCATATTGTCCTGGTATTGCGGCAACAGGAATGTGGGAACGTTTAGATGAGAAGTTTATGGATGTTATTGGTACTAAGAAAGGCGAAGCATTAGAACAATACGCTTCTTCTATTTCTTTAGGACGCACCCAGGAACCAAAAGACGTGGCGAACTTAGTAGCATTCCTTGCTTCTGAAGATGCAGGATATATACTGGTCAGGCTATCTTAACTGATGGCGGTATTGTCTATAGATAATCTTCAAATTTTTAATCTGTAAAAGCGGAGCACCCCTAATCAGATATTTCTGATTAGGGGTGCTCTTTGATATTTGAGGTATAGCAATGAAAATGGTCAGGTTAACACTACTGGGGAAATGCTGAGGCGAATTGCTCAAGTTTTCATTAAACATGGTAATAATATTTTGTAATTATTATACAACTTAAACTTATATTTCTTTAAAACTCTTACATAATATTTTAATAATGTTACAATGATCTAATGTAGGATATATTTGTAAATACGATTTTTATGAAAAGATACGGGTGTAAATAATAGGAGGATAATGAAATGGCAAAAGAGTTAGATAAAGTAGACGTTGTAACGATTGGGGCCGGCTGGACAGGCGGAATTGTTGCTGCAGAAACTGCGAAAGAAGGATTAAAGGTTAAAAGTTTAGAGCGCGGGGGCTACCGTGATACGACTGACTATCAGCATATACATGATGAATTGAAATATGCTCAGCGCTATGAACTGATGCAGGATACTTCAATTGAAACTTTAACGTTTAGAAATACTAGGGATGAACAAGCACTTCCTGTTCGTCGTTTAGGTTCATTTTTACCGGGCAGCGGACGAGGCGGAGCTGGTACACATTGGAATGGACAAACTGACCGTTACATGCCATATGATTTTGAAATTAAGTCAATGACAGAAGAAAAATACGGGGAAGAAAAACTCGGAGAAAAATCTGGACTGCGTTATCGTGACTGGGGCATCACATTTGATGAACTGGAAAAATACTATGACAAGTTTGAAAAAACTGCCGGAGTCAGCGGTGAAGAAAACCCGCTTGGTGAGGAGCGCTCCAGTCCTTATCCAAACCCGCCAATGCTTAAAACTAAATCTTTAAGACTGTTTGAAAAAGCGGCGAAAGAACTGAATCTGCATCCCATTATGATGCCGTCTGCCAACATGTCACAGAGTTATGAGAACCCTGATGGCGAGGTTTTAAACCAATGTCAATACTGTGCATTCTGTGAACGTTTTGCATGTGAGTATGATGCAAAAGCAACACCTGACGTGACAGTGTTAAAAACAGCAGAAAAAACTGGAAACTATGAAATACGTTATCATTCAAACGTTACTGAAATTGTTACTGATAAAGATGATGATAAAAAAGTAACTGGTGTGAAGTTCATAGACACTATGACGCATGAAGAATTTTTCCAGCCAGCAGATGTTGTTGTACTAACAAGCTTCTTATTTAATAACTATAAGCTGCTCAGAGTTTCAGATATTGGAGAACAATATAATCCTGAAACAGAAAAAGGGACACTCGGAAGTAATTACTGTTACCAGACTGGTTTAGGTGCAACCGGTTTCTTTGATGAACAGTTTAATACATTTATGGGTGCAGGTGCACTGGGTATGATTCTGGATGATTTTAACGGCGATAACTTTGATCATGATGATCTTGATTTTATTCACGGCGGATCAATCCACTTTACTCAAACAGGTGCCCGTCCTATTTTATCGAACACAGTTCGTAAAGATACGCCTGAGTGGGGAGAAGAATTCAAAGAAGAATCAATTAAAAACTTTACAAGAACATTAGAAGTATATTCTATGGCACATACAGGACCGCATAAAGATCATTACCTGGACTTATGAAACATACAAGGATGCATTTGGAAATCCGCAGGTCATGCTCACTTACAATTGGACAGAAGAAGACAATGCAAGAAATAAATATCTGACAGGGAAATGTAAGGATATTATGGAGAAGATGGGTGCAAAACATATAGATGTATCAAATGATGATATCGGTGCATATGATATTGTGCCTTATCAATCAACAAATATTTCAGGTGGTACTCCGATGGGTACAGAACCTGAGAACAGCGTAGTTAACACTTGGCTGCAGCATTGGGATCGTGATAACTTGTTTGTTGCAGGATCCAGTACGTTTGTACACAACTCAGGAAACAACCCGACAGGAACAGTCGGCGCGATAGCGTATCGTTGTGCTGAAGGAATAATTAAATATCATAAAGATAACCAGAGATTAGAAAACTAAGACAGACACAAACACACGCAAATTTTGCGTGTGTTTTTTTATCTTTTTAAGTTAATAACTTAATTAGAAAGCAGGAAATCATCGGGTCGTCTTTTTGTAATGATTTCAAGAGTAAACTCCTCCTAAAGTAGTTTACTTTAGGAGGAGCATATTAAAGGACGATTTTTCTTCTTACTGTTCGCTGAAGAAAGTGTAGAGTGCAGAGAGCTCTTCATCTTTAATTTGATCTTCGCTGAAAGCAGGCATTGACCCTTGTCCGTTTCTTACAATTTCACTGAATTCATCCTCGCTGAGACTTAAGCCGGCAAGCGCCGGACCCATGCCGCCTGAGAAGTCTGAACCGTGACACGATGCACATGAGTCACGTGCGATGTCTGCATTAGCATCACTGCTTGAAGCGCTGCTGTTCTTCTGTTTCTGTTACAGTTTCATCCGACCCATCTTCTCCGCCGTTGCCGCAAGCGCCGAGAACGAGTACCATGGACAGGCCGCTGACCATTAGAAATTTCTTTAAACTCATTAAAAGTCCCCCTCAAATTTTTTTAATACTTACTGTATACCCAATCCATCATAAGTTTAGTAAATAATAAAAATATTTGTAATCAATTTCATAAAAAGACGCTGCCGGATTACTCTGACAGCGTCTTTTTTCGTTTATAATCTATTCAATTTCATCGTCTTTAACTCTCATCAGTCTCATACTGTTCAATGCCACTAATATCGTTGCACCCATATCCGATAATATTGCAATCCACAGTGTCAGCCACCCCGGGATAACCAGCAGCAGGGCAAGGACTTTAATCGCTATGGCGAACGTAATATTCGCTTTAATAATATTGAGTGTCTTTCTGCTCAGCTTCACAGTGAACGGCAGCTTACGCAGATCGTCTCCCATTAATGCGACATCTGCCGTTTCCAGTGCAGTGTCCGTTCCGGCACCGCCCATGGCAATCCCAACCGTTGAAGCGGCAAGAGCAGGCGCATCATTCACACCGTCACCAACCATACCCACATG
The DNA here is from genome assembly GCF_018437745.1 of Jeotgalicoccus sp. WY2. NCBI lineage: Bacteria > Bacillati > Bacillota > Bacilli > Caryophanales > Staphylococcaceae > Jeotgalicoccus > Jeotgalicoccus sp. WY2. The sequence continues at coordinate 355,686 of NZ_CP049818.1, read as the reverse complement.
TTTATACTTCTCTTTTAGTTTATTGATTACATTCAATTTATCTTCCGGCATTAATTCAGACTGTACGTCTGTAACACCAACATGCTCGGATATTGCTGCAGCCGTACTGTGATTATCACCGGTCAGCATCACAGTTTTTTCGATACCCGCTTCATGCAGCTTTTGAATCACACGTTGACTCGTTTCACGGACTTCATCCGCGACCGCAATGAGTGCGAGCACTTTATCGTTTGTACCTGCAAGCATGACAGTTTTACCCTGTTCCTGAAGCGAGGTCACTTTATTGTGAACTTCTTTTGTGAAGTCAGGCATGTTTAACTCAGTGAATAGAGCCGGACTGCCGATGTAATATGTTTCATTATTAACATCACCCTGAATGCCCCGTCCTGTAATAGAAGAGAAGTGATTGATTACTATATTGTTATAATCTGCATTCATACTGTCGGCTTTTTTGATAATTGCTGAAGCCAGCGGATGCTGCGAACGGTTTTCCAGGGCACTGATGATTGACATCAGTTCAGTTTTGTTTGTTTCGCTGTTTAAGATTTCGTAGTCCGTTAATATAGGGACACCCTTTGTCAGCGTACCAGTCTTATCAAATGCGATGGCTTTTAAGCCGCCCATCTCTTCAAGGTGAATACCGCCTTTAATTAAAACCCCGTGTTTTGCCGCATTACCGATGGCCGAAACGATCGATATCGGTGTTGAAATTACCAGGGCACATGGACAGCCGACGACCAGTACAGCCAGCCCCTGATATACCCATGTGGACCAATCTGCATTAAAGAATAACGGCGGGATAATTGCCACTAAGAGTGCAAGCACCATAATCGCCGGTGTATAGTACTTCGCGAATTTATCCACAAAGGCCTGAGCCGGTGCACGTTCTCCCTGTGCTTCTTCCACCAGATGGATGATTTTTGAAATCGTCGTGTCTTCTATGAGTTTCGTAATTTTAACTTCCAGAAACCCTTCTTCATTCAGAGTGCCTGCAAATACTTCATCGTTATTGGATTTCTCTACAGGCAGTGACTCACCGGTAATGGCTGCCTGGTTTACAGATGAGTGACCGGAAGTAATAATGCCATCCATAGCAATCTTCTGTCCGGGCTTCACCATCATAATATCATTTACTTTTATATCATCGACATGGATCAGCTGTTCATGGCCGTTTCTTTTAATGAGCGCTTCTTTCGGCACAATATCCATTAATGAGCTGATTGATTTTCTGGCACGTTCCATTGAGAATCGTTCCAGTGCTTCACTGATTGCGAATAACACAACAACAATCGCAACTTCTGCCCATTCGCCGATTAAGACACCGCCGATGACTGCGACAGTCATCAATGTTCTCATATCGAATTCCAGTTTTGTTAAATTGATTAACCCTGTTTTCAGCATATTACTGCCGCCGATCAGCATGGACGCGATAAACAACAGCGGCGTTAAAATATTATCGTTGCCGTTAACTGCCATCGATATAAAACCGAAGGCAATTAAAAGAATGGAGTAGAGGAGGGTGCTGTGTTTTTAAGGAAAGGGTCTTCCTCTTTTTTATCATCTGTCTTCTGATTTGTGACGCCGATTTTCGTTTCCGGTGTGACTTTAAGGTTTTCAAACGCACCTGCCTGCTCCAGTTCGTCTATAGTTGCTGTACCGTATACCGAAATTTTGGAAGCACCGAAGTTTACTTTAGCACCATGAACTGCGGGAAGTTTCTGGACATTTTCAAACTTTCCTGCACAGTTGGCACATGAAAAACCCTGTACACGGTAAACTGTTTTATCCGCTTCAGACATTGGCCGTCACTCTTTCCCCGGACATGAGTGCAAATGTTATCAGCTGTTTAATATTCGGATCTTTCAATGAATAGAACACCAGCTTGCCTTCTTTACGTGACGTCACGATACCTTCTTTATATAAGGTGCGCAGGTGATGGGATGTATTTGCGATTGTGATATCCAGTATCAATGCAATATCACAGACACATAGCTCATCATCCTGACAGAGAATATATGTAATCTTCGCTCTGTTCTTATCCGCAATGGCTTTCAGCATTTGCGACATACCCGCAATGTCGACTGTCTTTATATTTTCCTGAAGTCTGTCTACCTTGTCTTCGTCGTAGCAGAATACTTCACATACGTCTTTATTAGTCATGGTCCACCTCTATATTCAAGTATTTAATTGAATGTAATTATAGAGTGTTTTATCTTGTTATTCAAGTGGATACTATAATGAGTTTTAAAAAAGAGATAAGCGATGATTAACCGCTTATCTCTTTTAATTCAGTTCGTATTGTTCGCTGACGTAATCGATAATTTCCGTCAGCTGTTTGACCCGTGATGCATGGACATGTTTCGAAATCGTCGACACAGATCGTTTTGTCAGTCTTGCGATCTCCTTCTGAGTAATACCTGTTAAATAGTACTGCATGACTTCCTGTTGCAGTGGGGTCACCGTTCTGAAAATGTCAGTTGCATACATTAACGCAATTTCGATACCTTTCGGCATATCCGGGCTTGAGAAATCCTGTACTTTCGATTTTTTAATCGTTTGAAGCGATTCTCTTACTGCTTTTATGGAAGGATGGTTCCAGCGATCCGGATTGTATTCAGGGTAAGAGTCATCCACAGTATAGAAGCTGCATTTTAACGGGAAGTCCGAAGCAGGCCATAATGATTTCGCATAAAATGATAACAGAATAGTGTAATGCGGCTGTGATGATAAAATAAACAGTTCTTCGCCCATACGGTAATTCATATATAATTTGTTCTCATCTGAGTTTAAATCCCGCAGCTTACGTTCTATATGAGAGAGGTGGTTGTATATCTCCGGTGGTGCCTTCGTACTGTTTGATACATCCAAAATCAGCATAGATATTATGGCGACCAGCTCCTTTACTGTAATGAATATATTCTACAATAATTCGCCTTAAAAGGCGAATTAGATATTTAAATTCGCTTAAATAGGCGAATTTTATAGGCGTGAAAGTGGTGTGAAGATTTCTGAGAAACAACAAAAACTCATACAAATAGCGTTCCACGATAATCGCAGCTGATTTAATTTGGCTACGATTTTTATATTTTATAAACTGATTTCGAGTACGACGCCACCCCAGTGTCGTACTTTAGGAGGTCTTGGGATACGACGGTGTTTTGCCGTTGTATTTGTACGAGACTTGGAGTACTACGGGACTCTGGTGTTGTCCTTTACGGATGGCTGGAGTACGATGGGACTTTCACATAGTACTTTAAAGGCTCTTACGATACTACAGGGATCTGACGTCGTACTTTAAGAGGGTTTGGAGTACGACGCCGTTTCGCCGTTGTCCTCCAGCGCGGGCAACGCCCAATACCGCACCGAGCATCACCCCACGCCGGCGACGAGATTTTATCTTTTAAAAGAATTTAGTTTGAACTGGCGCCTTTCCGTCTATGTAATTAGATGAAACACAGGCTGAAATCTGTTACTATATTAGAGATTGAGAATTGATGAACGGGAGTGCCATTATGCAATTTACAGAGTTAACATTGGAAGAATTCAATGACTACACAGGAAAACATTTCAGTCATTTTACCCAGACAGAACAAAATTACAAATTAAAAACAGACAGCGGCATTGAGACTTATTTAGTAGGTGTAAAAGACGGCGACGCGGTTAAGGCTGCTTGCCTAGTTACATTGACGCCTGTCATGAAAGTATTTAAATACGCATATACGAATAGAGGGCCGGTGCTTGACTACAGCGACGAAACGGTTTTTACTACATTTTTTGACGGCTTGACGAAGTTCTTAAAACCGAAGAAAGTCATGTACCTGCGCGCGGACCCGTATGAAGTGATTAATAAGCGCAATCACGAGGGCGAAGTTATTAAGAGTATGGAAAATGATTATATCTTTGATAACTTTAAAGCCCTTGGTTACGATCATGATGGATTTAAAAACGGCTTTGACCCGATTGTCCAGGTTCGATGGCATTCAGTGCTGGATCTTGCAGGGAAAGATAAGAAGACGGCATTCGATGAAATGGATACGCTCCGTAAGCGTAATATTAAGAAGGCGGAGAAACACGGTCTGCATATTAAGTATCTTGATATCGATAATATCGAAATCTTCCGTAAGTTTATGAAAGATACGTCAGAGATGAAGTCTTTCTACGATAGAGATGACAGTTTCTATATTGATAGAAAACGCTACTTCAAAGATCAGGTTATGATTCCGATGGTATACGTGGACTTAGAAGATTATAACGAGTCTATTGCACAGGATAAGGCGAAGATGGAAAAGAGTATCGAAAAAGCGGAACGTGCTTTAGAGCGTGATCCGGATAACGAGAAGAACCAGAATAAAATTAAGAACCTGAGCGAGCAGCTTGAGAACATCGATGCGAAGCTGACTGAAGGTAAAGCGCTGCTGGAGACACACGGCAAGGAACTGCCGCTGTCGAGTGCGTACTTTATAGTGACACCGCATGAAGTGACTTACCTGTCCGGCGGGACAGATAACGACTTCCGTCATTTTGCAGGGAGCTACTTAATTCAGTGGACAATGATTCAGTATGCATTGGAACAAGGCATAGACCAGTACAACTTCTACGGTATCAGCGGAGACTTTACTGAAAACGCTGAGGACTACGGTGTAATTCAGTTTAAGAAAGGGTTCAATGCTGTAGTGAACGAATATATCGGGGACTTTATCAAACCGGTGAACGGTCCGGCATATAAGATTTATAACGGACTGAATAAGCTGCGTAATAAATAAGAGAGAGTGAATCGCATGAAGTTTTTAGAATTAACTGATGAAGAATATGCGGCATTTATAGAAGAAGGCCATGAGGCGGCTTTCTTCCAGATGCTTGAAATAAAACCAACCGTGAGATGAATGGCGAAACGGTTAAACTGCTCGGTGCTAAAGATGATGCGGATAAAGTTGTGGCAGCATGTCTGTTTACACTGCAGCCGACAGTGATGGGCAAATATTTCTATTACTCGAACAGAGGCCCGGTACTCGATTATCATAATTTAGAGCTGGTACGTTTCTATTTTGAAGGCTTAACGGAATACCTTAAGAAATAACTGTTCATACGTTAAAGTCGATCCGAACTGGATTTACAAGAAGTATGATAAGGATGTTCGAGAAGGGAGAATACCCGGCGCAGGATGCCTTAATCAAGCTGATGGAGTCGCTTGGCTACGGTCATGAAGGATTTACACGCGGTTATTCTAAAACATCCCAGGCACGCTGGATGAGTGTTTTGGATATGACGCCGTTTGACAATGAACAGCAGCTGGTTAAGTCATTCGACTCACAGCGTAAGCGCATATGAAGAAAGTACAGAAATACGGCGTGGAGTTTAGATTTTTAGAAGTCGATGAAATCGATAAGTTCGTGAAGCTGTATGCCGATACGTCAGAACGCCAGGGCTTCTTTACACATCCGGATCCTAAGGGATATTTCTCGAACTTTAAAAAAGCATACGGCGATAAGGTGCTCATTCCTTATGCTTATATCGAACTCGATAAGTATGTGGCGAATCTGACTAAGGAATTAGAAGATGTTACAAAACGCTTAGAGACAATGCAGGCCAAAGAGAATAAGAATGAGAAAACATTAAACAAGATAAAAGAAATGGAAAAACAAGTGAGTAATCTTACCGGCGATCTAGATGAAGCCAAAGTCATCCACGAGAAGGAAGGCAATGTGCTGGATCTTGCTGCCGGTATTTACTTCGAAACGCCGTATGAGCTTGTGTATAACTCAGGGGCAAGTACATCTGAGTATCCGCAGTTCGTTGGACCGTATAAAATGCATTTAGAGATGATGAAGTATTGCATTGACAATAACATTTCACGCTACAACTTCTACGGCGTAAGCGGAGATTTCTCTGAGGACGGGGAACTACGGTGTTTATCGATTTAAACGCGGATTCAATGCAGAGATTGAAGAACTCGTCGGGGACTTTGTTAAAGTGATTGCGCCAATGCAGCACAATGTCTATAAAGTAAAAGCGAAACTTGGACTGAATAAGTAAAGCATAGAAAGGTTTGATCCAGCGATGGAAGTAAAACCAATAACAGAAGAAGCATTTAGATTATTTGTACAGACCTATGACGGGCATATGCACTATTTTCATGATGAGCTGTTCTACGATTACATTTTCCGTGTGAATGAAACGCATCTGCTCGGGTTATACGATGGTGAAGATTTGGCTGGAGTGTCACTCTTAAGTGCGACGTCAGTACTGAAGAAGTTCAGACTGTTTACGTCTCATACGGGACCGCTGATTAATGACTTTACTAATGAGCGTTTGAAGTTCTTCTTAGAAGCCATTGATGCGTATGTCAAGAAGAACGGTGCACTGCAGATGATTCATTCGCCGTATACTGTGTATCAGATGCGAGATCATGATGGGAATGTGTGTGAGTCGGATGAGCGTAATAACCAGGACATCGTTTCTATATATGAGAATCTAGGTTATAACCATCACGGCTTTACGACAGAACTGATCACTGAAGAGCTGTTACGCTATCAGGCAGTAATCGATGTCGATAAACCGCTCGATGAGATATTAAAGCAGATGGATACGACGACTCGTTATAATACACGTCAGACAGAAACAATGCCGCTTGAATTGAAGCTGCTCGGTGAAGACGAGTATGATAAGTTTATCGATATATTAAAGAGACAGAAGAACGCATTGGCTTTGACCCGGTACCGGCGGAGAAAATTAAAAATCTGCTGAATACGCTGAAGGACCGCATGTTTTTAGTGCTGACGCATGTGAATGTGGACAAGTATCTGGATCAGCTTCATGAAGAACGTGAAGCGGAACTCGCTAATATTGCAGAGATTGAAGAGAAAAACTGCGAACGGCACAGCGACGAAACGAGAGAAGAAACGTGTAAACGAACATAAAGAACAGCTTCTGAGTAAAGATAAGCGCATTCAGAAGATGGAAGAATTCAAAGCCGAATTCGGGACGGAGCTCGATCTGTCAGCAGGTATGTACTATTATAATAACCATGAAATGGTATACTTGTTTAGCGGAAGCTACCCGGAACTGTCGTTCTTTAAAGGCACGAACTTTGCGACCTGGGAAATGATTAAGAAGGCGCAGGAATTAGGTGTGAAGCGGTTTAACTTCTTCGGTCTGACAGGCGACTTTACTGAACAGGCGCAGGACTACGGCGTTTACCGCTTTAAACGCGGTTTTACACCATATATCGAAGAACTGCCGGGCACGTTTGACAAAGTATTCAACAAACCGGTCTATACGATCGCGAAAAAAACTTGGGAAGATATAGATATATATAGGAGCGGCCTGCAGGATATCTTGCAGGCCGTTTTTTTATATTGATTTGATGATGCTCAGTCACTGTGGAAACTACAATGACTGGATAGATGGTTATCCCGTCACTGTGAAAATGACGATGACGGGGTAGAGGAGGATAAGGTTCATCCGTCACTGTGGAAATTACAATGACTGGATAGATGGCTTATCCCGTCATTGTGGAAATGACGATGACGAGATAGAAGGTTAATCCGTCATTGTGGAAATGACGATGACGAGGTAGAAGGCTAATCCCGTCACTGTGAAAACGACGATGACGAGATACAAGGTTAATCCCGTCACTGTGGAAATGACGATGACGAGGTAGAAGGCTAATCCCGTCACTGTGAAAACGACAATGACGAGATACAAGGTTAATCCCGTCACTGTGGAAATTACAATGACGAGATACAAGGTTAATCCCGTCACTGTGAAAATGACGATGACGGGGCAGAAGGCTTATCCCGCCCTGTGAATGTCACAATGACCCGAAAAATGGTTTGCCGGCTACTTGTGGAAACGACAATGACCCGAGGGCGGCGTTCCGGGTCATTGTGCTATTTATTGTTAAAGAAAATCCATATGATAACTTTTAAATATAAAGAAAGGAACTTAATTTGGTATATAATTAATTGATCGAATTTTCAAACTTATTACGTTCTTTATTTTAATCTGAAATTGATGAATTAGAAGTAATCATTGTATGAATAGGGTGATCTAAAATGGGCTCATTCGGAAACGAAATGAAGAATGTTGATGAGATTTTAGATAAATTAACAGAAATTGATTTGATGTGTGAACAGAATAAAATATATGCAGAAATTTGATTTTAGGTGGAGCAGGACTGTTATTAATTATGGAGATGCAGGGAGATTCTTTTAGATCAACAAGAGATGATATAAATTTGATTTCTTCCACGAACGAGAAAGGATTCCGTGAAGTATTAAAGAGATTTGAGGTCGATATACTGGATGGTATAATTGAAGTTCCGCCCAGAGGATTTTGAAGATGAAGAAAAATACAAGATTACAAATACTGGCTTTAAAAATCTGGAAGTATTTGTTCTAAAATTGAATTATTATCTTGTACCAAAATATTTTCAGTTAGAGAAAAAGACCTGCAAGATTTAAGAGATACGAATCTTTTAATGTATTGTAATAAAAAAGAACTGCTGGAAATGGTTGATGAGTATAAAGATTTTATATGAATATAGATAATCCAGATTTAAATTATCATCAGCTGTTAGTATTTAAGAGATAAGGGTATATAATAGAATAAATAGAAAGGATGGTGTTTGCATGGTGACAGTTCAACAATTGAAGAATGAACTTACTAAAGATCTCGAGCTATTTAGAAATGATGGAACTGAATATCGTCAAGAAACTGCAGAGTTATCACTTAAAGTACTCGGAAATGTGCATACACTTACACCATTCATGGATAGGGCGAGAACATTTAAAGTTGTTTCAAATGAATTAAAAGAAGCAGATACAGAAAGAAAAAAGATGTGGCTAAGATGTTAAATGTTACTTACGTGCAAATGAATACGCGCCAAAACTATTCATCTGATTTTAAACGGAATTAACTCAAAGAAAAAGACAACGTGGGAAAAACTTTAGAATTAACTAAATAAATTTAAAATGACCTGGGTGCACATCAAAGCTCTCAGGTCATTTATTTTTTACCTTAAAGAAAATCCACGAAAATTCCTTCAGGGACTTCGATTTCACTGTCTAAACAGGTGATTGTACCGTCTTCATTGATATTGAAGAGGACCACGTTGTGCGATTTCTCATGAGCGCAGACGAGATACTGTCCATCTGGCGTAATATTGAAATCACGGGGCCAGTTGCCGTTTGACGATTCAATCTGCAGTCGATTAAGTGACTTGCCGTTGTCTTTAATTTCAAATACCGCAATACTGTTGTGTCCGCGGTTCGAGGCGTAAATATATTTGCCGTTCGGGTGCTTGCGGATTGCTGCTGCCTGAGAATGCTCAGTGAAATCTTCCGGCAGTAGGGAGTATGTTGCAATCGGGCTGAAGGCACCGTCATTATACTCTGCAGCAATTACTTCGTTTGATAACTCCGTTAGAATATACGCGTAATCGCCAGCATCGCTGAATACCAAGTGGCGCGGGCCGCTGCCGGGCGCGACTTTGGACTCTGCCACGACGACGAGACGTTCTTCTTCTATTGAAAACGTCACAATCTTATCTGCACCTAAATCTACGGCTGCAAAATATTTGCCGTCCGGCGTTTCCGTAAAAAAATGCGAGTGCGCGTGGTCCTGGCGTTCATGCGGGCCATTGCCTTCTACTTGAAAAACATCGAGCCGTTCCACAACAATGCCGCGCTCGTCCATTTTATATAAACGGACCTTGCCTGAATCGTACACAGCATCAAGCATATACTTGCCGTCAGACGACGGCGTTAAGTAACAGCCGTTTTCGCTTTCAGGCAGACATTCTTCAATGAGTTGCAGCTCTCCATTTTCAATTTCAAATGTTGCTATGCCGGCTGTATTGCCATCCTGTTTCAGAGAGTACAGTTTATCGTTTGTATATTTAAATATAAGGGACCCGGAACTTCTTCAATTAAGTCGCCGCCATTAATCTTCAGCTTCGAATCTAAAGTAAACGGTAAATGCCCTTACTTTTGTCCTGCGTATACGTGCCTATATCCAATTTAATCTCCTCCTGGTTTTTAAGTATACCCTGAATATGAAATTTAAAAGGGTATAATGAACTGATAAAAGAAGGAGGCGCGCATGTGGAAAATAGTGCGGATAACGATAGATATTGCAGAATTTCAGAAAAATCCTGAGAATGTTTTTAAAACAGCTGAAAAAGAGCAAAGTGTTGGCGACATCGATGGCGATACAGTTGCGGGTGTTCTGATGAGTAAAGCGCAGTATGAATTTGCGCGGGATGAAATCGAGTCGCTGTATGATGTTATCGATGAACTGACGGTAATGAGAATTAGCCCAACTCGGATGAGAAGACATTTTCGTTGACGAGCAGTATGAAAAGATAAAAGAATTGCAGCTGGAAGAGGACTGGGAGTAAATATATTGTTTAATGAAATGATCAGTTAAAGTGCTTTAGATGAAAAAAAACTAACCCCCAATCTACCTCTATAGATTGGGGGTTCTGTTTAACAATTGGATTCAGATTCGACCTTTTTCCGGCCTTTACTGATTGTCCAAATAGACAAGCATAACAGCAGAGCCATACTTAAAACAGTCCAGTTTATTTCTCCATTTTTAAGAAGATGTATGTATAAGTACGATTTAGGGTGTAAAAGAATCGAATCCCCGTCATTAAAGTTTTCGCAGCAGCTAATTAATTGTATATGGTTTTTATGTTTAATACCTTATCGTGATCGAATTGATACGTGATATTGTCGATAAGCATACGTGATATGTCGTTGATTTGTTGATTCGTAAATCCTTCGTTGTTTTCTAATAGGCGGGCAACTTCGTCAGACTGGAATCGTTCTTTCACTTGTGTTGCTTTCACATCGTCAATAATTGTTGTCTCTTTTTCAAGGTGATGGATTTCGTGTTGGGCATTCTTTAAATATTGTGATTAGTGACGGTCAAACATAAATCTTTCACCTTTGAATTGTAATTAATAGGTACAGTACACATTACTAATAGAGTCGAACAATAACGGCTTAAATCGAAAGAGGAATTCATAGGGGGAATTAAGATGACGATAGAACATTAATATTAATAGAGTTAAACGAACAGGAAACATATTATTTCATTAGTTCAATTAATTAGTTATTTCACCGTTTAATATTAGAGTTATTATTGATAAAGTTAAGAAGGTACTAATAAGAACAATTTTCAATTAGGGGGATTATTTATCAAAACACCAACGAAAATCATATCAATTTTTTTATCTCTAATCGCAGTCGGTCTGATTACGTTCATAACGATTTCATTAATCGATAAGAATAATAAGGACGATGAAGCGAAAGCGGAAAGTAAGCCGAAATTATCCGCACCGAATGACCCTACGAAAACAACTAAAGGCATGAATCCGAACCGTGAAACAGCACTTAGCTTCGAAGACAATCTCGAACAACCTTCGCAAGAAGTTGCCGAAAAGGTTTCTGATATGATTCACCGAATGACGCATGAAAAAGTACGTGCGGAATCTAAGTGGGGTCATTTGAAAATTTCCGAAGAAAGAATTAACGAAGTGATTTCATTGTTAGAACGCTATGACGTGGATAATCGAACATTCTTGCACGAAGAAATGCTTGACTGGAAAGACGGTGATTTTTCAAATTCGATTAAAATTCATAACATACTAACACAGCCGAGCGACGAAAGGTATGTGAGACCTGGAAAAGCGTACGGACTTCTATCAATACAAGAACAAAAAGAATTTAAGGAACGCTATGAAGAAAACGAAGACGTGCCGCAAGAAGAATACGAAGGATATTTACGAATGCAAGAAACAATCAAGCAATATAGCAATCCATGACAGGCGACCGGGTGTCCTGATGAGTAAAGCGCAGTACGAATTCGCGCGGGATGAGATCGAATCGCTATATGACGTTATCGATGCCTTGACTGTGAACGATGAACTGGCCAACTCGGATGAGAAGACATTTTCCGTTGATGATGCAGCGTATGAAAAGATAAAAGAATTGCAGCTTGAAGAGGACTGGGAGTAAATATATTGGTTAATGAAATGATCAGTTAAAGTGCTTTGCATGAAAACAGCTAACCCCCAATCGATAGCAGTAGATTGGGGGTTCTGTTTAACAATTGGATTCAGATTCGACCTTTTTCCGGCCTTTACTGATCGTCCAAATAGACAAGCATAACAGCAGAGCCATACTTAAAACGGTCCAGTTTATTTCTCCATTTTTAAGAAGACTGGCCAGGATAATTCCCAGCATAATTCCTGCTGTGAATAAAATAGATGAAAATACTGAAGGTTCTTTAGGTTGCTGGCTGTCCTGTATCACTTTATCTTTCAGGTCTTCATCGCTTTTCAGCAGTTCATCAATTGAGATTCCAAATAAATCACTAAGATCAATAATGATTTCAATACTTGGATAATTCTTTCCCGTTTCCCATTTAGAAACAGACTGACGGCTTACATGAATTTGTTCAGCCAGATACTCTTGAGACCAATTTCTAAGCTCTCTTTCTCTTTTTAATTTCTCTCCAAAAATGATGTGAATCAGCACCTTTCTTAATATTTATATTATCAAAGAAGTTTCAGAAATAAAGCGAGAATAAGGTGCACGAGGGCGCAACCTTGCGTTGACACATTGATATCATAGGTTTTGTGACGTATTAGCGGAGTAATAATAGATTAGCAACATTGGTTTATATAGAATAATTATGCTAAAAAATATGCTTAAAACGATATAAATATTTAGATTATTTATATCGAATATGATATATTATTAATACTATGAAAAACATAACTATAGAGTTTTTGAACGATACTGATGGCAAACAGCAGGTTATGGATTTAATTCATGAAATAGGAATGAAGGCACAATCGGATGAAGAATACATGGAGATGGTTAAAAGGGTAGCCCAAGTATTTTATTACCTAAAAAATGCTGGTGTACCACCGAGGCATCAAAGAACTATTAAAGTTAAATCTAAAGATGGTTTTGATATTACTTTAACTGAGATAGTAAAAGAATTAATTTATCATAAGCCTTTACTAGAGGTGCGAGTGAACTGGCGACCCGTAGGAGCATTTAGAGCAATCTTTTTTTACGAGCAGGATGCTGATGGAAACCAGAATTTATACTTTACTAAAGCAGTTATCAAAGATAATAATTATTCTGAGGCTTTTGAAAGCATTGTGGTTGAAAGTGAAATCATAATGAATGATTTTTATATCGGAAAGGAGTAGATTAGATGTCTAATAAGACATTCTCAGATATGATGGATACACTAATGGCTGTCCCCGAAGTAAAAGAACATATTAATTCATTGCCAGTACAACTTGGTTTAAAGGTTCTTAAACAGCGTATTGAGCTAAATTTAACTCAAACACAAGTTATTAAACTGGCTAAATATAAAGGGATACAGCTTACTCAAGCGCAGTTATCAAGAATAGAAAATGGTGACACAAATACTAGTATTGAAGTTTATAAGCGGGCGCTTAATGTATTAGGGGGATCAATGAAAGTAGAAGTGGAGTTTGATCATCCGCCAACTGAACGTGAGCTGCTCAACATCTAATTATCAGTTTGTTTCATTTTACAACACTTAAATAGGATGATATAATGTACTTATCAATTAAAGTGCTGAACATGAATCACCGAACGCCCAATCTACTGTAATAGATTGGGCGTTTTTTTATGGTGTATTAGCGGCTGTCCAGTTACTTATCGTCTTTATTCAGCCATAACTGAACAACACGATCGTTGTACCGACTGTAATCGGTGCAAGTAATAACTCAAAAAAGTGCTAAACATGATGTCACCTCCCTCCATGCTATATGCACGGAAGTGAACTGGACAACCTCTATAATTTTAACACAAATCATACCTGTTACATATGTAATAATAGGGTGGATTTATATCTTAATATTAATTGAGTGCAATATTCTGACAATTTAGATTGATAAAAATATCGCACCAATTGCAATACATATAATATAAGTATTTAACGTAATTTGGATAGAAATTGCCAAATATATACGTATATAAGGATTATCAGGAACTGATCCAGCATGTATTAAAACTCAGCTAAAATATACGTAAAAACGTATTTTAACGTTAAATAAGTAAAATCTATATAAGCTGAAATCCTGAATTTGATAAAATTAGCCAAATTTAAGGATGATTTTAAGAACTTAACTGAAGGATTATACGTAGAATAATATTAACTGAGCTCAGAGAGCTTGAGCTGGATGACAGATTGAGGCACAGAGGCGCAGCTGAATGCAAATCTGCAGCGTGTGAATTGCAATCTGAGACAAATGCACAGAAATTAACCATATAAACACGCAAATAAATTATGTTAAATAAGATATAAATACATGAATTTGAACCTTTATTTAGTTATGCATACTAAAGTTTACATAACATATATTATGGGAAGTTAAATGTATTGCCAAATACTGGGTTGTACAGTGACCTATCTGGATGTTTATATGTTAAATACAAGTATGATATATAATTCACATATGATATTTACCTTTTATTTTACAGATATCTCTTAATCAGTGCTGCCCCTCGGTAAACTTCAGAGCATCCACACCAGGACACGAGATCTTTATCGTTTTATACACGCCCTATGTTTTAAATCCCATCAAACGGATATACATAATAATGTGTTCAACAGAACTACAGTAAAAATTATTTGGAGGGATATTATTATGGCACCATTCATTAAAGCGTATCATGATGATGATAAGATCCAAGAAGCGATTGAAATTTTAAAATCTAACAAGGTTGATATTAAAGATATTTATGTTATCACCCACGACGACGATCGTACGAAACGAGTTGCGGACAACTCCGGTGCGAATACTATCGGTATGAGTGAACAAGGTCTTGCTGACGCTGTGAAAACAACATTCAAGAAAAAAGGCGATGAACTTCGCAATAAATTGCAAAACATCGGTTTTGATGAAAATCAGGCAACTCAGTATGAATCTCAACTCGACAAAGGTGTCGTTTACCTGATTATTACAGAAGCTTACGGTATCGACTTAGATACTCTCTTAGCTTAATCATATAAAAATTAATTGAGCTGCGCCCCACTATATTGAGCTGACCCCCTCCAGGTTTACAGATGAAACAAAAAATCTGTAAACCTGGAGGGGGTTCTTTTATGACAGGGAGAAATTTTTCGCCCGAAGAAAAACTGGAGATCATCCAAGAATGGATCCAAGGCGCCAGCCCAAGCCATCTGGCCGCAAAGCATCGGCTTCCTGACAAAACACTCAGAGAGTGGCGAAGAAAATATGAGACATATGGAACTGAGGGATTAAAGAGACGGAGCAGGCACAGGACCTACACCCGCACATTCAAAGAAATGATCGCAAGAGAACACCAGAATGAGACGATTTCCCTTACTGAACTTGCATACAAATACGACATCCCGTCAAAAGAGACTGTACGAAAATGGATTATGCGCTACAATAATGGTGAAGAAATAAGAACGACACGGGAGGGTGCTTCACCATTGAATAAGGGACGGAAAACAACATACGCAGAACGGATTGAGATCGCACAGTATCATGCGAGAGAGATCAGCTATCGTGAGCTTGCCGAAAGGTTCGAGGTGAGCTACCAGCAGGCCCGGAACATTGTTGTGAAGTATCGGGAATATGGTGAAGTGGGCCTTGAGGACAAACGCGGAAAAGGAAAATCGGAAGCCCAGCTCACCGAGACGGACCGATTGAACAGGGAGATTTCCATGCTCAAAGCAGATAAACGGAAGCTTGAGGTGGAGAATGCGCTTTTAAAAAAGTTGGAGGAACTCGAGAGGGATTAAAATACAGCCGGGTTCACAGCGAAACGCTTCACACTGCCATCACTGCGCTGCATAATGAAGGCTACGCCATCTCTGAATTATGTCATGCGGCTGGCATCTCAAGACAGGCTTATTATCAATATCGGAAACGTTCCGTCCCCCACACTGAAGCAGAGAATGATATAGTGGCCAGTACGATTGCCGAAATCTATGTCGAAACGGACGGCATCTATGGCTATCGTCAGATGTGCTATGCGGTCAACAAAACCTTGGAGACGGCATACAACAGGAAGCGCATCTATCGGCTGATGACACGGATGGGCTTGAAATCGGTGACTCGGATTAAAAGGCAGCACTATATTCCCCCACCCCACAACAGGTCGCTGAGAATGTATTGAACAGAGGAGTTCCACGCAGACCATGTGAATGAGAAATGGCTCACCGATGTGACTGAATTCAAAGCGTTGAACGGAGAGAAAGCCTACTTGAGCGCGATCATCGATCTGTACGACAACAGTATTGTGGCTTACAAATTCGGCCGTTCAAACAATAATCAACTTGTTTTCGATACATTCACTTCCGCGATTCAAAAGCATCCGCAGGCAACACCGCTTGTGCACAGCGACCGTGGCTTCCAGTACACCTCCTACGGCTTTAAAAAGATTCTGGATGCCCAGCAGATTCAACAAAGCATGTCCCGTGTTGGAAGATGCATCGACAATGGCCCAATCGAAGCATTCTGGGGAAAGATCAAATCGGAACGCTTCCATATCAAACGCAAACAGAAATACTATAATGATTATCAGTCGATTATAGAAGACATTACACGCTACATCGACTTCTACAACCACCGCAGACCCCAGCACAAATTCAAGGGATTGAGTCCGCTTGAATTCAGGGCATTGGCGGCATAAAAAACGCCTGAGAATCCAGATTCTCAGGCGGGAAACATTTATATTATTTCATCTGTCAACTTGGCAGGGTTCAGGTCATATTTTGGGTGCGGCTTTTTTGTTGTATGCGCCCTCCTACGTTTACTGATTAAGATGACAAGCATTCCCTTTCTGCTTATAAGATTACAGGTTACATAATTTCAATATAATGTAATTTTAAACGGAGGATGAACAGATGATGGTCAAGAAGAAAAGTTGGATTATGTCTCTGATGTTAGCAACTGCCCTATTTTTAACAGCATGCGGCGGTACGGCCGAAAGTAAAATTACAGGTATTTGGAAACTGGATTATGATGATGAAGAACCCACATTTTTAGAAATTGGTGAAGAACAGATTATCAGCAGGAAACCGTCTAATGATGAACCGATGATTGCGAGTTACATATTTACGGAAACACAAAGCGACAACTTCATTCTTGAAGCAATCAATCCTGAGGATGGTTCTAAAGTATTCCTGTTAGAAGGATACATGGATGGTAAAGACAGAATAGCAGTCGTTGACGCTCCGGGAGAACCTGCGACTTAATCAGAGTTGAAGATATGGAAAAAGAAATAGAAGAACATGAAAAGAAAGCAAAAGCTGCTGAAGAAGAACAAGCGAGAATAGATACAGCACAGCGTAAAGAAGATGAAAACAGCAGCGTAAAGAAGAAAAACGACAGGAAGAACAAGAGAAAGCTGATGAAAAAGCACGTACTGACGAAGAAGAACGTAAAGAAAATGAGCGTAAAGTTGCAGCTGAAGAGCGTGAAAAAAAAGAATTGGCTGAGACTGAAAAAGAAGATGAAGAGGAAAATGAGAAGTCTGAAGTTGATACAGCTGCGGCAACTTCCAAGCCTTCTAATGGAAGTGTAAAAGATGAATATTACCAGAAGGCAAGAAATTTACACGATGAAATGAACTCAGATGCAAGTGAGATCTATAGTGAAGGTGGAACTCCAAGTGAAGGGTTTGCTGGCCAATATTATACAGACTGGGATAATATTCTGAACGAGGTATGGAGTTTACTGGAAGCAAATATGCCGAGTGATGAATATGAAGTGCTGCTAGCAGAACAATTGGAGTGGATTGAAATGAAAGAACATACTTTTGCAACTGAATATAGCGATTTAACAGCAGCGGAAAGAGAGAAAGGATATGCGTATCTCTCTAATGCTACACAAGAGAGAGCCCGTTATTTGATTGATAATTACTTAGAATAATTTACACAGCCATATCCCCTATTATTATGGACATGGCTGTTTTTATTATTTAGATTTCTAAATTTATTGCTGAAAATTCAGAGGAAAATTGCGGCTTGATTAACAACGGCGTTTCTCTGTTGTGAATCAAACGCTCCCGGTTAACAACGGCGTTTCCCTGTTGTGAATCCAGCGCAATCCTCCCGCAAAAAAGACGCCAACTCAGTTAGCGTCCTAATTAATCGTATTATATTTCCTTTTTATTCTCTGCTTCGTCAATCGTTTCATTCGGGCTGCGGTTTTCTTTTGAGCGTTTGCGGTTTCTTTTAACTACCCACATCGACATCGTTAAGACGAACGACAAGACTGCTAAAAATGCAGCATAGCCTAAGAGCGGCTCCCACGCGAGATTATTGTAAAAGTTCGGCAGTACAAATGCGGCGATGCCCATTGCGACGAAAGTTACGACCGGCATAAGCAGATATTTATTCGTGAAAAAGCCGACGGCCATTGAAAGAATTATCACTGCTAAAATTGTATATATATAAAAACTGTACATCACTGACCATATTCTCACCTCTACTTAAATAATTACCCCATTTTTTAAGAATCATTCACAGTTTCTAATGAATATACAATATTCAAAATTTTATGTATAATAAGTTATGTAATAAAGGGATAAAAACCAGGGAGATGATTTAATGTCAGAGTTACAAAACAGACAGGATGCCGATGTCAATTACACATGGGATCTCAGTCCTTTATTCAAGGATGATGATTCGTGCACGTCGGCGATTGACTCTGTAAAACAGAATGTGGATTCTTTTGAATCCGAGTTTGCGGGACAAATTGAAGATATTGCCGCAGCTGTTAAAGCAATCAGCACTTACCGCAATATTTTAGAGCAGTTTGTCTTAATCAGTACATATGCGAACTTGCGTTTATCAGGGGACCGCAGCGATCAGGAGGCACAGAAACTCGGTGCACTTGTCGGCAATGCGGGGACAAATCTAAGTGCAAAAACAAGCTTTTTACAAAGTGAATTATTAGCGAAAGATGAATCTTTCTTAGAAGATGTTGCTAAAGAGAAAGAGGAATATACAGGATTTATCGAAGATTTATTACGCGATAAACCATACCAGCTTGACCAGAATGTAGAAAAAGCACTCGCTTCATTCTCTTCTGTATTTAACGGACCGTACGATTTATACCAAAAAACTAAATTACTCGATATCGACTTCGGTACGTTCACTGCTAATGGTGAAGAGCATTCTTTATCGTATTTAGCATTTGAAGGCGGACTTGAATCGAATCCTGATAAAGAAGTCAGACGCGCAGCGTTTAAGAAATTCTCGGAATCACTGCGTCAGTATCAGCACACTACAGCCGGTACGTACGATATTCATTTAAAACAGGAAAAAGCTGAGGCGGATTTACGCGGCTACGATTCAGTCATCGACTACCTGCTCCACGGACAGAAAGTCGACCGTAAATTATACGACCGTCAGATCGATGTGATTACTGAAGAACTTGCACCGCACATGAGACGTTACGCTAAGCTTCTTAAAAAAGTGCACGGACTCGATACAATGCGCTACGAAGATCTGAAGATTCCTTTAGATCCGGCAAGCGAACCGGAAATCAGTGTTGAAGAATCACGCAAGTATATTCTGGATGCCCTTGGGATTATGGGGGAAGATTACACGGACATGATTAACCGTGCATACGACGAACGCTGGATTGACTTCGTTATTAATAAAGGGAAATCAACAGGTGCATTCTGTTCAAGCCCTTACGGCTCACATCCGTATATTTTAATTTCGTGGTCTTCTTTAATGGAAGAAGTTTTTGTTCTTGCTCATGAACTTGGTCATGCAGGACACTTCTATAACGCAAACCGTGCGCAGAATATTTTGATACGCGCCCTTCTATGTACTTTATCGAAGCGCCAAGTACGATGAACGAAATGCTTGTCGCAAATAATTTACTGAAGAACTCGGACGATCCGAAATTTAAACGCTGGGTAATCAGTTCGATTATCTCACGCACGTACTACCATAACTTTGTGACTCACCTGCTTGAGGCGGCGTATCAGCGCGAAGTATATAACCGCGTTGATAACTACGAATCAGTAACGGCAGAATCATTAAACGAAATTAAACGCGGCGTCATTGAAAAATTCTGGGGTGACGATGTAGACATCACTGAAGGCGCGGAGCTTACTTGGATGAGACAGCCCCACTATTATATGGGACTTTATCCGTACACTTACTCTGCAGGATTAACAATCGCTACAGAAATGTCACAGCGCATTCTGAACGAAGGCCAGCCGGCAGTCGACGAATGGCTTAAAGTTTTAAAAACAGGCGGCAAAGAATCGCCGGTTGATTTAGCGAAGATGGCAGGCATCGATATTACAACAGACGCGCCGCTGAAAAACACGATTAAATATATCGGTGAACTGGTCGATGAATTAGAAACACTGACTGAAGAAATCGAAGGATAAAATTTATGTAACTGGAGGGGCTTGTCGCCCTTTCCAGTTTTTTTGTTTGATGAAACGCGCTCATATCAGAGATAGCGGCTTATCTCACCAATGAAACGACTTCATATCAGAGGTAACGGCTTACCTCACCAATGAAACGACTTCATATCAGAGATAACGGCTTACCTCACCAATGAAACGACTTCATATCAGAAACGATTACCTCACCAATGAAACGACTTCATATCAGAGATACCGCTTACCCACCAATGAAACGCGCTCATATCAGATACGGCATGGAACTACCCACAATGAAACGCGCTCATATCAGAGATAACGAATTATCTCACCAATGAAACGACTTCATATCAGAGATAGGCCATAAAAAGCACAAAAAAGCGGAAGCCCCTCCAGGGGATTCCGCCTTCATATTATAAATATAAACTTATTTCTTTAAGTGTGTTGCGCCGTTTTCAAATACGATTTTGCCTTCTTTTAAAAGGCCGCCTAATGCGCGTTTGAACTGGCCTTTTGATAAGTTGAATGTGGCTTTTATGTCTTCCGGTGAGCTCTTGTCTGTGAATTCCATCATGTCACCGTGCATCTGCATGTATTCTACGATGCGTTCGCCGTCTGTGCCTAAACGTTTATATGCTTTTTCAAGGAATGATGCGTTGACTTCGCCTTTTTCGTTGATGCCGATAACGCGGAAACTTACTTCCTGGCCGAGGCGCGGTTCCTGTTCACGTTCTGTTTCATGGACGAATACTTTGTATCCTTCTTCGGATAAAATAAATGTACCCACGCGTAACAGACGGTATGGACGGCCTTTCAGCCATTTGTTGCCAAGTGTTTCGTAGTCTTCTTTTTGCAGCGGCTGGAATTTCTCGTCTGCTTCAGTTTCGTTGATTAAGCGTCCGAACATCTGATCGTCGGCTTCAACACGAATTGTTGCGTATACCATATCGCCTACTTGCGGCCATACTTTCATGCGCGGAAGATCGATCCACGGAATTAAAATTTCACGCGGTGAACCGATTTCGAGGTAGGCGCCGTCACGGTTTACTTCGCTGACTTCAGCGTAGCCGAATTTATCAGCAGTAATACTTGGGATAGTCGGTGTTGCGAACAGTTCACCCGAGCGGTTTGGATATAAATACAAGTATTTCTTCATCGATCTCGTATTCTTTATCCCCTTCGATTTCTGAACTGTTCATGCGGATATACTTGTTGTCATCTGTCACTAGAGTGTAAGTTGATCCTTCTTTTTTAATCACTTTTAAAAATTGTGTAGTACCTGAAAGTTTTGTCATATAGACTCCTCATTTATTTGTTTCTATTGTGTATTATTAGTTTATCAGTTAATGTTTAATATTGTGGTTTTTAAATAGTAAGCATACGGATGAACATACTGGTGTATTTAAATAATACCATATTTATGGTATTATCGCTTATGAATGTAAACTAAAAATGATTGTTTTATATAAAGGAGAATGCACATGCTGCAAGTAAGCGAAGTGAGTCTGAGATTTGGAGACAGAAAATTATTTGAAGATGTAAATATTAAATTCACACCGGGGAACTGTTACGGTTTAATCGGTGCGAACGGTGCCGGGAAGTCTACTTTCCTTAAAGTGCTGACAGGTGAAGTTGACTCGGACGGACACGTTATTTTAGGCGCGGACGAGCGCATGGCCTTTCTTCGCCAGGATCACTTCGGCTATGAAGATACACGCGTATTAGATATCGTAATGATGGGCCATGAAAAATTATGGTCTATTATGAACGAGAAAAACGAAATTTACATGAAGCCCGACTTTTCGGATGAAGATGGAATCAGAGCAGCTGAACTCGAAGGAGAATACGGCGAAATGGGCGGCTGGACTGCTGAAAGTGACGCAGAAACACTCCTTCACGGCCTTGGTGTCACGCACGACTTAGTTGATAAAACGATGGGTGAAATCGATAACACTGCAAAAGTTAAAGTGCTACTTGCACAAAGCCTGTTCGGTAACCCCGACGTTCTTCTCCTCGATGAGCCTACAAACGGACTTGATATCGAAGCAGTTCAGTGGCTTGAAGAATTCCTGATTAACTTTGAAAACACTGTCATTGTCGTATCCCACGACAGACACTTCCTGAACAACGTATGTACGCATATCGCTGACTTAGACTTCGGCAAAATCCAGGTATACGTAGGAAACTACGACTTCTGGTACCAGTCAAGCCAGATGGCATTACAAATGTCTCAGGATCAAAACAAGAAAAAAGAAGAAAAAATTAAAGAGCTTAAGGACTTCGTTGCACGTTTCAGCGCCAACGCTTCGAAATCAAAACAAGCAACGAGCCGTAAGAAAATGCTCGAAAAAATTGAACTGGATGATATTAGACCCTCGTCACGCCGCTATCCTTTCGTCGGTTTCACTTCTGAAAGAGAAATAGGTAACGAACTTTTAACAGTAAGAGATCTTACTCATTCTATTAACGGCGAAACAGTACTTGATAACTTAACGTTTACACTGTCACCGAACGATAAAATTATTTTAACAGGCGGTTCTGAACTGCAGCGCACTACCCTCTTACGTATTCTTGCAGGGGAAATTACTCCTGATGCTGGAACAGTTACATGGGGTGTTACAACACTTCACAGAGCTACTTCCCGAAAGATAACTCGGAGTTCTTTGAAGGCATCGACTTAAGTCTTGTTGAATGGCTGCGTCAGTACGCTCCGCCTGAAGAACAGACTGAAACATTCCTGCGCGGTTTCTTAGGCAGAATGCTGTTCAGCGGTGAAGAAGCGAAGAAAAAAGCAAGCGTCTTATCCGGTGGAGAAAAAGTTCGCGCCATGCTCAGCAAAATGATGCTGGCACAGTCGAACGTTCTTTTAATGGATGAGCCGACTAACCACCTTGACTTAGAAAGTATTACTGCAGTCAACGACGGTCTGAAAAAATTCAAAGGGTCAATTATCTTCACATCACATGACCTTGAGTTCATAAATACAATTTCAAATGTCGTGCTTGATTTAAGTGACAACAAAGCACTTGTTAAGGAAATCGGCTACGAAGATTACCTGATTGAAAAAGGTGTTATAAAGAAATAGGAATTGTCTGTTTACTTTAAATACTTTGTTATGTATAATGACAATCAACATCAAAAACTGAATAGAACGGATGAGGCGCATCAATCAACAGTACTCATATACTTAACTTCTGCAAAAGTGTATATGACGAAAGGGTGAGATGCCGAAATAGTTAACGTGCAGCCGTTAACTGTTGGATCTAGTGGTTAAGAGCTATGGATTTGTCATTATTTTCGAAAGAATAATGGAGGGCATCGCTTGTATATAAATTTAAAACAAGTCCGGTACCCGGGCTTGTTTTTTTATTTGTAAATTTTTATTCAGATAAACTTCTAGGAGGCTGTATTTTATGAAACTCGCAATTGTCGGTGCAACAGGTGTCGTCGGTACAAAAATGCTCGAAATGGTTGATCAGTATAAGATTCCTTATAACGAACTGGTACTCTTCTCTTCTAAACGCTCAAGCGGCAAGGAACTTGAAGTGAACGGTGAAACAGTTACAGTTCAGGAGCTGACTGAAGACAGAACAAAAGAAGGTTTTGATTATGTAATTATGAGTGCCGGCGGTTCTACGAGTGAAAAGTTCGCCCCGCTCTTTGAAGCGGCAGGCTCGATCGTTATCGACAATTCAAGTTTCTGGAGAATGCATGAAGATATCGATTTAATCGTTCCGGAAATTAACACACCATCATTAAAACGTAAAATTATCGCGAATCCGAACTGTTCAACAATCCAGTCGGTCATCGCTTTAAAACCTTTATACGATAAATTCGGCGTCACACGCGTACACTACGCAACGTATCAATCAGTATCAGGCTCCGGCGCTGGCGGCATCAGAGATCTTGAAGAAGGTGCAAAAGGCGCTGAGCCGACGACTTATCCAAAGCCGATTTACAATAACGTTATTCCGCAGATCGATGTATTTTTAGGCGACGGCTATACGAAAGAAGAAGTCAAAATGATTGATGAAACGAAGAAAATTCTCGGTGACGATAACATACAGGTTACTGCAACATGTGTCAGAGTGCCGGTGATTTCCAGCCACAGCGTACAGATTAATGTGACATTGGACAAAGCGGCAACGGAAGAAGAAGTGCGCGACGCATTTAGAAATATTCCGCATATCGTCTTAATGGATAATCCGGCAGAAGGTGTTTATCCTACTCCGTTTGAAGCGACAGACGAAAACGAAATTACGTCGGCCGTATCCGTAAAGACCCGACGCTGGAAAACACTTTCCACGTATGGTGTGTCGGCGATAACATTCTAAAGGGCGCAGCACAGAATACAGTGCAGATTTTGAAATCATTAATAGATAATAAATAAGGAGAGCGATATATATGAGTCCGATTTTCGAAGGTGTCGGCGTGGCAATGACCACCCCGTTTAGAAATAATCAGGTAGACTACGATGCTTTTCAGAGCCACATTGAGTATTTAATTGACAACAATGTTCAGAGTTTAATTATTAATGGTACGACAGGCGAATCCCCTACTTTATCGCCGGAAGAAATTAAAGAACTTTTACGTGTCGGTGTTGAAACTGCAGCTGGCCGTGTACCGGTCATTGCAGGGACAGGCACGAACTCAACTCACAGTCGATTGATTATCGGTGTTCGCAGAAGAAACAGGTGCTGACGGAGTGATGCTGATTACGCCTTATTACAACAAGAGTAATCAGCGCGGTTTAATCGCACACTTTACAGCGATTGCTGACAGTATTAATATTCCTGTTATTTTATAACGTGCCGGCACGTACAGGTATGTCAATCGATCCTGAAACAGTGTTAGAGTTAAGCCAGCACAAAAATATCGTTGCACTGAAAGATGCAGTGGGCGATTTAAATTATACAATCAATGTTTTAACCTTGTTGATTCTGAATTTTCACTATACAGCGGCAACGATGACAATCTGTGCGACTTTACTGCACTCGGCGGCAAAGGATTAATTTCAGTTGTCGGCAACGTGATTCCATGTGAGATGCAGGAAGTATACGAACGGATTGCTGCAGGCGACGCTGCAGCAAGACAGCGTTTCGCTTCACTGATGCCGGTAATTAACGCAGTACAGATTGATGTGAACCCAATTCCGGTTAAAGCTTTAACAGCTGAACTCGGGTTTGGTAATTATGAGCTTCGCTTACCGCTCTTGCCTCTTGAAGAAGGTGCAAGACAGGCGATTGTCGATGCATTTAACGAATTCAGAAAAGGTGTAAGGGTATGAGAATCTCTTAATCGGTTACGGGACGATGAACAAAATCGTTGCCCGTCTCGCAAGTGAAGCCGGACATGAAATTGCGGGAGTGATTTCATCCGGAGAGACTGACTACCCTGCTTTTACAAATATCGATGAGGCGAATGCGGATGTGGCGATTGACTTTTCCAATCCCGAGCGCATTCAGCCGCTGATTGAAAAAGACTTCCAGACTCCCCTCGTTGTCGCAACGACAGGAAAAAAAGAAGAATTGTCTCAGCCTTAAAAGAACGTGCTGCACAGGCACCGGTATTTTTCAGTGCCAATATGAGCTACGGCGTGCACGTCTTAAACAAACTGCTCCGTGAAGCTCTGTCACAGCTTAGTGATTACGATCTGGAGCTGGTTGAGCGTCATCATAATAAGAAAGTCGATGCACCGAGCGGTACGCTCGTTAAACTCCTTGACACGGCACTTGAAGAGCGTGATGGCAGTTATCCGTCTACGACCGGTCATCTGTCAGTAATCCGCGTTCGAAAGATGAGATCGGCGTCAGCGCAATACGCGGCGGCACGATTGTCGGCGAGCATGAGGCAATTTTTGCCGGGCTCGATGAAGTCATAGAATTGAAACACATTGCGCAGTCGAAAGATATTTTCGCAAACGGTGCCCTTGTCGCCGCAGAAAGTCTGGTAAACAAAGAAAACGGATTTTACGACTATAACAACATATTCTAAGGAGTTTTTACACAATGGAAAATTTACAGCAGAAGAGATTATTCAATACATTTCAAACGCGGAGAAAGAAACACCTTAAAATTTATGTTAACGGAAACTTTGAAGGTGTCCAGTTCGATGAGTCATTTAAAGTATTCGGGACAGAGGATTCAAAAACTGTGTTCGCAGATGCGCGTGACTGGCAGAAGTTTTATCCTTCAATTGAAGATAAAGTGACAGATATCGTTATCGAACAGGACCGCCGCAACTCGGCTATTCCTTTAATGGACTTAACGAATACGAAAGCGCGTATCGAACCGGGTGCATTCATTCGTGAACATGCAGTAATTGGTGACGGCGCGGTTGTCATGATGGGCGCATCAATAAACATCGGCGCAATTGTCGGCGAAGGCACGATGATCGATATGAATGCAGTGTTAGGCGGCCGTGCAACGACTGGTAAAAATGTCCACGTTGGTGCTGGTGCAGTACTTGCTGGTGTTATTGAACCGCCAAGCGCGTCCCCTGTCGTTATCGAAGATGATGTATTAATCGGCGCGAACGCTGTTATTTTAGAAGGTGTGACTGTCGGTAAAGGTGCAATCGTTGCAGCTGGTGCAATTGTTACTGAAGATGTTCCTGCAGGAACTGTCGTTGCGGGTACTCCGGCACGTGTGATTAAACAAGCAAGCGACGTTACCGGTTCTAAAAAAGAAATCGTACAGGCGCTTAGAAAGCTGAATGACTAATGTCAGAACGTTACGAAAAAGAGCTTAAGTTCGTTACCGAACACCGGAGATATCTGCATCAGCATCCGGAATTAAGTCTTAAAGAATATAAAACAACTGAGTACATTATTGCTGTACTTGAAGAAATTGGTATACCGTCCTGCCGGGTGCTGGATACGGGTGTCGTCGCTTACTTAGAAGGCAACAGCAAGACGACACTTGGCTTCAGAGCCGATATAGACGGCTTGCCGGTGCACGAACAGAATGATGTTGAATATAAAAGCCGTGTGGATAATGTAATGCACGCGTGCGGACACGATGGGCATACCACTGCCCTTCTTTTATTTGCACAGCGTGCGAAAGCATTAGCGGATAAAGGTGAGCTGAAACACAATTCGGTATTTATTTTCCAGCCGAGTGAAGAAGCGAATGCCGGTGCGAATTTAATGATTAATGCATGGAATAACCGCCCGGATTTCGCTGCGATTTTCGGCGTGCATTTAATGCCTGATGAAGATGAAGGACTCGTTTTATACAGAGATGATGAACTGACAGCAAGTGCAACGGAATTTCACTTTACAGTGACAGGCTCAAGCGCTCACGTGGCACAAAAACATCAGGGTGTTTCTGCTCTGGAAGCAATCCTGAAAATTGCTTTAGAAGTTGGCAACATTCAGCAGTTTCATTTAGACGGCTTAAACCGCAACATTATTCATATGGGTCAGCTTAGTTCAGGTGAAGCTGTTAATACGGTACCTGCAAACGCAGCGCTCCGCGGGACAATCCGCACTTATGAAGCGTCGGATCTTGCTGTAATTAAAGCTCAGCTGACTAAAATTAAAGAAGCTGCAGAATTATTGTACGGCGCGTCAGTTGAACTGAATTATACTGAAGGCTATCCTGCAGTGAAGAATAACCCAGAGTTAAAAGAAATGGTCGAATCATCAATTCAGGATGCCGGGCTTCGAGGTATAGAGAAAGATAAACCATATTTATTCGGAGAAGATTTCAGCTTTTATTCCAATATCGCAAAAACCTATTTTGTCTTTGCAGGCGCAAGGAATTTAGAAAAAGGCTTTGCATCAAGCCTTCATACAGATACGTTTAACTTTGATGAGCGCGTGCTTATTAAAGTGGCAGATTACTATGAAGCGCTGTTAAATAACTACATGTCAGGGAGAGAATAGCAATGGGTGGTACTTTTCAAATAGATGAAGCGCAGTTTATCGAACAGGCTCGTCGTCAGTTTCAGCTGACGGACCGGACGATTGCCGTCGTTAAAAATAATGCATATAACTATGGACTGGAATTCGCGGTTAAAGCATTTGCGATTTCAGGAATTCGTGCGTTTGCGACAACTTCGGTGGACGACGCGGTTAAAATCAGACACATGTGCGGAGATAAAGTTGACATTATATTAATGAATCCGACGACGGATTTTAAACGCGCACGCATGTTCAATCTTCATATCACCCTCCCCTCCCGGGATTATTATGATGCTTATAAAGACGAGCTGCATGATATACATATCCATTTAGAATATGCCGGACTATTTAACCGTTCCGGGCTGTCTTCTATAGAGGAACTTGAGTATATTTTAAATGATATGAATGAATCAGATCTTGAGCTCAATTTCACAGGACTTTGGACGCACTTCGGCTACTCAGATGAGTTCGACGGCATTTATGAAACAGAGCGCGGCATGTGGGAGCAGTTTATCAGTGATGTGCTGGAGCTCGGAATTAAACCATCTATTCATGCACAGAACAGCGCGAGCTATGTCAGAGACGGACTTTTGGATAAGCACTCGCACGTGCGCTTAGGTATCGGACTCTACGGTTCGAAACCGTATGCGGATTTAGACGATAAAGACTTTGTTCAATCGTCGACACTGTCAGCACCCATTGTTCAGTTCAGACGCTTAACTGCGGGCATGACGCTCGGTTACGGCGCCGCCTTTAAAGCGGACGAAGACTGTACTGTTGCAGTTGTGGATATCGGATACGGCGACGGTGTCCTCCGTGCACGTGCCGGCCATGAATGTGAAATTGGCGGAAAAACTTATCCTATCGTCGCACTTATGATGAGTCATATGGTCGTACTGGTCGATGACGATGTAGAGGCACACATGTCCGTTTATCTGTATAACAAGAAACTCCGCATCGACAAATACACACATCTCGGTGTTGGGGCTAATTCTGAACAGCTCGGTGCGTTAAACTATCAATCATTAGGGAGAGAAATTATTTATGACGTTTAATTATCAATCAGGAGAACTTCAAGTAAGAGGACATAAAATCAGTGATATTGCAGCAGAATACGGTACGCCGGTCATCATTTACGATGAAACGTATATGACCGGAATGATGCAGAAATATCACAGTGTATTAAAGCGTCATAATCTTCCCTACTCTGTATCGTACGCATCAAAAGCTTTCAGCAGCGTGCAGATGATAAAACTGCTTGAAGAACAAAATATGGA
This sequence comes from Jeotgalicoccus sp. WY2, assembly GCF_018437745.1. Classification (NCBI taxonomy): domain Bacteria; kingdom Bacillati; phylum Bacillota; class Bacilli; order Caryophanales; family Staphylococcaceae; genus Jeotgalicoccus; species Jeotgalicoccus sp. WY2. Next base: position 326,059 of record NZ_CP049818.1, on the reverse strand, counting down.
ACTCGATGTCGTGTCAATCGGTGAACTGTATACAGCTTTAGCTGCAGGATTTCCAGTTGAGGATATTCATTTTCACGGGAATAATAAAACGCCCGAAGAGCTTCAATATGCTTTGCAGCATGGCGTGCGTTTCTTCATTATTGACGGGCTTGATGAGATTGAGCTGATTGACTCGCTCGCGGCTGATGACGTAAGCGTGCTGATTCGTATAAACCCGAGTGTTGAAGTGAACACGCACGACTATATTTCAACCGGACAGGAAGACAGCAAATTCGGTCTGTCACTGTCGAACGGTGCGGCTAAACGTGCGATTGATAATATTAATGCGAGTAAATACCTGCATTTTAAAGGCATTCACTATCATTTAGGTTCACAGCTCGATGACAGCGCGCCGTTTATTAATGCGGTGACAAATGTTTACAGCTGGCTCGATGAACATAATATTGATATTGAAATATTAAATATGGGCGGCGGCTACGGTGTGAGATATACCGAAGAAGATGTGCGTTTCCCGATTGAAGAAGGGTTTAATGCGATTATCGGCCACTTAAAAGAAGTCGTGAGTGCATCCGGCCGTGAGCTGCCGCACGTTATGATAGAACCGGGACGTTCCATTGCCGCCGAAGCAGCGATTACCGTTTATGAAGTCGGTACAATTAAAGATATTCCGGGAGTCGCGAAATACGTCTCTATAGACGGCGGCATGAGCGATCACATCCGTACACCATTATATGGTGCGGAGTATGAAGTTGTGCCCGTAAAGGATGCAAATGAGGATGCTGACGAAGTTTCGACACACGTTGTCGGTAAACTGTGCGAGTCTGGCGATATAATCGGTAAAAACAAAATGCTGCCTGGCAATTTGCAGCGCGGTGATCTGCTCGCTGTGAAAACTACCGGAGCATACCACTACTCCATGGCATCAAACTACAACCAGATGCGAAAACCCGCAGTCGTGTTTGTAAATGAAGCCGGTGTGCGTCAGGTGATTAAACGTCAGACTTTGGAACAATTGATAGATGATGATGTGAGATAAAGAAACTCAGCCGGAAATCCCGGTTGAGTTTCTTTATTGTTTGAAGTGAATTTTTGTCTGTTCGATAAATAAATCAACTAGCGGATTTTGCCAGCTCTGCTTTCTCGTTAGCAGCAGTGAACGGAATAAATCAAACTCGAAATTATGACGGATCACTTTAAGATTGCCGGATTCCAACTCTTTTTTTACTTTTCCTAAAGGCAAGACTGAAAAGCCGATATCATCCAGCAGAATGCTTTTTATGGCACCGATACTCCACAGCTCTGTTATTTTCTCTATGGAATCTTTGGCAAAAGATTCGAACATTTGCCGGTATGTCGCATCTTTTTCATTAGTTACAAAATGGTTATATTTATTTTCTTGAATCATATGCTGGTTTACTCTGCTGTCAGTATATTTATATGATTTGTACGGGGGGATATTCCACCTTAATTGGAGTACGACGGCGGCTCGTTGTCGTACTTTGACAAGGCTTGGGATACGACGGTGAATCGCTGTTGGTGTTTAACGTAACTTGGAATACGACGAGGATTTCGCGTCGTACTTGAACGCATCTTGGAATACGACGGTGATTTCGTGTCGTACTTGAACGCATCTTGGAATACGACGGTGATTTCGTGTCGTACTTGAACGCATCTTGGAATACGACGTCAGATTGGTGTAGTCTTTTAACGTAACTTAGGATACGACGGCATCTCACCGTCGTATCCCAAGAATTCTAATCATACAGGATTCATCAAATATGGTCTTTATATCTCATATACACGTCAGATTTTTTTAAGGCATCATCAAAATCATAATATTTAAATGTATATACAGTCTTTCTTCCTTTTCTATCAACATAACAATGTTTTAAAAGTGCTCTTGAAATAGCTTTATGATGTAAATCATTGTCAATAAACTCCAAAAGATTATTACGTGTCATCGGCTGATTATAGAATAAGAATTTATAATCACTCATCGCACGAAGCAGATGTGTTTCATTACATTCTGTGCACCTGCATTTGTTGCATGTCAGATGAAATCTCTTCTTACTCAGATTAAAGCTTCCGCAATTTCCACAGTACAATCCGAATTTCAGTCGGGTTTTATCCGTTTGAGGATTAAAGAAAGTATTCTCCACAATGCTTTCACTGATTAACCGTGAAATATATTGTGCTCTATTTCCTGTTGTAATTCCCGGCTGGTTAAACTGATGAAAATAGTCGCGGATGCCTGAGCGAAGTATCATTTTATCCCAATTAGATTGATCGTCTGAATGGAAAGTGAACGTGTCATTTGGAAAAACCAGCTTTCCGGCGACGTTAAAATCAGCTTTAGCTGAGTTACGAAGTTCCATCAGTTTTCCGACTGCCCTGTTGAGCTGACTGAATGCATTATTAGGAATCAGATAATCACCTCTGAACCAATATCCATTTCTAACGGTACAGTTTCCGGTGAAATTTTTAATTCATTTGAAAAATTCCTTTATCACTAATAATCAAACTGTCATACTGGGTAACTGAATTATCAATATTAAGAAAAACATCTCTGTAAATCAGAATATTATCATGCCCGATACTGTCAAAGAGCTCGTCATACATCAGCTCCCCTTCATAGCCATTTTTATATGTCTTAAATTTTCTGAATTCTTCCTTCGTTAATGCGGTTCTTGCACTAAGTGCCTCGTATAAAAGTAAATCATGCGGTTTTGTTCTTTCATTGATAAACATCTTAAGTCCTCCTTTTAAAATAAAAACCTTCTTACCCTATATATAGGTGAAAAGTGGCGTTTCCTTTTAAAAAAGTTACTTGAACACAAAAATAGCAAAACTGGTTTACTTTCTACACCATTTTAGTTATAAATGGAATTATATGGCAGGTGAAATTTGGATGAAAGTATTCTATTATCATAGATAATGGGGGATAATTAAGGGTTAGTGATGTATTAAATCATCTGAATTATGAGGTGATCGTTGTACCTCGGGAATACGCAGCTTGGAGTACGACAGAGGGTCGGTGTTGGACTTTAACACGCCTTCGAATACGACGGTCTCACGGTGTCGGGCATTAACGCATCTTGGAATACGACAGTGCCAAGGTGTCGTACTTCAAGAGGGAAAACTACCTCGAAATACAGAAATCCCAACAAAAAAAGCAAGTACCCGGATATAACCGGGCACTTGCTTAGAAGTTACAAATTATTCTAATGAATCAATTTATAATTATAGTTTAGCAACGTTTGCAGCTTGTGGACCGCGGTCGCCTTCAACTACTTCAAATTCAACTGCTTGACCTTCTTCAAGAGACTTGTAGCCTTCTTGGTTAATTGCTGAGAAGTGTACGAATACGTCGTTTTCTCCTTCAATTTCGATGAAGCCAAAACCTTTTTCTGCGTTAAACCATTTCACTGTACCTTGTTTCATTAATAAAATCCTCCAAAGACATAAATTACCAATAAGAAGAACTTACTGATGATTCATATTATACGATATATTTAGTTATATTGCAAGTCAATTTCCAACGATTTTGTGACGTTTTTCATCATTTTTATAAAATTCATTATTTTGTGTCATTATCGGCGTATAGTATATTTGGACGTCTTCATCGCAGTCTTCACAAAATTCTATCTCGCATGCGTTAAAGAATGCGTATAAATCATATTTACCCTGCACATAACTATTATAGTCATTTTTCATTTGATCTATTATTGCTTTGTAGCCAGATATCATTGCAGTTATATCATCGTACTGATGTCTGCTGATGATATCTTCCTGCCAATCATCGAAGAGCCACCAGCCTTCATAATCCGCCTTAACAATCACGACTTCATACATGTTTAAAACTCCATTCCCTAGCCGATATTATTCATCATTATAAACGCGTATAATTAGCATTATCAAGCATAACGCTTTATAATTATAATAAATAGCCACATATATACTAAGGGGTTTTGAACAATGAAGAGTAATTATTCACATTTCATTGCTTCTGTGATTGCTGTACCGGCCGGCCTTGTTGCGTGGGTTCTGTCGTCTAACGTATTCGATATTCATATGTTTTTAGACGTCATCGTCGGTATCGGCGGTTTTGGTGCATCTTACCTGCCTGCCCAGCGTATTTCACATAATAAGCATTTAGAGAAATTAAAACTCACGAACAGTGAGTATAAATATATAAAAGAACAGCTCGCTCAGGCGAAGGAGCATACGAATCGTTTGCGTTCCAGCTATATGAATATCAGATCGATAAAAGATGCGAAGATGATATTCGATATTAACCGGATCGTTAAAACGATTATTTCATCTGTAGAGGAAGACCCGAGACAGTTTTACAGCGTTCAGCAGTTCTTCCACTCTAATTTGGAAACAGCTGTTAACACGATTGAAAAATATCTTTATCTGCATAAGATGCCGGGTAAAACTAAAGATGAGCGCATTCAGCTGCACGAGACACGTTTATCAATGTTAGAATTGAAACGTACACTGCAGTCGAACTTGTCCCATATGAATCAGAGTAGCTACCAGGATTTAAACGTCGAGCGGGATTTGATTAAGATGAACTCGGCACGCGCGAAAAAACGCCAGGCTGCGCTTGGTAATAAGCTCGGCAAAGAAAAAGTGAATTTGCATAAGAAAAAAAACACTGAAAAAGAAACAGAAAAAGTACATCGGGGTGAATGAAATGGCTGAAGACAGAAACTTAAAAGATGAGTTGCTTAAGGATCCATTTAAAGAAATGAGTGACACTGAGGATAATTTAATACTGCAGCCTAAAGAAGCTGCAGCGAACAAACCGAAGGAAAGCGAAATGCTGACGACTTACAAAGACCAGTTCAGTGAGTCTGATCTTAAATCGATTCGTGAAATTAAAGATAAAATTGAACCGCTGAACAATGATGCACTGATTACTTACGGTGCGAACGCTCAGCAGGCAATGTCTAAGTTCTCTCATCAGATGCTGAATGAAGTCCAGTCAAAAGACGTTGGACCAATCGGTGAAACATTAGAAGAACTGATGAAGAAGCTGAAAGAAATTGATCCGGAAGAACTGACTAACGAAAAAAGAAATATATTCAAGCGTATGTTCGGACGCGTTAAGCGTTCAGTTAATGAAATGATCTCAAAGCACCAGAGTATCGCTTCACAGGTCGACCGTATTTCAATCCAGCTTGAGCATGCAAAAGAAGTACTCATTAAAGATGTGAATATGCTCGACGGGCTATACAATCAGAATAAGGATTACTTCGATGCAATTAATATTTACATTGCAGCAGCTGAACTTAAAATGGAAGAACTCGAGAATGAAACACTGCCCCGCTTAAAAGCTGAAGCAGACTCGTCAAGCAACCAAATGGACGTACAGGATGTAAATGACATGATGCAGTACATCAACCGTCTAGAGAAGCGTGTGCATGATTTAAAACTGTCCAGACAGATTACACTGCAGTCGGCACCGCAAATCCGCATGATTCAAAATATTAACCAGACGCTGGCTGAAAAGATTCAGAGTTCAATTTTAACGAGTATTCCATTATGGAAAAATCAGATGGCGATTGCTCTTACCCTGCTCCGTCAGGAGTCGGCATCCAAAGCCCAGCGTGAAGTAACGAATACGACAAATGATTTGTTAACGAAAAACAGTGAGATGCTGAAACAGAACTCATTAAGAACTGCAACAGAAAACGAACGCGGTATCGTCGATATCGAGACGCTGAAAATAACTCAGGATAACTTAGTCACAACGATTGAAGAAACACTTAGAATTCAGAGTGAAGGTTCACAGAAACGTAAATCTGCTGAAGCAGAACTTGTAACGATGGAGAAAGAATTGAAAGAACGTCTCCTGCAGATTAAAGATAAGCACAGATACTAATAGAAATACTGAATGAGCTCCCCGCTATTGGCAGAGAGCTCATTTTTTGTGCTGTCTATGACCGGGGGTTCTTCGTTAGTTGGGAAGAAAAAGCTTTTTGTCCCGATGAGACAATCTCATGCGGTTAAATACATATTTCCGGCCGGGTGGATATACATCCGGTCTATTAGATTCTAGCAACCTATGTGAAGTGTTCATGCGGTCGATTAATCGATTTCAACCTGATGTGAGGACTTCATCGGACCGATAACTAATATTATTATTCTTGCCTATGCAACACTTCAACGGTATACATGAGAAAGCTGTTTATCTTTAAAACGCCATTCCCTGCTGAGAACTTCCATAAAATTTCCCGCAAAAAAGCCACTTTCCGAGACGGGAAAGTGGCTGCTGTTTAATATTTACGTATACTCTACTCTCGGTTTCTTAAGACCGATTAAGTAGCCTAAAATGTAGCCGGCAATCATGAATGGAATCCACTCAAAGCTGTAGCTGAATAATGGAAGTGACTCAAGCCAGCTCATTTCCATCCAGCCATTTCTATGAAGGACAGACAGGATAGATAGTGCTGTCACTACATATACCGGAATCTGCAGGCTCAGTCTTGGTGACGGTAAGAAATATGTCACGATCAAAAGCAATACAGTTGTCATGGCGATTGGATAGATGATGGACAGTATTGGTACACTTGTTGCGATAACCTGATCCAGTCCCTGGTTCGCAAGGCCGAATGAAATTAATGTAAATACAACGACCCAAAGTTTGTAAGGGACTTTAGGCAGAATGCTGTTGAAGTACTCAGACACTGATACGATAAGCCCGGTACCTGTCGTAATACAAGCAAGGAAGACAATGACTCCCAGTAAAATTGGTCCGAAGATACCGAACACATCACTGCTCATGTAAGTCAGCAGGAATGTTCCTAAGTTCTGATCATCAACTAATGCTCCGCCAAGGTCTACACGGTTTGCCAGCCATCCAAGTGAAATGTAGATTGCTCCAAGCAGTACAGCTGCAAGTAAAGCAGATTGATTGTGCCGATAAGTAAATCACGGCGGTTAGTAATACCAAGCTGTCTGATTGAGTTCAGTACGAGAACACTGAATGCAATCGCTGCAATCGCGTCCATCGTTAAGTATCCCTCAGTAAAGCCGATTGTAAATGGTGAAGACTCCTGGAATGTTACTGATGCCGGGTTGATTGAGTTTGAAAAATAAGCAATCCCTGCAACGATGATTAAGAGTACAATTCCAATAAGTAAGAGCGGTGTGAGCACCTGCCCGATAGTGTTAATTAAAGTTCCTGGTTTAAGACTTAATAATAAGACTATGATAAAAAACGCTAATGAAAAAACCAGTAACCAGATGCCGGTGTTTTCACTTAAGAAAGGCACGATAGCCATTTCATAAGCAGTTGTTGCTGTTCTTGGAATTGCAAAGAACGGTCCGATTGTTAAGTAAATAGCGACCAGAAATGCTACTCCGAATGCCGGGTGAATATGTTTTAAAGATTCTTTATATCCATCTTTAGAAATTGAACCTACGATAACTCCGATTAAAGGAAGACCTACCCCTGTAAGGACGAATGCAAGCATTGCAGTCCAGAAGTATTCTCCGCTCCCAAATCCGAGCGCCGGCGGGAAGATTAAATTACCTGCTCCGAAGAACATGGCAAATAATGTGAACCCGACCATTATGACTTGTTTTGTACTCATGGACATCGCCTCTTCTATAAAAATTAGTATGCAATTATCTTACACTAATATTGCAGAAAAATCTACAAATATTTGAATTATCTGACTTTTATTACTAAGAAAAATAGGTTTTGTAAAATCCGCCGATTTTTCCTGAGTTGTCTTTAACAAAAATATACTCTTCTGTTTCATTTACAACTGTATATTCTTTGCCGACAGTCAGCATATCAGAGACTTTGTACTTCTCTGCATCTGTGTGTTTTACAGTAACCGTTCTAAGATTATTGTATTCCCATTCATTTTGAAGCATTCTATTTCCACTAAGTAAAAAAGAAAAGGTATCACGAGGATACCTTTCTCTTATTAAATTGTTTTAAATTTAACCTTCTAATAATAAATCTTCAGGGTTCTCAATTAATTCCTTAATTGTTTTAAGGAAGCCGACTGATTCAGCACCATCAATAATTCTGTGGTCATAGCTTAATGCAATGTACATCATTGGACGGATTTCAATATCGTCACCAATTGCTACAGGACGTTTCTGAATCGTGTGCATACCAAGAATAGCAGCCTGTGTACCATTGATAATCGGTGTCGACATTAGCGATCCGAATACACCGCCGTTAGTAATTGTGAATGAACCGCCTGCCATATCGTCAAGAGATAATTTTTTATCTTTTGCTTTCTTAGCAAGTTCAGCAATATCATTTTCAATTTCAGCGAATGTTTTACGGTCTGTGTTGCGGACAACCGGCACCACTAAACCTTCATCGGTAGATACTGCAATCGATACGTCGAAGAACTCTTTGAAGATAAAGTCCGAGCCGTCGATTTCAGCATTTACTGCCGGGTATTTACGTAGTGCAGCTGTTGCAGCTTTAGTAAAGAATGACATAAAGCCAAGTCTTGTTCCATCGTTACGTTCCTGGAAGCTTTTTTACGTTTTCTAAGTTCCATAACGTTAGTCATATCGATTTCGTTAAACGTTGTCAGCATTGCAGTGTTTTGTGATACGTCAAGAAGACGTTTAGCAATTGTCTGTCTGCGGCGTGACGCCGTAGCATTTCTCGCGTTCAAACCGGTTTTTTCAGGTGCAGCGTTTTGAGCTGGAGCCGACTTTTTAGGCTCTTCTTTTTTAGCTTCAGATTTAGGAGCATTGCCGTGGTTTTCAACATCCTGGCTGCGTACTAAACCGCGAGGGTCAGTCGGGTTGATGTCTGAGATTTTAATCCCTTTTTCACGTGCAAGTTTTCTAGCTGAAGGTGTTGCAACAACAAGTGCGTCGCTGTCGTCTTCTTCAGCCGGCGCTGCAGGCGCTTCAGATTTAGTTTCTTCAGCTTTAGCGTCTTTCTTGTCTTCCTGTTTCGGTTCAGCTTTCTCAGCAGTTTCCCCGCCGCCTTCACCGATTACAGCGATAACCTGTCCAACTTCAACAGTGTCGCCTTCTTCAGCTTTAAGTTCAGAAATTACGCCTGCTTCTTCGCTGACGATTTCAACGTTTACTTTATCAGTTTCAAGTTCGAGTACGTTCTCGCCTTTTTCAACTGAGTCTCCCACTTGTTTAAACCAAGTAGATATTGTTCCTTCTGTAATTGATTCTGCTAATTCAGGCACGATGATTTCAGCCATTTTATAATTTACCCCCTATTATTTTAAAGCTTTTTCTATAATATTTTGCTGTACTAACTTGTAAGAACCGCCGTTGCCTTCAGAAGTCGAAGCGCTCGGTTTTCTGCCGATATAGTTAAGTTTTGCTTTAGACGGTACGATATCGAGCAGGTATGGTAATGCAAAATGATGAACCCTGGTTTTGCGGTTCTTCCTGGACGAAGCGCACTTCTTTCAGGCCTGTAATATCATTTAATACTTCTTTAATTGCTTCAGCCGGGAACGGATACAGCTGTTCCAGTCTGATAACGATTACTTCGTCGTTCGGTGTTTCTGCTTTAGCCTGTGCTTCAAGCAGGTCTACCGCTACTTTACCACTAGCAATGGCTACTGTCTTAACTTTTGTTTTCTTGTATTCAGGCACGATAATTTCGTGGAACTGGTTATTTACAAACTCGCTTACCGGCTGGCTCGCTGTTGTGTTGCGCAGCAGGCTTTTCGGTGACATCACGACTAACGGACGCATTTTCTCAGTGTTTAAGTACTTCGCCTGGCGTCTTAACAGGTGGAAGTAGTTGGCACTGCTCGATAAGTTAACGACTGTCATGTTATTTTCAGCACATAACTGTAAATATCTTTCGAGACGTGCAGATGAATGCTCAGGTCCCTGACCTTCCTGTGCGTGCGGCAGCAGAAGCGTTAATGCTGTTCTCTCACCCCACTTGGAATGTGCAGATGACATGAAGACATCAAAAATCGGCTGAGCCATGTTTGCAAAGTCTCCGTACTGGGCTTCCCAAATCGTTAATGCGCTGTTGTTCTCGACGTTGTAGCCGTACTCGTAAGCAACCACTGCCATTTCAGTTAACGGCGAGTTGTAGAGCTCAAATGAAGCTTCAGCGTCGCTGATGTTGTGCAGCGGCGTGTGTTTCTTGCCTGTTTCAGGATCGTGCAGCATGCATGCGGTGTGCGAACGTACCGCGCTCTGCATCTTCACCTGTGAAACGGATTGGCGTGCCGTCCTGGTTAATTGTTGCGAATGCAAGAGCTTCCGCATGAGCCCAGTCGACAAGTGCCGTGTCGTCTTCAAATGGTTTTTTACGTCTTGATAAAACGTTGTTTAACTTTTTAAGCGGTGCGAATTCTTCAGGATACTCTAAAAGCTCTTCGTTAATTTTAGCAAGGCGGTCGAATGTAATATCTTCTTCAACTTCATTCGCCTGCCCTTCCATAATGACTTCAGGTGTCTGAATATCTTCAGTAACGACAGTGTCAGCTTTATCAATCTTGTCATGCTCAGCTCTTAATTCATCCTGAATCGCCTGTATGATGCTGTTTTTATCTTCCTCTGTAATGACACCGTCAGCTACGAGCTGATCTCCGTAAAGATTGTCGATTGACGGGTATTCGTTTACTTCATTATAAAGGTTCGGGTTAGTCGTCATCGGTTCATCCATTTCGTTGTGGCCGTAGCGGCGGTAACCGATTAAGTCGATAACTAAATCTTTTTTGAATTTCTGGCGGTACTGAATCGCAATGTCGATCACTCTGAGAACATATTCCGGACGGTCCGCATTGACGTGGAATACAGGCATATCGAAACCTTTAGCGATGTCAGATGCGTACAGTGTTGAACGCGCATCCCACTCTTCAGTCGTAAAACCGATGCGGTTGTTAGTAATAATATGCATTGCACCGCCGACTGAGTAGCCTTCAAGGTTAGATAAGTTCATCGACTCAGGGTTAACGCCCTGACCTGGGAATGCAGCGTCACCGTGAATAATTACACCGAGTGAATTATCAACGTCGTGAGTCGCTTTTCCAGCCTGGTCAGTTTTCTCCTGCTGAGCACGTGTACGACCCTGTACGACAGGTCCGACAATTTCAAGGTGCGACGGGTTGTTGGCAAGCGTTACTGTTTGTTCGATCCCTTTGTCCGTTCTTGTTTTAACACCGCCAAGATGGTACTTAACGTCGCCCATCCAGCCGTTTGTCAGTTTCAGTGAACCATCTTCCGGCAGGAATTTCATCGGGTCAGTCGACATAAATTCACTCAGCATCATTGCGTACGGTTTTTGCAGCGTATGCGTCAGCACGTTTAAGCGTCCGCGGTGAGCCATACCGATTTGCAGGTGCGGAATGTTTTCTTCAGCCATACGCCCGAGGAGGTGGTCGAGCATCGGTACGAGCGAGTCCCCTTCAATTGAGAAGCGTTTTGCGCCGACAAAGTTTTTGTGAAGATATTTTTCAAAACCTTCAGTTTTAACTAATTCCTTGAAAAGATAAAGTTTCTTATCGTTGGAAAGTTCGACTTCGCCGAGACCCTCGATTGTATTCTGCAGCCAGTTTCTTTCTTCAGTGTTATTAATATGAGTGTACTCATACGATAACGGTGAAGTGTAGATTTGTTCAAGGTAACGTGCTGCTTCAAGCGCATTGCTGAATTTATCAGCAAGTGCTTCAGAGACGATACTTGCAGGCAGGTTTTCAAGATCCTGATCCGAAAAACCATAAGCGTTGAAATCAAAGTCAGGTGCATTGTCAATTTCCGGAGAGTAAACCGGATAGACATCCGCTTTTAAATGACCGTATTGTCTAATGTCATTTAACCACTGCAAAATACCTTTGATCTTATCCTGGCCTGATGAACTAAGTGCCTGGTTCGATTGACGAGTATTACTTCCTTCACTTGAAGAAATGCTTTCGAATAGTAATTGCATTTCCTCAGATACTGATTCCGGGTCTTCTTTGTACATGTCAAAATACTCAAGAATCATACCTAGATTTGTTCCAAATCTTACAGGAGCATTCTCAACTTCATTTTGTTGCATTGTACTGCCACCTCTTTATAATTTTTAAATACTCTTTACGTATAAAATTTTACCATTTTACAAGTGTTCTTGAAAGCGCAATTGTAGTTTGTATCTAATGTTTTCGATGTTAATTTTTAGATTTTGGGAATTTTATGTGAACAGTTGTTGAATTTCCTTCAATACTTGTAATCCAGACCTTGCCGCGGTATAATTCCACGATTTTTTTAGCAATTGATAAACCGAGTCCGTTTCGCCCTGGTCACGGCTTCTGGATTTATCGACACGGTAAAATCTGTTGAATACCTGCTCGATTTCATCTTGTGGAATACCAATACCTGAGTCGGTAATTGAAATTTCAATACTGCCGTCACTATTTAGTTCCGATGCTACCGTAATATGCTTGTGCTCCGTATCAAATTTAATCGCATTATCGAGGAAAATAATCAGCATCTGTTCAAAATGATAATTATTAATCGGATACATAATTTTGCCTTTATGAAGTTTTGCGTCGAACGTATAATCCGGATGCACTTTATCGAGACTTTCAAGACGGCTCATTATTTCATCATTTAAATTGATGCTTTCAGTCTGTAAATAATCTGAGCCCTCATTTTCGTCAGGAGCAGCAGCTCTTCGACAAGCTTGTTAATGCGTTTCAGCTCTTCAATTGAAATGCCGAGCGATTCATCGAGTACTTCAGGGCTGTTTCTGCCCCCCGGTTAATCAGCTGCAGATGTCCCTGAATAATCTGCAGCGGTGTTCGGAGTTCGTGCGATGCATCTTCAACGAACTGTTTCTGATTATATGACTCTTCGAGCGCACCCATCATATATTAAACGACTCAATCATATAATCCGTTTCAATAATATTCGTCTTCAAATCGAGACGCTCGGCAAAGCCCTGGTTCTCAATTTCTTCAGCTGACCGGTGAATCTGCGATTGGCTTGACATCTGAATCGAGAAGAAAATAACTGATTATCGATGTAAATGTAATCGATAAAAAAACCGATTATGGTTGCGATGAACAGCATCATGCGGATAATCGTGTTGTATCATTCAGCGGATGCACGACCGACACGTAGCCGTGCCAGTAATCCGACTGCAGCATGCGGGTGCCGACAAGGAAATCATCCCCGTCGAGGCTGACTGTTCATAACGGGATTGACGTTCGCCTCAAAATCAGTATCAATATTTAACTGGGTGCGAATCGGCCAGCGGTAAACCTCTTCCCCGCTCAGCGTGTACAGCCCCATCTGCTGATTATCATACAGGCTCGTGTAAATATCCCGTTCGGTAATCGAGTTGAACGGCTGATTTTCATATAATGTACTGACATCCGATAAACTTCTCGAAACCGACCGGTATTCCTGGTCTTTTAAATAAACACTTGTCGCGTAAATTAACAGTGAACTGAAGATGAGATACGTAATCGTTATAATCAGAATGGATAATTTCAGCCACTGCATGCGGAGTGATGTTACACGATTCATTGTCTGATCACGTACCCGACGCCGCGCACAGTTTCAATCACTTTATCCTTATTGAACGGTTTTAATTTATTGCGCAGATATCTGATATATACATCGACAACATTCGTTTCCACTTCGCTGTCGTAGCCCCAGATAATATCGAGAATCTGTTCGCGTTTCATTACAATGCCCATGTTTTTAACGAGCAGATGTAAGAGCTCATGTTCAGTTTTCGTCAGTTCAATCGGCGTACCATCGATTGCGACTGTATACGCAGACGTATCGATAGAAATCCCGTGGAGCTCGAGCGTATCGTGATTCGTCTCCGTCGTCTTATTGCGGCGCATAATTACGCGGAGGCGTGCGAGCAGCTCCTCAATCTCAAACGGCTTCACAATGTAATCATCCGCACCGTAATCAAGACCGACGACTTTATCGTACGTATCCCCTTTTGCCGTAATAATAATAATCGGTGTATCCTTGGACTTTCTGAGACGCCTGCACACCTCGAGCCCATTTAACTTGGGTAGCATCAAATCCAGCAAAATTGCATCATAATCATTCTCTGACGCCAGATCATATCCTGCCTGCCCATCTGAAGCAAGCGTCACATTATAACCCTCGTGACCTAATTCCAACTCTATGAAACGCGCTAAATTCGTTTCGTCTTCAACTACTAATACTTCCGGCATAAGCCTCACCTACTTTGTCTACATATTATCATGAAAATGATGGTGATTAAAAATGAAAGGTGCAGTTTGGCTGGGGTTTTGAGCAAGATTGTAAGATTTGACTCGACCTTGCTCATTTTTGTCGTGATTATGAGCAGGGTGGCTTATTTTTGAGTGAGCTTGCTCATTTATGTCGTGATTATGAGCAGGATAGCTTATTTTTGAGTGACCTTGCTCATTTTTGTCGTGATTATGAGCAGGATAGCTTATTTTTGAGTGACCTTGCTCATTTTTGTCGTGATTATGAGCAGGATAGCTTATTTTGAGTGACCTTGCTCATTTTTGTCGTGATTATGAGCAGGATAGCTTATTTTTGAGTGACCTTGCTCATTTATGTCGTGATTATGAGCAGGGTGGCTTATTTTTAAGTGACCTTGCTCATTTATGTCGTGATTATGAGCAGGATAGCTTATTTTTGAATGACCTTGCTCATTTTTGTCGTGAATATGAGCAGGATGGCTTATTTTTAAGTGACCTTGCTCATTTATGTATTAATTTATGAAGAAAAGCGTATTTATCAGACAGTGTCAATTTCACATTGTCCGACAAATCATTTTATCAGACAGTGTCGCCATATATTTTTAGAAATTACACTTTTGACTGTCTATGTAAATTCTACAATGTCATTCAAACGATAAAAAGCTCGAATTCCCCAGCCCATCAGCCAAAAAAAATAAAAAACCGGAAATCCTTTCTCAAGGGTCTCCAGTTTAGCTAAATATTATTTATATCATTAACTTACAATTGTATTTGGTGTTTCCATCATATAGCTTTGCTGTTTAATAAGTAAATTCGTTTTTACATCGGGCCATTCGTCGTCGATAATTGAATATATTATTAAATTGCGCGGCACGCCGTAGAGGGCGCGTTCTTTTCTGATGATGCCTTCTTTTGTGAAGCCGATACGCTCGATCGCCTTGTTGCTGCGTTCATTACGTTCGTCTGCGCGTACTTGTACGCGCATGAGCTTTAACACTTCGAAGCAGTATTCGAGCAGCAGGAATTTGCTGTCAGAGTTAATGAATGTGCGCTGGGCTTTTGTGCCGAACCATGAGGCGCCGATTTCGCAGCTTTGGCGTTCGTAATCGATATGCTGAATGCGCGTAGCGCCGACAACTTCGCCTGTTGCTTTTAATACGACAACAAATGGTATTGTTTTCAGCTGATTGCGAAGCTCAATAGCACTCTGAATCCATTCGCTCATCGCTTCTTCGTTTGTGGCCTGAAAAAGCATGTAAGTCCAAATACTGTCATGATTGATTGACTGAAGTTCTGCGGCGTGGCTTAACTGCATGGGCACGAGTCGAATTCTGTCGTTTTCAAGCGTAATGTTTTCATATAAATTTATTGCCATATTATCACCTGCCGTCTTAATATTACCCAAGGTAATTTCATTATAATTCCTCGAAAAATATTAAGCAAATAATATTTTAAATTAAATTAAGGCCGTTTTTTTAAACTTTTTATGGAGCACAGCACTTGTCCCGACGACTACTGCAAGGCCGATAACAACGCCTGCCAGCACGTCTGTCGGATAATGTACGCCGAGGTATACTCTGGATGATGAAATCATCAGAATAAACGTTGCGCACACTGTCATTAACAGAGCTTTATTGTTTAAATCAGTGTTCTTAATTATGGTCGCAAGCGAACCGAAAAATATCGTCGAGCCCATTGCGTGCCCGCTCGGGAAACTGAATCCTGAAATTTCAATCAGACGGAGCATTGACGGACGCTCGCGGTCGAACGAGTTTTTCAGAACTGGAATTAAAACGCTCGATGCCATCATGGAAATTAAAATGAAAAGCGTATGAATCTTTAATTTATAGAGCATTAAAATTGAAATCAGAATGAGCGACATGACAATCATGGACAGTACTTCACCAAGCTGGGTAAAGCCGAGCATCAGTGCCGTCGTAATAAAACTTTCGGATGCGTAAATAAATTCATAGACTTCACGGTCAATCCAGCGGCCGAGTCTCGACTCGTGAAAAATAGCGATCACGCCGAATATTAAAGTAAAGACTAAGAATAGACATTTTCTTACTCCGGCTCACTCCGACGCCTCCCCAATCAGTTTATCGGCAAGTTCTGCCGGGTTAACTCCGTCGTTAAACTGTGTCATTTTATATGTGATATCACTGTAGTTATCATCGATATAGTTCAATTTTTCATTTAAATTTTCAAGGTTCAGATTTTCTTCTTTAAGAACTTCTGCATAACCTTTCTTTTTAAAGTATTTAGCATTTTGAATCTGATCGCCCCGGCTCTGATCAAGACCGAGCGGAATTAAAATCATCGGTTTCTTCTGGAGGAGCAGCTCGAATATTGCGTTCGAGCCGCTGCGGGATATAACGATGTCGCTGATTGCGAGTAAGTCTGCAAGCTCATCGCCGACGAATTCAAACTGTTTGTAATTCACATTGCGAATCTTTTTATTAATATTGCCCCGCCCTGTTAAGTGAATGATCTGGTACTTTTCTGTCAGCTTATCGATATTGTCATGCACGAACGCATTGATTATTTTCGCACCGAGCGAACCGCCCATGACGATTAAAACCGGCTTGCCGGAGTTGAATCCTGTTAAAGCGTAGCCCGCCTCGTGAGTCCCTGAAGAAAGCTCCGGACGGATTACCGGACCGAGGTACTCGGCTTTCGCGTCGGTAAATTGCTCTGCGGTTGTCTCAAACGTGCAGAATACTTTTGTCGCAAATTTGCTGGCAATGCGGTTAGCAAGTCCAGGTGTTAAGTCTGACTCGTGAATGTAAACCGGCACATCTTTAGCAGCGGCTGCGAGTACAACAGGTACCGACACAAAGCCGCCTTTAGAAAAAACAAACAAGGGTTTTTCACGTTTTAAAATTTTCTTCGCATCCGTGACGCCTTTAACCACTTTAAAAATATCTTTTAAATTTTCAAATGATAAATAACGGCGCAGCTTGCCGCTCGAAATTTCATGGTATGGAATATTCAGCTCCGAAATGATATCTTTCTCGATACCTTTTTTCGAACCGATATAATGCGGTTCAATATTTTGCTTTTGAAATTCAGGAATTAGAAGTTTATTGAGCATAACATGGCCGACTGTACCGCCGCCTGTCAGCATTACTTTTTTATTTTCGTGAACCATATGCGCCCTCCATAATACTTAGTGACTTTACTTTAAACTATTTACAAATTGTCTACAACAAAAAATTCCGTACAAATGCAATCTGTACGGAATTTGATGTCTTATTCTTCCTCTTCTATCTCTTCGTCTTCAGTTAAATTTTGTTCATCTTCAGTGACCGGCGGAATATGCGGTGCATTGTCCCTTGCCTTTTGTTCAATTTCCATAATTGACATGTCACCGTTAATATAATCGATTAAATAATTCAACTGAGCGTCATTTTCGTTAATGGTTTCACGAATATCAGACAGAATGCCTGTTGTCGTTTCACCGGTTACAATACCATCAGCTTCAAGTTTTTCATCTGTCTGATAAGCCATTACGGCTGCAGTCAGCTCGCTGTCGAAGTTATTATCGAACTTCGTAATATCATAGCCAAGCTCATCGAGTGCCACTTTAATCGACAGAACTTTATCGTTTGTCTGCCCTTCAGCGAACACTTCGTCTTCAGTGAGCAGTTCGATGCGGTAGTAATCCGGATTAATTAATTCAATATCCGGCGTAATGCCCTCATCCTGCACCCATGTCTTATCAGGTGTCAGCCATTTAGTATTCGTGTATTTCAGCATTGAGTTATCTTTAAACTCGCTCGTGCGCTGAACAACACCTTTACCGAATGAAGTCGTTCCTGCAATCTGAACATTTGTTAAATCATCGAGAGCGCCTGTAAATACTTCAGAAGCACTTGCCGAACCTTCATTAATTAAAATGTACACATCATCGAATGATTCAGCGTTCGGGTTCTTCTCGTTTTCAGTAACGATTTCCTGCTGGTTGCCATGATTATCTTCAAGGTACAGTGCAGCAGTACCAGAATCAACAAACTGGTTGATCAGTGTCACTGCTTCGTTTAAAAGACCGCCCGGATTGTAGCGGAAGTCGATAATAAGCTCGTCAACACCGTCTTCGGCTGCCTCATCGATAAACGCACTGAACTCATCAGTAGTACCCTGCTGGAATCTGTTGACGCTGATATGTCCGACACCATCGATTTCTTCATATGTCACACTGTCGATATGAATCGTATCTCTCGTAATCGTAATATTTGACGGGCTGCCTTCGCCGCGCTGAATCGTCAGAACAACATCAGTGCCCTGTTCGCCGCGGATCAGCTGTACTGCTTCTGTCGTCGTCATGCCTTCAAGTGATTCACCGTCAACAGCGAGAATCTGATCACCGGGCTCAATGCCGGCCTGTCTGCCGGAGAGCCTTTCATCGGACTGGAGATAATGATTTTGCTGCCTTCCATCATTACTTCAGCACCAATACCTTCAAAGTCTCCGGTAATGCTTTCTTCGAAGTCACCGGTTTCATCGATATTCATATACTCACTGTATGGATCGTCAAGTCCTTCGACCATACCGCGGATTGATGATTCGATTAAAGCGTCTGAATCGACATCCTCATAATAGTCTTCATTCAGTGTGTCGTAGACACTGTACAGTTTTGCAAATTCGGTTCTCGTATCAGTTCCGACGTTGACTGCACGTTCCTGATTATTTGATATTGCAATTGCTGTTATTACTACACTGATTATAATCGTCGTTAAAATAATGACGATAAACCAGAATATATTCATGTGAACGGACCGCAGTTTAGACTGAACGTTCTTGTCATTGTTTTCTTCGTCCAAGTTATGCACCCAATTTCTACCTATGTATTACTCATATATTATCAGTTTACTTGATTAAAGAAAAGAAAAGAACAGTGAAATCACTGTTCTTCAAAAAATAGATGATTATTCTCCAGCAAATGGTACTGCTGCATCAAGCGCAACTTCAATCATATCGTTGAATGTTGTCTGTCTTTCTTCTGCAGTAGTTACTTCACCTGTAATAAGGTGATCTGAGATTGTCAGGATTGCTAATGCACGTGCATTATACTCTTCAGCGATTGTAAATAATGCTGCAGATTCCATTTCAACCGCAAGCACACCGTAATCTGCAAGCTGTTTAGTATCTGTTTTAGTATCGTAGAATGAGTCTGCTGTATAGACGTTTCCGACTTTTACATCAAGACCGCGTTTTTTAGCTTCGTTGTAGCTTGCTAAAAGCAGGTCGAAGTTTGATGTTGGCGCAAAGCTCACGTTACCGAACAACTTGTTGTTCTGGTAAGAGTCTGTTGTTGCACTTTGTGCAATAACAACGTCGCGTACTTTAACTTCTTCTTTTAATGCACCGGCAGTACCGACACGAATTAAGTTTTTAACGCCGTAGTCGCGCATTAACTCATGAATGTATATTGAAATTGACGGTACACCCATACCAGTTCCCTGCACTGAAATTCTCTTGCCTTTATAAGTTCCAGTGTAGCCGAACATATTGCGGACTTCATTGTAGCAGACAACATCTTCTAAAAATGTTTCCGCGATATACTTCGCACGGAGCGGATCGCCCGGCAGTAAAATAGTATCGGCGATATCGCCCTGTTTTGCATTAATATGAATACTCATATTTTCATCTCCTCTTATGATCGTAGCCATTCTGTGTAGTCTGAAAAACTTTCATCAAACGTATCTAATGATATATTAAGATACGGGTTCTTTTCAAGATAATCTGAGATTTCTTCGTAATTATTTGAATACTTCGGGAAAGACATATCATCCGCAATATGGTTTGCCAGCTGACCAATGTCATTTTTCGCCCCGATTTGTGTCTTTATATACTGGTAATATGGTCGATCTTTCATATTACGCCTTAGAATCTAACAGCTTGACGTATTCTCCGTAGCCTTCTTGTTCAAGCTCGCTTTTCGGAATAAAATCAAGCGCTGCAGAGTTAATGCAGTATCTTAAGCCGCCAAGTTCCTGCGGTCCGTCAGGAAAGACGTGACCGAGGTGCGAGTCTGAAGTTTCACTGCGGACTTCCGTGCGGCGCATGCCAAATGACGTGTCTGTATGCTCGGATACATCTTCATCTGACAGAGATTTAGCAAAGCTCGGCCAGCCGCATGAGGAATCGAATTTATCAAGTGACGTAAACAGCGGTTTGCCGCTCAGTTTATCCACGTAAATTCCTTCTTCAAAATGTGTCCAGTATTCATTCTCAAATGGTGCTTCTGTACCATTCTCTTTCATTACCTGTCTTTCAAGGTCTGTTAATTCACTAATATCTTTTCTTGCCATTATTTTTCACCCCATACATTTTCTACGAAACCTTTGCGTCCTGATCCTTTGTAATACGCATTGTAATGTCCTGTATTTTTCTTATAAAAGTCCTGATGTTCATCTTCTGCTCTGTAGAAGTTTTTATACGGCAGCAACGGTGTATTGATCGGGGCCGGAAAAATATTTGCTTCATCAAGTTCTTTAATTAATTCAAGTGCCGTATTATGCTGAGCTTCATCGTGGTAAAACACTGCCGGCATATAATGCGGGCCGCGGTCGCCAAACTGTCCGCCGATATCAGTCGGATCGAACGTTTTGAAAAATACTTCCAATAGTTCGCGGTAGCTCATCACTTCTTCATCGAAGTCAATCTGCACGGCTTCAACGTGTCCTGTTGTACCTGTGGATACTTGTTCGTACGTCGGATTCGGTTCGTCACCGTTAGAATAACCTGAAACTATTTCTTTCACGCCGTCCCATTGGTCAAACGGTTTAATTAAACACCAGAAACATCCGCCTGCTAAAGTTGCTGTAGCCATAAATTAATTCCTCCTAAAAATTGTTGTTAACTGAAAAATACCATGCATTGTTTTCATAGTCTATTTTGTCGGCTTGGAGTTCTACACCGAAATACTGTTCAAACAGTGACATATCGATTACAATCGCACGTTCGGTTTCGCTCATCGCTATGCCTTCTGGCAGATCGACAAGCTTTCTGAGTGCTGTGTACAGCGTATCTTCACTGAACGGCAGCCCCGCTAAATTTAAATCTGTTAAGTGAATAATAATATTATCCCCGTTTACGACCGGTTCTCCGGCAATGCTTGAATTAATAGAAAATCCGAGCAGCTGCTGTTCAATATCAACAACGATGCCGTCTTCATTAATATTAACAGTAAATTCGTCATATGGAATATTATCATTAATCAGAGTTTCAATCGTACTGTTCGTTAAAATAAACTCAAGTTCTTCAGTCTTTTCTGGCGGTTCGTTCCCGCTTGTCTGTTCATAGGACTGGTTGAAGAATGAGGCAAGCACAACGACAACAGCGATATTCACCGCGAGCAATATGAAGAAAGAAATCATCCATATATTTTTACGCATCGCTTACAGCTCTCTTGTCAGGTGCAGGAACTTATGAGGGTAGCGGTTTTTATCGTCTGCTATACCCTCTACTGATGATTCGATTGTCCAGTCGTTTAAATCATAAGCGGGGAAAAATGTATCGCCGGCAAATGTTTCGTCAATAACTGTAATATACATTTCATCGACCAGATGCATGGTCTGTTCATAGATTGTGCTGCCGCCGAAGATAAATACTTTGCCGGAAAGGTCTTTAATGTCATCGATTGAATGAATGACGTCCACACCTTCAGCTTTAAAGTTTTCATCCGTAGTTAAGACGACATTTCTGCGGTTAGGGAGTGGACGTCCGAGCGTTTCAAATGTCTTTCTTCCCATAACTATTGTATTCCCTGTCGTGTGTTTTTTTAATCCTTTTAAATCTGCCGGAAGACTCCAGGGCATGTCGCCTTTAAAGCCGATAACGTTCTGATTCGCATGTGCAACTATTAAAGATACCATTAGTTTCCTCCTATACTGCAATCGGTGCTTTGATTGCCGGGTGGGATTCGTAGCCTTCAATTTCAAAGTCTTCGTATTCAAGTTCAAACATCGATTTGTCCGAATTAATTTTAAGTTCCGGTGCCTCGTAGCTTACCCGTGACAGCTGCGTATTCACCGCATCGAAATGATTTGAGTAAATGTGCGCGTCACCGATTGTATGCACAAACTCGCCTGTTTTAAGGCCGCATTCTCTCGCAACGAGTGCCAGCAGCAGGCTGTAGCTGGCGATATTAAATGGAATGCCTAAGAAGATATCCCCGCTCCGCTGATAGAGCTGCAGGCTTAATGTGCCGTCTGCCACGTAAAACTGGAACAGCGTATGACACGGCGGCAGCGCCATCGTTTCAATTTCTGCCGGGTTCCATGCACTGACAATATGGCGTCTTGAGTCCGGTTTGTTTTTAATGCCGTCAATCAGATTCTCAATCTGGTCGATAACTTCACCGTTCGGTCCGACCCAGTGGCGCCATTGTTTGCCGTAAACATTGCCGAGCGTACCGTATTTTTCACTGAACTTATCATCGTTTAATACTTTTTTTTAAACGATTTCATTTCAGCTTTGTACTGTTCATTAAAGTCTTCGTCTGCCTGCGCCCGGTGTCCAAAATCAGTCATATCGGGCCCGCGGTAATCTTCTGACTCAACATATTTTTTAAAAGCCCATTCGTTCCATATATTATTATTGTACTGAAGGAGATATTTAATATTCGTATCACCGCGAAGGAACCAGATTAACTCGGTTGCCACGAGTTTAAATGAAACCTTTTTAGTCGTTAAAAGCGGAAATCCTTCTTTTAAATCAAAACGCATCTGATGACCGAAGACGGACTTAGTTCCTGTATTTGTGCGGTCAGTCTTCGTTGTACCCTCTTCCATCACACGGTTCATCAGGCTGTGATAGGCATTATCAAATGAATTCATTAAAATCACCCTTTTCTTTTATAATGTACTTCTATATAATTAGTATTAATTAAGAAGAGAATATTATTGTGATCGGAGTGTTCAGAATGGAAATTTTATTCACAGTCGGTTTAACTTTACTTGCAGGCTACATGATTACAATGTGCATCTACGAGTAAGAAAATATTTAGAAAAAAGGAAAGGGTATACCCTTTCCTTTTTTTTTGCACAATATTCGTCAAAATCTGCTTTCAGATCCATCATGATATCTTCAATCGTTCTATTTTCAATATTTTCACGTGCTGTAAATGACACGAGTTTGCCGCCTTTAAATAAAGCGAATGACGGGCTTGACGGTTCAGCATCAATATATTCGCGCATTGCAGCTGTCGCCGGACGCTCCTGGCCCGCAAATACAGTCGCCAGACGGTCAGGTTTCACCGGGTTCTGGTTTGTCACTGTTACAGCAGCGGGTCTGGCAAGACCTGCTGCACAGCCGCACACGCTGTTAATAACGACAAATGTCGTTTCGTTTTCTTTAGTATTCTTCATAAAATCATGCACACCTTCAGGCGTCGTTAATTCACTAAAATCGTAATTCGTCAGTTCCTGCCTCATAGGTTCTGCAATTTCTTTCATATATGCCTGATATGCATCCATGTTTACCGCTCCCTGTTCTGCATTTGTTTCCACACGCTGCCGAGTGCATCTTCGCCCTGTTCAATACGGGCAATTGCTATTTCTATCTGCAGCCTTACATCGTACTGCGGATCATTCTGATGTGCTCTCAATACTTCCAAACTCGTGTCATCGCCGCTTTCGTATATAAACATTGCCGCACGCCAGCGGACAATTGGATTTTTATCTCCGAGTGCTGTATGCATATCTCCGAGTCCGTCTTTAAAACCGAGATCGCTGTATGCATCTGCTGCTGTTCTTCTGACCGGAATTGCGCGGTCACCCATAGCAATTCTTAAATATTTAAGTGTTTTTGGGACTTCAATCATTGCTAACAGGCTGACACTCATGCGTCTGACCTGCATTTTCTCATCATGAAGTGCGTGTTCCAAAAGCGGGTAATCGCTCTCATTAGGTGTATCGAAATGATTCAGCATATAGAGGCGCTCTTTCCAGTCCTCTGTATTTTTAAACTCATCAAGCGAAACCTTAAAGTATTTCATCGGCGCCGGCTGCACGCGGTTTTTTGCTTCAGCCACGAGTTCCTTGAGCGTTCCTTGTGGATACAGTGCTTCAATTTCCTCAATGACTTCAGTAAATACGTCTTCCGGCGAACCGTAACGGGTACTTAAATTTTCCCACTTGCGGTCAAAAATAATGTTATCTTCAGGCAATGTTGCGTTAGTGACGGCTTCAGTAAATCTTGCCGGCAGTTCGCGGCGGTGTTCTGTACCGTCATTTAACTTTACCTGATAAGGAATTCCTTTAAACATGAGCACCTGAGTGTTCACTTCACCAAAGTTCGACTCAGGTGTCAGTCTTTTTTTGCTTCACCGGGTTCTGCGTTATTAAAAGTCGCTTCAATTTTCGGAATCAAAGTTTCCCAGTCTGTTTTCGAGCTTTTATCGACAGAAATAAAATCGAGTGCGTGGAAGACGCTTGTTACATCTTCAAGTTCCAGTACGCGCGCGATAAATGCCGGTGTATCCTCAGTGACCGCTTTGTAAGTTGAAGATCTCATTTCCTCTTTTGTTTCATTAACAGTAATTTTCATAGTATTCGGGCTTGGTGTCGGTTCAATTCTTACGATTTCCATAGTAGTGCCTCCAGTATTATAATTTATTGCCGTACATTTTCATTTCGATGCCGACGGAACATTCCGTAATGCAGAATGAATGTGCACTTGATTTGCTTCCTTCAGTCCGGTTGACTTCTTTCAACATACATCCTCTGCAGTATGTACGTTCAAGATGATTAATTTTATCCAGAACTTTCGTATCCATTATCATACCTCATTATTTTAAATTGCAACATAGCTAAAAAGCTAATTCAAATTTAATTTTTTGCGCTCTTTATACAAACGGTCTTTAGCCAGTTTGTCTGCACCACGGTTATTTTTTCTCGGTGTATGAGTAATTATAAACATATCGAGCGATTTTGTTAAGGAAACGACTCTGTCGTAGTATGATTTGAATACTTTATTTTTAACGTGGCCTTTATCAAAAGTATCGACGATAATTTTAGAATCCGTATAAACGATTAGATGTCAGCTTCAGTTTCTCTGCTTCTTTAAGTGCAAACTCCAGCATCGCCCATTCCGCTTCATGGTTATCCATTTCACCGAGCAGCACGGACTCTTTTGAGTTCAGCAAATCGTCTTTAATAATAAGCCCGCCGCATGCAAGTTTCGGTTTGAGGCTTGCTGCTGCATCGATATATATTTGCGCCATTTATATCACCCTAAGTTTAAAGTTGATAAATACTTCTCTGCGAGACGGAGATCATGATGCTGCAGCACCTTGTTAATATGTCCAATATCAAGGTTAAGTGTGCTCTTGTCCATCAGTCCGTCCAGTTTCATCGGCACGTCCGTAATAATTTCAGCAAGACGCTGGGACATTTTAAGTGAGTCCATATCATTTATAATCTTGTCCTGCATTTTCGGCGTCAGGGTATCCAGATTGTTTAACAGCTGATCGACCGAGCCGTGGGTTTGAATCAGTTTAAGCGCCGTCTTCTCTCCAATACCTGCGACACCTGAATAGCCGTCACTCGCGTCGCCCATCAATGCTTTGACATCGATAAACTGCTCCGGTGTAATACCGTACTGGTCATGAAACGCCATGAAGTCGTAATAGTGATATTCCGTATAACCTTTTTTAGTCAGCCAGATTCTGTTTGTCTGGTTAATGAGCTGGAGCAGATCGCGGTCACCGCTGACAATCGTCAGGTTATCGATGTGACGTGCGACTGTGCCGATGACATCATCCGCTTCATAGCCGACGATACCGTCCTGATAAAAACCGATATCGTGCATAACGTCTTTAATCATGCCGAACTGCGGCACCATTTCTTCAGGCGCCGCCACGCGGTTTGCTTTATAACCTTCGTACCATTCGTTTCTTACTGACTTCGAACCCATATCCCAGGCGATAATAACATTATCCGGTTTAGTGAGTTCGAGCAATTTGAACGTATGTCTCAGCATGCCTTGAACACCGTTCGTCGGAACATCTTTACTGTTATACATAAATTGATTACGGAAGCTTGTCGCGTAAAAGTGTCTGAACAGTAAAGCCATGCCGTCTATTATTAAAGTGTGCTGTGTCAAAATGTTCCCTCCATTGATAAATCCATTAAATAGAAATGCTTTCCACTGCTTTAAGCAGATTCGCATCTTCATCGTAGTCCGTCCGCGATATTTCATCAGGCTCAGCTTGCAAGGCTGCTGTAATCATCACACGATCTTCTTTAAGCTCCGCGTCAAGCAATGCTGTATATTTCTCTGCCAGCTGTTCCATATGCGCTTTTAATGCAGCTGTATCGACTGACTGGACAATTGTCTCTGCCAGTTCCAATAATGCATCTCTGTAGTCTCCGGTCTTGTTTTTGTTCTGATAGAGAATCTTATCGAACGGTACTAATACTTCAGCATCAATATGAACTGACGGTTCTTCTGCCTTAACACTTGTCACTGACAGTGTACCCGGTGTCCCTGCAATCTCTAAGCGTTCGTTAAACTGTGTAATCATCTGTGACGTCTGCCTGTCTGCCTGACGGTATACTGCATTAAAGGCAATGCTCGTCTCAAGCGTCAGGAAGTCTTCGATATTACGTACGATAATAGATTTATGATCTCTGATGTAATGCTTATTGCTCATCGCGGAAACAGTTAACAGCCCTTTTAGGTGATCATACAGCTGGAGGCGAAGCCGATTCGTCAGATACGTAAGTATAATATCGATTTCCTGTTTCAGCGTATCGTTAATACTCCCTGCTGTAATGCCGTCGATATTATTAAGTAAGTCCTTTCGAAGTTCAAGCAGTTTAGCCCGCTCTTCTCCGTTATCTTCAAACTGGCGCATATTACTCATTAATGTATTGATCAGCTGTCTCTGTGTTTCCTGCAGCGTCTTATACTGCACATTCCCCGAATGCTGGTCAGCGATATGCATAATTTCAGCTTTAGCTGTAGTGAAGTACTCGTCACCTTCGTCTAAGGCGCGTTTACTTGAAACTGGATAGAGCACGTGTTTAATATGCATTGTGTTTAACGCATTACGCATATAATCGAGCACTTTGTCTTTATCCGCTTCAGACTTCATTAAGTCTACTGCATTTATAATAAAGATAATCGGGAAGTCCTTCCCTTTCAGCGATTGAATATACTGCAGGAAAGTTTCATCCGAACGCGAGAATACATGGTTATAGTACGACACGTAAATAATCATATCGCTATCAGTAATAATGTCTCTCGTTTCCGATGTATGACGGGCGTTAATAGAATTAATCCCCGGCGAGTCGACCAGCGTATATGATTGAGTCATATCGTTATCGAGGGAGACATTCGCTTTATGAATAAAGGTCGAGTCTTTATCATTACTGATCTTCGCAATCAAGTCCTCTGTATCGATGCTGACTGTCTGACCGAGATCGTCTTTATAATGAGCGTAGTTTTCCTGTATACCGGCTAAGAGCGGCTTATATGTGTCATCCACCTTACCGATGTTCCTGCTGATCCACTTCTGATAGCCGCCGGCAGTATCATGACGCTCTCCTGACAGTGCAGCAAGTGTCTCTGTTAAATCCGCTTCACTTTTATACACGACAGTACTCGTCTCATCATTATTAATCTCCGTAATTGTTGCAGTAGTCGGGTTTGGGCTTGTCGTTAAATGCTTAGCCCCCATCAGTGCGTTAATGAACGTTGTCTTTCCTGCACTGAATCCGCCGAAGACGCTAATGTTTGCCTTGCCGTTATCTATACGCTGAAGCTTATCGTTTAACAGTCTTCTGTAGTCGGTATAGCGCGGTGAGTCTGACAAGAGAGTAACGAGTTCACGAAAGGCGGTTAAATTCATATCATCTTCATTGTTAACCGTAAATTCATTATGTCTACTTTCTGTGACTTCGACGTGATTATCATCGTCATACGATAAAGTAATCTCTTCCAGCAGATTTAACTTGTCAATCTCATCATCCATATGAATGTAGAAATGACGGTAATTCTGCGTATCGAGTGATTCGATTAAGCCGCAGCTCGCCTGCTTTAATATAGAGTTCTTTCTCACTCGTTAACGTTGTCTGTGCTTTTACTTCCCCGGTATCGGAGGCAGTCAGCTTGTCCATATGAACGATTGCTTGTTCCGAAACTTCTTTAGTTAAGGCTGCCTTCAGCTTATCGAAGTAATTAGTAATATAAGTCTGGTTCAGTGAAGTAATCTTCTCCGTGCCTAGGAAGGCGTTATTCCATTCAAACTTAAATGGTTCTCCGATTAAGCCGAGCGCCTGAAAGAAGCTGTTAATATTCGCATTAATTTCTGTATGTATGACAGGCTGTATTGATTCATTTACTTCCTTAAGGCTTTCTTCATACAGTGCCTGTTCTTTTTTCTTCTTGTTAAACAATCCGCCCGCTTTTGTCCCCTGCCATTACTTTTAAATATGCCGTAATCGCATCTTTTACCTGATGCGGAAATAAGTAGCTGTCTTTGACGAGTTTCTTAACGGATTCTTTGACGTGACTTCTTAATTCATCTGCGTCACTATGCAGATAATTAATTTCAGCCTTCTTCAGTTCGTTGTTTAAATACTCAATTCGTTCAGCCGCCTTCTCACTTGTCAGCTCATTATCGAGCTGCAGCGACTCATGTAATGCAGCCATTTCATCACGTAAATACGCAAGCTGTTTATCCTCGATATTTTTAGTAATACGCGTGTCATACGATATTTCAAATGCTGCACGGTTTCTTCAGTCTGCTGGATGAAGGCCTTTAATTCGTCTATACGGTTATAGGGCGACTCATAGATAGAAGTTGTGAATAATAAATGCTCCGATGAATGTTCCAGTTCGTGAGCGTACGTTTTAACGCGGTTTAAAAAGGTATCTAAAGTACTCGCGGTCATCGTGCTTATCGATCTGGTTAATAATTAAGACGAGCGTATATTAAGCCCGGCGATTTCCTTCAGCAGTGTTAATTATGCTCGCTCTCCACGTGGTTGTATTCCACGGTGAAGAAGATTAAATCACTGTTCAGTAAAAAACGGTTGGCGGATTCTTCATGACTGTCTGTATTGGAGTCCACCCCCGGCGTATCTTGAAAAACTGTATTGTGCTGATAGTCTGGTGCTTGAATGTCCATAGTGATGGCCTGGATATCCATATCTTGTGTGTTCAGCTTTTTTAATTCGTCGTAGTTTTCAAGTGCTGCATACTGATACTGATTAATAAATGCCTGGATGCCCGTGCCGTCACCAATTTGCACCGCGACGGTATTGCTTGTCGTCGGTACTGGTGATGGGAGAATGTCCTGATTAAGCAAGTAGTTAATCAGGCTTGATTTCCCGGCAGAGTAATGGCCGATAAAAGAAAATACCAGCTGTTCGTTATACGTCTTTTGAATCGCATGGTCAATTTGCGAGACGAGCGTATCGTTATCGGACTTCAAAATTTCTTTTTTAAGTTTATACAGCGTATTAAGCGTCTGTCTATTTTCCCCTTGTGCTGACAACTATTCTTTCACTCCCCAGTATTGGAAGAACGTCGTTTCAATATAGCCGTTAAACAGCTTTCTGCGTTTCGTTTGCTTTCTTGCCGACGATTTCTTCAAACTCTTTATTCGATGTCATTAATATACGTTCAGCGACGGGTTATCTTCCATCAGTTCACCGATTTTCCCGTACATGGACTCCACGGCTTTTGCTTCACCAATACGTTCCCCGTAAGGCGGGTTTGTGACGAGCTGTGCATTTTTATCGAGATCCTTAAGATCGTGCACATCGAGCGTGCTGAATTCAATATCCGCTTCCAGTCCGACTTCTTCCGCATTTTTAATTGCGATATTAATCATATTAGGTTCAATGTCTGTCGCGTAAATTTTAATTTCTTTGTCGTAGTCCGCTTCGTTTTCACATTGCGTGCGTACTTCTGTCCACAGCTCTTCAGGAATAATGTCCCACGACTCACTGTCGAATGTACGGTTGGAACCTGGTGCGATGTTACGTGCAATCATCGCTGCTTCCAGCGCAATTGTTCCTGAACCGACGAACGGGTCATACAGGGTCTTGTCCCCTGTGTAATTTGCAAGCTTCAGCATTGCAGCTGCGAGCGTTTCTTTAATTGGAGCATCACCCTGAGCGAGTCTGTAACCGCGTTTATGGAGTGCGTCACCGCTCGTGTCGACAGTTAGTATTGCTCTGTCTTTTAAAATGTTAATATCAATTTTATAGCGTGGGCCGTCTTCAGGCAGCTTCCCTGTCATCTTAAAAGCATCTTTTAAATGTTCAACGATGGCTTTTTTCGTAATCCGCTGCACGTCAGGCACACTGAACAGTGTCGACTTGTGGGAGCGTCCTGTAACGGGGAATTCAGCGTTTGGTCCGAGAATGTCTGATAATGGCAATGCTTTAACCGCTTCAAACAGTTCGTCGAACGTTGTGACGTTAAAATCGCCGAGGACAATTCTAATACGGTCCACTGTACGGAGTTTTAAGTTTGTTTCGACGATTGTGCGTTCATCGCCTTCGAAGTATACGCGGCCGTTTTCAAGTTCAGTTTCAAGGCCTAATGATTTAATTTCATCCGAGACACGTTCAAGTCCCATGGGTGTGTTGACAATAAATTTAAAGTTCATATTAAGAAGCTCCTAAAGTTTGATTTAATTACATTATAGTATGAAAATAAGCATAAAAAAAGCTCTCCTCAAATGTGGAGAGCTTTTTGTCTAGTCCGGTTTCTCTATAAGCCATGTTTTGTCCCGCTGTGCTGCTGGCGTGCACTAGTATACACTCGCACATTGGTGATAATCATCTGTCTATATTAAATGAATAATACTCTCCGTCAGTTGAATTCCTGTTGGAAAGTGCTCCTACCTAATTTGGATTGCTCACTCGAGGGGTTTACCGCGTTCCATCTTCATCATTTCTTTTGAAGCTCGTTTCTGTGGCACTTTTAAAGCTACTCTATTCATATGCTTAAGCATTTAGAATATTTCGCAGCCGTCAAGATATAAAATATCATTGCCCAGACTTATGGTTTCATCTGGCACGAACACTACGGCCATCTCAGGCCGTGTGAGCATGGACTTTCCTCTATGCAGGCATGCTGCATAGCGATTATCCGAGTTACCGTCTGTTTTATTTTAAAAGTTCTTAAAATACATTGTTAATATTGCTCTTTACTTGTTTGCTGTGCTGCCAAAAACCTGTTTTTCAAGACTCGAAAGACGCTTTAAAATATCAATCTGCTGATTTTGACCGCTGCCGCCCTGAGTGCGTGTATTTGTTGCCACTCTGATGCGGAGATCCTCAACTTCCTTTTTTAAACGTGCATTTTCTTCTTCAAGTTTTTTAATATTGTTGTTCATGTCTGCCATTTTTTGATAATCACTGATAACGTCGTCAAGAAAACTATCTACTTCTATCGGTTTAAACCTCTTAGTGATTTTTCGAATTCTTTCTCGAATATATCTTTTGCAGACAGCCTTAGCGTATAGTCACTCATACTTACACCTCTTAACTATCATATCTGTCATTAATGAAATCATTAATATCATCAAATTGTATTCTTTCAATATTATAATGACTTTCCGCACTTAATTCAAGCATAACCCTGTATATATATTTTAAATTTGTATCCGTCTCGCTGTCATAGACGAGGAGACCGTAATCAGAATGCGCGGTCACGAACTGATTAATCGCTTTAAACATACTCGGATCCCCGTACTCCCGTTCAAAGATAAACTGATGAAAGTCCGCGTGTTCCAATATATTATTTAAATTGATTTTATCGGATTCGTTATAGCGGTCGTCGAATTTATGAAACGGCTTTATGACACCGAGCTTAATATCGTAGTCT
This sequence comes from Jeotgalicoccus sp. WY2, assembly GCF_018437745.1. Lineage (NCBI taxonomy): Bacteria > Bacillati > Bacillota > Bacilli > Caryophanales > Staphylococcaceae > Jeotgalicoccus > Jeotgalicoccus sp. WY2. Next base: position 294,020 of record NZ_CP049818.1, on the reverse strand, counting down.
TCCTTTAAGTCGATAATCTCATTTGCCGCATACATTTCTATTCCCGTATAGCCCTGGATGATAAACCACTCGGCGCCCTCTTCAGCGAGATTGATAATCCGCTGACGGAGGAAATCACGGAGTACTTTTACTTCCGGCTGGGAATCTTTAAAGATGCCGAGCTCGTAGTGGCGGTAGCCTGTAATGAACACTCTCACAGCAAACCTTCCTTGCCGGCATGATGCACCCACATATTAATATATTTGAATTTTTCATGATACAGTTTTAAACTGAAGGGGATACGTGACAGCTCATTAAGAGTTTCCATCAGCTCGTCTCATGATTTCCCTGACCCGCTCCGTCAGCCGTTCATCGGTCTGTATTTGGAGCAGCTGGTCTGCGAGTACTTTATTCTGCTTAAGAAAAGGTTCTATTTCTGTAGCGAAATCGAACTCGTAACCGGCTCTTGCTTTATCGTAGCGGCTCGCGATTTCATCGAGCATTTCGCGGTAATCGCTGTATGATGCATTTCTTGACAAATTGGACACACCACCTATAATAATGAAATGTTAATCAAACTCTAATTAATATAATAATAAGTATATATAATAACAGTCTGGAGTGCGAGTTTAATGAAATACCCTCAGGGTGTCAAAAAAAATCAATCGAATGTAACTCTTGCGAATAAAGAAACGAACTATGGTCAGCGCGGCATGACTCTGGAAAAAGATCTCGATAAGACCAATCAATTTTATCTGGATACTAAGCGGGCAATTATACATAAGAAGCCCACGCCGGTGCAGATTGTCGATGTTGATTATCCGTCACGGAAAAAAGCTAAAATAACGGAAGCCTACTTTAAAGTTCCGTCGACCAGTGACTATAATGGTTTATATAAAGGGAAATACATTGATTTTGAAGCGAAAGAAACCCGCAACAAAACGCGCTTCCCTTTGATAAATATTCATGCACATCAGGTCGAGCACATGCGCGCCTGCCACAATCAGGGCGGCATTGTTTTTCTCATTGTTAAATTTACCGTTCACGATGAAGTCTACCTTTATCCGTTTGAACATTTCGCTAAACACTGGGATTTATTTATAGGCGACGGCAGAAAGTCCATAACCTATGCTGACATTAAGGATGAGAGTATTTTACTACCAATAAAATACAATCCGCGTTATGATTATTTAGCTGCAGTTGACGAATTTTATTTTGAATAGGGAGAATATATATGGAATCGAATTTTAAAAGGAGTAAACAGTCTGACAAGAAATCCGAACAGAAAAAGCAGTCGAAATCCAAATCATCGATTATTAAAAAAGTGTTTTTATACGGTGCACTGCTTGCACTGATTGGTCTTGTTATCGGTGCTGTGCTGTTTGCGTATTACGCATCACAGGCACCAGCTTTCAGCGATGAAAAGCTGAAGGACCCTGTTCCCGCTGAAATTTATGATCAGAATGACGAACTTGTCACCACCCTTTTCCAGGGACAAAAACGGGAATATGTGAGTATTGAAGATGTGCCGGAAGGCGTAACGGACGCAGTACTTGCAATTGAGGACGACCGCTTTTACGAACACGGAGCGATTGACTTTATCCGTCTCGGCGGTGCGGTCATCAGCAACATCACAGACGGATTCGCATCACAGGGTGCGAGTACTATTACCCAGCAGGTCGTAAAACGCGCCTTCCTGACAGAAGAGCAGACAATTGAGCGTAAAGCACAGGAAGCATATCTGTCATACCGTTTAGAGCAGGAGTATTCAAAAGATGACATTCTTGAAATGTATCTGAACAAGATTTACTACTCTGACGGCATCTACGGTATTCGTACAGCGAGCCTGTATTATTTCGATAAAGAACTTGCGGAGTTAAATATCGCAGAGAGCGCTTATCTTGCAGGGCTCTCCAATCTGCCGAACGTCTATAACTTATACGTCGACGCTGAAGCAGGACAGAACCGTACAGATACGGTATTATACCAGATGCTCAATCACGAGAGAATTACACAGGCTGAATACGATGAAGCAATCAATATCGATATTACAGATAACTTAGTCCCTCGCGATGAGGCAGAACGTGCATCGACAGAACAGGAAGATCCTGAATACGCTTCTTACATTAATTCCATTAAAGCGGATCTTCAGTCACACGATGAATTTAGAAACAAAGATATAAATGAAGTTTTATCGAGCGGAATTCAAATTTATACACATATGGATTCGAATGTTCAGTCATACCTTCAGAATATGACGAACAACCGCAATTACTACTACAACGATAAATTCCAGAGCGATGATTTCAATATCGCATCAACTATACTCGATACAGCGTCAGGCGGACTGGTTGCGATATCGGGCGGCCGTGATTACCAGGATGTTGTCGATCAGAACTTGGCACGGGTACAGCACAACGTCGGCTCTACAATGAAACCATTCTTATCATACGGACCGGCAATAGAAAACATGGAATGGGCGACAAATCACACAATTCAGGATGAACAGTCGTACAATCCACAAGACAGTCCGAACAATACAGTGTACAACTACGATAATCAGGGACACGGCAACGTGACCATGCGCGACGCATTAAGACAAAGCTTTAACGTTCCTGCGGTGAAGACATTTGAAGCGGTGAAAGAAGAAGCTGGTAATAATGCACCGGAAGAATTTGCCCGCGGAGTCGGACTCGACTACTCGACGAAAAATGAAGGCGAATATACAGTATCATTTAACGACGTGCTCGGCGGCGGCGAATCACGCTTCAGTCCGCTGCAGATGGCAGAGGCTTATGCGACACTCGGCAACAACGGAGAACACAACAAAGCACAGTCGATCCGCTACATCGTTACAGCAGAAGGCGATAAAATTGAATTCGAAAACGAATCAAACAAAGCGATGGAAGACTCTACAGCATTTATGCTGACAGATATGCTGAAAGACACATTCGCAAATCAGGGAAGCGCCGACTACATTCAGATGAACGGTCTGAATATCGCAGCGAAGACAGGAACGACATCCCTCGATACGAGCATCCTTGAAGAAAATGACTTGCCGAACAACAGTGCAAAAGACGCATGGATCGTCGGCTACACACCTGAATATACGATGAGTGTGTGGACAGGATTCGATAATGCAGCTGCAGGCTACTCAGAAGACAAAGTATTCGTCGGCACAGACGAACACATTACACCGCAATGGTTCTTCAGAGATATAATGCAGTACATCAGCACATTCAACGGTCAGGACTTTGAACAGCCGGACAGTGTTGAACAGATCAACGGCAATGAATTTAGAGTGGCCGGCGGCGGCGGTTTCTTTAACAACGGCGGCAGCAACAACAATAATAGTAATAATAACGGCAGAGTAATAATAGCAGCAATAACAGCAATGATAGCGGCGGCTCTACAAGCGGCACATGGAGCTGGGAATATACGAAGACGGTGAAATAGAAACCGAGGGTGACGTACCGGACAGCGAACTGCCGGACGGCGCTGAACTCGCTGAACCCGAAAGCGGCAGCGAAGACGAAGACCTGCACCGGAAGAAGACGAGCCGGCGGCTGATGAAGAACCGGCAGAACCAAGCGGCACTACAGAAGACGCAGAACAAGCTGAAGAAGAAGCGGCTGACGAAGAATAATATTATTGTTTAAATGAAACGGGGCTGGGACAAAAGCCCTGAAGAAATAAGAGAAACGGCTTGGAAATCTTGAGTTTAAGATTTCCAAGCCGTTTTTTGCTGGTTTGAGTATAGTCAGTACAGATTGCCGGACGAGTTCTTGAGGTTCACGGCTATTAAAGCGATGCCCATTCGTTACGAACCGGATTATTCCCCCGGACAGACATCCGAGTGAACCCCAAATTCGCCATCAAGTTTCCAAAAGTCGTTTCGACATCGATTTTGCGTTGCGCATAGCGTTGTCGACCTTCCGGGCTTGAAAGCGTCTGGTTCATCTGTGCTTTGAAATACTCCAGGTTCATATTTTTTTGAATACGTTCCGGTTGATCCGGTGCGGATGTTTTACACAGCGCCATCAACGGACAATCATGACAATCTTCGCACTCATATATTTTTAAACACCCGCTGATAACCATACTTGTCTGTTCGAGTCGTGTGACTTTTTAAAGGCAACCAGCGGCGGTTCGGACAGACATAGTAATCATCGATTTCGTTATATTCCCAATGATTTGGATGCATCTCATCCATTTTATAACGCTTCTTTTGTTCTTTATAATAAGTATTGTAGGGAATCAATGCCTGACGTTCATATTTATCGACCACATACTCATAGTTGGATTCACTGCCATACCCCGCATCCGCCACAATATATTCTGGTAAATGCTGAAATGTGTGCTGCATCGTATGGAGAAACGGGTCGAGTGTGCGTGTATCGGTTGAATCCCAATAAATATCATAGCCTAGAACAAACTGATTATTCGTCGCAATTTGTAAGTTATACCCGGATTTCAACTGACCGTTCTGCATATGATCATCTTTCATCCGCCCTGCAGTAAGGCTTCAATCTTACGGCCGGAGAATGCGGATTGGCTGTATGCACAGAGTAAAATTTTGAGCATCATTTTGGGGTGATATGACGATTGTAACGATGCACCTTGGGATTGCCTGAAGCCATTGAATACATCTTCAGGCATACTATCGGCCAACGTGTGAACGGCTTTCGATATATCATTGTCTGGAATCAGGATTTCAGTTTCAAGTGGCAGTGTGATTTGGTTCATGTTATAATTTTTGTACATAAGGTCCCTCTTTTCCTTTTTGGTTGTGGTAACTACATTGTATCTGAGGGTCTTATTTTTTTGAATTAATATCCTATTAAAAAATAAAAAAAACTGCCTCAGGAGCAATTGAGCTCCTGAGGCAGTTTTTCGTTTAGAGTCAGGACTTATGTCCCAGCCCCTTTTTTTGTATGTGGGGATGTTTATGTCCCTGCTGAGGAATTCATTAATGAAGAAATATTGGAATATAATATATATTATTAATTCTAGTGCTTCTTTTGAAAAGCTTGAGATAATTATAAACGCACCACTGTCAGCTTTGACACCAGCAAATGCTCCATAAATTAAATGGACTGCTTTTACTAATTCACACCTAATGCTTTATAAACTGCATCAATAGAATCTGAGTAAAAAATCGGTTGAATTTTAACTAATAAATCGGATGGGACTGTTTGTAAATCTTGAACGGAAGATGATGGCAATAAGACGCGTTTGGCACCTGCATCTACACAAACTTGCAAAATATTCGCAAATTCTGGCACTTTAGATATAGTTCCGCCCATCGTCATATTTCCTATCACTACTAAACTTTCCTGAATTGGCCTATCCAAAGCAGCTGAGCTTAAACCAATTAATTCTGCTACAGCTAATTCTTCCGTTAAACCAATCCCTTGCATATCTTCAATATGCATCAAGTAATCCTTTGTTTTGACACTGATAGAACTACTAATACTTTTAATATTGGCAGTAAAATACCGAAAAGCCGTATCTAAACTCTCTCTAGCTCGATCACTTCCTACGCCAGATTTTTCATGCTTCCCTGTACCGCTCACAACTTGATTCTCAAGCTTATAGATTCCAATCATGCTAGAGCTCCCTCTTCCCGCTACGTAGACATGACCAGGTTTATTCATACCTTCTGGAATCAATTTGCCGCCACCTTGTTCAGGGACAGAAATATAATGCTCTTCTGTAGTTTCCTTATCGATATAAGAGAACATGACATCATAGAATTCCATGCCCCCAATCTTTTTCAATTGCTCTTTGACTCTTCGGCGACCTTCTAAAGCGTACTCCAGAACTTCTTCTACTTCTTCCTTCGTAAATTTACCATGAGGATAAATTAATTTTAATAAGCCGGACACGGTTTTTCGGACACCAATCGTATCTCGTTGATTTAAATTATTTCCTATAAATAAGTCAAAAAAATTCTGGAAAAAGTCATCCGCTGCGCCAGCATTTGACTTTTTCCAGAATTTTTAACGAAAACTACATGTGATTTAATTAACAATAAACAAGTAACAGTGATTTTCAGTATTATGCAACACTAGTGGAATATCACATATTTTTGCATTTCAATAAAAAGCAAATATAACTTTGAAAATCATTCTTGTTGATCAATTCATTGTTTATTTAGATGTTAATAATCGAAGTCCATTTAGTATAACGACTAAAGTACTTCCTTCATGAATTATTACACTAATTGTAATATCAGTTAATCCTAACAAACTAACTACTACTAAAAAGGCAACAACTGCCATTGAAAAAATAATATTTTGCCATATAACACGACTCATTTTTGAAGAAATTTTATGAGATTGCACTAATTTAGATAAATTGTTCTGCATTAACACCAAATCAGATACTTCTACTGCCACATCAGTACCGTCTCCCATGGCTATACCAACATCTGCATTAACAAGGGCTGGTGCATCATTCACACCATCTCCAACCATAGCGATAACCCCATATTTTTCTTTTTGTTCATCAATAATTCTAGACTTATCTTCAGGCATTACATTAGCGATAACTTCGTCTATTCCTAATTGTTCACCCACAGCTTTTCCTGTCATTTCCGAATCACCAGTAATTAAGGTAGTGTGGATACCAAGCTTCTTAAAGTAATCAATTGTTGTTCTTGCATGCTCATTCGGAATATCCATTAGAGCTATAAGACCAATAACTTCTTCATTTTCTGCTACGTATACAACTGTCTTTCCTTCTGTAGCCCATTCATTATTTAAACGGATATACTCCTTAGAAACATCATGAAAAGAAGTTGGTTTACCTATACGATAATTATTTTGATTATAAACTCCTGTCAGACCTTTCCCTATCTGATTGGTAACTTCAATATCTATTTTTTTTTTGCTTCAAATTTTTCTAAAATAGCATTTGCTAGTGGGTGATTAGATTCTTTTTCAAGAGCCACTATAATATCAATAACTTTCTTCATTCACAGAATCAGCAAAATAATAATTTGTTACTTCAGGTTTTCCTTTAGTAAGGGTACCTGTTTTATCGAAGGCAATTGCACCTAAATCCGCTATTGTGATAGGTAAGTACTTCCTTTTGAAAGCACTCCTTTTTTAGCTAGGTTAGAAGTTGTTGACAATGTCACTGATACGGTAGCTGCTGCTAGAGCACATGGTGAAGCTGCGACTAAAAGCACTAATCCTCTATAAATACATCCGACCATGTCCAATTAAATAGAAATGGAGTAAGTACCATTACTAATGGTATTACGATTAAAACTAAATTAACATATTTAGGCTCGAACTTTTGTATAATACTAGCAGCTTTTGTTTGATTATCTTGGTTTTGATTAACTAGTTGTAAAATTTTTGAGAAGACAGTATCTTTGTTTTCTTTAGTGACCTCCATCGTAAAAGTACCTGTTCCATTAATCGTACTCCCAAAACTCCGTCTCCTTTAGACTTCTCTTTCGGTATACTTCACCATTAATAGAAGATTCATCAATGGAGGTAGTACCAGATAAAATAATTCCATCAATTGGTACTTGGTCACCGTTTAGTACTTGGAGTTGATCTCCAACTTTTAATTCATTAACATCAACGATTTTTGTATTTCCATCAGGAAGAATTAATCTAGCTGTCGTCGGATTCATTTCGAGCAACTTAGTAACTTCTCTTTTACTTCTTCCTTCAGCGTAATCTTCAAGAAAATGGGCACCGGAAAAAATGAGAATCAATAGTGTTCCTTCCCAAAAATTACCGATTAGAGAGGCTCCAATTGCAGCTAATCCCATTAGAATATGGGAATTAGGCGTAAATTTCTTTTTTATTTTAGTATTTGCAATAGTCTCTCCAATTCCTTCGAGTATAATTACATGATAACCAGATGTGATTGTAGCAATCGAAAATAGAATGTTTTGTAATATTAAATTTTCATCATTTAAAAATAACGCAATTATAGCTAACCCTAAGCCAACGAAATATGAAATAATTGGCATTTTTCCATGATCATGATCGTGGCTATGGTTTCCGTGGGATTGATGCTCGTGAATATCTTCCATCTTGATCACCTTCCTAAAAATATGATAAAACGAGTTCCAATAAACCCGCTATTTGTTTTGCACGAACTAAGATGTTAAATTGATCACGTTCAAATTTTTGCAACCAATAATACATCTGAGCTTTTAGACCATGTTCACTAGTCCACGCTAAACTCATTACACTATCTTTCCAGGATCTTGTTAAAATTACATGCAACATACATTTGTATATGCTCATATAACAATATTGATCGCGCATTTTACTATTACCTATTATTTATTATCAAGTACTAATTATGACAAGCGTGCTCTATAGTTTGTCTTAGCGTATTCATTACATGATCATCATCATGAGAGTAATATAACGTTGTACCATCCCTACGATATTTCACTAAGCGTAAATTTTTCAGAAACCGTAACTGATGTGAAACAGTCGATTGTTTAAGATGTAAGGTATCGGCAATTCCATTCACAGAGAGTTCTTTATGAAACAATAGATTAAGAATCCTTATTCTTGTTGGATCACCTAATGCTTTAAATGTTTGTGATACGATAAATAGTGTTTCTTCATCTAAGTCCCTCCCCTTATTTTCATCATCCATTATAATTTCTCCTTTTTATTCAATATTACTTTCGTTTGTAAAATCCTAAGGCAAGTAGTTTAAAATATATTTTACTATTATTTAAATCACATATATGAATATATGCTCATATATATTATACGCAGATTATTAGGTGTTGTCAATTATAAATAAATTTGAATTTACCCAAAATTTTATGATTTTCTGAACGGTGCCAAAAGCCCGAGGTATACACATGTGGAAAACATGGTATCCTCGGGTTTTTGAGCAGTCCGCAGCTTAAATCTGTGGACATAATAAGTTCCTCCCTATTCTTTTTATTTAGTATACACCTTATCTTTTATGTCCAGCAAAGTATGGTATGTCAACAGAATATTAGACAGGTTTTATAGAAGTTTTCTTTATACTCCTTTGGTGTGAGATAATCCAATGCACCATGAGGTCTGATTGTGTTATACCAGTTTACATAGTCGAATAGTTCGATGCTTAACTGTTTTAATGACATAAAAACATATTGTTTAATAAACTCAGTTTTCATCGCTTTGAAGGTAGTTTCAGCCACAGCGTTGTCATAAGGACACCCTTTCATGCTGAGTGATCTTTCAATATCAAAGCCATCTAAAACTTCATCAATCAGCTGGTTATCGAATTCTTTTCCTCTGTCTGTGTGAAACATCTGCACATCTCTTAAATCATGCTTAATGGTGCTGATTGCCGACGAGACCAACGCAGCATTTTTTCTTGAACCTGCACTGTACCCAACAATTTCTCTATTAAAGAGATTAATAAATACACATATGTAATGCCATTTTCCTGCCACTTTTACATAGGTTAAATCGCTGACAATGACTTCCATCGGCTGTGCTCTATTAAAATTTCTGTCTAGACCATTCGTGATCAGACGCTCATTCGATTTCGATGGATAGGGCTTGTAGCTTGCGACAGTGTAGGTTGATACTAGGTTGTTCTGTTTCATGGTCCGACCAATACGTCTTCTCGAAACTATCAAATCTTGTTTATGTAACACTTTTTTATTCTTCGGGTGCCAAAACATTTTCGATTAGAATGAAATACCTGAATAATCGTTTCATTAATATCGTTGTCTCGCTCATACTGCGTATTAGTTTTATGTTTATTAATTTCAAAATAATAGGTGCTCCTAGAGATTTGAAGGACTTTGCACATTGCTGACACTGAATATTTGTGTGCATTCTTACGAATGACTTCTATTTTCGTCCCATGATCAGCGCTGCTTGCTTTAGAATATCGTTTTCCATTTTTAACTGTTGATTGTCCTTGCGAAGTCTTCTGATTTCACGCTCTTCTTCAGATAAATTATCGATATGATTAAATGAGCCTGTGTTCTGATGATTTTTAACCCATTTCTAAAGCTGAAGCTGTGAGATCATACTCCCGTACAATTTCAGCTTTTGACTTACCATTTTCAAATAGTCGAACCATTTGTAGTTTAAATTCAGGGGTAAATGTTCTTCTCGTTCTTGTCATAATAAAATCGCCTACTTTCATTGATTTAACAGTAACCTCCCTCATGGGAGTTGTCCAATCAAGTGTAGACGATTCACATACGTATTTTTGTCCAATTAAATTCTTAAAGCTCTCGCTCTTACTAATATTTACTCCAAACCACTCAAACAAAAACCGCACCTCCTCACAGGAAATGCGGCTCCAATCATTAAATTTTAACCAATCCTTTTTTCAAACGTTTCTGTCCTTCCCGGCATTCTGCCAGTAAAGGACATTCGTGACATTTAGGATTGCGGGCCAGACAGTGATAACGTCCGAAAAATATTAACTGATGGTGTGTTTTGCTCCAGCGTTCAGCAGGGATTTTACGCATCAGTGTTTCTTCAACCTGCAGCGGCGAGTCTTTATAACGCGCAATACCGAGCCGCTTTGAAATTCTTTCAACATGCGTGTCGACAGCAATCCTCGGCGTATCGAACGCTACAGACAGCACGACGTTTGCAGTCTTCCGCCCGACTCCCGCCAGCGATACTAAATCATCATAATTCCCAGGGATTTCTCCATTGTATTTATCGATTAAATCCCGGCAGAGCTTCTGAATATTTTAGCTTTTGTACGGTATAAACCGATTGTTTTAATGTGCTGTTCTATTTCAACGACACTCTACTTCCAGATAGTCTTCCGGCGTTTTAAAGCGCTTAAACAAACCTTCAGTTACTCTGTTTACCCCGACGTCTGTCGTCTGTGCACTTAAGAGCACGGCAATTGTCAGTTCAAATGCGTTGGTATAGTTTAATTCTGCTTCTGCGTCCGGAAACATCTCCGCGATGACGTCGATAAATTCCATCGTTTTTTTCTTACTTGTTGTCAAGTCGGCTACCTCCATCGAGCCATGATATAACAGGCAGTCCTGTTCCTTTCACCGGCTCGCTTTTTGACGTGCTGCTCAAAATACGTTCGACGTACTGCAGCGACGTAATATTACTTTTATATGCAATGTCGACAGCATCCTGAATCGTTTCCGGCTGGTAGTTTGAATCGTTCATCCAGCTGTTCAGGCGTTCGTATTCGTTCGGGCTGATTGCCCGTCCGTACAGCTGTTCGATGTATTCAAACAGTTCGCGTAATGTCGTATCGTCTTTGACCGGTGCTTTTTCTTCCAGCATGATAAAATCCTCGAGCTTAGAATAAAGCGGCTCAAAGTTGTAAGTTTCTGTATATTTACCATCAATCTGATGTGTATCTAACTCCAGCAGCTGTTCTTTTATCAGCGACTGAATAATATGCGTAAGTTCAGTCTCATTTAATGTCGTCCCGCTTAACAGTTCGCTGAAATCAAGCGGTGTATTATACGTGCGGTGACGTTCCAGCAGCTTGATCAATATAATAACGCCTCTTTCATCGAGGCCAATTTTAGCGTAGTTATCCAGCAGTATTTTACTAACTGGAATTGTAATATATTTCAAATAATCGTTAACCATATATTTTCCCTCCAATAACAGAATGGAGACATTAGGGAACCTAATATCTCCATTGATTTTATGGGTATAAACGATTTAATAATCTTGGGAACGGTGCTGTTTCTCTCACGTGCTGCACACCTGAGAACCAGGCAACTGCACGTTCCAGACCAAGTCCGAATCCTGAATGCGGAACCGTACCGTATTTGCGCAAGTCTAAGTACCATTCGTAAGTCAGCGTTAAGTCCTGATTCCACAATACGCTCTTTAAGCTCATCGTAGTCAGAAATACGCTCACTGCCCCCGATAATCTCACCGTAGCCTTCAGGTGCGATTAAATCTGCACACAATACTGTACGCGGATCTTCCGGGTTCGTGCTCATGTAGAATGATTTAATTGCTTTTGGATAGTTAACGATAAATACCGGCTGATCAAAACTGTTTGCAATTTCAGTTTCATGCGGTGAACCGAAGTCATCGCCCCACTCGATATCATCGAATCCTTTTTTATGCAGCAGTTCGATTGCGTCTGTGTATGAAATACGCGGGAACGGCGCTTTAATTTTTTCTAAAGCTGTCGTGTCGCGGCCCAGTGCTTCTAAATCCAGTTTACAGTTTTCAAGAACATTTTCAGCTAAGTACTGAACGTACTGTTCCTGCACTACTAAGCTGTCTTCGTGATTATAAAATGCCATTTCAGGCTCATCATCCAGAATTCGATTAAGTGACGGCGTGTTTTAGACTTTTCTGCACGGAATGTCGGTCCGAAGGTAAATACTTTACCATGTGCCATCGCAGCTGCTTCAGCGTAAAGCTGACCGCTGATAAATAGGCATCTTCATCGAAATATTTAGTATGGAATAATTCCGTTGTACCTTCAGGAGAACTGCTCGTTAAAATCGGCGAGTCAATTTTCTTAAAGCCATTGTCGAAATAAAAGTCATACGTGCTTTTAATAATCTGGTTTCTAATGTTCATTACAGCATGCTGCTTTCTTGAACGTAACCATAAGTGTCTGTTGTCGAGTAAAAAGGCAGGACCGTGTTCTTTCGGTGTAATCGGATAGCCTTCAGCACTCTGAATAATTTCAATGCCTGAAACTTCCATTTCGTAGCCGAATGACGCTCGTCCTTCTTTGATCATTCCAGTAACGTACATTGACGTTTCCTGGTTTAAGCCTTTAGCGGTATCGAATAATGCTTCATCGTTAGCTTTTACAACGACGCCCTGCATAAAGCCGGTACCGTCACGGAGCTGCAGAAACTGAAGTTTCCCGCTGCCGCGTTTTTGTAAAAGCCAGCCGCCGATTGTGACTTCCTGTCCTGCATATTGTGGAGCCTGGTTAATAGTGATTTTCATATCTTCATACATCCTTAGCTTTGAGTTTTTTCTACAATAAAGTTTCTAATACGTGAAATTGCTTCATAAATGTTTCTTCATCAAGCGAGTAGCTGATTCTTGCATATTCGGGTGTGCCGAAGCCCGATCCCGGAACAAATGCAACATTTTTTCACGGAGAACTTCTTTGACGAAGTCATCCACGGTTTTGTAACCGCATGCTTCGGCGCATTTTTGCATATGTGGGAAACAGATAAATGCACCTTCCGGTTTAATGCAGGTAAAGTGAGGAAAGTTTGAATTTGTGCATACGCGTTGTCGCGTCGGCGCTCAAAAATTGCTCTGTATGCTTCCGATTTTCCGGATTCATATTGTATGCCGCAATCGCGCCGTATTGTGCGGCTCTGCCAACACTAGTAGTACTGCGATGTCAGTGATGAGAGTGCGGAGATTAACCCGGCATCACCGCAAGCGTAACCGACTCTCCAGCCTGTCATTGAGTGAGACTTGCTGACGCCGTTAACGATAACCGTCTGAGCTTTTTTATCATTTAACGACGCGATGGATACCTGAGGCTCACCATATGTAAGCACTTCGTAAATTTCATCGACAACGATAATAATATCTGTTTCTGCAAGCACATCGGCAAGCGCCTGAAGTTCATCTCTCGAATAAACGGAGCCTGTCGGGTTATTCGGAGTATTTAACACAAGCATTTTAGTTTTTTCGGTAATGTGCGTTTTAAGAGTTTAGGTGTTAATTTAAAATGAGTTTCTCTGTCGTCGCAGCAGTTACGGTTCACCGCCGACCATTTTAATCTGTTCTGTATAGCTGACCCAGTACGGAGAAGGCACGATAACCTCATCGCCCTGATCCAGTGTTGCCAGGAATATTGTACAGCACCTGTTTTGCGCCGTTGCCGACGTAAACTTCAGTCGGTTCATAAGTCAGATTATTGTCGCGCTGCATTTTTTTAGCGATTGCTTCTCTTAATTCAGGAACTCCGGCAGACGCTGTATTTAGTATGTCCCGCTTTTGCAGCTTCGTATACAGCCTCGATAATTTCATCAGGAGTATTAAAATCAGGTTCTCCTGCTGACAGGCTGATAACATCTACGCCTTCAGCTTTTAATTGTCTTGCAGTATTAGTGATTTCTATCGTTTGGCTGGGTGTATCGACTTTACCTTTTTTGATAATTCCATGCTGCAGTCTCCTAACAATTATGTTTTCCTTATTATAGACCAAAAAGCAGTGCTTTAAAAGTTTCTCTGTCATGAATGACATTTTCTTCGGGGAAATATTTTAAAAATGCATTTTTATACGGTTTAGTCATAATCCTGTCGTCGAATAAGAGAACGACACCTTTATCTTCACTGCTGCGTTTGACTCTCCCGATAATCTGTCTGAAATGAATGACGGCTTCAGGCAGATCCGTCGTATAAAAATCTCTGAAACTGTCACCTTTTGGTACCGGAAACGGCAGTTTTGTCAGCATCAGCGTTTTATCTTTATCGCTGACGAGGTTAATACCTTCGGTAAAGGTATACGTACCGAGCAGAAGACACTGACTCAGCTGATTGTACTGGTTGAGCAGTTTTTCATTGTTCGAGTTATGAGACTGCCGGAGCACCGGAATCTGTTCGAACAATTCGATGTCTTCGGTGAAAAACTTTATCGAGCAGTTCATAATTTGAAAATATAACGACGAGTTTCGAGTTCGTCTCACTTAAATACAGTGCAATATAATCGAGAATATCAACGATAATTGTCATCTTTAGGATCATAGCTGCTGATGTCGTTCGGGATAAAGAGTTTGATATCGCTGTACATTTCAGTGTTATTCATTACTGTCGTCTTAAAGTCATAGTCGCCGAACCAGTATTTTAAATGCTTAAAGCTGTCGTGCACTTCAAGCGTTCCGGACAGGAGAATCTGACACGGAATAGATCTGAGCGCGTCGGCCAGTGTGTCGAGTACATCTGTCCGTATTATCACTTCAGTTTTCTGGAAGTTTTTGCTGCTCTTATGATAATCATCATATCGGAGCGCATAAAGCAGATTTTTAAGCGATGCATCAAAATAGTGCATGTGATTATACAGCGCCTGGTAATTATCAGTGCCGCGTATCGTGCTTAAAAACATATCCGTGTATTTAACGAGACTGTCCAGAGTTTCTATAGACTCATCGAGCTTTTTACGGGAGACCTGCTGGAACAGAATATCAATATTTTTATTTAAATTAATAACAATATCTTCAAGCAGATAAAGGGACACTGCGCTGTTTGTTTTACTGTACTGGCTAAGAAGCCTGTCCTGATTAATCAGCCCAACCTGACCGATAAAGAACTTCAGTTCCGGATAATTGAACGTTCTGCGCTCTTTCATATCGAGCGCCTGCTTCAGCTGATGTGCTTCATCGATAATTAAAGCCTGAATGCCCTCAAGACTATTGAGGCAGTCATTTAAAAAGTAATGATTGGTCACGATAATCGGCACTTTTTTAGCGTTTGATAAGGCACGCTTAAAGTAAAAGTGGTGTTTCTTATCCCCTGCCTGAATCAGCATCGTTTCGTAATACGATTTCTCCGGCCCGCGCAGATTAACTTCAGACAGATCACCCGTTTCAGTTTCAATCAGCCAGATAAGCATGCGCATTTTAAGGAAACATATTTCCGGATTCGTATCATCCAGCCCGAGCAGCGCAGTAAATGCGTTTAAATCAACATAATTCAGTCTGCCTTTTAACAGAGCAAATGGTGTTTCGTACGACACGACTTTTCTGAGACGCATCAGCGATTCCTCAATCAGCTGATTCTGGAGAATTTTACGCGATGTCGATACGACGACCTGACCGTCATATGCTGAATAGTAGCTCAGTGCGGCAATTAAAAATGCATCGCTTTTCCCAAGTCCGGTATACGCTTCAATCGCATGGTAATTTTCTTCGACAAGTGAATCGTATTTAATAAAGCAAGCTGGTACTGATCCTCGCGGTAGTCGTTACCCGAATATTTAAATATTTATGATAAAGGTCATGGACACTGACAGAGTCAATATTTTTATGTGTGACCTCCGTATCCTTAATATAAAACTGATTGAAACTAATAATATTCTCATCATTATCGTCTGAATACCGGTTTAATATTGAGAAAATTAAGTCGGTTAAATTTGTACGCATTGATTTAGATAAGTGATAAATTTTTATCAGTGTTTCACGGTGTGTACTTATCATTTTTTAATGATAAAAACCAGCACTTCAGCCGTGGCATAAGCATCTTCATCTGCGCGATGCGCCTGTGACAGTTCTACACCAAGATGTTCCGCGACCAGATGAAGCTGGTAGCCGGCAACGGAAGGCAGAAAAATACGGACGAGTTCGACCGTATCGAGTGTGTGCACAGGATTATAGGACAGTCCCGCGATTTAAATGCAGACTGTAAAAATGTTAAATCAAAATCGACGTTATGCGCAACGAAAACCGCATCTTCCAGCTGGTTTTTAATATCATCGGCAACGTCTTTAAATTTCGGTGCGCCAATCAGCATATCTGAAGAAATATTCGTCAGCTCGCGGATAAATGGCGACACGGTTGTTTCATCACTTAAAAAAGTATTGTACTGTCCTGTAATTTTAAAATTACGTACGAACACAATACTTAATTGAATGATATTATCTTTTTCTAAATTATTTCCAGTCGTTTCAAGATCGACGACTGCGAATGTTTTATTTAACATTATATCACCAAGCTAAATTTCAATATCGGCACTGATTACCTTATGTATGTTGTGGTCCCCGTCCAAAATGACCAGGTACCCTTCATCAGTAATATCGAGAGCTTTTCCTCTCAGTTTTTCTTTGACAGTTGTAATTGTCAGGTCGCGGTTAAAAATAATTGCCTGGTCGAGCCAGTCATCTTTAATCGAACTGAACGATTCACTTAAAAACTTGTCGTAATAATACTCTATTTTTTTAAACAGCACATCGATAAAATGATTCATATCAAATTCCGAGCCTTTAAGTTCACCGGTTATGGTCGTCGCCGTACCGAGAGCTTCGGTCACAGCTGACGGATTAATATTAATGCCGATACCGCAAACAATAGTTTCTACTATATTATCCGCACTGATGACTTCTGTTAAAAATCCGCATACTTTTTTATCGTTAATTAAAATATCATTCGGCCATTTAATGCCGCTCTTAAGCCCTGCTGCTTCGCGAATTGCTTCGCTGATTGCGAGAGAGATAAATAAATTAAATACAATCATATTCTGATTGCTGATAGCCGGACGCAGCACTAGAGACATGTACAGTCCTGTTTCATCCGGCGACAGCCATTCGCGTTTAAAGCGTCCGCGGCCTTGACTCTGCTCGCCGCTCACAATTACTATATTACCATCATACTGGTCTAAAATCCTGAATGCATGATTTTGTGTAGAGTCAATCGTCTTTTTATAAATCAGCTGATCTAAGAGGCCCGATTTCTCTACAGTCCCGGCCAGCAGCGATTCATTTATTCTATTGGAAGGTTCAACAAGCTTATAACCTTTATTCGTGACGGCTGTAATATTATAGCCGTCCTCTTTCAGCTGCTGAATATTTTTCCAGACAGCTGTCCGTGAGACGCCGAGCTTTGCGAGTCTCGTTCCGGATAAGTAATTACCTTCCATCAGTAAAGACAATATTTCCGTCTTCGTTTGTGACATGTGAATTCACCCAATTAATTATTTCTGATTCGTTATTTTCTATATTCTCTAAAAGTACTTCTTGCTCAATCGTATCCAGACACACGCTTAGCCATGGACCCCCTCGCGCATTTAAAGCGGTCATCAGAGCATTGCCGTTAACAGCGAGTTCGTTTCTGTTGTGTATTACAAGGTGTGGCTCCATGTCGATTGCTGACTGCAGCTGTTCTTTATGATTGGCGCTAAGCAGTTCGTTATTGTTAATTATAACATTTACACTGGTTAAAATGTCCGTCTCATAACGGTATGCAATAAGTTTGATGTTAATCTCGTTTTTTAAATCTTCAAGCAGTTTCAGTGACTGCTTGATAGTCATCTTCTGACGGTTTGACAGCTTGAGTTCACTCAAATGTGCACTTAAGCTGTCGTTGTATATATGTATTACAGCTTCCTCTTCCAGTGACTGTGCTCTGGACTTTAAATATTGTACTTTATCGATATGTTTAAAGAACGGCATATGTGACTTCAAGCCTGTTGCTGCAATCATGTCTTTCGCGCTGTTAACGTTAATACCGCGGTACAGTTTTTCAAGCTCTGCAGTAATCCGTTCAACAGCAACATAATCCAGCCTGCCGGCATGCTGACTGATTGCTTCTTTTGCACCGTCAGCCAGCTCAAAATCAAGCTGCGACATAAAGCGGACTGCACGGAGCATGCGGAGCGCATCTTCACCAAATCGGTCTGAAGCAGTTCCGACAGTGTTTATTATCCTGGCCTTAAGATCTGTGCCGTCATATGGGTCATATAATTTCATATCAGCAGTCATCGCCATCGCATTAATGGTAAAATCCCTGCGGCTTAAATCTTCTTTAAGATGCTGAGTGAAAAATACGTTGTCAGGTCTGCGATGATCCGTATATTCGCCTTCGACACGGTAGGTCGTCACCTCAAATGGCAGCTCATCCATCAGTACAATAATCGTGCCGTGTTCTTTCCCGACATCGATTGTTTTTTCGAATAAAGTCTCAATCTCATCGGGAAGTGCGTTGGTCGTAATATCGACATCGCTGACTGCCCGGCCGAGCGTATAATCACGTACTGCCCCGCCGACAAAATATCCTTCGTAGTTATTATCTTCAAAGCGCTCTATAATTTTTGCGCCGGTCTTAAATAGATTGTGTTCCGTCATTATCTGCACCTGCCAAAAGCTTAGTATATAAATTTTCGTACTCTGTAACGATGTTCTCCATGTCAAAACGTGTCTTTACATCTTTAAGCATCTTTTCCTGCATTGTTTTGTACAGCACATCATCGTTCAACAGTTTAATTAAATGCGCGGCCGCCTGTTTATAATCACCGACATCAACGATATAACCCGTGTCATTGTGCTGAATGACTTCTGAAATCCCGCCTGCCGTCGAGCCGATGGGAATCGCACCGCAGTACATCGCTTCAAGCATTGCGAGACCGAAGCTTTCCTTGGCACTTAACAGTAAAAAAGTATCGCTTAATTTGTAATATGAACTGACGTCTGACTGCTGGCCGGCGAAATGCACACGGTCTTCAATACCGAGATTTTTAACGAGTTCCCTAATACTGTACATGTCGGGACCATCTCCAACAAGGACTAGATGGCAGTCGATCTCTTTCGATGTTTCGTGGAAAGTGTGAACGATATCATCGACATTTTTAATCTTTCTGAAATTAGAAGTATGCATCAATACTTTAGCACCAGGTGGAATATTTAATTTTTCCTTAAGTTCTTTTTTAACGGCTAATCTGTTGTCGGTATTAAAACGGGATTCATCGACGAAATTATAAACAGTCGTAATTTCACTCTCTGGATTAATTAACTCGTACGTCTCCTCTGTCAGACTGTTGCTGACAGACGTAGTGATATCCGAGCCGTCAATGCCGAATTTTATCGCGCTGACCAGTGACATATCGTGTCCGAGCACAGTAATATCAGTCCCGTGCAAAGTTGTGACGATGCCGACATCTTTCTTTTTTGACATCTGCCTTGCCAGAATTCCGCAAACCGCATGCGGAATGGCGTAATGCATATGAATGACATCGAGCTCGTAGCGATCGATGACCTCAGAAATTTTACTCGATAAAGTAATATCATACGGCGGGTATTTAAAGACACTGTAGTCATTTACCTCTGTCCGATGCGTGTATATATTATCATAATTATGCTCCAGCCTGAACGGCACACTCGATGAAATAAAGTGCACCTCGTGCCCGCGGCGAGCCATTTGAATACCAAGTTCCGTAGCGATAACTCCGCTGCCGCCAACACTTGGATAACATGTAATTCCAATTTTCATAATTATGCACCTCTATTGCTTATAGTATCGTTAATCAATGTTAATTATAATGAATATAAGAGTATAAGGGAAATGAATCTGTTTACATTGCTGATATAAGTTGTATGGAAACTCTATGAGTTCACTTCATAGAAATCCAAAACACTCAGAAATTCTATGAACTTACTTCATAGAAATCCAAAACACTCAGAAATCCTATGAACTTACTTCATAGAAATCCAAAACACTCAGAAATCCTATGAACTTACTTCATAGAAATCCAAAACACTCAGAAATCCTATGAACTTACTTCATAGAAATCCAAAACACTCAGAAATCCTATGAACTTACTTCATAGAAATCCAAAACACTCAGAAATCCTATGAACTTACTTCATAGAAATCCAAAACACTCAGAAATCCTATGAACTTACTTCATAGAAATCCAAAACGCTCGGAAATTCTATGAACTTACTTCATAGAAATCCAAAACGCTCGGAAATTCTATGAACTTACTTCATAGAAATCCAAAACGCTCGGAAATTCTATGAGCTTACTTCATAGAAATCCAAAACGCTCGGAAATTCTATGAGCTGATATAATCGTTAAAACACCAGCCCATAACCCCACAAAAAAACAGCCGCATCATCCATCCAGGATAATGCGGCTGTCTCCAACAAAATTATTAGCTTTGGTTTCTTGCGATCATAATAAAGCGTAACAGCTCTGCTACAGCGACTGCTGTTGCGGCAACGTATGTCATTGCTGCAGCGTTCAGTACTTTCTTAGCGTGGCGGTATTCTTTACTGTTCACAATGTTTAATTCTTCGATCTGGTTCATTGCGCGTCTTGATGCGTCAAACTCAACAGGCAGTGTAACGAGCTGGAATAATACGGCGAATGCCATCAGTCCGATTCCTGACCATAATAGAATTTCACCAAGTCCGCCGCCTGCAGCGCTTTGTGCTGCTGTCAGGATAATACCTGCAATAATTAGGAAATACGAGAAGTTGCTTCCTAATTGTGCGAGCGGGAATAATGCTGATCTGAAGTTTAAGAACTTATAGCCGGTAGCATGCTGAATCGCATGGCCGACTTCGTGTGCAGCGACTGCTGTGCCTGCAACGCTCGGGTTGTCGAAGTTGCCGGGAGACAGAACGATTTTTTTGTTTTTCGGGTCGTAGTAGTCTGTCAGGACACCTTGACCGCGTTCAACTGTAACATCGTAAATTCCATTTTCCCGGAGGATGTCTTCTGCAACCTGCTGACCTGTAAGTCCGCTTGTCGAACGTACTTTTGAATACTTGTTAAACGTAGATTTTACATTCATCTGCGCAAGCATTGGTACGACCATTAATATTACAAAGTAGATTATAAGATACAAGTTAGTCCCTCCGTTTAGTTCATAGTACTATTTTACTAAACTGTTTTTACTTAAGTCAATTATTATGTCTAGCCGCGAGTTTATATAACAGCACGAGGACAATCACCGTCAGCCAGAATGCGAGATAGCCTATCTCAGCTACATGCGGATGAAGGTTACCGTATCTCGGGTACTGCATATATACATAATCGATAAAATCATTATGAAACAGCCAGATTGCAGTGACATAAAAATGCCACGGCTTAATTTCGATATAAGGCAGGAACATAAATGCCATCAGCGCCATCGCAGCATGCGAAGCAATGAGCATTAAACCGATCCAGGATACAAAGCCCATATCGATAAAGTTCCAGATATTCATAATAACTGCCCAGACGCCGTATTTTATCAGCGTTGTAAATGCGAGTGCATCTATCAAGCCGAATTTCTTATTAAACAATATTAGTAATATTAATATTGATAAAAACAGCGTTGCTGTCGGGCTGTCGGGCACGAATGGGTAGAAATACCAGGGCGTAATTGACAGCTGTCCGCCGTACCATATATAGCCGTATATTGTACCTCCGACATTGCAGATCAGCAGGAAGACGAGAAATATTCGATTAAACATTAGTTTATATAAGTTATATATCATCATTTCACCTATAAGAAGACCCTTCTGTTGCCAGAAGGGTCATTATTATTATTCTGCTGATTCTTCAGTGTTAGCTGCTTCGTCTCTTGAAGTAAGTTCCAAGCCTGCAACATATTCAGAAATTGCTGTAATTTCTTCGTCTGTAAGCTGACCTTCAAAGGCAGGCATTTCTTCTGTACCATTTCTTACGAATGCATCTACCATCTCAGGAGAAAGATCCGGTTCAATTAAGTTAGGACCTGATCCTCCGGCTAGTTCACCGCCGTGACAGCTCGTACAGCTCGTACGGATTAAGTCATTGAAAACAGGATCTTCTGCGTCTAAGTTAGAGAAGACAATCTGCCCCTGCTGGCTTTGCTGATCCCAGTCGTGATAAGCTACCGATTCCCAAGTTGTATAGAAAATAATACCAATTGCAATCAGCATCATTCCTGATGCAACAGGACGTTTTTTCCAGTGACGTTCTTTTTTGCCGTCAAGCCAAGGTGCAAGTAATAAAGCACCGAAAGCAATACCAGGAATAATCATGGCACCGACAACGTTAAACGGTCCGGAAGCATATGTGTACTTAAGAATCTGATAAAGGAATAGGAAATACCAGTCTGGTAATGGAATATAACCTGTATCAGTTGGATCTGCCATACGCTCAAGCGGTGCTGGATGCGCAACAGTCAAGCATAGAAAACCTATTAAGAATACCGCTCCGACTATCCACTCTTTGAGCAGGTAATCTGGAAAGAACTCCTCTGTACGACCAGGGAATTCTGAATAGTCACGATTTAGTTTTGGTTTGTCGTATTTTTGGATTCGTGAGTCACCGACAAAAGTGAGACCTTTACCGTGTTTCATATAGTTACCCTCCCCTTATAGTGGTCCTGAAATACCTTGTCTACGTATTAAGATAAAGTGTATTGCCATCAATACAAACAGTGCTGCAGGCAGGAAGAATACGTGGATGGCAAAGAACCTTGTAAGTGTCTGAGCACCGATAATTGTCGAATCACCTGCGAGAAGTGTCTTAATCCATTCACCAATGAATGGTACACTTTCTGCAATATCCAAGCCTACTTTAGTAGCGAATAATGCTTTCATGTCCCATGGCAGCAAGTAGCCTGTGAATGCAAGACCGAGCATAACTGCGAATAACAGTACACCAACGACCCAGTTTAATTCACGAGGTGACTTATAAGCACCTGTAAAGAATACTCTGAGAGTATGTAAGAACATCATAACTACTACTAAACTCGCACCCCAGTGGTGCATACCTCTGACGATAACACCGGCTGCTACATCCTGCTGAAGGAAGTACACAGAGTTCCAGGCATTAATAATGTCGGGTACGTAATACATTGTTAAAAACATTCCAGATAAAATCTGGATAACAGTAATAAAGAACGTCAGTCCTCCAAAACAGTAGACGAAAGCTGAGAAGTGGTAGGCAGGGTTAACATGCTCTGGCACTTCGTGATCAGCTACGTCTCTCCAGATCGGAGTGATGTCAATTCTGTCATCAATCCAATCATAAATACGATTTAGCATTTAATTCCCTCCTATACCAATTCATTCTCGTGGACGGCACCGATTGTTAAGAAGCCATCTGATTCTCCAACTTCGAACATATCAAGTGGTCCACGCGGCGGTGTACCCGGTACGTTAGCACCGTTCTTTTCGTAAAGGCCGTTATGACATGGACAGAAGAATCTATCCGGGTTAGCGGCATCACTTGCCCACGAAACCGTACACCCTAAATGTTTACACACAGGCGATAACGCTATGATTTCATTGCCTTCGCGATAAACCCAAGCGAAATCCGTTACCTCACTCACATACCAACCATCTGTTTGTTCGAATGTGAAGTCAACACTAATTGGCTCCTCTGTGATTTCATCAATACTAACACTAGTAGTAATCATGTCACCTGCAGACGATTCCTGGAAAAGTGGATCAAGTGCAAATCTACCCATCGGCAGAATCATACCTGCCGCCATGAACGACCCAACACCCATTAAAGAGTTTCATAAACTGGCGTCTTGTTACTTTTTGCGACATTTTTGTTTCCCCTCCTCAAACGCACATACTTTTACATATAATATAACTAGGACATTTCAATTTTAGCTCATTAAAACTAGGCGGTCAATATGGTTTTCAAATAATTGACACATGATAAACAGAATTGTGTAATTCTACTTTTAATTATTGATTCCACACACCGATAATCTGTTTGATGACAGTTTTCACTTCATCATTAATAATTGAAATTTTCATTTCATTATCCATATCGCTGATTGGGATACTGTTTAATTTATATTGTGGACACCTTCTGTTTCCAGTGCATCGAAAGACAGGCTGACAACATTTTTAAAGCCGTATTCTGTCAGCTGATTCTTATAAGTTTCCAAGGCTGAGCTGTCTTTGTCCACAGTCGTCAGTGACGGCGTGATCATCAGACGCCCTTTCAACTGCTTCTCCAGAATTGTTACCACAGCAACTCCAGGTTATTAGAATGGTGCAGCAGATTGCTGTCGAAATCCACACTCACGACAGGAACGATTGCCGTATCGACAAATTCAATTTCATCTTTTAATACTCTTAAATCACGATTATTATAAAGCACAAATACTAACCTCTTTTATCATTTAGTTTTTGTAGTTCATCAGTTAATTCGAAAAAGCGTTCTTTATCTTTTGATACGAGTGCTTCATCGATTAAGCTTTCGAGTTCTTCAATATCTTCTAATAGAATTTCATCATTTTTCATCAGTTCTTTTGACTTCGCCTGATTATATCGCAGGTCGTTTTTCGCGAAGATAAATTCAACGTACAGTGCATCTGTTTTGTTCAGATTCAGCTCATGGAATATCGTCTCGCCGTTCGCAGTTACAGTACCGTTCTTTTCAAACATTAAAGTCGGACGGTTCGTGCTGCTTTCGGCGATTCTGAGCTTGCGCTCGAGCTCAGAATTTGTAAATGAAATATTATGCGTTATCAGAGGATGGGATTTTATAAAATTTAAAATCCACACTGCAGTATGGTCTTTGAATTCATAATTATATAAGCAATAATTTATAAAATCTTTTTTAAAACTCGTCTTCCTCACCTGCTATTCGCTCGAAATCCAGCTGCCACTCCAGATTATCGGGTTCTAGTTTAATTAGTTTTTCGAGTACATTTTTCTTATTCGGATGATTAATCTCTGTCAGATAGTAATAATAATCTGCATAAAATTCTGATGAATCACCGATTAAGCTTTCAGCATCTTCGTAATATTCAATTGCTTTATCATCGTTTTCGTTTTCAGCTTCGATTTTAGCCAGCAGATAAATTGATTCACCGCTCAGCGAGTTAATATCGAGATGCTTAACGTAGTCATCAATCGTACTTGTCTCACCTGTTTTCAAAATACTTTCAAACAGCATGAGGTAAGCATCATCGTAATCTTCATCAAGCGACGTTGCCAGGCTGAAGTGTTCAATTGCTTCTGCCGGCTTGTTCTGTCTGAAGTAAAGACGTCCGATATGGAAATATATGAGTGCATTTTTATCATTTTCACGCAGGTAGCGGAGCATTGTTTCAAGCGCGTCATCGAGATTATGTTCAGTTTCATAAATGTTCATTAAAAGAATATATGCATTGATAAAGTACGGTTCATTGTCGAGTACTTTTTCAAGCAGTGTTTTCGCACGGTCGTATTCTTTTAAATTATATTCGAGAAGTGCTTCTTTATAAAAGTCTTCGTTTCCGTAAGATTCGTCCGGCACGTTATCGAAATACGCGCGTGCATCGTCGAAATTCAGAAGATTCAAGTTGATATCAGCGAGACGATGATAATGATGCCGTTAACTTCTTCCAGACCTTCGTTCAGCACTGTTTCGTAAAAACGGATGGCTTCTTCAAGATCTCCCGTTGTGTAATAGAGTTCGGCAAGCGCAAAATCGATAATAATATCATCGGTCATTGTTTTCGCATCGAACAATAGTCTGACAGCAACGTCATTTAAGTTCATCTGCTGAAATATTTCAGATTTCAGCATAAGTACTGTCGGTGTTTCCGGGCTGTTGTTAATCAGCGTCAGCGCATCATCGAGACGTGCTTCACTGATATACGAGTCGACGAGATAGCTGATGACGTAATCATCGTGGTCGACATTATCGTTCAAGTGCAGAAACACCTGTCTTGCCTGATGGTCTAGTCCTGCCTGCTGCAGCGCATCGCCGAGTAAAAATAAAGCTTCCAGCGATTCGTCCGAATGAAACTGCTCCAGACTGTTCAGTATATTATTTAAATCTTCTTCCGGATAAGACCCCTGACGGAGTTTATCGATTATACGAAGTATTTCTTCCTGCATATTACCGGTCCTTTCTTAAACCTTCAAGATCGCTTACGAACGAAGGGAACGATACGTCTATTGCGCTCGAATCATCAATTTCAATATTTGTATTTACTGCGATCGCCATAACGATCAGCATCATGATAATGCGGTGGTCATGATAGCCTTTAAAAAGCTGGTCCTGTTTAATTGTACTGTGACCTGGGCTCACTTTAAAGCCGTCATCATACTCTTCAAATGATACACCGAATTTTTCCAGTTCCGCAATAACTGCTGTGATGCGGTCTGTTTCTTTGAATCTTAATTCTTCTGCTCCGCGGACAGTACTTGCTCCGCTGGCGAATACTGCAAGTACAGCGAGAATTGGAATTTCATCAATCAGGCGTGGAATTATATCTCCGTCGATATGGAACGGTTTTAAGTCTGGTGTATACTCTACTCTAATATCGCCGAACTTTTCACCTGTCGAATCGTGTTCGGTAATAGTAATGCTGCCGCCCATTTCTTTGACGACATCGATAATGCCGGCACGCGTTTCGTTCAGAGATACATTTTCAATCGTAATATCAGCACCTTCAGTAATCAGTCCGAGCACGATTAAAAATGCTGCCGATGAAATATCCCCGGCACGGTTACGTCTGCCGCTGAAAGTTTACTGCCGCCGTTCAGTTTAACAGTTGTGTCCGATACGGAAATATCCGCACCGAACTGGGCCATCATAATTTCCGAATGGTTGCGTGACTGATGTGTTTCATGAACGATTGTCTCTCCGTCTGTGAACAGTCCTGCAAAAAGTATCGCACTTTTCACTTGTGCTGAAGCGATCGGCATATCGTATTCAAGCGGTTTTAAAACTGCCGGATAAATATTGACCGGCGGATATTTATCGTTCTTTAAGCTGATGTCAGCACCCATGTCAGACAGCGGTATAACGACGCGGTCCATCGGGCGTTTGGCAATTGTAGCATCACCTTCAACCGATGCGGTAATGTTTTTAAGACCAGCTAAGAGTCCTGTAATTAACCGTGTTGTTGTGCCGCTGTTGCCTGTATACAAAGTTTGTTCAGGTGACGTTAAACTGTCATGACCATTTGAAATGACTTTAAAACCGTCGCCTTCACGCGTTATTTCAGCACCCAGCTGGCGCATATTTTCAAAAGTTCTGAGCGTGTCCGCACTGATTAAGGGCGGTATATATTTGTCGTTCCGTGACTCAGTGCACCGAGCATTAGAGCGCGGTGTGTAATCGACTTATCTCCAGGTACTCTTATGGTGCCTTTAAATGTTCCATTCAGTAATTGCTTCATATGCGCTCCTTTAACGCTGTCAGTATATTTTTAAGTTCTGAAACTTTAATATCTGAGACAGCCAGTGTACTTTGATCTTTAAACAGCACGTAGCTGATAGAGTCATTGCGGTGATTTTTTTTATCTTTCTGCATCAGACTGATCATTTCAGCAATGTCCATTTCTTTAAGCAGCAGAACTGGATAGCCATGATTTTCCATATAAGACATATAGACATCGATGTCGAAGGCTGTATCATTCAGTTCGTTGGATATATAAAGCGCTGCAATAATACCGAGCATAACTGCCTGGCCGTGAGGGATTTTATATTTATATTCCACAGCATGAGCGAGTGTATGGCCTAAGTTTAAAAACTTGCGGCTGCCGCTCTCGTGTTCGTCTTCAATCACGATTTTCATTTTTGTTTCAATGCCTTTAATGATAACGGAGTGAGATTTTGTACATCGATACTGCCCTCAGTCACTGTAAGGAGTTCTTCAAGCGTCTCTGGACTGTGAATCATCGCGTGCTTAAACACTTCACCCGAAACCGCTGAGAATTTGCAGAAGGCAGTGAATCAAGAATTCAAGATCATAGATAACAGCTTTCGGACGGTAAATGCACCGATTAAGTTTTTACCGTGACGAGAATTAATCGCAGTTTTTCCGCCGATAGCGGAATCATGAGCGAGCAGTGTCGTCGGCACGTGAATAGTCCACACCGCGAAGTACCATGCTTGCAATAAAGCCGCCGGCATCCCCCGTGGCACCGCCGCCTATAACGACAATTAGCGAATTGCGTTTAATGCCGGATGCCAGCAGTTCTTCCACAGTGTGCATTAAAGGAGAAACGTATTTAAACGGTTCTCCTCCTGTGACGACCAGCGGTGATTTTATAAATGATAATTTTGTCTCTTTGTATATATCATATACATTTTCATCGATAATATAATATACGGATTCGTACTGTTCGGTATAAGTGTTTAACTTGTTTCCCAAAATATTCCGTGCAACGTGAATTTTATAATTATTATCTTTATAGGCCGTCGAAATATCCATGTTAATACTCGCTTAAACGTTTATTGTACAATTCCAGTGATGCTTTCAGATCACCGAAGTCATCGCTAGGAAACTTGTCTAAAATAGCTTCTGCGACTTCAATGGCAACCATATGTTCAGCAACAATCGAAGCTGCGGGCACTGCACAAGGGTCACTGCGCTCTATCGTTGCAGTAAATGCGTCCTTCGTCTCAATATCGACACTCATTAACGGTTTGTATAAAGTTGGTATCGGCTTCATGACACCGCGGACAACAATCGGCATGCCGGTCGTCATTCCGCCTTCAAAACCGCCTAAGTTGTTTGAGCTGCGGTAAAAACCGTCTTCTGAATCGAATTTAATTTCATCCTGAACTTCAGATCCCGGCGTTTCAGCCATTTTAAAACCCATTCCGAATTCAACACCTTTAAATGCATTGATGCTGACGATGCTGCGTGCAATTTTTGCGTCGAGCTTACGGTCGTAATGAACGTGAGATCCTAAACCTACCGGCGGATTCTCGACGATAACTTCAACGACGCCGCCAAGTGTATCTCCGGCTTTCTTAGCCGCATCAATAACTTCTTCTGCAGCTTTAGTCGCATCATCCGAAATCATACGCACGCTTGAGTTATTTGATTTGTCACTTAAAGTAGCATAATCGTATGCGCTGTCATCTGTGACCTGCCCTATTTTAGTCACGCGGGAAGTAATATTTATATCTAGAGCATGTAATAATTCTTTACAGAGTGCGCCTACAGCGACACGTGCAGTTGTTTCACGTGCAGAAGAACGCTCCAGAATATTGCGGAGATCACGGTGATTATACTTCATACCGCCAACCAGGTCAGCATGACCGGGACGCGGTTTTGTTATAATGCGTTTCATTTCAGCTTCTTCTTCTTTAGTAATCGGCTCGTCACCCATAATATTGACCCAGTGTTTAAAGTCGTCATTATTGACTTCCATCATAATCGGGCTGCCGAGCGTCTTGCCGTGGCGGACACCTGAACCAAATTCGAAAGTATCTTTCTCAATCTGCATGCGGCGGCCGCGGCCGTATCCGCCCTGGCGTTTAAATAACTCTTCCTGCATGCGTTCTTTATTAATTGGAAGGTTCGAAGGGAAGCCTTCGACAATAGCGTTAACTTTCGGGCCGTGCGATTCTCCTGAAGTTAAAAATCTCATTGCAAGCACCTCTATCTGAATTATTTATTTATATTAATATATGAAAAAAAGACTGAGTAATGTTATTACCCAGCCTGGCTGCAAGTTTTAGTAAATCCAAGGGCTATTAGACAGGTTGTAATCTAATACTTCAGATTCGTTGAAGAATAAGTTAATTTCTCTTTCAGCACTTTCAAGTGAATCTGAACCGTGAATGATGTTTTTACCAACAGTTAAACCGAAGTCTCCGCGGATAGTTCCAGGTGCAGCTTCCTGCGGGTTAGTAGATCCTACAACTAAACGTGCAGTTTTAATTACGTTTTCACCTTCAAGAACCATTGCAAAAACAGGTCCAGAAGTAATAAATTCTACAAGCTCGCCGAAGAAAGGTCTTTCACTGTGTTCACCGTAGTGAGTTTTAGCAAGATCTTCAGATACCTGCATCAGTTTAGCACCAACAACTTTGAATCCTTTGTTTTCTAATCTTTCAACGATAGGTCCGATAAGATTTCTTTGGACGCCGTCTGGTTTAATCATAAGAAATGTTTTTTCCATTATAATAAGCTCCCTTAAATATGTTTTCGACTATTATTTTAGCATTATATACAGTGTGTTTACAAACTAATTTCGTCTGTTTTTTAACATACCGGTAATTTCAGTAAAATAATGTCTGATTGGTTCGTCAATATTGCTGATTTCAGCTTCAGCCTGCTCTAAATGCTCTGTACTTACCCGAAGTGCCTGGTCGACTGCATCACTGTTTAGAATATAGTCGATTAATGCACCTGGATTTTCTTTCGTGTCAGAGAATTTTTCCAGCATCGCTTTGAATACTGGATCACTGTCTCTTAAGAGCCACTGGTAATGTGTAATGCCCATTTTTGATATCCGAGTAATTCGGCTTGCCGAGCGTACGTGTACTGCCCGTAAAGTCGAGACAGTCATCGATAATCTGGAAACTCATGCCGATGTGATAACCGTACGTGCGCAGTTTGTCCATCAGCTCATCTTCGAGATGTGCTGCATGCCCGCCGAGTTCGATGCTCAATACGATTAACAGCGCAGTTTTACGGTAAATTTTTCTGAAATACTCATCCAGTGTCTGGGCTGCGTCAAACTGCGTATCGAACTGGATAAGTTCACCCTGCACGATTTCCCGGATGCCTGAAGAATATGTCTCATGGAATTTACGGCTGTCGATTTTACTGACAATCTGCAGTGCGGAAGACAGCAAATAATTTCCTGTGTTGACAGCCTGAAAATAACCGTGCTCGTAAAAGACAGTCGGCTTGCCTCTTCTGAGTTCGCTGTCGTCGATAATATCATCGTGCACAAGTGTTGCCATATGAAGCAGTTCGAGACTCGCACTTGTTTTCAGTACATCATTATAGTGCTCTTTATCCCCTAATTTACCCGCGAGTATAGTAAACATGGGACGAAGTTTCTTTCCCCCAGAGTTAAACAGCTCGAAACTCTTATCATTAACGATTGTACCATTTGGTTTAAGTTCTTCTTTAACAATTTTTTTAACATGGGACAATTCCCCTGCCATAAGTTTCTTTAAAGATTTCACATTGCAGCCTCTAGCGGTTTATATCCGATATGAGTAGCTGCAGTACCAAATGTATGAGGGATTACTTTGATATTTATATATCCGTTCTGATGCATCATCGATTTTAATTCATCTTTTGATAAAAAATTGCTTGTCGATTCATACAGCCACGTGTATTCCTGGCCACTGCCGGCAATCAGCTGACCAAGGTGCGGCATAATTTTACCGAAGTAAATATTAAAACCGTAGTTAATCAACCCGTTTTCCGGATTTGATGTTTCAAGAATAACAAGCTGGCCGCCTGGTTTTAAGACGCGGTAAAATTCCTCGACTGCTTTATTATAGTCAGGCAGATTGCGCAGACCGAATCCAATCGTAATAATATCGAATGAATTATCCTCGTAAGGAAGTTCAGTTGCATCGCCCTGCAGCAGCGTGATGTTTTAATATCAGCTGTTTTTTCAGCGGCTACTTTCAGCATGTTTTCACTGAAATCCAGCCCCGTTATCAGCCTCTTTATTTTCAGCAAGCTGAATAGTCCAGTCACCTGTACCGCAGCACAAATCGAGCACCTGATGGCCCGGTTTCACAAAGATTTCCTTGTTCGTGCGGTTACGCCATATCGTATGCTGATTAAAGCTTATAAATCGTTCATATGGTCGTAATCATCTGAAATGGAATTAAAGATTGTCTGAATTCTGTTTTCTGTTTGCATTAGCGCTCACCTTTTGTATTTATTATGTATGCCAGCTTTGAACGGTCAATGTTTTTAATATAACGGCCGAGTACGTTATCGAGATCAGACGTCACATACCCATTATCTATTAAATACAAAAGCGGTGCAAATAGCAGGTACTTTAATTCACTGTCGGAAACTTCGAGAGCGTCTTCGTAAAGTCTGGATTTTTTAGATGACAGGATTTTGGATATTTCCACCATGTCATGAACGACATCCATTTCACCGTGGCTTGCAAGTGACGAGTAAAACTCGCTGAAATAAAAGTCCCCGGCAAGAACGTGGCTTTCCCGTTCATCAGCAGAAGGTATCCGGTCGAGCTGATTTAAAGCATATGTAAATAAAAGAACCGCATGTGTAACGTGTCTTTTATGAATTATATTTTTACTGTCTGAAAAAAAGTCAGTAATTTCATTTTGATCAAGCTTAGTAATCAATTCAGATAATGCTGAATCGTTATATGGTTGCACGGCTGAGTATTTCATAAATATCACCTTATAAATGAATAGACCTAACGTTTCAAAGTTAGGCCTAGTAGATAAATTATTTAACTGCGTCTTTAAGTGCTTTACCAGCTTTAAATGCAGGTACTTTTGATGCTGGGATTTCGATTTCTTCACCAGACTGCGGGTTGCGGCCTTTTCTTGCAGCACGGTCACGTACTTCAAAGTTACCGAATCCGATTAACTGTACTTTTTCACCATTTTGAAGTGAACCTTGAATTGATTCAAAAACTGCGTCTACTGCAGCTCCTGCTTCTTTTTTTGTAAGGTCAGCTTTGTCGCTGACAGCGTTGATTAAATCTGTCTTATTCATCTGATAGACCTCCTATAATCTGTATAATGATATTATCATTATGTTTTGACTTTACCATACGGCCGTAGGGACTGCAACGGATTTAACCGTTTTTTCCATTAAAAATTGAAGTGACTTAACTTTTATGCACACTTGTCATAAATATTGCTTCGTTATTTTCATCAACTGTCATTTCAGGCGAGTATATCGGCACTATTGGTGTATATTCATACAATACTTCACGAATATCTTCTCCAGTCTCGAATTCGAGACCTTCGTTCTCAA
Organism: Jeotgalicoccus sp. WY2; assembly: GCF_018437745.1. Lineage (NCBI taxonomy): Bacteria > Bacillati > Bacillota > Bacilli > Caryophanales > Staphylococcaceae > Jeotgalicoccus > Jeotgalicoccus sp. WY2. The sequence continues at coordinate 260,945 of NZ_CP049818.1, read as the reverse complement.
TCATCATATTCAGATCATCTCTGTAATCGACGACGAAATCCTGACCGCCGTTGTAATAGACATTAAGTTCCTGTCCTGTATAAGGACTAGTAACTGTCGGATTGTCAGCGAGGTTATAATGCTCAAGGTCAAGCTGATATACGTTAGGGCCGACTTGTTCTCCAAGTTCCACATGTTCACCCATGCCGTTAATCCGGAGGCTGAGTGAGCGGAGCTCTTCGATTATTGCAAGGTCTGCAATTTTTACAGTCGGATCTTCTTCTTCATCGAGTATAACATACTGAAAGTTTCCGCCGTTTTCGTATGCCGTTACCGGAATCTCGCTTAAATATTCCGGTACGACTCTGGTGAATTCAATCGGGTATTCCAAATACTCAACAGCATCTTCAGTCGTTTAATCGGCAGAATGCCGCCTTCAGACTCCTGGAAGTTGTCGACTGCATTCTGGACGTTCTGAATATCTGTTTCAGGCGGAATATTGCTGCCTGCCCGCTGGTCATCCGGATACATGCACCCCGTCAGCACAACGAGTGACAGCGTGAAAGTTAAAAGAAATCCTAATTTACGCATGTGTGGATCCCCCAATGACTAGAATCATCAGCAGAAACGCGAGTATTAAGAGTACCCATGCAATTAAAGAAATAAAGAAAACTGACGAAACGAATAGTAATTACAAACCTTGCCAGATAAATTAATACCGCTGCAAGTGCCATAAAGCCAATCGACACGAATGACACCCACATTAAGTCCATTCTTGAAATATCAAACATACATATACCTCTAACTATTTACTATTTTTTATTTGACTCTCTAATAATTGTTTCAAGCCTTCCGATTCCGAAGTCTTCTCGCGCTTCATCAGCGCGCTGAATGCTTCGTCTTCACTGATTCCATTAAATAAGTAACCGTATAAAACTTTCGTAATCGGCATATCGACATCGTGTATTTCAGCGAGTTCATAAGTTGCTCTGGTCGTATTGACACCTTCGACAACCATGCCCATCTTCTCGGTAGCTTCTTCAAGAGATAAGCCCCCTGCCATCATTTGCCCGCAGCGGTAATTTCTTGAGTGCTGGCTCGTAGCCGTAACGATTAAGTCCCCCATTCCCGTCAATCCGAGGAATGTCAGCGGATTCGCCCCGAGTTTCGTACCGAGACGTGCAATTTCATGGAGCCCGCGTGTAATTACGGCAGCTTTCGGATTATCCCCGAAACCGTAGCCCGCAAGTGCGCCGACAGCAAGTGCGATGATATTCTTCAATGCACCGCCGATTTCAACGCCGACCATATCGTTGTTAACATATACTCTGAAGTAATCCGTCATAAAGACATCCTGAATTACTTCTGCACCTTCTTCACGGATAGACGCAGTACTTACCGTCGTCGGCTGTCTGAGTGCTACTTCTTCCGCGTGACTCGGTCCGCTGAGTACACAGATGTCCGATACGCGGTCTTCATCGAATACTTCTTCAAGCACTTCAGAGACACGGTTGTACGTATTTAATTCAAGTCCTTTTGCGACATGCACAACGAGGACCTGTTTATCTAATTTTTTTAAGAGTTTATTTAACTCAGACGCTACAGAACGCATTGCGTTAACGGGGACAGCCAGTACGAGGATTTCCGCATGTGCTGCTGCTTCTTCCAGTGACGCTGTTGCTGTAATTCCTGGTGACAGCTTAATATTTTTTAAATAACGGCTGTTCGTATGCAACTCATTTATTTCTAAAACATATCTTGATTTCTCCCGTACATCATTACCGATTATTATTGTCATTTAAGACCATGAGAGGCTCGTACCAAAACTACCTGTTCCAATGACTGAGATGTTCATATTGATACCCTACTTTCTAATTTCTTTTACGGGTGATAATGTGAATCGGCGTGCCGGTAAAATCAAATGCTTTACGCAGCTGATTTTCAATATACCGTCTGTAGCTGAAATGCATCAGCTCAACGTCGTTCACGAACAGGACGAATGTCGGCGGTCCAACACTGACCTGCGTACCGTAATAGATGCTTAAACGGCGTCCTGTTGAGTCTGTAGGTGTCGGGTTCATGCTGACACTGTCTACAAGTACTTCGTTCAATGTACTCGACTTCACGCGCATATTACTCGATGCATATGCCTGCTGAATAAGCGGGAATAATGTTTTAAGACGGACTTTAGTCATTGCAGAGACGAAAGTGATTGGTGCGTAATCCAAGTACTGGAAGTTTGCTCTGATATCCAGTTCGAATTCGCGCATTGTTTTTTCATCTTTTTCCACCGCGTCCCATTTGTTGACGACGATAATAATCGCACGTCCTGCTTCATGGGCAAGACCGGCAATTCTCTTGTCCTGTTCACGTATACCTTCTTCACCGTTAATAACGAGCACAACATTGGAACGTTCAATGGCACGAGTGGCACGAAGAACGGAATATTTTTCTGTTGCTTCGTAGACTTTACCGCGCTTTCTCATACCTGCTGTGTCAATCAGTGTGTAAGATTCATCTTCATACGTATAGGCCGTATCTACCGCATCGCGGGTCGTACCGGCTATATCGGAAACGATAACACGTTCCTCGCCGAGAATTGCGTTGACGAGGCTGGATTTACCAACATTCGGACGGCCGATTAATGACACTTTAATAGACGGGTCTTCTCAACTTCAGTTTCCAGAGTTTCAAAGTGCTTGACGATTTCGTCGAGTGCATCACCAAGTCCGAGACCATGTGATCCGGATACCGGCCATGGTTCACCAAGACCGAGCTGGTAAAACTCATATATTTCACTGCGCATTTCATAGTTATCAATTTTGTTTACTGCAAGAACGATGGGTTTCTTTGATTTTTGTAAAATTCTTGCGACGAATAAATCATCGCTCGTTACCCCGTCTCTGCCGTTCACAATCATTAAAATAACATCTGCTTCAAGAATCGCAATTTCCGCCTGCATTTTAATCTGCTGCTGAAACGGCTCATCTTTAATTTCAATACCGCCGGTATCAATTAAATTAAAGTTATAATTTAACCAGTCACCTTCGGCGTACAATCTATCTCTTGTAACACCTGGAGAATCTTCGACAATTGCCTTTCTTTCTCCGATAATTCTGTTAAAAAGCGTGGACTTGCCGACATTCGGCCGCCCTACTACTGCTACTGTTGGTTTATACATTGTTACCCTCCCTGTATGCACATTTATTTTAACACAAATAAAATAAAGAGCGATAGTATCATCGCTCTTTATTTATGAGTGAGTCTAATATTATAAGTCTAAGTTTTTAAAACGATCGCCGAACACGTCACCTAAAGTTGGTGCGTCGTCGTCATTATCATCTGTGTAAACTTGTGTATTTTCTTCGCGCTTAGCCTGTTTAGGTCTAGCCGGAGCTGTTTCTAAAGCTTTAATTGATAGTGAAATTTTCTCGTTATCTTTATCAAGACCGATGATTTTCACTTCGATTTGCTGTTCTTCTTTAAGCACGTCCCCTGGTACATTTACGTGTTCATGTGCAATTTCTGAAATGTGCACAAGACCTTCAACACCCGGTTTGACTTCAACGAATGCACCGAAGTCAACTAAACGTTTAACAGTACCTGTTAACACATCGCCTGTGTTGTGAGTATCGATAAACTTGTTGAATGGAGATTCGCCTGCCTGTTTAATAGATAAGCTGATACGTTCCTGTTCAGGATTTACTTCGAGAACTTTAACTTGCACCTTCTGACCGATTTCAACTGCATCTTCGACACTGTTAACGGCTGTAGCTTAGTTCTGAAATATGAGCAAGACCGTCTACGCTGCCAATGTTGATGAATGCACCGAAAGTAGTAGTACGAACAACTTCACCTTCAATGATGCTGCCGACTTCCAGGTCTTCAAGTTCAGCCTGGCGGTGTTTCGACTTTTCACCTTCTACAATGCGTTTGCGGTTAAGAATTACTCTGTTTTTCTCCTGATCGATATCTTCAACTTTAACTTCCAGAGTCTGGCCGTTGAATTGTTCAAGGTCTTCAATATATTCATCAGAAAGAAGTGATGCAGGAATAAATCCTCTAACGCCAACATCTAATACCAGACCGGCCTTAACTGCTTCTACAACAGTACCTTCAAGCGTTGCATCAGCATTCTGCTTCTGTTTTAAATCTTCATAAGCTTTCTGTTCATCAAGCTTGCGCATTGAAACAATGATGTTTTTAGCATCATCTTCAACTTTGATAACTACTGCAGTGATTGAATCATCAAGTGCAATATATCGTTCGGGTGCTCGATACGTTTGTTTGTAAGCTGACTGATTGGAATTATGCCTTCGTAATCAGAATCATCTACTTGAACTTTTACAAACTTATCTTCGATGTTAAAAATCGTACCTGTTACTGTGTCACCCACTGCAAACGGACTGTTTTCAGCCGTTTCAGTTTCATTTTTCAAATCTGCGTTGTTGTCAGGTGCGTCGTTTGACTGTGTTTCCTCAATGTTTGATTCTTCGTTCTTAATGTCTTCTGTCGCCTGTGCTTGCCTCCATTACTATACAGTGTATTAAATAACTTCTTACAAATCGAACCTTTTGTCAAGTGATTATTCTGAAAATGTAAATTGTTAAGATTTTCTTCCAATTTACGTGTTAAATCCTTGCGGGTATTGCCCGACTCTAAAAATTCTTCGGTGTTAATTGGTTTTCCAAATACTATTGTAACACCCTTTTTACGATTATACTCGCCTTTAATAACAACTGGTACAATCGGTGCTTCGGATTTCGAAGCGATAAAGCTCGCACCTTCCTGCAGATTCTGCAACTGTTTAACGTCGCCTTTGTTGCGGTGCCCTTCAGGGAATATTAACAGACAGCGGTCTTCTTTCAGTGCGTTTATAGAAGTTTTAAGCGCTGCTCTGTCACTTTTTCCGCGCGATACAGGAATTGCATTTAGGCTCGGGAAAACTTGCCGATGACCGGCAGCTCAAATAATTCCGATTTTGCAAAGAATGACAGACGGTCAAGTGCAAGACCGATAAAGGCGGATCAAAATCCGACACGTGGTTTGAGCAGAGCATAACAGGACCTGATGACGGCACTCTGTCTTCGCCGATGATTGTTATTTTAAATCTCAGTTTGTAATAGCATTTAATTAAAAACTTTGCAATTTCATAAATCATTTACTGTACCTCCAGTTTATCTTCGACCAGCTGAATTATTTTCTGTTCTGCTTCATCGATCGATAAATGACTCGTATCGAGAAGGGTGGCATCTTCAGCTTGTACGAGCGGTGAAATTTCTCTCATGCTGTCAAATTCATCACGGCGGATGATTTCTGCAGTCAGTGTAGCGAGATCAATATTGTTGCCGCGTGCAGTTTCTTCAAGCAGCCTGCGTTGTGCTCTGACTGCAGGCGAAGCCTGCATAAAGATTTTAACATCAGCATCCGGCAGCACAGTCGTGCCGATATCTCTGCCGTCCATAACAACATTGCTGGTTCTGCTGATTTCACGCTGCATCTCGACGAGATATGTTCTGACTTCGCCGATTGCAGATACACGGCTGACATTATTAGTGACTTCCGGCGAGCGGATTTCAGCGGATACATCTTTATCATTTAAATATACTTCGTCATTAATGCCGAACGTAATATGAATGTGTGATGCAATATCCTTAATAACACCATCACCATGTTCAAGCACGTACAGTGTGACTGCACGGTACATTGCACCGGTATCGATATATAAAAACTCTAATTTTTTTGCGACGCGTTTTGCGATTGTACTCTTGCCGGCAGCAGCCGGCCCGTCAATAGCGATGCTGATATGTGACATTTGATGCCCTACTTTCATTTACGGTATTATAAGTTCCTGTCCGACACTTAAACTATCGGGTGTGACGCCGTTTGCTTCCATGATGCGCTGTACATTCTCTGCACTGCCGTCACCGTAATACTGAATTGCAATACGGTATAAATTATCCTGGGGTGTGACGACGTGCGATGCATTGGCGTTTTGTGTTTCAGAAGAATCGGACTCTGTATCTGTCTCAGTATCTTCTGCTGTTTCAGTTTCTTCTTCAGGCTCTGCTGCAGGTTCGTCTTCTTCTGACTCAGCGCTGTCTGCTTCAGCTTCTTCTGTATCGGCGCCGTCTTCTTTACTGCGGATGGCACTAAGCGCAGCTTCTTCAAGCTCCTGAAGTTCTTCCTGAGAATAATCTGTTTCGATGTTTTTCGCAGCTAAATCTTCATTGCGGTTTGCTGCGAGGCGTCTTTCATGTTCAGCTTTTTGTGCTTCAAGTTCGTCGTTAAAACCTTCTTCGCTATCTTCTTCAGCTCCGCTATTATCAGCAGTCTCTTCAGAAGTGTTTTCCTCGGCCAGCTGAATTTCATCATTCAGTGACGGCCAGAAGTTAGAAAATATTAAGAATGCAAATAAGACTGTAATCGGAATTAACACGAGGACAGCAAGCACCCATGGAAGCATGCGTTTTTTACTGCCGTTATTCTTCTCCGGTTTTTTGCCTGTTTTCTTTGCAGCACCGAGGCCGCCGAGCTTTTCTTTTGAAATCTTAATCTCGTTTTTAATACGGTTTTGATATGAAGAAAATTTGCCTGCAAATAACGCTTTGCCCTTAGCGGCGTTCTCAGCGCTGAAATACCCTTTCAGATTATCGGTAAAGTTATTTTCTTTTTGCTGTTTTTTTGGCGGTGATTTTTTCTCCGGCGGTTTATTCTCGCCGGTCTCTTTAGTTTTGTGCCGCGCACTGCGGCTTAAAGTTTCGCGGTTTTCTTTTTCTGACTTTTTGCTGCCTGCATTTGTTTTACTAGATTTTTCATCCTGTGCCCGCTTATGTTTAATATCTTTGTAGAAATCATCTTTCATAGCGCATTCTCCTAGTAACTTCATTCTTAGTTTAATTATATATTGTTTGAAAGGACATTTAAAGAGTAATCATCCTTCCGATGGATTGTTGACGAATTCAATGATTGTTCATTGATAAATTTTTGATTTTCTCTTAATATTAGTTATGAACTAATCGTAAACGTTAAGAGGTGAAATATATGAGCGCAAAACAGTACACAATAGTAGATCAAGATACTTGTATCGCATGCGGCGCGTGTGGTGCTGCTGCACCAGATATATATGATTACGATGACGATGGCATTGCTTACGTCATTTTAGATGAAAACAGGGCGTTACCGCTGTGCCTGACGACCTGCTCGAAGACATGGAAGACGCATTTGATGGATGTCCAACAGATTCAATTAAAGTTGAAGATGCTCCATTTGACGGCGATCCATTAAAATATGAATAAAATTTATTAAGATAAAGGATGGGACCGACACGGTTCTGTCCTTTTTTGAATGCTGTCGTACTTTAAAGCACGATTCTGCTAAAACATCCCGGAATACGGCAATGTGAAATCTTGTCTCTCCGCATAAAAAAGTCATCCGGCTCAACCGGATGACCATAAATTACATTATTGTCTGTTTATCAGAACAGGAAGTGCTTTTTTATAAATTACATAACAAATCAGACTTAGAATAACCCCTTTAACGATATTGAACGGAATGATTCCCGCCGTAATTACCGTACGCAGATTATTAATAATATCTGTCTGGTCAACGATCAGACCGTATGCCGGCAGCAGAACGAAGTAATTCAGTACTGCAAGCGCCAGGGTCAGCACGATAATTCCGGCAATGAATCCTGCGATTAAACTTTTCGCAGTTTTACGTTTGTAGTAAATAAAATATACAGGCAGCAGGAATGAAAATGATGCGAGCAGGTTTGCAATGGGTCCGATCGGCTCACTTGCCATTAATATACTGTACAGCACTATTTTCATAATGATGATTAACGAACCGCCGACGCCTCCGAATAGTATAAAGCCGATAAAGGCCGGTATATCAGATAAATCGAGCATTAAAAACGGCGGCAGGAATGGCAGCGGAAATTGTATCAGCATCAAAATGAATGATAATGCACTTAATATACTGATGTAAATAATTTTTCTCAGGCGCTGTCTGTCCAAATCGCTCATTCCTTTCTATTCTTTAGGTAGTTTAATAGTGAATGTTGTACCTTCGCCGAAGATACTGTCTGCAGCAATCGTTCCGCTGTGCTTCTTAATAATATTGCTGACAATATATAAACCGAGTCCGGTGCCGTGTTTTCCTCTTGTCCGCGCTTCGTCTACTTTATAAAAGCGTTCAAATATATGTTTAATATTTTCCCGTTTTATACCGGTTCCGGTATCGCTGACTTCGATTGTTACACAGTCTTCATCTTCTGCAATATTTATTGTAATCACATCGCCGGCTTTTGTATAGCGGATTGCGTTATCGATTAAATTCGTGAAGACCTGGTTCAGTTTATCGTAATCGAATGGGAACGTGACAGTTTCACTGCCGGCATTAATATTCAGCTCAATGTTGTTATCTTTAAGTTTATAATCAAAACGCTGGTCCAGCTCGTGAAGCAGCAGCGTAAAGTTCCGCGGTTTAATATCATAAAGGACATCATCAGAATCCATGCGTGCAATAATCAGCAGTTCCGAGACGAGTTTGTTCATGCGGTCGGATTCATCTTTAATAATCGAGACCATTTCCTTAACTTCTTCCGGTTCAGTAACGATATCATCTAACAGAGCTTCTGAATAGCCGCTCAGCATCACCATCGGTGTTTTAAGTTCATGGGAAACGCTCGAAATAAAGTCTGTTCTCATCTTTTCAGTATTGTTTCATCCGTAATATCACGAATCAGCACGGTTACGCCGTTTTGTTCTTCAAGTGATTTAACGGGAGACATTGCCAGCTGTAAATGCAAATCTTCAATATCGAGACGTTCAAGGTGGTTTTCATCTGATTCAGAGACTTCGATAATAAGCGATTTAAAGTATTCAAATTCTTCTTCAGACTGCTGGAACAGTTCATAGTAGCTCCGACCCCTGTCGTTCGAATAGACAGGCTCTCCGGACGTATTAAAGTACATAAGACCGTTCGACAGAGAAGAGAATACAGTTTCCCTTAAATTTTTCTCATGTGTCAGTTCTGTAATCGTACTTTTAATATTATCATTCATCTTATTAAAGGCCAATGTCAACTCACCGATTTCATCTCTCGATGTCACTTTCAGCTGATTGTAATTCCCGCTGCTGTTGAGAACGAGGAATTTTTCAGCGCAATAAGCGGCTTAGTAATTCTTGAAATTAGGAAAAATGCAAAAAAAGTCGTAATCAGAAACAGAATCGCCGCAGTGATAATTAAAATAATTAATACTGTTAAAAATGACTGGTTCAAAGTATCGAGATTGTTGTATTTAATAATCGCAGTATCGGATTCAAAGAACTCGCTTAAATCTGATACTTTAACCATAAACTCGCGGTCGTTAATATCGTTAACGATAAACGTGCTGCTCGACAGGTTTGAAGTGGTAATCTCGTTGTAAATCTCTTCGGCTATCTGGTTGCTGCCCGCGATAAACTGCCCGTCTGAATAATAATCAGGTTTTCTTCAGCTGCAAGGTATGAGTCGTTTAAATCAAGAGTATGATTGCTGAGCACGACATTTTCAATCCGGCTCAGTTCTTCTTCCAGATGATCTTCCGTGCTGCCGAGCGCATAGTTCCTGAAGTAAAAACTCAGAATGATAGATAATATAATTAAAACTGTAGTTACTATCATTAAGATAGTAAACCACAGTTTAGTTACAACGCTGGAGAAAAAACTCATTTGTCATTAACCTCGAATTTATAACCGATACCCCAGACCGTGTGAATCATCTGGCTGGCTTCAGGAGACACTTTGTTCAGTTTCTCCCGGAGACGCTTAACATGTGTATCGACAGTTCTTAAATCGCCGTAGAAGTCATAGTTCCATACTTCTTTCAGCAATTCTTCGCGGTTAAATACTTTATCGGGACTCTTCGCTAAAAATAATAACAATTCGTATTCTTTCGGTGTTAAATTCACCTTTTCATCATCGGCTAAAACGCGGTGAGCGTCGTTGTCGATAACAAGATGTTCATAGACTATCATATCTTTTGCTGATGAATCTTTTTCGATAAATGCCGTTTCAGAAGAACGGCGTAATATTGCTTTTACTCTGAGGACAACTTCGCGGGGTGAAAACGGCTTAACGATATAGTCGTCGGCACCGACTTCAAGTCCTTCAACGCGGTCCCCTTCTTCACCTTTCGCTGTCAACATAATGACGGGTGTTGATTTTTCCTTGCGCAGTTCTTTTGCGACTTCAATCCCGTCCATTTCAGGCATCATGAGATCGAGCAGAATACAGTGGAAATCTTCATTAAGTGCAAGCTCCAATGCTTCTTTGCCGTCTCCAGCTTCAGTGATTTCATAACCTTCACGTGTAAGGTATAAGTTAAGCAATTTACGAATACGTTCTTCATCGTCGACTAATAGTATTTTTTCTGCCATAATTACCCTCTTTTCATATTATGCGTACGAATGCAGGCCAGCTACAATTAAGTTAATTGCAATCAGGTTAAACAGAATAAGAATGAACCCGCCTACTGCTAACCATGCAGACTTCTCGCCTTCATATCCGCGGTTTAAGCGCAGGTGAAGGAAGATTGTGTAGAACATAAATGTAATGAATGCCCATGTTTCTTTCGGGTCCCAGCCCCAGAATCTGCTCCAGGCAATCTGGGCCCAGATTGCAGCGAAGAAAATGCCTCCGAGTGCGAAAAGCGGGAAACCGATAATCACAGAACGGTAGCCAATTTCATCCATCAATGCAAGGTCAGCTTTTTTAGTTAACGGTTTAACGAGAGCAAAGAGGCGTTTTCTAATAACAAGACGAACAATGCCGTAAGTAATTAAACCGATAATAATTGACCAGACTACTGTATTTAAAGTTTGTGCTTTAATTACAGGCGGTAAATCAATTCCAAGGTGGAAATGATCTGCGGGCTCATATTCATTATTACCGATATGTTCTACCGGAATCGCCTCGCTGTAATTTATAAGACTTGGAAGATGGTATTCAGCAATGACCTGCTGTCCCTGCTGATCAGTATAATAGAACTCATCGTCATAGCCGACAATATTCTGCATGAATACTGTAGTAACTATATACATAACGACAGTCAGAATACCAATCATTATAGCTTCCAGCCAGCGTGCGCGCCATGAATTTTCTTCTGCAGGAATAGCTTTCAATAAGTAGATAAGCCCTGCAACTGCACTCATCGACAGTATACCATAAGACAATGTAACAGTAATAACGTGAATAGCCAGCCAGTTACTCTGCAGCGCCGGGATAAGCGGCTGAACATCTGTTGAGAACATACTGCCGTATCCTAACAGAAGCAGTGAAATCGGAATCGCGAACAGACCGAATACTTTCGTTCTGAAGTAATGATACGTAATTAAGAATCCGCCAATCAGCATGATTGAGAACATCGCTATAAATTCATACATGTTTGAAACCGGAGCATGTCCAGTCGCCATCCAGCGCAGAATAAAGTACGCGAGTTCAAGGACGAATGCAATAACGATTATCCAAATTGCAATTTTTTCGTATTTCTTAGATTGTGGTTTCGATTTAATGCTTATGCCGAGCGGTAAAAGTGATACCAGCAGCATAAGAAACGCGATAAATATCAGTGTATTACTCAGTGATAAGAATGTTTCCTCCATAATTTAAACACTATCCTTTCAGCTTGTCATTTTCCTCTTTTTCCTGTTTATCGAATATCTCGGCTAAATGGTGAGATTCAAGTACTGCGTTCATCTCTTTTTTCAGTCCGAAATAGTTTTTGTTAGTGTGAGCCGCAACGTTCATCGTGTCGCCTTCTGCATTAATCCATATTCTGCGGTGATTAATGTAAGACCCGATAAACAGACCGATGAGGAAAATTACAAATCCAGTTGCAATAATCGGCATTGATAAATCTTTTTTCAGAGTCAGGACAGTTGCCATATGCTCTTCTGCTTCGACGAATTTAATACTGTATTCGTTGTCCTGCGTAATATCAGTTGAGTTCATAATCTGCAGCAGGCTGAGTTCTACTTCGTCTCCTTCTGCAACTTCAAACACGAATGCCGGATTTGTCGGAACCGGTGTTTCAGAAACAAGGGTTCCGTTATCTTCAATTTCTAAAAAGTCCGGTGCATAGGCTTTCATGTTAATCGTAATATCTTCAGTTATTTTATAACTGTCAGCAGGATCATCAAGGCTGACTTCAAAGTTCTCACCGAGGACATTTCCTTCGCTATCTTCAAGTCTGAAGGTCATCGATTTTAATTGCGAGTTATCGTAACTTGACTGATACAGTTCGTAATCGTCAAAACGGTACGGATGGTTTACACGGATACTGTAATTATCAATTTCTTCCAGCTCCGGCGATGAACCGACGATATCAACAGTTTTGTTTTCATACATAGTGATATCGGTCTGGAAGTTACTGATTGTCAGAGCCATGCTGTTCTGCAATGTCTCATCAATACCGTGCCCGAATCCTCATCGTATGTATCAATTGTGAAACCATCGTTACGCATGTAATACTGTCCTTCAGTTGTTGGAATGCTTACTGTTTCTCCTTCTTGTGCATAGATGATTTCATCTATATAAACACCGGGGAAAAATCTCAGCATGCTGCCCGCGAGTAAAATAATTAAGCCGGTATGGTTAATATACGGCCCCCATCTGGACAAACGGCCTTTTTCAAGCAGATAGTGATCGCCGTCAGTTTTAAGTTTGTACTTTTTACTTTCAAATGCTTTCGCAATGTCAGCTGCATTATCAGTGGATTCATATTCATTAAATAAACGCTGGCGTTTAAAGAATGAAGCGTGTTTTTTAGCGCGCTGATTCTTTAATGATTTATACAGCGGTACACCTCTGTCGACACTGGCTGCAATTAAGGATAAGGCAAGAAGTCCCATTAACAGCACGAACCACCATGAAGAATAAAGCTGGGTAAACCCGAACTTGTAATACAGCGTTCCGAATGTACCGTATAGCTCAGTGTAGTGCTGAGCGGGATCTGCACCGATCGGAATAAAGTATTCCTGCGGCAGAATCGTACCTACAGCAGCGGATATTGCAATTATTGCAATAATAGTGACCCCGACTTTTATCGAAGTGAAAAAGTTCCATATCTTATCAAAGATACTTTGTGAACGGACTTTCGAACGTACAGCACTTCCGTCGTAGCGCATAAGATCTTTAATTTTTTTCTTATCGTAATCTTCATTGATCATTTTCCCGCATGATTGGCACAGCTGAGTGCCCGGAGGATTGACATGACCGCAATGATTACATTGTATTTCCTTCTGTTCCATATAAGGTCATCCTATTCCAGAGATTCATCTATAAATGCATAGATATCCTCTTTAGTCAGTTGATATTCCTGTTTCTTAACGACGACACCTTCTTTGTTAATAGCGATTGTCGTTGGCAGCGGTCCGATATTGTAAGCTTTCGTTACACTGCGATTTGAATCTAATGCAATCGGGTAATCAAGATCTTCAGATAGCCCTGAAAGAAACTGTTCAATCTGCTGAGGGTTTTCAGAAACGTTCACAGCAATAATTTCATAATCTTCATGACCTTCGTTATACACCTGGTTCATTTCCGGCATTTCTTCCCGGCATGGTTTACACCATGTACCCCAGAAATTGAGTATTACGCCGTTTTCGGCAGTGACTTCAGACAGCTGAAGTTCTTCTCCGTCCAATGTTTCCAGTTTAAAATCAACTGCATCATCTCCGACGTTTACAGTTTGAGTGCCATCCCTCAAATTTAAGTAAAGTGTTACGCCGAGGAGTACTGCAATCGTAATAATTGTACCTGTACGAATAATTTTTCTAGTTCCTTTTTTCAACGTCAGGCCCCTTTCGTAAATTAATATAACCGCAATAAAATGCGTGCGTAGCAATAATTATAACACTACACATTTTGTTGTGGTTTGACAGTATTATGACATTTAACTTACCTTGCTGTTGGCAATCAGTTTTTTAATTTCATGCGGTTTAAGGAAACGGTATTCGCCTTCTTTTAGGCCGTCGAGTGTCAGGAAGTCAAAGTAGATACGCGTAAGTTTCGTTACGTTTAAGCCGAAGTGCTCAAACATTCTTCTGACCTGGCGATTACGTCCTTCGTGAATTGTAATTTCAAGAATCATGTCCTTGCCGCCCTTGTCGCGGATCACTTTCAAATCACATGGTGCAGTTTTTCCGTCGTCGAGTCTAATACCTCTGCGCATCTCATCGCTGATGACGGAGTAAAATACCATCTGTTTTAACTCTGTAAGTTTTCTTCATTTCAAATTTCGGATGTGTCATGTGCTGTGTAAATTCTCCATCGTTAGTAACGAGTAATAATCCGGATGTATCGTAATCCAGACGACCTACAGGATAAAGACGTGCATCGATGCCGTGGAAGACGTCAATTACCGTGTCGCGTTTTTTATCGTCTTCTGCAGCTGAGATTTCACCGGCAGGTTTGTAGTATAAAATATGCACGGGTTCCTCTTTCGTTAGCTGAATGCCGTCTACTGTTACGCGGTCTTTGTCTGTAACCTGAAGTCCGAGTTCTGTAACGAGTTTGTCGTTAACGAATACGCGGCCCTCTTCTATTAGTGTATCTGCTTTACGTCGTGAAGTAATTCCTGCGTCAGCAATTTTTTTATTTAAACGTGTAGTTTTCATTGATTTTGCTCCTTTAAGCTATTGAAGAACAAGTCGATATCTTCTTGTTCTGTAATCATATCATCTGCCGGTAAGTCATCTAAAGATTTCAAACCGAATATTTCTAAAAAGCTTTGTGTCGTTTCGAAATGTGCGGCGCGTTCATCAATTATATTTTTCTTTTTCACTAACCCTTTATTGATCAGTGTTGAAATTGGACCATCTGAGACAATGCCGCGTACACTTTCTATGCCGTTCCTTGAGATTGGCTGGTTGTATGCGATAATTGCAAGCACTTCCAATGCTGCCTGCGATAATTTCTTTTGGGGTCTGTCAGCCAGTACCCTCTTGATGTATTTTTCCATATTCTCTGTCGTTTTTAAAAAATACATATCGCCATGACGTGTAATTATTAAATGTTCTTTATCGTATTTTTCTAATTCTATTTCCAGCTGCATTTTAGTAATCGGCACGTGCATCATCAATGCCTCTTCACTTAAACCCAGGTCGCCGGCAATATATAATAAACCTTCAATAATGTTTATCTGCTCCATACTTAAGCCAACCTTTCGAGCTCAAAATCATCTTCATCGATGCGCGTAATATGATAGAGATTTTGACTGATATACTAGAATAGTTATAAATACCTGCACTACTTTGCTGCGGGGTTCATCGAAAGTAAGCAACTCAGTCATTTTTAATGACTTTCTGTCTTTAAATTTCGACGCGATAAAAATCACAGCTTCTTCTTTCGTATAGACCTCGCGCTGCACGACGACATATGATTCTTCGGTGATAGATACACGGGATTTTACTTTGTTATACGCTTCTAAGAGATCGTGGAGACTCAGCTCAAGTGTATCCGTGTCATCTTCATCATCTTCGAATAAATGCGGCGCCTTGACGAATTGAAGTCTGTTTTCCTCTTTCAGCTTATTCAATTCTTCAGCATATATTTATAATTTTGATATTCTATTAGCTGGGACATCAATTGCTCGCGCGGATCTTCATAATCATCATCGGCCATAGGTTCCGGCAACAGCATGTGACTTTTAATTTTCACAAGCTCGCTCGCCATAACGAGATAATCGCTTGCAACGTTAAGCTCAAGTTCTTTCATCTGATTAATATATTCCATATACTGCTCTGTGAGCATTTTCATCGGAATATCGTAAATATCAAAACTCTAATCAAATGAAGGAGCAAATCGAGCGGTCCTTCAAAAACATCTAGTTTCACTTATAAGCAGTCATTACAAAACCTCAATTTTAGGAGTGATACGTATCGATAAAGAAATACTTTTACAATTCTTTAACGAATTAATTATAAAGCAAGATTACTTCGAATGCCATGAAATCATGGAAGAAGTGTGGAAAGACAAGGGAATATTTACGAAAGAAGACCCCGAAGTGTTTTTTGTGCTCATTGTTACCGGTGAATATCATTACCGGAGAGACAATATCATCGGTGCAGCGACATCTTATAAACGCGCGTTAAAGCTGTATGACAAACACCGCTATGACGTGAAGGCGTTTGGATTTGGCGAAGAATTAGCTGAAATGCTTCAGAGCCGGTTTAATGGGCTGGCAGATACATCGTTCAAACCGATGAATTACCCTGTTGACAGCTGGGTTTACGAATCGCTTTATGAGTTGTATCAGGATGACTATGAATCTTACAGCGCGTTTACTTTAGAAATCCTGGAGCGCTTTGAAAAAGACGAGAGTATTATCCATCGTCACCGCCTGCGCGACCGCGAAGACGTTATTGAAGCGCGGCTCGAGGCGTTAAACAGGAAACTGGCACAGCGCGGGCAGTGAATTTAACCGCTCGATGGGACGAATACGCGTATTCGTCCCAATGTGAGGTGCTCAATGAGACAAATAAGATTATTCGTCCCAATGAACGTTTCCTTCATAAGCTAGATAAAAAATCTTATGCTGGAGAGTCATTTTTGACTCTCTTTTTTGCTGAAAAATTGTACTCAGAGGTTAAAATCCAAACTTCTGCCCTTGAAAATAAAAAACAGTCAAAACACCTTAAACTAAAGGTGTTCAGACCGTTTATCAATCTTACTTATTCAACTTAAACTAAAACATCCAATAGAGGAATCCCCAAACGATACTCATGAGAAGTATTCCGAAGAAGATAACGTATTTTGCTTTCTTCATCTATTTTATTTCCTTTAAGAAGCTCGTACCATGTGTGTCGTATTCAACGCCGAAGTTTTCAGCGAGAGTTGCTGCAATGTTGCTGAATGTGGCACACTGATCAATTTTACCAAATTCGAGGTCTTTGCCTGTCGTAATAAGCAGCGGCACATATTCTCTCGTATGGTCTGTTCCTGTATATGTTGGGTCGTTACCGTGGTCTGCAGTAATAATTAAAAGATCGTCTTCTGTCAGTTTGCCAGTTATTTCAGGTAGTCTGTCATCGAATGCTTTTAATGCATTGCTGTAGCCAACGGGGTCACGGCGGTGGCCGTATTCTGCGTCAAAGTCTACCAGGTTCAGGAATGATAAACCGTTAAAGTCGCGGTCCATTACTTCGAGAAGTTTGTCGACGCCGTCATCGTTGTTTTTCGTACGGACTGAATCTGTGACTCCGCTGCCTGTGAAGATATCGTTGATTTTACCGATTGCGATAACATCTTTGTCATCTTCTTTCAGGGCGTTCAGCACAGTTTTACCAAATGGCTGAAGTGCGTAGTCATGACGGTTTTCCGTACGTTTAAATTCTCCTTTTTTAGAGCCGACAAGGGACGTGCAATAACGCGGCCAACTAAAAATTCAGGGTCTTTTGTCATTTCGCGTACTTTTTCACAGATTTCATAAATTTCTTCAAGTGGAATGACTTCTTCATTCGCTGCAATTTGAAGTACAGGGTCATTTGATGTGTAAATGATTAAGTCCCCTGTCTCCATCTGGTGTTCACCGAATTCTTCGATGATGTCAGTACCGCTTGCCGGTTTGTTGCCGACAATGCCGCGTCCTGTTGCTTCTGTAATTTTATTCAGCAGTTCGTCAGAAAATCCGTCCGGATATACTTTAAACGCAGTATCGATGTTTAAGCCGGCAATTTCCCAGTGACCTGTCATCGTGTCTTTACCTTTAGATACCTCCTGCATCTTAGTGTAGAATCCTGTAGTATTTTCCGTCTCATCAACGCCCGGCAATTTATCGATATTGCCAAGCCCGAGTTTTGCCAGGTTCGGCAATGTGTTCGGATGCGCTTCAAGCGTATGTTTCAAAGTATGCGTGCCGACGTCTCCAAATTCTTCAGCATCCGGTGCTTCACCGATACCGACTGAATCAAGAACGATTAAATGAATTTTTTTGTACATAATTTACCTACTTTCTTGGATGGAACTGCTTATACATTTCTCTGATTTTCGTCGCAGAGATTTGTGTGTACACCTGAGTGGTGGATATATCGGAATGACCGAGCATTTCCTGCACAGCGCGAAGGTCAGCACCGTTTTCGATTAAATGCGTCGCAAAAGAGTGTCTGAACGTATGCGGCGTAATATTTTTGTTGATGCCGCTGATCAGCACATACTTTTTATAGTCTTCCATAACCCCTGACGGGTGAACCCTTTACCTCTGTTCGTAAGGAACAGTATATCAGTATTTTCATGCTTTAATAACCTTAAACGCTGATTTTTTTTATAATTATTTAATTTATCTGCCACATATTCGGTTGTCGGGACAATTCTTTCCTTGTCGCCCTTACCGTATACATGAATAAAACCCATATCCAGATTCAGGTCGCTGAGCTTTAAGTTAATCAGTTCACTAACTCTAAGCCCGCTTGCGTAAAGGAGCTCCATTATTGCGTTGTCTCGTATGCCCTGTGCACTCAAATCCGGTGAATGCAGCAGTGTTTCCATTTCATCAACAGTCAGCACTACCGGCAGCTCACGTTCTTCTTTAGGCGTGTTCAATCTGAGCGCAGGGTTCGTCTCGATAACCTGCTCGAGCTGCAAAAACTGGTGAAAGTTTCTGAGCGTCGACTGCACTCTTCTGATCGTTTTATTGCTCTTGCCGTTAAGCGATAAAAACTGTAAAAATGTTACGAGGATCTCTGTCGTAATCTGCTCGACACCCGTAACATTTTCATCACTTAAATATTGGCTGTATTGTTTTAAATCCTGTTTTATGATGATATCGATGCATCACTTAAACCTCTTTCAATCTTTAATACGTTAAGTATTCATCGATATAACGTTTAAGCATCTGTGTTTCCTTCTTTCCCTTTGCACAATTTGCAAACGCCGTGGAAGGTTAGACGATGGTCGATGATGTCGAAATTAAAATCCCGTGTAACGATTTTCTCAACATCTGTCAGTAAATCTTCTTCAACTTCTTCAACCGAACCGCAATGTATGCAAATTAAATGATGGTGAAAGTGCTGTGCACCTTCTTTTCTGAGATCATATCTTGAAACGCCGTCGCCAAAATTCACTTTGTCGAGGACGTTCAGTTCATTTAAGAGTTCAAGTGTACGATATACTGTTGCCAGTCCAATTTCCGGATATTTATCTTTTACTTTCATAAAAACATCTTCAGCGCTTAAATGAGAGCTTTCGTTTTCGAGGAGTACTCTCACAGTGACTTCACGCTGTGGAGTTAATTTATACCGAGCATCGTGCAAGGCCTCTTTAATTCGCTCAATTCTTTTTTCCACAACTGCACCTTCCAACTTTCGTAATCTTATTAATAACTATTATACATAAGAGAGCAGAGTTTTAACAGTTATTTATAATGATTATAAATAACCTTGTGACAGCAGCACATGGTGTACAGCAACCAGTGTTTTACCATCTCTGAACTCGCCATTATGCATTTTCTCTTTTAATTCTTTTAACGGAACTTTAACGATATCGAGGAATTCATCTTCTTCCAATTGAGAATCACCGAACGAAACATCTGCTGCTTCGTATAAATGGATTAATTCATTTGAGAATCCGGGTGATACGTAAAATTCATAAAGCTTTTTAATGTTGTCTGATTCTCCGCCGATTTCTTCTTTTAATTCTTTTTTCACTGTGTCATCAGGGTGTTCATCAACTTCAATTTTTCCTGCCGGCACTTCGAGCAGTACTTCTTCTGTTGAAATTCTGAACTGTTTGACAAAATACATATATTCCCGGTCAATCGCTATAACAGCGACTGCGCCTTTATGATAGACGACTTCCCTGTATGCTTCTTTGCCGTTTGGCAATTCCACAGTCAGTTTTTTGACATCGATTATTTTACCATCATAAATATCTTCTTTGGAACGTGTATTCTCTATCAAATGATCATTTGAAATAGTCATCACCGCTTTTCAATAGTTATATTAAATATATCACATTATATTATAAAAATAAGGATTTGAAAATATTATACAGGTGATATAATAATGTTTGTTAATAGAATGGAGGACCACAGATGAAAAGTTTTTCTAAATGGCTTGCTGCTCTTGTCGTATCGGCAGCTGTGATGTTTATATCGCTCGGCTATTTTGCTTCGAGCCAGATTATGTTTTTTAAATTGAGAGACGTTGAAATTGTTAAGCGCCGTGAAACGCGTGCGAAACGGATGAATATGGAAGAATACGATAAACTTCCTAAAGACATCGTGAACGTCCCTTCAAGGTTCGGCTATGATATCAGTGCATCATTTATTTATCCGCACCAGACTAATAAATGGATTGTTATTTGCCACGGTGTATCGGAGAACAAACTCAGTTCAACGAAATATGTCAATTTATTTAAAGACATGGGCTTTAACTGCGTTGTCTACGATGCACGACGTCATGGCGATACAGGCGGTGTCGATTCAACCTACGGTTTCTATGAGAAGTTTGATCTCGAAACAGTTATTGAATACCTGCAGGAAAACTACGGCGATGATATCGAGTTCGGCGTACACGGTGAATCGATGGGTGCAGCAACAACACTGCTTTATGCCGGTGAGCTTTCAAACCAGGCGAAGTTCTATATTTCGGACGCATCATTTGCGAAGTTCAGAGATCAGCTCACACATATTTACACATCCTATTCACGTGTTGCGTCACCGATAGTATTGTTGTTCACTTATATATTCTTAAAAGTGCGCAGTAAATTCAGCCTGTATCACGTATCACCGATTAAAGTAGTCGATAAAATCGAACAGCCTGTACTGTTTATCCATTCAAAACGCGATTCATTTATTCCTTATGAATCGACTGAACAGCTGTACGATAAGAAAAAAGGACCGAAAGAGCAATGGTACCCGGAACGCGGCAATCATGTAGAAAGCTACAACCGCAATCCAAAAGAGTACCGTCAGACGGTCTCAGAATTTATTGAACGTTACGCGGGATGGGAAGTTCAAAATAATCGTAGGCAATAACAGCATGATTATTTAATCCGGCATTGACTTCTTTAATATCTTCATCGGTATAGCGGCTGCTGATATGAACGAACATCAGCATCTTATAATTAATATTTTTAAAAACATCGAGCACCTGGTTAATTTCCGAATGGAAATAATCATGTGCTTTTTCTTTTTCCTCTTTTAAAAATGTTGCCTCATGCACGATTAAATCCGAGCCGTTTATCAGCTTTAAATATTCATCATCACTGTTTAAACGCGTATCACCGTGCACCGTAATTTTACGTCCTTTGATTGTTTCACCGATAAAATCTGACGTATTATAAACAGTATCATCGACAGTGAACGTCTCACTCGATTTAATCTCGCCATATACAGGGCCTGGTTTTATCCCCAGTACGCGGAGTTTATCAGTCTGCAGCCCCCCTATTTTGTCATCTTCTTTAAAAATATAAGCGTACGACTCAATACCATGAGATAATGGGACGACATGAACATCAAAATCATTCAGCCGTAAATTCATATGCGGTGCAACTTCAACAATTTCGAGCGGATAGTTGAGCGTACTTTCCGATATCCGGAAAGTCGTCTGCAGCCACTCTGTGAGTCCCTTTGGACCGTAAATTTTTAAAGGTATACCTTCCCCGCCCTGGAACGCTCTCGACGATAAAAATCCGGGCAGCCCGAAAATATGATCGCCGTGCAGATGCGTAATAAATATGTTTTTTATTTTAGATGGTTTAATATGAGTATGAAGGATGCGGTGCTGCAAAGCTTCACCAGCATCGATTAAAATATATTCGTTGTATTCAAGTACACAGTCAATAACAAAGCTCTGCGTATTTCTATCTTTGGACGGCAGCCCGGCCCCCGAGCCTAAAACAGTAAATTTCATTTCGACACCTCGTTAATTAATTGTTTTATTATATCATATAATCAGTTGTGTTTTAGAGCCGCGGGTGGAATAAATAACAGTACATTAAGTATAGGTGATTACATGGAAACGATTCGATTCGTAGAAAGATTTATCGTATATATAGAAGACCACCTCAGAGAAGATATAGATTTCAGTGAGGTTTTGGAAAACATGGGAGTGGAGCAAAAATCATTTATGACGATATTTACATCCCTCGTCGGAATGACGCCGTCCCAGTACCAGGAAAAAAGACGTATGACAGAAATTGCATATGAAGTTTACCAGGGGCACAGACGTCTTGTGGATATTATTAAATATTACGGCTACCGCGACGTTGATAGTTTCAAAAAACTCTACACGCGCACATTTGGTATTTCGGTGCATGAGACAGAACGCAATATTAAAAAGATCGATCTGCTCGATTACATTTCATTTGAAGTGGTGCCGACTAAAAAACCTAAATATCCATCGTATAGAAGTTTTGTAGAAAGCTTCAGACTGATTGGTATCGCACAGTACTTCGATATTAATTCATATCACTCCGACTACAAGTACAAGTTTTTAAAGATCCTTGAACGCGACGGACTGATTGATGAAATATTAAGATACAACGACGGTTTCGTCAAAGGAATATTCGTGCAGGAGCGTTTTGTCGACGGAGAAATAGAAATATTCGTCGGCACAGCAAGCTACCAGCACACACCATTTGACGAAACATTTACCGAAACGATGAACTATCAAGTATTTGAAACATCCGGGGAACCCGGTATTGCTATCGATAAAGTATACGAATATATTCAGAAGATGGCACTTCAGAGAAAACGTCAATATGACGTGTGACTTCTCGCTCGAATTAATTAAACACACTTACTCTTTTGAAGACCCTACTACTAAAATACAAGTATGGCAGGCATTAGATGAGTAAAAATAATGAACCCGCTAAAAATCTTAGGATTTTGGTCGCACACGACAAACGTCGTGTGCGACCAAAATACTATTTTGTTTTTTTACCTGTCTACTTGACAGGGAGCAGTTCAGGATTTTGGCGGGTTTTTGTGTTTTTTTACTTTATGCGGTTCGTTCATGCGGTTGAATAGTGTTTATTGACCGCATATGAGCTCCTCATACGGTTGAATACATGTTTTTAGCCTGATGAAAGTTCTTCATGCGGCCGATTAATGTTTATCGACCGCATATGAGTTCCTCATACGGTCGAAAATAAGTTTTCAACCCGATGTGAGCAACGGCATCCTTTTTCATGTATACGTATTTCCGTTTACGTAGGCATGACAGAATCTCATATATACGTAAATCCTTAATCGTAGTCATGGACAGGTCTCATGCCTACGTACTCCCTTTTGCGTATACATGATGAGACCACATGCAAATGAATCAGACTTTCCGTATACATGAGCCCCACACTCCACACAAAAGAACCCGTATGCAGGCATCTTCCCGCATACGGGTTCTTAAAATTACATAGTAATATTATTTACTCTCATTTCGATAATGTACTTTAACAATCTCAACGATCAGTTCAGTCATTTTATACAATTCTTCAAGCGGCATACGCTCGCTTGTTGTGTGAATGTATTCATAACCCACACCTAGAATTGCTGTCGGTACACCCTGGCCGTGGAAGATATTGCCGTCGCTTCCGCCGCCGAGACTGATAATATCAGATTCTCTGCCAATATTTTTAATTGCTTCAGCTGCTGTTGTAATGACAGGGTCTTCTTTAGGTGCATACAGTGAGGGATACATGATGTCGACCTGCACATCAGCGCTCCCGCCTAATTCTGCTGCTGTTTCTTCGAATGCTGTTTTAATTTTATCTGACTCAGCGTGAAGCTTTTCGTCTGATAAACTGCGCACTTCTGCTAAGATTTCTACGTTATCTGCAACGATATTTGTCGCCTGTCCGCCTTTAATTGTACCGATATTTGATGTTGTTTCATCATCGATACGGCCGAGGTTCATCTTGCTGATTGCTTTCGCAGCTAGGTTAATTGCACTGATTCCTTTTTCAGGTTCAATTCCGGCGTGTGCTTTCTTACCGAAAATTGTTGCTTTAATCTTCGTCTGTGACGGTGCACGGTTAACAATTGTTCCTACCTGGCCTGTTCCGTCCACTGCGTAACCGAATTTACTTTTAATGTTATTAATATCAAGCGCTTTCGCTCCGATTAAGCCGGTTTCTTCTCCGACAGTAATAATAACTTCAACGTCGCCATGAGGAATGTTTTCTTCCTGCAGGACGCGTACCGCTTCGATAATTGCGGAAATTCCCGCTTTATCGTCAGCGCCTAAAATTGTTGTGCCGTCAGAATATACGTAGCCGTCTTCGATATGAGCCTTAACACCGATACCTGGTGTTACTGTATCCATATGTACCATGAATGCGACCGGTGAAATGTTTTCTTCGCCTTTTAGCGTGAAGATTAAGTTCCCGGCACCGTAACCTGTTACTTCCTGTGTATCATCTTCAAAACCGGCAAGTTCCAGTTCATTTAACAGATTTAATAAATAATCTGCCACCTGACGCTCTTGTCCTGATACTGAATCGATTTGTACGATTTCTAAAAATTGTTCTGTCAGACGTTCTTTATTCATAAAATATGCCTCCAGCAGTTGATATATTGATTTGTCTTCATGTATAGTTATTATAACAATAAATTCTTAAGGATGATGGACGAATGCATAATAAAAAAGTACAAAGACTTATTATCTGGTTTATGATAATTCTTATAGTAGTTTCCGGTCTTTTAATGGGCGTCAGCTACTTAACTTCATTTTAATTAAATATTTGCTTACAAAAACACCCTCTTCAGCAGTTGCTATTGGAGGGTGTTTTTTTATTAAGCTTCTTTACCGTGTTCTTCAAACCATGCTTGCAGATTAGTAATAACGCTCATAATCTCATGGCCTTCAATTTCGTGGCGTTCAATCATATCGACGATTTTACCGTCTTTAAAAAACGCGAATGATGGAGATGATGGTAAAAAGTCAGGTGCTTTGTCACGCATTTGTTCAGTGGCTTCTTTATCCTGACCGGCAAATACAGTGAGTACCTGGTCCGGAAGTTTGTCGTAGTTTAACGCATGAATTGCTGCAGGGCGTGCAATACCGCCGGCACAGCCGCATACAGAGTTTACCATAACAAGAGCTGTTCCCTCTTTGTTTAAGTGTGCATCAACTTCGTCAGGTGAACGCAGTTCTGTGTATCCTGAGTCAGTTAATTCATTACGCGCATTCTGAACTAAATCCTGCATATATAAATTAAAATCCAATTCCATTTTAAAAATCTCCTTTATACGACTCATTAAAAGTCATGTCAGTACTGTTTATTTTAGCGAGCGCATGACTGTTTGTAAAGTTAATAAACTGAAACCGCATCAGGATCGAGATTTTCTATTTTTTCTTTGACAGCTTTCAGGAATTCCCCTGCAACTAATCCGTCCAATACTCGGTGGTCGATAGACAGGCACAGATTGACCATATGGCGTGCTGCGAGCATATCTCCGATAAAGACCGGTTTCTTGACGATTGATTCCACCTGCAGAATAGCTACCTGAGGCTGGTTAATAATACCCATAGACTGCACTGAACCGAATGCACCTGTGTTATTCACAGTGAACGTGCCGCCGGCCATGTCGTCGCCTGTCAGTTTATTCGTACGCGCTTTATTTGCAAGCGTGCTGATGGATTTAGCGATACCAGTTAATGAGCGTTCATCAGCGTTTTTAATCACCGGAACAAACAGCTTATCTTCATTCGCCACAGCGATTGATAAGTTGATATCATCATGCACGGTAATTGTATCGCCATCCCATGAACTGTTTAAAATCGGATAGTCTTTTAATACTTCAGACACAGCTTTAACGAAGAAACTAAAGAAGGTTAAGTTATATCCTTCTTTTTCTTTAAACGCTGCCTTGTGTTTATTACGCAGATTGACCAAGTTTGTTGCATCGACTTCCATCATCAGCCATGCATGAGGAATTTCAGTTTTTGACTGAACCATGCGTTTTGCTATTTCTTTTCTGATGCCCGAGACTTTAATCGACTCGCCACTCTCATTAGAAGATTTAGCTTTTGGCGCTTGAACCGGTTCAGGTTTTACTGCGGTCTTCTGTACTGGTTCAGCTTTTTTAACCGGGCCGTCAGCAAGATACTTCTCAACATCTTTTTTAGTAATGCGGCCGTTAAAACCGCTGCCGTCCAGTTCATCGATATTATTATTTCACACCGATCAGGCGCATCACGACTGGTGATAATCTGCGGTCGCCCTGCTGTTTAGGCATGGCAGGCTGTTCATTTTTAACAGGCGCTTCAGTTTGCGCCTCGTCATTATTGCTGTCAGCTGTTTCGTCAGCAGACGCATCGCCGTCGACCTCAATTTTGTAAATTGGTGCGCCGACATCAACTGTCTCGCCTTCTTGGACGAGTATTTCAGTAATTACACCGTCGTGCACTGATGGCACTTCAGCAGTTACTTTTGCTGTGTTAACTTCACAAACCGGATCGTATTCGCTGACGTGATCGCCAACTTTAACCAGCCAGTTTTCTAACGTTCCCTCGGTTACACTTTCTCCGAGTTTAGGCATTGTAATTTCCGTCATCCTTGTCACCTCTTAATACTCGCTCAATTCGAGCATTTTTTTGTAAATCTTTTCAGGATTCATCATAAAGTAATCTTCCATCGGCGGTGCATACGGCATCGACGGCACGTCAGGTCCTGCGAGGCGCATAATCGGCGCATCGAGGTCATATAGACAGTTTTCACCGATAATCGCAGACACTTCACTGATCAGACTGCCTTCAAGGTTATCTTCAGTTACTAATAGAACTTTTCCTGTTTTAGACGCGGCTTTTATAATCGCTTCTTTATCAAGCGGATACAGCGTACGAAGGTCCAGTATTTCTGCTTCGTAGCCTTCTTTTTTAACTGCTCTGCAGCCTGGATCGCGTAATTGACACACAGTCCGTAAGTAATAACAGTAATGTCATCACCTTCACGCTTAACGTCGGCTTTACCAAGCGGAATTGTGTAGTCGCCTTCTGGTACTTCACCTTTTAATAAACGGTATGCTTTTTTATGTTCAAAGAATAATACAGGGTCGTTATCTTTAATCGCTCCCATTAATAATCCTTTAGCATCCGCAGGTGTTGATGGTACGACAACTTTAAGTCCCGGTGTTGAGACGAAGAGCGATTCGATAGACTGCGAGTGATACAGCGCGCCGTGAATTCCTCCGCCGTATGGTGCACGGATGACCATTGGGGCATTCCAGTCATTATCTGAACGGTAGCGGACTTTAGCCGCTTCGTTTAATATTTGGTTGACTGCAGGGAGAATATATCAGCGAACTGAATTTCAGCAACCGGACGTTTCCCCATCATTGCTGCGCCGACACTTGTGCCGACAATATTACTTTCAGCGAGCGGTGTATCCAGTACACGCATTTCACCGAATTTTTCCTGCAGCCCTTCTGTTACTTTAAAGACACCGCCTTTTTTACCGACATCTTCACCTAAAACAAATACATTATCATCCTGCTCCATTGCAACAAACAGCGCATCGCGAATGGCATCGAGATAAGACAATTTAGCCATTGTTTACCTCCTCATAAACGTGTTTTAAAGCGTGTTCAGCTTCGGCATAAGGTGCAGCTTCAGCGGCTTTCGTCGCTTTGTTTACAGTGTCCTTGATTTCAGCTTCCGCTGCTTTTAGCCATGCTTCATCTATTATTTTCTCATCAAGTAAATATAATTTAAATGATTCGAGACAGTCCATATCTTTATTTTTAGCCAGTTCATCAGCTTCGCGGTATTTATCGTCATCGTCAGACGAATGCGGTGTTAAACGGATAGACATTGCTTCGATTAATGAAGCGCCTTCTCCGTTAATTGCACGCTCACGTGCTTCCTTCATTACTTTATACACGGCGATGGGATCGTTGCCGTCCACTTGTTCACCGTGCATGCCGTAGCCGATTGCACGATCTGATAATTTGTCAGCTGCATATTGCAGATGCGTCGGTACACTGATCGCGTACTTATTGTTTTCAATCAGACAGATAAAAGGAAGCTTATGCACGCCGGCAAAGTTTAAGCCTTCGTGGAAGTCACCCTGTGACGTTGAGCCTTCACCAAGCGTAGCCAGTGAGACGCGTTTTTCGCCGTCCATTTTAAAGGCATAGCTCGCACCGACTGCGTGAGGAATCTGCGTTGTTACAGCAGAGCCCTGAGTCATAATGTTGCTCGCTTTTTTACTGAAGTGGCCCGGCATCTGACGCCCGCCGCTCTGAACATCCGCACCGCGTGCAAATGCTGACAGCATTGTTTCCTCCGGTGTCATGCCGAAGTGTGTGACTAACGCTAAATCTCTGTAGTACGGATTTAAAATATCAACTTCTTTATCGAGAGCAAAAGCTGCGCCGACCTGTGTTGCTTCCTGCCCCTGGCATGAAATAACGAACGGCAGCTTTCCTGCACGGTTTAATAACCACATACGCTCATCAAGACGTCGTGAAATGAGCATCGTCTTGTACATTTCCTGTAAATCTGTTGCTGTTAAATCTGTTTCTTTATGTGATAACAAAAAGTTCACCTTCCTAAACGTGAATTGCGATACCTTCGGCATCGAGTCCGACTTCTTTAATAATTTCCCCGACAGATGGATGCGCAAATACCGCGCTCGACAGCTCGAGTGCCGATGCATCCATAAATTTCGCCAGCGACAGCTGATTAATCAGTTCCGTCGCATTTGCTCCCACTATTGAAGCGCCGAGAATATCTCCTGACGGTGACACATTTAACTTGATAAAACCTTCACCGCCGTCTTCAATAACAGCTTTCGCAATTGAAGAGAGTGGTAATTTATGTGTTTTAAACTCTGTATTCTGTTCTTTTAACTGCTTAGCGGTATGACCAATAGAAGCAACTTCCGGCGACGTGTATACACATCTCGGTACATTACTGTAGTTCATGACGAGCGGATTATTATCTGTAATATGTTCTGCAGCAATTAATCCTTCTTCTATCGCCACGTGTGCAAGCTGAGGTGATGATGTGACATCGCCAATTGCGTATATGTGGGATTCTTTCGTCTGCTGAAACTCATTGACTTCAATTACGCCGTTATCCATTTTAACTTTAGTGTTCAATAGACCGAGATGCTCAGTGTTTGCCTTACGTCCGATTGCAACGAGTGCTTTATCAAAAACTGCAACTTCATCAGCAATAGTCAGGCTGACATTATCATCTTTAATATCAACGCCTTCAGCTTCCAGTTTAACACCTGTCTTAATTTCAACGCCACTCTGAGTCAGTGATTTATGCACGGCCTGCGCCACGTCTTTATCTTCAGTCGGCAGTATATGCTCTGACGCTTCGACAATTGTGACGTCTGTACCAAAGGCATTAAGTATTGTTGCAAACTCAACACCGATGACGCCCCCCCGACTATGACAATTTTCTCTGGGATGTCTTCCATATACATTAAGTCATCACTCGATAAAATTACATTGCCATCAAACGGCATAAAAGGCAGTTCGGCAGGTTTTGATCCTGCAGCGATAACGACGAAATCATTGACGAGTATTTCACTCTCTTTTTCCTCATCTTCATAGCTGACGCTGACAGCGCCTGCAAGCGGGGAAAATAAAGATGGTCCAAGTACTGTTGCTGTGCCTTCGTAAATATCCACTTTATTTTTATCCAGCAGGTATTTAATGCCGCTCTGCATCTGATTAACAACCTTATCTTTCTGTGCGATAATATTAACAATCTCAAATGATGGTTCCGCGGGTGTAATCCCGTAAAGATCTGCATTTTTCATAGTGTTAATGACATCAGCACTCTTTAAAAAACTTTTCGTCGGAATACATCCTTTGTTTAAACACGTTCCGCCAAGTTTACTTTTTTCTACGACTGCGACCTGCTGGCCGAGCTGGCTGAGTTTAATCGCAGTGACATAACCGCCGGTTCCCCCGCCGATCACTACTGTATCGTAATTTTTAGACATGTGTCTCCTCCGCTCTGTAAGTCTTAAGCAACGTTCTGTCTTTATTTATCGTATATGCACCATATGCCAGTGCTTCCATTTCAAGTTCACCGGGATAAATTGTAACAGGCGCAAGAAATGAAATATACGGGTTAATTAAATTCATTACATAATCACTGTAGCTGACGCCGCCGGTAAAAATAATCTGGTCGATCTCACCGTGCAGCACAGCTGCTTTAGCACCGATTTCTTTGCCAATCTGAAATGCCATTGCTTCAAGTACTTCTGCACTGTGGTATCTCCGTCATTAATATCACTGACAATATCCCGGACATCTTCTGTATTTAAATGAGACAGCAGTCCGCCCTGTTTTGAAATCAGCTTATTAATATCCTGATGTGACAATTCGTGTTCTTCTATATACTTCAGCAGTCCGTTTACCGGCAAGCTGCCTGCGCGTGTCGGGCTCATCGGTCCGTCGCCGTTTAAGCCGTTATTCACATCGATGACACGGCCGAGATGATGGGCACCCACTGTAATGCCGCCGCCCATATGAATAACAATTAAATTTAAGTCTTCATAATTCTTATCGACTGAAAGAGCGTACTTTCTTGCAACTGCTTTTTGATTTAATGCGTGAAAGATTGATGTCCGCCTGACATTTTTAATGCCGGTATATTGAGCCTGCATACACAACTCATCGACAACAACCGGATCGGTAATTACAGCTTCGATATTGTAGTTCCCTGCAAATTCTGCTGCGAGTATACCGCTCAAGTTAGATGCGTGATCGCCGTACTTTCCAGATGATAAGTCATTCAGCATATCGTCGTTAATTAAATATGTGCCCCCCTCGACGGGATGAAGCAGTCCGCCGCGTGCTGCAACGATACTGATTTCTTCCGGTGATACTTCACACTCATGAAGAAACTTAATTATTGTTCCGTAGCGTACTGTCTTCTGCTCGTTAATCCCCTGGCTGATTAGTTCCTTGTCATGGGAGTAGGTCTTAACTATGTGGCAATTTAAATCCCGGAAGAGCGCAACTTTCGTCGTTGTACTCCCGAGATTTAATACAAGTATAAACTTTTTCATTATTATTTTCTTCCGGAAAGGATGTTTTTATCAGTTTGAGAATAAACGCTCTTCACATTTTGAATTGCTTTGATGCGTGATTCTGCTAAATGATCAGCTGCATGCTGCGGTGAAATATTTTCATCTTTAGCAATTGTAAAGATTTTATCTAATTGGTTGTATACTTCTTTAACTTTAGCTGTTGCACGTTCTTTGTTGTATCCTTCAAGCTCGTCAGCAACGTTTATTACGCCGCCTGAGTTTACTACGTCAGGTGCGTATACAATACCTCTGTCCTGAAGTGCTTTACCATGTTTTTCAATGTCCAGAAGCTGATTATTTGCACTGCCGCAAATTGCTTTAACTTTAAGCTGTGGAATCGTGTCGTCGTTTAAAATACCGCCGAGTGCACATGGTGCGAAGATATCTGCCTCCACGCTGTAAATCTCATCAAGACCGACAGCAGTTGCACCGAAATCATCTACTGCGCGCTGTACTGCTTTATCGTTAATATCAGTAACGATTAATTTAGCACCAGCTTCGTGCAGGTGTTTACAAAGACTATAAGCAACGTTGCCGACACCTTGAACTGAGACAGTTTTGCCGGTGAGGTCGTCTGAACCGAATGCTTCTTTCGCTGTACGCTGTGTTGCAACGAAAAGACCAAGTGCTGTGAACGGGCTCGGGTTACCGCTTGAACCGTAAGCTTCGCTGACACCGCATACGTAGTCAGTTTCCTGATAGATATAATCCATATCTTCAACAGTTGTGCCGACATCCTCTGCTGCGATGTAGCGCCCGCCAAGGTTGTTAATGTATCGTCCTAAAGAACGGAAAAATGCTTCTGATTTATCTTTGGATGCATCGCCGATTACGACTGCTTTACCGCCTCCGAGGTTAAGTCCTGC
The DNA here is from genome assembly GCF_018437745.1 of Jeotgalicoccus sp. WY2. Lineage (NCBI taxonomy): Bacteria > Bacillati > Bacillota > Bacilli > Caryophanales > Staphylococcaceae > Jeotgalicoccus > Jeotgalicoccus sp. WY2. The sequence continues at coordinate 229,060 of NZ_CP049818.1, read as the reverse complement.
AGCTGCATTTTTATATGTCATACCTTTAGCAAGACGGAGTACGTCTGTGATTGCTTCATCTTCATGTTCGTAATTCCAGAATCTGATTCCGCCTAGAGCTGGTCCGAGTGTAGTATCGTGAATACATATAATCGCTTTAAGGCCGCTCGCTTTATCCTGGCAAAATACCAGCTGTTCGTAGTCGCCTTGTTCCATTTCTGTAAAAATCATATTAAATATCCTCCTGATTGTGTTACATCATTTTAATTGCTAATTTAATTGAATTATACTTCTCTTCTTTTGAATCTGCACGCGAAGTGAGTACGAATGGCACTTTCAGTCCGGCAATTATGCCTGCAACGTGAGCCCCTGCTGTAGTAATTAATGCTTTATACAGTATATTGCCTGCGTCAATATGAGGCATAATCAGTATATCTGCATCGCCTGCTACAGCTGAGTCGTAACCTTTAATCCGTGACGCAGATTTTGACATTGCCAGATCGTACTGCATCGGTCCGTCGATAATTGCACTTTCAAAATTATGAGCCTTTACTATTGTATCATTTGTGACAGTAGAAGCTATTTTTTCATTCACTTTTTCGACTGCAGAAACGAGTGCAATTTTCGGTTCTTTTATACCGAGCTTGCCGGCGACAGTGATTGTGTTTTCTATTATTTTAATTTTAGTTTCTGTATCCGGATCAATGTTCATTGCAGCGTCGCTTATAATTACCGGTTTATGGTAGTTCGGCAGACTGAATAATGCAACGTGGGATAACAGTGCCTGATCCAGTAATTTTAATTCTTTATTCAATACTGCTTTTAAAATAACGCCGGTTGAGATAAGTCCTTTCATCAGCACGTTTGCTCCGCCCGATGAAATTAACCTGCCAGCTTCTTCTGCACAAGCAGCATCGTCAGTACAATGATGAATCGTCACACCGAAGTTGCCGTAATCGAATTCCATTGCGCTGAATGCTTCTGCAAGCACTCTTTCATCATCAAAAAGATGCCATTTTATACCGTGTTCAAGTGCTGATTCACGGACTAAATCAAGCAGGTCCTCTGAGCCTGCTCTGACGAGTGCAATTGATGCATCGGTGTTAAAATTGCTCTGTAATGTTTCATCAAAATTCATGAATTCGCCTCCCCGGAATTATTATACAATATTTCGGATAAATACATTTGCCAGAGCTCTTTTGAAAGCCCTTACAAAAAGCATACAATTAATTATTGCAAAAGAAAAGCGTATTAAAAATGTTTAATAATTAAGAATATTACAACGCGTTATTTCATACATGTTTCATAAATTGTAAATTTTACTTTCTCCAGTTTGCTGTATAATTAATTTAGAAATGATTTTAGGAGAAGACTATGCTGAAAATAATTGCTTTAATAATATTAGTGATCCCAGGTATTATCGCGGGGGTCGGAATAAAATTGATGCGTGACAGTGTGTTCGGAATTGTTATCGATCCGTTTACTTATACTGCACTGCAATTTTTTGCCGGCCTTATTATGACTATTTTTGGAATATGGTTTATCGGGGGCTACCTGCTCTACCGCGAACGTAAAAACAAACGTGCTCAGGAACGTTTTATGAAGCAAACGAAAAAATCCAGTGAAGATTAGTCTTCGCTGGATTTTAGTAATTCTGCAGCATTCAGCCGTGCGGCTTCAGTTATTTTAGAGCCGCTGATCATACGTGCAATTTCTTCGATTTTGTCTTTGTAATTTAAATATGATGCGGTTGAACGCGTACGTTCATCTTCAACCGTTTTCTCCACATGGAGCAGATGGTCTGCTGTTGCTGCTGCCTGAGGCAGATGTGAAATCGCCAGAACCTGGCGCTGTTTTGATAAAAGCTTCATCTTCTCTACCATGCGCGCGGCAACCTGTCCGCTGACTCCAGTATCAATTTCATCAAAAATAATCAAGGAATCGCTGTCAAATTCCGAGAAGATTGTACGGAGAGCCAGACTCACACGGGACACTTCCCCGCCCGACGCAATTTTATTCATCGGTTTTAAAGGTTCTCCTTTGTTTGTTGCAATTAAAAATTCAACATCGGTAAAACCAAGCGCATTAAAATGGGATTCTTTTAAACTGATTTCAAATTGTACGTTCGGCATCTCGAGTTCACTCAGCTCGCGGCGGAGTTTACTTTCTAAGAAATGTTTCCGCTCACCGCGGTAATTGTGCAGCTTCATCGCAGACTGCTCCATTTTCAGATAGAACTCTTTTTGTTCTTCTTCCAGTCTCGTAAACGATTGTGAAATATTCTCGAGATCATCGATGTCTTCCTGCAATTCCTGCTCGAATTCAAGGAGTCCCTGATGTTTTCGTAAATTTACGTTTCAGCTGATTAAACTGATTTAATCTCGACTGAATAGAATTCAAACGCTCGGCATCGTAATCAATCGATGACAAATCATTCGATACTTGCGTGTTCAGTTCTGTTAAAAGGTAGTATGCATCTGTCAGCGTATCTCTATATGATGTATATGACTCATCGAACTTAGTTACTGTATCGAGTGACTGATTAATATCATAAAGCATGCCCTGCGGCGGATATTCACTGACAAGCAGTGCTTTAATCCGGCTGAGTGCGCCGTGGATATTTTCATAGTTTGATAAGAACTCAAGCTCCTGTTCCAGTTCTTCTTCCTCGTCTTCTTTCAGCTCGAGCGCTGAGATTTCCGCCTGCTGCATTTTTAGCAGCTCGAGCTGCGTCAAACGGTTGCGGTCTTTGTACTCAAGCTCTTCTATACGCTTTTTAACTGATTGATATGACTTGTAATGTTTCTGATATTCCGTAAAAATACTTTCTTTTCCGAGACCGATATAACGGTCGAGATATTCAATCTGTTCACTTTTTTGCAGTACAGCAGCTTGTGATGACTGTGAATGAATCGACAGCACGAGCTCCATAATCTGCTTTAAATTATTCAATGTGATCATTTGATTATTAATTTTGATTAAACTTTTACTGCTGGTCATCACTTCACGGCGGACGATGTATAATTCGTCCTCTACAATACCGAGAGAATTAAGCATACTGGTCAGTTTATCATTGACGGGAAAATCAAACACGCCTTCAATGACAGCGCCGCTGCTTCCGTAGCGAATATCGTCTGCAGATGCGCGGCGCCCTTCTAAATAGCTGACAGCTTCTATAATTTTTGATTTACCGGCACCTGATTCTCCGGTAAATACGGTCATTCCTTTGGAAAAATCCAATTCAATATTTCAAGCACGGCAAAATTCTGCACACTTAATCTGAGCAGCACATTAAACACCCCAGTTAAATAAGATTAAAAATACGATCTTTAATTAATTGCTGTGATTCTTCGTCACGGCAAATTAACAGACATGTATCGTCTCCGCAAATCGTGCCGACAACTTCTTCCCACTCAAGCTGATCGATAATCGCACCAATTGACTGTGCGTTACCCGGTAATGTTTTCAAGACGAGCAAATTGCCCGTAAAGTCCAGTTTAACGAAACTATCCATCAAATAACGGCCGAGTTTTTCTAAAGGATGGTACTGCCTGTCTTTTGGCATGCTGTAAACATATTCCCCGCCCGGTGATGGTACTTTAATCAGCTGCAGTTCTTTAATATCCCTTGAAACTGTTGCTTGTGTCACATTAAACTTATGGTCGATAAGTTTGTCGACAAGTTCTTCTTGTGTCTCAATACGGTTATTAGTAATGATTTCTCTGATTTTAATTTGTCTGATTGATTTATTAGACATTAAAATCCCCCCTTTATAAATGAATTGCTGAATATTTATTCATTATTTATCATACAGCAGGTCCTTTGCATAGCAAAAACAAAAGACATCAACCGTATACAACGGTTTTGATGTCTTTGTCTGTTAATGCATATTCACTTTCTTTACTTGTCAGATAGAATAAATATTCTATATTGCCTTTAGTTCCGGTAATCGGTGAACGCTCTATTGCTGAAATATTAAGGCCGAGTAATTCGCATTCCTTCAGTACGCGCTGAATTACTTGGTAATGCGTGTCCGGATTCGTAATAATCCCGCTTTCTTCACGTTCTTCCAAATAACTTTCAAACTGCGGCTTAATCAATGCTGCAATTTCAATATTGTGGCTGAACAGGGATTTTATATGACGGAGTATCGGCACAATTGATGTAAATGATACATCAATCGAGATGACATCCGGCAGCGGTTCGAAATCTTCGATAACCGTTTCTTTAAAATTCGTCTGTTCCATTACAGATACGCGTTCGTCAATTCTTAACTGGTACGCAAGCTGATTTGTTCCGACATCCACTGCATAGACATGCTTCGCGCCATGCTGCAGCGCACAATCGGTAAATCCTCCTGTTGAGGAACCGATATCGAGCATTACTTTCTCAGTTACCTCAAGACCGAATGAATCAATGGCATGTTTTAATTTTAGTCCGCCTCTCGAAACAAACTGCTTCACATTTTTAAATCTGACATGTGCTTTGTCCGGTGCGATTTTATCAGAGGCTTTATAAACAGGTTCGTTATTATTCAGCACCTTGCCTGCCATAATCAATTTTTTTATATCATCAATTGAGCCGACATTGAAATGCTCAAAAATATATTCATCGATTCGTATTTTCTTCATGAGGCGCCCCTGTAAGTTTCTTAGTACGCAGTGCGATATTCGGAGCAGTAATGCCGATATCACGGAGAAGCAGATCGACATCACCGTGTTCGATATACTCATTACCGATACCAAGACGCTGAATTTTATTCGTATATAATTCATCATTCATATAAGTCGAAATCATACTGCCAAGTCCGCCTGTAAGCATTGATTCTTCAATAACAAATACAGGTATGCCGCTCTCACCAAATGACTTGAGCATAGCGTTATCAAGCGGTTTAATAAAGCGCGCATTAATTACTTTAACTTCAATACCGTCTTTTGCAAGTATTTCTGCTGCTTCCATAACAGTCGCAAGTGTCGGACCGTATGAAATTAATGCTGCATCTGCACCTTCTCGGAGAACTTCCCAGCTGCCTATTTTAAGCGGCTCCCGGTTTTCATTCATATCGATGCCGAGTACATTGCCCCTAGGATAACGAATCGCCATCGGTCCAGCTGTAGCAAATGATAAATCAATCATCATTTCAGCTTCTTTTTCGTCTCTCGGCATCATTAAAGTGATGTTTGGCAGCGGCGAGATAAAGCTGATATCGAATACACCCTGATGAGTTTCACCGTCTGCACCGACAAGACCGCTCCGGTCAATGCCTAAGAGGACGTCCAGGTTTTGTCTGTCGACGTCGTGCAGGAGCTGATCGTAACCGCGCTGCAGGAATGTCGAATAGATTGCAAGGTACGGTTTCATACCTGCAGCTGCCATGCCTGCAGCCATTGTAACTGCGTGCTGTTCTGCAATGCCCGTATCAAAGAAACGATTAGGCAGTTCATTCTGGAACTTAGTGAGCTTGCTGCCGACAGGCATCGCCGGTGTCATAGCTACAATTGTCTCGTCTTTGTGAGCACGGTCTAATACAGTATTAGACATAAATGCACTCCATGATTCGGCTTTCTTCGTACCGAGTACTTCACCGGTATCTATTTTATACGGTCCAAGACCGTGCCAAATACCAAGTTTGTCATGCTCTGCAGGATGATATCCTTTACCTTTTTTCGTAATGACATGAATGATGACAGGACCGTCATATTCCTTAGAAGTTTTAATTGCAGCACCGAGGTCTTCAAAATTATGACCGTCGACCGGACCGATATATTTAATACCTAGTTCTTCAAAGAAAATGCCGTCGACAAACATATTTGGTGCTGTCTTTAAAACGGTCTGCCAAATCACGAAGGGTTGTACCGACCTGCGGCAGACGCTCGATAAACCCTTCAGCACCGTGTTTAAATTTATTGTATTGTGCATTTGTTCTCATACGTCCGAGCATATTGTGCAATGCTCCGACGTTTGGTGCGATACTCATTTCGTTATCGTTTAAAATAATCGTCATGTTCGTCTTATCGCTGCCGATATGATTAAGTGCTTCAAGCGCCATGCCGCCTGTCAGTGCACCGTCACCGATAATCGGTACAACGTGATTTTTTTGACCTTTAATATCGCGGGCTTTTGCAAAGCCCATTGCTGCAGACAGCGAAGTCGATGAATGGCCCGCTTCCCATACATCGTGTTTGCTTTCGCGCATTTTAGGAAATCCGCCTAAGCCTTTATATTGTCTCAGCGTAGCGAAATCTGCACTTCTGCCTGTTAATATTTTGTGTATATATGCCTGGTGTCCTACATCGAAAATCAGTTTATCGACGGGTGAATCAAAGTACTTATGAAGTGCGATTGTCAATTCAACAACACCTAAGTTGCTCCGATGTGGCCGCCTGTAACTGCACATGACTCGATGAGAAATTCTCTTATGTCACTTGCTAGCTGTACGAGCTCTTCTTCATTTGAGTTTTTCAAAAATGATGGCTCGTCAATACTATATATATTCATATAGCAACCACCTTTAATTTTACTATTAATAATTATAACACTTTACTGTTCCGACAAAAAAGAAAAATGATAATTCATACTGACATATGAATTATCATTGGTCTCTTTCAGCAAACATCTGAACGATTTTACGTAATCCCGCTGTCTCTATTAATTCATCCAGGCTGTCTAGGATTCTGTATGCTTCTGTTTCTTTTTGCTGCAAAGCTGTTTTGGCACCTTCAAGTCCGAGTTCGCTAACGTAGGTTACCTTGCCTTTTTTCGCATCGCTGCCTATGTTCTTACCGGTAATTTTTGGATTGCCTTCAATGTCTAATATATCATCTTTAATCTGAAATAAGACACCGATGACTTCACTGAAATTTTGAAGACTTTCAGTAACCTCAGGTACCGCTTCAGCAATAATACACGCTGCTGTTACAGGTGCTGTTATCAGTGCGCCGGTTTTATAAGCATGAATCGTTTCCAATTCGTCGAGTGACGTTGGACGTTCTTCTGCTTCAATATCGAGCATCTGACCGCTGATCATACCTGCCTGTCCACTCGCCGTAGCAATCGTTTCAACGAGTTTAATTCTGATTTCTGCAGACAATTCCTTATCTTTAGCTATCACATTAAAACTTTCATTAAGCAGATTGTCTCCTGCAAGAATAGCTGTGCCTTCGCCGAAGATGATATGATTCGTCGGTTTACCGCGTCTTAAATCATCGTTGTCCATTGCCGGCAAATCATCGTGAATAAGAGAATACGTATGGATCATCTCTATCGCGGATGCCGTACTGAGACCTTTAGAAATATCCGTATTCAGCGCTTCAAGCGCAGTAAATAACAGTAACGGTCGGAGTCCTTTGCCGCCTGCTTCAACGGAATACTTACTCGCATTGTAAATCGTTTCAGAATGCTGATACGTTTTTAAGTGCACTAATATATGAGACTTCACTTTATCGATGTACGATATGCTATTCTCCATCGTCATCAGTATCCTTATTGAGTTCTTCCACTTTTAACTCTGCGTTTTTCAGTATATTGTCGCACTCTTGTGAAAGTTTAATACCTTCCTGATAAAGTTCCAGCGACTTTTCAAGAGATACTTCCTCTTCGTCTAGTGATTTAACGATTGTTTCCAATCTCGTCATTTTCATTTCAAAAGTCTGATTGTTTTTAGTCATCTGTATTCACCTCTGTCACTTTAGCGCTGACTGTGCCCCGATTAAATGATGTTTCAATAACATCGCCAACATTTAAGTTTTTTGCTTCTGTTACTATTTTATTATTAAACGTCGTATAAGAATAGCCTCTTTTTAATATTTGTACGGGGCTGACTGATTCCAAGACGTTAATATTACCAGCAAGACGTTCTGACTTCTGGCCGATTACTGCTTTCATACGGCGTTTCAGTTCATTTTCAGTTCTTAAAAGTTCTTCCTGGTAATTCCTGATATCGGGTGCCGGATCGTTATACGACAGCCCTGACATGTGCTTATTAAGCATATGCCGGTTCTCAGAAAGTGATAAGGACATATGGTTCTCTATAGTTACTGTTAAATCGCGCAGACGTTCAGTCTGTTCTGTATATAATAAATTCGGATTTTTAAATTTGTAGTAATTTGATAAACCATCCAGCACTTTACGTGAACGCTCGATTTTAGACATAATCAGATTATCCGATTGTCTGTGCAGTTCGCCGAGACGAAGCTGTAAATCCCTGATGTTTGGTACAGCCTGTTCGGCTGCTGTAGGAGTTGGTGCACGGAGATCACTCACGTAATCTACAAGTGTAATATCGGTCTCATGACCAACACCTGTAATCACCGGTGTATTCATATTAAACACAGCGAGAGCCACTTCCAGCTCGTTAAACGTCCACAGGTCTTCAATAGAACCGCCGCCCCGGGCAAGAATTACAGTATCTGCACCGAGTTTGTCAGCACGCGTAAGATTCGTTAACACACTGTCCTGACTGCGGGCACCCTGCACATATGTATTTAATAATGTCACCTTAACGAGTGGATATCTGCGCGTTAAAGTAGTAATCATATCTTTTATTGCAGCACTTGTACTGGATGACACGATGGCGATATGTTCCGGAAAATCGGGAATCGCTTTTTTATGCTCCGGATTCAAATAACCTTTTTCCTTCAGCAGCTCTTTGTTCTGCTCGAGCTTTAAAAATAGTTGGCCAATACCGTCAATCTGCATTTCTTTAACGTAAATCTGATATTGTCCGCGGGCTTCGTACAGAGTAATATTCCCGGCGAGAAGAACATTCTGGCCCTCTTCGGGTTTGAAATTGAGCTTCTCGGCATCGTATCTGAACATGACCGCACTGATGACAGACTTGTCATCTTTTATAGAAAAATATATGTGGCCGTTCGTATGATGTTTCACATTCGACAGCTCACCTTTAAGAAAGACCCGTTGCAAGTACGGGTCTTTTTCAAATTTATATTTAATATACTTTGTTAAGGACTGAACTGATAAATACTTTGTACTATCCATTTTTACCTAACCTTCATTCTGCACGGCAAAATTCTTTAATACCCCGTTAACGAAACGATGGCTGTCTTTGTCACCGTAATTTTTTGCGAGTTTAATTGCATCAATAACAACCTTTACAGGTGCACCGTGACTCTGCAATTCACTTACCGCGAGGCGTAATATATTCTTTCTACTTTTGATATACGTTCAATCGTATACCCTGTTAAGTAACGGCTGATTTCATCATTTACTGATTCCTGATTGTGAACATAGTAATCGACGACCGATTTAACAAATGTCTCAGTCTGGTATACCTCGTAAAAACGGGTATCTTTAAGATTAACGACGTTTTTATCTACCTGGAATAACAGCTGAAATGCTTTCTTACGTTGTTCATGTCTTTTCATGCTTACACCTAAACCTATCTATTAACTTATTTAATAATATTGACGATGTGCACGTTAGTTTCGTTAACTGTGACTTCGAGCATATCATTTACAGCTTGTTTAACATTTTCCTGAATACGCTCAGCTACGCTGTGAACGTTCCGGTCAGTCGATAATACGACGTAAATCGCAATGTGGATCTGATCATCTTTAGTTTCAACTTTAACACCGCGACCGCGGAATTTCTTCCCAATCTTTTCGATATTACCACTGGCAAAATTATTTTGCAATGAGTGAACACCTTTAGTTTCTTCAACCGCAATACTTGCGATTACTTCAATGACTTCACTGGAAATTTCGATGCTGCCTAAATTTGTCTTATGATTTTGTAAAATCATACAATCACCTCACTGTTTTATTATATCACGTGATGCAGGTAATATTAAATGGTTTACTGAATGGATTGATAAACATTCCGGGTCGTCTGAAAACTGAAAAACCGCTGTTTTTAATACTTTAAATATATGACTATTTGTTTGTTTAGTCAATAAGGTGCGGAATACGGGGAGGTTGAGTTCTTTGGTTCTTTGCTCCGCAATGAAGAGCTGTCATTGCCGAGTAAACGACTTTGCTCCGCAATGAAGAGCTGTCATTCCCGAGTAAACGACTTTGCTCCACAATGAAGAGCTGTCATTCCCGAGTAAGTGACTTTGCTCCGCAATGAGAGCGTGTCATTCCCGAGTAAGCGACTTTGCTCCGCAATGAGAGCGTGTCATTGCCGAGTAAGCGACTTTGCTCCGCAATGAGAGCGTGTCATTCCCGAGTAAGCGACTTTGCTCCGCAATGAGAGCGTGTCATTGCCGAGTAAACGGCCTTGCTCCAGTCAAGTCCACAATCTTGTGTAAAGATTTTTACAGTACAATAAAGCGATTGATAATAGGTAGTGATGTTTGCCTTTCAGCCATGGCTGAAAGGCAAATTTTATTGCTTTTTAGGGGGCTCACTGAGAAATCTGCTGCGACGGGCTAACATATTCTCATGTTCATCCATCAACACGGCCCCAACGAGTCTAACCGCAGATTCTACGTTAGGAAAGATACGAATCACATTCTCCCGCCTGCGAACCTCTTCGTTCACACGTTCCAAACTGTTCGTTGTACGAATGTGCTTTTGGTGAAGTTCTGGCACAACCAAGTACTGCATCGCATCATCAAACCCTTCGTCCAATTTCAATAATGCCTTATCATACTTGGGGTTGCCGCTGACCAATGCTTCAAAGTCTGTCCGGTATTTCTTTGCATTCATCGGATTCGTGGCTTTAAAAATGAGCTTTAAAGCATTACGCTCATCGCTCGAATCTTTCGGCATCACATCAATAATATTCTTAAGAAAGTGAACTGTACATCGTTGCCAGGATGCCCCTAAAAATTCTCCCTTGATGGCTTTCTTTAATCCTTTGTGCGCATCTGAAATCACAATTTTAGGCGTACCGAGCCCACGCGCGCGTAAATTCTTAAAGAACTGGGTCCATGATGCCTCTGACTCTTGTCCAGATACCATAAATCCAATAATCTCACGATAGTCATCATCATTGACACCCTGAGCGATATACACGGCTTTAGACACGATGCGATGGTTCTCTCTGACATCGATATACATCGCATCGACATAAATATATCGATAGTTTTTTAAGTTTAATGGGCGTTCTCGGAATTCTTTAATTTCTGGATCCAGACGTTTCATGATGTTCGATACAAATGATTTAGATACTTCTTCCCCACATAATGCATTGACCAGTTTCTTCACTTTGCGTGTCGAGACTCCATTGATGACAGACTCAATCATGGTCAGTATCAGCGCCTGATCCATGCGCTGATACTTCTCAAACACTTCTGTCGAGAATTCGCCAGAGCGCGTGCGTGGGACTCTTAATTTAATCCGACCCACAGGCAGCATATATTCACGGTCATAATAACCATTTCGATAGTCCTGTCGGGTGTCGTTTTGTTCACTGCGTTCCGCTTGGACATGTTTGTCACGTTCGGCTTCCATATAGGCATTGAGCAGCGCAATCGTATAGCTTTTCGTTAAGGCATTCAGGTTACACTCTTGAATCTGGGCTGTTAAATCAGCCATATTTAAGTTAATATTTAGTTGAGTCATTATCTGATTCTCCCTTAGTCAATTTGTCTGGTAGCAATATTGTACTATAGGGTCAGATACTGACTCTCTTTTTTTACACAATTATATGGACATAATCCTTGCTCCACAATGAAGAGCTGTCATTCCCGAGTAAGCGGCCTTGCTCCGCAATGAAGAGCGTGTCATTCCCGAGTAAGCGGCCTTGCTCCGCAATGAACTAATTTTAAAATAAAAACATGAACTGGATAATTGAATAAAAATTGACCGGCTTCTTGAGCCGGCCAATAAATAAACTATTCCAGATTATCGATTGCGTATTGTGCTTCTTCCGGCGTAAATTTCTCACCATATTCAGATATCAGCTGATCATAAATTGCTGAATGCGACATACTCATCAGGTCCTGATAATTTTCAGCTGATTTCAAAGCATTTTCATTCCAGTCGAATTCAATATTATCAATCGCATATTGCGCAGCTTCTTCCGGGAATGCTTCACCATACTCGGATACCAGCTGGTCATATATACCTGCTTTTGACATGCTCATAATTTCGGCATAGTTATAAGCACTGCTTAATGCAGATTCCCATTCTCTCGGGACATCGTCTGAATCATCTGATGATGAAGCAGTTGCTTTTTCTGCATCTTCCTGTTCATCTGCTGGTTCACTCGCTGATTGATCCTCAGCTGCGAGCTCCAGTTCTTCGACTTTTGATTCAGTTTCTGACAGGCTCGTTTCTAAAGAAGAAATTTGTTCATCTTTCTCAGCAATTTGATTTTCCAAGCTGTCTATTTCTTCTTCCAAAGCAGTTACATCAGTATCATTTGAATTGGTTTCATCATTTTCTGAAACCTGCCCTTCCAATTCTGTAACTTGATTTTCCAGTTCACCAATTTGTTCATTCAACTTCTTATTTTCCTCTTCTACCTCAGAAACCTCAACGTTTTCTGCAGACGCATCTTCAACTTCATCTCCTGTACCGCACGCGGCAAGTAACAACATAGCCGATAAACTTCCCAGCATTAAAAACCTTCGCATTAGACAACTCTCCCTTAATTACAATATTTACATTAATTATAATAAATATAAGTACTAAAGGCTATATAAATTTAGACTTTTCTGTTATTTTAGTTCGTTAAAGTTTAGTCCTACTGTCCGTCTTTCCCCACATATCTCGCGAGTCTTGCAACGTGCTTCTCTAATACTCTCTCAAACTGATCGGTTTCAACAACACCATCCGCGTCCTGGTATGGAATACCAACGAGGTCGTCTTTGTCATTGTCTTCGGTCGATGTGTGTTTATCTTCAAAGTAGTAATGACCGTTGTCATTCGTCTGCACCAGCATATCCGGCAGCTGCAGTTTACCGCCAACTTTAATTCTGTAGGCTGCCGGCACATTGGATGATACTCTTCTCTTTTGCAGCTGATACGAAATCACCGTACTGCCTTTATATAAAACAGCAACTTCATCTCCTGCTTTGTATACTTCTGTATGCCTGACCTCAGCCGTGTATCATTTTTCCTGAATAACTTCAATCACGGTCCGAAGTGGCCGGGAATATCACCGATATCCTTTTCAATTTCTTCTAAAAAGTTGTCATTTTCATGCTCTTCAGTTTGTTCTGCATCATTACTCTGCACTTTTTTCAGCTCATCATTAAATACTTCAAGGACCTTATTCATAGTCTTATATCCTCCTCAATACTATTTATTAATGTGTACCCTAAATTTAAGAAGATAAAAACCGCCTCCCTATTCCGTGAGGAATAAAAAGACGGTTCAAAGTCTTACTTCATAATATCCTGTTCTGCCAAAAAGTTAGTATTATAGTCATTGCTTAAGAATGCATTGTTTAATAATATATTCTGGTGGAACGGGATTGTCGTATCGATGCCGCTGATTTGGAATTCATCGAGTGCACGTTTCGCAGTTGCGACTGCTTCTTCTCGGTTTTTACCGTGAACGATCAGTTTAGCAATCATTGAATCGTAATACGGAGGAATCACATATCCTGCGTATGATGCAGTGTCCATTCTTACTCCGAATCCGCCAGGCTGAAGGAATTCTGTAATCTTCCCTGCTGATGGCATAAAGTTTTTATACGGATTCTCAGCGTTAATTCTAAATTCAAATGCGTGGCCTTCGAATTTAATATCTTCCTGTTTATAAGGAATCGGTTCATGGTTTGCGACTAGTATTTGTGATTTCACTAGGTCTATACCGGTAATCATTTCTGTTACCGGATGTTCGACCTGAATACGTGTATTCATTTCCATAAAGTAATATTTATGATCGTTTAAGTCGTAGATGAATTCAATCGTGCCGGCACCGATATAGTCGATACTTTTCGCTGCACGGACTGCTGTTTCGCCCATTTCAAGACGTGTTTTTTCACTAATGACCGGGCTTGGTGCTTCTTCCACAAGTTTTTGCATGCGGCGCTGTACTGTACAGTCGCGCTCGCCTAAATGGACAACATTGCCATGGTAATCTCCGAGCACCTGAATTTCAATATGGCGGAAGTTCTCAATATTTTTCAATATAAAGACTCTTATTGCCAAATGCACTTTCAGCTTCCTGCTCAGTTAATTTATAGTTTTGAGTCAATTCTTCTTAGTACGTGCGACACGGATTCCTTTACCGCCGCCTCCGTGGCTTGCTTTAATAATGATGGGATAGCCGATTTCTTCAGCAATAATATAAGCGTCATCAAGTGATTAACTACACCGTCGCTGCCTGGTACTGTCGGTACATCCGCTTCAATCATCGTCTTTTTCGCAACGTCCTTCACACCCATAGTGAATTGTTTCAGACATCGGTCCGATAAAGATTAAGCTTGATGATTCACCATCTCAGCAAAATCACTGTTTTCAGCTAAAAATCCGTAACCCGGGTGAATTGCATCACAGCCTGTGGACTGTGCAATAGTTATAATACCTATCATATCCAGGTAGCTGTCTTTTGAAAGCTTGGGTCCGATGCAGTATGATTCTGTCGCTAGTTTCCGGTGTAGACTATCATGATCTGCTTCAGAGTATATACTGACAGTTTCGATTCCAAGTTCATGACATGCACGAATGATTCTTACCGCAATCTCACCGCGGTTGGCGATTAATACCTTTTTAATCATCGTAATCTGAATAATGGCTGATTGTATTCAACCATATCTCCGTCGTCTACTAGAATCTCTGTGACTTCACCGGATACTTCTGCTTGTATTTCATTGAATAGTTTCATCGCTTCTAAAATACAAACGACTGATGTACTTGAAACTGTGTCCCCTACTTTTATGTAAGCTTCAGCTTCAGGTGAAGGTGCTTTGTAGAACGTACCAACCATCGGCGCTCTGACAACAAGACCTTCGTCTGCAGGCTGAGTTTCTGCAGCTGGAGCCTGATGGGCTACTGCTTGCGTTTGTGCCACCTGAGGTACTGGTGTAACCGCTGGTGCTAATTCTCTTTTAAGTTTAATATCCACATCTTTGTCTTTATAAGAAATTTCAGTAAGAGATGCGCGTTCCATTTTTTCTATTAAAGAATCGACTTGTTCTAAATTCATTAGTTTTACTCTCCCATAAAATAATATGTCTACATTTTACATAGGTGGTCATACCAATTCAAGTATAAATTAGGAGCAGTAAATATTTACTGCTCTTAAAATGTCTTATGCTCTTGAAACGTACGAAGCTTCATCAGTATTAACAACCAGCATATCGCCCTGGTTAACAAATAAAGGTACCTGAATTGTTATACCTGTCTCAAGTGTTGCTGTTTTAGATGCACCGCTCGCAGTGTCACCTTTAATTCCCGGTTCTGTTTCTGTAACTTCAAGTTCAACAGTTTTCGGAAGTTCTACTCCGAGTGTTTCGCTTCCGTACATCATAATTGATACCGGCATATTTTCTTTAAGGAATTTTAGTTCGTATTCCAGCTGATCGCCAGGAATTTCAATTTGTTCATAAGAGTTGTTATCCATGAATACATAGCTGTCGCCATCTGCATATAAATACTGCATCTTCATGTTATCAATTTGAGCTCTGCCGACTTTCTCGCCTGCTCTGAAAGTTTTTTCCTGTATTGCGCCGTTGCGAAGGTTTTTTAATTTACTGCGCACGAATGCCGCACCTTTACCCGGTTTAACGTGCTGGAAGTCTAAAACTCTCCAGATATTGCCTTCTACTTCTACTGTAAGTCCAGTTTTAAAATCGTTAACTGAAATCATGATTTTCCTCCTAGTAATCTGCTTTTCTTATACGATAAACAGTTTTTTACTGCTGTGTGTTAATTTTTTAAGACCAGTTTCGGTAACTATCGTATCATCTTCGATACGCACACCGCCTAAACCGTCCACATAAATACCGGGTTCAATCGTGACACACATGCCGGGTTCTAAAGTCATTGTACTTTTTTGTGCGAGACCTGGCAATTCATGTACTTCGAGGCCGAAGCCGTGACCGAGTGAATGACCGAAGTTTTCGCCAAAACCGTGTCCGCTAATTACATCGCGTGCAATAGTGTCAGCTTCCTCCCCTGTCATACCAGATTTAATTTCTTCCAATGACTTGAGTTGAGCTTCTAAAACGACATTATATATGTTCTCCATCTCTTCAGATACAGAACCAACGCCGAATGTACGCGTAATATCGGATGCATATCCTTTATAGTAAGCACCGAAGTCCAATGTTACCATATCGCCTGATTCAATCACTTTGTCTGAAGCGACACCGTGAGGCAATGCGCCTCTGTGACCGCTGGCTACAATCGTATCGAAGCTTGGTCCGCTGGCACCGAGTTTTGTCATATAAGCTTCGAGCTCATTTTTGACTTCCATTTCAGTCATGCCGGCTTTAACGTAAGTTAAAATATATTCATAAGCCTGATCAGCAATTTCACATGCTTTTTGAATTAATTTTATTTCTTCATCCGTTTTAATTAAACGGATTTTTTCAACTTCTCCTGTTAATGGCACTGTTTCAAAATCTTCTTTAATTTTACTGTATGTATTGTAGTTTACGTGTTCCCCTTCGAAACCAATACGTTTAATGTTTTTTGATTGCATAAATGAAATTATTGAATCAAGCAGTCCTTTTTCCTGCAGTACAAACTGGAAATCTTCAGCCTGTTCAGCTCCCTGGGCTTTATACCTGAAGTCTGACATTAGGAATCTTGAGTCCTTCGTAATAATAAGCGCTCCGCTGGAGCCGGTAAAATCACTTAAATATCTTCTGTTGTGACTGCTCATTACGAGTAATGCATCAAGGTGTTCTCTCTCTAACAACTGTTGTACTTTATCAAATTTAATCATTTCTCCTCCACCTCTCCATAACCATTTTACATGAAATTAATATCTATTTCATTTTCTTTTTATATTTTAACGCTAACATGTTAAAATAGTCTAATGAAATATAGGAGAATGTGCGATGAAACTTAAACTGTCTGCAATGATATTAATATTACTCGCTGCGGGGTGCTCAAATAGTTCACCTGAAGAGTCGCTCATAGAGCAGGAGGAATACAAAAGTGAATTGGAAGGCCTGCTGCAGACCGAACAGGTACGCAATCAGCAGCTTACTTTGCATTTGGAAAACCTCGACACACAAATAGTTAACTTCGAACGTGACCGCGATAATCCCAATGTCGAAAAATATGTAGAAATCGTAAGTACATATGCAACCGGCATTACAGAAAACCTTAGTAAAATGAACGAACACATTGCTGCCTACCGCGGTAACGAACAGCTGAATACAGGCGATATCGTCAAAACAAGAGATGCAGTTACCGACACAGTTGATACATATTATGCTGCTGTCAGCGAACTGGAACTCACCGACGTTCTCGAACGGGAACATTCCAATGTGGTTCTTGCCAATGAAGAAATTACTGAAGCTGTCAACCAGATTGCAGATGCACTGGCTGCAGAAGACGATGCACTGCTTAACGAAGCAATTGAGCGGCTGCAGTCGGCGACAGAATACTTGTAGAGAGAATGAAGAATAATGACAAAACCGATCTACGGCGGCCAGGCAGTGCCTGAGGGCGTCATGTTCCAGTCGAAAACCCATATGTCTACAGCTATCCGGCGGACAAATGGCGACATTGATTATTTTGAGATGCCGCGGCCCGAAAGGTCGTTCTTAACTAAACTAAAGAAAATACCGCTCGTCCGCGGCAATGTCGCCATTTTAGAAGCAAGTGTCTACGGCATGAAGCATATGGACTTTGCAGCGGACCGCTACGACCGGCACCCTAGGGAAGATTATAAAATAGAAGCGGAGAAAAATTCTGCAAATACTGCGAAAGTCGTGCTTTCCACTGTAATTATCGGTATACTTACCTTCTTAATCGGTAAATTTGTGCTGACTTTGATACCTGTTTTTGTAGCGGAGATATTTTCCGGTATTATTACCGGAAAATTCGGACAAGTTGCACTGGAGACACTGATTAAATTAATTATTCTGCTCGGTTACATCTATTTGCTGTCGCTGACACCGATGGTAAAAAGACTGTTTCAGTATCACGGGGCCGAACATAAAGTCATTAACTGCTTTGAACAGGACAAGCCGCTTACGGTGGAAAATGTTCAAGCAGAATCAAGGCTCCACTACCGCTGCGGCAGTTCTTTTATACTGTTTACAGCTTGTCGGATTCGTCGTGTACATGTTTGTACCAGTCGACCCGCTGTATGTGAGAGTAATCAACAGAATTTTACTGATACCTGTCGTGCTCGGGCTGTCATTTGAAGTACTGCAGCTTACGAACAAGCTGAGAGAAGTTCCAGTATTGAAATTCCTTGGACTTCCAGGTTTATGGCTGCAGTACTTGACTACAAAACAGCCACATAATGATCAGGTGGAAGTTGCTATACATTCATTCAACCATCTTTTAGGGAGTGATAAAAAATGAAAAGAGCTTTGGTAATTATCGTTTTACTTATCGCAGCAATCGGCCTTTTGATGAATCTTGATATGGTCTTAAATATGATCGTCAGCTCATTGATTTTTCTTTTAGTGCTTGCAGCAATTTTATACGGCATTTACTATTTCGTTATCTTAACTGAAGATCAGAGAAATATAAAAAAGCATTGCGCAAAGCAAAACGTAAACAACGTAAAAAAATAAACATATATAAGGAGAGGTTTTTAAGTGGAAAGCTGGATTATTGCTTTAATTATTCTGGCAGTTGTCATCATTGCATTGGTGATAAATGCATTTTTAAGTATGAGAGGCGTCAACATGCTGAAGGAAGATGAATTTAATCAAGATCTGCGTAAAGTACAGCTGGTGGATTTACGCGAGAAAGATAAATTTGAACACGGACATATCCTCGGAGCAAGAAACCTTCCAATATCATCATTCCAGATGAAAAAAGGCGGTATCCGTAAAGATAAACCGGTTTACTTATACGATCAAAATGGACGTACGGCATTACGTGCAGCACGTATGCTGAAAAAAGACGGTCATAAAGACATCAACGTTCTTAAGCAGGGAATTGCTAAATGGACAGGTAAGATTAAATCTAAAAACCGTTAATATAATATTAAAGCGTCTGGCCGGAATCGGTCAGACGCTTTTTTTGATGACGACGGGAGGATGATTCCCTATAGATAACAAAAGGGCTTGGGAGGACATGGTCACTCGCGGTGCTTTGGATTACCATGTGACTTTAACATCGTCACTCGGGGAGCTTTGGATCACCATGTGACTTTGACATGGTCACTCGGAGAGCTTTGGATCACCATGTGACTTTGACATGGTCACCCGGGAGGCTTCGGATCACCATGTGACTTTGACATGGTCACTCGCGGTGCTCCGGATTACCATGTGACTTTAACATCGTCACCCGGGAGGCTTCGGACCACCATGTGACTTTAACATGGTAACTCGGGAAGCTTTGGATTACCATGTGACTTTAACATCGTCACCCGGGAGGCTTCGGACCACCATGTGACTTTAACATGGTAACTCGGGAAGCTTTGGATTACCATGTGACTTTGACATTGTCACTCGCAGTGCTCTGGATTACCCTGTCCATTCTACATAGGTATCCAAACCGGGAATTTTCACCTCCCAATAAAAAATGGGCTGGGAATCTTAATAAAAAGATCCCCAGCCCGTTTTAATTAGTTTTTATGGAATGGTGTTTTAACGAATTTAGCAGGTACGTCTTTGTTACGTACTTTGATTACGAATTCTTTATCTAACTCATAGAAGTCAGTATCAACTAGTGCGAAACCGATTGAGCGTTTAGTCGTTGGTGACTGTGTACCGCTCGTTACGTAACCTACTTTGTTTCCTTCGTTGTCGTATACTTCGTAATCCGTACGCGCGATTCCTTTGCCTGTAATTTCAAATCCAGACAGACGGCGTGGAATTCCATTTTCTTTTTGTGCTTTTAATACCGGCTGACCGATAAAGTCGCCTTTGTCCACTTTAACAGCGAAACCGATACGTGATTCAAGTGGTGAGATTTCAGGTGATAAATCCTGTCCGTGAAGTGGAAGTCCAGCTTCAAGACGAAGTGTATCACGTGAACCGAGCCCACATTCAACAGCACCGTTATCTACGAATAGTTTCCACAGGTGAAGTGTATCTTCTGGTTTGCAGTAAAGCTCAAATCCGTCTTCTCCAGTGTAACCGCTTTGTGAAATAATAACGTCTTTACCGTCTACTTGAGCGCCTGTTACAAAGTTGAACATTTTCAGTTCAGAAAGATCAGTTTCTGTGAATTTTTGTACTAATGCTCTTGCATTCGGTCCCTGTACTGCAAGCTGACCGTAATCTGCAGATACGTTTTCCACAACAGCATCGTATCCTTCGATAGCTTTAAGCCATTCGAAATCTTCTTCTGTGTTGCCTGCGTTAGGAATAAGCAGGTATTCATTGTCAGCGAGCTTGTATATTACAAGGTCGTCGATTACTCCGCCTTTTTCGTTAGCGAGCGCAGTGTATTGAGCTTTTACATCTGTTAACTTAGTAACGTCGTTAGTCAGTGCATAGTTTAAGAATTTTTCAGCCTCGGCGCCTGTAACACGAATTTCACCCATGTGACTGACATCGAAAATACCAACGTCTTCTCTTACTGCTGTGTGTTCTTCTTTGATGCTTGAGAATTGAACGGGCATTTCCCAGCCGCCAAAATCGACCAGTTTAGCACCGTTCTCATGATAGTACTCGTTTAAAGGTGTTCTTTTTAACTCACTCATTACAATTTCCTCCTCAAATAAATAAAACAGGACAGTGACTAATCGCTGTCCTGTTGAAATAATCTTCAGGATTACGTCGCAATACTGTTCTTTTGCCTGAGAGATTGACCTTCTTAGGCTTGCTCCTTCGGCGACGCATAATGCGTTCTCTCCAGTATTATTCATCCGTAACTGTCTTTCTGAATCCGTATACATTACTCATAATTTATTTAAAATGGCAAGCTGAATACTCACGCCTTAAAATTCACTCTGTCCATGTAGCCAATGATTTCAGCAGCTGTTTTTTCAACTGTCTGCATAGTGCTTATTTCGCTGTCGGCAAGTGAAACGTACTTATCCAATCTTGAATTATAAAGCGTTTGTACTTTATCAATATCCTGATTGCCGAGCGGACGGTTTTCATCTTGCTGAATCCGGCTGTACAGCTCTTCAAATGGTGCGTTTAAAAAGAATACCGGTCTGCCGGTTAAGTCTTTTAACAGATTGTAAGATTTTTCGTACGTGACGACCCCCCGCCTGTCGCGATAATGACATCTTTTTTAAGCGTTGTATGAAGTGCCTGGAATTCATATTCCCTGAAGGCTGCTTCCCCTTCTGCATCAAAGATTTCCGGAATCGTTTTGCCGGCGATTGTCGGAATCACTGCATCGAGGTCGATAATTTCTTTATTCAGTTGAGTACCCAGTTCATGTGCGATAGTCGTTTTTCCGCAGCCCATAAAGCCGATTAATATCATATTATCATTCACCTAATTTATTATTTGATCAATTCTTGAAATATAGATTTCAATTAAATTCATGCGGATATCGAGTATCAGCTGAAATCTATTATAGTAATGATAGTATACCCCGATTAAATATATAAGTAAAAAGTATACCGACAGGCTAAAGAACCCGTCACTTTTTAAAAATGAGTGTTTCATCGGCTGCTCCTTTCAGCTGCAGGGCAATCGTTTCTTTCGTTTCTGTAATGACAAATGAGTCGATATTGAACATTAAAGTAACAAACCCCGCACTATCGATACTTTTAATAATCCGACCGCTGCTGTAGCTGTATGAAATTTTTCCTCTGTCTGTCTTAAAATTAATTTCCGACTTTCCTTCAGCACCGATTTCTTTAGCTGCATTAGATACTTCTATAATATCCAGCATAAAGATATCGGTATCATAATGATCTTCGTGAAGCGTCAATCCTTGAAACAGTATCATCACGTTAGGCATAACCGCCATAATTAAAGCGGCCGTCATCAACGACAGCAGCATCTCCAAATAAGTAAATCCGTCAGCCGCATATTTTTTTGAGCCGCTCGTCACATGGTATCCCCGCCTTATCAAAGATTTTTTCTGCAGCTTTAATATAGTCGAGAGGTTCGTCATAACTTGCGCTCAAAATATACAGTTCACGGTAAACTTTCAGAGATTCCAGACTCAGCTGGTCGGTGCTTGAAATATAAAAAATTCCCGGCAGCAGCAGAACGATGAATGTGAAAATCAAGAGAGCCAGCATACTGTCAAACAAAAGAAATCCGTTATTGTTCAATTCTGAATCTTCCTTTCTGTATTTGAAAAATAAATTTAACGATTTTACCTCCGCACGATATATGGACTGTACCGAAAGCATTCGTGTCACCATTTTCTTTGTAAGTGAAACTGTTCATACCGTAGTTTTCCAGACGGCATGTCTTCAGTTCATAACTTGAAATTATTCTGCGTGCTTTATCCCTTACCGTAATCGTTTGAATATCGTGATCCATTAACACGATAAATGACTCTTCTGCAGCGAGCGCCTTCATCTGGGCGCCTTGAAAGACATAGCTGATGCTGTCAATTTCATCCGCGGCACCATTTTCCCGGTACTCAGGTAAATGCGGAATGGAAAGTGACAAAATGATGCTGACGAGCATTAGCGCCAGCATCATTTCCATCATAGTAAATCCGCTATTGCCGCGTTGCTTCGCCATTAGTTATCGTAATAGAATCACCATTTTGGCAGCTGACCTGTTCAGCTGTTAAATAATCGGGCACTAATTCCTCGATCGACGCAGGTGTTCCGCCTTCATTAATTGTATATGCTTCTATCTGGCTTTGAACCATACGGACCTGCGCTTCACATCCTGTGTCCTGTACATTTCTGCTCTGTGCGGCAATATTCGGGATAATAAGTATAATCAGCACTGAAATAACAAGCAGTACCAGCAGCATTTCAATCAGTGTAAACCCTTCTTCATTGTTGTTAAATTTACGTTTAATTGTTTTTCTCATAATATAATTCCTCCTATTTTATCGTGCTCATCATATTGAATATTGGTAATACAATTACTAAATACAAACAGACGATTAACAGCCCGAGAATTAAAAATATAATAGGCTGTATTTTCTTCGTTAAGCTTTCAATTTTAATAATGATATTTTCTAAAGAATATTCGCTGTAAATAATGAGCTCCTGCCCTACATTGCTGTTGTATTCGCCGTGATTGACGAACACTGCGAGCCGCCTGTCCAGCATATCCAGTTCTTCAATTGCGTCACCAAGTGATACGCCGTAGAGCAATTGCTGTTCGATTGTCTGTGCCAGCAGGCTTAAGTAACGGTTAATGGTCTGTGTTTTAAACAGTAGAATAATCTCTTTTACTTCAAGTCCGTTATTTAAAAAGTAGCCGAACTCGCGCGAGAAGCGGTAAGTGACATAATATTTAAAGTAAGTTTTAACGACGGGGATCTTTAACAGCAGTTTAGATGCGAGCTCAGTATTTTTAAGATTGATGATAATCAGCACTGTGAGTGCAAAGAAGAATACTACCAGCAGCATTCCTAAAGCTGCATACGGCAAGTAGTTTAAAATCAGCGTCAACATATTGACGAGCATTGTTTTATCGGCCTGCATAGCGCTGTAGAGATCATTAAACTGCGGAATTACCGTGTAATTTAACAGCACCAGCATAATGATGAAAATACAAACGAGCACGAGTGGGTACTGCAGTGTCTTTGCGAGCTGCTGCATCGTCTTTCGCCGCGTATTTAAATATTCCCCCGACTGTTCCAGGTTCATAATAACTCACCGTGTATTTCTGCGAACGACACTTGCATAATTATCGAATTTGAAAAGCCCAGATACTTAAGTACGGTGCTTAATGATGCACCTTCGTTGATCATATCCAGTAAATTTTTTCTGTCCGTTTGCTTAATTACGTCATACTGCTCCGTTAAAAACGTTAACGCCTGCTTCATCGTGAAGCCGTTTTGAAGTAAACCCGCAAGTTTTGTTAAGAAGTGTGCATCGTATTTACCGAGCTTATTGGAACGACCGATGGTAATATTCATATTCTTCATCCGTCAGTGCCCCTTCCCCGTGTATTTCCTGAAGTTTATCCTGGATCGTTTTATACGATACGCGGCCCCCGTTTAAATGAGTCTGAATCATTTCTTTGTCCAGATACTCATACACGATAAAAGAACCGCCGGCAGTATGAATCAGCCGCTGATTGACGATAAGTGAAATGCTCTCGGCCATCTCTTCTTTGTATAAGCCGTAATCTTTCAGACGCGTCAGTGTGCTGAGCGCGTTTTTACTGTGGAAGGTGCTCAGCACCAGGTGACCCGACAGACTTGTTTTCAGCAGTTCTTCAGCAATTGTACTGTCGCGAATTTCACCGAACATAATTATCAGGATCGCACCGGAGCACACCGCGGATCAGCGGTCGATAGCTTAGTTTTGCTTTATCATTTATTTCGACCTGCACGAGACCGTCTATTTCAAACTCGACGGGATCTTCAATACTTATTATCTGCCGCGTACTCTCCGTGACTGCATCAGTCGCGAGACGGTACATCACTGTACTTTTGCCGGAGCCTGTCGGCCCTGTAAAGAGTATCAGCCCTTGTGATAATTTCATGTATGAAGTGAGAAATTCATAATCTTCATCTTTATAAAAAAGACTTTCTGAAGATTTTCCTGCACTGGTATTCAACAGTCTGATGACTACAATTTCCTTCATAATCGTAAGTGGCAGCGTGCTGACGCGTATATTGCATTGTAAGTCATCAATGTAAAAACTCGTGCGGCCACTCTGGGGAATTTTATGTTCGTTAATATCCAGTTCTGCAATGAACTTTAAATAGTTAATCAGACGTTTCAGCATACCTATTTCCAATGAACGGACGGCTACCATCTTGCCGCGAATACGTTTTTTAACCGAACCTTCGGTCTTTTCAAACGTAATATGAATATCGCTTGCGCCACTGTCGTATGCATCCTTAATTATTGTTTCTGCCAGCTGTTTCAAAAAAAACACCTCCTACCCTATATATACGCGGAAAGTGCGATTTCCTTTTAAAAAAGTTACTTTAATACAAAAATAGCAAAACTGGTTTACTTTTTACACTAACTTACATAGTTTTGGAATTTAATTACAGCAAAATAAATGCAATTCCTATTTACATTGCCGCTGAGTTTATCTATAATTGAATTTAATGATATGTGAAATTATTCAGGTGGGAGGATGTATCACATGGATAAAGTATTTAAAATGATTGGATTCTGGACTGCGATGTTTGCAATTCTGTTCTATATCGGAGATATGGTTACAATGTCACTATTCTTCGTAGCACAGACTGGACTCTTTGTATTACTTGGTTACATGAAATTAAGTGAAAGAATGTACATGTACATATTTGCTGCCTACTTAGTCTTCTTCTTTGTCGGCTTTACATATTACACAACGTTCTTACTTGAACCATCATTCGGCAACGAAAATTAATTAAAATAAAAGGCAGGAACACATTTGTGTTCCTGCCTTTTTAACTGACTATTTATCTTACGTACGGATTATTTTCTTTTTCATCACCAATTGTTGTCGGTGTATTATGACCCGGATATACAATTGTTTCAGGCGCAAGCTTATACAGCTTCTCTCTGATTGAGTACATTACTTCAGCTGTGCTCCCTCCGTAAAGATCAGTCCGGCCGACACCTTTATTGAATAACACATCACCTGATATGACAAAGTCATAGAATTTATAGCTCAGTGAGCCAGGTGAATGGCCCGGAGTATGAATGACATCGAATTTAAACCCTCCTACAGCAGCTGAACCCTCTTTCAGGGTATTTGGTCTCACTGATGAAGTAATCTCCTCAGTGAAGCGTATTGAGCCGTTTTTAGCGATATCTGTCAGCCAGTCGATTTCGATATCTGACATGTAGACTTCAGCTGCTGTAAAAGCCTGAACTTCATCCAGAGCGCCGAAATGATCGTAATGTGCATGAGTTAACAGAATGCCGTCCACCGGCAGTCCGATATCTTTCAGCTTACCGATAATTACTTTCGCTTCCGCTGACGGATCGACTACCAGCAGTCGTTCTCCGTTACTGACAATGTAGCAATTTGTTTGTAAAGCTCCTAAAGGCAATCTAGTTATTTTCATTAGTAATCACTCTCCAAAATGTTCTCGACAAAACTATAGATTAATTATACAATATTATTAAGTGATTGTTTAAAGAGAAAGATTAGGGGGTCAATATAATGCCTTTCTTCGATACAGGAGAATTATTTACTATTGGTGGATTAACTATTAGAATCGGTGTTAACGCACTTGCAATTCTTATGGGCTTAGTAGCAATTTTTGGAGTGATTGGACTTTTAAACTCTATGAAAGCTAAAAACCTTCTTGCTGCGGGTTTTAGTGCATTAACAGTTCTTGTCTTCGGACTTTGGACACTAGCAACGATATTCACATTCGGTTATCCGGATCTCGGTTAAAAATTTAAGTATAATAAAACTCCCTTTCGGAATATTCCGAAAGGGAGTTTTTAAAATTTACAGATGATTTTTAGCAACTTCCAGCTGCTGTTTAACAGACTCTGTGCCTGTTGAGCCGTAGCTGATTCTTCTGTTAACGACAACTTTCGGAGACAGAATATCATAAATATCTTCTTCGATTACATCGCTCGCAGCTTTAAATTCGTCAAGTTCCATATCTTTTAAATAAATACCATTTTGTATACATTCAAAAACCAGTTTGCCGACCACTTCGTGAGAATCTCTAAATGGAATGCCTTTAGACACTAAATAATCAGCAAGCTCCGTCGCATTGGAAAAATCTTCAGTAACTGCTTCTTCAAGCACTTTTTCATTAATCGTCAGCGTATCGAGCATGCCGTTCATAATTTTAAGTGAACCTTTAACAGTTGTTAAAGAGTCAAACAGGCCTTCTTTGTCTTCCTGCATATCTTTGTTGTAAGTCAGCGGCAGGCCTTTTAGCAGCATCAGCATGGACATAAGGTGCCCAGCTGTACGTCCGCTCTTACCGCGAATCAGTTCTGCCATATCCGGATTTTTCTTCTGCGGCATCATTGAAGAGCCTGTCGTAAACGCGTCACTCAGCGTCACGAAGTTTGCCTCATCTGTCGTCCAGAAAATCAGTTCTTCTGACAGTCTCGATAAGTGGACCATCGTCAGAGAGATATTCGACAGCGTTTCAACAATATAACCCTGTCGCTGACAGCATCCATACTGTTATGATAAATACCTTCAAAGCCCAGTTCGTCTTTCGTCTGGAAACGGTCGATATTAAAAGTTGTACCGCTGATTGCCCCTGCGCCGAGGGGAGAGACGTCAATGCGTTTTAAAGAATCGTTAAAACGTGATTTATCGCGTTCCAGCATCCAGAAATATGTCAGTATATGATGTGAAAATAAAATCGGCTGTGCACGCTGCAGGTGCGTGTAGCCCGGCATAATATCAAGGTGTTTTTCTGCAAGTTCGATAATTGTCTCCTGCAGCAGTTCCACACTGCTAATGACTGCATTTACTTCTTTTTTACATATAAATGCATATCTGTTGCGACCTGATCATTTCTGCTTCTCGCTGTATGCAGTTTGCCGCCCGCTGCACCGATTTTTTCAATCAGTTTCGCTTCGACATTCATATGAATATCTTCCTCGGAGACGCTGAATGTTAATTTATCATTATTATAATCATCCAGTATGCTGAGCAGCCCTTCTCTAATCTGACTGTTCTCATCTTCTGAAATGATATCCTGTGCTGCAAGCATATTGGCATGTGCAATACTGCCGTTAATATCTTCTTCAATCAAAACTTTATCAAAATGGATGGAAGCATTAAACTCTTCCACCCATGATATTGACTCTTCCTGGAACCTGCCGCCCCAAGCTTTTTTACTCATCCACAGCAACTCCCTGTTCAAGCATTGCTTTAACTTTAGTCGGAAGTCCAAAGATTTCGATGAAGCCGACTGATGCTTCCTGGTTGAACGCATCTTCTTTCGTGTATGTTGCAAGTTTTTCATTATACAAGCTGTTCTCTGACTTACGTCCTGTAACAGTTACGTTGCCTTTGTATAATTCACACGCACATCACCATTTACCGGCTGCTGCATATCTTTCAGTGTTGCTCTTAACGTGTCTGATAATGGAGTAAACCATAAGCCGTTATACACCTGTTCTGTATATTTCTGCTCGATTACCGGTTTAAAGTGAGCGATATCTTTTGTCAGCGTAATCGTTTCTAAATCGTGTTTTGCAGTTAAAATAACTTTCGCAGCAGGTGTTTCATAAATTTCTCTCGATTTAATACCGACAAGTCTGTTTTCAACATGGTCGATTCTGCCGATGCCGTGTTTACCTGCAACATCATTTAAATGCAAGATTAATTCGTGCAGTTCAAACTTTTCATTATTAATTGCGACCGGCAGTCCTTTTTCGTATGTGATTAATAACTCTTCAGCTTCATCCGGCGCATCTTTAATATTTACAGTAAGGTCATATGCATCTTCCGGAGGCGCCGCCCACGGATTTTCAAGAATACCGCATTCGTTGCTGCGTCCCATAAGTTCTGGTCTACTGAATATGGTGAATCAAGATCAACTGGAATCGGAATGTTATGCTCTTTTGCATATTCAATTTCTTCTTCTCTTGACCATGTCCATTCACGTACAGGTGCAAGAACTTTAATTGTCGGATCAAGTGATTTAATTGCCACTTCAAAACGCACCTGGTCATTACCTTTACCTGTACAGCCGTGCAACGTAATCAGCATTTGTTTCATGTGCAATTTCTACTAATTTTTTAGAAATTAACGGACGGCTGAGTGCCGATACCAATGGATATTTTTCTTCATACATTGAGTTTCCGTAAATAGTGTAGGCAACGAATTCTTCTGCGAATTCTTTTTGCGTATTTATGATGTGACATTCATGGCACCCATTTTTAGTTGCTTTGTCATGAACCTGGTCAAGGTCCTTGCCTTCACCGACGTCCAAACATACCGCTATAACGTCGAATCCTTTATCGATAAACCATTGAATCGTAACGCTCGTGTCCAAACCGCCTGAATATGCTAAAACTACTTTTTTCTGTGCCATATATGTCACCTCATAAGTTTATTTGTTTTCTTGATAATTTATACTAACATCATAAACTTACATAATCAAGTATATTTATACATATTTATTAATTGGCTTCATCGAGGAGAATCTGCAGGCCTTTATCTTCAACAGGCGTATCCAGTTTGCTGATCGCTTCATTCATACTTTCATAATCCTGGACTTTACGGAATTCGAGTATTTTTTCTTTGGCAGCAAACTCATTTGATGGATCCATCTCATAGCTTTTGTCTACGTACTGCTGCCCTTTCTCTCCGTCGCCCGACTCAATATACAGCTTGCCGAGGAGATAGTAAGTCATATCTGTCGCAACTTCTTTATTAATCGAATTATTTACGACCTCCAGTGCAGCGTCGTAATTGCCCTCTTCATAATAGTGCAGAGCTTCATCGTCCATCGGATGAACAGAAGTCTGCTGATTCATGCCAAAATGGCTGAACATCGTGAATAAGATTAAGACAGCTGCAGCTATAATCGTATATTTAAACTGAATTTTTCTGAAATTGAATATGATACCAAGTAGCACGCCGACAATCAGTCCGCCGATATGTGCATAATGATTAATGTTTGCTGTGAACATAGATAAGACTGAAACGACTGCAAACACTGCGATTATTTGGAAAATCAGTTTTGCTTTGATTTTTCTTGTGATTAATAAATGTATAATAATTAATCCAAGCAGTCCGTATACAGCGCCGCTCGCTCCGAGAGATATTCCTTCGGTAATGAAGACCAGTGAAA
Source organism: Jeotgalicoccus sp. WY2 (assembly GCF_018437745.1). Taxonomy (NCBI): domain Bacteria; kingdom Bacillati; phylum Bacillota; class Bacilli; order Caryophanales; family Staphylococcaceae; genus Jeotgalicoccus; species Jeotgalicoccus sp. WY2. Next base: position 199,236 of record NZ_CP049818.1, on the reverse strand, counting down.
ACAGGCTCGCGATGGTGCCTGCTGTAATGTACGTTATGAGCATATGCCACGGCGTGTATATTCCTTCAACGAACTTGCCGAGTATATACAAGGCGAAGATGTTAAACAGGAAGTGGCTGACTCCTACGTGTAAAAATGTACTGGTGACGAGTCTGTAATATTCACCTGAAGCGACTTCGTAATGACTGACTGCAAGAAGATTCGTTAATTCATAAGTATTAAACAGATGAACAAATATTAGATTGATTAACAGCACAATCGTATTTAATGTAACGAGCAGTAGAGTCATCGGCGTAAATTTGATCATGTATTTCTCGAATGGATGACGGGACATCAGTCTGCGTTTATAAAATGCATCATCTTTCGGCTTCTTATATTTCATATCTATTTTATAAAAAGGGTTTGAGATAATCTTTTCAAGATTGTTAACCGTCCGGTGATTCACTTTTAATGTTTTTGATTTAAATTTACGGGTGAACTTTTTCTCGGTTAAATGATATAAATTAATTGTTTTAACTAAGAAGCCTGCGATTTGTGACAGATTATCCTGTGAATTAAAAATATTATCTGTAATGATTCAAGCTCACTGTCAGACAAATCAAGATCTAAAAGACACATCAGTGTTTTCTTTTTGCGGTCTTTCAGCCAGATGATTTCCGTATCATTTTCATAATGAAGAAAATCATAATTTGTATATTTAGCAACTTCAAATGCTGCCTGCCATTTATTCTTCATGCTCTCTCACTTCTTTTACGTTAAATATCTCTTTATCGGTAATCAGTGTATTAACCGGCAGATCATATTCTTCAACGATAGTCTCCCCTATCTGCTCACTGAAAATTAATGAAGCTGTATCGCCTTTAAAAGTCGTTAGGAAACGATCGTAAAAGCCGCCGCCGTATCCGATACGGTATCCTTCAGGACTGAAGATGAGGCCGGGCACGATTAATAAATCCACATCGTTGTTAACCGGTGCATCAGGACTCGGAATTGGAATATTTTTCTTATCGAGCGTCACTTCATCCCTGGAAGTCAGACGGTGGAAAGTCATTGACTTATCATCGTAATGACATTGCGGTGAAAACACGTCTACATTCATTTCAAGCAGTTCATCAATCAGTTTCCACGTATCGTATTCTATTTTCATCGGCAGTACTATGCCGACACTCTTATAATTGCCCGACTGAATAAAGTCCGCTGCATATGCTGTAATATTTTCTTCAGCACGCAGTTTAGCCTGTTCGTCCATCGACTTTAAGGTGCTGATCATATTTTGACGTAATTCTTTTTTAGTCATCTTAAAAACCCCTTTATATATTTATTTCATATATTGCTTCCTTACAGTTATTCTATATGAATATAGAAAAACCTCCAGAATTACTGGAGGTTTCTCTTATTCGCTCTTGTGCTTTTCGTACGGATTGCCCGTATGAATATAGTAAATATGTTCAGCAATACTTTTAATGTGGTCGCCGATACGTTCGAGGTATTTAGCTGTTAATTGTATCTGACCGGTTAAAAATGCATCCGATTCTTCAAAAATATCAGAAGTGGTAATCTGGACGAATACTGCGTCGATATCCTGATCTCTCAAAATAATTTCATCGAGCAGATCCATATCTTCTTCTTTGAAGGCGGTATAAACATCTTCAAGCATTAATGAAGCGAGACGCTCCATCGTTTTAAACGGAGCAGCGTGCGTTCATTCGTATTTTAATACGTTTCCTTACTTCTGCCACATTGCTTATATTATCACCGATACGCTCTAAGTTATCAGCGATCTTAATGCATGAAATAATCATTCTTAAATCAGTTGCGACAGGCGCCTGTGTCGTAATTAAATTAATAGCATGCGCATTAATATCTGCTTCCATTTTATTAATCTCCGCATCTTTACGGACGACTTTCCTTGCCTCGTCAATATTTTCTGCAACAAGTATTTCAACAGTGTTTGCCAGTCTTACATGACATTCTTTCCCAAGGATTATACATTCGCTGATCAGTGAATTAAGTTCTTCATGGAACTTTTCACGATAAACAGTCATATTTTAACCGAATCTGCCCGATACGTAATCTTCTGTACGTTTGTCAGAAGGATTTTCAAAAATAACATTCGTATCGTCTGATTCAACAACATAGCCTTGGTAGAAGAAAGATGTTCTGTCCGACACACGTGCAGCCTGCTGCATGTTGTGCGTCACGATAATGATACTGTAATCCTTTTTAAGTTCCTGCATTAAATCTTCAATTTTAGTCGTTGAAATCGGATCGAGTGCACTTGTCGGCTCATCCATTAAAATAACTTCAGGTTCAACAGCTAAAGCACGCGCGATACAAATACGCTGCTGCTGTCCGCCTGACAGGCCGTAAGCATTGTCGTTAAGACGATCTTTAACTTCGTCCCAGATTGACGCACTGCGCAGTGATTTCTCTACAATCTGGTCAAGCACTGCTTTCTTTTTAATGCCGTGAACACGCGGGCCGTATGCCACGTTATCATAAATTGATTTCGGGAACGGATTTGGCTTCTGGAAGACCATGCCGACCCGTGTTCTTAATTCTTCAACTGACATGCCGCTTTTAAAAATATCATCTCCACGGAACTGGATATCACCTTCTGTACGGACAATCGGTACTAATTCCGTCATACGGTTTAATGATTTAACGAAAGTTGACTTACCGCAGCCTGATGGTCCGATGATCGCATTGATGTCGTTTTCGTGGAAAGTTAAGTTAATATCCTGGAGTGCATGGTTGTCACCGTACCACAGATTAAAGTTTTTAGACTGGAAAACAATGTCTTTTTCTTCCTGGATAATCGGCGATTTCTCTACGCTTTGTTCCTGTGTATTGTGTTTAACTGCAGTTTTTAGTTCTACCATTTATAAAACTCCTCTTTCAAAAATTAATATCTGTTCGAAAACTTATTGCGGATAAATATTGCGACTGAGTTCATCAAGAGCAGTATGACAAGCAGGACAATAATCCCTGCGGCTGCGATGTACTGAAATTCTTCATTCGGCATTTTAACCCAGCTGTAAATCTGCATCGGCATTGCCTGGAATGAATCGAATATGCTGCTTGGAGTAACCAGCAGTGTCGTCGGAACTCCGATGACTACAAGCGGTGCTGTCTCACCAATCGCGCGTGATATTGCTAAGATAATACCTGTGATAATACCGGGAATTGCTGCTGGTAAAATAATTCTTGATACAGTCTGCCATTTAGTGGCACCCATACCGATCGATGCTTCACGGACTGAAGCAGGCACTGCGCGGATTGCTTCCTGTGATGCCACTACAATAACCGGCAGTATCATCAGTGCTAGCGTAAGACCTGCAGCGAGTACCGAGTTGCCAAGTGCTAATGCCCGGACGAACATTGCCAGTCCTAACAGACCGAACACGACTGAAGGTACTCCTGCGAGGTTTGAAATATTTATTTTAATGAATTCTGTAAATTTATTTTTAGGTGCATACTCTTCTAAATATAATGCTGTTCCGACTGACAGTATAATTGCAACCGGTGTGGTTACAAGCATCAGCCAGAGCGAGCCGACGATTGCGCCGAAGAATCCGGCATTCTCAGCCCTGCTCGAGTTAAAATTAGTCAGGAAGTCGAGATTTAACCGGCTCCAGCCGTCCATCAGCGTATCGGCAATCAGCAAAATTAATACTGCCAGACCGAACATCGTGCAGAGGAAGAATAACCATTTAAATATTTGGTTTCTCGATTGTCTGCCGGTACGTTTTTTGGCAATGATATCTTTGTCTACCAAAGTCATGATTAATACTCCTCCTTAAATCTCTTAGTGAACCACGATGCAATCACATTCATTAACAGTGTCATAATGAACAGCATCATACCGACGGCAAACAGACTGTAGTATAAATCAGTGCCGAATGCAGCATCACCAGAAGTAATCTGAACGATAAACCCTGTCATCGTCTGCAGAGGTTCTGTTAGATCGAAACTTGCGTTTGGCATTGAACCTGCTGCAATTGATACGATCATCGTCTCACCGATAGCACGTGAAATTGCGAGTACAAATGAAGCAACTATGCCGGAAAATGCTGCCGGGATAACGACTCTGACGGCTGTTTCAAAACGTGTTGCTCCCATACCGAGCGAACCTTCACGCATGGCAGTTGGAACTGAGCTCATTGCATCTTCACTTAAGCTCGCAATCATCGGGATAATCATAATACCTACTACAATACCGGCAGAAACCGCATTGTATAAACCAAAACCGCTATATATACCCTGGAGGATCGGGTTAACAAAATTAATTGCGAAGAATCCGTAAACTACTGTAGGAATACCTGCAAGCACTTCTAACATAGGCTTAATAATACGTCTGACTCTTTCAGATGCGTATTCACTTAAGTAAATTGCAGCTCCGAGCCCGATTGGCACAGCGAAAACAACTGCGATTGCTACAATTTTAAGTGTTCCCATAATAAGTGCCCATATTCCCCACTCGCCGTCGCCAACGTATGGCTGATGGCTGCCATGTGCTGAAGTCAGGAATTCAGTAATAGGCACACGTGAGAAGAACTCAAAAGACTCAGACAGTAATGTGACCAGAATACCGATAGTTGCGAGAATAGATACTGAAGTAATTAAGAGTAAAATGACTGGAATCAATCTCTCAAAAATATTGGATTTATTTCTGGTGTTGTTAATAATTTGATCTCTGATATTTTTATTACTCATCATAAAGCCTCTCTTTACTTTAAAAATGGACGGGATAAAAGGATCCCCGTCCATCTGTTATAAGTTTTTAATTCTTACTGTTCTAAGTTTGGAAGTTTAGCAAGTTCTTCTTCAAGCGCGCTGTCTTCAAGAGGTACGTATCCAACTTCTTCTGCAGCTGATTGTGAATTCTGAAGCGTGTATTCCATAAATGTATGGAACGTTTCATTTTCTTCTAATGCAGCATTGCTCGCATAAACATAAAGCGGACGTGACAATGGATAAGAGAAGTTCATTACATTGTCAAATGTTGGTTCAACAGCTTCTTCGCTGTCAGGTCCTGTGATTGAAACAGCTTTTAATGAATCTTCATTTGCCTGATAGAAACTGTATCCGAAGAATCCGATTGCATTCTCGTCAGCTACTACAGATGAAACAACCTGGTTAGTATCCTGGATTAGCTGACCCTGGACACCTTCTTCGTCCATGACTTCTTCATTAAAGAAGTCGTGCGTACCATGTGACTGGTCCGGACCGTATGCTGTAATTGGTTCTTCAGGGAAATCTTCGCGAACATCTGACCAGTTTTCAGCTTCGCCTGAATAGATCATTTTCAGTTCATCGAATGTTAAATCTTCTACGAAGTCGTTAGACGGGTTAACTGCAACAGTCAATCCGTCAGTAGCTACTAAGAATTCTGTCCATTCAACTCCGCCGTCTTCAAGAGCATCAATTTCTTCCTGCTCAATACCACGTGATGCGTTAGCGAATTGTGCTGTACCGTCGATTAACGCACTGAAACCTGATCCAGTTCCGTTACCTCCAAGCTCAACTGCTACACCGTGGTCAGCGTTAAAGTCTTCGACCAAAAGGTTAAGTATGGGGAATACTGTTGAAGAACCTTCACCAGCGATCTGCTCGTCATCTTCATTTACATTGCCTGTAACTTCAGCAGATGATCCGCCTTCTGAACTTTCGTCCTCAGTATTTTCTTCTTCAGTGCTTTCTTCAGTTGAAGCTTCTTCGCTGCCTGTATCTTCTTCTGATCCTGAACCAGAACAAGCCGCCAGAATGAACATTAAGCTCATTAGTAGCGCAGCAAGAAATAAATTCTTCATAGCTAAAATTCCTCCAATTAGTTATCTAGTAATTTATCTTACATTCTTATTCTAGCCTGCTATTGTAAATGTAAAATTAATGAATTGTTAAGGTTATGTAAAGATGCAAAAAAAGACCTTAATCCGTAGATTAAGGTCTAAAATTTAATAGCTGCCAAACTCGAGCTGAGTAAAAAGTCATCTGCATCATAGTTGTAACAGAGGTTCCGCTCCTGGCAGTAGTATTTCATAATATTTCTCTATAACATCCTGTCCCATGAATTGCGCCGGGAAGAACGGCACAGTACTCGGCATGGTTGGAAAAATAATTGAAAATGCCATATCGGGATTATCATATGGTGCATAGCCGAGGTAAGTCTGATTTAAAACAGGGTCGCCGTCTCTGAAGCTCTCCGCGGTACCTGTCTTGCCTGCTGCTTTCGGTTCCAGATTTTGATAAGCATCCCAACCGGTACCGTACATATCTCTCGCTTCATCATGAGTGTTGAAAACATCATAGAAACCTTGCTGAATCTGTGTCATCTCGCTTTCAGTAATCGAAATCGTATTCAGAACGTTCGTGCCGTATGAATTTAATACCGGTCCTTTTTCATTAGCGTTACTGCCGCGTACCTCTTTAGCTAGATGCTGCTGAACGCGTTTGCCGTCAGCTGCAAATGTCGACATGTACTGCGAAAGCTGCAGTGCTGAATACGTATCGTACTGTCCAATGCTTAAGTACAGATAATTCATCGGATTTGTCAGCTGAGGCGAGAGACCCCTCGCTTCATTTGGCAAATCGATTCCTGTCGATACGCCGAGGCCGAACTGGTACAGACCGTTACGGAGTGCGTAACCTGCTGCTGTAACATCCGTCGGCAGCGGCATGTTCGGACTGTACTCTTCACCCATTATAGCGAGTGCAATTTTAAACATATACGTGTTGGACGAAACCATCAGTGCTCTCTGGTCATCACCGGCACCTGGTCATTACGGTTAAAGAATGAACTTACCGTAGCCGTGCCTGAAAATGTCATCGGTTCATCGATAAGTGTTTCCCCGACATCGAGAATATCTTCCTGATAACCTGTCGCAACAGTTGCACCCTTAACGGATGATCCAGGAACGTAAGTTGCCGTCAGTGTGCCGTAATCATAATCGACGATATCACCGTCTTCATTAATATGTTTGCCGATCATCGCGAGTATATCTCCATTGTTCGGATCCTGCACAACAAGCTGCACGGTATCGATATATTCTGGAATAATCGTATAATCAATATCACCATTCGCTTCATCCATCTCTACTATTTCTTCAGCCATGTCCCGGATGCCCGTTAAATGATGCTCGGCTATCTTTTCAAGTTCAAGCTGCAGTTCGATATCTATAGTGAGATATAAGTCGTCTCCGGCTTTTCCTTCTTTGATCGTCTCCTCGCCAGTCACTCTGCCGGACTTATCGGTCGTATATTTAACCTGCGGTTTTTCGCCGCGGAGAACGTCTTCATACTGGAATTCCAAATAAGACTTCCCTACTCTGTCGTTACGTGAATACCCGAGTGCCTGGTAATATTCAACAAGTTCACGAGGCAGTCCCTCATCATTTGTTGATACTTCACCGAGAACTGTGCGGAGCGCTGCATCATAAGGATACTCCCGCTGCCAGTCAAGACCGGTGAAATTCCTGCAAGCTCTTCAAGATCTTCATTAACTTTTGCAAACTCTTCCTCGGTAACATCTTCACTCTTCACGATGACCGGATTAAGTTCACTCGCTGAGACCATTTCAACATAAACAGCGATAATATTTAAATCTTCTTCATTTAATACTGAATCTGCAAATTCTTCGTCGATATATTATAAGCATCTTCATTAAAATCATTCTGGGAAATTCCTCCGTTTCAAGCAAAGTAACCTGTTCAGGCATAATTGCTGATAATTCTCCCGGTAGTTATTAATAATATAATCCTGCTTATCACGGAGCGACAAACTTTCAGTGTCCATAGTTATGTATGTACTGAGAGTATTTGCGACATCCATTATTTCGAAGTTAGACATATTTCTGTGTCTGGTGAAATAAATAGCTTTTTCAGCAGTGTTGCCAACAAGAAGATTGCCGTTGCGGTCGTAAATTTCACCACGCGGCACACTCTGATTGATTTCAACATACTGTGCATTCTCAACCTGTTCCTGGTATGTATCGCCGAGAACAATCTGCAGGTAGCCGAGACGTATAATTAGAATTAAGAAAAGAATAAAAATTATTAGCATAATTATATTTATACGCGATTTCAGCACCTGTTTATTTATAGCATCCAAACTTTTAATTTTTGCTCGTTTCAACCTGCATCAAACCCTTTTATAAAGTCCACATCATTTTAACATATTTTAATGCGGGTATACTAAAATAAAAAAAGACGAGGATAGAATCCCCGTCTTTTTAATGCTGTATTATTTAGCAGCCTGATATAATTCGCTAACTTTGTCCCAGTCTACTACATTCCAAATTGCGCCTAAATACTCAGGGCGTTTGTTTTGGTATTTAAGGTAGTAAGCATGTTCCCAAACGTCAACACCGAATACTGGAGTTTTACCTTCAGATACAGGGTTGTCCTGGTTAGGTGTGCTTGTAATTTCTAAAGCACCGTTGTTAACTACTAGCCAAGCCCAACCTGAACCAAAACGGCCAGCGCCTGCTGCTTCAAATTCTTTTTAAATTTATCAACTGAACCGAAAGCTGCTTCAATTGCTTCTTTTAAGTCACCTGATAATTCTTTTTTCTCTGGAGAAAGTAATTCCCAGAAGAATGTGTGGTTGAGGTGTCCCCCACCATTATTACGTACCGCAGTCTTGATGTTTTCTGGTACAGCGTCTAAGTTTTTAACAATTTCTTCGATCGATTTAGACTCGAGATCTGTACCTTTAACTGCGTCGTTTAATTTTGTTACATAAGTGTTATGGTGCTTAGAGTGGTGAATCTCCATCGTTTCTTTGTCGATATGAGGTTCTAAAGCATCATAAGCGTATGGTAATTTTGGTAATTCAAAAGCCATAATTAAAAATCTCCCTTCAAAATTGTTTACATCCTAAATATAGCAATTGATGTTAAAATAACAATTAGATTGCTTAAGGTTTATTTAAATAAGACTAAGGTCTTATTATTATACATATTTAAGGATGATAGAATGAAATACTTTGAATTTATTAAACGTCTTGCAACATTTAAAAAGTATCCTCTGTTTCGTACTGTACCCTTTCGGTATCTGCTGCTAAACATATTACTGCTGTCGATTCTTATTTCGCTGCCTTTTATTACTTCTTTATTGGCAACGGTAAATACATTTTCCAGCCTGTCTGAAATTGGCGATGAAATTCCCGAGTTTCAAATAGCAAACGGTGAGTATCAGGGTGAAGAGAAACTGCTTAACCTAAATGATCAGCAGCTTCTGTTTACGCCGGATATCTCTCAGGATGATACAGCTGAACTGGGCGATGATATTCTATTCGCCTTTCTGAGCGATGGGATTTATATAAAAGATATTCAAAACGGCACATTCAGCTACAGCTTTATCGGAGATATAAATGATAATGAATCACTCGAACAATTTGTCTCAAGTCAGATGTCGAGTTTGTATTTCTACATATTTATTTATATTACTATATATGTTGTCGTTATTTATTTCTTTATTTTTACGCTGATGCTGATGCTGTCTTTATTATTAAGTTTTATTGCAAATCTTGCGGGCAGGAAAACAGATTATATGAACTGGTTTAAAATCGGTTCATATATAATGATGCTGCTCGCACTGCCGATTGGAATAATTGCAGCCTACACAGAAACCTTTTACTGGGTTATACTGGTAACCGCATTAATACCGTATATTTATTACTTTAAAAAGCTGCCAAAACAAAAGAAAACGCATTCCTAATGCAAGACGGTTACATTTGTCTCAGTTTTTTATTATAATAAGATTATAAATTAGAAAGAATTTTAGATTAGGGGCTTGTATATGTCTGGAATTACACATCGTACACAAACTAGAAAAGTTAAAGTTGGCGATCTTACTATCGGCGGAGCCGATGAAATTATCATTCAAAGTATGACAACTACGAAAACACATGATGTTGAAGCGACTGTTGCTCAGATTAACGAGCTTGAAGAAGCAGGATGTCAGATTGTTCGCGTTGCATGTCCAAAAGAAGAAGATGCGCTTGCTATTGCAGAGATTAAAAAACGCATCAATATACCGCTTGTTGTCGATATTCACTTCGACTATAAGCTTGCATTAATCGCAGTTGAAGGCGGAGCGGATAAAATCCGTATCAATCCTGGGAACATCGGGCGCCGTGAAAAAGTGGAAGAAGTCGTTAAAGCTTGTAAAGCTAAAGGCATTCCAATCCGTATCGGTGTTAACGCAGGAAGTCTTGAACGCCATATTATTAAAAAATACGGTTTCCCGACTGCAGACGGAATGGTTGAAAGTGCACTGCATCATATTAAGATCTTAGAAGATCTTGATTTCCACGATATTATCGTTTCGATGAAAGCATCAGATGTTAACCTTGCAATTGAAGCATATGAAAAAGCGTCTGAAGCATTTGATTACCCGCTCCATATCGGTATCACGGAAAGTGGAACGTTATTTGCAGGTACTGTTAAAAGTGCCGCTGGTCTCGGTACAATTATTTCAAAAGGTATCGGCAACACAATGCGTATTTCATTATCAGCAGATCCGGTTGAGGAAATTAAAGTATGTAAAGAACTTCTGAAAACTTTCGGTCTTGCGAGTAATGCCGCGACTCTTATCGCCTGCCCTACATGCGGACGTATCGAAATTGACCTGATTGCTATTGCAAACGAAATGGAAGAATACATTTCGCACGTTAAAGCACCGCTTAAAGTAGCAGTACTCGGTTGTGCAGTAAACGGACCCGGTGAGGCCCGCGAAGCCGATATTGGTATAGCTGGTGCCCGCGGAGAAGGATTACTCTTCATGCATGGTAAAACAGTGCGTAAAGTACCTGAAGAAACTATGGTTGATGAACTCAAGAAAGAAATCGACATTATGGCAGAAGCACACTACGAAAAACAGCGTCTTGAAAAAGAAGAAGCTGAAGCTAAATAATATATTTACACCCGCGGCTTGTGCCTCGGGTATTTTTATGTCTTCATTGCTATTTTATATATAGATATATATAGTAAATCATGGAAATTAATTTATTTGAATAAAAGTCAGGTGTAATCTATGAAAAAAGTTATGAATATAATATTTCTTACAATAATCGCTCTGATTCTGCTTATTGTCTTAGTATTCTGGTTTACAGATACAGTTATCCGCCCCTCAGTTGCGGTATTGCTAGTAGTAATTCTCGGCATCGCTGTAATTATTAAAAACAGCTTGGCGAAGAAAACGAGCGAAGAAGAACAAGAGAAATAGTGATGTTCAGGGGCGTTGTTCAAAACACAGTGACGACTTAACCCTTCTATCCCGTCATTGTCAAAGTCACAGTGACCCGTTAAGCTCAATATTTCTTATAAAAACAAAAAACAGCGCGTAACTCCAAATGATATGCTCCCCCTAAAGTAGACACTTAAAAAAGTAAACTACTTTAGGGGGAGTTTTCTCTTGAAATCAAACATAAGGTATTCAACGAATGAACTGATTGAATACATCGAGTTATATTTAGATGGCACTTCGTTTCGAGCACTCCGTGAAGATTATGATTTAGATTTAAACGAATCAACCTTCCGACTCTATCTAGATAAATACTTGCAGCATGGGACGACTGGAATACTGAGATCACAAAAGAATCGCAACTATTCAAAAATATTTAAACATCAAGTGGTTCAAGAATACTTCAATAGTAATTTGTCCTATAAAGGTCTCTCTGTTAAATATAATATTCCGAGTGATCGTACGATTAGAAACTGGGTGATGCGATATACTGAAGGCAAAGAGAATCGAACGTATTCTCCAAAACTGGAGGTCTATCAAATGAAAAGTAGAAAGACAACATACGAAGAACGAATCGAGATTGTGGAGTATGTCATCAATCACCAACTATCTTATAAAGACGCTGCAGAAAAATTTAAGGTCAGCTACACTAACGTCTATTCATGGACGAGAAAGTATAAACAATTTGGACCGAAAGCACTCGAAGACAATCGAGGTAAGAAGAAGACATCGGAAGCTCAGACGGGTGAAGAACAGTTGAAAGCTGAGATTGAAGCGCTCAGAGTCCGAAATCAGTGGTTAGAAATGGAAGTTGAGACGCTAAAAAAGCAGGAACAAATGGAAAGAGAGTTGATCAAACAAGAATCCGCCAAAAAGCGTCGTACCAAACGGTCGAAGCGTTAAAACATAAATATCCGATTGTCCATCTTTGCCAGGTGCTGGGGATTTCCAGAGCGAGCTATTATAAATGGCTCAATCGAAAACCTGCACAGTATGAAAATAGAGATCAATCATTGATGACCATGATGTTAGACACATATAATGCGTTAGATGGCATTTATGGGTATCGTCGAATGACGATATACTTGAATCATTACAGACAGGCTAAGGTGAATCACAAACATGTGTATCGACTAATGAAAATGATGAATTTAAAATCGGTCATCCGTAAAAAGAAACGTAGATATAAGAAAGTTAAGCCGGATTATATCGCTGCGAATATACTGAACCGTGAATTTCATGCAGCTAAACCGATGCAGAAACTGGTGTCAGATATTACTGAATTCAGTACGACCGACGGACGTAAAGTCTATTTAAGTGCTGTGTTGGATTTATGCACGAATAAAATCATTGCGCATCACATGGACACGCACAGCGAACAATCTCTGGTGACTCAGACATTCAAACAAATAGAGTCACAGATCATCGGAGGTCAAACCATCATTCACACAGACCGTGGTTCCCAATACACTTCTCATGCGTTTCATCATTTTATTAAACACACCCAATCCATTCATAGTATGTCGCGTCCAGGTAAGTGCATTGATAACGGACCGATTGAAAATGTTTGGGGCATTATTAAGTCTGAGAAGTATTACTTAAATTCATACGATACTGTTGAGACTCTTAAACAGGATATCAATGCGTACATCAAATTTTATAATACGCAGCGTGTCACTTTGAAGATGGGCTTAAAGATACCCGCATAAAAAACGCACACGACAAACGTCGTGTGCGACCAAAATACTATTTTGTTTTTTTACCTGTCTACTTGACAGGGAGCAGTTCAAAATTAAGAGTTACACGCTGTTTTATTCTATTGGCATACTTCGCATAAACCGTATAGTTCCACTTTATGGCTGTTAATTTTAACGCCGTTTAATTCGCTTTCCCACGTTTTGACCGGGCAGTATTGAACGACTTTCGTTTCTCCGCAGCGTTCGCATATAAAATGATGATGGTGATGATCCGTACAAGAGATCTTATACTGCATTTCTCCGCCGAATGTCGTCTGCTCCAGTACATTGATGTCTTTTAGAGTATGAAGGTTCCGGTAAATCGTATCATAACTGATTCCCGGATATTCCTTATTCATCATCTCCTGAATTTCTTTAGCAGATAAATAGCGTTCGTCTTCCATAAATATTTCAATCATGCGAAGACGTTTTTTAGTTACTTTAAATTTTGCTTCTTTTAACATTTCTTTATAATCCACTAGTTCTTTGTGCATTCCTAACCACTCCTACACGATTTAATACCAGCGTACATAATAATATAGCGATAGATACAAGTACTATCGTACCTCCGGGTGATATGTTCAGATGGAACCCGAGGAACAGACCCGCTATTACTGAAATTTCTCCAAAAATTATGCTGACAATCATAAGCTGCTTGAAACTTGAAGTGATTCTCATCGCACTTGCAACCGGCAGTGTCATCATTGCACTGACCAGCAGTATGCCGACGATGCGCATCGATGCACTGATTACTAGCGCAACAAGGATAATAAATGATGTGAATATATTTGCTCAATTTCATAACGCCTGCATATTCTTCATCAAATGAAATAAAGAACATCTCTTTGTATAAGAAGAATACAAACAGGATAACGATTGCACCGATTATACTAATCAGTATGAGGTCGCTGAAACTGACCGCGCTGATACTCCCGAACAGGTAACCGAATAAATCCTGATTAAAACCGTTTGCCAGCGATAAGAATAATACACTGAGTGCGATACCGAGACTCATTATTATCGGAATTGCTATTTCCGAGTAATGTTTATACAGGCCTCTAAGCTTTTCAATACCGAGCGCACCGATTACAGAAAATACGACACCTGAAATTACCGGATTAATTACGACATTAAATATTGATGTTAAGTACACACCGAAAGCGATGCCGCCAAGCGCAACATGACTTAGTGCATCTGCGATTAACGACAGCCTTCTCACCACGATAAACGTCCCGAGGAGCGGTGCGATCAGTCCGACGATAATTCCGCTGATAAATGAATATTTCATAAAGTCGTAGTTTAATATTGCTTCGATCATTTACAGCACTCCCTCTGATGGTTATGAGAAACAAGCTGCAGTGGAAATCCGTAAATTTTCGATAACTCTGCTTCGCCGAGATTCTGGAACTCCGTATTAGTGCCGTGGAAATGAAGGTGCTCATTTAAACAGGCAACTTTATCGGCATTATCGACAACGACACCAATATCATGCGTGACAAGCAAAATCGTTACATTTTGTTTTTTTAATTTGAACAGCACATTATAAAAATCTTTAACATGCTTGCTGTCAATTCCCTCAGTCGGCTCATCCAGCACTAAAATGGATGGCTCATTAATCAATGCACGTGCGATAAATACACGCTGGGCCTGGCCGCCGGACAGGTTTGATACGTTCTGATGCTTAATATGTTCAATATCAAGCAGTTTTAAAGTTTTATCCAGCTGCTCATTATCCTTTTTCGTAAATCTTTTAAATAGCCCTTTTTCTTTCGTCAGCCCGCTTAAGACAACTTCTTTGACGGTAGCCGGGAATCCTTTAGCATGTGCCGCTGCTTTTTGCGATACGTAGCCGATTTCCTGCCATGCATTAAATGATTTACGTGTCTTTCCGTTAATCAGTATATTGCCCTGCTGCAGTTTATATACACCGAGAATTAATTTCAGCAGTGTGGATTTCCCGGAGCCATTCGGTCCGACAATTGCCAGAAATTCTCCCTGGTTAATTGAAAAGGAAATATTCTGGAGTGCAGGTGTCGCTTCCAGCTTATCTTTATATTCATATGTTACGTCTTTAATTTCAAACACAGGCACAGCCATTAACAAGACTCCTTTTATTTATGTCCAAATATATTTTACAGGAATCATTACGTTTTGTAAATAGGAATGATTACGAAAAAAAGAACACCCCCGAAGAAGTGTTCCCTGAATTTAACTATTCTAATGCAGCTACGGCAGGATTAATTTTTACTAACAAGTTCGGATCAAATTCCCACGACTTAATCATATCAATTTCGTGTTTGTATGGTGCAACGCGATTTGTCTTATCCGGACCGACGAATGGAGTTTCTAATATTTTTGGAACGTCAGTGAATTCCGGATGATTTATAATATAAGCCAGTGCATCAAACCCGATATGGCCGAAACCAAAGTTTTCATGTCTGTCTTTATGTGCGCCAATTGGATTTTTAGAATCATTCATGTGAAGAATTTTAATACGGTCGATACCAACAAGTTTATCAAACTCGTTTAATACACCGTCAAAATCGTTTTTAATATCATAGCCTGCGTCGTGAACGTGACACGTATCGAATGTAACACTCAAACGTTCGTTGTTCGTGACACCGTCCATGATATGTGCGATTTCTTCAAATGTACGTCCGATTTCAGAGCCTTTGCCCGCCATAGTTTCCAATGCAATCTGCACATCGTTGTCGTTAGATAAGACTTCATTAAGTCCTTTTACAATCTGCTTAATTCCCGCTTCGCTGCCGGCACCGACGTGGGCACCAGGATGAAGGACAATCTGTTTTGCGCCAAGTGCTTCAGTACGGACAATTTCTTCCTGTAAAAATTCAACGCCTAAATTGAAGACATGAGCTTTTTCAGTATTGGCGATATTAATAATATAAGGTGCGTGGACGACGAAATTCTTAATACCGAGTTCTGCCATCGCCTGCTGTCCTTTTTCGATATTCAGATCTTCAATTTTTTTACGGCGCGTATTTTGCGGTGCACCGGTATAAATCATAAATGTAGATGCACCATAATCTGCTGCAGTAGTCACTGACTCTTCCAGCATTTTTTTACCGCTCATCGAAACATGTGATCCCAATAACATTTATATCAACCTCTACTTATTGTCTTTTTTTTTTTTCTCATTGCGTGATTTTGCTTTGGCATATCGTCTGCGTTCCTGGCGTTCAAGTTCTTCTTTTTGGAACTTAATTTTCTTTTTATAGCCAGGTTTTACTTTTTTAGGACTGCGCACTTTGTAATTTTGTGTTTTGTTCGTCTTGCTGCGTGTGTTTCTGCCTGCACGCTGCGTACGATCCTTAATTTCTTTCAGCTCGCCGCCGCGGATGTCTTCATGATTGAAAACATATCCTTTACTTTCAAGAGCATCAATTTCATTTTGTTCACTCGGCTCGTAAAGCGTAATCGCAACACCGCTGTACTGTCCTCTGCCGACACGCCCTACTCTGTGAGTAAAGAATTCAATCTGCTTCGGAATATCGTAGTTAATAACATGTGATGCGCCGTCAAAATCCAGTCCTCTTGATGCCAGGTCACTTGCAACAACCCAGTGGTAGTCAAGATTTTCTATTTTCTTAATTTCCTGTGCTCGTTCACGCGGCTTTAATCCTCCGTGGAATAATCCAGCGTTAATGCCTGCTTCTTTTAAATAAGCATACAATTCATCGGCACGTTCACGTGAATTGGCAAATATTAATCCGGTATACGGAGTAATATTTTTAGTCAGCTCGAGAGTTTTCTCTAATCTGCTGCTTCCTTTTACAGGTACAAGGCTGTAATGAATAGACGCTTTATTAAGCGGTGTATCAATTACAATAATTTCAGTTTCGCCAATGTATTTTTCCATAAATTGTTTTACCGGTTCAGGGATAGTGGCCGAAAAGACCAGAAACTGGCTTGCTGTCGAAATGCGGTTGGATATATAGTCGACGTCAGCCATAAAGCCTAAATCAACCATTAAGTCTGCTTCATCGATTACAACAGACTTCGCAGAGTGAATATCCAGTGCCTGTTTATCGATTAAATCCTTGATGCGTGTCGGTGTACCAATAACAAGCTGAGGATTTTGACGTGCACGCTCTTCATCGCGTTTCATTTCCGTTCCGCCGATAAATGCACGGCAGCTATCATCGTATGATTCGAGAACTTTTCTCGCCATATTATCCAGCTGTTTCGCCAGTTCTCTCGTCGGCGCCATTACTATAACCTGAGGCGTTTTTTTAGCGCCGTCGATATTATAAATAAGCGGCAGTAAAAAGGCATGGCTCTTCCCGCTCCCTGTTGCTGACTGTGCAACAACATTGCTGCCTTTCATTATACGGGGTATCACTCGCTCCTGCACCATCGTCGGATGTGTGAACCCGACCTTCTCTATTGCATCGAGCATTGTGTTGTTAAATTCAAATCTTTTAAATGCATTTGACATATATGTCACCTGTCCCTTTCAAACTCCTTATCAATTATAACTAAAAATGCATATTTACGCTATAATAATCGTTCATCCATTTGGATGATTTGAATATCCCGTAAAATTAAGTATAATCATATGTAAGGAGGAGTTCTACTAATGGATATTATAAAAATCTCACCGCGCGGTTACTGTTACGGTGTTGTTGATGCAATGGTGATTGCACGCAACGCTTCTTTGGATCAGTCACTGCCGCGTCCTATATATATTAGGTATGATTGTACACAATAAACATGTGACGGATGCTTTTGAAGAAGAAGGTATTATCACACTCGACGGGCCGAACCGCCTTGAAATCCTCGAGCAGATTGAGAATGGTACTGTTATTTTTACAGCTCACGGTGTCTCACCGCAGGTAAAAGCACGCGCTAAAGAAAAAGGACTTGTCTGCATCGATGCAACATGTCCTGACGTAGAATTCACACATGATCTGATCAGAGAAAAAACGGCGGATGATTATGATGTTATCTACATCGGCAAGAAAGACCACCCTGAGCCGGAAGGTGCAATAGGCGTTTCACCGGATCACGTTCATCTAATTGAAACACAGGAAGACGTTGCAACTCTGCCGGCCCACCTTGCAGATAAAAAACTTATCGTTACAAACCAGACGACGATGAGCCAATGGGACGTCAGCCATATTATGGATGAACTTAAAGTACAGTTCCCGCACATCGAAGTGCATAAGGAAATCTGTCTTGCGACTCAGGTCAGACAGGAAGCTGTCGCAGAACAGGCAGGAGAAGCTGATCTTCTTATCGTAGTCGGCGATCCTAAGAGTAACAACTCTAACCGTCTGACACAGGTTTCAAAAGAAATTGCTCATACGAATGCTTACCGTATCAGTTCATTAAACGAATTGAAAAACGAATGGCTTGAAGGCGTTGAAAAAGTTGCAGTTACTGCAGGTGCTTCTACCCCGACACCAATCGTTAAAGAAGTAATTACGTATATTAAAAACTACAACATTGAGCAGCAGACTGCTCCTGAGTCATCAGTACCGATGGCTAAAATTTTACCGAAAATTAAAAACCCTACACAGTTAGGTGATGGAATAAAAAAAGACTGCGAAATCTAAATGTGAATTGTAACCCGAATAATAGACAGCTTAAAAAAGCGGCTATTATTCGGGTTTTTATATGCCCTGAAGATTATCTTGTTTATACTTAAATAAACTATCTGTACGGAGGGCTATCATGGCTAGACATTTTACGTCTTTTGAAATTAAAGAACTGGAACAAAACCCCAATGTCTTGAGGGTATCTGATCGATCAATCACATATCATCCAGAATTTAAAATGCGTGCGGTGGACGCCTATGCACAAGGCGTCACACCGACAAAAATCTTTCTAAATCACGGATTTGATTTGTCTGTCGTTGGTAAAAAACAACCTGAACGATGTTTGTCACGATGGCGTAAAAGCTATGCACAATATGGTAAAAGTGGTCTGGAACGTGACCAGCGTGGGAAAGGTGCCACAGGTCGTCCGACGAATAACACACTGAACAGTGATGAGAAACTAAAGAAAGCTGAAGCACGTATTAAATATTTGGAAGCCGAAAATGAATTTCTAAAAAGCTCGAGATGAAAGAAAGGCAGGCGAAACAGAACCGTCGCAACTAAAACCGTATGAGACTTATGAATTGATTGAAATGATTTGTCGGAATCACCAACTCAAAAATATGATTACTTATCTTTGTATGCTGGGAGAGGTATCGAGAAGTGGTTATTATGCATGGAAGAAGAATGAGTCAAATCGGTCACTCAGACAAATCAATGATGAAGCAGACGTCGTCCTCATTAAGGAAATCTATGCAGCTGAGAAAGGAAAAGTCGGTGCCTTACAAGTTAAGATGATATTGAACAATGATTACCATATTATGAATCAAAAGGATTAGACGGCTTATGAAAAATATAACCTAATCGCACAAATCCGCAGAGCGAATCCTTATAAAAATGATGAAAGCAACGCAAGAACATAAAACATGTAAGAATATATTGGACCGTTCATTCAATCAAGCAGAACCAGGCAAAGTACTGTTAACTGATATCACCTACTTGTACTACGGTAAAGGTCAGAAAGCATATTTATCCTGTGTGAAAGATGGTGCGACTCGAGAGATCGTTGCGCACGTCGTATCCACATCATTAAAATGAGTATCGTTTACCAGACATTAAAGCAGCTCTCAGATGCCGTGGATGACTTCCACCCGGATGCACTCATCCATTCCGATCAAGGGTTTCACTATACCCATCCTGAGTTTCAATCTAAAGTGAAACAGTTGGGACTCGTTCAATCAATGTCTCGTCGAGGCAACTGCTGGGACAATGCATCAATGGAATCATTCTTTGGGACTTTCAAAGATTGGGTCAATCATAAATCTTGTGAATCCTTAGACGAATTAAAATATAAAACAAATGAATATATTAATAAGTATAATAACGAACGTTATCAATGGGGACTAAATAAGATGACCCCGGCACAATACCGGGGTCATCTACTCACAGCGTAACGCTTTTATTAAATTGTCTATTTTATAGGTTACAATTCAATTTTAGATTTCGCAGTTTTTTTATTTATTCAAATGGATTTGTTGATACTTTTGATGCTGTAACAGGAACATCGAGCTCGTCGTCAATTAACTCTGCAAGCCCCGACGTCATTAATACTTCCAAGTAGTGACCTGCGTCGATTATATTATGCCCTGCAGCCTTTGCATCATATGCTTCATGATACTTAACGTCACCTGTAATGAGCACGTCAGCACCCTTGTTAAATGCTGCTTCACGGTAGCTCATTCCTGCGCCGCCGATAACAGCTGCAGTGTTAATGATTCTATCGTCTGCTTTAACGACATTAACAGTTTTAAGCCCGGTTTTGTTTTCTATCAAGTGAACAAGACTGTCCAGTGTATCCCCGTAATTGAATTTCACTCCCAGTCCTGTGTCAGCTCTCTGTCGAGACTGTAGACGTCAAAAGCGGGCTCCTCATAAGGATGATACTTTCTGACTGCATCAATTACAGCATGCTGATCCCTGCCGTCAAAATACATTCTATGATATATTCATCCACGTATTCAAGTTTTCCGGATTCACCAATCGTCGGATTAGCTTCAGCTTCAGGTTTGAACTGGCCGTGAACTTCGTATTCATAGCTGACTTCTGTATAATCTCCCATATCACCTACCGGTGCATTTTCAGCAGATTTTGTTTAAACGCTTCTTTGTCCTCAGTATTAATATTTACTCTGAGTTTTTGAAGTTCCCTTTTTTAGGCAGCAGAATTTCAGTTTCAGGATAGCCGAGTGCAGCTGCAATTATATGCTGACTCCATTCTTCTGATGATCCAGATTTGTATGCATCACAATCAAATTATATCATTCTTAATCAGTTTGCGGATGACCAGCCCCGGCCCTTCGTTTACCACTTTTGAAATTTCAGGGAAAATTAAAGGATGATGGGATAATAACTGGCATTTTTCATGACGGCTTCATCAACAGTATCAGCACTGCAGTCAAGCGCAGTAATAATACCTGTTACTGTGTCCTCTTCATTACCAACCAGCAGTCCCGTATTATCCCATTTTTCACTGTCTGAAAATGGGGCAATTCCATTTAATTGTTTAAGCAGATCACTTATCTTTAACATTCTCCAGCACCTCATCGACATATTTAAGATTAGATTCAAGTCTTTCAACTTTATCTATATTCTTCTCTCTATCGTTGATACCATTTAATATTTTCTCCATATGACTCTTTTCACGTTCCAGCTGCCCGATAAACACCGGTTCTCTTTTTTCTATATTTACAGGACCAAAACGCAGTTCAGCTTCACTGTATTCAACAGCTTCTTTTGAATGGTCAAAAACAATAATATCGTAAAAATGAGGACCGTCTTTTAACTGCAGTTCCTCGGTAATCTTATAATTATGTTCAGCCATTATTTTACGTATTGGATAAGGATAAGTATTGGCCTGCACGATAAAGCGCGGTGTACCTTGAACAAACTTCATTCCGCTTTCAATAATACTTGCGATTAATGGTCCGCCCATGCCGCAAATCGTAATAGTATCAGCATCATCCATACTGCGAAGGACAGATAAACCGTCTCCCAGTCTGATTTTAATTTCATCGGATAATTTATTCTGCTGTACATTTTTAACAGAAGAATCATAAGGTCCTCTGGCAATTTCTCCGCATATCGCTTTTTTAATAATATTTCATTTACAGCGTAAATCGGTAAATACGCATGATCGGAACCGATATCAACAAGTGCATCTCCAACAATATATTCTGATACTGTCTTAAGCCTCTGGTTTAACATTTCCTCACTCCTGTATTAAAAAAAGACTCCCATCATTGAGAGTCTTTTTTATAGATAATTACTGTTCAGAAAAGAACTGATATAAAGCTGTAAGTTCTTCATCTGCAATCTGGTCTGCCGAGAATGCAGGCATAGAACCTTGACCGTCACGTACGATTGACGTGAACTCGTCTTCAGCAAGACTTGTTCCAACTAGTGCAGGACCCATTCCGCCGCTGAAGTCTTGACCGTGACATGAAGCACAGGTATCACGAGCGATACCTTCTGCGTCAACGTCGCCGCTTGATGCTTCTTCGCCGCCGCCTGATTCCTCAGAACCTTCTTCTGTTGCAACATCTTCTTCACCGTCATCAGTTGCGCCTAGTCCGGAAAGCAGGAACACAAGTCCGACTCCAAGGAATATAATCAGTAAGAATGGAATTATAGGATTTTTATTCATTATACCCCCTCATCTGTTATTCATGTTATCTCATATAAATTGTATCTCAAATTGTGTCAAAGTCAAAACAATTTTAAGAAAATATTACACTGCTAATCCATAAAGTCTTTTAATTTCTTACTTCTCGATGGATGTCTTAATTTGCGCAGTGCTTTTGCTTCAATTTGTCTGATACGTTCGCGGGTAACACCGAATACTTTACCTACTTCTTCCAATGTGCGCGTGCGTCCATCGTCAAGACCGAAACGCAGACGGAGTACATTTTCTTCACGATCTGTCAGGGTATCAAGCACGTCTTCGAGCTGTTCTTTTAACAGTTCGTAAGCTGCATGATCTGACGGGCTCTGTGCATCCTGATCTTCGATAAAGTCACCAAGATGGCTGTCGTCTTCTTCACACCGATAGGCGTTTCAAGAGACACAGGCTCCTGAGCGATTTTAAGAATTTCACGGACTTTTTCAGCAGGCAGATCCATTTCTTCACCGATTTCTTCAGGAGTCGGTTCGCGTCCTAAATCCTGAAGCAGCTGGCGCTGAATACGGATGAGTTTGTTAATTGTCTCAACCATGTGTACCGGAATACGGATTGTTCTTGCCTGGTCGGCAATAGCACGAGTAATCGCCTGGCGAATCCACCAAGTTGCATAAGTCGAGAATTTAAAACCTTTAGTAAAGTCGAATTTTTCTACAGCTTTAATCAGCCCCATGTTTCCTTCCTGAATCAGGTCAAGGAAGAGCATGCCGCGTCCGACATAGCGTTTTGCAATACTTACCACGAGACGTAAGTTTGCTTCAGCCAAGCGGCTTCTCGCAATATCGTCCCCCTGCTCGATACGTTTCGCCAGTTCTACTTCTTCAGCAGCAGTTAATAAATCAACTCGTCCGATTTCTTTAAGGTACATACGCACAGGGTCGTTAATTTTAACGCCTGGAGGTGCACTCATATCAGAGAGATCCAGTTTTTCGTTTGTATCCGACGAATCTTTTTCATTAATCATCTGAACTTCATTTTCGTTTAATTCTTCGAAAAATTCGTCCATCGCATCTGAATCCAGCTCGAAGTTTGCTAATTTATCTGCAACTTCTTCATGAGACAGCTGGCCGTCCTTTTTCCCTTTTTCCAACAGGTATCCTTTCGCCTGTTCGACAGTTGTGAATTCAAGTTCTTTAATTTCAGCTGCAATTGTTTTTTTCTTCGCCATACTGTGCCTCCTAAGTTATCAAAAACTACATTTTGTACGTCCGGTTAAGCTCAACTAGTTCCTGGGTAAGCTTAATCTGCAGTTCAAAGTCATTATCACGTTCCGCAACTTCAAGTCTGCGGTATAATTCCTGTTTTTCGTTTTCACTATTTCTTATACCACTTAAATCTTCCAGATAATCATTTATTTCACTATGTGAGACATCTTCATGAATCGACATGCCGTCGAGTTCTATCAATGTGTCCGTCAGTGCGGGATCAAGATAATTAAGGGCTAGAGACAGATCGAAAACTGTATGTGCTTCAAAATAGGCACAAAGTCCTCTTATTATATCATAGTAAGGACCGTAAGTTAAGACATTCCCATCAAGCGTATCACTGTATTCAAGCAGATACTCGCGGTTTACCATCATTATTCTCGTCACATAGCGTTCTTTTTTCTGACGCTGTGATAATGCTGACGCTGCGGTTCAGGTATAGCGTAGTTTGTCTCCTGCCTCACCGGTTGTGGTATTTGCCCGGATAACGCCTGCTTATCGACACCGAAAATAGAACTGATTGTACCAACCAGCCGTTCAGCTGTTAAATGATCACTGACATACTGCATGTCGTTTGCAAGTGAGTTCAAGTGCTGTGTAAACTTCATGTCGTTCTCTTTCGCGTCGTGGCGCAGGACTTCTGCTTTAAAGTGCAGATAATGCTGCTGCTGGTCCTGAATAAACTGTTCAAATACCTCTGCACCAAACGTTTCAATATTTCATCCGGGTCCATTTTATCAGGAATTTTCTGCACATAGACATTTAGGCCGCGCTTAAGGAGAGTATCCCCCACTTTCAGCGTAGCATTTCGTCCGGCAGAGTCGCCGTCGAACATAATCGTGACGTTTGATGACAGACGTTCAAGCAGATTTAAATTTTCCTGGCTGAGTTCCGTTCCCATCGTTGCAACGATATGTCTGACCTTGGTCATTTTAACTTTTAAAACGTCAAGAGACCTTCCATTAAAATGATGTTATCGAGCTTTCTGACATGTTTTCTGGCATCGTTTAAGTTAAAAAACAGTTCCCGTTTTTTAAATATTTCTGTTTCAGGTGTATTTAAATATTTGGGTTCACTGCCGTCGATGCTCCTCGCAGTATAGCCAACGTGGTGTCCCTGATGATTCTTTATTGGAATCATAATGCGCCCGACAAAGCGGTCGTAATAAGAAAAGTTTTCTTCATTTCTGGACAGCAGGCCTGCCTGGTATGCCGTTTCTTCGTTATAGCCCTGTTCAAGCAGTGCATTTTTTGCAAAGTAAGACATATTCGGTGCGAAACCAATTTTTTCAGCGCGGATCAGATCTGTGCTGAAGCCTCTGTCCAGCAAGTATTGGAGCGATTTTTCACCCTCGTTGGTGTTCATAAGAAGATGATGGTAAAGATCCGTCATATAATCGTGCATGCGGATAAGCGTCATATCGCTTTCAGCAACATTGCTCGTTTCAGTATCTATTTTTATATTCAGCGGTTCTCCGAGTTTTGCTGCCGCTTCAGCGAAAGACATACTCTCAATTTCCATTAAAAACTGGAATACGTTACCGCCCTTTTTACAGCCGAAACAATGTGCAATCTGTTTTTCCGGACTGACGGAAAAGGATGGTGTCTTCTCATCGTGAAACGGACAGAGACCAACATAGTTTCTCCCGCGCCGTTCAAGTTTAATATAACTTGCAACTAACTCAGTGATGTCGGTCTCGTCCTTTATTTTAGCTATGGTTTCCTCGGGTATTCTCAAATTATCACCCTCTAATATTACTATCGCTGTCTACGTATTTCATAATAGCATTCGCTGTTTCCTCAATCGCTTTATCGGATACGTCTATTATCGGACAGCCTATTTTACCGATTATTTCATCGAAGTAAGTAAGCTCGTCTTCAATGCGCGTACTGTTGGCATACATTGCTGTGTCTTTTAAGCCGAGCTGGCTTAAACGCTCCTTGCGGATTTTATATAATGTATCCGGGTTAATGCGCAACGCGACACACTTTTCAGGGTCTACATCGAATAATTCAGCCGGCGGCTTCACTTCCGGTACGAGCGGAACATTCATCACTTTGTATTTCTTTAAAGCTAAAAATTGCGACAGCGGTGTTTTCGAAGTTCTTGAAACACCAAGCAGCACGATATCTGCCTTATCAAGTCCGCTTGTATCTTTGCCGTCATCGTATTTCACAGCAAATTCAATCGCTTCGATTTTTTTGAAATACTCTTCGTCAAGACGGTGAACACGGCCAGGTTCATTGTATGGTTCAAGACCTGTTGCTTTCGCTATTTCATCCATCAGCGGCCCCATTACATCGATATAGGAAATGTCTTCTTTTTCGAGTTCAGCGGCCATGTATGTTCTTAAATCAGGTGTAATTAAAGTATAGACGACTAATGCATTTTTGCTTTTAGCTAAATCTATCACGTCATCAATGTCATCGCAGCTGTTCACATACGGATAACGATCGATGACATTATCGGGTGCGTCGATTTTAAATTGTGACAGGCATGCTTTCGTTACGAGTTCGCCTGTTTCTCCGACTGAGTCTGATGCAACGATTATTTTAAAATTCGACATTATTTTTTCACTCCATTAAATTTACAAATACTTTTGTAATATTGGTTTTAGTAATCCTGCCTGTAACTTCAATTCTGCCGTTACTTTCTTTTACTACCGGCAGTGAATCAATCTGTCTGTCAATGATCTGTTTTGCAACATATAAAAGAAGGTCATCCGGATAACACATCGTAATGTTGGGCGTCCGGGTCATTACTGCACTGACCGGCGTATTTTCTGTATCATTGAAACTCATCGTTCCTTTTAACAGGTCTTTTCTTGAGACAACACCGGCCAGAGACTGCTCGTTATCAATAACGTACAGCGTGCCTACATCTTCCAGGAACATCTTGACGATTGCATCGTAAATACTTGTTTCAACAGTAATTAAAATAGGTAAACTTTGTACATCCCGCACTAATATATTATTTACTTTAAGTGCGATGACGTCGTTTGTTTCTTTGCCGGTATAAAAATAACCGACACGAGGTCTTGCATCCAAAAAGCCGGACATCGTCAATATAGCCAAATCCGGTCGTAATGTCGCACGGGTCAATGACAGCTGTGCGGCAATTTTACTGCCCGTAATCGGCCCGTGCTGCTTAACTATGCTTAGAATTTTTTCTTGGCGTTCGTTCAGTTCCACGTTCTCACTCCCAACATTAATATTATATAATATTTACAGAGATAAAGAAATATGATCGTACTTGCATTCATTCTGCTCTAATTATATAATAGCCTTAAGCGAGTCAGGAATGGTGTGAGCCTGGCAGCAAATATGGCATAATAATTTACAAATACAATTAATTTTATATATAAAAGCGAGTTTTCTTACTAAATTGGGTGGAACCGCGGGCTACGCTCGTCCCTGGATAGCATTTTTTATGCTGTCCAGGGACTTTTTTATATAAAATTAATAATAAAAAGGAGCTGCATTAACTATGAACATGGACACAATTGTAAACCTGGCAAAAACAAGAGGCTTTGTTTTCCCCGGCAGTGACATATACGGCGGTCTTGCAAACACTTGGGATTACGGTCCGTTAGGTATCGAACTGAAAAACAACGTTAAAGCTGCATGGTGGAAAAAATTCATTCAGGAATCTCCGTATAATGTCGGACTGGATGCTGCAATTTTAATGAATCCGAAAACTTGGGAAGCTTCAGGTCACTTAAATAACTTTAACGACCCAATGATCGACTGTAAACAATGTAAATCACGTCACCGTGCTGACAAATTAATTGAAGATGTTATGCAAAAAGAAGATGACACTTTCGTTGCAGATGGTTTATCATTCGAAGCAATGAAAGATATTATCGACGACAAAAATATTGACTGCCCGACTTGCGGTGCTCACGAGTACACTGACATTCGCCAGTTCAACTTAATGTTTAAAACATTCCAGGGGTGTAACAGAAGGCTCAACTAACGAATTATTCCTCCGTCCTGAAACTGCACAAGGTATCTTTGTTAACTATAAAAACGTTCAGCGAGCTATGCGTAAAAAACTTCCATTCGGTATCGGACAGGTTGGTAAATCATTCCGTAACGAAATTACACGGGTAACTTCACATTCAGAACACGTGAATTCGACCAGATGGAGCTAGAATTCTTCTGTAAGCCCGGTACTGAAATGGAATGGCAAACTTACTGGAAAGAATTCGCTGTTAAATGGCTGAAAGATTTAAACTTAAGCGAAGAAAACACGCGTCTAAGAGAACATGATGAAGATGAACTTTCACACTACTCTAACGCGACAACTGATATTGAATACAAATTCCCGTTTGGCTGGGGAGAGCTGTGGGGCGTTGCCAGCCGTACAGATTTTGACCTTCGACAGCACATGGAACATTCAAACGAAGATTTCAGATATCACGACCCTGAAACTAACGAAAAATATATTCCATACTGCATCGAGCCGTCACTCGGTCTTGACCGTATGACTTTAGCATTCCTTACAGATGCTTATGATGAAGAAGAACTTGAGTCAGGGGACTCACGCACAGTGCTGCGTCTGCACCCTGCTCTTGCACCATATAAAGCGGCAGTACTGCCTTTATCGAAAAAATTAAGCGGAGATGCTATGGAAGTATACAGCATGCTCGCCGCTGACTTTAACATCGAATTCGATGAGTCACAATCAATCGGTAAACGTTACCGCCGTCAGGATGAAATCGGTACACCGTACTGTATTACATTTGACTTCGATTCAGCTGAAGATAAAAAAGTAACAGTAAGAGACCGCGATACGATGGAACAGACACGTATTGCAATTGACGAACTGCATAATTTCCTATCATCAAGAATTAAGTTTTAACATCATGGGTGCCTCAAACTATTGGGGCACCTTTATACATATAATTATTATTTTAATGGAGGATGCTTATGTTTAGAAGCACTCTGCTTATAGTCCTCGTTATGCTGCTTGCCGCATGAGGCAGCGAGGAAGTTGAGCCGATGTCTTATTACGGCAATGCGCTGAATGATTTTGAAGCTGTAAATCAGCATAATGAAACATTTACATCAGATGATATGGACGGGAAAGTATGGCTTGCCAATCTTATATTTACCGAGTGCGTTACGGTATGCCCTCCGATGACACAGAATATGACCGAGCTGACTCAGGAACTTGCAGAAGAACACCTTGAGGATGTTGGTATTATCAGTTTTTCTGTAGATCCTGATACAGATACACCGGAAGTGCTCAGCGAATATATGAGCTGGTATAATCCGGCAGATAATATTGAATGGCAGCTTGTTACGGGATACGAATTTGAATATCTGCGCGATTATGCACTGAACAACTTCAAATCGATAGTGAAACTGCCGCAGGACGGCTCAAATCAAGTACTGCACGGGACTGCGATTTATTTAATCGATGAAACCGGCACGCTGATCAAAGACTATATCGGCGTTGATGCAGGAGATAATACGTTTGAGACAGAAGAGATTGTAAAAGATGTTAAGACGATGACGAGTAATTTAGATTAATAATTTATAAAAAACGCACTTGATTTCCTGGGTTCAGGAGTCAGGTGCGTTTTTTGTTTTGTGTATACATGAAGCGTTGTCATGACTGCGTAAATGATTATTCATATACATGAGTCTCAATCATAACTACTGAAAAAGAAATACGTATACATGAGGTAACCTAATGTATACGTATTTGTCTTCACTGCGGATCTATTAATTTCTTACTTCTGAAATATACACCGCTGTATTCATCGTACAGCACTTCAATAAATTTAAGCAGCTGTCTGCCGATGTCTGCCGATATTTTTATGCTGTTCACATCTTCGAGTTTTACCGATTTTAAATACAGTGCAAAATACAATACTCTGTTGCTGACAGGTATTGCCCGTTCGAGCGTTTCTTCTGTCAGACAGTCGTGGCAGATGACGTTATGGTATTTAAATGAATAATGGCTGTACTTTTTATAGTCACTTCTGCCGCATACTGCACAGCTGTCGAGATTCAGCTGACCGCCGTAGGCCGGAAGCATTTTGACCAGTACAAGTGACGTGACCCCAAAGCTTTCATTGCCATCATCCAGCAGGTTAAATGCTTTTTTCAGCAGTCTGTAAAATCCCGGTTCAGCAATGTCATCTTCAAGCACTCTCGTAATGACTTCCAAAATATAACTTGCGTGTGTGTATACATCGAAGTCGCCGTTAATGTTTTTAAACCGCTCGGTCACGTCAACATCATTGAGTGTGCCCATGCCTTTAAAACGGTTATAAGTAAACAATGCTTCCAAATATCCCTGCCGCAGTGTAATAAACTGGTTTTTCGGTTTATTAAAACCGCGTGCCATTAATGGAACCTGTTCTCCCGTTTCTGTCAGTATAGTAATAATCCGGCTGGACTCGCTGTAGCTCGTCTGCCGGATCATCATACCAGTCTGTTGATAGATCATTATCTCACCCAGTTTTAATATTCTTCGTCTTTATACCCAAGCGACCTGATAAACGTAGGTTTATTGCGCCAGTCTTTTTGTACTTTAACCCACAGCTCAAGATATACTTTGCTGCCGAGGAGATTTTCGATATCCATACGCGCATGACGCCCGATTTCTTTCAGCATCTTGCCGCCTTTACCGATAACCATTCCTTTTTGTGATTCCCGTTCAACGTAAATCAGGGCTTCCACTCTGACTTTGCCGCCGTCATCGTCACCTTTCATTTTAAGCACTTCTACTCCAATCGCATGAGGCAGTTCCTGACTCAGCTGGTGAAGTGCTTTTTCACGAATCAGCTCACTCACGATAAAGTGTTCAGGGTGATCTGTAATACGGTCTTCCGGATAGTACATCGGCCCTTCCGGCAGGTGTGATTCAATCACAGTCAGAAGACGTTCGATATTATTTCCCTGAAGTGCTGAAATCGGCACTACATCACTGAAGTCCAGTTTATCTTTGTATACTTCAATCTGCTTAATCAGTTCATCCGGATGAATTAAGTCGATTTTATTTAACACTA
Organism: Jeotgalicoccus sp. WY2; assembly: GCF_018437745.1. Lineage (NCBI taxonomy): Bacteria > Bacillati > Bacillota > Bacilli > Caryophanales > Staphylococcaceae > Jeotgalicoccus > Jeotgalicoccus sp. WY2. Next base: position 168,729 of record NZ_CP049818.1, on the reverse strand, counting down.
AAATAATCGGTGTCTTCGTATTTTTAAGCATATCGATAATGAACTCATCACCGCGCCCGATTTCTTCAGCAGCGTTGATGACGAACAGAATTGCTTCTGTTTCACGGAGCGTATTGCGCGCAACTTTCATCATATGCTCACCAAGCTGGTGTTTCGGTTTGTGAATTCCAGGTGTATCGATAAAAATCATCTGAGTATTATCTTTTGTATATACACCTTGTATTTTATTTCTTGTCGTTTGCGGCTTGTCCGACATAATCGCAACTTTCTGCCCAAGAACTTTATTCATAAATGTAGATTTCCCTACATTTGGACGTCCGATTATACTGACGAAACCTGATTTAAATCCATCAAAATCCATTAATCCATATCCTTCCCGCTAAAACCGAGCGGCAGCAAATCGTCTACCGTCCGTTTTATTACTTCACCTGATTTACTCGTTAAGTAAACCGGCATTTCATCATGGCATAATTCTTTCATTACCTGTCTGCATTCACCGCATGGGCTTGCAGGTCCAGGTGCATCCGTCACGACTACAATCGCTTTGAATTTTCTCTTATTATTTGAATACGCGCTCACCAAGGCAGAACGTTCTGCACAAATTGATGCAGGATACGCAGCGTTTTCAATGTTCGCTCCGTAAATATTCATCATCTTCTGTAATTAATAGAGCACCTACATTAAAATTTTTGAGTAAGGTGTATATGCCCGTGACTGTGCTTCCTGCACTTCAGTCAGCCATTCTTTTTTAAATAATCCGTCGTTCATCTGATGTCCTCCTTATATTAAAGCAAATACGGCAGCAGGATAACCATACCGACGATTACAGCATATATACTCGCAAGCAGTACTGCCGCTGCTGCGATATCTTTCGCATAGCGTGCAAGTATATGGTAATCGCCGGTAATTAAATCCACCGTGTATTCAATTGCACTGTTCAATGTTTCTGTAATTAAAACTAAAAATACAGCAGTAATAATAAACAGCCATTCAACTGCTGTGATATTCACCGCAGCGCAAATACAAAGGACTGCTGCTGCAATAACAGAATGCAGTAAAAATTTCCTGTCTTTTTTAAACAGCTGAAAAAATCCCTGGAGAGGATGTTTAAACCGGTCTAAATTAATCGCGTGTCACACCGAATGCGTTTAATATTTCTTCTTGTTTGCCGTTCATTTCAGCTTCATCATCGCTCTCCATGTGATCGTAGCCAAGCAGATGTAAAAATCCGTGGAGGCTTAAAAACATCAGCTCACGGCGGTAGCTGTGGCCGTAATCATCAGCCTGCTCTTTCGCACGGTCGGTGCTGATAACAATATCTCCCAAAGTGCGCGGAGCATCTTCGTGAATAATATTCATGTCTCCTTCTTCAAGTGCGAAAGAAATGACGTCTGTTATGCTATCCTTATTACGGTAATCTCTGTTAATATTTTGGATTTCTTCATTTGACACGAAAGATACAGATACCTCTGCATCGCCTTCTTCTTTAAGATGATCGAATGCGAACGTTAACAGCTCCGATACTTCTTTAAGCTCAGACTCATCTACAAAATTTTCATCGTTAATAAAATCTATATTAATCATAAATTTGTATCCTTTTCATACGCAAGGATTATTTTAGAAACAAGCGGATGTCGGACGACATCTGTTTCATCCATGCGTTTAATAGCGATTCCTTTAATATTTTCAAGACGTTTTACCGATTCAACCAGTCCGCTTTTCGTCGAGCCCGGAAGGTCAATCTGTGTTTCATCGCCGGTAACTATCATTTTCGAACCGAAACCAAGACGTGTCAGAAACATTTTCATCTGCATTTCTGTCGTATTCTGAGCTTCATCCAAAATAACAAAAGCTTCATTCAATGTCCGTCCGCGCATATAAGCAAGCGGTGCAACCTCTATGACCCCGCGTTCAATTAAACGGTCAGTCGTCTCAGCTCCGAGAACCGCATGAAGTCCATCATACAGCGGACGCAGGTATGGGTCTACCTTCTCTTTTAAGTCCCCCGGCAGGAACCCGAGGTTCTCCCCCGCCTCCACCGCAGGACGCGTCAGGACGATGCGTTTAACCTGGTTTTCCCGCAGCATCTGGCATGCGATTACGACAGCTAAAAAAGTTTTACCGGTCCCGGCAGGCCCAATACCGAAAGTCAGGTCGTGTTTACGTATATTTTCTACATACTGACGCTGACCCGTTTTTCGCTTTAATACTTTTACCTTTAACATCTTTAGCGATTTCTTCGTTATAAAGATCTTGTAAATATTCGATGGTATCATTTTTAGCCATCATCGCAGCAGATTGCACATCTCTTAAAGAAATTGACATGCCGCGCTGAATTATTTTTAATAAATGAAGCAGCACATCTTCGACTAATTCGACGTCCTTTTCATCTTCGCCGCTGACAGTAATTTCATTGCCGAGCGTATGAATTTTAACTGCGAATTCGTCTTCCAGATATGTGATGTGTGAATCATTTGCACCTATTAAAGCCTGAGCTTCGTCAAGGCTGTCTATATTAATAATATTAGGCATTTACAAACCCCTTTATAATAGTCTTGTCTATTTAAATTTACCACTATCAATAGCCGACTGCAATTATTTCAGACATGATAAAACCATGCGGATGGTGATGATACCAATTATACTATTAAAAATTAAAAACAGGGCAGAGAATCTTTTTTTAGACTCTCTGCCCTGTTTTATTTTTCAGAAGCTTATCCATGCTTCCTGTTCAATTTTTGTTTGGACTTCGGCTTGCCGAGAACTTCCGACATAATAATGCCGTTAACGACAGCCTTAGAATCAAATTTCAAATCGTCTGAAGTGATACTTGTCTTTTCCTGTCCGCGGTTATGCATTTGAGTAAGATCATCCCCATATGAATAACGGAGCTTATCACCAATATCACTACCGAGACCATCTGTTTTAGCAGCGCGCTTATCATAACCTCTGGTATATGCACTCTCTCTTGCTTCAGATGCACGCTTCGCATGCTTCGAACGGTCTGTAATTCGTTTTTCGATATCAGAAATATTTTTAGACGCGTTTTGACGCTCGCGTGAATTCTGAATCGTTTCCCTTACAGGACGCTCAGATGCTTGTCTATCCGGCCTATTCTCACGTCCTGATGATTGAACCGGCTGCGGTTTAGACTCTCTGTTAGACTGTTGTTTTGTTTCTTGTTCGGATTGGTTAAATTCTTCATCAAATGCCTCTTGCAGCGTCTGGAAGAATCCTTTTTGTTCATTTGTATTCGTCCTTGTATCGGGTTGTCTGCTGCGGGGCGCAGTACTTTGCCTTCTGTCTAGCTTAGAAGTATCAATATTGCGGTCGCCTTCTTTTTCTTTGTTGTTTTTACCGGTTATGATAGAAGTAACAATACCGACGACTATAATTAGTAGTGGAATAAGTTCCATACTATATCACACCCTATTCTTCTTCGTTAAATTGTGTAGGGTTTGTCATTTTGTTAATTGAATCTCTCATGCTGGTATCTGCTTCAACATTTTTCAGATCGTAATAATCAGATGCTGATATATTGCCATCTTCTAATGCTTTAGCAAATGCAAGAGGTACTCTGGATTCTGCTTCTACTACTTTCGCTCTCATTTCCTGTACGCGGGCTTTCATTTCCTGTTCCTGAGCGACAGCCATCGCACGTCGTTCTTCTGCTTTCGCTTGTGCAATATTTTTATCGGCTACAGCTTGTTCAGTTTGAAGATCTGCACCGATGTTTTTCCGATGTCCACGTCTGCAATATCAATCGACAGGATTTCAAATGCAGTACCTGAATCGAGGCCTTTAGCTAAGACAGTCTGTGAAATACGTTCCGGGTTTTCAAGTACATCGGCATGCCTTGTAGAAGAACCGATAGTTGAAATTACACCTTCACCAACACGTGCGATGATTGTTTCTTCACCAGCACCACCGACAAGGCGTTCGATGTTAGCTCTAACCGTAATTCTTGCTTTCGCTTTAACTTCGATACCGTCAACTGCAACACCACGCGATAAATGGTGTTTCGATAACTTTAGGATAACACTCATCTGTACTGCTTCAAGTACGTCACGGCCTGCAAGGTCAATTGCAGCACAACGTTCAAATGTTAAATTAATATCTGCACGCTGTGCAGCTATTAGTGCGTCGACAACGCGGTCGACGTTACCGCCTGCTAAGAAGTGAGATTCAAGCTGGTTTGTTGACAGCTGAATGCCCGCTTTATGCGCTTTAATCATTGGTTCGATAACGCGTTTAGGTTTAACACGTCTAAGACGCATACCTACTAGAGTAAAGATTCCTACTTTAACCCCTGCAGCAATTGCTGAAATCCATAAACCGATTGGAACAAATGACAGGATAAATGCAATAACGATAATAATTACTACAAAAATAAGTAACGTTACGAGTGCACCGCCTGTAATAAATGCTAAATTCATTCTCCACTCTCCCTGTTTTTAATTTTCCGTTGGTCTGACGACAACTCTTGTACCTTCTACAAAAATAATTTTAACTTCTACATCATTTGTAATATACGAACCTTCGGCAACCGCATCGATACGCTCATCACCGAGGCGTATTGTCCCGGATGGACGAAGCACAGTATGAGTTACCGCGATTTTACCGACTAAGTGCGAACGGTCATCAAATGATGTATATCCTGATTCCTTGTCTGTTGCATCGTTTAAAATTAAACGATTGAGGAAAGGGATTTTACGTTTCTTATACTTCACAAATATCACCCACTCTATAATCACCATAATGAATATTACGGCTAAGAAAATACTGTATAAAAACACATTGCCGCTGACTATTAAAATACTTACACCAAAAAGCAAAACACCTATGGCTCCAAGAATCATACCAATGACAAAAAATTCTACGAGCATCAAGATTCCGCTTACAAGAATAAGTATCAGTGCCAGCAAATTATTATCTCCAGTAAGAAGGTGACCCGAGAAGAAGATAAATATCGACAGTACGGAAAGAACGCCGATAATATTTACTTTCTCAGAGAAGAGCTGACACCACACCAAGGAAAAATATTGATAATAATAGAAATGCAACAACGGGTGAAGTCACAACATCTATATAAAATTGAATTGAATTATTAATCATATATAAATACGAACCTCCCATGTACATCCCTCCTGATTCCGATTATACATTAACTGCAGTCAAATGAGAAATGTAGAAACAAAAAACAGCGCACAAAATGTGCGCTGTTAATATATATCACTTATCAGAGGGAAGAGTGATATTACTTGAACTTACGCTTACGCGCAGCTTCAGATTTCTTCTTGCGTTTTACGCTTGGTTTTTCGTAAAACTCTCTTTTACGTGCTTCTTGAATCGTACCGTTTTTAGAAACTGTACGTTTGAAACGACGCAGAGCATCTTCAATTGGTTCGTTTTGCTTAACAACTGTTTTTGACATTTGTTTTCCCTCCCTCCGATAATGCAAAAGGCTAATTCACATAGTCTATCCTATGTACTTTAGTATTATAATATATTACATTGTTTTCAGTCAACTGAAATTTAATAATCGCTGTCTGAAATTGCACCGTTAACGATAGCAATGCCGCTTGATGCACCGATTCTAGTTGCACCGACTTCAATCATTTTCATCGCGTCTTCACTAGAGCGTACACCGCCGCTTGCTTTAACGCCCATCTCTTCGCCTACTGTCAGACGCATTAATGCTACAGCTTCAACAGTTGCTCCGCCGCCGTTAAATCCGGTAGAAGTTTTAACAAAATCTGCACCTGCTTCTTTAGCTAGCTTAGATACAGTTACAATTTCATCTTCATTAAGAAGTGAAGATTCAATAATAACTTTTACAAGTGCTTCTTTGTTTGCCGCGTCTACAACGCTTTTAATATCATCTCTGACGTAATCAAGGTTGCCTGCTTTAAGCTGGCCGATATTAATTACCATATCCACTTCATCTGCACCGTTTGAAATCGCATCTTTTGTTTCGAATGCTTTTACTTCAGATGTCGTTGCACCATGAGGGAAACCGATTACTGTACAAACTTTAACTTCACTTTCTGCCAGTTTTTCTGCTGCAATCTTAACCCATGCAGGCTGAATGCAGACACTGAAGAAACCATGCTCATGTGCTTCTTCGCATAGAACTGCAATTTCTTTGTCAGTAACTTCAGGTTTTAATAATGTATGGTCAATATACTTTGCTATGCTCATTTAAATGACACTCCCAATAATTATATTCCTTGTAATAATAGCACAAATCAGCTATTCATAGTAGCTTCCAATTACAGAAAGTGCGTACAGCGGCGCTGTTTCTGCTCTTAATATTCTTCGTCCGAGCGCAACATTTTCATATGACTTAAATATTTCAGCCTCTTTTTCAGAAAAACCGCCCTCAGGTCCGAATACAACCGCAATCGTGTGTGCAGCAGAAGCGCTGAGAACATTCTTAATTGAACGACCTTTGAGATTATTATCTTCATATGCAAATAGCACGAGATCATATTTTGTAAAATCCATTGCTGTTAACTTTTCGGCAAATGAAATTCCAGGTATTTTAGTGCGCCTGCTCTGTTCAGCAGCTTCCCTCGCAATTTTTTCATAGCGGATAAGCCTGCTGTCTTCTTTTTTTGCAGTCAGTTTCACGACGCTGCGCTCGGCTTTATACAGGACAAATTCATGTGCACCAAGCTCGGTGGATTTTTGAATCACGACGTCCATCTTGTCGCCTTTTAACAGGGGCGAATACAGTGTAATATTTACCGGGAGCTCAACTTCACTCTCTATTTTCTCAGTAACTTTATACGTCACAGGCTCTAGGTCAGTCAGCTGAACAGCATAAGCACTGCCAGTCTTGTCAACAATGTTAAATTCATCATCAATTTTTGCACGCATCACATTTTTAATATGATGTATGTGCTTAGTATCCATGACAAATGTTTCATTAAGCGATACTGTTTCTTCGATAAAATATCTCTGCATTATGCCACCTTCACAGCTAAAATTGCTACCCAGCCTTCTTCTTCAAGAACCTCAGTAATTGAAAAACCGGCGGCTGTCATATGAGTAATAATCTCGTCGCGTTTTTCAACGATAATTCCCGACGCGATAAAACGCCCATTATCATTCAGCAGTGTATAAGCATCATCGATCATATCATCTATAATGTGAGCAAGAATATTAGCGACGACAACGTCGTAATTCTCTGTTTCATCTTTTAATAAATCTGCAGGCATTACTGTAATATCTGCACCGCAGTCATTTAAAGCAAAGTTCTCTTTAGAAACCTGCAGTGACAAGTCATCGATATCAGTCGCTTTTATGTTTCTTGCACCGAGTAAATAAGCACCGATTGCAAGAATACCTGAACCTGTCCCTACATCGATAACTTTGTCAGATGGTTTTATAACATCTTCCAGGAATGTCAGACACAGACTTGTCGTTGCATGGTCGCCCGTGCCGAATGCCATACCCGGATCGATTTTAATGACTTTATCGCTGTCGGCAATTTCGACGTCAGCATATTCCCACGAAGGAACGATTAAGAAGTTTCTGCCGACTTTGAAATTATGGAAATATTTCTTCCATTCATTTTCCCAGTCCATTTCATCTATCATGCCAGTTTTCACTTCAATTTCTTCTTTATAAGCCAAAGGTGTCTCTTCAATAAATCCTCTGATTTTCTTTAACTGCTCATCGATATTATAAGTCATCAAAATAAACTAATATTCGAATATCGCTGTCCGGATAGTCTTTCGGGTCCAGACGGAATTTTTCTTCAAAGTTATCAGTCTTAGATTTTAAAATATCTACGGAATGCTCAATGGATACACCTTTTGCGATTGTATTTAAGAAAATCGAAAACTGTTCTTCGTTCTCTTCTTTAGTGCTGATACTGACTTCATGCCATTTCATAGTTTACTCACCTTTAAAGAATCGTTTTGTTTTATCAAAAAATTTTCCTGCTGCTCGCTGATTACTTCACCGTTAATGTCTGCAAGCTGTTTAAATACTTCGCGTTCCTGTTCTGACAGGCGCGTCGGTGTCACAACTGTTACAGTGACATACTGGTCGCCGATGCCGAAGCCCTGGACGTTCTTAACGCCCTTTTCTTTCAATCTGAAGCGTCTGCCCGACTGTGTTCCTGCAGGTACTGTCAGCATAACTGATGAATTGATTGTCGGAACTTTCAATTCGTCGCCGAGAGCTGCCTGAGCAAATGAAATTTTAAGTTCATAGTGAATATCATCACCGTCACGTGTAAATTTAGCATCCTGCTTAACTCTGAAGACGATATAAAGATCGCCTGCCGGTCCGCCGTTCACACCAGGCTCACCTTCGCCTGATAAACGAATCTGCTGACCGTTATCGATACCTTCAGGTACTTTAACCTCGATATCAACATTTTTCTGAACTGTGCCGTGACCGTTACATTTGTCACATGCATGTTCGATTTCCTGACCCGTACCGCCACATGTAGGACATGTGCGCTGTGTTTGTACACGGCCGAAAGGGTGTTTTGTTCGACTGCTACATTACCTGCACCGGAACATGTTTTACATGTTGATTTTGATGTGCCGGGTTTTGTACCGTCTCCGTCACAAACATCACACAATACATCTTTTTAATCGTTACAGTTTAGTCGCACCAAAGACAGCTTCTTCGAAAGTAACTGTCATCGTATACTGCAGATCATCGCCCTTTTTAGGAGCATTCGGGTCTCTGACCGCCCCCGCCGAAAAACGAACTATATATCTTCAAAGCCGCCAAAGCCGCCGCCTAGAATCCGCCGCCGCCGAAGCCACCCTGAGAGTTCATACCTTCATGGCCGAACCGGTCGTATTGTGCACGCTGATTGTCGTCTGACAGCACCTCATATGCTTCAGCAACTTCTTTAAATTTCTCATCGGAACCATCTTTCATATCCGGGTGATGTTTTTTTGATAATTTGCGGTAAGCTTTCTTTATTTCTTCTTGTGTTGCATTTTTATCTAAACCGAGTATTTCATAAAAGTCTCTTTTAGCCACAATTTTCCCCTCCAACAGTCAATATAATACCATTTAAAAAAGTCAAAGCCAATGCGTTTGGCTTTGACTTTGGTGTTGAAGATTTTATTTTTTATCTTCGTCTTTATCGTCTTCGTCTACTTCTTTATATTCCGCATCGACTACATTGTCATCTGCATTTCCTGCTTCTGAACCAGCATCTGCTGCGCCTTCTTGCTGCTCTTGGGCCATTTGTTCGTAGAGTTTAGTTGTAACTCCTTGAACTGCCGATTCAAGTGCTTCTTTTTTCGTTTTAATCTCTTCTAAATCTGTGCCTTCAAGAGCTGTTTTAAGTTCTTCTTTAGCACTTTCAATTTGTTCTTTTTCATCAGTTTCAACTTTGTCGCCAAGGTCTTCTACTGCTTTATCGCTTGAGAAGATTAACTGATCTGCTTCGTTGCGGAGTTCAGCATCTTCTTTTTTCGCTTTATCAGCCTCTGCATTTTCTTCAGCCTCTTTTACCATTCTGTCGATATCTTCGTCAGTCAGGTTAGAGCTTGACTCGATTGTAATCTTCTGTTCTTTACCTGTACCTTTGTCAGTAGCAGTAACATTTACGATACCGTTTTTGTCGATGTCAAAAGTAACTTCGATTTGCGGTACACCTTTTGGTGCAGGTGGAAGATCTGTTAACTGGAAGCGTCCTAAAGTCTTATTGTCGCTTGCCATTGGTCTTTCACCCTGTACAACATGGATATCTACTGCCGGCTGGTTGTCAGCTGCTGTAGAGAATACCTGTGATTTGCTTGTAGGAATCGTCGTGTTTCTTTCGATAAGAACTGTAGATACATTCCCCATCGTTTCGATACCTAGTGATAATGGTGTAACGTCAAGTAATACTACGTCCTGAACGTCTCCTGTAAGCACTCCGCCCTGAACTGCTGCACCCATTGCGACTACTTCATCAGGGTTTACGCTGCGGTTAGGTTCTTTACCAAGTTCTTTCGTAATTGCATCCTGAACTGCAGGAATACGAGTTGAACCGCCGACTAAATAATTTCGTCGATTTCTGCTTTATTTACGCCAGCATCTTTAATTGCCTGACGGACAGGTCCCATTGTTCTTTCAACAAGTGAGTGTGTAAGTTCTTCGAACTTCGCACGTGACAGTGTTGTTTCAAGGTGTAACGGTCCTGCTTCTCCGGCAGAGATAAATGGTAATGAAATTTGTGTTGAAGAGACGCCTGATAAGTCTTTCTTAGCTTTTTCAGCTGCATCTTTCAAACGCTGCATAGCCATTTTGTCTTTAGATAAGTCGATACCCTGTTCCTGCTTGAACGTGTCGACCAGGAAATCGATAACTAAATCGTCAAAGTCGTCACCGCCGAGACGGTTGTCCCCTGCAGTTGCAAGAACGTCGAATACGCCGTCGCCAAGTTCTAAAATAGATACGTCAAACGTACCGCCGCCAAGGTCAAATACTAAAATGTTTTCTTCTTTGTCCTGTTTATCTAAACCGTATGCAAGTGCTGCTGCAGTCGGCTCGTTAATAATACGTTCAACTTCAAGTCCTGCAATGCGTCCAGCATCTTTTGTCGCCTGACGTTCAGAGTCATTGAAGTATGCAGGTACTGTAACAACAGCTTTAGTTACTTTTTCACCTAAATAGCTTTCAGCAGTTTCTTTTAAGTTTTGTAAAATCATTGCTGAAATTTCCTGCGGTGTATATTCTTTATCTTCTGCTTTTTCAACGTGGTCTGTACCCATATGTCTTTTAACTGACATAATAGTGTTCGGGTTTGTAATTGCCTGGCGTTTAGCTACACCAACCTGGCGTTCACCATTTTTGAATGATACTACAGAAGGTGTTGTACGGTTACCTTCAGCATTTTGAATTACTTTAGGTTCTCCGCCTTCTAAAATTGATACTACTGAGTTCGTTGTTCCTAAGTCTATACCGATTACTTTACTCATTTATATATTCCTCCAATTAATTAAATATTATTCGCTTACTTTAACCATTGTCGGTCTGATGACACGGTCTTTTAATATACCTTTTTGGAATTCTTCTATCACGATGTCGCTCTCTGAATCAGCCGCTTCGGTCATTACTGCCTGATGGAAGTTAGGATCAAATGGCTGATTAAGGGCATCAATCGCTTTAATATCATGTTTTTCCAATGTTTCAACAAGATTTTTGTACACCATTTCAACACCTTTGTTCAAGGCGATGAAACTTTCGTCTGTACCGTCGATAGCGAGCGCGCGTTCCAGGTTATCAATTACCGGAAGTAAGTTTTCAGCAAACTTCTGATCTTTGTACTTGCTGTTCAATTCAGCTTCCTGACGGTTGCGACGTTTAAAGTTTTCAAACTCAGCATAGAGTTTCAAATACTTATTTTCGCTTTCTTCGACTTGTTCTTTCATAGAAAGAAGTTCGTCTTCTAGTGAAACTTCATCATTTTTCTCAGTTTCTTCCTGTTCTGGTGTTTCTTCAGCTTCTTCAATTGCTTCCTCTTTAACAATTTCTTCCTGCTCTAGTGTTTCTTCAGCAGTGTTTACTGTTTTTGAAGTTTCGTCAACTGGCTTTGTTTCTTTTCTTCTTCGTTAGTCAATGCCTACACTCCTTTTTTAAATGAGTGAAGTAATTTAATAACTTGTTTGTAGCCCATTAATTCCGGACCGACAACAATTAAATTACCACTCAGTCCAGCGTGCTCAAAATTCGTTGTAATGACTGAAAGTGATTTATAACTTTCATCCAGTTCATCACCGAAGTAAATACTCACATCATTTGATGTCAGCTGTTCGACTGACTTATACAGTGCTTCGGATTCGATATCACCATATAAGTGTTCGAGCGTTTCTACTTCAGTTCTCATGTCCTGCAGTAAATAATTAAACCCAGCATGACCAATCGTCCGTTTCTGTACATCAACAGATGCCATAATTTGTGCAGTCACCTGATTGTACAAATCTCTTATTTCCATCGGAACATGCGCATTGTTCTTTAAAATAACACGCGTGTCACCGAGATTTTTATCGAGCAGCAATTCATTAAAAATGTTGCTTAACTTCTGAAAATCATCAATCGTTATATCGCGATTTGTTTTAAAGGCATCTGCCTGATTTCACCGCTGTTTAAAACGATGATTGCAATACTTGCAGTGTCGGTTAAAGGCGTATATAAGACCTTTAACAGTTTCATTATTTGCCACGAGTGAGACCTGAGTCAAATACTTCGTCCGCTCGCTGATCGTCAGTGCAAGCTCATCAGTTAATTTTTCTAATTATCCGTGCCCAATAAAGTTCAAAGGATTTAGCCGGTGATTGTTCAATATTCAGTTTAAGTTCTTCGATGTAGAATTTCAGAGCCTTTCTCGACGGCACCCGTCCAGATGACGTATGAGTCTTAATTAAAAAGCCTTCTTTTTCAAGCACTGCCATGTCATTTCTGATTGTAGCGCTCGACACATCGAAATTATATTTTTCCAATAAATGTTTTGAACTTATGGGTGTCATTACATTTAAGAAATCATCTACGATAAATGTAAGTATGATCTCCTGCCTTTCTGTTAGCAAAGAATCACCTCGTTAGCACTCTTCTCTCTTAAGTGCTAATAACAATTTATCAAATAGGTCAAAGAATGTCAACAATTAACCCCATTTTAATTTCTTATAGTAAAAACTCGACGAAAACATCATTGCCGATCATACGCCCGGCTTCAGTTAAAGATATATAGCCATTCTTTCTCGTGAGCAGTTTTTTCTCTACCAGACGCTTAAGTACATCGCCGTAAACAGCATCGACCGGCACGCTGTATTTTTCTAAAAAGCGTGCTTCACTGACACCTTTATTTATACGCAGTCCTAAAAACATTTCTTCTTCGAACTTATCATTTTGAGTCAGCAGCAGTTTTTCTTTTACGACCGAGCCGTGTTCGTTCATATTATTAATATAATGATTAACAGGTTTGATATTGTAATATCTTTCGTCTCCGGTGTAGCCGTGACTGCCGGCACCTGCACCGATATACGGTTCGTTCAACCAGTATGTTTTGTTATGCATCGATTCGTATTCAGCTTTGGCAAAGTTCGATATCTCATATTGCGGGTAGCCGAGTGCATCCAGACCTGAGATGACTTTATCGTACTTTTCACCTTCTTCAAGACCACCTGCGATCGTCATCTTGCCTTGCTTAATTTTATTATAAAACACAGTATGCGGCTAGATAATGAGTGAGTACCACGAAATGTGTTTCGGCTTCAGTTCGTTTACGTATTTTAAACTCATATCGATATCTTCAAATGTTTCACCCGGAAGATTGTACATTAGATCAAGCGAGTAATTCGTCAGGCCAATTTTCTCCAGATGGTTAACACTTTTAAAAATATCATCAAAGTTATGCGTACGGCCGAGAACTTTTAACAAGTCATTATTAAACGTCTGCACGCCGAGACTGATACGATTCACACCGTAGTTGTTCAGTACATCGAGTTTTTCAGTCGTCAGTTCATCCGGATTTGCTTCAAACGTGAATTCATCCGTGACGGTAAAATGCTGCGTTATGAACTTTAACAGCCTGTCCAGCTGGCTGACTGTCAGAGCCGTCGGTGTTCCGCCGCCGACGTAGATCGTTTTAAGGGTCTCTTTACCGTAAGTTTTCAATTCGTTTATGAGCGCACTAATATAATCATCCACTGGCTGATTTTTAATCAGTACTTTGTTGAAATCGCAATAAGTGCAGATGCGATTGCAAAATGGGATATGGACATACATGCTATCCATTAAATTCCTCCTAAAATTAGAGGAGAAATCAAATGATTTCTCCTCTTGGTGTTGTTAATCTTCATCCATTTTTAGTACGGCCAGGAAAGCTTCCTGAGGTATCTCTACGTTACCTACTGCTTTCATTTTCTTCTTACCTTCTTTTTGTTTCTCTAAAAGTTTCTTCTTACGTGTTATATCTCCACCGTAACATTTCGACAATACGTTTTTACCCATAGATTTAATGTTCGTACGGGATACAATTTTCTGGCCGATTGCTGCTTGAATCGGCACTTCAAACTGCTGCCTCGGGATAATTTTTTTCAGCTTGTCAACGATTGCCTTACCACGGTCATAAGCAAAGTCCTTATGGACGATAAAGCTGAGTGCATCCACTTTTTCAGCATTCAGCAGAATATCCATCTTCACAAGCTTGGATTCTTTATAGCCGATAAAGTCATAATCAAGTGACGCGTAGCCCTTAGTATGTGATTTAAGCTGATCAAAGAAGTCGAATACTATTTCAGATAATGGAATTTCATAAATAATGTTTACGCGCACATCATCCAGATAATCCATCGTCATAAAATTACCGCGTTTTCGCTGACACAGTTCCATTACAGCTCCAACGTAATCGTTTGGCACCATAATTTGTGCTATAACGTACGGCTCTTCTATGCGTTCAGTTTTTTGCGGATCCGGCATCTGTGCCGGGTTATCTACTCTGATTGTGCTGCCGTCTGTTAAGTCAACACTGTAAATCACTGAAGGTGCTGTAGCGATTAAATCGATACCGAATTCTCTTTCGATACGTTCCTGAACAATTTCCATATGCAAAAGGCCTAAGAATCCTGTACGGAAACCAAACCCTAATGCTTGTGATGTTTCAGGTTCGTACTGAAGTGATGAGTCATTTAACTCCAGTTTTTCAAGCGCTTCACGTAAATCGTTATACTTTGAAGAATCGATCGGATACATTCCGCAGAATACCATCGGGTTCATCTTTTTGTAACCCTGCAGCGCTACTTCAGCCGGATTTTCTGCACCGGTTATCGTGTCACCAACCATTGAATCTCCAACTTTTTTAATCGATGCAGAAATATAACCTACATCTCCAACTGTTAATTCATCAACAGCAAGCTGTTTCGGAGTGTTGATACCAACTTCGTTAACTTCGAACTCCTTGCCTGACGACATCATGCGGATTTTATCGCCGGCTTTAACTGTTCCGTCGACAATTCTAATCGATGAAATTACGCCGCGGTACGGGTCGAAAACAGAGTCGAAAATAAGGGCTTTTAACGGCGCTTGTGGATCGCCGTCCGGTGCTGGAACATCTTTAACGATACGTTCAAGAATTGCTTCGATACCGATATTTGCTTTTGCTGATGCGTAAATTGCATCTTCTTTCGGCAGACCGATAACATCTTCTACTTCAGCTGCGACTCTG
Source organism: Jeotgalicoccus sp. WY2 (assembly GCF_018437745.1). NCBI lineage: Bacteria > Bacillati > Bacillota > Bacilli > Caryophanales > Staphylococcaceae > Jeotgalicoccus > Jeotgalicoccus sp. WY2. The sequence continues at coordinate 153,539 of NZ_CP049818.1, read as the reverse complement.
TCCGGGTCTGCAGCTGGCAGATCAATTTTGTTAATGACCGGAATAAGTTCCAGATCATTATCAAGTGCAAGATAGACGTTTGCGAGCGTCTGCGCTTCAATGCCCTGGGCTGCATCGACAACAAGTACTGCGCCTTCACATGCCGCAAGTGAGCGCGACACTTCATAAGTGAAATCGACGTGTCCGGGTGTATCTATTAAGTGGAAAGTATACTCTTCCCCGTCTTCAGCTGTATATTTTAAGCGGACAGCGTTCAGCTTTATAGTAATACCGCGTTCTCTTTCAATGTCCATTGAATCTAAAAGCTGCGCTTTCATATCCCGGCCTTCAACCGAGCGTGTGTTTTCCAGTAACCTATCAGCCAAAGATGACTTACCGTGATCTATATGAGCAATGATAGAGAAGTTCCTTATATTTTCCTGTCTTTTCAAACGTTCCATATTGTTCATTAAAAAATCCAACTCTCTTCATGTTTACAATGTTATAATTATATCAATGCATAGCACTAACTTCAATTCATTTCGGATTGATTATTGCATAATAAGCTTAGATTTGATAAAATATCTGTTGTTGCAATAAAAGTTGTACAACTTTATGTCGGAGGTGACATTATGCCAAACATTAAATCATCAATCAAACGTGTTAGAACTAGCGAAACTGCTCAAAGCCTTAACATCGCTCAGAAAAACGCTATGCGTACTGCAGTGAAACAAGCTGAAACTGCTAAGAGTGAAAATGCTGAGAACAAAGCTGAGTTAGTTTCTAAAGCTGTCAAACTTATTGACAAAGCTACTAAAAGTAACCAGGTTCATGCTAACAAAGCGAGCCGTCTTAAATCAAAATTAATGGCTAACTAATAAAAAAACCTTCTTTATGAAGGTTTTTTTTATTTTGCCTTTTATATTTCCAGTATAAATAATTCAAACAAAGCATTACGATCGAGATAACTTGATTTGAACTTGTAATCGATATCACGGCATATAACCATTTTCTGAAGCAATGCATCCAGCGGGTACTTTCTCGTGTGTCTCTGTGCAAGTTTAACTCTGTACGGATGGACTTTCAGTGTTTTCGCAATATTATCTTCTTGATACCCTTCTCCGTTTAAAATCTTCACCTGATAAGCAGTCTGAACTGTCCGATAACCAGATGAAGCAGTTTCATCGGCTCTTCCTTTTGTAAAATCAGTTCACGCACTAAATTAACAGCTTTCGTTTTTTCATTTTTTAAGATGAAATCCGTCAGCAGAAATACATTTTGTTCCAGAGATACACTGACTGCACTTTCGACGTCCTCTACTGTAATATTCCCGTCAGCATAAAGAACTAATTTCATTACTTCATTATGTACAGACTCATACTTATAACTGGTTTTTTCAAGCAGCAGATTCAGTGCATCAGTAGAAATTTCAATATCGTTACGGTCCAGCACCGTACGGACATAGTTCGTTAATTCCTGTTCGTTCATCTCGTTAATCTCTATCTGTTTACCGCGCTCTGTTATCATTTTTGTAATTTTTTTACGCTTATCGAGCTTCTCTGTAATAACAGTAAAAATAAGCAGCGTATCATCGCTTTTATTTTTAATATAATCAATCAGCAGATCAATATTATGATTCACAGCTGTTCCTGATTTCTGAGCGGTAAACAAAATCGCTTCTTCAACGACGATGACTTTTCTGTCAGCAAGAAAAGGCAGGGTTTGTGCTTCCTCGACAATCTGCTCAACAGTCGTATCTTTAAAATTAATTTTTGTATAGTTAAAATCGTCTAGTGTTCCGACGTATTCTTTGGCAATACTTTTTATTTTATCTTCTATGCGGATAATATTAGTGCCATACAGAAGCTGCAGCAATTCCATAAATAATCTCCTTAATGTTTATAAATCTATTATAGCTTTTTATTTAAAATTAGCCTATACTGTAACTAAGTGTTTAGGGGGTAATTATATGAATAAGTTTGAGAAAAATGTTCAGTCAAAAAACAATGACGTTATTGACGCAGGTCTTGCTTTCATAGTTGGATTCGTGGCACTTGCTGTAATTTATATTATTCCACAAGTATTCGCTATCGTTGCAGGATAATCGACAGAATCATCAGGGCCGGCTCTCCGGCTCTTTTTTTATGTCTTTTTTCAGACACTCTTCACCGTACTCACTAAATTTTGCACGGATACATATTGTATCATGATTTATTTTAAACTCCACCATTCCCTTAGCATTTGTACTGATAATTCTGCTCGGCTCCAATGTCTCAACTACACTGTCATGAGGATGACCGTAACGGTTATTCACCCCGGCTGATATCAATGAGATTTCAGGGCTTACTTCATCAATAAAACGTTCACCGCTCGACGTATCACTGCCGTGATGCCCTACTTTTAAAATATCACTTTTTAAATTATACAATGACATCAATTCCTCTTCAGTCCGAAGACCAGCATCACCTGTAAATAAAATACTGAAGTGGTTTAGATGCGCTTTTAAGACGACGGATTGTTCGTTCGAGTCCAAAGGTTCACTCTCATGTAAAAAGTTTTCAAAATGAATATCTCCGACACTGAATTCAGAAAATCGGCGGCTGTCGATAATTAAAGACTGCTGCTCGGGACTCAGCTGCATCACCCACTCATTAAATTTAATATCCTGTGTATTCATAATATATTCCCAACTTCTTTCTTCTCAAGAATATTAATCACTTCCCCGCTGTGATCAAGATCCAGATGACTGATTATAAGCAGGTCGATAAAATCTATGCCCTGCTCTTTTAAATAAGGCAGCAGTGTTTTATCGCTTAGATTAATAGTGCTGTCATCATGCTTATAGGCACCGCCTGTATCAATCAGAACAGTTTTATAGTTTTTGTGGTCCTGTATAACAAATGCATCTCCCTGGCCGACATCAACCATTGTGAGCGTAAATTCTGTATTTAAGTGCTGATGATTAACGACGAGTACAGTAATGAAAATCATAATACAGACTATTATCTTCTTTGCTTTAAACTGTAAAACATTTACCGTCAGCCGGTAAGTTAAAAACAGCAGAATGATAATAGTGGTTCCGGATAAGTTTTAACAGATATTCGATGTTTAAATGCATCTGAAATTAAATAAATACAGCTTTTCATCAGCGAAAACAGCAAATGATAAAGTTCATTTATAGTCGGCGGAAAATGTAAAAATATAAGCAGGTTAAAAATTATTACGCTCGGAAAGATAATAAATGAAAATACGGGTACGAAAACTATATTCGAGATCAGACCGCTGATGCTGATTTCATTAAAGTGGATTAACACTATTACGAGTGTCGACAGTTCGCTGATGACTGTAATCAGTACAAGCTGAATAATACTGCTATAGTGCATAAACAAAGGACGTGTCAGCAGGATAAAGTATGTAGTGACATATGACAGCTGAAATCCGGCATGATAAATCACATATGGATTAATGAGAATTTGAATAAGTGCACTTAAGGAAATAATTGCGAGATACGGTTTTTTCTTAAAAAGGAGCAGACCAGAAGCAATACACCCATAAAAACTGCACGGAGCACACTTGGAGAAAAGAAATTTAGAAACAGGAAAAATATCAGTGAAATTATTATAATAATTTTGATTATATTTAACGGCAGTCGGAAATATTTTAAAACACCAAAAATAACCCCACTTAAAAATGCAACGTGAGTACCGGAAATTACGTATAGATGATATATACCAAGTTTTTGCAGTGAATCAAAAAAATCCGGACTGATATAATTTTTATTGCCGATTGACAGTGTTAATATATCGAATTTGTAATCGTACACTGAAGCATTCAGTACTTTTGACATATATGCATGCCTGATATTGCTGAACTTCTGACTGTAAGTTAAACTGCCTGGTTCACATTCAAGCTCAGCAGTATCATTTAAATATATTCTGCCGGCGAGTTCATTAATCTTTAAAGACTCGTGAGCATTCTTTTTAATAAAGTTCCGCTGTTCCTGTGGTATCGTGACCTGCATACGGCCTCTGCATGTACTGCCGATATCAAGACGGGCATTTCCCGCACCGTCATACAGCTCGTAAGTTCTGCCGTTATTACTGACTATATAATGGAGACTGTCGGTGTAATACTTATAGTCCTCGATAACAACATCAGTCAGTATATGCTCATCGAGAACAATATCTTCGTTAAAATAAGTGAGTGCAGAGGCAGCTGCTGTTAAAGTCAGTACAGATTTAAATAACAGACTCCCCCCTTTTAAATGACAGCTGTACAGTAAAATTGCAAAAAAATAAGCCCAGTAATGGGCTTTTAATTATTGTACATCCGGCAATAATTGATATAAAAAGATAAAATAATATCATTTTATTGACTCGAAATACGTATTCAGCTTTTGATTGTCAAGCTCGATCAGTTCATAATGCACATTGTTTTTTATTTAACAATTCAATTGCGTAAGGATGATTTTTATAATCGGTACGGTAATATATATTTTAATGCCTGCCTGAATCAGTGATTTGGTACAGTTTACACATGGAAAATGAGTAACATATACGGACGCGCCTTCTGTTGAGACACCAAATTTAGAACATTGAAGAAGTCCATTAATTTCTGCGTGAATGGTTCTGATGCAATGACCGTCTTCCACATAGCATCCTTCATCCACACAATGGACTTCACCGGAAACGGAACCATTGTATCCACCTGCGATAATCCGATTATCTTTTACGATAGTTGCACCGACGCTCAATCGCTCACATGTTGAACGGAGCGACAGCAGCATTGCCTGTGCCATAAAATATTCATGCCAATTTATACGCATAAAGTCACCTCAGTTTATAGTGATATACGGCTTCAGATTTTCAAATGTTTTGTCACCAATGCCGGGTATATTTTTTAAATCTTCAAGTGTGGCGAATAAGCCCTGTTCTTCGCGGTAAGTTAAAATTGCCTGCGCTTTTTTCTCGCCGATACCGTTTAGAGTCGTCAATTCGTCTATGCCTGCCGTATTTATATTAACCAGTTGATCGGAAGCATCAGATGTCCCTGTTCCGCCTTCAACCAAATCCAGTACAGCAGTCTCATCAATTTCGCCTTCATAAGGAATATAAATAACCATTTCATCAGTAATTTTGCGGATTGGTTCACCGTCATTAAATCCGCTTTATCAGACAGCACTGCAATATCGAGTACATTTTTAACTCTCGCGTCTGACGGCAGTTCATATACTCCCGGAGTGCTGACTGCACCTTTTACTTCAACGAATACAGTGGCAGCAGGAACTGACACCTCAACAGGCTCTTCGACTTCAGGTTCCGCAGATCCGCTGTCAAATGCCAGTGACTCTACAGGCTCCTGTATACTCGTGATTAAAAAGTACACAAGAATAATAACAGCAGCAATGCCTCCAATTACATAAAACTTATACTGTTCAAAAAAAGATTTAATATCCATCGTTTTCCCCTCCATATAAAATACCTCTCATACTATATATAGGGAAAAACGGCGATTTATTTTTTTTTCGTACAAGTTAATTTATAAACCTGCATAAATGCAAAAATCATTTCTTTAAAATGTAAAAGTTTCTTTCAGCTACTTCAGTAATAACATTAGTGGTATCAAAGTCACTGAATGTTTTATCGATAATAAAACCTGCATCATTCACTATTTTTAAAATTTCACTGTGTTTATATGTCTGCTGATAGTGAGTTTCTTCGTACTTTTCATATAAATTTTCATGATTTCTAATGAAAAATGTCAATTCATGCCAAACGCTGAGCGCTTCTTCACCCGGAACTGTCTGCCATGTGTAAAAACATCGTCTGTACTGTCCGAATAACTCAAAATTAAAATCATTCTGCATTTTATGTTCTGTATGCACATCAAAAATAAACACGCCGCCCTCATTTAAATGAGCATAAACATTTTCAAGCACAGTAGTAAAATCTTTCTTTGAAGGTGCATAATTCAGTACGTCAGCTGTTGCTGTAATCATATCAAACGATTCATCCAGCTTCATAGTCATCATATCACTGACTTTGTATTCGCTCGAGGCATCATTTTCTTTGGCAATCTTCACCATTTCCAGCGAGTTATCAATGCCGAGTTTTCTCTTTGCACTAAGTGCTTTTAAAATCTCACCGGTACCTGCACCAATGTCTAAAATCGACTCTGCACCCGCTTTTACTTCATTAATAATATCGAGCCACAAATTATACGGCATATCATAGTTTAATATATCGTATACTTTGGCGAATGTTTTGTATTCGCTAGCCTCCAATAGTATCACCGGAATCTTTAAATAAACGCTCTAAATTATAATATTCGCGTTCTGTTTTCAAGAATATATGAACGATAACGTCGCCGACATCACAAAGAATCCATTTACCCTGTTTTTGTCCTTCGATATTGATATCGAGTCCATTTTTATGAGCTACTGATCTGACTTCGTCACTGATTGCTTGTGCCTGACGTTCTGAATTACCGTGGCAATAACAAAATAGTCCGTCACCGGGCTCGTTTCTTTTACATCATATACTTTAATTTCAGCAGCACGCTTATCGTCACATGCCTCAACCATTAATTCCAATACTTCTTTACTTTGCATCCTGTCACTCCCTGGCCATATTATAATAATTTAGACATTCAATTGTCTTATAGTAAATCGTCTGATCTTTATTCAGCAAATGTTTCACATTTGCTTTTGTAATTGTATAAATTGCTAAATCCAGATTCTGCTCTTTAAACACAATATCACGTACAGCGTCGACACCCGGCTGAGTGCGTTTAGGCTCGATGTAGTCTGCAACGAAAATAATCTTTTCGATGATGCCCATCTGTTTTCGGCCGGATGTGTGGTAAGCAATTGCATTTAAAATCTCTTCATCTGTAATGTCAAACTTATTCTTCATTTTAGCCGCTGCAATTGGACCATGCAGGACTTCAGTTTTATACTGGAGCAGCTCAGGATCGAGATTCTCTGCAGTTACCGTCTGATACATTTTACTCAGTTCATCGTATTTCGAATAATCATGCAGAATACCGGCTAAAAAACATTTTTCTGCATCTGCGTTAAATATTTCAGCCATTTTTACAGCTGTTTCAGCAACGCGCTGACAATGGTTAAATCTTTTTTTCGGCAATTTTTCTGCTGCAACTTTCAGTGCTTTTTTACGTTTCATATAATCGCTGCTCCTTAATGTATCCGTACACATTCTCATGCATTAAGTGCCTGACTTCAGTATTTGTTTTTAAACGCTCTCTTATAAGCGTCGATGAAACCTCAACGATATTAGTATTTAATTTAATAAACGGAGCTTTAACATTATATAATTCATCATTACGGTCCAATACTACAAATTTTGCAAGTTCATGTAATTTGTCAGCATTCGCCCATTTATCGAATGATTTATAATGATCTGTTCCGATAATAAAATACAATTCATCGCCGGGATATTTTTCATGCAAATACTTCAGTGTGTCAAAAGTATACGTTACCTGATGCTGATCGATTTCAAATGTGTCTATCTCAGCGAAATCGTAATCTTTTACTGCGAGTTTTAACATATTTAAACGATGTCTGTCACTGGAACCTGTCTGTTTTTTGAACGGTGAAATAAAGGTCGGCACAACGATGACCTTATCCAGTTCCATGCCGATATAAGTTTCCGCGAATGCATTAATATGACCGTTATGAACCGGGTCAAATGTTCCGCCGAATACACCTATTTTCATGGCAGTTTAATTTCTTTGTTATCCTTTGATTCTCTGTAAAGTACAATTGTGCTGCCCATTACTTGTACAAGTTCAGATCCTGTACCTGCCACAAGTCTTTCAACAATTGAATCTTTATCTTCCATGCAGTTTTGCAAAACAGACACTTTCACCAATTCACGTTTTTCAAGAACATCATCAAACTGTTCTACAAAATTTTCTGTAACACCATTCTTACCTACTTGAAAAAGCGGCTTTTCATGGTGTGCTAATGAACGCAAATAGCGTTTCTGTTTACCTGTTAATGTCATTTTATTTCCTCCATATATCGTTGCAGTGCATCCTGCACCGCTTTATTGCTGCCTGTTTTGGCAGTCCAGATTTCAAATGCATCGAGTGCCTGATTAATCAGCATCTCAAGCCCATTCGCATTATTTTTAAAATAGTTCATAAATGGTGTTACCGCCGGATTATAAATTAAATCCATGCCTGCAGTATCTTCTGTTATAAACGACGTATCAAGCTGCATCATTTCAAACACATCTTCACCGAGTCCGAGCGGTGTTGCATTTATGACCGCATCGTATGATTCGCCGGTAAACTCCGTATTTAAAAGTCTGTTAAAGTCGGCTGTCTTAAATGAGTCAAAACTTTCGGCTCTTCTCGCCATCACTGTCACTTCATCATTGTTATCCGCATGTGCACGGTGCACAGCTTTCGCAGCACCGCCTGCACCAAGTATAAGAACATGTCGTTTTTTTAGTCCGAACGCATCGTTAAAGCTTTCATATAACCGGTAATATCAGTATTGTATCCGTGATACTTGCCATTTTTAACATGGACTGTATTTACTGCTCCAATTTTCTCTGCTGCGGGTGCAATATAGTCCAGATACTTCATGATATTTTCTTTATGAGGCACAGTAACATTGAAGCCTGATAAATTATGTTCATTTACCAAAGTTTTAATATTAGCAAGTGACTCAGGTTTTATTTCAAGCGCCTTGTAATCAGCATAGATATTTAACACTTTAAAGTTTGCATTATGAATGACTGGTGACAGTGTGTGTTTAACAGGATAGCCGATTACTGCATAGTTCATCTTTACTGCACTCCTTTAAAAATAGTCGAACGTACAGTGACATTAACGCCTTTCGGTACAGTAACTGTAACGACGGACGGTTTTGCAACCGACACAAAAGTCAGTCCGCTGATTAAAATATCACTTGCATCGTCCAGCGTAAATTCATGGACATCAAAACTTGTGCTTAAATATGCTTCTTCAATTTCCGGCGGTGCAAGTAAACCATTGTAATGCTTATCATAAAATTCACCAGCATTAACAGTTTTCGTGCGGTGAACATTCAAATGGTGGTTGCAGTATACCGAAAAGCTGTTTGCTTCCCCTGAAATATAATCCACGCGTGCAAGATTTCCGATAAAGAGCGTCTGCTCACTTTTCAGCTGGAAAGTTTTCGCTTTGATTTCTTTATCAGGCGAAACATATTTTAAATCTTTTATTTTTACGTAGTGTGCAATTTGAGAATCAACGACAATTCCCGGAGTATCATACAGTGTCTGAGTATCTCCAAGAGGAATATCAATCATGCCGAGAGTCGTTCCAGGTATATTGCTCGTCGTAATAACATTTTTTAAGCCTGTGTTATCTTCAAGCAGCTTATTGATTAAAGTCGATTTGCCGACGTTAGTTGTGCCGACGATATACACATCTTTACCATTTGCCATTTCGCTAATTTTCTTCATCAGAGTATCCAGGTTACGGCCTTTTAATGCACTGATTGCAATCGTATCATTCGCTGTAATACCAGCATCTTTAAGCATTTTTTTAGCACGTTCCACTAAGCGGCTGACATTTGTCGATTTAGGGAATAAGTCTGTTTTGTTAATTACAGCCAGTACTTTTTTATCTCCGACAATACGGTTGAACGACGGAATAATACTGCCTTCGAAATCGAATACGTCGATTACTTTAACAATCAGGCTGTCTGTTTCGTAAAGTGAATTCAGCATCGTTAAAAAGTCTCCTGAATCCACGTTTAACTCCTGCACTTCGTTATAATGTCTTAAACGGTAGCAGCGCTGACAAATCGGCTCTTCTTTATCGAGTCCGGCTTGGAATATACCCTTCTTCGTTTTGTTTTCTGTTTGCAAGATGCTTCCGCTCCGACACATTTTATATCAGTCAAATTAATCCTCCCATGTAATCATGTTTTTCTTTTAAAGTACTTCATTATAACACGTTCTATTCTGCGGTTTAAGTAGGTCGCCCAGCCGTCCTTCTCTTCACAGGCACGACAAGAATACTGTTAATATTCACGCGGTTTGCGCCGAGGATGTCCGTCATCAGCTGATCGCCTACCATAACAGTGTTTGCTTTTTTTAGTACGAGATTTTAAGCCCCGGTGGAAATTGCCGAGCATTGGTTTTTTGCAGCAGAGATAACTTAATACCATGCGGTTCTGCAAACCTGCCACTCTGCTGTCATTGCCATTCGACAGAATAAGCAGTTTTATATTGAATCTTCCAATGTTTTAATCCATTTTAAAACATTGTCATCGGCTCAGCCTCATCAAATGCAACCAGTGTATTATCAAGATCGGTCATAACAGCTTTTATGTTATGCGCTTTTAAAAATTCAGGCGTAATGTCTTCATAACGATGAACCAAAGTGGCTTGGCATAAATTTATCTTCTATAATTTTCATAAAATCTCCTCGGAAATTAAATTCATATTAACACAAAAAAAGCACCTTAAAATTAAGGTGCGTTTTCTTTACTCGATTATTTCAGGATCTTCTGTGTCAGTTTCCGTAAATACAACGAAACCGATGACAACCGTTATTACAATTGAAAGGATCATTAAAAATAACATAGTAACCTCCACATCACAGTACTCTTAATAATGATTTTACAACTTCAGACGAATGAACACAAGCTTTCGCTAAAAATTCTTCATAATTCATGTCTGCTGATTCATTTGCCGAGTCGCTCATTGAACGGATAATGACAAATGGCGTGTTAAATTGCCAGCATGTCTGTGCAATACTCGCCGACTCCATATCGACACACATTGCATCCTGGAAGTTCCCTAGAATATGCTTTTTTAGCATCGCTGTCGATAAATGAATCACCGCTCACAACGAGACCGCTGCTGCCGTTAACTTCATCGTTTAAGGACAGCGCTGCAAGTGATTGTCTGACAAGCATGTCGTCACTTGTATATACTGCCGGCATACCAGGCACCTGGCCGTAGCTGTAGCCGAAGTTAGTTGCATCGACATCGTGATGCAGCACTTCAGTCGACACCACCATATCAGTTACCTTAAGGTTTTCACCCATCGCCCCCGCAACGCCGGTGTTAATCACGTAATCGATATCGTAACGCTCAAGAAGAAGTGCTGTAATAATACTTGCATTCACTTTACCGATACCGGATTGAACGAGTACAATGTTCTGTCCGTTTAAAGTACCTTTATATGCTGTTGTGTGTGCGATTCCTTCTTCTTTTTCCACGAGCATTGCATTTTTTAACAGTTCAACTTCCGGCTCCATAGCTCCAATGATGCCAATTGTGTAATTAGTCAATTTTAACAATCTTAACTTTCATATCGCTGCCGTTCGGTAAAGAAACTTTAACTTCGTCTTTAAGTTTAGAACCAAGCAGTGACTTAGCCATCGGAGATTCATTTGAAATTTTCCCTTCAAATGGATCGGCTTCTGCGCTTCCGACAATCTGGTAAGATTCTTCATCGCCGTCCGGAATTTCTTTGAATGTTACTGTTTTACCAAGTGCTACAGTTTTGTTATCCCCTGTGTCTTCGATAATTACAGCGTGTCTGATCATTTCTTCAATTTTCGTAATTTCTTTCTCAACGAAGCCCTGCTCGTCTTTCGCTGCATCGTACTCAGAGTTCTCTGAAAGGTCTCCGAAACTGCGTGCAACTTTAATTTTTTCTACTACATCAGGTCTTCTAACTGTTTTGTATTCTTCTAAATCTACGTGAAGCTGATCATAACCAGCTTGTGTCATTGGGTATTCTTTATTTTCCATCGTAAATCCTCCGTTATTTAAATTACTTCTTAATAATTTATTCGTTTACCAGCGTGCGTATCTTGGTTGTAATAATATCTATCGCAACCATATTTTCGCCGCCTTCCGGAATTATTATATCACTGAAGCGCTTTGTCGGCTCGATAAACTGCAGATGCATTGGGCGCACCACTGATAAATACTGTTCAATAACTGAATCCATCGAACGTCCGCGTTCTTTAATATCTCTGCTTAAGCGGCGTAAAATACGAATGTCAGAATCTGTATCGACATATAATTTTACGTCCATAAGATTTCTCAGTTCGTCATTTTCAAGGGCGAAAATACCTTCGATAATAATAACTTCTTTCGGCTCCACAGTGATTGTTTCACTGCTTCTTGTATGATTTGCATAATCGTACGTGGGAATATCTATCGTGTCACGATTTATCAATTGCTTAATATGTTCAATCAGTAAATCGTTATCAAAAGCGAATGGATGGTCGTAATTCGTCTGGAGACGTTCTTCCATCGTCTTATCACTTTGATCCTTATAATAATAATCCTGTTCGATTAAAACATACTGTGGCCTTTCAGTGATTCCATAATCTTTCTCGTCACTGATGTCTTACCTGAACCGGAACCTCCGGCTATACCGATAATTGTCGGTTTCTCCATTCTGTTACACACCCTTAGTAAATTACGAGCAAGCCGTCGCCGACATTTAAAAATGAAGTCGTATACTCGCTGTCTTTCATTGACTGATTAAACGTTCTGACTTTGTCGCGCAGTTTACGCTTATTTTTATTTTCGACATTGTCATTGGCAATAAGTCCGCGGACAAAAATATTATCGACAATAACTAAAGCATCTTCAGTTAAATATTCTTTATATTTATTAAAAAATAACTGATTATTCCCTTTTGAAGCATCGATAAAAAGAAAATCAAACTGAGCATTGCCAAGTTCAGCTTCTTTGGCATCCGCTAAAATCGTTTTAATATTATTACTGTAGTCACTCGCCTCAATATTCTGATTGGCAATATCATGGCTCGCTTCATCTTTTTCAATCGTCGTGACATGAACACCTTCCGCCGCACTCGCAAAATGCAGAGCACTGTAACCTATAGCGGTACCGATTTCAAGAATCTTTTTGACACCTTTAATTGCGATGTACTGTTTTACAACATTCAGTGCATCGCTGTCTATTATTGGTACGTGGTTATCAATAGCGTACCTGTGAATAGCAGGGAACAATTCTTCGTTCGTATTCAAATCTCTTACATAGTTTATAAGTTCCATCTAATCACCATATACAAAAAATACAACTGATAACAAAAGTTATCAGTTGTTCGTCCATTACAAAAGATAGTACCATATTTAGCACTTTTTGAAAAGAGCCGATTACTGGTTATCTATATATTTTCTCTGTTTGCCAGATGCTCATCATACGTTTCTGCAAAGTGATTCGTACCTTCACTGTCAGCAAGGAAATAGAAATAGTTAGTATCCGACGGATTCATCGTGCTTTGCAGTGATTCCTGCCCAGGTGATGCAATCGGCCCCGGTGTTAGTCCGACATTTAAATAAGTGTTATACGGATCTTCAACTTCCAGATCTTCAAACAAGACAACTTCCTGATGTTCGCCGAGTGCATACAGCACTGTCGGGTCAGTCTGCAGCGGCATTGCCGGATTCACAGACATACGGTTTAAAAATACACTTGCAATACGCGATCTGTCAGCGAGTGACGTTGCTTCCTCTTCAATAAGAGATGAGAATGTCAGGAACTCATGGAAAGTCAGGTCTACCGGCTCGCCTTCGTAATCGATAGTGTATTCAGGAATTGATGTGTAGAGACTATAGCTGTTCTGCTGTGTTGCATCCAGCATATTTCTAACCAGCTGTTTTAAATCAGGCTCTTCAGTCGTAATATCATATGTTGCAGGATATAAATAACCTTCAAGCGGATATTTAATATCCTCAGCTAAAATTTCATCCGTCAGCATATCAGGGTATTCACCAATCAGCTCCTGAATGAATTCTTCGTCCTCCATCAGGGTCATGAAATCATCCGCTGAAACAGGCAGGTTGCTTTCAAGCTGTGCAGATATTTCCTGCAGTGTGTAGCCTTCCGGGACTGTTACACGGTGCATCACTTCCTGATATATTGTACCGGATTCAAGTGTTCTTGCAATCTGTTCGAAGTCCATTGCAGGTGACATTTGGTAAGTCCCTGCCTGATAACTCGAAATACTGTTTAAACGCAAATATAATTCAAACATCGTACCATTTTTAACGATGCCCTGTTCTTCAAGAATATCTCCGATATCTCCGGCAGAGTATCCCTGATCAATTGACAGTTCGACTGTTTCTGTCGAATCTTCATCCACTGGCTGTAATCCGCCGCGTATGTATAAAAAGGCGGATATAATACCGATAATAATAACAATAAGTAATGCCAGGACGATGAACAGAGTAAGGTACGATGAAACATTTTTAGAAAATTTAACATCGTCGTATTTGCTCATATTGTTCTCCTATCTGAAAAAATAGCTTCCAATAAGTTATTGGAAGCTTAAATAATTTTACTCGTCGTAGTCATCCATCTGAGTGTTGACTACTTCTTCGATCATGTCCCATTCGTCGTCAGTCTCAACAGGCAGGAATTTACCGCCGTCTCCATTTTCGTCAGGTACATTAATCATCGGAATGAGTTCTATGTCTTCTTCGTCATCGCTGAAATTTCCTTCTTCAGCTAAAATAACGTAGTTTTTATCGAAATCCGGGTGATAAAATTCCAGCATTTTGCGGTAAAGTACTTCTGAACCGTCCTCATCATATAGTGTAAGCAGTTCTTCTTCTTTGTTAAATTCAGTGTTTTCTTCGCTCATAATTATGCTCCTTTGTGCGGGTTATCTAAGTACCCTTGTAATATAAATACTGCTGCCATCTTGTCGATAACCGCTTTTCTTTTCTTGCGTGATAAATCTGCTTCCAGCAGAGATCTTTCAGCTGCAACTGTGCTCAGCCGCTCGTCCCACAGAGTTATTTTAACATCTGTGAGTTCAAGCGCAAGTAATTTGACGAAATACTGGGATCGCTCCCCGCTTTCGCCGATTGAGTTATTCATGTTTTTCGGGAGTCCGACTACAATTGTATCGACTTCGTTAGCCTTTGCAATCTCGACTACCTGATCTATGCCGTAATCCCCGGCATGTGTATTGATTTTAAGCGTTGTAAGTCCTTGAGCTGTCCATCCCAGTGCATCGCTTAAAGCTACACCGATTGTTTTTGTACCTAAATCAAGCCCTAAAATTCTAACCATTTATCTCTTTGGAAACGTAGTTTTTAACTAGTACTTCCATTATTTCATCACGTTCAACGTGGCGAATCTGATTGCGGGCTTCATTATGACGCGGAATATAGGCTGGATCTCCGCTTTGAAGGTAACCGACGAGTTGATTAATAGGATTATAGCCGCGTTCTTCCAATGTGTTATAAACGTTAGTGAGTACTGCTTTTACGTTTTCTTCTTTACGTTCATCAACACTGAACTTCATTGTTTTATCGAACTGGTCCACAAAAAGCACTCCTATTCCTACTTCTGTATTTATTATTAATTATATCATCAACTGTGCTAAAGAAAATCTTTAATGTACTCGTCAACAAACTGTAATGCTGCTGTTATACTCTCGATATTTGTTCCGCCGCCCTGGGCCATATCCGGTCTTCCGCCGCCTTTGCCTCCGGCGATATTTGCCATACCTTTCATGATATCCCCTGCACGGACTTTTCCTGTTAATTCTTTCGGCACAGTAACGACGAGTGATACTTTATCGCCTGTTACTGCAGCAAGCGCTACAATTGCATCCTGATTCTGCGATTTGATTAAGTCCATCTGGTCGCGGAGATCTTTAGCATCTTTAGCTTCAACTTCTTTTCTAATGACAGTCACACCGTTTACTTGTGCTGTTGCATCGCTTAAATCATTCAGTTTTGACTGCTGAAGTTCAGCTTTCAGTTTATCGTAAACATCCTGCAGTTCTTTTTTCTCAGCAAGCAGCTGTGCAACCTTATGTTCAACATTGCTGACTTTCGACTTAACTGTAGCCGCAATATTTTCAACAGTCGTTTCATGCTCTTTGTAAATTCCAATTGCATATTTGCTCGTTACAGCCTCGATGCGTCTAATACCAGCACCGATTCCGCTCTCAGAAACAATTTTAAAAACGCCGATATCAGCAGTGTTTCTGACGTGAATACCGCCGCACAGCTCAACAGAGTATTGATCGATATCAACGACACGTACTACGTCGCCGTACTTCTCGCCGAACAAGGCCATAGCCCCTTTTTCTTTCGCTTGTGCGATCGGCATTTCTTCTATTGAAACATTTAAGCTTGCATATATTTTTTCATTAACGATATTTTCAATTGTTTCAAGCTGTTCTTCGCTTAACGATTCGAGGTGCGAAAAGTCGAAACGAAGACGCTCTGCCTGCACGAGTGACCCCGCCTGATTTGCATGCTCACCAATAACATCTTTTAATGCCTGGTGCATTAAGTGAGTTGCCGTATGGTTTTTCATGACGAAATTGCGTTTCTCGCTGTTTACTTCGAGCTTATACGTTTCTTTTGCTGTTAAAGTTCCTTCAACAACACGGATAACGTGAACGTTTTGTCCGTTAGGCGCTTTATAAACATAATCCACTTCAGCTTTGCCGTGTGCATTTGAGATTGTACCTGTATCAGCAATCTGTCCGCCGCTTTCAGCGTAGAAAGGTGTTTCAGCGAAGATTACTTCTACTGATTCTTCACCTCTATAGTCAGTGACGATTTTATCATTAGAAACGATGTACAACAGACTGCTTTCTGCTGTTTATTGTCGTAACCTGTAAATATGCTCGGTTCTGTAATTTCGCGGAATGTTTCCGACTGTACCTGCATTGAGTCTCCTGCTTTACGCGCCTGTCTTGCACGCTGTTTCTGAGCGGTCATTTCTTCATTGAAAGCCGCTTTATCGACAGTCAGTCCGTCAAGCGCTGCATATTCAACCGTCAGTTCAAATGGGAAACCATATGTGTCATAGAGTTTGAATGCATCTTTACCGGCAATTACTTTATCGCCTGACAGTGCATGGTCACGAAGATTCTGGTAAATTTTAATGCCGTCATCAAGCGTCGCAAGGAAACGGTCTTCTTCACCTTTTACAACATCTTTAATAAATGATGCTTTTTCTTTCACGTTCGGATAAAATCCGCCCATCACATCGCCGACAACATCTACAAGGTTATACATAAATGCTTTTTCAATTTTAAGGTCTTTACTGAATCTTACTGCACGGCGGAGTAATCTGCGGAGTACATAGCCGCGCCCTTCGTTTGAGGGCAGTGCGCCGTCAGCAACTGCAAATGTCACAGTTCTGATATGGTCGGAAATCACTTTAAATGCAGTGTCGAGTTCATCAGATTGACCGTATTTCTGTCCGCTGACTCTTTCTACTTCTTTAATGATTGGTACGAATAAATCTGTATCAAAGTTTGTTTGAGCATCCTGAATTACACTCACTATACGCTCAAGGCCCATTCCCGTATCAATATTTTGTTTCGGTAATGGTGTGTAGCTGCCGTCTTTATTATGGTTAAACTCACTGAATACCAGATTCCAGATTTCAAGATAACGTTCGTTTTCCCCGCCCGGATACATTTCCGCGAGCGGTGTTACTGTGTCATAATGCGCACCGCGGTCATAAAATATTTCACTGTTCGGTCCGCATGGTCCTTCACCGATATCCCAGAAGTTGCCTTCGATGCGGATAATGCGCGATTCATCCAGACCGATGACATTCTTCCAAATATTTAATGCATCTGTATCTTCGGGGTGTACTGTGACGTACAGTAAATCCGGATCAAATCCAATCCAGTCAGCGTGTGTCAGGAACTCCCAGGCCCGGACGATTGCTCTTCTTTAAAGTAGTCGCCGATAGAAAAGTTTCCGAGCATTTCAAAGAACGTATGGTGCCGTGCTGTGAAACCAACATTTTCAATATCGTTAGTACGGATTGCTTTTTGCGCATTAACAATACGCGGATTCTTTGGTACTACACGCCCGTCAAAATATTTCTTCAGTGTAGCAACACCCGAGTTAATCCAAAGAAGTGAATCATCATCGATTGGAACGAGCGGAGCACTGGGTTCAACCATATGGTCGTGTGCTTTAAAATAATCTAAAAACATCTGACGTACTTCATTGCCTGTTAATTTTTTCATCGTTATCACTCCTGTAATTTTATAAAAGAATACAAAAAAACCGCCCCTTAAGAAAAGGGACGA
Organism: Jeotgalicoccus sp. WY2; assembly: GCF_018437745.1. Taxonomy (NCBI): domain Bacteria; kingdom Bacillati; phylum Bacillota; class Bacilli; order Caryophanales; family Staphylococcaceae; genus Jeotgalicoccus; species Jeotgalicoccus sp. WY2. The sequence goes on along the minus strand of NZ_CP049818.1, from coordinate 135,464 downwards.
TTGTTACCGCGGTACCACCCAAATTATGACTAAGTCATCACTTTAGCTTGTTTTAAACTGACTGAAAAACAGCACATATACGGATTATCATTGTTTTCACCAGCCACAATGTCTCTAAAATTAATTACCGCACATTCAAAATTTCAGCTTTTATTAATTACAATTATAATTTTTTAATCAATTAGTGTCAAACAAATTCATAAGGTGTGACACTTTCCATGCCAATCATCGGATCGACAGTCAGGTTTTCAACCATTTCTTCGGTTAAATACTCAGGCAGTTCTGACGGTTCTTTTTCGTATACTTTGCAGTATTTCTGCAAGAACTTCTGCAGCATCGTATTCCTTGGAATACCTTCACGTTTAATTGCCCCGTAAAATGCATTGGCATCGCCGCACAGAATTAAAGATTCTTTTGCCGTGTAATTCCCGTATATATAATATTCTCATCAGCATATGGTAATAGCTCGACACGATAGGCATAATCACTATCGGATACTCGCTCCCCTGCTTTATGAATACTCGTACAGTATGCGTGCGACAGTTCTGTTAAGTCACTGCGTTCATATGCAATTTTAGTATTGTCGTAGTCGACGACAAGTGTATCTTTATCAACGTCATCTTTATCTTTAAAATAAATGCCGTCGATAATGCCTGAGTCTCCGTTAAAGATATTATCTTCTGTCCGGTTAATCAGCTGAATAACTTTGTCGCCAGTCCTGTATACTTTATCTCCAAATTCAAGTTCACTTTTGTCTTCTGCTTCAGGATTTAAAATACGCTGCAGCAGCTGATTTAATGTGTTAATTCCTGCCGGGCCTCTGTAAATCGGCGCCAGCACTTGAATATCCCGCATGTCATAGCCTTTTTAACGGCTTTTGATACTACTGTATCGACGACCTCTGCAATCTGATTCGCAGCTGCAGGAATAAACAGTCTGTCTTTAAATTTATCGCTGATATTCATCGGTACTTTGTCGATATCATAAGCCAGTTTAACAATCGATGACCCTTCACCCTGACGGTATACTGTATCAAGAATTGTTGTTTTGATAGTGTCTGAACCGATTAAATCTTTAAACACCGTTCCAGGGCCGACTGACGGCAGCTGAGCACTGTCACCGACAAATACGAGTTTCGTGTGCGGCATAACGTTTTGCATAAACTGATAAAACAGCCACGTATCCACCATCGACATTTCATCGACGATGATCAGTTCGGCTTCAATTTCATTATCGATTATATCGTCGACAGCCGTATCCTGGCCCCAGCCGATTAATCGGTGAATCGTACTTGCTTCAATGCCGGATGTATCTGCCATCCGTTTCGATGCTCTGCCGGTCGGCGCCACGAGTTTAATCGGGTAATTTTTCGATTCGTAAGAATCGTAGTCTTCATATTCAAAAATTTCCTGATATAAAGTAATAATCCCTTTAACAATCGTCGTCTTTCCAGTCCCTGGACCACCGGTAATAATCGATACTTTTTCAGTTAAGGCGTTTAAAATTGCAGCCCGCTGATTATCGTTGTAATCAATCGACAGTGTCTTTTCAATATCTTTTACTACATCTTTAGCAGTATCCAAATCAATTTCATCATGATTATCACGGAGAGTATGACTGAGTTTCTCAGCTGCTTTGTGTTCTGAATAATAAATATTCGGCAGCGTGACCCGGTTTTCGGTAATAATCAGCTTTTTATTCAGTGCGAGCTGCTCCACAGCGACTGCTACGTCTTCACTTCTGAAATACATATCGCCTGTATTCAGACGTTCAAGCGTTTTCTCCTCAAGCTCATCATGCATAATATACGTATGACCAATGCTCGTAATTTCATCGCTCAGCGTATACATCACTCCGGCGACGAGACGTTCCGGATCACTTGGTGCAATACCTGCATTGATAGCAATCTGATCAGCTTTTTTAAAACCGATTCCAAAAATATCACTAACGAGCTGATACGGGTGATTCTGCAGCACGTTTAATGTGTCTTCTTTATATGTATCGATAATTTTTGAGCGTTTTGACGGCTCAATGTTTAATTTAATCATGATTAAATAAGCTTCATCAGCTACATTTGAACTGCGGACTGTTTCTGTAATCTGCAGTTTTTTTGTCTTTGTTAATCCTCTTACTTCATTTAGAGCATTGTCGTCTTTAGCAATCTTACTCAATGCATCCAGCCCGAGTGCTTCGACTATTTTTTCTGCGGTCTTTGTCCCGATACCGGGGAATTTATCGCTTGAGAAATACTGGACCAGCCCGTGGCTGGTATTCGGTATTTCCTTTTTAAATTCAGTAGCACTGAACTGCTCGCCAAAGCGTGCGTGCATCGTTACTTTGCCTGTGAATTTATAGCTTTCGGTTTCCTCGATATCGTGAAAATGACCGGTGACAATCGCATCCTCTTTAAATTGAGTATTCGTTTTCGTCACGTTGACACGCAGCACGTGAAAGCGCGTATCTTCACTCATGAAGATTACACGGTCCACATCACCGATAATATAAAGTTCATCATATATAGATGTCTGTGCATCAGGTGTCATAATAATCTACTCCAGCTCTTTAAATTTTTTCAATGCATGATGTGCCAGGTGATGGTCAGCCTGAATATCAATTGCGCGCTTAAAGTGCCTCTCGGCCGCTTCGATGTCGTCATCTTTCATATACGTCGCGAGACCGAGATTATATTCGGCATCTGCGTGATTTGTTTTCTCTGTGACTAATGTTAACAGCTTCTGCGCCGGTTCGTACTGTTCAAGCTGGCACAGTGTCAAGCCGTATTCGAAACTGATATCCATATCTTCCGGTTCGTTTTTATGAGCAGTATCAAAAAAAGGAATACTCATTAAAAAATCGCCGGTATTGACGTATGAACGTGCAATCATAAAGTTTAAATCACTGTCTTCATAATGTTTATCATAGACATTTAAATAAAGCGTCAGTGCTTCTTTATAACGTTCTGCGTTAAATACAGATTGGCAAGCGTGTAGCCTGCACTGAAACTCTCAGGCTTCAGTACAAGGGCCTGCTGGAGAAAGCGTTCCGCTTCCTCAATTTTACCGATCTGACTCAGCACCACTGCACCATTAATATAGTGTGTTTCATCTTTCGGATTCTCATCAATTGTTTTAAAAATAATTTCCAGTGCCTTTTCATGTTCCCCTGCTTCAATATGCTTCTGATAATCAAACATTACGCAAGGTACTCCAGAGCTTCTTCGTTACGGAATACTTTATCGATTGTTGCGCCGCCGATTACTGTCTCACCGTCGTATAACACAACAGCCTGACCCGGAGTCACCGCGCTTGCACTGTCATAAGATACTTCAATCAGATCGTCTCCAAGGACTTTAACAGATACAGGCACATCTTTTTGACGGTATCTAAATTTAGCAGTACATTCGAAGGCTTCAGCAACAGGATTTATAAAGTTCACTTCACTTGCTATCAGACTAGTTGACAGCAGTGCTTCGTGGTGATCTCCCTGTACTACGTATAATTCATTGTTTCAAGGTTCTTGCCGGCTACGAAATACGGTCCGCCGTCCTCCGCCGATACCAAGCCCTTGACGCTGGCCAATTGTGTAGTACATTAAACCGTCGTGTTTACCTTTGTCTTCGCCGGTTTCCATATTTATCATGCGTCCTGGATTTGCAGGCAGATAGCTGCTTAAGAACTCTTTAAAGTCTCTTTCGCCGATAAAGCAAATACCGGTAGAGTCTTTTTATCTTTCGTTGCAAGATCGTATTCATGTGCCAGTCTACGGACTTCAGGCTTTTCTAAGTGGCCGAGCGGGAACATTACTTTCGACAGCTGTTCTGTTGTCAGCTGATTTAAGAAATATGTCTGGTCCTTGTTGTTATCCACACCGCGCAGCATCTGTACGCCATTTTCGTCGTGTGTCACACGCGCATAGTGACCCGTTGCGACATAGTCTGCGCCGAGTTTCATTGCGTGATCTAAAAATGCTTTAAATTAATTTCTTTGTTACACATTACATCCGGGTTCGGTGTGCGGCGGCCTTTTTATATTCATCAAGAAAATACTGGAATACACGGTCGTGATATTCTTTTTCAAAGTTTACAGAATAAGGAATACCGATTTCTTCCGCAACGAGTCTCACATCTTCGTAATCATCCGTTGCTGTACATACTCCAAATTCATCCGTGTCATCCCAGTTTTTCATAAATATTCCGACGACATTGTAACCCTGTTCGAGCAGTAATTTAGCCGTCACTGAAGAATCGACGCCCCGCTCATTCCACCAACAAACAGTCGTGTCTTTATTATTTAAAATACTTCCTTTCTTATCCTTTAAAATTATATAAATCCATTCGAGTCGAGACCCGTATAAATATCTTTTAGTTTTGCTGCTATATATTTCATATCTTTCTCAGCTAATTGTTCTCCGAAACTGAAACGTATCGAACTTCTCGCACGGTCTTCATCGTACATTGCTTCAATAACATGAGACGGCTGTACTGTACCGGCGTTGCATGCTGAACCGCCGGAAGCATATATTCCTGCCATATCCATCGCTGTTAACAGATACTCGGATGTGCTCCAGGGGAAATATAAATTAACGATATGATGCGTCTGTGTCCGGGCACTGCCGTTTATTTTAAACGGCACATCCTGCTGTTTAAGCTCTGTAAGCAATGTTTCTTTTAATGCTTGAAGAACAGCTGAAGTTTCTTCACGGCTCGTTTTGGCTTTGTGCATCGCTAAACTCATCGCATGTGCATATAATGTATTTTCTGTACCTGCACGCCGTTCACGCTCCTGCGAGCCGCCTGTAATTATTCTGTTCAGATGGGTATTGCGTTTTATGAACAAAACACCGATGCCTTTTGGTGCATGCAGCTTATGACCGCTCAATGTAAGAAAATCGCAGTCCAGAGTGTTTACATTTACCGGCAGCTGTTTAAATGCCTGTACTGCATCAACGTGCAGCAATGCATTGCTGTCTTTTACCGCTTCACTGATTTCTGCCATCGGCTGAATTGTGCCTGTTTCATTATTTACCATAATAATCGACACAAGTTTTGTTTGTTCTGTCAGTGCGTTTCTCAGCTCATCGATATTAATTCGACCATTTTCATCGACGCTTAAATAAGTCACATCAGCAGTCTTTTCCACATCAGCGTATGTTTCTTTTACAGAAGCATGTTCAACTGCTGTCGTAATAATATGCGGATTATCATAGTAACTTGTAATACCGCGGATGACCATATTATTCGCTTCAGTAGCACTGCCTGTGAATACTATTTCATCTGGCTTGGCACCAAGCTCTTGTGCAACATTTTTACGCGACGTTTCGTAAAACGCCTTGGCTTCTTTGCCGATACGGTGAATGCTTGACGGATTGCCGAATTTATCCGCGTTATCGAGCATACTTTTTAAAATTTCTTTATCTATAGGAGTCGTGGCTGCATAATCCACATAAATTGACATGTTATCCCTACCCATCATCTACATTTAATTCTTATAGATTTTACCACGTTCAAGCAGATATTTATACTTTTCTGTTTGGTTATAAGAGAATACTATATGATAGATAATTTAGTTGGAGGTCTCAAGATGACAAAGAAAATAAATATTTCAGTACTTAATTTAGTACCTGTCCGCGAAGGCTCAAATGCAACAGGTGCATTTGAAGATATGATAAAGCTCGCAAAATGTAGACGGCTCAAGTTACCAGCGCTACTGGATATCTGAACACCACAATATGATATCCGTCGCATCGAGTGCAACGCGCCAGCTGATTCAGCATATTCTTCAGAACACTGAACATCTCCGCGTCGGGAGCGGCGGGGTCATGCTGCCAAACCATTCACCATATATTGTAGCTGAAGAATTCGGTACGCTGCACGCCATATTCGGCGACCGTCTGGATTTAGGTCTTGGACGTGCACCAGGAACGGATATGCTGACAGCAAATGCCATCCGCCGTAACAATCATGATGGTGTATTTTCATTTAAAGATGAAATTGAAGAGCTGCAGAGATATTTATCGAACTCAGGCACATCCCTTGTTGCCTATCCCGGCAAGAATACAAACATTCCAATTTATGTACTCGGTTCATCTACGGATTCTGCACATATCGCAGCGAGCCTCGGTCTGCCTTATGCATTCGCGGCACACTTTGCACCGGCACAGATGAAAGATGCATTTACAATTTATGAAAACAACTTTAAACCGAGCAAACAACTGTCTGAGCCGTATAAAATGGTTTCTAATAATGTGATCTTAGCGGATACTAATGTTCAGGCTGAGTATTTGGCAACAACACACTACCAGAATATACTCGGCATGTTCAGAAGTTCCCGTCAGCTGCTTCAGCCCCCGGTCGACTCAATGGACGGCATCTGGTCACCGCGTGAAGAACACACAATCAACACACAATTCCCGCTGCAGTTCTTCGGGACGAAAGAAGATGCTCTGCAGCAGCTTAAAGACTTCCAGCAAGAATTCAATGTTGATGAAATTATCGCAGCAGCATATATTTATGATGTCGATCAGTTATTGAAATCATATGACATATTCGAAGAAGCAGTGAAGGAATATAACGCAGAAATTGAAAAGTAAAATTTAAACAGCAGGATTGCCTTTTGAAGGTAATTGTGCTGTTTTTTTGCTGTAAATAAAGCCTCCGGTTAACAACGGCGTTTCCCCGTTGTGATTCCAGGGCTTCCGGTTAACAACGGCGTTTCACCGTTGTGATTCCAAGGCTTCCGGTTAACAACGGCGTTTCCCCGTTGTGATTCCAAGGCTTCCGGTTAACAACGGCGTTTCCCCGTTGTGATTCCAAGGCTTCCGATTAACAACGGCATTTCCCCGTTGTGATTCCACATCTGTTATACAAATATACATACAAAAAAGGGCTGATTATCAGCCCTTCCACAATTAAATTTATTCTTTTTTGCCGTCTTTCGTATACGTCACGACGTTCGATTCTTTGTTAACAGCAATCTCACGAGCGCGCTCCACAGCTTCGGTCTTATATTTATAAGTTCCGGCTGCGCGCTCTGCCTTAACAGATTTTACTGTCCATTCTCCCGCTTCATCATCGTATGATACTACAACGTCTTCATCCAGCAGATCCGGATTGGCGCTGTCAGTATCGTGAGAATCATTTTTCGATGGATTTGGCTCTTCGTCAAATTCTTTCAGTTCTATTTCCGATGCGTTTTCGTACCAGTCTTTGCCTTCAGACGTTGCAATCGGAATTGCGCGGTCTTCACTGTAGCCGCTGTCTAAAAGTGCGTTCGCAATATCGATAATCTTTTTGCGCTGTAAAGCATCAAAGTTCTTCAGTGAATCGGGATAGTCCTGCATATTCCACGCCATGGTATCAGTCCTTTTTTATAATTAAGTTAGCTAATACCAGTTTTCCCTTTTAACTGTTTGTTAAACGCCCGACTTCGTATACACACTCACAATTTCATGATGAACATCTTCGACAGACTGCAAATTTTTAAGTACTGCATTAAGCGCATCTTCTTCAGCCAGCGTCAGCACCGTCGGTCCTGCCCCGCTGATTACTGTGGCGAGTGCCCCTGAACCGAGTGCCGCAGCTTTAATGTCATCGAATTCTTTAATCAACGGCTGGCGGTATGGCTCATGGAAGCTGTCTTTCATCATCAGCTCGCCCATCAGTTTGTAATCTTTATTATGCAGTGCCAGAATCATCACGTTCGCAAGTGCATTTTGCGCGACTGCTTCATTTCTCGTATAAGCATTCGGCAGCACATCTCTCGCGTCTTCTGTATTAATTTCATATTCAGGGACGCTGACAATTAAGCCGAGATTATCCAGATTTAGATGATAGTAAAACAACTCGCCCTGCTGGTAATAGCCGACGAATGCCCCGCCTGTAATACACGGGCCGATGTTATCAGGATGGCCTTCGATTTCACAGCCGATAAGCACTTTATCGTACTCGGATAAATTTAGTTCTAAAAAGTGGTCGGCGATTTCAATGCCCGCAACGATGGCACTGGATGACGACCCGAGGCCGTGCGATAAAGGAATCTCACTCTGCATTTCAATATGCAGCGCCGGCAGTTCCCTGCCGTATTTTTTTGCAATATTTTGTGCAGTTGTAAAGACTAAGTTTGTCTCATCTGACGGCAGCACTGATAATGAGAAGTCTTTAAATGATACTTTAAATTCGTCTGAAATATTTGCTTCGATATACAGAAATTTATTAACAGCGACACCGATTGAGTCAAATCCGAGTCCGAGGTTTGCACTCGACGCCGGTATTTTTAACGATAAATCAGCCATTTTACTGTTCTAAACTTTCAATATATTCAACGATAATTTCTTCATCCAGCGGTAATTTCTTCGGCTGATCCAGTGCAACTTCCATCGCTGTATCTGGATCTTTCAAACCGTTGCCTGTCAATACAGTAACGACTGTCGACCCTTTTTCAATACTCCCGTTTTCAACTGATTTAATGACACCTGCAAGTGAGGCAGCTGAACCCGGTTCACAGAATACGCCTTCTGTTGATGCGACCAGTTTATATGCAGAGAGGATTTCTTCATCAGTCACAGAATCAATTTTACCGCCTGACTCATCGCGTGCCGCTACTGCTTTATCCCAGCTGGCCGGATTGCCGATACGAATTGCAGTTCCGACAGTTTCAGGATTTTCGATAACTTTATCTTGCACGATTGCTGCTGAGCCTTCTGCTTCAAAGCCGTACATTTTCGGCAGCGATGACCCTTTTTTCTCATATATTCTTTAAATCCTTTCCAGTAAGCCGCAATATTTGCAGCATTGCCGACAGGAATACATAAATAGTCCGGCGCTTTTCCTAAAGCATCAACGACTTCAAATGAAGCTGTTTTCTGGCATTCGATACGGTATGGATTCAACGAGTTAACGAGTTCGATGCCTTCGTTGTCATCAGAAATTTTACGCACAATTTTTAGTGCATCATCAAAGTTTCCTTCAATCGTTACTGTTTTCGCACCAGACATCATCGCCTGCGTTACTTTGCCGAGAGCCACTTTCCCTTCAGGCAGCACAACGATTGAGTTTAAACCTGCGCGTGCTGCATAGGCAGAAGCTGCTGCAGAAGTATTACCAGTGGACGCACAGATTACAGTATGTGCACCGTTCTCCTTCGCTTTAGCGACTGCGAGCACCATGCCGCGGTCTTTAAATGAACCTGTCGGATTTAAACCTTCGAACTTGGCATGCAGTTCAATACCGAGCTGCAGAGAAATCTTTTCAAGTTTAATCAATGGAGTATTTCCTTCATACAAAGTCAGTTCCGGTGTGTTTTCTGTTACAGGTAAATATTCTTTATATTCTTTTAAGACACCTTGCCACGTCATTATTATTCAGCTCCATTTATTTTATACACTGCTTCAACTGCAAATGCATCTTTAATTTTTTGTAATACTGTTCCGCTCATTTTAACTGTTCTTAATGTAACTTCCTGTGTATCAATAATATCAAACTGCACATCAAGCGATGATAAAAATGCTTGAACATCATGTAAAGATTCGTTAAATCTTAAATAATACGCGCTGTCTGGAAGTTCTTCAGACAGCATACCGTTTTCTTCAGGTACATTTTTCGCTGCCGTTTGAATCACAGCACTGTTAATCATGTCACTGACTACAGCTGAAGCAGTCTCATAGCTGCCTGCACCTGGGCCGTAGAACATTGCTTCGCCGATCATGTTGCCGTTAACGAACACAGCATTTTTTTCATAGTGCACATTCGCCAGCTGATGTGTTGTTTCAACGAATATCGGTTCAACTGCAAGATTGTATTTGCCTTCGATATCTTCAGCGACACCGAGCAGCTTTAATGTTAAACCAGCACTTTTGGCAAGCTCAATATCTTTTATATCCACAGTGGAAATACCGTTTAATTTCACCTGATCGAGCGTAAATTTTTTATCGAATGCGAGACGTGCAAGAAGCAGTGTTTTACGTGCGGCATCAATACCTTCAACGTCAGCCGTCGGATCCGCTTCAGCATAGCCGATGGCCTGTGCATCTTTCAATGCATCATCGTAGTCCCAGCCGTCAAATGCCATTTTCGATAAAATATAGTTTGTCGTACCATTTAAAATACCCATAACCTTTGAAATCTTATTGGCATTTAAACTGTGCAACATCGTATGAATAATCGGAATACCCCCCGCTACTGCCGCTTCATAATATAAAACCGTATTATTTTGTGCAGCCGTATTCTCAAGCTCATCTATATGCACAGCAAGCATATCTTTGTTCGCTGTTACAACCGGTATGCCTTTTTCTAAAAATTTATTAATAATATCTTTCGTGCTGTCAATACCGCCCATTACTTCGACAGCAAGATCAATATCTGCATTTTCAATTTCGGTAATATCATCGGTCACCCGAATCCCTGATACATCAGCAGTTCTGGTTTTCGTCGTATCCGTAACCAGAACATGGGTAATTTTAAAGCTCACCCCTGTCGATGAATGTATCAAATCTTCGTTTTCTCGTATTAAATTAACGACACCGCTGCCCACGGTGCCCATGCCGAGTAAAGCAATTTTCTTATCCATAGTGACCTCCAATATTAATTAGTATAAATACTCATATTAGAGCGGTTCGTAAAAAAACTCAAGTGATTATTCAGAAAACTCTACACTTTTCTAATCTTTTCATGTAATAATCAGCTAAACTAATAAAAAAAGGTGTTAATTGAAAGTAGCTAAATTTGGTGGAAGTTCCCTATCTAATGCAAGTCAAATAAAGAAAGTCGCATCCATAGTTCAAAACGATAAAGATATTAAAACAATTGTTGTCAGCGCACCCGGTAAACGTCACGATGATGATGTTAAAGTGACCGACATGCTTATCGCACTGTACACAAATAAAGTTGCGGGCATTGATACCGATGACGCTTTAAAAGAAATAAAACGGTATAAATCAATTAGTGAAGAATTATCAATCGATCCGTCGCTGCTCGATGATTTCGAGCGTATTTTATCGGATTACTTAAATACAATTGATGATAACGCTGTACTGCTCGATGCGCTGAAATCGCGTGGTGAAGATTTCAATGCCCGTCTGATTACTGCATACTTAAATTCGCTTGGCATCCGTGCGAAGTACGTATCGCCTGAAGAAGCTGGTATTAAAGTGACAAACACACCGGCAAATGCCCGTTTAATTCCGGCGTCATACGATGATATTAATAAATTAAAAGACTACCCGGAAGACGTCCTTATTATCCCGGGCTTTTACGGCATCGCAGACAACGGCAATATCGTGACCTTTGCACGCGGCGGCTCCGATATTACTGGGGCAATTATTGCACGCGGCATCGGTGCGGATATTTACGAAAACTATACGGATGAGTCACACATTTACGCAGCTCACCCCGGTATTATCGATAATCCGTATAAAATCGAAGAGATTACTTACCGAGAAATGCGTGAACTGGCATATGCCGGTTTCGGTATTTTCCACGATGAGGCCCTTGAGCCGCTGTATCAGGAAAAAATCCCGGTAATGATCCGCAATACGAATGAACCCCATATCGAAGGCACAAAAATTGTTCCGGAGCGCACGCTTGATCCGGATATTCCAGTTATCGGTTTCAGCTGTGATGAAGGATTTACTTCAATCTCACTGCACAAATATTTGAATAAAGAAATTGGTTTTACACGTTGTATCCTGCAGATTCTTGAAGACTATCAGATTTCTTATGAGCATATGCCTTCAGGTATCGATGATATTTCTATTATCATGCGCTCGAATCAGTTTGAAAATAATAACTCACTCGATAAAATCATAGAGGAAATAAATCTGCAGCTTGAACCTGAATGGATTGAAGTTGAAGAAGATTTGAGTCTGCTCTTTATCGTCGGACTTGGTATGGCACGCCAGATTGGTATTGTCAGCCGCGTTACGGCTGCTCTCGCAGCAGAAAAAGTAAACATTCGCATGATGAATCAGGGCTCTACAGAGTACAGCATGATGTTCGCTATTAAGACTGAACATCACAAACCTTCAATCAGAGCGTTATTCAAGGAATTTTTCTAAGGGATTATCCTTTAACTAAAATACGTGCACATCTATAATGGAAAGTAGTATTTAAATTTTAGGAGTGACAGGCATATGAGTCTTCAGACACGGGTAAATTATATTAACCGATACCGCGAAATTGCAATGCAGTTTTCAAAAAGCGGACTCGGCTTCCTTATAGAAGAAATCGGCCTGGACCGTGTGATTTCACTGCCTAAGCGTATTTTAATGCGCCAGCAGAATAATGACGTTCTCGAGAAAACGTATGCAGAAAGAATTCGCATCTTTATCGAAGAGATGGGCACGACATTTATTAAACTCGGACAGATTGCCTCAACGAGAGCCGATCTGCTTCCGCCTGACTTAATTAAAGAACTGGAAAAGCTTCAAAGCCATGTGGCACCCTTCCCGGCAGCTGAAGCACGCAGATTAATTGAGGAATCACTCGAAGCACCGATTGATAAGCTCTTTATGATATTTGATGATGAGCCTGTCGGTTCAGCGTCAATTGGGCAGGTTCACCGTGCAATGCTGCACACCGGCGAGGATGTAGCTGTAAAAGTTCAGCGTCCAAACATTGAAAAAACTGTCCGTACAGATCTTGAAATACTCCGTCATCTGGCGCTTGCTGAATCCAATCTGGAATGGGCACGTAACTATCAGGTGACCGACATGATTGAAGAATTTTCCGATGCGCTGATTAATGAGCTCGACTATACAATCGAAGCACGTAATGTTGAACGTATAGGGAAAACTCACAAAAATGACGCCAATATAAAAATCCCTGAAATATACTGGGAATATTCTACAAAAAATGTCATGACGATGGATTTCATTAAAGGTATACCTGTAAATCACTTTGACAAGCTTGATGAGATGAATATTAACAGGAGTGAACTTGCAGATACTCTGGCAAAAGCAATATTCCAGCAGATTTTTGAAGAAGGATATTTCCACGGCGACCCGCATCCCGGAAACGTGTTTTAGAAGACGGCACGCTCGTCTTTTTAGACTTCGGGATGATCGGCAGGCTGACCAGCGATTTGAAAAACAACTTCGGTTCCCTGCTCATATCACTGATGCGAAAAGACTCCTCCGGGATTGTCAAAGCGATTGTTAAAATGGGTGTTGTCCCGAGTGACGTATCGATGCGGGACTTAAACCGCGAAGCAGAGATTATGCGGGACAAGTATTACGATGTGCCGCTGGCAAAACTCAATTTCAGCGAAGCAGTAAATGACTTATTCGGGATTTCCAATAAGTATAAAATTAAACTGCCGCAGGACTTTACTATTCTGGCGAAAACCCTGTTAACACTGGAAAGTGTTGTCAGTCAGCTGGATCCGGATTTCAGTATTATGGATGTTGCCGAACCATTCGGTAAAGCACTTATGCTGGAACGCTACAATCCGAAAAATCTGCTGAACTTCCAAATCGATGAAGTACAGCAGCTTGCCAACGAGTTAAGAGAAGTGACAGAAAATGTCCATACGTTCTCCAAAGGACTTAAAAACCAGAACCTGCCGATTGAAATCGATGTTAAAGGACGATCGCAGTTTTCAAAGCATCTCGACAGAGTCATTAACAGACTGTCGTTCAGTATTGTGCTCCTCGCTTTCAGTATAGTAATGGTCGGCTTAATCGTCGGTTCGGCAATACTCGGTGAAGGCAGTATCATCTTCAGAATTCCGATTATAGAAATCGCCGCGATATTTGCTATGGGTATGTTCGCATGGCTGTTATGGTCTATCGTTAAATCCGGACGGTTTTAAATTAAAAATCGCACTTGCTCGTATACGAGTCAGGTGCGATTTTTATTAGTATTATTAAATATAGAACATATAGCCGTCGAAGTCGTCCGTATCATTATCGACGATATCGTGCAGGGTCGTATGATCCAGCACATCGTTCACTGCATCTCTGATACGTTTCCACAGGAAACTTTCATTTTTAGTTTCATGGTTATCAGCATCGACAATCAATATTTTCTTCAACTGCACTGAATACCTGACCAACTGTAATTTCGTCGGGGGCAAAATTCAGCTCATAGCCGCCGTAAGCACCTCTCGTACTTTTAACCAGACCGTCTTCTTTAAGTTGGCAACAATCTGCTCTAAATAGAGATCACTGATGTCGCGCTCTGTTGCGACAGACTTTACACTGCGTTTTTTAACGCCGTAATCTTTCGCAAGCGTCAGCATAAAATATAAACCATATCTTCCTCTTGTGGATATTTTCATTGTTACACCTCAATAATTTTAGTTCATGTACTTTTTATATTATAATTAAATATAACATATCTTTTAAAATAAGGTGAAATACTATGAATAAAAACCATTAAGTTACCGTATGCGCCCCGAGTCGATTGACGAAGTCCTCGGCCAGCAGCATCTTGTCGGAAAAGGCGGTATTATCAGAAGAATGGTCGATGCGAAACGACTGTCTTCTATGATACTGTACGGACGCCCGGCATTGGTAAAACCAGTATCGCCAGCGCGATTGCAGGTTCAACTAAATATAAATTCCGCACGCTGAACGCCGTGACGGATACAAAGAAAGATATGCAAATTGTTGCAGAAGAAGGGAAAATGAGCGGCAGCGTTATTCTGCTGCTTGATGAAATTCATCGACTCGATAAGGCGAAACAGGATTTCCTGCTTCCGCATCTTGAAAAAGGCACGATTATTTTAATCGGAGCCACAACATCCAATCCTTTTCATGCCATTAACCCTGCCATCCGTTCGAGAACTCAAATCTTCGAACTTGAACCGCTGATATTGAAGATATAAAAACTGCCATTCACCGTGCTTTAAACGATGCAGAACGCGGACTCGGTGAATACAATATCGAAATAGAAGACGACGCTGTTGAACACTTTGTCACATCAGCCCATGGTGACGTCCGAAGCGCACTAAACGCGCTCGAACTTGCAGCTTTAAGCACTGAAAAAAACGATGATGAAGTAATTAAAATAACACTCAAGGACGCACTCGACTGCATGCAGAAAGCTGCATTTCTGCATGATAAAGACGGCGACATGC
The DNA here is from genome assembly GCF_018437745.1 of Jeotgalicoccus sp. WY2. Lineage (NCBI taxonomy): Bacteria > Bacillati > Bacillota > Bacilli > Caryophanales > Staphylococcaceae > Jeotgalicoccus > Jeotgalicoccus sp. WY2. The sequence goes on along the minus strand of NZ_CP049818.1, from coordinate 120,393 downwards.
ACTACGATGTTATGAGCGGGCTGCAAAAATCGATCCGCGGCAGTGACGTCGATGCCTCACTGCACTATCTCGCGCGACTGATTGAAGCAGGAGATCTTGTGACGATAGCAAGACGCCTCCTAGTTATCAGTTACGAAGACGTATCATTAGCTAATCCAAATATCGCATCACGCACACTCGATGCAATTATCAGTGCAGAGCGGCTTGGTTTCCCGGAAGCGAGAATCCCTTTATCGCAGGCAGTTATTGAACTCGCACTCTCACCAAAATCGAATACAGCCATCTCAAGTATCGATAATGCACTGTCAGACGTACGAAAAGGCCGCAGCGGCGCCGTGCCGAGACATCTTCGCGATGGTCATTACAAAGGTGCTAAAGAGCTCGGCAATGCGGTTGGTTACAAATTCCCTCACAATCATCCAAACCACGTCGTCGCTCAGCAATATCTGCCTGACACGCTGATTAATCAGCGCTACTATAAAGACGACGGCATCAGCAATACGAAGCATCGCTGAACGAGACTTATCATAATTTGAAGAAAATGAACAAAGACTCAGATTACGGGAAGAAAGAAATAGTTTTAGTTAAACCCCGTCCTTTTTGGCGGGATTTTTTAATGTCCTTAATACTTATTATGGAAATAATCATCGCTCATTGACTGAGTAAACCCACTACACCGGTCAGTGAGTTCCACGGTGGCACCAAAACCAAATGCGCGCCACCGAAATCTCACGGTAGCGCGCGCTCTATATAACTTTTATAATAACTCGAGTAAAATTATTAATTTTTAGAAAACACATAAAAACTACATAAAAATAGCCACCAAGTAAACTTGGTGGCTACCGAAATACCCAATGTAAGCCGTGTGTTATAGTTGATTATTTTGGCCTGCTATTTGCAGGTGGGTGCCCTGTTTCCAACTCCAAACGTCCTATTACGTTCATAGGCTTGTTTTTTGAAGGAAAACCAATTAAGCTCCCGAAAAAAAGTGTTAGGTCAAAATATAAGTCAACACATCACGAACTCTTCAGGATTTTCTATTAATTTAATAATACCATATATTTTTATATGTAAACTAAAAAGCATGAAAGCGCTTTAAAAAACTGGCACACATCTATATGACAGTTTTCACAGTTGATTAAATGACGTAATTTATCCATGTCATGTATCGTAATTATCTTCTGCTCGACAGATATAACCCCTTGTCTTTTAAGATCCCCGAGCAGTCTGTTTATGACTTCTCTCGACGTGCCGCAAATCAGTCCGAGTTCCTGATTCGTAATTTTTATAGTAATACGGATCCCTTCCGGAACTGTTTCTCCAAAAGAATTCGACAGCCGGTTTAAATTCGAACACAACGCCCCGAGTTTGCCGTATATTACGCTATCACGTATTTTCGTAATCGCGCGCTGACGGTCTATTTCTATCCAGCGCATCCACTCTGTTTTTATTTCTTCGTTATTTAAAACGAGCCCTTCAAACTCTTTTGAGGAAGTCTGTATACCGTAATATCAGTTTTCGCCTTCGCTGAAGCTGTATGCGCCTTAGGCCCGCAAAACAGCGTCACTGCTCCGAATATCCCTTTTTCCTTTAGCAGGCTGGTTGCGAGTTCTGCACCCTCTGCATGCATTCTGCTGATAAAAACCTGTCCTTTTTGAATGATATAATATAAGCAGTCGGATCGCCCGGATGGTATATAAACTCACCCTTCTTAAACGTAATTCTATTACCGTTTTTTTCGATTTGGCTAATGAGCTCGTCAGGGTAAAAATTATTTTATTAGTCATTTTCTGCTCCCTCGTCATTTGCTTAAATATTATCACAAAATGTGAGATTTATCACTTTTTTATAATGAAAGAATTTTACAATTTACCTATACAAAACGTCTGAAAAAGAAGGTGAAATCATAGCTGAAGAACAGGACAGAAAAAAAGAAGAAGAAAAGCACGATGAAGATGATCATCACAACTTGATTTACGAGGTACCTTTATGATGGTTATGGCAATTGGCGGACTGATGCTTTTAAGCTGGTTCGCTGTATTTATATATTTATGGAAGGATGTAAGGTGAACCGATATGCATAAATACGAAAAGATATGGATTTCTTTAGGAACAGCTTCTCTTGCAATATTTTTAATTATTTTAGGTATTTCAGCTGTTCACGGCGGACATACGCCGGCTGCAAGCGGTATTGAAACAATTCATCCGGAACATATCCGTGAAGATGCACGGTTCAGTGAGCCGGGCTTGAAGAAAGCAACTGAAGGCGATTACGACTATGATCTGTACTTTATCGCCAGTGCTTTTATGTACGAACCAGGGGAAGTCGAAATCCCTGCAGGTTCTACCGTAAAAATACACGTGACCAGTCCTGACGTTGTTCACGGTTTTCAAGTGGTTGGCACGAACATTAATATGATGGCGGAACCGGGCTTAATTTCTACATATGAGATGACATTTGATGATCCCGGTGAGCATCTTATCGTCTGTAATGAATATTGCGGCGTCGGCCATACGGATATGACATCGACGCTGAAAGTAGTAGATGGAGGTACGGATCATGACTAACTATACCGGTTCTGAAATTTTCTCAAGTAAGACAAGAGTAAATCCGAAAGATGGAAAACTCGTCTTAGCGAACATGTTCTGGGTCGCTTTTGCTTTATTAATCGGCGGCACTGCCGGTCTCTTGCAGACACTCGTCCGTTCCGGCCATTTTGAATTGCCGTTTGGCATCGGCTACTATCAGCTATTAACATTGCACGGTGTAATCCTTGCGCTCGTAATGACATTCTTTTTCATCATGGGTTTTCAGATCGCAGCCTTGTCGAGAACTGCAGGAGCATTTAACAATAAAGAGCGTACGCTCGGCTGGATTGGTTTCTGGGTAATGACAGTCGGAACCTTAATGTCCGCTGCAATGATCGCAATGAATGAAGCATCTGTTTTATATACATTCTACGCACCGCTGCAGGCGCATGTTCTTCACTACATCGGCCTCACACTTGTTATTGTCGGCACATGGGTTTCAGTTGCCGGACAGCTGATGAGATATTTCAGATGGCGTAAAGAAAACAAAGGACATAAAACACCGCTCTTAAGCTATATGACTGCAATTAACAATGTCATGTGGATCGTCTGTACTATCGGTGTGGCAACTACTGTAATATTCCAGTTTATTCCATGGTCACTCGGCTGGGTTGAAACGATTAACATTACGCTGAGCCGTACTTTATTCTGGTACTTCGGACATCCGCTCGTTTACTTCTGGCTGCTCCCTGCCTATATGGTATGGTACGCAGTAATTCCGAAAGTACTCGGGACAAAAGGTTTTTCTGATAACCTGGCCCGTGTCTCTTTCGTGCTGTTTTTATTTTTCAGTATTCCCGTCGGTATTCACCACCAGCTGGTGGATCCGGGAATCGATGCATTCTGGAAAGGTCTGCAGGTTGTACTGACGTTTATGGTCATCATTCCTTCACTGATGACTGCATTCAGTATGTTTGCTGTATTTGAAACATACGGACGCAAACAGGGCGCTAAAGGACTGCTTGACTGGTTTAAAAAGCTTCCTTGGACAGATGCACGTTTCGTACTCGTATTCATTGGTATGCTGTTCTTCATTCCAGGCGGTCTCGGCGGTATTATTAATGCCTCAGGCCAGATGAACCAGGTCGTTCACAATACAATATGGATTGTCGGACACTTCCATATTACAGTTGGTGCGCCGGTTATTCTGACATATTTCGCTGCAATGCTGTTCCTGCTGCCGCACATTACAGGCAGAAAAATCGATAAAATTGCTAACAGACTTGGCCTGTTCCTCGCCTACACTTGGGCGCTCGGCATGGGAATCATGTCATTGGCGATGCACTGGGCTGGCCTTCGCGGCGCACCAAGACGCTCTACATATTCAGAGTACGGCGGAGCTGAAGTGGCCACAGAATGGATTACCTATCAGGTCATGCAGGCTGTCGGCGGATCATTTCTGTTTATCGCAATCATTATCGCAATTCTGATGTTCTTAAAATTGATTACCGGCCCTAAAGCAGATGACATTGAAGAATTCCCGGTAGCAATGTTTATGGACCAGGACGCACCTGTTGTTAAATGGGTGGAAAACTGGCGCTTGTTAATTATTATTACAATATTCCTTATACTGATTGCATATACAGTACCGATTACACAAATGTTTACAGAAGAAATTCCAGGAGCCAAAGGCTTTAAACTCTGGTAAATACTAAAGGAAACACCAGTTTTATACCGGTGTTTCCTCTTTTGTGTTTTCAGTTTTATTTTTTCTGCTGTTAAATAAATTAACACTTAAACGAACAATTAATGCGACAATCACAAAGCCGATTCCTATCCCGAACATATTCAAAGAGAAATAAACCGGCTCGCTCAAATCATGCAAAAATGGTCTGTCTTCTGTATAGAAATAATTGCTGCCGATAGCGTTGTTCAAGAGCTGCATACCGGTTAAATAAACAGCAAATAATATTGCGGACTGGAATGCCCCTCTAAGTGACGGCACAAATCCGTTTGTAAAATACCGGATAATCGGATAAACGATAATCAAACTGTGCAGCATAAAGAACGACATACCCCATGTGCAGTGCCGGTGAAATACCAACAGGGTATACGAAAGATGCATATGCAAATAATCCGAAATAGAAAATTACCTGATCGAGCCATTTCTTTTTAATGAAAAATTGAATAATGATTAAGTAACACACTAGTCTGCAGATATGCAGAGGGAGTGAATCTGTTACAGTAAACTCACCGATTATAAGGTAATAACTGACACTTACGATTCGCTGAACTACAGCAAAAATCAATATACCGATCATTACACGCCCGGAATTTTCTTTAATCTGATTCCGAAATTTAAACAGTAAAAATAAAATAATTGATATACCAAGCAGATAGCTCACATGGTTGAAATCACCTATCTGTACCGTCTGTGCATTTGGATCAAGAAATGACTGCATATACGCCTCCTTCAAAATAAAAAAGATAAACTAAGATCATACAATCTTAGTTTACCCAATTCTCTTAGTCTTTATCAACTGCCACGTCGATATGAAGTTCTTTTAACTGTGCTGCCGATACATCTGACGGTGCATTCATCATCAGATCGCTCGCATTTTGTGTTTTAGGGAATGCAATAACGTCGCGGATATTATCAGAACCTGTTAAAAGCATTACAAAACGGTCAAGACCGTATGCAATTCCGCCGTGCGGCGGTGCGCCGTACTGGAATGCTTCAATCAGGAAACCGAACTGGCTGTCTCGTTCTTCATCAGTGAAACCAAGTGCTCTGAACATTCTCTCCTGCAGTTCTGCATCACTGATGCGGATAGAGCCCCCGCCAAGTTCATAGCCATTCAGTACGATATCATATGCATTCGCTTTAACTTCATGCGGTGCAGTTTCAAGCTTGTCGATATCTTCTTTTTTAGGCGAAGTAAACGGATGATGTGCTGCAAAGTAGCGTCCGAGATCTTCGTCGTATTCGAATAATGGCCAGTCAGTAACCCAGATAAAGTTAAACTGTTCTTTATCAGTTAATCCAAGGTCTTTACCAAGTTTATTGCGCAGGTTGCCGAGTGCTGCATGTACAACGGAGTCTTTATCTGCTACGAATAATACAAGATCATCAGTTTTCAGAGACAGTGTTTCAGACAATTCCTGTTTCTTCTCATCGTCGAAGAATTTAGCAATCGGCCCCTGCAGTCCGTCTTCATTTACTTTCATCCACGCAAGACCTTTTGCTCCGTAGTTTTTCACGAATGCTTCAAGTTTGTCGATGTCTTTACGCGAAAAATCAGGTGCAGCGCCTTCTACAACAATCGCCTTAACAGAACCGCCTGATTCAACCGCTGCTTTAAATACTTTAAAGTCAACGGTGCTGCTGAATTCGCTTAAATCCTGAAGTTCCAGTCCAAAGCGTGTATCCGGCTTGTCTACACCGTAGCGTGCCATTGCGTCATCATACGTAATACGCGGAAACGGTGCAGGAATGTCGAGACCTTTAACCGTTTTCATCACATACTGAATCAGACGCTCGTTCATGTCGATAATATCTTCCTGATCGGTGAATGATTTCTCAATATCGATTTGTGTAAACTCAGGCTGTCTGTCAGCACGGAGGTCCTCATCGCGGAAACATTTAACAATCTGGTAGTAGCGTTCCATCCCCGACAGCATTAACAGCTGTTTGTAAATTTGCGGTGACTGCGGCAAGGCGTAAAACTCACCCGGGTGAACACGTGACGGCACTAAATAGTCACGCGCACCTTCAGGTGTTGATTTAGACAGTACAGGTGTTTCAATATTCATGAAATCTTCCTGAGCTAAAAAGTCTCTGACTGCTTTATTAATTTTAGAACGTGTTTTTAAAATCCCCTGCAGTTTTGGACGGCGTAAATCAATATAACGGTATTTCAGACGCGTATCTTCATTAATATTATCGTCACTTACTTGGAATGGCGGTGTTTTAGCTTTCGCCAAAATTTCAATTTCTTCAGCATAAACTTCTATTTCACCGGATTCAATATTTTTGTTAATCTGTTTTGCGTCACGTTTTTTAACAGTACCTTTAATATCAACGACGAATTCTGTACGGATTTTATCGGCAATCGTTAACGCTTCTTTAGATACGTCAGGGTTAAAGACCACTTGAATCAGCCCGTTTTTATCTCTTAAATCGATAAAAATCAATCCGCCAAGGTCACGTCTTTTTTGTACCCAGCCCTGCAGATGAACTGATTCTTCAACTGTTTTTGTAGTCACTTCATTGGAATATATTCTTGTCATCTATATTTCCTCCAGTGTATTAATTATTTCTTCAAATGATAATTTCTCTGTTTCACCTGTCGCCATTTCTTTCAGGTCTGCCTGACGGCTGTTTAATTCATCTTCGCCAAGTACGATAGTATAGCGCGCATTTTTTCTGTCAGCATCTTTCATCTGTGCTTTCAGTTTACGGTTTTCGTAGTCCATATCCGCACTGACACCGCGGGAACGTAATTTGTGAAGCAGTGTACCTGCAGTATCACGTGCTTGATCAGTCATTGTGCAGACATAAATATCGATACCTTTATTTTCTGGAATATCGATGCCCTCTGCTTCAAGTGCCAGGAGCAGACGCTCAATGCTTAAAGCAAAGCCGATCCCAGTCTTATCAGGACCATCTATCATTTCTAAGAGACCATTGTAGCGTCCCCCCCGCATAATGTCGTAATGGCGCCGAAGCCTTCAGCATCACTCATCAGTTCAAACGCCGTGTGCGTATAATAGTCGAGTCCGCGTACGAGATTGTAATCGACTTCGTATTTAATATCCAGTTCGTCAAGTTTTGACTTAACCGTTTCAAAATATTCTTTTGACTCATCATTTAAATAATCGTAAATACGCGGTGCTGATTTAACAAGCTCGTGATCACGATCTTTTTTACAGTCGAGAATACGCATTGGGTTTGAATCAATACGCATCTGACAGTCGTGACAGAACTCATCGATACGCGGAGAGAAGTGCTCTACAAGAGCTTTGTTATATTGTGCTCTGCTGTCAATATCACCGATGGAGTTAATGACCAGCTTCAGATTTTTAAGGCCGAATGACTGGTAAATGTGCATCAGCATACTTAGAATTTCTACATCGATCAGCGGATCTTCAACACCGATTGCCTCAACACCAAACTGTACAAATTGGCGATAACGCCCTTTTTGTTTACGTTCATAGCGGAACATCGGCGCTACATAGAATAATTTAACCGGCTGTTCAACGTTGTGCTGCATTTTATTTTCAATGTAGCTGCGTGCTACCGGTGCAGTACCTTCCGGACGCAGTGTTAAGCTGCGGTCGCCTTTATCCTGAAATGTATACATTTCTTTATTTACTATATCCGTTGAGCCCCCTACTGCTCTGACAAACAGCTCAGTCGATTCGAACATCGGTGTACGAATTTCATCGTAGTTATAATTTTTCGCAATTTCGTGAAGTTTTTTCTCGATAAACTGCCATTTATATGAATCTTTTGGCAAGATGTCCTGTGTGCCTCTTGGTACCTGTATCATAATTATCACTCCTGATTTTTTTATAAAAAAATAAGTCCCCTATACCGAAAAACGGTATAAGGGACGAAATGGTCGTGTTGCCACCCTAAGTTCAGCACAAAAGTACTCTCTATTACAGATAACGGCTGTGACCGCTGTATATACAGCTTCTATCACCGAAGTGTCGGCAAATATCATTTGAAGTATTCACTTTCAGCCAAGGTGAATTTCTCTGTGTCTCATTATTGATATTCTCTTCGTTAAGAAGTAAATGTATTAAGTTGAATTATTCTCTTTATAATAGTCAGATTGCTTATCTTTGTCAAGCTAACGTGATAAATAACTGTCTATGCCTTCCATAATTGCCGTAACCATTTCGCCCTGATATTCTTCCTGATTTAAAATATAATCATCGAACTCATTACTTAAATAGCCGAGTTCAATTAATACTCCGGGATAATCGAGCTGCCAGACCACCTGATACTCCATGACCTGATTGCCGCGGTTATACAGAAGAGAATGCTCATCGAGTGCGGCATTTAAATGTTTGCCGAAATCTTCCTGGTTCGGATAAGCATAAAATGTTGTAAATCCTGAGATTGCGGGATCGTCAAATGCATCACTGTGCAGACTGATAAATAAATCCGCCTCGACCTTACGATCATCGAGACTGACAGTTTCGTTTGCCCCGCGGGTCATAATGACTTCTGCTCCCGCTGCAGTCAGCTGACTCTCAAGCTGTGAAGCGATTGAAAACACTACATAATCCTCGTCCTCGCCGTAATTGCTCGGCGCACCGGGGTCTTCTCCGCCGTGTCCTGGATCAAGTGCTACTGTTGTACCGCTGAAATCATAACTGACTGCTGCATCATTACCTTTGAAGTCCATAGTAATTAATTTTTCTGGTTCATGTATTACATTTTTATAAACGTAAACCGAAATCAGCACTATACCAAGAGCAATGATTATAAAAAAGAGCGGTTTAATGTACAGGTGTTTTTTGTACTTGAGGAAATAGCTGATTGCTTCCGCAGTTTTTTTGAAGATTGATTTAAATGAATCCATCAGATAACTTTACCGCCACGGGCTTCGTAAATAATCGTAATAGGACCGTCATTCGTCAGCCTCACATCCATATGTTCACCGAAAAAGCCTTCTTTAACGACTATCTCTTCAGCGCGAAGTGCTTCGTTAAATACTTTATACAGTACTCGCGCATCTTCGCCTGAAGCCGCTTCGGTAAAACTTGGACGGTTGCCTTTTAAAGTGGATGCGTACAGTGTAAACTGCGACACACTTAAAATTTCTCCGCCGACTTCTTTTATCGATAAATTTATTTTACCGTCTTTATCTTCAAAAATACGGGCATTGGCAATCTTTCTTGCAAGAATGCGGGCATCGTCTTCAGTAGATGATTTGCTGACACCGACTAATAAGCAGTAGCCGTCATTTATTTCATTAAACATTTCGTTGTTGGCAACCAGTGCGTGTGAAACTTTCTGTAAAATGATTTTCATCTCTATACCTCACTTAAATATGCGTTCTACGCTGTATATGTCTTTTAATTGTTTAATTCTGTCGACTGCGCGGTGCAGTTCATGTTTGTTCGGCACCATAATTGATAAGCTGACTTTCGCCTGTTTCGTTTCGTCTGCGTGTCCGTTAACTCGTGTAATCGGCACTTTCAAACTGGAAATTAAATTCAAAATTTCATTTACCAGTCCGTTGCGGTCGTAACCTGTAACTTCGAGATCGACCTGATACCGCTTATCGACACTCTTATTGCCGACCCATTCAACATCAATCAGACGCTCAGTTTCATGCATAATATTCGGACAGGTTGCAACGTGTACTTTGACACCGTGACCTTTCGTTATATAACCGATAATGTCATCTCCCGGAATGGGATTGCAGCATTTGGATAAATTGATAAGCATATTATCCATGCCTTCAACATAGACCCGGACTCTGTCGTAATTTCTTTATAATGATGCCTGCGGTCAATCTCTTCAATCTGATTTGATTTCAGTTCTGCTTCCTTAATTTTTTCAAGGAGGCGGTTCGTCACCTGCTTCGCTGTCACTCCGCCAAAGCCGATCATCGCAAACAGATCATCTTCTTCATGCAGGTTATACCGTGCAAGCACACTGTCTACGTTAGAATCGTGAATGACTTCATCTGGATTATAGCCGCGTGATTTAATTTCAAGATCGACAGCTTGACGTCCTTTGTCAATATTTACTTTACGGTCCTGTTTCTTAAAGAATGAACGGATTTTATTGCGCGCACTCGATGTTTTGACCATTTTCAGCCAGTCGATACTCGGTCCGTACGACTGTTTGCTCGTTCTGATTTCTAAAATATCGCCTGTTTCAAGCTCATGGTCAATTGGAACGATTTTGCCGTTTACTTTAGCACCGACCATCTTGTTTCCTACTTCAGAGTGAACCTGATAAGCAAAGTCAATCGGAATTGCACCCTGCGGCAGTTCAATAACGTCACCGTCCGGTGTAAAGACGTAGACTTTATCGCTCAGAAGATCGGTTTTCAAGGCAGCCATAAATTCCTCTGCATCAGGATTATCCGTCTCGTTGCCAACGATATCTTTAAACCAGTCAAGGCGTGCATCGAGTGATACTTTGTCTGCATCGACACCTTCTTTGTATGCCCAGTGTGCAGCAACACCATGCTCTGCGATTTCATGCATTTCATGCGTACGAATCTGAATCTCGAGCGGGTCGCCGTTCGGTCCGACTACCGTCGTATGAAGCGACTGGTACATATTCGGTTTTGGCATTGCAATATAGTCTTTAAATCTGCCCGGCATCGGACGCCATATTGTATGAATAATACCGAGCGCAGCATAACAATCTTTCACGTCGTTGACGAGTACGCGGATTGCGAGCAGATCAAATATCTGTTCGAACTGTTTTGACTGTTTCTGCATCTTTTTATAAATACTGTATATATGTTTCGGTCGTCCGGATAAGTTATGTTCCACCGAACTGTCATCAAGCTCTGAATCTATTTTTTCGATTGCTTCATCAATAACATTTTCACGTTCACTGCGTTTCTTTTTCATCAGACTGACAATACGGAAATACTGTCCTGGCTCTATGTATCTGAGTGCTGTATCTTCAAGCTCCCATTTAATACTTGAAATACCAAGTCGATGAGCGAGCGGTGCATATATTTCCAGCGTTTCACGCGAGATGCGGACCTGTTTTTCTTCAGGCATTGCTTTCAGCGTACGCATATTATGCAGACGGTCTGCAAGTTTAACTAAAATCACGCGAATATCTTTTGCAATGGCGATAAACAATTTACGGTGATTTTCAGCCTGCTGCTCCAACTGAGAACGATATTTTACTTTTTCAAGTTTTGTGACACCATCTACGATAATCGCCACTTCTTCATTGAACATGCCGATTAAATCATCATATGTGTACTGGGTATCTTCAACGACATCATGCAGAAATCCTGCAACAATTGTCGGTGCATCGAGTTTCAGCTCTGCTAAAATTCCCGCAACCTGTACAGGGTGTGCAATATATGGCAGACCATTCTTACGGAATTGTCCCTCGTGTGCTTCATGTGCCAGCTCATATGCTTTTTTGATCATCTGCATATCGCTGTCATCAAGATACTCGCCACACATTTTAAAAACATCTTCTGCTTCATACGGGTATTCCTTATCCATGATCACGCCACCCTTCTCTGAAATTTAGATATAAAATAATAATACTACAAATATATGCCTAAAGAAACAGCACTATAAAGAAAAAAGCCTGTAAATACAGGCTTTGCTTAACTTTCGTACTTGATTAATGAAATTGTATCATAACCTTCCAGTAATTCCATTCCGTTTAAATACTCAAGCTCAATAAGGAATGCAATTCCGGCTACAATCCCGCCCATTGCTTCGATTAATTTAATCGTTGCCATGATCGTACCGCCGGTTTGCCAGTAGGTCATCCGTAATCAGTACACGCTGACCAGGTTTAATCGCATCTTTGTGCATTGTCAGCACGTTTGTGCCGTATTCAAGTTCGTATTCGAACTCCAGAACTTCGCGAGGTAATTTGCCTTTTTTACGCACCGGTGCAAAGCCGATTTCCATGCTGTAGGCTACCGGACATCCGATAATAAATCCGCGCGCTTCAGGTCCGACAACGATATCGACATTTTTCTGATCGGCGTACTCTACAATCTGGTCAGTTGCATATTTATATGCAGGACCGTTATCCATAATTGTAGTGATGTCTTTAAAACTGACACCTTCTTTTGGCCAGTTCTCAACTTCTGATACATACTGTTTTAAATCCATAATTTCCTCCAATTTACGTTGTAATTAATGTACGTAAATAATCTTTCATATTTTGGCCGGAAGACATTTTAAGTTTGGCTTCGGCTTCAATTTTAGTAGTTAAGCGTTTTAAATATTGACTGTTTTCTATATTAATTGAGCTCTGTACTTCATCCTTATATACTATACCATTTTCGAGACGAATTCGTGACAAATCTGCTAAAATATCGATAATAATTTTTAAGTTTCTCATCGATGTGCCTATTCTTTCAGCAAGATGCGGTGCATGAATAGATAAATCAATCGCTCCATCTTTTGCCTTCATTATTATTTCATCCGCAGTTTCAATTAATTGTTTAGACGGCAGTCCTTCAAAGAATAATTCATTTTTATCGTTGAAGATTACGATAATTTTAGATGCCTGCAGCCCTTTCATCGTCGTCTTCAGTTCTTCGATGTCGTAAGGTATATCCCTGAGTACTAAAGTGCTGACCGCAATCGGCAGTGACTCGCCGTATGTGAAGTAATTATCTTTACCGTTAATATCTTCACTTGTGACAAACAGAGCATCTTGTTTTATCAATGAAAAATCCTGTTCGTTCTTCGCACGCATATCAATAATCTGCAAATCGTCGATACGTGCATCAAGGAGCACCATCTGAAGTGTGCGTTTATGATTAAAATCATTAATGTTTAAAGAACCGATCAGACTGATTTTATCTCCGGCCTGCACTTCATTGTGCAGAAATCCAAATTTAAAGCCGATAATATCAATATCTAGTTCCTGCAGTGTAATTTTAATATGAGATAAATCCTTGCCGACCTGACGGATACTTTTAACCGTTTGATTCGTGATCATAAATACCGGCTTGTTAAAGTCTTTACCGAAGGGTTTTAATCTCCGGATTTTCTCAAAATCTTTCAGCGTTAAATTATCATTCGTAATTTTATAATCAATATACTGGATCGGTTTTAAATTCAATTCAAGGTTATTAAAATGCGCAGTTACTGTTTCTTTAAATTCATTAAGCGAATCTTCGTACACGGATAAACCGAGCGCCTGTGAATGACCGCCGAGCGTTTGGAAATAATCCTGATGTTCTTTCAGTACTCCGAGCAGGTCGATGCCTTCGATAGACCGCGCGGAACCTTTAAATACATCAAAGTCACTGCTCATTACAATTGCCGGTTTGCCGAACTGATCGACCAGTCTTGATGCGACTATTCCAAGTACACCCTGATGCCAGTCTTCACCTGTCACAATATTGATTTCATTATTTTGATCGACCTGTGCTGATGCCTCTTTATATATCATTTCAACGAGCGCTTTTCTTTCGGTATTCAACTCTTCAATGCCGGAAGCAATTTCATATGCACGGTTTTCATCATCGGCCATTAACAGTTCCACACCGATCGAAGCTTCGTCCATTCGTCCTGTCGCATTTAATCTCGGTGCAATGGTAAAGCCGATTGTTTCCTCATCAATTGTACCTGAGTGATTACTCATTTTTAAGAGTGTCGATAAACCGAGCGGCATTTGCTGATTGAGCACTGCGAGCCCCTTTGTCACAAGAGATTTATTTTCATCTGTCATCGAGACGATATCTGCGACTGTACCGATCGCAACAAGACCGAGATATTTATCTTTCTGAAGATTCAGCGCTTCAAGTACTTTGTATGCAGCACCAACACCGGCAAGTTCCTGGAATGGATATTTACTTTCAGGATATCCTGCGTGAACGATTACAGCATCCGGAATTTCATCGGCAAAAGCATGGTGATCAATAATCACCACATCGATGTTATTTTCACGGAGCAGTGCAATTTCTTTCGCTGCTGCAACTCCATTATCGACAGTAATGACAAGATCCGCATTGCCGACGACTTCAAATTCAAAAAAGTCATAGTTCGGCCCATAACCGTGTTCCATTCTGTTAGGGATAAAGTAAAAAACATTCTCGTTCTGCTCTTTCAGTGCATCGTAAAGAATCGTTGTACTGGTAATACCGTCCGCGTCATAGTCACCGTAAATTAAAATACGCGATTCACTTTCGAGATGTTTTTGAATCACTTCAGCACCTTCATTAATATTCGGTATATATTGCCAGTTGTATTCCGCCGGCGCTAAAATCTCATCGACTTTATCCGGAGTATTATAACCGCGGTTTTCCAGCAGCGTCGTTTCAAGATTATTTAATTTATATTCTTTTTTAATATCTTCACTTAACTTATCAGTACGTTCCCTTACCTGCCATGTATATTTTGATGTAAACATAATTATCACCTTTTTAAAAAACGTCCAGGCGCACCCGGACGTTTTGATTTACTATTCTTATACTAACACTTTATCATCATTTTTTGATTTCTCACTGTAGACTACAATTTCTCCAGCCGATTTTCTAAACTGTCTGCGTTTTAAGACGCCCCACAGCTGAATCGCGATAAAGAACGATGAATACACACCGCTGACGAGGCCGATTAACAGTGCCAGTGAGAAGTTAAAGATCGACGTCGCACCGAACAGCACTAAGAAGATGACGACGATTAACACCGTCAGTATCGTATTGACTGAACGCGTTGCCGTCTGTCTTAATGAACGGTTAATAATTACGTTAATCTCCTCTTCACTTCTGATTACTTTAATCTTACGGTTATTTTCACGTATTCTGTCCATCGTTACAATCGTGTCATTAATCGAATAACCGACTACAGTTAATACTGCGGCTATTATCGTAATGTCCACTTCGATGCGGAAGATTGAAAATACTGCCAGAATGATAAAGACATCGTGCAAGAGTGCAAGAACTGCCGGTACTGCCATGCGCCATTCAAAACGAATGGATGCATAAATGATAATACCGATTGAAGCGATGATTAATGCAATAATCGCATTTTGCACCAGTTCCTGTCCGATTACCGGACTGACTGTACTGACCATCGGGTCACTGCCATAAAGCTCATTGAAGTGCGACTGCATTGCTGTGACATCTTCCTGAGGAAGATCTGTACCATAGCGTGCAACAATTGTATCTTCACCTGACATCGTCAGGTTTTCAGGCGGTATGCCCAATGTCTCAAGTTCACTTTCAACCTGCTGCACTGTCGCAGTCCCGTCTGTCACAATATCTGCTCTCGTACCGCTGGTAAAGTCGATACCGAGATTCAGTTTAAAGATAAATAGAATGATTAATCCTGCAGCTACGATGAGTCCGCTCAGCGCGAAAAACTTATTCGCATGCTTGACGAAATCAAAGCGGTCCCATGGAGATGATAAATCTTCAATATCTTTACCTTCAGCAATATTATGAATGTTTTTTTGCTTAACTCCGAACCAGCCTTTTTTATCGTTGGCGTAATTCGACTGTACAATCAGCGACATAATAACACGTGTCAGGAATACTGCAGTTACGAAACTCATTAAAATGGATAAGAGGAGCATCGTCGCAAATCCTTTAACACTGCTCGTCCCGAAAATAAATAGGACTATTGCCGCGATTAAAGTAGTTAAGTTAGCGTCGACTATCGTCCATAACGACGACGCCGCAGCTTTTTTATAAGCCTGCTTTAAGCTGCGGCCGATGCGCAGTTCATCTTTCAGCCGTTCGTATAAAATAATATTCGCATCGACTGCCATACCGACCCCTAAAATTAAAGCGGCAATTCCCGGCAGCGTCAGCATTCCGCTGATAGCATTAAAGCCGGCGATTGTGAGGAAGATATAGACAGTCAGTGTAATGACTGCAACAAGACCCGGCAGTCTGTAAAATCCGAGCATAAACAGGAATACAAGACCCACCCCGATTAAGCCTGCTGTCACTGTTTCATCAAGTGCCTGTTCACCGAACTGAGCACCGACAGATGTCGAATACACTTCATCCAGTTTTACCGGTAATGATCCGGAATTAAGCAGTGATGAAATATTCTGTGCACGTTCGACACCTTCCTGGCCGTCAAATCCTCCGGAAATCATAACGTCGGTGGAATTTATCGGCTGTGATACAGTTGGTGCAGAAATAAATTTCGGGTTTTCTTTTTGGACTTCCTCAGCAAATGAATCTTCACCTTCGACAAAGTCCATCCAGATTACCATCAGGTTTTCACCTGGCGGACGCTTGGAAATTTCTTCAGTGACTTCTTTAAACTTATTGCTGTCTTGAAGTTCTAAAGACACCATTGCGTTGTTCATTTCATCGTAGCCCTGTGAGGCTCCGCCTTGAACTAAATCTTTCCCTGATAACAGCACATTATCATCAATATCACGGATCGTCAGTTCCGCCTGCGTGCTTAACAGCTCGCGCGCTTCCTGCTGATCCTCAACACCTGCGAGCTGTACTCTAATTCTGTTATTGTCCTCAATTTGAATATTCGGTTCTGATACACCAAGGACATTGACCCGGGAATCGAGTGTCGATGCTGTACTCCGGACTGCATTATCATCAATCGTATCCCCTTCTTCAAGCGGTTCAACCTGATAAAGCACTTCAAAACCGCCCTGAAGATCCAGCCCCAGATTCACATCATTCAGTACATCTTTAAGCGTTAATGCGATCGTTGTAAACAGTACAACAACAATCATCAAAGCGATAACTAATTTACTAGACTTCTTTTTCACGTGGCCACCTCTAATTTTTACAGTGAGTTAATTATAACGTTAAAAATTATAAAGATAAATAAAAAAAGCCGACGAATGCCGACTTGGTTTCATTGTTTTTATTTTACAACTTCTTTTAATGCAACACGGTCAAATTTAAGAACCGCTGCTTCATCTGTACGTAAGTACATGTGTTTTTGATCAAATGATTCTACAGTGCCGTGCATGCCGCCGATTGTAATAACGTTATCGCCTTTTTGCAGTCCAGCCTGCATTTCTTGAACTGCCTTCTGTCTCTTTTGAGCCGGGCGGATCATTAAGAAATACATAACTAAAACTAAAACGATTATCGGTGCGAAAGTTACGAGTAATTCCATTGCGCAATTTCCTCCTGCTTAGAAATTTTTCGGATTTTCTTTATTTAATCCATAAGATTCGAAAAATGCTTCTTTAAAGTCCAATAAATTATCATTTAAAATTGCAGTTCGAACATCTTCCATTAAGTTTAACAGAAAATACAAGTTATGATAAGTAGTAAGTCTCAATCCGAGAATCTCATTTGCTTTAAATAAATGTCTGAGATACGCGCGGGTGTAGTTTTTACATGTGTAGCAGTCACAGTTGGGATCAAGCGGTGTAAAATCGCGCTCGAATTTTTTGTTTTTTACAACGACGCGCCCTTGTGAAGTCATCGTTGTGCCGTTACGTGCAATACGAGTCGGCAGCACACAGTCAAACATATCAACACCGCGGATAACCCCTTCAATTAATGCATCCGGCGAACCGATACCCATTAAATATCTGGGTTTGTCTTCAGGTAATAAATGAACAGTTTCTTCAAGTACTTTGTACATGACCGGTTTCGGTTCACCAACGGATAAGCCGCCGATAGAATACCCTGGGAAGTCCATAGACACTAAATCTTTGGCACTCTGTTCGCGGAGGTCTTTATACTCTCCGCCCTGGACGATACCAAACAGCGCCTGGTGTTTATCGTGTCCTTTTTTAACGTGGTGGTTTAAACCGCGTTCAGCCCAGCGTGTCGTACGCTCAACCGATTGTTTTACGTAATCGTGTGTCGACGGAATTGCCGCACATTCATCAAAGCTCATCATAATATCAGAGCCGAGGTCGTGCTGGATATCCATCGCGCCTTCAGGTCCTAAAAATAATTTAGAGCCGTCCAGATGGCTGCGGAAACGCACGCCCTCTTCGGTAATCTGACGTCTGTGGCTTAAGCTGAATACCTGGAAACCGCCTGAGTCAGTAAGAATCGGCTTATCCCAGTTCATGAACTTGTGAAGTCCGCCGGCCTCTTTAATAATGTCATTACCCGGACGCAGCCATAAATGATATGTGTTCGATAAAATAATCTGCGAACCAATATCAGCAAGCTCTTCCGGTGACATCGACTTGACTGTTGCCAGCGTGCCGACCGGCATGAAAATCGGCGTATCAATAACACCGTGCGGTGTATGAAGTTTACCGAGACGCGCACCAGTCTGTTTGCACGTTTTAATATGTTCATAGCGAATAGCCATGATGTTCACCTCTTTATTAATTTACTGCGGCTGCGGGGTATTGTGTCTGGGTTGGAGTTGAGTTGAGCTGGAATATTTTGTGGAGTCCACATCGTACTTCAAACGCTTCAGGAATACCTTGTCGATTCAACATCGTACTCCAAGCGCTTCAGGAGTACCTTGTCACTTCAACATCGTACTCCAAACGCTCCCGGAGTACCTCGCGCATTCAACATCGTACTTCAAACGCTTCAGGAGTACCTTGTCAGTTCCACATCGTACTTCAAATGCTTCTGGAGTACCTTGTCAATTCAACATCGCACTCCAAACGCTTCAGGAGTACCTTGTCAGTTCCACATCGTACTTCAAATGCTTCTGGAGTACCTTGTCAATTCAACATCGTACTCCAAACGCTTCAGGAGTACCTCGCGCATTCAACATCGTAGACCAAACATATATCCAACCTCAATATCCGCGTCCGTAAAATTCTTTAGTATAATATCATCGCATCACCAAACGAAAAGAATCGGTATTCCGAGTCAACTGCATGTGCGTATGCGTTTAAAATGTGTTCTCTTGAACTGAACGCGCTGACCAGCATAACGAGTGATGATTTTGGCAGATGGAAGTTCGTAATTAATACGTCCACAGCTTTATATTCAAATCCGGGATAAATAAAAATATCAGTAAATCCGGATGCTTCTTTAAATTCACCGTGGTCATGGATAATTGTTTCAAGCGTGCGTGTACTTGTCGTACCGACGCTGATAATTTTACCGCCGTCTGCTTTCGCATTGTTCAATGTTTCTGCTGCACTTGATGTCATCGTGTAAAATTCGCTGTGCATTTTGTGATCTTCGATTGTTTCTGCTGCGACTGGTCGGAATGTTCCGAGTCCGACGTGCAGCGTAATATAAACAACTTTAACGCCTTTATCTTCAATTTCTTTAAGCAGTTCCTCAGTAAAATGCAGTCCTGCTGTCGGTGCTGCGGCTGATCCTGATTCACGTGCAAAGACAGTCTGATAACGATCTTGATCTTCAAGTTTTTCTTTAATGTAAGGCGGCAGCGGCATTTCACCGAGATCGTCCAGAACATTTTCAAGTATTCCGTCATAAATTAATTTCATATGATGGATGCCTTCTTTGAATTTAGCTGTACATTCCGCCACAAGTTTACCTTCGCCGAAAGTAACTCTCGTACCGATGCTGATTTTTTTCGACGGACGGATTAACACTTCATATCCGTCATCAAGCGGTTTTAACAGCAGCATTTCAATTTTCGCGCCTGTTTCTTCTTTTATGCCGAACAGCCGTGCCGGCAGTACTTTTGTATCGTTTAATACAAGTGCATCGCCAGCTTTAAAATAATCTGCGACATCGTAAAAGTGCTTATCAGTAAGCTCACCTGTCGTTTTATTAACAGCAAGCAGTCCTTGAATTTGTGCGTTCTTTTAACGGTGTCTGGCCGATTAAATGCTCGGGTAAATGAAAATCAAATTCATCTAACTTCATGTGTTTCCTCCTAAACCAGCTTAATCCATATCTATATTTTTAAAATACTCAAAGGATTTCGCTGTAGCTTTACGCCCTCTCGGTGTACGCTCTAAAAATCCGCGCTGTATTAAATACGGTTCATATACATCATTCAATGTGATGACTTCTTCACCTATAGACACTGCGACAGTTTCAAGTCCGACCGGACCGCCGCCGTATGTACCGATAATTGTCCGCATAATTTTATGATCGATCGGTTCAAGTCCTTCCGGATCGACTTCAAGTACTTTAAGTGCGTAGTTCGTAGTATTAAGCGTAATCGCTTCTTCACCTTTAACCATCGAGAAATCTCTGACACGGCGCAGCAGCCTGTTGGCAATCCTCGGTGTGCCGCGTGATCTTCTCGCCAGCTCATCCAGACTGTTTTGTGGAATTGCCACTTCAAAAATATCCGCTGTACGTTCAATTATCATCTTCAGACTGTCAAGATCGTAATACTGCAGGCGTAACTGCACACCAAAACGGTCTCTGAGCGGTGCTGAAAGACTTCCGAAACGGGTCGTTGCACCGACGAGTGTAAACGGCGGCAGGTCGATTCGGATACTTCTCGCTTCATCTCCCTGTCCGATGACTACGTCGATAAAGAAATCTTCCATTGCAGAATATAAAATTTCCTCAACGAAACGCGGCAGTCTGTGAATCTCATCGATAAAGAGCACATCACCCGGTTCTAAACTCGATAAAATCGCAGCGAGGTCACCGGCACGTTCAACGGCCGGTCCGGATGTCGTTTTAATATTAACGTTCATTTCACTAGCGATAATGTTCGCGAGCGTCGTTTTACCAAGTCCCGGCGGACCGTGTAAAATGACATGGTCCAGCGCTTCTTCACGCATTTTTGCCGCCTCGATAAATACACTTAAATTATTTTTAAGCGCATCCTGTCCGATATACTGCTGCAGTTTATTCGGACGGAGCGACAGTTCAAGCGATACTTCATCATTGTGTTCATGTTCATCTAAAATACGTTCATCCATTACTTCACCCCGTTTAATTTAGTAATAGTTTAAGTCCAAGTTTCACTGCTTCATCGACAGAAGTGATTTCTTCTTTCGTAAGTTTTTTTTCAATGCGAGTGAGTTCTCGTTTCGAATAGCCGAGCGCTTCTAATGCCATCAGCGCTTCTTCAACATAAGATGGATTTGCTGCCGGCGCTGTTTCAGCAGGTGCCGACAGTTCATCAGGTTTAAGCTTGCCTTTTAAGTCCAGAATAATCTGGCTCGCAGTCTTTTTCCCAATACCGGGAAACTTCTGCATAAAGGCATTATCTTCTCTTTCTATTGCACTTATAATTTCATTTGGCGTTGCTGCAGCAAGTATAGCCAAGGCACTTTTAGGACCAATACCGGTCACTTTCAACAATGATTTAAACATCGATTTTTCGCTTTCACCGGTAAATCCGTAAAGCGTATGAGCATCTTCTCTCACTATAAGCTCTGTAAAAATCGTTACATCCGTATTGATATAGCGTTCAAGACGAAACGGGTTCGGCACGAGCAGCAAATACCCGATACCGCCAGTTTCCACCGTCACTCCTATTGGTTTAACTTCCGTTAACTTACCTTTTATACTGATACATTTATAATCACCTATTCTACAAATTCGAACTCTCCGCCTAAAATTCGTACGATATTCCCGGCCTGTATGCCGCGGTCTCTAAGTGCGTCATCGATACCCATTGTACGCATTTGTCTTGCAAATCTTCGAACTGCAGCTTCACGAGTAAAGTCAGTCATCATAAACAGACGTTCAATTGCTCCGCCTGATACGACGTATGCACCGTCATCATCACGTGTAATGACAAATTTATCAGGGTCTTTCTCGTGACGATAAACAACACGGCTTTCCGTCTCGATTTCTTCTTTAAGTACAGGCTGTTCTTCTAACAGATCTGCTACTTTATACAGAAGAGCATCAATATTCTCACCTGTTGCTGCTGATATTTGCACGATCTCGCTGTCTGTATCAATACTGTTTATAAAGTTATTAATAATCTCTTGATCATGATCAATTAATTCCACTTTATTCAGTGCGATAACTTCCGGGCGCTCTAACAATTCTTCGTTAAACAGAGCCATTTCATTGCGGATTGTTTTATAATCTTCAACCGCATCTCTGCCGTCTGTTTCAGAAATATCCACGACGTGGACGAGTACTTTTGTACGCTCGATATGACGTAGGAACTGGTGTCCAAGTCCCGTACCATCTGAAGCACCCTCAATAAGTCCCGGCATATCAGCCATAACAAATGTACGTCCGTCTTTTGACTGTACAACACCTAAGTTAGGCTGCAGCGTCGTAAAGTGATAATCTCCGACTTTCGGTTTTGCTTTAGAAACAGTGCCAAGCAATGTGGATTTACCCACACTCGGGAATCCGACAATACCGACATCCGCCATCATTTTAAGTTCAAGTGTAATTTCCAGCTCTCTTCCCGGTTCGCCGTTTTCTGCGAAGTCAGGTGCCGGGTTACGGCTTGTAGCAAAACGGGAGTTACCGCGTCCGCCGCGTCCGCCTTTGGCAATTACTGCCTGCTGACCGTGTTCAACCAGGTCGGCAAGTGTTTCACCATTTTCCGTACTTTTTACAATTGTACCTGGCGGCACTTTTAATACTAATGGCGCACTGTTTTTACCGTGCATATTAGAATTCATTCCATTTTCCCCGTGTGCTGCTTTAAAGTGGCGCTGGAATCTGAAGTCCATTAATGTTCTTAAGCCTTCATCCACTTCCATAATAATATCTGCACCGTTACCACCGTCTCCTCCAGATGGTCCGCCCATCGGGATATATTTCTCTCTGCGATATGCTACCAGACCGTTACCGCCGTTACCTGCTTTTAAATACACGGATACGTAATCTATAAACATAACACTCACCTCCATTTAATTAATCTCTATTTTAAATTATAACATTCATAAAAAAAGACATCAGCAGAAGCTGATGCCACAAAATTATTATTTTGCTTCCTGATAAACAGAAACACGTTTTTTGTCGCGTCCGAAACGCTCGTATTTAACAACACCATCAATTTTCGAGAATAATGTGTCGTCTCCACCGCGTCCTACGTTTTCACCCGGGTGAATTTTAGTGCCGCGTTGACGGAATAAAATAGATCCGCCTGTTACGAATTGTCCATCTTGTCTTTTAGCACCAAGGCGTTTTGATTCAGAGTCACGACCGTTTCTAGTCGACCCAACACCTTTTTTCGATGCGAAGAACTGTAAGTCTAATTTTAACATTGGTATACACCTCACTCATATTCAAGTTTTATAAATTCGTTATATTCAGATTCAATAGTAGTCAATGATACAATCATTGTTTCCAAGATCAATTGAACTTTGTCATCGGATGTATCCTCAAGCTTAACACTTAAATATCCACCTTCTTCGGCCAAGTCTATGGCCGGCTCGTAATCAGTCAGCGCATAAAGCGCATTAACACTGCCGAACACAACTGCCGAAGCACCTGCACATACGAGATCTTTACCGTGGACATCAAAGTCCGCGTGGCCGCTCATCGTAAATCCGGTAATATGCTGTTCACTGTTACGTGCAACGATAACTTTAATCATTATGCGTTGATCTTGCCGATTGTTAATTTAGTATAAGGCTGACGATGACCTTGTTTACGGCTGTAGTTCTTTCTGCGCTTGAACTTGATAACGTTAATCTTCTTACCGCGTCCATGCTTATCAACTGTAGCTGTAACAGTAGCACCTTCAATTGTAGGAACTCCAACTTTAACGCTGTCGCCTCCAACAAAAAGTACTTTGTCAAACGTGAATTCAGCACCTGCTTCAACCTCTAGTTTTTCAACGTAGATTGATTGACCTTCTTCAACTTTCACTTGTTTTCCACCTGTTTCGATGATTGCAAACATACTTACACCTCCTATTATTTAAGACACGCCATTATAGGTGGGTTCTGCCTCTTATACCTATATATGTGCGGTTGACGTTTACGTTTCATCAACTACTGTATTATATAAAATTTAACTCAATGTGTCAATTGATTCTCCGTAATTCTTTTCTCACTTTAGCCGTTTGAATTGCCAGGACATAAAGGATAACGAAAAACACTGCACTCACCAGCACGCTCGGTATTGCACGAAGTGCGATATAGTCGAAAAACGGCATCGCTATAAAGTCGAGTACACTGTACACCGCGTACTGATATAAATCGAATAAAAATGTATTCAGCAGTACGACAAATGCCATCGCTACAAAATCTCTGTAAAACACTCTGAATGCAGTCTGCATAAAGATAACAAATGCTATAAAGCCAAATATGTGGATACCGTACAGGGAACCGATATAAACGTCCAGCATAACACCAAACAGAATTGCAAAAAGCATACTGATACGGGGACCCGCGTAAATTGTTAGGAGCAGAATGTACATAAAGAGCATTTTCGGTACGAAGTATACTTCAACACTAAACATCATCAGTGGACTAAAGCTGGTAAAAGCCATGTCAGCATACATTAATATGACTCCAATTATAAAAATCACTATCGTCTGCATCGTATCAGTCCTCCAATGAATCAGGATCGCGTTTTAAGACAAACACATTATCCACATCATTTAAGTCACTGTTCATTTGCACGTATGCATTTTGACTCAGTCCGTATTCATCATTTTCTACTTCTACTACTTTGCCGATAACTATGCCTTCAGGGAAAGCGCCAGTCAGACCAGAAGTATATACTTCATCGCCTTCTTCAAGTTTTACCTGACTTTTAATATTTTCAACGACAAGCACATCTTTTTCAGTATCAAAATTGCGGATATTACCGTAGACCGCTTCATCGTTATGTCTCACTTCAACTGACATATTGTTCTGTGATGCATTCGTTGAAATCATCTCGATAAAACTCGAATTGCCGTTAACTCTCGTGACAATACCGATTAATCCTTCCGACGTCGATACCGCCATGCCTTCTTCAACGCCGTCCTTTTCTCCTTTATCTATCGTAAAGGATTCGAGCCACTGGTCTGGTGCACGTGAAATCACGCGGGCGTTGACTGTTTCGTAAGCCATACTGGAGCTCACTTCAAGAGATTCACGCAGCTCCTCGTTTTCAGCTGCAAGACGCTCATTATCAGCCTGCAGCTGCGGCAGCATATCCAGCTGTTCTTTCAGCGCTTCGTTTTCTTCAAGCGCACTGAAACTTCCTGTAATACTAGAAAATATGTTTCCTATAAAACTGAACGGTGCATCGACAACCTTTTGAGTCACAGCGACCGTATCACCGGTAAATTGTTCCGCTTTCGTTGTGGAATCTCTGTCCGACAATGAAAATCCGATTAATGCAATTAATACTACTATGCCAAACAGCACAATCAACATGCGGTTTCGATTAAAAAACTTAGTCACTCTCATGCCGCCCCCAAAAATTAATATCTGGGTAAATAATACCACATTTGATGTCAGACAATAAACTAATCTTGATAGAGATCTTTAATCTCTCCTAGTCTTTGTACGAATGTTTTTAAATCTTCGTCCCGGACCGCAAGAGATATACGTATATAATCCTCTGCCAGGCTGCCGAAAGGTTTTCCTGGCGTAGCGAGAATGGACTGTTCTTTCAGCAGGTAGGTGACGAAGCTCTCACCGTTAAAACCCGGCGGCACTTTTATCCAGCCGAATATACCGCCCTTGATCGGTTCGATTGGAACATTTAAAGCCAGCAGCGCTTCATTGATAAAGTCTTTGCGCTTTTTGAATATTTCGTTCTGTGCAGGAATTAACGTATCAGCATTGTCAAGAGCTGCGATTGCTGCATCCTGTGTGACACCGAAGACACCAGCATTCGTATGATCCTGAAACCTGTTAATGCTTTCAATCATCTCTTTGTTCCCTGCTGCAAAACCGATTCTGTAACCCGACATATTAAATCCTTTAGACAGCGAATATATTTCCATGGATACTTCAAAATCAGGATCGCTCGTCAATATGCTTGGATGAGGCCCGTTAAAGCCGAACGCTGAATAGGCAAAGTCGTGGACAACCTGTGTTTTACTTCCTTTGAATCTTTGTATCACATCATCAAAGAATGATTTATCCGCTGCGGCACCGACAGGATTAGACGGATAATTTAAATAGATAAGCTCCGTTTCTTTTAGCTCCGCTTCCAGCGAATCAAAATCCGGCAGGTAGCTGTTTTCTTTAAGCAGCGGCATATCAATCAGTTTCGCCTGTGCAAGTTCCACTGCGGTAATATAATCTGCGTAGCCCGGATTCGGCAGCATAATACCGGCGCCCGGATTGACGTGTGCCAGAGGAAAGTTCACCAGCGCATTTTTCGTCCCGAACAGTATCGCAATATTTTCGTCCTTCAGATCCACATCATAAGTTCTTTTGTAAAATCTTTTAATGCTGTCTTTTAATTCAGGTTTACCGCGGAAGGCACCGTACTTTTGATTTTCTTCTTTATCGATTGCTGTCTTTACTGCATCAGTAATGACTTTCGGCGTTCTGCCGTCGGGAATACCGACGGCGAGGTTTAACAGCGGTTTGTCCCCGACTTCCAGCTCAGCATTCATCATACTGCTGAAGTAGCTCGGGCTTAATGAGTTTAATCGTTCGCTCGCCATTTACTCATCCTCCTCTGGTTTATCGAATCCTTTAAAGTCAGCATCGATCACTTCATTAAACGCTTCGGACTCTACTGCCTTAATTAAATCTTCTTCCATTTTAGTGCCTGCATCATCACCGTTAATTACAATCTGGTTTCTGAAGTTTTCGTTCATGTTTTCTAAAGTTAATGCATCGTCCAGGTTCATTTCACTGGCAAGTGCAAAGTTACCCGGCACAAGTGATAAACCAATCTGTTCAACACTTCTCGGCAACTGACCGGCATCCTGATAAATAAACTCAAGATTTTTCTTATTATCAATTATGTCTGCTTCATCGATAGCAAACATATCTGCATCTTCTAATTGTAATCAAACCCGCATCCTGCAGTGTTAAAAATCCGCGGCTGGAGTTAACAGGGTCTAAAGGAAGGGCAACTTCACTGCCTGACGTGATATCTTCCAGTAAACTAAATTCACTGCTGTACAGCCCCATCGGCGCTGTCGGCACCTGGATGATATTTTTTAAATCAGCATCATTTTCTTCATTAAAACTTTCCATAAAGAGCACATTCTGAAAGAGGTTAGCATCTGTCTCCGTTGGCGAGCGCATTATTCGGCTGAATGTAGTCGCTGTATTCAACTATTTCAACAGAATAACCCTGCTCTTCCAGCACCGGCTTTAATGCGAACGATGCCATATCGGCAAAAGGCCCGCTTGAAGCCCCGATAGTAATGACTTCTCCCTCATCCTCATATAAAAGAATACTGGTACCTAATATAACGACTAATGTACCGATTAAAAATATTATAATTCCGCGCATTTATCTTTCCTCCGCTCTGTTAGAAATAAAGTCTCCGGCCCACTGGACGATTTGTACAATAATAACAAGTACAATTACTGTCACAATCATCGTCAATGTGTCGTAGCGGTAATAGCCGTATCTGATAGCAAGGTCACCGACCCCGCCGCCGCCTACAACACCGGCTGTTGCACTGAATGCAATAATCGAAATAATCGTCAGCGTAATTGCCTGAGTGATGCTCTTCTTCGCTTCCGGCAGAAGAACATCTGTCACGATTAAATAAATCGGTGCGCCGCCTGCGATACTCGCTTCAATAACACCGTCACTCACACTGTTAAAACTGGATTCAACAAGACGTGCAAAAAGCGGCACGGCAGCAATCGACAGTGCAACACTGGCAAAAACAGGTCCGTGTGAAGCATTAACGAGCCATGTTGCAAACGGCATAATTGCCACGATTAAAATTATAAAAGGGAAAGACCTGATTATTTACGAGCCAGCCCAGTGTGGCATTTAACGGTTTAATTTTAAAAAGCAGCGGATGCTGTGTAATATAGAGCAGAATACCGAGCGGCAGTCCGATTAGTACTGCAAAGAATATTGAAATTGAGACCATCAGTGCCGTTTCTAAAAGTGCGCGGTACAATAATGGCCAAAGCTGACTGAAGTTATCCAATATAACCCACCCTTTCTATGCCGGAAGTATTATCGATATGTGTTTTAAGACGCTCGATTTCTTCAACTTTTCCTGAGACCTGAAACATTAAAAATCCAAGCGGCTTTTCTTTAATATATTCGATTCTGCCGTTTAAAATACTAATACTTAAATCGAAGTCTCTGTAGAGCTGATTTAAATAGTTTTCTTCAGCATTTTCACTCAAAAACTGAATTGTAATGACTTGATTTTCAGGCGTTTCTTTAATTTGTTCCGGCACTTCAAAATTATATATTTCCTGCACGAAATCTTTTGTAATTCCTTCTTTAGGATGACTGAATACATTGTAAGTTTCGCCGCTTTCAATAATTTCACCGTCGGACATCACACCTACACGGTCGGCAATTTCTTTAATAACTTCCATTTCATGAGTAATAATCACTATCGTAATGCCGAGCGTTCTGTTAATACTCTTTAAGAGATTTAAAATACTTTTAGTCGTATCTGGATCAAGTGCACTCGTTGCTTCATCACATAAGAGAATATCGGGATTATTGGCAAGCGCTCTCGCAATACCGACACGCTGCTTCTGTCCCCCGCTTAAATTTGCTGCATTGATACTGGATTTATCGTTAAGACCGACGAGCTTTAAAAGCTCTTCAATTCTTTTCGGCACATCTTTTTATTGTATCTGCTCGCTTTAAGTACAAATTCAATATTTTCATATACTGTCTTTGATTCAATTAAGTTAAACTGCTGGAATATCATGCCGATTTTCTGGCGTCTTATTCTTAAATCCTTAGATGATAATTCAGTCAGATTGTCGTCACCAACAATAACTGTGCCCGTCGAAGGTTTTTCAAGCAAATTAATCAATCTTACCAGGGTACTTTTCCCAGCGCCGGAATAGCCGATCAGCCCAAAAATTTCACCGGTTTCAACTTTTAATGATGTCGGTTTTAATGCTTCAACATTTCTTCCTTTTAAATGATACGTTTTTGAAACGTTATTCAGCTGAATGCTCATGAATTCCCTCCTATGTATATTAAAAAACGCCATTTATCTATATAGACAAATGGCGTTTTGTGATTATCTTCCAAGCCGCTGCCTGCAGGAATTAGCACAGTACTTAAAAAGCCTGCTGAGACTTCACAGGGCCTGATCCCTCCGTCTCTCTGGATAATTTCATATTTAATTGTATTTCATACTAGAGTAACTTGAAAAAATAGTCAAACAATTTTTAATAACTTGTTATCAGAGTGATTCAACCATGCCTTTATAGATATACTTTCCACGGCAATGCCTGCAAATATAACGTTTGTTATAGCCCTTGACTCTTTTCGTAAATTGATAGCTGCATTTTTGCACTCATATAAATAAGCCTGCCCTTTATATTTATATGTTCTGGTTTTGGCAATACCGAGACGCTCAAGTGTTTCGGTAAATTCCCGGTCTGAATCTCTGTAAGGTTTCTTTAATGTGTAAAGTGCGTAATGCACGCACTCATGATAAAGCACATCTAGAATAGTTTCCTTGGAGTTGTTAATAAGAAAGCTGTGTGACATTACAATTTCTTTTGATACAACTTTTCTGTTTTGCAATTTAATCTGAAATGCACCGAGCTTAGACTTCATTTTTCGACACTCTGATTGGAATATCGAGCTCGAGACCGAAATTGTCCCTGAGAATTTATCGGCCCAGTTATGTAATTCACTATTGTTCATAATATGTTCACCTTCTTAATGTTTTAACCGCCTTAAAAAAGGCAATAAAAAAAGGGAGATCTAAAGTCTCCCTAACAGATAAATAATATAATATGATATCTAGGCCAAAGGCACTATCGAAGAACGACTAGTTAATGATATGAAGAGTATAGCTTTAACTTATGTTTGTGCGTTCTGTTATGTATTTCTTAATGTATTTCATTATATTTTAATGTTCAGCATATTTCAAGGTTATTAGCCTAATTCTTTTGCTTTGTAACCTGTTTGTAATAAACAGGGTAATATTTCATGGAAATTCGTTTTCTTTAGTGTAATTATTACCTATACGGTTTTAAATAGCAAGTTATTAACTGAAATTATTTTGAAAATATTTCAGCTGTTCTTTTCTTCTTGTGCAATAACGATATGCATATCTACTGTAATATCTTTATCGCCGCTACTTATAAATGTTTCAATCTGTGCATCATCTGCATGCCAGCCAAGCGGCGTCATGGAAATTAAGTCCTTCAATGCTGAAGCATTGAGAGTTTTCTTATAAGTAATACGTTCTTCACTTACTACTTTAACATTTCTCTTCATCAATTCAAGTGTATCGTTATTTTCATATTCACTTTCACCGGTATTATTGAACAGTTCATTACGCAATTCCTTTAAATATCCGCTTCCCGGAATCACTTTTATAATCATGCCGTCTTCAGTTAAAATTCGTTTAAATTCAGCGTAATTGGCAGGGGATAAAAAGTTTAATATAAACTTGCATGATTTGTCAGCAAGCGGCGGATTTGCAAGATCTCCGACAAACCATACCGGCCCCTCATAGTTTTCGCAGCCATCATGACACCTGCTTTTGATATATCAAGACCGACGCCTGTCAGCGTTTCTGTGTTTACCTTATGCTGAATCATCTTTAAATGAGAGCCTTCACCAGACCCTGCATCAAACAGCAGTGAGTTTTCTGCCGATTGGTTTGTTATGATGTCAGAAATTCTATTATGTATCGGCGCATACAGTTCAACTTTGCTGATAATTCTATGACGCGCATCAAATAATGCATCATCGTACTGTGTATTTACAGGTTTCTGAAGCAGATTCACATAGCCCTGCTTTGCGAAATCGAAAGTATGATTATTAATACAGACTAAACTGCTAAGTGCTCGGACTTCAACAAATTCGTGACAAAGCGGACATCTTAATTTACTGCTTATATGTTCTGCTGCCGCTGCGCTTTTTCTCTTTTTTTCATTTAAATCTCCTGCCTGACTTATATTAAAATAGAAATATTACTGCACCGATCAAGAAAAATATCATTCCGATAAAACCTGGTATAAATGCTGCTATCGTCTGAACTTTCGTACCGCCGATAAAACAGCGTTTAGGTTTATTAGGATCGTACAGTACATCAAGCTCATAACCGAACGGATAACCGTTATTCACCGAGCCATGGGCTGTCATATTTTTCTTTCTTCACTGCCACACCAAAAGTATAAATAATTAGTGAAACTAAAATTAATAAGAGCCCTATAGACCCGAAAACTATAGTTAAAACTTGTTGATCTGTCATTCTATGAAACACTCCTGATGAATTATTATTTGAAAGATAATTATATCATATGACTGCTGATATAAATTTAAGAATCAGATAATAAAAAGTATGTTAAAATCTTGTAAATGTCTTAATACCAGTTTAAAAATAGCTGTATACATGGTAAGTTTTAATAAATTACATATACAGGAGAAATTAATGAATAAACTCAGAATTCTTTTAGAAATACTATTAGTATCTACGAGACTCGGGCTGACATCATTGGAGGTCCGACTGCACATCTTGGTTATTTCCATACTGAGTATGTACGCAGAAAGAAATGGATGGATGAGAAAAGTTACGCAGATTTAGTCGCACTTTCACAATTCCTTCCGGGTCCAGCATCCAGTCAGGTGGGCATCGGTGTTGGTGTTATGCGCGGCGGCGTACTCGGCGGTCTTACATCATTCATCGGCTTTACACTACCGTCCGTTATTGTATTAATGATTTTCGCATCTCTTTTAACAACATTCGATATCGCAGATGCGGGTTGGATTCACGGTTTGAAAATCGTTGCCGTGGTTATCGTTGCCCATGCAATTATGGGAATGAGTAAAAATCTGGCACCTGACGTCAAAAGAAAAGTAATTGCGCTGTTTGCACTCGTCGCAACTCTGCTATTTCAATCGGTGTTCACACAGGTCGGCGTTATTCTGATTGCAGGGGTCATCGTTTTATTCTTTATAAAAATCATGAAGCAGATGATAATAAAAAAGCAGCGACTTTCCCGATTAAGAAAAGTTTTTCCGCTGTCGTTTAGTGCTATTTTTCGTACTGCTATTTGCATTACCCGCCCTCCGTGAATTAACAGGCTCATACTGGGTTGCGGTAGTAGACAGTTTCTACAGAGCCGGCTCACTCGTATTCGGCGGCGGACACGTTGTACTTCCGCTTCTCGAACAGGAACTGGTTCCGATGGGATGGATTTCTGCAGAAGAATTCCTTGCAGGATACGGTGCAACGCAGGCTGTGCCTGGTCCATTATTCACGTTTGCAGCATACTTAGGAACAGTGATGAACGGCTGGATCGGCGGACTGATCGCAACTGCCGCGATATTCCTGCCGGCATTCCTGTTAATTCTTGGCGCATTGCCGTTCTGGGATTTACTCCGTAATAACGATAAGGTTAAAGGTGCAGTGATGGGCGTTAATGCTGCAGTCATCGGAATATTGATTTCAGCATTATACACACCGATTTGGACAAGCTCAATACTGGAGCCGGTTCACTTCGCACTTGCAGCAATACTGTTTGTGATGCTGGTCTACTTCAAACTACCCCCGTGGGTCATTGTTGTAACCGGTGCACTCGGCGGTATGCTGATTGGATTCATTTAAATATTATTAAAACAGCTGAAAACTTTAATTTTCAGCTGTTTCTTATGGTTACGTGCATTCTATTTCTTTGAATAATTATAGTTTATTGATAGTAAAGTATTAAATTTTCTGAGCTCCTTATTCAAACCATACAATGAATATAATTCTTGTATAACATCTAACAAAAATAAGTTAGTTATTTTAATATTCATTTCCTTATTGTCAATAGCTTCAAATACTGACACTTGACCAGGTTCAAATTTCCATCTCTTCAATACATCAGAAGCATGTACTTCTGCGGATAGTAATCTGTACACTAGGTTATACTCTGCGAATAAGTCTAGTTTATTACATAATTGTTCCAAATTTTTAGTTTTAGAATCTAAATTATACCACTTTTGATTATTTTTTCTTTTTTCAAAAACCTCTGTGTATAAGTTATTAATCCTTTTCAATTTTTCTTCTGAATTGAAACCAATATCTTTGTTTAATCTTTCAATATTAGTATTTAATAATTCTCTTAACTTTCTCCCATTCTTATTATTTTCTATAAGGTTATTATACATTGTTAACTCACTGATTTCGTTAGCTGCCATATAGGATTTGCATATAAACGACGTTCGTCCGTTAGTAATAATTTAAAATAAACATAACTCTCAAAGATATCTCGAGTTATCGAGTCAATAGAAACAAGTTTATTGGCATCTAAAAAATTTTTAATGCATCTGCTTTTCTGACTATGTCTTCATAAAACCCTAAAGTAATTGCATCTTCAATCTCGAAATTTTTATTTGCAGATTTAAAATGTTTTTCAAATATATTCTCTAAGGTCTTTTCAGATTCCCGCAATATGAATTTAAATATTTTCATAGCTATCTCCTATCCATATAGAGCGCTTAGGATCTTATAGAATCTGACTATAATCTCAGCTCAATATATTGCGCGCACTTTCAATAATTTCTTCCACAATTTCAGCAGCTGGCTGTTCTTTCACAAACAGGACGCAGATTCTGCCCTGCCACAGCGACATATATTCAGCATTATTATTTTCGCGGCAGCACTCTGATACTTTTAGTTGCTGAATTCTGATACGGATACGCTAACGGTTCTTCACTGAATTCTTCTATAAATTTATTGAGTATGCCGCGGGCCGGCCTTCCTGAAAATACTTTGGTGATGACTGTATCGTCTTCTTTACTGGTAAAAAGTTTTTG
This sequence comes from Jeotgalicoccus sp. WY2, assembly GCF_018437745.1. Taxonomy (NCBI): domain Bacteria; kingdom Bacillati; phylum Bacillota; class Bacilli; order Caryophanales; family Staphylococcaceae; genus Jeotgalicoccus; species Jeotgalicoccus sp. WY2. Next base: position 86,488 of record NZ_CP049818.1, on the reverse strand, counting down.
CTTATAAGCTTTATGAATGCCTGCTTCTTCACTCGATAAAAACCGGGTGCCGATCTGCACTCCGTCTGCACCAAGTGCAAGTGCTGCAGCGAGACTCCTGCCGTCATTTACTCCACCAGCAGCAACGACCGGGATTTTTACATTGTCTGCGACTTGCGGCACTAAAGAAAAGGTGCCGATATCTGCTCCGTTATTATGACGGGTTAAATCAAATGTGCTTCTGTGACCGCCTGCGTCTGAGCCCTGGGCAATAATAATATCCACACCGCTCCGCTCGGTAAGAACTGCTTCTTCAACTGTTGTAATCATTGATGTAATAACCATATCGTTTTCTTTGGCCTGCCGAACTCTATCCTCAGAAAGCAGTCCAAATGCTGTACTGATTACTGGTACTTTCTCATCAATTAATACTTGAAACTGTTCATCAAAATAGTCAGCTGCATTAAACTGAATATCTGATTCCCTGACACCTAAAGCTCTGCCAATTCTATGCAGTTCATTTTTCACTATATTTTTCTCTTCATCCTTCGGCTCATCAGAGTTTTCAACACAGAATAAATTCACTGAAAACGGCTTCGCTGTGAGTTTTCGAATTTCATGAACAGCTCGCTTAATATCTTCTGGTTTCATATAAGCAGCACCTAACGTGCCAAGGCCCCCTGCATTGCTCACGTTAGCAATCAGTTCCGGTGTTGTTGCTCCCCCTGCCATTCCAGCCTGGATAATGGGATATTCTATATTTAAGATAGAACACATTTCAGTTTTTAAATTAAGCATTTAAATCCCCCTTTAAAAATTCTGTTACTGTAAACATAATTTAAAAATATTCAAATCAACAGTAAAAGACTCCATTCTTATAAATTCAAAACGGAGTCTTAATATATTACTCAGGTGTCTTCGAAGCGTTCATTCCTGTAACGATATCCATAATATCGTAGTCCACAATACGCGCATATCGTCCATCAAGCTCTGCAATTTTTTCCATATCAGATTCATCAAGTGAAAAATCATGAACATCTAGGTTTTCTGCCATACGTTCTTTACGGACGGATTTCGGAATAATAATTATCCCCTGTTCCAGATGCCATCTCAAAATAACCTGAGCGACCGTTTTTGATGCTTATCTGATATTTCTTTCAGCATTTCATTTTCAAGAATACCGTGTTTGGCTTCAGCAAGCGGACCCCACGATTCAACTTTAACGCCGTATTCCTTCATTACTTTCTGAGCTTCTTTCTGCTGGAGAAAAGGGTGAAGTTCAATCTGATTAACAGCCGGCACGATTTCATTATTGACTATTAAATCTACCAGACGTGTTGAATCAAAGTTCGATAAACCAATCGCTTTAATCTTGCCATCTTTGTAAAGTTCTTCCAGTGCACGCCATGAACCGTAATAGTCTCCGAGCGGCTGATGAATTAAATACAGATCAAGATAATCTGTACCAAGTTTATTTAATGTCTTCTCAAATGCTTTCTTAGCTTTTTCATATCCCTGATCTGCAACCCACAGTTTACTCGTCAGGAAAATTTCTTCACGAGGTATACCGCTTTTTTTAAGTGCGTTGCCGACCCCTTCTTCATTGCCGTAAGTTGCTGCAGTATCGAGACTGCGGTAACCCGTTTCGAGTGCATCCAGCACACAGCGCTCTGTTTCATCAGGTTTAACCTGGAATACACCATAACCTTCAATTGGCATTTCAAGACCATTATTTAATTTCACATGCTGCATATAAATACCTCCGCCAAAATATATAGTATGAATCGCTTTCTACTATTAGTATACAGATATATCTCTTACGAGAACAGACTGCAATTTTCTCAGGTTTTCTATGTAAATGAGGGTTTTATCGGCTGTGAAACAGGGAATTTATAAATCAATATACATCGAGAGGTGTTACTGTAGGCAGACATTTAGGAGTGAGTATATGTCCCAAGCAATTTTGACTTTGTTTATATTATTTTTCCTATTTCAAATCGGTATGTTCGCTAAGAAAAAAGGAGAAATGGCCGGTACACATAACTTTACTATGCAATGGCCGCTTTACCTCTATATTTTTACAGTAATGATTTCTCTCACAATAATCTTTGCCTTAATATATTAGTTATGTCCTTTTCAACACGATACTGATAGATAGTAACCAGGGAACAATAATGAAAGATCACAATCTAGCTGAAATGATTTACTACAGCGGATCCACCTTACTTTCAATCGGATATGGTGACTTAAATCCATTGGCCCCATACGGTATATTTCATTATTGAAAGTTTCCTCGGTATTGTCGCTCCTACAGTAATATTTATCAGTGAAGTGAACAAAAAATTTAAAGACAGCTGATTTAATAAACACCTCGCTGAAATAACAGCAGAGGTGTTTATTAATGAGAGCACTTCAATTCATTCCGTTTATATCAAGTCAAAACATTGCTTCTATATAAAAAACGGGTGGAATATCCACCCGTCAGTCTAAGTTTATTATTGTGTTACCAAATGGTTTAAAGTACGGACAAGCTGAGCAGTATAAGACATTTCATTATCATACCACGCAACAGCTCTTACAAGCTGGTTGCCGTCTACTTCAAGTACACGTGTCTGTGTCGCATCAAACAGTGAACCTTCTTTAATGCCAATGATATCAGTCGAAACAATTTCATCTTCGTTATAGCCGAATGAAGGGTTTGCTGCATTTTTCATAGCCTTGTTTACATCTTCAACTGAAACATTTTTATCAAGAGTTACAGTGACTTCAGTTAACGAACCGGTTGCTACCGGTACACGCTGAGCGCCACCGTCGAGTTTACCCTTAAGTTCAGGCAGTACAAGACCAATTGCTTTTGCTGCACCTGTAGAGTTTGGCACGATATTTTCTGCTGCTGCACGTGCACGGCGGTAGTCGCCTTTTGCATGCGGCGCATCCAATGTGTTCTGATCGCCCGTATAAGCGTGGATCGTTGTCATTAAACCTTGTTTAATTCCAAATTCATCATTTAATACTTTAACAACTGGAGCCAGGCAGTTTGTAGTACAAGAAGCTGCCGAAACTATTTTCTCAGAACCATCAAGTGTATTTTCGTTTACGCCGTAAACGATTGTCTTCATATCCCCTTTACCAGGTGCAGAGATTAATACTTTTTTAGCCCCTGCGTCAAGGTGCTTTTTCGCATCCTGCTCTTCAGTGAAGAATCCTGTACATTCAAGCACGATATCTATATCAAGCTCTCCCCAAGGTAAGTTGGCAGGGTCTTTTTCAGTGAATGATTTTACTTCACGGCCGTTTATTTTGAAACTGTTTTCGAGTACTTCGATATCTCCATCAAAACGTCCCTGAGTTGAATCATATTTGAATAAGTGTGCTAAAAAGTCATCATCTGTTAAATCATTAACTGCGACTACTTCCATATCCTCATAATTTTGAATTTCTCTTGCTGCTAGTCTTCCAATTCTGCCAAATCCGTTAATTGCTACTCTAACCATTAAAATGGCCTCCTTTGTTTTATCCTAATAAGTGTTCTGCTATGACTTCATCTATAAATAAAATTGTATTTTGCGGTGCTAATTTCAAATACGCTTTAACTGCTTCTTTTTTTCCATTTCCGCCTGCAACGGCAAAAATAGAAACTTTATCTCTAAGATCTTCCAGCTGCAGTCCAATAGTATCTACCTTATGGACGACATTTCCGTCAGCATCAAAGTAAAATCCGAAAACTTCACCAACTGCCTTGCCTTTTTCCAGTTTCGATATCACTTCAGAGGTGACGTTTCTTCGCTCTGCCATCTGCAGTGCGTCTCCGATACCATGAATAACAAGCGATGAACGATTATTTAAATTGATAATCTCTCTGACCATCGGTTCTTCTTTTAACAGATCCAGCGACGCCTTGCTGATACTATCAGGAGCGTATAGCATCCGGTGTTCTCCTGCTGTCGCTTGTGCAAGCCGGCTCACTATCGAATTCGCCTGTAACGCGACATCTTCTCCGAGGCCGCCTCTTGCAGGAATGAATAATAAGTCATCGTACTTCGGCTTTAAAAATTTACTGACCAATGCCATAGTTGAGCCTCCTGCGACCGAAACAATCGTTCCATTGGTCAAATTCGCAGTCAGTTCCCCTGCCATTAATCTCGCCAATTCTTCTTTAACCAATGTGTTCTGATCAGCATCTCCCCTGACTACAAATATATCTTTTAAGGAGTATTTCTCTTTCAGCTGTACTGCCAGGTCATCGCGATTTTCTATTAGTGTGAGAAATGGTTCGACATCAATTAAAGTCTGTCCGCCTAAGTCAGAGATAGAAATCCCTTTCGATTCAACTTTTATTAAATTCAATTCCAGAAGGTTATCAACTTCACTGCGTAAAACTCTTTCAGTCATCCCAAGTTCCCTGGCCAAAGTTCTTCTGCCAATCGGCTGTTCATTTTTGATGCAGCTTAATATGTTCAGGCGTTTAAGCATGTGAGATAACATATCAGGTACAATACTTTTCTGGATGTCAATCAGACTTTGCCACATTAGTTCAACCACCTCATATTTTAATGGGACTTAATAAGTCCCTACAGGGACTGTTTATACGATTAATATATCAGACATCTATAGGTTAATACAATATATTTGATTAATTTATGATAATTTTTCTTATAATAATGAATAATAAATAAGAACCACCGTATAAATTACACGGCGGTTCTTATTAGATGCTTTAATCGATGCATCACCAGTCCGACGCATAATATAGTTTATACTTGCTGTAATCTAGAAATTTCGCATGATAAAAATCGATTGCTGCCTGATTAACATACGAATGGTACAGTCTGTCATATTCATATGTACCAAAAAATGGTCCCGGGTATGACGGCAGCAGCAGATTCGCTTTTTCCGGAGAGTAACGAATTTCATTCAGCCTTATATATAAATCTGAAATCATATCTTCCTTTAGCAGTATTTTACCGGGGTTCGAAATGTTGTAATTCGCTTCAAAGTAGCCCTGCAGCGCGTTAAATTTTCTATAGTAGCTGTACTCGATGATCTCTCCTGTTTCAATATCTTCCAAAAGCAGATACATATCTAAACCCATAGACTGACCCCCATCATATATAATTCATTTCTTTCAATGAAACGTATTTACCATCACCAATAATGATATGGTCTAAGAAATCAACACCGATTAACTCACCGCATTCACGCAGCCTTTTTGTCACTTCAATATCTTCCTCGGACGGCGTCGGATCGCCGCTCGGATGGTTATGTACGCAGACGAAAGCGGCAGCACTTCTTTTAACAGCTTCTCTGAAAATTTCCCTAGGATGCACAATACTCGTATTAAGCGATCCGATAAATAATGTCTTCTCTTCTATTACCATATTTTTTGTCGTTAAATACAGCACGATAAAATGCTCCTGATTATAATATCTGACTTTCTCCATTAATATATCCGTCACGTCTTTCGGAGAACGGATGTATTTATCCTCTTCTCTTGAATGCGTATGCATTCTGACAGCGAGTTCTATAAACGCGAGTATCGTAATTGCTTTCGCTTTGCCAATACCGTTAATTGCAGTCAGTTCTTCATAAGTTACATCTCGCAGTTCTCTTATAGACTGTAAATCTCTTAAGATTTTACTCGCCAGACTGATACTTGATTCATTCCGGTTTCCCGTGTTGATTAATATTGCCAGCAGTTCCTGATTCGTTAATTTATCCGGTCCGTAATTCATTAACCGCTCCCGGGGCTTATCGGAATCATGCATTTCTCTTATAAGCAGTTCACCAGTCATTAAAACCCTCCATAATAAATATCGATAAAATCAGCGTACAGATAAAATGTCGTTATTAAACTCGCAGCGATAAATGGAACTAATGGGACTTTTGTAATTCGGGAAGTTTGGAATAGATCCAAAATGATAACAGCAATACCGCCGATAATATATGTAAACAGGAATGTGAAGATAAAAAAATCAAAAGGTGTAATCATCGTTAAAACTGAAAAAAGCTGAATATCTCCGTAACCGATTTTATCTTTGAAAAGTACGTAGAAAATATGGAGCACAACGACTGTCAGAAAATCCAGCCTGATATCCATATACTCGAGCCCGGTTAAATATAAACCGCAGACAAAAAGTAAAATCAGCATATGCGTTGGAATCAGCAGCGTTTCAAAATCGTAAATGGATAATGGAATGAGTATACTGACGAGCAGAGTACAGCAGCATATTGTCGTAACCGAGAGGGACGATAAGCGGCAGAACAAACAGCATAATCGTTACTACTTCACCACATAATTGATTGAAATGGACGTACGGCAATGACTGCAGCGTCCGCAATTTTTTAAATAGCCGATTACTGGAATTAAGTCTGTGACTTTTAAATTATTTGAACACGAATCACAACGGCTTCTTCTTGTTAAAAAAGAAATATTGTCTGTCTGAGTCAATGCATAAAGGAATGATGCCAGCAGTCCGCCCATTACTATGATAAGAGACATATTTAACCTCCAGCTCGTGATAATCACAATATAAGCTGTGAGTAAATTGTTGTAAAATCGCATAAATTTAAAATTTGTATGTAAATCTGATCAATTTCAAAAATTGAATTGAAACTAGTACATTAGTGGAAAACTGCAAGATAAAAAGGATATTTTGTATAATTGCGGATAATTTAAAAAACAAAAAAATCCCGTAATCTACTAGCATAGATTACGGGGTCGGTGTTTAACATGATAAGCGAATTTTTGAATCCTTAAATTATATCATCTGTTTCTCGTTTTATAAAATTACAAGTTGAGATATCATTCATATATACCTTCAGGCACTGTAATTCCGCTGTCATCATATTCACCGTAATTATCCAGGTTCGATGATACTTCTATGTGCAGTCTCTCACCCTCAACTACTCCAGGTGCCGTTGATACATAGGCTACCTGTGATAACTCATTAGTTTCTTTATCGACAACGCCAATTACGCCGTTTTGCTGCTCTGCGAGGTCAGCATTAGTAAATTCAACGCTGAACAGTGTACCAAATGTATCATGCAGGACGTCTTCTGATCCTATATTATGAAGATAATAATTTTCATCATCTTCCGACACATTAACTACATCAGCACTTTCCATAAAAGCATCGTACAGATTTGAATATGAACCATAATAAATTTCTTCTGCATCAGCCTGTCCTGTATAGTCATTCCACATACCGTTTTCATAGACAAACAGTGAGTCGGTATTCGCATAAGCATACGGAACAACTGCACTTTCGGCCGGGTCGAACATTCCGGAGAACACTTCAAACGCGTCGCTTTCATCAATTTCAGCAGTCAGTCCCGCCATATCACTGTCAGCCGGCTGTTCAGAATCTCCGGTAAATACGTGAATGACCATAAAAGTTTCAGCATAATAAGTTGATACGTCCTCTTTAGGCATTAGAACTTCCTCTAGAGCTGCATCTGATTCTTCAGCGTTACTCAGCTGTTCTCCATGTCCCGAGTTCATTTCAAACATTGAGGTCATTTCAGTACCGTCAAGTCCTGTCAGCGGTTCTTCAGTAACCTCAAAATTAATATCTCTTGATGCTGATTCAGCGCTGTCAGCGGAAGCAGAATCGGTTATAGACGATGAACTGTCTGATGAATCATCTTCTTCTGTGCCATCTTCATTCTCAGATTCTGTTTCTTCATCTTCCGCTTCATCATCTGTCTGAATCCTCTGTACCTCTGTCTTCTCCTGTTGTATCTTCTGTTTCTTCAGTAGACTCTTCTTCCGATGTATTCCCTTCTGACTCCGTACCCTCTGTATCCGTTTCAGGGTCGGTCTCAGATCCTGTACCTTCTTTGTCTTCTACAGATTCATCTGAAGCATCTTCTTCAGTACCTTCAGTCGATTCTGTATTTTCTTCTGCTGGTTCCTCTGTATCATTCGATCCGCATCCTGCCAGAAATAAAAAGCCTGCAAATAACAGCAATAGATATCTGATAAAAATCCTCTCCTTAGAATTAGTAAAATAACTCATATTATATAACTTCACTTTCCCTAAAGTTTTCTGATATAAACGAAAATATACATATTTCTGTCACATATACTATTTTAAAGTTAAATTTCAGAATTTATTAAATAATTTGTCAGTTCATTTTAATAATGCTAAAATTGCCTAATATATAAAAAGGGGGATTTAAATTGAGTTTAAAAGAAAAACTTTTTAGTAAACTGGAAGCAAAAGAACAGCAGATTGAGACGAGAAGGCATTTGCATGCCAACCCGGAACTTTCATTTAAAGAAGAAAACACAGCGAAGTTTATCGAAGATTTTTATCAGGACAAAGATGTTAAAGTCACGGCAAATGTTGGAAACGGTTTTGGGATTATCGTTGAAATTAACGGCAAGGCTCCCGGGAAAACAATTGGTCTCCGTGCAGACTTTGATGCACTGCCGATTCATGAAGAAGCTGACGTCCCTTTCAAATCTAAAAATGATGGTGTTATGCATGCGTGCGGACACGATGTACATACCGCCTACCTGCTCCATTTGGGAGAGGCGCTAATTGAATTGAAAGATGAATGGAACGGTACGATAAAACTCATCCATCAGCATGCCGAAGAAGTACCGCCGGGCGGTGCGAAGAGTATTGTTGAATCTGGAATACTGGATGACCTCAATGAAGTTTACGGTATTCATATTTTCCATATGCTCGATGTTGGCGAAGTTGGTTTAATATCCGGAAATTCTATGGCTGGCCGTTCTAACTTTGATTTAACTATACAAGGTTCAGGGGGACATGGTGCAATGCCTCAGACGACACGTGACGCACTTGTTGCTGGTGCGTATTTTGTCGCAGAAGTACAAACGATTGTATCACGCCGTATGGATCCGATGGATTCGGTGGTTGTTTCGGTCACTGCGTTTGATGCACCGGGCGGCTACAATGTTATTCAGGATAAAGTGACGTTACGCGGTACAGTTCGTTATCTTGACGAAAACAATAAAGTACCTGCTTACGAAGCAATGAAGAAAATTGCTGAAGGTATTGAAAGTTCATTCGATGTTAAATGTGACCTTGATTATGTTTACGATTATCCAGTTGCGTATAACCATCCAGAGGAAACTCAGTATGTTGAAGATATTCTTTCAGAAAGTGTCGGTTACATTACTGAAATTAAACATCCCAGACCTTCAAGCGGCTCTGAAGACTTTGCATACTATACACAAAGAACACCTGGTACTTTCATACACGTAGGTTCAAAACCGGAAGGCGTAGAAAATCCATACCCTAACCATCACCCTAAATTTGATGTGCATGAAGATTCTCTTCTGATCAGCGCTAAAACTTTAGGTGACGTTGTACTCGGCCGACTTGGAAATTAATGTAATTTAAAAACAAAATAAACAAAGGGGTTTCACATGTACTGACCTGAACCCTGCCAAGTTGACAGATGAAATAATATAAATGTTTCCCGCCTGAGAATCTGGATTCTCAGGCGTTTTTTATGCCGCCAATGCCCTGAATTCAAGCGGACTCAATCCCTTGAATTTGTGCTGGGGTCTGCGGTGGTTGTAGAAGTCGATGTAGCGTGTAATGTCTTCTATAATCGACTGATAATCATTATAGTATTTCTGTTTGCGTTTGATATGGAAGCGTTCCGATTTGATCTTTCCCCAGAATGCTTCGATTGGGCCATTGTCGATGCATCTTCCAACACGGGACATGCTTTGTTGAATCTGCTGGGCATCCAGAATCTTTTTAAAGCCGTAGGAGGTGTACTGGAAGCCACGGTCGCTGTGCACAAGCGGTGTTGCCTGCGGATGCTTTTGAATCGCGGAAGTGAATGTATCGAAAACAAGTTGATTATTGTTTGAACGGCCGAATTTGTAAGTCACAATACTGTTGTCGTACAGATCGATGATCGCGCTCAAGTAGGCTTTCTCTCCGTTCAACGCTTTGAATTCAGTCACATCGGTGAGCCATTTCTCATTCACATGGTCTGCGTGGAACTCTCTGTTCAATACATTCTCAGCGACCTGTTGTGGGGTGTGGGGAATATAGTGCTGCCTTTTAATCCGAGTCACCGATTTCAAGCCCATCCGTGTCATCAGCCGATAGATGCGCTTCCTGTTGTATGCCGTCTCCAAGGTTTTGTTGACCGCATAGCACATCTGACGATAGCCATAGATGCCGTCCGTTTCGACATAGATTTCGGCAATCGTACTGGCCACTATATCATTCTCTGCTTCAGTGTGGGGGACGGAACGTTTCCGATATTGATAATAAGCCTGTCTTGAGATGCCAGCCGCATGACATAATTCAGAGATGGCGTAGCCTTCATTATGCAGCGCAGTGATGGCAGTGTGAAGCGTTTCGCTGTGAACCCGGCTGTATTTTAATCCCTCTCGAGTTCCTCCAACTTTTTTAAAAGCGCATTCTCCACCTCAAGCTTCCGTTTATCTGCTTTGAGCATGGAAATCTCCCTGTTCAATCGGTCCGTCTCGGTGAGCTGGGCTTCCGATTTTCCTTTTCCACGTTTGTCCTCAAGGCCCACTTCACCATATTCCCGATACTTCACAACAATGTTCCGGGCCTGCTGGTAGCTCACCTCGAACCTTTCGGCAAGCTCACGATAGCTGATCTCTCTCTGCGCATGATACTGTGCGATCTCAATCCGTTCTGCGTATGTTGTTTTCCGTCCCTTATTCAATGGTGAAGCACCCTCCCGTGTCGTTCTTATTTCTTCACCATTATTGTAGCGCATAATCCATTTTCGTACAGTCTCTTTTGACGGGATGTCGTATTTGTATGCAAGTTCAGTAAGGGAAATCGTCTCATTCTGGTGTTCTCTTGCGATCATTTCTTTGAATGTGCGGGTGTAGGTCCTGTGCCTGCTCCGTCTCTTTAATCCCTCAGTTCCATATGTCTCATATTTTCTTCGCCACTCTCTGAATGTTTTGTCAGGAAGCCGATGCTTTGCGGCCAGATGGCTTGGGCTGGCGCCTTGGATCCATTCTTGGATGATCTCCAGTTTTTCTTCGGGCGAAAAATTTCTCCCTGTCATAAAAGAACCCCCTCCAGGTTTACAGATTTTTTGTTTCATCTGTAAACCTGGAGGGGGTCAGCTCATACTTTCGGACTACCTTTTTATTTTGCCTAAAGTTTCAAATCAGATGGCGGTTTATACTAACGCATTGATTTGGAAACCGCGGTCTTCCAATACGTATAGAATTGCTTCTGCTGTATCGATGGATGTTAATAGTGGCACACCACGCTCGATGGCAGCTTTACGAATTAATTGACCCGAGTTTTGGTCGTGTCGCGCGCGACCCCATGTATTAATGATAATTTGTGCACGTTCTTCGGTAATCAAGTTCACTAATGTTTGCTCAATTTCTTTTTCGTCTGTTACTTCATTTGATGTCACTGCAACAGTATCAATACCTGCAGCTTCAAATTCCGCTTGCATGTCGCCCGTTACCATGACACTGAAGCCAATTTGACGGAAACGTTGTGCCAATGCCAAACTTTCTGCTACGTCAGCCTTGGTAATTGTGAACAAGACATTACCGAAATCATTGACGTGGATGTTGCTACCTGCAAAGGACTTGTATAGTGCTTTTTGTAGGTTGATATCTGAACCCATCACTTCACCAGTTGATTTCATTTCTGGTCCTAATTGCGGATCAACTAGGTTCAATTTAGTGAATGAGAATACTGGTGCTTTTACATGAACCATGTTGCCTTCAGCGTAAAGACCTGGTTGGTAACCTTGGTCAATAATGCTTTCGCCAAGGATAGCACGCGTTGCTACTTGTGCCATTGGAATACCCGTTACCTTACTCAAGAAAGGCACTGTACGGCTGGCACGTGGATTTACTTCAATCACATAAACTTGGCCATCTTGAACAATGAATTGAATATTCATCATACCCAAGCAATTTAAGCCAAAAGATAGACGTTCAGTGTAATCGACGATGGTCGCCTTCACCTCATCAGATAGACTTTGTGAAGGATAAACGGCCATAGAGTCACCTGAGTGGACCCCAGAACGTTCGATATGTTCCATAATTCCTGGGATTAAGACATTTTCACCGTCACAAATTGCATCGACTTCGACTTCGGTACCCACTACATAATGGTCAATCAAAATTGGACGGTCTGGAGAGGCAATCATGGCATCTTCCATATAGCTGCGTAAGTCGGCATCGTTATCCACGATTTCCATACCACGCCCACCTAAGACATAACTTGGACGTACTAAGACTGGATAGCCAATCTTACTTGGGATTTGTAAAGCATCTTCTACAGACATTGCTGTAAAACCTTCTGGTTGAGGGATTCCTAAGTCTGTTAAGGCTTGCTCGAACAAGTCACGGTCTTCAGCACGATCTAAGTCTTCTACGGTTGTCCCTAAGATAGGAATACCTAATGCATGTAATGGTTCAGCTAGATTTATCGCTGTTTGACCACCAAATTGTACAATAACCCCTTCTGGTTGTTCAAGGTCGATGACATGTAGTACGTCTTCTAAAGTAAGTGGTTCGAAGTAAAGTTTATCCGAAATAGAGAAATCAGTTGAAACTGTTTCTGGGTTGTTATTCATGATAATCGCTTCGTAGCCAGCTTGTTGGATTGCTTTAACAGAGTGAACTGTGGTGTAGTCAAATTCTACCCCTTGACCGATACGGATGGGACCTGAACCTAATACTAAAACAGTCTTTTTGTCTGAAGGCATACTTTCGTTATCAGCACTATAGGTTGAATAGTAGTATGGTGTGTTCGATTCAAACTCGGCCGCACAGGTGTCAACGGTTTTGTAGACTGGGCGAATGCCGTTTGCAGCTCGTAAGTCACGTACATCTGCTAAATCATTTTCCCATAGTCTAGAGATGGCTAAATCAGAGAAACCATAACGTTTTGCTTCTTTTAAGACAGCAACATCTTCTTTATTGGCTTCAAGTGTATTTTCTAATTCTACAATGTGCATTAAAACATCTAGGAAATAGAGATTAATTTTTGTCATGTCATGCAATTGTTCAATGGTATATCCGCGGCGCAAAGCTTCAGCTAAGTAGAAGATACGGTCATCTTGTGCACGTGTAATCTTATCAATTAAGGTTACTTCATCAGCTTCGCGACTAGCAGTTGTTGCCATGTGTTCAGCACCAATTTCTAGTGAACGGACAGCTTTTAACAGCGCTTCTTCAAGGTTCGTACCAATAGCCATGACTTCACCAGTGGCTTTCATTTGAGTACCTAACTGACGATCACCTTTCTCGAATTTATCGAATGGCCAACGTGGAATCTTCGCAACCACATAGTCCAAAGCTGGTTCAAATTCGGCTAAGGTTGTACCTGTTACAGGGTTGATCATTTCATCAAGTGTTAACCCTACTGCGATTTTGGCTGCAATTTTGGCGATTGGATAACCAGTTGCTTTAGATGCAAGCGCTGAAGAACGGCTCACCCGTGGGTTTACTTCAATAACGTAGTAATTGAAGCTGTTTGGATCTAAGGCTAATTGCACATTGCAACCACCTTCAATACCTAAGGTACGGATAATCTTTAATGATGCATCGCGCAACATTTGGTTTTCGTGGTCTGTTAGAGTCAAGGTCGGTGCGAAAACAATTGAATCTCCTGTATGAATACCAACTGGGTCAAAGTTTTCCATGTTACAAACAACCAAAGCATTATCTGCGCTATCACGCATTACTTCGTATTCGATTTCCTTGTAACTAGCGATTGAAATTTCAATCAAACATTGGTTTACAGGCGATAATTTAAGGCCCTTAGCAACAATTTCACGTAATTCAGCAGGGTCATTACAAATCCCCCCACCTGTTCCACCCATGGTAAAGGCAGGACGTACAATTACTGGATAACCAGCCTGTTCTGCGAAAGCTAGTGCTTCGTCAACTGTATGTACAATATCACTCTCAGGAACTGGTTCATTCAATTCACGCATTAGATTACGGAAAAGGTCACGGTCTTCAGCTTGATCGATAGCTGATAATTTTGTACCCAATAATTGGATACCTAATTCATCTAAAATACCATCATTGGCTAATTCAATTGCCATGTTTAAACCTGTTTGGCCACCTAAAGTAGGTAGAATCGCGTCTGGACGCTCTTTACGTAAGATGCGTGATACAAATTCTAGCGTAATCGGTTCAATATACACTTTGTCAGCAATTTCCGTGTCAGTCATGATAGTTGCTGGATTGGAGTTAACTAATACAACTTCATAACCTTCTTCACGTAAAGATAAGCATGCTTGTGTACCAGCATAGTCAAATTCTGCTGCCTGTCCGATGATAATTGGACCAGATCCGATAACCATAATCTTGTGAATATCAGTACGTTTTGGCATTAAATAGTCCCCTCCAAGTTCTTGTTGTTATCCATTAATTCAATAAAACGATCAAATAAGTGGTCTGCATCATGTGGTCCTGGTGCTGCATCAGGATGATATTGCACACTAAAAGCAGGTAAAGTTTTGTGGCGCACACCTTCTACCGTTTCATCGTTGATTTCGATATGAGTGATTTCTAAATCTGTATGCACTAATGAATCAGCATCTACCGCATAACCGTGGTTTTGAGAAGTGAAATCAATACGACCAGTAGCAATTTCACGTACAGGGTGGTTAAAGCCACGATGGCCGAATTTCATTTTGAAGGTTTCGCCACCATTCGCTAAACACAACAATTGGTGACCAAGACAGATACCAAACAAAGGTATTTTACCTTGAATTTCATTAATCATGTCTAAAGCTTCTGGAATACTCGTTGGATCCCCAGGGCCGTTGGTTAACATGACGCCATCAGGAGCTAAACGTAAAATTTCTTGGGCAGTTGTATCATATGGTACCACCGTTACATTACACTCACGTTTGTTTAATTCACGTAAAATTGAATGTTTCAAACCAAAGTCTACTATGACCACATTCTTACCAACATTTGGATTCACATATCGCGTTTTAGTTGATACTTGCGCTACTTGGTTTGTAGGCAAGTCTGTCGCGCGAAGTGTCGCAAGCGCAGCTTCAATGTCAGTCCCCTCATTTAGTAAACTAGCTTTCATCGTTCCGTGACTACGGATTGTTTTGGTTAATTGACGCGTATCAATATGTTTAATGCCTGGTATATCATATTCCACTAAGAACTCATCCAAGCTCATTTTTGATCGCCAGTTAGATGGGAAACGTGCAACTTCACGACAAATGATAGCCTTCACGGTAGGGTCTACAGATTCAAAATCATCAGCATTTACACCATAGTTTCCAATTAATGGAAAGGTAAATGTTAACATTTGACCGTTATAACTCTGGTCAGTTAATGATTCTTGATAACCTGTCATTCCTGTTGAAAAGACTACTTCGCCAATAACCTCTTTCGTAGCACCAAAAGCTTCACCATAAAATGTTTCACCAGTTTCTAACAACAATATTTTTTCCATTTTTTCACTCACCTTCAACGAACATACCGATTATGACCATTTACATTTACACTATAAAAAAAAGCACTTAGCCCGAGGGCTAAGCGCTTTACGACACTACAAGTAAATTGAAGATATAGTAAACAAACCATTCGCATGGTTTCACTTGACCCCTTGAAAGCCTCACAGGACTTGATTTAAAGGTTGCTTTATTTTTTCTAAGATTACGCTATTGACTATGCAAAGTCAACAAAATCATGTAAAAAACTATCATGTTTCACAATTTTATATACAATCTACTCATAGAATTCTAATAAAAGTCCCTTAAATCCGGTCTCCTGAAATTTCATTACTATATTAATTTAGGTTAGAATGTGCAAATACTGTATAAAAATGAAAAGGCAACAAGCAAGCACAAATCCTTATTCCTTAAAGCTACTTGTCTCTTTACAAATGCACTAGCTTTATTTAGCTTGTCTTATCGAATGCTTCTCGTTCAATCTTATGCCAACTATGCAAGTGGGTACTATAAGTAATCGCAGCATAAACGAACAAATAGTAGATAGGGTCTATAGAAGATCGAATCTAGAATTGTAATACCAAAAGTTTCAAGGTATCCCCGCGGAAAAATTGATAGTCTTGGATAAAATATCTGCCCACGTAGAAAACCATCGTTTGAAAAACACAAAACAGAAAATATAACCGCGCAAGTGCTATCGCGGAAGAAACATTTAATATGCCTAGCATGAATGATAAAGAAATAATGATGATACCTAGTAATTCAATAAATGGCGCCATCAATTCACATAGAAAATAGAATAAGTACGATACGGTACCTAGTAAACCATATTTAGGATTTAACATGATGGTACGGTGTTGCCACATACTTTGTATTAATCCTCGATGCCATCTCGACCGCTGTTTCGTCAAGTCTTTTAAAGTAAAAGGCGCTTGCGTCCAACAGATTGCATTCGCAACATACCGATTATTATAGGGGATTTTATTCTCTACGTAATACCGATGTAAGCGTAAAGCCAAGTCCATGTCTTCAGCCACACTATTCACATCATAACCATTCACACGAATAAGCGCTTCCTTTTTAAAGAGACCAAACCCACCCGATACATTTAAATTACCATTAAAAGCATCGCTAAAAATGCGAGAGCCCATAAAGGCTCGTGAATACTCTAGTGACTATGCTCTACCAAAACTTTTAGAGATTTTTGTTTCCACAGGATATGCATGTTTAAAAACAACATCATTTGAAACGCCTAATAAACCACCAACAGCAACCGTAGTCGCGTCCTCAAAGAAAGGTCTAATCGCATGCTTTAAGGCGTCCGCTTGTAAAATTTCATCGGCATCCATTGACACAATATACGGATACTCTGAAACGTTAATCCCAGCATTTACAGAGTCAGCCTTATTCCCCCCATTCTCTTTGCGAATCAATTTAATCGAAATGCGTCCTATTTTATGACCATAAACCGCTTGTATAGGTTTACTAAGGACTTGAAGACGAATTGGATGGGTTATAAGTGACAAATCAAATGCATCAATCACTTTTTGCCCAGTACCATCTGTAGATCCATCATCGACAACAATTATTTCAAAAATTTTGTAATCCTGGTACAACAAGTTATTGATTGTCGAAAGAATGGTCGCACTCTCATTATAAGCTGGCACGATAATAGAAATTGGATAGTAATATTCGTGGTCTAACTGATTCATCATCAACCTGCGTTGTCGATTTCGGTAAATTTTAACCATTGCAAATATATTCCCAACTGAAATATAGGTCACATAAAAAAATAAATAGTATAAGAAAAATATTCCGTATATTGAATCACTTCCCTAACATCCATGACTTAATCCTTTCTGGTCATAATAATAGATTAATTGCTCCTTAGCATACGGATCATCTCCATTAAATATGATACTCAACTCACTTGGAGCAACCGCTAATTCGCTTAAAGCGATACTTGCATTTCTTCGAATATACCACTCTCTCGAAAAAATTTTTTCTTCAATTGATCAATAGTTGCTGGTCCTGGATAGTGGGCTAATGTTGAGGTAGCGACTCCTGCACACGCCCATTCTCGCACGTCACTGGTATCTGCCCATTTTAAAATATATGG
This sequence comes from Jeotgalicoccus sp. WY2, assembly GCF_018437745.1. Taxonomy (NCBI): domain Bacteria; kingdom Bacillati; phylum Bacillota; class Bacilli; order Caryophanales; family Staphylococcaceae; genus Jeotgalicoccus; species Jeotgalicoccus sp. WY2. Next base: position 68,943 of record NZ_CP049818.1, on the reverse strand, counting down.
ATATGCCTTATCTACATGAACTTTTGCATAATAACGTAAAATAGCACAGGTTAAATCAACATTCTCGTCTTTATTTGTTCAGTTTAACGGTAGGGTTTCATTATTACATGGGAATGGATTTTGCCAACTCGCCTGTTGTCTGGATATTTGCTTCTGCAATTGTTGCACTGGTTATATCTCAGGCACTTAAATTTTTATCTTTATCAAAAAAAGCAGCAAGAGATGTCGGCATCAGTGAAACAAATATTAAACGTGCAATTAAAACAGGAAGTATTACTGCGATTGGACCGTCAATCGGTATCATCATCGTGGCTGTGTCGCTGATTTCATTAATCGGCAACCCGCTCACAATGATGAGAATCGGTGTTATCGGATCGGCTCCTATTGAAAGTATGGGTGCACAGCTGTCCGCACAATCAGCAGGAGCAACTTTAGCAGGAGATGGTTTTACTCCTGAAATATTTAACCTTATTGTCTGGACATTATGTATCGGCGGTGCCGGCTGGATGATTTTTACATTTTTTCGCTACACCGTACTTGAGCAAGATTCAGACTAAACTCACATCAAGACCTAAAGGTGAATATTTAATGGGCATCATTGCAAGCGGTGCAATGATTGCGGTGTTCGGTTCATTAACCGGTGCTGAAATGATTAAAGGCGCGCCATATCTTTTCACGGCAATTGTGGCGGTAATTTCGTCACTGACATTTAATTATATAGCAAATAAAAAAGGAATTAACTGGCTGAAAGAATGGTCATTAGGTTTTTTATACTGATCAGCTTATTCGCAGTTTATTTCTTTATATAAAACGGAGGGGTTTTTATGCAGGAATTTAGAGCAGCCTCTCATAAATGGGGCCGTATTACTTTAGGGTTAGCAATTTTAATATCATTTGCAATGCCGTTATACATTTCATTCATAATGGGATTCCATCCCGGATTCTCATTAATTATTAACAGCTTTTTAGCATACGCAGCAGTCGTTGCCATTGTCTGGTTTTTAGAACCGATTATGTATTTCCCTGTCCTCGGAGTATCCGGGACATATGTTGCATTCTTTACAGGAAACATATCAAATATGTGTCTCCCGGCAGTTGCATCATGTCAGGAAGCAGTCGGAGTCAAGGCGGGAACTGACGAAGGTGAAATCATTGGAACACTCGGCATCAGTGCAGCATCACTGGTCAACAAAATTATACTGATACCGGTTATCCTTGCCGGACTGTGGCTGTTAACAATTATTCCGGAAAGTGTTCAGGAAGTATTTCCGTTCGTACTCCCTGCAATCTTTGGCGCAGTACTCGCACAATTTGCAGGTAAGTTCCCAATTTACGGTCTACTGGCACTCGGTGTCGGTATACTTATTAATATGTCGGCACTGCCGCTGTTCTCGAAAAACATTTTATGTATCGTAATTCTTATTGCAATCATGCTTACTATAAACAAGATGAAAAACAAAAACGCTGCAGCTTAATATTTTGATAAATGACCTGGAAACTGATGTTTCCGGGTTGTTTTTTGATTTGCGGCAGCTTTAAATGTCTTCGGGTACGACGGTGGATCCGCGTCGTACTTTAACACGGCATCACAAATTGATTTCGACTAAATTTACGCTAAATATATCAGCAAAAAGACGGGACCTCAACAAAAGGCACCGTCATAACCGTAAATATATTATTGTAGTCTATTAATCACTGCATCGGCAACGCCTTGTGCAGAAGCCGGGTTCTGTCCTGTTATGAAACTGCCGCTTGAAACGACATTTTCTTCCCCTGCCGCGCCTTTAACAAAACCGGCGCCGTTTTCTTCAAGTTTAGTCTGCAGCATAAACGGCATATCTTCGGACAGGTTCGCCCCATCTTCTTCTTCATTTGTAAATGCAGTCAATTTAATCCCATCGACTAAATATTTACCGTCCTTAGTTTTCGCATTGGCAAATGCTGCCGGACCGTGACATACTGCACTGATAACTCTTCCATTATCTTTAAAGTAAGCCATAATATTTTGAATATCCGCATCTCCCGGGAAATCGAACATTGCGCCGTGCCCACCTGCTAAAAATATCGCATCATAATTCTCGTAAACGAGATCTCCGATACGCGGTGTGTTTTGAAGCAGTTTAGTTACTTCAGTAAATTTCTCATCATCGTTACCATTCTCGACTGAATTTGGATCGATAGGTACTTCCCCGCCTTTAGGTGATGCTATATCAACTTTGAAGCCCGCACCTTGAAATGCAATATACGGTTCAGCCGCTTCAGACAGCCACACACCTGTCGGTTTATTCTTGTTACCTGCAATTGTGTCAGCATTTGTAACCATAATTAATACAGATTTACTCATATTGATATCCACTCTCCTTTTAATTTATCTACCCTGAAAATTTGATAATTAATCCCGGTTTAAAAACTTATGTGATCTAAATCTCTTTTTTCTGCGTATCCTTATTAAGACAAGGAGGAATTTTATGAAGCTGTTAATGCCTTTATTGCTTACAATTCTGCTCGCCGGCTGCACTGCAAACGATTCTGAAAAGCAAGTCCCGGAAAGTGAACCGGCTGAAGAAAGCGTGACTGCCTCTCTCGGCCTTTTAGATAATGGAGAAATGGCAGTACCAGAATCTATCGATGACACTTCCTGGTATGAACCAGGCTATAAACCAGGTGAACCTGGTAACGCTGTTATTGCAGGTCACGTGAGTGATACTGTTGATCCCGGAGTGTTCTCAGAGCTTCATACGCTGAATCAAGGCGATGAAATTATCATTCACGGTATGGAAGGTGAAGTGCTCACTTTTACTGTTTTCGATAAAGAACTATATGATGCGGACGAAGCACCATTAGATAAAATTTTCGGCTATTCCCACCGCAGCTTATTAAATCTTATTACATGTGAAGGCGTCTATGATTATGATGTTGGCGGCACGCCGAACCGCTGGGTAATCTATACTGAGTTGAATTCTGAAAGTTAAGACTGCATAGAAGCTATGTCACCTACGCTTCTATGCTTTTTTATTATATAAATATGATGAAAGACGTAAATTGAGGAGAATCAGATGACTAAAACGGACTTGGAACTGTACGATAGCATGTGTTCAGGTGACAAGAGCGCACTCGAATCCATCTATTCCAAATACGAAAAATTACTTTATTCCTATGCCTACAAAATGACTTCGACCCACGAAGTTTCCGAAAAAATTGTTCAGGATGTATTCATCAAGCTATGGCAGAACAAAAATCCATATGATGCCGACAAGCCCAAAATGTCTACCTGGCTGATTACTATTACAAGAAACTCCGTCATAGATCTTTTCAGAAAGAAGAATTCTCAATGTTCATGGATACAGCAACAGACGGCAACCTGCCTGCCGAAGCATTAGCTGAAGGATTACAGATGCATGTAGAACAGCTTGTTGGTGCATTCGATGCATATGCAGCTGAAGATTATCAAGTTGCATATGAACAAACAAGAGAAGCATATCACCATATGTTTATGACAAGTAAAGGACTGTCCGGTGCAATCGTTACACAAATGCCAGATCAGTTTATGATGGAAATGCCTGCTGAAATGCCAAACACAGCAATGGCAGCCCCGGCAGACAATAATACCCTGCTAATCAGCATTTTCGCAGGTCTGGTTCTGTTATCAGCAGTCATGATTACTTTAAGAATCAGAAAAACTAGCTAAAACTTGTTTAAACTCAAAAGGCTGAGACATAAGTATTTTCAGCACAAATAATCCGTACGTTAGCAATCCTTTAGGCACCGCGTATGCCTGTAATCTTACGCTGATGCTATTCCCCAAGGAGTCTCGCGTGCGAGTTTTACTTATGATTATACTTTATGAAATATACTATCATCAGACGTTTTTGTCCCATTCCCTTAAATTTTTTTATTAAAAAGTCTAATCCTCTTAATTTCAAGAAAATTAGACTTTTATTGTACAAATTTATACACTTAATAATATAAAATTTTATTTATCTCCGCTTAATTTGACCAAAATTTTCGCCTGGCTTTTATCGTTAATTAAGGTTTCAAACCCTTTTTCAACGATATCTTCCAGTTCAATGTAATCTGTTATAACCGGGTATGGATTAATCTGACCGCTTTCCATCATTTTCACAGTTGCTTCGAAAATATCAGGTTCATATGCAAGTGTTGAAGAAATTCTCACTCCGCTTGCTGTAAGCAGCATTGGATTAAATTCCATAGCTTTTTCAAATATAGATACGATAGTGACCATACCGCGAGCTCGTGTTACCGCAATTGACTGATTTAATGTAACCGGTACCCCGGCTACTTCAAACGTTCTATCCACACCGTCCGGATAATATTTTTTTACAAATTCAACAGGGTCTTCATTTCCGGAATTTACAACGTATGTCGCCCCAACTTCTTTAGCTTTTTCCAGTCGTGTATCACTCAAATCAAACACGATAATATCTTTAGCTCCTGCAGCACGTGCAGCTATAACTGTAAGAAGACCGATTGGACCGGCACCAAATACTGCGACAGAATCACTGAATTTCATTTCTGATTCTCTGATTGCCTGTAGTGCTACAGCAGTAGGTTCAACAAGTGCTGCTAATTCCAGTGAAGTATCATCATTCAATTTAACAATGTTTTCCTGATTAACCACAACATAATCAGCAAAACCACCGTCGCTTCCAAGTCCTACGAATGTAAATCCTTTATACATATCTACCAGAGTTTTTTCATGAACTTTACCGGTGATTAAGGGATTAATCGTCACCTTATCTCCTGCTTTTAAACCTTCAACGTTTGATCCTGTTTCTTCAATTACTCCCGAAAATTCATGGCCCATAGTCAATGGCGCTTTTCTACCCGTTAACGGAGATTCTTCATCTTTAGGGATGAAAATTGGACCTGCATTATACTCATGTAAATCACTTCCGCATATACCAGCCCAAGCCACTTTAACTTTTACCTGATTATCCTGAATCTTTGGTGCATCGATGTCTTCTACTCGAATGTCCTTTGCATTATGGAATACTGCTGCTCTCATTTTAAAAGCCTCCTATTTGAATTTTCTTTCAATTAAATTATCTCATGTATTGTAAAAGTTTACCAGCCTAAACAGAGTAGATTTTTGACATAAAAAAGACATCCCCCGGCTCAGGGAATGTCATATTTACTTAGTTCTCATCATTATTCTGTTCTACCCGTTTCTCAACATCCGATACCACTTCAGCCTGCGGGAATTTATTGTCTCCTGAATCCACACCAGCATAATCTTTAATAATTGTACCGTTAGCATCGATTAAGTAAAATGAAGTTCCGTGGGTTACCTGGTTACTGCCTTTAGGCGGCGGAGCAACGATTGTTTTAAAGTTGTCTTCCGCAAATCCTCTAATGAATCCGTAATCGTATCCAGTTAAGAATTGCCAATCCGTACTTTCCGGTATATCATACCAGCTTGCATATTCTGTGAGTACTGCAGGTGTATCTACTTCCGGATCAACTGAGAAACTCATAATGCCGTAGTCCTCAATTCCCTTGTCTTCCAGCTCCTCTGCCACTGCAGTCATGTTCTGAGACATCGGCGGGCATACAGTCGCGCAGTTCGTAAAGATAAAGCTTAACAGCCATACTTTACCGTCCATATCTTCTCTCGTGAACGTTTCATCATCTTGATTCGTCACTTCGAAGTTCTGTATTTCATCACCGTACCGGCTCATCGTCTCTACTGCGCCTGCACTGCACGCTGATAAAAACATGAGTGATGCCAAAACCGCGATTAACCACTTTTTCAAGTGTGTCCCCTCCTACCATTCATCTTACTTCTAATGTTAACAAAAATTAAAATTACTGCGCATGTAAATTATGCACTTTTTATGACTAATCCTTGTCTACAGTGTCACAATCTCTGTCGTGCTCCGTTCATTATCCGGTTTTACATATAAAATATGTTCCATGCGTTCTTTTAACTCTTCCACATGTGAAATAATACCGATCGTTTTCCCTGTGGTCTGCAGGTCGATTAATGTGGATATTGCAACTTCCAGCGTCTCGTGATCGAGCGTCCCGAAGCCTTCATCAATCAGCATCGTATCGAGTGTAATTCCGCCTGACTCCTGCTGCAGTGCTTCGTTTAATGCAAGTGCCAGAACGAGTGATGCCTGGAATGTCTCCCCGCCTGATAATGAATTAATATTACGCGCCTGATTATTGTAGTAATCGAACACTTCAATATCAAGACCGCTGTAACGGTTCACTTTTTTCATGCTGCGCTGCAGCTTGTAGCGGTGGTTTGTCATCGCAGTCAATCTTACATTGGCAAGATCCAGTATGCGCTCTAAGAAGTACGTCAGTACGTATCTCTCTAGTGATACTTTCTGGCCTTTCTTCCCCTGCACCGCTTCAACCAGTTCGTTCAGCTGACTGAATTCCTCGTAGGATGCATTGAATGTATCGATTAATTCCGCAAGATAGTTCCTGGAAGAAATATTCTGATTCTTTCTTTCATTCACAGCAGCATAGTATTCCCGTGCAGACTCTAGCGCAGTCTCGGCCTCGCTCACAGCACGCACATCTTCATCGGTACTGAATTTCTCTGTCGATTCGAGATTTTTCTTCAGCTCATCAAGATGATTTTTAAGAGATAAATTCTCGTCATCAAATGATTTCACCTTATTTTTTTAACTGGAATCGACTCATCGTGAATAATCTTATAAAGCACGTCTTGAGCTGAATACTTATGTACTTTCATAAACGTATCGATTTCACTGTTAAACTGCGTCAATGAAGCTGCTGTTTTTTCGCTATCCGCTTCAAGTGATTTAACTTTCAAAGAGGACAGTTCCTGCTGATTCGTTAAGCTGTTTACTTCTTCTTTCAGCTGATTTAAGCTGTCCTGGAATTCTTTAGTGAATTTATGCTCATTATTCATATGAACTTTAAAGTCATTATAGTCAGTGAAACTTGTTACTTCTTTAAAGTTATGCTGTTCTCTGACAGCTGATCTGCAGCATTTTTCATTTCCTGATTTTTCAGCTGCAGTGTATGAATGTTTTCATTCTGTCTGGATAGTTCATTGTTCAGCTGTTCTTTTTGTTCAAGTTCACTGTTAATCTCAGCAAGTTTTTTGGCCGCTGTATCTTTCTGTACCTTCAGCGTTTCGAGTTCTGTTTCCAGCTCTGAAGGATTTTTGTATTCTTTATCTTTCAGCAGTTCATCGATAACATCAATGCGCACTACGTGTTTCTGGTTAGCTCCTTCAAGCTCTGACAGCTGCTTCTGCAAGGTATTCAGCTGAAGTCTGTCTTCTTCAGTAAATCCGCCTGACTCCGGAAGTTCGAGGATAGTCTGTTCACAGACTGGACATGCTGCACCCAGTTCTAAATGATTAATCAGATGATTGAGCGTCTGTACTGTTTCTTCATCATAATCAGCAAGGTTGCTGTTAAACAGTTTTATTTCATCTTTCAGTTCAGTGAGCTTTTCATTGTTCGATTCAATGCTATTTTTAATTTCACTGCGTTCATCAAGCAGGCTCTGATCAGCGTGAGCCGCTTCTGCTTCAGCCTCAAGCTTGCTGCACTTATCGCGTAATTCAATATGAAGTTCCTGCAGTTCTGATGCCGCGCCGCGTGTTGCTGACAGTTTTTCAAGCTGAGCTTTTGTTTCTTTAACAGAATCCGTTAATGTTTTAGTTTCTTTTTCTTTCTGTTCGAGTTCTGCAGACAGAGCCGCGAAATCATTATTCAGAGTTTCATAAGATGCTGCCAGGAACGATTCTCTGCTGTAGTACTGCTGCTGTCTTTTGTTCATATCCGGAATGTTTTCTTCAGTTTCTTCAAGCTGTGTCTTACTGTTTTTATGCTGCTCTGACAGATCAGACTGCTGTTCTTTTTCTTTAGTCAGAGCCTCATTAATCTCGTCTACTGACCGAGCCAATTCTTTACGGCGCAGCAGTTCGTATTTAATTGATGAAACTGTTTCAAAGTCATTAATTTCTTTACGCCAAATATCGATTGATTCAGTCTGGCTCTTTAAAGCATCAATTGATTCAGTTAACTGGTTAAGTTTATTAATTTGTTCATTATGCTGTTGTTTTTTCAGTAATGCCTCTGTGTTGTTTTCAAGTTCAGTTTTAAGTTTTTTACCGTCTTCAGTCAGCTCTTCAAGTTTTTTCTCATAACTGAAAAACACACCATCGGCGTATTCCAGCACAATATTATAGTTTGGAAATTCCTGCTGCTCTGTAATATCAATGTCCTCAGTATGAATGTGTTTGACACGCTCACTAATTCTCATATCCAGTTTAGCCGCTTCAGCCGACTGTTCTTTCAGCTTGTCTTTTAAATTGAGTTCAAAGTTTAAAAAACGTCCGGTCTGGAATAATGTGCGGAGTATTTCCTGTTTATCAGTACTCGATGACACGAGCAGCTCTTTAAACTCACCCTGGGGCAGTATTAAGATCTTTCTGAACTGAGCACGGTTCAGCTTAACAACTTCTTCCACCATGTCCCTGACTTCATTCAATTTGCCTGCAAGAATCTTTCCTTGTCCATCATAGAGCACCGCTTTCGGCGGTGTCGCACTTTTATTGCCAGGCTTATGATATTTTAAAGTACGCTCCACTGTATATTCTTTACCGCGCACTTCAAAAGTAAGCTTAACCTGAGCCTTATCTACCGGTGCAAACTGACTGCGCAGCGACTCCTCATCACGCCCGGTCGTTGACGCGCTGCCGTACAATGCATAGACAATCGCATCAAAAATCATCGTCTTGCCTGAACCCGTACGTCCGCTAATTAAAAACAATTTATTATTAAGACTCTCGAAATTAATTTCTTCAGCTTCGAACGGTCCGAAATATTCTACTTTTAAGTTAATCAGTTTCATTATGCTCACCTGCAAAATATGACTTAAACATCGTTTTATCGAAATCCGTTACATTTCTGTCGAGAGTCGTTTCTATAAATGACTGATAGATATCCACGTCACTTGTCGTCGTCATATCCACCGTCTGTAGCTCTGATGAACGATCTTCAATTAACGGTTTTAACTCCAGTGTATTCGGATAAATCATTTTTTTTACTCATCGGTTCTGTTACATAACTCATATTTGATAATTCAAATTTAAAATACGCATCATTATCTTTAAACGTGACCGTCTCGTTAACGACCGCTTCATAATCACCGGTAAATACGACGACATCGTGTTTAGGTTCCAGCGGAATGAAAGAGACCTTCTTCTTTTTAGTATCGATAATTCTGTAACCCTTCGGCTGTTTATGTTCAGAGAATGAATATTTTAATAAAGACCCGCTGTAAAATGATTTCTCGCTGTTTACTGCAAACGGATGATGCAGATGACCTAGCAGTGAGTAGTCAAAATTACTGAACGTATCCTCGCTCACCGCTTCACTCAGCCCCATCGACAGCGGTCTTTCTGAGTCACTTTCGATACTGTCTGATAAGTATAAATGTCCAACCAGTATGTTCGTCTTTTCTTTGTCCAGACGGCCGTTAATTTTTTCAAGTATTTTATCGTAGGCATCCTGATGAGAAACGATTGTCTCGTCCTCAAAATAGTTCCGTGCCTCAAGTACTTCAATATGCGGCAGCAGATAAAAATCCGTGTCACCGATACTTACAGGAATATGTGCCTGATCGAGATCTGTATTTATATGAAAATCCGTTGCTTTAAACCATTCGCTGCCGTAGTTCAGTCGTTCACGGCTGTCGTGGTTTCCGCTAATAACAAGGAGCGGTTTTTCTAATGTCATATTTATTTGATAAAGTGTGTCGTTCGCAAGCTTTAACGCACGCTGTGACGGATTTGCACGGTCAAAAATATCCCCGGCAACGACTACCATATCAATATCATTTTTTTCAATTTCGGTCATTAATTGTTTCAATATGTATGCCTGATCTTCGATTAAATCGAGACCGTTCATTTTGCGGCCGATATGCCAGTCGCCTGTATGTAAAATCCGCATTATAGTCACCTCTTAAAGTCATTATATTGATTTTATCATACTTCCTGAATGACAAAAGACTCTCACCGGTAAAACCGGTAAGAGTCTGTATATTATTTGAGCTGCTGGATTGTAATGATTAAATCGTCTAATTTAGTTTCCATGCGGTACAGCAGGAAAAACGTAATTACAGCCGGAAATCCAACCTCGCTCACAAAAGGTATCCAGTCCATATTATTTAAGCACTGTCGTTGCTGTGTTGACGATTTTCGCTGAATACAGGGAAACCGGAATCCCCTGTACCGGGCGCAGAATATCTTCTGCAATTATACGCGCTGCCTCTGCCTCAACTTCTGCAGGGGTAATACCTGCTTTCGGGTTATTAACAGTCAGATTAAATCTTTTATCCACGTTCGTAGTAAATACCATTACTAATTTTTCATCCATTGGTGTTCCTCCTCTCTGTTAATGATTCAGTTTAATTAATCGACGATATGCGTCACTACTTTTTCAACCAGTGAATACTGTTCCCCTGTCAAATTCTCGTAAATGGCTGCCAGAGCGTTGACACCCGCATCACTGGCTTCACTCGACAGACTGTGAATCGAGCGTGATTTCGTCACCTCCTTACCTTCTTCGTTTACAGCGTAGAAGTAAAACTTTGCACTCAGTTTTTTTATCATGTTCCCACCTCCTCTCACACTATATATCGTCACAAATTATTAAATGGACAAACAAAGTTCAAGATATGTATAATATGAGTTAAGTAGAGGTGATTACAGTGTCATTTGATATATTTATGATTTTAATTGCGATATGGACATTCATTATGCTCGGGGCGATGACGATTGGCGGATTCTTCATGTTCAGAAAATTCTTGCGCCGCATGCCTAAAGGAGATGGCTATTCAGAACTCGACTGGCAGGATTACTACATAGAAAAAGCCCTGCCTTTATGGAATAAGGACGCCCGCTCACTGCTGAACGAACTGGTCAGCCCGGTTCCGGAACTTTTCAGAGATGTTGCAAAGGAAAGAATTGCCGGCAGGATTTCAAAAATAGCGCTGGATGAAGGTGTTAAAACGATTGAACTCGATCAGATAATGAAAGGCTACATTATCGCTACACCGAAAAAAGACCATAAATTTATGAAGAAAAAATTAAAGCAGCTTGAGATAGATTACACACCATACACAGAACTGTTTGAACTTGCAGATGACGAGAAACAAAAATTCTCCATCTTTGAACAGACAGAAAAAGTAAGCGGCAAACCATCATAGGATGGTTTGCTTTTTTTGTTGCAGTATCAGTGATGGATTCACAACGGGGAAATGCCGTTGTTAACCGGGAGCACTGGATTCACAACAGGGAGATGCCGTTGTTAACCAAGAGCTGCAGATTCACAACAGGGAGATGCCGTTGTTAACCAAGAGCTGCAGATTCACAACAGAAAGATGCCGTTGTTAACCGGCACAAACATTCTCATAAAATCAAAAAAACAGCATACCGTCATGCGACGGCCTGCTGTTTTTTAAAGTCATTATGTTTGATAAACATTGATAAACGCCAAATTCCGATCATAACGAACGCGAGCAGGAAAAACATTCCGCCGATTTCGCCTGGTGTTGTATTCAGTGAGAATATATACTTCAATGCAATTCTCGCCAGCAGCAGACCCATTAAAATTACAGGGAATGCTTTTGTCTGTCTGACATACAGTTCGGAATTCTTAACTTCGTATTTCGTCGTAATAATCAAGACTACTGAGAATATTGCGCCGATAACTATCGTTTCAGCGATGTGTATCCATGACAGTCTGAAGTATGGGAATATATACATCAATGCTCCCGTTGACATCATTACTGGCGGTATTATAATTTTCTTTAATGTCAGCGGTGTTTTACTTGCATGCTTGCGGACAAAAATAACGACAATCCCCATTATAACCGCACCGATTGATGCGATCAAAAACAGGAGTTCTTCTATCGATTCCAGAAATTCTATCATCTTAAAATCCCTGGAAATCTCCGAAGAACGGCTGCAGCCATATAATAATCTGCGTTAAACCGTCAAAGTATAATATTCCCATCAATATCATGATCACTCCGCCAGCTTTCATAATACCGTTTGAATATTTCAGCATCCAGCGTGTCTTCGATACGAAGAAACTTAAGACGAAGAACGGAACACCAAATCCGAGACAGTATACAACCATAAGCATTAATGCGTTGCTCGGTTCTGATGCACTCATTGCAAATATCGCACCGATAATCGGTCCGTTACATGGTGTCCAGCCGGCTGCGAATGCCATACCGATTAAGATTGAACCCAAAAATCCTGATGGTCTGTTCTTAAATTGCACTTTATGGTTTTTCATCAGAAAATCAAATTTAAGGACACCTGTAATAACCAGTCCAAAAACAACGATTAAGATCGCACCAATTTGACGAATTAAGTTACTGTGTTCAATAAGGAAGCCGCCAAAGAATGACGTTCCAAAACCTAAAGCGATGTATATTAAGCTAAATCCTATTAAGAAAAACAATGTATGTAAAATGGCACGCCCATTAAAATTCTGTTTTTCAACCTCGTTGTAGCTCATTCCGGTAATGTACGAAACGAAAGCAGGGAAAACCGGAAGTACACAAGGGGACACAAAACTCAGTACACCTGCACCGAAGGCAAGGAGAAATGTTACTTCTGAACCCATTAAAATACCCCCATTCAGATTCAGTATACCAAATCTGACGGGGGCAATGAATATCTTAAGCTGATTAAATATGACAAATTATTGTTTACTGTTTTGCAAACGGTACATTTATAGTAAATTCCCTTTAATTGTACCAATTCATCATGAGTTCCACGTTCAACGATTTCACCTTTGTTTAAAACGAGAATTTCATCGGCATCCTGAATCGTCGACAATCTGTGTGCAATTGCGAGCGTTGTTCTGCCCTCTCATCTTCATCAGTGAGGCCTGAATTTTCTCTTCTGTCGATGAATCAATATTTGCTGTTGCTTCATCTAATATTAAAATTTTAGGATTCGTTGCCATCGTACGGGCAAATGCCAGGAGCTGACGTTCCCCGCTCGAGAAGTCTGCACCTTTTTCGACAACTTTCTGTTCGTACCGGTTTTTCAGTTTATTAATAAAACTGTCTGCTCCGACAAAGTCCGCTGCCGACCTTACCATCTCGAACGTCATCGTGCTGTGATACAGTTTAATGTTCGATGTTAAAGTACCATAGAAGATAAATGGATCCTGCAGTACGAGTCCGATGTTATTTTTCATTTCTTCTTTAGGCAGTTCTTTAATAGAATGTCCGTCAATTAAAATTTCACCATGTTCGTATTCATAAAATCTCATCATCAGGTTAATGATAGAACTCTTACCGGAACCAGTATGTCCGACGAGTGCCGTTGTTGTTCCGGGCAGCACTTTAAAACTGATGTTTTTCAGCACATCGACATTGCCGTCGTAACTGAATGTGACATTTTTAAACTCTACCTGTCCATCCGTAATTTTATACTCTTTTTTAATAATTTGTGCCGGTTCGTGACGGTCGTCATCCAGCAGCGTAAACTCTGCTCGCCGCAACGAGTGCCTGCTGGAAAATGTTCAGGTTCTGACTGACCTGGTTAATCGGTTCAAAGAACCGCTCCATATATTGAATGAACGCGAAAATAACACCTGCTGTCACACTCGTTTCAAAACTAAGAAAACCGAAGTAACTTAAAATAACTACAATCGATAAAATATAAATCATATCGATTGCCGGTCTTAGGAGAAGTCCGTCCAGTTTTATCGTGCGTAAATTATACTGATAATGTTCTTCGTTAATCACTTCAAATTCACGCTGCAGACGTTTTTCCTGATTAAAGACCTGAATAATCTTCATGCCTTCTATTGATTCTGAAAGTTTTGCGTTCATGTCGCTTAACAGACCGCGTGCATGTGAAAAATAGCGCGCGGAATATTTACGGTAAACGAGCAGTATAAAGATGATAACCGGCATAAAGATCAGCGCGATAAACGCCAGTTTTACATCCAGAATGAACATCATCACAAAGCTCGATATCACCAAATATTGCCATTAAGAATGTGCCGAGGACCGATGTGAACATATCAACAATTGCCTGCGTATCATTTGTCAGACGGGATACCACGCTGCCTGACGGCACTTTATCGAAGTATGTCATACCGAGCTTGCCGATTTTTTGGAAGGCATCGATACGCAGCTGCTGAATCACTTTAAAAGCGAGCACCTGCAGTAAATATATTTGCCAGTACGTAGTAAGCACCGCAACGACGTTGACTGTTATAAACGCGATGATCAGCCACATGATATCTTCTTCTGGGAAGATCGACGGTGTTAAGTAATCATCGATAAAAATCATTACAAGATAAGGCGTCATCACACCCATCACCGTCGAGATTATCAGCATAGTGAACGCGAGTGCCAGGATACCTTTAAACGGCAGCGTATATTTTAACAGCCGTCCAAGTACGCGGAACTGATCTTTTAACGTTAAATTAATTACATCAGTTGTCATCAGCTCGACCCCCTTCCAGTGTTTCATCAAGCGCTTTCGATAAACTCTGGCGAAGAGACTGCGTTTTAAATGTTTCGTAATACCAGCCCTTTGCTTTAGTAAGTGAAGCGTGATTTCCGCGTTCAATGATACGGCCGTCTTCCATTACTAAAATTAAATCAGCATCTCTTACCGCACTCATACGGTGAGCTGTAATTATATTTGTTTTACCTCTTCTGTTTTGTTCAATGTTGTTTAAGATTGCTGTCTCTGTTTCAGCATCTACTGCCGACAGTGAATCATCCAGTATAAGAACCTCCGGATTTTCTATTAAAGCCCTGGCGATCGAAATCCTCTGCTTCTGGCCGCCTGACAGTGACACACCGCGTTCACCGACAATTGTGTCGTAACCTGCAGGGAAAGCTGTAATATCCTGATGAATATAACTTAACTCAGCAGCACGATAAATTTTTTCAATATTGATGTCAGGATTGGTAAAGGCAATATTATTTCTGATTGTCGTCGAGAACAGGAAATTATCCTGCGGCACATAGCCGAACAGCTGACGCAGATTTTTAATATCTGCCTGTTTAATATCAACACCGTTTACAGCGACTGTATTATCAGCATCTGTATCAAACTCACGGAGCAGGAGCCTGATAATTGAACTTTTGCCTGATCCGGTGCGTCCGACAATACCGAGTGTTTCACCCTCTTTTAGAGTGAAATGAATATCACGAAGTGATACTTCTGCTTCACCGGGAAACGAAAATTCGGACACGTTAAAGGTAATATCACCTGACGGTACAACATCACTTGTTACATTCGTACCGATATCACTTTTAGTGTTCATTATTTCCTCTATCCGGTCGTAAGATGCCTTGCCCCGTTCGATTAAATTAAAGAACCAGCCGAGAGCCAAAAGCGGCCAGACCATCATGCCGAGATACGTCGTAAATGTAACGAGCTGACCGAGCGTAATTTCATCAGCCACAACCATACGCGCACCGAAAAATATCGACAGAAAATAACTGATTGCGATAATCGCCGTAATTGTCGGATCAAACAAGGCATCGATTTTTGCCACTTTTAAATTCTTCTTTACGACATCATCGGATAAATTGGTAAAGTCTTTTAAATCTTCATCTTCATAGCCGAAAGTTTTTGTCACTTTGATCCCCGCAATGGACTCCTGGGTTTTATCGTTTAAAGAACTGAACGCTGCCTGGGCAACGCGGAACAATCTGCTTAAAATCGAACCGTACCAGCTGGTTAGAATCACCATAAAAGGCAGCGGAATCATCGCAATCAATGTTAATTTCGGACTGACAGTCAGCGCCATCGTAATCAGCACGGCACCGCCTGTAATTACCGAGTCGGCAATCGTTAAAATACCAGCCCCCGCCGTCATCTGAACCGCGTTAATATCATTTGTCGCATGCGCCATTAAATCCCCTGTGCGCCGCTTGCCGAAAAATGCCGGCGACATTAACGAATATTTTTTAAACAGCCGCTCTCTTAATGTACGTCCAAGTCTGTTCGACGCTCCGAAAATCATCACGCGCCAGAAGAATCTGAATATGTAAGTTAAAATTGCGACAAAAACCAGCATCACACCAAATAATATAAGTGTATTTGATGTCAGTGTTTCCGTCGTAATCTGATCGATAACCCGGCCGATAACCTGCGGCGGCACGAGCTCCATCAGTGCAACGAGAACAAGCATCACTAATCCTATAATATAACTTTTCTTTTCGAGCTTAAAAAACCATCCCAAATTCTTAAATACCCGCATTAATACACTCCCCTTATTTACACACCCCTATTTCACTTTGAATTTTACCATATATTTCGGAAATTGAAATAAATCATAAGGATGAAAAATGGTGGGGAGCTGATATTGCCTCGGGACTGGCGTGACCTTGTCTCATGTGTATCCGCAGTCTGCCGGACTGGCATGATCGGGTCTCATGTGTATCTGCAGTCATCCGGACTGGCGTGACCTTGTCTCATGTGTATCCGCAGTCTGCCGGACTGGCGTGATCGGGGTTCATGCGTATCCGAAGTCAGCGGGACTGGTATGAGCCAAATCTTTCCATCAAAAAAACCGCAGAATTTCTGCGGCTTTAAAAGTTTAATATGAAAGATTTGTTCCCGGACCGACTGGAATACCGAGAAGCATCCAGATGACGAACATAATAGTCCAAGCTATTAAGAAAATGACTGAATACGGCAGCATTAATGAAATAACTGTACCGATACCGTTTTCTTTGCCGTAGCGCTGTGCGAATGCAACAACGAGCGGGAAGAATGGCATCAGCGGCGAAATAATATTCGTCGATGAGTCACCGATTCTGTAGGCAATCTGTGTTACTTCCGGTGCGATGCCAAGCTGCATGAACATCGGTACGAAAATCGGTGCCATAATTGCCCACTTGGCTGAATCCGCTGCGATTGCAAGATTGATCAGCGTTGTAATCAATATAAACACAATCAGTACCGGCAGACTGCCGATATTTAAGTTCTCTAAAAGTCCTGCACCGTTAACGGCAATAAGCGTTCCAAGATTGGAATAGTTAAACAATGCAACGAACTGTGCTGCAAAGAATATCAATACGATAAAGCCGGACATCGTCGCGAGAGAGCCGTCCATCAGTTTTACGGCGTCTTTATCGTTTTTAATCGTCTTATTCACTGCACCGTAGACAAGACCCGGCACAAGGAAGATTAACATCATAATAAAGATGATACTTGAGATAAACGGTGAACCGACAATCCCCCCATCTTCACCCCGTAAAGGCGAGCCCGGGAAGGCGACGAGACTTAATATTGCAAGCACTGTTACAACTGCAGAAATATTTGCCCAGTTTAATGCGCGTTTTTCCTGTTTGTCTAAAGCCTTGTTCTCACTGACTTCTTCATTATCAAAATCAAATTTCTTCAGACGCGGTTCAACAATCTTATCGGTAATTAAAGTACCTAAAATTACGACAAGGAAAGTCGACACGAACATAAAGAACCAGTTATCTGTTGCCTGTACGATATAAGTCGCATCGAGAATTCCTGCTGCTTCCGTCGTAATACCTGAAAGCAGCGGATCATTCGTACCGATTAACAAGTTAGCGGAATATCCGCCGGCTACACCGGCGAACGCTGCAGCAAGACCTGCAAGCGGATGACGGCGGAAGCCAAGGAAGATAATCGCACCGAGCGGCACAAGAACGACATAACCGACACTGGCAGCGACGTTTGACATAACACCCATAAAGACAACAATCGGTGTAACGAACTTACGTGGTGCTTTCGTGACCACATTCGTCATCAATGCACTGATATAACCACTTTTCTCTGCAACACCGACACCGATCATAGCGACCAGTACCGGACCAAGTGCCACGAATGTAGTAAAGTTTTCAACCACACTCGTAAACATATAGCGGATACCGTCACCTGTTAAAAGACTGACAGCGTGAACCGTTAATTCTTCACGCTCGCCCGACTCGGGATTAATTCCGACATAGCTGACATTGACACCAAATAAATATAAAACATGAGAAATTGTAATAACAAGCAATGTTAAAATTAAAAATATCGTGACCGGATGCGGTAACTTATTACCGGTAATTTCAATCCAGTCGAGAAGTGAACGCTTCTCTTTTAAACTGTTATTCATAGTATTCTCCTCTAATATAATAATCGCTGTTTATTATACTACGCGTTATTACTATTTGCTAGCGGGTAAGTTTAAGTTAGTAAGTGAATGCGTTTTCTAACAAAACACCCGGACAGAACCTAAGTTCCATCCGGGCATTTATTACTATTTAATTTTATTCTTCAGTGCCAAACGAAGCATTTTCAAGTCTGATATTTCCTACAGGATCAAGACCGATATTGTTTACGCTGTCGTTGTTCACACCTAATAGGAAGCTCGTGTGATTTAGATATACTGCCGGTGAATCGTCAATCAGGATTTGCTGTACTTCGCTGTACGCTTCCTGACGTCCTGCTTCATCCGGGTTCATACGTCCTTCATCAAGCAATGTATCTACTTCTTCATTCTCGTAGAATGAACGGTTCCCTGGTGCACCGAAGTTGTTAGAGTGGAATAATGCATACAGTCCGTAGTCAGCGTCAGCTGTAACTGTCGTCCAGCCGAGAATAAACATATCGTGTTCTCCGTTTGCTGTCTGATCAAGGAATGCGCCCCACTCAGATTGCTGAACTTCTACTGTAATGCCAATTTCACTTAGTGCGTTTTGAATATATACTGCCGAGTCAACAATTGCTGGATCGTCGTTCACCCATAATGTTGTAGTGAAGCCGTCCGGCTGAGATGATTCGCTTAACAATTCCTGAGCGCGCTCAACATCAACGTCGATGCTCTCAAGGTTTTCATCGTAACCCCAAACGTCTGGAGCTAACGGGCTTTGTGCTGTGATACCGTAACCATCATACACACCGCTGATAATTTCATCGCGGTCAATTGCATGTGCGATTGCCTGACGTACTAAAGGATCATCGAATGGCTCTTTCTCCATGTTAAATCCTAAGTAGTTCATACGTACTGATTCACTTTCGATTAACTCAGTCGCATCACCATTTTGAATACGGTCTGCACTCGCTGTATCGATTTCGTTGGCAATATCAATGCCGCCAGTATCAAGTTCAGCTAGACGCGCTTGTGTTTCAGGAATAACTCTGAATACAACTTCATCAAATTCACGCTCTCCATTTTGGAAATCTTCGAATTTGCTTAATGTTACCGAGTCACCTGGTGAACGGTCAGTCATTTGAAGATGGTTCGTACCATCTGTTTCAGCACCGGTAACCCCGCCGATATGCTCGCTGATTTCATCAGCAACAGCCTGAAACTCATCTCCGCCTGCTTCACGCAGTTCATAGTATTCTTCTAAAGTAACATCACTGCCGGCTTCATCAAGTGCAGCCTGGTAGTCTTTATCAATTAAATCCTTACTCATAATTCCGCCTGCGTTATGTGATAAATGTGCAGGTAATGGAGCGAAGGCATATTCTGTATGTAAATTCACTTCGTAATCTCCAACAACTTCAACTTCTTCAATCATTTCGTAAAGGAATGCAACCTGTGATGCAACAGCCGGGTCATTAACTCGGTCAATTGTCGCTTTCACATCTTCAGCAGTAAACTCCTGTCCACTGTGGAATGTAGTACCTTCACGCAATTTGAAATTCCATACTGTATCTTCCGTCGCTTCCCATTCAGTTGCAAGACCTGGAGTTAATTCCAGCGCTTCATCCTGGAAAATAAGCGATTCGTAAATATTACGTCTGATTTGAGCACTTGCCGAGTCATTCGAACCATGCGGATCGACCGTGACCATATCTTCAGACATCCCGATATTAATCGTGCCGCCTGCCGTTTCTTCTGTACTGCCTCCCCCTTCTGCCGCTTCATCTACATTTTCATCACTTGAACATGCAGCTAAAACTAAAGCAACAGTGAGTAAAAGAAAATACTTAAATCCTCTTTTACCATTTTTGTTAACCCCCAAAATATTTTGATAATTTGAATTATATAGAAAATAACGAATTTATGCAATATAATAATTCGAATTCGTATAAAGATAAAGGTAGAACCAAAATTTTGCATAAAAATACCTCTTAACTGCGAGGTGCAGCCAAGAGGTACTTCCATATTATTTAAATCTCACATCTTTAAAGTGCAGTCCGCCTGCCGGATCCACTTCGATGCCGCTTACTGCTGTTTCGTTATAACCTGCAGCAAATTCTGCGTGGAACAGGTATGATGATGGCGATTCTTCTACGAGAATATTTTCGATGTCAGTATAAATCTGCTGACGTGCTTCATCATCTACTTCTGCGCGTCCTGCGTCTAATAGCTCATCGACTTCAGGATTGTCGTAGAACACACGGTTACCTGCTGCGCCCTGGTTTTTAGAGTGGAATAAAGCATACAGACCGTAGTCAGCATCCCCTGTTACAGTCGTCCATCCAAGGATAAACATTTCGTGGTTACCCTGCGCAAGTGTTTCTAAGTACGCGCCCCACTCGAACTGCTCAATTTCAACATTAATGTTAAGTTCAGCAAGTTCACTTTGAATATAGACAGCTGTGTCGATAATCTGCTGATCATCATTCACCCAGATTGTAGTGTCAAAACCGTCTGCTACATCTGTTTCAGCTAAAATTTCTTTTGCTTTTTCAATATTGTATTCCTGTCCTTCAAGGTCTTCTGAGTAACCCCAAACATCTGGTGCTAGAGGTCCTTTTGCAGGAATTCCCATGTCATCGTAAACCCCTGATACAATCTCTTCGCGGTCAATTGCATATGAAATTGCCTGACGGACTTTCATATCATTGAACGGCTCTTTGTTAATATTAAGTCCAAGATATGACATACGAACTGAATCCGTTGAAGTGACTGCAGTATCTGCACCATTTTCAACGCGTTCCATATTCGTTGAATCCACATCAGTCGCTACCTGGATTCCGCCTGTTTCAAGTTCTGCCATACGCGCGCCATTTTCTGGAATTACTTTGAATGTTACATTTTCAAAGTAACGGTCGCCGCCCTGGAAGTCTTCAAATTTCTCTAACACTACTTCATCCCCTGCACTGCGTGAAACGAATTTAAGATGGTTCGTTCCGTTTGGCTCATTCGCCACAACAGTACCTAAATGTTCACTGATTTCTTCTTTAACAGCATCGTACTCGTCTCCGCCTGCTTCACGCATCTCGTAGTATTCTTCTAAAGTAACATCGCTCTCAGCAGCATCTAATGCAGCCTGGTAATCAGCATCGATTGTTGCTTTAGAAATAATACCGCCTGTGTTGTGAGCTAAGTGACTCGCTAATGGAGCGAATGGTATGGATGTATGAATATTAATTTCGTAATCACTGACAACTTCGATTTCCTCGATCATTTCGAACAGGAAAAGTACCGGTGATGCCATTGCATCATCCTGCACACGGTCGAAAGTTGCGACAACATCTTCCGCGGTAAATTCTTCACCGTTGTGGAAAGTTGTGCCTTCACGAAGTTTAAAATTCCATGTTGTTTCATCAACTTGTTCGTATTCAGTTGCAAGACCTGGTGACAGTGACATGTCAACGTCCTGGAATACTAAAGTTTCATATATGTTTGCTCTGACCTGGCGTGATGCTGAATCGTTCGATCCATGTGGATCCGTCGTCACCATTTCCGCCATTGTACCAATTGTTAAATCTCCTGTTTTTTCATTTTCAGCCGCTTCATCGCCAGCCGCTTCTTCTTCGACGTTATCATCGCTTGAACATGCTGCCATGACAACTAAGAAAGCGATTACAAGAAACGCTAAAAAATTTTTCCTTTTCATTGTTGTATTACCCCCTTTGTTTGATAAAGTTATTATATCCATGCCAATAACAAAATTGCAATAATTTTCTAAAATTTAAATAAATATAAAAAACACGCACTTTAAAAAGTGCGTGTTCCTCAAGTTTTTACTTTTTCTTTTTTAGCTTGTTCTGATGATTTATTCATCATACTCAGCATTTGATTAATTTTCTTCTGGGAAGGTTTTGTCCCATCTGCATCATCATAATTCTGAGCATGTCTTCATTAATAGGAGGGTTCTTCTCCAAATAATCCATCATATATTTTCTAGAGATCCAAAATCCTAATGCGAAACCACCAATGAGGGCTACGATTACAATTAGTATCCATATCCAAGTCGCCAAAATGCTCACCTCTTTCCGTGTAAACCACTATTTAGTTTACATTAACGGGCATTTAAATTCAATGCTTATTTATTACAGATAATATTCGACAGGTTCTCAACTGTAAAGCCGTAACGCTCAACAACTTCACCGCCCGGCGCACTTGCGCCGAATGTATCGATTGTTAAGAGCTTGCCTTTAATACCGAAATCTGTGCCAGCCAAGACTTGCAGCCATTTCAACTGCCGTGCGGTTTTCAATATCAGTATTAATACCGATTCAATATACGCTTCATCCTGATTTACAAATGCTTGTACATTAGGAATCGAGGCAACTTTAATATTAACGCCTTCTTCAGCTAATTTCAGAGCAGTTTCAACTGCAAGAGAAACTTCACTTCCTGTTGCGAAACAATAGCATCTTTACCGCCGTCGTAAGCAATAATCCGCCGCGGCGCACGCCTTCTTCAATTTTTTCTGTTTCAATATCAAGACAGTGAGATCCTGACGTGTCAGTACTAAAGCTGTCGGTGTATCTTTAGATTCTAAAGCAACTTTCCATGCAGCACGTGTTTCGTTGCCGTCTGCTGGACGAATAACGTTCAGGTTCGGAATGGCACGAAGTCCAGCTAATTGTTCAACCGGCTCGTGTGTCGGACCGTCTTCACCAACTGCAATTGAATCGTGAGTGAATACGTATGTTACCGGTAATTTCATTAGTGCACTTAAACGTACTGCCGGCTTCAGGTATCACTGAAGAAAGAACGTTCCTGCATAAGGATAAACGCCACCATGTGCTGCCATACCGTTATTGCAGCTGCCATTGCAAATTCTCTGACGCCAAACCAGTGTTGCGTCCGCGTAGTTGTCTTTAGCAAAGTCAGATGCTTCTTTAACGTTTGTTTTGTTACTGCCTGCAAGGTCAGCTGCACCGCCGAAGAATGTTGGAATTGTTTTTGATAATTCCTGAATCATATCTCCCGAGTTGCCGCGTGTTGCTTTTTTCGTCCCCGCTTCGTAAACCGGAAGTTCTGAATCATAGTCTTCAGGCAGTTCACGTTTAACTGCAGCCATAAAGTCGTTATATTTAGCTTCGTCAGCTGCTTTAAATGATTCCATAACTTTGTTCCACGCCGTTTCTTCTGAAGCGCCGCGCGCAGTTATGTTTCATCAAAGCGTGCGTATACAGAGTCGTCCACATCGAAAGTTTTCAGGTGGTCGAGACCATATGCCTCATAAGCACCCTGACGCTCTATCTCACCAAGCGGTGAACCGTGTGCATCAGATTTACCTGATTTATTCGGCGCGCCAAATCCGATTACTGTTTTCACTTCGATCAGTGATGGTTTATCGCTTTGTTTAGCTTCTTCAATCGCTTTATCGATTGCATCTAAATCGTTGCCGTCTTCAACACGCAGGTAGTGCCAGTTATACGCTTTAAAACGAGCCGCCACATCTTCAGAGAAACTCTTGTCGAGGTCTCCGTCGAGTGAAATATCATTTGAATCGTAAAGTACAATCAGCTTCTCAAGACCTAAGTGTCCTGCAAGTGATGCCGCTTCATGCGAAATCCCTTCCATCAGATCACCGTCTGAAGCTAGTACATAAGTATGGTCAACAACTTCGTGCTCATCTGTATTAAATGCAGAATTAAGGTGAGTTTCAGCCATTGCCATACCGACACTCATCGCAAAGCCTTGTCCAAGCGGCCCTGTAGTTACTTCTATACCGTCTGTATGTTTGAACTCAGGATGTCCCGGAGTTTTGGATTCGTACTGTCTGAATTCTTTTAAATCATCCATTTCCAAAATACCAGAAAGATGAAGCAGGCTGTAAATTAACATTGAACCGTGGCCCGCACTCAGTACGAAACGATCTCTGTTAAACCAGTCCACATTTTTCGGGTTAAAGTTTAAATGTTTTTGCCACAGTACATACGCCATTGGTGCAGCACCCATAGGCAGTCCCGGGTGACCAGAATTTGCTTTTTCAATTGCATCAATACTTAAAGAGCGGATCGTATTGATCGCTAATAAGTCAGTTTTATCAAATGACATTTACTTTCGACTCCTTTAATTCTCTTCATTATTATTTTTTTTGCGCAGTGCCTTAATTTTGTCAGGGGTAACATCTTTACCGTCCGGATCGATCACTTTAGTGTTTTCAATCTGGTTTTTAAAAGAATTTCTAAAGTTTGATAAATATTGTTCTCTCAAACCAGTCAGCTCTGTAAGTTCCGATGCGGATATTTTATCTTCACGTTTTAACTTTGCAAGCTGGTTGAGACGTTTTAATTTTTTATCGTCTAACATGAGCTCCACCCTTTCCAATATAATTTACCATAAAAAAGGTGCGGAAACCAAATGGTCCCGCACTTTAATAGACAATATACACTTATTAATTAATTTCTGCTGGAAACGTCATAATTAAGAGGTTCTGTGAGCGTTCCGCTGCTGATAAAACCATTCGCAGGGCGTTCTTCTTCCGCCTTTTCTGTTTCTTCATCATCCGGTTCATTAATTGACGAAGCCGACACCGTGCCGTTCGCCTCTTGTTCGATTGATTCTTCAGTTATATTTTCAGAAAATGCAGTGTTTTCATCAGAATGTATGTTCTCTGCATAATCCGGTTCAACCATATTAAAACTATATAAAAGCCCGAAGCTTAGCATTACCGCGAATAAACCTGTGAGAGTTTTGAAATCTTTCATTGTCATTACTATCCACTCCTAAGAACAAATGTTTGTAATAACAATATAACAGAACACCTGTTCGCAGTCAACATAAATACGAACAAATGTTTGTAAGTGTATATAGTATATGATAAAATTTAATTAATATAAGGCTGGAGGTAAAAATATGAAAGATTTAACAGACAGACAAAAAGATATTTTTCAATATATAAAACGCAGCGTAAATGATAAAGGCTATCCGCCAAGTGTCCGTGAAATCGGAAATGCGGTAGGACTCCAGTCGAGTTCTACAGTACACGGTCATCTCGCAAAACTTGAAACTAAAGGATATATCAGAAGGGACCCGACAAAACCCCGCGCAATTGAAATCGTCCAGGCTCCAGATGACAACGCATCACCCGTTATTCATGTTCCTGTACTCGGTAAAGTTACAGCCGGCCTCCCTATTACAGCCGTTGAAAACATCGAAGAGTACTTCCCTCTTCCCGAACACTTTACGGCAAACCATAACAGCGAAATTTTCCTGTTAAATGTTTCCGGTGACAGTATGATCGATGCCGGCATACACGACGGCGACCGCGTTATCGTCCGCAAACAGAACATTGCCCACAACGGTGAAATCATCGTTGCAATGACAGAAGACGAAAGCGACAGTTAAACGCTTCTATAAAGAAAAAGGCTATTACCGTCTGCAGCCTGAAAATACAACGATGGAACCTATTTACCTCGATAATGTTATCGTTCTTGGTAAAGTCGTTGGGCTGTTCAGAGAATTTATTTAATAAAATATGTGTGTGACCGCCCGGGGCTCTGTGCCCTGGGCCTTTTTTGTGTTGGGCGGGATGCTTGCTTATGCATGAGAGATTAACTCATGGTGCCCTCACTTTTTTCATCAGTAAAATTTAATCGCATGTGACTCGATCATCCGGTCAAAAAAACAAATAAACAAACAAAAACACCCGGATTTTGCCAATCCGGGCTCTCATACTCATTATTTTTGTATATAGTTTTCCGTATAATACGGTACGTTGTCACCGTTGTACTCAATGCCTACACCGAGATAGTTAAACTGATCGTTCAGTATATTAACACGGTGTGACGGCGAGTTCATCAGACTGTGGTGGGCAAATATCGGCGATGTATGTCCTGTCGCAATATTTTCTCCTGCCAGCCTGAAGTCAACCGAGCCGTTTAACAGCCTGTCTTTCAGCGTGCGGCCGTCCGGTGAGTCGTGATCAAAGTAATTATTTTCTGCCATATCGGCGCTGTGATAGTAGGCAACTTCATCTGCCAGAGAGTCGCGTTCTAATGTCGAATAGCCGTACTCTGCACGCGTTGCATTAACTAAGTTAAAATGCATCTGCTCATTGTCTTCCAGCGGAGGGTTGTTATAAAGTTCGTTGATTTCAATTACTTCATCTTTATTAATAATCAGCATACCGTTCGCTTTATCGTTCTCATGTATATCGTAAAAGAAATATGCATAGTAATTGCCGACATCGAAAACATCGTATTCGTCATGTTCGACTTTCAGCCGCTTCCACTGCTTACGAATATAATCGAGCGGTTCCCCGTATACTTCCCGCAGCTCTGCACGGTTCATGCCGTCGAGGCTCATTTTGCCTAATGATACATCACTTGAATTCGTATAGCCGCCTGTAACGATGCCGTCACGCACGAGGAGCATATGAAATGCCCCGGGCTGATTCTTAATGACAAAGTCGCCTTCGTATTCTGAATTAATAACTGTCTCGTCCGCCGTTGTGAACGATGAACCGAGTGAATAATCAATATTCGTCTCCTGTGCACCGTGCACCTGTTCTATTTTTGTCGTATCGTAATTTGGAATGACATTCTGTTCAAGCCAGTGATTAAAATAATCTTCGGTCAGACCGTCCTTAAAGTCGTAGGATTGCATGGCCGGTACGATAAGCAACAAAGATGCGTATAAAATTAATAGCGCTGTAATTCGCCGTACCATATTATTCCTCCTTTAAATGCTGACGTATAAATTATCAATCAGCCTTGCTTTTTCAAATTGTACTGCAATAAATATAATAACATCCTCGTCGATATTTTCAACAGGCTGCAATGCGCGCGCTGTGTATATCGCTAGGTCATCCACAGTACCGCTCGTCTGCTGCTCAATATGAAGTCTGATAAACGACATAATCTTATCCGTATTAACAGTACCCTTTTTAATCTGTTCCGCCGCATTTAATAATGCCGCGTTAATTTCACTTGCTTCATTATATTCAGATTCACTTAAATTCACATTGCGGGAACTTTTTGCAAGACCGCTTGCTTCGCGTTTCGTCGGCACTCCAATAATTTCAACCGGTACATTAAAGTTTTCCACGTAGCGCTCGATAATCATCAGCTGCTGACGGTCTTTTTCACCGAACACAGCAAAGTCCGGCTGAATAATATTTAAAAGCTTGCTGACTACTGTCACAACGCCTTCAAAATGTCCCGGACGCTTTACACCATCCAGTATATCCGCCATTGATTTAATGACTACATTAAATTCCATTTCCTCAGGATACATTTCGTTCACTTCAGGATGGAACACAATGTCCGCGCCATGTTCGCGGCAAATATTTAAATCGCGTTCCAGATCGCGCGGATAGCTGTCGTAATCTTCGTTTGGACCGAACTGCAGCGGATTAACAAAAATACTCACTGCAACTGCATCAGCGTATTTCTTCGCCTCTTTCATCAGCGTCGTATGCCCTTCATGCAAATAGCCCATCGTTGGTACGAGCGCAATTTTTTTATCCTTATGAGCACTTAAGAGCGCTCTCACTTCTTTAATACTTCCTGTGTGCTTCATTTACTCGAACACCCGTTTCTTGTAGGTCGTTTCCTCAGAAGGGAACATTCTGCTCTTCACTTCGTTGCGGTAGTTCGTCAGTCCTTCTTCAACAACTGAGTTCACATCCGCGTATGCCTTAACAAACTTCGGCAGACGGTCACTGCCGTACTGAAGTACATCATGATAAACAAGCACCTGGCCGTCGGTATGAAGACCTGCGCCGATACCGATAGTTGGAATGTTAACTGATTCCGTTACTTTTTTTGCAAGATCCATTGGAATGGCTTCAAGCACCATCATCGACGCACCGGCTGCTTCAAGCGCCTTCGCATCTTCAATCAGTTTTTCAGCCTGTTCTGTATCACCAGCCTGCATTTTAAATCCTGTAATTCCAAAGTGCTGCGGCGTTAATCCTAAATGTCCGCATACAGGAACGCCTGCCTTAACAAGACCTTCGATAATATCGAGAGACTCGGCGCCTTCCATTTTGATCATGTTCGCATCGCTCTCCTGATAGAGTCTGATGCCGTTTTTAATTCCTTCATTTACATCTGCATGGTGTGAGCCGAAAGGCATATCAACGACGATAAACGTATTCGCTGCACCGCGTCTCGCCGCTTTCGAGTGGTGAATCATATCGCCGAGCGTTACCTGCACCGGTGATTCATATCCCAAGACGACCATTCCAAGTGAATCTCCCACTAAAATGACGTCTACCTCCGCCTTCTCTGCAAGTTTTGCAGAGGGATAATCATATGCTGTTACCATCACTATTCTGTCATTGTTTTTCATGCTGATTAAATCTGCTGTCGACTTCATAGTTTCCCTACTTTCTGAAATTAGATATACTTATTTTACCACAGAAATGAGAAAAAATAACGGAGTGAAAATATGAGAATAGGTATTATCGGTGCGGGTGCAGTCGGCAGTATTATTGCCCGCGAGTTCTATAAACTGCCCGCAGATAAAGTTGAGCTGACATTAATGGCGAGATCCGCTCGAGACGGCTTTACGATACTCGACCAGGGTGTGAAAACGTATCATGAAATTAAAGTTCATAATATCAGTGAAGTTACAGTTAAATTCGATGTGCTCTTTATCGCAGCGAAGACACCTGCACTTACGGCGCTGAAAGAAACGATTAATATTATCCATAAGGACTCGGAAATAATTTATGCCTTAAACGGCATGGGCTACGACGCAGTATTTGACCAGGGAATTCCAGGCGTTGTCTATATCAGCGGCCAGCAGCATGACGATTACATCGAGCATTATGTAAATCAGAAGATTATTTTGCCGGAAGGTAAGTTCAGTTATATCGATAAACTGATTGAGCTGATTGACAGTACAGAGACAGTTAATTTCGAGCTGCTGAAAAGTTCAGCATTCAACAAAATGCGCTATGAAAAACTGCTGATTAATGTCGGAATTAATTCTATGACCGCTCTCAGTAAAAACACTTCGAAAATATTTGAAGATGATAGAACAGTACAATTAACAAGGCAGCTGCTGACAGAATCTCTGGCTGTCGTGAACAAGTGCAACACTGATAATGTGGAAATTGATGAGAACTTCATCGACTATGCTATGGATATGTATTTCAGCTATCCGCGGGATATGGGCACCAGCATGTATTACGATGTGATGGCGAACAAGACTACAGAGTTTGAATATATTCAGCAATATGTCTATAACATGAAACAGGATTGTGATATTGACACGCCTGTCCTCGACATCGTAGTCACGCTACTCGCAGCTTACGACAAGAAATAATATTTAAAAATGGGGTTGAC
Source organism: Jeotgalicoccus sp. WY2 (assembly GCF_018437745.1). Taxonomy (NCBI): domain Bacteria; kingdom Bacillati; phylum Bacillota; class Bacilli; order Caryophanales; family Staphylococcaceae; genus Jeotgalicoccus; species Jeotgalicoccus sp. WY2. The sequence goes on along the minus strand of NZ_CP049818.1, from coordinate 39,467 downwards.
CGATAATACCGGTCAGCCCCATTACTATTATTTCTCTTTTTTCTTTGGTCTGAAGTAAAAGAACCATACTAAAAATGCGATAACCAAAACAGCAATGACTGCATAGGCAATATTTGCGTAGACATCCATCACCTGAACGATATCTTCCCAGTTCTCTCCTACTGAAGCACCGAGATTAACGAGCACCGTGTTCCAGATAAAAGTACCAAGCGTCGTCAGCACTAGAAACTTCGGCATGCTCATTTTACTCATGCCTGCAGGAATTGAAATCAGACTTCTGATTAACGGAATGAAGCGGCAGAAAAACACAGTCCATGAACCGTATTTATTAAACCAGCCGTAGGACTTATCAACATCATTTGTTGTTACCCTAAACCATTTTCCGTATTTCACAACGATGCGCTTCATACGTTCGGCACCCAATATGCTTCCAAGATAGTACAGTACAACCGCACCGCCGACGGAACCTGCCGTCGAAGCAATAATTACCCCTGTTACTGTCATATCAGTCGCCGCCGTCATAAAGCCGCCAAACGTTAAAATCACTTCCGAAGGAATCGGCGGAAAAATATTCTCCACTGCAATCAAGATGACAATTGCAGCGTAACCAAACTGGTTAATTACTTCTTCTAGGAAATTCTGCATTATATTTTTGTCCTTTTATGAGAATTAATTATTATGTGCCGCAGTATGTCTTAAAGTCCGGATCAACATCGTCTTTACCTGGTGCATTAATATATTTCCCGCCGAGCTTATCATTAAAAGGTTTAGACACAGCTTTTAAGAGCTGTTTTAACTCGCCGTAATGACCTTCCAAAGCAAGATTTAATGATTTTTGAACTAAATGGTTACGCGGAATAAAACTTGGATTTGCTGCATTCATCGCAATATTAATTTCATCTTTTTTAGCACTCTGCGCTTTCTTTCTCGCCTGATACTGTTCGAACCAGTTTATAAATTCACTGTCGTTAAACATCGGCAGTTTATCGTAATTAGTGAGATAAAGATCTCTGAAAGTCCGCGTGTAATCCGCTTCATATTTAAACATAAATTCGAGCAGCTCATCGACCAGTTTCACGTCGTACTGTTCGTCATAATCAAGATCCAGAATGCCGAGTTTGCTACCCATTAATGAAATATATTTTCTATTATAATACTGCGGATATTTATCGAGTATTTCCTGAGCGAGCTTCACTGCTTCACTCTGAGAGTTGTCAAACAGCGGACACAATGCTTCACCGAGCTTGCTTAAATCCCACTGCCCGATCGGTGGCTGATTTTTATAGCGGTAGCGTCCTTCTGTATCAATCGAACTGAAATACGTATCCGGATTATAGACATCGATAAACGCACACGGGCCGTAATCAATCGTTTCACCTGAAATTGACACGTTATCCGTGTTCATCACACCGTGAATAAATCCGACTGACTGCCACTGGGCAATTAACTCTGCCTGTTTTCTTACGACATGGTCATAAAATAGCAGATATTTTTTTCTTCTGTCAGCGCTGCAAGATATGGATAGTGACGTTCAATTGCAAAGTCAGCCAGCGCTTTTAATTCGTCAGTCGACTGACGTGCAGCATATTCAAAAGTACCGACACGGATATGAGAACTCGCGATGCGTGTTAAGATACCGCTCGCCGTTCTTGTTTGACGCGTCAGCTGTTCTCCTGTATCGACGACCGCTAAGGCACGTGTCGTGGCAATCCCGATGTTTGCCATATATTCACTGATAATATTCACGCAGCATAGAGTCAATCGGCGCACGGCCGTCACCCTGGCGTGAGTATTTTGTCGCACCTGATCCTTTTAAGACGACATCATACTTTTCGCCATCTGTGTTATGCTCACCTAGTAGGACGTTTCGTCCGTCACCAAGCATATTTAAAGTACCAAACTGATGTCCCATATAAGCCTGGGCAATCGGTTCAGCCGACTCCGGCAATTTATTGCCGCTGAAAAATTCAGCATCATTTTCAAGTTCTTTTTCGTCGATATTTAATAATCTCGCTAAATGGTGATTAAACAGAACAATTCTCGGTGCATCTGATTCCTCAGGTTCGTACGGTGTCCAGAATGTACGCGGCAGCGATTTATAGTCATGTGTAAAATTAAGCCTTTATACATTAAAATTCTCCTTTTCAAAACAAACGTTCAAATACAATCTATAGTAATTGAGTATACTATATACATATATACTTGCATAACAGAAGACACCGTTTTCTGAACAAATAAATAATTTTTGTTAACATAGTAAAAAAGAGGGTATAATCAGTAGCAGACAGAAATAGGAGTTGGAAATATGTCAAATGGTAGCAGACGTGCTTCCTGGAAATATGCCTTTGCATACACCGGTATTGTAGTGGGTGCCGGCTTTGCAACAGGCCAGGAAGTACTTCAATTTTTTGCAAGTCACGGATTAATTAGTATTGCAGGTATTATTTTAACAGGATTGATTATTATGTTTATCGGCCGGCAGGCTGCTAAACTGGGATATGCAACGCACGCTGAATCCCACGTATTACCGCTGAACACACTATTTGGCAAAAAACTTGGACTTGTCGTTGATATTATACTCGCCTTCTTCTTATACGGTCTTGCGATCGTTATGATTGCTGGAAGCGGCGCAACATTCAATGAAGGTTTTGGTATACATCCGCAAATTGGGGCAATTGTCCTTATCATACTTGCGTTTATTACATTACTTATGGACTTTGATAAAATCGTTTCCATAATCGGCGTTATCACACCAGTACTCATCATCGCAATGTTCTTTATTGCGGGATATAACATATTGAATCCGATGATTCCTTTATCAGAGGTCAATCAGTATAATGATGTGTCACGGGCACCAACAAGCAGCTGGTGGTTTGATGCGATTACTTATTCAGGATTCACACTAGCAACAGCATTCAGCTTTTTATCAATAATGGGCTCAGAATCTGCACGCCAGTCGATTGTAAGACGCGGCGCTGTTTACGGCGGACTGTTAATTATGATACTGATGATGCTGATTACATTCGGTGTACTGTCAATTCTTCCGATCGCATACGATGTCGCACTGCCGACAATGCAAATGGCGGCAAATGTTGCACCATGGCTCGGCACAGCATATTCGGTAATTATTATATTATTAATATATAATTCTATCGTCGGATTTTTATACCCTTTCCTGGCAAGATTTACTAAACCGGGTTCGAAGAAATATAAATCTTATTAGCTGCTGCACTTATCGTCGGATATTTTGGTACTTATGTAGGATTCGTTGAACTCGTTAACATTATCTATCCATTATTTGGATATGTCGGGTTAATTATCGGTGTCATGCTGACTGTCCGCTGGGTATTTTTAAAATTTAAAGCGCGTAAACTTGCAGAAAAACTTTCAGACAATAACGAAGAATAATACATGCACCCTGCTCATTACTTCACCGTAATTTGCAGGGTGTTTTCTTCTGTCATTTTATTTTGGATGTTTTTTTTTTGAATAGTTTATATATAAGTTATGTAAACCACTAACAGGAGATGAATTTATGTCACAAGGTAAAAATCGTGCCTCATGGAGAATCGGCTTTGCATACGCCGGCATTATCATCGGCGCAGGATTCTCAACAGGACAGGAAGTATTACAGTTTTTCTCAAGTCACGGAATGATCAGTATTGCTGGTATTATACTCGCCGCGCTGATTTTAATGTTTGTCGGCCGGCAGGCTGCAAAACTCGGATTCCGTTTGGATGCAGATTCTCATGAAACGCCGCTAAGGGTTTTATTTGGAAAAAAACTTGGACTCGTTATCGACTACGTATTAATATCTTTTTATACGGAATCGCAGTTGTTATGATTGCGGGGAGCGGTGCTACATTCAGTCAGGCATTCGGTATACATCCGCAGATTGGTGTACTCATTATGATATTAATTTCATTTGGTACACTGCTGCTCGACTTCGATAAAATCGTCAATATTATCGGAGGGATCACGCCGCTGTTAATTATCGCTGTGATCATTATTACAGGTTACAACATATTAAATCCGGAAGTCCCTTATTCGGAAGTCGACACCGTCGTTGACCCTTCTCGTACACCTACTTCATTCTGGTGGTTCGATGCGGTAACTTATGCCGGTCTGGCACTGGCAACTGCGTTCAGCTTTTTATCGATTATGGGATCTGAAGCATCCCGTCATGCGATTGCACGGCGCGGTGCGATATACGGCGGACTGATAATTATGCTGTTAATGTTACTCGTGAACGTCGGTGTACTGTCAATTATGCCGACAGCAAACGAAGTCCCGCTGCCCGCAATGACAATGGCAAGCAACATGGCACCCTGGCTCGGCACAGTCTACTCGGTTATCATTATCCTGCTGATATTCAACTCAGTCGTCGGATTAATGTACCCGTTCCTGACACGCTTCACAGAACCGTTCACAGGAAAATACAAAATCATGCTCGTCGTGTCGCTGATTGCAGCGTTCATCATATCTAACGTCGGATTCGTTGAACTCGTCAACATTGTCTACCCGATTTTAGGCTATATTGGTTTGGCGATATCCGCCGCACTGTTTGTCCGCTGGATAATGAACAAAAATACGAAGAAAAAGCTGCTGTAGATGTGATAAACCCCATCCGCCTGTGTGTGGATGGGGTTTTTTTGATGTATTTGGGCTTTTCTAAGTGTCAGAGCAGTATTTTGCGTCGTAGGACTACCATGTCAAAGATACATGGTAACCCAAACACTCCCGGACTACCATGTCAAAAGTACATGGTAATCCAAACAGTCCCGGACTACCATGTCAAAGATACATGGTAATCCAAACACTCCCGGACTACCATGTCAAAAGTACATTGTAATCCAAACACTCCCGGACTACCATGTCAAAAGTACATGGTAATCCAAACACTCCCGGACTACCATGTCAAAAGCACATGGTAACCCAAACAGTCTTTATCCTTTCAAATGGTCTTTATATTTGATAAATAGTTCTGGTTTCCCCATAGCATCCTCAAAATTTTGATATTTAAATATATATGCTGTTTGATTGCCTTTTTTATTAACATAACAGTGTTTTAATAAGATTCTGTAAACAACTCTAGATGTTAAACTGTAACCAATAAAATTCATAAACGCAGTCCGTGTCATTGGTTTACCGTAAAATAAAAATTGATAGTCGCTCATTGCCCTGAGTAAATGCGTTTCATTAACCTCTTTGCTCCCACAGCTACTGCAGACTAAATGAAACCGGGATTTTATCAAATTGAAACTCCCGCACTGCCCGCAATATATTCCCTTCCTCAATCTTTCCTCATCCACATTATTATCTATATACGGGTTCTCGACTATATTCTCACTGAGCAGCCGGACTATAAATTGCGACTTATTACTAATCTTCCCGCCCCGAAACTCCCTCAAATATCTCCGCAGATTCATACGCACAACGATTTTGCCCCACAGCGAGTTGTCATCGGTTTGAAGATAAAAATCATCGCTTACGAAAATCAGTTTTCCGCTGATTCCAAAATTACCATTCACCGAATTTCTCAAGCCGATTAATTTTCCAACAGCCCGGTTCAGCTGAGCCAGCGGTTCTTCGGATATTCTCTGTCCATTTCTGAACCAGTCCCCGCCCTCCACCTTGTATTCTCCGATGTAGTTTTTTATCTCGTTAACAATTATTCCGTCATCGTTAATTACCAGAGCATCGTACTGGGTAACTGATTTTCCAAGTTTAAGATAAAGGTCCCGGTAAACTAAAACATCATCATGCCCAACGTCTTCAAAAATCTCATCGTATAAGCATTCGCCTTCAAAGCCTTTCTGAAATGTTTTAAACCAGCTTTTCTCTACACTCGTTAATTCGCACCTTCTCTGCAGCGTTTCGTAAAATAAGTCATGTGATTTGCCTCGAGTATTCAAAAACATATAACCGCCTCCTGCAAAATACTAAGTCACTTCAGTTATACAACAAAACTCCTCAAAAAAGGCGTCCAGTCCAAACAGCATACAAAAATCGCAAAACTGTACAACTGATATTTAGAAATAATATTACATGAATTTACATTTAATTTTATATTACCTTTTACACAATCACGGTTATTATAAAATTCCAAGTGTGTTAGTATATTGACTTGTGTTAATTATTTAGGAGGAGATTTTTTGTGGATTCACAAAAAGATGCAATAAAATTCGCGCTCGCCTATACAGGTATTGTCGTAGGTGCAGGGTTCTCAACTGGACAGGAAGTTTTACAGTTCTTTACCAGTTTTGGACTATGGAGTTTTGCAGGGATAGCGCTCACTGCAATATGTGTAATATTTATCGGCAGACAGACTGCCAAATTGGGTTACAGATATGATGTACCTTCCCATGAAGTACCATTGAATAAATTATTCGGGAAAACTGCAGGTACGCTTATTGACTATGTATTTACTATTTTTATGTATGGTATTGCAGTAGTGATGATTGCGGGAAGCGGCTCCGCATTTAAAGAAAGTTTCAACATAGAACCGTGGATTGGAACAATAATATTAATTGTTCTGTTATTTTTTACATTACTTATGGATTTCGATAAAATCCTCACCGTACTCAGCGTGGTTACACCATTCCTTGTGATTGCGGTATTTATTATTTCTGTGATCAACATAATGAATCCCGGCGTCGCAATTGATCAGGTCAATCAGGTTGCAGATATCAGCCGCACACCGACTGGTTTATGGTGGTTTGATTCTATTACTTATGCCGGTATCGTTCTAGGGGTGACATTTAGTTTCCTCTCTATTATGGGTGCTGATGCTGATAAACAGTTCGTCGCACGACGCGGTGCTGTTTACGGCGGTATTATCTTTGTCGTTATGCTGCTCTTATTAAACACAGGAATGCTCGCTGTGCTTGATGAAGCAAATGAAGTGGCGTTACCGACATTGGTTATGGCAAATGCGATTCACCCGGTGCTTGGCACATTGTTCTCGGTTATTATCATTCTGCTGATTTACAATACCGTTGTCGGCATGCTTTACTCGGTGGCAGCAAGATTTACAATACCTTACTCAAAAAATTACAAACTGCTGCTTGCAGCAATGCTCATAATTGGATATCTTTTAACATTTATCGGCTTTGTCGATCTGGTTAATTTCTTCTATCCAATCTTTGGTTATGTTGGCATAATCATCGGTATTGCACTCTTAGTCAGATGGATTATGAATAAAATACCGATAAAAAATTATTATAAGACAAGCCAAAAAAAGCGGCGAAGACCTCAGTCTTCACCGCTTTTAATCTATATTAAAGTTTAATTCTAGTGCCCGCTTTACCTTCAAGTGCTAATACTGCTTCATCTAATGAACAGATGATGCCTTCTTTGCCTTCGTGTTTAGCGAATGCGATTGCTGCTTCAATTTTAGGAAGCATTGAACCTGCCGGGAATTGTCCGTCAGCAACGTGTTTTTCTGCTTCTTCAACTGTAATAGCTTCTAATTTTTCTTCGTTTTCTTTACCGAAGTTAATGTAGACGTTAGGAACGTCAGTCAGCATCATGAAGACATCTGCTTCAGTTTGCTCTGAAAGTTTTAATCCTGAACGGTCTTTATCGATTACAGCTTCTACGCCGTGAATCTGACCTTTTTCATCTCGGTAAATCGGAATTCCGCCGCCGCCTGATGATACGACGATAGATGATTCGATTAATGTTTTAATTTCGTCCACACCGTGGATTACTTTGGGTTCCGGAGATGGAACAACACGTCTGAATCCGCGTCCTGCATCTTCAGCCATCTGATAGCCTTTTTCTTCAGTCATCTGTTTAGCTTCTTCTTCAGTGAAGAATACACCAACTGGTTTAGTCGGGTTATCGAATGCTTTATCATTTTTGTCGACTTCAACCATAGTAAGAAGCGTAACAACGTTAGTGTTGTCGCCGCCTTCAGTCAGTCTGTTTTTAAGCGCAGATTCCATCATGTAGCCAATCATGCCTTGTGACTCAGCATTGTTGACGAAAATCGGCATTGCCGGAATATCTTCTTTAGCTGCTTCGTTTTGAGCGATGATATTACCAACTTGAGGTCCGTTACCGTGTGTAACGACGATTTTGTGACCTGCTTCCGAAATTTCAACCATACGGTTTGCTGCATTGACTACGTTCTGATACTGGTTTTCAAATGTTGCTTCTTGTTTAGGCTGTAAAATTGCGTTACCACCTAATGCTAAAACTACTTTTTTACCCATTGTTTCATCTCCTATTTAATGTCATATAAATACCGTACAACGTGTCGCGCCCTGAGCTGGAGCCCAGTTCGAGAAGCGCATCCACTGTTTCTTTGTCTGGTGTCTCGCCGATATCTGTAATACGTCTTGAAAAAACACCCTCGAGTGCCAGGCTGATAAAGTTCTCGCTGACAATTGTCGTTACACTTTCACGTATATACAACTTGAGGCTGTTCAGATGATTCTCTGCAATAAAAGGTTCGAGGCAGTTTATATACAGTATACCTGTAATAATGTCGTCACCTGACGGTGTCAGTCCCTGTCCTCTGCCGACTAAATAAGCGAGTGGAAAATCAACATCAGGATTCTCTAAATCCGCCAGAATGCGGTTTAGTTTATCCCTGCTGAAGTCACTGCTGTTATAATCGCAAAAATCATAGCTGCTGACAACACTTTTTATTGAATCGGTGTCACTTTTATTAACTTTACTATATAAATAAACTTCTGCATTTCTGTTCGACAGCATAAAATCATTATGATTAAGTGATGATGCTGCTGTCTTCAGTATATCTCCGACCTGCAGTGTTTCTTTTATATAATGCATTGTATATTTATTTATTGTAATGCCGAACGGAAAATAACCGTTCTTATTTGTGCCGATAAAAATTAAATCATTTTTATCATTAACAATATTAAAACCATTGTTGAAAATACTGTGCACACGCATTGCTTGATTTGTTTTTAACAAGGAAAGTGCGATCTCACCGATCGCACTTGACTCATATATCATTTATGCTTCAAAACCTAATTTAGCAGCGTAAGCTGTAATTGCTTTCTCGAAACATTCGATTGGAGGGTTAACTGTACCCGCACCAATCTGACCAAATCCTGCAACTTTGTGTGCAATACCTGTGTTAATTACAGGAAGAATTCCTGATTCAACTACTTTACGTGCATCGATTCCAGTTGGAGCACCTTTAAAGTCCCAAGTCGGGATAATAAAGTTAGGGTTTTCCTGTTCAGTAATCTCAGCCATGTTATTACTCGTTTCAAGTGCGTCGTTGAAGCCGCCTGAACCTACGAAACGTGTAACAGCTGGTGCAGCGATCATCGCCATACCGCCGACACCGATAGTTTCAGTAATCGCCGAGTCACCGATATCCGTGTTTGCATCTTCTGCTGAATATCCTGTGAAGTACAGACCTTGCGGTGTATTTACAGGCGCTGTGAACCACTCGTCACCCATACCAGCGATACGGATACCGAAGTTTTCACCGTTACGGCACATTGCAGTAACAATCGTACCGTGTTCGATAGTACGTGCAGCGTCAGTCATTGATTTAGCTGTTGCCATTGCAACGTTCAGGAAGAACTGGTCAGTGTCTGCAAGGAACTGCATAACTTCCTCGCGATCCTTAAGCGAAACATCTTCAAGACTAGTAATTGCCGGAGCAACTTCTTTTAAGAATGCTAATGATGCAGCAATGTTTCTCTGGTGGAATTCGTCACCCATAGCAATTGCTTTAGCAACCAGTACGTTAACGTTTAAGCCTTCGTCCATAGTTTTAAGTGCTTTAGATAATACAGGACCAAGTACATCTTTCATCCAGTGAAGGCGTGTAAGCACCTGATCACTGTAAGAACCGAAACGGAGAACCGCGCCGATACCTTCGTTTAGAGTACAGTAAGCTTCGTTCCCGTGCTCTTTGTTAACAACGACTACAAGTGGCATATTCATTGAAGTAATACCGCCCATTGGTCCTACTGCGTTAACGTGGTGGCAAGGGATGAATGTGATTTTACCGTTTTCAAGTAATTCACGTGCACCCTGCTCATCTTCAGCCCATCCTTCAAAAAGAATAGCGCCGACACATGAACCCTGCATCGGGTCAGTCATGTTTTCATATTTAATCGGAGGACCGGCATGTAATAATACATGCTCAGTCAATTCCGGAATTACTGTATGTGCAGGAACAACATCTGTTAAGAAAGGTGCTGAACCAATCATTTTTTGAACAACTGCTTTGTTTGCTTCATCTATAGTTTGGTAAGCCATTATACATTCTCTCCTTCATAATTGTTTAAGAATTGAAGTACTTTCATAAGCTTCTCATCTCCGCCTGCAACCGGACGCCAGTTGAACTGTACAACTTCTGCTCCGCTGTTTTCAACAGCTTCAGTGAAGCTCTTAAGTCCGATATTAATAACGCTTGGGTTATTTGAAATCAGGCTCATCATCTTCTCGTCTACTGACAGATCTTCAGTGCCTTTATCGAATGATTTCATTTCAGTTTCAGGCTGAGCCACTTTACCGCCGATTAATTCGATTGCTGTACGTACCATCTGATCGTTTGTATCACAGATTACCGCACCCGCTTCTTCTAAAATCTGGCGCTGTTTATCATAACCTTGAGCATCTTTATCAGTACCGACTACAGTTGCAAGAACTACTAGTGAACGTTCTTCTGAAGCTGCTTTGTCAGTAATACGTTTTATTGTCGGCGCAAGTTCTGAAGCCATGTCAGCATGTGAACCGTAACCGATAACGTTGTCGAGCATAATTACTGCAGTATCTTCTGAGTCAGCAGATGTTTCTAATGCTTCGATACGTTTTTCAGGGTCGATCATCGGGTGAGGTTTACCTTGAGTGTACATGTCATCACCAAGGTCGATAACTTCGTGAGATGCTGATTTATAAGTGAAACCTTCATCTTTAATTTCTTCTTCACCAAGTGAATGTTTAATCATCATCGCTGCTTCACTCGCAAGCGTACCGCCTGAGTAGTAAGCTTTAATGCCTTTTTGGTTGTCATCAAAGTCAGCTTTAAGCCCGTCGATTGAAGTTGGAGTGAATTTAACCTCTTCACCATTTGACAGCTGAACTGATGCTACTGCTGCTTCTTCAAGAGTATAAGCGTGATAAATAGCTTCTTCCTGGTATTCAGGTTTAGCACCTAAGAATAGTGCAACAACAGGTTTGTCGATGCTGCGCAGCAGGTTTTCTACTTTTTCCTGTACTTCTTTAGCCGGCGGCTTAGAAATTACAGTAATAACTTTAACTTTTGGATCCTGGTTTAACGCTTTAATGCTGTCAAGCATAGTAATCGCGCCGACTTCTGTTGATAAGTCACGCCCGCCTGTGCCGATAGCGTTAGTTACACCTTTACCTAAACGGTCAACAATTGTCGTAACTTCCTGGATTCCTGTACCTGATGCACCGACCACACCGATGTCACCTTGTGCTACAGTGTTTGTGAATGCTAATGGCACGCTGTGGATAATACCAGTACCACAGTCAGGACCCATTACTAACAAGCCTTTTTCATGTGCAAGTTCTTTTAGACGAACTTCGTCTTCTTTAGGTACGTTATCACTGAACATGAATACGTGCAGACCATTGCGAATTGCGTTTTCAGCTTCCATTGCAGCGTATGTGCCGGGAATTGAAATCATTGCAAGGTTTGGTTTGTTTGCAAGTTCAAGTGCGCGTTTCCAGTTGTGTGCTTCACTGCTTTTAGCTGAATCGTCAGAACCGCCGCCACCGGCAAGTTCAGTGTCGACCGCTTCGTTTACTTCATCAACTTTTGTTTCGTCCGCAGTATCGACAACGATAACAATGTCGTTTGCACTTGCTGTTTCTAATTCCGGTGTACCAAGTCCTGCACCTTTAAAAATATCTTTGTTCGCAGGTGTTCCCATCATTACCGAAGCCTTGTCCACTCCGTCCATAGCGCTTAATTTTTGGCTCAAAAGCATTAATACGATAGAATCCTGATACGTATTTTCTTTAATAATTGTATATAACATCATTTACCTCCATATTTATTCTGCAAATCTATTTTTCTCGTGATAGCGATCAAAATGAATATCGTCACTCACGAGGTAATCATATATTTCATCGACAATTTCGATGCCTTCTTCATCATACTTATCGGCACGCAGTTTACCGCGTTCGCCCGGATAATTGACTTCAGTAAAACCTGGAGCCGGTGTCTGTTCTTTTAGTTCATCCAGCATTACAGAAAGCTGCTGTTTAAATGCATCGACATCTGTAAAGTATGCAGGGTTAATAACGATATGAAGCTGACCAAGCTGTCTGCCTGCAGATAAATCTTTGTACATACTGGAAACGTGGACACCGTGAGGAAGTCCCAGAAGACTGCCTGACAGAATATCAACCATCATCATTAAACCGTAACCTTTCGGTCCTGCTACAGGAACGAGTGCGTGAACATCTCTTGAGTTCGTCGTCGGTTCACCCTTATCGTTTACAGCCCATGTGTCCGGGATATCATTGCCTTTTGAACGTGCATCCAGCACTTTGCCCCATGCCTGCACCGTCGTTGCCATATCGAACGTAATAATACGCTCGTCATTTGTCGGTGCACTGAAAGCAATCGGGTTTGTACCAAAGTATGGATCTGTGCCGCCGAACGGCACAACCATTGGATCGGACTGGCAGACAGAAATTGCCACCATATCCTGTTTTGCTGCTTCTTCAACGAAGTAACCGAGGGCGCCGGAATGAGAAATGTTCGTCATGCCGACGACAGCCACCCCGTTATCGCGTGCAATTTCAATCGCACGCTCCATACCCTGTTTTGCAACCTGATGGCCGGGACCGTTGTCACCGTCTAAAATCGCTGTCGATGGCCCTGTCTTTTCAAATTTATATTCGGGATTGTTCGTAATGCCGCCCTTTGCAATACGTTCAGCATAATACTCAACGCGTACTGCACCGTGGGAATGAATGCCGCGGTGATCAGCAAATGTCAGTACATCACTAATATCAGCCGCTGCATCTTCTTTTAAGCCTGCTTTTTGAAGTTTATCTTTCATTAAATTGAATAGTTCTTCTTTTGACACGCGCATTTACAAAACCTCACCTTTTAGTATGGTGTTTCCGATTTAAGAAATTCCATAATATCTTCCGGAATCGGAATGCCGTCTTTTTCATATTCTGCTTTTTGAGCTTCCATTAATTCACCAGGGTAGTATACCTGATCAAAGCCTGTTGCCGGTTTGTTCTCGTGAAGTTCATCAACCATCGTATCCATTTTTTCTTCCATTGTTTCTCTTGAACTGAAGAAATCAGGGTTAATGACGAGGTGGAACTGTCCCAAGCGGCGGTATTCACTTAAGTCTTTGTACATACTTGAAACATGTTTACCGTGATTTAAACCGAGCAGGCTGCCTGATAAAATGTCGACGATCATCATCAGACCGTAACCTTTCGGTCCTGCTACCGGAAGCAGTGCATTGACTGCGTACGGATCAGTTGTCGGGTTACCGTCTTTGTCAACCGCCCACGTATCCGGAATATCTTTATTTTTAGAGCGTGCATCGAGGATTTTACCCCAGGCCTGCACTGTTGTTGCCATATCGAAAACAATCGGCGTATCGTTTTTACGCGGTGCCGCAAAAGCAATCGGGTTCGTACCGAAGTACGGTTCTGAACCGCCGAAAGGTACAACCATCGGATCCGACTGACACAGTGATAAAGCAACCATTCCCTGTTCAGCTGCCTTCTGCACGAAGTAGCCGATAGCACCCGAATGACTCATTTCACTTACGCCGACTGCACCGATTCCTGATTCTTTAGCAAGTTTAATTGCTTCTTCCATCGCTTCATTAGCAACGTAGTGACCGAGTGCGTTATCGCCGTGATATATACCTGTTGACGGGCCTGTTTTCTCAAACTTAAGCTCCGGATCGTTATTGAATCCGCCTTTTGCACTGCGTTCCGAGTAATACTGCATACGGACTGAACCGTGGGAGTGAATACCGCGCTCATCTGCCCACACGAGGACGTCTGCCGCACGGTCTGCAAATATGTCCGGCACGCCATTCAGCATCAGTTTTTCTTTAAATAAACCGCGGAGTTCTGATGAATTCGAAATTACTAGATTTTCTGACATGTCATTGCCTCCTGAATAGGTGAATTAGATTTCAACGTCTCTGTTAGCATCTTTAGAGTAAATATATGAGAATGACTCATCAAGACCAACTGCATAAGTTGCCTGTAATGCATAAGCACCCATGAAGATGTAGTCGCCTTTATCAACCGGCATCCAGTTGTTATCAAGGTTGTACATTCCGCGTCCGCTTAATACGTAAGCACCGTGCTCTTGTACGTGTGTTTCGATATAACCATGTGAAGCACCTGGTTTAAATGACAGGATGTGGAAGTTCATGTCGTATGCGATGTCTGCAGGTAGTAAATCCTGTACAAGCACTTCGTCCATGCCTTCGTAAGCTTTAGCCTGAATGTCGTTTACATTGCCTGTAACGACGGTTTGCCCACATTTTTAGCTTCCTGGTAACGTTTCTTGTAAAGGAACAGGCAGCTGTCTTCACCGTTATTGCTGTTCACGAAAGTAAGTTCTAAGTGAGGCGGCACGTAGATATATCCACCTTCTGACAGTTCGAAAGATTCCCCGTCAACTGTTGCAGTTACGTTTCCGTATACTACATACATGAAAGTCTGTACGCCGTCTCCGCCGAAACCTTGAGTGTTTCCACCCTGATTTTTAACTGTTACAAGGTAGTCTACAAAACGTGCACCCATGCGCGGTGAACCTAAGATTGACATATCGCAGTCATCGAAGCCTGGTACTACGTTGTTTACAAGACCATCCGGAGTAACTACCGCGTAGTCTCCTTTTTTAATGATTGAACGTGTTTCAAGAATCCTTCTCTGTATCCTTGCTGGTGGTTTAAGTAACCCATTTTAAAATCTCCCTTTCTTAATATCCAATTTTTTTATCGATTAATACGCTAATTTGTAAAGGTTTCTGCCAGTACTTCAATACCTTTAACGAGATCTTCAACATCAGTTTCTTCTTCGACGTTATGAGAAATACCGCCGATTGACGGAACGAAAATCATTCCCGTCGGCATGTAGCCTGCGAAAATCTGTGAATCGTGGCCGGCACCTGAAGGCATAACTTTATAAGAACCGCCTGCAACTTTTCAGCTGACTCTTCGATCATCTTAACGATTGAATCATCCATTAATGCAGGTGACTGTTCCATCCATAAGTTATATCTGCTGTGATACCGTATTTGTCTGAAACTTCGTTAATTGTTGCTTCTACCGTCTTAGCAAATGAATTCAGTTCAGCTTCGTCGATGTGACGTGTATCTATAGAATTCAACTCACCAGGTACAACGTTAACTACGCCGGGAACCGGTTTGACACTGCCGAAAGTTACAACTAGCGGGTCACCGATTTCACGCGCTTTTTGCACAAGCGTCTGCAATTTCAGTAAATGCTACAACCGCATCTTTACGGTAGCCCATCGGTGAGTACCTGCATGGTTCGCTTCACCTTTTAAGTTAATTGTGTAGCGTTTTTGACCAACAATACCAGTAACGACACCAATTGTTTTTCTTCTTTTTCTAAAATCTGTCCTGCTCGATATGAACTTCAACGAACGCTTTAATATCATCGCGCACTTTATCGTCTGTTTAAATAAAACATGACTCTTTCATTGCGTCGACAAATTAATTCCTTCGCCGTCACACGATATCTTTACATCGTCATTGTTCTGCAGGTTAAAGAAGTTTTTAACGCCCCAGAAAGTATAAGGGAAACGTGACCCTTCTTCTTCGGCAATCGACAGTACTTCAAGCGTACGTTTCGGCTGACCGTATTTTTCTTTCAAGTAAAGTGTTGCGACGAGGGCGCTTAGAACCCCGAACTGTCCGTCCAGATGACCGCCTTCAGTCACGGTATCGATGTGCGACCCGCTCATGATTGTTTCGTCAGGTTTTTCACTGCCGATGAGGCGGCCGGATACGTTACCGACTGCATCGCTTGAAACTTCGAGGCCGTTTTCTTTGAAGATGGCCTGCAGTGCATTGACCGCTTCGCGCCATTCTTCAGAATATAGTAATCGTGTAATACCGCGGGGCTCAAGACCGCCGTAACTGGTAAACTGTTTATCCAGTTCTAGAAAGGTTTCACGAATATCCATTGTTTTATCCACTCCACTCATTTTATTTCACTTATAATTATAGATTTAATTACCGCCTGAGGCATTGACAGTTCTAACAATCATCCCTCTTGGAATTATTCACTTTAGACAAATACAGAAAAATTCATTACTCTGTATAATAGTACAAGTAAATAAAGGAGGTTTTCACAAGCCATGAACACAGTAACGATAAAAGAAACTGACACTTATACGCTCAACGGTGATCTGTATGAAAGCACCGCCGATAATGAATCAGATGTACTTGGTACATTAATTTATTTACACGGCGGCGGCCTTGTATTCGGAGAAAGAATAGACCTCCCTTCAGAATATATAAAAGTGCTCGGACGCCGCTTTGACGTCCTCGCCTCTGATTACAGATTAGCGCCGGAATCTAATATCGATGATATTTTTACCGACTTACATCACATATATCACTTCGCGTCATCTTTGAAACACGATAAAGTTTATATTATGGGCCGTTCTGCCGGCGGCTTTTTAAGTTTAATCACTGCCCGGGACTTTGATATCGCCGGTGTGATTGATTTCTACGGCTATTTCAACTTTACACACAGCGATTTTTCTTACCTGCCGCACGACCAAAAACATTTATCAAATATGCTGACAGAAGAGCTTGCATCTTCTAATATTCGTGATTATGTGACGGTGAGTGAATCGCCGGACCCGAGGTATTTGCTCTATTTATACTATCGACACGCTGGTAATTGGCATGAATTTCTTGGAATTGATATTGAATCCGATAAATACCGACTCACTAATCAAGACCTTGCGGCACTGCCTCCGGTGTTTATCGTCCACGGAAAAGGCGACCCGGATGTGCCGGTATTTTTCAGCCGTAAACTGAAGAAAACTGCAGCGGCGGCTGAGTTCGTCGAAGTCGACACTGCAACGCACAACTTCGACCAGCAAGTCAGTCCAGAAAATATTGAGATTTATGAACGCGCTGTTGAGTTTATGGCTGAACAGTCGAAGTAAATATTTGATTAGTTGAAAGCATCGGCAACTTGCCGGTGTTTTTTTGTATATTTTTACGATAAATACCGAGTTTTGTTGACTTTGTTGATTCAACATTGGGTATACAACTACTTCTATTGACTCTGTCCTTGTCACATTGTCATTGCATCCCTCAAAAAAGCACCGCGCAATCAAAAATTGCGCGGTGCTCCCTTTAATTATTTATAAAATTTACCAATCTTAGCGTCACTTACGCCATTTTCAAGTGAATAGATTTCTTCTCCGCGTAAAATTGTGCCGGCAACCTGTGCGCCGATTTCACGTCCGATATATGGACTGATTTTATTGCGGTATTCTAATTCTTCTTTTTCTACTGTGTAAGAAGAGTCACCTTTAATTAATACAAAGTCAGCGTCGTATCCGACTTCGATACGCCCTTTTCCTTCAAGGTCAAAGCGTGCTGCAACGTTCGTCGCAATAATGTCAGAGAATTGCACAAGTGACATACCGCGTTTTTGAACTGCTTCATCAAACAGCATATCTACGTTGTTCTGGATTCCTGAAATTCCGCCCCATGCTTCAAATGCATTGTCCGTATCTTTTAAGTCCGGTGTACATGGTGAGTGGTCACTTGTAACAAACATTACCTTGCCGTCAAATACGCGTTCCCACATTCCTTCAAGACGCGATTTTTCACGGATTGGCGGTGAACATTTAACTACCGGTCCGATATCGTCAAGTTCTTCTTTATAGAAGTATAAATAATGCGTACAAGTTTCACATGTAATATCTACACCGTTGTTTGCTGCTTCGTTGATTAGATCAATTCCTTCAGCACATGCAACGTGTACAATGTGCACTCGGCAGCCAGTTTCACGAGCGAATAAAATAATCTTCTGAATTGGTTCAATTTCAGTGAAAACAGGACGTGAGTCTACATAAGCTGCAAGTGATGTTTCACCGCGTTCTTGTGCCAGCTGTCCTAATTTATCTGTAATCGGACCGTTTTCAGCGTGAATTGATAAAAGTTTACCTGTCTTAGCAATTTGACGCATTCCTTCATATAAAGAATAATCGTCAACATTCATAAAGTCGCCTTCGATTGTACGGTCCCCGGCTGTTGCAACGAATGCTTTATATGCAACAACTCCGTTGTCGTCCAGTTCCTGAATACCGCCGTTAAGATTAAATGGTACTAATCCGCCGTAACTGTAAACATCAACAGATAGTTTGTCGTCACCCGCATCGAATTTCGTCTGAATTGACTCAGCATCAACAGTTGCCGGAATTTGGTTTAAAGGCATTTCAATAAATGAAGTGACACCGCCTTTTGCTGATGCGCGTGTACCTGTGTCGTAGCCTTCCCAGTGATCGCGGATACTGCCGCCCGGCTCACTGATATGTACGTGAGCATCGATCATGCCTGGTGATACAATTAAACCTCCAGCATCAACAACCCGAGCGTCGCCTGCATCAATATTTGTAGCGATTGAGGCGATTTTACCATCAATTACACCGATATCAACGTTTTTTTCTCCACCTGGTAAAATTACCAGACCATTTTTTATAACTAAATCAAAAGCCATTTATAATTCCTCCTGACCATTCTGTAAAACGTAAAAATATCACTCATCTTTCTGTATACTATACCCCTAAGAAAGGCGGTAAAACGCACAGCCGATGAATTATATTTAAGTTTTATTTATTATTAGTGTACTATTATATGAGTAAATAAATATAGTTAAAATATGATGTCTGCTTATTAAATTTGTGCATTTTGTACAAAATTTTATAGATAGGATTTTAGGTGATGAATAATTGGTATCTATTAGAGAAATTTTATCATTAGAACGCTTCAGCAATTTTAAATTAATAAATAAAGATGCGGACTTATCGCGCATAGTGACCAGCGTCGATATTACAGAAACTCCCGATGTTAAGGATTATACTTCCGAACACACACTTTTGCTTACGACTGCAATGAATTTTAAAGATGATCAGCAGGCGCTGATTAATTTTATCAGCGAGCTCGACAGCGTGCCTGTTGCGGCACTCGGTATTAAGCTGTCGCGCTTCATTCACTCAATCGATAAAGAAGTGATTGATCACGCAAATAAGCTTGGTTTTCCGCTGATTGAAATACCCGAAAACTGGAAGCTCGGTCAGGCGACGCACAGCATCTCAACATATATATCACAAGATGAAACCGAGAAATTATACTATGCGCTGGGAGTTCAGCAGCGTATGAACTCAATGCTGATTAAAGAGTTCAGTGTTGAACGTATGCTGAATCAGCTGAGTCAGTTTCTCCGCCTGCCGCTTGTACTGATTAATCCGTTTTACAAAGTGGAAGTCACGAGTAATGATTTCAAGAATGATCAAAAACTGCTGAAAGAGAACTTAAGATATTTTAACGATGTTTATCTGCCTGATAAAGACAGTGTGAATATCGATTTCAACAGTAAAATCGCAGTATTTGAAGTTCCGGCTTTCAGCTACTTCCCTTATATTTAATCGTTTCAAATCTTGAAACGATCAGCTACCCTTTCAGTCATCTGGCGATAGAACAGGCAATTAACTCATTGTCGTTCGCAATATATAAGGATTCAAGAATACGTGCAACTGAACAGGAAGACGTCAATCTGCTTTTCAGTTCTCTCATCAATACAACAGAAGGCTCGCCTATAAGTCTTGAAAGCAATCCCGATTTTTTTGAACGTTATCATTTAAAAGATTCTGCATACTATAAAGTCATCATCTGCGGTATCGATCCCGCGGGTGATATCGAGAATTCCGAGTATGTAAATGAACGCTATCAGCTGACATTTGAATGGCTGAAAAGTGTGCTTGTCACACTTGATCCGAATATCAGTATTTTCGGTTTTGGAGATTCCAATAAATTTGCAATTCTGCTGCAGGATAAGCATGAATATTATCAGGCCTACTGCCGTCACCTTCAGCAGGAATATAAGAAATTCTTTAAGGAGTCGCTGTCTTTCGGTATAGGCAATGAAGTATCCGACTTTACGCAAATACACTCTTCATTCGTAGAAGCTTTGGAAACATTCGACATTTGTCAGGATGAGGGAGCGACCGAGTTTCTGGAAGTGTACCGTCCGCGCAACTTTGAAGAACTACTGCAGCTCTTACCAGCGGATAAAGTCCGTCCGTTCGTGCTCAGCACGCTGGGTGACCTCGCTTTTCCACAGAACACTAAAGACAAAGAATTAAAAAAACACTCCATATATATATGGATAATCAGTGTGATATTACAAAAACTTCAAACGAAATTTTTGTCCATAGAAACACTGTAAAGTACCGGATTAATAAATGCGAAGAACTGCTCAAGGTCAATGTTATGGACCCAGCGCACTCGTTAAATATACGCCTGGCGCTGTTTATCTCACAGTATATACAGGATAATTAATTGTCAGCCATCGATAATTATAATACCGTTCATTGTTCACATTGAACAATGAACAGTGATGTTTTTCCTTCTATAATATAGTGAGTTAAAAATTATAGGAGGCGTACTTTAATGAATCAGATAGAACAAAACGGTTCACAGTACTATAAAAAAATAATTGTTGCTTTAGTACTTGGTTGGGTTGCGATTTGGATTTACAGAACGATTCTTACGCCGATTTACCCTCAAATACAAAGCTCGCTCGGCGATGTATCTAACGCGGAAATTGGTTTAATCGCTTCTGTATTTCTTTGCTTACACAGGTATGCAAATTCCGGCAGGTATATTAGTCGATAAGTTTGGACAGAAAAATGTTTTAATTCCGGCGTTTATCGGATTTGCTATCGGTGCTGTTGTACTCGGTACAGCAAGTTCACTGCCTCAAGTATATCTTGGGTCATTAATTTCAGGTATCGCTACAGGCAGTTACTACGGTTCAGCGTACAGCTTATCAGCAAAACACGTTCCTAAAGATAAAAAGACTTTTGCCAATGCGATTATTAACAGTGGTTCCGCAGTTGGTATGATTATCGGTCTTGTCGGTTCATCAGTTCTTGTCGGCGGTTTAAATGTTGAATGGAACTGGATGCTTTACGGGACAGCTCTTATCATCCTGGGTGTAACATTTGTATTCTACAAAAACATTAAGAGTGATAAAAAAGCTGCTCCAGTTGAGAACATCGAAAATGCTGATGCAACTTCAGCGGATGTAGTCACAGATTCACAAAGCGAAGTGTCATTATTCTCACCTAAACATATTACAGTTTACTTTACGTACTTTGCAGTATGTTACGGGTACTACATGATTGTGACATGGTTACCGTCATTCCTCGTTGCAGAAAAAGGTTTCTCACAATCAGATGTTGGCTATGTATCAGCACTTGTTGCTGTTGCAGGCATCCCCGGCGCGTTAATTTTCGCGCGCTTAATCGATAGAAGACAGCAGGATCGTTTGAAATATATTCTGTTACTCCTGCTCGTTTCAGCAGTAATGATTGGTCTTACAGTATACTCACCGTCACCATGGATACTTTATCTTGCGTTAATCATATACGGTTTAATGGGCAAACTTGCAATTGACCCAGTAATAACCTACGTCTCAGATTCAGTGCCGGAACAGAAAACAGCTAAAGCACTTGGCCTGTTTAACTTCTTCGGTATGGCGTCATCCGTAGTTGCACCTTGGCTTACAGGGTACATCGGCGACGTAACAGGTTCACAAGTACTAGCATTCTATATCGGTTCAGTACTATTATTAGCAGCTGCAGTATTCTTCTTCTTTGTTATTTATCTGAGAAGCGAAAAAGAAACTCCGGCACATTAATATAATGAATATTAACAAAAACAGCGCCCCTCCCGAGATTTTCGAAAGGGGCGCTGTTTTACTATCTAAATTAGAATGGGAATGTAAGCAGGTCGATACCGAATACAACTGGCACCCAGAAATATACGACTAAAATAACAATTATTGAAGCAATTATATTTAATCCAAACCCTGTTTTAACCATTTCCCCAATAGACACTTTATTCGTACCGAATACAATCGCGTTTGGCGGTGTCCCTACCGGCAGCATGAATGCACAGTTTGCAGCCATTGCAGCAGGAATCATTAGAGCCAGCGGGTGCACGTCAAGCGCAATCGCAAGTCCAGCCAATACTGGTAAGATCATTGTCGCCGTAGCTGTATTAGATGTAAATTCTGTTAAGAACAGAATTAAAATTGCAACGATAGCAATCATAAGAATTAATGGAATACCGCCTACACCTGCAAGTACTTCACCAATCCATTTATCTACCCCTGTTGCTACGATTGCTCCAGCTAACGCAAGTCCTCCACCGAATAAGAGCAGCACGCCCCATGGAAGATCTTTTGCGACAGCCCAATCGAGTACGCGACCATTTTGTTTTCTCGAAGGAATGATGAACAGCAATACTGCTGCAAACATCGCAATCGAACCGTCACCCAGCATTTCTGTAAATGCAAAGCGATCGAAGAAGAATCCACGCATAATCCACAAGGCAGCTGCGAGTATGAATACTGCAAGCACCCATTTTTCTTCCCTCGTCATTTTACCGAGTTTATCTAATTCGTCCGTAATAATTTTACGTCCGCCCGGCAATTCTTTCATACCGTGTTTAAAGCTGAAGAAGTTCATGTAAGCCCAGGCAATAGCGAGCATTACAATAACAACTGGAACACCGACCAGCATCCATTGTGCAAAGTTCATATCATAATCAAAAAGTTCTTTCATTTGACCCGCAAGAATAATTAATGGAGGTGTACCGATTAACGTACCCAACCCACCAATAGTACCTGCGTATCCAATACCGAGAACGAGTGCTTTCTCAAATAATTTAACATCACGCCCGAGCTCTGGTGTCGACAGTGAATGAGCTTCTTTAATGATTGCAAGTCCTATTGGAATCATAATCATTACCGCAGCTGTATTTGATACAAACATCGAAAGCAATGCTGTTGAAATCATGAATCCAAGTAATATTGTTGCCGTAGTAGTTCCTATCGCCTTTATAATGGACAAGGCAATACGCGTATGTAAGTTCCATTTTTCCATTGCTACAGCAAGCAAGAAACCGCCGAGGAATAAGAATAAATATCATTACCGTAAAAACTCGCTGTATCCGAGTTAGACATTACTCTTACCCGCCCATTGGGAATAAAATTAACGGTAACAGTGATGTTGCTGGAATCGGAATAGCCTCTGTTACCCACCAGGTTGCAATCCATAAGGCTGCAGCTACGACGAAAATCCCCGAGCTGTCCAGAGTGTCGGATTTAATAAATAACAGTGCCAAAACAAATAATAATGGCCCTAAAATTAAACCGATCAGCTGTGCTGGTTTATACGCCTTTCTATGCTCATCGGGTGACGGTGCACCGGATGCCGCATCTCTCAAATCTTTAGAACTGAAAAACTTTAATAATTACTTATTCTTTTTGATTCACTCCATAAGTTATCATAACTTTTTTGGACAATCCCTCTATCCTTGGAATCGCTCACAAAAACTCCTCCTTAAAATAAACATGTTTTGAATTTATCATAAATATTCAGATAAATCTATATAAATTTAATAGATAGTCATAAGTTTAACTTCATACAACAGATGTAAGCGCTTATAATAAGAATATTGTACACAATATATACGTTTTTCAATGAAAATCCCTCTCCGTTCCATTACATACAGAAAACTCCCCAAAGCTGAAAATAGCTTTGGGGAGTTTCATATACTATCTATTAATTTGTTTTTTCAACATTTTCTACTTTGTTATAACCAGACTCATCGATGAAGAATACTGCGATGATACCGACTACAAGCAGTGCACCTGCGAAATAAAAGCCCATGTCTAAGTTTCCTGTTGCATCTGTAATAAATCCTGTAATGTAAGGCGCTAAAATTGATGCCGACATTCCGATGAAGTTATAAATACCGAATGATGTTGCCAGTCCAACACGGGGTGCGTTATTTGCTACTACCGCAATCAGAACCGGGTTTGTACTTAGTTTACCAACGATGCCGTAAATAATCAGCGATACGTAAAGTACCCACATCTGTTCGAACAGGACGATTGAAATAGTCGAAATAAATGCCATTGGAACCATAAACACAGTACCGGACGCTGTTTTCCTAATTTATCTGACAGCCAGCCGAAGAAAAGCATACCCGGGATTGATGCCCAAGGCACCAATGATGACACGAATGCAACGCTTGATCCGCTGATACCGCGTGATGTTTCAAGGTAATACGGCAGCCATGTCAGAATTACGAAGAAACCGTAAATTGAACAGAAAATTGTAACGAAAGCTAAAATAAGGTTTCTGTTTTTAAACAGTTCTGATACTTTGAGTTGTTCAGGAGCACCATCGGCACTATCCGGTGCTTTATAACCCGGCGGATGTTCTTTAACCATAATCCACATCACAATACCGATGACGATTACAATAACACCCATAATCCAGAACGGCGTGCGCCAAGACATGTCCATTTCCTGAACAGTAATACTGGAAATCCAGTAACCAGCCGACATACCAATTGCCATACCACTGTTAATAATTGCACTTCCGAGTGTGAGACGCTTCTGCGGGATTGCTTCAGAAGATAATCCATACTGCGGTCCGTAGAATACCCCCTGGAACATACCAGTCAGGAACCACATCATCAGGAACATATAGAATGTAACCATCTGTCCTGAAATAATTGCCAGTATACCAAAACCGATAAATGCCGGGATAATCATTTTCTTGCGTCCGAATTTATCCCCTAAAAATCCTGAAGGAATTTGTGTAGCAGTATAGCCGAGGAAGAATAAACTGCTAATCAGTCCTAATTGGGCTGCATTAATTGCGAACTCTGACTGAATATTTGTCATAATCGGGTTTAAAATTGTCCGTGTGGCATATATTGCAACCCATCCGAGCGTAAAGACGATGACAATTTTTATCCAATAACTATTGGAAATTTTCTTGTTATCCATTGTTTTGTCTCCTTCAAATTTAATTTTTTATTATTCTCACCTATTATTTTACAATATCCAATTATCAATTACTTTATCCATAGTAGATAAAGTAATTATTGATTTTGTGCAAAACATCACAAAATAGTGGAGAGAAAATCATCCCATTAAAATAATTTGTATAATTGTGCTAATAATTATATTATTAACAGTACAAAAAAAATAATCTGTGAAGGATGATACGCATAATGGCAAGTTTACAAATAAACAGAAGACTAATCATGACCCCCGGACCTGTTGCAGTTGATCCAAGAGTTTCCCAGGCGATGAGCAACTCAATTCTCGGACAGTTTGATCCGGAATTCACCGATATTATGAATGACACGATGGAATTAATCCGTGCATCATTTAAACGAAAAACAAATGGTCATTTCCAATAGACGGTACAAGCCGTGCAGGTATTGAAGCTGTTATCGCAAGTATTGTTGAACCAGGTGATAAAGTACTGATTCCAATTATCGGACGTTTTGGCTACCTTATTACCGAGCTTGTTGAACGTGCGGGCGGTATAGTGCATACAATCGAAGCTCCGATGGGTGAAGTAATACCACAGGAAGATATTATTAAAAAAATCGACGAAGTACAGCCTAAGGTCCTCGCAATTATTCACGGGGAAACATCATCAGGCCGTCTACAGCCAATCGATAAAATCGGACACGCTGCAAAAAAACGAGGTGTATTCACAGTCGTCGATGCAGTCGCTACATACATGGGACAGTATATTCCTGTAGATGACTGGGCACTTGATGCAGTTATCGGGGGCGCACAGAAATGCCTGTCGGTACCGTCAGGAATTACACCGATTACATTTAATGAACGTTTCAGTGAAGAAATCAATAAGCGGAAACGTGTTGAAAAAGGTATACGTACTGCATCAGACGAAGCAACATCAGCTTTTATTACGAGTAACTACCTCGACCTTACCCAGCTTCAGGATTACTGGGGTGAACGCCGCCTGAATCATCATACAGAAGCGACTGTTAATGTATACGGTCTGTATGAAGGACTTAAGCTCGCGATTCGTGAAGGTGTTGAACAGCGCGCACGCCGTCACAGCTATCACCACGAAGCAATGAAACAGGCAGTGACAGCGCTCGGTCTTGAATTGTTCGGTGATGAAAATCATGAAATGCAGATGGTTGTCTGCGTTAAAATACCTGAAGGTATTAGCGACGCGGAATTCCGCGCTGAACTGCTCTCACGATTCGGCATTGAAATTGCCGGTACATTCGGTTCAGTTGCCGGCCAGATTTGGCGTATCGGTACGATGGGCTACGTTGCAGAGAAGCAGAATCTTTTAAACTTTATTACGGCCTTCGGTGTCTTCCTTCAGGCTCAGGGCGTTGAAAAAATCGACCCTGCAGCCGGACTGAACGCAATGATGGATTTTTACGATAATAACGAAATTTAAATCATTGAAAGAGCCAAACCGTTCTCGGAATTTTATTGAAAATGGTTTGGCTTATTTTTGTTGTTGCGTATACATGAGAACCCCTCATGACTATGAAAAATGCAATACGTATACATGAAGTCCGCTCATAACTACGAAAACGCCAGCCACTCTGCATACCCCACCAAAAAAAGGCGCGAAAAAGCGCATCTGTGACTTTACAGATACGCTTCTTAATTATATACTCCGCACTTCTATAGATGTGATTAGACTTAAGTTAATATAAACTTCTCCGCCGCTTCGATTCGGAAGTTTCACAAACTGGTTGGTTTCAAATCTGCCGCCAATTAACTCCAGTAATTCATTTACCGCTTCTGTCTTATTGACTTCCATAGTCGACCCGCCGATATAATGAATCGTAATAATTTGTTTCATTTCCTTCACCTCTTTGTAAACTATACCCCTTTTATAAGAACTTAATAATGTTAAAATAAATATAGTTAAGGAGTGATATCATGTCACAGGGTGAACGGGATTTACAAGAAAAACATGGTACAGAGCGACGTGCAGATGCCTTTTACAGTAATCAGATGATTGATTATTTAAATGATGAAATGCAGCGGTATATTAGCGAGCAGACATTTTTATTTATCGCAACGAGCGATAAGAATGGCAACTGTGATTCTTCGTTTAAAGCGGGTGAACAAGGTTTTATTCATGTCATTGATGATAAACGTCTGATGTACCCGGAATACCGCGGCAACGGCGTCATGGCCTCGTTAGGCAACATCCTAGAGAATCCGCATATCGGTCTTTTGTTAATTGATTTCTTTGACGACCAGATCGGCCTTCATATTAACGGTGCTGCTGAAATTGTAGAAAATGAACACATTCATAATATCGCACCAGATGTGACTGATGACCGTGCTGAGCGCTGGGTTGTAGTGACGGTGCACGAAGCTTACATTCACTGTTCAAAACACATCCCCCATCTCGTCGATACTAAAAATTTAAGAGCTTGGGGTACGGATGATACGGCGAAAAAAGGCGGAGATTATTTCAAAGTCAAACAGAGTAACAAGAAACGGAAATAATTACTGTTGCTTACCCAGGACGGCAGCTGCCGTCTGTTTCATTTTTTCTACATAGGACTGCCCAAGCTCATTGCCGATAATCTCAAAGGCTTCCTTGGACATAAATGGACGGTATTCTGCATGGTGTGCATCGCTTGCGACGATATGAATCAGCCCTTTTTCTATCAGATCGAGTGAATTTTCCTGCAGGTCACTGCCAAACTCACCGCACACCGACGCTGCCGTGACTTGAGCCAGCGCCCCGTTTTTAATAAGACGCGCTAAAATCTGTTCGTTTTCAACGAGCGGACGGCAGCGTTCAGGGTGCGCGATAATCGGCGTCAGACCGAGTTCGCGAAGATCAGTGAATACTTCATCAACATCTTCACGGAGTTCAGTAAATGAAAATTCAACAAGAATATAATTACTGCCGGCGAGCGTCAGTGACTCCCCGCTTCTAAGCTCATCGATTAACACATCATTAATACGGATTTCCTGGCCGGCGTGGACGTTTATCTGAAGATTATTATCTGCAATAATACTTTCTACTTCCAATAACTTCTGTTTTACGACACTTGCCGGTGTTACATAAGTACCGCTGTGATGATGAGGTGTCACAATAATATCAGTTATTCCCTGTGCTATTACCTGATTAAGCAAATTAAAAGTTTCTTCTGATGATTTTGGACCATCGTCGACATTTATCAATAAGTGATTATGAATATCTATCATTAAACTCTCTCCATTCCCTGTAGTCATTATTATTATAGCGCGAATCATAAATTAGTTAAAAATATCCGTTTCATCTTAACAGAAATGTTACAAACCTTCCTCTGAAATATTAAAGAAGTGTACGATGAATTAAATCAATAAGATAAAAACCGGCTGCCCTTCGATTATACGGGGTCAGCCGGTTTCTTATATTGTTTCACTGCCGAGCAGACTGCGGTGTTTTACTTCATTTATGGATAAATAAAGTTTGTAGTTGCCATAGACGAGTATTTCATCCAGCAGGACATTAATACGCTCCTGGGATTCCACTTTAATTTTTAAATGATAGCAGCCTTCACCGGACACCCGGTGAGCTTCAATAATTTCCTGCTGCCCATTGATGAAATCTATAAAAGAATGGTGATTGGCCGTTTTCATATAAATAATAACAAAAGCAGTGTATGCATAACCCAGTTTCATTTCATCTGCAATAACGGAATATGCCTGAATGACACCAGCGTCTTCCAATTTTTTAATACGGTTTCCGACAGCCTGTCCTGTCATATGAATTTCCTCGCCGAGAT
The DNA here is from genome assembly GCF_018437745.1 of Jeotgalicoccus sp. WY2. NCBI lineage: Bacteria > Bacillati > Bacillota > Bacilli > Caryophanales > Staphylococcaceae > Jeotgalicoccus > Jeotgalicoccus sp. WY2. The sequence goes on along the minus strand of NZ_CP049818.1, from coordinate 10,561 downwards.
CTTTCCATTGAATCCGCGAGTTTTTATTCAATATACGAAGTATTTGAAAATCGATATTATCCAGCTGCATTTGTGACTCCTTTCGCCATGAAATGCTTTTGGTGAAAAGCAGTTCACCAGCATATCGACGGATATCATTAAAATTACTATACTTATAATATAACAAAATTTTATAGACGGGGTGTAATTATGAGCACAGCTTTAATTATAGTAGATATACAGAACGATTATTTTAAAGACGGTAATATGGAACTGGTTAATCCGGATCAGGCAGCAGCAAACGCAGCTAAAGTATTGGCATGGTTTAGAGAAAATAAGAAAATATTTTCCATGTTCAGCACATCGCTGCAGACCCTGCGATGGGATTCTTCCTGCCAGATACAAATGGTGCTGAAATTCACGCATCGGTTAAACCACAAGATGATGAAACAGTCATTATTAAGAATTTCCCCAACAGTTTCCTGCAGACAGATCTGGAAGAGAAACTTAAAGAAAACGGTGTGACTAAAGTAATCGTGCTCGGTATGATGACGCATATGTGTATCGATGCAACAGCAAGAGCTGCGGTTGATTTAGGATTTGAAACGACGGTCGTTGAAGACGCATGTGCAACACTTGATTTATCATATGACGGTCATGACGTTCCAGCTGAACAGGTGCACTACTCATTCATTGGTGCATTAAATGGCATGTACGCAGAAATCACATCAACAGAAGATTTTCTAAAATAATCAGCAAAATTGAGAAGGCAGTACGGAAAAATCCGTACTGCCTTTTTTATGTCTGTCATAGATTTTATCAGTGATTATAAAATCTTATAAGTCAATATTTATTTTACCTAAGCATATACTTTCAGATTTTAAGACTTTTTATTTTTTAAATACCACTTCACCGTTAACCACTGTCATCTGAACGAGTTTATCCGACAGTTCTGTTTTTTCATCAAAAGGATTTTCGCTCAATACAGCAAAATCGGCGTACTTGCCGATTTCAACTGAGCCTTCGATATGACTTGTGCCATTTAAAACAGCTGCATCAATAGTCATTTTACGATAAGCCGCCGCCCGGCTTAATTTCATATCTTCACCAAGTACATCGCCGTTACGTGTTTTACGTTCACAGGCAATGCGAATCGTTCCTAGCGGTGAAATATCCGTTACGGGGCAGTCTGAGTGTATTGTATTTATCATACCAAGTTCATCTGCCCATTTAACAGGCTCAATTCTTTTAACCCGGTCTGGCCCTAAAAATTTACTCTTATGCACATCACCAAAATAATATATGATTCATAAAGAACGAGCCGCCGATGTCGTTATCAACCATAAGTTTTATATCTTCCTTATTTACAATTTGCAGGTGTTCTACTCTGTGCTGAATATCTGTTTTCTTATGTTCCGCTGTGCTGATATACGCATTAATCACTGCTTCTCCTGCCTTATCTCCATTGGCATGTGTAATGAGCGGATATTCAAGTTTTTGAAAATGGGTAAATAATTCCTTCAGTTCCTTATCGGTAAACTGGGTATCATCAGACGGTGTACCGTCGTAATACTCTCCTCTGATACTCGCCGTATGCAGCTGTATAGAACCGTCATTAAAGAATTTAGCACCGCCGAGTGTCGCAAATCCTTTACTCAGCGTTTCAAATTTATCTTTTAAAGTCACACCTGTTTCATTTTCAAAAATACTTTCTTCGAGCAGCAGTTTGTAATCAATGGCGTATCTTGTTCTGAAATTTTGCGGCTGCTCCAAATATTTAAGAACAGCATGATAATCATCCATGCCGTTTAAGAGCCCGATGCACATTTCAGTGGCGCTCGTAATCCCGCGGCTCTGGTAATCATACACACCGCCGGCTATATCTTCAGCTAAATCATCCGCTTCAATTTTAGGCAGTACTGCTTTTGCTTTATCAAGTGCCGGAAACTCAAACAGCACACCGTTAACCTGGCCATCTTTATCCCGTTCAAATCGGCCGCCTTTAGGATCCGGGTCATCGAGATTAACCCCCATCAGTTCCAGTGCTTTCGTATTCACTGCCCCCATATGTGCAGAACTGTGCTGAACATATATTGGAATTTCTGACACTTTATCCAAATCAAAACGGTTTGGATGACGCTGTTCATTTAACTCAAATTCATTATAGCCGTAGCCTCTCAGCCAGCCATCTCTAATGAGTTCATCCTTTTGCTCTGTAAATTTTCCAACCAACTCTTCTATACTCGAAATACTCTCCGGAGAGCAATTCAGCTGTCTGCGGAAATTGCTGTACATAACTAAATGACTGTGTGTATCGATAAAACCCGGTGACAGGTACTGACCGTTTAAATCTAAAGCATCACTGTCAGTCATTGTCTCACCCTGTTTAATTACTTTTGCAATGCTGCCGTTTTTTATAAAAACTGTAGATAATTCGACAGTGCCATTATTAACATCGAGCACATTTGCATTGATTATTTTTTCAAGTTCCATTTAAATGTCCCCTTTTTTATAATCACTTAATCTGTGACTAATTGCGGCTTTCGGTATTTCACTCTTATCGTGCCTAGTAATTAAGCTGACACCTACAACAAGTACGAACGACAGTGTATAACCGACAAGTGCCTGATCATACGGCAGTCCAAGATATGGATAGATAAATGCGACAATCAGTGAACCAATCATACTGGCGAGCACACCCTTTTTCGTTACTCTCGACCAGAACATAATTGCAAGGAATGGGAATACGAGTAAAACTCCGTTGACCATCAGCGCCCAGCGGTATGCATCATTAATATTAGTAATAAAGAACGCAGCACCCAGTCCGAGCAGTGTAATAAACACAACCGCAATTCTCGAAACAAAGAGAAGTTTTTTATTAGATGCTTTTGGATTAATCATTACTTGATACATATCACGCGTTAAGTTACTTGCCCCCTGCAGGTTAAATGACGTTGCACCGGTCATCAGTGCTGCGAGCAGTGCAACGAAGATAATTCCTGCAATTGGTGTCGGCAGCAGCTCGTTTGTAACGAAGGCAAATATCAGATCCTGATTCATCGACAAGTCAACAAACTGTCTTGCAGATACTCCAATTAAAAACGGCAGGAATGAAATGATCATTACAATAACATGACCTGTAATCCCCGCACGCAGTGCTGTCTTTTCATCTTTAGCTGCAAAGATTCTCTGCCATGTTGACTGCCATACCAAATAGAACGGACCGACTGACAGTGCATAAAGCAGTGTTTCAGACATTCCTTCAGGACTTATCGGACTCAGGAACTCCCAGCTTGTATTTGCAAATAAATCTGTAATACCTCCAACGTGCATGACTGTGACTATTGCGAGTACAATCAGCCCCAGCAGAATTAAAATGGACTGAATCGCATCCGTCAATATCGTAGCTGGCAAACCGCCTAAAATAGAGAAAGCGAGAATTAACACTGTACCGACAAGTAAACCGGTCATCTGATTCCAGCCGAGCGTAATATTAAATACGGTCGACATACCGATCAGCTGCAATGCCAATGTCGGTACTGAATATATAAATGCTGATAAAATAGACGGCATTATACCTGCACGTCCACCAAAACGGACGGTGAATAAATCAGCGAGTGTGAATAGTTTCTGTCTTCTTAACGGTTTAGCGAAGACAATCACTAAAATTAAGCTGAATATGTAAGCGACTAGTGCAAATTTCACATAACCGGACAAGCCGACGGTGAAACCGAGACCTACCCAGCCGATAAATACGGCTGCCCCTGCATTGGTACTGACGATTGTCCCCGTTATTTTCCAGAAACCTGTACTCCAGGAAGATATCATGTAATCTTCATAAGTTTTAATTTTATAGAAGTAATACCATGCGATGCCGATCATCGCTGCAAATAATAATAAAATATACTAAATACCAGTACATAATTTCCCCCATTGTTTAATTTTCAGTTTTAATTATTTTCTCAATTTAAAAAACAGACGAATCCTAAGAGCAGCACTCCGGTAATAACCATAACCCAGTTAATTTCCGGTGCAGATGCACTATTAAAGATAAGCAGGTTTAAACTTTCCTTCATTAGTATTGCTCCTCCTCTCATATTTGTACGATGTTCTCATTATATATAACTGAGTATTGTTTTCAAATGACCACCCTTAGAAAATCTTAGCCTCACCGGGAGAACCAGCGAGGCTAGAAATTTATTACGTCTCTATTCACCTGACTTGCCGAACTTTCTCCGTTCCACTTCAAGTTCTCTTTTCTCCAGCTCATCATCGTTATACGTATCATCGGGCAGATTATCGATTGCTTCATCAAAGTTTCCCGGTTCACTCAGAATATCCTCGTCCGGCACCTCACGCTCCACTCTGACGTCTGGATCAGTAACAGCTGTATCATCATATAGATAAGATCCGCAAGACGGACAAATATCGATATTTTCTTCGATTGTTTCTCCGCAGTTTTGACATTTAATCATATTTTACAACTCTCTTTCGTATGTACTCAATTTGTTTCTGATTAAATACCCTGTTTCATTCAATATTAGTCATATGATAAAAAAATACTTCCCGATACAAGATCGGGAAGCATCATTACTATTTATCATCAGTACGGCCGAAATCACTGCGTTCTTTTTTCTGCTGTTTATTTAACTCATCTTCAGGATAATTCTCTTCCGGCATATCTTCCATCTTATTATCCTTACCGGGACCGTTTAAGAACTCCTCTTCCGGTGCTCTTTCCTGAATCAGTCCGTTATTATCTGTAAAATTCTCGTCGTCGCGGATAAACTCTCCGCATGTCGGACATACCCTTGTGCCTTCCAGTACTTCTTCACCGCAATTTTGACATGCAACCATGGTAAATCACTCACTTTCAGTAAAATATTTGATAATAGATAAATACCCATTTGTATATTAAATACTCATTCATGTAATCGTTCCCTGTATAATGATAAAATAGTTAAAAGAATTGAAATAGCTGGAGGGTTACGATGAATATCTTATATATCGTTCATTTCCATGCGCCGATGGGCGGACTGCACGAGAATGTATATTCCAGTGCGCTGTATATGAAAAGTAAAGGCTGTAAAGTTTACGTCATGCTGAAATCCGGGCCGCTGGCAGAACGTCTGAAGGCACAAGAAATACAGACAGTGGAAACTGAATTTGGTGCAGGCGTTCCGGCGGTAAATTCCTCTGTCGCACAGCTTAAAGACTTAAATATAAAATTCGATTTAATACACTTCCATCCGGGGCTGTCGAAGTATCCTGCTGTAAAATACGCCCGTGAGCATGATATTCCGCTCATAGAGACTTATCATGGCATGTGGCACGATGATTTAAATAAACATGCAGGCAAGCTGAGTGCAATAGTCACTGTATCCGAAAGCATCAAACTAAACCTGCAGAGCCGGTTAAAGCGGCTGCACGACCGTTACTATGTTATACCTAACGGCTATGACAGCAAGGTGTTTAACGAGCCTGTGTACTATGATGAAAACAAAGATGAACTGAATATCGGATTCATTACCCGTCTCGATGAAGATAAGCAGTTTATCCTGGATATAATGCTGCTTGCAGTAAATCATATAAAAACAAAACAGGGATGAAGATTAATGTTCATCTTATCGGCGACGGCACAAAAAAGGAAGAATTTATAAGACTGTGTGAAGAGCTGTTCACAGACACACCCCACTCCATCATTTCTAAAGGATGGCTGGTGGATCAGGCGCTGAAAAAAGCTTATATTGATTGTGATATTATTATTGCCCCTGGCCGTTCTGCCTTAGAAGGCATGGCATCCGGCAAACCGGTTATTGCGGTCGGCAGCAAAAATTATATCGGTTTGATTAAACAGGATAACTGGCAGTTTGGAATGTATAACAATTTCGGGGGCATAGGAGAGAAATTTGCCGGCTATGAAATAGGCTGTGTGGAAGCGGATCTGGATTATCTGCTGGATTCCAGAGAAAGGATTAAACCGCTGGGTGAGTTTTCTTATAAAATAGCCAGTCAGTTTTTTGATGCTGATAAACTGAATCAGAAACTCTATGAGTTGTATGAAATTCTGATACTTGGCAAAGAGGTTGAAGAGAATAAATAAAAGCCGAAGCGGTTGCTTCGGCTTTCGTCTTACACCAGCTGATCTTTAAACATATCGTCATAGAATGACAATGTGAACATTGAATAAAATGATACTAATGGTGATTGGATTAAATTATCTTTCCAAGCAGTTTCAAAAGCATTATCAATATTGTAGTCTAATACCGTTGTATAGAATACATCATCATAGATTTTGCTTAATACATGGTTATTGTTCTTTTGAACCTGAGTTGCCACTACTTTAAGTGTCTCGTTCATATCGCCTGTGTTCTGCTCTACAAGTCTAAGGATGGGTTCGAGTTCTTTCGTTAGTTTAACAAGCTGTTCACGGATTTCCTGGTTCTTATCTTCAAGATCTTTTGGAAGATCTAAAGGATAGAAATCCTGTGTTATTTTTTCCAGAGTGAATCTCTCCAGCACTTCCAGCTCTGTTGGATACTGAACTTTTTTGTCTGCAGCCATTACACCGTGTACACTGCATCAGAGATAATCTGATTAAATCAATTCTTATAAAAGAACGGCATAGTTCAACGACTGATAAGTGGTTGAAACCCTCTTTTTTAAATTGAGCTAAGATATCATCGAGTTTTTTTGACTGCGTCTCAATCATTTCAGGAATACGTGTCATACGGTATGTGAAGTTTCTATAGTCTGTTGCTTTTAATAATTCTTCTTTAGTTTCTTTATAGCTTTTCATGGAATCCCCTATTCTAATCTATTAGTCATTAGTAATAGTTTAACACATAGGAGAATGGAATTAGCCGTTCTATAACGATTTTCTTACTGATATCTTAACCTAGATACTCTACGGTATTTGCTCTTCGTATACAGTAAGTTGTCTTTAGTAAAGAACTTATAGTTCTTCATAAGATATAATCCAAGTTTTATAACTTCTGAAGAATATTCCATTAACGTTGTATGATGATTCACACCTAAAAATTTTAGCTTTGTGCTTCCCTTAAATACATTATTGAAGATCAGCTTTGTACGGAACTTATGGTACTGGCTCGTAATGATGATAACATTCCCGTAATTCAGTCTGGAGAGTATCTGCTGTATTTCTAACGCATTGTTGTAGGTGGTCGTTGAGAAGTATTCTGTGAGGATATGACGCTCGTCTATATAATCATAATTGGAGTTTAAAAGATCTTTTGTACCGCGGAGTTCGTTGTGGTCATTAAATGATGTGATGAGTATATGCGCCCGGTCATAATCAAATGTCTGATATATTTCTGCAACTGCTTTAAAGCGGCGGTAATCACCGTCAAGGTAGACAATGAGTGTTTTATTTTCATAAGACATAACAGTAGTCACCTCTTTTGTATTGATACCTGGAGTTTAACAAGTGAGTGTTTAGATAAAATTTCAGGACAGTAAAGTTAATGTAAAAAACCGCGAGATTAATGAAATCTCACGGTTCGGGATTTATTCAGCTGTTTTTAAATTAATAGTATCTTCATTGTACTGGTTAAAGCTGATGACAATGCTGTCAGCTTCTTCTACAGTATCCAGCGTCATTGGGGGCTCTCCATTGTACTGAATCGTTTCAATGAAGTCTTCTCCATTAAAGTACGATACATAGCTTGAACGGTTGATTTCGTATGTTGTAGCTGGATCGTAATCGATTTTTTCTGTTGTTCTCATTTCTTCGTTCTCTACAGCCTCACCGTCGTAGCCCATCCAGCTGCCTTCAGTTAACGAACCGGTATCAATCAGATTATCCCCTGATCCGCTTCCGCGCATGCTGATAAAAACATAACTCCCAGTAGTACACTCATAAAAGACATTTTGATTTTCATAGCTGTTCCCCTTTTCTGTTTAAAATAAGTAACAGTTAAATAATAGCATAGTCTCTCGAGTCTACTAACGGCTAACCGAAAATTTTATATAAACCGAAGCGGTAGCCCCATGTATTTATGAATTCGCCCAGCCAAAGAGAAAATGCATCTTCTCTGTCCAGACCTGAATTTCCGTCGAGGTTCGCTGATGCGATATAGTTAAAGGTCTTTTCCTTATCATTCAAACGTTCGAATATCAGCTTAGCTCGTTTAAGATGGTAATCACTCGTAACAATTAATGCAGTTTCAAAATTATTGTCATCCATAATTTCAATCGTTCTCTGTGCATTGGAATATGTACTGGTGGAGTCAGTGTCTACTATTACATCTTCTTCTTCTTCGACACCATAGTGGCGAGCGATGGTTGTAAGTTCCTTTGCATTGTATCTGTCCCCTGCCGGTGTCATAAGAACCTTATCGGCATATCCTGAATCATATAAATCAGCACCCTTCTGCACACGGCCCTGATCACCACCGCCAGTATGACAATCACATCAATGTCTTCAGGTGAGTCAGATTCTCCTGGTATAAAACTTTCTATTAAAATTGCTATGCTTTTTTAATAAAAAGTGTATTTCTTAGGAGGGAATTATATTAATTAACACCTATTTGTAGACGTCTTTTCTGCAAAATCCACTTATTTATCATTAATATTTTATCTACATTATGAACTTCTAAATTCATTAAATATTTTAATAAAATTTATAAAATGAAAATAGAATTTTCTAGGTATTTTAATTATATTGATGTTTATAACCCTAATTAATTCCAACAACAACATTTATCAGTTTAAAACCAATTTTATCAATTGATGAGTCATTATTATAAATTTCTACTTGTCTGGCCAAGGGTCTTAGTTTGTTTTTATTTATTATCCTTCATAATATGTAGTGATTTTGAGTTTTAATTATATTATTCAGTTTTAGCGAAAAAATATTTAATTTTAAATATTTCATCTAAATTATTAGGAACCTTAAATGCTATTTTGTAATTATTAGCACCTGCTGCTATAGAAACTGTTCCTGTAAGATTAAAATTATTTTTGTTTATAGACTTTTTAAACCATTTAGTCTCTAATTTTGTATCCCTTAAAGAAAATCACACAGTATCGAAAACTAATAGATTTCTTACTTTCAATGAATATATTAAAACTCAATTTTTTCCTATTTTTAATATCGGCTATTTCATTTTTAGCACCTTTGCTTATATTTTTGCTGAATGTTGTTAAATATAAGTTTTTATTGGATTCATTATCCACAGAAACAGTATATTCATTATCATAGGACACTAAAGTTAATCCATTATTAATTGAATTCACTTCAGGCATCAAGTCGTGTATTTTTGGAACTACATTCATTTTGTTTATAATAGTTTCCGGAATTTTTATATTAATATCATCAGCCGTAATAGGTTTGTTTTTATGTAATTAATATAAGAAAATAACGAAAGAGCTGCCCACATAAATTTCAAGTGCTTATTGGTCAGATTATTTTCGAAAGTCTTTTTAAGTTCATTATAGTCTATAACTTGATATATTTTATGAGATGGGTCAGACAACAATATTTCTTTAAAACTATTACGAACATATTATTTCCTTCAAGTGTCAAGTTTCGCCAATTGTAACTTGCCATTTTAGTTAAGGAATATAACGGCTCTCTGTTAAGCCAGCTATAGTAATTCTCGGGCTTTGTGGGCTGGTCTTTCTCGAATCCCCACCTACTCTCAACAAGTGGCAATTTTGAGATTTCTTCGTTAAGTTTCTTGGTTAAAGTATATTGGATGAATCCATTATCTAAATAACTCTTCTTCACTTTAATAATAGATTTAGAAAAATGATTATCATAATACGGAGAGTAAATATCACTCGAATAAGACTTAGCTAATCTGGTACCACTGGTCCATCGGCCATTTCTATAAAATAAAGCGTGTTTATACTGTGCATTTTGAAAATCACTTGTTACTAAATTTTCTAAAAAAATTTGATATTCTTTAGAAGAGCCTTCCAATAATAAGTTATCCAACGGCAAAAATCGCTTGACCATTTCAACTTTAGGATTTGCAGGATTGACATTGTTTAGATTACTGTAGCCACCTTTTAGCGATAGAGCTGCAACTCCTGTAACTCCTACATTTCCTTTATAAATTGACTGATGATTGATATTTTCATAACCATAAACTTGTCCTGAGGTAGCAATCATGGCATTTAGAGCTTTTCTCTCTAAATTTACAGTCATTCCTTTAGCATCCGTAATTTTTGGTTCTGTAATTCTATGTTTCAAACCTAGTTTATTTGCTATTAATTCACCCATTTGGACATCAGGATTATCAAGAAATCCCCTCGTATTTGTATCTGCATTATAACCCGCTTCCAACAGTCCTAATAATGCTAAACGACTGTCTTTTCCACCTGTAACTCCAATATTTATTTTACTTTTCTTCGGCACTGCTTTAAAAGCTTCTATATAATCTTGTTTTAACTTATTATTATATTCACTGTTGGGCTTAACGGTAGATATTTCATTTAATGAATTATCTATATCGTGTATTTCTAAACCTTCACTATCTATAACTAGTTCACTGTTTGGAGGAACGACTTTTACTCCTTTAAATAAGGTGTGCTCATCTGCAAAATAGCCATTCAT